>CBDFHZ010000003.1:1432500-3970611 GCA_965247855.1 Ferruginibacter sp.
ACTTTTTCAGGTGCGGGAATGAACATACTGATCGTATCGTTTCCTGCAGCCGTTTTATCTATATATACAGCGGATAAGCCATCTTCGGTATTGGTGCCGCCCGTTTTTTGTATACTGATCGTAGTATAAGAAGGACGTTCTTTTAAAACGGGCAGCTCATCATTCTTCACTTCTTTAACCATAGGATCCTTTACAGGTGCGGTTGTAAGTGTAGTATTTGCAGCTCCCGACAGTGCGGCGATAAACACATCGCCGTCAGCTTTCTCCTTTGTGCCGTTGGACATAGTTACCTCCATGGTGCGGATGTTATATAACCCCCACCCTTTTTCGCCGAAATTCTTCATGAGATAACCGGCGTCATCATTGGCAACCGTAAGTGCCAACGTCTGCATAGGGAACACATTTGCCGGAAAACTTACATTAAGTATGTAACTGCCGTTTGTAAGTTTCGGGATTACCACATAACCCGTACCTGATGAGGTCATTGTTCTGTCGTTTAGCTTTACAGTGAAGGGCTGCTTATTCTCTGTTTGCACATAAACGAAATAGTTTTGCTGTGCTTTTGCCCCGATACCCGTTAACAGAAAGAAAAGAATATGTACGAATGATCTCATGAAACTTAAATGCTTTGCAGCAAAATTAAAGCTTTCATCACTGTTTGCCACTTATAAAAAATTATCATCTTGTTATAATATGAGCGGTTATTTTTGGGGAATTTATTCACGGATAATGCGGTAAGGATAATGCCACACGGATAATACCCGGGCGAAAGGCGGGCTAACATAAAAACAAAAACAACCACATAGATGAAAAGAATTCTAATGATCGTTTGCATTGCGGCATTGCCGGCAACGATGTTTGCGCAGGCAGGCAATGATGACAATGAACCGCAGGACAGCACCTGGAAAAAACAGTTGAGAGAAAGCTATCCGAAAACCAATGAACTTGTACACACCAAGTTGGACGTGCGTTTTGACTATGCAAAAGCTTTTATGTACGGTAAAGAATGGCTCACGATAAAGCCGCATATCTCACCGGTGGATGCAGTATTGCTTGATGCAAAAGGAATGGAATTCAAAGAAGTGGCGATCATGAACGGCACTGTAAAAACGCCGCTTAAATACAAATACGACGGCAACAAGATCAATATCGAATTGGGTAAAACCTTTACTGCAGCGGAAAAGTACACCCTGTATTTTGATTACATCAGTAAGCCGAATGACGTGAAGGCTCAGGGTAGCGCAGCGATCACAGATGCAAAGGGTTTGTATTTTATCAACCCAACCGGAGAAGATAAAGACAAGCCGACACAGATATGGACACAGGGTGAAACTGAAGCCAACAGTGTGTGGATGGTAACGATAGACAAGCCGAATCAAAAAAGTACGGAAGAGATCACCATGACTGTTCCGTCAAAATATGTTACGCTGAGTAACGGTTTGCTCATCAGCAAAAAAGTAAATACAGACGGCACAAGAACAGACTATTGGAAAATGGATCTGCCGCATGCACCTTATTTGTTCTTTATGGGCGTGGGTGATTTTGTGATCACGAAAGATTCTTACAAAGGAAAAGAAGTAAGCTATTACACTGAACCTAAGCAGGCTAAATACGCGAAAGCGGTTTTCGGCAATACACCGGAAATGATCAAATTCTTCTCGGAAAAATTAGGCGTTGACTTTCCATGGCAGAAATATTCACAGATCGTGGGTCGTGATTATGTGAGCGGTGCGATGGAAAATACCACTGCCACCCTTCACCAGGAAAGCGCTTATCAGAATAACAGGCAGCTTGCAGACGGCAACAGCTGGGAAGAAACGATCGCTCATGAATTGTTTCACCAATGGTTTGGTGATCTTGTAACTGCTGAAAGCTGGAGCCATATTACGGTAAACGAAAGTTTTGCTAACTACAGTGAATACCTGTGGGATGAATACAAATATGGTAAGGACATGGCGGATGAACATGCGTTGGAAGATATGCAGGGTTACCTTCAGAGCCAAAGCGAAAAGAAAGACTTAGTTCGTTTTTACTATGCGGATAAAGAAGATGTATTTGATGCGGTGAGCTACAACAAAGGCGGAAGAATTTTAAATATGCTGCGCAATTATGTAGGCGATGACGCTTTCTTTAAGTCGTTGAACAATTACCTCACAACAAATAAATTTAAATCAGGCGAAGCAGGGCAATTGCGCCTGGCGTTTGAAGAAACAACCGGACGTGATATGAACTGGTTCTGGAACCAATGGTATTACGGCAGCGGTCACCCGAAATTAAAAATTGATTACAGTTACGATGACGCTGCAAAAAAAGCAATGGTTACCGTAGCGCAAACGCAAACAAGCGGAAAGATCTTCCAATTGCCGATCGCGGTAGATGTGTATTCGGGTGCTGATAAAAAGCGTTTTAATGTAGTGTTGAACAACGCGATCGATACATTATACTTTGATTACGCAGGCACAACAAGACCTGACCTGATCAATGTGGATGCGGATAAAATGTTGCTTTGCGAAAAAACGGACAACAAAACAGAAGCTAATTATATCGCTCAATTTAAGAATGCGAAGAACTACTACGACAGAAAAGAGGCGATCGATTACTTTGCTAAAAAAAGCATGCCTGAACTTGCGAAAGGCCTGTATGACAAATACAGCGGATTGAGAACGCTTACGATCCAGAAGATCGCAGCCACGCCTTATAAATCAGATGCGGTTGTATTGGAGCAGATCGAGAAAATGGCGAAAACTGAAAACAACAAAAAAGTAAAAGCTGCCGCAATCAGTTTCCTTGTAAAGAACGGCAATGCGAAATACCTCCCGATCTACCAGGCTGCTGTAACAGATTCATCTTACACGGTAGCAGGTGCGGCTTTGAAAGGGCTTATGGCTCTTGACCCTTCAAACGGCTACACACTTGCAAAACAATTCAGCAATGATGCAAAAGGCCCGCTGGGAACTGCAGTGAATGATGCATTGATGGCGAAAGGAACGGAAGCGGATTTCGAATTCATTTCTAAAACATATAATGATGCACCGCTTTCATTTGAGAAAGTGCAGATGACAACAAAATATGCTGAATACCTTTCTAAATTGAGCAGCATTGCGAATATTAAAAAAGGTATCGATAATATCATCGAATTCCGCAACAAGATCCCTGAGCAATTCAGAGCGAATGTAGACCCGGGCTTTAAAGCGGCGTTTGCAAAGATCTCTAAAGCGAAAGGAAGCGAGATCGAAGATTACATTAAATCGGTATTCAAATAATTTTACTGACCGAATAAAGAAAAGCCCCGCAGTGATGCGGGGCTTTTTTACAGAAGACATTTCTTTAGCCGTCAGTGAACTATAATATCGATTTCAACTCTATTGAAAAATCTACATTCATTTTTAAGATGATCGGATTACCGGCATCGTCATTTATCCAGAGTTCTTCGCCGTCTTTATCTTCTACCTTAAAACAACGGAGGTATTTTGTTTCGCCGTCTACCTGTATCGCAAACCAGGTGTCTTCACTATCCGGCTCGCTCGTTACGGTAAACTCGCGGCTTCCTTCCCAATCATTCGCATTGATCACGGCTGTGCCGGCAGTTTTAAACTGATTAAAAACTTCTTTGCTGATCCAAACGGATGTACGGTCTGTAAGGCTGATCGTTTCTGCACCGAATTTATTCATTTGATCATGCGCAGTTGCGATGGCCTCTTTACTGATCTCTACCGTACCCGCATATCCTACATCGCCGGTAAGTTTATATTTAAAGTTGATCCCTTTGTTCATATCTACTTTAGGATTGCTTACCCTGAAATCGTAATCCTGTCCGTTGAATTTTACGGTGTAAATGTAAGTGCGGCGTGCGTTCGGCGTTGCATCCGCCAATATCTGCGGACAATTAAAACGCCTTAGCCAGTAATCTTCTTCATTAAATTTTTCTTTTAATGTAACTGCATCTTCGCATGCCTTTTCATCTTTACCGGCAGCTTTATACATAATACCGCGCTGTACGAAATAATTTCCCAGACTCTCTTTATCTATCAACTCCGTTGCTTTCGCAATACCGTCATCCAGTCTTTTATCATCGCGGTAAAATTTAAAATAAGTTGTGATCACATCCGCTGTTGTATTTCCTTTACTCAGTTCGCTTTCCATTTCTTTGTATGCTTCTTCTTTATTCCCGCTCATATAATTGATGGTGGCATATAAAGTACTGAACTGCGTTTTATAATTTGCCGGTAACAATGCATACCCTTTTTTCGCATTCAGCATGGCGAGGTCTGATTTTTTATTATCAGCCAGTTCTGCTGCATAAAACAAGTATGGTGTACCGTTCTTAGGAGCCATCGCCATTGCAGCTTTGTAATAAACCATGCCGCTGCGGTTTGCAGCAAATTGAAATTGGGATGGAATAGATGCAATCGCCGTAGCGGCAGAGTCTTTATTTTTCACCCAACTCTTCACGGATAACACCGCATCGTTGTCCCGTTTCAGCATGATCTGTGCACCAAGCTTACTGCCGAAAGCAGATTCATCTTTAGGATTTCTCTTGAGCAAAGTATCCGCCATAGGTATGGCAACGTTGTATTTTTTACGCTTCATGGCACTTGCCAGTTGTTTCTTTAAAGTTTTGGTGGGAATGATCTTTACTACAGGTTTTACCGGCGCCGCAGGTTGCGCAAAACTTTGAGTGGTAAAGCCCAGTATAACGGCCAATAAAATTAATTGCTTCATGTTGTTATTTTTAGCGGGGTTTAATTTTTTGATTTGATAATGATGATCGGAAAGTCGTTTCCATATCCGTAGCTGGATGGATATTGTTCTGTTCCTTTGTATTTTTTAGTGATCTCCGGTACCTTATTTTGCAGGTATGCATCCAATTCTTTCACGGTGAGTTTACTGTCTGTATTACCGGCATCTCCGGCAAATGCCTGCAGCAGGCAATAGGTAAATGAGCCGTGTCCGAGTTGTGCAAACTCACTGGCAAATTGTTCGCTGCCGCTTGCAGTAAGCCACTGCGTACCGGTACTGCGCGCAAGTTGTGCGATGGCCTGTTCTTCCGCGTTGCCGCGTGTACCCGCAATAGTTTCCAATGCACCCGCACTCTGGCAGGCATCTAAAATAAAGAGTTGCTTTTGCGCTTTTATGTCTTTACTCATTTGTTGCAAAGCCGCAGCGCTAAATCCTTTTTGCGCAAGTGCACCGTCGTTCCCATACAATTGAGTTACATCATAAGGCACGAGGAAAAATTCTTTCTTATCATTGATCGTTCCGTGGCCGGCGTAATAAAATACAAACATATCCTGCGGGCGGGCCCGGCTTTTTATTTTTTCAAAAGCGGCAGCCATTCCTTCTCTTGTTGCCTGATCATCTTTGAGAAAAGTGGTGTTCACTTTATTGAACAGATTTTTTCCGCCTTCCTGCAGCGCTTCAATCACGGCATTGGCATCAGCGCCCGCATAATTAAGGCTGTACTTAGGATTTTTGTAGGTGTTTACTCCCACCACGAAAAGATAAAGTTGTATATCAGTTGCAGGATCGGGCGGCGCAACTGCAGGCGTATAGCTCACATCGAGCAATGCGGGGAGACTTTCCGTGCGCTGCGAATTGATCGCCACTGCTTTAAAATTATTGACTCCCGGCTGCAGCATCACGGTAAAAGTTCTTGATTTCTCTTTTGCGTTTTTGTCTGCGTCATCTACCACTTCAAGGTTGCGGGTGGTGCCCGTGAGTTTACCGTTTTGATATAATCTAATTTCGTCCACAAGATCATCCGAACTGCTTGCTTCCACCTTAATAATCACTTTCTCTTTTCCTGTTTTTACACGTCCGGTATCATCAGCTACTTCGAGGTTACGATCCTTATCGTCGAGATTGATCTTTACCAGCGGTGCTTTTTTAAGCGTGGTGATATCGGGAACATCATTTGGCAAAGTATTATCCCAAACCTGTTTAAGCAACCCGGGTACAAAGTATTTTTCAAACAGACTTTCCAGCGGAATAATTTCTTTTCCTTTGGTATAGTACATGAATTTTAAAGCGCCTGGTGTGGCATCAAAGCGCCCATCATCCGTAAGGAAAATCCAATCCGGCGACTTCTCAAACATGTATAGTTTGCCGATCTTTCTTTTTTTAACTATGTCCCAAAGGCAGATGCCGCCATACTCTTCCGTAAGCAGGTAGCGTTCGTTCTTCAGGAAGACAAAGCCGTTCACATAATCTCCCGTTCCCGGTAAAGTACCCGTAAGTTTATTATTAAATGCATCTACCAATCCCACATTGAAACCAAGTGCCGGGTTGTTGTTGATGGGCAGCGGCGTGGCAGCATATTTTGACGAAGGCGAGATGATCGTTGCAAATGACGACTTTGGTAATTGCAGGGATGCGCCGATCTGCTTACCCGTTTCCGCATCCAAATAAATAAGTTTGTCATCACTGGTAAACATTATTTTTTTACCGTTATCTGTAAAACGTAAGTTCTCGATATTCACCGATTCATAGTGCCAGCGTTCATTATTATCCTCAAGGTTCATGCAGTAAACAGCATTCGTTGTGTCTTCCCTCGCATCGGCAAATAATATCATTTTTGATTTGTCGGGTGAAAAGTCACAATACTTATTTAGCCTTTCATAAAGCACATATTGAAAGTTTTGCGGGATATCGATAATGTATAAAACCTTAAGCGTAGTAAGATCCAGCACATAGATACCTTCATTGCCGGTGAGTGCCAAAATATTCAGGTCATCAAAAACCTGCATACCCACAAACTTTTTCCCGAGGTTATTTATTTTTGGAACGGTTGTATAAGTAACGGGGTAAGTATTCGGATCAAAAGTGTAGAGCCCCATTCTTTGTCCGTAAATAAAACCACGCTTTCCGTCAGCCGTAAGCCGATAAATGGCGTTTGAGTAATCACTGCCGAATTCCGGGTCAACCAACTGCATATTAAACTTACCATTTTCGAAATTGAGTGAGCGGTCTTTCAATACAACAGCATCTTTATTTTTATACACGAACTGCACGTAAGAATCTAACGGGAACTTTCCATACCGCGTCAGACTTGTATTTGATGATGCATCATAGGTTGTCATGGTGATACCATGTACATAATATTCGCCATCGGGAGACAACGAACGTGCGTAGAAATCATCATTCGCATAAGAATCATTTACAGGAACGGAACGCTTCGCAGATAATGAGAAATCATTTGCATCGAATACCGTACTTTTCCCTTCATAGATCAATAAATATTTTTGGGAAACGGAAGGATAGGTGATCACGTATTCGTAAGCGTCTATCTCTGCAGCATCATTTTTGAAGATCATCTTAGATCTTTTCAGAGGCGCATAACCGGCGCTGCTCAGCTCCTGAATAAACAACATTTTTTCCGGAAGACCGGTAAAGGCAAGCAGGTTACCATTTGGCAGATAAGAGAACGGTAACAGATTCCCGCTTTCTTTAAATTGCTTTCTAATTGTTCCGCCGGCCGCATCAAGTAACCAACTTGCGGCAAAAGCATCATAGAGCAACAGCGTTTTTTTGTCGGGAGAGAGACAAAGCATGTTAGCTTCAGTGGTAGCAGCCGTACCCGTTTCCAAACGGGCCAACACTGTCGGATTGTTAGTACCTATCGTCGTTTTTTCTACAATAATATTTTCATATTCGTTTTCGTACCTGCCGGCGGAATAAAGTATATCTCCGCTTAATAACATCACCGTTGCGGTACCTTTCACCTTATATTTATCGGTGATCGCATATTTGTCGAGGTTGAATATGTAAATGCTGTCTTCCACCTGAAAAGCAAAATTTTCATTGTTGCTGTTGAATGCTATCGCCATTTTTCCGCTGCCAAAGCGGAAGTTTTCTTTGCTGCCCGGCTGTATGTTTTTCAGTAAGGTTTTAGTAGCTACATCCCAGAGTTTTAAACCATCCTTCCCTGCTGAGACCAGCCATCTTCCATTGGGAGAGTATTTCACAGATCTTGCTTCATGTGTGGCAGGAATCATCAATTCGGGTCGCTGTGCCTTTATTTGCAGGCATTGCAGCAGACACAATGCTGCGAGCGAAGCACCTAAAAAAATCTTCTTCATGTTTTTTGATTCAGGTTGATAAGGGTATTATTCCTTTCAATAAAAGTATTTAAATGCAACACGGTGAGGGATACCCTCCGGCGGGTATTTTGGTGTGACGGGAATAAGGGGAATTATCTCGTTCGAAAGGCAGTCGGAGACTAAAGAAGATCGACCCGGAAACTTTTTATCATTATTTTTCTGACATTAGCCGTTTTTACCCCGTTACGGCGGTTTTTTTCTGATAATGATGCTGAGTTCTTTTTCAGCAACATTTATTCATGTATCAAGTATTTGAGCACAGATTTATCGGTGAGGAAGTGGCTCAAGGGCAGAAATTTTTCAGCAGCGCAGTTTCATTGAAGGCGGGAGATCATGTAAGCATGGTAATTAGCATTCGGTCTGCCCGGTGCCGATGATGATTGAAAAAGTGCTAATGAAGATAACAACAAAAAGCTAAATTGATAATGCCGATTGGATATGAAGAACAATAGAATTACAAAACGCGGAAGATAAACTCCGTCCGAAAGTATTTTGGCACTCCCCCCCTCCTATTTGCCGGTAATGTCGAAGCCTACCTACAAAAATATTTACCTCCTAATCTAAACGTCAAATTCGTTGAAAAATATTTTGATGCGCTCCCATATTTTGATTTGATAAGAGCTTATTTGAGATCTTTTTTAAAAACTTGTAATCTATTCGGGTGAATAAAGAAACGACTGTCAGCTACTTTTATTACTTGGAATACGTTTAATTCTCCCTTTGATTTTAAGACAAGCGTATTGTTATTCTTTATTTCCCATTCTCCTTTTTCTATAACAAAAGAAAAAACACAGTCAGAACTATAGAGCTTGAATGTCAAATTTGAATCAAGTACGTAACCACAATGACAAGTTGAGTCATTGCGGACAAAGCCATTTTTTCAGTCTGTTCAGGATATTGAGTCAACAGAAATTATTTGAACATCCAGACTTGATGATAATGTATTAGAACTTTGTCCGAAAGTGGAACAGAAATAAAGAATAAGTATATAAGAAATAGATGTTTCATTCACTGTCATGCCATAATTGCACAAACCTTGTTGGTGGCAGTTTTGTCACCGCACATAAAATGGTTTTGTTTGCTTTAAGAAATATTCGCCAAGTCCGCCCGATGGTTCTATTTGTATAAAATCAATGATTTCGTTCGCCTTTCTATATTGCTCCAGAGTTAATCCTGCTTCGTTTGTAATACTTTGTTTATCGCTTTCAGTGTCCAGGGCGAAAATCAAATGTGGTGGTTCATTAGCAGAAGGGGTAAATATCCATCCTAAATATGCCGCCTTTACGTTCGGCCTATTTTTAAATAACGTTTTCAACGCATTAGCCATTTCTGTTGGATAGATTGCAGGCTGTCCGATTTGGACTGGGGTTTCCTTCTCAATTGTAATTTGTCTGTGGTTGTCCGTCAAAATAGTGCCTTGGAGTAAGCTTTTTATTTCGTCAGGCAATAATTCCTTTCCATAGTCTGAGTAAGGGTTTAAAATAAAAGTTGCACCGGTTGCCATATTGAAAAGATCTTCGCCTTTCATTTCAATAAATGGAACTTGTTCTTTGATAATTCCATTGTCAAATATTTTTGAAGTGGAAGTGAAAACGGGAATTTTCCCGTTAGTAAGTGTCACCAGATTGATGTTTGTATCTTCCCGAACTGTTTGTATACCTTCCTGCAGGTTTGATTTGTCAGTCAATACTATTAGTTTTTCAGAGAGCAATGTCTTGTAAAATTCTGCTCTATACGCTGGCTCTGTCGAAGCTCTTCGTAATGTTGTTTCGAGCGTATTTTCGTTACCGAAATCGCCTTGCCTTAAAGTGTCAGTTTTCTTTTTGAATAAGTCGAATAGTCCCATGGAGTGTAAATATGTCTACGAGGTCATTTAAAATTGCATGCAACATTAGTATTTACCTATCACACGAACCTACGACTTTCCCTGATACCCGGAAAGTCACAGCCGGGGTTGTTCGCTTTTTTTATTGCACAAGTGAGTAAAGCCAACAACTTACCTGAGGACTAACCGCCACGCCTCATCCGAACATAAAAAAGCAGAACGCTACTGCTTCCATTTTTGATAAAGGTATTCCTCCCTTTTAAAAAGAACTGCCCTATTTCTTCACCTTCACTGCTACCCTTTTCTTTTCCCTTACTTCGGCTTTTACGGGCACTGTTTTTCTTGCCGCTTCCTCAGCAAGTTTTTTTTCGGCGAGTAATTGCAAGCCCTCTTTTGTTACCGTGCCTGAAGTGAGGCAGCGCATTGCCGTTGATGTGAAATATCCGTCGTGCTTTTGATTGATACCAGTTACACACCTGCACACGAGCAAATATTCTGTATCTGTCGGCCTGCGCTTGAATTTTAATACAAGTTCTTTTGCCGCATGATCGTTCATACTCATCCAATCGGTATGTTCGTACTCATGCCTGCAGCTGTCATCTTTGTTCCACACGGTGAAAATGAATTGCAGGTAAAATGTATTCGCTTCTTTTTTACTTTTCGCAGGATGATCGATGCCGATCTCCATGCTGTAAAATCCTTTTGATACACTGACTTCCACAGACGGCAGCGGGCAACGGTGCAGGAACTGATAACTGAGGTTTATTTCGATCTGTTGTATTTGCTCCAGCAATAAAACACGATGATTGGCTGCTTCATTTCGGAAGGCGGAATGCAGGCGGGAATAAAACATTCCGTCTACCAGGGCCGCGCCTCCGTAATACCTTACCGCATTCAACACATTGCTCGCAAGGGCGTTCAAACAGGCAGTCCGCAGGTTTTGCGGCTGTTGCGCTTTTTCTTTTTTTTGCCTGCCGGTAAGGTTCGGTGTGGAGCGTGCAACGTTACCATACTTACCGCCGGTAAATGTAGTATCTCCTACTTTTCCTTTCACATTTATAATACCTTTTTGCCTTCCCATATTTATTTATTTTGTAAATTTGTAAAGTTCTTTCTTACAAAAAATGTATCCGGCGATTATTTATTTCGCTCCTGCAAATTGAACATTTTTTGATGACAAAGTCAATTACCTCTTTCGGGTATTTTGGGATATTTTGGGACTCTTCGGGACTTTAACGGGACCTTTACCCGACTTTCAACAGACATTCACGCGACATTCTTCGGACCTGACTTCAGTGTGACTATGATGTGACAACGATGCTACTCCGATGCTACTGCTACAATACACTATGATAACCGGCAGGTAAAGCTTGAGTAAAAGCAATACTTTGCACGGAGTGCACAGCAATAACTGAGATGGTCGGCAATTAAATCCTGGGAATATTTCCGCGAAGTCCCGTTGCATAAATGCTTTTGTTCTACGTTAGCTAATAGGGCGTTCAACTCAACGGCATCGGTTGGTTTGAAAGTAGCCGCACCGGTAACAGTTGGCGCATATCCGAAATATACGTTTGTGATCCGGGTGTGCCTTATTCAGCAGATCTCTTCGGTTCCCGCTACCAAATGCAGGAGGGATTGAGGTATAGTTTCTAATTGATATTAGTTTTTTAAAAAAAGTCCGTGAATCAATATTCACAGACTTTTTCATTTCGGAACTGCGAATTTAAAAGCTGAGCAAAACTTTGCATATTGTTATGGTCGGACGAACTCCGTCCGGCCCTGTTTACTTCCCGTCAAACCTGCAGATCACACCCGCCCCGTCCTTCTTTCCTTCGGAGCTGATGAACATCGTTCCTTCGGGAGAAAAAGTGATTCCTTCCGGCTGCGGGAGCAATGCGGCGTTAATGTATTGCAATGCTTTGAACTGACCATCATGCGAAAAAACCGCCATGCATTTTGTATCTCTTGTGGAAAGCACATACACATCATGTGTTACCGGATGTACTGCTATTGCTGAGGGAAAGAATTTTATTTTTTCACCGTTGGTAGTTTTGAGTTCCTTTTTTTTGATCATCATAAACGGTGCATCTTTTAAAGAATCGCCGGCAACATCATATTCGTACACCGCCTTTGTTGATTTTTTCGCTTCCTGCGATGCTGATTCTTCTTTAAGTGCCACCAGCAAATTGCGGGTTACGGGATCGTAGCATAATCCTTCCGCATTGTTTCCTTTAGATAAAAATGTTTTTGTTTTGGAAATTTGCGGGGTAGTCTGCCAGTTATTTATTTTATACACGCTGCCATGACTCCACAATGCATACACTGTATTATTTGCGATGGTCACGTCTTCGATATCAAACTTTACTTTATCCTGATCGCTGAAAGAAATTTTCTTTTCAATCGATACCGCAGGTTTGCTGATATTCAAGAGGTACAGCACGGGATGCAGGTCTTCAATCACAAGCAGGTGATCTTTATCGATCCAGGTATTTCCGGAGATCTCAAACAATTCCGCCGGCATTTGCCATTTCGCAGCGGGATGATCAAGGTCGTACGTGAAGGCAACGGCTGCATTGCCGGAAACAACGTCAACGGAAGGATCAACTTTAGTATCTTTTTCGGTAACAGCAGACTGCCGCACCGTTTCGCCGGCCTTATTATTACAGGAACATACAACGATAATCGCTATGATGAAGAGTTTGTACATATGGTAATTTACAACTTTTAAAAAGGAAGCAACAAATAGATGTGATCTTCATACAAATGACGAGGTGTGCAGCATATATTGTTATTGCTTAGAAAGGATATCCGCCACCTGCGCCGCCGATAAATTTTGCCCCAGAATAATGCCGTTCTTATCCAATAAAAAATCAGACGGTATGGAGCTGATGGAAAACTTTTTTGCAAAGGAATTCTCCCGCCATGATCTTAATTCGCAGTATTGCGGCCAATAAATCTTTTCCGCTTTCACAGCGGCCAGCCAGTTCTTTTTTTCATCATCGAAAGAAACGCCGATGATCTCAAAATTCTTCTGCTTAAATTTTTCATACACAGCTTTTAACCCCGGCAACTCCTCACGGCACGGCACACACCATGATGCCCATACATCGATGAGTACAATTTTTCCTCTAAGCGACGTGGTAGAGAATGTATTTAAGGCCGTATCGGTAAAAATAACTTCCGGAAATGGTTTACCTGTTTCTGCAACAAGCAAACGGCGGCGCAGATTCAATACAACATTTTTTTCGGGGGCGTTATTTAAGCTGATATCCATGAGCTCAAGCAGGCTGTCAACCTGCGTTTGACGAAAGTTCACCTGTTCGCCGATAAACATAAAAGCCTCCCTATTCTTTGGATCTGTTTTTATGTACGCACTCAGTGTTCCATAAATTTTTTCGCGCTTCACATCCGGCGGATCCTGCGATTGATTGATCTTATATAATGCGCCGGCAATATCGGCTGCCGACATGGCATTTTGTGCGAACGAAAATTGTGTGTTTATTACAAAAGCAAGCAGCAGGATCATTTTCATACCCGAAGAAACAATTTTGATTTGGAATAACATCCGAAAGGTTTTAAAACAGCGGCAGACTTTGAGGTTAATCATATTTTTTCAATGATTTTTCTTTTGGCTACGAAGGCACGAAGACACCAAACTATCAGCGCTTGGTCATTGAACTATAGCCATTGTTCTTAATTTACTTCGCTTTTAATATTTCGCTTCCCGACAATTACCCGTTAACTGCGGCTTTACATTTGATACAGCACCAACAAAAATCATCAACATGGATTTACAAATGAGAAAACTCGGCGCACAGGGGCTTGAAGTGTCGGCACTTGGCTTTGGCTGCATGGGGTTAAATTTCGCATATGGTTCATCACTAACCAAAACCGAAGCTTCCGCACTGCTGCGAAAAGCCGTTGAACTTGGCGTAAACTTTTTTGATACGGCGGAAGTTTACGGACCGTATACCAATGAAGAATTGGTAGGTGAAGCACTACAGCCCGTGAGGGATAATGTAGTGATCGCTACAAAATTCGGATTCAATATCGCGGACGGCAAACAGGCGGGCGTGAACAGCAGACCGGAGCATATCCGGAAGGTTGCGGAAGCATCACTTAAAAGTTTGAAAACGGATGTGATCGATCTTTTTTATCAGCATCGTGTAGATCCTCGTGTTCCGATCGAAGACGTGGCGGGCACCGTAAAAGACCTGATAAAAGAAGGTAAAGTGAAATACTTCGGGCTTTCGGAAGCCGGTGCGGAAACGATCAGAAAAGCACACGCCGAGCAGCCGGTATCTGCATTGCAAAATGAATATTCTTTATGGACGAGAACGGCAGAGCAAAACATTCTGCCGCTATTGGAAGAACTCAGCATCGGATTAGTGCCTTACAGTCCGCTGGGCAGAGGCTTTCTCACCGGTAAATTAACTGCCGGATCTTTAGGCAGCAATGATTTCCGTAATTCCCTCCCGCGGTTTTCGCCGGAAGCGATGAGCGCTAATCAAACACTGGTAGATCTGTTGGAAAAGACCGCAAAGGAGAAAAATGCCACTCCCGCACAAATTGCATTGGCATGGCTGCTTGCGCAAAAACCATGGATCGTTCCTATCCCGGGAACAACAAAAGCAGCAAGACTTGAAGAAAATATCGGCGCGGTAAATATTGAACTGTCCGCAGCGGATCTTACAAAGATCGAAACAGCAGCCGCTGAAATAAAAATTGAAGGCGCACGCTATTCGGAAGCGGCGGAGAAGATGACGGGATTGTAAAAGAAACGCTTTATAAACGAAGAACGCCACGAATGATCGCGGCGTTCTTTTCACTGATATAATTTCAACTTACGATTAAGCAAGTTTTACATTAACTGCGTTTTCACCTTTTTTACCATCCTGTACATCGAAAGTTACGGTATCGCCTTCTTTGATATCTTCTGAAAGACCGCTAACGTGTACGAAAATCTCTTTGTTTGAACCATTTTCTTTAATAAATCCAAAACCTTTTTCTGTGTTGAAAAATTTTACTGTTCCTGTTGACATGATATATGTGTTTTTTTGCGAAGTTAAGGTTTTCGGGGTTTATAGCCGCCTCAATTTGAACTTTATTATTGACAATTTGGTTTAAGCTGACAAAGAACCGGAAATGCGAAAACCCACAAGTTTTCCAAAACCGCCTTCGACCGGCTGTGAGCAACAGAAAAAAGCGAGTCCTGAGCCTTAGTGCTGCACAACCATTCTTACCACAGAACGGTGCAACCCATTCACTATCACTACATAAGTTCCCGCAGGAAAACTTCCGGTGTTTATAAAAAGCTGCTCCTCTCCCGTTACCTGCCTGAGATCCTGCACCAGTGCTCCTGTTGGGTTATATATCTTTATTGAGTTCGCTTTTGCATCTTTCGGTAAATAAAGTGTTGCCGTTTCTCCCGCAGGGTTCGGCAAAACAAAAGGCGTATTATTTTTTTCGGTCACAACCAATTTTCTTACAGCCGAATAAGTGTGAGAGCCATTAGACTCGTTGATCGTTAACCGGTAAAAATTATTTCCTGTTGCCGGTGAAGGGTGCACAAATGCATAATTGTTGCTGCTTCCGTTTTGCGCGGCGAGTGTACCGATCTGTTTCCACAACAAGTTATCAGTACTCCATTCTACCGCATAATTTTGCAGGTCATGTTCGCCGGTTGTATGCCAGTCAAGCATTGAACGGCCGTCTTTAAGCGATGCATTAAAATTCAATTCGTGCAGTGCCACAACCGCCTGCAGTACGAATATCGGCGTGAGTGTGGTATCCTGAATGGCATTGCTGCCGTCGTAAACACCGGTCTTTAAAAAACCGCCGCAACCGTTCACTCTTTGAATATCATCCACGAACCAACCGTCTGCACCGGTACCGTTATCCGTTTCCAGGCGAAACCGGAACTGAACGGGAGTTGTACCAAAAGATGATGTATTGATAAATGATTGTGTGAAACCTTTATTGGTTCCTGTAAATGCTTTTTGTGTTCCGAGCCCCGTACCGCCGAGTAATGCGCCGTTGTACGTGTTAGGATAAAACAACGCCGATGCATCCGTCCATGATGTGCCGTTGGTTGAATACTCCACAACGCCGCCGTCGTAAGACGATTCCGTATTGTAATAATGCCAGAATGAAAGGATGCTCAGGTTTTTTCCGGCAGCCGCTGTCGTTGCTGTGGACGTAAGGTATGCCGCAGACGGTGTGGCAATATCCGTTGCACGCCATGAGGTTGTTCCCGAGTGCGAAAGGAAAGTACCCGGCGCCCAGGAATTGCTACCCGAGCTTGCGAACCCGCCCGTAGTCGATGTTTCACGGTTATCATTGATCACTGTATCAATACCGCAGCCGGTTGCGGGAACTTTTAAAACAACGTTGAATGTTTTTACTTCCTGCGCCGCAAAACTTGTTGCGGGAAAGCTGAGTACATTTCCGGAAACAGTTCCTGCAGGAGTGCTGGTTACATACACGAAGCCCGCCGGGATAGTATCGCGGATCACATAATTGCTGAGCGCCAGGCAATCGCATGTGGCGGTATGTGTTACAGAGATATTTGATGAAGAAGGTGCCTGTTGCGGGGTAAGTTTTGCAACAACAAGTTTGGATGGCAGATTTGTTGCCGTTACCTGATCCGTTGCGCTTTGCGACGAACCCTGTGAAGCGCTTGCGCCCATGCCTCTTCTTGCAAATGCGCTCCAGATAGCACAGCGGTGCGCATTATTATAGAGTATAGAATCTGCTGCAAGGATCGCGTCTCTCGCGTCAATAAATCCGGGTGAACAAGGTTGTAATTTCATTCCCGTCATCACAAGATTTAATGCGATCGAATTTCCGCCGGTACCCGCACTGTTGTATAAGTTTGTTGTGATCGATCCCTGCTGCTGAATGATATTCCAGGTCATGTCCCACAACACCGCACACCATACCTCCCCTACTGCATGAGATTCGGTATTAGTAGCCACATTCCCGTAAGTAAGCGGATTTACCGCAAGATTTGTTGAGTAAGGATACCTGCGGATGCCCGCTCCTGTTGGCGGCTGGTTAAAAACGTAGGTGCCCATCGGCCTCGCCAGCGGACCGTCAGTTGTATTTGCCGTTGCCCAATTGGTAGTCATCATTAAAGCGAAATAATCGCTCCATCCTTCTCCGCCTTGCTCTGCATTGCCGAGGCAACTCGCATTTGCGGGACCGCCGGTAAGTCTGTTTGAAATACCGTGGCCATATTCATGAGCGATGATCCCGTTATCGATATCGCCGTCCACATCTATGGAAGGATCCATGGTAACATTCACAACATTCCCCAAACCAAGTTGGTTCACGATCGCCAGGCCGTCTGCATTTGTGATAGACATCACCGGAATCGTAACGCTGTTTGCCACAGCATCATTACCCGATATATTTATCGGATTCGCAGTGTTGGAATAAACGATCACCGCTATCGCGCCGGCATTTTGCGCATTCTTTATTTTGTATTGATAGGTGGTACAACCTGTTCCGCCGAACGCATCTATCAATGCGATATGCCCGCTGATAGCCGCGGCATTCGTTGCGGGAGAACAGCCGCTGTGAACGGTTCCGCCGGCATTGTCATTATAATATACAACGGTATTCGTTACAGAGCCTACATCTTTAAGTCTTGTAGGTACTGTAGTTGTGAGTCCGCCTTCTCTCGCCGTTTTCATACCTGCAATTGAAGCGGGTGTATTCACGGTAAATGACCCCGGGCCGTTCCACAGATACATTTGCATGCGTGGCGTGCTGCCATCGGGCGGTGTACCAAAATTTGCGTTGTTCCTTCCGCCGCCGTCCTGTGCATTGGCTTCCACATAATCATTTCCCAAACCGCCGCGACCGAGATTATCGTTTTGAAAGCTTCCGCCCGTTTCCGTTAAGCCGTATTGATACATCATATCATGCATCACATTGTTCCAATAAAACAAATTGTCGATTGCGAATTTTTTGTTCGTCTGATTGGTTGAATTGGATGGCTGCTGCGTGAATATCGGCGCATGCACAAAATTGAGTGAGGGTATCGCCGTTGTTGAAGTATCGGGCCAATTGGTGGTTGCATCGGCAACGTCCGCATCTGTCACATCCAAAAATGCAAACACGTTATTACCCCGTGTGATATTGTAGTTTGTGTTACCGTCAAAATGCCAACCGTTCGTGATCGCATTATTTCCTGCCCCCGCCATCAGCCAGGGATTCGTAACATCTGTAGCCGTGCCGAAATTCGGGCTTTCGATCGGGTAAGGGATCACTTTATAATTTACGGAGTTAACAGCGGGCGGAGCGGCGCATTGCGCTGCTTTGATTGTTGAGGGAATTTGTGTGTGTGAATTTTGATCGTGTACATCTTTTCCGAGCTCATTTTCATTCACTGTCCAGTTATCTTTTGCAAGGAATTTTCCTGTTGCTGCATCAATACGGATATTCCACCAGTCGCTGCTGTTGCGCATATCAATATTTACGTTCCAACTCAATGCCACGTCGTTGCCGTCATTTAAAGGCATCCAATACAATTGTACCTCTATATTTTTTCTTGCGATCCCTGCCGGACTTACGATAAATATTTTAGCGGATGTAAAATTATCCTGCACCGTTTTTACGTCGGAAGTTGTATTTACCTGAAGATATTGCGCCGCTGCTCTTACCGCAGTAAGGTGAGAGATCACCGGTGATCCCGCGCCTGCTTTCGACGCGATCTTTTTCACGAATTTTCCGGCAGCGTATAAAAAATTGCCGTTCTTAAAAGCTGCGGAGATAATGCTGTTGTATACTTTTATCCCTTTGTAAGTTTGTTGCAGGTAAATAAAAGTGATACCCGTCTGCTGATCAGTATATGCATTACTGATCTCCGCTGCGTTAAGTTCATCATTGGTAACACCTACGGCGCCGCTATATTCAGAGAGCATATCCCTGTACACTTTCATATCCTGCTGTGCGAAAGCAGTGAAAGAGCACATTGAAATAACTAAAATGAAAACAATTTTTGTGTAGTATTTCTGCATGGTAAAGTTGTTAGTTTGACAGGAACAAATTTCGGGTAAATGAAGGAGATACCTATCATTAATTCCTATTGATATTACTACGTAAAACTACGGTACGGAGAAAGCACGAAGCGTGAGCGGCTGAACACGTTTGCGACGGATTGCGGGAAGAAACACAGCATAGCTTTACTGCATTGTATTTTTCAAATTTTCTCTGATCTATATTGAAGTAAGCTGCGAATTTGCTGAAAACCTGCGGCGCCTGCCTGTGCAGTCTGTGGAAAATCAGGCCCTGCAGTTATCTCCTGCAAGCCCGATATCTTTATTGAGGCAGGGCGGTAAGTTGTTGGTTCAGGGAACCATATAAAGTCAACCGCCATTCCTCAACCGTAACTGTCAGCCGTCACCTATGATCTCTCTTTTTCCATCCCTCAAATGCATTGATCACTTTTTGCGGCTCATACGTGTACCAGGAGTAACCATCACGCCGCTCTCTTTCTACTTCTGCGAGCGAATACACCACTTTACTGTCGCGGTTACAGAATAGCGGACGATGCGTTTTCAATTCGTAATAACGTGTCCAGATCTGCGGTGCGGTTTCATCTGTTACTACTCTTTTATCAGTTTTAGAGATCCGGTAAGGCGTAGGCATTTCAGGTGCTGCAAATGTTTGAACCCTGATGCCTTGAATAGCTGAGGCATTGAACCATGCAACCGCATTTACCACCGCGTCTTTCACCGCCGGAGAAGGATCTTTAATGCTCATCAGCAGTAAAACGATCTTCGCACTTTCGCCATTGCAAATACTTGCCGGCTCAAACTTCCTTGCCCATGCGGGTTCCAGCGTTACTTCATCGTATTGTTGACACCAGGCTGTAGATACACCGTCGTCATTGAGCTGTGTTTTTAAAATACAATCCAGGCCTTTGTCAAAGGACGTGGCCACCTTCGCCCGCATCTCCCTATCGATAAAACTATATTCTTTTTTATTCTCCATGATGTCTTTCAGCACCTGCATGATGCCGCAGTATGCATCATCATTGAATGTGATGTATCGGCTATAGTTTTTTTCGAGCGGAAAATATTGCGGCCAACCGCCGTTTGCATATTGTGCGGCGATGATAAAATTCAGGCCGCGTAATGCTGCGGCTTTGTATTTATCATCATTGGTACAGGTAAATACTTTTGAGAGATAAGCGATCTGCGGATAAGTAGTACCGTTATCAAAAGTAGTATTTGTCATCGCTTTCGCCTTCACCACGCTGTCTGCCTGCTCCGGCGTAAGGATTGCCTGCATGTCATAATTCTTCGGCCATCCGCCGTTGTCTTTTTGAAAGAGCAGTATATTGTCTGCTATTGCTACAACATCGTCTGTTTTGTATTTCGGATGACCCGGACGCGGCAATACGATCGTTCCTTTTTCATTAATGCCGTACCAATGGTTCGCGGCATCACCGAAGTCGGACAAATTTATAGCATTGTATTTTTTATTTTCCTGTGCGTGGGAGGCGAGAAATAATATTGATGCAATTAAAATAAGCGCCGGCTGCTTCATGTATGAGATTTTTACAAGATAAATGTAAGCAGGCTGCAGGAACAACATTATTTTTTTCCGCAATCGTTTGCATGCGGCCGGATGGTTTCCGTCCGACCATGCCATAAGTAATTTATTATTTTGTATTGATCATGTCATCGGACGGAAATAGTCCGAAGATATGATTACCACGCACTGATCCCTGTCTCCGGATCATTATCATCACTGAAGAAAGTACTTGTAGGACCGTCGGCGGGCAGCGTTGCGCATTTCACCAAACGTGCCGCGGCATCCTCTATCGTTCCCGGCCCGTTAAAGTGATTGAATTCCGTGGCAGTGTAACCCGGATCCACCACATTTACTTTGAAAGCAGTGTCACGTAGTTCATAGGCCAAGGTAACCGTGTACATATTTAAAGCTGCTTTTGAAGAATTATACATTGCCGCTTTTACCGCATAATATTTCCATGAAGGATCATTGTGCAATGTGATGGAACCGAGCCCGGAAGTAACGTTCACGATTCTCGGTTCTTCCGATTTTCTCAACAGACCCATGAATGCCTGTGTAACACTTATAACGCCGAATACATTTGTTTCATACACTTCTTTGAATGCATCAACGCCCGTATCAATGGCAGATTGCGACATCCCGCCGAGAATACCTGCATTGTTAATTAAAACATCCAATACTTCTGTTTTCTTACCGATAATTTCTCTTGCTGCTTTTACGGATGTTGCGTCCGTAACATCCAACTGAATGGCTTCAACATTTGTAAGTCCTTCAGCATGTAATTGGGCAACGGCTTTTTCACCGTTAGCTACATCGCGGGCACCCAGGTACACATAATATCCTTTTTGTAAAAGTTGGCGGGCTGCTTCGAAGCCGATACTCCTGTTGGCTCCGGTGATCAATACTTTTTTCATACTGTAAATTTATTTTTTGCTTTGGCTTTTTGCCGGTGTAAAATTAACCGGCAATTGATCAGACAGGATTGCACTCATGCGGGAATCACCGGTACATTTCACGGATATTGTTGCGGTAGCTGAGCGGAGTTGTATTTGCGAGCCGTTTGAAGAAGCGGTTAAAATAGGAAGCGTCTTCAAAACCCAGCTCAAATGCGATTTCTTTCGCCGACTGATCGCTGTGAAATAACATACGTTTTGCTTCCATGAGCAGTCGTTCGTGTATATGTTCGATCGCTGTTTTACCGCTTTGCTCTTTGATCATCTCACTGAAATGCCCGGCCGATAAATTCAACATTTCGGCATATTCCGCTACCTCATGTGCCGTTGCAAAATTCTCACTAATGAGTGTCTTAAATTTTTTTAGCAATTCACGATCCCCGCTTTTTTCTTCGCCGGTAAATTGTGCGGTATATAATCTGCTCAGGTAGATGAGCATGATCTGAAGGTAAGCCGACAGCATGCTGTTGTGCATGTCGGGCTTTAGACGGTATTCTTTCAGCAACTTTGAAGTAATATCATCCATGAATATAATATCCCCGCATGAAAGCTTTAATGAATGGCCGTTATACGGGTTCCGGATCAGCGGCAATTGCAGGAGCATCCTGTTTTCTTTGAGCCCTAAAAATTCTTCGGTAAATGAAATGACGGAGCCTTTAAAAGCCACGGACGAATTCTCCTTGAGAATAGTTTGTTCCGGCGAAATAAAATAGAGTGTGTCGGGTTTAGTTTCATAAGGCTCCATATCCACCCAATGGCGACTCATTCCTTCCTTCAAATACACGAGTTTGTAAAAGCTTTGGCGATGCGGAATGAAAAACAATTCCTTCTGCCGTTTCGTAAGCGGATTATCATCAGAGATCTCAAACTGAGCGCTGCCGTCTCTGCCTGATTGTTCGAGCGAGTATACGGGTGTATTTGTTTCTGTTGTGCGGGTGAGCATTGTGCAAAGCTATGTCAATGAAAAGAGATTTGCAGAACAGTCGTTCCTTACCGCAATCTGTAATTCCTGAAAACTTCTACGAAAACGATTTAAATAAAAAGACAGTGCAGGCAGCATACCCCTGTCAAAACATGTATCCTAGTTTTAGTTGAATTTCAGACCTGTTCTCTCTTATCGCAGGGTATTTTGTAATGATCGGTTCCTGTACAAGCAGACCGGCGGCTGTTCTGTACGTTTTATGAATGCCTGAACGGTCATCGACGAAATTTATATATCCGATCGCAAGAGAAAAACCCGTTTTACTGTTTTTGGAAATGACCACTCCTGCGTCAAAAGCGAAAAAGTATTTCCCCTCATAATTATTGGTAAAATTATCGGTATACGTACCGTTAACAGAACTTTCGGACCATATCAATTTACCGATATCAGCCCCGATAAAAGGAACAGGGTTTACATTTTTAGCAATGGTATTGTTTCTTTTGAAAAAGTAGCGTACGTCAAAATATACGGGCACTGCTGCTTTAAGGTCACTGTAAATTTTGAAGTATTCAATTCCCGCTCCGATACCGAAGTTTCTGATCAACAAACCGCCGTTTATTCCTACACCCGGAACAGGAGATACGGATGAAAAACTTTTTCTCAATAAAAGATTCGGATTTGCGTAGTAACTGATCTTTTTTGTTTGACTGAATGCAAATACCGGAATGATCAATAATCCGATAAGGAACTTTTTCATAAGAGGTGGGTTGATTAAAAAACTATCCGATAATACCCCGGGCAATTACTCCGGATTTACCGAGCCGCCGCCGCTTTCATTCTTTTTTACATCTTTCGCGCCACCGGTGTATTCTATCTTACCGCCGCCGCTCGCATTGCCGTTCAGGCTTACGCTGGCAAACAATTCAATCGATGCACCGCCGTTCGCATCTGCCGTTACGTTTTCCGCCAGCAGACCTGTAGCATGCACGGAAGATCCGCCGGTTGAAGTTGCATTCACCGTTTTAGTACGACCGGAAACATCCGCGCTTCCGCCGCCGTCAGCTTCTATTGTTACAGAAGGTGCATCAACCGTTGCTTTCAAAGTAGCGCCGCCGCTGCTTTTCACGACGATATTCTCTTTTGAGCTTATGGTATCTTCTCCCGTCAGTTCCGCACCATCGGAGGCATTGATCCCTTTTAATTCAGGAGCTGTTACATATACATTGATCGTTACGTTTGTAAGGCTGCTGAGCTCACGAAGACGCACTTTGAGAGAGCTTCCCGAAACCTTTGTTTCTATATAAGGTATGATATTGTCATCCGCTTCCACGGTAACGGATAATTCCGGTCCTTTCTTTACATGCACATGCACCATGCCTTCAGCATGCACTACCATAAAGGGTTCAGTGGTTCTTTTTTCGGTTACGATATTTCCGCTGCCTCTTTTTGAATGGCCGCATGCAGTTGCAAGTATGATGAGCGCTAAAAAAGAAAGGTATTTCATGTGATAAACTTTTGACTGTAAATGTAATAAGAAAGCGGATGAATTACTTGTTATCAAATAATAAGCCGCGAGAGGAGTCTACCGGGTATTATCGCACGAATCTGAAGAATTTTACGAATTGGCAGCACATGGAGTTGCTTCACTGCGGGTTCGCTTCTTTTCAGCCAAAGCTGTAACTCATCATTCATAACTTATCAGCATTCCTTATAGATTTGTTATTGCCAATTTGCCTGATACCTTGATTTATTCAATTATTTTTGCCGAAATTATGACAGACAAAATTCTTATACTCGATTTTGGTTCGCAATACACGCAACTTATCGCCCGTGCGGTGAGAGAAGCGAATGTATTCTGCGAGATCATTCCCTTTCAGAAAGAGATCGTTTTTGACCAATACCTTAAAGGTGTTATTCTTTCGGGCTCGCCCTGCAGCGTGAATGAGGAGAACGCTCCGATGGCAGATGTAAAATCGATCGCCGACAGGGTGCCTGTATTGGGGGTTTGTTACGGTGCGCAGCTTACCGCAAAATTGTACGGCGGTATTGTGGCGAAAAGCAATAAGCGTGAGTACGGCCGCGCTGTCCTGAATGTTGTAAAAGAAAGCGTGCTCCTGGAAAATGTTCCCGCGCAATCGCAGGTTTGGATGAGTCATAGTGATACGATCCAGCAATTACCAAACGGCTACGAATTATTGGGTACTACGGAAAGTATTCCCGTTGCTGCATTTGTGAATGATTCGGCGGCTAAGAATAAGATCTTCGGAATCCAGTTTCACCCGGAGGTATATCATACCACAGAAGGAAAAAAGATCCTGAATAATTTTCTGGAGAAAGTTTGCGGATGTAAGAAAGACTGGACAGCAGCGCATTTTATCACGGAAACGGTTCAGGAATTAAAAGAAAAGCTGGGCGACAGTAAAGTAGTGATGGGATTAAGCGGCGGTGTGGACAGTACAGTTGCGGCAACGTTATTACATAAAGCGATCGGTGATAATCTGTTCGGCATTTTTGTAAATAACGGCGTGCTGCGTCAGGATGAATTTGAAGAAGTTTTACAGATCTATAAAGAACTTGGTTTGAATGTAAAAGGTGTGGATGCATCTGAATATTTTTACAAAAATCTTGCGGGCAAAGCATTACCGGAAGATAAGCGGAAAGCCATCGGCAGCAGTTTTATCGACATATTTGACCGGGAAGCAAAAGCACTTACAGGCGTCACTTATTTGGGTCAGGGGACCATATACCCCGACGTGATCGAATCAGCCGCAGTTCACGGGCCGGCGGTTACGATCAAATCGCACCATAATGTGGGTGGTTTGCCCGAAAAAATGAATTTAAAGATCGTTGAGCCCCTTCGCTCTTTATTTAAGGATGAAGTAAGGAAGATAGGTGCAGAACTCGGTATACCCGCACAAATGCTCGGCAGGCACCCTTTCCCGGGGCCGGGCCTTGCCATCAGAATTTTAGGAGAAGTAACACCGGATAAGGTACAGTTATTGCAGAAGGCGGATGCCGTTTATACCGCATTACTTAAAAAGCATGACCTGTACGATAAGGTATGGCAGGCCGGAACTATTTTATTACCCGTGAAGAGTGTCGGTGTAATGGGTGATGAAAGAACTTATGAATTTACAGTAGCCCTTCGTGCTGTAACTTCAGTAGATGGTATGACGGCAGACTGGGCGCATTTACCATATGATTTCTTAGCCGAAGTAAGCAACGAGATCATTAATAATGTAAAGGGTATCAACCGGGTGGTATATGATATCAGCAGTAAGCCGCCGGCTACAATTGAGTGGGAATGATGAGTGGTAAGTTTTTAGTGCTTTAGTGTTGAATTAGCGAGACTGAGTAAAGGCAAATCTGAAAACAGCTGCATATTTCCTTTCATAGAATATTCAATATGAAGGATCGTGTTTTAAATATTAACTATGAAAAAAATTCTTTTAACCGCGTGTATTTTATTTAGCTGTGCTGCTGCATTTGCGCAGCCTGCGGCTAACTTAAAAACATTTCACGTCGGTATCTTCTCCCCGCTTTACCTGGATTCTGTATTCGACGGAAATTCTTACAGGTATGGCAAAAACTTTCCGCGCTTTACGCAGCAGGGATTTGATTTTGTTCAGGGTGCACAGATCGCACTGGATAGTATTCCCCTGCCAAACGGCAATATCAGCGCTACGGTCTTCGATTCAAAATCTACGGATCAGAATATTCAATGGCTGATTGACAATCATAAATTAGATACGCTTGATATCGTGATAGGTGCGGTGAAGGATGCGGAGTTTTTACAACTGGCAGCATTCGCTAAAAAGAAAAATATTCCGTTTATCTCTGCGGTATATCCGAATGACGGCGGCGTAACTGGTAATCCGTTTTTGGTGATCGTAAATTCTACATTGAGAGCTCACTGCGAAACGATCTACAGCTACCTGTTGCAAAACCACGGTACCGACAAGATATTCCTTTGCAGAAAAAAAGGCGGTCAGGAAGACAAGATCGCGGATTATTTTAAAGCGATAAACGAAACAGACGGCAAGCCTTTGTTATCTATTGAAACGATCAATTTTGATGACGATTTCAGCATCTTAAAAAGCAAATTGGACAGCAACAGAAAAACGGTACTAATCGGCGGCAGTCTGAATGAAGATTTTGCAAATGACCTGGTAAGTACGGCTTATAGTCTTAAGAAAACATACCACCCGGAGATAATCGGGATGCCCAACTGGGATGGATTTGATGACATTAAAAAGCCCGTCTACAAAGACTTTCCGATCATTTACACCACGGCTTATACTAATCCCAAAACTGATAATTACAGCAGAAAGATCCAGAATTGCTGGCTCAAAAAATATAAGGGTGTTCCGTCAGATATGAGCTACAAAGGCTACGAAACGATCTTTGTTTTCGCACGACTCCTGACCAGATACCCGGATGATTTTATGAGCCATTTGAATGAATATTCTTACAAGGTTTTCAGCGAGTATAATTTTAAACCTGTGTATATAAATAAGAAAGCGAATGTGCCTGATTACTTTGAGAACAAGCGTTTGACTTTTATGAAGATAGTGAACGGGAAACTTGTGAAAGGATGGTAGGGTTGAGTTTGTGAGGTTCTGAAAATATTGGGTAATGGATATTGGATGACGGATTATTTTTCAGTTTGTTGTTTTATAAGCTAATGGTGGGTAATCCTGATGATGAGGCCATTTTAGTTATTTGTTTCATTAATACAATTCAGAATCAGATCAGGTATCGGGGCTTTAGCTCAGGGTTTAAACATCAGCTTCGGGATCATATTACAGTAAGCTTCGCATCAGCGAGGCTTTTTTATTACGCACTTGTGATACAGCCATGTCGAAAACCAAGCAGTGAAATACTTTGCGCATGTGAACAGTTGACATGCGGGTTTGCCGAATTCAATATGTTGAACTTCTTTTTTGTACGATTTTAAAAGAGGTCTCAATGAAAGCTTACCCGACCAACGGGCGAAATATTTTCTCTACGCCACTGATTTTGCCGGAGCACTGAGTACAACGGCTGCGGCTCTAATCCGGGGCCGGAAACAGTCAGCTCAGTAAATGCACGGGATAACTTTTGCGATGCATTTCTCTTAGAAAATGTGTGGAATCGACAGAGCCGGAGAATGACTAACGATATGTTGAAAATATCCTGATCAATAAAGCTGCGTGGAGACCCGCAGCAGTTACCGCTGTTGAGGATTACATTAGGCTTGCCAACGGCATCTGAGCCGGTACGGGTAATTCTTCGCTGAATAAATTAATTGCCGTATGGCAACAATTAACAACTCCCAAGACTATAAACTAAGAAGCATCCGCCCAATTGCTGTCTCATTGGCCATGCTGAAAATGACGGAGTGAAAACATTCTGCAGGAGAAAAATAAACGCTTCAGGACGTAACACTGTCAATTGTCAACTTTCAACTGTACGCAAATAAAAAACGGGCTTCAATCGAAGCCCGTTTTTACAAAAATCATTATGATAAATTAGTTTGCACTTTTGAGAACCGAAGCGCTTGCAAGTCTTTTACCTGAAGCATCTCTAACCTCAACCATGTACACACCCTGAACCATTTTAGACATATCTACGTCCATACGACCGTAAGTACCGCTCACATTAGCAAATGTCATTGCGGCTACTCTTGCCCCTTTGCTGTCGTAAACATTAAGCGTTGTACCTCTTGCAGCAGGGTTTGAACTGTAATATCTAACCTGCATATTTGTAGTTACAGGGTTAGGATAGATGAACAAACGGCTGCTTACCGAAGAATCAATAACAATTACATTAGATGTAGCAGTACAACCTGAAGCTACTTCGATCACAGAAACCTGGTAAGTACCATAGTTATCTACCGTGAGCGGAATAGATGTTGAACCAAGCGTATTCGGGATCTGAACACCGTTCTTTCTCCAATCGTACAGGTAGTTACCTACAGGACTTACTGTTGTGTAAAGACCTGAAACGTTAGAAGGATTAAGTGTTGTTCCGTTAGCCGCAGTCAATACAACTGTAGGCTTAGGTGCAAGTGTAAGTGATACACCCGGGGTAGTAACTGTTCCGCAAGGTGTAGCAGTTATGATCACTCTGTAAAGGTTACCGCTAAGCGCCAACGCTGCATTTGTGATCGTGTAAGTTGCTGATGTAGCACCTGCGATGTTTGTATAAGTAGCACCACCGTTCGTGCTCACCTGCCATTGGTATGCGATACCGGTACCGGTAGCGGACACGCTGAAAGTATAATTAGTAAGTGCACAGCCGCGTTGAGCTACCGGATTTTGCGTTACAGTGATCGGTTGGATAACTGTAAGCATAACAGCATTTGATGTTACAGAACCGCAAGGCGATGTAACGATCACACGATAGTAGGTGCCGTTCATTGCAAGTGTAGCTGCAGGCGTAGTGTAAGACGCTGCGGTACCACCTGTTGCGACGTTGGTAAATGTACCTGTTGCACTAGGACCTGACTGCCATTGATAAGTAAGACCTGTTCCTGTTGCAGTAACACTGAATGTAGCCGTTGAACCAACACATGTAGTTTGTGCTGTCGGCTGATTCGTGATAGTTGCAGTAGCGGAGATAATGTAGGTAATTGTAGTTGTTTGAATAACCGCACCCGCAGTACCCGTAACAGAAATGTTATAAGTGCCCGGAGCAAGAGAAGATGCATTATTCAAAGACGCAACAGTTGCGGCACCCGGTGTTAAAGGATTAGGTGCGAATGTAACTGTTGTTCCGGCAGGTACTCCCGATGCTGTAAGGTTGATCGGTGTTGTAAATGTTCCTGAAACTGTTGTTCCGATGTTTACAGTAGGTGTTCCCGCAGGGCAAGGAGCCGTTGTAGGAGTTGTAGCATTGAACGTGAAACCATTTACAGGGGCACTAACCGTGATAGGTGCATTATTAATATCGAAGTATACGTTTCCGATAGCTTCAACTTTAACACGACCCGTAGTAGTAACTGTTGAAGGAACTGTTATCGTTTCTGTACCGTCGTTTGCAGTAGTTGCTATTAAAGTTACAAATGTAGCGCCGTTGTCAGTTGACCATGAAATTTTCACGTTCGCAGTATTTGTCGGCGCACCGGTTGTACCGTTAACTGACCAGGTAACCGTTTGAGTAGAGCCTCCTGCGTAAGTAACTGCTGCATTTTGCGAAGTGATCAGGAAAGGACCTACTGCAGATGATACTGTAACCGCCATATCCGTGAAAGCTGTCTGACCAACTTTAATCGGAGCGGTTGAGCTGTAAGGAGAGTTATCTCTAACTGTTACTCTGAAATTTAATATTCTGTCTACAGAGCTTAATGCTTCTACGTTACAAACCGCATCACCACCTAAAGTAGGCGTCACAGAAAGCCCTGCATTGATTGTTGCCAATCTCGGGAATAATCTTGTAGGAGAAGTTGTAGGACTGAAAGAGATAAAATTTGGGCCGGTAAGCTTAGCAGGCGCAGCGACACTGCTGTTTCCTGTTAAAGCGCCGCCATCGTCATTTTGTTCCCAGCAATAAGTAAGCACATCACCTGCATTCAAATCAGATGCGGAAGCCGTTAAAGCAAAAGGAGTAGAAATCGGAACGATGATTGAAGCTACCGGAGCAACTACCGGAGTAGCATTATTTGGTGTAATTACAGTAGTAACAGGGCATGTTTTTGTAGCCATATTAACCTGGATCTGCTGGATTGTTGCTTCATGATAAATATCGAGAGAGTGAGGTGCCGGATCCTGCGCGGTAATACCTGCATAACCCATGATCGTGATACCCGAACCTACTTCTTTGTTTACACCTGTTCCTTCGTTGTTGTTAGAGAAAGTGTGGTTACCACCCATTTGGTGACCTACTTCATGCACTACGTAATCGATGTCAAAATTATCTCCCATCGGAATACCGTCCGCAGGTGAAGTAATTCCTCTTCCTTTTGTACCGTTTACACAAACGCAACCAATACAACCTGCGTTACCGCCGCCGCCTGAAGCACCAAACATGTGTCCGATATCGTAAGCAGCGTCACCAACATTAGCAGTTAATGCAGTTTGAAGTTGCGTGTTCCAGTTTGCCAATGTTGTGTAAGGATCCGTTGCGGGATCGTAATAAATAACAGCTGTAGTGCCGGCGATCAGGTTAAGGTGAATCGCAAGATCTTTTTCATAACAACCGTTACAACGTGTAAGGGTGGCATTAAAGGCCGCAAGTACAAGTCCAACCTGAGCCGCGCTTGTAGCACCAAAATAGTTTGCATATTCACCGTTACAAGACTGGGCAAGGCGCATTACTTTCAATTCGCCTGTATTGCTGCCTGTAAAGTTTGAACCTTCTACTCTTGCCGTTAAGCTTGTAGCAAGTGCTTCATCCTGAGTTGTACAAACCCATGGTGCAGTACCGTTACGCTCAGCATTTCTGCTGTAAACCGCGTAAGTAGCGTGATCTAAAGAGTATGGCTCCATGAATTCGGCAGGTCTGCCGATTCTGAAGATCATTGTTTCGATACCCTGAGGAGAGATACTCAATTTAAGCATTGCGCCTTTATCGGTGATACCTGTTCCGGAAAATGCACGGATAGCGGGGAATTGAGCCTGAAGCGCAGCATCGAAATTTGAAGCTTCGTTCACAGAAAATGTTTCCATCGCACCTGCTGCGTTTGGAACGGAAATTACAACGGTGTGTTGTACCTGGTTACCAACCACCTTAAACAGCTGCGTTTTCAACGCAGGAAGGTTGAGGTCAAAAAGTTCAAACTGTTTTGGAAAAGAAAGCCTGGCAACAGATTTATCTGTTGCAATTTTGCCCGGCGTTGCCTTTGATTTCTGCCAATAATCCTGTGCATTTACAGTCGTTGCAGAAATTACAATAAGAAACGTCAGAAAGAAAACCGAGTAGATTTTTTTCATGTGTTTTAATTTTTATGGGCGAATTTACTAAAAAAATCTTAACGGTTTGTTCATCGGTTATCATTTTGACGTATAATAATACACTATTTCGGAAAAAAATATGCGCCGCAAACGAAAGCAAACCGTATAAAACGGTGTCTACAACGTAAACAGCAGAATAACAGCAGCTAACTAAATTTCCGGCGTTGTGGAAAACTCCCCGGGAATGTGCCGTTTTTGGAAGCGGAATCATGGTCAAATACTCATTGACTGATCATGGTATGTACATAGGATCCAAAAGCATGCCCGCAGTTCGAACGGTCTATAAATTATTGGATTTTCAGAGATCTATTCAAACTTTGCAGATCCAACCTACTGCAATTAGTGATCGCGGTTTTTCTTCATCAAATTTTTGGATTTCTTCGGGAACACCCGCTCGTGCAGTTTATTTAGAGAACACCTGAGCCGGTTGCGAAACACCCGCAGTTGCAGCATTGGCCGGATATCTGTTACCCCTAATTAAACCAATTTTATGCCGTTATCTATCTAAGATTCGGTGAAGATCAGTATCAGGTAGCGATCAGGTACTGATCTCGTGGTGATCAGGTGGTCTTCTTGTTTGCATCAGGTTTGTGTCAGTAACATTTCAGGAAGTAATTCCGAGAAGATCTGCTTTTTTTGCTGTTAAAGCGTTGGGTTTGCTGAAGACATAAAGCGTGGAGCCAATAGGTTTAGGAACTAAACGATATTTTTTAAATTTACGTAATATTTACAAGATAACAATTGCGCCAGGATAAAAAGCGAAGGTTTGTTTTAATTGCAGCGAAGTTGTTTCAGACAATGAAACACAAAGTTACCCGGGAGCTTTTCACCAAGCACAAAGCGGGCGGCAAACACAGCGATTAACAACGCCCGGGTTATTTTGAAAAAAAGGAAAAATGGTCCGATTACTGATTAAATAACGGGCATATGGCGCTGATAAAATTTACCGACAAAGGATTGTTTTGTCCGCAGGGAAACTTCTATATAGATCCCTGGAAACCTGTGGATTTCGCGGTAATCACGCATGGTCACAGCGATCACGCAAGGTGGGGCAGCAAAAATTATCTCTGTCATCATTTTACAAAACCCATTTTGCAATTGCGTTTGGGAGAAAATAATTATCAGACAGCAGGCTGGGATGAACCCGTTTTTATGAATGGTGTGAGTGTTTCGTTTTTCCCTGCAGGGCATATTATCGGCAGCGCACAGGTTCGGGTAGAATACAAGGGCGAAGTGTGGGTGTTTACCGGTGATTTTAAGACAGAAGATGACGGCATCAGCACAGCGTTTGAGCCGGTGAAGTGTAATTATTTCATCACCGAATGTACATTTGGTTTGCCGATTTATAAATGGCGGCCGCAGGAGGAAATTTTTGACGACATGAAAACATATATCGCCAAAAATAAGGCCGAGGGAAAGAGCAGTGCATTCATCGCTTACAGCCTGGGAAAAGCGCAGCGCATTTTAAAACCACTTGCGGAAACAGGCCTGCCGATGTATGCACACGGTGCGGTATACAACATGCATACTACGCTACAAGCCGCCGGCTGGAAGTTGCCGGATCTTCAGCGCATCACTTCAGCAACCACAAAGGAAGACCTTAAAGAATGCATCGTGATAGCACCTTCCGGTGCGGAAGGTTCGCCGTGGATAAAGCGCTTCACGCCCTACGCCACGGGCATTTGCAGCGGCTGGATGCAGGTTCGCGGTAACGCCAGGAGAAAGAATGCGGATGCAGGATTTGCTTTAAGTGATCATGCGGATTGGGAAGGATTGATCAGTGCGGTAAAAGCAACAGGTGCGCAAAAAGTTTTTGCAACGCATGGCTTTCAATCTGCGTTCAGCAGGTATTTGAATGAAAACGGTATTGAAGCGGGAGAAGTGAAAACGGCATACGGGAATGATGAGGAGGAAGAGAAATCACTGAACAATGAAGCAACGGACAATTTAAAAATGGATAATTAAGCAATGGATAATTTGATAATGGATAATTTAATAATGGATAATGGATAATTTTTTCAGGATGCAGTTTCTCACTGTCAACCGTCAACTGTCATCCCCCAACTGAAAAGGTCACCTGTCATCCGTCAACTGAAAAGAATGAAACGCTTCGCCGAGTTAATAATGATCCTTGCAACCGCCACAAAAACAACGGCGAGATTGAATGCTATACAGGATTATTTTTTGGCTGCACCTGATGATGACAAAGTTTGGGTGATCGCATTATTTACAGGAAGAAGACCAAAACGCTCGGTAAACTCCGCTTTGCTGCGTGAAATGTGCATGACAGCTGCAAACATAGCACCATGGCTGTTTGAAGAGAGTTATCATACAGTAGGTGATCTTGCAGAAACGATATCGTTGTTGATTCCTGAAAGCAATATTGATCTGAAAGACAAAGCGGAACACAGTCTCTCCTACTACATGAAAATATTCGCCGCACTTTCAAAAGAAGATGATGAAGCGAAAAAAAGTTTTGTGCGGCATGCATGGTCGCTAATGAACAGAAACGAAATTTTTGTCTTCAATAAATTGATGACCGGCGGATTCAGGATCGGTGTTTCGCAAAAATTAATGGTAAATGCTTTGGCGAAAACGACAGATGCATCGCCTTCCGTAATTGCACACCGGGTGATGGGAAATTGGGATCCTTCCACGATCAGCTTCGATGAACTCATCAGCAGTGAACATAATGAGTATGATATCTCAAAGCCTTACCCCTTCTACCTTGCATACGCTGTAGAAAATGATGTAAGTGAATTGGGTGATGTAAAAGACTGGCAGGCGGAATGGAAATGGGACGGTATACGCGGACAAATCATAAAACGTAATGACGAACTTTTTGTATGGAGCAGAGGTGAAGAACTGATGACGGATAAGTTTCCGGAGTATCAACAATTGAATGATTTTTTACCAAACGGAACAGCGCTAGATGGTGAGATCATCAGTCTGGCTGCGGTGCCCGCGGATGATAGTTTTGCGGTGCTTCCCTTCTCTGCATTGCAGACAAGGATCGGCAGAAAAAATATAACGGCAAAACAATTAAAAGAAGCGCCGGTGGGCTTTATTGCATACGATCTGCTGGAAGAAAACGGCAATGATATCCGTGAGGTTCCGATGATTGAGCGGCGGGAAAGACTGGAAAAATTATTGAAAAATATACAGCTTCCGTTTATCCATATTTCACCGGTGATCAACATTTCCAATTGGGATGAATTAAAGGAGATCAGGAAATTGTCAAGAGATAAAGGCAGTGAAGGCATTATGCTCAAGCGAAAAGATTCTGAATATAAAACAGGCAGAAAACGCGGCGATTGGTGGAAATGGAAAATAGATCCGCTTACGATCGATGCGGTAATGATCTATGCGCAAAAAGGAAGCGGGAGGAGAAGTAATTTATACACGGACTACACTTTTGCCGTGCGTGACGGTGATCAACTCGTAACATTTGCAAAAGCATACAGCGGACTTACAGATAAAGAATTTGCGCAGGTAGATAATTTTGTGAAAAGAAATTCCATAGAAAAATTCGGGCCGGTAAGAACAGTAAAACCGGAACTTGTTTTTGAATTGGCTTTTGAAGGCATTGCCGAAAGCAAGCGGCACAAAAGTGGTGTGGCCCTTCGCTTTCCAAGAATGAGTCGTTGGCGTCAGGATAAAAAAGTTGAAGATATTAATACACTGGATGATCTGAAAGCAATATTAAAGACTTATAGTGAACAATATAAGGTCAGCTGATTTGCTGTTTAGTATTTGGATTAAAAGGATGATCGGAAAATATCTTTCGTATGATCAATCAAATAAAATTTAAAGAGGCTGTCAGATTACGAGACAGCCTCTTCAAAAATTCATGTTATAAAATGCGATTGATTACAACATCTGCGATCAAATTTATCGGGTTGCCCCAATCAGTTCGTAGTTGATACGGCGCCTTATAAATTTCCGTCCCTTTTTCATAAAAAACATAGTAGTATCCGTTTTTTTGCGAATTAAGCGTCACGAAATCTGACGAGCTCTTGGTTTGTTTCAAGGCATTGTCTATACCGAAGTTTAGAGCATTTTTTCTAAACTCGGTCTTCAAAAACTCCACACCTACAAAAAAGGAGCGGACTGTATCCGCGATTTGTTCATTACGAAGATCGAATGTTACTACGCCTTTCTTAAAACTTGCTTCACTACTTATCATCTCTTTGAAAAGCATTTCATCTCGTGGCATCCCCAAGCTGTCTTCCTTGTATAAATGCAATCTGAATAATGAGCCGCTTGTGTCATGACATCTGAAAGCAACTTGCGTAACCTGATATTTATTATAATCTTTAGGTACGGTTACTTTCAAAATCATTGTCGCATAACTGCTGGAAACAGATTTACTATCAATAGTCCCGATATGTAATGGAGGTACATTCATAATAACGACTTCGGGAAGAGCAAGAATCTTTTTCTCTAAATAAAATGCATCGTTCGGATGCGACGCTTTTACTTTTGCACTTACAAAACCAATACATGAAATTTGTATCGAATCGCCGATCTTAAACGGAAGATGACTTAACCCTTCAGCATTTGCATCTCTCACTTCTTTGCCGGTCAGGTTTACCAAAGAACAAAATTGTACGGGCTTTTTAGTAACATCGTCTAAAATTAAAATACTACCGTTTTGGCAAAATCCCTTTGAGCAAACACAAAGGAAAAATATTAACCGGATTAATCTTTGCATTGCTTTTTTATGGATTAATTTTTATGGGTATAAGCAAGGGTAACTTGCACAAATATATAATAAGAAAAGAATTGAAACTAGGAGTGCACAAAGAATACACAAGGCACGCAAGAATCTTTGCGAACTTTGTGTTTTCCTTCGTTGCCTTTGTGTTTAAACAAAATTAACTGTGTCGTTAAAAAATAAAACACGAGTGCATTCAGCATCTCATCTCAGGAGTTTTCGTTAATTTAAAGCAATGAAGAAATTGATCATTTTATCCATTATTGCAATCACCTGTTTCGCCTTTGCGGTGCTGGATAAAAACTATGCAGATCAACCCGAACCGATTGCCGCCAGTAAACAACGAACCGGTGATCCGCAAAAAGGTTTCGATTATCTGATCACCGGCGATTACATTAAAAGCGGCATTCCTTTAAATCTTTTTATGCTCGCTTTTAAAAAAGACACGAATAATTATTTAAAGCGATCCGGAGAAAATGCAACATTAACGCATGATCTTACAGCAGTAAAAGCCTCTAACGGCGTATCGGTTGTAGCACCAAATTGCCTGCAGTGTCATGCGCAGGTAATGGAAGGAAAACTTATTGTGGGATTGGGCAATTCATTATCAGATTTCACGGGTAACATTGGACAGAATGCAACTTTTGCGGAAAGTTTCTTAAGAAGATTGACCGGTGAGCAGGCAAAAAAATATGAAGCGGCCAAAAGTTTTATCAACTCGGCTAAAGCAGTTGGGCCGGGATTGACAGTTCCTGTAAAAGGAGTAAATGTTGCTGACAGATTAGCTGCTTTGCTTGTTGCACATCGCGATCCGAAAACGTTGGCATGGAGCGACAAAGCAATGATGGAAATACCTGATGAATTGATTCCGACAGATGTTCCTGCCTGGTGGTTGCTGAAGAAAAAAAATGCGATGTTTTATAGTGGTTTCGGCCGCGGAGATTTCAGTCGCTTTTTGATGGCTTCAAATTTACTGACGGTTACAGATACTTCCGAAGCAAAAGATGTAGACAGCCATTTCCCTGATGTGCTTGCTTATATTAACAGCATTCAGCCACCAAAATTCCCAAAAGAGATCAATAAGAAAATGGCGGAAGAAGGAAAAGATATTTTTAATGTTACATGCTCCCGTTGCCACGGCACCTATGGCGATGACGGCAAATATCCAAACCTGTTGATTCCGGAGTCCATCATTCAAACAGATCCGGCATTATACAGTTCCAATTATTCTAATCCGCAATTTGTAAAATGGTTTAATAACAGTTGGTTCACGACCGGTGAATATGGAGCCAGACTTGTTCCTTACGAAGGTTATATAGCACCGCCCCTGGATGGCATTTGGGTAACAGCACCTTATTTGCACAACGGGTCGGTGCCCGATTTAGCGTCATTGCTCAACAGCAAACTCAGGCCTACTTATTGGAAACGTAATTTCACTACACCTGAATATAATTACGAAACGCCCGGTTGGGTTTATGAAAAAACAACTGCAGCAAATGATAAGGAAACATACAATAGCAAATTAAAAGGTTATGGAAACGGCGGACATTATTTTGGCGATAAATTATCGGAGAAAGAAAGGAAAGCGGTGATAGAATATCTAAAAACGTTATAGCATAGGATTAAACGCAAAGAGCACTAAGGATAACACAAGGTGCAAAAAGAAACTTTGCGACCTTTGTGCCTGTCTTTGTTGACTTTGTGTTTAAATAAATTTATGTGGCAGATCAAAAAATAAAACTTACATCTAACCCCGGCTTTAAGGTCATCAAACAATGGCTTGATTCGCAGGAGCGGAAGCCGTTTAAATTTCAGCAGGAAGCATGGGAAGCCATCATCAACAATGAATCAGGTTTGGTGAATGCGCCTACAGGTTTCGGTAAAACATATTCAGTTTTTCTTGGTGCATTGATTCAATTCATCAACGAAAATCCGAAAGATTATAACAGTAAAAAAAATAACGGTCTGCAATTATTGTGGATCACTCCTTTACGGGCCCTGGCAAAAGACATTGCCCGTGCAATGACTGAAGTGGTAACAGAACTCGGGATGCATTGGCAAATCGGATCGAGGAACGGCGATACCCCGGTTGCAGAAAGACAAAGGCAAAAAAAGAATATGCCGGAAGTGTTACTTATCACGCCGGAAAGCCTTCACTTATTTCTTGCACAAAAAAATTACGCGGAAACATTTAAGCATTTGAAGATTATTGCAGCTGATGAATGGCATGAATTGCTCGGGAGCAAACGTGGCGTGCAGGTAGAACTGGCGATATCACGAATAGTGAACCTGAGGAATGACGGGTTACGAATGGCGAATGATGAATCGGGTTTGTCAGGTTCGAAGGTTTCCGATAATAAGAAAGATCGTACAACGGAATGCCAAATCAGCACATCGGCACATGAGCACATCGGCACATCAATAAATAAAATTCAAGTGTGGGGTATCTCCGCAACCATCGGCAATCTTGAAGAAGCAAAAGAAGTATTGCTTAGACCGCTACGCAAAGAAGGCAGGATCATTAAAGCGGAAGTAAAGAAAAGATTTCACATCGAATCCATCATCCCGGAAGAGATAGAAAAATATCCGTGGGCGGGGCATTTAGGCATCAGGCTCGCTGAGAAAACCATCCCGATATTTGATCAGAACAGAACCACGCTGATGTTCATCAATACAAGGGGAATGAGTGAAACCTGGTATCAAACATTATTGACTGTGGCACCGGATCTCGCGGGGGCCGTGGCTTTGCACCATGGCAGCATAGAACGAGAATTGCGCACCTGGGTGGAAGAAGCATTGCATGAAGGCATTCTGAAAGTAGTAGTGTGTACAGCAAGCCTTGACCTTGGTGTGGATTTCAGACCCGTGGAAACGGTGATCCAGGTAGGTTCGCCGAAAGGGGTTGCCAGATTTTTACAACGTGCAGGAAGAAGCGGTCATCAGCCCGATGCGGTGAGTAAAATTTATTTTTTACCAACGCATTCATTAGAGTTGGTAGAAGCCGCGGCATTGAAAGAAGCGATCGCTCAGCAATTCATAGAAAGCCGTCAACCACTGGTTCTTTGCTTTGACGTACTTGTTCAATACCTCTGCACACTTGCCGTGTCTGATGGCTTTTATCCTGATGAGATCTTCGAAGAAGTGAAGTCTACATTTTGTTTCAGCGAGATCACTAAAGAAGAATGGAATCAGTTACTGCAGTTCATAACCGTTGGCGGCATTGCATTACAGCAGTACGATGATTTTAAAAAGGTAGAGATCACGGAAGACGGTCTTTACAAAATAAACAGCAGAAGAATTGCCATGCGGCATCGCATGCATATCGGAACGATTGTGAGTGATGCTATGCTGAAAGTAAAATTCATGAGCGGGGGTTATATCGGTGTGATCGAAGAATATTTTATTTCGAGGTTAAATCCCGGTGATGTATTTACACTTGCCGGAAGAAATCTTGAATTCGTGCAAATAAAAGACATGACGGCATTGGTAAGAAAAAGCAATGCGACAAAATCTATTGTGCCGAGTTGGAACGGCGGGCGATTACCCTTAAGTGCAAACCTTGGATTAATGCTGCGCAAAAAATTAAATGAAGCTGCCGATCATGAAAGCTTTACCAAAAAAGAACCGGAACTGGCAGCATTAAAACCTTTGTTCGATCTGCAAAAATCTTTATCTGCAGTACCGCGGGAAAATGAATTACTGATCGAACATATTGAAACGAAAGACGGCTTTCATTTATTCGTGTATCCCTTTGAAGGCAGGCTGGTACACGAAGCCATGGCTGCGCTGCTCGCCTACCGCATCAGCAGAATTACACCGATCAGTTTTTCATTTGCGATGAATGATTATGGTTTTGAATTGTTGAGCGATCAACCGATCCCGATCGACGACAGTAACGTGTATGAATTATTTTCAGAAGAAAATTTATTTGAAGACATTCAGCGCAGCGTAAATGCCGGGGAAATGGCGAAAAGAAAATTCCGTGATATCGCGGTCATCGGCGGATTGATATTTCAGGGAATGCCCGGCGAATATGTGAAGCAAAAACATTTGCAATCGTCCGCAGGATTATTGTTCAATGTATTATCTGAATATGAACCGAACAGTCTGCTTTTGAGGCAGGCATACAGCGAAGTGATGTATCAGCAAATGGATGAAGTACGCTTGCGAAATATGTTGCAACGCATTCAAAAAGGAAATATCAATATCACTTATCCGGAAAGATTAACCCCGTTCTGTTTCCCTTTGAAAGTAGACAGTATGCGGGAAACCATGACTTCGGAGAAATTAGAAGATCGTGTAAAACGTTTACAGGCGCAACTTGCAGCAGAAGGCAAAAAGCATGCGGGAACGCAGCAGGTGGTGAAGAGGACGAAGGGCCTTTAATTAATTTGGAAATTTGGAAATTTGGAGATGTGAAGCCTCTGATAATTTGAAGTTCGTGATAGAATGCAAACCCAATCTTAAAAGAACTGCTTTTTCATTTCCAAATCTCCAAATTTCCAAATTGATTAATTACACCGCAACATTAAAATCCCGCAGCGCCTCATTCAAACTTGTCTTCAGATCCGTGGAAGGTTTTCTCGTGCCGATGATCAAAGCGCAGGGCACATTGTAATCTCCTGCAGGAAAACTTTTTGTATAGCTACCCGGAATGACGACACTTCTTTCGGGAACAATTCCTTTCGTTTCGATCGGCTCTGCGCCGGTAACATCAATGATCTTTGTTGATTGTGTGAGCACCACATTAGCACCAAGCACGGCTTCTTTTTGCAAACGCACCCCTTCCACCACAATACATCTGCTGCCGATAAAACAGCCGTCTTCGATGATAACCGGGCTTGCCTGCAACGGCTCCAAAACACCGCCGATACCTACGCCGCCACTGAGGTGTACGTTTTTACCGATCTGTGCGCAGCTACCTACAGTTGCCCATGTGTCCACCATCGTACCTTCATCCACATACGCACCGATGTTGACATACGAAGGCATCAGCACGACATTTTTGCCAAGGAATGCTCCGTATCTCGCAACGGCATGCGGCACTGCACGAACGCCGAGGGAAGCGTAATCACTTTTCAAACGCATCTTATCATAAAATTCAAAAGGCGGTAATGTGAAGGTTTCCATTTGTTGAATTCCGAAGTACATCAGGATCGCCTGCTTTACCCATTCATTTACCTGCCAGCCATCGCCTGCAGGTTCCGCGGTACGCAACTCACCTCTGTCTACCTGCGCAATTACATTTCTTACCGCGTCTTTATACTTTTCATCTTTTAAAAGCTCACGATTTCCCCAGGCTTCTATTATTAAATTTTGCATTGTTGATTGTTTTGGTAAAAATAGTAAATGGAGAGGAAAGAAAAGTTCGTGGTTGGGAGCTTGGAGTTATAACCTGCACAAACTCCGTATCTCCAAACTCTAAACCCCAAACCCATATTACTATCTTTGCATCATGCAGCACGTTAAAACCATTCTCATTCGTTTGCCTAATTGGCTCGGCGATATGGTGATGTCGTCTGCATTTGTAAAAGCAGTTCAAAAAGAATATCCTTCCGCAACGATCGATCTTATTACAAAAAAAGAATTAGCATTTTTATTGGATCATTTTCCGGCGCACGGTAAACGGTACGTTTTCAGCAAGCAGGAAAATATCGGTTTAAAAGGTGCACGTGCTTTTGGAAAATCTATCCGTAAAGAGAAAGAATACGATCTTTTTTTCTGTCTGCCGGACTCCGCATCCGCAGCAGCGATGGGTAATGAGATCAGAGCTGATAAAAGCGTGGGCTTTCGCAAACCGATCAATATGCTATTGCTGAGCAACACTTACAAAAGAAAAAAAGGGCTTCACCGTGTGGAAGAATACATCGGACTGTTATCTGAATTCTTACAGCGGCAGATCGAAGTGCCCGATGTTGTTTTAAAAACAACGGTTAAAGAAAAGAACAATTCACTCGTCATTAATATCAACTCAGAGGCGTCTTCCAGAAGATTGCCGAAAGATAAAGCGGTCAGCATCATCGATACGATCCGCCGTTCTGTAAAAAATGAGATCTTACTTGTGGGCAGTCCGGGTGAAAAAAGTTTTGTGGATGAAGTATATAAATCGCTGACCGATCAGCATGGCATTACCAACAGCGCAGGCAAAACAACTTTACCCGAGCTGGTAAATTTATTTGCCGCCGCGAAAGGCGTACTCAGTACAGACAGCGGACCGGCGCATGTTTCAAATGCTGCAGGAACAAACACGATCGTTCTCTTTGGCGCGGGCAATGAACATAACACTGCGCCTTATAACAAAAGAAAACGCATTATCATCCGACTGGGTAAGCTTGCCTGCGAGCCATGTACGGACAATACCTGCAAGATCTACGGCACACCGGAATGCATGTTGCAACTGGATGAACAATTGATTGCAGCCAACGTTATAAAAATATTATCGTGAACCTTTTTGATTTTGATGTTAGCAGGTGCCTTGATACGCTGCGTGCAGGCGGAATAATCTTATACCCGACAGATACGGTGTGGGGAATCGGTTGCGATGCAACAAATGAAAGTGCCGTTAAAAAAATATATGCACTCAAGAAAAGAGCGGAGCAAAAAAGCATGATCATTTTGCTTGCAGATGAACAGAATATTCATCAATATGCAAAAGCACCATCGGCAGAAATAAAAAAGATCATCAGCGAATCTGAAAGACCCACAACGATCATTTACCCCAATGCAAAACATTTAGCAAAAAATCTTGTGGCGGAAGATCATACGATCGCAATACGAATTGTAAAAGATGCATTTTGCGAAGTGCTGATCAATTCTTTCGGGAAGCCCGTTGTTTCTACGTCTGCAAATATTTCGGGAAATCCGGCGCCGCAAAGTTTCGGCAGTATTGAAACTGAAATAAAGAACGGCGTTGATCATGTGGTCCTCTACAGAAGGGAAGAAGAAAGCCGTTCAACACCCAGCCGAATTTTAAAATGGACAGGTGATGACGGACCGGTTGTGATCAGAGATTAATTATATAATCCTGAATCCTACACCGGCGTGAATGGATTGATTATGCCATTTACCGGAATTCACATTATTTACGTCATTGATACCGGCAATGTAGCGGGCATATACCTTAAACTTTTTAAGGTTAAGCTGTAAGCCGCCTGCCGCCCCTACTTCACCGGTTTTAAATATTGATCCCGCGCCGAAAGCCGATTTATTTTTATTGACAGCGATCCCGAATTGCGGACCGATCTGAAAAGATAACAGCTTAACGAGTTTGATATTCAGCAGAACAGGTACATTAATGTATTCCAGCTTTATTTTATCAATACCCGAAATGCCGGAACCGGTGGTTGAAATTTTACTGCTAACATGACTGAAATAGGCTTCGGGCTGAATGGCAAATTTTTTATTAAGCCCGATTTCCGCAAAAGCACCGATGTGATAACCTGCCCGAAACTGATCAGCGTATTTTGCACCGTCAATCTTATGAATATCGGCACCGCCTTTAAAACCAACATGAAAACTTTGTGCCGACGCGAAATTGGTCAGCATTATAAATATCGGGGCGATGAGAAGTAATTGTTTCATGAATGATCGTTTTAATGCTACCGTCAAGATATATGCCAATACGATGTTTTAACAGAAACAATACATATTTAAAGCTGTAATGTAAAAATAAACCCTTACTTTTGCGGCGATTTTATAATTTCTGAGAATTACATGACATGCTCAGATGCTGTTGCAAGCGGGTAACAAGGTTACTCATCCGGACAAAAAGAATTTTCTCCACACACAACGGCCCGAAGCATAATATGTGATCATCAAAAAGTATTTTTTGACCACATCGTTTTTGCAAAGACGGCTACGACAGTTTAGCCCGACAGGCGTTAAACAGGTCCTCATTTAAACAAATTATTACAATGAATGCATTTGAAGCATTAGGCCTCAACGAGCACATCGTGCAGGCAGTTACGGATCTTGGTTTTGAAAAGCCAACTCCTATTCAGGAACAAGCCATTCCGGTTTTGATCTCAGGTACACAGGATTTTGTGGGACTTGCGCAAACAGGAACGGGTAAGACAGCGGCTTTCGGTCTGCCATTACTTCACCTTATCGATCCCGCAAATAAATATCCGCAGGCGCTTATCGTGTGCCCTACGAGAGAACTTTGTTTGCAGATCACCAACGACCTTTCAGATTTCCGCAAGCATTCCAGAGGTCTTGCAGTAGAAGCTGTATACGGCGGTGCATCTATCGTGATGCAGATTCGCAATCTGAAAAAAGGCGTGCAGGTGGTTGTTGCAACACCCGGCCGTTTGATCGATCTTATCGAAAGAAAAGCGATCGATCTTCAAAAAGTAAAGTATGTGGTGTTGGATGAAGCGGATGAAATGCTGAACATGGGTTTCCGTGACGATATCGATTTCGTTTTAAAAAATACCATCAACCGCGAAAGCATTTGGTTGTTCTCAGCAACGATGCCGCCCGCGGTGAGAGCCATCTCAAAAAACTTTATGACAAATCCTACGGAGATCACCGTTGGTAAAAAGAACAGCGGTAATGTAAATATCGACCACCAGTTCTTTGTGTCGCCTGCGCATTCGCGTTACGAAACATTAAAGCGTTTGATCGACTTTAACCCCGGCATGTACGGTATTATTTTCACCCGCACAAAGGCAGACGCGCAGGACATTTCCGAGCGTTTAGCAAAAGCAGGATACGAGATTGAAGCGTTGCACGGCGATCTTTCCCAACAACAACGTGACCGCGTAATGGCACGTTTCCGTACAAAAGCATTGCAGTTACTGATTGCGACCGACGTTGCCGCAAGAGGTATTGACGTAGACGGCATCACGCATGTGATCAACTATGAATTGCCTGATGATATGGAAGTGTACACCCACAGAAGCGGTCGTACCGGTCGTGCAGGTAAAACAGGTATTTGTTTGTCTATCTGCCACAGCCGCGAAACTTTCAAGATCAAAAGTCTGGAGAAAATGACGAATGCGCAGTTCCATAAATTAGATATTCCTTCCGGTAAAGATGTATGTCGCAAGCAATTTTTCGCATTCATGGAGAAATTGATCAAGGCGGATATTTCTGCGGGAGATTACGAAACCTATTTACCGGACCTCATGGAAAAATTTGCGGACGTTTCTAAGGAAGAGATTCTGCAGAGAGTGGCTGCATTGGAGTTTGACCATTTCTTAAAATATTATGAGAACGCGGAAGACCTGAATGCAAAAGACCAGCGCAGACCGGAACGCAGAAAAGATTTTATTGATGCAGACAGCAACGGTCCAAACCCGGGGAGCAGAGCAGAAAGAACTTCTTTCAACAGAAGAGACAACGGGTACACCAGGTTATTTGTTAATCTCGGTACGAAAGACGGTTTTTACAAAGCGAGCTTTTTACAATTCATTTTGGATGAGAGCAATCTTAAAAAAGAATCACTTGGTAAGATTGACATCCGTGACATGAATACATGGGTAGAGATCGACAATGCTGATGCCGGCACAATGATCAAGGCATTAGACGGACAACGTTATAACAATCGCACGATCCGTATGAACGAAGCAGACGGCGGTTTTAAACGCCCTTCAGATGAAGGTCGTGGTGGAAGCGGCGGCGGTGCTCCGAGAGAAAGAAAACGCACATTTGGTGCGCAGAGAGAGAGAAGATAAATTATTATTGAATCACGGATAACACGGATTGAACGGATACTGCAGATAAAAATGTGGTATCCGTTTTTTTTTAATGTCCCGAGTGTTAGTTTTCAGGAATTAATGGAAGTGCGAGTTTAAAATACTCAAAGCCCTTCCACGAAAACGACAGAGATGATTTTCCGACATTTTGCTCCAATAGCGTATTTCCCATATCCTGATCGTCATATATCGCAAAGCAGGAGCCCGAGCCGTCATATTCAAAAGTAAACCTGATCGCCATGTTCGTTGTAACTACACTTTTCGGTTGATTCCAAATCAGGAACACCTGTATTAAAATCAATTTTTTGAAATGCTATTATCTTATTATTCCGGTCTGATATCGTTATAGTCTTTCCAGCACCTGCTGAATTGTTATAACATAACGATATCTTTTGTGTGTAATTTTTTAGGAGAGTTTTTTGAATGAAACAAATCTTACCTTCCTGATACCTTGACAAAACTATATCGATTGTTTCGTTTTCTGTTAAAGTATAGTATGTGCATTCTAATTTTTGATCAATATACCGCTCAGCTCTTTTATCATTCATGAGTTTGGAAAAACTATAATGATTAGCCGCCTCAAATTTTTGTAATTTCTTCACCGTATGAATTTTGAAACCTGATACTGTTCATTGTGATACCATTTAGATAATATCCTAAACAATCCGCCCAATCCGTGGCATCCGCGAATCCATCTTACCCCAACTCAAACACCGTTATCTCCGGCAACTCTCCCACTCTTCCCGGGTAACCGATAAATCCAAAGCCGCGATTCACGTATAATTTTTGTTTACCGCTTTCATACAATCCCGCCCATTGCGGATACATATATTGCACAGGGCTCCATTTAAAGCCCGGCAGCTCCACGCCGAATTGCATGCCGTGTGTGTGGCCGGCCAGCATCAGGTCGATATCAGGATATTCAGGACGAACCTGAGCATCCCAATGGCTGGGATCATGACTCATCAATATTTTAAAAGGATATTTTTCCGCGCCGGGATAAGCAAGATCCATACGACCGTGTTTCGGAAAACGTGCTTTTGCACTCCAGTTCTCAATGCCGATCAATGCGATAGATTCTCCGTTCTTTTCCAGCGCTACGTGTTCATTCATCAATAACCTCCAACCGATTTCCGCATGCACTTTTTGAAGGTTGATGAGATTTTGTTCTTTACTCACACCATCTATCGGCCATTGTACATAATCGCCGTAATCATGATTGCCAAGGGTGGAGAATACGCCCATCGGGGCTTTCAGCGTACTGAAAATATCTTTGTAATTATCCATTTCCGTGGCCTTATCATTCACCAGATCACCGGTAAATAAAATCAGATCGGCGTTTTCTTTCCTGATCATATCAATCCCATGCGCCACCGCTTTCTTATCCATAAAACTGCCGCTGTGAATGTCGCTGATCTGTAAAATGCGCATCCCGCGGAATGAGGCCGGAAGATTAGGAAACGTCAGTTTCACTCTTTTGATCTGATATTTATATTGATTCGTAAAACCATAAACCAAACTTCCGAACAATGTACTGCCGGCTGCAACGCCAAGCCAGCTGAGGAATACAGAGCGACTGATCCCATCACCACTCATACCATCCACATCAGTATTATTAAAAAACAATCTGCCGGCGAGCCATTGAATACCGCGGCGAAGATCATCAGCAAGAAAAAATATCAGGCCGGTGAGTTTCGCTAAAAACAATCCGAGGATCGTTGCAAATAAATAAGTACGTACTTTTTTTCCGAGAAAATCGGGTTTGGTGTAAACAAACATTAAAAAGCCGATCACCGCAAGAATGGTGATGGACCAATAAACGCCGTATACAATTGTTTTCGCCTTCGGAGAGAGATTATGAGCGATCGTTTTTACCGCCTGAAAAACATAAGTATCAAGCAGCAACATAACTGCAAGAAAAATGACAACGCCGAGTGGTGTGCGCATGATTATTAATTATTTGAATAAACCTGAAATCAGAACGGCCTTATCTGTCAACCGAATTAAAAACTTAAGAACTCTTCAATTTGTGTTTTCACCGCACGTATCACGCCTTCATCGATAAAGGTATCGCCTTCGCTCATTAAAGTATGCACCACGCTTATGGGCAGCCTGTTCGGATGCACCGTCATTTTCATGTGCAACAAAGATCCCGTGATATGCTCCATACCGCGCAGATTGCCCGCTCTACCGCTACTTACGCCGGTGAGCAACGCTTTTTTGTGCCACCATACGTTTGCCACTTCGGAATTATCGATGAGCATTTTTAAAATCCCGGGATAAGAGCCGTTGTATTCCGGTAAAATAAAAATAAAACGTTCCGCCGTTTTCAGAAGCTCCGTTTCGGTTTTAATAAAGGCTTCATTACGAACCGTTGCATCAAAATCTTCCAATGCCAATAATTGACTTTCAATTTGCTGCTCACTCAAAAAGCGCTGATATTCCTTCGCTACTTTTTTGGTACTGCTGCCTTTTCTGTTTGTTCCTGATATTATTGTAATCATATAAATTAATTTGGAGATTTGGAGATGAGGAGATTTGGCGATATGAAGTCCATTTCAACAGATGGCCTCAATAACATAACTGCTGCCATTTCCAAATCTTCAACTCATTTCCAAATCATTAATCAACTATTCAACCAATCAACTTCCAACCGTCATTCCGGCGCAATAAAACTGCCGATTTCCTTAAAAAAGCCGAAGTTTGCGAAAAATATCCTCAGAAGTTTACATTTGGCGGAAATTTTCCAAAACTCACTCATAAATAAGGCGTAAGGCATGGCAAGAATTATCGGAATAGCAAATCAGAAAGGCGGTGTGGGTAAAACGACCACGGCGATAAACCTTGCGGCGAGTTTTGCTGTGTTGGAATATAAAACGTTGCTGGTAGATGCTGATCCGCAGGCGAACAGCACGACAGGCATAGGGTTCGACCTCCAGAATATTACCAAAAGCCTTTACGATTGTATGGTAAACGAGGCCACTGCAGATGACGTGATCCTGAAAACTGAAATGGCGCATCTTGATCTCATCCCCTCGCATATTGATCTTGTGGGTGCGGAAATTGAAATGATCAATTATCCGAACAGAGAAAGTGTGCTTAAAAATATCCTTGAACCGGTAAGAGATCAATACGACTTCATCGTGATCGACTGCTCGCCTTCATTGGGACTTATCACAGTAAATGCTTTGGTGGCGGCAGACAGTGTTGTTGTTCCGGTGCAAACGGAATTCTTCGCGTTGGAAGGATTGGGTAAATTATTGAATACAGTAAAAATTGTGCAGAACAGATTGAATACTGACCTGCAGATAGAAGGAATATTAATGACGATGTACGATGGCCGTTTGCGTTTGTGCAACCAGGTGGTGAGCGAAGTACGCCGCCACTTTGATGAAATGGTATTCGACAGCATCATTCATCGCAACACAAAGCTGAGTGAAGCGCCGAGCTTCGGAAAACCGGTAATCATGTACGATTCAGACAGCAAGGGTGCGGTAAATTACCTGAACCTTGCAAAAGAGATCCTGCAGAGAAATGACCTGACGAAAATTAAAAACGAAGAAAAAATAATAAATTAATTTGCGGATTTGGAGATTTGACAATTTGAAGATGCGAAACTGCACAAAGGTCAAATCTCTGTTACATTTCGGGTTTCACAGATCACATTTCCAAATCTCCAAATTTTCAAATCTCCAAACTGAACGATGAGCACGCCAAAAAAAAACGATGCATTAGGAAAAGGGATCCGCAGCCTTTTGCAAAATATAGATACTGACCTTAAGAATACCGCAGGCACTTTAAAAACTGAAGTGGTGGAAAAGACCGTAGGCACGCATCGTGTAACACTGGATAAGATCGAAGTAAATCCTAATCAGCCGAGAAAAGATTTTGACGAAACGGCATTGAGCGAACTGGCTGCATCAATAAAAATTCATAACATCATTCAGCCGCTTACGGTTTCACCTATCGCCGGCGGAAAATACCGTTTGATAGCGGGTGAACGTCGTTATCGTGCATCAAAGATCGCAGGACTCAAAGATGTTCCGGTCTATGTAAGAGAAGCCGGCAGCGATGAGATCTTAGAGCTTGCACTACTCGAAAATTTACAAAGAGAAAACCTTAATGCGATAGAGATCGGCCTTTCTTATAAACGCCTTATGGAAGACCTGGATTATACACAGGAAAAAGTGGCGGAGCGCATGGGTAAAGAAAGAAGCACCGTTACCAATTATATTCGTCTGTTGAAATTACCGCCGGATATTCAGGTGGCGGTTCGCAACGGTATGATCAGCATGGGCCATGCAAGAGCATTGGTGAATGTAGATAAGGTAGACAAACAATTATTCATTTTTTCTGAGATCAAAAGCAAAGAACTGTCAGTACGCCAAACAGAAGAACTTGTGCGGAGAATATATACCGGTGAGAACGCTGTTAAAGCTTCTGTAAAACCTTCGTTGCCACCTGCTTTTAAGAAAATAGAAGATATTATTGCGTCAACGTTTGGCACCAAAGTAAAAATGGCGCACAGTAAAAAAGGACACGGCAGCATCACTTTTGAATATTACTCAAAGGACGAGTTGAACGGTCTGCTGGAAAAGCTGAACATTAACGTGAGCTGATGAAACTCCTGATCTCATTTTTATTTGTTACTTTTTTCATGATGTATCAGGCTGCATTTGCGCAGCTGAGAATAGCTGCTGATTCAAGCAATACGATTCCTGCGAAGTCACCAAAAACACTGACTGATTCATCAGGAAAAAAATATAATCCGGGCACTGCTATTCGTCGCTCCGCGATATTGCCGGGTTGGGGACAATACACCAACAAAAAATACTGGAAGATCCCGATCGTTTACGGTGCGCTCGGCACAACGGGGTATTTATTTTTTCGGAACCTCAAACAATACCGTGAAGCAAAACAGGCATATGTTTTAGCTACAGATGGTGATGCGAGCAACGATGCTCAAATAAAAGAGCCGTACTATTCTGTAAGATTTACTCCGGACAGGATCCGCAGTTTCCGGAATCAGGTAAGGCAAAATGTGGATTATTCCGTGTTGTTTTTCATCTTATTTTACGGATTGAATGTTGCGGATGCCGCGGTGGATGCGCATCTCCGGTCATTTGACGTAAGCGATGACCTTAGTCTTTTTATTAAAGCCGGTTATAGCCCTATGGCTAATACAAATGGTGTGAGCCTGGTGCTGAGCATCGGAAAACGCTACTGATCAAGCCGGTGTTATCCTCCTACTCCTTGCTAAACCCCTCTTCCCCCGTTATCTTTGAACAAAAAAAACCATGTCTCGTTCTCTCAATATTGCGTTGATCGGTTACGGAAAAATGGGAAAAGCGATTGAAACCATTGCTATCCAAAAGGGTCATTCCATTGTTTTAAAGATCAGCTCATCCAATAAGGCGGATCTTACAACAGAAAACCTGCAAAAAGCAGATGTAGCGATTGAATTCACTAATCCGGAAACTGCGGTACAAAATATCAAAGCCTGTTTAGATGCAGGCACAGCGGTCATTTGCGGCAGCACCGGCTGGACAGATAAAGAAGATGACATCAAAAAATATTGTTCTGAAAAGAACGGCAGTTTGTTATACGCCAGCAATTTCAGTATCGGTGTAAATATCTTTTTTGATTTGAACAGAAAACTCGCCGCGATGATGCAACAGAGAAACGAGTACACGGTAACCATCAAAGAGATTCATCACACGGCAAAAAAAGACGCACCCAGCGGAACAGCGATCTCATTGGCACAACAGATCGTAAACGAGAGAGATGATAAAACAGGGTGGGCAGCGGCACCGGAAAACGCAGCAGATAAGATCACGATCACAAGTGAGCGAACAGATCCTGCACCGGGAACACACCACGTGATGTATTCATCCGCCATCGACAATATTGAGATCATTCATACTGCGCACAGCCGTGAGGGTTTTGCAGCCGGAGCCGTTATCGCCGCGGAATTTATTGCCGGCAAAAAAGGTATCTTTAGCATGGCTGATGTATTGAAAGATATCAGCTGATCTCATTACCATGACTGCTTTAAAACGGATAAGACGGATTATTCTTTGCTTTCTGCTTATGCATTGCGCGGCAAATAATTTTGCGCAAAGTCCCCCGGTTGATAAATTAAAAAAGGAACTCACTGCCGCAAAATCTCCTCACGAGATCACAGATCTTAAAAATGCCATCTCCTATGAGTTGCGTGTTTCCAATGCAGATTCTTCTCTACTCTTCGCACGGTCTGCCTTAGCCATTGCAGAAAAAGAAAATTATGAATACGGAAAAGCCGTTGCAGACATTTGTATTGCGCTTGCGCACAGTGTAAAAGGGAACTATCATCTTACGGAAGAGTTTGCCGGAAAGGCGCTGATCATCGGCGGAATATTAAAGAACGATTCTTTGAACGGTGCCGCAAATCTCGCTTTGTCTGTCGCAAGTGCCAACTTGGGCGAATACGAAAAAGCGCTGGAACAATCCATGCTCGCAATTAAATATTACAGCATTATTAAGAATGACAAGGGTATTGTAAAAGCGAGACTTTCCATTGCTCAAATGTATCAGTTGAAAGGAAGTCTTGCTGAAGCCACCGGCATATTGCAAGAGTTGAGTGCACAGCCGATGGATGATAAAAAAATAGAGGTAAACATTCTGCATACACTTGCGAATATTTACGGCATGGAGGAAAAATATCAGGATGCGCTTGACCTGGATGAAAAAGCTTTGCTGATCTGTCAGAAAAACAACCTTACGTACCTTACTTCGCCGGTGTATGATAATATGGGCAATTGCTACATGTACAAAGGCGATGCGGCAAAGGCAAGAGAATATTTCTATAAATGCCTGGCGATAGATTCTTCTTTCAGCAATAAAAAACAGATGGCTGATACCTATTTGAATATTGGTCAGCTTGATGTGATGAAAAATGATTTTGCTTCCGCCATTCAGCAACTTCGACATTCTATCATGCTTTCCACAGAATCAGGATATCGTGAAGGGACCTTCCGGGCATACGTTTTGTTGAGTGAAGCCTTCGCTAAGAATAATCACAAGGACAGTGCATTAAATTCAATTAATAAAGGTTACCTGATCAAAGACAGTCTCATCAATGAGCGTTCGGAAAATCGAATGGCGGAAATGGAAACGCTGTATCAGTCAGAAAGAAAGGAGCAACAGCTTGCTTTGCAAAAAAGCCAGCTCAATAAAAAAAATTATTACTTAATTGCTTTGTGCATCTTTATCTCGTTGATCACTTTGTACAGTATTCTTTATTACCGCAAGCGTTCTCTGCAAAATAAAGTAACGCTGCAGCATGAAGTTTTACATCAGCAGGATCTGGCAACAAAAGCCATTATTGAAGCGGAGGAAAATGAACGAAAGCGCATAGCTGCTGATCTGCACGATGGAATCGGGCAAATGATGAGTGCGGCTAAAATGAATTTATCTGTTTTTGAGCAGGAGCTTAATTTCAGTAATGAGGAGCAACGCTCAAAATTTGAGAACGTGATCGGCCTTGTAGATGAAAGTTGCAAAGAGATCAGGAATGTAAGTCATCAGATGATGCCAAATGCTTTATTGAAAAGCGGATTGGCAAGCGCGGTGAAGGAATTCCTTTCAAAAATTGATACAAGGATCATTAAAGTTTCATTACATACGGAAGGACTAAACGAAAGGCTTGAAGGAAATATAGAAACAGTTTTATACAGAGTGATCCAGGAATGCGTAAATAATGTGCTCAAACATTCTGAAGCAAACCATATGGATATTTCAATTATCAAAGACAAAGAAGGGATTGCGGCGACAATCGAAGACAACGGAAAAGGATTTGATATCGGAGGTAAGAAAGGCGGCGACGGGCTTGGTTTGAAGAACACTGCTTCACGAATTCAATACCTCAAAGGAACGATCGACTTTGCAAGTTCGCCGGGTAAAGGAACTGTTGTTGCGATTCATATACCCGTATAGAAATGCTCACTTATTATTTTCTTAATATATAAATTCTATATTTACACCTATATTTTATGAAGAAGGAAAAGATATCACTTGCTATTGTGGATGACCACCAGATCGTTATCGACGGTCTGAAGGCTTTGCTGCAGGGGCATCCTGACTTCATTGTAAAAATTGAAAGCACGCATCCCGAAGAGATGGAAAAATTGCTTTCCGCAACGCCGGTGGATATTTTACTCACTGATATCATGATGCCGGTAATGAACGGCGCCGAGCTTTCCAAAGCTGTAAAAGAAAATTTCCCGCAAATAAAGATCCTCGCTTTATCAATGAGCGGTCAGGGAGACATGGTGAATCAGATGATCGACGACAGCGACATCTCCGGTTATGTGTTGAAAAATCTGGGCAAACAGGAATTGATCAGTGCGTTGGAAAAGATTGCTTCGGGCGGCGTGTATTTCAGCCAGGAAGTTTTGGAAGAAATGATGAAAGCAAGTGAGCGCAGGAAGACTGCTGATGAAACACACCTCACGATTCGCGAAACAGAGATCATAAGGCTGATTGAAAAAGAACAAAGCAATAAACAGATTGCAGACACCCTGTTCATCAGTGAGCGTACCGTAGAAACTCACCGTAAAAATATTTTCCGGAAAACAAAAACATCCGGTCTGATCGGTCTCATCAAATATGCTTATGAGAATCGTCTTATAGAAGGCAAGTCATAAAAAAAGCGGGACGATCTTTTCAGATCGTCCCGCTTTTTTTATACTGATATAATTTTTCTTAGAAAGTATATCCGAGTCTTATTCCGAAAGCACCGCCTTTATCGCTATAGCCGGTATATTTCACTAACAGATCAAGGTTATTGTCTATTTGGAAACCTATACCCGGTACATAAGTGAATGCAGAACCGCCGCCGCTGTTCGTAAAGAAGGTTCCGCCTAATTGAGCTGAACCATAAACTTTTGGAACGAAATAATATTTCACGCCGGCAAGTAAAGGCACTGCCGCCACGGAACGATATTTTAAATTGGTCCCTTTTATTTTTTTGCCGATAAAGTCTACGATACCCGTGTTTAACGTAATCGCTGCGTCTTTATCAATTTTAAAATCTATCTGTGCTGTTGCGCCTGCCACAATAGAATAAACATTGTTGAGATTTCCTATAACACCGGAGAATTCTGCCCCGATACTTACTTTGATGTTTTTGGTTTGTGCGTTAGCCCCGAAAGCAGCGATCATAAAACATGCTGCGAAGATCAATTTTTTCATTAATGAGTTTTTATTAGTGTAGTGCGAAAATAGTTTTGTTTTAAGTAGTAATTCCGGTTTCGCGTTGTTAAATAAAATAAAAAACCCGCCGTGAGGCAGGTCTTTTATTTATGTAAAGTTGTATTTCTTAGAAAGTATATGCAACTCTCAAACCGATAGAACTATTAGTTGTTCCGTTTTTGCTGAATCCGTTGTATTTCAATAATGCGTCGAAATTAGGAGTGAATTTGTATCCGATACCAGGTGCGTAAGCAAAAGTAGAAGTGTTAGAGCCACCACCTGTAAAGATACCTGTACCTAATTGTGCAGATCCGTAAAGGCTTGGAGTGAAGCTATATTTGATACCCGCTAAAACAGGAATTACACCAATCGATTTGTTCTTGTAAGAAGTTGCAGGGTAAACCACAGTTCCGCCAAAAACAACAGCAGGAATAGTTACTGTTTTACCTGAATAGCTTACATAACCTGATTGCAAAGTGATCGCAAGACTTTGGTCTACGTTATAATCACCCTGAACTGTTCCGCCGATACCAAAAGAATATGCATCGCCGAAATCACCTAACGGAAGTGCTGCTTCAACACCTACGCTAACCTGAAATGGTTTTACTTCTGCTTTTTCTGACTGTGCACTTGCACCAAACGCTGCCGCAAGGATGGATACGCTTAAAATTACTTTTTTCATTTGTTTTGTTTTGTTTTGTTGTTTAAAAATCGGGCGCAAGTTAACGCCATTTGATTATACTACAAAGTAAATGTTTAAACTTCTACGTTAGAATACCCGAAACAGGGTATTTTATAATAAGAATTGTTAAAAAAATATGCCCGGGATTGCCGGGGATATTTAAAATTGAATTTCCTGAGGAGATCATTTCATATTCTCCAGCATATCTTTCGTCATTTCCGCAAGATCAAATTCTTCTTTCCAGCCCCAGTCTCTTCTCGCTACACTGTCATCAATACTTTGCGGCCAACTGTCTGCAATGGCCTGGCGATAATCAGGTGCATAAACACTGTCAAAACCAATCACGTGTTTTTGTATTTCTGCAGTTATTTCTTTCGGTGAAAAGCTCATCCCTGAAAGGTTGTAGGAGGTTCGCACAGAAATTCTGCTTGCATCCGCTTCCATTAACTCAATCGTTGAACGGATGGCATCAGGCATATACATCATCGGCAAATAAGTATCTTCTTTTAAAAAGCATTCATATTGCTCGCCGTCTTTTGCAGCGTGAAAAATTTCGATAGCGTAATCAGTTGTTCCCCCGCCGGGCTGACTTTTATAACTGATCAATCCCGGGTAACGCATACTGCGCACATCCACGCCGTAGCGGTTGAAATAATAATTGCACCAAAATTCTCCCGCATATTTACTGATACCATATACTGTTGTAGGTTCTATAATCGTTTGTTGCGGACAATTTTGTTTAGGTGATGTAGGACCGAAAACCGCGATACTGCTCGGCCAGTAAACTTTGTGCAGGTTTTCCTCTTTAGCAATATCCAATACGTTCAATAAGCTTTGCATATTAAGGCTCCATGCAAGATTTGGATTTTTTTCACCTGTTGCGGAAAGGATCGCAGCCAGCAAATAGATCTGCGTAATTCCCTGACGGATCACCTGCACGTGCAGCATTTCTTTATTCATTACATCAAGGCTCACATAAGGCCCGGTGCCTTCCAGCAAAGGATTTTGCTCCCGAAGATCACTGGCTATAACATTTGAATTACCGTACATCTTTCTAAGCGCAAGTGTGAGCTCCACGCCTATCTGCCCGCTGGCACCAATCACAAGAATTTTTTCTTTTACCATGATTTTATTTTAATTATTGTGCAATATAAAGTGCAATCGGACGAAAGACAAAAGATGAAAGACAAAAGATGAAAGACGGGGTACGAAAGGCAAAGAGATAAAAGATCAAAGACAAAGTACGATAGTCGTTCCTGTGCGGCGGCTAATATTCAATTCAGTAATTTTGCATTATGGAAAACTATATGAACGATCTTTTCAGCAAACAGACTTACGATAAAAACAATTTCTTCCTCATCGCCGGCCCGTGCGTGGCGGAGAGCGAAGAAATGGTAATGCGCATCGCGGAGCGTGTTTCCGGCATTTGCAAACGCCTCGAAATCCCTTTTATATTTAAAGCATCTTACCGTAAGGCAAACCGCACGAGTGCCTCCAGCTTTACAGGTATTGGTGACGAAACGGCTTTGGCGATCATTAAGAAAGCCGGTGAAACATTTTCTTTGCCCCTTACAACAGATATTCACGCACACGAAGAAGCAGCATTTGCTGCTGAATATGTAGATATATTGCAGATCCCCGCATTCCTTTGTCGGCAGACTGATCTTTTATTGGCTGCTGCAAAAACAGGCAAGATCGTGAATGTAAAGAAGGGACAATTCCTCAGTGGCCCGTCCATGAAATTTGCCGTAGATAAAATAAAAAATGCGGGCAACGAAAAAGTATGGCTCACAGAAAGAGGCAATACTTTCGGTTACCGGGATCTGGTTGTTGATTATCGAAATATTCCCTGGATGAAAGAAACCGGCGTTCCGGTGGTGATGGATTGCACGCATTCGCTTCAACAACCCAATCAAACTTCCGGCGTTACCGGCGGTAATCCGCAAATGATCGAAACCATTGCCAAAGCTGCGATTGCAACGGGTGCGGATGGTTTATTCATTGAAACACATCCTGATCCGGAAGATGCAAAAAGTGATGGTGCGAATATGTTGCAGTTGGATCTGCTTGAACCGCTTTTAGAAAAGTTGGTCAAATTAAGAAAGGCTATATAATTTAAGATGTGCAGTGCTTTTCAACTATGAACCATTAAACATGAACCTTGAATTTTCACCGCTCCCCGATTACTTTATTACTACCGATAAATCGAAGATCGATAGTGCAGTGCTGTACAACTACCTCAGCGGCGAAAGTTATTGGGCAAAAAATATTTCGCCCGCGCTGATAAAAACTTCAATCGAAAATTCTGTTTGCTTCAGCGTATTTTTTAAAGAGGAACAGATCGGTTTTGCGAGAGTGATCACGGATAAAGCCAGCTTCGGTTATATTGCTGATGTATTTATTCTGCCTGCACACAGGGGTAAGGGTTTGAGCAAATGGCTGATACAAACGATCCTTGATCACGAAGAACTTCAGGGCTTTCGCAGCTGGATGTTGGCAACATGGGATGCCCACGGATTGTATGAAAAATTCGGATTTAAGCTAACTAATGATACGACGAGGATAATGAGGAAACCGGGGATCGAAAGCTATTAATGGAACGCAGCTCTTCATAATTATCATGGGATGACTTATAACGGAGCATATTGATCGTGCCGATCATGATCATCACCGTTCAAGAATCACAGATATCTCACCGGATTTCTTCTTGCATTCAGCACATACCGCTTAATATTCATCCAAAAAGCAAGAAAAAAGTAAACGATCACGGGCGATCCGATCGTAGCGAAAGAAAGATAAATGAAGTATTTACGGATAGTAGACGTAGCAATGCCCATGCGCTCGCCGATTGAACTGCAAACGCCGAAAACCTGCCATTCGATAAAATGTTTAAACCTGTTCATCGTTTTTTTGACCGTAATTATGGTTCAGGGTTTAAAATTAGCCTATTTTCCCGGAAATATTTCAGCCAATTTTTAGTAATTTTGCACTCTGAAAATGAAAAAGAAAACTGCAGAGACGCCCTCGAAGCATTTTCAAATTTTCAAATTGTCACATTTTCAAATTACTTCTATGGCATTCGACATCGCAATGATCCAAAAGCTGTATGCAAATTTCCCGCAAAGGATAGCTGCCGCACGCAAACTTCTCGGTAAACCTTTAACCCTGACAGAAAAAATATTGTACGCTCACCTTTGGGAGAATGAGCACACAAAACCTTTTGAAAGAGGGATTTCTTATGTTGATTTCGCACCGGATCGTGTAGCGATGCAGGATGCAACTGCACAAATGGCTTTGTTGCAGTTCATGCAAAGCGGTCGTACAAAAGTAGCGGTACCAAGTACGGTGCATTGCGATCACCTTATCGAAGCAAAAGACAACAGCAAGGCGGATCTTGACCGTGCGGTGCATGAAAGCAGTGAAGTATACGATTTCCTTTCTTCGGTTTCTGATAAATACGGCATCGGTTTCTGGAAACCGGGCGCGGGTATCATTCACCAGGTGGTCCTTGAGAACTATGCATTCCCGGGCGGTATGATGATCGGAACGGACAGCCATACGGTAAACGCCGGTGGTTTGGGTATGATCGCGATCGGCGTAGGCGGTGCTGATGCATGTGATGTAATGGCGGGTCTTGCATGGGAATTGAAAATGCCGAAACTGATCGGTGTAAAGCTTACCGGCAAATTAAGCGGTTGGGCGGCGCCTAAAGACGTGATCTTAAAAGTAGCCGGTATCCTTACTGTAAAAGGCGGTACAGGTGCGGTTGTTGAATATTTTGGTGAAGGCGCTGTGAGCATGAGTTGTACGGGTAAAGGAACGATCTGTAACATGGGTGCAGAGATCGGCGCTACTACTTCTACTTTCGGATACGATGACAGTATGAGCCGCTACCTTGGCTCTACGGGTCGTGCGGAAATTGCTGCGATGGCAGATACAATTAAAGAACATCTTACAGGTGATGCGGAAGTATACGCAGATCCTCAGTCCTATTTCGACCAGGTTATTGAGATCGATCTTAATACGCTGGAACCTCATCTGAACGGACCTTTCACGCCGGATCTGGCTACGCCGATCTCTAAAATGAAGGAAGCTGCAGCAGCAAACGGATGGCCTACGAAAATTGAAGTAGGTTTGATCGGAAGCTGTACCAATTCTTCTTATGAAGATATCAGCCGTGCGGAAAGTCTTGCAAAACAGGTTTCAGAAAAAGGATTAAAACTTCAATCTGAATTCACCATCACACCGGGATCTGAGCAGGTCCGTTTCACAATTGAAAGAGACGGCTTCCTGGATACTTTCGGTAAGATCGGTGCAACGGTTTTTGCAAATGCATGCGGACCGTGTATCGGGATGTGGGCACGTGTAGGCGCAGAAAAAGCAGAAAAAAATACGATCGTTCACAGCTTCAACAGAAACTTTGCAAAGCGTGCCGATGGTAACCCTAATACTTTCGCATTCGTTGGCTCACCGGAGATCGTTACGGCAATGGCGATTGCAGGCGATCTCAACTTTAACCCGCTTACTGATTCTCTAATGAATGATAAAGGGGAATGGGTTAAACTTGATGCGCCTACAGGATTTGAATTACCTCCGCGTGGTTTTGCGGTAGATGATCCTGGATTCCAGGCTCCGGCAGAAGACGGTAGCGGTATCACTGTGAAAGTTTCGCCTGACAGCAAGCGTTTACAAATTCTTGAACCTTTCGCTGCATGGGAAGGCGATAATTTACTTGATCTCAAATTGTTGATCAAAGCAAAAGGAAAATGCACGACTGATCATATCTCTATGGCAGGCCCATGGTTGAAGTTCCGCGGGCATCTGGATAATATCAGCAATAACATGCTGATCGGTGCGGTTAACTTTTTTAACGATAAAACAAACCTGATCAAAAATCAACTCACAGGATTGTACGGCGCAGTTCCGGATATGCAACGTGCTTACAAAGCTGCGCATATCGGTACTATTGTAGTGGGTGATGAGAACTACGGAGAAGGCAGCAGTCGTGAGCACGCAGCGATGGAACCGCGTCACCTTGGTGTAAGAGCGGTACTGGTAAAATCATTCGCACGTATTCACGAAACAAATCTGAAAAAACAAGGTATGTTGGCGCTTACTTTTGAGAATAAAGAAGATTACAACAAATTTCAGGAAGATGATACGATCGATATCATCCGTTTGAAAACTTTCGCACCGGGCAAAAGATTAAAGCTTGTGGTGAAACACAAAGACGGAACGAAAGATGAGATCATGGTAAATCATACGTACAACAAGCAGCAGATCGAATGGTTCAAAGCGGGTGCCGCATTGAATATCATCAGAAGAGAATTTGCTGAAAAGAACAAAGCGTAATTCAATGATCAAATAAGGATACTAAAAAAGCTGATGAATTTCATCAGCTTTTTTGTTGTCTGTACGTGTCTGTGTCTATTGTATAAAAAAGTTGATCCCGTTCACATTATTCTGTTGTGAACCCGTTTTCATCGCACCTGCATAACGACTGTCGAACGAACTGTAATAAGTAAAAGAAACAGGTCCGATAGATTTTATCCTGCCCGCAGCAGCTTTATCATCGTAAGAAGAATAATAATTGAGTTGCGTAACGCCGATGGTTTTTAATTTCCCTTTTAGTGCTGTATTGTCGAAACTGCTGAAATAATCGAATGCCGAACTGCCCATGCTTTTGATCTTCCCGCGCATCGTTTCTTCATCATATTGCATATAATAATTGATCACCAGTGAACCGATGCTCTTTACTTTACCACGCAAAATTTCAAGATCGTAAGAAGCGTAATAGGTAATAGCTGTTTTACCCAAATATTTTAATTTGCCCTGAAACATCGGATCATCGTAAGAACCGAAAAGATCCACACGGCCCTGGTATGGCTCTACTCTTGTGTAAGTTGAATTTCTTTCAGAAGCATATTCCACACCGTAATTGATGATCTTGCCATCAAGAGACAAGTTGATCACGGCATCATCCGTTTGCACGGCGATCAGGTCCGTTGTTCCCCCCTGCGATGAGATCTGCACTTTACTGATCCGCTGCGCGGAAACACCTGCAGAAAAAACGATCAGCGCTAAAAATGTAAAAACTCTTTTCATATTAAAAATTTCATTGTAAAAATAACTTAATCCGCTTTTAAAGCTGATAAAGATTTGGTAATAAAAGAATCACTGCGGCAGTAAGGAAAACACCGCAGCATTCCGGATTTAAAAACGTTTTAACGCAGAAAAATACAGCTCTGCATTAACGCAGTGCGCTTCGTTTCTCTGCAGTGAAGCTTTACAGATTAAGCTTTACTCTCCGTTCACTTCAAACCACACTTTCTTCCCGTCATCCCAATCTCCGTTATAATTGATCGTAAGTTCTTCATCCGCTAAAATGTCCCTCACGGTTTTTACCATCATCATTTGCGAATCAAAATCCATATAATACTCACAATTGCTTTCGTAGCTGTGATTGTAGATGGGGATCATTCCCAGCGCCATAGCACATTGGTCTTTATTTGCGCCCCATTCAAAAATATAATCGTGCAGTAATGTTTTGTCCAGGTGAATACGATCTGCGGATGACATTACAATTACGGCAGCAATTTCGATCACCGTGTCGGCTGCAATGGCTTCATCGGTGAATACACCTCGCCCTTTTTCGTCGATATCTTTTATCATTAAGCATTGCAAAATCATAACAATAGTTTGAAAGTAAAAAGGTCTAAATTGCGTTTCGTAAAACGAAATTAATACTTTAGGTGCATGTCTTTGGAACAGGAAGAGATATCGTTGCAGGAAAGGTTTGAAGAAGTGATCGCTTCCGAAGACAAACTGATCATCAAGGAATTCCTGAATGAGCAGAACATCAGCGACGTGGCAAACCTGATCTATGAATATCGTGATTACGAAACGCAGATCATCGCACACCTCTCTATTCACCGTGCTGCCGGCGTTTTTAAGATCCTCGATCTGAGCGAACAAAAAAGGATCATTAAAGATCTTCCTGCATTTAAAAGTGCGGAGTTATTGAATGAACTGCCTGCGGATGATCGGGTGGATTTCTTCGAAGAACTTCCTACCGATGCCGTTCGTGAGCTCATTAAAACACTGGAACCCGCCGAGAGAAAGATCACCCTCGAATTATTGGGTTACCCGGAAAACAGCGTGGGCAGGCTGATGACGCCCGGCTATGTTTATGTATACGAATACAACACGGTAAAAGAAGTATTGGAAACGATCCGTCGCTGGGGAACCAACAGTGAAACAATTGACGTAATCTATGTGATCAACGGCAAAGGTGAACTGATTGATGATATTAAGATCCGCGATTTCATTCTCGCAGAGCACGATGTAAGGGTGAGCGACCTGATGGATGAACGTTTCATCTCTCTTAAAGTAAATGACGACCAGGAAATAGCGAGTGATATTTTCCGGATGAATAATCGCACCGCCCTGCCTGTAACGGACGAAAAAAATATTCTCCTTGGTATTGTAACGATCGATGATGTGCTTTGGGTGGCACAGGAGGAATTTACAGAAGATATGCAGAAAATGGGCGGTACCGAAGCTCTTGACGAGCCATACCTTGATACGCCTTTTTTAAAGCTGATGCAAAAAAGAGCGGGCTGGCTGATCGTGCTTTTCCTCGGTGAATTTCTGACGGCAACAGCACTAGCATATTTTAATGACGAGATCGCAAAAGCAACTGTTTTGGTAATGTTCATGCCGCTTATCGCTTCAAGCGGCGGTAACAGCGGATCTCAGGCTTCTACTTTGATCATCCAGGCAATGGCTGTGGGTGAAGTTTCCCTTGCAGACTGGTGGCGTGTAATGCGCCGTGAAATTTCCAGCGGACTTGTACTCGGCGGTATCCTTGGATTGATCGGTTTTATCAGGATTACTTTATGGCATGAACTGATGGTCAAAGGTGTCTTTAAAGATCTTTACGGACCGCATTGGTTCCTCATTGCATTAAGTGTAGGTATTTCACTCATCGGTGTTGTGCTTTGGGGAACGATCACCGGTTCCATGCTTCCGCTTCTCCTTAAAAAACTCGGTGCCGATCCGGCTGTAAGCTCCGCTCCTTTTGTAGCCACACTTGTAGACGTTACGGGATTGATCATTTATTTCTCGGTTGCGTATTTTTTTCTCAGCGGAATTTTACTCTAATCTGTCCTATTACCGGATCACAGCTTTAGTGTTATAAAAGATTCATCCCTTCAGGTTATAAATCAATAGTTGCAGAGGCGCCTTATATTGTTCGGTAACGCCGCAGCCGGCTTTGGAAAAATGCGCAGCATATTTTTTCCGGAGAAGAATTTGCAGCGCCGGCGCAACTGCGGGGCCGGGAGCGACTCAGACCTATCAAACAAAAAGAAGGTATGACGGGTAAAAGGAATTACCGAAAAGGATTTCAGTTGATTTCAAAACGAGATGTTATAATTTTTACCCGCGCAGGTAAATATGATTCACATCATTATTTTAGATAATTTTGCCGTCTTATTTTAAGATCAACTTAACCCATTATATATGTGTGGAATTGTAGGATACACAGGACCAAGACAAGCTTACCCGGTAATTCTTAAGGGCCTCAAAAGATTGGAATACCGCGGTTACGACAGCAGCGGTGTTGCCTTACTTCACGACGGCAAACTTGACGTTTACAAAAAGAAAGGGAAGGTTTCCGAACTCGAGGAAAGTCTCATCGGAAAAACACTGGACGCACGTATCGGTATCGGCCATACCCGTTGGGCAACCCACGGCGAACCTAATGACCGTAATGCTCATCCCCATTCATCAGCAAGCGGCAGATTGGCGATCATCCATAACGGTATCATCGAGAACTATGCGCAAATAAAGGCAGAACTTGTTAAGAAAGGATATTCTTTCGTGAGTGATACGGATACAGAAGTATTATTAAATTTCATTGAAGACATTCAACTGAATAATGAATGCCCGCTTGAAGAAGCATTACGCATCGCATTAAAACGGATCACCGGCGCTTATTGTATTTTGTTATTGGATCGGGAAGATCCGGAAACGATCATCGCAGCAAGAAAAGGAAGTCCGCTGGTTATCGGTATCGGTAAAGGGGAACACTTTTTAGCATCTGATGCATCGCCTATTATTGAGTACACAAAAGAGGTAGTGTACGTAAATGACTATGAATTGGCGATTGTAAAACCAAACGAGCTTATTCTTAAAAATATCGGTAATGAAAAGATCACTCCTTTTATCACCAAGCTTGATATGGAACTTGCTGCGATTGAGAAAGGCGGCTACGATCATTTCATGCTCAAAGAAATTTACGAGCAGCCGGGCACCATTCATGATTGCCTTCGCGGGAGATTAAATGCCGAAGCGGGAACCATTACCATGGCCGGTGTAGATGACAATATTGAGCAGATCAAAAATGCAAGCCGCATCATGATCGTTGCCTGCGGAACCAGTTGGCACGCGGGTTTAGTGGCAGAGTATATCATTGAAGAACTTTGCCGTATCCCTGTTGAAGTGGAATATGCATCAGAGTTCCGCTACCGGAATCCGATCGTAAATCCGGGTGATGTGATCATTGCTATTTCTCAAAGCGGGGAGACTGCAGATACTTTAGTTGCGCTTGAAAAAGCAAAAGAGAACGGTGCATTCATTTTTGGCGTAGTGAATGCTGTCGGTTCTTCGATCGCAAGAATTTCTCATGCAGGGGCATATACACATGCAGGTCATGAGATCGGCGTTGCTTCTACAAAAGCATTCACCGGTCAGCTCGCAGTGTTGATGATGATGGCGTTAAAGATCGGTATTGAAAAAGGAACGATCACCCGCGAACGTTATCAGCAATTGCTTACAGAATTGGCTGATGTTCCTGAAAAAGTAGACATCATTTTAAAAAATGCTGATGCGTTAAAAACGATCGCATTGAAATATAAAGATGCAAAAGATTTTCTTTTTCTCGGTCGCGGTTACAATTTCCCCATCGCACTGGAAGGCGCATTAAAGCTGAAAGAAATTTCTTATATCCACGCGGAAGGTTATCCTGCTGCAGAGATGAAACACGGCCCTATCGCATTGGTAGATTCAGATTTACCTGTTGTATTTATCGCTACAAAAGACTCTTACCACGAAAAGATCGTGAGCAATATGCAGGAGATCAAGGCACGCAGAGGACAGATCATTTCTATCATCACAGACGGAGATGAAATAAGCCCGACACTCAGCAATGATGTCTTCGCAATTCCTGCCGCAGATGAATTGATCGCACCGATCATCAGCGTAGTTCCGTTACAGTTACTTTCTTACTACACAGGCATCGCAAAAGGCGTGGACGTAGATAAGCCGCGTAACCTGGCCAAGAGTGTAACTGTTGAATAATAATCAATACATTTACTCCTGATATTTATAATGCATTAACTTGGTTAATGCATTACTTTTTTTTGGCTTGTTGTCCGGGCAAACACAGCTATGGTGATCATCGTTGTGTCACTCACTTGAACAGCATACCTTTATTGAGCTTTGATTACAGCGCGTAAAAAGCTGATCTCACTTCGTGGATCCATCTTCAAACTCAGCTGGTCTTCAAATCTCCAAATTCTTTTAATGAATCAGATTCAGACACATTCCGTTCAGGACCTAGGTTATAATTTTATCGAGGCAAAATATATTCCTGCAGGTGAAAATGAATATTACCTGCGCAATATTCAGAACGAATGGAACACCACGTACCGGTCGCTTACCACTGCCGAAACGGAGATGCTTATTCACAACAGGAATACATCAGACAACTGGAACAATATCCTCGTGTCGGAAAAGTTTGCCCCTTCACTGGTGAAAAATTGCAAATTTTTCGGTTTGATCCGCATCGGTGAATTACAACCTTACTACAAAGAATTTCATAACCTGCGTTTGCCGGTCGGTATTTATAACAGCACGATAATAAGTTGTGATCTCGGTGACAATATTTGTATTGACAATGTTCATTACCTCAGCCATTACATCATTTCAAAAGATGTAATGATCGCAAACGTGAATGAAATGGCCACTACCGATTATTCAAAATTCGGTAACGGTATCATCAAAGAAGGTGAAGATGAAAAGAACCGCACCTGGGTGGAAGTGTGTAATGAAAACGGCGGCAGAAGTATTCTTCCGTTCAACGGCATGTTGCCGGGCGACGCATATATGTGGAGCAGGTATCGGGCGGAAGATGGGCTGATGGATCAGTTTAAAAAGTTCACTCAGAAAGAACTGGATGATAAAAGAGGATATTACGGCAAAGTCGGTGAACGCACGGTGATCAAAAACTGCGGCATCATCAAAGACGTGTGGATCGGCAGTGATGCTTATCTGAAAGGCGCCAATAAAATAAAAAATGTTACGATCAACAGCGACGCCGCACGCAAATCACAAATTGGAGAAGGCTGTGAATTGGTAAATGGCGTGATTGGCTTTGGCTGCCGTATTTTTTATGGAGTAAAGGCGGTTCGTTTTATCATGGCTTCGCATTCGCAATTAAAATACGGTGCCCGACTGATCAATTCTTATCTCGGAAATAATTCTACCATTTCCTGTTGCGAAGTACTGAATTCACTGATCTTTCCGGGGCACGAGCAACATCACAACAATTCATTTTTATGTGCTTCGCTTATCATGGGGCAAAGTAATATTGCTGCAGGCGTAACGATCGGCAGTAATCACAACAGCAGAAGCCCTGATGGCGAAATACAGGCAGGACGTGGTTTTTGGCCGGGCTTGTGTGTGAGTTTAAAACACAATTCAAAGTTTGCTTCATTCACCATAATTGCTAAAGGAGATTTTCCTGCAGAATTAAATATCCCGATCCCGTTCAGTCTCATCAGCAATGACATTACCAATGATCAGTTGGTCGTAATGCCCGCATATTGGTTCATGTATAATATGTACGCCCTCGAAAGAAATGCCTGGAAATATCGTGACAGAGATAAGCGCACAGAAAAGATCCAACTCATCGAATACGATTATTTAGCACCCGATACCATCAATGAAATATTTGATGCCGTTAAAATACTGGACGGCCTTCCTTTGGAAACTGACGGCTCCGCATTCATTAAGGGATGGGAGAACACCGGCAGAAAAACGAGGATCATCAAAGTGAAGGACTCTTCGAACATGTACAAAGAATTGATCAAATACTATGGTGTTTGCACACTCATCAATCATCTCAAAGAAAATAATTTTACTGATTTTGAAGCATTTAAAAAATCATTGCCGGTAAAGATCCAACGCACGGAGTGGCTCAATATCGGCGGACAGTTAATGCAGACGTCATCAGTAAAAAAATTAAAAAGCGATGTCATTGCTGATAGGCTGCAAAGCTGGAACGGCGTCCACGACCGGTATCGCGAAGAAGGTAAAACATACGGCCATGATAAACTGGAGCACGCTTTTGCATCACTATGCGAACAGTTGAATATTACAGTGAAACAATTCACGCCGGAATTATTTAAATCATTGCTTGCTGAAGCCATCATAACGAAAGAAAAGATCACAGCAGGCATTTATAAAGCCAGAGAAAAAGATTACAGCAATCCTTACCGCAAAATGGTATATGAGAATAATGATGAGATGAATAAGGTATTGGGCAAACTGGAAGACAACAGTTTTATTCAATCGCAATACGAAGCACTGGATATGTTCAAAAAGAATATTTCAACTCTCAGTAAGCAGTTGTCACTTTAATTCGGATAATTTATCAGTTTCTAAGAACCACTCAATCGCAAGTCGGTAACCTTTTAACCCGAGACCGCTGATAACGCCGGCGCTTTTGCCGGAAACGTGAGAGAGCTGACGAAATTCTTCCCGTCCGAAAATATTAGAGATATGCACTTCGATAACTTTTGCAGAAACAGCGGCAACAGCATCGCCTATTGCAACGGAAGTATGTGTGTAACCTCCCGGATTTAAAATTATGCCATCAACAGAAAAACCGAATTCCTGAATGGCATTGATCAACTCCCCTTCTACATTGCTTTGAAAATAGTTAAGTTCAATGGAGGAATATTGTTCCTTTAGCTTGGGCAGGAAGCTTTCAAAAGATTCCGTGCCGTAAACAGATGTTTCTCTTTTGCCGAGCAGGTTCAGGTTTGGTCCGTTGATGATCGCTATTTTCATTGCCCTGAATTTTTCAACATCGTTACAAAATCATCAAACAAATACCTGCTGTCGTGCGGACCCGGCGTAGCTTCCGGGTGATATTGCACAGAAAATGCATTCCTATTTTTCACACGAATTCCTTCGATGCTGTCATCATTTAAATTGAGGTGCGTGATCTCAATATTGTCATTTTTTCTTACCGCATCAGGATCCACACCAAACCCGTGATTTTGTGTAGTGATCTCACTTCTGCCCGTGATCACGTTTTTCACCGGGTGGTTTAATCCGCGATGACCGTGATGCATTTTAAAAGTAGGAATATCATTTGCCAACGCAAGCAGCTGATGGCCGAGGCAAATACCGAATACAGGTTTGTGTGCCTGCATAATATCTTTCACGGTCTTTATCGCATAATCCATTGGTGCGGGATCACCCGGGCCGTTGCTGATAAAATAACCGTGCGGCGCAAATTTTTCTAACTCAGCAAAAGGCGTTTTTGCGTTGAACACTTTTACGTGTACGCCTCTTTCTGTAAAACAATTCAGGATATTTTTTTTGATCCCGAAATCAAGCACCGCCACACGCAAATCGCTTTTTTCGTCACCCAATGTATATGTCTCCTGCGTACTCACCGTTGATGCCAGTTCCAAACCATCCATCGACGGCACTTTCGCCAGTTCTTTCTTCAGTTCTTCTATATCTGTGATCTCCGATGAGATAATGCAATTCATCGCTCCTTTCGTACGCACATGCGCTACAAGTGCTCTTGTATCCACACCATTTATTGCTACTACCTGTTGCTGCTCAAAATATTCCTGCAGGGAACCTTCAGCCATAAAGCGACTGAATTTTTCTTCCAGGTTTCTGCCGATAACTGCTTTTACTTTCACACCGCCGCTTTCCACGTCTGCCGACATTACTCCATAATTACCTGTATGTACGCTGTTCATGATCAGTACCTGTCCGTAATAGCTCGGATCTGTAAATACTTCCTGGTAACCCGTCATCCCTGTATTAAAACAAATTTCACCGGTTGCAGTTCCTGTCTTTCCGAATGCCGTTCCGTGTATCACTGTTCCGTCTGCCAGTAAAAGAATCGCTTTTGCCATAATTATTTGATCTTATATGCCTGTGTATTATTTCCGTTCTGGTGCAAAATTACTTTATTTATTTTCCCGTCATTGTCTCTTAGAAATTCAAGTTGCGCATCTACAATTTTCAGGAAGAAATTATCTTTTGATTCCGCGAAAATCGGGAATGCATTTTGTTCGCCGAGCTGCGTTTTTAATGCGCCGTTCTCCAACATTATTTTCATTAAGATCCCTTCCGACAATTCATATTCGCCCACGTATTCCGCCAACAGGCCCGGTGACAATACAATAGCTTCCCGTTGTTTTGATTTTAAAGATTTGTTATAAACTATTTTTCTCGTTGCAAAAACCGGGAAGCCGCCGTCGGAATGATTGTCGAGAATGATGATCGTTTTATCATTATCCAAATGCCTTTCGATGTAAGTAGAATAGCCGGGCCAGCCACCGCTGTGGTCTACAAATCTGCCGCAGTTTTTCGTGCTGTCCGTCATCCAGCCCATGCCATATTGAGTTCGCTGCATATTGCTCAACGTTGCAGGCGTATACATTTCCTGCACGTCAGCTTTCGAAATCAGTTTATCGGTATACAATGCTCTGTCCCATTTAAGCAGATCAGGCGCGGTAGAATTTACCGTACCGTCACCAACGATACCATCGAGGAAGATCACCATCTTATTATCTTCGTCTGCATCAGGCAAAATATATTTTTTCTGTTCTTTCGAAAAAATATATCCGAATGCGTAGCTATTTATTTTACGCGGCGCTAATCTTCTCGTGTAAACAAAGCTGTTCGTCATCCCCAACGGCTTGAAAATATTCGTCGCCAAATACTGAGCATAGGATATTCCCGAAACTTTTTCAATAATGCTTGCGAGTAAAGCATAGCCGGTGTTACTGTATTCATATTTTGTTCCCGGTGCAAATTCGACTGCAGGATGATGCTTTGCAAACAGGACTATAATATCTTTATTGGTTGCTATTTTTGAATGGTCGAAAAGCGAATCCATCAAACCCATATAATCCGGTAATCCCCCCGTATGATTGAGCAGATTGCGTACGGTAACATTGCCATAAAATGCCAGCTCAGGAATGTATTTCCCGATATTATCATCCAACGATAATTTTCCCTTTTCTTTCAGCATCATGATGGCTGTTGCGGTAAATTGTTTCGAAACCGAAGCCAGCTCAAAAACCGAATTTTCATTCAGCATCTCTCCCGTTGCTTCATTAGCAATACCAAAGCTCTTTTGATAAATGATCTGCCCTTTGTCGGCAACCAGAATATTACCATTGAACTTTTTCTTTGCGTAGAGCGCACCGTAGATGCTATCTAACAAATGCACCCGATCCTGAGCTGTTGCAGGTGATACAAAGCCAAGGGCAATGATGATAAAAATGTATTTCGCAGATCTGATCATAAAATTATTTTGATTGTTGCTCATTTCCGCAATGATATAAAAAAGCCCCGATAAAATAACGGGGCTTATATAAATTTTATTAACGCATCTTATGCTTCAGCTTTTTCTTCAGTTGAAGTTTCTGTTGTTTCAACAGTTTCGTCTGTAGTGTCTGCTTTTTTCTTAGCACCACCTGCACGACGTGTTTTCTTAGCAGGTTCTGCAGCAGCAGTGATACCTTTTCCGTAAACTTCGTTGAAGTCGACTAATTCAATCATTGCCATTTCAGCATTATCACCTACCCTCGCACCAAGTTTGATGATACGGGTATAACCACCCGGACGACCTGCAACTTTAGGCGCAACTACAGTGAATAATTCTTTAACAGCAGCTTTATCATTAAGGTAGCTGAACACAATACGGTGATTGTGCATGATCGCTTCTTTAGATTCTGTAGCTTTTGTTTTTGTAATAAGCGGTTCGATGTAACAACGCAGCGCTTTTGCCTTTGCTACTGTAGTAGTGATCCTTTTGTAAGTGATCAACTGGCAGCCGAGGTTCATCAACAATGCTTTTCTGTGAGAAGCTGTTCTGCTGAGGTTGTTGTTTTTGTTTCCGTGACGCATGACTTTTAGTTTTTAATTTCAGTTACACCGTGTCAGGATTTGTAACCTACTTATTTATTGAATGTGCTGATGTGCTGATATGTAGATGTGCTGATTCTTTAAGTTCGCTGCGATGTTTCTATATTTACCATCAGCTTATCAGCACATTAGCATATCAGCTAATTATTTTTATTCGTCGTCTAATTTCAATTTGCTCAGATCCATACCGAAGCTTAAGCCTCTGTCCTGCAATACTGAATCGATCTCGCTCAAAGACTTCTGACCGAAGTTTCTGAACTTCATCAGGTCTTCCTGCTCGTACTGCACCAGTTCGCTCAATGAATTGATCTTAGCTGCTTTCAAACAATTGAACGCTCTTACAGAAAGGTCAAGATCTTCCAACGGAGTTTTAAGCATTTTGCGCAATTGCAAAGTTTGCTCATCTACCATATCTTCTTTCTTGTCTTCTTTCGTATCGAAAGTGATGTTCTCATCAGTGATGATCATCAAATGCTGGATCAAAATACGGCTCGCCTGTTTTACAGCTTCTTCCGGGTGGATGGTACCATCGGTAACAACATCCATGATCAGCTTTTCAAAATCCGTGCGTTGTTCAACACGCGTATTTTCGATGAGGTATTTTACATTTTTAATCGGTGTATAGATGGAATCCACAGCGATGTAACCGAACTGTGAGCTCTTATCTTTATGCTCTTCCGCCGGCACATAACCACGACCTTTCCCGATAGTGATATCGATGTCGAATTTTGTGCTGTTGTCCAATGTGCAGATCAGCAATTCAGGATTCATAACTTCAAATGCAGGAGATGCTTCTCCGATCATTCCCGCCGTGAATTCTGTTTTATTTTTTATAGACAGGGTAACTTTTTCAGTTGAGATATCCTGGTCACCCTTTACTTTGAAACGAACCTGTTTCAAATTCAAAATGATCTCAGTAACGTCTTCTGTAACACCCTTCAATGTTGCAAATTCGTGATCAGCTCCTGCAATGTTGATACCTGTGATAGCATAACCTTCCAAAGAATTAAGCAATACGCGGCGAAGCGCATTACCGATAGTTACACCATAACCCGGCTCAAGCGGACGAAACTCAAACTGAGCTTCGAAATCCGTTGCTTTTTGCAGAACTATTTTATCCGGTTTAACAAAATTAAAAATGGCCATTTTTATTTGTTGATTTTAATTTAAAATGAATGTTGCTTTTCGCTTCCTACTCGGCAGAATCGATCAAAAATTTCCTGTCGCGTCTCTGATCTTTTGTCTTTCGTCTTTTATCTCTCTAAACTATTACTTAGAGTAAAGTTCGACGATCAATTGCTCCTTAATATTCTCAGGAACGCTTTCTCTTTCAGGATAAGCGATGAAAGTACCTTTCATATCGCCTTCGCTCCAGTCAACCCAATTGTGTTTAGGATTTTTTCCGCGAAGATTATCAGTGATAGATTTGTTAGCAGCGCTCTTATTTTTCAGACCGATAACATCACCGGGCTTACAGCTGTAAGAAGGAATGTTCAACACCTCACCGTTAACAGTGATGTGCTTATGACTTACCAACTGACGTGCGCCCTGGCGGCTGATAGAAATCCCCATACGGAAAACCGTGTTGTCCAAACGTGCTTCAAGCAATTTGATCAGGTTTTCACCGGTAACACCTTTACGACGGGAAGCTTCATCAAACGTTAAGCGGAATTGTTTTTCCAGCAAACCGTACGTATATTTTGCTTTTTGTTTTTCTTTCAACTGAAGTGCGTATTCACCTAAAGTTTTACGCTTGCGGTTTGCACCGTGCATACCCGGAGGGTTACTGTTCTTAGTTAACCATTTTCCGTTTCCTGTGATAGGCTCTCCGAAAATTCTGGAGATCTTTGTCTTGGGGCCTGTGTAACGTGCCATAATGTATGAGTGATTTTTTAATGACGGAACAGCATCCTAAAAATCGTAAAAATTAATGCTGAACCCGGTTAATGAATATTTTAGATTTAAGATTTGAGATTTAAGATTTAGAAGTCTTCAGAATTCGCAGGCACTTTATATTATCAGAGACCGGCAAATCTTACATCTTCATTCTTAATTCTTACATCTTTATACTCTGCGCTTTTTCGGAGGACGACAACCGTTGTGCGGCATTGGCGTAATATCTTTAATAGATGCTACTTCGATACCGTTTTGAGAAAGAGAACGGATAGCACCTTCACGGCCGCTGCCCGGACCTTTAACCAATACGTCTACTCTTTTCAAACCTGCGTCAAGTGCTGTTTTAGCAGCATCTGCAGCGGCCATCTGAGCAGCGTACGGTGTGTTCTTTTTAGAACCACGGAAACCCATTTTACCCGCGGAAGACCATGAAATAACCTGGCCTTGCTTGTTGGTAAGACTGATGATAATGTTGTTGAAACTTGCTACGATGTGTGCATCACCGTGGCTTTCTACTTTTACTACTCTTTTCTTGGAAGCTGCTTTTGCGCCCTGCTTTCCACCTTGTGCTTTTGCCATTTTTTAAATGTAGGTATTCGTTTAATAATGCTCCCCGATATGATCAGGGGTAAGTTCAACCCTCCTGCTGATCTCCGCGATCCGGCGCTGAACTAAAAAACAGATCATTTATAAAAACAGATTACGAAACACATAATGTTTCGTAACCGGAATTATCAATTATTATTTCTTAGCAACTTTCTTCTTACCTGCTACTGTCTTACGCTTACCTTTTCTTGTGCGGCTGTTGGTACGTGTACGTTGACCACGAAGCGGTAAACCTTTACGGTGACGAAGACCGCGGTAACAAGCGATATCAAGCAAACGCTTAATGTTCATTTGTGTTTCACTGCGCAAAGCACCTTCAGTCTTGATTTCTCCGCTGATGATATTACGGATAGCCGTTTGCTCATCATCGTTCCATTGATTCACTTTCTTATTGATATCAATAGATGCTTTATCAAGAATGTACTTAGCAGTGTTCGGTCCTATACCATATATATAAGTAAGTCCGATTACTCCTCTTTTGTTTTTTGGCAGATCAATACCGGCTATACGGGCCATATTTTATTTTCGATTTAATATTTAATATTTAAGATGGTGAAACCCTTTAGGGGCCGCAACTTATCCTTGTTTTTGTTTAAAACGAGGATTCTTTTTGTTGATCACATACAGACGCCCTTTTCTTCTTACGATCTTGCAATCTGCGCTGCGTTTTTTAATTGAAGCTCTAACCTTCATGATACTTTATTTTACTTTTTATACTTGATAAACTGTGTTACTTATACCTGAAAATGATCCTTCCTCTCGTAAGATCATAGGGGCTCATCTCTACCCCCACTTTGTCGCCCGGCAAGATACGAATGTAGTGCATCCTCATTTTACCGGAGATCGTAGCCAATATCTCATGACCGTTTTCCAATTTCACCTTGAACATAGCGTTGCTTAAAGCTTCCACTATAGATCCATCCTGTTTAATAAGTGCTTGTTTAGCCATAAATTTCGGAGCGCAAAGATAGGATTATTATTTTAATTAATTACTAAATTGTGAAAGATAATGGGCAGCACGACAAAATCACGCAATAATAATTAAGCCGTTAAACACCAATTGATTGATATTTAACGGCTTAAATCGGGTAAATCTTATCGCGATTCTATCCTTAATCTAAAAATTTAACTTCGGTTCTCCTGTTTGTAGCTCTTCCCTCTGCTGTGGTGTTTGGCTCAATGGGAACAGTAGACCCGTATCCTCTTGCCGTAATTTTTGATACGTCGATACCTTTTGCGATCAGGTAGGCCATTACGCTTTTCGCGCGGTCCATTGAGAGCAACATGTTATTTGCCGGCTTTCCCACATTGTCTGTGTGACCCCCGATCTCGATATGATCCTCGTTATGATTTTGAATATAAGTAACCAGCTCGTCAAGTACCGCGAAAGATTCCGGGGTAAGGTCTGCTTTACCCGTTTCAAAATTCACCCCTTCCAGCACAAATGACTTTGCCGGCTGAAACTGAATATCCACTACAAACGGTTTTTTATAAGATGCATTGGGACCGAGTGCCGGAATATCCAACACATTATAGCTGGTAGAATCCTTGAAGCCTAAAATGAAAATATCATATTTATCACCTGCGGGCAAACGGAGCGACACCTTGCCGTTATCCTGGCTCATACCCTGGTAATCCTTTTGTGTGAGGCGGCTGTGAAACACAACGATCTCGTGCGACAGGAAATTCTTTTTAAAATCGGTGATGGTAACATCCACCGGCGCATCCTTAGCCTGCGCAGCATTTTGCTGAACCGTATTTGTTTGTGCGATTGAAGCGCCAAAAAAGAAAAGGGAACAAAGAAGTGTAAAGAAAATTTTCATGCCTGATTTATTTTTTTCGGGATAAAGATAATAATTTGAAAAGTATTTTTAGATGATGAAAATCCTAAATATTCCGCTAAACTGCTTTAAGAAATCATAGTTATAACTTATATACCCTGAAAATAAACGATTTGTTGATTACATCCATCTGCTTTATATGACCGTTGTAATGCACAAAAAGTCTTTGCCTTGTTTTAAAAAGTGACACAACAGGATCCTTGGTTTGCTTTAAATAATCAAAGAACCAATTGATCGTTCTTGTAGAAGATTCTCCGGAATCGTTGCTCACCAATGGTCCCAAATAAAAATTTGTTTTCTCCGTTTGCGCCGGCGCTGAAATATATGTCCGGTTTATGCCCTGCTGACAACCATCCAGATAAACCAACGCCGGATCATTCATTTTAAAAAATTCCGGATCTACATTATCAATTTTATTGAGACCGATGCCGCCGCGAAACGTAAGACTATCGGCATCACCATGTGCGCTGAATAAAATAAAATCCGTGTTCTTCTTCAACCCCAGATCCTTCTGATAAATGCTGTATGCATCTTTAAATTCAGACTTTGGAAACTGATGAAAAATATTGATGCAGGCTTTCTCGGGATCGGAGGTTTTGTCACGTACGATGAATCCGCGGTGTAAAGGAAATGATTGCGTGGTATCTGCATTTACAAATCCGTTTATCGTAAACAGCATTGGTTTGTAAATTGCCAGCGGCATTTTATTTACCGCTAAAAATTCAAGTGAAAAATTGAGTAAGGATGAATCGATCTCCACGTAAATGCTGCTGCATTTTTTGAGCTCATTTGCAAAAGGTTTTATCAGGAGATCGCTTAATGTGTCGGCGGTGTTGTGATATACTTCCAGCTTTTTATACTCGATCTCATCAATAATATAACATAGTCTTACAAAGCGTTCACGTGTGAGTTTGAGGGATTGAGGTACAATAATTCTGTCCGTGCCGATCGCACCTGTGATATGCACCGAATCGCCGGCAGCCTGCCAACGCCAATAAAAGATTTGCTGCGCCTTTGCAGCGGCACACAAAGAAAAGGATAACAGCAACAGCATTATTGATCTCATAGGAATTGAAAGTAGGGAGAAAAAACAGCAAAAGATAAATTAATAAGATAAGCGATCCGGTTGTTAGAAATTATGCTTTTTCCGACACAGTTTTCGTTGCTTTCTATCTTTTATTTTGTAAATTTGCAGTGCAGTTATTTCTTAACTCTGTCAACCGGAAAACATTCAGCCTGCTAAGGCAAATTAAATATCCCCGAATAAGGACCAATTACCCGATTAGACATTTTGGGACTTTTTGGGATATTCCGGGACTCTATGGGACTTTCATGGGACTTTCCCCGGACTTTCTTCAGACATTCATTGGACCTTCTTTGGACATGATAACGTTGTGACGCCGATGTGATAAGCATGTTCCTAGCTTGTTACTATATGCTAACAAGCAGGCGATCAGGAGATAACAGTAATGCAACACTTAGGTAATCACGGCATCAGGAGATTGTTTAATAAGAACTTTAAAGTTGAGTTCTTTTATACCCCCCGGAGTTTCACGGCAGAGGGGTAATATTTTGATGTACCCTGTGAAAAGCATGCGTTGGTAAAATCTTATCTACGACTTAGGGATCTCTTTTTATCAGGTAACCTAAAAACGTTAAACCGGTGAGTATGATTAAAATATTGAAAAATTGAAAGGATGTAAGCTTCCTGCATATACTCCGAAATTACTGCCATCCACATATTTATATTTGATTGAATCACCGGTTTCTTTATTATTATTTACACTGTAAGGAACTCTGATCTCAATTTCTGATCCGTTTCTTTCCGTATAAACATAGTAATTAACACTACTACTGTACCCGATATCTGATTTGCGCTTAATGACACTTTCACAATCTGAGCCAACCAGATAAGTATGAAAAATGGCATAATTACTTTTTAAACTGTAAACAGGAACAGCAATCATAAATACGATGATTAAAATCGGAATAGCAATTTTCATAAAACATGTTGTTTTTTCCTGCCCGCATCGAGCTTTGAGGTGCACTCCTTTCCGGTCATTCAATTTACCCCGACAAAAGGAAAATGAATAGACTTATTCGGGTGTAATATTGAAGAGCGCCCGGGACGGTAATTATTTCCCGAAATAAAATGTATCGCGTGGCTTGTTGAGTAATGTATTGAGATAAAAATAGAACTTGTATAAATTCAATGAACTATTGTATGTAAAATTAAGATTAACAGGAAAACCGGCGTTGAGATATTCATCTACACTTCGGAAATAAAATTCTTTCCAATATTCGTCTGTGCAGCAATTAAAGTAAAGCATTGTAGAGGGTTCATGTAAGTTGGGATTAAGGGGATAGAAGGCTTTAATATTGGTTGCACTATCAGGAACAAGCTCACATACATAAGGCAAAAAAATTTCATTACTACATTTGCCAATTTGAGCACGCATAACTTGCAGGAAGGAATCGGGTTTTAAGATAACAGGCTTTGATTCAAAAACACTGTCGAATGTATCAATAAATCTTATGCAGTTGATCGTATTTTTTTTGAATCCGATGACTACTGCTTCACGGAATATATGAACCTTACCTGCTCCTTTTAAACTGTACATTTCCATATCAGGATATCCTTTCCTAAAAATGTATGCAACTACAGTATCATATTCATTTTTTTGTAGTGAGTCAATGCGCTCAATCAATTTGTCAGTTTCAGGAATAATCTCTTCCGGAATGTCTTGAGCTTTCGAGTTTAAAGCTCCAAAAAAAGTCAATATAAGTAAGATGATCTTCATTGATATATCCATTTAAACTGCTGCAGACGAATTATCTCAACAAAAGCAAATTCCCTTTAATCGCCTTTCTCCCCGGAACGTAAATCAGGTAAATGTAATTTCCACCGGATAATTTTTCTCCTTTAAAAGTTCCGTCCCAGCCCCGCAGGAGATCATTAGTTTCAAATACTTTTTGCCCGGAACGGCTGAAGACCGCGACTTTGATCCCGGAATAAGCGTCGAGTACAGAGACCCGCCAGATATCGTTCTTACCGTCATTGTTGGGCGAAAAAACATTGGGTATATAAATGTCATCAAACACTTTTACGGTCACCGTATCAAAGCTCATCCCGCAATTGCGGATCGCTTCTGCGGTCAACACAAATTTTGTGTCCGTAACCGGATCCACGAAAGGATGAAGCGACAAAGGATCGCTTAAATAAGGCGAGCTGAGCCAGTTGAAGCCGGTGATATTTCCCGTAACAACTGCGTTGAGCTGAAGAGTTGTTCCGTTAATCAATGTTCTGTCGGGGCCTGCATTCACGACCGGCTTTTTGATCGTGTTCACATTGATGAATGCGGTATCAGAACAGAAAAAATCAGTCTGTACAATTACCGTGAACAGTGTTGAATCTACCGCAGTTAAAACAGGGTTTGCGATGATCGTTGAATTAAGATAACCCGCGGGCGACCATGTATAAGCCGTGCCGCCCGATGCGTGAAAGTTTATCGATGTTTTACTGCAAACAGTTGTATCGGTAAATGACACGAAGGCTATCGGTGCGGGATTCATCAGCACCGAAACCGAATCCGTTTTCTCACAGCCCGCAGCAGCTTTAAGTTTCACGTAATATTTTCCTTCCATGGATGAATTCATATTCGGCAGGTCAAGCGGATTGTCTGTTTTTGTTTGCCCCGACGGTAATGTCCAAAGGATCACAGGATCGCCGGTCACGGATAAATGCAATGTTTCTTTTTCACATACCGGGCTGTTGGAATTTATTACTCCGACCGGCAACGGATCGATCCGGAAAACAACGGGTGAAGAATAAATGCTGCAGTTAATCGACTGGCCGTTTTGCAAAATTCCCATCCGCAGGTAATATTTACCGGGCAAAGCATTCGCTGCAAAGCTCTTCATGTAGTTTGTTGCGGTAGCTCCGGAAATATCAGTATAGTTTATGCTGTCTGTACTTTGTTGCCATTGAAACATAGTGTTGGCGGCACTTCCTGGCGCATTGCAGGAAAGATTATACGTATTTGCATTGCCTTCGCAAAATGAAATTGCAGATGAGCCGCTTACGGTTGCAGTGAGCAATGGTCCGCACGCACGAAAAGTAATATCATCCAACGCAAAATCATTTCCGCAACCACCCGGCGCATTGTTGAACATTTTAAAAATAATATCGCCGGTATTCGCAGGTGTGGTAAATAAAAAACCATACTGTTTCCATTCGCCGGTTGGCGAGAAAGGAATGTCGCCGGTATTGTACGTTTGCAATACAACACCCGCTGTTGTTGAAATTGAAAAACCAATGTTGGGTTTAATAGGATTTCCCTGGCAGGTGAATGATCTGTCGAGATTATAGAACCATGCCGCCAGTTCGTAAGTGGTATTGCCGCAAAGATTTTTTGCCGTGTCGGTGTAAAACAAGTTCGCCTGGTATGCGGCATTGATCAACATGCAATACCCCGAGCCGTTCCTTGTATGATCGGAAGGAAGTTCCAGCCAGTTGCGCAGCGGGCAACCGCTTGCGGAATTCCTGATGGAATAAATGCCGTCGTCAAAACATTCGGGTGCGGAATATTGATAGCCTGTGATGTTAGGGTTAAGCGCAGGTCCGGGGTTAGGTCCTTTACCGAAATCAATATTGATCACCGGCTTGCCAAGACTGCCGGTGCAGAGTTGTGCATTTGCCGAAAAACAACTGCAGCAATGGATTAAGATGATGAGCAAAAAAGGTTTCATATATTTTCCGGGCAACGATGATCCAGGCGGTAAAAATACAGCTTTTTAGGGCAAGAGATTTTGAGGAGGGAGATGACAGTTGACGGATGACAGTTGACGGATCACAATTGACGGATGACGGGTCGGAGTGATTACAAGCGGATATCAGCAGTCGCCTTCGACAAGCTCCCGCTTACACAACGAATTGAAAGATCAAAGCGAAAATCGGCAATTGTATTTGACAGGATCAGGCTTACAGATCGAAGTGAAGAATACCTGCGGTCCGTTGTCAATTGTCCGTGGTCCTTCCTACAACCTCGTCTGCAACCTCATTACCATTTCATTTTTCCATGAACTGAATGTTCCTGCAAGGATCTGTTCCCTCGCCTGCTTAACCAGCCAAAGATAAAAGGCAAGATTGTGAACACTTGCGATCGTGAGACCAAGATACTCCCCTGCTTTAAAGAGATGACGCAGATAGGCTTTTGTATAATAGTTACTCGTCGAACAATCAATGCCGTCATCGATCACGGAGAAATCCTTTTCCCATTTTTTGTTGTCGATATTGATCACGCCTTTTGAGGTGAACAGCATCGCATTACGGCCGTTGCGGGTAGGCATTACGCAATCGAACATATCCACGCCAAGCGCAATGGATTCAAGAATATTCCACGGCGTACCCACGCCCATAAGGTAGCGGGGTTTATTTACCGGTAAAATATCGCAGCATAATTCCGTGTATTCGTACATCATTTCCATCGGCTCCCCTACGCTCAAACCACCGATGGCGTTACCTGTCGCATTTTTTGAAGCGATGTATTCCGAAGATGCAGTGCGCAGATCCTTGTAGGTGCTTCCCTGTACAATGGGGAAAAGATTTTGGGTGTAGCCGTATTTGTCGGGCATTTCATTAAAATGTTTAATGCACCTGTCGAGCCAGCGATGGGTAAGCTCCATGCTTTTTTTCGCATAGGTTTCATCGCTCGGGTAAGGCGGACATTCATCAAAAGCCATGATGATATCGCCGCCGATGATGCGCTGCGTATCCATCACACTTTCCGGGGAGAACAGGTGTTTACTGCCGTCGATATGAGATTGAAAGATCACGCCTTCTTCTTTGATCTTCCGGTTATTGGCCAGAGAAAAAACCTGGTAACCGCCGCTGTCGGTGAGGATCGGCCGGTCCCAACCATTGAATTTATGCAGGCCGCCCGCTGCTTCAAGGGTTTCCAAACCCGGACGCAGGTATAAATGATATGTGTTTCCGAGAATGATCTGAGCCTGCACTTCTTCTTTGAGCTGTTGCTGCGTAACGGCTTTCACCGTGCCCACGGTTCCTACGGGCATAAAGATCGGCGTTTCAATAACGCCGTGATCGGTTGTAATCTTTCCTGCTCTTGCTTTTGTAGCGGTGTCTGTATGTTGTAAATCGAATGATAAAGCGGCCATAGAATGCAAAAATAGTTGATTGGTTGGTTAGTTGATTAGTTGACTTGGTTGGTGTATTTGGGCTGACCAATCAACAAAGCAACTGATCAATACAACCGTTAATAAAAAGACAGCTATAAGTTCACGAGTCAGCGATTTAAACAATAATTTTGCATCGATGAATTTTACCAATCTGATTGTGCACTGGCCTTTGGCGGTGTTTATTTTTTTCTGCTTTCTTGTACTTGTAAGGCTTTTTTATTTTTCCTTCTTTTTTGCAAGACTGGCTTTTTATAAAGCGAAGCCAAAAAATCATTCCCGCACGCATGCGGTGAGTGTAATTATTTGTGCGAGAGATGAAGCGGCCAACCTTGCGAAGAATCTTCCCGGCGCCTTGGTACAGGATTACAACAGCACGCATGAAGTGATCGTTGTGGATGATAATTCTTTTGACGAAACAAAATATTTGCTTGAAGAAATCAAAAAAGAATTTAAGCAGCTGCATATTGTGGAACTTACGCAGGAAGCGAAAATGATCCACGGAAAAAAATTCCCGTTGAGCATGGGGATCAAAGCAGCGAAGTATGAAATATTACTGATGACGGATGCAGACTGTGTTCCGGCGAGTGAGCATTGGATCAACAGCATGCAACATGTATATGATGACGAAACGGAGATCGTGCTTGGTTACGGCGCTTATCATAAAAAAGAAGGTATGCTGAATACGCTGGTGCGTTGGGAAACTTTTCACAGCGCATTGCAATACATGAGCTATGCATTAGCCGGCGCAACTTATATGGGTGTGGGCAGAAATCTTTCATATAAAAAAGCTGTGTTCTTCCGCCATAAAGGATTCAGTGCGCACAATAATATTCTCGGTGGCGATGATGATCTTTTCATTAATGCCGCCGCTACAAAAACGAATGTAAAGATAAATACGGATGCGGACAGCTTTACGTTAAGCGATGCGCCTGTAACCTGGTCGCAGTGGCGCACACAGAAGAGCAGACACTATTCAACGTCAAAATATTATAAGCCGTTACATAAATTTTTACTCGGGCTTTATGCACTTTCGCAATTCTTATTTTATCCCGTAACAATTGTTGCGGCGATATTTTACTGCTGGCAATCGGCACTGATCATTTTCGCCGTGCAACTCATTTGGCAAACAATTATTTTTTCCAAAACGATGAAGAGGCTCGGCGAAAAAGACCTTTTCCCTTTCTTCATTTTGCTGGAGATGTGGATGTTCATTTATTATATCATGTTTGCACCTTCGGTTGTAAGGAAGGCGAAGCCGACTTGGAAGTGAAAATCACAAATGTGTTGATGTGCAGATTATTGATTTAAAAATTTGGAGATTTGGAACCGGGTTTTAGGGTGAACACCCTTTCTGTTATCGGAGACTTGCAGTGAATCGAATGGACCAAATTAGGTATTCGTCGTTCGTAAATCGTCATCGATACTTTTTTACCTTTGCACTTATTATGGAATTGATCAAACAATACTTCTCCGATTTTACGCCTGAGCAGGATGAGCAACTTTCCGTGCTCAAAGAATTGTATACGGAATGGAATGAAAAAATAAATGTGATCAGCAGAAAGGACATTGATAATTTTTACCTGCACCATGTGTTGCATTCACTTACTATTGCCACACGTTTTGATCTCAAGCCGGGCATGGAGATCATGGATCTTGGTGCCGGCGGCGGTTTCCCGGGATTACCGCTTGCGATCCTTTTTCCGGAAGCGAAATTTCATTTGGTAGACAGCATCGGCAAAAAACTGAAAGTAGTGAATGAGATCGCGGAAGCAGCTGGTATTAAAAATATCACCACACAACATTCCAGAGCGGAAGAAATAAAGAACAGGCAATTTGATACGGTTGTATCACGTGCCGTTGCTCCTTTAAAAGATCTTTGGTTCTGGAGCAGGCCGCTGATCCGCAGAACAAAGAAGGCGGAGAAGGGCGTTCCAAACGGACTGATCTGTTTAAAAGGCGGTGACCTCTCCCGGGAAATTTCTGAAAGTAACTGCAAACCATTTGTTTGGGAGATCAACAAGATCTTTGATGAGCCTTTCTTCGACGAAAAGTTCATGCTGTACCAACCACTTAAATAACTACCGCAAAAGGGTAGCGCGTTTACATTAAAAAGATGAAGATTTGCACATGAGCATTTCCGTTGCGATCGTAGAAGACAACAATGACATTCGTCAGGCCCTGGAGCAAATCATTCAGCTCAATGGCGAATACAAATTGATATGCTCCTGTGTAAGCGGCGAAGAAGCGCTTGAAAAATTGCCCGTGTATTTGCCGGAAGTTGTGCTCATGGATATTGACCTTGGCGGAATAAACGGTATTGAAACCGTGCGTCGTTTAAAACTTGAGTTTCCTGCCATGCTCTTCATGATGTGTACGGTGTACGATGATGATGAAAAGATCTTCGAAGCATTAAGAGCCGGGGCGAGCGGTTATGTGATAAAGAAAACAACTCCCGTAAAATTATTGGAAGCGATCAAAGAATTGCATGAAGGCGGAGCACCGATGAGCAGCATGATCGCTCTCAAAGTTGTATCTGCATTTAAGGGGCTGATCACGCCGGTGCAAAAAGAAGATCCGTTGAAAGATCTTTCTAAACGGGAACTGGAAATACTTAATCAATTATCTACCGGCCTGATCTACAAAGAGATCGCGGAAAAATTATCAATCAGTTCGGAGACCGTTCGCAAGCACGTATACAGCATTTATGATAAGCTTCACGTGAACAATCGTGTGGAAGCGGTAAATAAATTCTTCGGCAGATAAAGTGCATTTTGATTTGAAAACGGTTTTACTATTTTCGAAAAGTATCGGTCTGTCGGGATCGCAGGCGTAATATCCGGATTGCGGCGCCGGAATTGAGTGTACAGTCATTGATACTTATTAAGCGGCTCGTAATGACGGCTTGTTTATCTTTTCTTTTACACTCCCCGGTATTTTTTCAATTATATTTAGCAAAACAATCAGCATGAAAAAAGCTTTCATTGGTTTGGCCGTACTATTTTCATTTTCCGCATCGGCACAGGATATTTCTTACAACAGGAAAATGGTGGATACACTTACGTCACCGTACTTCTGGGGCAGAGGTTACACAAAGGATGGCATGAAAAAAGCAGCTTCTTTTCTGGCTGATCAGTTTAAAGCGTTGGGGTTGGAACCGTTGGGCAAAAAAGATTATCTGCAAAGATTTTCTTTTTCGGTAAATACATTTCCGGGAAAAATGGATGTGGAAGTAAACGGTAAACACCTGATCCCCGGTGTTGATTATATTGTGGGTGCCGACAGCAGGGGAAGCAAAGCGGAAGGTTCACTCCGACAGGCAGACAGTACGCATTTTGTAAATGCCGAAGAGCGCATCGTTGTATCGCTGGAGAAAAAGCTCACATGGGACGTAGCGCAGGAAGCATCAGATCTTACAACGATACAGTTGGATAAAAATTTGTTTACACAGGCGCCGAAAACAATCAAGCTTAGTATTGAAAATAAGCTTGTCGAAAAATTTGAAGCGGCTAACGTTTGTGCAATGGTTCGCGGAACGGAAAAACCCGATTCATTTATTTTTATAACGGCACATTACGATCATCTCGGGGGCATGGGAAGCGATACTTATTTTCCGGGTGCAAATGATAATGCAAGCGGCGATGCATTGCTGCTGAGTCTCGCAAAATATTACAGGACACACCCGCAGAAATATTCTATCGGTTTTATTTTATTCGCTGCAGAAGAAGCAGGGTTGGTCGGCTCAAAATATTTTACCGAACATCCGTTGGTTCCGCTCAAACAAATTCGTTTTCTTACCAACACCGATCTTGCAGGAACAGGGAGCCAAGGCATCACTGTTGTAAATGCAACATTATTTCCGAAAGAATTTGAGTTGATGAGGAAGATCAATGATGAACACAAATATCTTGTTGATATCGGTCAGAGAGGAAAAGCCGCAAACAGTGACCATTACTGGTTCACAGAGAAAGGCGTACCTGCATTTTTCTTTTACACAAAAGGCGGCATCGCGGCGTATCATGATGTATTTGATAAGGGGGCAACGTTACCGCTTACAAAACAGGCTGATCTGATAAAGTTGTTAATTGAGTTTAATGAGGGGCTGCAGAAATAGTTGACTGATGACAGTTGACGGTTGACGGTTGACGGTTGACGGTTGACAGTACATGGTTGATGGTCGACGGTTGACAGTTGATGTTTGACAGTTGATGGTTGACAGATAATGGTTGACAGATGAAAATGATTACGTCGCTGTCAACCGTCAACTTGAACTTGCCCTCTTAACTGAAATATTTTACCATATAAACATCCACCTGCGGCGTATCACCGATCGGGAAATCATGACGATGTTCAGTTGCTTTAAAATCAAACTTTGAATAGAATTTCTGCGCACGGTAATTAAACTCCCACACACCGAGGAAGATCACATCATAGCCTTGCCCTACGGCATGATCAATTAGAAAATGCATCATGATATTTGCAACGCCTTTACCGTGAAAATTCTTATCCACGTAAAAACGCTTGAGCTCTAATGCGCTGCTGTTCTTTATTTCAGGAAACTCAGGATTTTCGTCCTTAAAAGAAAGATAACCTACAGGCACACCGTTTTCTTCTGCAAAATAAAATTCAATTCCGCTGTCGAGGTCTTTTTGCAAAATGTCTTCATCGTAATACTGTTTCAGAAAACCCTGCATATCTTCTTCCGTGCAGGTTCCGGTGAACGTATCATAAAAAGTCTGTTTCGATATAACAGAAAGCGCAGGCACATCTGCTGATGTGATCCTGCGCAAGCTTATTTCATTCATATCATTACCAGTTTAACTCTAATGTATTATTTCTTTCATCCACATCGGCCATTCGCTGCGATGCATCTATCTGCACTTTTTTTATATCCGTCAGTTTTCCTTTTACTTCAAGAACGTAGGTCGGATGTGTCCAGCGCCATTCAGGATCTGTGATCATCTTACCCCCTTCGTCTTGTTTCTTTGCGGCAAACATTAAATTAAGCGGAATGGTATGTAACTCGGTTGTTCCGTCTTTCTTTGTGAGCGTAACATCCACGGGCATCGGCATCAATCCGATCCTTCTCAATCTTATTCTGGAAATGCCGTCTTCCTCCCACAAGCTATCAATTGCATAATCAATTTTCTTAGTGCTGTTGATCCAGAATTCTTTATACCAGTCCAATTGAATACCGCTTACATCCTGTGCTACCTGAATAAAATCATTCGCATTAGGATGTTTAAAACGCCATCGGTTATAATATTCCAGCAACACTTTATCTCTCGTTTGCGCACCAATAATGTAACCGAGTTGCGACATGAATACGCAACCTTTTGAATAGGCATCCAGGCTGTAACCAAAATTGGTATTGTAATGATCCGCATGAGTCGCCATCGGCTCTTCAAGCTTGCTTGTCGCCAGTACGAAATATCCGTCGTAACTGCCGGAATGCGAAAGCGGTAGAACGGTTAATACAGAATCGATATAACGAAGTCCTTTTGAGTTACCCGCTTTTTCTGTAGCCGGTCGGGTTACTTTTTCCATGTAATAATCGTTCACCAATTGCGAAGCGTATTCAGTGAAACCTTCGTCCATCCATGCATACATACTTTCATTCGTACCCAGCATCATCTGATACCAGCTGTGCATCCATTCATGAAAAACAGTTCCGAGGCTTGGACCGTTGATCAGTGTTGCCATCGGATATTCCATACCGCCGTCGCCGCCCTGTATAAATGAATATTGCGGGTAAGGATATTTGCCAAAATGCTGTTCCATGAAGGGAAGTACCGTTACCGCTGCATTTGCGACGGTTGCCCATGCCGTATCATTTGCCGGTGCATTAGGTTTAAAATTATAGATCACGTTAAGGATCGTTCCGTTATTCGGCATTTGCCTGGAAAGATGCACGAATTCCGGATCTGCGGCCCACACAAAATCATGAATATTTTTTCCGTTGAAATGCCAGGTTCTTTTCGCACCGGTAATCGCTTTTAAATCGGTTCCCGGTTTATCATAACCCCAACCCACTTCATTCGCATTTACGAGCGTTCCTGTTCCGCCGAGCTTGTATTCCTTATCAATGTTGATCGTTACATCAAAATCTCCCCACACGCCGTAAAATTCTCTTGCGATATAAGGCGTCGGATGCCAGCCTTCATAATCATACTCACACATTTTCGGATACCATTGGCTCATGCTGAAACGCACGCCTGTCTGGGGATTATCTCTTCCGCTTCTGCGAACCTGCAAAGGAACCTGCGCTTTAAATTCGAGTTCAAGGATCACTTTTGTTTTAGGCAAAATTGCTTTTGTAAGATCTACTTCCAATATCGTTTCGTGATATTTAAAAGGTTGCGCAACGCCGTTCATTTTTATCGATACAACGCTGTCATACCCGATCTCTTCCGGAGTGAGTTTTGAGATCCTGTCACGTACACGCGGATCCCAGTCAGGCCTGCCGTTTACCAAAGTTTTTCCAAGCTCACGGCTGCGCACATCCATGCTGCTGTTTGGTTGAAACGCATTCCAATACAAATGATAAAATACTTTATCCAGACTCTTATCAGAATTGTTACTGTATTCTAAAGTTTGTTTTCCTTTAAATTGATTTTTTACTGCATCCACATCCACAGTCATCTTATAATTCACTCTTTGCTGCCAGCGATTTTCAGGCTGTGCGAGAGCAGTTGTTCCGGCAAAAACCAGCAACATCATCATCAAAACTTTATTCATCTGTATCTTTTTTTGTATCGGTAAATTACGTGAAAATATCGCTCGAATCCTCACAAATATGATGGGCGAGCTGTTGATTACGGCGTTACTGTTTTTTAAAAAATTTCAATACAACTTTATTGAATGCTGCCGGATCTTTCTGCGGAAAATAATGCGTTTGCTTCGGCGCAATGTAGAGTTCGGCTCCGGCAATGTTACCCGCAATCTGTTGCGTATGACCTATCTTAATAAGGTCGTTCTCCCCTGCCATAACAAGTACAGGGCATTTGATCGCTTTAAGATCAGGAAATTTATAATTCGGTTCATCACGCAACAACCACATTTTTTTGAGCCCGTTCTGCTGCTCCTTGGTTTTTGCATGTTTCATTTCTTCAATACCGAATTTTAATTCATTCAGCAGGTCCTGCGAGACAACAGTACTGTCGCAGAATATGACGGCTCCCATCGTAACAAGTTTCTTTACTTTTTTCGGATACTTCATCGCCATAATAAGACCGGTATTTCCGCCGTCGCTCCACCCCACAATGTTTACGCTGTCCAGTTTCAACTTATTCAGCAATGCATTCATGTCTGCCGCAAAAAGATCATAAGTAAATTTTTCGCCTTTATCTTCCGTTTGCCCGTGACCCCTTGTATCAACAGCTATTACATGATATTGCTTCGCAAATTCCGGGATCTGATCTTTGAATGCTTCGATACTTTGTCCGTTACCGTGCAGCAATAATAAAGGCTCACCGGAACCATATTCTTCATAGTAAATTTTAATACCGTTTGCTCTTACATAATGGCCCGCGCTGTCGTTTGTACCATACTCCGATTTCATTCCCGCACCTACGGCTTTAAAATAATATTTACCTTCAAATGCACCTTCTGTTGCGATACTATGAGTAAAAAATGTTGAGTTCGAAAAAAATTTCCATGGTGCGATACTGTCTGTTTCAAAACCATTATTTGTGAGATCAATTTTTTCCCAGTTACCGGTTTTATTTTGAATTTCCAGCACAAGATCATCATATGAAAAAGTTCCGTTCTTTTCATGGAGACCGCCTACTAAGATAAACTTAGCGCTGTCGTCAATCTTTCCTTTTATTTCATACTGCTTCCATTTATCTGATCTTACCGTTCTGTTATTCATATTATCGAAAAAGCCTTGCTTCCCGTTCTTCAGATCTACCCTCGCCCACAATGCGGCACTTGCACCGCTTTCCTTTACGCTCGCTTTTACGGCACCGTGAAAACGAAATGCGGCACCTGCATAGTTACTTACATTCATGCGCTGATAAAACGCATCAAAAGTTTGCTGTTGCTTTTGTGCAAATAACTGCAACGATACACTCAACAATAACATCACTAAAAGCGGGAGTTGCTTTTTGTTTCTCATAAAAAAGTATTCGGTAAATGTAAACTATGCGTTGCCGCCTATCACCATTACGATCTCGCCCTTTATTGCTTTCGCATTAAAGTGATCGTATACTTCCTGTAAAGTGCCGCGCTTGTTCTCTTCGAATTTTTTCGTTAGCTCACGGCTCACACAACATTGTCTTTCCGCACCAAAATATTCGATACAATCTTTTAATGTCCGTAATAACCGCATCGGGCTTTCGTAAAAAATGATCGTACGTTCTTCTTCGGCCATGCGTTTAAAGAATGTTTGCCTGCCTTTTTTTAAAGGAATAAATCCTTCAAAGCAAAAACTGTCAAGCGGCAGACCGCTGTTGACCAGCGCGGGCACAAATGCTGTTGCACCGGGCAGGCATTCCACGCGGATATTATTTTTGATGCACTCTTTCACGAGCATGTATGCAGGGTCGCTGATGCCCGGTGTACCTGCATCCGTAAGCAGCGCGATCACTTTGCCTGCGCTCATTTGTTCTGCAAGATGTGCGGAAACTTTATGTTCGTTGTGTTGATGATAAGGAGAAAGCGGCTTGCTGATATTGTAGTGATTGAGCAATACCGAAGAGGTTCTGGTATCTTCCGCTAAAATAAGATCGGCGTTTTTGAGGATCTCCACAGCACGGTACGTGATGTCTGCGAGATTGCCGATGGGGGAAGGGACCAGGTAAAGCATGAAATTTGATTTGGAGATTTGGAAATTCGGAGATGTAAAGGCTTTAAAACTTTTACGTCTTTTTCTTTACTAGGTTTGTTGGAGGAGATAAGGATGTTGCCTTTCCATTTCCAAATCTCCAAATTTCCAAATTAACTAATTATGATTTCATATTGTTCCATCACCTGATTCGCCAGCAATTTCGTTGCAGCTTCTTCTGCTTTTGCTCTTGCTTCTGCTTCGTCCGCAGCTTCGATGGAAAGGTCGATATGCTTGCCGATACGCACATCATTTACACCTGAAAGTCCGAGGTTCTTTAATCCGCCCATTACCGCTTTTCCCTGAGGATCGAGAAGGTCTTTAAGCGGCATTACTTTGATTTGTGCAGTGTAGGTCATGCGTTCTTATTTTTGAAGGCCAAAGATAAAATAATGTAAGCGATAAAAATTATCGGTACCGCAAGCCAATGAAGAAATATCACCGCAGGAACGGAAAACAGCACCAGTATGTATTTTGGCAGATTATTTTTTACAGAGAGGTCTTTAAATTTCAACGCCATTAACGGCAATCTGCTTATCATTAATCCGCTGACGATTATGATCAATGCATATAGGAACCACTTGTTCAATAGCACAGGAGCTGCTACTTCATAATCAGTAAGATAAATCATCGGAATACCTGCAATCAATAAACCTGCTGCAGGAATGGGAACGCCTTTAAATCCGTATTGTTGAGCGGTATCGATGTTAAATCTGGCCAGTCTGTATGCTCCTGCAGCAGCAATAAGAAAAGCAGGCATCAGCCAAAAAATAGGTGTGTTCAAGCCATCAGTTTCTCTTGCAAGGCTCATTCTTAAAAATTCATAAATGATCATCGAAGGTGCAACACCGAAACTTACCACATCAGCAAGTGAATCGAGTTGCTTCCCCATTTCAGATGTCGCTTTGAACAGACGGGCCACAAACCCATCTAAAAAATCTACAACAGCCGCAATACAAATAAATAAAGATGCCATCCATATTTTCTCGGGAAAGTAGATCGTCTCAGGAATATTGTCTGCGTTTACCTGAATAGAAATCCCTGTTTGAAGAATAAATACGATTGCCAGGCAACCGAAAATTAAATTCAACAGCGTAAAAATATTTGGAATTTGCTTGATCATGTTATGCGTGTTTCTTCATTAGAGCTTCAATTTCTTCGGCTTCGATCGGAATGTTTTTCATCAAATCTATATTCCCGTTCTTCGTGATCCAGAAATTATTTTCTATACGAATCCCCATTTGTTCTTCTTCAATATAAATTCCCGGCTCGATCGTAAAAACCATTCCCGCTTTGATCGCTTCTGTTCTGGTACCGAGGTCATGAACATCTAAACCAAGATGGTGAGAGATCCCGTGGTACAAATATTTGCGGTAAGCCCTGTTATTCGGGTCCTCATTTTTAACATCGCTTTTCTTCAGCAGACCGATCTTTTGAAATACAATGGTTGCTTCATCTCCTACTTTTTCTGTGTAATCAATGATACTGATCCCCGGCTTTAAAATACTTGCCGCATATTTATGTAAATGCAAACATGCATTGTAAACCGTTTTTTGGCGACGGGTAAATTTGCCGCTCACCGGAACTGTCCTGGTAAGATCGGCTGCATAATTTCCGTATTCCGCACCAAAATCCATTAATATCAATTCACCTTCTTTACATTCCTTATTATTCTCTACATAATGCAATACCCTTGCTCTGTCACCGCTTGCGATGATGCTGCCGTAAGCCTCTCCTGTAGCACGTTGCATGAGAAATGAATGGATCACTTCCGCATGAATTTCATGCTCGCTAACACCAGGTTCAATGAACTGCAATATTTTACGGAAAGTAATATCAGTAATATCGATCGCTTTTTGGATCACTTCCACTTCTTCCGCAGTTTTTATGGCACGCAATTCTTTTAAGATCGGTGCGCTGCGTTTATAATTGTGCAAAGGATACAGATTACGCATTTGCAATGCATAACGATAATCCCTTACAGCGATCGTATTTGATTTGCGATCGTTCTCATTTGAATTGAGGTAAATATTTTCTGCAAGATGGATCCATGGTTGCAACATTGCATCCAATGCATCGAGGTAAACGATCGTTTCGACGCCCGAAATATTTTGTGCTTCATTGATCCGTAAACGATGACCATCCCATTTTTCTTTCATTTCGTTCGGACGCACAACCACCAATAATTCGCGGTATTTCGTATCCGGATTATCCGGAAAAAGAACCAGCATAGTATCTTCCTGTTCAATACCGGTCAACCAAAAAAGGTCAGAGTTTTGCTTGAATTTATGTAGCGCATCGCCGTTCGTCGGCAGCTCATCATTGCTGTTGAAGATGGCAATGGAATTTTTCTGCAGTTTGCTTACAAATCTTTTCCTGTTCTGAATGAAAATCTCAGGATTGAGCGGAAGGTATTTCATGCGTGAGTTATTTAGTGGCACAATATAATTTAAAAAAAGGCAAAGTTGAGAGCCATGGCCTGTCATTGCGGTCGGCGGGGCTAACTGCAAAGAATATCTGAGTTACCGGAGTGCGGCAATCCGGTTAATGCACATTCAATCTTACAAACCTGATTGCTTCGTTCCTCGAAATGACGGAAAGATCGAGGCTGAAATTTTCCGGAGTATGCCTAAAAAAACGCTCTCGTTATTGAGAGCGTTTCATTATATAATATCCATTATTAAATTATCCGTTAACCTTCGGTGCTGCTGCTAAAATCTCCTCACTCACCCCGCTTGCATATTTTTCAAAATTCTTTCTGAATTGTTTTGCAAGATCGTCTGCTTTTGCATCGTAAGCCGCGGTGTCGGCCCAGGTATTACGCGGATTCAGGATCTCTGAAGGTACACCCTCACATTCTTTCGGCATCATCATTCCAAATACGGGGTGCGCTTCAAACTCTACATTATCCAACTTGCCTTCCAGCGCAGCTGTGATCATTGCTCTTGTGTAAGGCAGTTTCATTCTTGAGCCGATGCCGTAAGGACCGCCGCTCCAGCCTGTGTTGATCATCCACACATTCACGTTTGTTTCTTTCATTTTGTTACCCAGCATTTCCGCGTATTTACCCGGATGCAACGGTAAGAAGGGAGCGCCGAAACATGCGCTGAATGTAGATGTTGGTTCTTTCACTCCAGCTTCTGTACCCGCAACTTTTGCAGTGTATCCGCTGATGAACTGGTACATCGCCTGCCCCGCAGTAAGCTTGCTCACCGGCGGCAGAATACCATAAGCATCTGCAGTAAGGAAAAAAATATTCTTTGGCGTTTTGCCGATAGATGGTTCCAGCGCATTGCTGATAAAATCAAGCGGATAGCTGATTCTCGTATTTTCGGTAATTTCTTTGCTTGCGAAATCGATCTTTCTTGTACCCGGTACAAGTGTTACGTTTTCTACCAACGCACCCGGACGGATCGCATTGTAAATTTCCGGTTCTTTCTCAGCGCTTAGATCTATCAGCTTTGCGTAACAACCGCCCTCAAAATTGAAGACGCTGTCGGGCGTCCAGCCATGCTCATCATCACCGATCAGTTTTCTGTTCGGATCTGCGCTCAAGGTTGTTTTACCCGTACCGCTCAATCCGAAGAAAATAGCTGTATCCCCTTCAGCACCCACGTTTGCAGAGCAGTGCATGCTTAATACATTCTTTTGATGAGGAAGGATATAATTTAAAATAGTAAAAATACCTTTTTTCATTTCGCCTGTATAGCCGGTACCGCCGATCAGGATCATTTTTTTAGTAAAGCTCACCATTGCAAAATTGTGCTGACGTGTACCGTCTGCAGCAGGGTCCGCTTTCAATGAAGGCGCCTGAAGGATCGTCCATTCCGGAACAAAGCCATCAAGTTCTGATGCTTCAGGACGAAGGAACATATTGTACGCAAATAAATTATTTGCCGGCTTTTCGTTTACAATACGGATATTCAATCTGTATTTCGGATCGGCACAAGCGTAAGCATCACGCACCCAAAGTTCTTTATCACCCATGTGGTTGATGATCTTGGTATGCATGTTGTCAAACACTTCGGGTGTAATGGCGATGTTGAAATCGTTCCAATGCACCGAATCCGCAGTGAGTTCGTCCTTTACGGTAAACTTGTCTTTAGGACTTCTGCCGGTAAACTCTCCTGTTTTGATGAGAAGTGCTCCCGTATCATTAAGCTCTCCTTCGCCGCGGTCAACGGTTGCTTTTGTGAGTTGTTCAGGAGTTTCCTGATAATGAACGGGTTGAGTCGTTTTTATACCCGTTTGTGCCAAAACATCATTGACTGTTTCAGGCGTGTGAGATACTGACATATCATATTGTTTAGTGAGGCTGCAAATGTAGTTCAACAAACCATCATAGCAAATTTTCTGCGGCTTCGTTTTAAGTAATTGTTATTAAATATAACAGGGCGTGGCTATTAACCATCGCTGCTTCGGCATAGTGTTCGGGAATAGGCCTCAATTCGAAATTCCTGCTCCTACATGCCTGTTTCCATCGGAGTTTCCGGGTCAATTACTATTTTTAAAACGTTTTCTACTGAATAAAGGATATCAAGTCAAGCGGGAATCTCAGACGAAAAACTGCTGCCTCTGCCTTGTGGAACATCCAAGGTGAAATAAGTTTTCATTGCGGCGTTTCTGATGCAAATATTTTACAAGCCTGTTTAGAAACGGAAGAAATTATGCGGAGCATAAACAAGCTTGTTTAACTCCTCAATAATATTATCCATTCACGATCTCTCCGCCATTAGGATGTATGACCTGTCCGCTGATGTAAGATGCGTCATCACTTGCGAGAAACAGATAAGCCGGTGCAACCTCAACCGGTTCGCCCGCACGTTCCATTGGCGCTGCGCTGCCATGTTCCGCAACTTTTTTCCCTTCAAAACTGGAAGGTATCAGGGGCGTCCAAATGGGGCCGGGGGCAACGGCGTTTACCCGAATACCTTTTTTAATGAGATTAGATGCGAGACTTCTAGTGAAGCTCACGATGGCTCCTTTTGTGGAAGCATAGTCTATGAGTTCGGGGCTGCCCCGATAGGCGATTACAGATGATGTGTTGATAATACTGCTGCCATTCTTCATGTGAGGCAGCGCGGCTTTTGTGATCCAAAATAAAGGAAACACATTAGTACCGAAAGTTTTCATCAGCTGAGAAGTACTGATGTCCTCAATCGATTTGCTTTCATAATGTATTGCTGCATTATTGATGAGGATATCGATCTTATCGAATTGTTTAATCGTTCTTTCGACAACCGTTAAACAATTTTTCTCTTTACTTATATCACATGGAATAAGATAACATCGTCTCCCGTATTTTTCAATTACCGACTTTGTAAATTTTGCATCATCATGTTCGTTGAGGTAAGCGATCGCTACGTCGGCACCCTCTTTTGCAAATAATACAGCCACCGCACGACCAATGCCGCTGTCGCCGCCTGTTATCAAAAGGACCTTACCTTCCAACCTTCCGCTGCCTTTTCGCTTTTCATCGTCAAATACAGGTATAGGTTTCATCAGGTATTCGAAGCCGGGTCGACTTTGTTCCTGTTTTTTTCTGATTGGCTTATCGGGTTTCTTTTGCATATTAATTTTACAACAAAAATTTTGCCCAAACACCCTCTCTGCTTCGTTCGGTACTGAAATCGGGACGCAAATGCCGGACATTGCGGCCACCCTGAAGTGTGCGACGCCACTACAGTTGAATTATGAGCCGGTGCCGGGGCAATATTTCTGCGCTTTCTTTTGAAGACGGTATTTTTAAAATAAATAAAATATCGTGCGAACGGGAGGATTAGTCGGCGCTACGGGATGGGTTTCAACCATTGATTATTGTCGCTATTTCAACGAGCGGGTTATTGAAAAACGAGCATGGTCTGTACTTCAGAAGTAATCATTAACTCGGAAAATTATGTGGCGATCGCAGAACCGGCTGCCTCGCAGGATCGGGCTGCCATTGCTGCTATCATGAGCAATGGTGCACGTCCATTAGAAAACACCGGTGCCGCATGCATTTTTACCCGGAGCAAATACGATGCTTAATATTTCCCCGCAGGTTGAAGCAGGGGTGGAGATTTCGTCGATTCTCATTGCACCCGAAACGGGAAAATAGATCTTAAAAATCTGGCTTGACCAAGATGTTGTGCCCGGTACGAAATACACGATGAAAATGGATTTTTACCGGGATAAATTATCGCAGCGCCGCATTCAAAACGGCCATAGATAATAAAGGAGATGCTGAAGTGATCAACGAAACGATCTATGAAAAATTATGTGTTGGCTTATTTACAGACCAACAAAACAGGAATACATCCGAGTGATGAATAAATTGAAAGCGGCCTGAGCGGAAGGAATTATCCCGGATCTACAGAAATACCAATGCTCATCAAACAGGAGGATTTCGACTTGCCGTTATTCGACCTCACATGGATTCATACAACAGCGGCTGTAAACTTTTCGTGAGCAAACTAAAACTGCATTTCAGGTATTTCCCCTTCTGCGATAAGCGGCGCAGCAGTTTTTGCAATGATCTCTTCGGTAGAAACACCGGGTGCTCTTTCCAATAATTTAAAACCTTTATCAGTAATTTCTATTACAGCGAGATCAGTTACAATTTTTTTTACGCACTTTGTGCCCGTGAGCGGCAGCGTGCAATGCTTAAGCAATTTACTTTCTCCCGCAGGATTGGTATGCATCATTGCAACAATGATATTTTTTGCGCTTGCCACAAGATCCATTGCGCCACCCATTCCTTTTACCATCTTGCCCGGAATTTTCCAGTTAGCAATGTCTCCTTCCTCACTTACTTCCATCGCGCCTAAAACTGTAAGATTTATTTTTCCCGAACGGATCATTCCGAAGCTTAGTGCACTGTCAAATATCGCAGAGCCGGGGAGTGTTGTGATCGTTTGTTTTCCCGCATTGATCAGATCAGCATCTTCTTTTCCTTCTTCCGGAAACGGCCCCATACCTAATAATCCGTTCTCACTTTGCAACACAACGTCCATTCCTTCGGGAATATAATTGGCAACAAGTGTAGGGATGCCTATTCCAAGATTTACATAGAAACCATCCTGTAATTCTTTTGCGATACGTTGTGCTATTTGGTATTTATTTAGCGGCATATTTGAATAGGCAATCGGCAATAACCAATCGGCGAAATTTTTAGTTAGATGAATATTTCTTATGACCAGCAATTGCCTGTTGCAAATTGCTTATCGTTTATTTTTTTCTCACTGTTCTCTGCTCAATTCTTTTTTCATAATTCGTTCCCTGAAAAATACGATGCACGTATACACCGGGAGTATGCACAAAATTCGGATCGAGTTCGCCATCCTCAACCAGCTCTTCTACTTCCGCGATCGTGATCTTTGCAGCCATTGCCATCAGCGGATTAAAATTTCGTGCAGTGTCTTTATAAATAAGGTTGCCCTGCTTATCTCCTTTCCATGCTTTTACGATGGCGAAATCCGCATCAAAAGCATATTCCATCAGGTAATCTTTGCCGTTGAAATTTCTAATTTCTTTTCCTTCAGCCACTTCTGTTCCCACTCCTGCCGGTGTGTATATCGCAGGCATGCCGTAGCCTGCAGCCATACAACGTGTAGCGAGCGTTCCCTGCGGAATCAATTCTACATCCAGTTCGCCGGACAGTAACTGTCTTTCAAATTCAGCATTCTCACCTACGTAGGAAGCGATCATTTTCTTTACCTGCTTTTGCTGTAGCATCAAACCGATACCGAAATCATCGACACCGGCATTGTTGGAAATGCATGTCAATTCTTTCACCCCTTTCTTCACCAATGCAGCAATGCAGTTTTCCGGAATGCCGCAAAGGCCAAAACCTCCAAGCATTAAAACCTGCCCGTCTTTTATATCAGCGATCGCTTCTTCAGCGGTCTTTTTGACCTTGTTCATTGTGTCTGAGTTTATTGATCCTGTCTTTTATTTTATCGCCTTTTCTTGCTTCGATTGCAACAACGGAATCCAGCAGGTCTTTCATCAACGTTTCGTGCTTCACATAGTAATCATAACTTTTGTAAAAAGCATCTTTATCGGTGCCGTATTTCTGAAAAATCTTTTCCTGCAGTAACAGATTTTCTTTCAGTACGTCTTTCGCGGAGTCTTTTGAAATGTATTCTCTCGTGAATGCATCAGCTCTCATTTGCTCCCACAGCAGGATTTCCATTTTTTCCGGCGGAATAATACCGGAAGGAACTTTACCGGATTTACAGGACACAATAAAAACCCATGCCATTAAACAACAAAAGATCCTCATGGTTTAAGTACTTCTTTATAATTGTTTGCATTGGTAACATCAAGCCTTGCCAGTATTTCGGCGGCTTTCGCTTTATCCTGCGGTAATGCCTTTGAGAATATTTTGATCAGTTCATTTGATTTTCCCTGAAAAAAGAAAGGAACAATCATCGTGTTCGGATTGTCATTTACGTAAATTGACAACAGGTTGAGCACATTAATGATTTCAGCTCTTGCCGCATTCTCGTCATCGTAAAATTTATCCATGCCGAGGCGGTAGTAATTGTAGTATATATCGTTCAATACCGCATACCTGTTATTGAGCATATTATTGATAAGCCAATATCTGTTGCGCTGACCGTCAAACGCTTTCCAGCCTTTAATATTTCTACCGTCCGGTGCATTATTAACGATGTTCTCGGCTTTAAGAAATGAGTTTTCACCACCTCTTAACGCGAATGATTCATTATCAAATGCGATTATCATATTTGCATAGTATGCAAACAGCGCGGTAAGATTGGAGACCTGCGCATCTGACCCTGTTACCCTGCTGTCGTTGAAATCCAACTGTTGAAATTCAACATATTTAAAATTGATATCATCGTCTTTAAAATTGATGATCGGCGAAAGGTAAGAGGAGTTATATACCGGTCTCGCCGCCTGAATGGTGAGAGATCCGTCGTATACATTTGCTTCATCAGTAGATCTTAGGTTCAGAAAGAAAGTACATTGGATCTTCTCGTTCGGCGCATAGACATCTTTGGTCCATTTTCTCCCGTTCAAAAAATTCGCCAATGCAGTTTGAAGTGTACTGAAAGCACTCTTATTTACATTGTTTCCCACCTGTGATGCTGAAACGGTAACTCTTGCATCAAGTTCCTGTGCCCTGGCAACAAACACAACCGGACAGCAAATAAGTAAAAGAAATATTTTACGCATATTGTTTTTTTAAGATAGTATCAAGTATGTCTTCCGCTACTTTTTCTTTTGATTTAAGATCAAAAGGATATGAATTGCCTGTTTTATCAAAAATAATAATTTTGTTGGTGTTGTGGCCAAAACCTGCGCCCACGTCTCTCATGGAATTGAGGATAATGAAATCGGCATTTTTACCGGAAAGCTTTTTCACTGCATTTTCCTTTTCGTTCTCGGTTTCCAACGCAAAGCCGGCCAACAACTGATTTTCCGTTTTCATTTGCCCCAACTTTTTCAATATGTCCTCGGTGCGTTTCAGTTCAACATTCAAAGTACTTTCTGTTTTTTTGATCTTTTCAGGCGCAACATTTACCGGTGTGTAATCTGCTACAGCTGCACACATGATTGCGATATCTGCCGAAGGAAATTTGGCAACGCAGGCAGTGTACATTTCTGCAGCAGTTTTTACCCTTTTCACTAAAATATTTTCCGGGATCTTTTCCTCAGAAGGACCGAGCACCAATGTAACATTTGCGCCGCGGTTCGTGCATGCTTTTGCTATTGCAATTCCCATTTTACCGGTGCTATGGTTTCCTATGAAACGCACGGGATCAAGGGGTTCATGCGTAGGTCCTGCGCTTATGAGGATCTCCCTTCCTGCAAGATCATTTTTTTTTTTGAATTCAGATTCCAGCAGTGCGATGATTGTTTCCGGCTCCGCCATTCTTCCGTCACCGCTAAGGCCGCTTGCGAGTTCGCCATTCTCAACAGGTACAATAATATTTCCGTATTCCTGCAGTTTCTTAAGATTAGCTTTAGTAGCAGGATGTTTCCACATATCTTCATCCATTGCAGGGGCGATCATTACAGAACAGGTTGCGGAAAGGTAAACTGCCTGCAATAAGTTATCGCAGATTCCCGTAGTCATTTTTGCAATGGTATTACAAGTTGCCGGTGCTATGATCATCATATCCGCCCACCTTCCGAGTGACACATGGTTTGCCCAGGTATCAGCCTCAAAAAGATCAGACAGTACTTCACTCTTTGAAAGTGTTGCAAGCGTAAGTGGTGTGATGAAATCTCCGGCAGCGGCCGTCATCACAACTTTGACTTCTGCACCGCTCCTTATGAGTAATCTTACCAGCATTGCCGATTTGTAAGCGGCAATACTTCCGGTAACGCCAAGCAGTATTTTTTTCCCTTTGAGCATAAATAAAAAACGACGGTTTAAACCGTCGCTAAAATTATCTAATTATTACTTAATGAAGTGATGAAAAAACAAATCCTTAACTAAAAAGATCTTCATCATTTCTGCGGAAATAAACCTTGTCTTCAAGAAACTCAGTAGTTGCAAGCAAAGCCGGGTTTGGCATACGCTCGTAAGCACGGGATATCTCGATCTGTTCTTTATTTTCATGGATTTCTTCCAGGCTGTCTGTATGACTGGCGAATTCTTCCAGTTTATTATGTAATTCTTCCTTTACGGTTATATTGATCTGATTAGCTCTTTTAGCTATCACGGCAATTGATTCATATAAATTGCCTGTTCTGTCTTTCAGATCAGATAATTTCTTTGGTTCTACCACGCTGCTGGTGTTAGAGCCTAGCTGACGGCGAAGTTTGCTCATTATTCAGTGCTTTTAAATTGTTTTTACTTAAGTTACTGTATTGTTCCGCTTCTTTTAGCAATTTGCTGTCAGGGTAGCGATCCGTGAAATCCGAATATTCTGTAATTACCTTCTCATATCTTTCGGCCTGCTTTTCGGGTATACTCAGTTTTGCAAAACGATAGTAAGATTTTACCACCATATATTTATAGTGATCTCCCTTCAATGATTCGGGGTAGGTATTTAATATATTATCAAATGCAATACCTGCAGCGCGGAATTGACCCAGATCATAATACAACTGTGCTGATCTCGCTTCCTTTTGCTCCAGTTTCACTCTCCCTGCGTCGATGATCTCATTAGCATCTTTGATCCTTGCGGAACCGGGATGTGTATTAATGAATGTCTGCATCATATTCATCGCTTTCTGCGTATTTACCTGCTCCAAATCAATTTTCGGGCTTTGCTTGAAATAGCAGTAGGCACGCATGTAATCCATTTCCTCTGCTTTCGGACTGTTCGGAAAAACTTCTGTATAAAATTTAAACTGGTTCTCTGCGCTTTGATACTGCTTTTGGTAATAGAAACAATAAGCGTATTTGTAGCAAAGGTCTTCAAACTTTTCCGTTCCTTTCATCGCCGGGAAAAGCTCTTCATAAAGGAGCTGCGCATTATGGTACTTCTTTTTTTCGTAGTACTCGTCTGCTTTCGTGAGCTTGTAAGATGTATCCTTACTTTTTTCAATCCGACTGAATTTGTTGCACGAAAACAAGCCGGCAGAGAATAAAATAACCGCAATAAATTTAAAAAATGACCTCATAAAGATTTGCAAAATTAGCTGATTTTATTCAAAAATCCTCTATTAATCTTTCTCAGCCAAAAGGAGTAAGTTAATGATATTGTAAACTCAGGAAATGAAAAACCCTTCCACAGGGAAGGGTTTTTCTTATTAAGCAAAAAGCTCTTATTTCTTAGTTTGAAGTGATGTCAACAGTATTTTTTATAGTGCTTTCAGCACCAACTACCTGACAATCTGTAGTTATACGACCTTCGCTGATACCTTCCTGTTCAGTAAGGTACTTAACGATAGCTTTGTTTCTGGCAACACATACCGCCTGTGCTGTTTTCGAAGCTTCCGGATGACCAACGATACTAATGTTACATGTAGGGTTAGCTTTCAATTTAACACCAACTGTGTGTAACATTGCTTTAGCATCTGTGCTCAATGTTTGCGCATTACCTTTAAAGCTAAGGCTTGGATAATCGCTCGGACAATTTGTAATTGGAACAGCAACTGCGTTTTTGCAACATTCAGGATCAGGGCATTTACCAACACCGTCAGCATTTACCGGTTGACACTCAGTAGGAGTGATCAATTGTTTGTCCTTACAATCAGGAACACCATCACCATCAGTATCTCTTGTTACACCATGTGTATCAACAGGACAACCTGCAGGAGTGTTTGGCTCACGATCAAGTTGATCGATAACACCATCACCATCTCCATCAGTCAATACAGGTTTAGGTATAACCAGGTGGTGAGGATTGTTTAACTCGCTGTAAGCGTAATCCAATGGATTTAGCCAGTAAAGCGGTTCAACAGCTTTACCCCCAAGGTTGAAGTTAAGACCAACAGAAGCATAGTTGTATGAATCGTAATCTCTGGTAAGAGCCGCGTCACCTGCCGGATTTTCCTGCCATCTTTGACCGTCAAGAAGATCATCTTTAATTATTGTAAATCTGTCTTCGATAGCGATATTGACGCGTTTACCTAATTTAAACGCGATACCTGCTAACACAGTTCCAGAAGGCTTAAGCGTGTTTTTACCCTGTCGAGGACGAACATCCAACCCTGAGATTTGATTTTCAGCTTCTGACTCGTAAGTATCATCCATTCCTGCTTTCAAGTCTTTGATGATGTCTTTACGATGTTTGTAAAGATCATTTGCTGAGTATTTAGCGAATGTAGCGTTAAACAATGCAGCATAATTACCACCACCGTTAGCTTCATTCAAAGCGTTTACTTTAGTATGATACAAAGTAGCACCTATACCTCCACCCGCATATACAATAATGCCGGTCTTAGCTTTATGGAATCTTATGTTATTCAGCGTAAATATCCCCTGAAGGCCAAGATCCTGAACTTTAGTTTTGTAGTTGTAATACACGAAATCCCTACCACCTGTGATAGGACCTGCCGCAGTACGGTAAGGAGCCGAATAACCTGCATTAACCCAAGGCGTGTTTTTGCCATAGTTCTGAGCGGCTTTCCAGTTTAGTCCTTTTCCTTGTGTGTTGATGTATTCCAATCTCAACGAGAAAATATAACCAAACGCTTTTCTGATGTGAACACCAAAGTTTGGCGCTGTAAAAGGTCTAACCGGCACATCTCCACTAACTGTGAAAATACCTGTATTTACACCTAATTCGATCATATTACGCGGTTTTGCAGGGAATGCGGTAGTATGATTCCAGAATTCGTTTTGTTGCCCCATTTTCTTTCTTGGGATTACAGAAGAATCGTAGATGCTGTAACCACCTGTCATATACCCCGTATTGTTCACTTCCTGAGCGAAAGCACCGCCGGAAATAAACAGGCAAAGGGTAAATAATAATTTTAACTTTTTGCTTACCATAACTTAATTGATTGTTGAATGTTCGAAAATATACTCGTTGATTATTTACAAATGTATAACACAGCGTTAAATATACAAAGTTTTTTTATCATTTATTTATATATTGCCGCTAGGTGTTTTAAGCCTTTTTTTGTATTATTAAGACGCAATTTATAGCTATTTCGCTGCACCACCTCAAAAACTAAAGAATTAAAATAAAATTCATCTAACGATAACGCTGCCCTATATTGCTTCTTTTTTAAGAAATGAAAGCCGCAAGCGAAATAATCAGGGAGGAATTGAAAGTATTTGAGTCAAGATTTTCCGAAGCCGTAAAGAGCAATACTCCTTTGCTGGATACGATCATGAAGTACATTATCAAACGTAAGGGAAAGCAACTGCGCCCCATGTTTGTATTCCTTAGTGCAAAACTTCACGGCGAAGTGAATGAGAGTACCTATCGTGCGGCAGCTTTGGTGGAAATGTTACACACCGCAACCCTTGTACATGACGATGTAGTGGATGAGTCGATGGAAAGAAGGGGGTTTTTCTCCATAAATGCTGTTTGGAAAAACAAGATCGCGGTGTTGGTCGGCGATTATTTATTGTCCAAAGGACTATTACTTTCTGTGAATAATAACGACTTCGAACACCTGCATATTCTATCGGATGCCGTAAGACAAATGAGTGAAGGTGAGTTGTTGCAAATTGAGAAAACAAGAAAGCTCAACATTGATGAATCCGTATATTTTGAGATCATAAAAAACAAAACTGCTTCATTACTGTCATCAGCCTGTGGTGTAGGCGCATACAGCACTACAAAAGATATAAAGATCTGCGAAGAGATGAAATTATTCGGCGAAAAAACCGGGATAGCTTTCCAAATAAAAGATGATCTTTTTGATTACGGAACAGAAGATATCGGGAAGCCGACCGGCAATGATATCAAAGAAAAAAAGATGACGCTCCCGCTCATCTGGACGCTCAACAACACAGATAAAAAAACGAAGAAAGAAATTGTCTATATTGTAAAGAATAACAACACCGACAAGCGAAAAGTAAAGTGGGTTACAGATGCAGTTACAGAAGCCGGCGGAATTAGATATGCCGAACAAAAAATGCACGAGTACCGCGATGAAGCGCTGAAAATTCTGGACAAGTACCCTGCTTCGCCGGTGAACAGCGCACTTCGTGAGTTGGTGAGTTATACAACAGACAGAAAATTTTAATCCCGTGCAGAAGAGATGGAACATACTCCCCTATGATGAGGAAGCGGCAGCCGTATTGCATGATCAGCTCAAAGTAAGCAAGACGCTCTGTAATATCCTCACGCAACGCTATATTGACAACTATGACAAAGCGAAAGATTTTTTTGTGCCTTCGCTATCAATGTTGCACGATCCGCTGCTTATGAAAGACATGCAAAAAGCAGTTGATCGCATTCACAACGCAATTTCTAACAAAGAAAAAATATTGGTGTTTGGAGATTATGATGTGGACGGTACAACTGCGGTGGCGTCTATGTATAGCTTTCTTTGCGAAGTTTACGATCCCGCATTCCTTGATTTTTATATTCCCCATCGTTATCGTGAAGGTTATGGCGTAAGCAAAGCAGGGATTGATTTTGCAGCCGCTAATAATTTCCCGTTGATCATTTGTCTGGATTGCGGAATTAAATCAGTGGAGCTGATCGAATATGCTTCTTCACTAGGGATCGATTTTATCATTTGCGATCACCATTTACCCGGAGAAAAAATTCCTGATGCAGTTGCCGTACTCAATCCCAAACAAACTGATTGTAATTATCCTTACAAAGAATTGTGCGGTTGCGGTGTTGGTTTTAAGCTCATGACGGCGCTGACGCAACATTATGATCTGCCGGAAGAAAAGCTCTACCGCTATCTTGATCTTGTAGCTACGGCTATTGCCGCAGATATCGTTCCTATGACGGGCGAGAACAGGGTACTCGCTTATTTCGGACTGAAGAAAATAAATTCCGATCCTTTGCCCGGCATTCGGGCACTCGCAGAACTTGCCGGAGCTAAAACAGACATGACCATTACCAATGTAGTTTTCCTCATTGCGCCGCGTGTAAATGCTGCCGGCAGAATGGATGATGCAAAAAAAGCTGTACAGCTATTCATTGAAAAGGATCCGGTGAAAGCGATGGAACTCGCCGGCATATTACACACTGATAATAAAGACAGAAAAGAGGCAGACAGCAGCATTACGGAGGATGCATTGCAAATGATCACGGATGACGTGGCGCTTCAGACCAAAAAAACATGCGTTGTATATAACGAACATTGGCACAAAGGTGTGGTAGGAATTGTGGCGAGCAGACTGATAGAACATTATCACCGGCCAACGATCGTGCTGACCAAAAGCGGCGATTACATTGCCGGCAGTGCACGGAGTGTTCCTGGGTTTAATTTGTACGAAGCGATTTACGAATGCCGCGATCTGTTGATGGCATACGGCGGACACTTTGCAGCAGCGGGGCTTACGCTTGCACCGCAAAATCTTTCTGTATTTATTGATCGCTTTGAAGCGACTGTTACCGCAACGATCCCGGAGCATTTATTGATCCCGGAAATTGTGATAAATGCGGAGATCAATTTTTCTGAGGTTAAGGAAAGTTTTTACAACATGATCTGCAGAATGGAACCATTCGGACCGGAAAATATGCGTCCTGTTTTTATCAGCAGAAACTGCATTGATTTTGGCTATTCGAAAGTCTTAAAAGAAGCACATCTTAAATTTGTGCTTCGGCAGCATGATACGATACTGAACGGCATCGCATTTAATATGGCAGATAAATTTCCGCTGTTACAAAACGGCAAACCCGTGGATATCGTTTTTACAATTGATGAAAATGAATGGAACGGAAATAAGGATCTGCAGTTGAAAGTGGTGGATGTACGTGCTTCTGAAAACAGCACTAACAATTTGAAAACGGATATCAGATAATTTTTTCAGATCGTCTTTTATGATGCTTCTTTGCACTTTTATTACTAAATGATTTGTCATATCTGCTGAATCCGTGTCATCCGCGAACCATTTTTAAAAATCAGGGATTGAAATTTCTAAAATACTTTTATTATCTCGCAAGCAACTGGAATATTTCCATTGCATGGCATATCATCCGCAATGAAATGCGCGGTGAAAAAAAATATGGCATTGATACAACAGGTGCGGATGAATTACAGGGCCTTGAAGAAAAGGGAATAGATATTTCTCATGCTACGGTTTACATGCCGGTGTCTTATGACCTGCTCGAAGTTTTTTTTGCACATGTTGATGTAAGACAATTCAATCATTTTTTGGATATCGGTTGCGGCAAAGCCAGAGCGATGTGCGTTGCGGCACATTTCGGCGCAAAGAAGATCAGCGGTACAGATCTTTCCCGTGAGTTGTTCCTCGTTGCAAAAGAAAATCTTGCGGCAACAAAAAAACAACGTGCGTTTGAATACGAGGTATTCAATCAGGATGCTTTTTATTATGAGATCGATGATGATGTGGATTGTATTTTCATGTTCAATCCTTTTGATGATGTGATCATGAGCGGTGTTCTGGAGAATATTGAAGTGAGCCTGGAAAATAATCCGCGGAAGATGACGGTGATCTATATAAATCCTTTACAGAAGCATTTGTTTTTGCAATCGGGGTATAAAGAAGTGTATCATTTTCAGGAGATGCATTATTTGGAGGGAAGCATTTTTATTAAATAGAAGTAAAAGGTAAACCCTAAAAGTTGAATAAAGAGGTGCGATTCGCGTGAAAGATCAGAAAAAAAAAGACGGGAGGAAATTATTGCAGCAATTAACGCAGAAGATCTGCAACTGCCTTCGACAAGCTCGGGCCGACAGATCAAAGGGAAGATCAATTTAATCGGGATAATAAAAGTCAAAAACCCAAAAGTGACTGCGAAGATTTGCAGTGTTCCACTTTTAGGTTTTTGACTTTTTATTTTGAATTATTGTTTTATCCCATCAGTTCTACACTCCTGCTGATGAATTGAGTAAGATGCTTTCCGGTTAATAATCCTTGGGAAAGCAATGCAAGATCAGCAAGATTTTTCACCAGTTTTTCCTGTTGCGTATTTTCTGTTTGTGCGAGAATATTTTTGAAGATCGGGTGGTTACCATTTACCGTAAGGGCAACCTCGTCGGGCATTTGCGCATAAAACTGAGCCATACCACCGCCGATCGAAGCCATGTCTTTCATTCTTCTCATTTGTTCCGGTCTTGTTGCGGTAACAGGCGGTGCGTCAGTACTTAAACCTTTTACTTCAACATTGATGTGCAAGCCTTCCTGCGGCTGTTCGAATAATGTTTTCAGCTTTTCTGATTCGTCTTTTGTAAGTACACTTTCAGCACCTTCAGATTTATCGATGAGGTTATCAGCGATATCAGCATCCACTCTCGTGAAAATGAAATCGTTCCATTTCATTTCTACGGCATTGATGAATGATGAATCCACCAAAGTTTCCGCTTTTACTACTATATATCCTTTTGCATTTGCCTGTTGAATGTAAGCATCCTGCTGCACGGGATTGGTTGTGTACAGGATCACCTGCTTGCCGTCTTTATTTTTTTGAGAAGCGGTTGCGGTCTTGTATTCTTCGGTTGTGTAAAATTTACCCGCGGTATCTTCCATAATGAAAAAGCTGTTCGCTTTATCAAGGAATTTATCGTCGGTCATCATACCATATTTTACAAACAGACCAAGACTCTCCCATTTATTTTCAAACTCCGCACGTTCTGTTCTGAATAATTCATCCAGCTTATCAGCTACTTTTTTAGTGATATGCGCATTGATCTTTTTTACGTTAGGATCACCCTGAAGATAGCTTCTGCTCACGTTTAGCGGAATATCCGGACTGTCGATAACCCCTTGCAGCAACATCAAAAATTCCGGAACGATATCTTTCACTTCGTCAGTTACAAAAACCTGGTTGCTGTACAACTGGATCTTGTCTTTCTGAATTTCGTAGCTCTGTTTGATCTTCGGAAAATATAAAATACCCGTAAGGTTGAAAGGATAATCCACATTCAAATGGATCCAGAACAACGGTGTTTCATTGTACGGATATAATTCTTTATAAAAATTCTCGTAGTCTTCCTTTGTAAGTTCAGAAGGCTTTTTCGTCCATGCGGGATGCGTGTTGTTGATCGCTTTTTCCGTCTCCGCTTCTTCTCCTTCTTTCAATTCGGCCTTTGTTTCATTCACATCATGAAAGAAAATAGGAACAGGTAAAAATTTACAGAATTTTTCGAGCACGCTTTTTACTTTGTAAGGCTCTAAAAATTCTTTGCTTTCTTCATTGATATGAAGGATGATATCGGTACCGCGAAACGCTTTCTCAGCAGGTTCCAAAGTAAACTCCGGGCTGCCGTCGCAGATCCAACGTACTGCCTGTGAATCTTCTTTAAAACTTTTGGTTATTACTTCTACTTTTTCACTGACCATGAATGAAGAATAAAAACCAAGACCAAAATGCCCGATAATATTATTCTCGTTCTGTCCTTTATATTTTTCAAGGAATTCTTCAGCACCGCTGAAAGCCACCTGGTTCAAATATTTATCTACTTCTTCTTCCGTCATACCAACACCGCGATCGCTGATGGTAATGGTCTTATTTACGGCATCTACTTTTACGTCGATGCGTAATTCGCCAAGGTCGCCTTTTGCTTCGCCGATAGACGATAATGTTTTTACTTTTTGCGTGGCATCCACTGCATTACTGACAAGCTCGCGGATAAAAATGTCATGTTCACTGTACAGGAATTTTTTAATGATCGGGAAAATGTTTTCCGTCTGCACCCTGATATTACCTTTTTGCATATAAGAATATTATTTTGATGATTATTCTCAAACACAGTACCGGTATCGGATTGCTGCCATAGTGACAACGGGTTTGTTATGAGATATGACCACGTTTTGGCGATGATTGCAGCGGATTCTTTTTTGCCGCAGATTCGCAGATTTTAAGAAACAATTTTTTCAATTACTTCCTATTTTTTGAATTGCACTTAAAATCTGCGAATCTGCGGCTAACCACCTATCGTTGCAATAAAACCAAACAAAAATCCCGGTCGCTAAAGCGGCCGGGATCTTTTATAAAGCTGTGAACTATTTAAGCTTAGAGCAGTAAGAAACTTTTGCTTGCTACAAATCCTGCATCGTTCGTATTTCTTAATACGAAAATGTATGTGCCGGCAGGTAAGTAAGCCGGAACGGTGAATTTGCCGTCAAGAAAAGTAAGTTGCGTAATCACTTCCCCTCTGTAAACTTCTCTGCCGTCAAAACTCAATAAAGAGATCTGGTAATGTGCAGGTCTGATATTAGCGATCGTGTAATTCAATACGCCGCCACGTGCTATCGGACTTGAGTAGATCGTAAGATCCGCACCGCCGTTGATACCCAAAGTAGTAACAGAATCTTTCACACCGTAAGTTGTGCCTGCACTTGTAACGGCATAAGCCGTGTAATAGTATTTAGTACCGGCCACCAAACCTGTGATCGTTGAAGAGAATGTTCCTCCTGCAGATCCGAGATTAAGATTTGTAGCAGGAACTTTTGTACCAAGGCCAATCGCAAGATTACGGATAGATGTGTATTCTATACCGTAAGAAATTACCGGAGAGCATGAACCAATAATATTGATCGATCCGGCCAATGTTGCACTGTTTCTTGTGACATCAGTTTTTCCACCTGTTGTAACACTTGCACCTGTATTCACTCCTGATCCGCTTGCAGCAACGCTTACCGTAACTGTAGCACCGCCACCGGCTACAACGATATTACCGTTATAAGTCAGCGCAGCAGTCGGGGTGAATTTCACATATACGATCTGAGAGAATGCACCCGCAGCGTGGGTTATCGTAAGTGTGGGTGTATAAGTTCCTGTTGCAGTTGTTGAGTATGTGTAACCCGGTAATGCTGCCAAAGTAATATCAGCCGCAGAAACTGCCGGACTGCTGATCGTAAATGTATTAGCACCTGCAGTGTTATTGATACAAACCGTTCCGAATGCTGTGAGTGCAGTTGCAGTTAAAACAGGAGCTGATGTTGTAAAGCTTTGTTGGATACCATAAACCGTACCGCCGCTGTTTGTTGCGTAAGCGTGATAGTAATAAGTAGTGCTTGGTGCAAGAGCTGTAAGTGCAGATGTATAACCTGTACCCACAAGATTTGTTGAAGCAACTGCAGTACCTGTACCGTTAGCAAAACCTGTGGTTGTGCTGTATTCGATACCGTAAACAGTAACGGCAGAACAACCCGTGTTTGAAATTGTACCGGCAACTGTCGCGCTGTTTTGCGTAATAGCTGTTGCAGCACCGGAAGCTACAGTTGCAGTTGTATTAACACCTGAACCTGATGCAGCAACATTTACTGCAGTTGCAACACCACCGCCTGCCACTGCGATATTTCCGTTGTAAGACTGCACAGCAATTGGCGTGAATTTCACAAAAATTGTTTGTGAAAATGCACCGCCCGGTTGCGTCAATGATAATGTTGCAGTGTAAGTACCTGCAGCAGTTGTTGAATAAGTGTATCCTGCAAGTGCAGCAACGGTAACATTCGCTGTTGTAAGATTTGTACCTGTAATAGTGAATGAATTAGGGCCCGCTGCTGTGTTCAAACAGATCGCACCGAATGCTGTAAGTGTACCCGCAGTAAGTAAAGGTGTAGCAGTAGTGAATTGTTGTTGTGCACCGTAAGCAGTTCCGCCGCCGTTTGTTGCATAAGCATGGTAGTAATAAACAGTAGATGCTGCAAGACCTGAAACGTTAGATGTAAAGTTTCCTGCTGCAAGATTCGTTGATGTAACTGCCGTACCTGTACCGTTTGCAAAACCTGCAGTAGTGCTGTATTCAACACCGTAAACAGTAATTGCAGAACACCCGACAGAAGAAATGCTTCCTGCTAATGTAGCAGAGACAGAAGTGATGGCAGTTGCTGTACCGGTTGTAACTGTAGCGATAGTATTAACTCCGGTACCTGATGCAGAAACGTTAACCGTTGTTGCACCGCCGCCGCCTACCGGAATATTTCCGTTGTAAGTTGTAGCAGCTGCTGGTGTGAATTTCACGAAGATCGCCTGTGTGTATGTACCACCAGGTTGAGTCAACGATAATGAAGCTGTATAGGTACCGGCAGCAGTTGTACTGAAAGTATAACCTGCAAGCGGACCAACCGTAACATTAGCTGTTGTGAGCGCCGAACCGTTTATTGTAAATGAATTTGCAGTTGATGTAGTATTTACACAAACACTTCCGAATGCTGTAAGTGTACCTGCTGTAAGTACCGGTGTTGTGGCAGTAGTAAGGAATGAAGCTTCCGCACTGTAACCCTTACCACCGGCGTTGCTTGCAAATGCATGGAAATAATAAGTAGTTCCTGCGGCAAGACCACTTAATGCTGAAGTGAAGGAACCTGCAGCAAGGTTTGTTGAAACTACCTGCGTACCTGTACCGTTTGCAAAACCTGCGGTAGTGCTGTACTCAATACCATAGTTAGCCGTGATCGCCGAACAACCGATTGAAGTAATATTTCCTGCAACTGTTGCAGATGAAGTAGTGATGGCTGTTGCAGCGCCTGCAGTAAGTGTAGGTACTGTGTTGATGCCCGTACCTGCTGCAGCAACGTTGATCGTTGTTGCACCGCCGCCTGCCACTGCGATATTTCCGTTGTAAGAGATCGCAGCAGTTGGAGTAAAGTTTACAAATACAGCTTGTGAGTATGAACCACCTGCCTGTGTAAGGTTTAATGATGCAGTGTATGTTCCGCCGGCAGTTGTACTGAATGTATAACCTGTAAGCGGACCAACAGTTACGTTAGCGGCTGTAAGGTTTATACCGGTGATCGTAAATGAATTAGGACCTGCAGTTGTGTTTACACAAGTATTAGCAAAAGCAGTAAGTGCTGTTGCAGTTAATGTAGGAGTTGCGGCAGTTGTAGTGAATGAGCCCTGCGGAGTGCTGTAACCGATACCACCTGCGTTTGCAGCAAATGAATGATAGTAATAAATAGTTGCCGGGGTCAAACCGCTCAATGCTGAAGTAAAAGCATTTGCAGAAAGATTTGTTGAAACAACCTGTGTACCTGTGCCGTTGGCAAAACCTGAAGTAGTGCTGTATTCAATACCGTAGTTAGCAGTGATCGCCGAACAACCTGTAGAAGTGATAGTACCCGGCACTGTTGCAGATGTAGTGGTAATTGCAGTTGCCGTACCTGCGGTAAGACTTGGTATTGTATTTACACCGGTACCTGACGCAGCAACGTTTACAGTTGTTGCACCGCCGCCACCTACAGGAATATTTCCGTTATAAGTTGTTGCAGCAACAGGCGTGAATTTTACAAAGATCTGTTGCGAATATGAACCACCCGGTTGGGTAAGGCTCAGAGTTGTTGTGTAAGTTCCCGCAGCCGTTGTTGAATAAGTGTAACCGGTTAAAGCACCTACCGTAACGTTAGCAGTACTTAATGTTGTACCCGTAATTGTAAATGAATTTGCAGCTGATGTTGTGTTGATACAAACATTACCGAATGCAGTTAATGAAGATGCGGTGATTATCGGAGCAGGGGCTCCGCATAGATTAGTTGCAGATGATGTATTGCGAGGATTAACGGCCAGTAGCTCAAAATCATTTAGATTATTATCAGTTTCAGTACAACCATTTGTTTTTCTGAAAAAAGCTTTAGTATTATCGCTACCTGTGGTCAAAAAAGGAGTTCCTTCAGCGCAACTTGCTGTAGCTGAAGAACTGCTGTATCCAAATGCGTCTATTACCGCCGCAGAAGAACATGCAGTAGCGCTTGATAGCGCAGTTGAATTATTCACGAGTGTCACCTTTCCTGCCGTTGCACTCATGTTTATTGAAGTTGTTGCATCAGGCGCAGGAAGGGCTACTCCGGTTCCTGCAGTAGTAGTCAAACCAACAAGATAATATTTTCCTGCAGCCAAATTTGTACTTGCAGGTATAGGAGCTACCTGCCATGCGGCACCTGTAGAGGACGCATATTGCACGCTCCATGCGCTTATGTCCACAGAGGCGGTGCCCGCATTAAAGATTTCTACAAAATCCTGATTATAGGTTGCAAGAGAATTACCGCCACCACCATAAACCTGACTGATTCTTACCTGTGCCATTGAGGATAGCGAGCAAAGAATAAATAAAAGCGTAAATATTTTTTTCATAAAAACTTTTGTATGTAAATAGAGAAGAGCCACCACAAAGATGATGGCTCTTCTCTAAAAATTTAATTAGTTAGCCGTTACCGTTACATCATCAATTTCCCACGTGCTTGTTTTATCAGTTGCAGTTCCTGCAGGATCAGCACCGTCATATTTGAAAGCAATGTAGAAAGTTGTATTTGCACCAAGGAAAGGAACAAGGTTGATGTTTCCTGATGGTGTGAAAGATGCAGGATATCCTGTAGCCGCACCCGGAGAAAGTGATACAGATGGAGTGATATCAGTCCATGTAGCTGTCCATGGTGTAAGAGAACCCGTGTAGTTTGTAGAGATCATTACTTTTAAAGGCGCTGCCAATGCATTACCTGTTCCGGTAAATCCTTGGTTTGTATTAAAGCTCAAAGTTTTTGTTGTAAAGCCTGTAACGTTGATCGCTTTTGTAACCAACCAGCTTGTTACTACATTTTGTGTAGTACCGAATGCAGTGATATTCGCATATTTGTTACCGCTGAAAGTTTTTGACTGATACAATACACCACCTACTTCAGCAGCATTTACCCAACCGGTAATCGCAATATTTGTATTCACCGTTTGGCTCTCAAAATTTTCGCTGATCAATTGTGTACCTGCAACAGCACCGCAACGTGTACCTGTAAATCTTACATCGCTCGGATCTCTGATGATCATTTGTTTTGTAGTATTGTAAGGAGCATAGATACCGATGATCGTACCGTTACCTTTTGGTGTAAGCTGTGAAGCGAAGTTTGAATAACCGCTTGAACGAACATCGATATCAAGACTTGTACCTGCTGCACAACCTAAGTTGATGTAACGGTCCAAAGAATTTTTGTAGTAAGAAGTATCGGCATAAGTTGCTGCGGTATCCAGTGCACGGAATTCATAGTTGTTCAACTGGATCAAACGACCGATGTTGACGTTCAACCAGGGTTGAGAACCGGGGATAGTAAGATCTGCGCTTGTTACAACGTGAGGCACAACAGGGTTGTTCAAAGAACCACCGATAATGTAATTTCCGATCAAACCTGAAGGAATCGCTTCAACGGAAGGAATACCACCTATCACTGTTTTCATACCCAACAACATAGTATTATGGTAATCGCTCAACGTAAGTCCTTTTGCTTTGATCACTACCCTTCTTCCTACAGGGTAAGTTCCGAATAAATTGTTTGCATCAAGTGAAATGCCGAGACCGCCCGTGCTGTCTTCGATGTATAGTGTTTTGTACAGGTTACCGCTTCTGTCGTCAGCTACAACCACACCGGAAATGATAAGGTCTGTAGAGATAGTTTCATAGCTTCCTGAAGATACGTGCAATGCTTTAAATGCTGCAAGACTTGTATTTGCAACGATAGCAGGATCCTGAGATGCAGGAGGGTTTTCAAAATCTTTTTTACATGATGTAAATAAGACAACGATCACCAAAAGCATAGCAGTAGCTGCCGCCGAAAATTTTTGGAACTTGTTCATAATTGTATGTTTAATAATTTTTGTAATGATATATAATTAGAATCTAACTGAAATATTTGCTGAGAAATTGAAACCGTACGCATAGAACAATTTCGGTGAGAACCTGTTCACGTCATGATCACTTGCGTCAAAACGAAGTTGTTCAAAACCGCCTGAAACGATATCCTTGTTATTCAGGATATTATTTGCATTAAGACTGAAAGCCATGATCGTTCTTTTCTTCAATGATTTATATTTTTTGTTCATCAACCAGGAAAACCCAACTGATCCGTCTACAGAGAACTGAGATTTCAATTGAGTCTGGTTGATCGTTTCAGCGTATAAAGGATCTTTAGGATCCAATCCTTCTACTGCTGCGTATGTGCGGCGAAGCGGATCGAAACCTAACCAAAGCTGATCGAAATAATTTACGTTGACGCTTGCGAACCAATATTTAGGTGAGCGATAGTTGAAACCTGCAGAGTATGCACACTGCGGTGTAGCTACGCGGAAATCTTTTATATAAACCGTGTTGTCATTCGCCTGCGGAATGTATGAGTTGTTATCAGCAGTGATCGTCAGCTTCTGATCTGTGTCATAAGTGAATTTACCGATACCTGCAGCAGCATTGAACGTAAGGCCTTTGTAGATCTTCACTTCCGCAGCAGTTTCCACACCCTTGTGTGTTTTACCGATATTGCTTGATGCATAGTTTACAAATGTTCTGTACACATCAGAATAAGCGCCGAATACATCAGTTCCGCGACGGAATTGTGTGTAGTAGGCTGTTGCTTTAAATCTTACAAGCGGAGAATTATAAACGTATCCTGCTTCACCTGAAAGCACCTGTTGGTTTCTCAGATCATCAACAGCTACATCTCTCGTTCTTGGTGATACATAAGCGTTTCCGAAGAAAGGCGCTTTTGTTTGATAAGATCCGTTTGCAAAGAAATAATTACCGCTGGTTAATTTATAAGAAACACCGGTTTTAAATTCGTAGTTATAGAAAGACAATCTTTTTGATTCACCGAATGAATTATCCGGGTTCAAACCGTTTCTTACGTGACCGTCACGATAATATTGCGTAAATGATTGTTCACCGCCTACAAAGAAATTCAATTTGTTGAATTTAACCGTTGCCTGAGTCCATGCAGCAACTCTTTCAATATTGATGTTATAATCGTAACCGAATTTATCACCTACGTGAAGGATCCTGTTCGGATTGTTAAGATCATTTTGATTCGCGTTTGTATTATTCGGAAAATCCCTTTCTGCGAATTGGTTAAGATCCACATAGAAATCACCGCCCAGAAGATCGTCTACTTTTTTATAGTAACGGTTTCTTTCATTCTGATAGCTCGCCCCTGCTGCAATATCTATATGAGAAGTAAGTGAAGCGTTCAGTGTCGTGTTGATGTTGAAACGATTCGTGTGCGTAATCCTTTCTTCAAGAATGTAACGTGATCTTCTGCCTGAAACGTTGTTTCCTGCGATACCGTTTGCATTTTGAATAGTTGCGAAGCTGCCGTAGTTGGTTTGGTAAAGACCATCCCAATCAATTTGACGAAGATTCACATTATTTTGAATCGCTGTACGCAATTGTGATGCGATAACCGGATCATCCTGGTAGCTTGGAAGCTTACGGTAGTAATCAGGACGCGGATCAGCCGCATTGTACCAGTCAAGGCCGGTAACACTACGATCACCGATGGTGTAAGAACCTGCGGTAAGTAAGGTTACACGCGGATTGATCTTCCATTCGTGTGTAAGGATTCCGAAAGGCTGGAAAGAACGTGCAATACTCGCATTTCTTTTTTTACCGTTCTGATAACCCCAGTAAGGATTGTAAAAATGCGTTCCTGCGATATCGATCATTTCCTGAGTAGACGCACCCTGACGACCGTTTTCTGTAGGCGCAGCGAATGCTACAAAAGATAAAGTATGTCTGTCGTTGAAACGTTTATCAACAGCTGCATATAATGCACCCGCATCGTAATAAGTTCCGTCTGTGAAACCTTCGGAAGCCCAGCGGCGACTTGCAGAAAAAGCGAAAGCGTAGCCTTTTTTGTTGAAGCCCGTTGCTTTTGTAAACATGATACGGTTCGTGTAAGTACGGTTTGAGTAAGCGTAGCTCACTTTCGTTTGCTTATATTGCTTGAACGCCCTTGAATCGATATTGAAAGAACCACCAATACCACCCATTCCCCAGCTCACCGGCATCATACCTGAGGTATTTTGACGATTGCGCAATACATCATTCAAACCTCCCCAAAGCCCGTAAGGCGTAAACCCGTTATCCAGGTTTTCCATCGGTACGCCGTTCATGAATGTTGTGCTGAAATCAGCATCATAACCGCGGATGCGGAAACGTACAGCACTGAAGTGGAAGTTTGCTGCATCCTGAAAAGGATTTTTACCCGCGGACAATTGCCCGGAGATATTTTGAGCACTTCCGTCCTGACCGTCATTATCGTCAAGTGATACGATCGGAATATCATTCGGATCTGATTCTTTTGCTTCCTCAAGTGTCGTTGTATCAATTACCGGCTTAACCTGCGCAGAGGCTGAGGCAACGGTAAAAACTGCAAGAAGGACGAGGAAAAAGCAGTGTCTAATTTTATGCATAAACAGTCGTTTTTTTTAAGAAGGCGCAAATATACCTCAAATGCCCGTAAATACTGCATTTAATCATTAATTAAATGTGAACATTCGGGCCTTTCAGGCACTTTAAGGTTTTACCGTATAAAATAGTCTGTACATTTGCGCCTAACAAAAATCTCACATGAAAAAATGCCTTTTTTCGGCCGTTTTGGCCCTCACTTTCTATATGATTCCGGCAAAATCGTTTGCCTGGGGTTTCAAGGGACACGGACTCGTTGCAGAAGTAGCTTTTCACTTTTTGGAAGACTCGGTTCAAGCTAAGGTAAAAAAATACCTTGGCGGTCTCAGCATCGAAGAAGCTGCAAGCTGGATGGATGACAGCCGCAGCAACAGTTATTTCGATTATATGAAGCCCTGGCATTATTTGGATATTGATAAAGGACAGGTATACCACGCAACAGAAGAAAGAAATGTACTTAATGTATTATACTCCGCTGTAAACGATCTTAAGAAGATGGATGAGCTTAGGAAGAAAGATATTAAACGTGACATGTATATCATCTTTCACCTTGTGGGTGATATGCACCAGCCTTTACATACGGGCTATGCGATAGATAAAGGCGGTAACACCATCGATGTGCATGCGCAAAATTTCTCCTCCAACCTGCACAGTGCATGGGATACGCAGATCATTGAAACGGAAGGGATCAGCCTGGAAAAATGCCTTGCACTTTACCCTACTTATTCACCTGCAAAAATAGATTCCATCAATAAGATAAATATAATGGGCTGGATGTTGCAATCACGCTCTTTTCTGGATCAGGTGTACAATTTCAAAGACGGCAACCTCGACAGAGCTTATGTAGACAGCGCAGTCATTACTATCGAAAACCAGATCCTTCAGGGCGGAATGAGACTTGCCAGTATCTTAAGGAAATATTTTACAGATTTTCATCCGGTGGCTTACGAACAATTCAGAAAGATCATTCCGTATTATGCGGGAATGGAAAACGAAAGTGCCTAAAATGATTTGAAGATGAGCTGATTTGGAAATGAAAATGCACAGGCTTTATAAATTTATACATTATGAAATGCGGGTCTTTTGATCCGCATTTCTATTTGCCCTGTTTCAGAAAAATTGCCGCTGTCTTTACCTCAGGGGAGCAAGGGATACGGCGTTTACGCAGCCGCTCCGTAAAACTGCAAATTGAAAAGAAGTCCAGGTTTTCAAATCAGCACATTTCCAAATCATTCTATTAACTCAATGTCATCGTTTTTAATGGTTGCCAGATTCTTCATCCGCAAAATAATATTCGCTGTGGTAATAACATCCTTTTGGCAATACAGCGAGATGCGTTTAAGATTTGCGAGTCTTTCTTCCGGCGTACTGTTATGGTATAAGTCTCCTACCATGCTGCCGTCAATATCATCTTTTGGCGAAGGAATGCCTAATGCAGCAGCAAGTAATTTGAGAGAAGTAAAGTTTTTGTAATCGCCAAAGCGCCAGTATTGAAAAGTGTCTACCAGATTTGTCTCCCATGGCTTCATGTTTTGAAAATCGAGATAAGGCGGAATGCGCATGCCGTTGATAAGCAAACGGCGACAAATAAAAGGTATATCAAACTCTTTAATGTTGTGGCCGGCAAAGCACCATCGTTTATTAAAGCTTTCTATTTTATTAACGGTTTGCAAAAAATCTTCAAGCAATTTGTTTTCATCATCGCCGTAAAAGGATTTTACCCTCAGCTTTAATTGCAACTCTTTCGTAAAATACCCGATGCTGATGCACACGATCTTTGAGAACTCCGCCATCACGCCTGCACGCATCGGATAAAATTCCGATGCGGTAATATTCTCCGGTAATTGTTTGCCGATCTTTTCCTGCCACAATTCCTGCCATTTTTCATCCATCATTTCAAATGACGGTGCGCCGGAAGCCGTTTCAATATCTATAACCACAAGGTCCTCGGGACGAATATTTTGCATAACAACGTTTGAGTTGCTAATGTAGAAGAATCGGGGAAATTTTAAATGGTGGAAGAACGGTTTATTATTTGTGTTTTAAACAGGCTGAGATAAAAGGCAATAGACAGAAAATGAACAATAGGTCCGGCTCTTTCGTCTTTTGTCTTTTAAAACGTAATACCCACTCCCACCTGTATCGCCTGGTTACGCCATGTTTGTCTGTTATCAATATCATTGATGTCTGTAAGCCCGGCTTTATACCTTACACTCAGATTTACCACAGGCAATTGAAACCAAAGTCCTCCCATCACGCTCCATTCGCCATTCCTGAATATGTCGCCGTTATTTTTTAAACTGTCAACAGTTTGTTTCAGAACGGCACCGTATGAAGGCCCAAGCTGGAGCTTTACTCTTTTTGATTCTCCAAGATTAATATTCAGCAACACCGGAACTTCCAGGTAATTAAGCTTAGCCTTGTGTTGTGCACCACCGTTGAACAGATCATCATAGATCGTGTTCGTATCATTGGTGAATTCAGCTTGCGTTTGCACAAAATTTACTTCGGGCTGAATACCCAGTCTGCCGAAGTTGAACTGCAGAAATCCGCCGCCCTGAAAATTGTAATTGAATCCGGAAGTATACGATTGCCCGGAGATCTTATTGATGTTTACGCCTGCTTTGGCACCGAAGCGGAAAAAATTTTCATGTTCTTCGTCCGCTTTACTTTTTTTGCTCTGTGAGCTTGCTGAGGTTACGAATAAAATGCACAATGCGATCAGCGAGTTGGTCTTAATTGGATTCATGGACTTACATTTTTTTAATGCTAAGCTAAAATTATACCGGAGGAAGAATTTAGCGGCTGATCAATAAGATTTAAGATTTCCTTCCGTAACCTTTCAGCAAAGGTTAAGAGCAGTATATCGGCCCTTTACACAACATTATTTTTTATGTATTGATGGTCAATGGTTGCACCATCGTCGGTCGTGCGATACTTCGGATAGCGACCTGTATTGTACTGAGAGGTCGCAACTTTTGTTGTTGCTGCGGAGTGCTGCTAATTGTGCGGCTAAGGTTGAGCCAATTTGATCAGCAAGCCGGACAGCAATACAGAATATGTGACCGGACTTCTTGAAAAAAAGAAGATCCGGTGTTTAACTGCGGAAGAAAAAGAATTATTGCGAGATGAACTGATCCTGTATTTAAACCGCAATATTTTTTTATGAAATGCCGGTTGCATTTCACTCCGGAACAAAGACCTCTGCAACACGAAATCTGACCCAATTCGAATAAGTGTCCGCTATCCAGCTGTTGAATCTGCTCAGTTTATATTTTACACGAACCCTGAATATTGCTTTTGAAAAAAACTGACAAAGAATGCTAAAATTTTCGAAAACCGATTCGCCCGGCAAAAGTGTTTTATATTTCTCTACCCGGTATGCGGGCAATTCCAACAGATATTTAAAGGGGACGAATTCATTCAAAGAATCATTGTCTTGCTCTAATACATAATCCACGTCCGCGGCTCCGTTCTCATTCATTACAACTGCTTCGCCCGGTATTTTAATGCTGCGTTTTGTATGATTGGCGAGTTTGTAAGCGAATCTGAAATTATCTTTTTTGCAGGAGATGACCGTGTCCCCCGTTTCAAGTTTCAATTCAATCTTACTTTGCGTTGCACAGGTAATGCAGAAAGTCTGAATTAGATACGCGATCATTATTTTCATAGGATACTAATTTAATTCATTTCTGATTTACAACGGCCTTTAAATAAAAATGCCGCGAATGCGGCAGATGAAATTGTACATCTGACACATTCGCGGCAAAATATTTACTAAATAAAAACAGGTTTATTTCCAATGTCCCGGTCTCCACACCCAGCCTCTTCGCGGTGTATCTTTCCAATGTCCAGGCACCCAAACGGAATATCCTGCGGGCGGTTCAGCCCAATGACCGCCTGTATAAGCGTAAGCATTATTTCTGTATGCCCAATCCTCTTCGATCCAAATATGACGCGGTGACGGAGAAGCGATACGAACAACCCTTGGCGCAACAGGTCTCACACGAATGATCACCTGTGCATCAGCTGCGAAAGTTAGGGCTATACTGATGAATACAAGTGCGATGAATTTTGAAATATATTTCATGGTATTTGTGATTTTAGATTTACGGTTTCGGATTTCTCCAATGTTGATGGCAGTTGAAATATTTGATTTCTTAAAAAAATCGGATGTATCATTGAAAGATTGTGCAGGATGTTGTATGGTTTAATATTAAATAGCAATCACTCGGCTAGTCTTCCGGTGAACATTGAACATTGAACATTGCATGGAACATTCAACATTCAACATTGCACTTCACATTACCCGCGCCTTTGACAAACTCATGTTGACAGATCAAAGCAGCGAGCAATCAAATAAAGAAATATTTCATCTCAAATCTTCTGCGTACCATCTCCCTCTTTTATAATAATATCCCCGAGGCGATTGTACCCAATACCCGGGTCTGTATGCAGAACGCCCGCGCGGCGGAACCGCCCAGTATCCCGGACTATACACATATCCCCTTCCCCTTCTTACATAATTGCCTTCAACCCATACATATCCTGCTCCCGGTGCTACGGGACGCACGACCACAGGTGCAACGGGTCTTTCTCTTACTACTACAGCAGACGGACCGCAACCCGCAAGAAATATAGCGAGCACCAGAAGAAAGCTGCTGATTACTGTTAACTTTTTCATGATCTTTTTTATTTCCCTTATGACAAAAAAAAGGCCATGAAGTTTAACGTACAAAAAAACCTCCCGCGAAAAACGCGAGGTTTTTATTCACATTATTGTTTTAGCAGAAGTATGATAATTAAAAAAAACAAAAAGCCCGTTCATTAAGAACGGGCTTTCATTATCATTATTTATTATTCAATTATGCATTGAACAATTAGTCTTCCACTTTCATTTTTCCTTTCGCTTTTGCAATGATCTCTTCAGCAACATTGTTTGGCGCCGGAGCGTAGTGACTGAATTCCATTGTAGACGTTGCACGACCTGAAGACAATGAACGCAATTGCGTTACATAGCCGAACATTTCGCTCAACGGAACTTTTGCTTTGATAACCTGTACACCGTGCTTGCTGTCCATACCTTCAAGCATACCGCGACGACGGTTAAGATCTCCCGTTACATCACCCATGTACTGATCAGGCGTAAGTACCTCTACTTTCATGATCGGCTCAAGCAAAACAGGTTTTGCTTTACGGCCCGCCTCACGGTAACCTTGTTTAGCACAAAGTTCGAAAGAGATCGCATCAGAATCCACATCATGGTAAGAACCATCGGTAACGGTTACTTTCATATCTACCATCGGATAACCTGCAAGCACACCATTTGTCATGCTCGTTGTAAATCCTTTGATGATAGGTGCGATAAATTCTTTAGGGATTGAACCACCAAAGATCTCGTTCACAAACTGCAAACCACCGGTGTGGTTTTCAGGAAGTGCCAGCCATTCTGCATCTGCAGGTCCGATCGTAAACTGGATATCACCGAATTTACCACGACCACCCGTTTGTTTCTTATATGTTTCACGGTGAGATACGGTATCACGCAATGCTTCTTTGTAAGCAACCATTGGTGCACCCTGATTGATCTCAACTTTAAATTCACGACGCATACGATCTACGATGATCTCAAGGTGAAGCTCACCCATACCTGAAAGGATCGTTTGACCTGTTTCTTCGTCCGTTTTTACACGAAGTGTAGGATCTTCCTCTACAAGTTTAGCGATAGCCATACCCATTTTATCAACATCAGCCTGTGTTTTAGGCTCGATAGCGATCGAGATAACCGGCTCAGGGAAGGTCATTGATTCCAATACGATCGGATGATCTTCATGGCACAACGTATCTCCTGTTTTAATGTCTTTAAATCCTACTGCCGCGCCGATATCACCTGCTTCGATGTAATCAACCGGATTTTGTTTGTTGGCATGCATCTGCATGATACGGCTGATACGCTCGTTCTTACCTGTACGGGTATTCAACACGTATGAACCTGCATCCAAACGACCGCTGTAAGCACGGAAGAATGCAAGACGACCTACGAATGGATCTGTCATGATCTTAAATGCCAATGCAGAGAATGGTTCTTTAGGATCGGCGTGACGCAATAATTCTTCACCGTTATCAGGATTTGTTCCCTTAACAGCTTCGATATCCAATGGACCCGGAAGGTAACGAACAACCGCATCAAGCGCAGTTTGTACACCTTTGTTTTTGAATGAAGAGCCGCACATCATCGGAATGATAGAGATGTCGATAGTGGCCTTACGGATAGCTTCGTGCATTTCGTCTTCAGTGATCGTATTAGGATCATCAAAGAATTTTTCCAATAATTTTTCATCATATTCAGCAACCGCTTCCACGAGTTCCTGGCGGTATTGGTTCACTTCATCCAACATATCTGCAGGAATAGGAACTTCGGTGAAGGTCATACCTTTATCTTCTTCGTTCCAAACGATACCTTTCATGGTGATAAGATCTACCACACCTTTAAAGTTATCTTCAGCACCGATAGGCAACTGTAACGGAACGGCTTTAGCTCCAAGCATTTCACGAACCTGTTTTACCACGTTCAAAAAGTCGGCACCTGAACGATCCATTTTATTTACGAAACCGATACGGGGTACTTTGTAACGGTTAGCCTGACGCCATACAGTTTCAGACTGCGGTTCCACACCTGATACCGCACAGAAAAGTGCAAGTAAACCATCCAATACACGAAGTGAACGTTCTACCTCTACAGTAAAATCCACGTGACCGGGAGTATCAATGATGTTGAATTTGTATTGTTTGGTATCAGGAGTTTTTTGTCCCTGAACCATCGGAAAGTTCCAGAAGCAAGTAGTTGCAGCAGAAGTAATAGTGATACCTCTTTCCTGCTCCTGTGCCATCCAATCCATCGTAGCACCACCATCATGTACTTCACCGATCTTGTGATTTACACCGGTGTAGTAAAGGATACGTTCCGTAGTTGTGGTCTTACCCGCATCAATGTGCGCAGCAATACCGAAATTTCGTTGATAACGTAAATCTGCCATTTTATTTGTATTTAATATTTAAGATTTAAAATGTTTGTATCTGAGGAGTTCAGCGTTGAGATTCTTAAAGATCGAAGATCATCGGTCATCAGGCCTTTGTCTCTTATCTTTTGTTTCTGATTTCCTGTTTGTTCTTTGCTGATCTTCGCGACTGATTGCCGCATAATTCACCCCGAAGAAAACCGTCATTTAACTGCCGGTTGGGATGATATGTAGGTTTAGACTCTCATAATATGCTAAATCGTTCAGCCTCCATCCGTATATGCCGAAGCATTTAGCGCCGCAAAGGTAAGGGTTTTGTGTAATTTGACAAAGGGTTTGAGAACTTTAACGAATAGGCTTTTAAGTGTACAGGGACGTTTGACAAATAGCGGCTGCCGCATTTCACCCTTTATATTGCCTTTATCTCCCCCATCCATTTTAAAATAATTCATCCAACTTTACAGCAAATTAAACCAACAATCATGACAAAAGAAATATGGATCAATTTGCCGGTAAAAGATGTAGCAGCATCAAAAGCGTTTTTTAAATCAATCGGATTTTTCAGGTTGCATCCTGCACATGAGCACAATAAAAATATGGGCGCAGTGCAGGCGGGATACAACAATGTGATGATTATGCTATTTCCGGAAGAGCAGTTTAAATCATTTACAGGGAATGCAATTACTGATACAGCAAAATCTACAGAAGTATTGCTTTCGTTTACTGCTGTTACAAGAGAAGAGGTAGATGAAATGGCAAAAAATGTAAAAGCTGCCGGCGGCGATGTTCACCATCAGCCCGGTGAAAGAGATGGCTGGATGTACGGTTGCGGATTTAAAGACCTTGACGGTCACAGCTGGAACATGCTGTATATGGATATGGAGAAAATGCCGAAATAAGAAAAGACATCAGATGATAACAGACAAAAAACCGGATCGTAATGCCTCCGGTTTTTATATTATTCTACATACCGTAAAAAATTTAAAGGATACTTAATTTTTTCCTTCAGAATCTGCTACCATATGAGGTTAGCCTTACACGCGGCGTTATGCCGTTCAGCCTGCCTCAATCTTTTCATTGCAACATAATTTCGATGAGCTCGTCAATTCATACATTGATAATAATTCAGGCATTTCAGAGAATTTTATCAGCATTACACTTGCAGGGCAATTGAAAGATAATCTGAATGATCTTGTTGCGAATAATAAACTTCGTAATGCCGGCACGGGAAACGACATTCTCGTGGAATGTGCAGAGGCTCCGCAATACCGGCCTGCTGAAAAAATAGCTTATAATCTGATCAGTTTTTAAGCATTACGATTTGTCCGAGGTGATAATGAACATGCTCTACCTGTCCCTGAAAATTACTATATGCCGATGAGTGTTTCGGCAGAATCGGCTCGTCCAATATTGCTTCATCAAAGTCTTTGATTGCAACTGCCAGCTCTTGTGAGGAAAGGATATTATCTTTTTTCAATTCTTCCCAATCTCTTTCGGATAACAGTTGCGGTGCATCAAAACCGTTAGCATCATTTATTACCGGCTTAATTCCTTTTGCACGTAGCGCCACAACCCTGTTCCAGAAACTGATATGGTGCAACAGCATGGATATGGAATTTGGAGATATCGGGGTAATGACAGCTGCTTCTTCATAAGAAACATCTGCCAGTGTATTTACGATATTCACTCCCATCCAATTATCGCCGTTATGAACATCTGTGAGATGTTTTGCTAAGAGAGAAATCAATTTCATATTGACCGATGGATGATGATGTTGCGAATTTTGTGAGTCGCAGGTTCTGTTAAATTTAGATCGTTATAATGAAATTTGCGGCGCAAAACTCAGTGAACATTGAATATTAAATATTGAACACTTATTTGATCAGCACCACTTTCACGGTATTACTCCGCCATCTCGTGTTGTACGTTACAAGGCTGATAAAATAAGTTCCCTTAGCAAGATATTGCGGCGGTATTAAATGAAAATAGTTCATCCCTGCAGTGATCACCACAGGTTGCTTCAGATATTGTCTACCGATCGCATCTACAAATATCAGCAGCGCATCTCCTCTTTGTGCGGAGCTGAAGAAATTAAGCGTGATTGCAGTGCCCGTGGCAGAAGGATTATTCGGCAGGATCAGGATATCTGTTCCTGATGTTGTCGGACAAACCGTATTCACATCCACAAAATTTGAATATTTGATATGACCATCAGTATCAGTTTGCTTTATACGATAGTAAACATGGGATGTAAGCGGGGTAAGTGTAACGGTATAGTTTTTCGGTGTTGTACTGTTGCCTGCTGCCGTTACAGTTGCCACAACGTTCCAGTTTACGTTATCCGTACTTTCTTCCACGTCAAAACGCAGACTATTCACTTCAGTGATCGTTGTCCAGTCCAGTCTTACTTTACAAAGATTCACCGAAGCAGTTAGCTGTATCGGATCATTCACAGTCGAAGGCGGCGGCGGAGGTGGTGGCGGCGGACCAAATTCGCATGAAGTTGTCGTAAAAGAATTTGTAAGGACCGCATTACACGGGCCTGATTGAATAGTTGTTGCCAATGTCCACGTTCCCGATTGTGACGGAACGACAAACGGCGGATTCGGTCCGGTAAAAGTTGTTCCGTTCGGTGCCGTCCACAAGTATGTAGCACCATTGATAAAATCCGCTCGTAAAGAATCACCCGCTACCGAAACTCCTGCTACCAGTGCTGTTGTGCAGGTAACACTGCCCGCAATACTTGTAGAAGTTGTAACAGTAAACGGTACTGTACTTACCTGTCCGCACAGATCCTGTGCTTTAATAACAAGATTACTTCCTGCAGTAGTGGTGATATTTGAAAAAGTATTACCGGTTTGGGGGCCCGCAAGCACGGTAGTGCCATTTGATGCATACAATGTGTATTGAGTTCCGGGAGCTGCATTTGGCGCAACGGGCACAATAGAATAGGAGCCGGCAACACAAGGCAACGTGTATACCCTTACAATTGTAGGAATATTAGTAAATGCAACATTAAAAGTATCCGTCACCAATTGGTAACAGGAGGAAACAGCGTTGTTTAAACCCGGTAATCCCTGGGAGTAAGATATTTTGGCCACGTAAGTGCCGGGTGCTGTAACATTGGCGGTATAACTATCAGAAGGATTATTTACTGTTATATTCCCGGATCCTGCGATCGGTCCGCCGCTTGGCGATATATACGTGAATATAATGTTGCTGTAGTAAGCTACCCCTGCAGCAGAATGACAACCGGGAGTTGTGTGATACGCCAGCATTTGACCGGTTGTTGTAATATGAGGGGTGATCGTAATAGTTGCGCTTGAACAGCCTGTTATATTGAGTGTATGTGCCGGAGCTGCAGATATGCTGCCAACGGGAACTGTTAAAGATCCGGTCGCTGTTTCCCCGCATTTATTACTAAAGGTAAAAGTGTAATTGCCTTCAGGCAGATTAGGAATTACTAAAACACCCGGTCCGATCATACCGCCACCTGTTGCCCCGAGAACTTTAGGATATGGTCCGTATGATGCGGGGCCCGATGTTGCGACTACATTGTTCGGGCCAAGCCCTGTATAATTGAATGGCGTTGTAACAGTCCCGTTGCAAAAGGTACTGCAGTTGGTTGGGGTAATAGTGAATGGCGGTAATGGTGGCAGCGTAGTGTAAGATGTGATGGTATCCTTGTTAAGGCAGGGATCATGCACCTTAAAGTAATAGGTTGAACCAAAATCAAGGCCGCACATTTTTGTTTGCGCGGGATAAGTAATGGTTTGCAGTGGCGTTCCCGTGGCCGTTGCATTTGTATAAGCACTTATCTGGTAACTGTTTCCTTTGATATAATCTCCACCGATAGTAAAGCTGAAGCAATTTTTTACAGGGCAGGTTGTTGTATCTGCAGATGCGCCGAAAGTTAAAGCATAGGCAGCTTTTGAGAATTCTGTATTGTAAGGTATGACCAGCGAAGCCGTACCGCCGCATGCATCGATGTATGAAAAAGTTACAGGAAAGATTCCCGGAATATTCGGAACGGGTGGAGACCATATCAGATCCGAAGAAAGACTGCCGTTAGGACTTGCGCCCCAGCCGGCAGTATTATTTGCTGTGAGTGTATACGGATAGCCGCTTAAGAGAACACCTGCATTATTCTTTGCTGATATTACAATAGGAAACTTAAGACCGGCAGCGGCAGCGTCGGAAGGAAAGTTGGTTTCAAAAGCCTGACCGCCGTATGCTCCACCTGCGAATGTTTGATTCAGGAGAATAAGTTCCCGGATAACGGTACAGGACTGCAATGCATCTTCACTTACCGATATGATAACGCTCACAGGAGGAGATGTAGTTTTTACAGCTATAATAGATTGTCCGCACGCATCTGTAGCTCTTATAGTATACTGTGTTGCAGGATTTATTGATGAAAAGGTATTTGATGATTGAGGTCCCTGTATCGGCGTTCCCGTAGCCGTACCGCCTAAAAAAAGCTCATAGCTATAGGGTGCCCGGCCACCCGATACTACTCCTGTAAGCTTTGAACATGCTGTTGTTGTGAAGATGGAATCTGTTACCGCTATTCCGGTAAGCACATTATAGGTATTCGTAACAGTAGCTGTTCTTGAAATTATATTTCCACCCGCATCACTGATGCATATTGTGTAGGTACAATTTCCCTGCAATGCTGTAAATGTAAAACTTGTTGCGGACTGGCTTTGTACTACCGGAATAGTAATGCAAGGCCCTGTAAGCGTAAATGTATATGGTGCTCCTCCGGCACTTGCAGTTACGGAAACATTTATCGATCCGTTTAAAGGGCAAGACGCTGTAACAGCAGTTACTGTAGCATTTAAACCACTTCCGGCGGGTGTACATTGCGAATATGTTGCGTAAAACGAAAACATGCAGATGAGAAAAGAGAGTAAAAATTTTATCATCAGGATTAAATTTAGTTATCAGACTGAAAAAAGGCCGGCGGCGGGTAGATCCGTTTACTAAAATAAGAAATATCGATGATCAGTGTATTACTTCGCTCCTTTTTATTTCCCGCATAGATGAGCCTGATGACAAGCAAAACGTTGTTCGATAAAATTTCCCGCACAAAAAAAGCCTCCCGATATTGTCGGGAGGCCTTTTAAATATATTTGATTACGATTACACTCTGAAGTGAGCAAAAGCTTTGTTAGCTTCAGCCATACGGTGAGTATCTTCTTTTTTCTTGTATGATGCACCTTCACCTTTGCTTGCTGCAACAATCTCATTGGCTAATTTATCAGCCATACTGCGACCGTTTCTTTCACGGCTGTAACGTACCATCCATTTGATTGAAAGAGAAACCTTTCTGTCCGGACGAACCTCAGCAGGAATCTGGAAAGTAGCACCACCGATACGACGGCTTCTTACTTCCACACCCGGTGTGATGTTAGTCAATGCTTTTTTCCAAACTTCATATCCGTCTTCACCTGTAGTTTTCGCTACTTTATCCAAAGCATCGTAGAAAATATTGTATGCTCCGCTTTTTTTACCTTCCCACATAAGGTTATTCACAAAACGTGTAACCAGTTTGTCGTTAAACTTAGGATCCGGTGCTAAAGGGAGTTTCTTGGCTTGTGCTTTACGCATTGTTCTTTATTTTGTATTGTTTTCAGCATTTTTCAATGCCTGATCTTTTGTCTTTTGTCTAAAATCTTAATGCTCAGTACTTGGTACTTAATACTTATTTCTTCGCTTTCTTGGTTCCGTATTTAGAACGGCTTTGTTTACGATCTTTCACACCCGCAGTATCCAAAGAACCACGAACGATATGATAACGTACACCCGGAAGATCTTTTACCCTTCCGCCGCGGATAAGCACGATACTGTGCTCCTGAAGGTTATGTCCTTCACCCGGAATATAGGCGATAACTTCAATCTTATTTGTCAAACGAACTTTCGCTACTTTCCGTAATGCTGAGTTTGGTTTCTTAGGAGTTGTTGTATATACTCTTGTACATACACCACGACGCTGCGGACAAGCATCAAGCGCTCTTGATTTACTTTTCGCTTTAATGATCTCTCTTCCTTTTCTTACCAGTTGTTGTATTGTTGGCATTTATATAACCTTTTTTTTCGGACGGCAAAGGTAGGACTTATGTTTTAAAAAAGGAAAATAAAATTTAGAAAATAATCATGTTTCCGGTAAAAAATTAAAAAAACTGCATCCTCATATATAAATGATTGCAGTTTTCAGTAATTAACAGGGATGAAAAACTTACAATTTAATCATCCACCCGTAAGTATCGTCTGTTTTACCGTAACGGATACCGTTCAATATTTTCTTAACACCGGGCGCCGTTTCCCAACTGTCTGTGTCGAATTCCATGATGTAATCTTTATAACGAAGTTCCTTTATCAATGAAATAGTGGCTGCCGTACCCGTTCCGAATACTTCTTTTAAAATGCCCGCTTTGTGCGCCTCTATTACCTCGTCAATATTTAAAGCCCTTTCTTCCACTGTGAGCCCCATTTGCTTCAGTATCGTAAGCACACTGCTTCTTGTAACACCATCCAGTATAGTTCCCGCTTCCAATCCCGGTGTGATCGCTTTATTGCCGATGATAAATACCACGTTCATCGTACCGCATTCCTGTACATATTTATGCTCAAATGCATCCGTCCACAATACCTGGTCATAGCCTTTAAGTTTTGCCTGCGCTGTAGGGTACATAGAAGCCCCGTAGTTACCGGCAGCTTTTGCGTAGCCGATACCGCCCGGTACCGCACGTACATATTTTTCTTCCACGTAAATACGCATCGGCGTAGCGTAATACGGTCCCGTGGGACTCAAAATGATCATGAATTTATATTTCTCACTTGGTTTCACACCGATTGTTTCATCAGTGCTGAACATGAACGGACGAATGTATAATGAGTGATCCTCTTTTGCAGGGATCCAGTTGCTGTCTAATCGGATCAGTTGTTTCATGCCCTCTATGAAAATTTCTTCAGGAACCTGTGGCATCTGCATTCTTTCTGCGGACACATTGAAACGATGAAAATTATCCAGCGGACGAAAAATCTGAGGCTCTCCTGCCGGATTCTTATACGCTTTCACGCCTTCAAAAATAGATTGGCCGTAATGTATCGCTGCAAGTGAGGGTTGCATCAACATTGGTTGGTAAGGTTTAATCTCAGGAGTTTTCCACTCACCGTCCTCAAAATCGACCTCCAGCATGTGGTCCGTCATGTATTTACCGAAAGGAACATTCTCAAGATTAACGTCGTTGAGCTTACTTCGTTCTGCCCTCGTTATTTTAAAATCTGCCGCTGCGATCATAATGATTAATTTTACTGCAAAGAAACGAAAATTTTACCGGCAAAACCTCTTTTATGAGCCTTAACGATCTTAAGCTTACACCGTTTTTACTCAAAGAAATGTATGGTACAACACTCATTGATTCCGGTACAGAAAAAAAAGAAAAGCCCGGTGCTAAGGCAGTTAAGGTTGTACCAAAAAAAGAAAGCAAATCGCCGGCCGGGAATATTAAGTTTCTCGGAAATAATAATAAACACATTCTCATTCTTGTGAACGAATCATCGCATGCATTTGTAAGTGACGACGAATTAAATTTTTTGATGGCGATATTAAATGCCTGTAAGATCTCGGGAGATGATGCAGCATTGGTAAACGCATATAGCAATGACGCGGTTGAATATGAAAAGCTGAATGAACAATTTTCACCGGAGATCATTTTATTCTTAGGCACGGCGCCGCACGAACTCGGATTCCCCGTGCAGATTCCCCGTTACCGCATTCAGCAATACAACAACCAGCAATATATAGCAGCGCCTTCCTTAAAAGAATTGTCCGCAGACAAAGAAGAAAAAAAACAATTGTGGAACGCACTTAAAGTTTTATTTTCCATCGGTTAGGAGTTGTCAGCCTGCGCTGCGTTAAGTTCTGCGGTATCCGGTACCGAAGCCGATCAACAGCATTATATAAATTATGGAACTCATTTTCGCTACCAACAATCAAAACAAGGTTACAGAAATAAGATCTGTTGTAAAAGACCTTACCATCATCTCGCTCAGGGAAGCAGGGATTGATATTGATATTCCCGAACCGCATGATACCCTTGAAGCAAACGCTTTTGAAAAATCTTCAGTGATCCGTGATCTCACCGATAAAAATTGTTTCAGTGAAGACAGCGGGCTCGAAGTACTTGCGCTTAACGGTGAGCCCGGCGTGAGAAGCGCCCGTTATGCAGGCGATGAAGCGGATAACAAAAAGAACATTCAATTGCTGCTGAATAATATGCGCGGCAAAGCTGATCGCTCCGCGCAATTTAAAACGGTGATCTCACTTATTATTGATGATAAGGAACATCAGTTCACCGGTATTTGTAAAGGCACACTTACTACTGAAGAAAAAGGAAGCGGAGGATTTGGCTACGACAGTATTTTCATTCCGGATGGTGATGAAAGAACATTCGGCGAAATGACGATGGATGAAAAGAATAAATACAGTCACCGCAAAAAAGCAGTTACAAAACTTATAGATTTTTTAAACAAATACGATGGCAAGAGTTAAGCTGACCATTCCGGAAAAGAAAATATTTACCGCAACAATTCCGGTTCGCATCACGGATATCAATTACGGTAAACATTTGGGCAATGATGCATTGGTAAGTGTCATTCATGAATCACGGATGCAGTGGCTGGGTTCGGGAAGATATACAGAACTGAACATCGCGGGCGCTGCTTTGATCATGAGTGACCTTGCTGTAGAATATAAGGCAGAATCATTTTACGGCGACATCCTGAACGTGAGCATCTCTATCGATGAAATCCAAAAAATAAGTTTTGAAATATATTATGAAATCATTACCCGTAGAGATGGTCAGCGTATTTTGATTGCAAATGCAAAAACGGGCATGGTGTGTTATGATTATGATGCGGGAAAAGTGGCGGTATTACCGAATGCGTTCGTTTCATTCATGAAATCGCAATAAGTAAAATGCAATTTTTCATTAATTGGCAGTTTACAAAATAGTCCCCGATTTATTTCGTACATATGAGAACCGGATTGCTGCCCGCAGTCACAATGCTATTTTTTGAACTATACCGGGCGGCGCACAATGACCGTTCAACTGTTCCATATCCTCCAGTTCTCTTCCGCCTGAATGACCAGCATTTCAAAACCGTTTTTCACGGTGCAATTTCTTTTTTCACCTTGTTGTAAAAACACGGTTCTTTCCGGAACATATACAAGATCATACAAGTAATGATCTGCGGTAAGAAAATGGTAAGGGAGTTCAGGCTGTCCTTCGTCATGAGGCGTCATACCCACAGGGGTACAGTTAATGATGATCTTAAATTCATTCATTACAGTTTGATCGATCTCTTCGTAAGAAATACTATTTTCCGACGTGCTGCCTTTTCTGCTCACGATCAAAAACCCGATCTTGTGTTTTCTTAAAATATATTGAATGGCTTTTGAAGAACCGCCGCTGCCGAGTACCAGCGCTTTTGTATGCTGTGGTTTGAGCAAAGGAAGAAATGATTGCTCAAAACCTTTTACATCGGTATTATGGCCTGTAAGTTTTCCTTCGGAGATCTTAATGCAGTTCACTGCATTCATTTCCCAAGCTTCATCTTCCAGTTCATTAATGAAAGGTATGACGGTTTCTTTGTAGGGAATGGTTACTGCGATTCCCCTGAGATCAGGATTATCGGCAAGTAACATTTCAAATGCACTGATGTTTTCTAAAGGATATAATTCAAATAAAGCATCAGTGATATTGTCCTTTTCAAATTTTGTTTCGAAATACTTTTTTGAAAAAGAATGTGTAAGCGGATATCCGATGAGTCCGTAAAGCTTCATTGTTGAATCGTTAGATGTAAACGGATATATTTTACATGGCTACTTTGTTAAACTTAACATTGATCACTCCTCAGGAATCAGAAAGCATTTCGAATTGAACACTCAACAACAGAAAAAGACAACCATAGAATAATTCAGATTATTACCGAGTTGACACGTGGATTATTTGTCCAAATAAAACATGAAAGTGTCTCCTCTCAATCCGATCCTCATTGTTTCCATAGCGATCACTTCTGAAGGTGCGATGTTTCCAAGGTTCGCATTACAACCGATCAGTTCAAGGAAATATAACTGCTGAGCTTTTTGGGGCGCTTCCCATAATATTTTTTCCGCGGGAATTTTTGTAAGGATCTCCTGTACCAATCCTTCACGTACCTCTCCTGTTCCACGATACAGACCAACGTTACCGGCTTCTCTTGCTTCCGCTATCACATATGTGGCGCCGGCGCTAAGTTCTGCACTCATCAACTCGATCCATTTGTAAGGCGGAAAAATATGCGCCGCATCTTTACTGCCCACTTCACTTAATACTGTTCCGTGCTTGATCAGTTTTTCAATATAGCCGCATTTCTCCGCATGAGGAATGGTGATTGAACCGTCGCTCACCTCCATATAATCCACACCAAAATCTTTACACATAGCGATATAATCATCAAACTGATTGCGGATAACAAACGCTTCAAACAAAGTTCCGCCAAAATATACGGGCACATTAAAAGACCTGTATACTTCCAGTTTTTCACGAAGGTTCGGCGTTACATAAGATGTTCCGAAACCCAGTTTTACAACATCTACGTGCGGACCTGCGACGCTCATAAAGTTCCTCGCTTCTTCCGTACTGAGACCTTTATCCATCACCATTGTAATACCGTTTGTGCGAGGTTGCGCCGTGCGTTCCGGCATTTGAGAAAGGTTAAAATTCATCCGTAAATTTTTATATAAGTCTACAATTTTGCCGGGCAAAGGTATTTAAAGAAAAATAAAAAAGGAAGGGATGCTTAAGAACGACGTGTTTTCTTATACCTGGCCAGTATTTCCACAACCTGTCTGTTGCTCAGAATGGAAGGGTCGAGATCGATGAATTTCTTGATAAGCTTAGGATTGGCGGCCATTGCATTCTCCAATTCGATGGCCGCTTCTTTTGATTTCCCTGAAGAAAATAAAAACATGCTTTTATAAAAAAGGAACAATGGTTTACGGTCTGTTTGTTCAAATGCAAACTGCGCATACTCTATCCCCTCTGCAAAAAAATCTCCCTGAAGCAGGCATTTCAGCAATTCCGTCCAGCCATTTACATTTTTTGGTCTCATCCGAACCACATTGCCGAAGCAGGTAAGTGCTTCATCGATATTGCTAAGTTGCATATAACACTGTCCCAGAGCGAGATTATAATCCGGTTGCATTTTTTGCGTACGAAGTGCCGTACTCAGCGATTTCACCGCACTTGCCCAGGCGGATTCGTTCATGTACGTGCACGCGATCTTGTAATGCATACGGCTGTCTTCCGCATTCATATGACTTGCCTTTTTGTAACAGAACCTGGCCTGCGCATAATTTGCGAGCCTGTCGTAGCAGTGCCCGATCGCCTCATAGATCACCATTTCCGGAAGTGAAAGTTCCAATACCTTTTCCAAACATTCAATGGCTTCCTTGTATTTTCTTAACCGCAACCAGGCATCGCCCATGTTACGGAAGGCATTATCAAATTTTTCATTGATGGCAATCGCATAGCCGTAAGCATCAATCGCCTTTTCATGGAGCTTAAGCCCCTGGTATGCTGCGCCAAGGTTAAACCACGCCAGTTCATTGAAAGGCTGTTCATCCAATATTAATTTGTGGAGACTGATGCTCTCTTCATTGCGGCCGGTAAAATCCGTCCAAAAGCAAATTTTATACAGCGCTTCTTCGTTTGCGGGATCCTGTTTCAATATCAGTTCCAGACAATCGAATACCTTATCAAAATTTTCGTAATCATCGTATACATCAGACAATTCGAATAAAAGATCCAGTTTTTCGTCTCCATCAAAGTTCTCTATTGCAGCTTCAAGTACTTCCGCAGCTTTTATTTGCATGTCAAGGGCAAGGTAAGCGTCTGTTTTCAGGATATAGAGATCAGTGTCTGTACTATCCAGCTGTTCCGCTTCTTCCAGCAGATCCAGTGCTTCCGAATAACTTTTTGTAACAATAAGCAGGTTTGCTTTGAGGAGCATCAGCGAAGCCGAATAAGGATATTGGTTGATCGCATACTCGCATACTACGAGTGCATCGTCAAATTTGTCCTTTTCATCATAATACTCCACGATTCTTTCAAATCCTTCCTGTTCAATAAAAGAGTTGGGGCGACCGGCACGAAGATTTTCATATTGTGCCAATAGTTCCTTTAGCTCTTCCCTGTCCTGACGGTATCTGTCGTTTCTCATATTAGGTTCCTCAGTGTAATTTAAATAAAAAAAAGAAATATTCAATTATAACTGAAGAAGTTATCAACCTGTAAATAACATTACGTTAAAAAATATTTTCAATGTTCGAACATTTTGTTATATTTGTTTTGTTAAAGTCCTAAAATGAAGAAAGTCTCCCGTATAATACTGCTTGGTGCAATACTTACAGGGCAAGTGTATATGTCATTTGCGGACAGAGGTGCGGGCAGGAAAAAGACGAAGATCACCTTAAATATCAAAGCTCCTGCTACTAATAACGCGGCTTCAGGCTTTACTTCCGCGCTCAACTTCAATTTGCGGAACGGCATGAAATATACCGGTTCCCTTATTAATACATCTGCTACCACTTCATCTTTTGCAGGCGTACAAAATTCATTGGTTACTTATCAAAAAGGTAACAGCGTGTACATCATGCCTTACAAGCAAAAAGTATTGGTTCCTGCTGATGTTCGTCAGGGATACGCCGGTACCAAGTTGATCATTCGTGTTCCTTAATTTTCTTCTTCGTTATTCTCCTTTTTTCAACTGCTGATTTTCTTCGTAGGTCATCACTCTGAAACCTGTTTTGGGGGCGTCAAACTTATTGGGGGCTATTGTGGCCGCTTCGTATTTAGTGAGCGTGTATTTAAAGATCAGATTTCCCGATTGTAACTCATACTGAACAGGCAGGCCGGGAAGTTGGGGAAAAGCGTTATTATAATCCTTATTGATAAGCGCTACCGTTGGATCATAATACACAGTATATGTTCTGCCCTCTTCCATTGCTACCGCTTTTTTACAAACATAGCTGCCTATCGTTGTTGTACTGTTATCTGTCGTAAACTTAAGGTTGCTGTTTGTATGATTCTTATCTGCACGGTTCTCTTCCGTCATTGTGATCATTAATTTTTGACCGCTGTATTCTTTCAGGATAAACCCCTTGTCAGCCTTACTGTCAAAAACCGTTGTTTCAGTACCCGGCGTGCTTACCAGTTCAGTTTTACTTTTATCTTTTGTGATCCATACGGTAAGTACGGCACCGTTCAATGCAGAAGCAACGGGCTTTTCGCCTTTCGCGTTATCAATGGAAATATTATAAGACATCAGCGCTTCTGTAAAAGGCTTTTGCGCATCCACATTTGCGGTAAATAACGAGCCGATAAGTAAACAAAATAAAGTACTGAAGAATTTCATTCTAAATATTTGCATAAAGATAATAAAATGTGTGCCGGTAAAGATTGAAGACGTTGGCAACGCAAAACTGCATCTGAAAAGATGCAGCTTCGTAACAAACTTTTAACGCTTACTAATTTTTAGAGGTCTTATTTTTCATATCCTGCAGTTTCTTCTGTGTTTCCTGCATGGCTTCCATTCGCTCGGCAAGTTTGGATTTTTTTGCAGGCTTTTTCCTGTTCTCATTTATCTGCGCAAGAATCTTCTCATGATTGATCACATATTTTTGGATCACGATCTGAAGGATCAATGTGATCGTGTTAGACACGGTGTAGTACCAGGTAAGGGCCGCGGGTAGTCTGTTGAACACGCCCAATAATAATACAGGGAAAATGTAAGGCATGTACTTCATCAACGGATTGCTGTTATCCTGCATATTACTCATGCTGTAAATCGATATAAGCAAACTGGTGGTAACGGCTGTTAATGTAAATAAGCTGACGTGATCGCCGTAGAAAGGTATTTCGAAAGGCAAATGGTAAATAGAATCATAAGATGCCAGGTCATTTGCCCAAAGAAAACTTTTTCCGCGAAGGTCGATATTACTTTGAAAGAAGTAGTACAAAGACATGAAGATCGGGATCTGGAGAAGGGCGGGAAGACAACCTCCGAGCGGACTCACGCCCGCGGTTCGCCACAGCTTCATCTGTTCCATGCTGAAAGCCTGCTGATCAAGCTGTCCGGATTTATCCGTGAATTTTGCTTTCAATGCATCCACTTCCGGTTTCAATACTTTCATTTTCGCACCGCTCAGGTAACTCTTGTATAGTATCGGAGATGTGATCAAACGAATCAATAAAGTAACAAGCAGGATCACGATACCCATGCTCAGGATATGACTTTGTAAAAAGTCGAATACCGGTAAAAGGAAATAACGATTGATGTATTTTACAAAGGAGAAAATACCTGTACCGTAAGGCACGATGTATTCCATTTTGTTATTGTATCTTTTTAAGACATTGTAATCACTCGGGCCGTAATAAAATTGTAACGATGTTCCTGTAGCCTGTACCGGTAATTTCATTGCAGCTGTTGTGCGCAACACATATGCGTTTGTATCAGGTGAAACTTTCCAATCAACCGTTCCTGATTCAAATTTATTTTTTGCCGCAAGCGCTGAGATAAAGAATTGTTGCTTTACACCGAACCATTCCACCGGTTTACTGAATGCTTTTGAATCACCTTTTCCTGCATATTCAAAATCAAAATTATCATCCTTAAGATATACTACGTGTGATTGCGTAAGCTCGTATTTATGATCTTTCTCAATCTGTTCTGCCTCCGTTTGCCATGAAAGGTTCATTACATTTTGTGTGAACAGATCCGCTCCTTTTGTAAGGATATCAAGATCCATCATATAATTACCGGGTCTCAACGTGTATTGATGAACCAGTTCTCTCGTACCTGCAGTATCACCGGTTCTGAATGAAATGGTCTGACTGCCATCTGCATTTTTTACAACAGGCAGCGGCGTAAAGTTGATGTCCTCTGTTTGCACCGTACCGCCGTTTCCTTTGTTAAAGGCATAGGTAAATTTATTAAAAGCGCCGGTCTGCAACATCACCTGCGTGCTATCGTATTTTTTATATTTCTTAAGCTCAACAGCTACAGGCTGCGCACCTTTTGTATTGAATGTAACTTTTATTACATCATTTTCTACTGTTATCATTTGAGGTTTAGCAGAGTCCTGAACGATCCCTGCTGTCTCTTTGGAAAGCCTGGCAGTAACTGCATCAAGTGAATCAGTGATATTTTTAACCGGTTTTGGCCGGGCGGCTGCAACCGAGTCATCATGTCGTCTTGTTTCCGCTTCAGCTGCATTCTGACTTCTCTTATTTACAGCAAACATCACCACAAGTAACGCTCCGATAAGTCCGAAACCAATGAGCGTATTTTTATCCTTTCCCATTACAATTATTTTAGTGTTTTAGTGCTGTCAAACAGCATTCCCTTTTGGGTACTGTGCCTTATTGGCATTGCGGGGTGCAAATGTAATTAAGTTTATCCTCAGTAAATAAAAAATGCCTTCGTTTCGGAAGGCATTTGTATAAGATATCTTTTAGCTTATTTTTTTGCAGCAGGCGCAGCGGCAGGTGCAGCAGCAGCCTTACCGGCAGGAGCTTTAGCAGCTGTTTCTTCCTGTTTAAGCTGACGTGTCATCGTTACTGAAGCGATAGGAATACGCGGAGAGTTCATAATCTCCATGTTATCTGCTTTAATATTCTCGATACGGATATTTTCATTCAACTCAAGTTCAGAGATATCTACCTCGATATTCTCTCTCAAATACTGAGGAAGCGTTTTGATCTTTACAGACTTGATCTTAAGTACCAGTTTACCACCGGCTTTCACACCTGCAGGGGTACCTGTATACTTTAAAGGAAGCGTAGCAACCACTTTTTTGTCACCTACAAGTTCAAGAAAATCTACGTGCGTAAGCAGGTCGGTTACTTTGTTGAACTGAAGATCTTTAAGGATACATTTATAAGAATTGCCGTCAACTTTAATGTCTGCCAGCATAAACTCCGATGTGTATACGATGTTCTTGAAAGAAGAAGCAGGAGCAGAAAAATTGATCTCTGTTTTACCACCGTAAATTACAGCGGGCACAAGTTGTTGAGAGCGAAGTTGGCGGGTGGCTTTTTTTCCGCTTTCGGTCCTCAATTGTCCTTCGATTGTAATTGTTTTCATTATTAATTAATTTTTTATGAGGCGCAAAAGTATGTAAAAAGGGCCAATGGACAATGGAAAAATTAGCAACGGGATAATGAATACCGGGTAATTGTCAATTATTTATTATCCATTGTTTATTATTTTATCTTTTCCCTGATTCGACCACGGATGAAAAGGCTGTTGATGCTTTTATTTTCATAGGCGTTTCTGAGTGCCACTGCGAAAAGCTCATCAACTGACAGTATTTTAATCTTATCTATATGTTCTTTCACCGGAATAGTATCGCAAACTACCAGTTCTTCAAGCACACTATTCTTAATATTTTCATAGGCTTTTCCGCTTAAAACCGGGTGAGTACACAATGCTCTCACGCTTCTTGCCCCTTTTTCTTTCATCAGGCCCGCACTTTTCGCAAGTGTTCCGCCGGTGTCACAGATGTCATCTATTAAAACGATATCTCTGTCTGTAACGTCGCCGATAACAACCATGCTTGCGATCTCGTTAGCTCTTTTACGGTGTTTATCACAAATAACCATTTCGCATTCGAAGTAAGTTGCGATCTCGCGGATCCTGTTTGCACTTCCTACATCCGGCGCGGCAAACGTTAGATTCTCCAATTGCAGGCTTTCAATATAAGGAATGAATATCGCCGAAGAATCGAGGTGATCTACGGGAATGTCAAAGTAGCCCTGTATTTGAGGCGCATGAAGGTCCATCGTAACTACCCTGTCTGCACCAGCCGCGGTAAGCATGTTGGCAACCAGTTTTGAACCGATCGCAACACGCGGACGGTCTTTTCTGTCCTGCCTTGCAAAACCATAATAAGGCATTACAGCAATCACTTTGTATGCAGACGCTCTTTTGGCGGCATCGATCATGAGCAATAATTCCATCAGGTTATCTGAAGGCGCATAGGTGCTTTGAATTAAAAAAACAGATCTTCCGCGGATACTTTCCTGAAATTCCACGCCTATTTCACCATCGCTGAAGCGTTGAATGTTTACTTTTCCTAACGGTTCGCCGAATTTTTCAGCGATCCTTTTTGCCAGGTATTCTGATCCCGTGCCGGAAAATATTTTTACGTTTGATTGCATTGCTGAGGTTGAAGGATGAGAAATATTTTGCGAAAATACATTTAGTTTACAGTAATAATCTGTACAATCATGGAAAATTCTGAAAAGAATAAAACTTCCATTAAAAACTGGGCTGAGGACGAAAGGCCCAGAGAAAAAATGGAACAACACAGCGCTGAAGTATTAAGTAATTCCGAATTGCTGGCGATACTGATCAATACGGGAACAGCAAACAGTTCTGCTGTAGATATTGCAAAAAACGTACTTGCGCTTTGCAGCGATAACCTGGACGAACTTGGAAGACTGTCAATCAGGGAGATGCAAAAAGTGAAAGGTATCGGTGTAGCAAAAGCCATCACGATCTCAGCTGCGCTGGAGCTGGGACGAAGGCGCAGTGCAGGATCGTTACTGCAGCGTACACAGCTACGTACGAGTAGCGAGATAGCACAATACCTTCGGGAGGTTCTTAAGGACCAGGCTTATGAAGTATTTGCGGTACTGTTCCTTAACCAGGCGAATAAAGTAAAAAGCTTCAAGATCATTAGTCGCGGCGGAATTACAGGAACAGTTGCCGACCCGCGGGTGATCCTTAAACAGGCGTTAGAAGAAGGGGCCACGTCACTGGTGCTCTCACACAATCACCCCTCGGGCAACCTGCATCCAAGCAGGGCAGACCAGGAGCTTACGTTCAAGATAAAACAGGCGGCTTCATATTTTGACATACGTGTAACGGACCACATTATTGTGAGCAATGAAGGTTACTATAGTTTCGCTGATGAAGGAATTTTGTGAGCAGATCAGGCCTGCCCTGCGGGACCGCCGAAATTGAAAGGGATCTCCACCGATTCAAGATCCTGAACAGTACCGTTTACCGCTTCAAATTTCTGCAGGTTCTCCACGATTGCTTTCATGAATCGCTTTGCATGAAACGGCGTCATGATTATACGGCTTTTCACTTTGCTTTTTGGAGCGCCGGGCATCACGTTCACAAAGTCTATAACGAATTCCGCGTGACTGTGTGTAATGATCGCCAGGTTAGCGTAACTGCCCTCCGACATTTCTTCTGATATCTCTATATTGATCTGATTGGTATTCTCTGCCATAATCGTGTTTGAGCTCCAAAAATACGCAAAAAAAAAGCTGCATGTAAAAACATGCAGCTTTTAATATTGAAATAATCAATTAGAAATAGATCTGATTGTTATTGTAAGTAAATTCTTCGAACACTGTTACTGTACGAGGTTGATTTACACCGCTGATAGCTGTAGTTAGTGTAAAGGTATACTTCACACTAAGCTTACGGTTGAAATTATCCGTGTAAGTTATCTTGTTTTCACCCGCGGGATCCAACGCAAAGTTTGTGAACGACGCAGAAGCAGTTAACGGGGCAACCGCAGTTACCTTACCTGTTGCATCAATTGTGAACCGCGGTGCAAACAAATAAGTTTGAGCACCTGTAGCTGTGTTATACGTAATCAAACGTTCTTCACGCGTACCGTTAGTTGCATATCTCAGATTATCTACATAACCCAACGTTGTAGCATTCAACTGCTCCACAAAACGCTTCGCATTATCAGTAATAGTAAACTGATTCAATGGATCTCTGAATTCAGAATGGTAATTATAGAGCCCTTGAATGTCGGAGTTGTTGACAGTAGTAATGTTACCGGTTCCCTGATTAGCAGTTGCAGTATTCATTTCTGAATAGTTAAACACTACATTTATCGCATTGTCATTTGCGCTGATCACACCTTGGCTGGCAGAGCTGAGGCTGAATTTCACACCATATACCTGGTTGATACCCGGTGTAACAAAAAGTGCTTTGTTTAAAGTGAATGAAACAGGCACGGTAATCAATGACGCATCAGATTGAGGAATCACTATGGGTGCAATGTTAATTGCTCCGGTAGGGATAGGGAGAACAGTTGGTCCGAAACCATAAGGCTGAGCATTCGCAAGATCACCATCAAAAGCAGCAGTTGCAACGTTAATGGTCAAAGGACCTGTAATTTTCTTGCTGCGTGGCTGCGACACCACGATAGAAAAGAAATGCACAGCTTCTGTAGGTCTTGCCGTAAAGTTTACGTTTACGTTTGCATTCTGCCAACCATATTGGGTGTTCGGACTTGTACGATCCACACTAATGTACTGTCCTTCCTGTGTAGAAGTCAGGATTGTTCCCTCGTCAGCAAGTAGTCCGCCGATATCCGCACGCTCTTTCAAGCAGGATGTAAACGTGACCGCTGTCGTTAAGATAAAAAGATATTTGATAAGTTTCATTGTCTTTAATTTAATAGGTTAAATTAGTTTACGTCCCAGAAGATCTTAGAAGTAAAGCGATCGATATTTGTCGGAACATTAGAACCGTTATTGTCGAGTTCAGATTGCGGGTAAAGATATCTTACCGGTTCTCTAGGATCAGAAACAACTGACGAGTGAACCAGAGGTACTAAACTTGAGGGAATACTCTCCTGATTAGATTTTCTGTAATCACTCCATTGGTTAAGACCATCGATATGTGTAAGCGCAACCCACTTTTGAACAAGAATAGCGGATACCTTATTAGTAGATGCAACATAGTTAACATAGTTCAAAGGACGATTGAAATATCTCGTTGCAAATGCATCACCTGCATTAGCAACATTACCTGCCGTAGAAGGAGCAGCACACGTTCTGAAACTTGCAGTAATGCCTGATTCAAACAATGTTTGCGGGTTTGCACTCGACAAAGCGATGCCGTAACGCTGAACAAATTCGGCCTGAAGGAAATAAGATTCAGCAGCTACCATCATCATTCCCGGGCGTGTTGCAGCAGGAACCTGAATCTGGATTGGACCGATCGGCGACATGTTAGCCGGTGCAGCCTGTGTACCCAATTGAGTACCGTTATACTGAGCTACAGTTGCTGTACCGTTAGTTATAGAAGTTGTAGAACCAGTTGGTGTAGAAAAATTCGCACTGGTACCTTGGGGATATGCAATAGACTGTAATCTAAAAGTATCAGCCGGACCACCACTCGGTGCTTTCAAAAAGCTAAGGATAACCGTATTCATTTTACGGAAATCAAAGTTCTGAGTAGGGCTGTTGATTTCATTATAACCATAGTTAGCATAAAAAGGATTTAATTTCCCTGCTACCAACTGATACGGCGGATTTACCAATACATTTTGCGTCATGAAACCATTAGCTAATCTTGTAACTGCCGCGGCTTTAATATACGTGTCACGCCCAGGCATATAACTTTGACGCATCAGGATCTTTAATTTGACTGTGTTTGCAAATTGCAACCAAAGGGTTTTGTTTAATTGGAAAATCACATCCTGCTGTGTATTATCCAAAGAAGTAGGCCATGTCGTGCGTGTAATTCTATCCATAGCACTGTCTAAACGAACAACCAAATTTTCGTACACAGCTTGTTGATTATCATATTTCGGCGTAACACCCTGAGTACCTTTAAAAGCGTCGCTGTAAGGCACATCTCCGTATAAATCTACCAGTTGCTGATAAACGTAACAAGACATTACATCGGCAGGATCTTTCAAGTAACCGAAATTTTGAGAGGCTGCATTTTGAATGATATAATTGTAATCGGACAAATTATTATATAATGTTCCGAAAATATTAAAATCCGCATTGGTATAGTTGTAGGTTTTTTCCTGACCACCTCCTGTAACGCCACTTGAAAAAGACATGATACCTGTCCAATGAGACGGCACAATGTGCATAAAAGGGTTTACCTGGTTCCGGTAAGTAGCTACTTCCGCACCTGTAAAGATCAGATCCACACGCGGATTTGTGTTATTATTTGGATCCTGATTAACGTCTACAAACTTTTTGCAACCCGATCCAAAGATCACCAGGCCGACAAAAGCTACAGCAAACATATATTTAACCTTGTTCATATGTTATTTTTTGTGTGTTAATTAAAATGTTAAGCGAATCGTTCCACCCAACTGACGTGTAGGAGGAGTATTTGCTGTGGTGTTAACACCCTGAGCATTACTTGTTGTTGAGAAGTTAAACTCCGGATCTGTATACCAATTATCTTTTGCAAGGACGGTAAATAGGTTACGACCCCAGAAGCTCAAAGATATTGCTTTAATTGATTTGCTTTTGCTAAATAATTCGACAGGGAAATCATAATTAAGAGAGGCATCACGTAATTTCCAAAAATCTCCTGAACTTACGAATACTTCACCAATTCCTGACAAACCACGGCTGAAATCCGCATCACCAAAACCTGAATAGATTGATTTATATTGATCAACTGCAATATTCGTATTAGGAACACTTTTTCCACTCGCATCAAGTGTAACTGAATTAGGCCAGATAAATTGCTGACGATTGTAGATAGCAGTGATAGCACCTGAACCTGTGAAAGCCATATCAGTACCCAAATCATGGTATACAACAGCACCTGCACGGAATTCAGCATTTGCTATGAACGACAAGTTTTTGAAACGAACGTTGAAGCCAAGACCAAGGTTATGCTTAGGTAAAGTTGTACCGTAAGTTTTTCTTGCCGCTTCACGCTCAGGCCATCCATCAGTAGCGTTTACGATAACACGTCCCTGAGCATCTCTTTGGAAAACGGTAGTACTCAAAGTAGGGTATGTTTGACCAACAGTCGCGTTGATCGCTGCTCTTTCGTCAACAGTAACGATAGTGAAACTGTTCAAACCGGTATTCCCGTATAAACTGTTTACTGTATTTGTATTGTAAGAATAGTTACCGGTTAGATTAACTGACAAATTCTTTGTACGATATACTTCCGCACGTGCTTCAACTTCAAAACCTTTATTCGTAAGATCAGCAGCATTTAAAAGGTAAGCATTGTAGCCTGACGCAGAAGAAATAGTCACATTCAAAATTTGTTCAGTTGCTTTAGCACGATAAGCAGACGCATTCAACACCAAACGGTTTTTGAATAATGCGAATTCAGCACCAACTTCCGCAGACTGAATCTTTTCAGGACGTAAGTTCGGAGAAATCAAAGTTTTACCTACAGTTTGACCTAACAAACCATTATAAGGGAAGCCTCCAGCGTTAGGAAATTGCTGACGTAAGGAATAAGGGCCCAAATTATCATTACCATTAACGTTATACGCAGCGGTAAGTTTAATCATATTGAGAATCTTAGAATCTTTGTTAATTGCATTAGCAAAAAGATCAGATGCTATGAAAGAGATATCTCCACCGTACGTTTGGAATTGCGGTTTGTTATAACCGATACCCTCATCAGCAAATCTTGAAGTGTAATCCTGTCTTGCAGAACCATGAAGAAATAAAAAGTTCTTAAAGCCAATAGTTTCATCGATATAAGCGCCGATTTTTCTTACCTGAGATTCAGAATTAGCACCGGTGAATAAACCTGAAGCACTATTTCCTAAATTATAAAGGTCTGGGAATGCTATTGAAGCTGTGCTTACAGACAGTGATTTAGTTCTCAAGACTGTTGCCTGAGATCCTAAAATTGTAGTAAATTTAAGCTTGCCAACAGTTTTATTATGATTTAAGAATGCATCGAAAGTAATTCTGCTTGAGGTACCCTGAGCTTCTGCATCGTTACCAACCGGAAAAGGTGAACGTGATGCGCGATAAATACCACGTCCTGAAAGGAAGGGATCATAGTAATCACTGTGGTAGTTCTGGAACGCAGCAGTTTTTGAATAAGCCGAGTATTTGTACACATTACCATAGCTTGATTGTGTTGTGTTGATCTGTGCAAAACCAACTCTACCGGTTAATGTCAAATTATTGTTTGCTTTATAATCAGCTTTCAAATCACCCTGAAAGTTATAAGAACGCGTATTTACACGGTTATTATCTTTTTCATAGTACGGGTTATTGTAGTAATCATTAAAATAACCACTAGGATCTGCAAACTTATTGTTCTTCCAATCTTTGTAAGTATCGAAAGGAACCCAGCTTGCTGAGTTAAGAGCGAAGAAATAGAAGTCGCTGTTTGTCTGACGGGTACGATCAAAAGTATATGTACCATTCAAATTAACAGATAATTTATTGTAAGTATTACCGGCATTGAAACGAAGAGTATTTCTATCGTATTTGTCACCCGGCACAATACCGCTTGTTTGTTGATTTTGATAGCCTAAGAAAACGCTCGAACCTGCATTACCTGCGCGGTAAGAAACGTCTGTTTGACGTGTATACCCTTTATCCCAGATCTTTTTACGGATATCCGCGATATCAGAATAAGGAAGCAATTGAATAGAACCATCCTGCAACTGACGACCCAACGGACGGATACTTCCATCATAAGGATCACCATATTGTTGGTTCTCAACAGGCTCGAAATTCTCTGTGCGGCTGTTACCGTACGTAGAACCAGAACCGAAACCATGCTGTGTTCTCGGTAAATAAGCGAGACTTTCAATATTAATTGTATTTGAAATAGTGAACTCCGGCTTACGACTAGTTCCTTTTTTCGTTGTAATTACTATCGCACCATTCACACCTTCAGATCCGAAAAGGGTAGCAGACTGACCACCTTTCAGGATGTCAATACGATCAATGTCGTTCGGATTAAGTGTATTTATAATAGAAGAAGGTACAGCAACACCATCCACCACGATCAATGCCTGGTTGTTCCCTGTAATTGAACGAAGACCTCTTAAGATAATACGAGGTGAAGCGTTAATACCTGCACCTGTATTGACAATAGAAAGACCTGCAACTTTACCGGACAACGCCTGGGCAACGTTTGTAGGACGACCATTTAATAATTGAGCCTGACCGATTGCAGTCCTTGAAGTACCTGAGGCACGTGCACTCGTTCTGATACCCAAAGCGCCCACAGTCACAGTTTCCAATTCCGCATTAGGAGCAGTATTTGTACCGCGTTCAACTGTAATCGCTACCGTTTTTGCAGTGCTACTGATCTCAACGGTTTTGGGAGCAAATCCAACACCTGAAACGGTGAGGGTAGTAGTTGCCGCCGGCACGGAAATTGAAAAAATACCATCAGGGTTAGCTGCGGTAATGTTACGCGGACTCGATTGAACAGTAGCTCCTGCTACAGTTGCACCGCTCTGATCGGTTACTGTCCCGGTCACCACCCGGTTTTGTGCGAATGCTAAGACTCCAAAGAGCATAAACATCACAAACAGTGATAGAATTCTTGTCATGAGCAAATAATTAAGGTTTAATGAAATGTAAAAATAAGGATATTTTTTAAACGTAAATAAATTGTTAATTAAATATTTTTGTTTCTCCTTAACAATAAGATGACAGCATTTGAAGTTGTTACGCTGCATAATTTCTTAAAAAAGTTAAAATTTATACCGCAATTGCAATTTGTACTCGGTTTTGTGTCTGTCAGGTATCTCATCCAACCCTGAACCAATCACATTTTTATCAGGGTACGTTGACCGGGAAAACTTAGCCCACAAAGCTGTGCTTCTATTCAGGTTATAGTTGATATTGAGGTGATAGCGATAGCCTTTCCATAAAAAACAGGGATCGAATAACTGTACAAAACATCATTTTCGTAAGCATAGATCCTGCTGTTGTAATTGTCTGTTTCAAAATATTGTATTCTGCCCGAAGCGGCAAAAGGGCTCAGGGAAGGATTATATAGCAGATCGGTATATAATAAAAAGCCGTTTTCAGGTGTAAACGAATGATCTTCAAAGGATAAGATCTCCGAGCGACACCGGACAGTAAAAGTCTGATCCAATTTGTAACTGAGATTAATGCGCCAGTTCTTCTTTGACTGTGGCATTACCGCAGAAAGCACCTGACCATCGGGGTCATCATTCAATGATTTTGACGCGGTGTGGTAACGGGTGTATATTTCGAGCGTCTTATTTGGTTTATACGTGAGCTGAATCGTATAATCCTGTCCGGAAGACGGCATATTCACCCGGTATTTGAGCCAGGGGAAAGTATAAAAGTCAACATATCCGTCTATACGCCATGCTTCTGAAGGTCTGATGGTGATCCCGGCAAACAATCCGTTTTCATTTGACGGCCTGCTGTTTTCTGTAAAAGCATTACTGTATAACGATTGATATCGTTTTGAAATGTTCCTGTATAATATGCTCAAATCAGTTTTAAACGAAGTGCTGATAAGAATGCCCGAGAGAAACGCCGGTGCATTTTTATCTGACATTGCAAGCTCCCCAAAAACATGAAAATTGCTTTTTGTAAAACTGTAATCCAGGCTATAGTTTCCCAAATTTTTTCCCATAAGTGCATACAAATTGTAGGGCTCATGCGATCTTATCAGCGGGTAACGAAATTGATGTTTAACTGCATTTAAACCGATCTTCAGGTTATTGAACCTGTAGGAAATATTTCCACCGAAAGACTGTTGTCGTTGTATACTTTTGTCTGCAGTTTCTGAAGGCGTACGATGATAGCCCGATGTTTGAAATGAAGTAACAAAGTCTTCATAGGGACCAACACTATCTGCTGCTGAAAAATTTGCATCAATTTTTCGCACTGATCCGAAAACAGTGGCTTCCCAACGTTTCTTTCTTAAGGTAATTGCCACGCCGCGATAAAAATTAATTTCGCCTGCTGCGCTATACGGACGTAAAATATCCGCTTCTCTTTTTACCGATAAAATATCCGGACCTTTCTTAAAAGCGAGGCTCATCCATTGGATCAAGCCCTGCCCCATATTAACGGTGTAATCGCCTACTGCAAGCGATCTGATCATGCCGATCTTTTTAGCAAAAAAATGAGCGGAGTAAAAATCAAAACCGTGTTGTTCCGTTCCTTTAAAAAATTGTTCACCGGCGTCTTTTTCTCCCAGCAAACCGTACTGCAAAATATTTTTATAATTGTAGCGATACCGAAATAATATTTTCTGCGGCGAGCCCTGATAAAAATTTTTCCCGGCGTTCGGATCGATTATGTAGCCTTGGGATCTTTCCAATGTTTGCGAAGATCGAATGAGGATGGTATGATCACCGTTCTTTAATCTTGTTCTGAGAGAAGTTGCGAGATTTTCTGCAGTGCGGACAGTTATATAAGGTCGTATTTTTTGAATCGTTGCGATATCCCAACCGGGTAGCGATTGCAGTTCGTAAATACTGATCAGATTGCCGAGATAACGCCGGTATGCGATCAGGTTTTCCAGTTGCAAGGGCGAAATCAGGTGCAATGCAGTTAATGGAGTTACATCTTCATTAATATTGACCGGATCTTTTTGATATTGCGACAATTCCAACAGGTATGAATCATCTTCCGTTTCCTCATCAGCATTATTCTCCGTAATATTTTCTAATTGTTGTTCCGTTGCTGTGCCCATCTGCTGCGGCAGCTTTGTATTGTTCTGTGCTACAACAATTTTTGAAAATGTGAAGCAAATGATCAGCATTAGTGTCTGCTTCATGCTACCGCTTTTTAAAATTGTATAACAATAGTATCCCCAGAGAAACCCCGAGTTGCGGATGGACACTTGCGGATACATCGATCCTCAGCTCACGATATAAAAAGCCGATACCGCCGAAGCCACTGCCGCTATCCGATCGAAACCCGGCGCGGATGAAAAACTGTTGCCTGAAATGATATTGAAAGCCGCCCGTAACATTCGTTTTTTGATCTTCCTCTTTGAAAATCTCCATGCTCACAAAAAAATCATCCGACGCATCATAGCCGAGGCCGATTTTATATACGGCAGCAAGTTTCTCGTCTGTCTTGCCCAGCTTGCCACCCGTAGGGTTGAACAGGTGAATACCGGCCTTAAACTTTTCGGTTAAATGAAGGATAACTCCCGCCTCGAAGTTGACTGCAGCAACATTGTAATAAGCTGGAATTTTATAGCCATAATAATTGAATTGTATGCCGATGTCGAGTTTTTTCCCGAGGCTACGTGCGTAGGCTGCACCGGCTTGTTGCTCATTAAAATTTTTGAAACCGGAGTAATTTATTTGCAGCCCGAAATTTCCTTTTGAGGAAGGAAATACGGCCGCGATGCCAAAGCTGTTATCCTCATTCATCAGAAATTTTCTCTCCCCATAAATACCCAATCCCGCTGATTTTACAGCCGCGAGTGCGGCTGTATTTCCGGTGAAAGAAAAAGCGTCATTCTGATTTGATGAGTAAGCAGTAAGTCCTGAATAGGGCATGCTTATACTTTGTCTTAATGATTGAGCATTTGCTGACAGGGAGGAGATGAATAATTGCAACAGACTGATTAAAATGAGGGGTAATATTTTCACTGGCTGATGTTTTAAATCGGGTGTGAAAGGTATGGTGCGTATTTATGAGAGGAAAAGGAAAAACAGCAACATGAGGGAGTAAAAAAACGGGAAAGTTTTGGGGAGAAACGGAACACGGATGACGCGGATGACACAGATGCATGCAGCTCGTCAAAGAGAAAAAGGAAAGGAGCGTAAAACCAGCAGGGAGATTCGCTACAGGTACAGAAAGTTGTAAACTGAACAGCTTTTTTTAACACTGGAACTTCGCTCATCAAATGGTTACAAGGTTTGGTAAACTTATAACGTTTTTGCGAGTGGATCGTAAAATGAGTATCGAACATTTAAAGTTGGTCTAAGGAGACCAGGGAAAAAAAATCGATGATGGCATTACAATTCGAATTTGCAAATCTGTAAGATTATCTTTTTGTAATAAGGAAAAAATTACCCATGAAAGTATTAATGAAAAATCTATCAAACCGCAGCCGCCAGTTTATTAAAAACCATATCCATCTCATTATCCATGTACGATTGCACCAAGTTTACGTAACGGTGAAAAGATTTACTGTCACCGGAATGACCGGAAATCTGTTTAACGGCATGCTCTTTCATACCGAGCATGAGCATTGTGGTGATCGCAGTACGGCGCATAACGTGAGAGGATACCAGGTCACAGAAACGATAACTTGCTTTTGATTCGCCGATGGTATTTTCTATTGCTTTCCCTCTCCTGCTGCGGTATTTGCCAAGTTCCTGTGTGTAGCCTGCGAGCTCAGTGATCTGCTTGAGGTGATCATTGAACCTTGTGCGGGGAACAGGCGGGAAAATTTGTTTTCTTTTTTTTGCGGTTGCTTTAAAATCTTTGATGATCTTCATGGCGTAATCCGGGAGTTTTATTCTTACGTCTGTTCCTGTTTTGATTGTTTTAACCGGCAGGTAAAAGGATGAGCCATGTTGTTCGATGTCTTTAAACTGAATACTGAACAGATCCGACACCCGAAGCGCAACTGTGCAGCCGAATACAAAAATGGCTTTCGATTTCTTAAGGGAAGGCGAGAGCTTTTGCTCAAACGCTTCATCATTGATCATGTATTGCAACTGAGCCGGCAATAGTGTGATGACCGGGATCTCTTCTTTGCAGATATAAAAATCTTTATAGAAAGGACCGGTATTTATGCCGAGTTCTTTATTGATGTAATTAAAAAAGATCCTGATGATCTTTATCACCGTGCCCACATAGTTATCAAAGCATTCTTTTTTAATGTAGAGGTAATTAGTGAATTCGATATAGAATTTCTTCCAATATTTTTTTTCCGCGAGGAACAGTCGCTTGTTATTTCCCGTGATCATTTTAATACGGATGGGTGAGCCTGTTCTGATCTCATACTCCTGCAGATATTGCAGGATGTAGTTGTAGTTGCGGGTAGTCTGTGCTTTTACTTTTGAGCCGTCTGTTTTAAGACGGCGACCTTTTGAAGTGTCTTTTATAAAGCGTTCGAAAAGGGGCAAAAGGAGTGTTTCTGATCGTTGCATTTTGCTGTTATTTTTAGTGAAAAAATGGTCTTTAATCGCCATAATTTACTATTTTAGTATTGAATAGTTCTTTGAGTAGCTTGTTACTGTTGGATTTGCGAGGAATGCCTATTATCCCTTCGGTATGCAGACACCTGGAAGAAAATACCAAGCACCTAACAGTAGTAAAGCGAGGTATGGATTTAATTCACATGAAAAATCAGATGAAATTGCAGGAGAAGGAAATCATACTACTGCATTGTATGGTGAATATGATACAAGATTAGGGAGACGTTGGAACCCAGACCCTAAGCCAACCGTTGGTCTTTCGCTTTATAGTGTTTTTGCAAATAATCCAATATATCGTAATGATATTTTATTAGATACGCCGACAGTTAAAGAAGCTGCGTTAATGGCAGATGATAGTTATAAAAAATTTAAAGATAGAGACCAAACAGAATTAACTAAATTAGGTTGGAATAGGATTGAAAAGGTAAAGACTAATTTATTTGGAAAAGATAAAGTAGAACTGTCGCTTGATGATATCGGTAGTGTGACAGGTTACAACATGGCTATGTATTCAAGAACTTTAAATGGTAAAACTGAATATGTTCTAGCCAATGCAGGGACTGCAGATTTAATTGATGTCGGCTCCGATTTCAGAAATTTGGTGGGTTCTTCCGACCAATATGCTTATTCAGTCAGATTTGCAAATGCACTCAAAGTTGGTATGCCAAATAGTGAAATCACCAATGTTGGACATTCATTAGGTGGCGGATTGGCAGCAGCAAATTCTTTAGCAACAGGTAATGCTGCAATTATATTCAACCCTGCAGGAGTGTCGTATGGTACAAGAGTAATGAATAATCTTCCAGCGGATAGTAGAAACGGACAAATTCAATCTTTTGTAGTTGGTGGGGAGGCTGTAGACAGGTCTCAGCGATTAGGTGGTTCAAAAGCTAATGGACAAACTACATATATACATCCAGTATTAGGTAAGATTAACAGTGGGACTGCAATGTATTTGCGATGGTCAACAGATGTAATAACAAGTATTCAGTATCATATGATGTCCGTTATTCTTCAGTCATTGGATAAAGCAGAAATAAAATAAAAAGTTATGAGTAAAAAGAAATTCTTATGCTTCTGCTTAATATCAATTTTGTATATGAGTTGTACAAACTGTGAAAAATTAAATCTTTCAGCAGGAGAAAAAGATTGGGTAAATCAATACAATATTGGTCAGCAATTTATTTATAAAAATGAAGCGGGACAAGTTGATACTATGATAGTAAAAGACACAAGCAATAAATATACACCATGTAATCAGGTAGAGCTATCAAAGTATCAGTATGAAATATATTCTGTGATTTTTAAGCTTCGGTCTCAAAATATTTATAATAATGATGAACCGAGTATAACAATGACAACTCAAGAATGGAAACAACGAATACCATACATCTATTTTGGTAATTTAGGTTTACATAGAAACGATTTGCAAAATAGAATGCCCATTGAAATTGATACCGTTTTGAGTGGTGTAAAACTTACATCTGTATATTATTATTCTAAAGAATTAAATACAGAACAATATGGCGAGAAGGAATTTTTTAAAAACTTTTTTTGGAGTAAGCAATCAGGATTATTAGCCTACACAACTGTAAAGGGGGAAATATTTTTGCGGATTAACGAATAGTAGAAATAAATAATTATTATGCCGCTGCGATTGCTCAGCGGCTTTTCTTATTTACGAAGCATACGCCTTTTTAAATACAGTGGTTATATGGTATGTTGATGAAGAAGGAAAAGATAACCTTCGAGTTTCCTTTTATTTATTTTCCTAAGGTTACAAGTATAACCATCTTGACTGCTTCGAAGATAAGGGACACAAAGCACCAACGGGGGCGCTTGCAGGTCGGAGTGCGGCCTGAGCGGGATAGGGGAAGACCAACGTAGGTGAAAATTACGTGTACTTAATATTATGGATGATTGTACCAGGGAATCGCTGTCAGCATATGCAGACTTCAGCATTCCGGGAGAAAAGGTTGTAATGGTTCTAAAGCAGATCCTTGAAAAAAGAAACAAACCGGAACAGATCAGGGTCGATAACGGGCCTGAATTTTTAAGCAAAGTGTTTACGAAGTGGTGTTCAGATAATGGCATAGAAATAAAGTATACACAGCCCGGCAAACCAATGCAGAACGGCTATATCGAGCGTCTGAACAGAACTTTCAGAGAAGATATACTTGACGCATATCAGTTTGAAAGCCTCAAGAAGTAAGAATATTATGTGATGAATGGCAGCACAGTTACAACCATACACATCCGCATAAATCATTAAAAAGAAGAACCCCTGCCGCAGTTTACGAAGCCTTCCGGCAGGAATCTCATCTTTAATAACCGATTGAACAGAGACATCAGCCCAAACATCAGCTGCAGAACATACAATCGGTAATTAAAGATGAGAGATGGCAAAAGTCTAAATTAGTAATGTCTTAAAAATGGGAAGGCTTCACGAATATAAAATTTAAAACTATTGTTGGAGCAAAACTTAACCTATTAGAACGCTTAACTTCGAAGAGTAAAAAGATTAGTACTATAATGGTTTATCCAAAAAAATTCTTGATATTTTCGGATTAGGCGGATAATACTTTATTAAGAATTTGTTTCCGATTAAAATTTTTTTAACAAATGGATTAAAGGAAACTTGTCCTTTGTATACAACGCTATCAACAATATACTTGAATTCTGCTAGTGGGTCCCCATCAACCGGAATAAAAATATTATATACGACAGCATTCGAAAATTTAAAATTTGACTCAAGTTTACTCTCGTCAACAACATTTCTTTTCACAACCACGAATATCAAAATTCCAACTAATGCTAACGCACCTACACGATCCAACATAGTTAGTTTCATAAATTTGTTTTGTTTTTAAGTTCTTTCCGCAAAACTTTACCGCTGATACTAATCGGGACATTCATACATCTCAACCAGATATTATTTTCTAATGTTGTTAATGGAGTAGAAAATGTCAGCTTTTTAAGGGTATTTCCTGGAACTCCGCCCAAGCCTTTACCACCAAAAGCATATTTCACTACTCCATCTGTAACGGCATTTTGCCAGGTTTTGCCAAAACCGACTGCACTAAACTCACCATTTAACTTAATATCTATTGCTCCGCCAAAAACAGCAGATGCTCCAGGTGTCGAAACTCCCGCGAGGGCCATATCAAATACATCTATTTTGGACGCATCACCTTTATTAACTATTAGTTGGCCAACGCCATCCAAACCCGATTTCCATAAAAATCCTTGAGTTGCTGAAACAATCCCTGTTTCTAATAGAAAAGGTGATGCGATGATTGCTACCGCGCCCATTGACATCTTTTTATAAGACTCATCGGCAGCTATCCAATTGTCATACATACGTATAGTTGCTTCACTTAAGCCAGCTTTACGTCCATAAAACTTATAATTCCAGTAATCCTCTCGCCAAACTTGAGATTGAATATGGTGATTAAAAACATTTAAGCCGCTAGCATCCGCCAAAGAGTGCTTGATTTTTGCTCTCACGGTGACCTCCAATTCTGCAGTGGGACCACTTTGGGTAATATCTCCTTTTTCATGACCGTATAAATAACTAAATCCGCCTGCATCTCTTGCTGTATATTTGCCTGTGATGTTAGTGTACCCTTTATGTTCACCACTACCTTTCATATATACAATATCACCTTTATTTTTACCTTCCGTATCTTTATAATAGTCTGCTCCATCAGGATCTATTAGGGTAACTGGATTATTGCCAAAAGTTGAATAGTCACTTAAAAAAGGTTTCGTAACTGGATCTATATTCCATCTTCTACCTATCCTGCTATCATATTCCCAATAAAGAGCGGAAGTCAAATTTTCATTTATCTCATTTGTTTTTTCTTGTGCATTTACGGAAAATCTATAGATTCCATATCTTTCGAATCTTCTCCCCGGCAATTGCATACCGAAGGGATAATAGTCATTTGCTGTCATTACATCCGCCAATGTATAATCAACATTTATATTATCGCTGCTATGTTGAATCTTTTTATCGCTTACAGTTTCTAAAACGTTGCCTAGATGATTGCTCAATTCGAATACTTTTTCTCCTCTTACAAAGGTACTCATCTGAGCAAGTGTAAATCCGCCATCCAATACTAATTGAGACGTAAAGGTTGAAGGTTGTGTTTGCATTCCTAACCTGCTATTTCCGTACAAATTTATTTCGCTTATTGCAGGTTCGCTGTTTGTTTGCGATGTATAAACGCTCATTACATTACCGGTTGCATCTCTTACATAAATTGTTCGTGTGTCTCCAACTTTTTTGCTGATGCGATTACCTGATGCATCATAATCATAAGTGATCGTACCGTTTTTACTAATGCTCAAGATTTTACCATATACACTCCAAGTAATATTAGTTATTCCTTCAGCATAATCCGTGATCATATTACCTACGTCATCGTAAGTGTAATTTGTTGCATTAGTTTGGTTGTTGATATCCTCCGTATTATTTGTTGCGGTATAATTGGAACTATATGACGGATTATCACTTACATGTTTTAGTTTGTTTGAATTAGCCTGATAATCATAGCTTAGGTCGTCCATTTCAAGCGGCATTCCGGCTGTTGGCGCTCCCTTTCTGTTGTAGGTGAGAATATTACCATTCGGGTCATAGCTTATCGCTTCCTTATAATCGTTTATAGCCATTGGCACCCAAGTATTCAACGATGTGTTTAGCCCTTTATAAGTGTCCATACTAATGATCCTATTAAGCTGGTCATATTTATACCTGTAAAAGAGCGGCAAAGCATTTGTGGTGGAAGCATTTCCTTTACTTAAACCATAGTTATTGACTGTCATGGCGCCGATATTCCCATTATACAGTGATAAAAGATTATTCCCAGTGACTGGTCTTGCAAAAGGAGAAGTTCCACCAATTGCAGTGTAGTCATTGAATGAATTACTACCTAGAGTTTCATCAAAATAATGCAATGTAAAAGAAAGTGCATCTTTTGCTGTTCCATCAGAAATGGTACCATCCGCGCCCGGATCACTTGCTGCATTCAGACCAGTTTGATTCAGCCCTTTTATCCATCCTTGGATGGTATAGGTATAATCCAATCCCTGTACACCAAGCTGACCTAACTGTGTGCGAGCCAACGGCCCATGCGCATAATATTTGTATGACGCATCTTTTTGCCATAGAATACCGTCGCGACTCGTACTGACATCGTTAATGCGATTTTCAGCATCATAACCATACTTGTGGTAAAAGGCATCTGAGAAACCGGGTTGATAATTTACTTTGTTTACTTTACCGCTGATCAGATCATAATCATAAGTTATCAATTTATACCGACTTGAACTTCCGGCTAAATCTTTGGTAACGTCGTAATAGTCCTGTAAAAGCTTGTCAACATTGCCATGCACATCGTAACTGTAATAAGTAGATGCAGCAGGATAGGTATCAGTTTCCAGTTTTTTGGTGTATGTATAACTTACCCTGTTGCGAAGATTTAGTTGAGTTAGAAAAGTTGGACTTCCGGCAAGAGGTGCAAATGGCAAATCATATATTGTTCCGGTTATCTGTTCCTTAGCTCCACCATCCGGATCTGAATTAAGCCAATAATCTAACGAAGCAGAACTTTGACAAATGTTTTGATCCATCTCATTAGCGTTATGAGGCTTTTGACCAACTTCTGTGATACGACCTAATCCGTCATACAATGTGTAACTCCATTTATTGTCAACGAATTGTTGTGCATTCTGACTCACGGCTAAGCGTCCCAATATATCATACCAAAAGCTTGATTGGCTCGCGTCCGGTGTTTGCTGTTGTGTTACTCCGTTCAAACTATTATATCTGTAATTCGTCGCTAAAGCCCATACATGTGGAGGTCTGATAGCAGTTGTAAGATAGCTTCCGTTGTTGCGTGCGGTTTTTGTACTATTCGTAAATGAGATTGAAAAATTCGGGTGTACCGCTTTTGGAGGTACGGTTTTAACTAGGTTACCTGCTTGGTTATAATAATAAAGGGTGTAATGATATTCTGAATTCGTGTATTGTACAGAAAATTGCTCAATGTCTTTTACACCGACAAGACATTTATTCATATAGGCTGCATCGAATGCCTGTAAATAATATTCAACACGGGTATTGAAAATTTGTTGTCCAATTTCTATCGCCATGTTGTGCGTAGCTTCACAAGGATCAACCGGAGTAGTTACAGGCGGATCGGTAAGTGGTGTTGCAGATCCGCAGATTACGTTTTGCAATGCTGTACTATTGTAAGCGTAGTTATCCAAATTACAGCCGGCCGTATTTGCGGCCTGCGAATAATCCAGCCAGTTAAATTGGAATCCTGTTCGATAATTTATAAAGCGGGCGTAGTTTGCATTGTATAATAACTGATCAGGCGTAAGCGATGTACCTGTGAAAATCGGTGCAGTATTCGCCTGCGGTGTGAACAAGGCTTTAAACTGTGCGGTATACGCACTTATCCCCGAACATGAAATACAAGGGTCATTATACACATAGCCGCATTTAAGGAAATCCGGAAGCGGTTCTGCATGCGGTAATTGGTATGGTGTGTATAATGTGTCGCAATAAGTTATTGAACATGTGAGTTGACATTTTCTTGAACAAATGTCGAGCATTTGTCCGCATGAAGATTGGTAAATTGCTGCTATATCACTCCAGGAATATGAAGTACCATAGATTTTATTAAAATAATTTGCAAATGCAGTTTGACAGTCTTCATTATCAGCCGGGCCGGGATAAGCTGTAATAAGGTTTTGAAGGTCATGACAAGGATATGGACTGCACACATCCAAAACTTCACCGCATTGTAAGAGATAAATTGCCTGAATTTGTTCCCAATTATATGCAGTGCCGAGTAATTGATTAAAGAGTTGTGTGAATGCTTCGGGACAATTTTTAGGCGGTGTCGGATTGTTTTGATGGAAAGTCAATATTACTCTTGCAAACGCCGGGCAGATGGTTTGATTGGTGTTACAAATATCCAATACAACTCCACAAGACGAAAAATATACTGAATCTATTTGGGCAAGTGTGTAATTTGTACTAAAATGTTGATTGAAATAGTCAGTAAAATCCTGTCCGCAATTTTCTGAAGGCCCCGGATAATTATTTATAAGATCATTAAGTACTACGCAAGAATATGGATTACATGGATCTAAAGTAATACTGCAGGTTTGTAAATAAATTGTTGCTATTTGTTGATACATGTACGAACTGCCAAAATTTTGATTGAATGCGTCAGCAAATGCTTGTTGGCAATCGCCGTATTGAGCGATGCCCCCGTTAATAAATTGTTCCAGCAGGTCGTGTAAAGCTGAGCATGTATAGGTTTGTTGCCCTCCGCATACGGTCAATGAATTTCCGCAAATCGCGAGATATATTGCATTAATCTGTTCGAATGTATAAGTAGTTCCTAATTGCTGATTAAAAAAGTTGGCAAAATTTTGTTCACAAGAGACATTTGCAGGAACAGCTGAATAAGTATATAGTTGCAATATATTTGAAAGGTCATTACAACTCTGCATGCCCACTTGATCCGGCAATTGCATTCCACATGAGTAATATAATGCTACTAATTGAGCCCAAGTGCATGTGGTTCCAAAGTGCTGGTTAAAGCCGATAGTAAATTCTAATTGATATTGCAGACCTGAAGATGCGGAATTAAACATATGCAAGAAATGCACAGTAGTCGCACAACTTGTGTCCTCATGTGCACTGCCGCAGGTGGGGGGGATAGAATCGCAGTCATAGACATAAGTTGTATCCCTTGTACCGCAAGTAACCTGCATCATTTCACTGCAATGCTGAAGTCCGTCAAAGATACCCTGCGTTATGGTTTGTTGATAATGCAACTGCAAGTATGTGTTGAGCGAGGTAAAGTTTGCAGGATTGTAACCTGCAGCTGTTGCCGCATTACTTATTGCTGTGTATGCTTTACAATTACAACTATCAATTTGTGTTGTGACTTCTGCAACCAACGGCGGATTTTTGCCGAAAGGTTTCGGCCATTCAATAACGAAAGGATTGCAATAGTTATTTATATAGGTACCGTTTGAATTCATTAAACCATGAGAAAGAAACACATTTTTAATAACATCTTCAAAGCTTCTATCTGTAACAGTTGCAGGCGTTGCAGGATCAACGTTTGATGATCCGTACGGATTTGCCGGGTTACTTCCGTTGATGCAAACCGCTTTCATTCTTGTAGTTATTTCAAGGAGTATTGCGTCTTTGTCGGATGATGCTGCCAGTTGCGGACATAACAATAATTGCGCTTTCCACCTTGCGATATAACTTTCACATCGATTATCGTAAGCATTCGGCGCAGAGGTTGCACCACCGCCCGGAACGCCCGGAGCGGTATTTATATCTGCAGGCCACCAATCCCATTGTGCCTGAGCTGCCTGTTGTTGATTGCTTCGCGGGAACCACAAATGAAACCCTTGTGCAATAAGATCCGTTTCATCTGCAGTACCACCTATAAGTGGTCTTTGGTCGGCGATATACTCATTTACATATTCATTTCTCAATTCGGCGTATAATCCGCGGAAGATCTGCCAAGCCTGATCTTTCTGTGCTGACGTGAAACCGGAGCTGAAGAAAACTGCTGATGCACTATTCGGTGCTGATGTATAACATGATTGTCTTGCACCGAGATTTGTTATGTTCTTACACATTACCTCACCATACGCCAGTTGCCACATGCTCACTCCCATACCTCTGTAGTTAGCGATTGCATTGTTCATCGCAGTTGTGTATGTAGAAGTAACTCCAAAAAAAGGATCATTTGTGACAGGTGAGAAGTACGGATTACCTGCTGTGGGACATGTTTCAGTTTGTGTAAAGGTATTTATCCAATTGAATGAGGGAGTAAGTATCTGCTCCGCAAACAACAGGCGTTTGTATTCCGGATGATACGGCAAGAGCGCATTTGCCCAGCTTTGATGAAAGGCAAGTTCAAAATCATCAGGTGCCGTGGCGTTCAGTGTGACATATGAGTTCGTCAATTCCGGATGAATTGTTACATCAATATTTCCCTGCTCATTTAAATATAAACCGCCGGCTGTGCCCAGACCTGTAATCGGATCAATATTCAAAGGGTGTTTATAAAAAGGTTGCGGCGCAGGCCCGGTCATGCCGGCAAAAATATCATACTTATCAAACATTGTGTGAGAAAGATAAGTTGGGTCAAATTCTTTTACTGCGTACTGCCCGCCGTAAGGCACCATATCTGCCAGCATCATTTCTCTGATGGTAGGAAGCGATTGAGATACATTATTACAAAGCAGGTTACAATTGTGTTGTGCCTGTGTATAAGCGGCAACAATTTCATTTTCTAATTCGGTTGTTTGTGGTGTTGCGGGGTTTAAGCCCAGGTTTGTGAGGTATGCAGTTCTGAAATCAGCCTGGGTGCCCAGTTGTGTATTACAGCTTTCGCAGGTAAGCGGAGGTTGGGTACCACAACCGGAAGTTGTTTGCAAAACATTATACACCGAATCTATAATTTCCTGCTCTGTTTTACAAAGAGCCTTCGTCATATAAAGTTCTTTATAATGCTGCAGAGAGGCCATACTTACTGAAAGCGTTTTCCTTACGGAATATGAGCCGATCGGTAATGCAATCGGGGTAGTATAATTAATGATATTTGATGCGGTTGTTCCCCCCGCTTCCGTAAAAGCAGGCGTAGCAGTGTTGCATGCATCATCAGGGTTCAATGTTACGTTACTGAAATTTTTAATAATCGGTGCAGTTTCGCCCGATTCATCAGTAATCGCAATTTGTAAATCATACAAACAATCGTAACAGAGCACAGCCGGTGTGGCACCGGGACAGGCATCGATCTGCAGCGTTTGCGGATTTAGTTCATAACGAAATGTATAAAAGGTAGGCGTGGGAACCAGCAAATAATTTATTGCTTCTATCTGATTCCCTGTAGCCACATTGGTATTGTTATCGAGCAAATTTCTCGTTATAAGTGCGCCGCTTTGACCGGGATAATTTCCTGATGTAAGGTTGAGCGGCTGCAATGCAGCGGGAGCGTCACCTGCCAGGGCAGTTGCAATAGTGCGGTTGTGCATATCAGTATAGCTGATGCTCATCTGACCATTGGCATCCTTCACCATATTTTTTGAATAGTGAGTAAAATTTCCAACTTCAGTACCGAACAACCCATCCAATTCTTCCTGCGATGCACCACCATAATAATATTTTGTTTCGTGTTTGCTGCCCATTTTGAAGGCATCACCCACACCGCTTTGCGACATCACGCGACCGGTTGCATCATCAGTATAGCGGGTATAGGTGTACGGATAACCCTGAGCATCAGGTATTAATTTATTCGCACCAAAAGCAGCATTAGGATTTGAGGGACTATAATATTGTGATGTTCCGCTTGCCGTTGAGAGACCCGGAGTTGTACTGTTACTTACCGGCGACCCGACCGGTTGCAAATCAAAAATTTCAGCAGGATCCTGATTTGCTACCTGTCCATTGAAAAGGTTCAAATTCTCTCTGTATTTTAATATTCCGTTTATCGTAGGGTTTGGTAAAATTTGAATTGCCTGGCGCCCCTGTCCGTCATAAAAGGATTCGGATGTAATAGCATTATTTGTGCTGTTGTCCTTAGTTACTGTTTGTCTTGACCGAAGTGTCCCGTCAAAATATTGGACAACAGATTTTCTTTTTCCTTCTTCCGCAAATGTTGTTGTAGCCTGCCAGTTAAGATCAGGATTATGACCTGCAAACGAAACGGGTGACCCAAGATTCCACGGACCGTCACTTCTACCTCCTTCCTGTTTTACATTGACCGCCCTGATACGGTAATAGAGTTTACCTGCACCGTCATATAATAGGGGAATATCGTAAGAAAGTTTCTTATATGGGAGATCGACCCGGGTTGAATGTTTAAATACGAGATCGTTATTTATAACGCCACCGACCTTGTAATTATCTTCAGCCTCATTTTCGATCCAGGCCCATTCTAATTGGGTTGCATTATTACCTGTTGAAGAGCCGCCGCCAATTGAAGAAGGCCAGGAAAAACTTACAGTAACATGATCATCTGCAGATGCGACAGGTAAAGAAGGAGAACAGATAAGGCCGATTGCGGAAGGTACAGTCGCAGGAAGTTCAAAAAATCTGGTGATACGCATCTCATTCTCTACGGACAATACCGTTTTGATGTCAACACTACCAAGCGTTAAAACAGAGGGATTAAATTGCTGTATCGTTACCTTCACATATTCGGCATCATCGAAAGAAAAGTAATTTTGAGCATTATATTTTAATCCCTCTCCCTTTGTATAAGTTACAGAAAGCACCTGATCGTTTATAACAAAAAGAGATGACGAATTATGCCCGTATTCAATTTTCAGGTGTACTGAAGCTGTAAAATTCTGATTGAGGTAAGCCGCAGTTTCATCTTTTACCCGGAGAGAGATAACATTTTTTATTTTCTTACCCGTTTGAGTTGATTGTACGCCAAAAGCATTATAATCGATAAAATTATAATTCGAAGCGGCTAATGTAGAACCAGTGAACGTATTAATCTGCGCATTGTCCTCGATGCCGATACTCGTTTGCGCGTTTGCTGAAATGCAGAAGAAAATTAAAACGTAGGTTACCAAAGGTTGTAAAAAATGTTTTCTTTTCATAAAAGTCAATTGAGCTTTCCGGGTAAATACTTTAGAGCAGTTATTGCCTGTGCGTCTGCTATTTTAGTTTAATTGAATTTGAGGTCGTATTGTTCATACTTTCTGACAGGAACATAATTATTTGAAACGTTTTTTTCTACTCTTTCCGATAGTTGAACAGGAATTTTTCGATCGGTTGCATGCTCAATTTTTTGATAAGTGTAAGCAGTTTTATCTTCTTTTACAATATAGTTACCTCTATCAGAAATGGTAACTATCGTAATACCCGACGGAATATCAGCGGATTCCGGTTTCCTGATTAGTTTCCTTACCAAATTTTCAATAACCAGCGGTTCATTTTTTGAATTGTATGAGAGTGTTAGTTCCTCCACAGGCAATTCAGATCCTGCGATCTTTTTTCTGGTTTGCAACTTTAAAACATGATCATTGTTTACAGATTCAGTAATCAGGTATAGTTCAGCCATTTTTGTAACCGTTTGATTGCTTACCGAGGTATTCATCATGCCGGCTAACCTTGCGTTAATATCGATTGTTTCCTCCGAGTAAACCATTTGCTTTATGTCGTTCATCACCATTAGTGCAAAAGAATCTGTGACTATTTGTTCTACAGTCCCATACTTTATGTAAGCATTGTCTTTATCAATAAAAAAAGTTCCCTGGATAACAGCGGTATCTTCCGGAGTCGTAAGCCAATTTGTTTTTTTACTGGTTTGAAGACTAAGCTGCAAAGGAATTTGCTTATACGAATTACAGATCAGTGCAAATTTCTGAAACAAAGTTTTGTCTTCTTTGCTTTGTGCTGATACGCGTACTGATGCGATCAACATCAGTAAAATGTAAGGGCTTTTTTTTATCAATGGTATTTTCATCTTATGGAATGACATCAGTGATGGTTGATTGTTTTGCACTTCTTGTTTCTTTGATTGTCTTTATGCCTTCTTTGGTTTCAGCCTTCGTTCTTATTAATGTTCCTTCATCATCATACTCATAAAAGAGTGCGTAGTTATTAGCATCCAACTCTGCTACAGGTTTAAGATTGGTCGGATCATAAATAAAGCTTTTCATATTGGCGTTATATGGCTGAATCCTGATATCATCGAAATAGACCGGCTGGGCGGATGAATTGATAAAATTCATGCTAACAGATGTGCTGGAGGCTGGTATTGTAAAATCTCCTTCAATTTTTTGCCAGCCTTCGATGATCGGACCTGAAGGCATAAAGTGAATTAATGAACCTGCACCATTATCTATATCAAGCTTACCCTGCGTGTAAGTTTGTAAAGTGCAGGGTGTTGTATTGCTGCCGCATGTTTGTTTAACCCACATACTGACAAGCATTTTTTTATCTACCGGAATTTTAAAAACAGGATTAAGCATGGCTTCTGTACCGGAAATCGGCGTGGTGTAATTGCAGGAAGGAGACAAATCTTTATACGACACAAATTCAGTATTGGTGAATTCAATACCGAAAACCTGATTTGTGTTTACACCGCAACTTTGATGGAGATCACATCCTCCGCCAGGACCAGGTTCGGTGAAATTCGTCTCATTTGACGTATCAGCTATCTGTTGTTGCTGGAGGTCGTTTGAAAGGAATGGGTTACTTCGATGTAAACCCTTTTTGCCTTCGTTTGGATTGCAAAGCATGGCTTCACAATAATAGAAACCACCACCATCAAACTGTGATTCCACACGATAGATTCCTGAACTTAAAGTACAAGTATAATATTTGTAAATCATATCCGTTGACGTACCAGTAAAAGTCACAGGGATTTCATTGTTATTCAAGTCGAACACCCGGAAAGTAAAATGATGACTTTGACAATAAACCGGTCCGGAATTAGCGGCAAAAGTGCGAATATTATACGTGCCATTACAAGCTGTGACTTTGACATAATGTGCTGTACTGAAATTATACCACTTATGGTGACTTGGATTCGTCGTAGGCATGGGACAATCTTTAATCGTCGTAACTGGCGGCATCACATAGAAGCCATTATGAGTGTGTCCAAAACTTAAAGGACTTGTAAGATTTCCGTCTACATAACTTGCGGTAACAGTTACTCCTTGGTTCACCGGATCTTGAATAGAGGATGTTCCAAAAACCAATGGAAAGCTTTCTGCCGAAGTTGAACCCGAAACACTGAATTGTTTGGACGCGATCGTATTGGCATTCACCTTCATCATACGGGAACCGGTATGTGCATTCACACCTGCCGTTTGTTCTGATACAATGGCAGCATTGGTCATGCCGCCAAAATCAACATATTTTTGCGCACAAATATTTGATATCGCAGCATTTATTGCACCTGTAAATTGATCATCTTCGAAGCCTGCATTTGCAGCCTCGGAATATTTGGCGTTATTAGTTATTGCAACAGGCAATGTATTACTGAAGCCGTATTGGGCCGAGGTATAGATATTAAGCGCATCTTTTGTTTCCAATTCCATTCCTTTGGAATTGAACTTATTAGTTTTATTTGTCCAAACCCACTTAGGATTGGTTTGATCAGGAACCAAATTGTTAACATTATTAAAATCCCAATACAATTTAAAATCTGACAAATAACCATTTACAGGAAGATTGGTTGGTGCGTTTGCATCCTGCTCATTACGGGCATAGTAAAATATTTTACTCTGATCAGAACGGAAATTTCCGAGCAATCCTTTTTGATATGGATTCAGATTTTTTTCGGGATGACCCGAACAATTAGGATTTTCTATTGTGGAACAGGTAGCAGGATTTTGTACGGTTACGAATTTTTTAAAGACATCATTATCATTTTGCCATTTTTCTTTGTATTCGGCTGCCCCGGCTGTAAGTACTTTACTGTTGTTATTAATCGTTAGTTTATTATATACTACAGGATTAGCCATTGTTACCGCGTTGCCGGCTTGCATGCTGAGCATATTTTTCTTACCACTTTGAATTATACGGAAACTCACGTTTTCTCGGGAGCAAATATTTCCGTATTTATCAATCAAATAATAATCGGGAGAAGGATCTGTAAGCGAACTGCTCTCTTTATGCGTATTCAACACCCATAATAGTCTGTCTTCAGGAACAGCAGTACTAAGGACCGCAGCGCAACCGTCTGCCGGTGCTGTACCAACATTTGTAAGGTAAATAATATCTCCGCTTTCCAGCATAGATGAAGGGACATTTCCACTTGTGATCTTTCCGTCTCTGATAGTTACATTCTTATAGACTGCATCTATATTTTTATAAGCCTGCGACATTCCGCTATAAGCCCACCATGCCGGATAATTTGTTGTATAGACCGGCAACTTAAATTCGTTATTCGTTCTGTTTACGATAACATCGCCGGTTTCAGAATCGAATACCATGTTTTTAGTACCTACCTGACTTCCTTTATCTATTACTGAAACGCTATCCAAGACGCCATGATAATTGACCACTTTAGTTGTCGTAACTGCACGGTAAGTGTTTTCCGATGCACCGCCCACGGGCCAGATAAAAGGCAACCAAGGTAAGGCCGCAAAAATCGGGAACCAATCAACCTGCGCCTGTACTTCGAAACTTTTACTTTTTACTGAAAATTCACGTGTATCTGTCATCAGTTCCGCATCAATTCCTACATTGCCGGATATAATATTTCCGCCTTGATCTGCATATACGAAATCAAGTCTATCATCCAAACCTTTCGCACCGGTATTTCGGTAAAAATTATCGGTCCGGGTTAAAACAGTCTTATCATCATTTTCTGAATAAGAAACCTGTGATTTCATTTTGCCATGCATATCATTTGTCTCTACAAGAAACCCCTGCGAAAGTGCTCTGCTATCAAAAGCATACTTGTAAAAGAATGCAACGGATGAAGATGAATTTGCCTGCATGTCGGTAGACGGATCAAAGGAAGTATTACTGTAGTAAACAGGAAAATCCTTAGCCGTATAAAATTCCGTAACCTGTCTGCCAATTCCTGATCTGGATTTTTTTGTCGGATCAGGCGTCCCTGTTGATTTTTTCACGGAGCGAACCGATATTTTACTATAACCTACCGAAGGAGCCGGAAAGAAAGCATCCAGCACCGGCATTTCAACAGCCCCGTAAGAGGTAGGACCAAGCGGTACTTTGTTGGAAACCTGGATCATGGTATGAAAAGGATTTTCATCGCCACCCAGAGAAGGTTCGTATGAGGCGACACCACTACTTATTTGTCGTTCGGTGCCATTGAAAACTTCGGTGGTTGTGTAATCATAAGTGGTTTCGTATTGAGAGGTATATGCGTTTTCATGATTCATTTTTTTCCAGTTATCCTTCAGCAATATTGAACGCACACGATAACCGCCACCGTACTTAAACCCATCAGGATCATTAACTCTAACAAAGGTTTTTGAAGCATCAATCTGCTGTGCAAATCCTTGCTGACGAACGAATTTAACGGGATCTGTAAATGAGCTGCGTAGACCTTGCAACCAGCCCGCGAGCATATCCCCAATCTGTGAAAGACCACTGCTTTCGGAAACATCATATCCCGGATTTACCTGACCCGGTAATTGTTCTCTCAAAAATTCAACTGCAGTGAGTGAAAGCGGACTTTTCCCGTCCACTAGTTCCAATTTTACCCAGATCGTTTTATGGGTGCCGTCAGGCGCATAAATACCGCAATTGTGCGGATTTATTATCGCATAGGCATTTACATACTCCGGCCCTTTCGGCATCATTACCATTAATTTGAAAGACAGTTGTTCAATGCCGGAAAAATATTTTTGGAACACTTCATCATTTGTACTGCATGCTGCAGGTACATTAAGAAATGCGTAGTTGTTTTCTGTGAAACCATTGCCGGTGTTCGAGTAAAGCCTATCCGTTATTTGCGTTGCATCTTTACCGAAGCCGACAACTGACATCATATCTGCTGCTCTTTTATTTTGGACAAAAGCATAATCATCACTTTCATAATTAATTTCCATTTGTCCACCTGAAGGAAGAAGTATCTTTTTAAGCAACCAAGCGCCTGCGTTTTTGTCTATCTGTGCTTTTTGTGTTGCATCCTGCATTCCGTAGGGATGATCCGCATTCTTAATACTGCCAGGGTTTGAATTGTGAGACTTGTATGTTCCCCATCTATCTGAACCATTGAATTCATAATCAGGATTTTCTCCGGCGTCGGTTTGGTTGTAAGAAAACACGTATTGGTTTTTGTTGACCCTTGACTGCCCATTGAATGTGAAGTATATCTTTTTCAATGTTAACTTACCATTTTCTCCACTACCCGGATGATCGGGCGTATTCTTACATAGCTCGTAACTGTATTCGAAATGAACGGTTTTTATCGGTTTCGCACCTGCAATACTATTAGCTTTAAGATCAGCTTTATTATACAAGTCAATTTTTTGTAGACGTTTTGCAGTATTATCGCCCGTATTGATCCCGCCATTTTCTGAAGCGGCCGTTTTAGCATCATTCCGATTCTCTAAGGTAAAAACAGCGATCATAGTTTTGGATTCGATAGAATGGGTATACCAGGATTCCCTTTCGCCGTACGAAACTGTGGCTTTATCATCTTTTGATTCGGTTTTTTTACCGGGAAGAAAATTGGCTTTTGTGGAGGCAGAAAGCGGAGTACGCCATTTGCTCACGCCGTCAATCTTAGTATAATTAAATTTGACCGCGTTTCCCAAATCGTCTTCTGTTATACCATTGTTTGTGACATCTACATAGTCGGGCGACAATAATCCGGATAATAAAAATGATTGAGCGTAAGCGGGCGTTTGTGTGATCTGCACATAACCGTCTTTACCCGACCCGGACAACGCCGGATTGCCGAGGCCAGCTTCTGATGCGCCATAAGTAACTTTATCAGGATCGCCCGCGTCTTCATTATTTGCAGCCACAGTAAATGTGAAATCTTTTTGCACCAGATTATATACCGGAATTCCGTAAACATAACGTTGACCGTTTGATTCCGTTACATTGATCTGTGAAATATGATGTGGTTTTCGAACACCATCACCATATCGCGGAGATTCCTGAAAATTAAGGTTGTTTTGGCCGTTTAGAACTGTTGTTCCGTTATAGGATCTGATCATCTTATCTAGTCCTACGATACTTGCTTCTTCGGCAGTAAGAAAAGAAATCACCTGGGTTCTTTTTTTTCTTGCAGCTACCGATGCATAGGATGCCATATTTACCGTACCGGCAGCAGTCCGGTCTTTATTAAATCTTTCCAATAATGGTGTGACAACAGGAGATGAATTCGTTCCTCCTAATTTAAAGCGCACGAGATCAAGTCCGCCAATTTTATCAAACTGACCAGGCGTCACGACGCCGCTTTCGCCCGGATTTCTGAAATATATATTTTCGAACCCGTTATTGGATTCGCCAAAACCCGTCATGGAGTGCAATGAATTTCCAGCCACCCAGTCTCCTATTGTTGATGGAGTTTTGATCCTGTTGAAATTACCTCCGTAATGTCCCGGAATATCTACGTCGCCGCCAATACTTGTATTTTTATCTTTCGACAATGTATAGTTATCGCGAACATAACCATCATCATTTCTATAAGCTCTTATTGAGCCGCCTGTTCCTTCACCTTGAATAGAAAAAACATCATATGCATATTGCGGAGCAGATATTATCGGGGTGGTTGGAGTTACTTCATTATCGTTCATTCTTGTAAAATCCATTACAGCGCCGGTGTTATTTTTTGCGTTTTGCAAAAACATATACCCAACCATTGGTTTATTAAGTGTCACGTCTTCATTGGCAACCTCACTTTTTTGTTTGAAAACTTCTACCTGCACATCACCTTCGAAACCCCAGATGCCTGTACCTAATTGAAAATGCCCAGAAAAAGCATTATTGGTCAGCGGCATTCGCATAGACGGAATATAGCTTGGTTTGGCAAAGCTTATAGTTGTGGAACCAAGAGCTGCACCCATACTTTTTTCGTGTACGTAATCATTGCTATTTTTCTTTCTAGTCTCGAAATTGTAAGACATTTGTTCGCTCAATTGCAGTGCTTTAACACCCTCCTTAGAATTATAACTGGTAGCTGCTTTCAGCCCAAAACCGAGTGAAGAATTATGAGCAGCATCATTTGCCTTTGCAGTAAGCGATAGACTTGGTGAAAAACTCACCCCTGATCGTGAACTTGCGTTTATGTTCAGACTTCCGCCTAACGTGAGTGCACCTTTTTCGGCTTTTCCGATATCGCAGAGTTTTAAAGATGTATTTCCCCTGATACCAAGATCAAGGGCCGGACCTAAATAATTATTAAAAGAGACACCCAGGGATGCCCCTGCAGAACCAGAGAATGGGTTTTTTATTCCGACTAATTCGATATCTGCACCCAGCGTAACACCCCAAGTGACATTCGGTTTCATTTTCTGCGTTTGCGTCAACACTTCTTCGCCATTAAAGTCATCCGGAATTCCCCTCATGTTTCTATTCACGTTGCCCGGATTTATATTCCAACCCAACCCTACCCAACTTGCTTCCTGTTCCATATTTACCCCGCCATCATAAAAAATATTAACGGGATATCCGCCAACATCCATTAAAGGAATATTATAACTAAAATCTCCAGAAAACAAGTTCACCATATTATCAGCACTAACCGATTTGAAAGCAGACATTTCAGGTTGAGAAGGGCCGCCGATCAAGAGCGCATTTTGTATTTTAGCCCGCTTCATTGTTTTTGAATTTAAAGCTGACGCAATTTTCGTAACCAATTTTACTTTACCAAATTGCTTTTCAAACGGTGCTTTTGATCTTTCTGAAACAGCATAGGAGCGATCACCCGCGGAATAGTAATTTCGGGACAGTGCCGGGGTTTTGGACATGGCATTGTAGGGCAATATCATGGCGTTGATACATATTGCAAGGAACATTGCGGCACTAGTAGTTTGAAATTTTGTTGATATTGTTTTGATCATCGGATTAATAATTGAGACTTATTTCAAAATGCTGTTGGGTATTCAGGATTATTCTATTGTGAACAGAACAAAATATTTTTTCCCGTCTGCTTCACTAATTTGCCCCCTATATATTTTTTGCTTTTCAAACTGTTTTGAGATCTTAATTTTGTAAAAATTTTCTCCGTAGCTGATCTTTTCTTTTTCTTCAAACATTATTTTACCATCCGACGACATTATTTGTACCGTTCCTTCATGTGCCCCAGTGAATGAATAGTATTTAAGGGTCAAGACGTTATTTTTAACCCTGTAAATTCCGCCGAACGGTTCAGCATCTTCATCAGCAAGCAACGCAAATGTTTCACTTGTAACCAAATGTGGCATCTCATCATTTTTGAATGAGAAAGTCCACACCTCTGTTTTTGCAGCATAGTTTGCATCGTTCTGTGCTGTTACCTGCCAGGCGTAACGTTTTGAAGTGTCAAGTTTTGTGAATGAGGGCGGGTAAGGTTGGTATGGCTGCCTGATATTGTTCTTAAAAAATATCGGCTTGTTGTATAATATCGCCTGTACCGGGTCCTGATCAGGAAGAATCTCGGTGACAACAATCTGGTAATTAAGATTGGTGAACATCTGCATTGGTGCAGGAGGCATCCATGTAAATTGAGGATAAGAATCGTTTATCTGCGATTTATCGGCAGGGGTATTTAATAAAGGAGGGCTTAGAGGATCAACATTAAACCGCACACATTCCTCAGCCAATACAGCCTGATCTTTATCAGCAACAATCTGGTAACAGACGATATAACTGCCAACGGGCAGGCTATTTTTTGAAACACCCGGCACATTGAAATTGTACATTACCGGCTGAATGTCTCTATAAGTAATATTTTTGGCAGCTTTCCCTAAAATAATATTTCCGGTCGAAGCCGTCAAAAATGATTGACCTGAAACGGCATCCTGCACATTCATTTTCAAGCCTACACTCAGCATGTCCTGTCGATTGTTGATCAGTATCAGGTTCCAAAGCTGATCAGGCTGAACAAAACCGGCAGGCGGTAATTGAGCACTTATAGAGACCTGTGCCTTAATCAAACCTGGCAGCAATATCATTACAGCGAGAATGAATTTTTTTAGCATATCAAAAGATTTTGTACCATGATACCCTGCCCGTTTCTACCGGATAGAGTGTTTGTGTTATTGTTGTCAGAAAAGATTTTTCGTATTGAAATTGAAAACTTCCGAATTTTTTAAGCGCAACAGAGAGCTGTGATTTGCTTCCCCAGGAGGTGTTTCCGCCTGCAACATGATTATATTTCAAACCCGCAGATGCAGTTAACCATTCACTTATAGCATAACCCGCTTCTGATTCCAGGGTGTAATATTTTATTTCGGGCTGTGAGGTATATGCATATCCTCCCTGCAGCCAGAGTTTCCTAAAAAATACCGATTGTGCGAGATAATAATTTTCGCCGCGATAACTGACAAAGCCGGAATCATTTGCACGACTGATGTATTTGTTATAAGTGATGAGCGAGGTCATCCTTTGCTTTGCAGCAACATAGGAATACGCACTTGAACCATTCAAAATATAATATGCGCTTTCTTTTATTTTGTCTTTATCAATAAAATACAATTGTGTTCCCGGATAATATCCTAAAGTTAGAGAAGGATATTTAGGATACCTGATATTCAAAATCGCTGTTTTGAATATTGTGGTTGATCTGTAGGTTTTATCGGCGAAAGGATTTGAAAAATCATTCCTTCTGAGCATACCTGTAAAAATGATCTTTTCTTTTTTAAACGCTTGATCTGCTCTGAGAAGCCACGCAGTTTGATCGGAATTATAACTGAAGAGACTAAAGGATTGAAAATCTTTTCCTGACTTTCTGTAAAAACCGCTGAAGGATGTATGTGTTTGGGGAATAAATGTCTGCCCTTTAATATTTATACCCATATTTGATTTGTCCGAAAAATGTGTGAGTGCATTCTGTTGTTTATTCGCGGGTGCAGACCCAATTACCGGTTTCGTTGACTTTGCAAACTCAGCGCTGATAAAGGTATTTTTATCAACGCGATAAGTACCTTCCAGAGAATAACCGATAATATTTACATAACTCTTTACACTATCCGCAACGCTGAAACCCGCCGTATTTTTTTTGCCTTCGAATACAGAGAGGATCAGGGCTTTTTTTTCAGGGTCACCAACACCGATTCTACCCATTACCAGGTACTGATCATTATTTTTAGCATGTTTGGTATAAAAATCCCGAAAACGATAATCTATTTTTCCCGCAGTGAAGGCCAGATAATAAGAAGGATTATACTCTACGTTGATCCCCGTTACGATGATATTTTGTGCAGTTAATTCTGTGTAATTTACGGGCGTTCTTCCTACACTAAAGCTTTTGATCGCAGATAATTTTTTTTCTGTTTTGCTCCCGGAATAGTCAAGACCATTTTCTGATGCTATTTTAGCCAGAGAAGTGGCATCTTTTGCACTGTAAATCTTTTGTTTGAGAGCGCCCAGATCTTTTTGTAAAGCCATTTTTATACTGTCCGCCTTTCTTTGCTTTTCGCTTAGGCTTCTATTAAGCGAATCGTACGTGGCTTTTTTTTGAGCATAAACTGCAATGGCCTCAGACTTTATACTATCGGTACGATTCAATACCAGGTTTGTGATGCTATCCTTTTTGTTCAGCCCCGGCAATTTTTTAGAATTTCCAGAATTAAAAAACTCTTTTTCTTTTACGCGTGCAAGCTTATTCAAAGAGTCCTGTTGATGTTTAAGCTTTTGATAGTATACCCTTTCGCGTTCTTCCACTATTTTTTGCAACAAGGAGGAGTTTGAAAGTTCCTTTTGTAAGGACGAAGCTTTTTCTTTATTTTTTTTAATCTCTTCTTCCAATTTCTGAAGATCGGGGATTGCAAGCCCTGGCTTCATGGCATTAACCTGATCAAGCAATTGTTGCTTGAGGTTTTTTGTAAACCCAAATCTGTCGAAAGAAAAATTAGCGTCAATAAAATTTCTGAAAAAAGGGGAATTACTTTGTCTTGCGCCAAAAGACACCTTTAAAGGGTATTTATTTCTTAAGGCTATCTGGAGGTTTACTCTCTCAGTGTGCTGTTGCAGATCAGTCTGATTAAAAGGGGTATCTATTTTGGACCGATAGAAATAATCATATGAGACATTTCCATGAATTATTAACAAAGGCGTGGATTCTTTCTTTATCACCTGAACAGGTGTAGGCACTGCTTTGGCAAATGTTCTCTGCGGTTGAAGAAATGATTCCGAAAATAATCCTTTACAGTTCAGCTGTCTATCGGCGATTATCACTCTACCTGAGTCTGAATAGGCAAAACGGGCTTTTGAAAATAAGGTTGCTCCGGGTACGATGAGGGTGTTTGTATTCTGCCCGGCCGCTGTGAAGGCGCTTACTATTAATAGAAATAATATCAGGGGAATATTTCTCATTAGCAGGGTACGTAGAATTGATGCTACAATGATAACGCGAAATAGTCGACACGCAATTTTAAAAAATCATTAACTTATTCACATTTTAAAAAATACGTAAAAACCGCAATAAAGTCGAGTATTTGTTCGCAACAACACGACTCTTTAATTGAAATTTTTTGCTTATATAGGATTAAGGCGAATTTATTAAAACAGAAAAATCGTGTGGCATGCGAATCATAAACATTGAGGCCAGAGATTTTGTTTGCGTCGAAAGATGAGAAAATAAATATTTTTCGACGGAAAATGATTTTCCAGTGTGCTGAAGATATACACGCAAACCCACTACAGTTCTGAACTACAGCAGGATTCGGATCATGATGGTGTTATTAGTCTCATTTCAAAATAATAATGCTGCATACATAATATTTAAATGTCGGCCCTTTTTATTCAAACTCAAAGACTAAAGATTCCTACACGGTAAATAAATTTCATTAGCGCCAAAATGCTCCGGTATTAAAACAAAGACAGCGTCTCTTAACATCGTTTAGCATTTAAGGAATTGTGGTTATTACCTTTTTTTACCTTCAAGTCACTAGATCGTTGCTACCATTAATTGGTCGCAAAGCAAGGCCCCTAAGGATTGAGAGTACGCCTATATACGATTTCAAGCGGGTCATCGCCGTGCGCAGGAATTGCAGCAATTGATTAATTTCGTTCTTCTTTTAACTCAATAACATGAAGAAACCCGCACCGGAAGTTTTTTCCGGACCATCATTATTTTCCGAAAAGGAAATTTTGGTGATCAAATACATTTACAGGCAAAAGACAAATGAACAGATAGCAGCACTAATGAAGAAGAGTGTCAGGACGATTGAGGGGTACCGGGATGCAGTTTATAAGAAATCAAAAACAACGAATGCTGTAGGGTTGGTTATATATGCGCTAAAGAAAGGGATTTGTAAATTATAGTGCATGGGATTTTTTTGGCCGGCAATAAGAAAGAATACGATGTCCAGGCCTTTATTTACAACGGCGACAACCATAGTTTCGGTTTGGTATTTTATGTTTCCCGTTTCAACATAAGTATTCCTTTCAATTGAAGCAGGCAAAACATACTAAATAATTGCTGCCAATTAAAGTAATAACGCGGCACACAGCGCAAATTGAATGCTTTATTGCAGCGTTTGATGTATTCGTCTGAATAATTAAATCTTATGATGGATGATTTCTGAAAACGTTTTATGGGTATTGCAATAGGAGGCATAATTTGCAATGGTTGGAATGGAGGCTCTCAATTTATTATTTGGTGAACAATATTAAATGTTTATCCGTTGGTTTGTCGGCGGGTCGAAGACCGGGCCTCGGCTTGTGCCAAGGGAAGTTTATAATGCTCCACCAACGACGACAGAAAATTTAAAATCACAAGGAAGACTTTTTTATGGGTTCGCATGAGTGAAAAACACCAACGCGGGCGTCATTAATTTTGAGTGGACGGATTTGTCGTAAATAGGAGAACACCCACAGCGGCGGAAAAGAAACCCGATTAAATAGATGACAGGTAAGGAAGTTTTTAATATTTCAAATAAGGCAAAAGAAAAAACGATAAACAATGCTTTGAAAGAACATTTCTTAAAGCATCCATTAGCTAATTAAAAACTACCTCGTGCCTTTGCATTGAGATATTCTTCTATAGAATTTGAACCATAAAGAATGATTTTCTTTTCTGGTTGAGAAAATCTTATTCTACCCTCATCCCTTAGTTTTTGCAAAGTAGTTTTAATTAAAATTCTCAATTTTGCCATAGCTTCATCACCGGATATCCATCGAACTTCTTTGATCACGAACGTCGTTTTTAATCTGTCAACGCCTTTATCAATCAGACTATAAAAAGCATTTCTTCAAGGCAGATTACTTCCATAAAAATGAGTTGCACTCAAATTAATGATCAATGAAATATTTTTAAATTTTATCTTGCAAACGACCATCCATTTGTTCTTCTGTTTCTATATTGAAGTGAAGAATTTCTTCAATTATCCCTTTGTAAAAATACATAGCTGTTTTTCTTATTTCTGCTTCAGGATGTTTGTATGCAATAATTTCGAGTCCATAGGTAAAGTGAAATGTGAAATGGAGAGTACAATATTCTAGTTCATATTCTATTTCATCTAATGAAGGTAAAGGTACATCAGCCATAAAACTATGTGAGGGATCGGCATTTTCCTGACATGTTCTCCTTACCCATTTTGTAAGTGATTTTATATTAGTGCAAAAGTGCGTATCTGGACCTCTTTGTGCTGATACTAAAACACTTTGGGTTTTAAACGAAAGCAAACCTACCCAATCCTTCAATACTTTTTTATTCATGGCTCAATATCTTACGAACCTGATTAGACAGATTCAAAATAGAATCCTGCAATTTATTTCTTTCTATTGAATCTTGGATATGAAGCCTCTTAATTTCGTCTAAAGAATTTGCACTTGCTTCTTTAAAATCAGGAAAACCTTTCCAGACATTATAAACAAATACCATGACTGTGATTACAAGTGCGAAATTGACTGCAGAGGAGATGATTGTAGCTAATTGAGCTTTATTGGCAGCTTTGCGCGCTGCAGTCTCGGAACGTGTTATAGATAGGGGTATTGAACTCTGAACTGATCGCCCATCCGCTTCTTTCAAATAATTATCTACATTTTTATCTATAAGGGTAGTATTGAAAAATTTCAGTTTGCTTTGATCCTCTGATAATTTATCATAGCTATCCCATTGGGGGTGGTAAGATAATTTTGTGAATTCCATCCAAATAAACGTGTCCCCTCCTGTAATGGTATAACTGTTCGAAGTTAGATTATGTAAGGGAATAGATAATTTTCCTGAAAAACCAGGATCAATCATAGGCCCAGTACCAAGCAATAATCCTTTGTAAATGTTTGATATTTTCAAATTAAATCTTGCAGCAATATAATGTGGCAACTGTATCTGCTCTTCAAGTGTAATAAACACAATAGAGTTTTTCTTTATAGTTAAACACTCCCCTTTTTTCAAATCTCCTGACTGAATATTTTTATTTTTATCCCAGTAGCAGTATTTACCCCCAACTGTCAATGCATAAGTAGCAGGCTTTAATTGTTTTACATTAAATGGATAAATCATCCCGAATTCCTCACAGTATTTTCTAATATCTTCAGAATTTAGCAAGGCGGGAGAAATAGTGGGAAAAGGATCTTTTAAAATATGTTTCGCATACTTCGCCTGGGCCTCAGTTAAATCTTTCATTGTTAAATAGATTTATATGCTTTACTTGGATGAGAAGAAATACAAATTTCTTCAGGCAATTTGCAAGAATCAATAAAGGTTACTTCTCTTACACTGCTGGGCAAATAATTGTATTCAGCAGCAATTTTGAAGGTGTTTTTTCCTCTTGGAGGAGCACCTTCCGCGTAATAACATGAGCAACGCGGCGCTCCTGAATTCAAGCGACAAAACTGAGGTTCCGATTTATTAATAGAAAACACATCCTCCGTTTTAAATCGTAAAATCATAGGATATTCCTTTTGGTTTTCATATCGCCCATAATGAATTTGTAAATCTTTTTCTGTTGGCCATAAAAAGATCCGGGAATTCAGTGAGTAAATAAAATCCTCAACAGAAAATCCTCCTTCTAAATTCTTTTTAAGGATGTTAATCGATAATGGATCTTGATCTCTAATCATAACAAATTTATCGCCCTTAGCGATTTTTTTATGTCCTATTCTTCTTGAACGAAGAAATTCATCAGGATTCTCCACGTCAAATACCTTGGTTAATGCTGCGGTGCTTAATAATTTGCCGCCATTCAAGATTGATTGAACGTTTGCTTTATCTGTTAAATGATACAGATAGGGTCTTAATGTTTTAAATTTTTCTATATTCATTTTATTTCCAATTTCGTCTGTCAATAATTGCTCGATAATCAAAAGTTGTACTTATAAGTGAAACCTTAACTCCAGAACATCTCTCTATTTCTTCGATAAACTGTCTGGTGTCAGTTGTTAGTTGATCATATCTTCTTGCATTTACATTTTTTGCTGAAATATAATCAGCGAAAGTTAAGGCTATATCCGTAGGAGAATTTAACTCACATGCCTTCCTAAAAAGCTCCCAGCTGAATTCTGCAATTCTTCGATCTATCTTTGTTGTAGTCGTTTTTTCTGTTCTTCTTAATTCTTCTATATCTTTTCCCGAACGTTGAGCTATTGTTTCTAGATCAATCTCTTTGCTTATGAAAGGTCCTGATGTTCCTCCTACCCGAATCGGATAGGTTCTCGCAACCATGATTATTTTATTAACTCGTTTTGGAGAAATACCTGCTTCAGATATACAGCCTGAAACTGTGGTATCACGAGAAGTTACAAATGGATAAATCCCATGATGTAAACTTAGTCCAGTACCTTGAGTACCCTCAAGTAATACTTTCCTGCCACGCCTGTACATATCCTCTAAAACCTCATAAGTAGAGCCAATGTAGGGCATCAATTGGCTGTAATTTTTTGCCTTGTGCTTCGAATCCCCATATAAACGAGCAATAATATTATTTGCTGTTGCTGCACCAACACCTTGTCCCGTTGATCCTATTGTTTTCTTTATTTCTTGCTCTAATGCAATATCATTTTTGCTAATAACAATTGCATTCTCATCTATTACCAAGCGGCTAGAAAATTCGTCAGCAATGCTATATTTATTTACCTCGTCTAATATGGTGTCAATATTAATAACGGACCCCGGCCCCATCAATAATTTCGCTTTCCTATTTCTATGGCTTCCGGAAGGAAGAAGATGAAAGACGTGTTTTATTGGCTCTTCATATACGGTATGGCCTGCATTTGGCCCGCCGACCCTTAAAAGACAATCATAATCAGGTGAAATATGGGCTGCTATTTGGCCCTTTCCCTCGGAGCCAAATTGCCCCCCGATTATAACATCAACTAACGCATTTTTTGTTGGAGCAAGTAACTTGAAAAAGCTTGCTGCGCGAATGAATACGTCCTGTTCTGTTGATAGTTCAGTATCAATAGTAAGATCAGCCTCCTCTGCTAATTTGTATACGTTCTTTTCCGTGGGATCTGCCTTTGCTTCATAATACTTTTCGATCGCCTCTTCTTTGGAAAGGAAATTTACTTCTTCTCTTTTTAGAAATCTTTCCTGCAAGCATTTTGGAGATGCGGTTAGATGGATATGATAGACAATCATATGATAAGCATCACGAAAGGTTTTCAGCTGCTCTTTTATTCTAATGGCATCTATTACGAATAAATGCTGGGTATCGAGTGCTGAACCAAACTTATTTTGGAAAGCATTTAACACCCATTTGCCATCATCGCTTTTGTCAAGTTGCCGTCCAAATTTTTGTAAAAAAGATCGATCAGGGCTTTCACCTTTTAGTTTCTTTTTAGCAAGTTCTTTAATTTCAGATCTAGTTTTTAAAATCGTAAAATCAAAGTTCTCTTCAAGCTTATGAGCCAAAGTTGTTTTCCCTGAAGCTATTTCACCACTGATAAGCAAAATTATTTTTCTTTCTGCCATGTTGATTTTTCATTAAATATTGAAAGTGCTGAATTTGACTTAATGTCATTTGTTTTTGCAGAGCCAAGAAGATAAATAACGACTTTGACATCCTCATTTACTAATTCTGAGAAAATAAGACCTTCAATAATGTTCCAGTCTCCTTTAGCTTGGCCGGCTCCTATCAAAGGCATATAAACTGTGGAGTCTGTTTCAAGTGCATAGTCTCTTAGTTCTGCTAAGCACATTTGTAATGCCGTATAGTCTAATGGTATTTTTCCATCCTTAACAAATAGCCCTCTTTGAGCAAGCATTTGAACTATATGCATATCATGAGAAACTTCTATCAAATTTGTTTTTCCAAGCCGAAAATTCTGTTTATTTTCTTTCCATTTTTCAACTGCTTTTTTTACTTGAGGATAGTTTTTGGCCAATGATTTTCCAACTCCAAAACCTAAACCTCCACTCGTATTAACTACATGGGCAATAATTTTTTTACCGTCACCTCGCGGTTTAGTGACATCCCCAATTTCAAATTTTATTTTTCTGTCTTGAATTCTTTCATTGTTATCATTTGGAACAAGTAAAATAGCAACTCGTGACTTAGTCTCTTTTCGCATTGGTGATAGCCCTATATAAAATACATTATATGAGCTGTCCATAAACTCCCACTGTACAGTTTCGCTTTCTGTTACTCCAGGTGCAGAGCATAAATATGCTCGTGACTCTTCTGGGATCACCCAGTTTTGAGGAATTGATAAATTAAATTGAGACGATGTTTTGAAGTAGTCTGTTACAATTAAACCATTTTGAAAAGTACATATAAGGGTCGCAAAAGGTCGATCTATAGCTGAAGCAAATGCTAGTAACATCGATTCAATTGAAGCTCTGTATTTTTTTGCTAATTCTATTAAGTTGATTGCTGTGATATCTTCTAATGCATTTGCGTCTGCCGGAAAAACAACATATGGTAACTGTAGTTCCGACGCGATTATGTTGCATAATTGTTCTAATTCTCTGTTCATAACTGGGTTTTCTTCTCTATTACGAATTTGATCCCTGCAATCAGAAAAAAAAGTATGTGCTATTTCATGGCCAATTGAAAAATTTAATCGAGTAGGTTTTTGAAAAGGGTTGTATTCGATTAAAAATCCATGCTTTTCATCAGGAGATATGCGCGCATCTGTAACTTCATCGTTAGGATTAAGACCATACTTTAAAATCTTAGCCAGCTCGATTGCGTCATATGGAGGTCCGTGCCATCCGTTAGATAATGCATCCAAAACCAAAGCTCTTGCTTGATATCTCACCTCTTCTATTGGGTCAGGATTTTGAGATTCTTCAATAAACCTGAGGACTGATTTATGCGACCACTGTTTTTTATAGTATTGACCCGAAGAAGGAAAATTTGTTTCTTTGTGCGAAGGCAGATTGCCAGATTGTAATTTCTCATTTAATGAAGAGATAAGTTCTAAATGCCGATTAATAAAACGTTCTGGTACCGGCTCTATTGCTTCTTTGCTTTCTATATTCGCTTCAATAAGAAATTTCAGGGCAAAATGCGAATTGGTGATTTCGTCTTTTTCTATTTGCATGTTTATAAAATATGTAAGAGTTGAGTTGCTTTTCTGGCTATGGTTTCTCTTAAACGGTATGCTTCATTTTTGTTAATCTTAAGTTCCTGTGAAATTTCTTCATAACTGTGATCGGTTCGTTTAAGATCAATAAATTGTTGATAGATCGGATTTTCAGAGCATACTTTTTCGAGAGCTAATTCATATTTAGATAATTCTTCAATTTCGGGAGGTTTTGCAGGTTCAACGTGGTCAATAAATAATCCTAACTGTCCTGGTTCTATTAAATAGGTTTGTCGATTTTTTCTTTGTTCAATTTTATATTTTTCAACCTCCGTGGAGATCATACTGTCAATGATTCGTATCAGTTGTTTCTCCAGTGTAAATTTTTCAAATTTCCAATACCACTTGAAGCTAAATAACCCAGAGATAGCATTGGTTGTGTAAAAATCATGAGCTGGCATTCCTAATCTTTGTTCAGAATGCGCTCCCCATTTTAACTTTTTACCTAATCGAAATCCTACATGAGTATAGCATTTTTTTAAAATGCTCTTCCATTCAGGTTCTGTCACCTGAAGGAGACGTTGAGATATCTGTTCTCTTTGTTCACTAGTGCTCATATATTTTCTTTAACTGCCAAAGCATTAAATTTCCGAAATAATCCGTATGAATTTTTAAAAAAATAAAAACGATGAAGCTCCTAGCTATAAAAATGCTCTTCATACGTGCAAATGAAAAAGGGCTTCAGGTACAAAACCGTAAAACCCTTGTTTACTCTGCTCCCTCTGTTGGACTTAAACCAACAACTCTTTGATTAACAATTAGATGTCACCTATTACAATAGAGCCCCAGCCAGAATTTCCGTATTATTCCTGCCCCAGAGGACCTCTTTTACGTTTGGGGTAGGAATCTACCCTGAAAAAAATTAAAGCCCCGCAAAATTGCGGGGCTTCGGTTATCCCATACAAGGATATTCGGGTTCATAAAATCTCTACGCATCAACTTTAATAATCGTCAACGCATTGTGCTCACCATTTACCGCAGGGTATTCAAAACCATTCACCACATCGATAAACTGAATTCCGAAAATGAGGAACACAGGTTTAGTTGTACCGGGTGTGATGTTGGTTGTGAGTGTAAGCGGTGCTGATGCGACATTATTGATGACACGTGTTCCTGAATCCGCAGATTCGCTTTTGGAAGTGTTCTCATCAAAATCAATCTCGGCTGCTGCGCAAACAACGCGATAGTGCGAAATACCATCAGGTGCTTCCATACGTTGGAACGGATTGAAGGAAGGAATGTCTACCGTTACAGTTCCTGCAACACGATCGATCGTTGGTTCAACGTTCACGCCAAAGGATTTGCTCAGTAAAGCTGCACCGTTGAATTCGAAATTTTCCAACAACTCTAAATCACCTTTTGCCGCTGAACGCAAACCACGCGGATTAAGCGGATCGGTTTTCGCAATTTGCACCAAGACCTTTACCAGCCTTGCGAGCATAGAGTAGTCTTTTGCAAATTTGAGCTCCAATTTAAATGTTTCTCTCAGCAATTTTCCTGCTTTACCTGCTCTTCCGAATTCGGAGCAGTTGTCTCTAACACGATCCAACGCCGGATTGGATTTAAAATTTGATTTTGAAGCCGAGCGCTTCATTTTTGCGAGGTAACCATATTTGGTTTGTGCAAATGTGAGGTTTCCGATTGTGCCCCGGTTTTGTAAGGGACCTGCCTGATGTGCCATGATTTAAATTTTTAAATGATTAATAAATTAACCGCAGGAAGTATCTGAAAAGGGGCGCTTGTCTTTCTGCGATCGTTTTGCAATGCTACGATGGCAGCAAACCGCTGATGTCCCCTTTGGGAACGTTTGGGCGCAAACGGGCACGTTAAGGAACAAACGGGCACGAACGGGCAGGTTTGGGCACGAAATAAAATGCTGAGCTGTTTATATTTCTTTCATTTGTTGAGTAGGCGTAAGGTAGGCGTTTGGTAGGGTTTACATAGGCGCTTCGCGTTGAGGCAGTAGGCAAACAGTAGGCAAACGTAACCGGAAAAATCAATTTTACGGCGAAAACTAAACGTGCTCAAACGTTCCCATTCGTGCCCGTTTGTTCCCATTTGCGCCCAAACGTTCCCAAACGTGCCCAAAGGGGACAGTACCTCTATTGCTGCATCGTATTGTTGTTTTTTCAAACTTAAAAAACATCAACATGGCAAACATTTCAGGAATTTCTATCGTAAAAGGAAACACCGGTTTTTTTCTGAGACAATCAAGATCGAAAAATTACAAATTTAAAAACAGCCCGAACTATGAAAGGGTAAGAGCGCATTGCGCAGAGTTTTCTACCACAGCAAAAGCGGGAAAGTTATTAAGACAGGCGATGAGATACCATATTCGCTTTTGCAATGATAAAAAAGTAACCCAACGTGTATTTAAGATCATGCGGGAAATTCTTTTGACTGATCAGCAAAATCGTTACGGTTACCGAAGAGTGGAGAACGGAAATATCTCCTTGCTTGAGGGGTTTACATTCGGCGACAGCAATAAACAAGTTTCCATGATCGCCGAATCTGTAAACTGCGTTATAGCGAAGAATAAAAAAACTATCAGCGTTGAATTTGTGAAGCCAACAGACAAACTTTTGGAGCTATTGACGGGTGGGTATGAAGCGAAGCTGTTCATTTCGGTGAGTTGCATAGATTTTAGCGAGGGATGCGAACGCGGTGAAGACTTTGAAATTGACATTCATGAATTCCTCGCCCTTGACAAAAAACTGATCAAAGTAAAGCTGAAACGCCCTTCACCATGCGAGGGAAAAATAGTAGTGAGTGCAGGGTTTGTAAACTACCGGCGGGATAACGAATACTGTCATATTCATTCGACCGCGTTCAGTATCATAAAAACATTTTAATCTTTTTAATCCGATATCATGACAGTCGATATTTTACGAAGCTATTTTTCCAAAGGGATAACAGGAAGACTTTTTATAAACGGTGCATTTCAATGTTACACACTTGAATTCCCTCTGCCTTATTCCGGGCATATTGCTTCTTTTATTCCCGAAGGAAATTATCTTCTGACGAATGAATGGAATATAAAGCCGGGACAACATCTGAACATTACGGGTGCAGGGTTCAGGGCCCTGATCATTATGCACTCTGCATTGCAACAAATGTACCCCGACCGCAATTGCATTATTCCGACGACGTCATTATTGAAAACCACAGGGCTGTTAGGCGAGTCAGAGAGGGCGCTTGATAAAATCAATTCTCTGATACTGCCGGCGCTGCAACAACAATTGGTAACGCTTACTATTAAAAAAGACGAACATGAGTTTACATAAAAAAACGACCCGTCGGAAAACACGGATATCACAAATACAAAAATGGGGACTTACGATTGCTAAAGTAGGTTCCGCCATTCTTTCGCTGGCGGCAAAAGCGAAAGGGATATTCAACAAATAGAGCGTTGGATTTGCCCGGCAGTGTAATGCTGCCGGGTTTTTCTAAAAATTAAAAACGGTAAATAATTAATTAAAAACGGTAACAAATGACGGTGATCGGAATATATCTCACCTGTATTTTTGATAAACCGAAAAGCTACTAACCATGCAAACGGAATATTACCAAACGAAACCTTTAAGTACGACCGAGATTGCGCAACTGTACGGGATCACAAACAAAACTCTGAGGAGATGGCTGAAAAAACATATGGCATTTATCGGGGTGCGTGACGGAAGATACTATACCAGTCTACAAGTGAAAGTTATTTTTGAACGACTGGGTGTGCCGACAATAATTGAAGATTAACCTATAAATTAAAATAACAGGAATGAAAACGAACCTCTTTATACTTTTAAAAATTACGTCAACTGCGGAGTATGCGATTATCATCGGCCTTTCAATTACTGTATGTGTGATATATTTCGTATTCATTCACTTGATACAAAGAATAAAAAACAATAAAAAACTTGAACAGCAAGCTGATTCACATCTTGTAAACCTGCTGAAGGCGCAAACTGAAATACAGGAACAAACCTTTCAAAATATTTCGACTGATATACATGATAATATCGGTCAGAAATTATCCCTCGCAAAATTGCAGGTAGTGACGGCTCAGACCAGCCCGTCGGTTGATCTGAAAATCACTGAAAAACTCATTACAGATGCCATTTCCGATCTACGGGATCTGAGCAGAACACTAAGTTCAGATATTGTAGTAAGAGAAGGATTTGTGCAAGCTATAAGAGAAGAAACGGAAATGCTGGTAAAAACATGTAGGCTAGAGATAATTGTACGGGTTACAGGATTTCCGGTATTTCTTCCTGATATGACCGAAACATTGCTTTATAGAATTTACCAGGAAGGAATACAGAATATTATCAAGCACGCGAATGCCAAAAGAGTTGTGATAACGATCCATTTTGATACGCAGTGGCTTACCATGACCATCGCGGATGACGGCAAAGGATTGCCTGCGGAGCTTAATGAGGGCAGCGGCTTTGCGAACATGAAGAAAAGAGCAAAAAGCATGAACGGCACAGCACTCATTAAAAGTGATGCGGAGGGAACAAAATTGATCATTCAAATACCGATAACTAATGATGCAGAAAATTAAAATCTCTCTTGCGGACGACCATGTCATTTTACGGGACGGGCTTGAAGCCCTGCTGAACAAATTTGAGGAATGCGAGGTAATTGCTACCGCAAGTAACGGCGAGGAAATACTTGATCAGCTAAAAAAAGGCATAGTACCTGATGTATTGATCCTTGATATTAACATGCCGGTCATGGACGGGTATCAAACGGCTGAATATATAAAAAAACATTACCCGAAGATCAAAATGCTTGTACTGACGATGTACGACAGCGAGTTTCCGACAATCAAACTTTTACAATCAGGTGTAAAGGGGATATTAAAGAAGGATGTGCACCCCGATGATTTCAGAAAAGCGATCAACACTGTATACCGGAACGGTATTCATATGAGCAGTGCTATCACGGAAAGGGTCATGTCTTTACTTGTTACCGACGATGATCAAAAGTCAAAGATGGAAAGTGTGAAGCTGAGTGAACAGGAAATTGCTTTTTTAAAACTTTCCGCAACAGATCACACATACAAAGAGATAGCAGCAGCACTAAAAATAAGTTTTCACACACTTGAAAATATGCGTATCGCATTATTTGATAAACTGGGCGTAAAAAGTCGGCAGGGGCTGATGACTTACGCTATGAAAAACGGTATCATTCCTTTTTAAAAACTAAATAAAAATAACATGAGCACAAAACTATCACTGAGAAAAAAATTTACACAGAGACTTATCGTAGATGAAAATCCGGCGCAGGCAACAGAACTTTTCAGAAAGAGCTTTAAAATGATCGGGTCGATAACAGAGACGATAGAAGTATCAAAAGATCATGTCATCCTGAAAGGGTCATCAAGTTTCGGGTTGCAGCATGTACCGTTGCAAATTGAATTGCAATCAACAGAAGTGAATTCGACCTCAGTCACCATTGAAGCCAGCAGTGATGACCTATTTGCCAAAGGCGCAAAAAGGGTAGCGGAAAGGCTGCTTGAAAAATATGAAGCGGTTAAAAACGGACAAGTGAATCTATCTGAGCAATCTGAATTTAAAACTAAAACAGGTTTTTCAAAAGGTAAACTCAGTCTTGTGGTTGCGATATTCACGATCGTTATCTGCGTGATAGTTGCGCTAATCAATAAATTTCTTCATCTAAACTAAAACAGATGTCAGACAAAAAAAATATGCGGGACGGTCGTGACCGATCAAAGGTTGACTCAAGAGATAAAAGTGAAGTAGAATATCTGCATTCACAGTTTCCGAAATTGTCTCATCTGGCAGTGTATGGTGCGATAAGGGCTGCAGGGCCAGTGAGGAAAAACATTGAAGCGTATATTAAAGAGAAATACAAGATATCCTGAAGTGCAGGATGCTACAATTTTGAAACCACGGGCCTTGCTGAATAATCGGTGAGGCCTTGCTTTATCCAGTGATGCAAACCAGATGCATCCGCTTTAGTCGTCCCGTGCTCCTTCTCTTTAGGGAGAACATAGTTAAGGGTAAATCCGCTTCGTTCTTTGCGTTGATCTCCTACGGCCTCCCTACTCCATTCAATGGAGAGGGACCGAGGGTGAGGGACCAGCGCAGCTCCGATCCGCTTCATTCATCGCTATAGTGTAGCATTGCTGAACCTGAGTTTACTATTCGCTGAAGATTAGGAAAGCTGTAGCCAGGAATCGGAATGTAATCGATTCCCGGGCTCCTTTTTTGTTACTTTTTTGGAGAAACAAAAAGTAAATGGAAAAAAAAGGGAACTGCGGGGAGGTTCACGCAAAGGCGCAACGGAGTGCAAACAAAGACAGAAAGTATGGTTTTCTCAAGGTGATAGCAATGAGGAGGGCAAAGCGATGTGAAGCGTTTCACACAAAGACGCAACGGAGTGTCTACAGAGGCACAAAAGTAAGCGAGGGTTGCGACGGCGATAACAACGAGGACAGCGGGCTCAGCGATCTAAAGAAGTTCACGCTAAGACGCAACGGAGTGCACACGAAGACCCAAAAGTTCATAATCGGGCGTATCCGTTTATCGGACGAATCCTGATTCAGAAAAAAAGATTCAATGTACAAATGCGGTAACATTTTGTAAGCAGATTGCCGCGCCGCATTACGCTGAGAAAGTCGGAGTTCATTATGCGGCTTTCAAGGACGGCGAGACGAGTACGGAGGGGTTTCACGCAAAGGCGTGGCGGAAACACAAAGAAGCAAAAGTTCATAATCGGGGGAATCCATTTATCGGACGAATGCCGATTCAGAAAAAAAATTCAATGTACAAATGAGGTAACACTTTGTAAGCAGATTGACGCGCCGCAATACGCCGAGAAAGTCGGAGCTCATTACGGCCGCAAGGACAGCGAGAAGAATACGGAGGGGTTCACGCAAAGGCGCGGCGGAAACACAAAGAAGCAAAAGTTCATAATCGGGGGAATCCGTTTATCGGACGAATGCCGATTCAGAAAAAAGGATTCAATGTACAAATGCGGTAATACTTTGTAAGCAGATTGCCGCGCCGCATCACGCTGAGAAAGTCGGAGTTCATTAGGCGGCTCGCAAGGACGGCGGGAAGAATACGGAGGGGTTACACGCAAAGGCGCGGCGGAAACACAAAGACGCAAAAGTTCATAATCGGGGGAACTGTTTATCGGACGAATGCCGATTCAGAAAAAAGGATTCAATGTACAAATGCGGTAACACTTTGTAAGCAGATTGCCGCGCCCCATTACGCTGAGAAAGTCGGAGTTTATTATGCGGGTCGCAAGGACGGCGGGAAGAATACGGAGGAGTTCACGCAAAGGCGCGGCGGAAACACAAAGAAGCAAAAGTTCATAATCGGGGGAATCCGTTTATCGGACGAATGCCGATTCAGAAAAAAGGATTTAAGGTACAAATGCGGTAAAACTTTGTAAGCAGATTGCCGCGCCGCATTACGCTGAGAAAGTTGGAGTTTATTATGCGCCTCGCAAGGACGGCGGGAAGAATACGGGGGGGTTCATGCAATGGAGAGTCGGAAACAAAAGGCACAAACTGATGCAAAGTTTTTGGGAACAAGGTCGGGTATCGCTTTAAAAACCCACGTTTAACTTTAGGGTATCATATTAACGATGTTTCACGTTAATTTCCACTCGAAATAATTTACTTTTGCGCATGCAAATTTTAGACGGGAAAGTAGTTTCGGCTTCAGCAAAGAAAAAGATCGCTGAGCAAACTGCTGCATTTACAGCAAAAACAGGTACTGTTCCTCATCTTGCAGCGATCCTGGCGGGCAGCGACGGCGCCAGCGAGACCTATGTAGCCAGCAAAATAAAAAGCTGTGCGGAAGTGGGCTTTAAAAGTACATTCCTGCGTTTTGCTGCGGATACTCCTCAAAAAGAAATTACCGATGCAGTAAAAAAACTGAATGACGATGCCGGTGTGCACGGTATTCTTGTACAACTGCCATTACCGAAACATATCAACGAATCAGAGATCATCAACCTGATCTCGCCTGATAAAGACGTGGACGGATTTCATCCGATGAGCGTGGGCAAAATGGTGCAGGGCGCAGATACATTTGTTTCCGCAACACCGCTCGGCATCATGATGATGCTGAAACATTATAACATTGAAACTTCCGGTAAAAACGCGGTGGTGATCGGCAGAAGCAATATCGTGGGCAGACCGATAAGTATACTCCTGAGCAACAATACCAATCCCGGGAATTGCACGGTTACTGTATGCCACAGTCGCACAACAAATCTTGAAAAGATCTGCAGCGAAGCGGATATCATCGTAGCGGCGCTGGGAGTGCCCGGTTTTTTAAAAGCAAACATGGTGAAGGACGGCGCAGTGGTGATCGATGTGGGTATCACACGGATCGCAGATGCCACTAAAAAATCCGGTTTTGCGTTAAAAGGTGATGTTGATTTTGAGCAGGTAGCACCTAAGTGCAGCTACATCACACCGGTACCCGGTGGTGTAGGTCTGATGACGATCGCGGCACTTTTACAAAACACCCTTAAAGCTGCGGGAGCAGAAAATTAATGTCAGCAACAGCACTTCATATTGAGACTGCACTACCGGTAATGGAAAGTTTTTATACGATCCAGGGTGAAGGTTTTCACCAGGGCCGTGCCGCGTATTTTATTCGCCTCGGCGGCTGTGATGTAGGCTGTGTATGGTGTGATGTAAAAGACAGTTGGGATGCAACAAGGCATCCGCTTCGCGACATTGATGATCTTGTAGCAGAGGTAACGTCAACGCCCACCAAACTCGCAGTGATCACCGGCGGTGAACCGTTGATGCATAACCTTGACCTGCTCACGAAAAAATTGCAGGATGCAGGCATCGAAACAAATATTGAAACGTCGGGTTCTTCTCCCCTCTCGGGTTCGTGGGACCGGATCTGTCTTTCACCGAAAAAATTCAAAGCGCCGCTGCCGGAAGTCGTTCCGCATGCAAGTGAATTAAAGATCATCGTTTTTAATAAATCCGATTTTCAATGGGCGGAAACTTTTGCCGCACAGGCGTCGCCTTCCTGCAAATTGTATCTTCAACCCGAATGGAGTAAAGCTGCTGAAATTACGCCGCTGATCGTTGATTATATCAAGGCACATCCGCAGTGGGAGCTTTCTTTGCAGGTGCACAAATACATAAATGTTCCTTAGCATTTTTTAATGAACCAGGTGTGATGCGCCAGGCGTCAGCCGATAGTCTTATAGCTTTCTCCATATTTTGAGACAGCGGCATACCGAAGCCGCCGGACAATCCCCTATTGTTGAATGATTGCTCAGCCGCGACAGTATTCTTTTGAAAAAACCAATTGTAAAATTCGATGAGCAAGCAATTACCCGTTGCGATTTATTGCGGGCTGTTTATCCTATTAATTTTTTTAAGTATTGAGCCGTGCGGCTCTCTTTGTGCAGGGCAATTTCTTTGGGCGTACCTGCGGCTACTATCCTGCCACCTTTATCGCCGGCGCCGGGACCAATGTCGATCACCCAATCACTTGCGGCGATCACCTGCATATCATGCTCCACTGCAATAACAGTATTGCCCTGATCAACCAGGATGTTCAATTGGATCATCAGCTTTTCCACATCACCCGGATGAAGGCCCGTGGTAGGCTCGTCTAAAATATAAATCGCATTGCCGTGGTGTGTGCGTTGCAATTCTGTGGCGAGTTTAATGCGTTGCGCTTCGCCGCCGGAAAGTTCAGTTGCGGGTTGACCCAGTCTTAAATACCCGAGCCCCACTTGTCGTACCACGTCGAGCGCACGCGACACAGCGGGTTCTTCATCAAAAAAGAAGAATGCATCATCTACTGTCATCCCCAGCACTTCGGCAATGTTCTTTTCTTTGAATTTTATCGCCAACGTTTTTTCATTGTAGCGTGTTCCGCCGCAGGTGGGGCATGGCGCATAAACACTCGGCAGAAACAGCAGTTCCACCATCACAAATCCTTCCCCCTCACAATGCGGGCAGCGGCCCTTTGCCACATTAAATGAAAATTGCCCGGCATCATATTTTTTTGCTTTCGCTGCTTTTGTTGCAGCAAAGATCTTTCGAACATGATCGAAAAGTCCGGTGTAGGTAGCGAGATTTGATCGTGGTGTTCTGCCGATGGGTTTCTGATCCACTACAACCATACGCTTAATATGTTCCATGCCTTCCGTTATTTTTCCGCCGAGCGTAACCACTTCAGTTCTTTCCAAAGTTTCCGCACTGTCGTCTGCAGAAACATCGATTTGGAGGCCGAGCGCCTCCGCTAATAATTCTACCAACACCTGGCTTACCAGCGTGCTTTTGCCTGAACCGGAAACGCCTGTTATACTTGTGAATATGCCAAGCGGAAATTGCGCATCAATTTGCTGAAGATTATTTCTTGTGACGCCGGTAAGCTTTAACCATGCAGCGGGTTGCCGATATGCATGCGCCGTGAATTTTTTCTCATCAAAAATATACTTCGCCGTGATCGATTCCTTAATTGTTTTCAATCCGGCAGGTAAACCGCTGTATAAAATATTTCCGCCCTGCTCTCCGGCAAACGGCCCCACATCAACGATCCAATCGGCATGACGGATCACATCTACTTCATGCTCTACAACAAATAAAGAATTGCCCGCAGCTTTCAGTTTATCCAATGCACGCAATAACGCTTCCGTATCCGCCGGATGCAAACCCGCACTGGGTTCATCCAATACATACACGACACCGAAAAGATTGGATCGCACCTGTGTTGCCAGCCGCAAACGTTGCAGCTCACCCGGCGAAAGCGTAGGTGTATTTCTTTCCAAAGTGAGGTACCCAAGTCCGAGGTCAAGCATAATATGGAGCCTTGCGATCATGTCTTCAGCAATGCGCTGCGCAACCATTATTTTTTCGGGGTGGCTGGTTGTTGTATTTGTGTTACCGGAAGTTTCGCCGGTAGCATAAGGCTTAAATATCGCCAGCAGGTTTTCCAATGATTGTTGTTGCATGTCGGCAATATCCAAGCCGTTGAATGTAACCGAAAGCGATGTTTCGCGTAAACGCTTTCCTTTGCACAACGGACAATTGCTGCTCAACATAAATTTGGAAACCCGCTTTTTCATCAATGCACTTTGTGAATTGGCGAATGTTTGCATAACATATTTCTTTACGCCGGTGAACGTGCCCATATAGCTCGGCTCCGTTTTTTGCTTTATCGCCCTTTGCATTTCTGCAGCAGTAAAACCCGAATAAACGGGGACGATAGGTTGCTCATCTGTAAAGAGGATCCAGTCACGCTGCTTTTTCGGAAGATCTTTCCATGGTGTATCCACATCATACCCAAGGGTCATTAATATCTCCCGCAGGTTTTGCCCCTGCCATGCTGTGGGCCACGCCGCTATCGCTCTTTCCCTGATGGTAAGTGTAGGATCGGGCACCATAGAACTTTCTGTTACTTCGTACACTTTACCAAGGCCGTGACATCGGGGGCATGCACCCTCCGGCGTGTTAGGCGAGAATGCTTCGGCATAAATGATCGTTTGGCCTTTCGGATAATCTCCCGCACGGGAATACAACATGCGCAACAGATTTGATAAGGTGGTAACGCTACCAACTGAAGACCTTGTACTCACTGTACCCCTTTGTTGCTGTAACGCAACCGCCGGCGGCAGGCCCTCAATTTCATCTACCTGAGGAATGGCCATTTGATTAAACAATCGCCTGGCATACGGAGAAACAGATTCCAGATAACGACGTTGCGCTTCTGCGTAGAGTGTTCCGAATGCCAGTGAGGATTTTCCCGAGCCCGAGATGCCGGTGAATACAACCAGTGCATCACGCGGGATATCGAGGTCAACATTTTTAAGGTTGTGCTCGCGTGCACCGCGAACAGAAACAAAGCCGGGCTTTTTAGGTTGCATATAAAATGTGTTGAAAAAATAATACCGGAAAGGGTGGACGGGTCAGCACAGATTTAAATGAAGATCGGCGGGCAGATTGCCTGCAAAACAATGAAGGGTGCGACCGGCTAAGTATACACATCGTTTCAATCCGCACTGTTACGAGATATCAATAAACCCGCATCTAACCCGTAGTTGAAGTCTTAATGAGAACATGCACGATCCACGGGCGAGAAAAAAATAACAAGATCCAAATGCATAGAAAGTCACCGGGTAGTGTGCAGCGCTCTGTAACAAAACCTATTTGGGTGAAGACCTATCACGAATAAACGCTGCAATTCTTTCCTCAACTTCCCGGCACTTCCACATAAAAACAGCGAAAAACCGTTTATTGCTTTGCAAATTTCGAAGGCATGTATTTTGTTTCTCCAACAACATTATCAATTTAAAAGATCAACGTCATGGAAGAAAATAACGAAGCAAAAAAAAATATTCTATCCCGCCGACAGGTGATCGGCGGACTCGGCTTGGGTATGGCAAGCCTTGCTGCAGGGACTGCATTTGCTGAACCCGCACCTTACCCCAAGTCACCGGTATCGGAGGTTCAGGAACTTGAGGATCCCACAAAAAAATATCCACGTCCGCCTTTTAAAGGTCAGTCGCAGCCATGGCCGGGCCTTGCGTCGCAAATGGATCCAGTTCCTGATCATGGTGAAAAATCCTATAAAGGATCGGGCAGGCTCGCCGGCAGAAAAGCATTGATCACCGGCGGCGATTCGGGCATGGGACGGGCGGCAGCCATCGCTTATGCAAGAGAAGGTGCGGATGTGGCGATCAATTATTTTCCTACCGAAGAAGCAGATGCCAAACAGGTGATAGAACTTATAAAAGCTGCAGGCAGAAAAGCGGTGGCAATTCCCGGAGATCTGCGTGATGAAGCATTCTGTAAACGATTAGTGGATCGTGCTGTGCAGGAATTAGGCGGATTGGACATCATAGTAAATAATGCCGCAAGACAACAAACACATGAATCTGTTTCGGACATTTCTACTGAGCAATTTGATTGGACGATGAAGACAAATATTTATGCGCCGTTCTGGATAATTAAGGCCGCGCTTCCGCATTTACAACCGGGTGCTGTGATCATCGCAACAGCTTCCGAACAGGCGTATGATCCTTCACCGGATCTGTATGATTATGCGCAAACAAAAGCCGCTACAATGAATTATGTAAAGTCGCTAGCAAAACAATTTGCCGCAAAAGGGATTCGCGTAAACGGCGTGGCGCCCGGACCAATATGGACGCCATTGCAGGTAAGCGGCGGCGCAACCCAGGAAAAATTAAAAACCTTTGGCGAACAAACACCATTTAAAAGGCCGGGCCAACCGGCGGAATTGGCTTCAATCTATGTACAGCTTGCTGATCCGAACGCAAGCTATGCTACGGGACAGATCTATGGTGCGTCAGGGGGGGCGGGAAATCCTTAAGAAATCATGCATTTAAAGACTGAATGATCAGGCTCACATCAAAGAATATTCTATAAGGCACACCGGCATTTCTAAAAGAGTGAATGCCGGTGTTTTTTTACCGTAATTTATGCGTGTTTATTGTATGTGCTACGGCGGTGAAGTTTGCAGGAGCATATCTATCCCTGATAGTCGGCGAAATGCGTGGCGAACGGCATTTAGGATTTTCATTATTATCACAACAAAACGCACCAATGCATGGTGCTCCTTAGCGATGCAGTATCTGTGATCTTAGGCGGCCGGGACGGCAAACGCAAAGTTTTTTAAAAAAGTAGATGTTATCATTATTCCTGCGGGCGCGGGTCAGCGCCGGTTTTGAAACCGAACAGACAGGTTTGGTTTTTAAATAACTTATAGAGTGATCGACAGCAATCAGAGCTCTTATTTCGTGCGCCCCAATCCCGACGAAAGTAAAAAGAGCATTTGGTATTTATGACAATTACAACAACTAAAGCAATTGCTTCGTAAAGCCGCAGTGGGTTTTTCAGATGATCTGTTGCAAATTACCGATCGTTGAACTCATTTGAAATTTTAACAGTACTCCCGTTTGCGCATTTGCATATTTTCACATTTTCTCATTTGCACTTATCTTATCTTCAACCATTATTATTATTGAATGAAAGTGAATAAATTTCTCCTGACCGGTGCGTGGCTGTTTGTATGTTTTTTTTGCACAACAAATGTTGCCAAAGCGCAATGGTACAATCCTGAAAAAGTAAATAAGAAAGCGGTTGCCTTATATGAAACTTCTTATGCAGAAGCATCGGAAGGAAAATACGCCGATGCGATCGGGCATTTGGGAGATGCGATAAAAGCAGATCCGAAATACATTGACGCTTACCTTGCCCGTGCAGGCGTTTACCAACAAAATATCAAAAATTATCCTGCAGCAATTGCAGATTTTGAATCGGCTGTGGGGCAGGATTCTGTGTATACGCAAACCTATCTTTTGGCTTATTCGATGGCACTTGCCGGCGCAGGGAATTTTGAAAAAGCACTGACGGCAACGAACAAATTCCTGGCTTCGCCGAGATTAGGCGAACAGAATAAAAAGTCGGGAGAGTACCGAAGAATTACTTATGAATTTGCCACACAATATGCGAAGACACATCCGGCAAACGGTTATGTTTTCAATCCGAAAAATCTTGGTGACAGTATTAATACATCAGACCTTGAATACCTTCCTTCCCTGACTGTTGACGGTAATAAAATGATCTTTAACAGGCGGATCAATAACGATGAAGATTTTTATGAAAGCAATAAGGTGAACGGCGTTTGGCAAAATGCAAAACCTGTTGCCGGAAAGATCAATACCAACTTTAATGAAGGCGCACAAAATATTTCGCAGGACGGCGAATGGCTGATCTTTACAGGTTGTAATTATCCCGAAGGAATGGGTAGTTGCGACCTTTACATCTCTTATAAAAACAAAGACGGGCAATGGAGCGAAGCGGAAAATCTGGGCCGCAATATCAACAGCGATCAGTGGGAAAGTTCACCGTCATTATCGCCTGATAAAAGAGACCTGTATTTTTCAAGCACAAGAACCGGTGGGTTCGGTGGTTCTGATATTTGGGTATCGCACCGCAACGATAAAGGCTTTTGGCAGGTTCCGGAAAATCTCGGGGCGGTGATCAATACAGCCGGAGATGAAGGGACGCCTTTTATTCATGCCGATAACAATACGCTTTACTTCAACAGCAACGGCCAGGCCGGTTACGGGCAAAAAGACATTTACGTTTCCCGCAGAAATGAAAAAGGCGAATGGGGCACGCCGGAGAATTTAGGTTACCCGGTAAACACGATCGATGATGAAGGCTCGCTCATCGTTTCATCCGACGGTAAGACCGCTTATTATGCAAGCGATAAAGGTGATATCAGAAACGGATTGGACCTTTATAGTTTTGAATTGCGTGAAGACCTGCGAGCATCAAAAACGTTGTGGGTAAAAGGAAAGATCTATGATAAAAAAACGAATGCAGGCCTGCCATCCTCTGTCGAATTAAGAACGATTAATAACGGCATGATCGTTTCCAAATTACAAAGTGATGAAGGCGGAAATTATCTGACCACCTTACCCGAAGGAAAAAACTACGCATTTACCGTAAACAGAAAAGGCTATCTTTTTTATTCCGAAAATTTTGTTATGTCGGGTAATGCTACCGATTCGCCGCTTGTTGTAAATATTGCGTTGCAACCTATCGAGGCGGGTGCTTCAGTAACGCTCAAAAATATCTTCTTTGATTCAAAAAGATCGGACCTTCAACCGGTATCGTTTCCGGAATTGGACAAAGTGGTGCAGGTGATGAATGACAACCCTAAAATGGTTATTCAGATAAACGGCTACACCGATAATGTAGGTAAACCCGCAGATAATTTATTGCTTAGCGTGAATCGCACAAAATCTGTCATAGCTTATTTGCAGACAAAAGGCGTAGATGCGAAACGTTTGGCAGGCAAAGGTTTTGGCGAAACAAACCCTGTTGCGTCTAATACAACAGAGGAAGGAAAAGCGCAGAACCGGCGGACGACGGTGACGGTTATCTCTAATTGATTTTTTGGCAATTGGGATTCGTCGGATTTTAAATAAGTTTTTCGGGGGTGTTGTGCAGATGCCTTTCGCCTCCGTTCCCGCTGTCCGTGTACTTATCGAAGACGGTTGCCGATCTTCGTTTTCATTTTACCCGGCATTCGACAAGCTAACCCTGACAAGTTTAGATATAGGCATCCGCGGGATTGACAAGCTCACCCTCACAAGTTTACGTATTGAAATCCGGTTAATAAATTCATGGATGTTTACGGTTTTAACAACGCAGTTTGTTGTGTAAAAACCGCAGCATTTAACTTTCCAAAATTGTAGGTTTGCCGCATGTACCCCGACCTGCTTTACCAGATTGCGCTTACACTTATTCCAAACATCGGCGATATCCGTGCAAAAGCACTGATTGAAAAATTCGGTGATGCACGGTCCGTTTTTAACGCGTCTAAAAAGACCATTGAATGTATCGAAAGTATTGGTTCGGTAGCTGCGGGATCTATAAAAGCGTTTTCAGATTTTTCAGTGTGTGAAGCAGAGATCACTTTTATTGAACAGCACAATATTGTTCCGCTTTTTATAAATGACATGAATTATCCGCAGCGATTATTGAATTGCTGCGACAGTCCGGCCCTGCTTTATTACAAAGGCAATGCAGACCTTAATACAGCAAAAATAATATCAGTCGTAGGTACAAGAAATAATACAGAATACGGCAAAGCTGCCTGCGAGAAATTTATCCGCGAACTGGAGGATGAAAGCATATTGATCGTGAGCGGACTTGCTTTCGGCATCGATACGATCGCACATAAAAACGCCGTAAAAAATAAATTTAAAACGATCGGGGTTACCGCACACGGACTCGACAAGATCTATCCCGCACAAAATAAAATACTCGCAACAGAAATGCTTTCGCAGGGCGGATTATTGACGGATTTTATGAGCGGAACTAATCCTGATAAACAAAATTTTCCCAAGCGAAACCGGATCGTTGCGGGAATGTGTGATGCGTTGGTTGTAGTAGAGAGCAGCGTAAAAGGCGGATCGCTTATTACGGCGGAGCTCGCCAACAGTTATAACAAAGATGTATTTGCGATACCGGGCAGGGTAACCGACGTTAGAAGTGCAGGCTGTAATCAACTGATACGAAATAATAAGGCATTGCTCATCACCTGTGCCGATGACCTGCTGCAGATCATGAACTGGAAAGATTCACCGAAAAAGATCAGACCGCAACGACAACTTTTTATTGAGCTTACGTCTGAAGAAAAAACGATCACCGAGATTCTGGGCGCACAGGAAAATACTCATATTGATCAACTGTATTTGAAAAGCGGCTTAAGCAGCAGTTCCGCGGCCAACGCATTGTTGATGCTTGAAATGCAGGGTGTGGTGGTGGCGATGCCGGGGAAGATGTATAAGCTGGCGTAGAGAGAGTTGGCAGTTGAGGGTTGACAGTTGACGGATGACAGTTGACGGATGACAGTTGACGGATGACAGTTGACGGATGACAGTTGACAGTTGACAGTTGACGGATGACAGTTGACGGATGACAGAAGACCGCGACTACCGTTGACGGATGACAGTACGTTCGTTGAGGTTGAAGACTTTAATATTTCTGATCCGTAATCAACCTGGTACAAAAGAAGTATCATGTATAATAAAATACCGTAGCCGGTGGTCCGTAGTCGGACGTCCGGGAATGACTGCCATCCGCCCACCGTCAACTTCACAGCGGAATTTTAAAACTTTCCCGGGAATTCTTACCTTTGCCTATGGCAACAAAGAATTCTCCCCGCAACAGCAATCCCAACAAATTTTTCGGTGAAGGACTCACATTTGACGACGTGCTTTTGGTACCTGCGTATTCAGAAGTATTACCGCGTGATGTGAACATTCAAACCATGCTCACGAAGAACATCAAATTGAATGTTCCGATGCTTAGTGCAGCAATGGATACCGTAACTGAGGCAAACCTCGCTATTGCACTCGCAAGAGAAGGCGGACTGGGGATCTTGCATAAGAATATGAGTATTGAGCAGCAATCCGAGCAGGTGCGCAAAGTAAAAAGAAGTGAGAACGGATTGATCCTTGATCCCGTTACACTTTCGCCGGATGCCACAGTGGGAGAAGCTTTGAGACTTATGAGGGGCAATAAGATCGGCGGCATTCCGATCGTGGATGCGCAGCATAAATTGGTGGGGATCCTTACTAATCGTGATCTGCGTTTTGAAATTAACCCGAAAATAAAAGTGAGTGAAGTGATGACAAAAGATCACCTCATTACCGCACCGGAAGGAACGGACCTTAAAAAAGCCGAACTTATTTTTAAGAAAAATAAGATTGAAAAGTTACCCGTTGTAAACAAAACCGGCAAACTGATCGGCCTGGTTACATTTGGCGATATATTAAAATTAAAAAGTCACCCCAATGCGATCAAAGATTCTTTTGGAAGATTGCTTGTAGGTGCGGGTGTGGGCATTACGCACGACACTATGCTGCGTGTGGATTCATTGCACAAAGCAGGCGTAGATGTCATTTGTCTGGATAGCGCGCATGGTCACACCAAAGGGGTGATCGACATGTTGAAATCCATTAAAAAATCTTTTAAAAATATCGAGGTGATTGCGGGCAATGTGGCTACCGCCGCAGGTGCAAAAGCATTGGCGGATTCGGGTGCAGATGCGGTGAAAGTCGGAATCGGACCGGGTTCTATTTGTACTACACGTGTTGTAGCCGGAACCGGTGTTCCGCAGATCACTGCGGTGTTGGAAACCGCATCAGCATTAAAAGGAAAGAACGTAGGTCTCATCAGCGACGGCGGAATCCGTTATACCGGGGACATGGTGAAAGCGCTTGCCGCCGGTGCATCTTGTGTGATGATGGGGAATGTGTTTGCAGGAACGGAAGAAAGTCCGGGTGAGACAATTATTTACGAAGGCAGAAAATTCAAACAATACCGCGGCATGGGGTCTTTGGGTGCGATGGCGCAGGGCAGCAGCGATCGTTATTTTCAGGATCCGGAAGATGATATCAAGAAATTCGTTCCGGAAGGAATTGAAGGACGTGTTGCATTCAAGGGCGATCTGCGTGAAGTGGTTCATCAATACACCGGCGGCTTAAAAGCGGGCATGGGTTATTGCGGTGCGGCTGATATCAAAGAATTGCAACTGAACAGCAGTTTTGTAAAGATCACCAATGCAGGGATGCGTGAGAGTCATGCGCATGATATTGATATTACGAAGGAAGCGCCGAATTATAGCAGGTAATGTGCTGATATGCTAACGTGCTGATGTGCTAATGAGTGATTTGGAGATTTGGAAATTTGAAGTTGTGGGACCTCTGTTATACCGGAAAGTCTATTCCTTAACGAAATGTCTGTGGCCGGAAGTCTATAATCTGTGGTGTTCAACTGCTTTGGCTTAAATTTTCTTACATGAATAAAAAAATACTTCGATTTCTTGTCTCGTGCATTTTTGCATTGATCAGTTTTGCTTCATTCGCACAGGATTCATCAAGGCTGCGGATCTCATTGCTGACGTGTACGCCGGGAGAGGAATTATATGCAACGTTTGGCCACAGTGCCTTGCGGGTCATTGACAGCAATAGCGTTACTGACATAGTATACAACTACGGCACTTTTAATTTTGACGATGATTATTTTTTATTGAAATTCATTCGGGGCAAACTAAAATACTATGTAAGTACGGAGCAATTTCAGGATTTTAAATTTGCTTACATTCAGGATAATCGCGGCATCACCGAACAGGTTTTAAATTTTACCGGCGCAGAAAAGACGAATATTTATCATGCGCTTTTGGAGAACCTTAAGGAAGAGAATAAATTTTATCTCTACGATTTTTTTCTTGACAATTGCACGACAAGGTTGAGAGATATCATTGTAAAAAATCATCAACCTGCGCCGAAGCTTCCGGCTGTAATGCCCGTTACATATACGTTTAGAAATGCGATTCACCAATACCTCGACAAGAATCATAAAGACTGGAGCAAGCTCGGCATAGATATTTTATTGGGTGAACCATGTGACGGCGTGATGACGCCTGCACAACAGGAATTTTTGCCTGACAATTTGATGAAGGCATTGGACAGTACGAAAAATGTGCAGCTCGTTTCATCTTCACAAGATCTTTATCAGCTAAGTGAACAAAAGGCCGTGAGTTCTTTCTTTACACCGTTTGTATGTTCTGTGATGCTGTTCGCTTTATTCGCAGTGTTAGCGGTTTTCAGAAATACCACAGTGAGAAGATTATTACATAGCCTGGATGCATTCCTTTTTTTCGTGATCGGTCTGCTGGGCATTGTGCTCGTGCTGATGTGGGTGGCAACGGATCACAGCATGACAAAAAATAATTACAATTTATTGTGGGCATGGCCTGTGCACATCGTTTATGCATTCGTGATGAATAAGGATTCAAAAAGAGTGAGGATCTATTCGCTTTTTGTTTCCGTGTTTTTGTTGTTGCTATTGTGCAGCTGGCATTTTTTAGCGCAGAATTTGAATAATGCGTTGATCCCGGTAGTACTGTTGATGTCGTGGCGGAGCGGGGCTAAATTGGTGAAGGATAGGGGAAGCGTTGAAAAAGGGCAGATGACGGTTGACGGTTGACAGTTGACAGTTGACGGTTGACAGTTGACGGTTGAAAGGGCTCAGATTCACGGATGACGGGGATCATGCAGATAAATAAGCGATTATTTATTACAACTTTTTTGCCTGAATAATGATACAAGGATTAACGGAACTTGAAAAAAATGCGATAGTGGTATGCTTGTAATTCGCATAACTCCTGTAATAAAACCAAATGGCAAAATCAATCAACTTCAACAACAGCAATATACAATACGCCATCCACGGCGCAGGAACACCGGTAATGCTCATTCACGGTTTTGGGGAAGACAGCAGTATCTGGAATGAACAGATCGCATTTTTAAAAAATGATTTTCAACTCATCGTTCCTGATCTTCCCGGCAGCGGCGCATCAGCGATATTGCGACAGGAAAATGCAGGCATCAGCGATTACGCGGAAGTGATCGCAGCGATTTTAGCGGAAGAAAAGATCAGCAGCATTACGATGATCGGTCATAGTATGGGTGGTTATATCAGCCTGGCATTTGCAGAAAAATATCCTGAGCAGCTTAATGCGTTAGGGTTGTTTCATTCCGGGGCTTACGCAGATGATGAAGAGAAAAAAGAAACGAGAAAAAAAGCCATCGCCTTTATTGAGCAAAACGGCAGCTACGCATTTTTAAAAACCAGTACATCCGGACTTTTATTTGATCCGGAAAAAAGTAAAGCTGATATTGATCAACTTATTGGAAAAGGAAACGCCTTTTCTCCCGAAGCGCTTATTCAATTCTACCGTGCTATGATCGCCCGGCCCGACAGAACATCAGTGCTCAAAACCTTTCCCCGCCCTGTGCTTTTAATTATCGGTGAGTACGATAAAGCCATCCCTTTTAAACACAGTATGCAACAATCCCATTTACCCGCAATTTCGCATATTCATATTTTGCGCAGCAGCGCACACATGGGGATGCTTGAGGAAACAGCGAAAGCAAATAAAATATTGGCTGAATTTTTACATTCAGCGGATTAATCGGTCTCAACCTGTACAGCATTATTGCGTATTTTAGTATCTTATAACTGTACATGAAGCGATTTTTCCTTATAGTTTTTTTAATATGTGTTTTTTCAACTGCATTTGCAAGGCATATTGTAGGCGGAGAAATAATTTATGACTTTCTCAGTTCAACCGCCACTACAAAAACTTATCGCGTAACTGTCCGGTTATTCCGGGATGCTGCTAATTGTGATCCCGCTCAGGGTTGCGCTGATCTGCCGCCTTACGTAAAAATCGGTGTATTTAATAATGATAACAATCAATTAGCGCTACCATTTATTGATGCAGACCAAACAGACTTTACTGAAATGCTGCCGATTATTTTACAGCCGCCCTGCCTGACGAATGCTCCTGCTTTTCACTACCAGGCCGGTTATTACACTTTCGACGTCACACTTCCTAACAATGCCGCCGGGTATACGCTTACCTATCAAACCTGCTGTCGGGTAAATAGTATAACAAATGGGGGGCAGGGTGAAGGTGTTACTTATTTGGGAGAAATTGCAGGTCTTAATACATTAATCAACGGCATTAATGATAATAGCGCACGTTTCGCTACCGGCATTTCGATTATTTGTTATCATAAAGCTTTTAAGCTTGATTTTAGTGCGACGGATCCTGATAATCAGGATGTTTTGGAGTATTCCTTTATCAATGCACTTAACTCTCCGGGTATTACAAATTCAACCCCTACTAATCAACCAAATTCGCCTCCTTATTCTTCAATAGGATATTCCGCCGGATTTTCGGGTGCTAATCCATTTGGAAATGGTTCAACTATAGACCCTAATACGGGAATTATCTCCGGAATTGCTCCTGATGCAGGTACGTATGTAATATCTGTTGTCGTTAAGTCTTATAGAAATGGTTTATTTGTTGCACAACACCGAAAAGATTTTTTAGTAACAGTAGCACCATGTGACTTTGCAAGCGCGGAACTTGATTTGACACATTCTACTTGTGACGGACTTACCGTAAACTTCCAAAATAATAATACTTCCTTACTCAACTTAACATACAACTGGGATTTTGCTGATCCTGCATCAGGTGCGGCCAACACTTCAAACCTGGAATTTCCTTCTCACACTTATACGATTCCGGGTGATTACAATGTAAGATTGATCGTGAATGCAGGTACGCCATGTGCGGATACCGCTTATTCACTTCAACGGGTATGGCCAGGGTTCAATCCTGCATTTGCGCCCATCCCGCCGACCTGTAAAGATGTGCCTGTACATTTTGATGATGCAACAACGACATCTTTTCCGCCGGTAACATATTGGCGTTGGGATTTTGGTGATCAAACAGTGACAAATGACACCAGTCATTTGCAGCATGCTACGTATGTGTATCATACTGCAGGCACTTATAACGCGGAGTTCATTGTGCAAACAGAGAAAGGCTGTATTGACACTTTGTATCCGGTAGTAAAAATCGTAGATAAACCGGATTTCTTTCTGAGCCATGATACCTTAATTTGCACGGCCGATACATTGTTGTTGCACAGTAACGTAACAACAGGAACAATCACATGGTCGCCCGATTATATGATCAGTGATATCCACAGCTTTAACCCGTTGGTAAGTCCGGACGTACCAACGCTTTATACCGTTACTTACAGTGATCCGTCCGGTTGTACTACTTCAGCTACCGTCTTCATTAATGTAGTGAACGGAGTAACATTATCCGGGTTAAATGACACTACCATCTGCCGTACTGATACTGCAAAACTTGTCATCAATACCAATGCATTGTATTTTGCATGGACGCCTGCAAATCTCATTATCGATTCGACGGCGCAGAATCCGATGGTTATTCCAACCGGCGCACAAACGGTTTTTCATGTTGTTGCGTCCATTTCTGCTAAGTGTTTTAGTGAAAAAGATATCGCCGTTCGCACGGTTCCCTACCCTGTTCCTTTAGCTTTCGGCGACGGTCAGATCTGTTACGGTAAGGACGCACAACTGCATGCAACCGGCGGCAGCAGTTATTTATGGACACCGCCTGCTTATTTAAACAACGTTGCCATTCCGAATCCTGTCTCGGTAGCGCCTAAAGTTTCGCTGACTTATACTGTTCAGGTTAACGATACGCTTGGTTGCCCTAAACCTTCTTTTGCAACGTTCAGGGTAAATGTAATCCGCCTCTTTGCAAATGCAGGCCCGCAGGATACCTCGATCGTGTTGGGGCAACCATTACAACTCGATGCTACGAATGCAGTTCCGAATCTTACTTATACATGGAGCCCGGCCACATACCTGAGCACCACTAACGGTCCGCGTCCTGTCGCAAATCCAACCAACAATATCACTTATACCGTTCAGTTGTCAAATGAGATCGGTTGTAGTGCGCAGGATACTATTCACGTGCGTGTTTATTTCCTGGATGCAGATATTTATGTTCCTTCTGCATTCACTCCTACCGGTGACGGGAACAATGATATATTCCGGCCGATAGCACTCGGTATTTTATCAATTCAGTCTTTTCAAATATATACCAGGTGGGGTGAACTGATCTTCGAAACAAGCAAGATCGGCGAAGGCTGGGACGGGAAGTATAAAGGTTATCCTCAACCGCCTGCAACTTACATATGGCAAGCGCGTGCAACAAATTACAAAGGCGAAAAGATCTTCAGAAAAGGAACGGTGATATTGGTGAGATAAAAGTGCTTGGTGCTTAGTGCATAGTGTTTAGTTAAAGTGCATTCGATGGCTGTTATAAGTCATTTCCAATTTTGCAAAAACGGTAAGAGAATCTCTTCCTGTGAAAAAGATATCTGAAATCGGCAATCTGAAATCTCAAATTATCCCTACTTTGGGTTATGAAAAAAACCGTCTTCATCACCGGTGCAACCTCGGGCATCGGCAGAGCATGTGCAGAAAAATTTGCCGCAAACAATTTCAATCTGATCATCACCGGCAGGCGTGACGAATTGCTCCGGGAATCAAAGCAGGCACTTGAAGCAGCTCACGGAATTACTGTAACCACTCTTTGTTTTGATGTGCGTGATAAAGCTGCAGTTTTTGCAGCAATTGAAAATATGCCCGATGTTACCGTTGATGTTCTGATCAATAATGCGGGCCTTGCACTTGGCAGGGATCCCTTTGATGAAGCAGATATGGATGATTGGGAAACGATGATGCAAACGAATGTGAACGGCATTTTATATGTTACCCGTGCGTTAATGCCTGCCATCAAAAAAAGCCGTGGGCAAATTCTCAATATCGGTTCCACCGCAGGGAAGGAAGTGTATGAGAACGGCAATGTGTATTGCGCCTCAAAATTTGCCGTAGATGCGCTTTCTAAAGCGATGCGCATCGATCTGTTGAAACACGGCATAAAAGTAACCTCCCTGAACCCCGGCGCTACCGAGACCGAATTCTCTGTTGTGCGCTTTAAGGGCGATAAAGAAAAAGCTAAAACGGTATATCAGGATTATACCCCGCTTACCGGTGCCGACATTGCCGAAACCGTATTTTACTGCTGCACGTTGCCGTCGCATATTTGTATCAATGACCTGACAATTACCTGTTTACAGCAGGCAAACTCCTTCGTCACTTACAAAAACCCTTAATGTAGAAGTTCTTCTAACGATATTTTTACATTGCTTTAATTCCCGGAAACAATAATAATTCTAATTTCCCGTTTAGAAAAGGCCGTTATCAGGCCCGTTTACAACGTCCGCATATCCTTTGAAAGAAAATTAAAATCATGAAGAACCTAATTCTCTTTACAGCCTTTGTTGTTGCAGGCATTTGCGCTTCCGACAAAGTTTTTGCTCAGCCCCGCGCAGAGCAAACAGGGTGCGATGTTGCTATCCTTCAGCAGGTAGACAGTCTCAAAAAACTTTTCGAAAAAGACGGATTTATCACGGTGAAAGAAGCCGCAATGACGATGGAAAGCGAATATGAGATCCCCGTGATCGTTCCGCTCAAAGAAGGAACATGGTATCGCATTATTTTCATCGGCGATATAACATCAAAGATCTACGAAGTGCGTATGTTTGACTGGAATGAAAAGCAGGTTTTTTACAAAAAGAATATGTGGGCGGATGTAGACGGAAATATCATCAACTACGATTACATCCCGAAATTCACAGAATATCACATGATCAAACCGGTGCAGGTGAATAAGAAGAAAAAGAGTATGTGCGGATATATTATGTTGTTTAAGAAAGTTACAGCGCCGTAAGAAATTTGCGAATAACGCATAGGGAATAACGAATTTGAAGGCTTCACGAGAGTGAAGCTTTTTTAATTGCGGGAGGTAGCGGGTTTCGTGTGACGGGGTGCGGGTTGCTGTCTGTTTGATTGTTCATTATGACATTGCGGGGCTGAAATGAATGTAATGGATGATGAATAGCAGAGGAGCCGCAATACTTAACCGGCTAAAATGATTCGGTAGTAAAAACAAAAAAGTCAGCGGTGGTGCTGACTTTTTTGTCGCAATATTTTACAACTCCCTGATCATAATCGACATTCGAAGCCGGGCCCATTTATCATTCATTGCTCATCACTCCCTAAGGCGCTAATGATATATGAACCTGCACTCCCGCCCTCGTATTTGTTGTAGGAGCGCTGGATGAGATGTAGGGCTTAATCTTCGTTTGATCGTAGTAGAACTTGATATTTACTCTGTTGCTTAATGTATAATCAATCGTTGGAACAATCCTGGTTTCTCTTGCACCGCCGGTTGCAAAGTTCGTAGCCTGATCAAGTCTGCTGTTTGCCTGCACGTTGTCACGAATATGATACTCCAATCTGAAGTTGATCTCATTTTCCAAACGCTTACCGCCGCCAAGGAACTTAGGTAATTTAAGTCCGCCTAATAATTTCATTCCGCGTTTGCGATAACCCGCACCGATCGTAAATTCTGTGCTGCGTTGCTCACTCAATTGGTAATCATACAAACTCAAACTGAGCGTACGTGACTTAGCGTATTCAAACTTCGCCTGCATTTGATTGGTGAACAACATATCAAAACCGATAAGCGGAGAAAACTGCTCCTGTATGCTCACATTAGGCACAAGGAAGTAAGGAATAAACGATTTCGATGTTGTATCATAGAAGGACGGATAACCGAATCCTGACACATCCTGATATAGCAGCGCAGACGTAAAGCCGTTCATACTAAGATCACCGTTATACGCATGCGAAAGGTTGAACGACTGGAATATTTTGTCCAGTCCTTTTATTCTGTTGAGTCCGTTGTAGGTGATCGCCCAGTTTGGCTTCGGCATAATAGAGCGGAACGGATTTGATCTCGTTCTGCCGTCTGTTTGCTTTATCAATGATACATTCTCGGCACTTTCTCCTGTATACGCAGCTATAAAGGAAGGAATAAGCACATCTACCGCGTACTTGCCATATCCGTAGTAGTATCCTTCCGGATTGGGACCACCACCGGCCTGACTATAAGGATTTTTTTGAGCCAATCTTCTCGACAATACCTTTCTGTTCTCCTGAAACCTGAGGAAGGTTGCCGAAACCTGATTAGGGTCAAACTTGCCGAAAAGTGTTTTAAATGAAATATAACTTACGTCAAATCCACCGGTTGAATATGGTGTTAAGTGCATGAAGCGCTTATCATTACCACCCGATGTATCAATGAAGCGGAATGTTTCAGAATAATTCTTGCTGAATGTCTTTTTAATATTTATTGTGATGTTCAAATCGCGGAACGGTTCCAATGTTGCATTTGCCGTGATCGACTGATCAAAGTTTTGCTGGAACAGATAGTTAAAGCTCGAATCTTTCGTGATGAGTCCCTGCGCAGCTTTTCTGTTGAGCCAGTTACTGTCTACCTGCCGCCCTAAGATAAAGTCAAAGCCGGGTGCGGAGCTCCGGAAATTTTGTCCGAGCGCTTGTGTGCTGTCTGTATAGCCCGGCAATCTTGTGCTTGCTACTTCAGCGATCGTAAAGCTCGCCTGTTTCACACTCGTCAGTAATTTTCCGAAGATCTTCAGCGGTGTATTTACATAAGGCAATGCCGTTTTATCCAATATTCTCCTGGTGCGCAACACTCTTCTGCCGTCTTTCGTTGTAACGCTGTCCTGCACTTTCGTGTAACGGTTGCGCCATTTATCTCTGTCTGCTTTATTGGAAGGTGCATCCAACTGACGAAGCAGTTTTGATTTCTGATATAGTTTCGTAAAGTCTGCCTGAACCGTTCCTTCTTTTTGCTGACCGTTCTCCAGGAAGTTACCGAGGTTGGTTGCCAATCTGCTGGCACCGATCCATTTGTATGTTGCCTGGTACTTCACGTTCGCCGTAAGGAAATCGAACGCCGGTATTTTAGCCAAAGGCAATGTATAAGAGAAAGCCGCCTGTTGATTGAATAAAGTATTTCTTCCGCCGCGGAACAAATTGCGCATCACCGAATCTTTTTTCGCTTTCGTATCCAGTCTGCCGAACGGCTCATCAATACGTGAGTTATTGGTAGCCTGATAATCGAGTTTCAAAGATTTTGTAAAGTTCCACACCAAAATATAATCTCTCTGGAAGATGAAATACTTGTCATAAGTTTCGGGTGTTTGGTACTTATCACCCCCGAGTGTTCTCGGTTTGATCACACCAAACTGGCGTTGAATATCCGCACGGAAGCTCAATTGGGAAGGAACAAAATTTACGTTGAAATCTCTTACGATATCATACCATTTTGATTTGCGTTTTGAAAGCAATCCTTTGAACGGCGAAATATATTTAGGTTGCGGAGCGAAATTATAACCCAGTGCGCCGCGGTGTCTTGTTACATCATTGTATTCGATAAGCGGATTATGACTGCTCGTTTTGATGTAAGAATAGCTCACGTCCACATTCGAAATATCATAGATCTTCGGCTTCTTTGTTCCTGTTCTTACTTTTCTTACGTTGGTAAAATTCACGGTCTTGATCTGCGTAAAATCAACCGCACCTTTACGGATAGAATCTTTTTGATCTGCCGGCGCTGAATTTAATTTATCCTTTAATTTGATATCAAGATCATAAGGGTCATATTCCGGTGTACTTACAGATTGACTGATGCTCGCAAATACCGGGATCGACATTGACGCTCTCTTTGGCAATAATTTACCAAGCTCCAGATTTGTCGCCACATCAAACTGATAAAAATTATCGCGGTAACGCTCATTCACTTTTTGCTCCAGCGTACCAAAGCCCTGCGAGTGATAGTTCCCTGAAACAGATAGGGTACCCAGATCAGCAAGAATGAAATCAATTCTCGCCAATGCAGCGTAACCGCCTTTTTCATCTAATGAAGAAAGACGCAATTCATTCACCCACATTTCACCGCAGGCATCAGGTGATGCGTTCGTATTTTCCACACCGATCAGCATGCCTTTTATTTCACCCAGGTTCGGATTACCCATCACAGCATACGTTTGTCCGTTACTTTGTAACTCACGATAGATCTGCGTGGTAAGATTACCAACAGATAAATTCCTTCGTTGCTTTATCTGCGTTAATGTAACCAGATCCACATCCAATGAGTTCAAGGGATTCCACAATGTGTCATTGTACTTATCAGTATCAGGATTGTATTTAGATGCATCAAGCGGAGTATTATACAACGGCACCCTGATCTCGTAATAATTGTTCACGAAATCAGTTCCCATTCTGAATACTGCAGTAAGGTCTTTATTCTTTAAATGAGTTGTTGCATTTTTCGCTTCTTCAGAGTGAATGTACATCTGCAATTTTTTATACTGACGCAGATCTCTGTTTCCGAATGTTTGGAAAACCGCTTTCGCATCCGTTCTGTCGAGGTTACAGAATTGAAGAGTCATCGCCTGCTCATTTTGCAACAGGTTTGTTCCGTTGTTGCTCAATGTTTGCTGCCGTTGAATATCTTTCGGTGTACGATAAGGCAACGGAACACGTGTATCGTTCTCTTCAATATTTACTGCACCGGTATTAAATGTGCCGCCGTTAGCGGGAGTGAACATACCTGTTGAATCTACTTTGTATTTAAAGTTTCTCCAGATATTTCTGGTGAGTTGTAATTCACCGAAACGTACAACAGCCGTATCATTAAAATCCGTCATGAACATTCTGATGAAACGGATAGATTTGAAATCCGGAATATTGCCGATCTTCTTATCATAACTGTTGATCGGGATCCTGAACTGGTACCATGTTTCGTTACGTGTCTGGCCGTTTGCCAAAGCAACAGGAACAACTTTTTTATCAACAATAAAGTTTTGGCCGATCTGCATTTGCGCAGAAGTTGTAGGCTGAAGATCTACGATGTACTGATAATATTCTTCAGTTTGGTTGAGTGTATTATCTCTGTTAAAATCTTCCGCATCCGGGTAAAGCGTTGCAGCAGATGTAAATGTTCCGCCGTTATCTATCGGTGAGTTTCCTTCCGGAGAATTGTAATTTTTGTAACGTGCAAGGATACCATCCGCGGGCTGGAATGAAGCATTGCGATAATGCTTGTAATCATCACTGGAAGGATCGTTCAATGCATTCTGATAGATCGCCGAAGTTGTACCGAAGCTTGCAGCAAGACCTGCGAGGTATGCACTTCTTTTTACTTTTTCATCCGCGTCATTCAAACCGTCAAATCCGATATCCTGGTATTGTCTGTCTGCAGGATCATTACTGAACGCATTCGTAACCTGGATAGGATTTCTCGGTACAACACCCCAAACGGTTGTATCAACCGCCGCCGGTGCATTAGGCGTAGGAAGACCATTTTCATATTGTCTTCTTCCGTCTTTCAATACATCTTCAGAAATATTACCGAGGTTAAAATATAATTTTCCGCCCGCAGCATTAGGTTTAAGGATGAAAGGATCCTGCACCCATGCCTCAATGAATTCTATATTGGCAGTTTCAAAATCCGTTTGGTCGATGTTACGCTGAAGACCGCCCCATTTGTTATTCGGGTTGGTAAAGAAGCCTTGGGGATTAAGCGCTGTCGGTGTATTCTCAAAATTATACGGCCCTCTTTCGCTCGGATAATACGCAAGGTCAAATGTTACCAACTGCGTTTCGCCGAAACCGGTTGTGCGTTGCGGGAAGATCTCTTTTTGATATACCTGGCGCACACGCGGATCACTCAGCAAATTCGCATCCGTGATCGGATTGTTATTCGCACGGTATTGTTGCAATACCTGCTCTATCTGATACCATGCGATCTTAGCACGTTTCATTCCGTATGCTAAACTATTTGTACTGTCTGCTTCAGGGAAAAGTAACGTATTGCTGTTTCGCGGCGTAGCACCTTTAGGCGTTGCCGCAAGTCCCCATGCTGTAGCAGGAAAACGGAGATCCAATCCTGACTGACTACCTTCAAAGTCATCGATATAAACCGCACCGTTTGCACCTTTACCGATCTGCGGCGCATGCCCCGGTTTAAGTGCCGCCGCTTCTAAATATGCATTCACGGAAGAAGGCGCAGTGGTAGAATAGAACGGCAGTTTATCTAATATTTTGGTAAGTCGGGGAAGATCCTTTTTATAATTCACATCCACTCCAAACATGGTATTACGGATAGGATCTTCACCGATATTCACTTTCGTGAAGAAAGGTCGTTCACTCAGTCGCACGATCGTACCGCCGATACTCACCTGGGTTTTTGCCGTGTTTTTCAACTGGTAATCCAGCCGAAGCCCCATGAATGATTTTTGCTGCAGACCGAAAGCTGCATTATTTTCAAAGTTTACCTGCACAGGTAAACCTGCATTTAAAATTGCGGTGTTGATGATCTTGATCGTACCAAGGTCATAGTTGATATCATAATCCACACCTTCCTGCAATACACGACCACCGGCTGTTACAGAAACAGATCCTTTCGGAATATTGTAACCGATACTGATATCTCCCGAGCCCGATGTTTTTGCAGAACCGCGAAGAAGGAATCTGTTGAGGTTCGGATATTGCTGCGCAACGGCTTTGATGGAATCATACAAAGCAAAGAATAAAGTATCACGCACATTTGCGGGAACGGTGTTGTATATCTGCGGCGCAAGATCGCGGCCAAATGGTTCAAGTACCGGGAAGATCACACGACTGTATTGTGAATTGACAGTATAGTTTTCTATATAATCGAATACTCCATCCGGTTGAGGATCGTTCTGACTGTTCAGCCTGTCGAGGTTGATGAGAGAAATGATCGGCACACCCTGATTTTTATTACCGAACGGTACATATCTTTTTGCACCGAGGCCCGGTTGCTCATACAAAACATCCAGTTTAAAATCTGCAGGTGAAAGGGTACCGTAGCCCACGGCATAAACGTTCTTCATCATCAGATCCCAGATCGGAAGATTCACACGCTGAGAAGTTGATTTCAGCATTTTGAGGAACAATACTTTTTGAGTCGCTGTTGAGCTATCCGGCGGAACATCCTGAGAAAATTCACCCACCTGGAAGATCTTTCCGTTGTAAGAATATTGATAAGCCACACCAAGTACCTCGTCCGTTTGCAAAGGCGAGCTTAATGAAAGCGTACCCAGCTGACGGTTGTAGGTGTATGATGTACTGTCTAGTTTTCTTGCGAATGTTTTTTCGAAATCCTGCACGGGACTAAGCCCCAACACAGATGTAAGACTTTGGTAGATCGTTGACGGATTACGTGCATCCGGCAGGCTCACAACCTTACGATAAAGATCATTGGTTCCGTTTGTCGGAATAGGCAATGTGCTCAACGGATTCACGGCAGGCGGCGGCAGATAAGGATTTCTTTCTGCAAGATCCATCAGATCCACAACGTCTCTTGTTTCTGTGGTGGTACCGTTACGGTTCGTAACCCATACCTCCATTTTAAGAATCTGTATCGGACTTGTGATAGCCGGTGCTGTGCTCATCACGTTGTTGTAATTGTCGCGGAAATATTGTGCTACTAAAAAGTGTCTGTTCTCTTCGTATTCATCAGCTTTTATCTCAAAACTGTTTGCCGCGGAACCGCCGGCGAGATTCACATTTTGCCTTTGCGATTTTTGATTCGCAAGAATCGTTGTCACGTATAATTTGCCAAACTGTAATTGCGCCTTGATACCAAACAACTGTTGTGCACCGGGAATTAATGTTCCTTTGGATGCAAAGCTTACCGTACCTGCCTCAAATCTTTTTACGATATCGTCGTCATTACCCGAGTAATCCAATTTGATCTGGTTATCGAGGTTAAAATTCGCCAGTGTATTGTAATTGATCGGAAACTTTAGTTTATCGCCGATGTTCGCATTCACGTTAAGTTGTGCAGCAAGATCAAAATCAAGTCCGCCGCTTTTTCTTGCACGTTCCGGCAAAGTAGGGTTATCAATTCTTTGTCCCTGGTATCCTGCAGTGATATCAACACTACCCTGCGGCGTGATCTCCACTTTTCCTGTACCAAAAAGCCTGTTGAAGAAATTATCTGATAATGAAAGTTTCGGGCTTAATAATTTGCCTCGGTTGAGAACGCTCGTTGTATTGGCACGTTTTCTGAAGTATTCATCCTGAGCCTGTTTATCACGCATCGCCCAAAATTCTTCAAAAGAATAAGTTACCGGTACCCGATAGTACTTATTACCGATTTTTTCGTAAACGGTATAAGTCCTGTTCATCGGGTTGTAAACAACCGAATCTTTGATATTTGCAGGATTGGGAAGATAATAAGCCCCATGACTCGCCCCTGATGAAACTTTATCCCCGTGAGAATCGTGAATAGGATAAGGTAATGCGGGTGGCGGAGTATCTCTTTGGTTACGGTATTCTTTTCCTGTTGCTTTACCTGCGTCGCCTGAAGTTGTCATAGAGAACAACACAGGAATCACAGCGCACAAAAGCAATGCGAAAATTAATTTTCTTATAAGCAGCATTCCGATAATTGGTTAAAGTAAATCTCGTCTCAAATAGCTTTTAAGGCTTTTTTAATCAGGTCTTCGGTTTTAGTGATATCCGGCTCTGCAGTTAATATTTTCTTTACGGTGAGTTCAGCTTGTTTAGGAGCGATCCCAAGTGCTGTCAATGCTGTGATGGCATCTCTTTCCGCACTATTGACCCCTTTATCCCAAATTTGGCTGCCTGCAATTTTTCCGGTTCCTACTTTATCTTTCAGTTCCAGTACCAGCCTTTCAGCTGTTTTCTTTCCTATTCCTTTGATACTTTCCAGCAATCTTACGTCCCCCGATGCGATTGCTGCAGCTACTTCATCAGATCTGAGCGATGAAAGCATCATCCTTGCGGTAGAAGCGCCAACGCCCGAAACACTGATCAGCAGCACAAACATTTCTTTCTCTTCCTTATCAAAGAAACCGTAAAGCGTATGCCCGTCCTCCTTTACCTGAAGCCAGGTGAAAAGTGTGCCCGTTTCGAGCTTTTGAATGGCCGTAAACGTGTTGAGCGTAATGTTAACTTCATAACCCACGCCATTCACATCTACATATACCTGCGCAGCAGTTTTGTTAAAGAATTTTCCGCTCAGGTATGCATACATATACTTAGTGATCTGTCAATTAGCGAAAATACGGGAATTTTTGCATCGCATTCCGTTAAAATTTAGTTCCCGGCGAATTGATTTACATTTACATTATCAAGACAGGGATTAACCAAAAAATTTACAGGGAATGGATAAAATTACGGCGGCAATAACGGGCGTGGGCGGGTATGTACCTGAATATCGCTTAACAAATAAGATCCTGGAATCCATGGTAGATACCACGGACGAATGGATCAAAGCCAGAACAGGAATAGAAGAAAGAAGAATACTGAAAGGTGAGGGCCTCGGAAGCAGCGATATGGCTGTAGAAGCGATCAAAAACTTATGCGAAAAAAGAGGCATATCTCCTGAAGAAATTGAGTGTGTGATCTGCGCCACGGTAACTCCTGATTATGTGTTTCCGGCTACCGCGAATGTGATCTGCGATAAAGCGGGAATAAAAAATGCCTTTAGTTATGATATTGAAGCAGCGTGTTCGGGTTTTTTGTATGCCCTTACTACGGGATCTGCGCTGGTCGAAAGCGGCCGTTACAAAAAAGTGGTGATCGTTGGTTCGGATAAAATGAGCAGCATCATCGATTACACCGATCGTAGCACCTGTATCATTTTCGGTGACGGCGCGGGTGCGGTACTGCTTGAACCTTCTGCGGATGAGAACGGAATTAAGGACAGTTTATTAAAAAGTGACGGCAGCGGGCGTCAATACCTGCATATGAAAGCGGGCGGATCGGTGAAACCGTCTACCGTGGAAACCGTGCTTGCAAAGGAACACTACGTATATCAGGAAGGACAGGCGGTTTTTAAATTTGCGGTAAAAGGTATGGCAGACGTGGGTTTTGAGCTGATGGAAAGAAACAAACTCACGGCAGATGACATATCCTGGCTGGTACCGCATCAGGCAAATCTTCGGATCATCGACGCCACTGCTAATCGCATGGGGTTACCGAAAGAAAAAGTTATGATCAATATTCAGAAATACGGCAATACTACGGCAGGAACTTTGCCGTTATGTTTGTGGGATTGGGAAAGCAAGCTTAAAAAAGGCGACAATATTATCCTCGCGGCTTTTGGCGGTGGCTTTACATGGGGTGCAACGTGGATAAAGTGGGCGTATAACAGTTAAGTGGGTTACGGGGTTGGAGTTATTAAAGTCGAAACAGTTTGATGCACTTGCGGAATTAAATATAATTGAACATTGAGCATAAAAAGAAGACAATACCATTTTCAACATATTGATATGAAAAAACAGCTTTCCTTTCTTTTCTCTTTTCTTTTCGTGGTTGCATGCGCAAATGCACAAACAAGGTATATCGTAAGATTAAAAGATAAAGGCACCAATCCTTTCTCAATTGCAAATCCTTCGCAATACCTCAGTCAGCGGGCGATTGACAGAAGAACGAGGTATAATATTGCGATCGATAGTTTGGATCTTCCCGTAACGCCGAGATATATTGATAGTCTGCGACTTGCAGGTGCGGTAACCATTCTAAACAGTTCAAAATGGCTGAACGAAGTAGCGATCAAAACAACAGATGCTGTTGCTTTGGCAAAAATCAATGCTTTTCCTTTTGTGATCAGTGCCACAGCTGTAGCGGCTTTGAGCGCCGGCCAAACAACGCCGGTAAATAAAGTTATGGATGGTACCGGCGGACCGATTCCTGAATCTTCTTCTTTTACCGGCGGTGTAACAGCCGACGTTTTTAATTATGGAAAATCACACGGGCAGGTCCATTTGCACCAGGGAGAATTTTTGCACAACCATGGTTTTAAAGGTGAGAATATGCGTGTGACGGTTCTCGACGGGGGCTTTTATCATTACTTAACGCTTCCTACTTTTGACAGCATAAGAATGAATAATCAAATCCTGGACACAAGGGATTTTGTAGATAATAATGCCAGTGTTGATGAGGATGACTCTCATGGTATGAGTTGCCTGAGTACGATCGCGGCAAATCTTCCGGGACTTTTCGTGGGCACGGCTCCCAAAGCAACTTTTTGCCTGTACAGAACAGAAGATGTGGCCACAGAATATAAAATTGAAGAGCATAATCTTGCTGCAGGTTTTGAAAGAGCAGATAGTATCGGTGCGGATGTATGTTCGGTTTCTCTTGGTTACAACACTTTTGATATCCCCTCCCAAAGCTATAGTTACGCAGATATGAATGGCAATACATCAATCAGCGCAAGAGCTGCGGATTTTGCAGCAAAAAAAGGAATGCTGCCTGTTGTGGCTGCAGGTAATGAAGGCACACATGCATGGCATTACATTGTAACACCGGGTGATGCAGACAGCGTTCTTACTGTAGGTGCGGTGGATACTGTTTTAAATATTGCCGCATTTTCCAGCTACGGACCTTCTTCAGACGGACAGATAAAACCAAATCTTGCAGCTACGGGACTAAATGCCGTTGTAGCAAATGCAGGGAACGGTTTACCGGTATTTGGCAACGGAACTTCGTTTGCGACACCAAATCTGGCCGGCCTCACAACCTGCCTTTGGCAGGCGTTTCCCGAGTTTAATAACATGACTATTCTTGATGCCATGCAAAAAGCGGCATCAAAATATACGAACCCTGATGACAGAATCGGCTACGGCGTTCCTGATATGAAAAAGGCATTTGTGATACTGCTCCGAAAATCATACACACAACAGGCCTCTGTGGCGGCCTGTGTTGCATCATTTCAGATCACGGTAAAGAATGACAATACCATGAACGTTGTCATTGAAAGAAAACAATCTTCTCAGATCGTATACAGTACCATCAAAACGATCGCGGGTACCGGATCTTTCAGCAATAAAAATTTGAATTTTACAGATGATCTTGCAGCACTCTCAAGCGGCGGTACGGTTAGCTATAGGATCCGTTTGGATATTGCGGGAGATACAACAGTATACCTTGATTCACTTACATTGAATGTTGCGCAAACATGCGTTTCACCGATCAACGAAGTACGGATCAAACCTAATCCTGTAACGGATAATGCGAATATTGTGATCAGTCGTGCAACAGCTACACAAGTGAGCATCGTGTTGGTAAATGCATCCGGCCAAAAAATGTATGAAACCACTTATCAGCAGGCGCCGGGTTCTGTGATCAAAACGATCAATATGAAAGCTATGAGTGCGGGCGTTTATTATTTGTCTGTGTTCGCAAACGGTAAAAAACTTTCAACAGAAAACATTTTAAAGCGGTAATTACTTAGAGAATACCGCCGTAAACATCGAGTCTGCCCGGTCCGAATAGCCCTTCAGGTATTGCATGTCCAGGAGATGCAGTTTACAACTTTTTTTCAGGTATTCTACCATAGCTTCATTCTCCTTTTCAAATACAGAGCAGGTGATGTAAATAAACATTCCGCCGGCTTTCAAGGACTGCACTGCGGCTGCAGCAATTCTCTGCTGCATGGCTACATAATTATCGATCATTTGCGCATCAAAAAAAGCAACCTGCTCCGGGCTTCTCGCCCATGTACCGCTTCCGGTGCAAGGAGCATCACATACGATGAGTTCATATTTTTTTGAGGAAGGCGAATAATCTTTCGCGGTAAGATCAGCAACGAAAGAATGATATTTTTTTATGCCCGCATCTTTAAAACGATTCTGCAGATTTTTTAAAATATGCTCACGAATATCGGATACATCAAGATCGATATAGCCGTGCAACAGATCATATAACAGAATAGATTTGCCGCCGCTGGCTGCGCAGCAATCCCAGACGGCAGCATCTTTTGAGAGAAACACACCATCCTGTTGCAGGTAATTAAATACCTGTTGAGAATTCAGATCCTGCACCACGGCATCTTTATTGAGCTTTACGATATCATCGAGCTTAGACGCCGGCGGCAATGCAATACATGATGTGCTGATCTCTTCAAAAGCGATCTTTTCTTCGGTTAATTTTTCCAACAATTTTACTTGCTTACCCGGACGGATACGCAGAAAAAGGAGAGGCTGTTTTAAAAATGAAATGATGAACGCTTCTTTGTCGATGCCCGCGCTCAATTCATCAGAAAAAGGAAAAATAACTCCGGGATGGATCTTTAGGAATGCCAGTTTTTGCTCTTTTGAAAGGCCTGCTTTTTCATTTAATTCCGGTGCAATTTGTTCGAGGAGATCGCTCTTTGCATCGCTACACAGAAACGTAGCGGCGATCATTCTCTTTTCAGCGTTTTTTTCTTTCAGGGCATCACCGATGCGATAATAATTATAACATAAGGAAGAGATCGCTTTCCGGTCCTTTGATCCGTATTTTTTATCTGCTGCAAAGAACTTTTTAAGGTGATGCAACAACGGCTCACCCGCAACAGCAGATTCGATAACTTTTACAGCGGAGGTGATATGGGAATGATGGCGGCTCATATAACAAAGTTACGATTAGTTGATGTGCTGATGTGGCTATGTGCTGATGTGAAGTTCATAAAAAAAGCACCTCCGTTACAGAAGTGCTTATTATCCATTATCAATTATTTAATTATCCGTTAAGCTCTAAAAGAGCATCCATCGGGTCTTTTCCAAACAGCAACAATGACGGATTTTCCAGCAATTGTTTTACTGTTACTAAGAAACCTACCGATTCTCTTCCGTCGATGATACGGTGATCGTAGCTTAAGGCCACATACATCATCGGTTTGATCACTACCTGACCATTTACCGCCATTGGTCTTTCCACGATATTATGCATACCGAGGATCGCACTTTGCGGGATATTAATGATCGGCGTGCTCATCATCGACCCGAAGATACCGCCGTTAGTGATCGTGAATGTACCGCCGCTCATCTCTTCGATGGTAAGCTTGTTGTTCTTTGCTTTTGTTGCCAGTTCTACAACTGCAGCCTCTACACCGGCCATGCTAAGGCTTTCCGCATTGCGGATAACCGGCACTACCAAACCTTTCGGTGCACTTACTGCGATAGAGATATCGCAATAATCATGATAGATGATATTTTCTCCGTCGAGGTAAGCATTTACGGCAGGGAATTTTTGCAATGCGTAACAGCATGCTTTCGTGAAGAAACTCATGAAGCCCAGATTCACGCCGTGTACTTCTTTGAATTTGTCCTTATACTTTTTTCTTGCTTCCATGATGCCGCTCATGTCCACTTCATTAAATGTAGTGAGCATCGCAGTGCTGTTCTTTGCTTCCACCAATCTGCGGCTGATTGTTTTGCGGAGATTGCTCATTTTTTCAGGACGATCCACTCTGCTGAACATTGCCGCACCCGGGGTTCTGCCCGGATTTGCAAGCATTTCCAATACATCCTGTTTAAGGATCTTACCGTTCTCGCCTGATGCCGTTATTTTTTTAGGATCTGCTTTTGTGTCTGCGATAATAGCTGCCGCTACAGGCGTTGCTTTAATGTCGGAAGCAGGTTGAACGGGAGCAGGTTTATTGTCTGCAACAGCCGCTGCTGCAGGCTTTTCAGGTTCTGCTGCTGCGGGAGCGCCATCCGGTTTTACCGCATCTGTATCTATTGTGCAAACCAGATCGCCGATCGCCAGGGTATCACCTTCTTTGGCAACCTGCTTTACAGCACCCGCCTGCTCTGCGTTGATCTCGAATGTAGCTTTTTCACTTTCCAGTTCTGCTATCACTTCATCTCTGTCGGCATATTCACCGTCTTTCTTCAACCACTTTACCAGCGTTACTTCACTGATACTTTCTCCTACCGTAGGAACTTTAATTTCAATTGCCATTAAAAAGAATTTAAGTTGCGCAAATTTCGGGTAAAAATCCCAATCGTTTCAAATTGAATTTAAACGGCTTCGGTGAAAGCATAAATCTCACTTTAACAGGAATTTTTACAGGCGGTTTTAAAATAAGTTCGTAAAAAAGTTTTTACGTTAATTTTTTATCTATAATTGCACCGTACAAAGGTTAATAAAGAAGTAATGAGTAAAAAAGTTTTATATACACTGGAATACCCTGTTCGCTGTTCTCCCGCAATTTTATACGATTTTCTGAGCACGGCATCGGGGTTGCAGGAGTGGTTTGCAGACAAGGTGGATGACCGCGACGGCGTATTTACATTCGGCTGGAACGGCACGGATGAAAAGGCGGAAGTGATGGAAAGTGAAGAAAACAGTTTTATTCGTTTTCACTGGATGACCGCACCTAAGGATGAATATTTTGAGTTTCGCATAGAAAAATCTGAGGTTACGAATCAAACAATCCTCATCATCGCGGATTTTGCAGATAAGAAAGAAATTAAAGATCAAAGTCAATTGTGGGAATACCAGGTAAAGGATCTTTTTCACCGCGTGGGAAGCTAGAAAGCAATTTAAGTTTTAAGATTCCCGGTTTAAGATGTTGAAGGCTTCACGCGAGTGAGGTCTTTTTTATTTGAAGGATGTTTGTTGCGTGTTATTATAGTCACAGTTTTACAAGCATCCCGTTGCGCCGCTTCAATCAAAGTATCCGGTATCATTAATCTATCATCCATTATCCATTATCAACTTTCCGGTATAATAAATCCGCAACCTTCCCATACCCTTCCGCCAATAAAGAACTCATTCCATTCCAATCCTTCAAATCAAAGCGCAGCGCTATTTTTAAGAACGGTTTGGATCTGATCGCTGTTAATTCTCCCGGTGAACATAATGAGATCAATTTGAAATTATTTTCCTCAAAATGATGCTGCCATTCTTCTTCGCCCGCGGCAGTATAAAACTGTTCTTCGGTGATCCTGCTGAAAAACTTATCAGCAAAAGCAGTCTTATATTTACCGGAAAGATGCAGGGTAATACTAATGAAATTTCCCCACCAAAACATCGTACGGACCGCAAAAATATTATCTTTTGAGAATGCGGCAGGATGATCCATGATCACATATGGAAAGCCGTTATAATTCTCACCTTTCGATATTTTAGGCGAAGCCGAATGCAATTCTGGGTATTCCGCTAAAACCGTTGTAAATCTCCCGTTTATTTCATGGATGAGGCTGCTGAATAAATAAGACGCCTTTTCTGTGACTGACCTTTTCGTTAAAATAATTCCCGTGTCCTGCGCCATGGCGAGTTCGCCGGCAGAAAGCGTTACTTTTGTTTCGTCGCTCATGATTGAAAGTTAATTATTTTAAAGCGCAGCGTGTTGGTAATGATAAAAAAATTAGACAAGCTTATTCTTAAATCTTTTTTAGGCCCGTTTATCATTACGTTCTTCATCGCATTTTTTGTGCTGATGATGCAGATCCTTTGGAAATATATTGACGACCTTGTAGGAAAGGGTCTTGATGTGATCACGGTGGTGAAATTCATCTGGTATGCCAGTGCTACCCTTTCTTCCCTGGCGATGCCGATAGCAATTCTCATTTCTTCGATCATGACTTTCGGAAACCTCGGTGAAAGTTTTGAACTGGTGGCGATAAAATCGTCGGGTATTTCTTTACTGCGTTTTATGAGACCGCTCATCGGATTCACCATGATCCTTTGTTTGATCACTTTTCTGTTTTCCAATTACGTGATCCCCTATTCTAATTTGAAATTTGTAACACTTTATAAAGATATCATGGTAAAGAAACCCGCCCTCAACATGAAGGAAGGTGTTTTTTATACGGATCTCGACAGATACGCCATCAAAGTACAAAAGAAAAGTGCGGATGGAGAAAAGATCGATGACATACTCATCTACGAGCAGGATCCTTCTACTGCCTTACAGGATAATTCGATCATTGCGAAGTCGGGTTCTATGAAGGTTGCACCGGATAACAATTACCTCGAGTTTAACCTCAGGGACGGTAACCGTTACCAGGAAAAAGGAAGTTACGGCGCTGATACCACGAATGAATATATTCGACTGCATTTTAAAACTTTTAAGAAGCTTTTCGATATGAGTGCTTTTCAGCGAAACACCGGTGAGGATGAACAACTGCGAAAAAATTACCGGATGCTTACCGCAAAGCAACTTCAGAAGAATTTAGATTCTTTGTTTATTGCCGATGACAGCATTAACCTGATCACGTCTAAATCAATAAGCGTTTCACTTCCGTATACTAATGATACATCCCGTGGCTGGAAAAACATATCGCCGGCGCCAAAGAACGTTACAAAAAGTACAGAACTATACCCGGACAGTGTAATCACGGTGCTCAATGAACGGGCGATGTCGAAGGCTGCAGAATTAAGGAACAATCTTTACTTTAACGTAACACAGGAAAATGCCAGCAAGGAAATGATCATGCATCATAAAATGGAATGGCACCGTAAATTCTCTTTCTCTCTGGCATGCATGGTTTTATTCTTTATCGGTGCGCCTCTGGGATCCATCATCCGGAAAGGCGGAATGGGTATGCCGCTGGTGATCGCGATCATTTTCTTTCTTATTTTTCACCTGCTGAATGTGTTTGGCGAAAAATTTGCAAAGACTTACACATTATCTCCTTTTACAGGGATGTGGCTGGCAGTGCTGGCGCTGGCGCCGGTAGGAATTTTCTTTACCTACAAAGCGATGCACGATTCACAATTGTTCAACAAAGAGTTGTACTTAAAATTCTTTCGCCGGGTGAAAGGAATATTTATCCGCAAACAAAAACTATCAACGATAAAATAACTTTCACAACATGGAAAATAAACCTACAAACAGCAGAAGAAAATTTTTAACAGATACTGCTAAGGGCGCAGCATTGGTAGTATTGAGCACATCTGCGGCCGGCACATTATTAGCATCATGCGCAGGACCAAAAGGATTGGCGGCCGGCGCAGGCTTACCGAAAAACCCGAAAGATTTTTTTACGGGCCTTGATCAATCGCCATTGCCCTATGCATATAACGCGTTGGAAAATCATATTGATGCAAAGACCATGGAGATCCACTACAGCAAGCATGCGGCGGCTTACAGCAAGGCATTGAAGGAAGCTGTGGCTGCTGAAGATCCTTCATCAGCAGGAAGAAGCGACGTGATCGTAAACAGCTATCTCCCGCATATTTCAAAATATTCCGTGAAGATGCGCAACAATGCCGGCGGACATTATAATCATGAAATGTTTTGGAAAAGCATGCGCCCTGCGGTTGCCGATAATAAACCTTCCGGAGAATTGGCTGCAGCTATCGATAACACTTTTGGTTCATTTGCTAACTTTAAAATGCAGTTTACTGATGCCGGCAAGAATCGTTTCGGCAGCGGTTGGGCATGGTTATATCGTGATTCATCCAACGTTTTAAAGATCGGCAGTACGCCCAATCAGGACAATCCGTTGATGGATGTGAGCGAGATCAAAGGCTTCCCGATCCTCGGTCTTGACGTGTGGGAACATGCTTATTATTTGAAGTATCAAAATAAAAGACCTGATTATATCGAACATTGGTGGAACGTGTTAAATTGGGAATACATCGAAAGACGCTTTAATGCATAACATGAAAAACTACTGTGGCGTTCGCTGATCTTCAGCACATTGCTCATGATATCAGTGATGCAACAAACAGGCAGGAGCCTAATATTCCCCGGCGTTATCGTGTTTTTATTGATCGCGTTTATATTTAGATTGCCGAACAGGAAAAAGAAACGGAGTGTTTAGCTTTTAGTGCCTGATTTTAATTTTCCGCTGTCCTGAAAAAGGCTACATAATAATTACAGACAGCATTTCAACGTTAAGCATTGATTTTTGAACATTGAACATCGGAGCGACAATAAGCACTCTCCTGCTTTCAAAAACCCGCTACCCGCAACATCACATAACCTCAGTTCCCTAAATAGACTCAGCCTTTGCAAAGCAGCTTTCCGAAAAAGAAAGAAGCCGAGCAAAGGCTGATGAATTGACAAGCAATCGTGAAACAAAGATAGTCACCGGCAACGCTGCCTCAAAAAAAGAATGGCTAAAAATTTGCCAATTTTTAGCCAAATCGGAAAACGTTTACTTCCTGATCGCGACGAAAAATTTTGCTTGACCGGTATTTTGATCAAAGGATTTTCAAAAGCTTGATTTTCGGATTTTTGTAAACGGTGACTAATCTTAGTTGCCAAAACTTCTCCTTCACATCCTCAAAAAAAAGCTACATTCGTACACCTTAATTTTTATCATTAAACTATTAAAGAATGAATGCCTGGAAAGAGTATCAGGAAAAAAACAAGGACCGTTTTCTCGAAGAATTACTGGCCCTCCTGCGCATCCCGAGTGTAAGCGCAAAAGCTGAACATAAAGACGATATGATCAAATGCGCGGAAGCCGTGAAGCAAAGATTACTCGATGCGGGCGTGGATAAGGCGGAAATATACCCTACCGAAGGTCACCCGATTGTGTACGGAGAAAAAATGATCGACCCTTCGAAGCCGACAGTTTTAGTTTATGGTCATTATGATGTGCAACCGGCAGAACCTCTTGACCTGTGGACGAGTCCGCCGTTTGAACCTACGATCGTTGACGGAAAGATCTTCGCACGCGGAAGCTGCGATGATAAAGGGCAAATGTACATGCACGTGAAAGCGCTGGAAACATTGATCCAGACAAATACATTAGAGAACAATATTAAGTTTTGCATCGAAGGTGAAGAAGAGATCGGTTCACCAAACCTCGGCAAATTCGTAGCATCACATAAAGATCTGTTAAAAGCTGATTGCGTACTGATCAGCGACAGTGCAATGATCAGTCTGGATACACCAAGCATCGATATCGGTGTGCGTGGCTTGAGTTACATCGAAGTGGAAGTTACCGGGCCAAACCGTGATCTTCACAGTGGCGTTTACGGCGGTGCCGTTGCAAATCCGATCACTATTCTTGCGAAGATGATCGCATCGTTGCATGATGAAAATAATCACATCACTATTCCGGGCTTTTATGACGACGTTGTAGTTTCTACACCGGAAGAAAGAAAGCTGATGGCAGCTGCGCCATATGATGAAAATGAATTTAAAGAAGACCTCGGCGTAAAAGAATTGTGGGGCGAAGCCGGCTACACAACCAACGAACGTACGGGCATTCGTCCTACACTTGAATTAAACGGAATCTGGGGCGGCTATACCGGCGAAGGCGCGAAAACGGTTTTACCTTCAAAAGCATTTGCAAAGATCTCTGCACGTTTAGTTCCTAATCAGGGAACGGATAAGATCACAGATCTGCTGATCAATCACCTGAATAAAATTGCACCGGCGAATGTTACCGTAAAAGCTTCTTTGCATCACGGCGGTGAACCATACATGACACCGATCGACAGCATTGCATATCAGGCTGCATCAAAAGCGATGGAAACCACATTCGGTAAAGCGCCGATACCTGTTCGCGGCGGCGGTAGTATTCCGATCTGTGCATTGTTTGAAAAAGAACTCGGCATTAAGATCGTGTTCATGGGCTTCGGCTTAGACAGCGATAACCTGCATAGTCCGAATGAAAAATTCAACCTTGCTAATTTTTATAAAGGCATTGAAACCATTCCTTATTTCCATAAATATTTTACGGAGATGAGTTAGTTAAAAATAGTAAAATGACGAAAGGCATCGATTGGATTCGATGCCTTTTTTGTTGAGATGCATTTTTATTTCCTGTTGTGCGGAGTACATTCAAATAGGATCCGGATCAATTATCACAAAACTATTTTTAATAAAATTATCCGCATCAAAAATATCAGCTGCGTTCAACAGTTAACTTTACTGAATAAATAAAATTACATGAAACGATACATTACACTTTGTTATTTTCTCCTGGCTGGAGCGACAAATCTGTTTGCACAAAAAACGATCAGTTTTCCCGCAAAAGACGGCGTAACAGTTACTGCGGATCTTTATGAGACGAACAAAGATTTTCCATTTATCGTTCTCTGCCATCAGGCAGGTTACAGTCGCGGTGAATATATTGAAACAGTTAAGAAGTTTGCATCGCTTGGTTATAATTGTTTAGCAGTAGATGCCCGGAGCGGCAACGAAGTGAACGGTGTGATCAATCAAACTGCACTAAGTGCAAGAGCTAATAAAAAGCCCTCAGGATTTTTAGATGCGGAGCAGGATATTATTGCAGCCATTGATGTTGCCTACAAGGCCGGTAATAAAAGAATAATATTATCGGGCAGTTCTTACAGTGCTTCGCTTGCATTAAAAATAGCAGCAGTAAATGATAAAGTTTCAGCTGTAATGGCATTCAGTCCGGGTGAATATTTCGGCGACGATCTTAATTTAAAAGAAACCATAAAAAATCTTAAGAAACCGGTGTTTGTAACATCTGCAAAAAATGAAGTGGCGGATGTAACGGTGTTAATACAAAACCTTCCGGCAGCAACGACCCAACAATTTATTCCGGCCGGTAAAGGTGCGCATGGCTCAAAAGTACTTTGGGATAAAAACGCCGACACGAAAGAATATTGGACCGCTGTGACTGCTTTTTTATATACTGTAAAATAAGTAACAGGACAGTATGCCGTGATCAATAATATTGCGACAGATTTTCTCTTCCGGTATTGCCTGTTGATCCGCTTGAATAATTCTACGGACAGGCTATCGCTGATACTAAAAAAAAGTCCTGCCCATAAAAAGCAGGAACTTTTATGTTCTGATCCTGACAATTATTTCTCCGCGCCTTTATTTTTTTCCTGATACACTTTTACATCTTTCAAATATTTTTTAATTTGAAAAACGGTACGCTTTACATCCGCGTCAGCAGGGCGTTCCACTGATAGTTTTTGGTAATTATTTAATGCGTTTGCATAATCTTTTTGAGATAAATAATAACTGCCGAGATAAGCATAAGCCTGCGCTTTTTGTGTTTTGTATTCCGCTGTCCTGTTATTGGCTGTACTGTCTAAAAACGCAGTAAAATATGGTATTGCAGCGCCCTCAGTATTATTGCTGTCCAATTTTGCCTTTACTGCCCCCTGCATGTAAATTCCTTCGTAAGCAGAAGGATATCTGCTCACAAAATCAGTAAAAACAGCATCCGCTTTTTGAAATTCATTAAGGTCATACCAGTTCGCGCCAACTTTATACATATCAGCCCTGCTGTAATTTTTAAAGGGAAGCAGCGCCTGTTTCCACACATTGATATTATATGGATCTTTAGCATCCACATAATGATTATATAATTTTACAACATAGTAATACCTGTTTTTTGAAGTGGTATCGCGATCGTATTCTTTGCCGATGATCTTTATCGCTACCGAGTCTTTCTGAACCACTCTCGCAGCAAATTGCGCCAGCAGGTAACGGTCAAAATCTTTTACTTTAGCAGAATCCTGTACGTCCATGTACTGGAGCATATTTGAATATGCCGCAGCATTATTCTTTTTCACATAGTAACTATAAGCCAGGTATTTATACAGCTCCACCGGCGGATTCGCCTCATTATCCGCGAGCATAGCAACACCGGTCGCTATTACTTTTTCGTATTTTTTATTGTTGTAATCAACCACCAATAATTGAAATTCCTGCTTCTCGGTCTTATCTGCTGTCTCAAGATATTTGTTATAGAAATAATTCGTTTTAGCTTTATCGTTATAGTATGCATAACGATATAACTCATACCACGCCGGCGCAAACAATGAATCTGTTGCAACTGCTTTGTTGAAATATGGCAGATAGGTTTCCGGATTTTTCTGCGCCTTAAACAATCTTCCCAAACCAAAATTCGCAGCGGGATAGTCCGCCTGCACATTCAGCGCCTGTGTGAAATATTTAAACGTTGCATTACCGTCAGCTTTTGCATATCCATTCTGCCCGAGAAGCACCGGCACATACGGATCGAAAGGTTGCAAGGAATGAGCACGTAAAAGAAAAGATTCTGCGAGATTGAATTTACCGTCAGCAGTGTATGTTCTTCCTAATGCGATCGCCAACATCAAATCTTTTACGGCAGCAGTATCCGTGAACATTTTCCTGCCTAATATTACTCCCGCTTCTGCCTTTTTATCTTTTGCGATCATGATGCGTGCCGCAGTTACCTGAGCAATATCCTGCGCCTTTAAGGTTGCGGATTGCTTATTCAACATCGCTTCCGCTTTTTCGGGTTCTTTATTTTTTATGAATGCTTCTGACAGCCAATACACAGCGGCTCCGTCATCCGGTTTTTGTTGTAACAATGCACTAAAGTTTTCCGCGGCGGAATTATAACGTTGATATTGCATCAGTGCTATTCCTTTTTTATAATCCTGTGCCTGTGCCGTGATATTCATTGCCAGTGCGGCGATCGTTATAATAATTAATTTTATCATCTGCTTAAATTTTTGTGATAGATGTAAGGCTATTGTTAGAGACGTTATGCTAAGCCTTAGGATTTCATCAAATAAAGGCTAATTTTATTTCTTAAAAATTGACGCACATCAACCTTCAGAAAAAATCTTCTATGATTTATGATTTATCTAAATACCATTTTAAAAGTGACCGTTTGTTTAATGCGGTATCAGCCGTTTTTATGGAGGAATTAGAAAAAATATCATCGATCATACCTGTTAAAAAAGGCGAGATCCTATACAGAGAAGGAAGTACGCCGCGGGCCGTGTATCGTGTAAAAAAAGGAAAAGTAAAGATCGAACAGAGCGGTGAAGACGGCAACAGCAGAATTTTTTATATCTATACTGCGGGTGAATATTTCGGATTTCGGCCTTTGTTGTCAAAAGGTAAACACCCGGTCTCCGCGATTGTGCTGGAAGAAAGTGAGATTGAAGTATTTGAGGGAACGGGCTTTTTGAATATTGCAAAACGTTCGCCCAATCTGTCTTTCAACCTGGTAGAGATCCTGAGTTTCGAATTTAATGTGTGGGTAAATCTGATCGGATCGTTCTCACATAAATCTGCAAAAGAAAGGGTTGCCCTGATCCTGCTGATCCTGAATGAAAAATATAAAACAGGAGATAAAGAAAACGGCATATCCATGTCGCGGGCAGATATTGCCCGTTATTCTGAAACAACAGAGGAAACCGTAGTTCGGGTCCTTTCCTTTTTTAAAGAAAAAGGAATTGTTGTATCAGAATCCAGAAAGATCATTATTAAAAATAAAAAGCTGCTGAAGCTAATTGCTGAAGGAGTTTGATTTTTATACAACATATAGTCCCCGGTTCATGATTTTTTAATACCCGCTGCAGTCAACAATCCTGCAGATCATTCCCTAAACGCTCTTCACGCAGATTTGTCAACTTGATCCCGAGCCAATTCGTTACTATACACTCTCAGATGTCTGCAGCATAATTCTCAGTTTGCCGGTAGCCCAATACCCAAAACGTAATGGGGTGAGTGTCTTTACCGATGTGCTGCCGGCGGTACAAAGGAGCAATTCTTTACAGCGATCATTTTGTGCAAACCCCGGTAGGTTGCCGGCTTGCATTATACTGACAGCTTCTTTTTCATTTCGCGGCTATGACAAAAATTGATTCTTTTCACAAAACGCCGATCAGCCACTTCAACAATTTATATCCTAACCATCCTGCAACCGCTATGATAAGGAATAAAATTATTAAAAGCGGAATGATCAGTTTTGATGCGCTGCCTTTGTGGCGACCTTCCACATAATGTTCCCGCATCAGTTTTATGTTTCTGTCATTGGCTTTAAAGCCGAAATCGAAGATGTCGCCAAGCACCGGCAGCATTCCCACAAATGCATCGACAACGATGTTAAAAATCATTCTCGCTAATACAAAACCGCTTGCGCCGTTCTTTGCGAGGGTGGAAACCATCAATGCGGAAATAACGAAAGAAGCAATATCTCCTGCGCCGGGTATCAATCCCAGCAGCGGATCCAGTCCGAATTTTATATTAGTTCCCGGAATTCTGAATTGTGAGTCCATCAATCTCGCGGCAATTTCGAGGCGTTTTAAGTAGCGTTCATCTTTCATATAAAGGCTTGTATTTACAACGTAACGCTAATTTGATGCCGCTTAACAAGATGTGATAATTTAAAAAAAGTGAAGTGAGGCTCTCAGTAAAACTGTTCACTTAACATTGAGGATAAAATAATCCTTCAGGCTATCCGCGCATATTAAGTTTGAGGCATCAAATAATCAGCGGATTTTCCTCGTCATCCGATATCATTACTGTAACTTTTAATCAGCCATTTACCACTATCTTTAACCAATTCGAACGTAACCACAACAGTGAATGTTCCTTCATTATTGGTTGCAATTACCTCTGCTTTATCCGCAGTTACTTCCTTCCCGATAATGTGGTATTGCCTTGTTTGCACTTTAATGAGGTATGCATGTTTTTTGGATTCATCAAATGCGGAAGCGAATTTTTTGACCTGATCTAAAGCGGCCTTATTCTCCGGCGTTTTCAACAATAAAGCATCTGCTTTTTCAAATTCGAAATTGTCAATGGCGGTGAGATAAGCCTGCACCGTATTCGCGGGCGTTGCAAGGTTATTATTGTTGCACGAAGCAAAAAAAATCATATAGGAAAGCAAAAAAGAATACACGGTTCTCATTGTCTTAAATTAATATTTATCAGTCGGCAAAGTTAGCCGAAACGGTCTCAGTGAAGTACGGGATGAATGTTTATGAAAAGTACTGTCTTTTCGTATGAATCATATACATGTTGCGAGTTTCACTTCCCGGTGAATTTGATAGTTGTTGCAGGCAGTGATCAGCATCGACAAAACAATTCATCTGATAAATTCGCAGTATAAAATTACCGGGATACGACAGTTTCAAACACGGATGCAAACTGTTTCGTTATTGCAAAAAGCGTTCAGATTCGCTCATCTTACTTTACCTCAGTCAATCGAAGAATAAATCAGTAAAAGCTACACTTCAAACTAATATTCCGGAAGAATGGCTGTTTGACCAAATCGTGAACAAAGACAACAAAGCGTAACATGTATTTCAGATCGGCCATGATGTGAGTGAAGAAGACGGAAGCGATAAACAGTTCGTAACAGATGCCCGGCCTTACATTGACAGCATTTCTAAAAAGATCTATATATACGATCGGCCTAACGATAGCCTCATGGAATAGGAACTGAAAAATAAAGACTAAGTTTTTTGTTCAGCTTCCGATCTTGTAATATGCATTTCAATCATTTTTCTGTACCGTATAAAGTTTTTAAGATAAGAATCATCGACACCAGCAATACTAAGTTCTCCGATCTTATTTTGCACCCTGCTTTTTAGCGTTGTTAACATTGCCACGGGAACCCGGTTGCTCATAGTAATAAAGTTGATGCTTTCAGTTAATTCATCAGAATAAACTTCGGTGAGCAGACAGATAATTACATAGAAATAAACACGCTTATCGATCAACAGGTTTTTGTCATAATGCCTGTCGCCTTCAATGAGTGCTCCGGACAGGATCTCCAATTGACCCGTACTCCAATAAATAAGATCAGCCTCCAAAGCAATCCAATCATACCCTTCGAATTTAAGCAGCACCTGAAAAATAAAATCATTGCCGCCACAAGACCAGTAGTCGCTATCCCAATCTTCATAAGAAGCAATGCTTTCATAAAGGGCCAATACTCTTCTATATGTTGTCTTTGTCAAAAAAAGGGCGACTCTTATTTAAATGATTGCTGCAGACAGCGTGAGCTATATAAAAATAGGTAAAAAGCATTTTTCATAAGTATCTTTCACTATCAAAAACTTTGTCGTTAATTATGCCCGCTTCCGAACAACTTACCACACAAGTGATCATTATCGGTGCAGGCCCTGCAGGCTGCGCGGCTTCTATATTTTTGAGCAAGGAAAAGATCCCGCATATTCTTATTGAAAAAGAAATATTTCCGCGTGATAAGATCTGCGGTGATGCCTGCAGCGGCAAAGCAAGATTTGTTTTGCGCAAAGCTGACCCGGAATGGCTTGATGAGATCTTTCAAAATAAAGCAGCATACATTCCGTGCAGATCTATTTTATTCTCGGCGCCAAACGGCAAGATGCTTACCATTCCTTTCAGCAATGAAAATATGCCTGAAGATCATGCAGCGGGATTTGTGGCACCACGATTAGTATTTGATAATTTTCTGTTTCAAAAAACAGCGTCTCCGTTTGCAACAATTTTTCAGGGTGCGCATGTGCAAAGGGTGGCACAGGGTGAAGCCGGCGTGCAGGTTTATTTTGAGCATAACGGCGTAACATACAAAGCAGATGCGCCTTTACTCATCGGCGCCGATGGTGATAAAGGCATCGTAAAGAAAACATTCATCGATAAAAAAAATACCAGAACGGATTGTGTGGGATTAAGGGCATACTATTCGGGCATCACCGGATTTGATAGCAGCAATTCAATTGAGCTCCATTTTTTGCCGGAAATATTACCCGGTTATTTATGGATCTTTCCGCTTGCCGGCGGTAAAGCGAATGTGGGCATCGGGATGCCGTCCGACATAGTAAGAAAAGAAAAAATCAATCTTAAAGCGATCATGCTGGAAGCGATACAAACGAACCCGTTGCTTAAAGACAGATTTGCAAACGCAACAACAGACGGCAAGATTGGGGGCTGGGGACTACCCGCATTCAAACAGAAGCAACGCATTTCCGGCGATCATTTTATATTAACCGGTGATGCGGCAGATCTCATAGATCCCTTTACCGGTGAGGGTATCGGCAATGGCATGTACAGTGGTATGCTGGCGGCTTATGCAGCGAAAGACTCTTTATCCGCAAACAGTTACGGCTCCGCATTTATTAAAGAAAAATATGAAGATCCGTTATACCGCAAGATCGGCGACGAATTAAAGATGAGTATTTTCTTACAAAAATTCAGTACTCATCCGCGCCTGCTTAATTTTATGATGAACAAAGCGACTAAAGGAACGACGCTTAATAAAGTGATCACGTCAATGTTCACCGGCATCGATCTGAAAAAAGAATTAAAAAGCCCGATGTTTTATTTGAAGATCCTTTTTAATAGATAAGATTGCGTTCTGCTATATGCAACGTAAAGTGCGGGAGACGATGCAGAGAGATGACATCTAAACTTTGGAAGCGCGCTGAAGTCGTCCGCACAAACCTATCCCCGATTTGCATACAAGCTTCAGGGCTTTGCAAACAATCTTTCACAAAGCCTTTGCGACATTTGCACTCTAAAATAATCATTATGACATTAAAGCAAATACCATTGGGCAGTCAGGGATTGAATGTACCAATTATCGGGTTAGGATGTATGGGTATGACGGGTTTTGAAGACGCAAACATGTACGGCCCGGCAGATGAACAGGAAGCGATCGCCACCATTCATGGCTCATTAGAACTAGGCGGCAACTTTTTGGACACTGCAGATCTTTACGGCCCGTTTAAAAATGAAGAGCTCATCGCAAAAGCCATTGCGGGCAATCGTGACAAATATATCATCGCTTCAAAATTCGGTTGGGAAATAGATGACAACAATAAAGTTACCTGGGCCATCAACGGTAAAAAAGATTATGTAAAAAAAGCGGTTGAGCGTTCGTTGAAAAATTTAAATACGGATCATATCGAGTTGTACTATATGCACCGGCTTGATAAGAATACACCGATCGAAGAAACGGTTGGTGCAATGAGCGACCTGGTAAAAGAAGGAAAGATCGGCTACATCGGTCTGTCAGAAGTTTCTTCCGAAACAGTGAAGCGGGCTCATGCCGTGCATCCGATTACCGCGGTGCAAAGTGAATATTCTTTATTTGAAAGAACCGTAGAAGAACGCGGCGTGTTGCAAACTTTGCATGAGCTTGGTATCGGGTTCGTTGCTTACTCGCCGCTTGGTCGCGGGTTTTTATCCGGAAAAATACGAAGCATTGAAGATCTGCCGGAAAATGATTTTCGTCGTGCGATCCCGCGTTTTCAGGGAGAACAATTTTATAAAAATGTGGAACTGGTAAAAGCAATTGAAACATTAGCCGCAGAAAAAAATGTAACGGCTTCTCAACTGGCACTTGCATGGATAATGAGTAAAAATATTTTACCGATACCGGGAACAAAACGCCGGAAGTACCTGGAACAAAATATCGCAGCTGCGCAAATTCAAATGAGCGAAGCGGATCTCAGAAAATTGGAAAGCATTATACCGTTAGGAACTGACACGGGCAAGCCTTACGACGAGTTCAGTATGGGACTTATTGATTAATTTTCGGGAACTCCGCGGACGACCTGCTGTCTTTATTCAACCGTTGATAATCTTTAAATTTGTAGTATGAATTCCATTAATAGCGTTTCAGAATTTCACCGCTTATTGTCTTTGCCGGAGCCGCGCCACCCGTTGGTAAGTATGATCAATCTTGCAGAAACTATTTTTCTGCAAGATGAAGTATGGAAAGGCTTTGTGAACCGATTTTATTGCGTTGCATTGAAACGGGAAGCGAAAGGGAAAATAAAATACGGTCAGCAACATTATGATTACGACAAAGGCGTACTCAGTTTTACCGCACCAAATCAGGTACAGCAACTTGATCTTGATAAAATGGAATGCGGCTCCGGTTATTTGCTGATCTTTCACCCAGACTTTTTGTTAACGCATCCGCTTGCGGAAAATATTCACGACTACGGATTCTTTTCTTACGCCGTAAATGAAGCGCTGCATCTTTCCGCAGAAGAGGAAGATGACCTGATCAGTATCTTAAAAAAGATCGATCAAGAAAGTATACATATCGATAAACATACACAGGAAATTATTTTATCGCAAATCGAATTACTGCTTAATTATTCCAATCGATTTTACGAGCGGCAGTTCATCACCCGTAAAAACAACAATCATCAGTTGCTTGCAAAATTTGAACAGTTGGCAGATGAGCATTTCAATAACGAAACTCCCCGAAGAGATGGCCTGCTGACGGTGCAACATATTGCTGCGCAAATGAACCTATCACCAAATTACCTAAGTGATCTTTTGCGTGTGCATACAGGGCAAAATACACAACAGCATATTCATGAAAAGCTGATAGAAAAAGCGAAAGAAAAACTCTCGGGTACAAATTTATCGGTGAGTGAGATCGCCTATGCATTAGGCTTTGAGCATGCACAATCCTTTAGCACACTTTTTAAAAAGAAGACGGAGATGTCGCCGTTAGAATTCCGTCAGTCATTTAATTGAGCAGGAGGAAATATTCGGATCTTCAAAAAATTTGCAGTGCATGACAAACGGAGATTTTACGTTGGATTCAGGGAGCGGCCTTAAACCTCCGAATACGGGCCTCACGATCCCGTTTTGAATCTTATATGCAAAGGCACCGATCCCCACCGGTGCTTTTAGTATATCCCCAAAGAAGAACTCATCGGTTAGCAAGTACTTCTTTCGGGATTGTGATTTTTTTTTGAAGTGTCCCCTTTCGGAATGCAGGTGTGAGCTCCGGCTAAATCCAAGGTGATACCTTATCATCATCCCGCAATCCTGTGTCTGTATTATTGCAGATTTTAATTTACGGAGGGTGATAGCTTTGGAAAAAGGTGTCACCTTTTTGCTGAAGGTGACACCTTTACATTGCAGATTATCATATTAATCCTCCTTAAAACCCACTGTTCTCTGTCGCACTGCCGTCACCACCGCTGCTTTTTCTTTTGAATAACAACGCATCCTGTTTACCGAAACGATAAGAAAGATTCACTTTTACCATTTGCGGATCACGAAGTCTGCTATAGTCCTGTGTGAAATAATCGCTGCTCGAATACTGGCTGTTGATCCTTGTTTTGAAAATATCTGTAATACTCACGCCGATAGAAGCGGCATTATTTTTCAGGAAGCTTTTCTTCACTGCAAGATCCATTCCCCAGAAGGATTTAATATAACCCTGAGATGCACTCTGACTTTGTTGCATACCCGGACCGCCCATTCCGCCGCCGCCTGAACTTACCGGCAGGTTTGTTTTAGACTGATATGTTGCAGTATATTGAATGGCGAAGTTGGAAGGCAATTTAAAATTACTGTTGAATTTTCCGAACCAGCTCCACAACGCCGCCTGCGAATCTCCTTTCACATTATCCGTATTCACTTTTGAATTATACACGTTCACATTCGTACTGATGTCCCACCATTTTGTGATATTATTTACTGCAGTCAATTCCGCACCCGCCGCATAACTTGAATTTGCGTTGATGTAAGTATTGATCAGGTCAGTAGTTCCCGTTATAGGATCTGCTTCCGACGTAAGGTATCTCGTGATGAGATTATCAGTGTGCTTGTAATAAACAGATCCCAATAAAGTATTGTTCTTAGGAAATGTTTTGAGATAAGACAGTTCCAATGATTGTGCAAACTCAGGAACAAGATTGGGATTGCCTCTCGTGATATTTAATTTATCTGTATAGTCTGTAAAAGGGATCAGCTGAAAGAAATTAGGCCTGTTGATCCTGCGACTGTAGCTCAATTGCAATTCCTGTTTGTTATTCAATTTCTGACTTAAGAATACTGAAGGAAACAAACTCACCGGATATTTATTTTTAAACTGTTGCCCCGTACTTGTAAGCGTTCCGGTGTAATCAGTACGCTCCGCACGCACACCCACTTTGTAGCTGAGATCTTTTATGTTGTTGCTGTATGTACCGTAAGCCGCATATACATTATCCGTGTTTTTATAGTGGCTCGTTGCGGAAGGAATAAGTGTGTAATCCGCTTTTGCATTATCGTAAATATAATTATCGTTCACGTTCACTCTGCTGCGGATCTGCGCTCTCACACCCGTTTCTATCTTTCCGGTTTTACCTACAGGTAATACATAATCCGATTGGATCGTGAAATTTTTATCACTGCCGCTGCCTAATTGTTTTTGTAACGTTGTATAGCCGGACGTTAAATAATTCGTAGTGTACAATGTGTTGTTCGCATTCTCACCGCCAAAATAATTCGCATCTACCGTAAGCTCTTCGCCTTTCTTGGCGAATGTGTGTTTCATACCGAATACCAATCCTTTACCGTTGAATTCTCTTGTACCTGTTGTGAAACGCTGACTTGCTTCACTCACTTTTCCTGAAGTATATAAACTATCGGAAAAAATATCTATCGTTTCATTCGGCTTAAATTCACCATGCACCCTGATCCCCGAAAAGGAAAGCGTAGTGCGGTTTGTAACAAAATAATCAAGGCCGAGTTTTGCAAATACAAAACCACCGGTCGTTCTGTTGTAATTATTCTGTGTGGTATTTACCTGCGGGTAAGAAAGCAAACTGTGTCTGGTTGTTTCGCCGGTCGTTCTTTCTTTATTCTGATTACCGTTCACCGAAGCACTCAAATTAATCTTCCCCTGACGCACGTTAAAATCCGCACCGCCGTTCATTGCACCGCGTTTATTCACGCCCGCACGCACATTCCCGTTATAGCCCGATTTTTTATTTTTCTTCAGCACGATATTTAAGATACCCCCGCCGCCGCCTGATGCATCATATTTTGCGGAAGGGTTAGAGATCACTTCCACAGTTTCAATCGCATCCGCGGGGATCTGATCAAGCGTTAAAGTAGTTGGTCTGCCGTCAACAAGCAATTGCGGTGCGCTGTTACGTAATGTGATATTGCCGTCAATGTCCACATTTACCGAAGGCACATTTCTCATCACATCCACACCTGTACCACCGGCGCTCATGATATTTTTTTCTACGTTGAATATTTTTTTATCACCGCTGAATTTCACCGTTGGTGTAACAGCTGTAACTACAACGGCATCCAGATCCTTAACGCCTGCCGTTAATACAACCGATCCGATATTCTTATCCAGCTTGTCTTCCGCTGCAAACTTTACCGTTTGGGTAAATGCTTTGTATGCCGTGCTGCTTACGTTGATCACATAAGCCGATCCCGCAGGTACGTCTTCAAAAGCAAAATCACCGTTAGCCTGCGACAGTGCGGATTTAAATAAAACCTGTTTTGATTTTCCCAGCGTGTCTTTTGTATTTTTCATTAAGAAGACAGAGGCCTTGCTGATTGTTTTGCCGTCTGCATCGATAAGTTTACCGTAAATTCTTCCGGTACCACCTACACGTTGCTGCAAGCCTGCACCCTGCGCAGGCGCCTGAGCAAATGAGAGTAAACTGATGCTGATCAGGGAAATAAATAGAGCTATTTTTTTCATTGTTGTTTATTTGACACAAAATTAAAAACAATGAAACCGTGGATGACGGCAAAGAGACGAGAAGGGGAAATGTTGCGACGAAAAGGGAATAAGTATTTGTTTCCCCCGGATGGCACAGATTACACAGAAATTTTCCGCAGATTTTCGATGACCAAAAGGAAGCAGATTGTACGCGAAAACTGGCTTCACGCTGTCAACCGTTAACTGTATTATTGCTTTCCTGTAAGAACATTCAACGCATCCCTGTAACTTTCTCCTACCGGCAATTCCAGGCCGTCAATAAAAACGGTCGTTTTTCTTATCGACGTGATATGCGCCACAGAAACGATATATGATTTATGGATGCGGATAAATGTTGCGGGAGATAATTGCTCTTCAATACTTTTCATTGGCATGCGGGTTACGATAGGACGTGCCGCACTTGCAAGATGGATCTTAAGGTAATCTTTGAGTCCTTCAATATAGGTAATATCAGGTTTATTTATTTTAACCAGACTGTATTCCACATTCACGAAAAAATAATCGGAATCCGTATTTTCCTTGTGTGATGTTTTAAGGATCATCAACTCTTTCGCTTTATTACAGGCCTTTACAAAACGATCAAATGGAACGGGCTTTACAAGATAATCCAGAACATCCAGCTCAAAGCCCTGCGGCGCATACTTGTCATAAGCCGTTACCAAAATGATCATCGGCTTTGCAGTCGTCATGCTATTGATGAATTGTAAACCCGTGAGTCCGGGCATTTGAATATCTAAAAATATCAGATCTACCTTTTCTTCTTCCAATACTTTCATGGCTTCGATCGCATTATTGCATCCGGCTACCAATTGCAGAAAAGGAATCTTTGAGATATTGTCCTGCAGCAATTCCAGCGCCAGTGGCTCATCATCTACAGCAATGCAGCGGATCATCATGAAAGATTAATTTGAAGTGATACCGTGAATGTATCATCATTTTTCCGAATAATGAGTTGGTGCTTATGCGGGTATAATAATTCCAACCGACGCTGCACATTTGCCAGACCGATCCCGCTCGCTTTATCTTTTATTTGTGCGGATGCAGGATCAAAACTGTTGCTTACGGTAAATGTGAGGTTATCATAGTTTGCTTCAAGAAAAATAAAAAGAGTTGTTTTTTCCATACCCGTGCCGTGCTTGAACGCATTTTCTACAAAAGGAATGAGCAGCATCGGTTCAATATCATACTGCTTATCCGGTGCAGGCATATTTACATCCAATGAAACATTTTTTCCGAAACGTTGCATCTGAAGATCGATATAACTTTGAAGATAATCCGTTTCTCTCTCCAGCGAAACCCTTGACTCTCCGGTTTCATACAACATATAACGCATGAGCGAAGAAAGCTTAATGAGTGAAGGTTCCAGCAGATCTGATTTTTTTCTTGCAAGCGCCACCATGTTATTCAGCACGTTGAACATAAAGTGCGGACTAACCTGCATCCGCAGCAATGACAGTTCTGTTTTCAGATTTTCATTTTCTCTTTCACGTACCAGATTATCAGACTTAATTTTATCTGTGATTGTTTTGTAAGCAATACTGCAGGCGAGCATAAAAAGGAACACAAATACAGCAAACATGACGTGCCTGCTAAATGTAAAACCGATGTCTTTTCTCAAAAACTGCAATTGCAACTGAAATGATATAAAAGAAAATACTGCAAAGCAAGCCAACACCATCAACAAATAAGCAGCATACTTTTTCCTGTAAAATAGCCGTGGTATCAGCACAAGGCTGTTGAGATAAAAAAAACTGATCAACATGAGGTCGTTGATGCGGGAAATGATAAAGCTTACCGTTGTTTCAGCGGGTTGCTGATGATCATGGTTACCATCCTGGTTATTGGCGGGCCTGAGTAAATAAGGCAGCGAGAAAAACAATATCCATATAAGCGTATGAATAAGTACGACAACCCATTTTTTCCTGAACCATTGCTTTTTCATCATTCTAAATTACTCCATTGAGTAATGAATAAATCATGAAAGCGGGAATGTTGCGACAAACAGGAGATTTCCTGCTACGAAAGGAATTTTATATTTTAGCTTCAATTATGCCGGACGAAGTTTACCCGAATCTTTTGTGCAGCCGATTAAAGGAATAATTCCCGCGCTTTTTCCCGTTCGTAGAATGTTTTTTACAGACAAGCAAAAAATAAAAGCCATGGATGCCTTTCGCAGCCGTAGTTATATCTTCAGTACGATTCCATTACTTAGTCAGCACCAATTTTGGGCATTGCTGTTGTTCCGGACTGTCCCCTGTTCAAATGCAATTGATATCTCGATATACAGTCGCCGGTTTCGATTGTGATACCGTGCATTAGCGGAAATTTTGAGATACAGTTAGCATGTTATCAAATTTGCCGTCGCCATCCGTATTTTTCAACACCATTATTTCTCCCTGATAGCTACCGGCAATGAAAAGTTCCATGCCCCTCATATATGCCAGGCATGGCTTTTCCGGAAGCTAAAATCTGTACTTTCTATTCCGCGGGCACTTTCAATTTGCCTGACGAAGGAAGGCCTGAAACCCGCGCCCTGCACATAATCAGGAGTGTCGAGATATTCACCATCTCCTTCAGCGGGCATTCTTTTTTGGGGAGCGGAAAAGGAGTAAGCAGTGCCGCAGGAAAGCACTGCAGGTGCAAAATAAATTTATAACAAGTTGAATATGTTTGAGCCCCGAGGAACAGTAACGATAATGCAGCATATTTTATAGCCGCATCAGTAAAAAAAAAGTATGCGGGCAGGGCAAGCAAATACTTAAAAAACTGCTGTGAAAGTGTTTTGCTATGTGCAAAAATCATAACGGCTTTCAACCGCATTGGCATAAAATTAGGATAGAAGTGATCAGTCCGAACGAATTTATTCACACTACATGGACAGAAGCTTGATTGCAATTATGCAATGCAGGCTTTTTTTATTTAAAGCATTAAGGAACCCGACTATGACCTTGAAAGGATCTATCGCAAGCTATACCGTTGATATCGTGAGCAAACGGTATATGACGGTGGTGCTGTCTGTTTTTTTGAGCGACAGTGGTGATCTGGTACCCGTGGAACTGACAGGCACTGTTATGGAAGTGTGTTCCAAACTAAATGCCATCCCTATCAGCGGTACGCTGACCGGTAAACACCTAAAGGATGCCGGGTGCACTATTTTAAATGACAGGGGCATATTTCGTTTAGTCTCCCTTGACCTTGCCGAACAGCGAAGCAGGGCAATCTGATTCCTTTTATTAAAGGTGTAATTCATATTTTTCATTCAATAAAACTTCAAACATGAATACAGGAAAATACGCGCTGATCACCGGTGCTACGAGTGGTATAGGAAAGGAACTCGCAAAATTATTTGCCAAAGACGGTTATAACCTCGTTATCATTGCGAGAGGTGAAAACGGCCTGAAAGAAACAGCAGAAGAATTAAAACAATTGAATGACATCAACGTGACGACGATATCCGCTGATCTTTTTGATCCGGCCAATGCGGTATCACTTTACAAAGACGTAACCGCACAGGGAATTCGAATAGATGTGCTGGTAAACGATGCAGGACAGGGACAATTCGGTGAATTTAAGGACACAGATCTTGCAAAAGAAATCGCCATCATTCAGCTGAATATTACCAGCCTCGTCATCCTCACAAAATTATTTTTAAAAGATATGCTTGACCGCGGCGAAGGGAAAATTCTCAACCTTTCCTCGATTGCGTCAAAAACGCCCGGTGCATGGCAATCGGTTTATCACGGAACAAAAGCATTCGTGCAATCTTTTACAGAAGCCATTCGTGCAGAAAATAAAGACAGCGGTGTTACCATTACTGCATTACTTCCGGGTGTGACTGACACCGACTTTTTTAATAAAGCAGCTATGAATGACTCTAAAGCAGTGCAGGGTGAAAGAGCAGATCCTGCTGATGTGGCAAAGGACGGGTATGATGCACTGATGAGCGGTGATGATTCGGTGATCTCCGGAATGAAAAATAAAATGCAGGTAGGTATGGCAGGCGTTACTCCTGATCATGTTCTGGCTGCGCAAATGTATAAAAAACAAGCGCCTGCAGAAGACGCGGAAAAGAAATAACAACATCCTTCATCTAAATTAATTATTATGAAAGCAGCTGTAATACATGGGCCGGGAAATATTCAATACGATACGGTTGATGATCCTAAGCTAAAAGACGGTCGTGATATTATTCTTAAGGTAACAGCCACTGCGATATGCGGTTCTGACCTTCATATCTATTCCGGCGGTATCCCTCAACCGCGGCCTATGACGTTGGGACATGAATTTATGGGTATCGTAGAAGAGGTAGGAAAAGAAGTAAAAAATCTCAAACGGGGTGATCGTGTTGTCGTTCCTTTTCCGATCGCATGCGGCCACTGTTTTTTTTGTAATCATGATGTGCCGGGCAATTGCGAAAACAGTAATCCGGAACACTACGGACCTGAAGGCGGACTGCTCACACAAAAGGGCGGTGCATTATTCGGATATACCGATCTGTATGGCGGTTACGATGGCGGCCAGGCACAATATGTAAGAGTTCCCTACGGTGATTACGGACCCCGAATTGTGCCTGATGAATTGACAAATGAACAGGTTCTTTTTCTTACAGATATTTTTCCGACGGGTTATACGGGCATTGATTGGGGTGAGTTAAAAGGCGGAGAAACGGTAGCAATTTTCGGATCAGGGCCCGTAGGGATCATGGCAGCGAAAAGCGCATGGCTCAAGGGTGCAGGGAGAGTTGTAATTGTGGACCCCTTGCAATACCGTTTAGATAAAGCCAAAGAAACAGCTAACTGTGAAACCATCTTATTTGAAGATCAAAAAGATGTTGTAGAACAGATACGGGCAATGACCGAAGGCCGCGGCGCGGATCTGTGCGTGGATGCCGTAGGTTTTGAACCCGACAGAAACTGGTTAGACAGGTTGAAAGCTGTTATTAATCTTGAAAAAGGTTCACCGAAAGTATTGGAAACCTGTATGAGCGCCGTTCGCAGAAGTGGAATTGTATCGGTATTGGGCGTGTATCCAACTACTTACGATAATTTTCCGGTAGGCCAATTTTTTGATAAAGGCATTATTCTTAAAGGCGGACAGGCACCTGCGCACAAATATATAGATGAGTTGCTGGGTTACGTAAAAGACGGAAAAGTGCGGCTCGATGATATCATCACGCACCGGTTACCGCTTTCCGAAATTGCACATGGCTACAGCATCTTTAAAAAGAAAGAAGAAGATTGTGTCAAAGTGGTGTTAGACCCATGGGCATAATGAGTAAAGGGAAAATTAAAACTGCTGTTTTTGAACAGCAGTTTTTTTTCGCACAACACTAACTCATCGTTCCGCTCCATGGCTTTTTCGTCTGCCTTATGAAACGCAAACAGGGAGCGAGGCGCATTCGATCAATTAACCGCGGATGATCGGCACCCGCTGCTCCGGCATGGTATTGTGAACAATATTTTAAAGACATTTTATGATCTCAATTATTTCAACTGCGCCACAAAACGTGGCGGCTTTTCGTGCAACGGGAGAGGTAGATAAAACAGATTACGACAATGTTGTGATCCCTGCAATTGATGCGCTCGTAAAAAAACAAGGCAAGATCAATTTCTTATTGGTGCTTGATACGGGCATTTCAGATTTTAGTACAGCCGCCCTGATGAAAGATCTTGAAGTGGGTTTAAAACATTTTACGAAGTGGCACAGAATGGCGATCGTGTCGGAAAACAAAGCGGTAAATACTTTTACCGATCTCTTTAGCTACATCGCACCAGGTGAAGCGAAAGGTTACACGCATGCGCAATTGGAAGAAGCAACAAAGTGGGTGAGTGAAGCATAAAACTAATGATTGGATTTATCATTATTACAAACAGAAACCGATGAGAATAATTGAACCCCCGGAGCGGCAGGAATATGCTGAGAACGAACCGTCACTTTACCGGCTGATCCCGCAGGACGGCTTGCTTCTTAATCACATGGCCGGCAATCTTCATCACACCGAGCATTTCCTGCTCAGCCTCCCGGAAGAAATGTTACAATACCGATATACCGAAGATAAATGGACGATCAAAGAGATCGTAGCGCACGTGATAGACATGGAAAGGATCTATTCTTTTCGGATGCTTTCTTTTGCAAGAAATGATCAAAGTCCGCAGCCTTCATTTAACGACCGGGAATATGTAAAACAATCGAATGCTAACAGCAGGAGCATGCAACACCTATGTGAAGAATTGCGTGCCATGCGGCAATCCACGATCAACCTGCTACTCGGCTTTACGGAAGATGCACTGAAGCGCGGCGGAGCGGTGAACAACAGTTTTGTGAGCGTGCGTGCATTGGCCTATCATATCGCCGGGCATGAATTGCATCATGTGAATGTGATCAAAAAGAAATACGCGGGCCATTGGCTAAATGATAAGGCGGAAGCAATGGCGCCGGAAAAATATTCGCGCATGTTGATCTGGGAAATCCGGGGAATTTCATAGGATCGTCTGAAGAGTAGCCGCCCGGTATAGCGCGGCTTCGGATTTAATAAACGCGTGACTGGTTACTTGAACCTCATCAATCAGTCGGCTGTTGTGAAGTTTTATGTGCATAGCCCGATACCACATACAATAACCCCATCGCAGCATGCCGATATAATTAATTTTTATTGAACAGAAAACTGCGTGCAGGATGGTAAGCTTTTTTTGTGAATGGTTTGGCCGGTTATTAACTGAATATTATCCCGTTACAGATTGATTTTGACATCCATAACAGATTGAAAAATTGGCGGCGGATCACTTAAGACGCATTCGGTCCGTACATATTTTATACGTATTTTTGTAACACTCCACTCCGGAAGAGATATCGCAAGTACGCATTGATATCACAATACATCCCGAATTTATTTAGTTATTTTTTAAACAACATTTATGCCCGATAAAAAAGCGCATAATGACAAGGCTACGCCTGAGCGTAACCGCCTGCGCAAAACCGATAAGCTCATTGTTATCGGGGCATCCACCGGCGGTGTACCGGCACTTAAAATATTGATCAATTCATTACCTGCGGGCTTCAGCACCCCGATCATTATCGTGTGGCATATGCCGGCAGATATTACCGGTATATTGCCGGAGGTACTGAACAAATGCAGCCTGATACCTGCAGCCAACGGCATTAATAATGAATTGATCCAAAGAAACAGGATCTATATTGCCCCGCCTGATCATCATATTTTAGCGGAGGGCGACAGGATCAGGATCACGAAGGGCCCTAAAGAGAACCACTTCCGGCCCGCCATCGATCCGTTGTTTCGTTCAGCGGCTTTTGAATTCGGCAGCAGGGCGATCGGCGTTATTTTGTCAGGAGGGCTAGACGATGGCACTTCCGGGCTCTGGGCAATCAAGGAATTTGGCGGCAAGGCTATAATACAGGATCCGGCAGAAGCGGAAGTATCTTCGATGCCTGAACATGCCGTGAATGCTGTGGAAACAGCGCACGTAGTCAGTATTCATAAAATGGGCGCATTACTCTACGAACTCAGCAAGGCCACAATTGAAAATAAAAAAATAATGCCCGAAAACAGCAACCTGATAAAAAACGAGATCAACGCAGCAATGCAACTATCTCCTACCCCGGCATCAAATACGTTTGGCGAAGCCACGCAGTACGCCTGCCCGGAATGTCACGGTGTACTTTCAGCGATCAGCGAAAACAATATTGTTCGCTTTCGCTGCCATACCGGCCACGCCTATTCGGCGGAGAGTCTCCTGAAAGATATGTCCCAAAAAACGGAAGAGACGCTTTGGAATGCGCTTCGCGGATTTGGCGAAACAGTATTGTTGCTCAACAAAGAAGGTGATAACCTGTCGGCGCTTAATAAACCGAAGGATGCCGCCATATTTTTTCAAAAAGCGATAGCCGCGCAGGAACATGCGGCAATGATCACCGATATTCTTAAAAAAATGGGAGGAGACGCAGCCGAAAAATGAAAAATAAACCGGTTAAAAGAAAAGGGTGTTGCTAAAAAATCATAGTTTTCTATGCTCAAAACAAAGTCATGAAAGAACCCGTTACAGCTCATAACAGCGCACATGAAAAAAGCAGGAGGAACGACAGGCTGATCGTGGGATTAGGTGCTTCTGCCGGCGGCCTAAAAGCATTGAAGACCTTTTTTGAAAACGTACCTGAAAAAACGGGTATCACTTACGTAGTGATCCTCCATCTTTCACCTGATCATGACAGCCGGCTCGCCGAAGTGCTGATGCATTCAACCACGATGAATGTGATCCGGGTTAAAGAAAAGACGGCAGCATTACCCGATCATGTTTACGTGATCCCGCCGGATTGCCACCTTATCATGGAAGACGACCATATCGCTATTTCTCAAAACCTTTCGATCGAGGACCGCCGTGCGCCGGTAGACATTTTCTTTCGCACATTGGCAGAATCTCACGGGCCTGCGGCGGTATGCGTGGTACTCTCGGGCACCGGTGCAAACGGCTCGATGGGCCTGAAGCGAATAAAAGAAAAAGGCGGCGCCGCATTTGTGCAAAATCCTGCGGAAGCAGAATACAGCGAAATGCCGCGACATTCTATCGCTACAGAATTAGCAGACGAAATATTACCTGTAGCTGAGATCCCGAAAAAGATCATAGCATACAGAGAGGGGTTGGCTACCATAATTATTCCTGAATCTGCCGAAGACACAGCGGAAGAACAGAGGAAAGCATTGTCGGAGATCTTCCGGCAATTACGCCTGCGCACGGGCCACGACTTTACAAACTACAAACGCCCTACACTCCTAAGAAGAATAGAGCGCCGCATGAACATCAGGAATATTTTCCTGCTTCCCGATTATGCATTATTTCTTCAGACTCATCCCGAAGAATGTTCCGCATTACTTAAAGATTTGCTTATCTCTGTAACCAACTTCTTTCGTGATAAAAAAGCGTTTGATTACCTGGAAAATGACCTCATCCCCAACATCCTCAGGGATAAAAATAATGAGCACCGGGTAAGGATATGGATTGCAGGCTGCGCTACCGGTGAAGAGGCTTATTCTTTAGCTATGTTATTTGCCGAAAAATTAACGGGGCTTTCAGATGTTCCTAAAGTGCAGCTTTTCGCCACCGATATAGATGAAGCGGCCATCGCACAGGCAAGAGAAGGATTATATACACTGAATGATGCGGCAGATATCTCACCGGAAAGGATGAGCCATTTTTTCATAAAGGAAGGCGATAAATACCGTGTGCGTAGGGAGATCCGCGAGATGATCCTTTTTGCGCACCATAATTTTTTAAAGGATCCGCCGTTCTCACACCTGGATATGGTGAGTTGCAGAAACGTAATGATCTATCTCAACCAAGTGGCACAGGAAAGGGTATTAAACACTTTTCATTTTGCGCTTAACCCCGGCGGCTGGCTACTTCTCGGTTCATCGGAATCGGTTGACGGGACAAGTGATATTTTTTCTTCCTTCAGTCGGGAATATCATGTGTTCCAAAGCAGGCAGGCATCATACCGTGCATTGCCTCTATCGGAATCCGTGCCTAATCTTCGGATAGAACCGGTGGTGCTGCATAATCCGTCACTCCCACCTGAAAAACGGGCCCCGGATAGGATTACCTTCGGCGATCTGCATCAACGGCTGCTGGAAGAATATGCACCGCCATCGGTGGTGGTGAATGAAGAATATGATATCCTGCATTTATCAGAACATGCCGGGCGATTTTTTCAGATCGGCGGCGGCGAGATCTCCCAAAACCTGCTGAAGCTGGTGCGGCAGGAACTGCGCATCGAATTAAGATCGGCATTATATCGTGCGAAGCAAAGACTAACACCCGTAGAAATAACCGGTATACAACTCGTAACCACGGAACCGGAGATCATTAACCTGCATGTGCGCCCGGTAATAAAAGATTCCGACCCTGCAAGAGGCTTTTTTCTGATCCTGTTTGAAAAAGCGGGCACCGGAAGCACCGAAGAAAGAAAGATCAACGCCGAAGAAGAACCCATAGCAAGGCACCTCGAAGAAGAACTGATCCTGATAAAGAATCAACTGCGTCATTCTATCGAGCACCATGAGTTTCAGGCAGAAGAATTGAAAGCTTCCAACGAAGAATTGCAGGCTACGAATGAGGAGCTGCGCTCGGCTGCAGAGGAATTGGAAACCGGCAAAGAAGAATTGCAATCTATCAATGAAGAATTACGCACCGTGAACCAAGAGCTCAAGATCAAGATCGAAGAGACCACACTCGCGGGAAATAATTTACAGAACCTAATCAATTCAGTAGACATCGGTACGGTATTTCTCGACAGAGGTTTCCGCGTGAAGCTGTTTACGCCGGCAGCAAGAAATCTCTTCAATTTGTTACCTGCGGATTACGGCCGGCCGCTTACGGATATCACGAATAAACTTCAATACGACAAGCTGCTTACCGATGCGGAGTTTGTGCTTGAAAAACTACAGTCCGTAGAAAGAGAAGTTCAATCCAAAGAGGGGCAGAGTTTCATCATGCGCATCTCGCCTTATCGCACATCCGACGATCGCATCAACGGCGTTGTGCTCAGCTTTGTAGAGATCACCGCAAGAAAGCATTCGGAGAAAGCCCTGCAGGAAAGTGAGCAGCGGTTCCGCACCCTTACCGATGCCGTACCTCAACTCATTTGGGCAAATGATGAAAAGGGGAAAGCAAATTATTTTAACCGGCGTTGGTATGCATATACAGGACTCAATTATGAACAGTCGGTTGACTTGGGCTGGGAGGCGATCGTGCACCCGGACGACGAGCCGGCCTCTGCGGAACTTTGGAAAGAAGCATTGGCCACAGGGAAAGATTTTGATACTGAATACCGGTTAAAATCGGAAAGCGGCGAATATCGTTGGTTCATCGGAAGAAACGTACCGCTGCACGACGAAGCGGAAAATGTAACCGGCTGGTTTGGTTCCGCAACGGATATTCACGATCTCAAAACAACCGAAGAAGAGCTGCGGGAAAGTGAGGCAAGATTAAGGGCAACAATGGAGAGTGCAACTTCGTATGCCATCATCACTACTGATGCCGCCGGCATCATTAAAGAATGGAACCCGGGCGCCGAAGAAATATTCGGCTACAGCAAGGATGACGTAATTAATCAATCCATTGACCTGATTTTTACTCCCGAGGATCGGGAAGCAGGTGTGCCTGAAAAGGAATTGGCAACTGCAATAAAAGACGGAAAAGCTGCGGACGAGCGCTGGCATATGCGCCGCAACGGCGAACGCTTTTACATGAGCGGAATGGTATCCCCTATTTATGATGACGGGCTGGCGGGATTTGTAAAAGTGGCCCGTGATGTTACAGAAGAACAATATGCCGAAGAAACACTTCGCGTATCGGAAGAAAGATATCGTGTGGCGCTTGAATCGGCGGGCATGGGTGCGTGGGATTGGAACGTTGCCGATAACAGCATTTCATGGAACGACCAACACTTTACCCTGATGGGTGTTTTGCCGATTGCCGGCAAAATATCAAGCGATTATTTCCTCGGCTTTGTGCACCCGGATGATAAGCCGAGAGTAGCTGCTGAACTGATGCATGCAGTGGAAACTTCTTTTGAATTTAATTGTACATTTCGCATCTTCCGCGGGCAGGATCAGGCAACACGATGGATGAAAGGATATGGCCGGGTGGTGGAAAAAAAGGACGGCAAAACCTCCCGCATGGTAGGTGTGATGTATGATGTAACGGATCAAAAAGCATTAGACCAACAAAAGGAAGATTTTATCGGCATCGCCGGCCATGAATTAAAAACGCCCGTAACCAGCGTGAAAGCTTATGCCGATATTCTTCAGCAGATGTTGGAAAAAACATCGGAAAACAAAGCAGCGGCGGTTGCGGGAAAATTGAACAGGCAGGTAGAACGACTGAGCGATCTTATCCGCATGGTGCTGGATACGACGAAAATTTCCGAGGGTTTGTTGCCACTGTCAAAACAGCTCATCAGCATTGACGAACTGATTGCAGAAAAAGTAAATTTTCTGCAACATCTATCCGAAGAACACCAGATCAATTTTACCGGCGGCATCAGCAAAAACGTAAAAGCAGATCCTGAAAGGATCGGGCAGGTGATCACAAATCTTATTACAAACGCGATCAACTATTCATCGAAGGGCTCTGAGATCAACATTATATCAACCGAAGAAAAAGACGGCATTACCGTGCAAGTAAAAGATGACGGTATCGGTATCGACAAAAAGGACCAGGGAAAGATCTTCGATAAATTTTTCCGGATCCAAAAAGGAAATCCGCTCGACTATGCGGGAATGGGACTCGGGTTGTATATCAGCGCGGGCATCATACAGCGACACGGCGGAACAATAACTGTGGACAGCAACCCCGGAGAAGGGGCCGCATTTACTTTTACGCTTCCGTATAATAACCATCACCGCAAAGATTGAAAAGTATCATTATCATAGACGACGATGCTGCCATCAGGGATGTATTCGGGCTTTTGTTTACCGAAGCCGGTTACGCCGTAACCTGTTTTGCCAACGAAGTACCGATACTTAATAATGATTTTACAGAGCCCGATATTTTCCTGATCGATAAACAATTACATGGTGCAAGCGGTATCGATCTTTGCCGCTTTATTAAAACGAGAGGCACCGGCGAACAGACACCGGTAATTATTTTTTCGGCAAGCGCACGCATGGAGCAGCCGGCACTGCAGGCGGGGGCCGATGCTTTTTTAGAAAAACCATTTGCCAATAAAACACTAACTGACCTGGTAGAACACATTATCCACTAAACCTATGAGCGATATATTTTTAGATGACCAAGATTTTTTTTCCCTGCTTGCAGACAGCAGCATAGATGCTATGATCGCTATTGATATGAGCGGTATTATCACCGCATGGAACAATGCGGCAACCGGCACCTATAATATATCAGCCGGGGAAGCTATCGGAAAGCCGCTTACAACAATTCTCCCCGAATTGGTTACAGATGCTGAAGCTAAGCGAGGTTATGATCTTGCGATCTCGGGCTTTAAAAGCTTTATACCTGCAGACAGCAGGATCGCCTACAGAAGTCATTCGGAAACCCATTATTTACCGCTGTTTGCCCGCAACAATAAACAGGCAGGTATTATGCAGCTCGTGCATGATGTAGCGCACCGGATAAAGGCAGAAAGGAAACTTGAATATTTGAATGACCGGTTAAATGAAAAAAATGATGAGCTGGAACGGGCATTAAATGAAATGGCATCTTTCACACAGATCAGCAGCAATCAAATAAAGTTGCCCATCCGAAACCTTTATACAGATATGGAGTTCCTGATAAAAGCGGAAGCGAAAAATCTTACCGATAAAGGAAAAGCTACTTTTCGCCGTATGCAATCGGCGCTTAATAAAATGAATTTGCTGATGGATGATATGCTGCAGCTCTCCCAGATCAGCGTTATAAAGCCTTCTGATAAAATTGACCTCAAAGCGATCACAGCAACCGTTTCCGAAAAGTTGCAAGAAAAGTTGCTTGATAAAAATGCAGTGCTGGAAACCGGCGAACTTTGTACGGTGACCGGTGACAGAACATTATTGGAAAAGCTTTTTTATCAACTGATCGATAACGCGATAAAATTCAATGAATCGCCTTCGCCGCTGATTAAAATAAGTTGCGCTGAAACAGACCGCACTGCGCCTGAAGGAAATCAAACCCGAAAATATTCCGGGGTCTGTATCGAAGACAACGGGATAGGAATAGATCCGGGAAATATTGATCAGGCTTTTGTGTTATTTGAAAAAGTGCACGAATCCAATTACAGAGGATCGGGCCTGGGCCTCACCCTTGCCAACAAGATCATGCATATACATAACGGTTTTATCGTGATCGAATCCATTCCCGGCAAAGGCACTTGCTGCAACTGCTATTTTCCGGTATAACGGAGCCCGGGCAAAAACATCAAGCAGGCCTTGCCTTCGATACGCTTGCCCGTAGTTTTTATTGGATGGGTGTTTTATCTTCCGCTAAATGGACTGATATACCGAGATGGTAAAAGGTATTCAACAATTCGCGAAGCCTTGATTCCAATTTTACTGCGTTGTTTTTGATCATTACATGGTAATCCCGTTCATGATCCTCATGGTCGCTTTCCAACAGCTCTACGCAGAGTTTAATATTAGTGATCGGCGTCTTCATTTCATTAAGCATATCTACGATGCCTAATTTTGCCAGGGGTGAAATTTTAGAGTGCTTCATATGTACGGTTGTCGGTTAAAGGATCGGTTCGGGAACAGGCGGCTCAGGGCGGATCTTCAGTTCTTCCAGCGTATTGCGCAACTCTTTTCCCGGCGTTGACGTATAAAAATATTTCATGAGGTCATCCAAAAAGCTCGCGCTTTGGCGGTCGTTTACTATCACTTCATAATAGTAATGATTAAACTCCTTTAAAAACGTGATCAGGGGTTTTGACACTGCTTTATCAGCAGCAGTTTTAATGTGCTTCATGATATACCGGTTTAATTGTTTTAAACAGCTATTCTAAAAATAATCTGGGAAATGGATCAGAACGATCCGGATGTAATTGCGCACAGGATGCTGTGGTACTGCAAACTTAAACAAAATTTATACCGTACAAAAAAGAAAAAATACGGGGTAATGAATATTCCTTACCGCAGGCAGTTCAACCCCTTTGTTCGGCGACGCGGTCTGTTCTCTACTGCAGGGCGTTTTTTTAAGGCAAAAGAGGCCACGGTTTCAATTGCTTTTTACACAATCACTCATTCATTCCCACAGCTTTTATCATGATCAGCAATTTACGCAGGCAGCCTTTTTTTCTATCAGCTTCGTCGGTCCCTATAATGATGGGCAGACACATGTGAATAAATACCGGGTGGAATGCTTCATTGTTTCCGTGCCTTGCCTCACCGCGCTGCAACAGGCGTGCACGCAATAAGATTTTCTTTATAATGGCGGAGGAGAGTATACAATATTAAATGTTTTCTCCGGCAGCTGCGGGTTAAGCAGAATCGTGCATCACGGTAGTGATCAACATCAGGGAGTCTGCCAGTGCTTCAATGCTGTGTTCTTTACCTTCATGAATGATCATGACGGAGCCGGCTGTAAGCATGGTCGATGCTGAGCCGAGCTTTATTGAAAAATCACCGGAGATCACCTGAATAGCGGTGGTTCCGCGAACAATATTAGACGGTGCAACGGCACCCGCTTTAAAAGCACTTAAAACCATGGTATACCCCGGAGTCTTAAAAACGGTGATCGCATTACGATCATTTTTTTCCCATGCGTCTTCCCGAAGCAATTGCTCAGTATACTGATGCATATTCACAAGCACATAAGGTGCATCTGTAACCCGATCCCCTTCCGGGCGATTGGGCGTGGCGTCGTTGTGTTTTATTTCCATATAAAATAGTTATCTAAAATTGCGCCGGGCGGTTATCTCTTTAGATAATCTTTGTTTTCATAAACCCTGCAATCTTCGGGGAGCGCAGACCATTTCTAAAGTCTTTACACACTTTCCCCGGCTCATTACCGCCGGGAACTACTTTTAAATCTTCCTGTTACTGTTAAACCCAAAGCAACGCACTTATACAAAAAATTCCTTCTTAAAATGTACGTGACAATATAGGAGTTACCGATTTATTTAACGCTGCTTATATCTTTGAATGCACGTTCCGCGTCACTTAATTCACCCAGGCGGATCTGCAGCGCTTTGCCGCCGTCAGATTCCTTATAATAAGCTTCAAATGCTGCTGCCAAATTATCTCCCTGCTCAAAGTCGATGATCTTTGAAAAAAAGTGGTCACGAAATTCTTTTAGAAAAACGTTCATTTGTTTTGCTGCAGCTACCTGCATTGCGGTTATTTTAGGATCGTACATAACAGTGGCGTTTTTTAATTTTGCAATTAAAATAAAGTGTAACTAAAAATGATCAGGTTAATATTATCACGCAACAGGACATTGCGGTAAGCAAATATAATAAGGTTACCGAATAAAATAACAATACGTTGATGCCGATGTCCGCATTTTTTTTGGATTCATCATCGAACCTACCGGCGGTATTTTTCCGGACCCGGGTTGCTGCGATCCACATGCAATCTTTGTCCCGGCTATGAGCATTTATTGTGAAAAACGAAATCGCCTTGCATTTTCCCTTCGCCCGCTTCCTTTTTTTGCCGAGGGCCTCTAAGACCCTTTTTGTTTGTAGAGAAACCTCCGCGTACGGGCGGTCCGTGTATTACCCCGATATTGAAAATTGTATAGCATGCGGACAACGTTCTGAAATAATAACAGCCGTTTCCCTATTGATTTTTTAATTCAGAGAGAAAAAAAACATTTTAAGCGACTTATACCGGTTCGGTATTTAGTTTGTCATTATGCTGTACGCACAGTATTAAAACGAAAAAAAACTAAAACAAAAATTATGAAAAAAACACTCTTTGCATTTGCAACGGTAGCTATGCTTGCTGCCTGCAATGACGAAAAAAAAACAGACAATACAACTACAGAGTCAACAATGTCCACAGACACAAAAATGGCTGACACATCTTCTAACATGAATGCACAGTCAGGCGCGAACAGTTCCACAGGGGGCAGCACTACAGGAACCACTACGCCGCAAAGCAGCCCAACCATGCAAAACGGTATGATGACGATGAAAGGCGGCAAAATGATGATGATGAAAGACGGTAACATGCAGGCGATGGATCAGGATATGAAAATGTCGAACGGAACCATGATGATGCGTGACGGTAACTGGATGATAAAAGGCGGTAAAAAATCCATGATGACCGAAGGACAAATGATGGATGCTGAAGGGAACATGATGAATGCAGATGGCAGCAGGATGAATGCTAACGGTACGAACATGAATTCGGGCAGTACGAATATGAATCCGAACAACACGGGCACGAATACCAATGGTACAAATTCGAATCCCAACGGGACCAATACGAATCCCAACGGTACGAAGATGAATCCATAATCATTTTTAAAATTCTGATCATTTCGAACAGGCGGGATGATCATTTTTTCATGTTTGGTTAAGTTAAGAGAACAGGGATATTCGTATCCCTGTTTTATTTTTAAGTTCTGCTCAACTATTTGTGCTCCCTACCCGATATGACGGTTTATACCTCCATCTTTTTCGGCATAATATTTTGTAATAAAAACAAAAACAATCGATGGAAAATACACCTGATTTCAATCCTGCAGATCTGCCGCAGGCAACCATGAAAGAGAAACAGATTTATCAATATCCTCAACCGGCAGATACGGGAGGAGCATTAAAAGAAGACCATACAAAATCAAGCCGCAAAGAGGCGGATAAAACAAGTAAAGAAGAAGGCTTAAACCAGGAACTTTCTTCCGGTGATGCCGGTGCATTCGAAGGGTTTGAGGACCAATCGGAGTAACTATTATAAAGTGGAAACTTATACATGCCAATACGGGATAACTTTTCGTGTATTTCTGAAACAATAATTCCTGCGAAAGATCAACAACCACTGAACCCCTACGCAGGAAGCGTCCTTTTTTCTTAATTTCAATCTTGCGTTTTTTAACATTGCTTTTGTTACTGTATAAATATCACTGACGGTAACTATGGGCGCATTTTTTTTGCTCAGGTAATTTATACTATATAAAACTTCGTCATCTTCCCGTGAGCCAACACAGTTTATTTTCTCAAAAAAAGTAGCCATCAAGTCAGCATCTTGCGAAGATTTCACCCGAGGCATCCTGCGCCATTATATAAACCTGCAGCATAGCAAGACCTGCAGCACCTGCTGCAATAGTCAGATCACATAAGACCACTTCATAAAATTTACCCGGGATCAGTGTACCTGCAATACCAATAAAGCAGCCTGCGATAATACAACCGCCTATTGCAGGCTTCATCAAAGCTGCAACGCCTGCAATAATCTCCGGAGCACCACTTATAAGTAAAAATGTGTGGCCCGAACAGGGTAATATTTCCGGGAATGAGAGGTCAAGGTATTTTTCCCGGTGCGTAAGTAATCCGGGGATTCTCCGGGGGTGCGGTAGGATACAAAAGCAACCGATGCGGTGCGGCAATTGCCGGATACTATTTGATATAGTTCCGGAATGTTGTAAAGCGGTCAGCATTTAAGATACAATTCCGATGTTATATCGCCCTCTAGAGTGGTTCCGTCATTTTGAAACAATTTTAGATAATGCACCAGACAATCATCGGAAACTACAAAGGCAATATTTGCCCTTATGTCGTTTCGCGCTGAAATATATAAATTGATCAGCAAAAAACGACAATTAAAATATCGAACAGGTGAAGGTTGGGACTTTTGACCAATTGCCGGTGAAACCTTTAGGAAAGATGCAGTTTCTATCAAAGAATTATAATCGCAGTTTCAGCTTTATTTTAAAATTAAAAAGGGAAAAACACAGCGCTTTGTCTTTCCCTTTTGTATATAACCAATTTTTCGCAGTCTAATCAGCAGCAAAAAACTCCGCCTTTTGGACACTGAATTTTTTAGCGGGAACATGTGCTGAATCTGCCAGTTCATTCAGTTTTGAATTCATTATCCAGGTCTCGTTTCCTTTTTTTGCTGCAGTGGAAGGTTGTTGAAACAATGCCGCTGCTTTTGTAGCCATCACTACTTTTGCGCTTTGCCAATCATCAGTAGTCCGGAGCATAAATATTTTATTAACGGCCTGATTTTGTACCAGTGTAAGGCTGTTATTATTGTTGAGCAACAACCCATCTCCCCCCGGAAAAAACTGATCTATTTTTACTTTCGACATATCTACCGGATTTGCGATGTTTATTTTCACAAGGCATCCTGCCCCGCTGTTTATTGCAATCAGATAACCGCCCGGATGATAGACGATGCCGTTAAGACCAATATTTGCGGACCATAATAACGGACCGGTTGCGAACAGGGTCGCTTTTCCGGAACCGTCTATCTTGTAAATATTCGGTGAGAAACTGTCGGTAATATAGATGTTACCCTCTTTATCCATGGTAAGGTCGTTTGCAAAGTGTTGGCCGATGGCAACGTTGCTGAGGTCGATATCATTTACTTTTTTACCGCTTGCGAGATCAATTGCAATGAGTCGGATCATTTTTTTATGTGTGGCATCACTTGCGTATTTGCTGTAATTAGCATCGCCTGCGCAGAACCATAATTTTTTGCCGGCAGGATCTAGCTTCATGCCGTAAGTAGAACGAAGGGTTGTATCACGAAAAATTTCTGTATACATACCCGAAGTTGTGAGTTTACCGATCGTACCATATCGCACACCTGATACGTAAAAAACGTCTGTGGCGCTGTTGTAAGCGATACCCTCCGGGTAGATATCCGGTGCCGTAAATTCAATTTTCGTTTGAGCGAAAGAAACCTGAGTAATGATCGTAAAAGCAATAAGAGCTTTGGAAAATTTGATGTGCATATTAAAAGAGTTGAAGATGAAAAATTAAGCGGAGGTAATAATATACGGATCTAGGTTCGTGACACACAATACAAAACACCATTTGCATCATCAGAAATGAACACCTGTCCTTTTGGAGAAATAAACAATCCGGCAGGGCGACCGAATCTTGTTCTTTTATCCGCGCTCAAAAACCCCGTTAAAAAATCTTCTATGCCCGTGGCTTTGCCATTAGTGAATTTTATGCGTTGTACTTTAAAGCCGGACGGTTCTTTGCGATCCCACGACCCATGCCAACAAACCAGCCCGTCATTTTTAAGATCCGCGGGTACATCTGCACTGCCGAAGAAGCGAAAAGCTATCGGTGCACTGTGTGCAGTGGCTTCCAACACAGAAGGTTCCGTTGTTTTTGCGTACATGGCTTTAGTGGTACCTGCAGGATCTTCTCTTGTTTCATCGGGAACCTGTTTTGCATATACCAACGGCCACCCGTAATCCCCGTCTTTCTTAATGACGTTCACTTCTTCCGGCGGCCAGTTATCCCCTTTGGTATCACCGCCATTATCGATCCCCCATAATTCTTTTGTAGCAGGGTGGAAATCGAAGCCGATCGTGTTGCGAAGCCCCCGTGCGTAAACGGTTCTTTTCCATGTAGCCGTGTCTATTTGAATCATCGTTGCGGATTCTTTGTTACTGTCGAAGCAATCATTGCAGGTGCTGCCGACAGATAAATACAGCATACCATCCGGACCGAATTCGATCGTTCTATTTGGGTGTTGGCCACCGTCGGGCAGGTCCGAAAACAACTCCTGCATCACACCCACAGAACCATCTGCACTTATTCTATATCTGCGCATCACACGATTGCTTACGAGGTACATCCAGCCGTCTTTGAGCGTGATACCGTGAACGCCGGGGAAATCGGCTACTACAGTAACCATTTCTTCAAACTTCCCGTCTGCATTCGCATCTTTGAGCATCAGAACATCTCCCTGATCGCGACGTGTGATATATAACTGACCGGCACTACCCATATACATCATCCGCGGTTTCCCGAGACCCGATGCAGCAATCTGTACTTTCCATCCCGAAGGAACTTTTAGTTGACTTAACATAGCTGGTTTAAAATCTACGTTTTGCGCATAATTCGTGGTATGTGTAATACTCAATACCGGTTTGGCAGGCATCCCTTTTTGTGCGGATGATTGTTGCATTCCTGCACAACCAAAAAAGGCGATAGTAAGAATATATCTAATCATAAATAAGTTTTAAACGTATTCACAAAAATGATGCAGTTGATAAATTATCGATTTTACCCCTTAGACTTATCGTGCGAATTAGTGTTTTGTGTAAAACTGTAAAAGAAAATACACGGTCGGGAGGAACCCGATCTTTAACTGCATCCAGCTGTTTTTCTAAACTCCTTCTTAACAGATCATGATCAAAACATTCAGTTCAGTGACGCTAAAATCCGGAACATTCTTTTGTGGAAGTCCTTTGTGTATTTCCCTTGCTCCCCTGTTAAACACACTTCAGTTCTTCTTTAACGTCAGGATATTTTTTTGTGAGGTTGGATAACACTAAGGCTGCCCGTGCTTTCAAGGTTACATTAATTTGAGGCCATACCAATAAATGAAACAGCAGATCTATTGCCTCTCCTTCGTTTTCTGAGGGAACGCCGGCATACAAACAAAATGAGGCAAAGGAAATTTTATAAGACGGGTCAGATGCTTTACAGACATTCCATGAGGCGGGCAGTCCCTTAAATAATTTATCGGAATTTAAAATTCCTATATCACTTAACGTTAACAGGAATTTAGCGGCTACATTCTTTTCACCCTTCAGTAATTCCGTGAGTTCAATTATTGAAATTTCCCCCCTAAAATAAGCAATACTTACGCTTTTCTTTGTTCACCCCGGCTTCTGGGCAGGGACGATTTTTTTTCCTTAACAAAATCGGATATAGGTTTCATTATGCCTGTAAGTATTTAAATGCTTCTGCTATTAAACGCCGGGAACGGCTTATAATTTAACTGTTCATTCAGTAATCGGTGTAGCTCTATCTGCTGCTTTAATTTGTGTTTCCGGCGCCGATTGCTGTTTATGAGAGGTCATGTGCAGGAATAGTCTTAGCACTCTTTGGTTTCCCTCTATACATATTTTCTGATTACCGCAATATATATTGACTTCCCCGTCATTTAAGGTAAACGTTCGCTTTTTGACTGATTTAAAAATCTTATCGTCATCAGCATTTTACCAGAAAAAACCTTACAACACAGATTAACATTTGAGCCTGTCACAGACCGCAAGAATGCCGGCAATGGTGATACCTGAGCACCAACGATAATTTTTAATTGGGTATGGCAACACGTCCGCCTGTTGATGCATTTCTGCCGGCTCTTTCAAAAGCCCGGATTTGGAACCGAAGCCTTACAGATGATGCACTCTTTAAGTTCCCTTACTGCATTTTTCTGCATCCTGCGTATAAAAAAACAGGGATAAGAATATCCCTGTTTCTCTTAAATTTAAAACAAACCAAAATGATCATTCCTTGCAAAAAATGATCAAATATTTCCGAAAGTTTACATCGGTTTCATCATGGTGCCGTCTGCATTCATCATGTTACCCTGTGCATCCATCATCTGACCTTCAGTCATCATCATTTTTTTGCCGTCTTTCATCATCATGTTTCCGTCTTTCATCATTTTCGTACCGTTGCTCATGGTCATGTCCTTATCCATCATCATCATTTTGCCGTCCTTCATCATCATCATTTTACCGTCTTTCATCATCATCATTCCGTCTTTCATCATAGCGTTACCGCTCATTTTAGAATCAGCCATTTTGTTGTTCATGGAAGTGTCTGCCATAGCGGGCTTTGCATTCATTGATGTATCAGCCATTTTCGTGTCGGTAGACATTGTTGACTCAGTTGTTACATCTGCTTTTTTTTCGTCATTGCAGGAAGCAAAAATTGCTATCGTTGCAAATGCAAGAAGTGTTTTTTTCATAATTGTGTTTTGTATTTTTTTGGTTTTAATATGTGAGAACATAAAGATAGGGGAAAGCAACTCATATTGCGCCGGAATGGCGGTTTTTGTCGGAAACTGTGAAACGATTCTCAGCCGCGGCACTGAAAAAAAAAGAAGTCAGGACCATGCGAAGACCTGCAAGGTTTATAAACCCAATACTGTTTTACCCACCCGATTCTACAGATAAAGCATGGCAGCGTTGTTGGTTCATGAGTTATTCCCGCAATACCGGTAACAGTAATTTTGCAAACATACCCGTGGGAACAGATGAAGCTATTTCCAGCAAGCCATTATGTATAACCGCAATCTTTTTACAAATCGCAAATTCCAGAGAATTGAAGGCAGGAAGTTGAATATCGGCTTCAAAAATATTTCCGTGGTCCTCGACGCTCGTTTTATCAGTTTGCATTATAAAATTGAGGTGCACGTGATCCGTGTAGAGGTATTTATCGGGAACGTCGCGAAGACTGTTGAGTTTTGTAACCGTACATTCCAACCTGATTGTGAGCAGCTGCTCCTGCGTTACCGTGGCTGCCATTTTTCCGAAAAGTTCAAAAAACAATATTTGCAGTTGTACCGCATCGCCGGTAACACTATTATTACAATCGGATTGAAAGGTAATATTCTTAAACCCTGGTTGCAAATGTAACTGATCTGCTGCTTTATGAATTACTTCAGAAAGATCAACGGCGGCAAATTTCCCGGGGTCGGTTTCAAAACTGATAAATCTTTCCAGTTCAGTAGTAAGTTCACGTAATTTTTTACATCCTGCTGCAATTTTTTGCAAATTACTTCTGCTTTCGGGTTGAATAAGGCCTTCTTCCGCCAAAGAAATTTTATCGGAGAACAATGAGATCTTTCTTATGGATTCCTGCAGATCATGAGAGATCACTTTGCTAAATTGTGTTATATCTGTATGATGCTGCGAAAGCCTGCCGGCCTGCATATTCATCTCTACGAGCTTCCCTTCCAGCTCCTGTTTCAAATTAATCAGGTCAATATTGTCTTCCCTTGCTCTTTCTGCTTCCCTTTTTGCATCTAATAGTGCCTGCTCATATTTTTTTCGCGATTCCACAGGAAAAAATACGCAAAGGAAAACACGCAGGCCATTCTCGGTTTTGCGTACAATATTACAGGTAACGGGAACGTCCTGAAAGCCTTGTTTTTTAAAATTTAACGAAATTTCACGGGCCTCACCATGAAGCGTCATCATGGGAAAGACATGCGTCTGAAAAAACATTCTGCCGGCGATGCTGAGGAGACGCTGAAAAGATTGTCCGATAATTTCATCAACGGACATGATGTTTAATATTTCAAGAAAAGTTTGGTTCACCGCTGTGATCACGGCAGTATCTGACAATTTGATAAAGCCACAGGGCGCATGATCCAGATCTTCTGATTGTAATGTAAACATTAAGGCTGATTGACTGCATCAGGCAACAAACTGCGGTTGCAAAAAGTTTTTAATTTCTTCGATAGTTTCTGTCGGATCGCTCAAATGCGGACAATGGCCTGTTGCCTTCAAAACCACGATGTCACTTCCCGGTATATTAGCATGAACGTATTCGCCCACCTGCAACGGGGCGATAAGGTCGTCGGAACATTGCAATATCAAAGTAGGGACCTTCACCGCAGCTAAATCGCTTCGATGATCGGATAGAAAAGTTACCTCAGCAAATTTGCGGGCAATCTTTGGGTCCGTAGAGCAAAAACTTTCTGCAAGTTCCTCGGCAAGCTCGGGCCTTTCCGGATTTTTAATTACGGCCGGCGCAAAATAGTTTGCCCATCCGATGTAATTATTATCCATTGTCTCCAGCAATTCCGAAATGTCCTTCTTCTCAAATCCCCCTGAATATTCCGCATCATTTATATAACAGGCTGAGGGGCCAACGAGGATCATTTTTGCAAATAGTCCCGGTTGCATATTCAACGCAAGAATTCCAATGATCGCGCTCACGGAATGCCCTACAAAAATTACGTCTCTGAGCTCAAGTTCCCTGCATATTTCTATGAGGTCGGTCGAGTAGCCCGCCAGATCCGAATATTTGTCAGCATCGTAAGCATTAAGATCTGAATTACCCGATCCTATGTAATCGAATAAGATTATTTTGTAATCCGCCTCAAATGCCGGCGCCACAAATCGCCACATATTCTGATCACAACCAAAACCATGGGCAAATAAGATCGGCTGTGTTCCCTTCCCGGAAATTTTAATGTTGTGCGTTTGCCGGACTGAATTCATGTACTTTTTTTTTACCTTTATTTGCTAAATTAGGTCTTCATGCGAGATAAACCAGTATTTACATATTTAATCACTGATGACGATTCCGATGATCGTGAATTTCTCGAAGCTTCATTGACGGCACAGACTCCCGAAGTTACAATCAAAAGCTTTGAAAACGGGAAGTTGTTGCTTGAATATATCGCAAAGGATCCTGCGGCCAACAATTTAATTATTTTAGATTTAAATATGCCCGTGATGAACGGATACGATACACTACGTAATATTAAAGCCAAAGGGAGTTTTACCAATAGCTTCGTGTTTGTCCTTACATCTTCCACAAAAGCCGAAGACGTTCACATTTGTAAAGACCTCGGATGTGAAGATTTTTTCGTAAAACCGCTTATATTTTCTGAATATCAAACGCTTGGCAAAAATATAGCTGCACTTGCGGTTACTTTTTTTTAACGCCGGCCTCCGCTGTGACCACTTTTACAACTTCATTTATGGCTCGCGAAGAATAAAAAAGAGCATTGGTTTTCGGGGACGTAGCATTCTCAGGAAAAGCAAAGTGTTTTAAAGTGCCAAATGTTCGGATTTCAATTGCCGCACGGAAAAGAGTTTATAACTTTTTTTTACTAAACCGCCGCATCGATGCTACGCTTAGCATATTCCCGACATAAACCAGGAACATGCCAGCCACCTCCACGACGTTTAAAATGAAAACGATTTGCGTTTCCGACACGCTTTGCCTTTTTTATATTTAGACAATTAAAAATTAGTTCCATAACCGATGTCCTTCCGTTCTGTGACCGGGTAATGCACCCTACCACACTGCGAAAGCGTTAGATTACAAAAATGATACTACTACACTAAACAAACAAAAAACCTACTTGGCAAGTGAAATTGATAGTTTTCAACGAGTGAAAGAAATTGACAGCATTTCTGCTGCATTTTATAAAAGTCAAAAAGAACTTCTTAGAGGAATTTTCAGTACTTCATTTGATTCAATTCTTAAAAGAAAAAATCTTACGCTAACCGATTCCATAAACATTACAAATTGATTCCAAATGAAAAAAGTGAAAATTTTAATTGTACTATTTTGTGCCCTGTTTATATCTAAGTTTTTATTAGCTCAAACTGGCGATCATACAGTAAGGGTTGGCGGTGCAGACATGTATCCGTCAAAAAATATCGTAGAAAATGCTATAAATTCAAAAGACCATACAACTCTTATTGCAGCCGTCAAGGCTGCAGACCTTGTACAAACTTTAAGTGGTACCGGTCCCTTTACAGTGTTGGCACCGACTAACAAAGCTTTTAGCCAATTACCAAAGAATTTATTAGATACAAAGTGGCGGGAAATTATCCTATTGCAAAAAGCAGAAAGATTGCTACGTAAAGACCGGAGATGAAAAGGGGATTGGCGAAGCAGATCTCTTACCAATACCGGCACAGCACTTGTCTTTCTTCCGCAAAAAATACGTAATGAATTCTACGGCTTCTAAAAACGTACACATAATAAACGATGCACTCTATCTTCCGCACCTTCAAAAAACAAGACGTATATGTGCGTATCTCCCTGAAGATTATCAGGATAGCAATGAACGCTACCCGGTGATCTACATGCACGACGGACAAAATTTATTTGATCGTGCAAATTCGTTCGGGGCGGAATGGGAAATAGATGAGACACTCGATGCGCAGCATGGTAAAACTATCGTGATAGGTATTGATAACGGCGAAGCGCACAGGATGGCCGAATATTTATTTCACGATAACGAAGAACACGGTGCCGCGGAAGGGAGAAAATATCTTGCAGACCTCACGCAGGTAATAAAACCCTTTGTGGATGAACTACTGCGGACAAAACCGGAGCGTGAATTTACATCCGTTGCCGGCAGTTCGATGGGCGGACTGATCTCATTTTACGCAGGCCTTTATTTCCCCCGTGTGTTCGGCGCAGTCGGAATTTTTTCACCTGCACTTTGGTTGGATGCGCCGATGGTTTTTGAAGAAGCGCAGAATGTGGCAAAAGCAACCACACTACCTCAGCGTTGGTATTTTTATGCAGGTGCTATGGAATCAGAAACAATGGTAGAGGAAGTGGCTACTATGGTACATTTATTAAAGGCGATTCCGAATTACGAGATAACTTATCAGATAGCAGAATCGGGAATTCATGATGAACAGGTATGGAGTTCGTACTTTCCGTTTTATTACAACTGGCTTACAGGTAATATTCCGGGAAAGGCCATAGAGGGCACAAGTGACCTCCTGATCCCGGCGTCGCAGGACTTATAATATTCCGGAAGTTTAAAAGCTGCCGGAGCTTAAGGTTAAATATAGCATTAGTTAAGCGCAGCAGTTCCCCTGCACCGGTTGCATTTTCTAAAGCACTGATACTACTTCCGGATACGTATATATTGATAGATGCGGAGAGTAACTAAAGATGAGAGAATAAGATGTAGCAATCAGGGCCATGGTTATTCTTCCTGCCTTTTTCGGTTAACATATGATTGAAAAATAATCGAATCCGGCAGATATTTTTTGACAGTTTCTGTATGATCATCATTCAAGTTATATAAATGAAATCAGGGCATCAGTTTGATATCGAAGTAAGCCACCATGGAGCAATTATGCCTTTCACGGTGAAGGTGAAAGAAGTAAACGGTGCAGTTGATTATGAAGTTTGGAAGGGAGATCAACATTCACTCACTTTCAGTTGCTGTGAAGATGAAACAGGCGACAGCCTAAAAGTTACGTCGGCGTCGGAGGACAATCTGTTGGATTCAGCACTGATCGATAAGATCGCGGAAGTGATCGAGAGTGAAGAAGAATGACCCTCAACGGTGATGTATAATTCCGGCGAAATATCAATGTGATATCATGCTGTGAAAGCGCAGACTTACAATTTTATTTTATTTCTGTATCGAAAGTTAGCAGCGTTTGAAGACTGTGGGCAAAGCAGTCTGATCATTAGTCCGTAATATGAACTTACAGGCGTTAATAATTCCGGCCCCGCCTCTTTACCTGTTAATCCTTTGCCGGAGAACGCTCATCCTTTGTATTATCTGAATCAGCACCGGAATTTTTAATACTTTCCGTTCGCGGATCATGCCCCGGCGCCTCGGCCGACTTATCTGTTTCCGCATCGGCTGTCATATCACGATCCATATCCGCGTTTTCTATACCGCTGCTGCCGGGACCACTTCCGGGTACAACTCTTTGATCTTTGTTATTCGATTGCATAACTATTTTTTTAAAAATGATACCGATCGGGCAAACAGAGATTGCAAATCCGAGGCCAATAAGGAAAAGGTTTTGTTGAACTTACTGATGAGCGTAAGGATCTGAACAAAGACTTTTGCAGTCTTGCCGGATTTGGCGCGGCAATTTGCGAACAAGGCCGTAGATCTCATCAACAACTTAGCGTATGAAATTTACCGTATAGAAAGAAAGCGCGCAGTTGCACGCTTTGTAACCAATAACTGATCGTATCATATTAATTATGAGCCAATTCATTTACTTAGATGAAAACGGAATTCCAACTTTACCTAGACTTCGATATCACGCCGATAATGATCGCTACGACCACTATAACGATCACGATCCCTACCCAAATGCCGGCTTTAAAGATACCGCCGATGGCTGCACAGCCCGTAAGTGTTATGGAAAGAAATACTAATGTTGCGATAAGGCTGAATGACAAACGTTTCATAATATTTAATTGTAAATGAGTAATTATTTTTTATTTGTGGCGGACGGTTGTTTTCTTTTTGCATCTTCCTCCGCTTCATCTAAGGAATGTGTAGTGAATACGGATTCAGTCTCTTTTGATTTTTCGGACAATCTTTTATAGTATTTCTTGATGACCAACAATTCTTCTTCCGTAAGTTCCTGACTTTCCACGAGCCGGTTGCTGGTGTATTTATTAGCTGCTATCAATTCATTCAGTTTCAGGTGCAGCGCCATGCTGTCTTTATTTTGAGATTGTTGAATTACAAAGATCATAAGAAACGTGATGATCGTAGTACCCGTATTGATCACCAGTTGCCACACTTCCGAATAGTGAAAGACAGGGCCGCAAATACCCCAAACAATAACTATAAGCAGCGCAATTAAAAATGCTGCCGGTGAGCCGGAAGCTTTTGTTACTTTAGTTGAAAACGCCTCGAAGCGTTGTTTGAGACCTTTCTTCTTCTGTTTATCTACGCCGGATGTTTCCGGAGTATCATTTTCTGCAATATCGGCAGGGTGTGGTGTTTTCATTTGTTCAGTTTTTATTTTCAGTGATCGTTGTGATCAACATCTTTATTTTATCTTTTACCGTGAACAAAAGGTATACCCTCGGTAAATTATGAACGAGGTTCACGATGATCAGGCGTAGCCCGATTTTGTTTTACTAATATGGCTGATATCATTCAAATTGCCTGCCGTATAAATTTATAATCGCATTGTTCCGTACGTACCGCAACCGGCACCCCTTTTCAATGCTTTCGGGATTTCGTATAAGAAACTCTACAAAAAAAGGAGATACTTTGTGTATCTCCTTTTTAACTGACAGGTCAATTTAATTTTCTTCTTCGTCATCTTCTTCGTCTGCTTCAATATTTATCGCGGATTCCGCAATTTCTGTGAGGCCGGAATCTGCATCTTTTTCTTCCTGTAAAGTTTCTTCCAATAATTCGGCTGCTTCGTCCTCACCCAATTTTCTTGCAAAAGCAGCGAGCGTCCCATAGCTTGCAATTTCATAATGCTCTACCTTTTGGCAGGCAGAAATAATTCCTGCATCCCTTACCGCACCCGGTTCTGTTCCTTCTAAAATTTCTTCGCCTTCTTTCACTAGCCCTGCCATCGCTTCACATTTTTTCGCAACGGCTTTTTCACCTAAAGCTGCAAATACCTGCTCAGCGCGGGCCACCTGATTTTGTGTAACAGCCAGGTGATCATTAATCGCATCCTTTAATCCCTGATCAGTTGCGTTCTTCGCCATCTTCGGCAGTGCTTTCGTGAGCGCCTTTTCCGCCCAATAAATATCTTTCAGTTCGTCAATAAACAGGTCCCTTAAACCTGCTGCCGCATCAGATTTAGGTTTTACATCGCCCCTTGGCATTGCAGATTTTTTTGAAGGCGCTGCATTTTTAGCAGGCGCCGCTTTTTTTGCCGGTGCTGCTTTTTTTGCAGGTGCCGCTTTTTTAGTAGTTGCCATGTTTTAAGTTTTTTATATAGTTTGAAAATTATATGCCGGAAACATAAAATAAATCAACGTACATAATTGGCCGGCTACTTTGAGCGAACTCACTGATTTAAACATTACCTGCATTCGCATCCATATTGATCCAAGTATACGCTTTAGCGTATTGGTTTTTCAGGAAATTTCTTGAGACTATATTTAAATGCCTGTTCGTAAGCTTGCGGCATAATCATTTGGTAACGGGCTGTTCTCAACTGCTTTAGCCGCCTTTTCCACATCGTATCCAAAACGGATAAATTCTACGGAGATACTGTCGCAATTAACAACAGAACTTTTTTCATTAATGGTCAACATCACGTATCCACCCTGAGGATTACCATCTTTCGGCTTTCCTACCGAGCCAATGTTTACTGCGTGCCGAAAATGATTTTGCCCGTCTGCACCGGAATTCATTACCCTATGGTAAGGCTTGTGGGTATGCCCAAAGCACATAATATCAGCGTCAGCCTGCTCCATGATCCTAACCATGCTCTGTTCCTCTCTGTCCTCAAACAGGTATTCGTTTATCTTACGTGGGCTGCCGTGTACAAGTAATAAATTAAGCTTGTCCTCATTTAGCTGAAACTCCACTTTGATGTGTGCAGGAAGCGTTCGTAAATAATTTCTTTCATCATTACTCATTACAGCATTAGTATAACTGATAGAAATGCTTCCGTTATCCTTTTCATGGTCTGTCTTATATGCACAACCGCAATCACTGCTCATTCTCCCGATCCCAAAATCATAGTTTCCCGCTATAGTTGGAATTCTGCGATTCCTGATCTCGTTAATTACTTCATTGGGCCAAATATTATAGCCCACGAGGTCACCCAGACAATATGTGGCGTCAGGTTTCCGGGAATCGACGTCCTCAAAAAAAGCATGCAAAGCCGGAAGGTTGGCATGTATATCACTGAACAGCGCAATTTTCATTTGAAAGTTCTGTTTTTTAAGATCAGCAGCATCCGCCGCCGGGTGTGCAATTATTTTTTGTTGCTTCCGTAGATAAAACAGTTGATTTATCCGGTATACCGCATGCGTCCTGAGCGAGGCAGGCGGTTTGCTTTGGCAAGAGTATAAAATCCTTTCCGTCAAACGCAAGATCATATTTGCCTATGGTCTCAGCCTGATACTCCACTTCAATTTCCAGATCTCCGATACCAAGTTTTCTCTCAGAAAGTGAAATTATATTCAGAAGCTTTTGCGGCTTTAACCTGTGCTCAAAGTCATTAGCATCCCACAGTTGAAAATTTACAACCTTCTCTAAACGCTCCGTACCGCCGCAATCAATAAAATGTTTAGTTACCAGGCCCACTTCGGTAACGTGGAAATTCTCAGGCACATATTCACCGGTTGGCAACTTAAAATTCACCGCTTCGGCAGAAGCGAGATCTGATTTAATTTGTGACAGTTTCATTTTCTTAATTTTTAGATTAACAACATTTTGATTTTTTTACTTCCAGTTTTGTGACAATATTTCCGAAATAGCGTTGCAGTTTAGTAAGCGCTTTTTCGTCTATGCAATAGCAAATAGAATTACCCTCAATATCACCTTTTATTAATCCCGCATTTTTAAGTTCCTTCAAATGTTGAGATACGGTAGGCTGTGCGAGTGGCAATTCATTAACTATATCCCCGCAGATGCAGGTATCTACTTTGAGCAGATATTCCATAATCGCAATTCTGGCGGGGTGCCCCAATGCTTTCGCCATCGTAGCAATCTGATTCTGCTTTTCGGTAAAGTGTTCTGTTTTTGTAGCGCCCATTATTGTATCATATTTATATTGCAATATTACGATAAATGTTTACTCACACAAAAAAATATGCAAAATGCATATTCGGGTTAACCGGTTGTAAGAACAACAGGCAGGTTAGAATTGTATTATAAATTTTACTTTAGTCTGTGCCTGTGACTTTGCTCCTTCGTTCCATTAACAGATTGTCGCGCCATACCTTGCCCATCTTACCGATCTTTTCGCGATAGCCAACCCGTCTAAAACCGCATTGTTCATGAATTTTGATACTTGCAACATTTTCCGGGAAAATTCCGGATTGCAAGGTCCAGATACCATTTAATTCGCTTTGTTTGATCAACTCTTCAAGTAAAGCTTTTCCAGCGCCTTTTCCCCTATGCTGAGAACCTACGTACACGCTTACTTCTGCAACTCCTGCGTAAACACATCTGGAAGATACAGGGCTTAGTGCTGCCCAACCAAGCACCCTCTCATTATCAATTGATATCAGGCGGCAGATCTCTAAGTGACTTCTGTTCCATTCTTCCCAAGACGGCGCACTTGTCTGAAAAGTTGCATTCCCTGATGAAATTCCTTCAAGGTAGATTTTGCTTATCTCAGGATAATGCCGGGCATCGATAGTTGTAATTTCTACAGGCATGGTAAGATTTCAATAAGGTAATTCGCCGCCAAATTCATAGAAGTAAAGAAGAAAAATACGAATTAAAATGTGGAAAACAGGTATAAAAAGAATAAGGTTATTTATATCAACGTAACCATACATGAATTTACAAGTATTCCCGACAGTTCTACGCTCTAATGATATTCACAGATTTGAAGAAAAATCAAAGACACACATTGACAACGGGATACATCATTTGACATGGAAAAAATCAGGGGTGGAAGTAATCTATTTATTCCAAGATACAAACCTATTAAATCAAAACACTGATCGCCTGAGAACGATTTAACACTTCATAATCTAATCAGCTTTTTCTAGGAAAAGGTTCTACCCGTTTTGTGTTGATATTTATTATCGTTTATGTAAATGGCAAAGATTACCAGGAAACCTGAGCAAAGAAAAAGCGAAATGAAACTGTAACTACCGGATTGCTTGCTCTAATTTTGTGCACATGGCTTTCAGTTCATTATGCGAAAAACATTAAAAGATTAATAGCTTTCTCTTCCCGGCTGCACGTATTCTTCATAGTTTTACTTATCCACAAAAGTTACCGGCACAGATCATTTAATAGTTTCGAATAGTTCGTAAAATGATATTTAATTCAATTGGATATTAAATGTATCCCGAACTAAAGTTTAATTTTTTGTATTCGCACAGCGTTAAGAATCGCAAGAACAGCTACACCCACATCGGCTATAACAGCTTCCCATAACGTTGCTACACCACCTGCTCCTAAAATCAATACGATAACTTTAATTGTCATCGCAAGCGTTATGTTTTGCCAAACAATACGTCGTGTTATTTTACCAACTTTTATCGCAGCGACGATCTTAGAAGGCTGATCATTTTGAATAACGACATCCGCCGTTTCAATCGTTGCATCACTGCCTAATCCGCCCATAGCAATACCCGCATCCGCCAGTGCCACTACAGGCGCATCATTTACGCCATCACCTGCAAACGCAATTCGTAAGCCCTGTTCTTTCAGTGCCTGTACTTTTTCAACTTTTCCTTCAGGCAGCAGATCGCCAAATGCTTCATCTATACCAATCTGTTTAGCAACATTGTCAACAACACTTTGCTTGTCACCTGACAACATCACTGTTTTAATTTTGAGTTCATGCATTGCCTTTATTGCTTCGACCGCATCTTCTTTTATTTCATCGGCGATGGTGATATATCCCGCATATTTATTGTCAATGGCAATAGTGACAATTGTATCAGCAATAGATTCAATTTCCGCAGGATACCGAATATTGAATTTCTTGAACAGCTTTATATTCCCTGCTAAAACTTCTTTACCCGCTACTTTTCCTTTAAGACCATGCCCTGCAATTTCTTCTACATCGGAAGCCTTTGGTATTTCTCCTTTGTCTTTTGCATAATCTGTTACAGCTTTAGCGACAGGATGTGTTGAATTTCCTTCAATTGCCGCGGCAAACTTTATTAATTCCTTTTCCTCTATATCAACAGCCTGAACTTTCTGAACTTTAAATACCCCTTTTGTAAGTGTACCTGTTTTATCCATCACCACCGTATTGATCTTTGTCATTACATCAAGGAAATTTCCGCCTTTAAAAAGTACACCGTTACGGGAGGCCAGACCGATCCCGCCAAAATAACCCAAAGGAATAGACACTACTAATGCGCAAGGGCAACTTATCACCAGAAATACCAATGCCCTGTAAAACCAAACATTGAAAATATAAGGGTGCACAAAGAAGTAAGGAATAAAACAAACCCCTAATGCTAACAGAAACACAATGGGTGTGTAGATCTTTGCAAATCGTGAGATAAATAATTGCGTTTGAGATTTACGGGCTGTGGCATCCTGTACCATTTCAAGTATCCTGCTCAACTTGCTGTCTTTAAAGAGGGCTTTTACCTTTACTTCCGCAACGCTGTTGAGATTGATCATCCCGGCTAATATTGCTTCGCCTTTATATTTAGTATCGGGTTTGCTTTCACCGGTGAGAGCAGCGGTATTAAATGAAGCATTTTCTGAAATTAATTCGCCGTCCAATGCAACTTTTTCTCCGGGCTTCACTTCAATAGTTTCGTCAACTTTTACATCAGAAGGATCAACCACTTCTGTCTTACCATTTCTTGTAACGGAAACTTTATCAGGTCGTACATCAAGTAATGCCTTGATATTTTTCTTAGCGTTAGCAACGGCCGAATCCTGGAACCATTCGCCTATACAATAGAATACCATTACGGCTACTCCTTCGCTGTAAGAGCCTATATAGAAAGCGCCTACTGTAGCGACAGTCATTAAAAAAAACTCATTGAAAATATCCGCCCGTTTCAGTTTTCTCCAAGCCAGATCTATGACTCTCCAGCCTGCCAAAAGAAAAGCAACAGCATGTATGGAAAAATCAATCCATTTAGACGGAACATAATTAAATCCAAAATTCAACACCATCATTATGATAAGAATCAACAATGCGGCAAGTAAATTCCAGTGAGATTTCCAGCCTGCAGATTCTTTACCGCCATGATCATGACCATCATCGTCAGAATGTTCATGAGATTCTTCTCCGTCCTTATGAATGTGCTCATCTGAGGTTTCTTTTTTAAGAGGCACACCCGGCTTTTGTTGTCCTTCCTGCTGTTTATTATTTTCCATAATTTTAATGTATGAAGTATGTTATTATTCCAGTAATGATTAAAGTGACGCCTGTAATAATACCTGCGTTATGTTCTAAAGAATGCCAATTTAATTTGAGCAAACCTTTGTAAGCGAATCTTACAAAGAGGATCATGCCCAGTGTAGTGATGGTTACATACAGTAAAGCAATGCACCATATCAGCCAATATTGATAAGTTCCCGCCAATAAAAAATAGGCTTCAATTTCCATGCACGGAGAAAAGAACATTGCAATGGATAAAGCAAAAATTATCCGGAATTTAGTATGCTTCTTTACAACTTCGCCTTCAACATTAAAGTGTTTATGCCTGTGATGTCTATAGATAAAGAAAAGACCAAGTATTACTAATATAGCAGGTGCAATAAAATGCGTGAATTCACCTACACGGTCCGCTATCTGCTTTCCCAACAACCCTAAAACAATTCCGATTGTTACAGTGCTTAGCGCATGAGCCAACGCTGAAATCAATGTTACTTCCGAAACTTCCTTTAAAGTCCATTTCTCTTTTCTACCTACAGTAATAACAGGAAGCCAATGATTGGGGATGATGGCATGCAATAAACTGATAATAATACTTCCGGTAAGAATGCTATACATAAGATGAGTTTATTCTTCTTCGCCTTTGTTTGTCATTTTAGCCAATACAAAAAATGCTCCTTTTGTAACTATTGCCGCATTCGGCGGCAGCGGACTTACAGGTATAATTTCTGTGTACCCCACATCCGATGTTCCTTTACTTATACGGATCTTTTCAAACTGAACTGACTTTAAGCTTTTTACATTTTCCTTATTACCTGCGTCCTTTTTTGGTTGCTGAGAAACAATAAAGATATAGTCCTCACCTGCATTTGTAATAATAGCTTCTGAAGGTACCGCCGGCACAGCAGCATTTCCTGTGCTGATAATGGCAGTAATATTCATTCCGTCTATTAAACCCGTTTTATCACCCTTTACGACCGCATGCACAGGAATTGTCTTACTGTCATTAGCAAATGCCGCTCCTACCGAATAAATTTCTGCATCATATTCTTTTCCCTGTAAGTTGGTGAGGGTAAAATGTATAGTTTGCTTTTCTTTTATTTTGGGTAAGTCTTTTTCATAAACGAAAATATCAAGGTGTAATTGAGAATTGTTTACAATGTGCGCTATAGGAGTAGAAGCATCCACATTTGACCCTATTTGTGCGGTTACTTCGCTGACTGTGCCGCTGATCGGCGCAAGGACTCTCAGGGTTGTATTAATTGCGCCGCCGCTGTATGAAATGCCCATCGTACGTAACTGTTGCTGTAAGCCACTCTTTGTAGCCCGCAGCGTGGCTAATTCGGTGTTCACTCTTTGCAGGTTTTTAAGAGGGGCAGCATTACCTGCAACTAACTCCTGCTGACGGGACTGCTCGATCAATGCCATAGAAATCTGCGCATTGGTAATTTGCAATTGTTGTTGGATCGGAGCTACATCAGGATTGATAATTGTTGCGATAACCTGCCCTTTGTTTACGAAATCGCCGGGCTGAATATTTAATGTCCTGATCACGCCATTTGTAACAGATGTAACCAATGCCTTATTTTGATTGGGAACTGCAAGTACACCGTTTACTTTTACTGTAGCAGTAAGATCTTTATATTCCAAAGTGTCTGTTGTAATACCTACAGCCTTCATCTGCTCTTCTGAAATCTCAATCAGCCCGCTTTCTTCGGCTGCGGGATCTTCTTTTTCAACACGGGTTTCTTCTACGGCTTTTTCTGTCTTGTTGTCTTTACAGGCGACAAAGAAAAAGACAGTACATAGCGCTATAATTATATTTTTCATTATTACTTTTTATCTGTTTGAATAATAGTTTAGTTGGATGACTGATTGATTATATTGGTTCAGAACATCTAAATAATTTCTTTGGATGTCTATAGCCTGACTTAAATATTGCGACAGTTCTGCAAAGCTGATTTCTCCGGCTCTATAAGAAAGGTTAGCTGCTTTCAAAATTGCTTCTGCCTGTGAAAGACCTGTTTGCTCATAATAATTCAGCAAATCAATATTCTTCTGGATTTGCAGATATGCTACCCTGTATTCAACCGATAAACTTTGACTCTGATAATCTAAAACAGATTGTTGATATTGTTGTTCCAGTTTACCTGCGCTGATAATATTTCTGTAATTATTCTTTCCAAAAATAGGTATCCCAACCGTGACTGAAAATCCGGAATAATAAGGAGTAGATCCATATAGTCTTTGCGAAAAAAAACGACCTTCAAAATTTGGCTTTCTGCTTTGTTTGCTTACTTCCAACTCTGCACCCGCAATGGCAATATTCTGTTGCTGAAATACAGATAAAGGATGATTTGCAAATGAAGTGTCGGCATATTCCGCCGTCATCTTTTTAAGCATATTATTACTTGCCGCATAAACGGTATCTGAATTGAGAGCTTTGCTTATTCTTTCCTGTTCAGCTTCGATATCTTTAGACAGCAAACGCAGCTGCACATCAGTTTCTTTTGATTTTGCCTGTGCCGCAATACTGTCTAACCCTGCGCTTTCGCCGGTCTTTACTCTTAAAATCGCAGCTTTGGCTAAAGAGCCATAAATGCTGTCTAACCGTATCCAAAGGTTTTGTTTGCTTTGGTAATACCAAAGAGAATAATATGCCGACTGTAAATCCCGTTTGATTTCCAACGCCTTTATTTGCTTGGATATTTCTACCGTTTTTACTTGTTGTGCCAGCAATTTATTTCGTGCCTTATACAATCCCGGCCAATCAAGGCTTTGCGAAACACCAATTTTTAATATCCCTTTTTTATCATCAGGATTGATATCTTCATTTTCGACAAATACGCCTGTATTTGGAATAGTAAAACCCGTGCGACTTAATGCCCGACTGCGGGAAATTTGTAAATCGGAGGATCTAAGCTGGAGATTATTTTGCAAAGCTTTTTCATATAAAGCTTCAAATGAAATTTTTGTTACGGGTTTGGTTTGTGCAAAAGAAGATAACCCCAAAAAGCAAGCTATGATCATCACAGCAACTATTTTACCTGTTTTATTTGATGCTGCTTTTCTTTTACCTGAGAAAATAATATACAGACACGGTACAACTACAAGGGTAAGAAATGTAGCGGTTATTAAACCACCTATTACAACTGTCGCAAGAGGCTTTTGAACTTCACCGCCTGCACCTGTAGAAAAGGCCATTGGTAAAAATCCTAATGCTGCCACAGTTGCTGTCATAAGCACCGGCCTTAACCTCATTTTCGTGCCTTCCAACACTCTGTGTAAAACATCTGTGATCCCTTCTTTTTTTAGTTGATTGAATGTGCTTATAAGAACTATACCATTTAAGACAGCCACACCAAACAATGCAATAAAACCAACGCCTGCGGATATACTGAAAGGCATACCCCTGATCAATAAAGCGAACACCCCGCCGATAGCGCTCATCGGAATAGCAGTAAATATCAGTGCGGCATCTTTTGCGGATTTAAAGGTGAAATAAAGCATGAAAAATATCAGCAGCAAAGCGGCAGGAACAACAAGCATAAGCCGGGATGATGCTTTTTGTAAATTCTCAAAAGTGCCGCCATAAGTGTAATAATAACCCTGCGGAAGGATCTTTGCATTGTCCAATCTTTCCCGGATATCCTTTACCACGCTTTGAACATCTCTCCCCTCAATATTAAATCCGATAACGATCCGGCGTTTTCCGTCCTCTCTTGTAATTTGTGACGGCCCTTCTTTAAAGGCAACAGTTGCAACTTGTGATAACGGGATTTGGTTTCCGCCGCTTGTTGTTAAAAAGAGATTGCTGACATCTTCAATAGAGCTCCTGTTGGCACTGTCAAGCCGCACAACAAGGTCAAACTTTCTCTCATTCTCATAAACAACACCGGCTACCTCACCGGCAAACGCAGTACTAACCGTGCGATTTACATCTTCGATGTTTAAACCGTTGTTAGCTAATCTTGCTCTGTCATACTGAATAGTTATTTGCGGCAAACCCGTTGTTCTTTCGATCTGCGGCGAACCTGCACCGTCGGTTTTGCTGATCACTTTAGCCACCTTCTCAGCAAGGGAAGCAAGTGTGTCGATATTCTCTCCGAAGATCTTAACCGCAACATCCTGCTTTACCCCTGTCATCAATTCATTAAACCGCATTTGGATCGGTTGGCTTTCTTCGACAAATACACCCGGTAATATGGCTAACTTTTCCGCCATCATCGCAGACAATTCTTTGTAATCTTTTGTTGTGGTCCATTCAGATTTATCTTTCAATACGATCATCATATCAGTGGCTTCCGGAGGCATAGGGTCAGTGGGAATTTCACCTGAGCCCGTTTTGCCAACAACTGCTTTAACCTCCGGGAATTGTTTTAAGATCCTTGCCGCCTGCATGCTCGTTTCCACACTCTGTGATAAAGAAGTTCCCTGCGGCAATTTGAATTCAAAAGCATAATCGCCTTCTTCAAGCTGCGGAATAAATTCACCACCCATACGGCTGAATATAAAACCTGTTATTATTAACAGAGCTACAGCTACACCAACAACTAAATGACGAAACTTAATTGCGCCTTTTATTAAAGGATCATAACCCCTTTGAAAAAAGTCCATCATCCTGTCAGAGAAATTCTTCTTATGAGAGATCCTTTTGGAAAGGAATAATGCACTCATCATCGGTATATAGGTAAGTGATAAGATCAACGCACCTAATATGGCAAATGCAACTGTTTTAGCCATCGGGCTGAACATCTTTCCTTCGATGCCTTCAAGCGTTAATATGGGCAAGTAAACAATGAGGATAATTATCTGACCAAATGCTGCAGAGCTCATCATTTTCTTTGCGCTTTCTTCAACAGCACCATCCATTTGTTGCTGTGTAAGTTTTTCTTTTAAATTTTTAGCAGCAAGTAAGTGTAAGGTTGCTTCAACAATGATGACGGCACCATCTACGATCAACCCAAAATCTATTGCTCCTAAACTCATCAGGTTTGCACTAACACCAAATAGATTCATCAGACCTAAAGCAAACAATAAGGACAGCGGAATAGCAGATGCAACAATAAGCCCTGCACGAAAATTTCCTAAGAATACGATCAGTACAAAAATTACGATAAGCGCTCCCTCCATCAGGTTACTTTCTACCGTGCCTATTGCCCTGTTCACTAATCCTGTCCGATCAATAAAAGCTTCTATTTCCACATCGGCAGGCAATGATTTTTTTATTGTTTCCATTTTTGCTTTAACCCTTTCAACCACCGCTGCGCTGTTGGCGCCTTTAAGCATCATAACGATACCGCCTACAACTTCCTTTTCACCGTTATAAGATAACGCACCATAACGTACGGCATTGCCATATTTGACATCTGCAACATCCCTTATTAAAACAGGTATTCCGTTGGAGCTTGTTTTCACGGATATGCTGTTTATATCATCCATAGAATTGATCAATCCTATGCCCCGGATAAAATAAGCATTCGGCTTTTTATCTATGTAAGCACCACCGGTGTTTTGATTGTTTTTTTCTAAAGCGTTGAAGATATCAGCGATACTTACATTCATGGCTTTTAGCCTTGCAGGATTTACCCCTACTTCGTATTGTTTCAGCATGCCACCGAAGCTGCTTACTTCTGCAATGCCGGGAGTGCCGTACAATTGTCTTGCAACGATCCAATCCTGCATTGTCCGCAGATCCATAGCGGAGTATTTATTTTCCGAACCTTTCTTTGGGTGGAGTACATATTGATAAACCTCTCCAAGCCCTGTACTTACGGGTGCAAGTTCCGGAGTGCCTGTTCCTTTCGGTATTTTCTCCTGCGCTTCTTTGAGCTTTTCAGAAATTAACTGACGTGCAAAATATATATCAATATCATCGTGAAAAACTACGGTAACATTCGACAAACCAAAACGCGATACAGATCTCATTTCCTGTATGTCGGGCAGGTTTGCAAGGCTTTGCTCGATCGGATAGGTTACAAATTGTTCTACCTCCTGTGATGCAAGTGCAGGCGTTACCGTGATTATCTGAACCTGGTTGTTGGTGATGTCAGGAACAGCATCTATCGGTAATTTGGTTGCACTCCAAACGCCCCAAATAATAAGCGCCAAAGTGAACACAGCTATTAGCAGCTTATTTTTTATGCTGAACTGAATTAGTTTATTTAGCATTAAATGAAATTTTAGTAATGTGGTTGTAATACTTCAGTATCGCCGCTGCTAAACTTATCAGCGTAACAATTGAAAGCATTACTAAAGTGACCGATCTTACTACCCGCATCCATGTGTGCCGCACAGGATCTATTATCCGTGTATTTGCGGCAGGTTTACGGAATGACTTTTTCTTTGTCATGACCGTAAGGTTTTAATAAATAAAAACGGGAATATGGCGCACAATGGCGCCGGGCATACAATGCCTTTACAGCATTATCTTATAATTGAGGAGGTTGCCAAACAGGCAGAGAAATATCGAAAATAAGGATTGGAGGATATAGGTTTCTTTCCGTGCTGTATTTAACTGCTAAGTGGTGAATACTGAAAAGATCATTGTTTGATGTATGTGTGCCGCAGCAACTGCAAATACAAAAAGGCGGGCAGTCATCTGAATCTGAATTTTGTGGTTTATCAGACGGCGCTTTAATTTCTGTTTTTCCCTTTAATGATATAGCTTTTGCTCCGTCTTTGCAGGGGAGACAGCTTAAAGCTAAAATCATGAAGGCCATTATGAAGGAGAAAATTTTCAATGCTGCAAAATTATAATATAATGCCGATGGTAAAGAAATTATTAATACAATATTGTTGCAAAAAAAGTTGACGGTTGACAGATGACAGGCGGGAAGATCACGTTTTGCCGCCCGTTATCCGGATGCAATTCTGCGTAAGCGGCGGGGAATAACTATTAGAGACAAACTCACTCTTTTATTATACATCCGGAGAGGCGCTTCGCTTAACTCTCAGGATAGTTGGTATAAAAAACCTGCGGGATATCCAGGTCACAGACCGGAAGGACGCAGGCATCAAGTGATCCGGGGAAGATAGTTTAAATTTGAAAAATCGATACCGGAACACTTGCGCCGGTGGGGCGGCGGAGGATTTTGTAAGAAAACTCTTTTGATCATAAAAATTAATCGAAGTACACGGATTGCAGATGCAGATTTTTTATGACAGGAATTAATCGAATTACACGAATTGTGCGTTGCGTCAGAGATTCATTTTTAGTTTGCAGTTAAGTATCTTTATCAATATCATCTCTATATGCACAAATTTTTGCTGTTTGCTTTATTAACCTTTGCTGCTTTTGCAAATGCGCAGCTTCCTGAGCCTTCATCAGGCAGTATTAAACATTACACAGCATTTACGTCAAAATATATTCTGCCGAGGGATGTAGATGTATGGTTACCGAAGAATTACGACAGCAAAAAAAAGTATGCGGTGCTGTATATGAGTGACGGCAGGGATATGTTTGATACAAGCATCGATAATCATTACGAGTGGAAACTTGATGAGGCGCTCACAACATTAAAAAATCAGGACAAGATCAGAGATGTGATTGTGGTGGCGATATACAGCAACGATTCGCTGCGACAATCTGAATATTTTCCGCAGGGGCCTTTTGAAATGTTGTCACAAAAACAACAGGATTCTGTTTACAAGGTAAATGCGCCCTTCAGTAAAAACCTTTTTTTCCGGGTAAAGATCATGTCTGCGACATACCTTAAGTTTATCGTTAAAGAGGTCAAACCTTTTATTGATAAATCATTCAGCGTATATAAAGACAAAGAAAACACATTCATCGGCGGCTCCAGCATGGGGGCATTGCTTTCGATGTATGCCATTTCTGAATACCCGCAAATATTTGGCGGGGCAGCATGTTTATCGCCGCACTGGCCCGGGATGATACCGAATAAAAGCACCTTCTTTCCTGACCTGATGATTGCCTATTTAGACAAACATGCGCCGGCGGCAAAAGATCATTCGATCTATTTCGATCACGGCGACCGATCGCTTGATTATTTCTATGATCAGACGCAGATCAGGATTGACAGTCTTTTCGCATCAAAGGGCTACACTTCCAAAAATTACCTCAGTCTCAAATTTACCAATGCCGATCATTCAACAAAAGCGTGGGGAGCAAGGGCGGATAAGCCGTTGTTATTTTTATTAAAGCCGAAGGAAGATTAAAAATAAATAATTGTTGCGTTGCCGTTCTCTGAGAACAGGTGAAGGCCAAACGGTCGGTTAACCAACTGTATCAGTGCTAAATACTTTCCAGTGCTGTTACGATTGCCTGCAGAAGTTGCTTTTCTACATTCACATCGGTCGAATCAGACACAGAAAGTAAAACCTTCACGGTCGTGTTTGTATTGCCCGAAGTTGGGTTTGTAGCCTTCGATATTATTATCTTCCAAAGCCTTTAAGGCTTCACCGCTGCTGTAGCCACCATCGGCGAGCAACTCTTCGATCTCTAAATTATTTTCTTTCCGATTTTCAATTGTAATTTCTAATAAACATCCTAAGCACTGACTACCCACTGGCGCAAGGTACTATCTTAAAAACCTACAATAATTCCATATTTATTTTTACTTTTATTTTCCTGAGAGGAATCACACGGCGATATTTTGACGGTTGATTACCTTGTGTAGTGCCGGTCTCTGATTGGCACTACTTTTTACACAGCTTCTGCGAAGCTGCCCTGAGAGGAGATCTCCGTCTCCTTTTTTCCGGTTGATTGTATATAATTTACGTCAAAGCTTTTATTAGTTTTCCAAAGTGTATAGATCATTATCAACATTTTCTTTTGTACAGCTACAAAACTTTTCATTTTCACATTGTGTTTTTGCAATGTTCTTTCGAACAAATTTTTAAAAGGTTTGATCTCATAAGTAATTGAACTGAATGCAGGCATATGTAAAGCTCTTCGGATCCGACTATTTCCTTTTTTAGATATCCTCGTTTTGCCGGTATGTTTTCCCGACTGATTTTCCACAATGTCATATCCCGCGTAACTCACTAACTGCCTTACGTTTTTAAACAGTGCAAACCCGTTACATTCTGCTACAACGGTAGCGGCTGTTAATATTGCAACCCCTTTTAAAGTACAGATATTATTTATTCTTTCTGCAACCTCTGCGTTGGATTGAATATGAAGTTTAATTGCGCTGTCCATCACCTTAATTTGTTCCACTAACCGTTTTACCATCTCCTTATGTTGTCTGATCACGACCTTGCTTGGAAACGCTGAAAGCTCCTGTGCGTGAAGTTGGTTAGAAAATACGGTTTTCATTTCCTGAAGACTTTGACGTTGCCTGGTCATTGCACGCAGTTGATAAAAGAAGTCTGACATCGGTTGCCAAATCTCAAGCGATTGCTCTGCAGCCATTCTTGCTAATCCCTTTGAATCAATTTTATCGTTCTTTGATTTTAATCCAATTGCCTGCAGATACTTCTTCGCTTTATTAGGCAAAACGATTGCGACTTTATACCCGTGTTTGAACAGATACATTCCGCATTGTTCATAGTAAACACCTGTGGCTTCCATAACAATAACCAGCGGCATAGAATGATCCAAATAATTTTTAGTAATCCACTGTTGAAACTTTTTAAACCCTTCTACATTATTAGAAAATGATTGGGAGGATTTTATTTTTACAACCTGCAGTGAATCGATGGAAGAAAAGGTGGCATGAAAACTCTTCATTGAGATATCTACGCCAATGGAATACTTGAGCATATCTTTCAATTTTTAAGTTAAATAATAAACAGAATCCTCATGCAGTCTTTACTCATGTTATACAACATTATCAAACAGCGTTGATATGTTTAGGTACTATTGAGATTTTGGATGAAGAAACTAATGGCTGATATACCTTGCGCAGAACATCATTTAGCAATGTGTGTAGTGTTCGAAAGAGCTGCAGCCATTAGTCTGTTTTTTATGTAAGTTTAAAGATATGAGTGTTCCCAGCTTTGGTTCGTGGCGCTCGAGACAACAGGATTAATTTCGTTTCGTGTGCCACGAACCAAGGCGTCAAGTTTTGAATGCGTTTTTATTCACAAAGGTATATCGAACAATTTCTTATTACTCCTTATGCTTTTGTTGTTTCGTTTGCCACAAATTAAGGCGTCAGGTTTATTTTTATCACTGAATTCTTCTCAAACAACGTTTTTTACACCTTATGTTTTTGTTATTTCGTATGCGACAACCAACGCGAAGGCAGAACTAACTAATTTCTGTGCTGAAGCATCGATTATTTCTGCCTATCTAATTTTCGTCGAAATGGCAATATAATTACTCCAAGTTTAGGCACGTTTACAACGAGATCAAAGTAAACTCTAGGAATTGCGAAGTCTTGATTTTTTTGTTTTATATATCCAATGCAATCCCCGTCGAAATTTTCACTTCGTGTAAACCATATTCCTTCTAATGACTTTAACAAACTATCCGATGTGTTAATTATATATGAACCATTTGAATAACCTGTAAGCTGTATCGAACTCCAATTCCGTATTTTTATTAACTCTATCTGATCTTTTACATTAACCAAGCTTAAATCAATTTGGAAAACGCCAATATAATTTTGCGAACATGAATCATTTTTCAAATAATTACATGAAAACATCGACAAACTTATCAATATCAAAAGATTTTTTTTTTCATACTTCTTATTTTATTCTAATGTTTCTATAAATATCTCTAACATTTGCATCTTGTAGTGTCTCTGAATAACTTATTCTAAGCTGGTATGTTTGTGAGAAATTTGTATAAGGCTGAGGGTTTTTGTCATTGGGATTTCTTAATAGAAAAGGTGCTTTGTCACCATGCCAATATCTGGTTTTTTGATAATCCCCTGAATTTACTGAAGATACATTGGTTATTCTTATAGATATATCATTTGCATTTGGATTTGCAGTGACAACTGCTAACGATGACCCCACAAAATTAGATATGGTTAAAACAGATAAGCTATTTTGAACATCCTCAATTTGTTCGGATGCTCCGTAATTGAAAGATATAGTTGTTGACCCGGTCGGTTTACCTAAATTTACCCCACTGGCGCAAGTGTTCCGGTACCGATCTTCCAAATTTAGTAAACTTACCCCGGATCACTTGATGCCGGTCATCCTCTGGTCTGTGACCGGGTACAATGCATTTTACCAAACCTGCAAATCATCTATTTCTATCATTCCTTTTTGATTTGTAAAATAATCAAAAGCACTGCTGTAAACATAATGCTGTGGTTCTCTGACGATACCCGCTTTTACCGGATTTGAATGCAAATAGTCCAACTTTGCTCTAAGCATTTGCGTAAATAATTCTTCATCGTGATTATTTTGTTGCCAAAACTGAAAATTAGTATTGTTAGCATTTCTTTTTCCCCCACTGGCGCAGTGTTCCGGTATCGATCTTTCAAATTTAGTAAACTTACCCCGGATCACTTGATGCCGGTCATCTTCCGGTCTGTGACCGGGTACAATGCATTTTACCAAACCTGCAAATGATCTGTTTCTATCATTCCTTTTTGATTTGTAAAATAATCAACAGCACTGCTGTAAACATAATACTGCGGTTCTCTGACTATGCCCGCTTTACCGGATTTGAATACAAATAATCCAACTTTTTTTAAGCATTTGGGGCGTTAATAATTCTTCATAATGATGATTCTGTTGCCAAAACTGAAAATTAGTATTGTTAGCATTTCTTTTTCCTGACCGGTCAAATAAGTATATCATCCATTCCTTTCTGCTTTCAAGCGGATTGTTTTTTATGGCAGCATAGATCTTTTTACTTGTGTATTTCTTAAAATCTCTTAGGGCATCACTTAGCTCAAAACCCTTTCGGCAACTGATGATAAGATGAATGTGATTACTCATAATGATCCATGCGTGAATATTCAAACACAAAACAATGATACGATGCGGCAAAAACCTCACTGTCCCTTTGGAGCACTTACCGCCATTTTCCAATACAATTCTCTTCAGTTTTAAATAAAATAAATATTTGCCGCAGTCAATTTTCATTCCCGCCAATTATCGCAACACATCGAAACGAACAGGTTTTTAAATTCTGAAAAATATGACTGCTTAGTGTGTCCTTATCCTATGCTTAGTGTGTCTTTATCTTGTGCTTAGTGTGTACTTATCCTATGGTTATTGTGTCGGTATTCTGTCCGGATTGTATTGCGAATCTGTGATGACTCTGTGAAGACCCTGATACGATCCGGGTGAGACGGCTTGCAAAGTGACTGTTGTTAATGCTGCTCTCCGAACAAGATTTTTTTCTCCCGCTCTCCGGATTTTTTTCTCCATGCTTTTACGATTGCGACGATCTCCCTTCATTCTATTTTCGAATTCTAAAAACCTACATCATGGATAATCAACAACCAAAAACTATCGTAGCACTGAGCCCGGGTGAGCTCGCGAAGATGTATATCGTGTCGCTCAGAACATTGCGTGCCTGGCTCAAGCCCCATGCGGAAGTGATCGGTACGAGAAAAGCGAGAACCTACACACCTCTCCAGGTAGAAAAAATTTTCTCATGCATCGGTCTGCCCGCAAAAAACATTTCCCAAAATGATTGGAACGCATCCTGACATGATAAAAACCAAAATTATTTTTCACATATAAATCAATAAAACAATGGCAAAAATTACAGATGCGATTTTTAGTAAAGCTTCCGGACGTTTCGGAAATTTCGTGATCAGGAGAACTGTTCACGGTACTATTCTTTCTTCGTTTCCCGCTAAACGGCGAACGCCGGTTACGGGCCGCGAAATTAAATTGCGGCAGCGTTTTGCCGATGCTGCAGTATATGCAAAAACGATAAACAGCAACCCGGAAAAAAAAGCCGCAAACGCCGCTCAATTCCCGAACGAAAAATCGGTGTATCGGCATGCTTTTAAAACTTATATGGCGCAGTTTAAACCCGATGCGCCGGCCTTCATCTCATGGCAACTCCCTGCAAAAAAGCCGGCTGAAAAAACGATATATCGAAACGATAAAACCGGCAGGTTCATTTCAGAAAAGAAATACCGTAAAGCGGATCCCGCAAAAGTTACCAAAGAAAAAGTTCCTATAAATAAACAGAATAACAAATAACTGATAAAGCCGCATTAAAAAAATGCGGCTTTTTGTTGTTGCCGCCTCTGTTGTTCTTCCTGTCTCGCTCTAGCCCGCACTCCTACCTGCAAGCGCCCGTGTTGGTGTTTTTCAGGAGACTACATACCTGTTAGACCACGGGGGAAATAAAAAGCCGCTTTTTAGCGGATTAAATTTTATTCCATCGAATAAGTAGTTAGAACTACAAACTCAGTATAACGTTCCTGTGGTTCTTTTTCCTGAATCCATTGCATTGCGTTCTGTTCACTATCGAATGTATTATCGCCATCCCGGATAGGTCTCATTACTGCTTTCGGTCCGGGGAATCCACCACCTTCTCCAACTAATTTAAATACTTTATACCTTGTTCGTAATTTCATATTATTTCTTTTTAGTTGTTGCTTCTTTTTATAGAATAATATACTTGTCTCCCTGCTTCAATTTTTATAGCACATTTTAATTTAATCGTCTTTCTTACAAAAGTACTTTTGTCTGCTGCAATAGAATTTTTTGTTTTATGAAAGCCAAATAACATTATTAGTATCATAAAGTATGAAATATTTCTTTTCATTTTGTTTTTGCTTTTTGGTCGAACAGGTATGTAGTTACCGGAGAAGCAAAAAAGTAAGCGCAGAAAAAAAAGTTGTGAGGGGTTTGCAGATTTGAACTGCCGTCCGCGGCGGCGGATATAAATTCGATCTCCATTATCAGAAATAAAAAAGCCACTCCTGAGAATGGCTTTGATTTATTGTATCGGGGAGCAACGAAACAGGTTTAGTATCTATAATTATGGTAAGATATAAGTGAAAAAGTTCAATTCAGTAACTTTAAGAATTAAACTTTCCACTCAAATTTTATATTTATATCTGACAGGGATGAAGATGATATTAGGATCTTTGATGATCAAAGACTTCTTTGGTCGAATGACGGTTAATGCATTACACAGGTGATCATTATGTCAGCTTTATACCTTTTATTTATAATCCATAAATACATGCAAGCATTTTTAGAAGGCAAAAATATTTTTACGATAGAAGATTTTCATAATCAAATAAAAGAGGTCTTAGATTTTCCGGACTATTATGGAAAAAATTACGGAGCCTTATGGGATTGTTTAACAGGGGACCTTGTTGGACCAATCGAACTTGAATGGAAAGATTTTAGTGTTTCCAAAGATCGTTTAGGAGATGATGCAATAAACACTATTGTTTCCATTTTGAACGATGCGGCTCAGCAGTATAAAATCATGACAATTACCTACGAAAATTGAAAATAAGATGTCAAAAAAATTCCGCCGCGGCGGATATTAATTCCAATCTCCATTATCAGAAATAAAAAAGCCATTCCTGAGAATGGCTTTCATTTATTGTATCGGGGAGCAGACTTGAACTGCCGACCTTCGGGTTATGAATCCGATGCTCTAACCAGCTGAGCTACCCCGACATCCTAAAACATGAATCCGATTCCGCCGCGGCGGATACCCCGACATCCTAAAACATGAATCCGATTCCGCCGCGGCGGATACCCCGACAAACATTACTGTAAGCTGAGCGAATACCCCACAAACGGGCGGCAAAAATAGTCCTATTTCCCTATAAAAGAAAGTATTTCTGAAAGATTTTTTCCTGATGGAAGGGTGAATTAATACCACGGTGGTAGTCGATATACTTATAACCCCGACGGAACCGGCACAATTTTTCTCTGAAAAAATAAAAAACTATGGCAGTTTCTAAAAAAATACCCGCAAAAGACGCTAAAGAAAAAGTTTCGGACCTCAAAAAAGACACGGTAAAAAAGAGTGCGGTTAAGAAAGGTTACAACGAACAAAATCCGGTGCAGCCGCACGGTGCTTTCAAGCCGGACAATTCCAAATAAGTCTACTTTTTGATCCGCGGTGCCCAGGGTACTTCGGGTACATTGAGTAAATGCGCGGTATACCTGGATAATGCAAATAAATGATCGCTCAGCCTGTTAAGGTATTTGATCACCAATGGCTCTACAAAAATATTTTCTTCCTGCAGTTGCACGCACAGGCGCTCCGCTCTTCTGCATACACATCTTGCGATGTGCAATGTAGACACGGTCGGATGCCCGCCCGGGAGAATAAAGGATTTCATCGGCGGCAAAGCTTCCGTCATAAAATCGATCTCCTTTTCCAGGTAAGTGATGTCGCTTTCATTAAGATCAGGGATCTTCATCAGCGGCTCTTTTTCCGGGTCGCAGGCAAGCGATGATCCGATGGTGAACAAACGATCCTGCACTTCTTTTAAAACTTCATTGCAATGCGCATCAGTTAGGAGGTCGTTGCAAAGTCCTATGTAAGAATTCAATTCGTCAACCGTGCCATAACTCTCTATGCGCAGATGGCTCTTGGAAACTTTTGTTCCGCCAATAAGGCTCGTCTTCCCGGCGTCTCCCGTTTTCGTGTATATTTTAAAAGCCATCGTAGTTATTGATTGCTGAGTATTGCTGTTCGTTTTTCGTTTTGTTTATCAGTCTCTATCAGGCCGTCTTTAAGCCTTATCACGCGCTTTGCAAAATCCGCGATATCTTCTTCGTGCGTTACCAACACGATCGTATTACCGTCTTCGTGCAGCTTGCCCAAAATATCCATGATCTCGTAAGATGTTTTTGAATCAAGGTTACCCGTTGGTTCATCCGCAAGAATGATCGCGGGGTTATTGATCAAAGCCCTTGCAATCGCAACACGCTGGCACTGTCCGCCGCTGAGTTCATTGGGTTTATGATCCATGCGATCAGTTAGCTTTACTTTTTCCAAAACAGCAGCTGCACGCTCTGCTCTTTCTTTTTTTCCGATACCGGTATAGATCAATGGAAGCGCAACATTTTCTGCTGCCGTTAACCTCGGCAGTAAATTGAATTGTTGAAATACAAAGCCGATCTCTTTGTTGCGCACCGTTGCAAGATCATCGTCAGCCATGCGACTCACATCCTGACCGTTGAGGATGTAACGCCCGCCGGTAGGGGAATCCAGGCAACCGAGAATATTCATCAATGTAGATTTTCCGCTGCCGCTCGGGCCCATCAGCGCCACATAATCATTCTGCTCAATACTCATGGAAATGCCTTTGAGCACGGGTAGCTCCTGCTTGCCGAGGAAATAACTTTTCTTAATATTCTCCAAACGAAGTATCGATGATGAATCCATGTTGTTAGTTTTTCCTGATTACTTTAGGCACTGTAAAATATGGTGCGGCTGAACTTTCCGCATTTTTCAACGCTTCTTCATTCGTTATGCTGCCGTTGATATCATCTGCTCTCAACACGTTCACGTTCTTCGTGATGTGCAACAACGGCTCCACATCATCCGTGTTCAGTTCATCCATTTTTTGAATGAAGCCGATCATGTTGCGCAGATCCGCTTTTATCTGCTCTTTTTCTTCGGCCGCAAATTGCAGCTTCGCAAGCGAGGCCAGCTTATCCACCATTTCATCATTTACTTCCATGTTACAAATTTAAAGGTTTAGGGGCGGTGTGATGCTATTTTATATAAGCGGAGGGGTTCCCGCAACGGGACAGCAGGAAGAAGGGTACAAAGGATGCAGCCATCGGGGAAATTTATAAAATCCTGCGTCAATCCGAGTTCAAATAAGCGGAAGGGTTCCCGCAACGGGACAAAGGGACGAAGGGTACAAAGGATGCAGCCATCCGGGAATCTATATCATCCTGCGTCAATCCTTGTTCAGACAAGCGGAGGGGTTCCCGCAACGGAACAGAGGGACGAAGGGTACAAAGGATGCATCCATCCGGGAATCTATATCATCCTGCGTCAATCCTTGTTCAGACAAGCGGAGGGGTTCCCGCAACGGGACAGAGGGACGAAGGGTACAAAGGATGCAGCCATCGGGGAAATTTATATCATCCTGCGTTAATAAGAGTTCAGACAAAAAGATATACTGTTCCTGATCCGTGTCATCCGTGCTATCCGTGTTCCATTATTATTTTATCCGCAGATCGTTGCAAGTTTTAAAATCCGTGTCATCCGTGCTATCCGTGTTCCATATTATTCTCTGCGAAAATCGTCACGATCCGATAATACCATATCCTTATTCACACAACCAACCGATTTATTATCTTCGCCGATATGAGTGAACAAACAGTTTCTGCAGATAAAAAGATCGTAATGAGCGGTATCCGGCCCACAGGTTTTTTGCACCTGGGAAATTATTTTGGTGCCATTCGCAACTATATAAAAATGCAGCAGGATTTTGAATGCTATTTTATGGTGGCTGATCTGCATTCCTTAACCACGCATCCGGATACAAAAGAATTAAAGCAAAATGTATACAGGGTGGTTGCGGAAAATATCGCCTGCGGATTGGACCCGGAGAAAGCAGCATTTTATTGCCAAAGTCATTTATATGAAACGGGCGAATTATACCTCTACCTTAATATGCTGGCATACAAAGGTGAGCTTGAAAAAACGGTAACTTTTAAAGATAAAGTGAGACAAAATCCGGAGAACGTAAACGCCGGTCTGCTCACCTATCCGGTGTTACAGGCCGCAGATATTTTAATGCACCGTGCAAGCTATGTGCCCGTGGGGAAAGATCAGGAACAACACCTGGAAATGAGCCGCACATTTGCAAACCGCTTTAATCATCGCTATGGAAATGTTTTTCCGGAACCGCACGCATTCAACTATAATGCAGAACTGGTAAAGGTTCCGTCACTTGACGGTACCGGAAAAATGAGCAAGAGTGAAAACCAAATGGCTACTTTATACCTTGCCGACGACGATGATACGATCCGGAAAAAAGTAATGAAAGCAAAGACCGACAGCGGACCAACGGAACAAAATTCCGCGATGCCGGATTATATCGAAAATATTTTTATGCTGATGGATCTGGTGAGTGAGCGGGCAACGATCGAAAAATACAAAGATCAATTCAACAGCGCAGCCATCCGCTATGGCGACCTTAAAAAAGAATTGGCAGAAGACATGATCCGTTTTATTTCGCCCATTCGTAAAAAAGCAAATGACCTGTTGAATGATGAACAACAATTACAGAGGGTAATGGAGCAAGGTGCGCAGAAAGCCCGTAAAAGTTCTGCAGCTACTATGAAGTTGGTGAGAGATGCGATGGGATTGAATTATTAGAAAACACTACCTGTGAAAGACAATTTAAAAAGATGGTTGCTTTTTAAAATCGTTGCCGGATTGTTAATTACCTTTTCGATCCTGATCATAACGATTTGCGGAAAAAATCTTTACCCGCGCTATCAAAGTAATCGTTCTGCGGGCAACGTTGTAATGTTTGTAAATATTGGCTGTATTGCGGCATTTATATTTGCCATAATATTTTTATGCTTTAGCCTGATGCTGATCCAAAAAAATTATCCTGAGAAAGCGTTGAGTCGCGTACAGAAAAACATCTTCCTTCTGCTGATTATTTTATATTTCATCCCGTTCATCCTGTGCATTTCCCTTTTCATTTACATGGTTAGTAATACAATCAACCAGTATAGTAATGGTTTCCCGATAGCTTCTTCGGACTACTCGGGTTTGGCGATCATTATGTTCGTTCTTGCGAGTTTTATTTATAGCATGATTGCCGCTGTTGATATAAAAAAGCAGATACGATTGAACGCTGAAGCCATGCAATTGTTGGAGATCGATAGTTTGGGACAGTAGTATTGTGCAATCATTTATATTTTTTATTCTAACTTGCTCAAAACATTTCATGAGACATAACGTAATTCTATTTTCATTTATTACCATTCTTTTTTTTTCCTGCAGTAAAAACAATTCCACCGGCGGCGGCGCAACGCCGGACAATACACCTATAGCAGCGCAAACAATGCTGAATGTTGCTTACGGCAGCGATCCGTTACAAAAAATGGATGTATATCTGCCTGCGGGAAGAACAACAGCTACTACGAAGCTCATCATTATGATCCACGGCGGCAGCTGGACGGCGGGAGATAAAGGAGACATGACGGCTTATGTGGATTCATTACAAAGAAGACTGCCGGGTTATGCGGTGATCAATATAAATTATCGCCTCGCAACATTTACCGGTAATACTTTTCCTACACAGGAAACAGACGTGAAAGCCGCTACAGACTTCATTTACAGCAAAAGGACTGAATATGCGATCTCCGATAAATTTGTAATGCTGGGTGTAAGCGCAGGTGCACATCTGGCATTGTTGCAATCATATAAAAATGCTTCACCGAAAATTAAAGCGGTCGTGGATTTCTTCGGACCAAATGATATGACGGATATGTACAATACCCGGCTTCTTCATCTGCGCCTGCTGCGGGCATTGCCATCCTGCTGAACGGCGCACCGCCAAGTGCTTTGTACACTTCATCAAGTCCGATAAATTTTATCTCATCGACCACACCGCCGACGATCCTTTTGCATGGTGGCGTAGATCCGCTGGTACGATACCAACAAGCCGTAGCGCTTGATGGCAAACTCACGCTGAATGCGGTAGCACATCAATATGTTTTTTATCCTACGGAAGGACATGGCTGGGTAGGTGCAAACCTTACAAACTCATTTGACAAAGTGCAGGCCTTCTTAACACTCTATGTACAGTAAATTCATAAAAGCTTTTTCCATTTCATGTGCACTCTTACCGGGTGCGCATTTTTTTGTGGCAGCACAAGCCAACATGCCGGTATTTAAAGATGCCGTAAAAGAAAAACGGGATCAATTTTACAATAATATTATCGCCAACATCAATAGCAGCCTTGCTTTACCGCTTAATGATGAAAATGAAGAAGCGTGGATCAGTGCATTCGGCGATATCAATCTGGTAAAGTATCATACAGGATTTGTCAATACAAAAATTGATCACGCGGCTGCACGTTTGGCCGGCAGAAGCACCGAATTTAAATTTGCTTTTCTTGAACTGGTAAACAGTGACTACCAAAATAAATACGTGAGCTTTGTAAAGCCTGTCTTTAAAAATGCGGGTAATAATTTTACGTTATTGGCGATGTCGGCAAATTATTTATTGCCTTCGGCAACTTCAGCAGATCTGCGGCTAATGCAGGAAGCTGTTGCACAGCGAATAAAAATAGCGCCCGAAGATGCTTTGTTGCACGAATTGAATGTGCAGATAAAAAAGAAGATCAGAAAAATACCGCTGCCTTCGGTAAGTGCTTTTTTCGCCGGTGACTATTTGCCCGGACAGGTGTTGGTATTGAGTTTCCAAAGAAATGACCGGAACTTTCCGGGCCTTACGATCGTTCGAAAAGCCGACGGCAGTTTTGTGAAGAACGACGACGGAACTTATTTTGCCGTGGGCCAGCTTGCCAGAAGTGAAAGCAATATGCCCGGGTATATTACTTTGGGAAATACACCGCAGGGCATCTTTCGCATGGACGGTTTCGATACGTCGAAAAATTTTTTCATCGGGCCCGTAACGAATATCCAACTCACACTTCCGTTTGAATTTAAAGCTTCGCATTTCTTTCGCGACAGCAGCATTGTTGATACTGATTGGAACATTGACAATTATAAAAAACTGCTGCCCCGCAGTTTTCAAAATTATTCCCCGCTATTCGGCACTTGGTACGCAGGAAAAGCAGGGCGCAATGAAATTATCGCACATGGCACTACTATAGATCCGGCTTATTATAAAAGCAATACCTGGTATCCATACTCACCCTCCGCCGGATGCCTTGTAGCAAAAGAGTTTTGGAATGAAGGCACAGGCGTTTTACAAACCAGCGATCAGTTGTTGCTTGCTGAAGCAGTGAAAACAGCCGGCGGCGCAAAAGGTTATCTGATTGTAATTGAGACCGGCGATAAAAGATCAGCCGTTACACGGGAAGAGATCCTGACCTATATCAAATAAAAAACTGCCGGTTGAAACCGGCAGTCATTATTATTCCTCTGAAACCGCAAATGAAGTTGATCGATAAGTTTGGTAGGGTTACAGAGGTGCGAAATTTGAATGTTCGCTCAGTGATTGGTGTGATATAATTGTAAAATGAAAGCAGCGTGCGTAAAATTCAATTAAAATTTCACTTCTGTTGCATCAGCCGTAGTGTTCAAAGAAACAGTAACATAGTTACTATAAGTGAACCCGCCTTTAGCATCGATGTGCTTTAATCTGTAGTAAACAACAGTTTTACCTTTCATGTCCGCAGATTTATCTTTGAACTGGTAAGTTTTTTGTGAACCGTCTTCGAAACCGTCAAGAACGACAGCAGCAAGGGTGAAATCTTTACCGTTGAAAGAACGCTCAGCCTCAAAATGGCTTTCAGTGTTATTTTCTTCTACTGTTACCCAGCTAAGCAAGACAAATTTTTCAGTGTTCGTAGCTGTGAAAGAAACGTATTTTACGGGAGCTGTAGTTGCGGGAATAGTATTAGAAGCAAAAGCTGATGAAGTGATGATCAGGATCGCTGCGAGCAGCGTGGTAACTTGTTTCATTTTTTTGTGGTTTGTGGTTTATTAGAATCTGAGGATGACGAGGTATATCATTTCTCATTTCTTTCACAAATATAATGTGGTTCTACGCAAACCGCCAAATTTTTACGGCGTAATTTTACGGTTACTTTCGGGATTATACTCGTAAATACTGTAAATCAAGCATTTACCGTTAGAAAAAATTCTACAAAAAGTAGAAAAATTACTTAAAACTGAGTATAAGTACTCAAAGAAACATATCAATTCACGGGTTTATACAATACAAAAAACATAAAATTTAATCATATCATGGCCCTTTCACCCCTTGCAGAACGGCTCAGACCCGAAACTTTAGATGATCTCACAGGTCAAAAGCACCTTACAGGCAAGGGAAGTATACTTCGCACGGCCATCGAGAACGGGAAAGTACCATCGATGATATTGTGGGGACCGCCGGGCGTAGGTAAAACTACTATCGCAAATATCATCGCACACACGTTAAAGCACCCATTCTATACATTGAGCGCTATATCATCAGGCGTAAAAGATATTCGTGAGATCATAGAAGAAGCGAAAAATCAACAGGGCGCAATATTGTTTATAGACGAGATACACCGCTTTAATAAAGGTCAGCAGGACGCATTGCTGGGCGCTGTAGAAAAAGGCACGGTTACCTTGATAGGTGCTACAACAGAGAACCCTTCTTTTGAGGTGAATAGTGCCTTGCTCAGCAGGTGCCAGGTATATGTATTAAAAGCGCTTGAAACGGTTGATCTGATCGGGCTTTTAGAGCATGCATTGAAAACGGATACTGTATTAAGTAAAAAAAAGATCGAACTGAAGGAAACCGAAGCAATGATCAACATCTCGGGTGGCGACGCAAGAAAACTATTGAACCTGCTGGAATTGGTATCTGACGTAATGGGCGATAACGCCGTGATCACAGACGACGCAGTAATGGAGATCGCTCAGCAGCGCATTGCATTGTATGATAAAAAAGGCGAGCAACATTATGATATCATATCCGCCTTTATTAAGAGTATGCGGGGCAGCGATCCCAACGGTGCTGTGTATTGGCTGGCGCGGATGACAGAGGGCGGAGAAGACGTAAAATTCATCGCACGCCGCATGGTGATCTTTGCGAGTGAAGACGTGGGCATCGCCAATCCAAATGCCTTATTATTAGCTACAAGCACTTTTCAGGCGGTAAACCTGATCGGTTATCCGGAGAGCAGGATCATACTTTCGCAGTGCGCCGTTTACCTGGCTACTTCTGTAAAAAGCAATGCTTCTTATAGGGCGATAAATGAGGCTTTGGCAGCCGTAAAACAGAACGGCGATCTGCCCGTTCCTTTACACCTGCGTAACGCACCTACGAAGCTGATGAAAAGCATGGATTACGGTAAAGATTACAAGTATGCACACAGCTACGAAAACAACTTCGCGGAACTTGAATTTTTGCCTGATAAACTTAAAGGAATAGCTTTTTATGATCCCGGAAAGAATGCAAAAGAGGAAGAGATCAGAAAGTTTTTAAAAGCGCGGTGGAATGCGAAGTATAATTATTGATTGCAGAATATCCGCTTCGTAGTTTTACTAAAGGCATTTACGTTTATGGCTACAATCGGCTGTAACTACCACCGTTACTGGGTTTTATTTAAATATTTTATTAGCCTTACACAATATAATTTTTAAGGCGGCGTTTAATATGTAAGAAATGCAATGGTATACAACAGAAGCTGATATTTGCAAACAGGCGTTTGTATTCATACAAAAAGCCTTACCTCTGAAGCTGCAATAATTTATTTCGTTGACATGCTTTGCTTCTTTCTTACAAACGAAAAGCTGATCGTACGATCAGCTTTTCGCTTTTTATCAGTTATGCTTTAAGCTCTTCCTTTAAATATTTAGCGGTGAAGCTTTCTTTTACATTCACCATATCTTTCGGCGCACCTTCAAACAGCACCATACCGCCGCCACTGCCACCTTCAGGACCAATATCAATTATATAGTCTGCAACTTTTATCATGTCGAGATTATGCTCAATCACTAAAACCGTATTACCTCTGTCAACCAGTTTATTCAATACATCTAATAAGTGTTGAATATCCTGAAAATGCAAACCGGTGGTTGGTTCGTCTAAAATGTAAAATGTTTTACCGGTATCACGTTTACCCAACTCGGTTGCAAGTTTCACACGCTGCGCTTCGCCGCCGCTGAGTGTTACAGCGCTTTGGCCGAGCGTGATGTAACCTAAACCAACTTCCTGCAGCACTTTTATTTTGCGGTAAATAAACGGAACCGCGTTAAAGAATTCAACCGCATCATCCACGGTCATATCTAACACATCGCTGATCGATTTTCCTTTGTAGCGGATCTCTAAAGTTTCTCTGTTGTATCGTTTACCGTTACACTTTTCACAATGCACATATACATCAGGTAAGAAATTCATTTCGATCGTTCGCATTCCCCCTCCTTCACATACTTCACATCTCCCACTTTTTACATTGAAAGAAAAACGGCCGGCATTATAGCCGCGGATTTTTGCTTCAGGAACCGCCGCAAATAACGTTCTTATATCCGTAAAGAATCCGCAATAGGTTGCGGGATTACTTCTTGGCGTTCTGCCGATCGGGCTTTGATCCACTTCCACCACTTTATCGATATTCTCTAATCCTTTTATGGATTTGTATGGCATTGCTTCCCCTTTGGAATCGTATGCATGTTTTGCCAGCAAAGGATACAGCGTTTCATTTACTAACGTTGATTTTCCGCTGCCGCTTACACCGGTAACCAATATCATATTTCCCAGAGGAAGTTTTACGGAAACATTCTTCAGATTATTTCCCGTTGCACCTTTTAACTCAATGAATTTCCCGTTACCTTTTCTCGGCGCTTCCGGAACCGCGATCTTTTTTTCGCCCGTTAAATATTTGGATGTTTCTGAGCCGGATGCTAACACTTCTTTTGGTGTACCTGCTGCAACTACACGTCCGCCGTGCGTTCCGGCCCGCGGACCGATATCCACGAGATGATCCGCCGCAAGCATAATGTCTTTATCATGTTCCACAACAAGCACACTATTGCCGATATCACGAAGATTTTTTAATGCATCTATCAATCGCTGATTATCTCTCTGATGAAGACCGATGCTCGGCTCATCCAATATATAAGTGATGCCCTGCAGTTGCGATCCGATCTGCGTTGCCAAACGGATCCGTTGATATTCACCGCCGCTTAAACTTTTTGACGGACGATATAGAGTTAGATAAGTAAGACCCACATTCAATAAAAATTCCAACCGCTCACGGATCTCTTTCAACAGATCTTTTGCAATTGTATTTTGTTTGGCACTTAATCTTTTTTCAACATCGCTGAACCATGCATACAATACATCCAGATCCATCGCACTCAATTCCGCGATATTTTTTTCATCTACTTTGAACCACAAACTTTCTTTGCGTAATCTTGTTCCGCCGCATGAGGTGCACGTTGCAAGCGTCATGAATCTTTCCGTCCATTCTCTTAATCCTTCCGTGCTTTGTGTGGAGGAGAACCATCGTTTAAGCATCGGAATAATTCCCTCATAACTTCCGGTATAAAATTCCGGGATCGTATCATCTGTTCCTTCTATTTCCAATCCTTCACTGATCTTTTTATCGCCGTATAGCAACAGATCGAGTTGTGCTTCCGGTAATTTATCTACCGCTTTATCCAGACTGATCTTATTTTTTTTCGCAAAAGCGACAACCTGCTGAAACACACTGGCCTCACGCTCTTCACCGAGTGGTGCGATACCGCCTTCCTTTACGCTTTTCGTTTTATCGGGTAAAATACTTTCAAGATTTACCGCGTAAATACTGCCCAACCCTTTGCAGGTAGGGCATGCGCCGTAAGGTGAATTAAAAGAGAATGCATTCGGTGAAGGTTCTTCGTAAGAAATCCCGGTGTCGATACACATCAATTGCTTGCTGTATTGCACAACCTGCTTTTCTTCATTCACCAAAAGGAACAACAGATCCTTTCCCATTTGCAGGGTCTTCTGCACACTTTGACTCAAACGGAATTTCATGTCGTCTGTAACCGCAAGCCTGTCCACCACTACTTCTATGTCATGAATTTTATAACGATCCAGTTGCATGCGCGGTGTAATGTCCAACACTTCACCATCAACCCTCACTTTCAAAAAACCTTTTTTGCGGATGTCTTCAAAGAGTTCACGGTAATGTCCTTTACGTCCGCGGACAAGCGGCGCCAGCAGACTTATTTTCTTATTTAAGAATTTCGCATACACAGATTGAACGATCTCTTCTTCAGAAAACTTCACCATCTTTTTTCCGGTGTTGTAACTGTAAGCCTCTCCTACCCTTGCGTACAGCAAACGCAGAAAATCATAGATTTCTGTGATGGTACCCACGGTACTCCGCGGATTTTTATTCGTGGTTTTTTGTTCAATGGAAATTACCGGTGAAAGTCCGGTGATCTTATCTACATCAGGCCTTTCCATATCTCCCACAAACTGCCTTGCATACGCGGAAAAACTTTCCATGTATCGGCGTTGACCTTCATTGTAGATTGTATCAAATGCAAGCGAAGATTTTCCGCTTCCGCTCACGCCTGTAAAAACGACCAGTTTGTTTTTTGGGATCTTGATATCGATATTTTTGAGGTTGTGCTCTCTTGCGCCAAATACCTCGATAAATTCTTCACCTGCAATTTGCGGAATTGCTTTTGCCGCTTTTTTCGTCGCCATATTTTTACTCCTTAGGGTAAAGATACAAACAATATCAGCGCCGGATTGAGGGGCTTCTACCGCAGGAAAAACCCGGAATAACCGATGTGGAATAAAGGATCGGATAATTTAATAAACGGACAATAGATAATTTTTCAGGATGGAGATCTTTAACGGGCAATATCTACTTAAATTTAAAATATTCTTTGCATCAAAGTGTCTCTTACAGTCCGTGTAGTTGCTAATCTTCATTGCGATGCGGAATTCCTTAACGGGACTTCGACACACACGGAACCTGCCGCTGGCTTTTCCAACAACAGGGCTGCGGGCCACGATAAAAAAGATCTGGATAAAAGATCCTGCAGAGGACAGAGCGATAGATCGTTCTTATTTCACAACAGATCTTTAAAGAACTGTTGAATGACGACAGCATCAATGTGATCGGAAAACAGAAGATGATGCAGGCGCCGCTTTCGACATCGTAAAAGCAGCATTGCAAAAAGGCAAACATGTAGTGAGCGCCAATAAGAAAATGATCGCAGCGCATGTTGAAGAACTGCTCACATTGCAAAAAGCAAACAGTGTTTCTTTTTTATACGAAGCCTCCTGTTGCGCCGGCATTCCGATCATTAGAAACCGGGAAGAATATTACGACAATGATATGTTGCAGGTTAAAGGCATCAGTAACGGCTCTAGCAATTTTATTCTCACGAAGATCATTGAGAACGGTTCTTCATTGTGTATTCGCCGATAAACATTTCTTTAAAGGAAGAGTTGCCGGTGCTTACCCGACGGCAGCGGCAGTATAGAGCGATATTGCAGCGCTTGGTTACGACTATAAATGTGAATACAAAAAAATAAATCCGTCTTTCGCGCCGATACTCAGCAATGACTTTCTGCTTCACATAACGGTGAGTGAAGACGATATAAAAAAATAAAGATCAGCACATTTCACCATATCGATAAACTTCAGCAGCGAGAGGGTGCCGCCGGAGTAACAGGAATAATAACCGCTTCCCATCTCGCACAAAACGACCCGCGGAGAAAATAAAATATCTCATTGGTGCTTTGCGGGAACGCATTGGTAAATATAAACAACAGCCTGACTTCGAATGTGTTCGCAGCAGTTGCAGCAGTATTGTTCTAAGCCGGCTCACTTGTTGAATAAAATGTTTCATTCTTTTCACTCATCAAAAACATTTTTATGAAACAATCATTTATGATTTCTTACAAAAAATTAAGTGCTTTTTTTACGTTGATGCTGATCGCTTCATTTTCATTCGCACAGGATACAGCGGTAAGTTCAACGACAACTACTACTACGAGCTCTTCATCGTCAGGACCTTCAACTGACAGTACGATGTGGTATATGCAGCCATGGGCATGGGTTGTGGGCGGTATCATTCTTTTAGTCATTATTATTTTGGCTGCAAGAGGCGGAGGCAAAAAATCCGATACAGACTCTGTGACTGTTAAAAGAACAACCGTAATAAGAGACGATACTAATAATGTTTAACTGATCTCCAACTTTTTAAAAATGTCCGTGAAATTTCACGGACATTTTTATTTTACGAGGACTAATTTCTACAATTTTGGGATAAATAACACTTTCAAACAATAATAGTTGTTGGCTTAAATCTTGTTTGATAAAAGCCATCTTACATATCTAAAAACAAATGACATGGCAACGAACGAAAAATTAATCGAAGTATTGAATGATCTTATCCAAATAAACACGGACCGTGTAACGGGTTATGAAAAAGCAGCAACCGAAACGAAAGACATTGATATCGATCTTCAAACGATATTCAACAAAATGGCTGACGAAAGCAGAAAATATAAAACTGATTTAAGTCAGGAAGTGACAAGACTGGGCGGAACACCTGCAGAGGGCAGAACAGGACTTGGGACTATTTACCAGGTATGGATGGACGTGAAGGCTACATTTACCGGGCATGATCGTCAATCGGCGCTTGAGGCGTGCGAATATGGTGAAGATGCTGCGCAAAAAGCATACAGGAATGCACTTTCATCTGATGCGGAAATTTATGCTGATACGAGACAATTGATCACTTCTCAACAGTCATCATTGAAAACATCACATGATATCATCAAGAAATACAGAGATATGCATAAGGCAGTAAATGCCTAATCAGCTGCATATGCTCTTATAATAAAAAATGCTGTCCTTTTCAGGACAGCATTTTTTATTATACGGACGGACGGAGAACGTCCGACGAAATTAACTAGCGTCTCATCCCCGGCATTTTCCCCATCGGCATTTTGTTCATCATCTTCATCATCGATTTCATTTGCTCAAATTGTTTTAAGAACTGATTGAGCTCATTCATATCTTTTCCGCTTCCGTTTGCAATCCTTGTTTTGCGTGAAGGGCTGATGATATCAGGGTTACGACGTTCTTCAACAGTCATAGAGTTGATCATCGCTTCTATCCCTTTGAATGAATCGTCGTTGATATCTACATCTTTTATTTGTTTGCCCACGCCCGGGATCATTCCCATGAGGTCTTTAATGTTCCCCATTTTTTTGATCTGCGCAAGCTGTGTTTTAAAATCTTCAAAATCAAATTGATTTTTACGGATACGTTTTTCAAGTTTTGCCGCTTCCGCCTCATCAAATTGCTCCTGTGCTTTTTCTACAAGACTCACGATATCGCCCATGCCCAGTATCCTTTGCGCCATACGCTCCGGATAGAACACATCAAGCGTGTCCATCTTCTCACCGCTGCTCGTAAACTTGATAGGTTTATTTACCGTGTATTGAATAGATAAAGCCGCACCGCCTCTTGTATCACCGTCTAATTTTGTGAGCACGACACCACTGAAATCCAAACGTTCATTGAAGGCAGCAGCTGTATTTACCGCATCCTGACCGGTCATGCTATCCACAACGAATAAAATTTCCTGCGGATTGATCGCTGCTTTTACATTTGCCACTTCATTCATCATTACTTCATCTACCGCCAAACGGCCTGCCGTATCGATGATGATCACATTCTTATTTTTGGAGCGGGCTTCTTTGATCGCATTTTGTGCAATAGAAACCGCGTCTTTATTTTCTCTTTCGCTGTATACATCCACACCGATCTGTCCGCCCAATACTTCCAACTGATCGATCGCCGCCGGACGATAAATATCTGCCGCAACAAGCAACGGAGATTTACCTTTTTTTGTTTTGAGGTAATTCGCCAGTTTACCGCTGAAAGTCGTTTTACCCGAACCCTGAAGACCGGCGATCAAAATGATGGCAGGATTTCCGGTAACATTGAATTCACTTTCTTTTCCGCCCATCAATTCAGTCAGTTCATCCTGAACGATCTTCACCATTTGCTGGCCCGGATTTACAGCAAGTAAAACCTTTTCTCCCATCGCTTTATCTTTCACCTTATCGGTAAATTCTTTTGCGATCTTGTAGTTCACATCGGCATCTACCAAGGCCCGACGAATGTCTTTTACGGTATTCGCAATATTGAGTTCCGATATCCTTCCTTCACCTTTTATATTCTTAAAGGCACTTTCTAATTTTTCTGAGAGTGAATTGAACATATATTTATCTTTTTCGCTTTTAGCGGTTGCAAATGTACTGAAAGGTTTGCAGGCATTGAAATACAAGGCCGAAAGAACTATAAAATAGTATACTTTTCGGCCCGAAATTTATCACTTATAGAAAAACTATATATTTATTACCACATAACGCTAAAAATATTCAGATGAAGAACGTTCTTTTTATTGCGTTGCTGATGGCAACAAGCTTCTTTTCCTGCGAACAAAAGAAAGCCGAACAACCTACAACCCACAGTGACAGCGTGACCGAAACTATAAAGCTGCCGGAAGACAATTCCATTGCTGTCGAAGAACCAGGATCAGACAGCACTTACGCTTATGTGCGAAAGATCTACCAAAAAGGTGACAGCAGTTATATTGACGCGGATTATATTCAATTTCTCACGGGTAAGGCTGCAATAGATGCAGCGAAAAAAAACCATGATGCGGACACTTTTTACGGCGACAACGGTAAAATCATTGAGATTGGCGTACCCGATGATTATTATATCGTTAATCAAAGTAAACAAATAAGAACACTGCCGCTTGCAAAAGACGCGGATATCGAAACGATGGATATGTCGTCAGGAAATGTGCTCACCAAAAAGATGTCCGTGAAGGATTTTAAGGCGCGGGGGTTGAAGAACGGATTACCGTTTATTTTGAAACTTCGTAATAACGAAGTGACGGCGATCTCCGAAGTGTATTTACCATAGCGATCGGAAAATAATTCAAACAAAAAGGGACACGATATCGTGTCCCTTTTTACAATTTAAAGCTTATTAAATAGTAAATGCGGTCTCTAATATTTCCGCCTGTTCTTTTGCGTGAATTTTGGCATAGCCTGAAGCGGTGGATGCGCTTGCTTTACGGCTGATTATATGGAAATTAATATTATCCAGATTCATACGCAAATAAGAAGCAGCACCCATATTTTGCGGCTCTTCCTGCACCCAATACCAAACTGCGGCGCTGTATTTATCATACAATTCATCCAGTTTATTTTGCGGTAACGGATACAACTGTTCAAGTCTTACGATCGCAATATCTTCACGGTTCTCTTTCTCTTTTTTGTCAGCAAGATCAAAATACACCTTACCGCTGCACATTAATACTTTTTTTACTGCAGCAGGATCTTTTGTAGTTATATCATCATATACTTCTTTGAATCCGCCTTCGGTAAATTCAGAAATGCTGCTGTACGTTGCGGGCAAACGAAGGTTCGCTTTAGGTGAGAAATTCACCAACGGTTTACGGAACGGCCATGCCATTTGTCTGCGCAACATGTGGAACAAATTCGCTGCAGTAGTGATGTTCGTTATCACCATATTCAACTCCGCACATTGTTGTAAGAAACGCTCCATTCTTGCACTGCTGTGTTCCGGACCCTGTCCTTCATAACCATGCGGTAATAACATCGTGATACCGTTCATGCGTTGCCATTTTGTTTCGGCAGCGGCGATAAACTGATCGATGATGATCTGCGCACCGTTCACGAAATCACCAAACTGCGCTTCCCATAATACAAGCGCATTAGGATTCGCCATTGAATAACCATATTCAAAACCAAGCACCGCGTATTCACTCAATAAAGAGTTGTAAATACGGAAAGGTGATTGTGTATCGGTAAAATGATTAAGCCTGTTGTAACCTTCATTGGTGTTCTCATCATAGATAACAGCGTGACGGTGACTGAATGTACCACGCTTCACATCCTGACCACTCATGCGCACATCCTTGCCGTCTAATAACAGGCTGGAGTAAGCCATCAGCTCGGCTGTGGCCCAATCGATCTTTTGCGCATCAGCGAATAATTTTATTTTATCACCGAGTAATTTTTCTACTTTTTTCAAAGGAGAAAAACCTTCCGGCCATTTCATCAGTCCGTCAAATAATTGCTTCACCTGCTCTTCTTTGATCGCGGTGATCGGAGAATTGAGAAAATCATCCGGCGTAGCTTTTCTCAATTGCTGCCACCATTCTTCCGGCTTTTGATAAGTGTAAGGAAGCGGATGTTGTTTTACTTCATCCAGTCTTTCCTGCAATTCCGCAAGAAATTTCTGCTCCATATCTTTTGCGAGTTGCTTCGCATCCGGCTCACCGTTTTCCATCAAATACTGTGTGTACACTTCACGGGCGTTCATGTGCTTATCGATGAGTTTGTACAACATCGGCTGTGTAAACTTAGGTTCGTCACCTTCATTATGTCCGTGCCTGCGAAAGCAAACCATATCAATAAAAATATCGCTGTTGAATTCCTGGCGATACCTCGTTGCGATCTCAGAAACTTTTACCACCGCTTCCGGATCATCACCATTCACGTGCAGTACCGGCGCCTGCACCATCGCTGCAAGCGACGTACAATAATCAGCGCTTCTTGCGTCATCAAAATCCGTTGTAAACCCGATCTGGTTATTGATCACAAAATGAATTGTTCCGCCGGTGTAATAACCTTTAAGATCACTCATCTGCAACACTTCATATACAACGCCCTGGCCTGCTACGGAAGAATCTCCATGGATCAGGATCGGCAATATTTTATCGTAGTCACTGTCGTATAACACATCCGCTTTACTTCGCGAATAGCCGATCACAACAGGATCAACCGTTTCTAAATGCGACGGATTCGGTGTGAGCTTTACATGTATCTTTTTACCGTTGAATGTTTCTACTTCGCTGCTGAAGCCTAGATGGTATTTCACATCGCCGCTGCCCATCGTGGTATCCGGTGTTGCGGTTCCTTCAAATTCCGTAAAGATCTGCTCGTACGTTTTGCCGAGTACATTTGCCAGCACATTCAATCTTCCCCTGTGCGCCATACCGATCACCGTTTCTTTCACTTCATTTTCCGCAGCCACATTTAGTATGGCATCGAGTGCTGCAATGGTGCTTTCGCCGCCTTCCAGGCTAAAACGTTTTTGCCCGATATATTTTGTGTGAAGGAATTTTTCAAACATCACTCCTTCATTCAACTTTTGTAAGATTCTCTTTTTCTGACCGATCAGAACAGGGTTGTGAAACTCCACTTCCATCGCTTTTGCGATCCACTCAATTTTAGTAATATCATTCAGCGCACTGAACTCCACACCTACATGATTGGTGTAAGATCTTTGCAGGTGATCGAAAATATTTTTCAACGTTGTTTTACCGAGTGATAAAAATCTACCCGCTTCAAATTCCGTATTCAGATCTGCATCAGACAAATTGAAATCAGCAAGATCAAGATTTGCGTGGCGGTTCTTTCTTTCCCTGATCGGATTTGTCTTTGCGATCAGGTGACCTTTTTTGCGGTAAGCCTGAATCAAACGATACACGGAAAATTCTTTATCAAGATTGGTTGCGGGGGCATTCGATGTCCCGTTAGCAGAAGGAGCCGCTTTTCCATTGGTAGCGAGTCCGTTTCCTACAGCAAAATCGAAGCCTTCGAAGAACTTCTTCATCTCCCCGTCCACACTTTCCGGGTTTTGAGTAAAATCTTTGTAAAGGTTCTCTATGTAAGAGGGATGGGCATTGGTGATGTATTGAAAATCCTTCATCTGTCGATTATTAAGTATTTTTGGGCTTCAAAAGCCCCGATTCGGGTGCAAATATCGGATTTTCAACGGGGAATCAGCTGTCATCATTGTGTGAAAAAAGCTAATTTGTCATTTTCTGAAAATAATCCGAAAACAATGATGTTGCTTTAAGGATTTGTCCTATCTTTGCAGCCCAAAAAAAAGAGTAATGGCAAATCACGCAGCTACCAAAAAAGATGTCCGTCAAAGTACAAAACGTAACGAACGTAACCGTTATTACGGTAAAACTACACGTAACGCTATCCGCGACATCAAAGCGATGGATGAAAAAAGCGCAGCTACAACAAAATTATCTTCTGTTGCATCAATGATAGATAAACTTGCAAAACGCGGTACTATCCACAAAAATAAAGCAGCTAACCTAAAGAGCAAACTGGCTAAGAAGGTGAATGCATTAGCAAAATAATATTTACCAAAATTATTATACAACGCCCGTCAATACAAGTATTGGCGGGTTTTTTGTTTTCTTTAATTTAACCTGTCGCAAGAAGGTTCTTTAATACTTTTACAGTTCAATTTTACAGCATGAAGAAAATATACTTCTCTCTTATATTTATTGTGTTTGCTTTTGCAGTATCCGCACAGATCTCTGTTACTTCTACCGGAACTGCATTTACGGAAGATTTTAATACGCTTGCCAACACGGGAACAAGCTCAACAGTACCTGCAGGCTGGGCCTTTTTAGAAGCGGGATCAGCAGGTAATACTACTTACACAGCTTCTGCAGGTTCATCTACGGCCGATACCTACAGTTTCGGAACAGGAACGTTTTCCGACAGGGCATTTGGCGGATTTCAGTCCAATAACCTTAATCCTACTATAGGCGTATCATATATTAACAACACCGGTTCAGCAATCACATCAATTTCTGTTACATATACAGGTGAGGAGTGGTATCTCGGTGTTGCAGCAAGAACAGATCGCATGGCTTTTCAGTACAGTACAAATGCAACTTCATTGAGTACAGGTGCCTGGAATGCAGTAACACCACTTGATTTTATAACACCAAACACTGCGGGTGTTGGTGCAAAGGATGGAAATGCCGCAGGTAACAGAACTCCAATTACATCAACTATTACCGGAATCAACATCCCTGCGGGTGCAATTTTCTGGTTCAGGTGGCAGGATATCAATATTTCCGGCGTGGATGACGGACTCGGTATTGATGATTATTCTGCTACATTTTTCGGCGGGGCTTCGGTTCCGTGCACAGAACCGGCTGCTCAACCAACGGCCTTAACTTTACCAACAGTAACATCAAATGCTGTTTCCGGTTCTTTTACAGCAGCTGCGGCTGACGGATATCTTGTAATAAGAACAACATCAGCTGCACTTTCTGCCGCACCTGCAGACGGTGTTACTTATGCCGCAGGAACAGCGTACGGTTCAGGTATTTCGGTGAGCAACAATTCAGCGGTCACATTTACTGATAACGGGCTTACGCCATCTACTCAATATTTTTATTTTATCTATGCGTATAATAACAGCGGATGTACGGGGGGACCTAATTACAATGCATCAGCACCTTTGCAGGGAAATGCAACCACATTGGCACCACCGACATGTACAACACCAAATGCGCCGACGTTACTAAATCTTGCGCCTTCAAATAATTCCGTCAACGGTAATTTCACCGGATCAGGTGCAAGCAGTTATGTAGTTATCATGAGTACTTCATCTTCACTCGGAACGAATTTACTTAACGGCAATACTTATCCTAACGGAACGGTTGTAGGAACAGGAACCGTGATCGCCAATACAACAGGTACAACCTTCAGCGTGAGCGGACTTACCGTGGCAACGCAATATTTTTTCTTTATTTATGCCGCGAATACGGGCTGTACAGGTGCACCCACTTACAGCGTTCTCTCATTAGACGGTAACACAACGACAACAAATATCCCAAGCGGAATTCCTGCAGGATATTATAACGCCGCGGCCGGACTTACCTGCGGAAATCTTAAAGATGCGTTGAGCAGTATCATTACAGCAGGGCAAACAACCTTAAGCTACAGCACGCTGGATGACAACCAGATCCCTGTTGCGGATGTTATTCAAAGTGACGACGGATTACGTTCCATCATTTGGGATATCTACACTAATAATACGACCGGGCCTGAACCCTTTGAATACAACTCTTCGCAAAATCCTGCAGGTGGTTTTTGCGGCGGTACAGGCACTTCAGGTTGCTGGAACAAAGAACATACTTTCCCGCAAAGCTGGTTTGGCAGTGCTTCGCCTACTGTAGCTGATCTCTTTGTTGTACGCCCCACAGACGTAAATACTAACAGTAAAAGAATGAATCTTCCGTACTCAATCGTAGGAGGTTCTACAACTTATACTTTCCCTGCAACAACATCAACATATCCGGGTGTTCCTATTCTCGACAAAGTAGGTCCGTCAACAGCTGCAGGCATTACTGCACCGGCGGCATTTGAACCGGCGAACGGCGTAAAAGGTGATCTGGCAAGAGCCTATTTTTATATCCTTACCCGTTACCAAAATAACCTGAGCGGTTGGGCTTCTGCTAATGCGGGAAGCGGTATTGAATATGTTGTGGATGGTGTAACAGGTGGCGGAACGTATCCTTCGTTCAAACTCCCATATCTAACATTGATGTACAACTGGCATGTTGCAGACCCCGTAGATGCGAGAGAGATCAATTACAACAACCTTGTGTATACGCAACAAAATAATCGTAATCCATACATTGATCATCCGGAATATGTAGCGCAGGTTTTTCAATGCACAGGGGTGTTGCCGGTAACGCTGATCGATTTTACCGCACAGAAATATAAAGAAACGGTATTACTGAAATGGTACGCAACGTTCGAAGTATCATTCAACAAATATGAAGTGGAAAGAAGTATTAACGGAGTTATTTTTAATAAGATCGGAGATGTGCCGGGACAAAATCTTGCGAATTATAATTTCACTGATAATGACCTTCCGAAAGTAACCACGGTGTATTACAGATTAAAAATGGTGGACATCGACGGGCAGTTTCACTACAGTAAAATTGTTTCAGTAAAATTGGATAACGCTGCGGCAAATGCGGTTGTGTATCCTAACCCTACGGCAGGTGCATTAAACATTAGGTTAAACAACGTACTGCAGGCCAACAGTGTATTGCAGATCACTGATGTAACGGGAAGAACGATGAAAAAACTTAGCGTAAATGCAAATACAGCGATGATAAATACTGACATTACCAATCTTCCTGCAGGCAGGTATTTCATTAAAATCATTAATGATAAAGAAGTGATTAATCAGTCATTTGTGAAAGTGAAATAGAGAATAAAAACTTAAGATAAAAAACAAAAGATCAGCCCGGGTAAGTGCCCGGGCTTTGTTTGGGATTTTTTGTGTGAACATTATTTATATATTGACGGATTTCTGAAGATGTGCGGAGATAAGAGTTTTCATTTTATGTCTGACTTGTGATTCGTGAGCCTTAAGAGCGATCTGTGAGGAGTTGCATAGTTAGGTCTTTTCTAAATTTACCTTTGAATGTTTCTTCACGAATTCCGCGACCGTTACAGACTTGCTAACTTCGACAAAGATAATCTGCGAATCTGCGTTAAAAAAACTTTGCGGCTTCATTCTTCCCCGCCAAACCTTTCATGTATTTATTTTATCCGCACAAATTAATTCCTGTAATTTGTACGTATTCAAAAATAACTGCCATGCGTCAAATAATATTCTGCTCCATATTGCTCTTTTGTTTTTCAAACAGTTTTTCTCAAATCACCCGCTTCGAAAAAAGCGACGGCACACAAACAGCCACCTACTTTGAAGCAATTGATTTTTTTCGTGCGCTTGATAAAAGCTCCGATATTATTGTAATGAAAGAAGCGGGGCAAACAGATGCGGGTTATCCGTTGCATGTTGTGATGGTAAGCAATGACAAAAGTTTTGATCCTGCCAAATGGCATAGGCAACATAAAGTAGTGATCATGATCAATAACGGCATTCATCCCGGCGAGCCCGATGGCATTGATGCGAGCATGCTACTGGTGCGTGATATTAAAAATAAAAAAGTCGTGCTGCCGGATAATGTTGTGTTGGCTTTTATCCCTGTGTATAATATCGGCGGCAGTCTTAACAGAAATTCTTCCACACGTGTAAATCAAAACGGACCGATAGAATACGGTTTTCGCGGCAACTCACAAAACCTTGATCTGAACCGCGATTTCACAAAGAACGACAGCAAAGAAGCAAAATCATTTGCGCAGATTTTTCATTGGCTAAACCCGGATATTTTTATCGACAACCATGTGAGTGACGGCGCAGATTATCAACATACGATGACACTGATCACTACGCAATACGACAAACTCGGACCTATAGGAGGACCATGGTTGCGTGATGTTTTTGAGCGGCAGATCTATGCAGGGATGAAAGAAAAAAATTGGGATCTTATTCCTTATGTTGAATTTGACGGGGCAGATTTCAATAAGGGCATCAATATGTTTTATGAAACACCACGCTACAGTTCAGGTTACGCTGCGCTGTTCGGAACATTTTCTTTTATACCGGAAACGCACATGCTTAAGCCCTATAAACAAAGGGTTCAATCTACTTATGATCTGATGGCAACGTTTATCAATAAGGCTTCTGTGAATGCAACGGCATTATTGGCGAAAAGAAAGGAAGCCACAGATGCAATGAAAACACAAACAAAATTTCCGCTGCGTTGGTCGATAGACCGTTCCAGGAACAGCACAATAACGTTTAAAGGTTATGAATCTGATTCAGCGATAAGTGAAGCGACAGGATTGAAAAAAATGTTTTACAACAGAAGTAAACCTTATACACGTGAAATTAGCTTCTTCAATTATTTCAAGCCTGAAAATGAAATTGAAAAACCAAAAGCATATATCATTCCGGCAGGATGGTACGAAGTAATTGATCGTATGCAACTCAACGGCGTTATCACAAAAAAGTTGCAGCATGATACAACGATGAATGTCGGCGTTTATCAGATCAATGATTATAAAAGCAGACCGACAGCATATGAAAAGCATCACGTTAACAGCAACGTGAAAGTTTCAAAGACAAATCAAAACATTCATTTTCTCAAAGGAGATTACGTCATTGAAATGAATCAGACTGCAAACAGATACATCGTTGAAATGCTTGAACCTACAGGAGGTGACAGCTTCTTCGCATGGAATTTCTTTGACGGTGTTCTTCAACAAAAAGAAGGCTACAGCGATTACCGCTGGGAAGATATCGCTGCTGACATTCTGAAAAAAGATCCTTCACTCAAAGAAAAGCTGGAAGCCGGGAAGAAGGCTGAGCCTGCATTTGCGACGAACAGTTCCGCTATCTTGAATTATATCTATTTAAACAGTATTTGGATGGAAAAAGCATTCATGAGATATCCGGTGTATCGGGTGGAGTGATTCCCGAAGCCGGATTTTTTGGATTGATTGGATCTTTTGGATTTTAAAGAGGTCGTTTTTTCTTGTCTGAATTTGGGTTCGTTGAAGTTTAAATGAGATCAGTTCACGATTTATGAACTGACCCATCTTTCAGGATTTGAGAATCAGCGGCAAAAAAGTTTTGTGCCTTCGCTTTTTCGTGGCAACTTAACTTACCGGTTTTGCGCCTGCAGGCAATAGCTTTTCTCTTTGTATCCTCATTAACTTTTTGTTTAAAATTAATATCTGTTCCTTCCGCTTTCCCCCGGTTACAATTCCGTCACCGGTCACTTTGCCAGAATGTCTTCGTATCAAGATCCATGATGCTGAGCTTACCCGTAAAAGCCGCGCCGGTATCTACATTCCGCACATTGCAACCCTGCATCGTGACATTTACATTGTAATAGGGGATAGGGGTGTGACCGATTTAGATCTCATTAAATAATTTGAGACGCAAAGGATACAAGACCGAATCTGCTTCAATTTCTTTGTCCATCGTGCGGGCTGTTTCCCGGAGTGTTCTGTCCCAACTGAAATTTGATAAATGAAATTTCTCCTGCGGCCCGTGCATAGAAGTAAAACCGGCGTGAATGAACAGGCGGTTCTCTTCATCAATTTTATAGTAAGGTTTTTTCAAAAAAATTCAGGTGTTGCTGTCTTACAGCGTAACTCAGTGAAGCATAATTTTCTACCGTTTTTGTACCACTGTGTCTCAATCATTTTCCATCTGCGATACCTTTTCGCAACCATTCTTCGCACCATGCATCATGATTTCCTTCGATAACATCGGATGATTCGCTCCGGCCATCTACATAATCTCCGAGAAAGATCAATGCATCATTTGCTGATACTGCTGCAAGTTTCAACACCTGCGTTAAGGCTTGAGGCCGCCGTGTATATCTCCGATGACGAGTGTTCTGCTTTTATTTTTCGTCTGAATCATAACTAGCAGGTGGATATATTTACAAAAACAGCAATTTTATTGCACGTATCCTCATAGGTATTTATACCCATCTCAAATAGCTACTAATACCTATTTATTGCAAAAACAATAAGGCAGAAATTTGAATGAAAGATTTTTAAAAATAAACACAAACTTTCTAAACAAACTATTATGAAAAAATTATCCTGTTTAATCATTTGTTGCACTATTGTGTGCATAAGTGCATTTGCGCAACCATCTACACATTACAACAGTTATGATGTACATGATGCCTATCAGTTACTTTACAAAAGAAACCCTACACCGGCTGAAAACAATCCAAAACTTTATGGTGACTGGGGTAACAGTAACCCTACGACTCAATTTAATAATCTTTTAGAAAATATCAAGTCATATCAAGCCGGTATAGCTGCTGCGGGGATCACGTTCAAGTTTTCAACACAAACATTCGCCGGCAATACGGTTGTGGAAGGGATTTTTCAGAACGGAACTCAAATAGCCGCTAATTTAATTTCGCAGGATGGCGGCAATCTTGTGGCAAGCGGGGGTGGAAATATAATCGCGTCGGGCGGAGGAAACCTTGTAGCTTCAGGAGGGGGTAATTTGGTTGCTTCAGGTGGCGGAAATATTGTCGTAAGTAATTCAACGCCCGGCGCCAGTTTCGGAGGTGCATATACACTTGCATCAACAGGTACTAAAGTGATTAAATTATCACCTAAAGTAGCGATGATCATCAAATAGTCCCGGATAAACCTTGCCTATAAAAAATGGATAAGACGGCGACGATTTGAAACTTCGGCAGAAGATATTTAGCCGGAAGATTGAAAACAGCCTCGCTTCTTATTCATTTTTTTATACCTTATCCATTAGAAGAAACTACCCTCAGATATTTCCATATAATGACGAAATACCATAGTATTTAAAACACAGAAGAATCAGGAATGCTCCAAGTAAGTCCCCACGGGCCTGATTATCGGGCGGACCGCGGGACATGTAGCTGTATGGTTATCCCTGTACCGGTATGTTCCTCGTTGTTCTGTGCGGTTGCGTTTTCCCGCAAGTTCTCCAACAGAAAGTGCCACCTTCAAAATTGTTTAACGCCAAGTCCCGGCGAAGAGGTTTCTAAAAACGATGCAGCTCTACAATTTTCACGATTGCCGCGCCGCATTGCTGTACAAGTGTTGAAGTTTATGCTGAGGCTTGCAAATACAGAAAGATTATGGAGCAGAAAGACAACCTTCTACGACGAGCTCAGGCTGACAGACCAGTGCAAAGATTTAAACTTAGAACGACAATCATCTTTCGACAAGCTCGGACTAACAGATGAAAGCAAACACGACAATGTTACAATTTCCCGATTGATACCTCAATCTGACTAATCCCAAGTCAGACAAAAGAGTCACTTCGGGTGCCACAGGTCCTCCCCGCCTTTTCCAAATCCCCCGCCTCGACGCCTATCCGGCAAAAAAACAGTCCTCAATCTCCTTTACTCCCTGATCCTCAACCAAACAACGCAACTTTCCTTTGAAAATGGCTCCCATAAACAATTCCCTCCCCTAAGGTGCAAATTATTCACTATAAATCCGTACTTTCGCACCCCGTTTATAATTAACGGGAATAAACAATTTTTTTAAAACAAAAAACAGGGAAATGAGCAATTACGAATTGATGGTGATTTTTACCCCTGTGCTATCTGAAGAGGACTATAAAGCCGCTCAGAAAAAATACGAAACGCTCGTTAAAGATAACGGCGGAGAAGTAACGCACAGCAACCCTTGGGGACTAAAATCACTGGCGTATCCTATAGCTAAAAAGACTACAGGTCTTTATTGGGTTATGGAATATACAGCGCCAACCAGCTTCAATGAAAAGTTGAAAATTCAACTTTTGCGTGACGAATCAGCGATGCGTCACATGTTTACTGTACTCGATAAATACGCCGTGGAGTACAATAATAAAAAGAAAAGTGGTGTAAAAAATTCTGAACCACAAAAAGCGGAAGCATAATCATGGCAAAAGCAAACGAGATAAAATATCTTACAGCAATCAAGCAAGACAAGCGTCCAAAGAAATATTGCCGCTTTAAGAAAATGGGCATCCGTTATATTGATTATAAGGATGGTGATTTCCTGAAAAAATTCCTTAACGAACAAGGTAAATTATTGCCGCGTCGCATTACGGGTAACTCTCTGAAGTTTCAACGTAAAACCAGCGAAGCAGTAAAGAAAGCCCGTCAAATGGCGATCTTACCGTACGTAACGGATCTGATGAAATAGAAGAACGACGATGGACGAAAGTCCGACGATGCAATACTTCTTACAATTTTTTAAAAAATTTCTTCACCACCCTAACCTTTAAGTCGGGAAAGAGCGCTACGGCACTTTGGGTAAAAATGCAATAAAACATGCAGGTAATATTAATACAGGATGTAAACAACCTTGGCGGCGCAAATGAGTTGGTAACAGTAAAGAACGGCTACGGTCGTAACTACCTAATCCCACAAAAATTTGCGGTAGAAGCAAGCCCGAGCAATTTGAAACAAATGCAGGAGAAGCTGAAACAACAAGCTAAGAAAGAAGCTAAATTATTAGCTGAGTTGAACAGCGTAATCGCAGTATTGAAAGAAGGGCCGGTTAAGATCGGTGCTAAAACAGGTACAAGCGGTAAGATTTTCGGTAGCGTAACTTCAGTTCAAATAGCACGTGCTATTAAAGAACAAAAAGGATACGAGATCGATCGTCGTCGCATCAGCATCACAGATGATATTAAAGAATTAGGAACTTACAAAGCAAATATCGATTTCGGTAACGGCAACGAAACTGAAGTAGAGTTTGAAGTGATCGGTGAATAATCTTAAGAATTTTTAAAAAGAGCCGTCTTTCTTCACTGAAAGGCGGCTTTTTTAGTTTTATGCGAGTTTACGGGACCCGCAAAAAAACCAGGCAACCTGACTTTTCGATTAAACTTTCCCCTTATATTTGTATTGCTTCTCGGGTCTTAGTTTCACTGTTGGCTGATTTTTCTTTTCGTAAGTAAGTTTTCAGTTCATTGTAGCACTAATGCCGGGGGCGTTAACTAATTATTTTTTAAAAGTTTATTACAATGAACATTTACGTAGGTAATCTTAGCTGGTCAATGACTGACGAAGATCTAAACACACTCTTCTCTGAGTATGGTACTGTAAGCAGTGCAAAAATCCTTAAAGACAAAATGAACGGCCGCAGTAAAGGGTTTGGTTTCGTAGAAATGGAAGACGAAGAGGCAGCGAAAGCAGCTATCGCAGGTCTTAATGAAAACGAAATTCAAGGTCGTAAGTTGATCGTTAACGAATCTCAACCACGTCCTGAAGGCGAAGGCTTTAAGAAACGTCCAAGTGGCGGTGGTGGCTACGGCGGCGGCGGTAGCAGAGGTGGTGGCGGTTATGGCGGCGGCGGCGGCCGTAGCAGCGGTGGTGGCTATGGCGGCGGTGGCGGCCGTAGCGGCGGATCAGGCGGTTACGGTGGCGGTGGTGGTCGCAGCAGCGGCGGCTACGGTGGCGGTGGAAAAGACTATTAATATCTTTCTATAAAGACGCTTTGAAAATTATCCCTTCAGTAATGAGGGGATTTTTTATTTTTAACAGTTGACGGAAGACTGTTGACAGATTACAGCATGGTCACTGTTAGCTCTACATTGTCCTCCTTCAAATGTCACCTATTAATACTTTCCCAACTCTGAAAGGTTTTGTAAATTTGTATCCTCACCCGAAATAACGAACATGAAAAAGACTGAAAAAATAATTTACGGTGCCGCGGTAGTAGCTGCTGCAGGCTTATTGGTGTACGCCATCAGAAAAACAAACACGAAAAAAAGAGTTGCGGAAGTTGCTGATCACGGATATGAGACCGCTGCAGATGTGCTTCACCCGAAGACGAATAAGCGTTTTTCAAAACTGCATTACGGGCCAGTATTGCCTCATCATGATTTTGAATAAATAAAAAAACGCTGCCGAAACCGACAGCGTTTTTTTTATCACAATATTCTTTCAAACTCTTATGCATGCTCCTTTTCATCACTATATTCAACATAAACAAAATTTGAAACCCGCAATCTGCAATCACAATTCCTACCTTGCTCCCGGCTCACAATTCTTTTTTATAAAGTTTGTATACAATGTACTAAGGTGAAGTCTTGTGCCTTGCCCTTCACTGATAGAGTGCGTTCTGTTCGGGTAAGACATCAACTCAAACTGCTTGTTGTTTTTTACCAATGCATTGATCAGCATTTCCGCGTTATCGTAATGCACATTGTCATCGCCCGTACCATGTATATACAACAGTTTTCCCTGCAATCCTTTTACATTATTGATCGGAGAATTCCTGACAAAATCATCCATGTTTTCCTGCGGAAGTCCCATGTATCTTTCCTGGTAAATGTTATCGTAATTAAGCTGACTTCCTACCGCTGCAATTGAAACACCGGTCTTAAAGATCTCCGGATATTTAAACATCAGGTTCAATGTAGATGAACCTCCGCCGCTCCAGCCCCATACTGCCACGCGACTGTTATCCATGTAGCTGTTTGTAGCCAGTAATTTTTTCATACCCATCGCCATATCACGAATATTGACATCGCCTATTTTACGATAGATAGAACGACGCCATGCGGCACCTTTTAATGACGGCGTACCGCGGTTATCGATCGCCACCTGCACATAACCGTCTTTACTCATATCGCCGATATAGAGAAAGTTATTTTGATTACCATATTCATCAGCTACTGTTGTAGCTGCGGGTTCGCCATAAACATACATCACGACAGGATATTTTTTATTCGGATCAAAATTCTTCGGTTTGTTGATCCATGCATCCAAAATGATATTGTCTTCTGTTGTGATCTGCAAATATTCAATGTTTTTATTCGGATCAGTTTTGATATTTGACGAAATACTTTTTGCAGAAGAGAAAGGCCTGTTATCAGGTAGTGTGATCCACTCACTTACACCAGGCGTATTGTGATTGCTGAATGAATGCATCGCGATCTTTCCGTTAGGCGAAATATCATAATCGTGAGTACCGATCAGCTTTTTATCATTGACCATCTCAGCTTCATCTTTTCCGATGCCGCTTGTAGGATTGATGCGCATCCTGTAAAGATAAAGTTGTGTTGCATTTTTTGGCGACGCAGTATAATAAATATAATTGTTTGCTTCATCCACCGCTTTTATCGTTCCGATATCATAAGCGCCTTTCGTGATGAGCGTAACGGTTTTACCATCGCGACTAATCTTATAAATATGGCGCCAACCGTCTTTTTCACTTACCCATAAAAATTCTTTACCCTGATTGATCCAGCTCCAGCCCATCGGATTATCCGTATTAAGATCTACCCATGCGTCATCGTTCTCCGCCCAGAATGTGGAACTTTTTCCGTCTGATACTTTACAATAGATCAGCTTACTTTCCTGCTGCTTGCGATCCAGTTGTTGAATGACCAATTCGTTCGCACCGCTCCACTCCATCCTTGTAAGATAGTGCTGTTGCGGATCTCCGTCGATAGTCATCCTGCGAACCTGCCCGCCTTCTATGCTTACCACATTGATATATGCCGGTGAAGGGCTCTCCCCTACTTTCGGATATTCAACGGGAATAACACGGGAATAAACTGAGTCTGTTGTATTTAACATGTAGTAGTCGCGGATCTTTGTCGCATCAATTTGCCAGTAAGCAATTTGTCTGCTATCCGGACTCCAGCGAAAGCCGTCTCTGCAATTAAATTCTTCTTCATATACCCAATCAAATGTGCCGTTGATGAGTTTTCTTGTGCCGTCTGTTGTGAGTTTTTTAATGATGCCTGTTGCCAGGTCCTCGCAAAAAATATTGTGCTCACTCACATAAGCTGCATATTTACTGTCCGGAGAAAATTTTGCAAACATGAGAGACTGCGACGGCAAACCTTTGCCCAATTGCATAAGCTTATTTGTAGCCGTGTTCATTACCCAATAATCACCACGGGTATTGTAGCGCCATACTTTAGCCGTATTTGCAAATAATAGAACTTTAGATTTATCTGCGCTATAGTCGAATGATTGCACTCTCAACGGCACATTATAACCCGGCGCAGTTAGCGCTTCTTTTGAAACAACAACGGTTTCGTTATCCGTTTTCGGATCCACTTTTACAATTCCCCCGGATTTGATCTCATAGTAACCCAATCCGTCAGGCGTCCAGTTGGTGCCATGAAGCTGCGCATTACAAATTGTTGCGGTCAGCAAAACGATCAGCAGACTGAGGCTATTCTTATACGTCATATTGAAGATGTTTTATGGCTAAAAATAAGCATTAACGCTGTGAAACCTTTGCCGGCTATGTAAAAATTAAGCATAATTTTGCAGTACGTTTTTTACGCAATGGAAAAAGAAAAATTAAGGATAGATAAATACCTCTGGAGCATCCGCTTATTCAAGACGAGAAGTCTTGCGGCAGAAGCCTGCGAAAAAGGTAAAGTAAAGTACAACGGCTCGGCGGTAAAACCTTCAAAGCAGGTGCACATCGACGAAGAATATGAAGTGAAGACTGAAGCTAAAAAATGGCTCATCAAAGTGACCGGATTATTAGCAGCCCGTCAGCAATACAGCGAAGCCATCAAATATTATGTAGATATTACCCCTGCGGAAGAAATAGAGCGGTTGGAATACCAGGCCGCATCATTTCATACCGGAAAACGTTTGAGTAAAGTGGGCAGACCGACGAAAAAACAGAATCGGGATTTGAAAGATTTTATGGGAGAATAAAGAAGTGCTCAGTGTTGAAGTTTTAGTGCTTAGTTTTCTAATGACCGATCGAACTTGAAGAAAGGTGCTCACTTTTAGGTTTTCACTTTTGAATTTTGACTTGATATTTAGGTGCACAATTTGGGTTTTGACTTTAAACATTTGACTTACTTATGATCATAGATATCATCAGCGTTGTTCCTGATTTGCTCACATCACCGTTTGCCCATTCTATTATGAAGCGTGCTGCAGATAAAGGTTTACTGCAGGTGAATGTGATCAACCTCAGAGATTACACCACTTATGCAAGAGCACAGGTAGATGATTATCAATTTGGCGGCGGCGCAGGAATGGTGATGATGATCGAGCCGTTGGTGAATGCTGTGGAGGCTTTACAAAAACAAAAGAACTACGACGAAGTGATCTATCTCACGCCCGACGGTGACACCTTCAATCAAAAAACGGCAAACAGTCTGTCACTCAAAAATAATTTACTGTTTATATGTGGCCATTACAAAGGCATCGATCAGCGCTTTCGCGATCATTTTGTAACAAGAGAAATTTCTATAGGAGATTACGTCCTTAGCGGCGGAGAATTGGCAGCAGCAGTACTTACAGATGCGATCGGAAGATTATTACCGGGTGTATTGAATGATGAAAGCTCTGCTTTATCGGATTCTTTTCAGGATAATTTATTGGCGCCGCCTGTATATACACGGCCCGAAGTTTTCCGAGGATGGGGAATACCTGATGTACTCAAAAGCGGAAATCACAAACTGATAGACGAATGGCGTCATGATCAGGCGGTGGAAAGAACAACAAAAAGAAGACCTGATATATTGGAATAAAAAAACTCCCGATGATGCATCGGGAGTTTTTCATTTATTCAAAAAAACTTAGTTCTTAAAGATACTGTCGTCTATCACTAAGTTTGTCTCGATCTTATCAAAAACGATCGGACCATTTGGTGTAGAAGTATTGTATGCAAACCAAAACCCGTCGGCATTTTGTTTGTAGTCTGTGAAAATAGTTTCCAGTTCCATATCGCTTCCGTCGGGCCCTTTTCCTGTACTAACCGTTTTAACCAATCTGTTTGTTTTTACATCGATAAAATATTCAGAATCTTTCCCGCCGGCTGTAGTCACTTTCAAATGATAAGCATCAGCTCCTTCGACTTTTTCTGTTGCTATGTATTTCACAGTTGACCCTTTTTGTTTGTAATTAAAAAGCCCGCCCTGTACATCAAGTTGCCCTTGTGCCGCTTTTACGGTCTCTGCATCCAGTTCTTTCGGCTCAGTCATCTGCTGGATCGGGAAGAACATATATCCTTTATCAGGCGTAATGATCTGGTAGTTAGCCGTACCCATAATATCAAGATCCAAACGAATACCTTTCATGTTCACTTTAGTGAGCGTAATAGGAAATTCCTGTCCCTGTGTGCTGAGTGATCCCGACATTTTAACTGTATTAAGCGAAGCCATTTTAGCAGTACCGCCCATTGCTTCTACGTATTTAGCAATGATCTCGTCGGCTGTTTGTGCGTGTGCATTAACCGCAGTGAATGTAAGCACGGCAAATAATAATTTTTTAAAGATTTTCATTTTATTTTTTTTATTTGGCAAATATTTTTTGCAGGGCAAATATAACGTATCAATACATTTGCAGCATACCAATCATAATAATTTAAGGGCATGACCAATTTCTATAAGCTAAAAGGCAACATCGTTGATATTCAAAACAAAAGCATCTTTTTCGGGGAAGTGTCAGTTGAGAACGGGAAGATTGCAGCCGTTGCGAATATCAGTACGGAAAAGTCAGGCGAACCGTTCATCCTTCCGGGGTTTATAGACAGCCACGTGCATATTGAAAGCAGCATGCTTATCCCTTCGGAATTCGCCCGCCTCGCAGTTGTTCATGGTACCACCGGCACGATAAGTGACCCGCATGAGATTGCCAACGTATGCGGCATGGAAGGCGTGAAATACATGATCGACAACGGAAAAAAGGTTCCGTTCAAATTTCATTTCGGCGCACCAAGCTGTGTACCCGCAACGATCTTTGAAACCGCAGGCGCTTCGCTTAATTCGGATGAAGTAGCGGAATTACTTGCAATGGCTGAAATATTTTATCTGAGCGAAATGATGAACTTCCCGGGCGTACTTAACGGCGATGAAGAAGTGATGAAAAAGATCGCGGCTGCAAAATTAATTGGTAAACCTGTTGACGGCCATGCGCCGGGACTTCGCGGCGAGACGGCAAAAAAATACATCAATGCCGGTATCAGTACCGACCATGAATGTTTTACTGCTGAAGAAGCGGCTGATAAATTGTCGTACGGTATGAAGATCCTCATCAGAGAAGGATCGGCAGCAAAAAATTTTGAAGCGCTGATCGGGTTAATGCATGAGCACTCCGAAAATATGATGTTCTGTAGTGATGACAAGCACCCCGACAGTCTCGCAGAAGGACATATAAACCAACTTTGCGCACGAGCCGTTGCAAAAGGCATTGATGTATTTAAAGTACTGCAGGCTGCATGTATCAATCCTGTTCTACATTATAAGATGGAGAACGGTATTATGCGTATCGGCGATGCGGCTGATATGATCCTGGTAAATGACCTGGTAAATTTTGACGTACAAAAAACTTTCATCAATGGTGAACTGGTTGCAGCTAACGGCAAAACACTGATCAGGTCTGTGGCGGAAAAAGCCATCAATACATTTGAATGCGAAAAGAAAAAGCCGGAAGACTTTATTGTTATTGCAAAAGAAGGACAAAGAGAGATGCCTGTAATAGAGGCATTGGAAGGGCAACTAATCACGAACAGACTTACCAAACCTGCATTGATAAAAGACGGCATTATCTTGCCGGACGTGGAAAATGATATTTTGAAGATCGTTGTGGTAAATCGTTACCACAGCGCACCGGTTGCTGTTTCCTTTATAAAAAATTTCGGATTGGGGGAAGGCGCCATCGCATCATCCGTTGCGCACGACAGTCACAACATCGTAGCAGTAGGCGCCGATGATGAAAGCATTTGCGAAGCGGTAAACCTTATCATAAAACAAAAAGGCGGAATAAGTGCGGTATCGGATGATAAAGAAATGTTGTTGCCGCTTCCGGTTGCGGGATTGATGAGCGCTGACGACGGCTATAAAGTAGCTTCGGATTATACTACCATCAATGATTTCGCCACCAAAGAATTAGGCAGCACCATGGCCGCTCCCTTTATGACGTTATCATTTATGGCATTGCTAGTAATTCCGCATTTAAAACTTAGTGATAAGGGTTTGTTCGACGGAGATAGTTTTTCTTTTATAGATTAACGAATTGCCGATAAGTAAAATTCGGTTTTCAAACTTCAAAAATGGCAGGTCGTCGTCTGTTGGTGGTCATTCTAATATTTCGCCGATAATACTTTCATACCGACGCTATCCGTCCCTTTAGGTGTAAAGTATTTTGATTTAAAACTTTTAGAGCCGCCGGGAGAGACTGTTTCATAAACTGTTTCAATATCTTCTTCCAAAACAGTTCCTGTTTTACTGTAAAAAGACAATTTGAGGCTTACGTCTTTGTAAGAAACGATTTTGGCGTTATTGAACAGTTTTCCTTTTACCACTGTTTGACCTATCAGGTTCTTTTTCCTGTCCCCGCTCACGGTGATAAATGCGATAGGATTACTTTTTTCTTTGTCTTCCAGACTTACTTTACTTTTTTCATAATTCTGATCATTTTTCACGTCATAGTTGTCTTTATGATCGCATGAGGAAAACAACAATATAGTGAGAGCGATAAAAAGGAATTGTTTCATAAAAAATAAAGTTGGTCTCTTTCAAAAATAATCTTCCTGTTCATTTTATTTAGGCTTTCGTATCGCTCAAAAATAAATTTAACGTATTCTTGCTAAAGATAAAAATACAAAATGGTACATAATTTCAGCAAGGATCACTCGCTCATCAGCAACTGGGTAAGTGAATTGCGCAGCACAGAGATACAGAATGATCGTCTGCGTTTTCGCCGCAACCTTGAGCGGATAGCAGAGGTGATAGGTTACGAGATCAGCAAAGGAATGGCAACGGAAGAGATTGACGTGACCACACCGATGGGAATTTCCAAATGTAAAGTGATGAAGGAGCAGCCGGTACTGGCTACGATACTTCGTGCCGGACTTGCCATGCACAACGGGTTATTGAGCTACTTCGACAGAGCAGATAATGCATTTTTGAGTGCTTACCGCAAACACAATGCAGACGGTAGTTTTGAAATAGCGTTAGAATATATGAGTTGCCCTCCTATTGATGGACGTGTAGTTATTGTAAGCGATCCGATGCTGGCAACAGGCGCTTCACTGATAAAAGCAATTCAATATATACGTGAAGCAGGCAACATTAAAGAATTACATGTTGTTTGTGCCATCGCCGCTGTAAAAGGGATCGAGACACTGCAGCGGGCAGAGCCAACTGCACATATTTGGTGCGGCGCGATAGATGAGGAACTTTCTTCTAAAGGCTACATAATTCCGGGACTCGGGGACGCAGGAGATCTGGCATATGGGTCTAAAATGCAGAAATAACTTAATCTGATCGCTTTTTTCACCGATTTATTGTCTCTACACGATTATTTTTTATAAACATTTGTCATTTCAGGCAGCATTTTCTGTGAATTACCTATCTTTAAAGCATAAGATTTATTGCAAATGAGAAAACTTTTAGTCGTCCTTTTTTTAGCTGCATTTTCGCACAGTGCATATGCTCAAGATCCCCACTTTTCGCAATTTTTTGCTTCGCCGCTTACGTTGAACCCTGCTTTTACAGGTAAATTCGACGGAGAATGGCGCCTGGCCGTAAATCACCGTGATCAGTGGCCTTCGATACCTAAGGCTTATGTAACTACCAGTGGTTCATTCGATTTCGGCATTCTTAAAGATAAATTACCTCAGGGTGATGTGTTCGGAATCGGTATTTCCGGCCTCAGCGATGCAAGCGCTAATAATCAACTAAAACTGAATTACGGCTCAATATCGATGTCTTACCACAAGGCTTTGGATGAAGATGGTTACAATACAATCGGAGCAGGTTTTCAGGGTACTTACAGCAGCCTTACGCTGGATGATAGCAAGCTTACCTTTGAAGATATGCTGAGACAAAACGGTTTCACAGGAGCCCGCACAGATTTCCTTACAAACGGCGCCAATCAAAATTATGTCGATCTGAACGCAGGTTTATTGTACTCAGGTTCTACTAACGGCGATAATAACTATTATTTCGGCGTTTCTGCATACCATATCAACCGTCCTAAAGTAGGTTTTAAAGATGCGGCGTATTACCTGGCAAACAGGCTTACAATCCATGGAGGCGGTACCTTTCCGTTATCTGATGTATTAAGCGTAAATGCTTCTGTAATTCACCAAAGACAAAGCAAGGCAAGCGAGACAACATTGGGTGCCGCACTTTCTTTGAATGTGAACGGAGACTTTGTTACTCCCACAAATGTATTTATCGGTTCTTGGATGCGTCTTAATGATGCAGTAATTCCTTATATCGGTCTTGAAGTTGCGGGTCTTCGTATTGGCGCAAGCTATGATGTGAATGTGAGTAGCCTTAAATCTGCAACGAACAGTCGTGGTGGTTCTGAATTCTCTCTGATATACATCAAACGCAAATCTGAAGAAAAAGGTATTCCTTGTCCGAGGTTCTAAACGCGTAATTATATTTTATTTAAAAGGTCATCATGTTTGTGATGACCTTTTTTTGTTTTGTTTCTTTTATTTTTTTCTGAATTGGAATTCGTCACATTAGTAATTTATGAGATTGGACTCATTCGCTTTTGTCTTCGTGTTTTATCTCTTATCTTTTGTCTGATATCTTTCTTCGTTTGTCTTAGCTACTTCACCGGTCTCCCGCTCACAAATCTATTTCCTCTCACATAAAACCGGTAAGGCAACAGCGCATCATCGCCGGCAGAATCTATTCCGATCCTTTTACTGCTACCGATCTCTTCTTCTTTCAATTTAAATCCGTCATCGTACAAATGAATTTGCTCATCACCGAATTGCAGACCGGAATGTAGTTTTGTAATACCTAAAGCTTTTGCAAGATTGCCCGGCCCTTTCGTAAGGGTATTATCCAATACTTTTTTTTCGGTACGAATGAGCATGATCTCTGTTCCTTCCAGCGGTTCTGCTGCCCGTATTAATATCGCATCAGGAATTTCTTTATCGTTTGTCACCACATTCAGCATCGTGTGCATGCCGTAGCAGATGTATACGTACACAGTTCCCGCCGATGCATACATGTGCTCGTTGCGGGAAGTACGTTTGCCATTGTATGCATGTGAAGCTTTATCGATATGTGCAACATATGCTTCAGTTTCTGTGATGCGGGCGCTTGTGATAGCGCCGTTGATATTTGTTGAAACGATCTTTCCCAACAAATCTTTGGCAATACCGACGACGTCTTTACGTTTATAAAATGCGGGAGAAAGCTTTTTCATTGCAGAATTGTAACTTTAAAGCGAATTTAAACATTCCTGAAACCGAACATGCTGAAAGAGATCATAATATCTGTTCAATCATTTTTTGCTGCACATCGTTTTATCGTTAAGCACCGTTTATGGAAGTGGATCATCATTCCGGGTATCATTTACTGCATTTTGTTTGTGGTTGGAATGATCTTCTTTTGGAAAACCAGTTTCAATCTGGTGGAATTTATTTTATTGAAAACGGGTCTTAAAGCCTGGCTTATCAGCATGAATGACAGCTGGCTTAATTTGTTGTTTATCGTTGGGCAGATCATGGGCGTTGGCGTTCTCTTTCTTTTCTATTTTTCCTTCTTTAAATTCTTATTCCTCATCATGGGCTCGCCCTTCTTCGCCTATCTCAGCGAAAAAACAGAAAGCATTCTTGAAGGAAAAGATTTCCCTTTCAGCTTTTCACAGTTGCTGAAAGATATTATAAGAGGTGTAAAGATCGCACTGAGAAATTTATTGTGGCAAAGTGTTTACCTGCTTACTATTTTCATTCTTTCATTTATCCCTGTCATCGGGTGGATAGCACCGCTGGTTGCATTCCTGGTAGAATGTTATTACTTTGGATTTTCCATGCTTGATTACAGCAGCGAACGAAATAAAATGTCGTCCGCTCAAAGCATCCATTTTATCGGTCGGCATAAAGGACTTGCCATTGGAAACGGTATTATTTTTTACATCATGCACATGCTCCCTTTGATCGGCTGGATATTGGCTCCTTCTTATGCAGTAGTTGCCGCAACGCTGAGCCTGCATCAGGCGAGAGAAAAAAATGTTATCGCTTAAATTATGAGTAAGATTTACCTTATTCCCTGTGTACTTGCTGAAGGCGCTTCTGAAACGATCCCTACTTATGTGGTTGATGCCGTAAAAAAATGCAGCGTCATCTTTGCGGAAAATGAAAGAACCGCAAGACGTTTTTTAAAACTGATGGATCGTTCTTTCGTGATCGATGACTTTGAATGGTTTGCCATACACAAAGCGGAAGAAGAACAATTACAACAATTTCGTCAAAAGATAAAAGAAGGAAAAAACATCGCAATCATTAGCGAAGCCGGTTGTCCGGGTATTGCAGATCCGGGTCAGATACTGATCAATGCAGCACACCAACTCAATTGCGAAATAAAACCTTTAGTAGGACCAAGCAGTATCTTACTCGCGTTGATGGCAAGCGGCTTGAACGGTCAGCAGTTTGAATTTTGCGGTTATCTGCCCATTGAAAATTCAGACAAAATAAAAAAGATAAAAGAGCTGGAGCTCGCTTCCCAAAAGAACAACAGTACGAAGATTTTTATCGAAACGCCCTATCGCAATGATCAGCTGATGGATGCACTTTTAAAAACCTGCGACAGTAAAACATTGATATGTGTAGCTGCTGATATCACCGGCGCAAATGAATTCATTAAGACTCACACCGCCGGCGAATGGAAAAATAAAAAACCGGCACTTCATAAGCAACCGGTTATATTTTTAATGTATGCAAACAGATAATTATTGCTGATCTCTCATTGACAGTACACTATCTACGAGGTATACTGTATTTCCCCTCCATGGCACAACACCGTTAAATTGTCTGTATTGCAGATCAAAGAATTTCCCGCTGTTCAGTTTCAATTGATCATAGATCCGTCTGCTTTTAATAGAGAACTCAAATTCATTTGATTGAATCGAGCCCGGCCCTTGTGTTTTTACGCCTTGCTGAATAAGTTTTCCCTCGTAGGTTTTAAACAACTGTCCTTTATACACTACGTAGTTAAGGTAACCGGATTTTACTCCGTCCTTACCGAATGCGTAAAAATATTTCCACCGGATAAATATACCGAGGACTAAAATAATCAACAGGATAAATCTGCGCAAAAATCTTTTAAATGCACTTTTCTTTTTTGCTACCGGTTGCCGGGATTGCTCATCAGGAAATTTAATATCGTCCATATACTTTTTTTTAAAGTTGATCAAAGACCATATTCACTTACTATCCAGATCAGTGCAGCCATGTTGGCCGCACCAAGATCAAGCTCACGTTTACTTACCGCTTCGAATGTATCGGTCTCTGCGTGATGTACGTCAAAATAGCGTTGACTGTCGGGGCTCAGACCTGCAAGTGCGGCGCCTACCTCCTTTAGCGGACCCACATCTGAACCACTTCCCGTTTCATCAAAATTATACACGCCGTATTCATAAAATAACGGCGCCCATGATTTGATGACCACCTTTTTTTCCGCACTCATATCCAGGCTGAATCCTCTCGGCGTAAAACCGCCGCCGTCACTTTCCAGGGCAAAAATATGTTGTTCGTGCCGGCGTTTTGCATTTTCAACATAAGCTTTTGAACCGCCGCCGCCGTTCTCTTCATTCATAAACAATACCGCACGTACCGTTCTTTTAGGACGCAGGCCCGTAGCTGTCAATGCACGTATTACTTCAATACTTTGTGCCGCACCCGTACCGTCATCTTCCGCACCTTCCGCAAGATCCCAGCTATCCAAATGTCCGCCCACAGAAATGATTTGTTCCGGAAATTGCGAGCCACGTAATTCGCCGATTACATTAAATGAACCAACAGTACCGAGCATTTTACAATTCGTTTTAAATGCCGCAGTAACTTTCTTGCCTGATGCGATCAGGATGCTGATGGCATTTGCGTCGTTCGTACTTATTGCAGCGGCCGGTATCTTTGGAAACGAGTCATTGTATACTGTTGCGCCGGTATGCGGATGATCATCCGAGTTGCTGGCCAGTGATCTGACTAATGTTCCGATCGCTCCGTATTTAGCAGCCTGTGACGGACCTGATCTTCTGCCGATACCACTTTCACCGTAAGCTATGAATGTGCGGATGTATGTCGGGTTCATAGCGATATTGAAAAATACGATCTTGCCGCGTACTGACGAACCAAGCTGCTGCAATTCCGCCATCGTTTTTACTTCCACCACCTCTGCTTCGATCATTTTACCGTTACTGCCTTCGCTGTTGCCCAATGCAGTTAAATGAAGTGTGTGTGTAGAGCTTTCTGCAGAGAATGTTCCTTTTTCTTTTGCCCCGCGAACCCAATGCGGTACGGTGCAGGGTTGTAAATAAACCGTATCAGCTCCTGCAGCCTTCATCATTTTTACGCCTGCATATACCGCTTTTGTTGCATTATCAGAACCGCTTAACCGCGGACCGACCTCTTTACACAATACACGAAGATTTTGATACGCAGTACTGTTCGTCATTACTTCGTCCACGATCTTTTTGAATGCGGCCTTATCAACGCTCTGCCTGTCCCCGTTTTGTGCAAATGAGGAAACGCCGCAAAACAAAACGGCAGTAAGTAAAAGATACTCTTTCATGCTTTTGTATTATACGGACAAACTTAACCTTTTAACCCAAATAAGGCTTAATAAAAACGGGCTGTTTATTTAATCACTACATTGCATAGCAATTTTAAGCAACAGAATATTTATTTTATGAACATAGCAATTGTTTGTTATCCTACATACGGCGGAAGCGGCGTGCTCGCTACAGAACTGGGCAAAGCGCTTGCGGATAAAGGTCATAATATTCACTTCATTACTTACCAGCAACCGGTTAGGCTCGGCGGGTTTCATGCGAATATATTTTACCACGAAGTACGTGTGCCAACTTATCCGTTGTTTGATTTTCCGCCTTACGAAACAGCGCTTGCAAGCACCATGGTAGATGTGGTGAACAATCACAATATCGATCTCCTGCATGTGCACTATGCGATTCCGCACGCTTCTGCAGCGTATATGGCGAAGCAGATATTGGCGAAGCAGAAAAAAAATATTCCTGTTATTACCACATTGCACGGCACAGATATCACACTCGTTGGCCGAGATAAAACGTACAGCCCTGTTGTCACTTTTTCAATGGAAGAAAGCGATATGCTCACTGCGGTATCAGAAAACTTAAGAGAAGAAACATACCGCTATTTCAACATTGATAAGCCTATCGAAGTGGTGTATAATTTTGTTGATGTGAAACGCTTTCATAAAAAACCAATCACCGCTTTCAAACAATTGATCGCACCAAATGGCGAGCGCATTATTGTGCATGCATCTAATTTCAGAAAAGTAAAAAGAGTGGGCGACGTCATCAAAGCTTTTAAGCTGATCTCAAAAGAAATCCCTGCAAAATTATTACTGATAGGCGACGGACCGGAAAGGCCGGAGATCGAATCGATGACGAGAGAATGTGAAAGTAAAGATGATATTAAGTTCCTGGGAAAACAGGATCAGATGGAAGATCTCTTACCGATCGCAGATCTTTTTCTCTTGCCGAGTGAATACGAAAGTTTCGGTCTTGCCGCACTTGAAGCAATGGCTGCGGAAGTGCCTGTTATTTCTACTAATGCCGGCGGTTTGCCCGAGATCATCATCGATGGTGATTGCGGTTATATGAGTAATGTAGGCGACGTTGAAGACATGAGCAAAAATGCGATCTCCATTTTAAAAGATGATGAAGTATTGAACAGCTTTAAAGCAAATGCGCTCAGACAGGCTGAGCGCTTTGATATTGATAATATTGTGCCTCAATACGAAGCTTTGTATAAAAAAGTATTGAAAGAGATATCAACGGTTGCGTAACCATTTCTCCGGATCAAGATCTGTAAAATTCTTTGTGCTGAAAAAATCTATTGCGCCAATCCCATCGAGGTTAAGCGCAACCTTTCCAAGGTTTTGTCCGGTTTTTACAGCCTGATCTTTTCTCACTATCACATTGCTCAGATTACTGTAGGTAGTATAGTATTCTCCATGTTTAACTGTGATCATATTTTTGCCTTCTTCTACTTCCTGAACAAGAATTACAGTACCGTCAAATACTGCCTTCACGTTGCTGCCGGCACTCGATGAAATAGTGATTCCTGTCAAATCTATGATACCGCCGTTTTTCATAACGTTACGACCGTAATGCATCAATACAAATCCATTATCTACCGGCCATGGCAAACTGCCCTGATTGCTTTTGAAGTTGCTGCTGAGTGCGATGCTTGCGTTTTCATCATTCAATTTTATATTCTCCGGTGCTTTTACAGGAGCATCTTTTATTGTCGATTTTTTCGTTGTTGAAGCAGTAGTCGTCTTTGAATTATTGGTTGCGGCGTTATTTTTTGCAGTTGCAAGATCCGCAGCAGCTTTTGCAGCAGCAGCTTTTGCTAATGCGTCCCTCCTGTCCCTCTCCTCTTTAATTGCTCTTGCGATCGCTGCTTTAACAGCAGCGTTTACTTTAGCCATATCTTTTTGCCTGGCGGCTATTCTGGTATTCAGATCTTTTCCTTGTCTTTTAAGGTAAGCAACTATTTTGTCCTGTTGATTTCTTTGGCTCTGTAACTCTGCCATTTCTTTGCTTTGCACGTCCAGCGTTGCACTCTTGGTTTCTTTAGACGCACCGAGATCAACTAATCTTTTCTTTCTTAACTCCTGTGTGCGGATGATGTTCTCACCCTGTAATTCACGATAAGAGCGGTAGCTCTTCAGGTAAGCTACACGCTTAACGGCATCATTAAAATTTTCCGCGGAAAAAATAAAATTGAGGAATTCATAATTGCCGCGGTTCTTATATGCATACACCATGCTCTTCGCATATTCCTGGCGCAACGTATCCAACAATCTGTCATAACGATTTACATCACGTTGAATAGTGTAAATATTGTTATCAAGTATATGAATATCCTGATTGATATTACCAACAACTCTTTCCTGGAGACTTTCCTTTCTTGCCATAATAGTGAGCGTTGTAAGGTTTTGCTTAGTCACAACCTGATTACTGTTCAATAATTTTTGAGCATCATCAATTTCCTTCTTAAGCTGCTGACGTTGCTTTTCAAGTTCTTCTCTTGTTTGTGGTTGTGCGAATGTTGCGTTTGATGCGAAACAAAAAAGTACGAATGCAAAAATTACTCTGATCATAGCCGGCGGTTTTAAGATGGTAAGATGCGCACTTCAGAAGTGCGTGATAAAATCGTCTGCCTTAAAAATAAGGATTAATTCTTTTTATAGTTTTTAGGAATAGAGAAAGACACAGATAATTCTTTGTTAAACTCATACTGTTTAAAATTCATTCTTACGTCGAGTTTGTTTTTTTCTGTCGCGATTATTTGTCTGTATGTGGAGAAAGGAAAGCCGCTGTTGTTGCTGTAACTATCATACGTAAAATCTGCAGTTCTGTTTTGCATGATATCAAGATCATCAAGCTTACTGTGCTGTAATAAATTATCAGGAACGGAAAGAGTAATGAGATTTTTAAATGGATTACTCACGGATGAGATCAAAGAAAAACTTTCAAATTTTCTTACCGTCACACTGCTGTCGTTGAAGAATATCGGATTGCCAACGATCAAATCCTGCAGCGTTTTGAAATCAAAAGGAATATCCGTTATCTCCTGCAAATAATCGAGCGAACGGTATTGCACGGTCTTCTCCTGTTTATTAAGTAAGATCACGCTGTCTTTGTTGATAAATACGCGAAACACTTCCACATTAAGGATTGTAGCAGATATCGAGATCCAAATTGCACTGTCTTTTATCATCCGTATGTTAGCTACCAGATCCGGCTTCTTTCCTTTACTGTCTTCGATATCCAGTTTTATTTTCGCGGAAAAAGTTTTATACTCAATATGATTTTTCTGCAGGGCCTGCTTTGCATCGCTTACGGCCAGCAATGAATCAGCAGAAGATTTTATCACTACAACTCTTGTTGTATCTCTCGGTGCGATCGCTTTAGTAATGGTTCTGCCTGATCTGCATTGAGAAAAGAAAAATACTGATACCGCTAAAGAAAAATAGATAAATAATTTCATGTAATATTTTTTATATGCCTGTATGACCGAAGCCGCCGGCAGCACGCTCCGTTTCATTTAATTGCTGTACCAATATTAATTCGGCCTTTTCCGTTTTTGCAACCACAAGTTGCGCAATACGATCATTGTTATTTATCGTTTGTACTTCATTACTGAGATTAATGAGCAATATTTTAAGTTCGCCGCGATAGTCGCTGTCAATTGTACCCGGTGTATTTAAGCAGGTAATACCGTTTTTAAATGCCAGGCCGCTTCTCGGTCTGATCTGCACTTCAAATCCTTCAGGGATCTCCATAAATATTCCCGAAGGAATGAGCATTCTTTGCAGCGGCGCAAGTATTACCGGTGCGTCCAGGTGAGCTTTTATGTCCATACCTGCAGCTCCTTGAGTAGCGTAACGGGGCAGATCATTTCCGGAAATATTAACTGTATTTATCTTAACAGTGGTCATGTTTATATTTTTTTTAAAAGTACCGTTGCCTGCGCAAATAAACCTTCCCCCCTTCCTGCAAAACCCATTGTTTCGGTAGTGGTTGCTTTTATTGAAATATCATCGATTGTTATGTTCAGAATTTTTGCAATGGCTTTTCTCATTTCATCTGCGTAAGGCATTATCCTGGGCCTTTCCAGGCACACGGTGCTGTCGATATTAACAACAGTATATTGCTTTGATGAGATCAGGTCGAATGTTTTAGCTAATAATATTTTGCTGTCTATATTTTTAAGCGACATATCCGTATCCGGGAAGTGTTTTCCGATATCGCCCAGTGCCAGTGCGCCTAATAACGCGTCACATATTGCGTGCAGCAAAACATCAGCATCGCTGTGGCCCACAGCTCCGCTATGATGCGGTATGTTTACTCCGCCGAGCCAGAGATCTCTTCCTATTTCAAGCTGATGGTAGTCTGTGCCTGTACCTATTCTGTACATAATTTTATTTGCGCAAAGATGCGGGATTCCTTTTGTAAAAAAAAAGCGTTCCGTATGAACGGAACGCTTTTTAATATTTTTTTATTATTGATTATTTAAAATCAAAGTTCAGGCTGAAACGGATTGTATTAGACAAAGGGTTACGACCAATGCCTGATCCTGAAGGGAAGATGTATGCAAGGTTAAGACCAAGCACGCTGTATTTCAATCCTGCACCTACAGTAGCGTAACGACGGTTACCTTTTTGAGGGCTTTCGTAGAAATAACCTGCACGGAAAGCAAATTGCTCTTTGTACCAGAATTCAGCACCTGCAGATAATGTTACTTCACGTAGTTCTTCTGAACCACCACCGTTTGCATCACCAAAAGATTTGAACCAGCTGCTCACAACACCCTGATCACGATATTTAGCAAGAGCTGCTGCACCTGTATCAGGAGTAGGAACTAATAATTTGTTTGCATCTACAGCGAAAGTAAGTTTGCTGTCCGCATCAAATACCTTAGTATAAGCAGCACCAACTCCTAAGTTAGCCGGGATAAAATCTTTTGCGTTGTTGTCATCTGTGTAAGAGATCTTAGCACCAAGGTTGCTTAAAGTAATACCATAAGACAAACCTGCGTTATTTTCTTTACCTGAGTTATGGTAGAAATGAAGATCAGCAGCTACCGAATTACCTTTTTTGTAGTTAACACCATTGTAGTTACCTGTGGCCAGATCAGAACTGATATAGCGAACACCGATACCTAAACCTGTTTTCTTACCAAGTTTTCTTGAGTAACCTGCTTCGATAGTATACTCACGCGGAGTTTTGTTACCGATGTTAGTTCCCTGAGCATCAGTAAACTGAATGCTTCCGAGGCTGAAATAACGCAAGCCAAGAGAAAGTGCCTGGTTGTCATCTAATTTGTAATATCCCGCAAGAGATGCAAGGTATACATCGCTTAAGTTAAGGTCATTCAACCATGGAGTATAAGTAACCCCTAAGCTTCCCTGTTGTTTAGCGAAAGGTGTTTTACCTAAATTCCAAAAGTTTGAATAAGCATCAGGAGCAGTCGCAATTCCCGTTTCTCCCATACCGGTGCTGCGTGCATCAGGAGAAATGCGTAAAAAAGGAGTTGCAGTAGTAACAACGTTAATATTGTTACTTGATGAAGTCTGTGCACTCGCTATAGTCGATGCACCACCGATCAACATCACTAAGGCAGTTAGTTTCAAAGTTGCTTGTTTCATGCGTTTTTTTTGTCTTGGTTAGGTAGACTTACCTCTATAAGCGTTTAATTTTAATTGGGTGTTTGTCGAAGTTTTTCTTAAAACTTAATCATTTCACAATGCGAATTTATAAAATCCTGTTAAAGAAAAACAAATTTATTGTCAAATATATAATTAAATATTTTTTTCAAACAAATTTTTCTGAAACTTTTCCTGATTTTTTTTATTTAACCGCTTGAAAGATAGGGTTTTTTTAAAATCGCCCCGATTTCCGAAAAGGTACGTTTAGTTTTTATTAACGGATTGGGAAAATGAAAAATTGTATACAATAAACAAAATGCTAAAGAATATTGCGATTATACTATTTTAACTTAAAATATTTATATTCGCAACCTGTATTAAATTTCCCAAACAATAACTAAAAACTTTTTACGTTTAATTATCTGTAAAATGACAGTAAATATGTTCAAACCATTCCCCGGTAGATTTCTTGTTATCGCAGCCGCTGCAGCACTTTCCCTCAGTGCTTGTAAGAACGGAGGCATCTTCGGTAAAAAATCAAGTAAGTCAAGCGCAACAGGCTGGAATTACGATGATAAAAAAATGGGCAACTTTCACGTTGCTAAAGTAAAGTATCCCAAAGCGGGCCCCGGTCTTGTATTTGTACAGGGCGGATCGTTCGTAATGGGTGCTAAAGAAGAAGATGTAATGGGGGATTGGAATAATGTTCCGCGTCGTGTAACTGTTCCTTCTTTTTTCATTGACGAAACAGAAGTAGCAAACGTACACTACCGTGAATATCTGTATTGGCTGGATAATACATTCAGCAGCGATACAGCAATTATGAACAAAGCACTGCCTGATACATTGGTATGGCGTGAAGAGCTTGCTTATAACGAGCCTTACGTAGAATACTATTTCAGGTATCCTTCCTACAACTACTATCCTGTAGTAGGTGTTACCTGGCAGCAGGCACATGATTTCTGTATCTGGAGAACAGACAGAGTGAACGAGCTTAACCTCATGAAAAAAGGTTACCTCGCAAAGGATGCTGCACAAAAAGAAATGAAAGGCGCCGGTTCTGAAGGTTCTTTCAATACAGAAACTTATTTGGTAAATCCAGAGCTTGTTCAAATGAAAAAGCTTAAACCTAAGAATGGTCTTAAGGATGTAAATAATAAACCGCGTTCAAACGTGAAAATGGAAGATGGTATCCTTAATATGGGTTATCGCCTGCCTACTGAAGCTGAGTGGGAATATGCCGCTTACGGTCTGTTGGATCAAAATCCGAACCCAAGAAAGAAAGAAAAGAAAAGAGGTGAGGAAAACCGTAATAACCAACAGGTTTATTCATGGGCAAAAAATCCTAACGGCCTTCGCGATAACCGCAGAGGCAGCTGGCAGGGTGCATTTCTTGCAAACTTTAAAAGACAAAGCGGTGATAACATGGGTATCGCAGGCGGTTTGAATGACCGTGCTGCTATCACAGGTCCTGTTAAATCATACTATCCTAATGCATTCGGTCTTTACAACATGAGCGGTAACGTGAGTGAGTGGGTTGCCGATGTATACAGACCAATGACGTCGCTTGACGGTCAGGATTTCAACTACTTCCGTGGGAACAAGTTTACAAAATTGTATAAGAATAACGGTGAATACGAAAGAGACAGTCTGGGTCATTTGAAAAGAGCCGATATCTCTGATGATGAAGTAAAAAACAGGGCTAACTATCAAAAAAATAATGTGATCAACTACCTTGATGGTGACTCATCAAGCGGTGTTAACTACGGGTACGGGATAACTTCATTGATCAATGATAAATCACGTGTTATCAAAGGCGGAAGTTGGAATGACAGAGCCTATTGGTTATCTCCGGGTTCACGTCGTTTCATGCAGGAAGATCAGGCTGCGAGTACTGTTGGTTTCAGATGTGCGCAAACTTATCTTGGACCACCTGAAGGACCGGGCTTTAAAGACGGTAATAATTTTCCTTCAAGAAAACAGAATTCAAGAAAGAAAAAATAATTCAAATACTAAAGAAGCCCTCCGCAAAACGGGGGGCTTTTTTATTTTTAGCTGTTATTCATACGCTCATTATTTTTGTACCATGAACATCTCAGAACTCTACGCAATATTTACTGAATTTCCTGCCGTACAAACAGACTCCCGAAAGGTAAAACCAGGGGACGTTTTCTTTGCGCTGAAAGGCCCGAATTTTAACGGTAACAACTACGCCAAAGTGGCCTTGGATGCAGGCGCAGCATATTGTGTATGCGATGAGAAAACAGGCGTAGAAAGTGATAAGATCATTTACACGGAAAATGTATTAACAACGCTTCAGGCACTTGCAAAGTATTATCGCGAACAATTGGATATTCCTGTTATCGCTATAACAGGAAGCAATGGCAAAACCACCACCAAAGAACTTGTGCATGCTGTACTTAGCGAAAAATATATTTGCTATACCACTCAGGGAAATTTGAATAATCACATCGGTATCCCCCTTACTTTATTGTCCGTGAAAAAGGATGCGGAAATTGCCGTCATAGAAATGGGCGCAAACCACCTGCATGAGATTGAAGCTTACTGCAAATACACTTTGCCTACGCATGGCCTGATCACCAATTGCGGTAAAGCTCATCTGGAAGGGTTCGGCAGCGAAGAAGGTGTAAGAAAAGCAAAAGGAGAGCTTTATAATTTTATCGCCGATACAGGCGGAATTGGCTTTATTAATACGGATTATGACTACCTGCGTAACATGAGTCATCTGATACAGAATCAGGTCACTTATGGCACCATTGATGCGCAATTTACCGGTGTAGTTAAGAACCATAAATATTTTTTAGAAGCAGCCGTTACTAACGGTGCCGATCTGCCTTCTTTACAAACAAAACTTGCCGGTGATTATAACCTCCCGAATATTATGAGTGCGGTTTGTATCGGCAAAACCTTTGGTGTAACAGATGCACAAATAAAAAACGCGGTGGAAAGCTATTCCCCATCCAACAGCCGCTCACAGATCATCACATCCGGCAGCAATACGATTTTGCTCGACGCATATAATGCTAACCCTGCAAGCATGAAAGCAGCTATAGAAAATTTTGCCCTGATGGCGGGTGATAAAAAAGCGGTCATCCTGGGTGGCATGATGGAACTCGGAAAAGATAGCATTGGCGAACATAAAGCCATCACAGACCTGCTGCAAAAATATACCTGGGATAAAGTAGCTGTTGCAGGAAAAGATTTTAAGGAGTTACCTGAAAGTGTTGCTCACTTTAATTCTGCGGAAGAGATCGCAACATGGTTTAAAGAACAGCATTTTGAGGATACGCTTATCTTGATAAAAGGCTCCAGAGGAATGGCGATGGAGAAAGTTATCGCTTAGGTAAAATGATCGAAGATTCACCGGGTTACCCGCGTTTCGCGTTGATGCTGTAATTAAAATCAAATGAGTGTTGTGTTACAGCCTAATCCTGCTTACCTTTGCGCTCCTTAAATCTTTGATATTAGGTTTTTAAACGGAGACGTGTCCGAGTGGTTGAAGGAGCACGCCTGGAAAGTGTGTATAGGGGTAACTCTATCGCGAGTTCGAATCTCGCCGTCTCCGCATCTTAATTTAGCCGAATATTTTTTCAGCATTCTCCGTCGTTATCCTGTCTACTTCTTCCACACTTATGCCTTTTACATTTGCAATCTTCTTGGCTATATAAAAGAGATAGCTGCTTTCATTTCTTTGACCTCTCAGAGGTACCGGCGAGAGGTATGGCGCATCAGTTTCCAGCACAATATGTTTCATATCAATACATGTAATCACTTCCGCCAGGCCGGAGTTCTTATAAGTGATTACTCCGCCGATGCCAAGATAAAATCCGAGATCAGAGATCTGATTTGCTTCCGAAACAGAGCCGCCGAAACAATGAAAAATGCCTGTTAGTCCACGACCTTCATATTTCTTTATTACATCGATTGTTTCCTGAGTGGCATTTCGTGTGTGAAGTATCAGTGGCAGGTTATATTCCAAAGCAAGCTCAGCCTGTATCTCCAGCGCCTTATATTGTTGCGGTACAAACGTCTTGTCCCAATAAAAATCAAGCCCTGTCTCTCCGATGCCATAAAATTTTCGCGAGCTCAACAATTCTTTCACATGAGCAATCTCTGTTTCATAATCTTCTTTTACCGAACAGGGATGAAGACCGGCCATTGCAAAACAGCGATCAGGATATTGTTCTTGGAGCAGGCTCATTCTTTCCGTACAGCTTTTATCTATCGCGGGAAGGTAAAAATGCTTTACACCGGCGGCTTCTGCTCTCTCCATCATTTCTTTTATGTCGTCGTCAAATGCTTCTGTATATAGGTGGCAATGTGTGTCTGTCATGATCCGGAAAATTACGGCATTATCCTTTTTTCAAAAAATTCAGAAAAAAAATTGGAGTTGTGATTAACTTATTTATCTTCGCGATAGTTTTCATAGGGTACGGATTAAAAACGGGCCAGGGTTTCTACCCAGGCCCATTTTATTTTAACAAAGTGATGCTTCTATTCTTTTAAAACTGAACCCTCTGTCTGCAAAACTTTTAAGCACCTCGGGCAATACAGCCCTCATTTTTTCTGAAGCTTTTTCACTGTCGTGAAAGACAACCACAGAACCACTTTTCGCCTTCAGCAGTACATTCTCCAAACATCTTTTCGCGTTAATTCCCGGGTCAAAATCACCGCTGAGCACTGTCCACATTATTATCCTGAACGGTCGTTTCATTTCCATCAGCAACTTCGCCTGGAATTTTTTTATTTGCCCGTAGGGCGGACGAAAAATATCACTGTCGATGTACGCCGCGGCATCTGTAACTGATCTAATATAGTCAATATCAGCCGTTTTTTTTCCGCTTACGTGGTTAAACGTATGGTTGCCAACAGCATGGCCTTCGTCGATGATCCGTCTGTATATTTCCGGGAATAGTTTAACATTATTGCCTACACAAAAGAAAGTGGCTTTTGCATTATATTTTTTTAATTCATCCAGTACAAAAGAAGTGTGTTCGGGATGTGGTCCGTCATCGAAACTTAAGTATAAACACTGTCCTTCCGCCTTCATTTCCCAAATAAACTTCGGGAACAATTTTTTTATCCAACCGGGCGTTCTTACAAAATAAACCATCGTGTAAAATAAACCTAAAAAGCTGATTAAACCTTCGGTTATGCCGCCCGTCTATCTTTAACAATTTTTAAAATTTATTTATCTTTTAAAAACAACATTATCATGAAATTCAAATTGCTATTGCCATCATGTGTTGCGCTGATTCTCGCATTAGGTTCGTGCAAAAAAGAAAGCACGAAAGACACAAGTGATTACGCTGCTACATTCGAACTGGCTGCAGATCAGAGTATCTCCGACAACACCACGCAGGATGCCAATGAAATTCTAAATGAAACTGCGGTAAACAACAGTTTTATGGGCAGTTCATTTACCGGGGGAACAGCAGGAACGTCGGGCATTTTAGCCTGTGCTACTGTAACTGTAACCGTTGCGCCGGGTTCAACTAGCGGGTTTCCAAAGAATGTGTTGATCGATTTCGGTACACAATCATGCACTTCTCCGGGCGGAATTACACACAGCGGAAAGATCAATGTATCTATCACCGATTCTTTGCGCCGTACGGGCAGTGTAGCTACGATGACATTTGATAATTACTATGTTAACGGTTTCAGGAAAGAAGGCACGATCACGTGGACAAATACAAGTACAGCAACCACAAAGAGCTGGCATCGTGTATGTATAAGCGGAAAGATCACAGCGCCGGGAGGAAACTATTGGACGCATTCAGGTGCACAGGATGTTGTACAAACGCAAGGCGCATCAACTCCGCTTTACCTGTTGGATGACGTATTTCTGATTACAGGCGGTCATACCGTAACAAACCCGGCAGGCGTAACACGCACGGGAACAATTCTTACCGCGCTTGAAAAGAAAACAGCCTGTGCTTTTATTGATATGGGAACTTACAAAGTACAAGGCCCTAATCACTTTGCGATCATAGATTACGGTAACGGTTCTTGCGATGATGCTGCTACAATTTCTATAGACGGACAAACAACACACAACATCACGCTTCACTAAGATTTTTTCATAGTCAATACAGGCGGTTGCTTCAGCGATGGAGTGGCCGCTTTTTATTCCTGCAGAGTTGTCGCGAATAATAGTGATTGTTCGAATTAAAATAAACGCAACTTAATTCAACTGCTTAATTGCAGGAAAAACATATTACTTACCGGTATCTTTGCGCCCTATGAGTAAAGTTAGAGTACGTTTTGCGCCAAGCCCCACGGGTGGTCTGCATTTAGGCGGGGTAAGAACAGTTTTGTATAATTATCTTTTCGCCAAAAAACACGGCGGAGATTTTATCCTGAGAATTGAGGATACCGACCAAACCCGCTTTGTGGAAGGTGCAGAGCAATATATTTTTGATTGCCTTGCCTGGTGCGGACTTACGCCGGATGAAAGCGTTATTCATGGCGGCCCATATGCTCCTTACCGACAGAGCGAAAGAAAAGATGTGTACAGAACTTACGCTGAAAAGTTGGTGAGTGAAGGCTATGCATACTATGCTTTTGATACGCCGGAAGAGATAGAACAAATGCGTGAGAACCTGAAAGCAGCCGGCAGCGGCAGTTTGCAATATGATGCGGCTGTGCGGATGAAAATGAAAAATTCATTGAGTCTTGCTGAAGAAGAAACGAAGACACTTCTTGACGCAGGCACAAAACATGTGATCCGCATAAAAGTAGATCCCGGCGAAACACTTCATTTTACGGATATGATCCGCGGTGAGCTGCATTTTGAAACGGTAAATGTTGATGATAAAGTTTTACTGAAAGCAGACGGAATGCCTACCTATCACCTGGCAGTTGTAGTGGATGATTTTCTGATGAAGATCTCTCACGCTTTTCGCGGTGAAGAATGGTTGCCGAGTGCACCCGTGCATATCCTGCTTTGGAAATATCTATTCGGATTGGAAAATATGCCGCAATGGGCGCATTTACCGTTAATCTTAAAGCCTGATGGAAACGGCAAATTAAGTAAGAGAGATGGCGACAGGCTTGGCTTTCCCGTATACGCAATGGATTGGACGGATCCGAAGACCGGCGATATCACCAAAGGATTTAAAGAGCTTGGTTTTTTACCGGAAGCATTTTTAAATCTCCTCGCTATGCTTGGTTGGAACGCCGGTACAGAGCAGGAAATATTTTCGTTGGATGAAATGACCGATGCGTTCTCTATGGATCGTGTGCATAAGGGCGGCGCAAAATTTGATTTTGAAAAAGCGAAATGGTACAATCACGAATGGATAAAAAAATTACCTGTTCATCGTTATGGCGCAGAAGTAAAAGCATTTCTGGAAGAAAAAGGAATCACTCCTTCTGACGACACTTATTTTTATAAAGTACTTGACCTGGTAAAAGATCGCTGCACGTTGTTGAGTGATTTTGTTGAACAATCCGCGTATTTCTTCAGGGCGCCGGCAACATGGGATTCGGAAGCCGTTAAGCCAAAATGGAATGACGCGAAAAATGATTTCTTTATTGCATTGCTTGAAAAGATAAATACTGCTGAAACCTTTGACAGTGCTTCGCTGGAAACCTCATTCAAAGCACTTGCAACAGAAATGAATATCAAACCCGGTGAGCTTCAATTGCCGATGCGCATCATGCTCGTGGGCGGAAAATTCGGCCCTGCTGTTTTTGAGATCGCTTCGATGATCGGCGCAGCAGAAACTGTTTCAAGAATAAAAAAGGCGTTGACAATTTTCAACGCCTGATAAAAATATCTTCTACTCTTCCGGTGCCGCGTACCAGGCCCGGTAGAGTTTTTTAAATACGGGTTCGATCAATATAAGCAGTATTACGAATCCGATCACTTCCGCGTAGAAATAATTCATACTTCTTGCCGCATAATCTATTGAATACCCGGGTTTGTACACATCATTGCTGTTGTAATAAAAAGCGAGCCAGAGCAGGGGCATGAAGGGCAAACTGAATAAAAAGAAATTGAGTCCGATACCCTGAAACAGCGTACGGGTTTTTGCAGTTTGTGTTGAAATACCTAATAATGCGAATACAAAAAAGTAAACCGTAAGTGTTGTAAAGATACCCGTCTCTTCCATTCTTCCCACTGCTATAAATAAGCCGGTAATAACAGCAAGTATCACTCCCGCAAGTATCGACATAAAGAATGTTTTCACAGTGGTATGCCGGAAAATGAAGATCAGCATCGTCAATATCAATGTGGCATAGAACATAAAATGCAGGATCCATTCCCATTCTTCCTTCCAGCGGTGCTTTTTGCCAAGCACCGTACTCATTGTATTGTTGGTTTCGGGAATTTTATATTTACGTTTTATGTATTCATCATAGGTAGGTGGTTGAGTGGACGCAGATGGTTCATCGTAGTCATAATAACCGGAATAACCGCCGCCTCTATATTTTTTCTGCAATACTTCTATTCTCTTATTGAGCTTAACCACGTCCGGTGCTTTGTGGTCCTTTACAACAGCGTAATAAATATCCTTATCAGTAAGCAGGTTAGCCCCTTTTATATCATCCGTTTGATATGATCGGCTGTAAGTGTAAAGACGCACTTTATAAAAAACATACAGCGAATCATTAATTTTCAAAACACTGTCAGCTGAGATCAATCTCCCCGGCAGATCCCGATCATATATTGTGCTTCTTACAATCACGGTGTCTGCGGATACAACCTGAGTATTTGTTTCCCAAATCGTATCTCTGTTTTCGATTGTATAAGGTTGTTTTACAATATTCGAACTGTCGGCGTCCCATTTTTTAGGGATCTGATCATATTCCAGGTTATTTACCGCAAGGTTTATTTCATTAATGTCATTGATGATCTCTGTATCGCTGAATTGTCTGTTGGCCATAAAAGTTTCCGTAGCTGAAGGAATAAACGGGATCGCAACAATGATCAGAATATTCAAAAAGAAAAGCAAAAAAGTACGGATGCCGTCGCCGTTCTGCCAATTGCCGTAACGCTTAAAAACATTAAAGCGCAGGAGATAGATCAACCAAAAAATAAGTCCGACCCCGGACAGCAGGCTAACAAAACCCGTTATTGTCCATACACTGCTGCTATAATCTTTTGCATCTGCGAAGATCAACATACAAAACACAGTTAGTATAACAGAGAACAGCAATCCGAAGTATAACACGAGATGTGTTCCGGCAGACCAGACTGATGGTTTATTAAGCAACAATTGTCTGTCAATATTCTTCAAAAATGCGGGTACAAACCGACGTGAATTATCCATAAAAAAATAAGCTTAGGTAAAGAAACGTTTTGTGCTGTAGGTGATATCGCGGAAATAGCTAATCGTTATTCCGCTGTTCACCAACGTGCTGACGAGTGCTGCTGCCGTTTGATCTTTTGAGATAACGGTATAAAAGCCGCCGTTGAAATGCAGGTCCGGTGCGGCATTCCCAAACACAGCAATGATCTCTTCTCTTGATGCAGTGGTTTCAAACTCAACTGCTGTACTTTTAATTTCTTTCGCCGCATTATCGCTGCTGTACATACATTGCCCCTTTTTGATGAAGAGCACTGTATCAGCTACTTTCTCCACTTCATGCAATTGTTGCGAGCTGAGGATAATGCCCATCGGATTATGTTCGCCTTTTGCCATAAAGATGAGATCGGTCAGGATGGTTTGCTGTGCTTTAATATCAAGATTGGCAAGCGGTTCATCCAGGATCAGCAGCTTTGGCTTTTGTAATAAGATCCTTGCAATTTCGAACCTCGTGCGATATCCGCTGCTGATGCGGTTCCAATCCAAATGCGCATAAGCACTGAGGTTGAGCCTTTCGAGCATATAATCAACCATCATTTCATTTTCTTCACCGTGCACACCTGATATCGCCGCAGAAAAATGAAGATTATCTTTCAGCAGCCCGTACCATTTAGGAATGCGTTGCGGTATAAATGCCACATGATTTTTAATTGCGTAATTATCAGGCTCATCCAATAAACTGTATTGAATCGATCCTTCATCCAGCGCCAGTTGCCCGCCAAGCATACGCAGTAATGTGGTTTTACCGTTACCGTTCTCCCCTACAACACCCAGCACATTTCCGGTATTTAAACGAAGGCTTGTGGGTTTCAGACTAAAATTGCTGTTGGAATAACGCTTTGAGATATTATCAGCAACCAGCATTTCCGAAGCTTTGTAAGTTCCTTTTTTATTTAATGCAGTTATCGCATTAAGGATCTCATTTGCTTCACTGAGAAAAGATGCCGGCATGCTTGCAGTAAGGTTTTGCGCTTCGGCAGCACGATAGGTTTTACTCCATGCAATTGCTTTGCGAATGACTGTGCTGTTTTCTGTATCAAGAGCCAGATCTAATGTTCGGCGAATGGCAAGATTATAATCGTCGTGAGCGAGATAGGACCGGATATCTTCAGTAACATTGTTTGGCATAAGGACAGTTTGTATTGTATATTCTCCAGACTTATTAAATGTAATGTTTTACAGACAAAAATGCCGGCCGGCGAAAATTATATATTTTGCATTCGCTTAAACTTTGATACAAAAACCGGGTCTTTACAAAAACTGAAACTGCGATATGAAAATATTAGCCGCGCTTTGCCTGGTGTTTTGCATTACTTCCTGTAAAAAAACAGAAACTTCCACCAGGGGAGTTATCACAGATCCAACTGTTTCCGGTATTGACAGCTTCACCGTTACGGTAAATAACGGATATGGCACAGGTAAATATAAGGTTGGCGACACCGTTCATATCTGGAGTAAAGAAATGAATTCAACGCAGGTATTCAACAGTTGGGCCGGCGACATTAATTTGCTGAGTAATAACGACTGGCATGCTTCTTTTATCATGCCCAATAAAAATGTTTCATTTACGGGAAGTCTTACAACTATCTCTCCTGTTACATTGCATTATGAGATGATCTTGGGAAGAGATCGGTTGAAACCGGTGTATTCTTATTTTCCGACAGGACACAAAGGTATAGTTTATTTGTTGCACGGCACGGGCGGCAGCGCGGCACAATTCACTTCAGGATTTGAAGAAAATGAAGTGATCAAAGAATTGATCAATGATAATTTTGCAGTGATCGTTACGGAAGCGGAAGAAGCAACAACAGGCATTGATGCAAACGGCGACGGGAAACTAAGATGGACGCAAATTCCTGTGGATACCATCGCAAATATTGATTATGCAAACATCCGTATCATCTCCGATACATTCTACAATCGCGGTACTACCACGAGATCGAAGCCGCGTTATTCTTTGGGCATGAGCAACGGTGGCGCATTTTCTGCAGCGCTTAGCTATGTGTATACTTACAAAGCAGGCGTGAGCTACTGCGCACCCGGCGGACCTTTTCTTGCGTCAAATTCAAATGTGCCTTTCCAGTTTTGTATGCAACGCAATGATAATAATCCGGACGTAGGGCCGCAGGGAAATGCAGATGCATTATCAAATTCTCAAACTTATACCGGGAGAGGAATATGCAGTAAATATTTTATCAATGATCGCTCACCGTTATATCCTGAACGTTTTGCAAGAAGAAGCGATATCAGTCTAATCACGTCTTCTGCATTATTCAATGAATTAAAGAATCACGGGTTTATCGGTGCGAAAAATTATTTCGTCGGATATTCTACTGATTTTAGTAATGCGTTTCTTGCTGCCCCGGCCTCTTATCCGGTTTTTCTCACACTTAATGCGCAGCAAAAAATATTTGTTCTTGCAGAAATTGATTGCTGTGTTACGGATCATCATATGTTCAGTGATTTTACAAAACGGTCACTGAAATTCCTGAATACACAGTGCCAGTAATTCATAAACATTCAAATCAGTACATTTGCGTAACTGATTTTATATGCTCAATCGTCCTGTAAGAATATTGGTTGCAAAAGTGGGCCTCGACGGCCATGACCGCGGTGCTAAAGTTATTGCGGCAGCGCTGCGTGATTCGGGTATGGAAGTGATCTATACCGGCCTGCGCCAAACCCCTGAAATGGTGGTGAATGCTGCATTACAGGAAGATGTGGATGCCATAGGCGTAAGCATCCTCAGCGGTGCGCACATGACCGTATTTCCTAAGATCATGCAGTTGCTCAAAGACAAAGGAATGAACGATGTATTGCTTACCGGGGGCGGAATTATTCCTGAAGATGACATTCAGGCATTGAATGATATGGGCGCAGGAAAACTATTTGCGCCGGGCGCTACTACAGCGGATATTGCAGCATACATTAGAAGTTGGGTTGAAGAGCATAGAAATTTTTGATCTGAGTGATCGTTTATCAGTGAGTGCAGTTTATTTTTTTACATTTTTTGTATCTTTACATATGCAAACCTTGCCCCGAACAACAGGAAAGACTATTTTATTCAGAGCTGTCTAAAGAATCTTTTTGCTCGATTTCTTAACTACAATTTTCCGGTACATTTTGTGACCTTCCGGGACATTTTGTGACTTTATGGGACTTACATGGGACTTTCATGCGACTTACACGCGACTTATATTGAACTTAACACCAGCGTTTATTTATTGTTTATCCTTTGTACAACTGTTGTTACTCCCTATCTTAGTCATAGATCATGCTACGTTATATCAAGTTTATTCCGTTGGTCATAGCAGATGTATAAACAGTGGAAAGTCCTTCTTTTCAGGAAGATCTGCGCTATATATTCGGCAATTCAAGTCTTTTCCGTTTTGAATATATCCTGATAAAAATGATCAGTGATACACAGATCAACAAGGCTATATTATTATCCAACGCCGTTCTTCTTAACACGATATAAGCTGCACCACCAAAGGCACAGGCAGTTGCGTACAGTTCTCCTTTTTTAAACAGATCCGGAACTGCGTTGCAAAAAATATCCGCGATCAATCCGCCGAAAGTTGCGGAGATCACACCCATGATCAATGCGTACGTTTCATTCACACCATTATTCAGGGCGATCTCAATTCCTGCAGTTGTAAACAATCCGAGTCCTACGGCATCCGTAACAAAAATTGTTTTGCTGAATTTATTTACGCCTTCTTTCAATAAAAAAGTGATGACAACTCCCGCGAACACAAGTATCAGCGCTAAATAATCATTTATCCAGTTTACCCGTTTGGCACCGATAAGCAGATCACGGATCGTCCCGCCGCCGTACGCAGTTGCAAATGCCACCACAATACCACCGAAAATATCCATCTGATATTTCCTTGCCTTTAATGCACCGGTAAGGGCAAAAACGAATGTACCCGAGTAGGTTACGATATCAAGCGGTGTGATCCCCATTACATAAAGTTAGAGAATGTGTTATCTTCGGCGATATAAAAAAATACGACCATGAATTTTGAAACACTTTTGTTTGAAATTGAGAATGGTACGGCGATCATTACGATCAACCGGCCCGATAAGCTGAATGCACTTAATAAAAATGTATTCAATGATCTTGACGTGGCCATGGATGAAGTACTGCGCAATGATGATATAAAATCTGCGATCATAACCGGTGCAGGTGCTAAGGCATTTGTTGCGGGTGCTGATATCACTGAGTTTGGCGGATTAGATAAAGCAGAAGCTATGGCTCTCGCAAAAAGAGGGCAGGATGTTTTCTTCAAGATAGAACACAGCAAAAAACCGGTTGTTGCGGCTGTAAACGGTTTCGCATTAGGGGGTGGTTGTGAACTTGCAATGGCCTGTCATTTCAGGCTTTGCAGCGATAACGCAAAGTTTGGACAGCCGGAAGTTAATCTCGGACTCATACCGGGATATGGCGGCACACAACGCCTCACCCAATTGGTAGGTAAAGGAAAAAGTATGGAACTGCAAATGACTGCGAAGATCGCAGATGCGCAGGAAGCATTGCAATGGGGCTTGGTAAATTATGTAACCGCTGCGGATGAACTTTTACCGAAGGCGCAAGAAATTATGCTTACGATACAAAGCAAAGCTCCGGTTGCTGTTGCGAAGATCATAGAATGCATAAACGTGGGTATTGAAAATAAAGAAAACGGCTTTGATAAAGAAGTAAATGCCTTCGGGGATTGTTTTGTGACCGATGATATGAAAGAAGGAACAACGGCATTCTTAGACAAAAGAAAAGCAATATTTACCGGTAAATAAAATCTCACAAACAATTTTGTGCGACCGATTCATCACTGAAGCGGTTTTTTATTCCAGTATGCGGATGAATTTCACAAAATGGACCTTATAATAACCCGACAGATTGCTGTTTATCACACCAATATTCTTACCTGATGCAGAATGAATGAATTGCAACTTTGAACCCGTACCTGCAACAGTCACAATTCCCATATGCCCTACGATTCCCGATGAATTATCAGAGCCGGTGAATAAGATAATATCGCCCGGCCTCGCATCTTTTTGATCAATTTCTTCTCCCTCATTTGTAAAAGCTATCGTAGTACGCGGGCACTTCACTTTAAAATGACCGAATACGCAAGTAACGAAGCCTGAGCAATCCAGCCCGTTTACAGGAACAGCAGATCCGTATCGGTATGGTGTGCCTAACAATGTTTCTGCAAATGTTACAAACTCATCGCGGTCAATAATGAGTGGTTTGGTAAAAGTTTTTTTTGCACCCGGAAGTGGCGGCGATATGGCTCTCTTCACAGGAACGACAGGTGCATCATCTTCTTTTGATGTTTTCTTTGTAGTGCCGCAGGAAGCCAGGATAATAATAAATGACAAAAAGCTGATCGTGTATCTCCATCCCATAAGTGAACCTTTCGTAATTTCTGTGTTTTGACAAGATACTATATTTTTCATTTCATCTATCTTTGCAACTCATTAAAAAAATCATTATTACATCATGGAATATCGCATTGAGAAAGATACAATGGGCGAAGTGAAAGTGCCTGTTGATGCCTATTACGGCGCACAAACACAACGCAGCATCGACAATTTTAAAATTGCGCAGGATATTAATAAAATGCCGAAAGAGATCATTCGTGCGTTTGCATATCTTAAAAAAGCAGCAGCACTTACCAATAAAGATGCAGGTGTTTTACCGCAGGAAAAATCTGACCTTATCGGTAAAGTTTGTGATGAAATAACAGAAGGAAAACTGGATGATTATTTCCCATTGGTGGTATGGCAGACCGGAAGCGGCACACAGAGCAACATGAATGTAAATGAAGTGGTGGCTTACCGCGGACATGTACTCAACGGCGGCACTCTGAGCGACAAAGAAAAATTCCTTCATCCGAATGATGATGTAAATAAGTCACAAAGCAGCAACGATACTTTTCCTACCGCTATGCACATTGCAGCATATAAAATTTTACAGGATGTAACGATACCGGGAATAAAAAAATTAAGGGACACGTTGGCCGGAAAGTCAGCAGCATTTATGGATGTGGTGAAGATCGGACGGACGCATTTTATGGATGCAACACCGTTAACTGTCGGACAGGAATTCAGCGGTTATGTTTCGCAGCTTGATCATGGTTTGCGTGCGATAAATAATGCACTACCTCACCTCAGCGAATTAGCGCTTGGCGGAACTGCAGTAGGAACAGGCATTAATACGCCAAAGGGTTATTCTGAAAATGTAGCAAAACATATCGCATCACTAACGGGTTTACCATTCGTAACCGCTGAAAATAAATTTGAAGCGCTTGCTGCACACGATGCAATTGTAGAAGCACACGGCGCTTTAAAAACGATCGCTGTAAGCCTTATGAAAATTGCGAATGACATCCGTATGTTATCGAGCGGACCTAGAAGCGGTATCGGCGAATTGTTTATTCCTGATAACGAACCGGGATCTTCCATCATGCCGGGGAAAGTAAACCCTACTCAATGTGAGGCGCTTACGATGATCGCTGCGCAGGTAATGGGTAATGACGTCACGATCGGGATCGGCGGAAGCCTCGGTCATTTTGAACTCAACGTATTTAAACCAGTGATGATCTTCAATTTCCTGCACAGTGCAAGATTAATCGGCGATGGTTGTGTTTCATTTAATGATAAGTGTGCGGTGGGTATAGAACCGATCAAAGAAAATATCAAAAAACACGTTGATAATTCATTGATGCTGGTAACAGCACTGAACACTAAGATAGGTTATTATAAAGCGGCAGAGATCGCTCAAATTGCGCATAAGAACGGTTCTACGTTAAAAGAAACAGCTGTGAGTTTGGGTTACGTAACACCGGAAGAATTTGACGCATGGGTAATTCCGGGGGAGATGGTTGGAGAAAAGAATTAGTTGACGAATGACAGTTGACAGTTGTCGATTACAGACGGACCTATATTATAAAAAGAGCGGCTTCAAATTCTGAAGCCGCTCTTTTTATAATAATGTTATGAGTTTAAAATCTGTCAACCGTCATCCGTCAACCTACATAGCAGCAAGCTGAACTTTTTGTTGTAACTCAAGCACGCTTTCCTTAAATAAATTATCGGTATCCATTAAATCTTTTACTGTTTGACAGCTGTGAATAACCGTTGTATGATCACGACCTCCAAAATGCTCACCGATCGTTTTAAGAGAATTTTTTGTAAATGCTTTTGAAAGATACATCGTGATCTGCCGTGCCTGCACGATCTCACGTTTTCTTGTTTTCTGAAGCAGTTTATCGTAAGCCACATCAAAGTACTCGCAAACCATTTTCTGGATCGCATCGATAGTAATCTCCTTAGTGGAAGATTTTACAAAATTTCTAAGTACTTTCTTTGCCAATTCTAAGTCTATTTCTCTCTTATTGAGCGAAGACTGTGCCAACAAAGAAATAAGTGCTCCTTCGAGTTCTCTTACATTACTGTTAATATTGTAAGCAATATATTTTACAACTTCCCGGGGCATTTCTAACCCGTCGTTCTTCATCTTAATATCAAGGATATCAATTTTGGTATCATAATCCGGTGCCTGAAGATCTGCACTTAGTCCCCAACGAAACCTGCTTAGCAATCTTTCCTGCACACCTTCAAGGTCTTTCGGCGATTTATCACTCGTTAAAATGAGCTGCTTACCGCTTTGGTGAAGGTGATTAAAGATAGAGAAGAACGCATCCTGAGATTTTTCGGCCCTGTTGAAGAATTGAATATCATCAATGATCAACACATCTATTAACTGATAAAAATGGATAAAATCATTTATCGCATTGTTACGCCCATGATCAATAAACTGATTGATAAATTTTTCAGAGCTTACATACAATACCACCTTATTAGGATTGATCTTTTTTACTTCGTTTCCGATGGCTTGTGCAAGGTGAGTTTTACCGAGACCGACACCACCATAAACAACAAGCGGGTTAAAAGAAGTTCCACCCGGTTTATCGGCTACAGTCTTACCTGCACGCCGGGCAACCCTGTTGCAATCGCCTTCTATAAATGTTTCAAATGTGTATGCGGGATTAAGCTGCGGATCGATCTGCATCTTCTTAAGACCCGGAATTACAAACGGGTTCTTAACGGGATTATTTATAACCAGCGGAAAATCCATTTCGTTATTTGAGTATGATCGGTAGCCGGTACCCGGCACATCCATCGTAAGCGGTTTGTTTCTGCTGTTACCGCTATCTACCATTATGCGATATTCCAGTCTTGCCTCTTTTCCTAATTCTCTCTTTAATGTTTTAGCCAGCAGCGAAACGTAATGCTCTTCAAGATACTCATAAAAAAACTGACTTGGTACCTGAATCGTAAGAATTTTTTCTTTCAGGCTCACCGGCTTGATCGGTTCAAACCATGTCTGAAAATGTTGCCATTCTACAATGTCTTTGATAATATCCAAACAGGAAGCCCATATTTTATCAAAAGATTTATCCATCAGTCCTACAGCAATTTATTATAAATTCGAAAGGTTGTTTGGTTATTGTCGTTGCCCCTCATATAAATGAAATTATTATTATTTTTTTGAGAGGACAGCGAATATCAAAATAAATTGTTGATAAAAAAAACTTTTTATTGTCTTCTTTTTACCACTAAAAACGATTTATGAGCGCATCAAATTTTTATCAAAAAAAACGGTCTTCCTGAAACGCTTACCCTGCTTCGTTTGTTGTTCTGAAAAAGTAAAAAAACGTCCTTTCCGCATCGGAAAAAAAATGCTGAGAGACTTAAATTATTTTTTCGGGTGATGTGTATAAACTAAGTTTTTTATCATTTGCGGCCGATGAAATCCGCTTGTTTTTTCTGCTAAAAAACGGAATCTCTTTTGAAAAATTTAAAGCTAAATTTGAAGCTAAATTTATTTTTATTATGAGCTATGAATTAACAGGTAAACTTATCGCTAAATATGATACCGTTCAGCGTACAGAAACTTTTAAAGTAAGAGAATTTGCGGTTGAGAAAAGTGAAGAGGTCGGCGGAAGAACGATTGTGAACTATGCAAAATTTCAATGCATACAAGACAAGACTGCTATCGTAGATAAAGTAAATGTGGGTGACGAAATAAAAGTGTATTTCAACATCAAAGGCAGCAAGTGGGAAAAAGACGGGAAGACAAGTTACTTTACCAATCTGGATGCATGGCGAATAGAGCAATTGCTTAATCCATCTCAATCTCAGGGAACTGATAAAGAAGCAATGGAGCCTGTGGATAATTTTACAGCGCAGGAAGGAACGGATGATCTCCCTTTCTAAAATTTAAAAGTTGGGATTTGAGTCAATTTGAAAATGAAGTGCATTTTCTTTTGTCTTTATTCCTTTGTCTTACATCATTTATTTTACTTTCCGGGAGAAGACCCGGCCATAAATAATGCAACAAAAAATAACCCTCAAATTATTGCCGGCAGAAGCCGCGGAGGATGCGATCATAAAAAAATATATCGCATCCGCCGCCGGCAAAGAGTTATCCTCGATCTCCGGTTTTCAACTGCTTAAAAAATCGATTGATGCCAGAGGCAAAACGGTGTTTATCAACCTGACTGTCAATGCGTTCATCGACGAACCTGTTTCGGATTTCAATACTCGTAATTTTACTTTTAAGGATGTGAAAAATGCAGCCAAAAAAGTGATCATTATCGGTGCCGGACCTGCAGGAATATTTGCCGCTTTACTGCTCCTGGAAAAAGGAATAAAACCCGTTATTTTAGAAAGAGGAAAAGATGTTCGTGTACGCCGTCGCGATCTTGCAAAACTTAACAAAGAAGGTATTGTCAATCCGGAGAGTAATTACTGTTTTGGTGAAGGTGGTGCAGGTACTTACAGCGACGGGAAATTATATACCAGAAGTAATAAACGTGGCAACATAGATCGCATTTTACAACTCTTCGTTCAGTTTGGTGCCCCGCAAAATATTGCCTCGGATGCTCATCCGCATATCGGCACCAACAAACTTCCGCAGATCATTACTGCCATGCATGAAAAGATAACAGCATGCGGCGGTGAAGTATTATTTGAAAAAAAAGTCATTGACTTTAGCATTAAAAATGAAAAGATTGCAGCCGTAATAACGGCTGGCGGTGAGACCATTTCCGGCGATGCATATATTTTAGCAACAGGCCATTCTGCAAGAGATATTTTCCACCTTCTGCATAATAAAAATATTCTGATTGAGCCCAAGCCTTTTGCAATGGGTGTTCGCATCGAGCATCCTCAAAGTCTTATCGACAGCATACAATATCATTGTACAGCTGAAAGAGATGAGTTCCTTCCGCCGGCGGCCTATTCCCTGGTTCAGCAGGTAAATGAACGTGGCGTATTCTCTTTTTGTATGTGTCCGGGAGGTATTATTGCGCCGGCAGCGACAGATCCCGGCGAATTGGTGGTGAACGGCTGGAGTCCTTCCAAAAGAAATAATCCTTTTGCCAACAGCGGCATGGTAGTTCAGGTCGAAATAAAAGATGCCGTGGAAACGATGAAACCTTTCTATCGTGCTAAAGGAAATCTAAACCCTGATGAGGATCCGCTCCTTTTCATGAAATTTCAGCAATTGATCGAACAAAAAGCTTATGCTGCCGGCGGCGGCGATTTTGCTGCGCCTGCCCAACGAATGCAGGATTTTGTAAACAGAAAATTATCTGCGGATCTGCCGGTGAATTCTTATTTGCCGGGGTTAACATCTGCAAAGCTGGATACCGTACTTCCGCCATTCATTTACAACTCTCTTGCCGAAAGCTTTAAAGCATTCGGTAAAAAAATGAAAGGGTATTATACTAATGATGCTGTAGTAGTTGCTGTGGAAAGCCGGACATCAAGTCCCGTGCGTATTCCCAGAGACGCGGAAACATTACAACATCCGCAAATTAAAAACCTATACCCTTGCGCTGAAGGGGCAGGTTATGCAGGAGGAATTGTGAGCGCTGCGATGGACGGTGAAAGAGTGGCAGTTGTTATTGAAAAAATATTTACAGCCTGATCAGAAGTGATTATTATGCGGTTGTAGTAACATTGTTATCGGTTGATTCCTTTAACGAAAGTGCAGTTTCAATTTGCTGATTTACGTATTTATAGATCAGCGGTATTATGAAGAGGATAGCAAATAGCAAACAGCCGATTACAAAACCAACCGCCCCGTACATCGTACCTGATGGTTTTACAAAACCAGGTGTTATTCTCGGACTGTCCAGTGTTTGTATGATCGGTGTTACTTTTTGCAGGCGCCACAAAGCTTCCTCCCTGTTTACCGCAGCGCCGTTACGCTGCCCCAATACCCGTATCTTATCATTATCAAGATTTTCTTTAGGCAACTGATATTGTAATCTGTCTACAGGAACAAACAACGTAGTATTATTTAACCTTACCCTTTCTTTGTCATAGCCTTTGATCACATTTTCAAAAGAATCCATCTTTGCCTGAATAAAATCATAATCCGCTTTCGCTTTTTGAACCTTCAGGTCTTTATAAAACTGTGATATTTTATCTATAAGTGTATACGTTACGGGCAGGAGAATTTCTTTATCATTACCGGAAAAACTCACCTCAAGCAAATTATTCTTGTTGAATTTTACGTTGTAGTTATTTGAAATAAGATCAGAACCGATGCTTATGATATCAGAATCTGATTTCGGCAACTCGATTGCGGATGAAAAATAAGATCTATGTTTGTTATATTGGCTGATCAGAATTTCTGCAACCATCTTATTTTTAAAATCCGGAAGCCTTACACCCACTACAGCATCCCTGGTTTTGCGGCTTTTTGCAACTTCTTCGATATTTACATTTGCCTCGTCACTAAGACTTTTAGATGTTCCCGTTCCTCCGATAAGTTCAGAAAGTTTGGAAGATGAATTATCCTGAGAAGGAGATGAAAGCGGAAATAATTTTGCCGTTGCCGTATATATTGCCGGCTGCTGGTGCGCATACATATACATAAGTACAGCAACAACCAGCCCTCCCGCAAGAATGATAAATTTACAGTTAGCTATTCTTTTGATTATCGCTTTTATGAATTCCTGTGTATTCAACGGTGTTTGTTTAATTAATATATTTTAATAAAAGCGCTGTAACCAGGATCGGAACAAGGGATGCTGCGGTTGTTTTTGCGATATCTGCCAACTCACTGCCCTCCGGTCTTACAGGTATCGTAACAAAAGCTCCTTCCTCTACTTTCGGATAAAAATGGAAAAACATGAAATTATGTGTGCGCTGACTTTTTCCGCTGGCGTAAGTTACATATACTCTTCTCTTCCACGGACGTGTACCGAAACCGCCAGCTTTATCTATGTAATAGGACACATTGGTATGCTCTTTATCAAATGCAATTGTAAGCGGCGATTGTACCCTCCCCCTAACCATAACAAAAGGATTTATCTCGGGAATGAACAGAATATCATTTTCCTGAAGAATAATATCATACTTAGTATTTTTATATTTCATCGCCCGATAAAGGTCAATGCTCACCGTGTCATCACCTAACGTGACTGCGGGTTGTCCCACAAGATTCCCCATACTGTCCCGTCTTTGCTGCTGTACAACTTTTTCTCTTACGTTCTCCGTTTTTTGTCTGAATAGAACCGCACCTGCAAGGTTCGCATTTTCTTTAAATCCGCCGGCTCTTGTTATGTAAGATGAAATTGTTTCGTATTTATTTAAACGCGGATATTTTCCTGGATACTTAACCAATCCTTTGAGCTGAATATTTTGTTGTAATTCAAATGTTGGATTTTTTCTTACAAATACCTGGTCATATGGTTTCAAAATAATTTTAGCCGCAGCAGAATCCACCTGCAGGTTTTGATCGACGGAATATGCTTTGACAATTGTTCTTGTAGGTTTCAATCCTTTTCTTGCAGAATCCATATCAACAATACTTGAAATCTCCAGTCTGCCGAATTCCGCTGAAGGTTTTAAACCACCTGAAAGATAAAGGAGATCCTGCAGCGTCATGCCGCCATACTTACGCAACTTTGCTTCTTTTCTTACCTCGCCGAATATTTCGACAAAAACGGGATCAGCAAATTCGTATGTTCCGAAAAGTTGCACAATATCATTAGCTTCCAATTTGACATTGTTTGGACTGTTTACATTGTTGTTGTTAATATCTGTAAGGTCTACTTCGAGTTTATCGGATTGTAAATTGGTAGAATCTCCTGCACCGCGAAAAATGTAAGCTCGTTGCAGTAAAGTATTTTTTGTAACTCCGCCGGCCCTGTTGATCAGGTCGAATAATCTATCACCTTTTCTTAATTCATACAAATCCGGATATTTAATCTCTCCTCTTATTTCTACTTTATTTGTAAGTCCCTGACGAATGATATCAGCTTTTACAATATCGCCATCCTGCAGCAATTCGTCTTGTCCCGCTACCTTTAAAATTGCATTTGCATTTACATCTCGGATTACCTGATTCTCATTTTCTGTTCTGACTAACTTTAGGGTAGAAGTAAGAGCGTCTGCATTCAGGCCGCCGCTGTATTTCAACAAAGCTTTTATCCCTTCGTCCTTCCGCAGCTGATAATACATCGGGCGTTTAAATTGGCCTGTTGCCAATACTTTTTTATCATAAAAAGGAACAATGATAAAATCATTATTCTGGAGATAAATATGCCTTCCGAAATCTCCTGTTTGTAAATATTTATATACGTCAAGTTCTTCGATAACCCTGCCATTCCTTTTAATTTGAATAGTACGTAGGTTACCATTTTCAGTCACACCCCCTGCTTTTGCAATAACCTGAAAAGCATTTGTAAATGCTGATACTGTAACGATACCAGGATTGTTTACTTCATTCACCACATTTACGTTTATCGTACGGGGCTCACCGAGGCTAATATCTATATTTGTTCCTGCAGGTACAACAGCAGAAAACCTTGAATAGAGCAACCTCTGCACATTTTGGAACAGTAGGCCCCCTACATATATTTTCCCGAGTCCTCCGGGGAAAATTGATCCGTCGTTTGCTACCACATACTTATTCTGAAATTCTGCACCGCTATACCCTGAAATAATTATGTGATCTCCCACACCAATGGGGTAATCCAGCGGCGGAGTAGATAATTCTGTTATACTCGTTCCCGCTGCTCCCTGAAAAACATTTGCACCGTATGTACTGTTTGCCCCGCTTCTGAAGCCACCCAAATCGTTGTCTCTGGAAAGGCTGTCCTTGTTGATCTTATCATTTCTATATTTTTCATTGAGATCTTTGCCTGCATCCGGGTTTTTATCTGCTAAATAAGTCTGCAATTGCGGCGCAGTCATATTAATAGGCGGGGTAGGCGTGCCGGTATTACTTCCCGCAGGAGGCTGAGCATATGAAGAAAGACTTCCTAAAATAAGTAAAACTGATGTGAGTATCCTGAATAACAAGCAGTTCAGTGATCCTTTATGCATTTCGTAAGGATTGATTGACAATTTTTTGGCCGGCGCAAATATACTATAATTTACGGTAGCCTTCTATTATCGCTTTGTAGCCGTTCCACAGCTCGTTTACCACGTCCGCAGCGGGTTTGATCTCCCTTATGATACTGCTTACCTGACCAATTTCGAGTTCACCTTCGTTGAGATCTCCTTCAAACATCCCTTTTTTGGCTCTTCCTCGTCCCAGAAGTGCTTCCAGTTCCTCAATTCCTGCGTTGGAATGCTCGGCTGCCTGCACCTTTTGGTAAAAATTGTTTTTGAGCAAACGAACGGGCGTAAGCTTTTTTAGGGAAAGGTGGGTGTCACCTTCGGCGGAGGTAATGATCGCCTGTTTAAAATTATCATGACAGGAAGCTTCCGGTGTTGCTACAAACCTACTGCCCACCTGCACGCCGGATGCGCCGAGTGCCATTGCGGCAAACATTTGTGCGGGTGTTGCGATACCGCCGGCTGCAATCACCGGAATTGAAATCTTGGCCGTAACTGCAGGAATAAGTACAAAAGTTGTCGTTTCTTCTCTTCCGTTGTGCCCGCCGGCCTCGAAACCTTCCGCAACCACCGCATCACAACCGGCATCTTCTGCTTTTTGAGCAAATTTGCTGCTGCTCACCACGTGTACTACTTTTATACCTTCCTGTTTTAAGATTGCAGTATATGTTTTGGGATTTCCTGCACTGGAAAAAACAATCGGCACTTTTTCATCAATTATTGTTTTTATATGCTTATCGATATCCGGATAAAGCAACGGGATGTTTACAGCAAAAGGCTTATCTGTAGCGGCTTTACATTTTTGAATATGTTTTTTCAACACTTCAGTATACATACTTCCCGCACCCAACATTCCCAGTCCGCCGGCATTACTCACAGCACTCGCCAGCCGCCAGCCACTCGTCCAGATCATTCCGGCTTGAATGATCGGTTTGTCAATGTTGAAGAGTTCAGTGATTCGGTTGGTTGGAGACATCGTTGATTAATTGATTGGTTTTGCGTAAAAAAGGAATTGGGAAGCAGTATAGCCTTTTATGTGGTTCCAGGGTTTTGGAAGGAATGTTTTAAATATTGTTGTAGCGGCTAAATTATAAAACCTAATCACAAATTCCCAATTTCTCTATCCAATCAACTAATCGAATGATCAACTAAATTCACCTCGGGCTTCCCCCAAGATCTATTGCCGTATTATCTCCGATATTCAAATTACGACTCACGCCCTTCACTTCAGCATCACTGCCGATCAGCGAATTATTAAGGACAATTTCCAGCAAATTTGAATAAGCGCCTACGATCGAATCTTTGATGATCGCATGATTTACGGTAGTGTGATCGCCGATGGCAACATTAGGACCTATCACGGAATTACTGATTAAACAACCGGTTCCGATGCTTACCGGCGGAATAATGATCGTATTAGTGGGATGGCAGGTTTCAGCCACATTACTACCGAATTTTTTAAGCAGGATGGCATTAGATGCCAACAGAGATTCTTTTCGGCCGCAATCAAACCAGTTGGACACTTTCATCGCCTGAAACTTAGCGCCATGCTGTATCATACACTCCAACGCATCGGTAAGACTGAACTCATCATAGCTACGCATTTGCTTATCCTGCACTTTACTGAGGCATTCGAACAATATATTCGTTTCTTTTATCTTATAGATCCCTACGAGAGCCATGTTACTTTTAGGTATAGCCGGCTTTTCCACTACACGGGTGATAGAATTATCTTCTGCAATTTCCGCTACGCCGAAATTGCGCGGATCATCCACTTTTTTTACACCCAAAACAGAATGAGGAGCATTCATCATTTCTGCAATATCAAATTCCGCAATCGTATCACCGAGTACAATAAAGATCTCATCATTACCCACAATCTCTTTGGTGATTTCCACTGCATGGCCCGTTCCCTGTCTTTCGCTTTGTGTAATGAAGTGTGTATTGAGCTCGGGATAATTCGTTTCCACGTAATCCTTTATCTTTTCACCGAGGTAACCTATGATGAAAATGAAATCTGTGATACCCGCCTCTTTCAGCTGATCAACAATAATGCTCAGGATCGTTTTCCCTGCAAGCGGTATAAGTGCTTTGGGCTGTGTATATGTGTGCGGACGAAGCTTAGTGCCGGCGCCCGCTACAGGAATAATGGCCTTCATTTAAGATCTCCCTTTTGAGGATTTAAATTGTATGATCAGTTCCGAAATATTCTCGGGTAGTAAAATTAAGGGTTTTGAAATAAAGATCGATTTGCCTGACGCGGTTTGTGAAAGGACTATTCATTTTATAAACATTGGCGCTTCGGTCAAGACTTTAGTTATTTAATTTATACAGATGTTACTGTTTAATCCTATGCACCAAACCTTCCGCTGCTCATTTTTATCCGTGAACCTTATCTTTGCGATAAAATCACCAGCATGCAAAGAGATACCGCAATTTTTGACCTGATAGATAAGGAACTGGAAAGACAACAAAACGGCATTGAACTGATCGCCAGTGAAAATTTCACCAGTCTGCAGGTAATGGAAGCCATGGGTACATCGCTTACGAACAAATATGCGGAAGGGTATCCGGGCAAAAGATATTACGGTGGCTGCGAAATTGTGGACCAAGTGGAACAACTCGCTATCGACAGGATAAAGCAAGTTTTTAATTGCGAATACGCAAACGTACAACCTCACAGCGGCGCGCAGGCAAATGCGGCGTTGATGCTGGGGATTCTTCAGCCGGGTGATAATATTCTTGGCCTTGACCTAAGCATGGGCGGGCATCTTACACATGGTTCACCGGTAAATTTTTCGGGTAAATTATACAGTGCTTCTTTTTACACAGTAAAAAAAGATACCGGGCTGATTGACTACGAAATGCTGGAAGAAAAAGCACGTAGCGAAAAACCGAAACTGATTATTTGTGGTGCATCTGCATACAGCAGAGATATTCACTATGCACGTATCAGAAAAGTAGCAGATGAAATTGGTGCATTTGTAATGTGTGATATGGCGCATCCGGCAGGACTTATTGCAAAAGGTCTGTTGAGTTCACCGTTTGAACATTGTCATTTTGTAACGAGCACAACACATAAAACTTTACGCGGACCAAGAGGGGGCATTATCCTGATGAAAAAAGATTTTGAAAATACTTTAGGACTGAAAGACCTTAAAGGAAATCTCCGCATGATGAGCAATGTGATTGACATGGCTGTCTTTCCGGGAACGCAGGGCGGACCTTTGGAACATGTGATAGCCGCTAAGGCAGTGGCTTTCGGCGAATTGCTTACAGACGAATACACCGAATATATTACGCAGGTTCAAAAGAATGCACAGGCTATGGCCAAAGCATTTACTGCAAGAGAATATCAGATCATCAGCGGCGGAACAGACAATCATTTGATGCTGATCGATCTTCGTAATAAAAATATTACGGGTAAAAAAGCACAGGAAACTTTGGATAAAGCACATATCACTTTGAACAAAAATGCTGTACCTTATGATGATAAAAGCCCGTTTGTTACAAGCGGTATTCGTGTAGGTGTTCCTGCGATCACCACAAGAGGAATGAAAGAAGGTGATATGGAAAAAGTAGTTTCACTTATCGATCGTATCCTTTCAGATATTGACAACGGAGGAACTGTTGAAGAAGTAAAGCAGGAAGTAAAAATGCTGATGCAACAATTTCCGTTATACGCAGAAAAAAAATAATCAGGCTAAAAAAATAACGATGTTACAACGAATTCAATCAGTATGGCTTTTACTCGCAGCCACTTTTGCTTTCTTAACGCTAAAACTTTCAACCTACAGCGGTACGAATAAGGATCTTTTGCCTTCTTCATTTCTTACAGGGACGGCTACAACGCTCATGTTGGCTACGACACTTGCCGTGGGAATTATTTCTTTTATCACAATATTCCTTTACAAAAACAGGAGTCTGCAATTAAAACTGGCGATACTTGCCATACTGTTGGAATTGCTGCTCATTTTTCTGTATTACAAGGAGATCCAGACTTATGTAGGTAAAGGCGCTATTTCTATTACCGCTCTGTTTCATATTGCAGTGATCATCTTCCTGGTGCTAGCAGCTAAAGGCATTAACAGTGATGATAAATTAGTAAAAGACAGTAACAGACTCAGGTAAGACATTAAGCATAAAAAAAAGCCGCGAAAAATACTCGCGGCTTTTTTTAAACAAATTTTCCGGTATAACTCGCTTTCACTTTTTTAAGATCGGCAGGCTTTCCTTCGAAGACAAGGTTGCCGCCCATATCTCCCGCCTCCGGACCGAGATCGATCACCCAATCGCAACTTTTAATCACGTCAGTATTGTGTTCGATCACAAGGATGGAATGCCCCTGCTCTACCAGTGCATTAAATGAAGTAAGCAGCTTTTTGATATCGTGAAAATGAAGCCCCGTTGTAGGCTCATCAAAGATGAATAAAATATGTCCGAGCGCTTTTCCTTTACCTAAAAAAGAAGCGAGCTTCACACGTTGCGCTTCACCGCCGCTTAATGTATTAGAAGACTGGCCCAGTTTTACGTAACCTAAACCAACGTCGCTTAGCGGTTGAATTTTTTTTGCAACATCTGCGCCGTCATCGGTGATCTTACCTTTGGGTTTTTCTGTTCCTTCACTAAAGAATGCAATCGCTTCATCCACGCTCATCTCCAAAATATCATGAATGCTTTTTCCTTTGTACAGCACTTCAAGCACTTCTTCTTTAAAACGTTTTCCGTCGCAAACATCACATACCAGGTGCACATCCGCCAGGAATTGCATTTCTACCAACTGTTCGCCTTCACCCTTACATGCATCGCATCTTCCTCCATCTACGTTGAAAGAAAAATGTTTCGGCATGAAACCCCGCATTTTTGACAAAGGTTGTTTGGAATAGAGATCGCGGATTTCGTCGTATGCTTTGATATATGTCACCGGATTGCTTCTGCTGCTTTTACCGATCGGATTTTGATCCACCAATTCAATCTGACTGACGTAATCAATATCACCGGTGATCTTGCGATACAGACCGGGCTTTTCAGATACTTCACCTTTTATTTTTTGCAAAGCAGGGTAAAGTATCTGCTTTACTAATGTTGTTTTTCCGCTACCGCTTACACCCGTAACAGCGCATAAAATATTCAACGGGAATTCAACCGTAATATCTTTTAAATTATTTTGTTTAGCGCCTTCAATTTTTACGGAACGATTCCATTTACGCAGCGCTTTCGGTGCTTCAATTTTTAATTTACCGGATAAATATTTTCCCGTAAGACTGTCCTTGTCAGCAATCAGTTCATCGTAATTTCCTGCAGCAACCACTTCACCACCGAGGTGACTTGCAAGTGGCCCCATATCGATGATATGATCCGCTTCACGCATCATCATTTCATCGTGTTCCACAACGACAACTGTATTGCCAAGGTCACGCAATTCCTTTAACACAATGATCAATCGCTCTGTATCTCTGCTGTGGAGGCCGATTGAAGGCTCATCCAAAATGTATAACGAATTCGTAAGATTACTGCCGAGGCTTCTTGTCAACTGAATACGTTGACTCTCGCCGCCGCTTAATGAATTTGCCAGGCGATTCAACGTGAGGTAACCAAGACCTACGTCTATCAATGTTTTTAAGCGATGGTGAATTTCGATAAGGATTCTCTTCGCAACCTGCTCATCATATTCACTCAGCTTTAATTTATCGAACCACTTCTGAAGATCTTTTACCGGCATTTCGCAAAGCTGTCCGACATGCATTCCTGCAACCTGCACGTACAATGCTTCTTTTCGCAAACGATAACCATGGCACTCGTTACACAAAGTTCTGCCGCGGAATCTGCTGAGCAAGACCCTATATTGAACCTTGTATAAATTCTGTTCTACTTCTTTAAAAAAATCATTGATCCCGTTCACGTGTTGATTTCCTTCCCAAAGATCTTTCAGTTGTTTGTCAGTAAGATCCATGACCGGCTTGTGCACGGGGAAATCAAATTTTTTCGCAGCTTTAATGAAACTTTCTTTCCAAAGGCCCAGTTTCTCACCTTTCCACGGCGCAACAGCACCTTCAAATACGCTCAGCCTTTTATCAGGAATGATAAGGTCTTCATCAATACCTAACACCAAAGAAAATCCTTCACATACCGGACATGCGCCGAAAGGATTATTAAAAGAAAATAAATTAGGAACCGGTTCTTCAAAAACGATCCCATCCAACTCAAATTTATTGCTGAATTTTATCGGCGCTTTTTCATTTACCTGCAAATACATTGTTCCTTCACCTTCATAAAATGCGGTACCTGCAGAGTCTGCAACTCGATGCAGGTCATCTTCGTCAAAATCTTTTTTAATCAACCGATCGATCAGGATAAATGCTTCTTTTAACTTTTTAGCTGTAGCACCTTCCTGTAAAAGATCCTCAATATCAACGATCGCTTTATTAATGTACAATCGTGCAAAACCTTTTTGCAACAGGATATTCAGTTCTTCCGTTACATCTCTGTTTGCGTGGCTTTTAAACAATGCCAGCAGCATGATCTTGTCTCCGGCCTTTGTTTCATTGGCTGCTTTCACTACATCGGGTACGTCATCTTTTTTTACTACTCTTCCGCTCACAGGAGAGATGGTTTTGCCCGTACGGGCAAATAAAAGCCGGAGGTAATCATAAATCTCCGTCATGCTTCCCACCGTACTGCGCGGCGTTCGGGTGATCACTTTTTGCTCAATAGCGATCGCCGGACAAAGCCCTTTAATAAAATCAACGTCAGGCTTATTCATACGTTGCATGAACTGTCTGGCATAAGCACTAAGGCTTTCCGCGTATCTTCTTTGCCCTTCGGCAAATAAGGTATCGATCGTAAGAGATGATTTTCCTGAACCGGAAACGCCGGTAACAACCACTAATTTATTCCTCGGAATGGTTACCGTTACATTTTTGAGGTTATGTACCCGAGCACCCTGGATGTGGATGTTTGTATCGGGCTTTATAGTTTTCGATTTTTTATCAGGGAGAGAGGTCTTCAACATAGTATTCCTTGGGTTTCCGCAACTTTTTATTTAAAAATTTATTGTGTTTGATGCAATAAATGAACCGATATTCTATCGATAAACCGGGCGTAAAGTACGTTCATTTTCAAGTAAATGCAGGATAGGCTTACCGTATCCTAAAAAAAATATTTTAAAAAAATCTTAAAAAAAGTTTGGGATTTCAAAAAAACGTACTATGTTTGAAGTCCAATATCCAATTGATTGAAAAACCGCATGTCTCTCCTTACAGATTCGATCGCAGTTATTTCCTTCTATTGGCAACATTAACCAATTGTCCAAATCTAAACGAAGGAACCATGAAAGACCAAATCCAACTGTCTGACCAGCAGATTGTACACATGTACATAAATGGTGATGCGAATGCCCTAACAACTCTAGTTACCCGTTACAAAGACAAAATTTTCACTTCTATTTACCTTTTGGTAAAAGACAGGTATTTAGCAGAAGACATTTTTCAGGACGTTTTTATCCGTGTGATCGACACATTAAGAAGCGGCCGTTATACCGATGAAGGGAAATTCCTGCCATGGGTAATGCGTATCGCTCACAATCTTTGTGTAGATCATTTCAGAAAAGTAAAACGCAATCCTACCATCAAAACAAGTGATGACAAGGATATCTTTGAAGTGCTTAATTTTTCGGAAGCGGGTGTTGACAGCCGTATGATGAATGAACAAACTTCAGATAAAGTTCGCCGTATGGTGGATCTTTTGCCTGAAGATCAGAGAGAAGTTATTATATTGCGTCATTACGCAGATCTTAGCTTTAAAGAAATTGCACAACTTACTGATTGTAGCATTAACACAGCCCTCGGCAGAATGCGCTACGGTTTATTAAACCTTCGCAAGATGATGACCGAGAAACAAATAGCTCTATAACACAAACGTTGATTGATTGTTGAAAATCCCTGTTCGTAAGAACGGGGATTTTTTATTAAGGTTATGTCCTGCAAATCACACTGAGAAAATTTAAATACGATACTTTACATTCGTATATGAAATCTTCTATTTTATCACTTCTTCTTCTCCCGATTTTCATCTCCTGTAAAACAACTCATCAAATGTCATCATCCGAAAATGTACAGGTTTATGCGCTGCGGCTCAAGCCCGGCGAGGATCTTCGCTATTCTATAGAAAATTATGTAAAAGAAAATAAGATCAGTGCTGGGTGGATAACAACATGCGCGGGAAGTCTTACAGATTATAACATCCGCTTTGCAAATCAGGAGAAAGGGAGCACAGGCAGCGGTCATTTTGAGATCGTGAGTCTTACAGGAACATTATCTGTAAACGGCTCGCATATTCATATTTCTATGAGCGACAGCACGGGTAAAACGATCGGCGGGCATCTATTAGCCGGTTGCAAAATCTATACAACTGCAGAGATCATCATTCAGAGCAGTGATCAATTAGTTTTTAAAAGGGAAAAAGACGGCACAACGCCATGGGAAGAATTGCAGATTGTGAAAAAGCCATAACATAAAACCCGCAGATCTTAGTCTTGATACTGAAGATCTGCGGTTGAAATCATTTGCAGTTATTTCTTTTTTTCAAATGCATCTACGCCGCACTGTAACCATTGTAAATAGTCGCTTGCAGAGGGTGCATATGCGGAAGGATAATTAAGTAGTTCCTGCTCATCGTTGAGGATAGCATACAATGGCTGCGCATTATTTTTGAAATTCTCCGTCTCAAATACCGACCATTTATCCCCCACTGTTTTTATATCCCTTAACACGCCATCTTTCGTTTTGTAAACCGGCATTTGCTGATCCAACGGAAGTATTTTTTTATCATCAACGTATAATGAGATTACGATGAATTTTTCTTTCATTAGTTTGTATACATCTGGCTTACTCCACACATTTTCTTCCATGCGACGGCAATTTACACAGGCATACCCGGTAAAATCAAGCAAAATAGGTTTATGTTGTTCTCTCGCCATTTTAAGACCTTCTGCATAATCATGTGAGCAGTTGAGATCAAGCACGCAATCACTTTTACCCGGATAAACGCTGTAATATAACGGAGGAGGAAATCCGCTGATGAGCTTAAGATTTGCATATTGAGTATTCGTAACCCCGGGCGCAAGATATGCCGCAAATAAAATCACGATCGTCGCAATGATGATGCGTGGCGTTGATAATTTTTTTACCGGGGAATCGTGTTTGAATTTGAAAAAATTAAAAAGATACAGGGAAAGTATTACCATCAGCACTACCCAAATACCAATAAAGATCTCTCTTTTCAATATTCCCCAATGCTGCACCAAATCGGCGTTTGAAAGAAATTTAAAAGCGAATCCGAGTTCAAGAAAACCGAAAAATACCTTTACGGTGTTTAACCATCCTCCCGATTTCGGCAGGGAATTAAGCATGTTCGGAAACAGGGCAAATAATGCAAACGGCAAACCGATTGCCACACCAAAACCCGCCATACCAAAGGTTAAACGCATTGCGCCGCCTGTTCCGTCCGCAACACCTGCGAGCAAAGAACCTGCGATAGGTCCGGTACAGGAAAACGAAACGATGGTGAGTGTAAGCGCCATAAAGAATATTCCCAGAATACTTTGATGACTCGCTTTACTGTCTGCTTTATTGGATATGCCTGAAGGCAAATTGATCTCAAACAATCCGAAGAATGACAATGCAAAAAATATGAATATTCCGAAGAAGATCATATTTAAAGTGACGCTCGTGGAAATATTGTTGAAGATCGCAGGATTTATTTTTCCGATGATATGGAACGGAATCGTGATGGCCACATAGATCACAAAAATAAAGAAACCATATAAAAATGCGTTGAAAACGCCGCGGCGCTTGCTCCCGGCTTTATTGGTAAAGAATGAAACGGTAAGCGGTATCATCGGGAAAAGGCAGGGCAATAACAACGATGCAAGTCCGCCGATGAAGCCGATCAGGAATACGGTAAACAAACTTTTTCCTGTAGTTTGTTGAGTTGCACCCGATGATGACGTTTTACATTCCGTAAGCGGTTTATCAATATTAATAGATGCAATAAGAAGTTCCGTTTTCTCTGCCGCAACTGCTCCCGCTTCACCGGTATTTATTCTTACAGCCTGCGATTCCGGAAAAAAAGACGCGGCATCCGCTACTTCATAATGTACATTCACTGCAAAAATTGCAGGAATTTTTCCGGCAATATGTACATTTTCGAAAAACACAATGCTGTCCCTGATCATTGCAAGATTTTTCATAAATACTTTGTCCTGCATTTTCGAGAAAGGAGTGATCAATTCAAATTTTGAAAGCGCCAAACTGCTGTCATCCACGCCCAGCGTTATCCCGGAGAGGTCTTCTTCTTTACTGACATCATACAAATGCCAGTCCTTTTTTATTACCCCGCTGAATTTAACTTTATAGCTTCCTTCAGCGATCTTCTCCGCATTTGCTTTCCAGGAAACCATGAGACTGTCCTGCGCTTTCGCAGCTGTGTTTAAAATAAGAACAAATAAAAGTAAGTTGAGGTATCTGAGCAGTCGCATGAAAAAACTTTTTATAAAAAATCCCGGCTTGTACCGGGATGTAAATTTAATCTTATTTAATCCTATGATTTAGGATCTATTTTAATAGTGAAATCAACGTCACGCGGGGGCAAACATTTTTTATCGTTACATACCATGTAAGTAATCTTACCTTTTGCCATAGTAGCCACAGGAGCTTTCAGTTGTATTTTTTGAACAAAGTCAACCTTACCTGTGTAAAATTTAAGCGTTGACTTAAAATTAGGATCATACTCTTTTTCCAACTTGCCGGCTTCTGTGATGGCACCGTTTGTTTTGATCAATGGATTTTTATCAAAAGCGAAAGCAGTAGGGACAGGTCCTTCACCGGCTTCCTGCGCATATATATGCCATTTGCCTTCAAGAACTGCGGTCATATGCAACTCGTACAAATCCCCTTTAATTTTTTTTGCTGTGTAGGTCCATTTTACAGGATTTTCGATCTGCGCATTTGCAGCAAGTACGAATACCGAAATGAGGAGAGAAAGGAAAAGTTTTTTCATATGTTTCATTTATAGATTCAAAGTTAACCCTGCTCGCAAAAAGGGAAATGTGAAAGTTTTTCGTTAGAATTCTGTGAGATTCAATACGGGTTAACATTATGCGTTCACAAATTCCTGCACACCCAACAATGCTTTGAAGACTTCTCTCCCGTCAAAATTCCCTAAATCACTATTGCATGCTCTTTCGGGGTGAGGCATCATACCGAATACGTTTCCTGTCTCATTGCAAACACCCGCAATATTATTTGTGGTGCCGTTAGGGTTATGCTGATCGTGCACCTCACCTTCCGCATTACAATAACGGTAAATGATCTGCTTGTTATTTTCCAGTTGTTCCAACACATCCGGCGCGGCGAAATAACGTCCTTCACCGTGAGCGATCGGGATCTTCAGCGGTTTAGCTGAAGCGTCGTTCGGGTCTTTGATGAATACATTTTTGCAGATGAATTGCTGACTGGCATTTGCCAGCAAAACGCCGGGCAATAATCCGCTTTCGCAAAGGATTTGAAAACCATTACACACACCCAATACTTTTCCGCCGGCATTTGCAAAACTTACTACGCTTTGCATCATCGGACTGAATCGTGCAATCGCGCCGCAACGCAGATAATCGCCGTAGCTAAAACCGCCCGGGAGCATGATACAATCTTCTTTGGTAAACATAGACAGATCGCTGTCTTTGTGCCAAAGCGTGATGACTTCCTGTTTCAGATCATTTTGCAATGCATCTATCATGTCTCTGTCGCAATTAGAACCTGGAAAAACAACTACACCAAACTTCATGGGAAATGTGTTATTTGAGCTGTAAAAATAAATTATAAAAGACAGTTAACCGCAGATCCGCGCGGATCATTTTGCGAAAAAGGAAATAAAAATATATAGCGCAAAAATTGCCCAGTGCAGAAGCAACGGAAAGACCCTTTTTTGAGGATAGAAAAAGGCCGCGGCGATGACAGGTGAAAGTGCAACTGCAGGAAGGATCCAGTAAGAGAAACCGCTGCCGCCGTTAATAAAGGGAACGAAAACAGCAACTGCCAGATAAAGGAAAAGCAACTGCCAGCTTTTGCGGGTTTGCACCACTTGGCGGCGCATATTGGCATTTATAAAATAGATACCGCTGAGGGTTGCCAAAATAATGACTGATACCGCAACATAGGTGATCTTTCCTGATGAATGCGGATAGGAAAAATGAAAGCCGGGGAAATGAAAAGTGCCGGTCTTGCCGGTAAGGAAAAGCCATGCCCCGAAAAAATAAACCGGCGTCATGATCCCGATAAGCCCGATGAGCCATTCCTGAAGACGGAAAGGCCTTGCAATAGTGATACCCGCCATGATAAGCAGGAGAAATATTATGGACGGGAAATAAATAAATGCCGTCAATCCTGTTACAAAACCGATATTAAATATCGTTGCCCTTGCTGTGTAATTGGTATAGAGCGAACAAAGTTTGGAGAAGGTCCAAATCATAAAAGTGCTTACGATAAGCGGTGCTGAAAGACTGAACCAATCTGTAAACAGTGAGGTAATCAGCAGGTACGTCATGCCCGTGAGGTAATTCGGCAGCTTAAGCAATCTTTGAGTATTTACCGTTCTGTTTAGACTGATCGCCTGAATGCAGAGCAATAAAAAAGGGATGAACGCATATACAAAAGGAAATGCCGATGCCGCAGGCGCCATAAGATTAAGAAATCCTTTGTACAAAACACCATCCTGCGGCTGAAGTTGCGGCGGATGCACGTGCATAAACATTGGCCACTTCAATACGATAGCGTAAAAAAAGAGAATTACATTTCCCGAAGGATTATTTGCTTTGAAGATACCTGTCACGGTAAAAAATTAAATGATCGCCTGCCTCAATAACTGCAAAGCTAAAAATCAATTTTTGCAAATGCAATATTGTTTCTTACCTGACAAGGAATGATCATTTGATGAAGCCCTGTTTGCCTGCCGAGTTTAGGCATAAAATAAAAACCGGCTTCTCTTCCTTTGAGCGTTGCATAGCGGATGATATTACCGTCGGGCTGCAATGCGTGATCGCTCACGATCTGCCTGTTGTTATCTTTTTGAAGAAAAAGAAAATGAACCTCACCGCCGGCATTCATGTTGGAAAAAGATAAAAAGTTATCATTCTCCACATCACTTGTCGTTTTATTAATCACATTATTCCATTGCAGTTTAAGATCTTTTGTAAGACTGAATGCAATAATGTCATTGTAATTGTACACCACATCACGTCCGTAATTATCGCCAAAAGGACGGTAGTAGCCGTAGTACCCCCGGTTGTATAAATAGTAATCAGATGCAGAACTGTAGTAGCGGGAATTTGAAGTACCGAAGCCATTGTAACGATCGTCAAAACCCGTACCGCCAAAGCGACGTTGTTTATAATATTCTTCAGAAACGGCTATAAAGCCACCGTCTTTTTTAAGGATGACGCTGCGAAGAAAAAAATCATTGTAAGCAGATCTCCAATCCGGTCTGCCGGACAGTTTTGCACGAAGTGTGTCATCAAAAATATTTATCACTTTTGCTGTGAGATGCAGCGGATTACTGTTGATGACAGCAGTGAGAAGCCCGTCTACATTACCGTTGCTGTTTTTGTATGAAAATGTATTCAGAATAAAATTCCCGTTAAGATTATCGATTTTGATAAAGGGATCCTGCACGAGACTTCCTTTTTCCATCGGGATATTTATCGTGATAATGGAGTCGTTATTCATTTTTTTGAAATTCAGGTCGACGGCATTTACATATTCCGGCCTTGCATTTTGTTTCACTTTGGTAAATACAATAGTTCCTTCGTTATTGATCTGCAGGTCGCCGTAAGATTCGCGTCTTTCATTGTAATCAAGGTTTTGTCTGGCACTGTCAAGCAATTTCAGATTCTCGTTGTATATTTTAGTTACCACATTATATTCATCGCTTTTCGATTGGCTTTTATAAACAAGGATCTTCTTTTTATCTTCACTCGGTGAGAGATCATAATACACCTTGTTGGAGAAGAAGCCGGTCTTTGTTGTATCAAGATCGATTACTGATCCGATAAGTTGCCCCGCACTGTTCATCTTAGCACCTTTACAATAAGTAACATTTCCTTTTTCGTACTGCCAGATCATTATAAAATAATCAGGGTAAGTTATGAAATCGATATTGCTTGTTCTGTCGGAAATGAAGTCAAGTTTTACGCTCTGTTTGATGAGCATGTTATTATCATAGATCGTGAGTTCCTGACGTTTATTGAGATTTTTATATACTAAAAAATCTCCGGAAAAATTTCCAAGGATCTCAAAATTAAGGTCGCGATAATCAGCTTTTTCTACTTCGGAATAAGTGATCTCCTGTGCAGCCGCACAAAGATTAATTGCAAACACGAGGAACGGTATAATAAAAAACTGCTTCATCATCAAGATTCGTTTATATAAAAATACAGCTTTTTAAGGGCTAAATATATTTTAGGGATTGGCTTCCTTATTGCAACCAAGCACAATAAATTTAACCATGCGCACAATTCTGATTACCGGGGGAACAGGTCTTGTAGGAAAGGCATTAACGAAAATGCTGATCCAAAAAAATTATCGTGTGATCATCCTTACCCGAAGTATGAAGGACAAGCCGGCTGATAATAAAGCTGCATATGCGTTGTGGAATGTGAAAGAAAACCGTATTGATGAAGAAGCCGTGAGAAACGCAGACGGTATTATCCATCTGGCCGGAGCCAGTGTAGTTGATAAGAAATGGACGGAAGACTACAAAAAACAAATACTCTGGAGTCGAACAAAAAGCAGTGAATTGCTTATAAATACATTGAAGAAAAATGTGCATCATGTAAAAGTTATCGTAAGTGCATCCGCAACGGGCTGGTACGGGGCTGATAAAGTACCCGGACATTTTTTTACCGAAGACGAAAAAGCGGACGATTCATTTTTAGGAGAAGTATGCAGAGAATGGGAAAAAAGTATTGAGCCCGCGGAACAACTTGGAATACGGGTTTGCAAGCTGCGCACGGGAATAGTGCTTGCTAAAATGGGCGGTGCTTACAAAGAATTTCGGGCACCTTTAAAATTCGGCATAGCCGCTATTCTCGGCAGCGGCAAACAAACGGTAAGCTGGATACATATTGACGATCTGTGTCGTGCATATATTTATGCGCTCGAAAATGATAAAATGTCCGGCAGTTACAACGCTGTGGCGCCTCTACCTGTGGATAATAAAACACTTACCATTGCGATTGCAGAAAAAGTAAAAGGCAAATTTTATTTGCCGATCCATGTTCCGGAATTTGTATTGAAATTGATGATGGGCGGAAGAAGTGTGGAGATCCTGAAAAGCACAACGGTAAGTGCTGAAACAATAAAAAAATCAGGATTCACTTTCATGTATCCTGATATAAAAGTTGCAGTAAATGCGATTGAAATGCAATAGTTACAGATCGCTCGCGATAAATTTCTTTCTGCTCCACCATATAAAAAGCAGTAAATACAGCACTGCTAAAATCGATGTTATCCATACATAGTCTGTGGGCAATACTCCTTTAGCAATTGACTTAAGCGGATTATCAGGAAAAGTAAGTAACCCGTCTGCTGCGTTCATAGGAAGATAATCTCCCAAACTTCCCATATCAGGGCCGTCGTGCGTTCTTGTGTAAAAACTTAGCACATCCAATAATTGAGAAATGATATTTTCCGCACCTAAATAAATGAAAAAAAGACCGATTGCAAATCCCGTTCTTTTAATAAGAACGGAAATAAGAACAGCAAACATATTATATGTGAGGGCTTTCAGGAAAAAGAACCCGAGGTGAGAAATGCCGGTAAAGGAAAAATCGGTCTGCGAAATAAATCCGAAAGTCAGCGCCGTAAAAAAAACAAAAACCGTTGCCACTGCAGCGAAAATAAATGCCATCAACAATTTCACAAAGATAAATTCGCTTCTGCTCCAGCCGTCAATTATATTCTGACGATTAGTTCTGTATGCATATTCATTTGTAACCAACATCATAATCAGCAATGCCGGCAATATTAACAGCCAACCCGTTGTATAACTTGTCGTTTGCCATGTACCGGAAAAGCTATACGGATTAAATGCGGATACAACCACGCCGGCAGCAGATTTGCTGATCATATTTTTATTTACTACATATACAATGTAGTTGGTCAAAACAATTCCAAGCAGAAAAAATATCGCGAGGAGTTTAAAAGCTGTATAATTCTTTAATTTAAGCCATTCCGTTTTTAATAGTGTGATCATGATTATGAGTTGGTAAGTTCAAGGAATTTTGTTTCAAGACTGTTCCGCTTCAATTGAAGATGGGACAGCACAACACCATTGGTAAAGCAAAACTGATTGATCGACGCAAGATCTGCTGTACCGGTCGGGAAAGAGAGTTCAACATCATTTCCTGCAGCAATAATATTTTTTGCAGAAGGATATTGCGCTAATATCTCCTTCAGTTTGGGTGTATCATTTGCGCTTAACTGAATCACATCATCGTGAGCGAATACTGTACCCACACTTCCCGAAATAATAAGATCGCCTTGTTTTAAAATAGCGACGTGCGTACAAACTTTTTCCACTTCGTCCAGCAAGTGACTTGCCATGATGATCGTTTTTCCGTTTGCAGAAAGCTCTTTAATCAGTGTTCTGATTTCTGCAATACCGACGGGATCCAAACCATTAGTAGGCTCATCAAATACGAGCACGTCAGGATCTCCCAACAATGCTGCACCGATAGCGAGTCTTTGCTTCATACCCAGAGAATAAGTACTGAAAGGAGAATTTTTTCTATGCAAAAGGTTTACAACTTGCAACACTCTTTCGATATCATTTATGCCTCTGCCTTTTATCGCCGCGGTTATTTTCAGGTTTTGTACTGCTGATAAATAATGATAAAAGTTTGGGGTTTCCAGCAGTGTTCCGATCATTTTACGGTGCGCATCCGTTGGGTCTTCGCCGAACAACTTATAGCTGCCGCCGGATTGTTTGAGCACGTTCATAATAATACCGAGTAAGGTAGTCTTACCGCTTCCGTTAGGACCGAGAATACCAAATACGCTTCCTTTCGGAACTGAAAAGCTCACGCCCTTCAGTGCTTTGATGCTCTTGTAATTTTTGGAAAGATTTTCTACTGTCAGGATCGCCATTGTTTAAATTTATGATCAAAGAAAAGGATTTGCTATTTGGATGCAGGATATATTTATTTTAACGGTCAATAAACGCTTTCTTCGTGGTGCAGGTAATGCCACACTGATGTGTAATCGCCGACAACAGCCCGACCGTCGTTGTTGAATTGAAGTCTGTCAAGCTGTAAACTATCTATATCTGTCTGTAACACTTTACGGCGGAAAGGATTTAATGTTCCGCCGGGCGTAAGCGGCTGCGCATTCGGATCGTATTGATACTTTGCATCAGTAACTGTTCCGCGGGGATACATAATTCCCGGAACACCTTTTCCGCGGATATCATTGTCGTGCGGGTGCGTTAGGCCAAGCGAATGACCAAATTCATGCGCCGCGGTTGTTGAATTATTTATAATATTTTCCAGCAAAAAATAACCCGTATTACTGTTCACGCCGTCTACAAACGAGATCTTATTTGCTGCATGATCTTCTAATCTGAAATAATTATTGAGCGGATCGTCATTTGCAATCACGTCTGTCTGGCGCAGGTGCGGCGCATACATCCCTTTTACATCGAAAACAACTTTGTAAGTTTTGCCGTTCACTGTTGCATGCGCTCCTTCAATGTTCCAATGATCATTGATATCTTCTCCGATCTGAAAACTCAGTTCATCATTTGCAGCAGTACCATAAAAATAAAGATTCGCACTTATGGTAAGTGTGTTCGTTTCTTCATTGAGTTCTGCAATACCCATGGGAATTTTAGATTTACGAATGACGATTTACGATTTTATTCAGAACAAATTTCTTTTCACCTTTCGAAAATTCTTTCTAATGCAAATTGCCGGTTGCTAATTGTCAACTGTATAATGACAATTTTCCATTAAGGCCTCAGGTTTTGCTCAAAATAATCCGTCACTTTCTGATACAAATGCGCACGATCTTTTCCGATCACATTATGCTCATAACCCGGATAGATCATATAATCAACCTGAACATTTGCATCCACTGCAGCTTTTACGAAGTTTACAGAGTTTTCCTGCACAACAACAGGATCCTGCAAACCGTGGATCAATAATAATTTACCTTTCAATTTTCCGGCTTGTTTGATCAGATTGGTGGCTTCGTAACCTTCCGGATTTTCCTGCGGCGTATCCATGTATCTTTCGCCATACATGATCTCATAATATTGCCAATTCATCACCGGCCCGCCTGCAACTGCAGCTTTGAATAAGCCCGGATGATTCAGCATAAAATCAGTTGTCATAAATCCGCCGTAGCTCCATCCGAATAATCCCATGTGGGATTTATCTGCATAAGAAAATGCAGTGAGCCAATTCATACCATCTTCTAAATCCTGCATTTGCGGTACGCCGGCCTGTCTGTGGATCGCCTGCTCAAACACTTTACCGCGATTATCGCTGCCACGTGGATCGATGCTGAAAACGATGTAGCCTCTTTCCGCCATGTATTGGAACCAATAATCGCCGGAGCCGCCGTTCCAGTTGTTTAGGATCATTTGTGCATGCGGACCGCCATACCAATAAACAACGACAGGATATTTTTTTGTACTGTCAAAATTTACCGGTTTGTACATTCTGCAATAAATATCTATTCCTGATCTGTTCTTTATTGTAAATATGCTTCGTTGCCCTAAAGCATAAGCTGATAAAGGATTTGCAGACTCCAATAAATTCTTACTCTTTCCTGATTTTATTTCGGAAACATTGATAGTTCTGTAATTTGTTTCATTACTGTAGCTGTCAATAAAATATTTCCCGTCGGTGCTGATGCTTGTTGCATGTACACCACTTGTTTGCGTAAGACGGGTTGTCTTCAATGATTTTAAATTAAGTGAATACAAATTTTTTGTGATCGGTGATTCCTGCGTGGAAACATAAAACAGGTTTTCACCTTTTTCATCAAAGCCTTTTACTTCAAGCACTTCCCATTGACCTGCGGTTAATTGTTTGATCAGCTTTCCTGTTGCATCGTAGAGATACAAATGATTCCAGCCATCTCGATTGCTTTGCCAGATGAACTGACCAGGATGATTTTTTACAAACAGCATCGGCACTAAAGGCTCGAAATATTTATCATCTTTTTCTTCAAATAATTTTGATACAAAATTTCCTGTAGCCGCATCATATTTATTTAACCACATGTGGTTTTGTGCACGATTCACTACAGCGATAAAAACATATTTATCATCAGGGCTCCACGCGATGTTCGTGAGGTATCTCTCTTTCGGATCGTTGAGGACGGGAAACGGTGATGCAGGCTCATTGAAATTGCCGTCCTGTGTTTTAAGCCATACTGTATTCTTCGTATCGGCATTAAAAACGCCAACTGTTACTTCATGACTTTTATCTCCTGCCATCGGGTATTTAATATTTTCATTTTTTGCGGGACGTGTAGTCCAGTCGATGATGGGATAATCGGTCACCATCGTTTGATCCATGCGATAGAACGCAAGCTGATCGCCTTTCGGGCTCCAAAATGTTCCTTTTGAAATTCCGAATTCATCACGGTGAACGGAAGATGCGTAAACGATATTTGCAGAACCATCCGTCGTTACTTGTTTGGCATCGCCATTTTTGCTCACATATAAATTATGATCCTGCAGGTAAGCAAAATAATCACTGTTGCTTTGGTCAAGGTTATCTTTTGAGGAGATGGATTTTTCAACCATTGTTTTATACGAAAGATCTGCAGTACTAAAAGCGTATTTCGTTCCTTTAATGCTTACCATATAATTATCCGCAGCAAACTGTATCTGCGGGAAAGTCTTCATAGAATCCTGCTTCACATTTTTCAATCGTTGATTGAATTGCTGTAGTGTAAGAAAAGATGTTTCTTCTTTTGAGGTAAAATTGCTGCGCACAAAGACATCAGCACCATTTACTTTTTTTATGTAGATGTAATCATCTGTGCCTTTCAAAAACTGTAACTGACGCAGATTCTCAGGCAATAAAGCCGCAGGTGCTCCCATCGCTTCCTGCATCGTAAGCATTTTTTGCTGCGCAACTGCGGTAAATGATAATAGGATTAGAAGAAAGAAGAAAAGCTTTTTCATTTTGTTGATTTTAGAACGCTGATGATCATGATTGTCATGATCTTTTATTTCGGGTGAAAAGTTAAGGGAATTTTATGGTCGGACGGTCTCCGTAAGACCATAAAATCGATTTACAGCGTAATCAAATTATATTGTACTGCTATGCTTTTGTTACACAGCGTGCCATTTCTTAATCCTGCATAATCTCTGAAAGAAGAATATTGCCGGTCTTCAGAAAGTTTAGCCAACCCTGCTTCTACGGGATTATTACGTATGTAATTAAAACAATCGGCGGGGTAATCGGGGACTTCAGAATTATGATTGTGAATAATCAGATTTTCTGAGAGCACTTTCGCTTTTGTTTTTGCCGAAACAATGAACCTGATCTGTCATATCGGTTATTAAAAATTATTGTATATCCGCTAAGTAATTTTCTGAAACCATCAGCAAGGGTAGTCATCTCTGCCGATCCTTGCTGAACGATTTCTACAGATCTTTCATCAACGAAAAGCATTAAATGAAAATGATTTGGCATTAAACAATAAGCAACCGGTTCTGAATGCGGGATAATTAATTTCCTGATCATTCTGAGAAAAATCAGATAGTCTTCATGCTCGTTAAAAATAATTTGCCTGTGGTTGCCTTGATTGTAAGCATAGTAGAGATTATCTGCAGAGAAGTTCATAAGCTTAGCTTTCGCTAAAGCTAAATCGCCGATTCTATGATTGAAGAGGACATTCACGATGATCTAGGCGTAAAAAAAACATGGTCGGACGGAGACCGTCCGACCATGTTTGATGGCATCTGCATTCTACATTAATTCCTCAACGGCTTACCCGTTTTCAAAATACTCTGAATTCTCTCCAGCGTTTTCTTTTCTGCTGTAAGGCTAAGGAATGCTTCTCTTTCAAGATCGAGCAAATATTGTTCGCTTACCAATGATTGCTCACTGAGATCACCGCCGCACATTACGTACGCCAGTTTCTTAGCAACAGTTACATCATGATCAGTTGCATAATTTCCTTTGTGCATACCGTTGATACCTGCGTACATGGCGCCTAAGCCAGTTCGGCCGAGAACCTTTATATCAGTACGTTGTACCGGCAACACGTAACCTTCATCGTATAAATTAATAACTGCTTTTTTAGCTTCAGAAATTCTACGGTTTATATTGATGCTTACATCATCCGTTCCTTTTCTGTAAATGCCAAGATCGAAGGCTTCGAAGGCAGATGAAGCTACTTTCGCAGTTGCAATCGTTAAAAAACGATTCTGTAAAGTGATCGTTTCAGGTTCGCCGTTGTGCATTTCATCCGCAGCACGAAGCACGAATTCTTTTGTTCCGCCGCCGCCGGGAATAACGCCGATACCAACTTCGACAAGTCCTGTGTAAGTTTCCGCAGCAGCTATCACTTTATCAGCATGGAGACAGATCTCACAACCGCCGCCAAGCGCAAGCCCGTGCGGTGCAAGGACCACAGGGATCGATGAGTAACGCACACGCATCATCGTGTTTTGGAACATCCTGATAGCCATATCAATTTCATCATAATCCTGCTCGATGGCAAGCATGAAGATCATCCCCACATTCGCACCTGCACTAAAATTGGGGCCCTGATTAGCGATCACCAGTCCTTTGTATTTTTCTTCTGCAAGAGCAATAGATTTTTGAATTCCTTCCAACACTTCGCCGCCTATGCTGCCCATTTTTGTGTACCATTCAAGACCAAGTACATCTTCACCTAAATGGTAAGTGCGGCATGCGCTGTTCTTCCACACGGTTTCATTTTCAAAATTCTTCATTACAATAAAGGCACTTCCACCCGGCATTGCCTTGTAATTTCCTGTCGCGATATCGTAATAAGAACGTTTTCCGTTCTCCGTTTTATAAAATGTTTTAATTCCTTTTGCGATCATGTCATCGATCCACGGCGCGACAGAGTAACCTGCTGCCCTCATCACTTCCGCAGTTTTTGCAACACCCAGCACATCCCAACTTTCAAATGCTCCGATCTCCCAACCAAAACCCGCCATCAATGCATCATCCACCCGATACACTTCATCACTGATTTCCGGAATGCGGTGAGAAATATAAGAGAACAATGCATAATGAAACTGGCGGTAGAAATCACCCGCTTTATCCTGACCACTCACCAATGCTTTTAATCTTGTTTTAAGATCTTCGATCGGTTTTGCAGCTTCCAGTGTTGCGAATTTTGTTTTTTTGCGTGGACCGTATTCCAGCGTAGCAAGATCAAGCGTAAGAATTTCTTTTGAGCCGTCGGCGCCTTTTGTTTTTTTGAAAAACCCTTGTCCTGTTTTCTCGCCCAACCAATTATTGGCGAGCATTTTATCAAGCCATGAGGGAATAGTAAAGATGGTTTTCGCTTCGTCACCGGGACAATTTTCAGAAACACCTTTTGCTACTTTTACCAAAGTATCAATTCCTACAACGTCCGCTGTGCGGAAGGTCGCGGATTTTGGTCGGCCGATAACCGGCCCTGTAAGTGCATCAATTTCATCAACAGACAAGCTTAACTTTTCCATTGTATTCATGATCGCCATCATACCGAAAACACCGATACGATTTGCAATGAACGCAGGAGTATCTTTTGCGAGAACAGTTGTCTTGCCTAAGAATACATCACCATAATTCATCAGAAAATCTACTACTTCAGGATCTGTGAAAGCCGTTGGAATAATTTCCAATAGACGGAGATAACGCGGCGGATTAAAAAAATGTGTTCCGCAGAAATGCTTTTTAAAATCTTCGCTTCTGCCTTCCGTCATCATGTGAATTGGAATCCCCGAAGTATTAGATGTGATAAGAGTTCCGGGCTTGCGGTATTTTTCAACTTCCGTGAATACTGATTGTTTAATATCAAGTCTTTCCACTACTACTTCAATGATCCAATCCGCGCCGGCGATATCTTTCATGTTGTCGGTAAAGTTTCCTGTCTTAATTTTCTTCAGCACCTCTTTTGTATAAAGCGGAGACGGGTTCGATTTCACTGCGGCGGCAAGTGCGTCATTCACGATCTTATTCCGCTCCGCAGGTTTTGCGTCATCAGTCGTGTCCTTTGGAAGAATATCCAACAATAACACCGGCACACCGATGCCTGCAAAGTGCGCTGCGATCCTGCTTCCCATTACACCGCTACCTAAAACGGCTACTTTTTTTATCGTGCGTTTCATATCTGTTTATTGATAATTATCCCTGATTAAAAAATAGTTAGTTAAACAACTATTTTGTAATTCGAAGATAGGAATTTTATATTACGGGCAAAAGAAATTGAAAATAAGGCACGTTAAAATCAGAAAGGCCCCGCAATTGCGGAGCCTTTCTGAAAATTATAATTAAAACTGTAAGCTTATTCTACGAAGAATTCATCACCGGCAGTGTTGATATATCCTACTTTACCGGTTGATGTTTTAATTTGGAGATAGTTACCGTTGCGGCTTGACAAACGGATATCACCGTATTTTGGTTGGATCTGTTTGTTATCCAAAAAGTAGTAACCTCTGTTGTTGTTATTATCCGTGATGACAAAACCGCCATTATCATCGTAAGTGATATCTGAATATCCCTGAGCGATAAAATCCTTGTTTCCCAGATCCCTCACATATGCTTTTCCGTCTTTTTTCAGGATCACATAATCATAGCTATCTCCTGTCTTCACTAAAGAAAGACTTGAATAATCTGAAGCGATATCTTCCTGACCGTTTGCATAATACAATCCGTTCATACCATTTTTTTGCACCTGCAGATAATCATTGATACCGGATTTTATATGCTTGATTGAGCTGTATTCAAAAGGAAGGACCGTTTCAAATTTACTGTTGAACACGCCGTACATCCCGTTCTTTTGAGCGATGTAAAAAGTTTCAGAACTGCTTGTGATCTTATAATCGTCCACCACTTTATCAAAGAGCCCGTTATTATTCGGCAGTGAATATGTCTTTTCTGTTGCGACTGTTGCGATCGGTGTTCTGTTTTCAACGACAGAATTTTCATTTATCGCAGGACATTTTGCCAATACCGCTCCTTTAGTTGTGATACATTGCTCATAGCCTGAAGCATTTAAAGAGGCACCTGCGAACAATACCGAGTCACCACCTTCTTTATTAACACGCGGCACATATCCTTTACGGAAAGATTTTGCAACCGTAAATTTCGCAGGGATTACCAATTTACCTGCTTTATTAATATAGCCCCATTTTTCCCCGACTTTCACAGCAGCTAATCCTTCAGAGAACCATTGTGCATCATCATACTTTGGTGCGATCTTAATGTTTTTGCTGTTATCTGCATAACCCCATTTACTTCCTTGTCTGTATGGAATCAAAGAATAGTCGATGGTTTGTGCAAATGCACCTGCACCTATCAAAATAAAGAATGCAAGCAAAAAATTTTTCCTTTTCATAATTAAATATTTAAACCTTTTATTAATTCAGCCATAAAGGCTCTTGTTCGTTTGGCTGATTAAGGCAAATGCTTTACCAAACATTTTAAAATCGAATGAATACAGTTCCTTGGTGACATCAGCCCGGCAAATATTGCATTTCAATGTATGGTAAATTATGTTGTGGAATTTTCTCAACATTCCGGGAAATAAAAAAGCGATAAGAAAATTATCGCTTTAAAATTATCTTAACTCACTCCTGAGCCATTACTCACAGGCTCATGGGGCGCAACAAATTTTAACTTGCCGTCGGCGTCTTCCGCCATTAAGATCATACCGTTGCTTTCGATACCACGCATTTTTCGCGGCGCAAGGTTCGCCACAACAACCACGTGTTTGCCAACAATATCATTCGGATCAAAGTGCATTGCAATACCGCTTACGATCGTTCTTTTCTCAAAACCGAGGTCAACTTCAAGCTTAAGTAACTTGTCTGCTTTCTCTACTTTTTCCGCGCTCAGGATTGTTCCCGTTTTAAGATCGATCTTTGAGAAATCATCGAACACAATTTCAGGTTTTAGAATTGCGGTCTCAGATTTAATGCTCCCTGTTGCTGATTTTTCATTCGCGGTTGCCGGTTGCTTATTATTTGTTTCTTCCATTTTTATTTTAGAACTTTTTATTTTTAATTTTTCTACCTGCTCCGCCACTTCCGTGTCTTCTATTTTACGGAACAACAATTCCGGTGCTCTTAATGAATAACCCGCACTGAGCAGTTTTGTTTTACCGGCGTTTTCCCACTCCAGCATTTTCTCTACCGTCTTCATCATGTGGCTCATTTTCTTTGCCGCATTTGGTAAGAAAGGATTGATGAAAATGGCGAGGTTTGCGGTAAGCTGCAAACAAATATGCAAGCAATTATCAATCTGCGACTGAGCTTCAGCGGTTGGCTTACCGTCTCCGCCAACAGTTTTCGCAACGATCCACGGTTGCTTATCCTGCATGTATTTATTTCCTTTTCTCGCAAGGTCGATCACATCAGAAAGTGCATCACGAAATTTATACGCTTCAATATTTGCCTCAATCTTTTGCTTTGTATTACTGATATCCTGCAGCAATTGCTTGTCTGCATCATCAATAATATCATTATGAAAAACAGGAACTTTTCCGCCGCATAATTTATGCATCAATACAAACGCACGATTCACAAAATTGCCGAACACCGCTACCAATTCGCTGTTTACCGCATCCTGAAAACCTTTCCACGTAAATTCACTATCCTTTGTTTCCGGTGCGATCGCAGTTAAATAATAACGCAACGCATCCACCATCTGATCGCCGCCATTATCTTTCTTCACAAAATCATTGATATAGTCATCCATCTCGATGCTCCAGCCGCGGCTCGTGCTCATCTTATCTCCTTCAAGATTCATGAACTCATTACTTGGTACGTTATCAGGTAAAACATTTCCGTGCAATTTCAACATGACCGGAAAGATGATCGCATGAAAAACAATATTGTCCTTTCCTATAAAATGGACCAGCTTGGTATCATTTTCATACCAGTAAGGTTTCCAATCTTTTTGATTATCGAGCGCCCATTGCTTTGTTGCACTAATATATCCTATCGGTGCATCAAACCAAACGTAGAGTACTTTTCCTTCACCCCCTTTTGCAGGAACAGGAACGCCCCAATCAAGATCACGTGTTACCGCTCTCGGCTGCAAACCCAAGTCAATCCAGCTTTTGCACTGCCCCAACACATTCGACTTCCAATCAGCTTTATGATCTTCCAGTATCCATTGGCGTAAAAAATCTTCATGTTTATTTAAAGGAAGATACCAATGCGTTGTTGCTTTTTTTACCGGCGCATTTCCGCTGAGTGTGCTCCGCGGATTGATGAGCTGCTCGGGGCTCAATGACGTACCGCATCTTTCACACTGATCGCCGTATGCATTTTCATTTCCGCAAACCGGACACGTGCCAATGATATAACGATCGGCTAAAAAAGTTTTTGCTTCTTCATCATAGAATTGCTCGCTCTCTTTCTTCTCCAGATCACCGTTTTCATTAAGCATCGTAAAGAATTCCTGCGCCGTTTCCGCGTGGATCGGTTCAGAAGTGCGGTGATAGATGTCGAAAGAAATCCCGAGATCAGCCATATTGCTTTTCAGCATTGCATGATATTTATCCACGATTGCTTTCGGGGTCGTCTTTTCTTTCATCGCCTGGATCGTTATTGCGGCACCATGTTCATCACTTCCGCAAACGTAAATCACATCTTTTTTTTGCGCACGCAGGTAACGGGTGTAAATATCCGCAGGCAGGTAAGCACCAGCCAGGTGACCGATATGCTTGGGCCCGTTTGCGTAAGGCAAAGCGGACGTAATCAGATATCTTTTTGGATCGTTCATTATCTTTTTTTTGAGCCCGACAGTTGATCTTTATTCTACCGGTTTGGCAGCCTTTCCCGAGATGTTCGGGATCGCAGCCTTCAACAGAATACCTTTGTTTAGCTTTAATTGACGACAAAAATATCGAATACGGCTGCAATAGCGAAATTTGAGTAAATTGTTCATCAGATCAGCTTTAGCAGGTATTAATAAAATTGAAAAGAAAACAATTTATATCGTCGGCAGTTTTGGCTTTAAGCGCTCTAAGTGCAATATCACAGCAGCTTTCAGCGAAAGAACGTTCAAAAAACGCCCCGAAGATCCCGCAGTATTTACAGCAGGGCGACATCATCGCCATCACGAGTCCTGCGGGATATATTGCTCTGAAAGATTGCAATGACGCGATAACTATCCTGGGAACATGGGGTTTTAAAATAAAGATCGGGAACACGATCGGCAAAAGAGATTTCACTTTCGGCGGCACAGATGAAGAAAGACTCACCGATTTTCAAAGCCTGCTGGATGATGATAGCATTAAAGCGATCATGTGTGCAAGAGGCGGTTATGGCTTGGTGCGTATCATTGATAAAATTGATTTCAGCAAATTCGTACGACATCCCAAATGGATAATCGGCTTCAGTGATGCAACCGTGCTGCACTGTCATATCAATACCAATTTCGGGATTGCATCCCTCCATTCAAAAATGTGCAATAGTTTTGTACTGCCCGAAAAAGCAGACTTGATTCAAACAGAAACGATTAATTCTATTCGTACCCTTTTAGCGGGTGAGAACATCCGCTATGATGCTCCGGTAAATGCAAATAATAAAAAAGGCACAGCTACAGGGATATTGACAGGCGGAAATCTTAAAACATTGGAAACCCTTTCCGGTACTGCAAGTGACATCGATACAAAAAACAAAATTCTTTTTGTGGAAGACACCGGCGAATACCTTTACAGCATTGATCGCATGTTTTGGAATTTAAAAAGAACGGGCAAACTTGCGCATCTTTCCGGGTTGATCATCGGCGGATTTAAAACAAAAAAAGATGACGAAGGCGATGAGTTCGGCAAAACACTTGAGCAGATCGTTCTTGAAAAAACACGCGAATACAGTTATCCCGTTTGCTTTGATTTTCCTGTAGGACATCAAAGAAATAATTATGCGCTTAAATGCGGCGCAAAACATATTCTCGAAATAACAACAACTTCAGTTACTCTAAATTCATTACTGTAAATGCCGATCATTATTCCTTCTTATCTGCAACCCGGCGACACGATAGCTATTACATGCCCTGCCGGTTTTATGCCTGCTGAAAATGCCGCTGTGTGTATTGAATCCCTGAAGCAACAGGGATATCATGTAATAACAGGCAAAACCTTGGGCGGTGATTCGCAGACTTATTTCAGCGGAAAAGATGAAGAAAGACTAAAGGAACTTCAATCATTTCTTGATGACAAAAAAATAAAAGCGATTCTATGCGGTCGCGGCGGATATGGCACGGGAAGGATCATTGATGATTTGGATCTCAAGCAATTTGTAAAACATCCTAAATGGATTATCGGCTTTAGTGATATCACAGTTCTCCATTCTCATTTGTATGCAAATTACGGAACAGCATCTCTGCATGCACCGATGGCAGCAGCGTTTAAAGACGGCAGTAATGAATTTACAGATTCTTTATTAGCGGCACTCCGCGGCGAAAAAGGAACATATACATCTCCTTCCGTTTCTGATAACCGACAAGGTCATGCAAAAGGAAAACTGGTCGGCGGTAACCTATCTTTGCTCGCACATTTATGCGGAACCAAGTCTGATATTAAAACAAAAAATTGCATTCTGTTTCTGGAAGATATCGGCGAGCAATTATATAATATCGATCGCATGCTTTACCAGATCAAAAGAAGCGGCAAGTTTCAAAACCTTGCCGGGCTGGTGATCGGCGGATTTACAGATATAAAGGACACGACAAGACCATTTGGCAAAACGATCCGCGGGATCATAAAAGAACTTGTAAGCGAATATGATTTTCCGGTTTGCTTTGATTTTCCCGTGAGTCACGAAAAAGAAAACGTAGCCCTTAAGATCGGCTTAAAATATAAACTAATAGTAGATGAAGGCGGCGCAACATTATCTGAGCTATGATCAACGCAATAAAGAATCAATCGTACTAAAATAGATCTGCTGTGCATTGATATTCTGATGATCTGCACCCGTTACTGTAATAAATTTATCCGTCGTTTTTAAATTCGTTTTCAATTTCGCGGCGCAGCTATACGGTATCACCCCGTCTTTTGTTCCGTGAAAAATGATAACCGGAAATTTCACTTCTTCTACATATTTGTGCGTAGGGATTTTATAATTGCACATTTTTGAGACCGGGTAAATAAATGCGTAAGTGCTGAACAAAGCAGGAATACTGTAATAAGGCGTTTCCATGATCAGCGATCTGGAAGGTGTTGAAACAGAAGCTACATACGCTGCAATGCCCGTACCTAATGACTTTCCGTATATGATCACTTTATCGGAACCAATTTTTTGATCAGCCATTCTTTTTACTTCGACTGCCTGAGTATATAATTTTTCTTCATCGATGGTTCCGGTACTCTTTCCAAATCCGGGATAGTCTTCCATCCAAACTTCATAACCTGCCTTGGTAAACGGTTTTGCAAATTCCGCATAGTGCTCTACATTGTCCATGTTGCCGTGATAGTAAACCACAATCCCTTTTGGTATTGAATCGTTTGAAAAGAACTTTATCATATTCATCGTATCAGTTTCGTTAAACGGAATATTTACTTCTTCAAATTTCTGATCAAATTTAAACACATGATCAGGGCTTAATTTTCCTGGATGAAATAAAAGTTTATCCTGCGCCCAAAACAAAACGATACCGATCACAGCATAAAGGAGTGCGATAATTTTAACCCAGCGAAATATTTTTCTTTTGTTCATGTTCTTTATTTTCGCCCGACTTCAACAAGTCAATCTGACAAACTAATACTGCAAAATATCCCGCAGTAAATTATGATATTCGGGAAATGAAGGCAGATTATTATGACCGCCTCCCGGAATGCGCAGCAAAGTTATTTTTTTCGGATTAATAGCCTGCAACTTTTCGCTGTTGCTTATCGGAATTAACCAATCTTTAGTTCCGTGTAAAATGTAGGTATGACAGTTCACATGTTTGATCCATTTATCAGTTCGAAGCTGATAACGCAATAAATAACGGATCGGAAGGATCGGTAAAAATCTTTCAATAGCTTTTTTAAAACTAAAGTAAGGCGCATCGAGGATGAGATAACGAGGCTTATTATCACTTGCAATTTTAGCCGCAAACCCACTGCCAAGGCTTCTTCCGTAAACGATGATATGATGCTCCGTATATTGAACGGCAAGTGTGTCATATACAAACTGCATATCCTTCAACATATCGTGTTCACTTCTTTTACCGGTACTTTTTCCGAAGCCGCGGTAATCAACCAGTACTACATCGTATTTATAACGAAGAAAATCTTTGGCATATTTAGCCCAGCCTTTTATGCTTCGGGAATTGCCGTGAAAGTATAACACGAGACCGAAAGGCTTATTTACAGAAAAATGAAGGCCATTAATTCTTACGCCTTCTTCCACATCAAAGAACAGTTCTTTAAAAGGGATATCATATACGTATTTAAAATCCTGTTTCAGTTTCTCCGGCTTGAAAATAAAACGTTCCTGGATAAAATAAACAAGCGCTAATAAAACGAAATAGCCAATTATAATATATAGTAGCGTACCATTCAATTTTTGCGGTTGAGTAAGACTGCTTAGCTAATATTGTCGTTGGCGACATATTACGAAGCAGTCAGAAACTTTAGTTACTACAATCTAGTTGAAAATATTTAAGTATGTGTCAGACAATTTGGTGAGAACCGTCGTTTTGGATTTTGCCTGCATTTGTCAAACACATGAGCGAAGTTTTTAGACGTGTCTTACAGCTTCTGAATCCGCTATCCTTTAATTTTTTTTATCAGAGAAGTAAGTTAATGTGGAGATCTAGAATAAGCTGTCTGCCACGGAGCGCCATTTATACATGCCGCCTTCAAGATTCAATAAGTTTTCGAAACCATATTTTTCCTGAAGCCTTTGTATCACGATTGCGCTGCGAATTCCTTTTGCGCAATATATTACCACAGGTATATCTTTCGGAATAATGCCGATATTCTCAAATATGGTATTCATCGGAATTAAGCTCCCGCCGATATTAAAATCAGCATGCTCGTATTCCTCTCTTACGTCTATCAGAAAAAAAGTTTCGCCGGCGGCTAATTTTTCTCTGAGTAATATCGGATCTATGGAATTCAATTGAGATTGTTTTTTTATCAGGGCGCCGGAAGAAGTTGAAAACTCAAACGCCGGTCAGCAAATTAATATCCTTCTTCTTCATTATAATAAATACGCTTCATTTTCAACTTACCTGCGGGTGCAACAACCAGTGGAAATTTCTCTACCGATACATTGCTTTGTTCTAAACCGAAGCCACGCTCTTCACTCAGTGATATTTCTTTTATCCAGAAATATCCTTTCATCACCAGTTTTTCAAAGAACGGCAATTCATTATCCTGACTGAGGAATTTTTCCATGACGATAAACTGAAAGTCTCCCACAACATTATTACGTTGTTGACTATCGTAGCGGCTCGTAATGTTTACTTCACGATTTACTACAAGATCTTCTACAACTCTTTTAAACATCAGGTTCACACGGGGTGCAATTCTGAAACCCAGCCTGAACTCTACCCTAATGATATCATTGGGAATAATATGTGTCACAGAATATTCACTCGTGTAAGGGTCATCCAGTGTATCCACGTGAACGAACCAATAAATATCCGCACGTTTTGGTTTACCGTTGAGAATGCTGTAAATAATTTTATGCTCCAGCTCTTTCGGATTATCCGCACTCGTCAGGTATACCAAATGCGTTGCAAATTTGGGTACAGAACTATCGTTGCTCAACTCCTCCAGTTTCGGTACATACTCCTCCAGACGCACAAATTCAACGTAACGATTTTTGATCTTCCTTGCACGAAACCAAATATACATAATGGCGAAAAGCATACCGCCCATTACCAATGTAACGTAACCACCGTGCGTAAATTTATTCAAATTCGCAAGCAGGAAACTGGTTTCAATCGTAAGGAAAACGGCCAGGAACAGCCAGATCAAATACTTATTCACTCTTCTGCTCACCATATAATTGGACATAAGAATAGTAGTTGCCAACATACAGAGTGTGATCGCCAAACCATACGCAGCGCCCATAGCACTTGATGTTTGAAAAAACAACACTACCCCGCAACAGCCTACATATAATAGTGTATTGATACCCGGAATAAACAATTGTCCCTTCGCTTCGGATGGATAATTGATCTTCATTCTCGGCCAAAGATTAAGACGAATAGCTTCACTGATCAATGTAAATGATCCGCTGATCAAAGCCTGACTGGCGATGATTGCCGCGATGGTTGCAATAACAATCCCTACCGTGAGGAACCAATCGGGCATTAAACCGAAGAACGGATTTTTCATTTCCAACACGTAGGGATGAGCAGCCATAAAAACTTTATCTCTCATTAATTCCGTCGTTGCAAAAACCTTCCCGCTAAAATTGTGCAGCAGATAAGAGCCTTGTCCGAGGTAATTCAGAATCAAGGCAGATTTTACAAAGATCCAGCTATAGCGAATATTTCCGCGACCGCAATGTCCGAGATCGCTGTACAACGCTTCCGCACCTGTTGTACAGAGGAATACCGCACCCAGTAATAGGAAGCCTCCGGGATATTGCGCCAGTAATTTAAATGCGTAATACGGATTGAATGCTTTTAAAATATCAAGATCATCTGCGATGTGCGAGAAACCTAGTACAGCCAACATAGCAAACCAAATGATCATCACCGGGCCAAATAATTTTCCGATGGAATTTGTACCGAATTGCTGCATAAAGAATAAGACAGATAAGATCGCCAATACAATAATGATGATCATTTTCAAACTGATCACACCATGAAGTATCGGCAGGTTATCCAAGCCCTCCACTGCAGCAGTAACGGTGATCGGTGGTGTGATCATACCATCAGCCAAAAGTGCCGCTCCTCCTATCATCGCAGGAAGCACCAACCATTTTTTTTGTCGCCTTACCAATGTATACAAGGAGAAGATCCCGCCTTCACCTTTGTTATCTGCTTTTAATGTGAGGATAACATATTTTAATGTTGTTTGAAGTGTAAGCGTCCAGATGATACAGGAAAGTCCGCCGATGATCAGAAAATCATCGATCACTCTTCCGTTAATAATTTCACTGAAAACGTACAAAGGAGAGGTACCGATATCTCCGTAAATGATGCCCAGGGCGATGATAAGACCGGCCGCTGAAACCTTGTTGACATGTTTGCCCACGAAAAAAAATTTAATATTCGGCTTCGTCGGAGATGATATATCAGCTATCGAAAACCTCCGCAAATGTACTCCGGTTTGCCTTATAAATAAGCATAAACTAATGCGGCTGCTTTATCGAAATGATTCTACATTTGGAATCGTTTAAACATACATAATGGAAAATTTCAATCCCGCCGAAGATCTTATCCTGGAAAATGAGGTAGTACTATTGCGGCCTTTGCAGGAAATCGATATTGAATGCCTGCTTCACTTTGCAGTTGAAGAACCGGAGATCTGGAACTATTCCCTTTTCCCGGCGCACGGTGCTGATAATCTCAAAGCATATATTTCAACAGCAATTAAAAATCGAACAGCGGGAACAGAATACCCTTTTATTGTTTTTGATAAGATAACTCAGCAATATGCCGGCAGCACAAGATTTTATGATATTCAGCCGCAATACCGTACACTTCAATTAGGTTACACTTGGTACGGAAAAGCTTTTCAGGGAACGAAATTGAATAAGAATTGTAAACTGCTTTTGCTGGAATTTGCGTTTGAAAAACTGGGTATGCGCCGAGTGGAATTTCGTGCGGATAATGACAATGAAAAAAGTAAAGCCGCAATGAAAAGTATCGGCTGCACGGTAGAAGGTGTATTGCGTAATCATTTGTTCACGCATACGGGCGCCAACAGAAATACGATCATCCTTAGCATTTTAAAAGAAGAATGGGAAAGCGGAGCGAAAGAAAAGTTGATTGAGAAAATTGAACGCTGACCCTCATGAGGTTCATCATTAGGCAGATCAAAAAAAGATGAGCAATGGAATGCCCCTAAAGTGAGCGACATAACGATGATACTCATCGATCAAATGCCCCGCCAATAATCGAAAAAGTATATCACGATGATTCTGAAAATCTGCGTTCCCAAAAATCTTACTCCGGCACTTCCACAACCACCCAATTTTTATTTCTCCGGTTATACAAAATAGAGTAATCCTTTCCGTGCAGTAATTTGTACGTTCTGTAACCGTTGTAATAAGGCAATCTCAAAAAACCGTATTGATAGATCTCAAACTTAAAAACAAATGGCTGGCCCGCCTTAATAGTTGCCGCCTGATATTTTTTTCCGTCGTCACTTAACTGCACCGTTTCATCTTTCGTACTCTGAATATACAATGCGATCCATGAAGGATCAGTATCTGCAGACGTTTGTGTTGTGTTTGGATTGACCGGCGTATTTGGATTTGCAGGGATTGGAACCTGAGGAACCGGCTGCGGTGTAGTAGGAGTACTGCTATTAACCGCGTTGGCACTAGACGGACTAAGATTTGCTTTTGAATTGTACCAGCCTCTTGTGATCGCTGCAAGACGATCTCTTTTCGCCGGATGAGTTGCTGTTGCCTGATCAGTTCCGATCGCATTCATCGCTGCAAGGGCCTGTTCTAAAGTGGCTCCCATCTTTTGCATGATAAAGCCGGAAAATGCATCCGCTTCTATTTCCGACGGAACCGTACTTCCCTGCATACTCACTACATGATTAAAATAGTGGTGCCCCATTTCATGAGCGATCACACTCTGGCTCGCCAGTTTTGTTTTTGCATAAGCATCAATATCTTCTAAAAAATTATTATCATAAACGATGAGTCTGCGGCCGCCGGAAATTGTTGCATACGCATTCTGAATCCCGTTCTGCTCGCGGAGTGTGAAATTTTCTTTCCACTGAATATCATCAAGCATTTGATTTACGATATCTCTTGCTTCATACACGGAACTGAAATTTGTACGCAGGGAACGCGGCGGAATTTTATAACCGCATGGCGTTACTTTTTGTGCTTCAGCGTACCCTATGAATAACAATGAAAATAATATAGCGGCAATTGTATTTTTAAACATAACATCATTTTATATGCATTTACAAGGTAAGAAATAGTCCTTAACATTGATAGACTCACATTCAAACAGGCAAATCAAAACCAAAAACACTTCCCGCACCGGGCTCACTTACGACCCAAATATTGCCGCCCATTGCCGCTATTAATTCTTTACATATAGCTAAACCAATTCCCGACCCTTTCTTATCTGAACGACCGGGAATTTGAAAGTAACGTTCGAAAATCTGATGGTAAAAAGCCTTTTCAATACCCGGGCCTTCGTCTTTTACTTCGATCGTAACCCTGTCATTTTTTGTATAGGAGGAAACTACCACAGTACCGCCGGAAGGGGAAAATTTGACAGCATTGGTAAGAAAATTATTCAAAATCCAGCTCAGTTTATCTGCGTCAGCATTCACTTCAGGAATGACATCCTGCTTACTTTCAATTTTAATCTCCTTTTCCCTGGCGGCACGGAATACGGTGCTTAGCGAGGCTTCAATGATTGAATTCAGATCAACAGGAACGATGTATAACTGAATTTTACCTGCTTCTACCTGACTTAGATTCAGCAATTCACTAAGTATCTTCAACATCCTTTGATTATCGCTTTTTAATTGTTCTACCAATTCTGTTTGTTCACCGGTGAGTACACTTACCCTTTTGTCTTCAAGCAATTTGATGCTGAGATCAGAGGATGCCAGCGGTGTTTTCAGTTCGTGAGAAATAGTCGCAATAAAATTTGTTTTTGCAACATCAAGCTCTTTAAATGAGGTAATATTTTTCAAAACAATCACTCTGCTGTTTGACGATCCCTGTGTAACTTCTACAACTTCCTTCACATAATAATTCTCCTTATTCTCTACTACAACTTTGAACGGAGTATTACCTTCACTGCTGATCAAAAATGCAAAGAGGTCATTTTTTTTACTTACCTCGTCAACGGGTTTTCCTAAAATTTCGGCCGGTGATAATCCAAGTAAACTCAGCGCCTGTTCATTTGCAAACAAAATTCTATCATCCTTGTCCACTCCTACACTTGCATCTTTGAGGCTATTTATAACTGCTTCCGCTCTTGTTTTTTCGAATATGAGTTTATTGAGATTACTGCTTTCAAATTCTTCAAGACGCTCAGACATATCGTTGATCGCGTTTCCGAGTTGCATAAACTCGTCGTTGTGTTCAAGATGGATACGGTGTTTGTAATTTCTTGCGGTAATTTCTTTGATGGCTTCTGAAAACTTTTTTATCGGCGTTACAACTATTGCAGGAAAGTTAACGGAGAATACAAATCCGATCAAAAAGATACATGAACTCAGCAGAATAATAATGTTCACGGCTGTTTCGGCCGTGTGTTGCGCCTTCTTATTCTTCCGCTGAATCGCTTCCATGTTCAGCGCAATGACAGACTGGATCTTATTTTCAAGATCCCTCCGAAGTACAACAGAAGTATCGCCTGATCGTAACTTGATAAAATCGCCTCTCAATGATCGGGTTACTTCGCCTTCGCCGGCTTCGGTGAGGTTGCGTTCCTGATTGGTAAGTACAGAATCAAAGATGTCTGTCGGGCCCGAACCGGAATAGATTTTTTGCAATTCCCTTTGCATTTTGTGTGCGTAATCCAAACTTTCGTAATTAGCCTCTATGATATTCTTTGAATCGGCTTTGAGATTTAATAAAAAGTAAATACTGAAACAGCAAGACACAATAAGTAACAGGAACAGGAATAGTGTACCTGATCTTACCTTATTTTTTATACTTATCGACATTACTTCTAAGATTTAAATAATCTGCTTACTCATACGTTCTCACGATAATATAATAAGATCCGCATCATTATCGCTGATGCTTTTAAGGAGCTGATTAAATATATGCGTCCTTAAAATTATCTGAAATAAATTAAAGTGCGGTTTGCCGATACACACAGTCGTGATCTTTTTATCCAACACCGTATTTATGATTGCAGCAGCAATGTTTTTATCCTTTACCTGAATTACATTTCCGCCCAATTCCGTAGCACGTTTAAAGTTATTGATCAGGTGTCGCTGCAAGTCAAGCTGAATAATATTGCCCCCTTCTTTCGGTGTCTGCACATATAACACAAACCATTGGCTGTTGTAATATGAGGCGAGTCTGGCTGTTTTTCTGATGATTTTTTGTGACGCTTCATTGTTCGAAGATATACAGGCCAAAAATCTTTCATGGCGGTAAGCATTTTTCCGAACAGTAATTTCATGATCTACCTTTCTTTCCACCTGTCCGGCAACTTCCTTCAAAGCGAGTTCACGCAGTTGTAGTATTTTTTCAGGCTGAAAGAAGTTTCCAAGTGCCTGCTGCACTTTTGCCTTATCGTAAATCTTACCTTCTTTTAATCTCGTGATCAATTCTTCCGCGGTGAGGTCTATATTCACTACCTCGTCTGCGATCTGTAACATTTTATCGGGAATACGCTCCTGAACTTCCACTCCGGTTATTTCTTTTACTTCCCTGTTTATGCTTTCTATATGTTGGATATTAACGGCGCTTATCACATCTATTCCCGCATTCAAAATATCGGTCACATCCTGCCAGCGTTTTTCATTTTTGCTGCCCGGAATATTTGAATGAGCCAGCTCATCAACGATCACTACTTTCGGATGCAACAGTAAGATTGCCTGTACATCCAATTCATGCAGTAATTTACCTTTGTAAAAAACTTCTCTGCGTGGGATAAACGGCAACCCTTCCACAAGCGCATGCGTCTCTTTTCGATTGTGTGTTTCAATAAAGCCGATCTTTACGTCTACATTATTGAAAAGTAACCTGTGTGCTTCCTGCAGCATACGAAACGTTTTACCCACGCCGGCGCTCATTCCTATATAGATCTTAAGCCTTCCTTTTTCTGATCTTGACGCAATGTTCAGGAATTTTTTTACATGTTCATCTTTAGCATCGTGTTCGGTCATGGCTTTGCAGAAATTTAAAAACTGACGCAAATAGAAGTGGTTACAAAGAAATTATTGTCAGTGGAACTTAAATCATGTTTCGTAAATATATCATCCTTACTGTTTAAATTTCTCAGCTCTATTCTGAAAACAGCATTGCTGTTGATCACCCTGTCGTAGTTAACGCTGATACCTGAAGTTTTGAAACCATTCGGCGTTCCGGTAGCAATTATCACACCTGATCTATCACTGTAATATTCACCTCTCACAGCAACAGCATTTTTATCATTGGGTGTAAACCTGATGATAAAAACCGGGGCGTACCACTTATTCAGATTACTGCTTCCTTTTACTTTTTGCTCAAGACCATAATCGAAGCCCGCAGTGATACCGATTTTTTTATTCAGTTGAGCTATCACGTAGAAGTTATTGAAATAGCGCATCTGTTTTACACTATCCGGCTTATCGTTGCCGACAAAGTTGCTGTAATTTATTGTTATACGCTTATTCGGTTTGTAGGTGACCTGTGCGCCGAAAGCAGGTGTGCTGTTGGCATCAGGTCTCTGAATGCGTTGCCATCCGTTTAGATACATCGCCGCGAGATACCATTTTGTGCTTTTAGACGTATATCCCAGTTTTGCACCGGATTCATAATATGGAGAATTATCAGCGAGAATGCTTCTCGTTACCGTCCAATTATCTTTTCCAACTGCACTTTCAAATCCGATGTGGGACGACATAATGCCGGCATCGATCCACAGCTCATTTTTCTTTGAGATTTTTATGCCTGCATTGGCTTCAAATATATTTTTCAAGACTCCCGGCTCAGCAGCTAGATTTGCATTCATGTAAGTACCTACAGCCAGGGCCAGGTTTGCACGCACATTCTCTGTCGCATAACCTGCTTTAACCAATCCCAAATTTAACGTTACCTCATTTGCACGACTATGGCTGTAAATAAAACCCGGTCTTGTATTATTCAAAGGGCGGTTCGCATCGTACACATAATAAGGTTCTATATATCCGCTGAAAGTGAGTGGTTTGTTTGAAGAAGCGGTATCCTGTGCAAATAATGGCGATGTGAAGCTTATCGCAAAAAGTATTACAATTATGTTTTTCATTTTTATATTTTTATTTCAATTCATTAAGTGCCACATTAAGTTTCAGCACATTTATTTTTGAAGGACCGAAAAGGCCTTTTTCCGTATGCGCTACAACCAATTCCGTAATTTTTTCAAGAGAGATTTTTCTTGTCGTAGCTATTCTTTGAACCTGAATCTGTGCAGATGCCGGAGAAATATCAGGATCTAATCCGCTACCCGAAGCGGTGACCATCTCGGAAGGAATGTCGCTTTTTTTTACTGTGGGATTGTGTACAAGAAAACTGTCTATTCTGTCCGATACTGTTTTGAGGTAATCAGGATTTGTCGGGCCTTTGTTACTGCCACCTGAACCGCCGGCATTATAGTCCACTGCAGAAGGCCGGCCCCAAAAATATTTGTCTTCTGTAAACTTTTGCCCGATGTTGGCATAACCCACCACTCTTCCGTTTACCATGACTGTCTCAGCGTTACCCGAACCTTTGGACAACTTACCTACAGCGCCTATTAACAAAGGATACAACACACAACAAATGATAAGAAATACAATGGTTATTTTTAACGAGGGCAATAAATACTTTTTCATTTTTTATTTTTTTTATTTTTTAGTGCATGAACAAGGCTACGATCATGTCGATTATTTTGATCCCGATAAAAGGAACGATTACGCCGCCAAGACCATAAATAAGCAGGTTTCTGCGGAGCAATGCGCTTGCGCCGATCGGCTTATAGGCAACGCCTCTCAGACTTAGCGGAATCAGCATCGGAATGATGAGCGCATTAAATATCACCGCAGAGAGAATGGCACTTTCCGGACTGGCCAGCCGCATAATATTTAGTGATTGCAATGCAGGAATAGAAGTGATAAATAAAGCCGGAACGATAGCGAAATATTTCGCTACATCATTCGCAATAGAAAACGTGGTGATCGTTCCCCTCGTAATTAATAACTGTTTGCCGATCTCTACAATTTCAATAAGTTTTGTAGGATCGTTATCAAGATCAACCATATTGCCGGCTTCCTTTGCAGCCTGCGTGCCGCTGTTCATTGCAACGCCTACGTCTGCCTGTGCCAGTGCCGGTGCATCATTTGTCCCGTCACCCATCATGGCTACAAGCTTACCGGCATTTTGCTCATTTTTAATGTAATTCATTTTGTCTTCCGGCTTTGCTTCAGCGATGAAATCATCAACGCCAGCCTTCTCGGCGATGTACTTTGCAGTAAGCGGATTGTCGCCCGTTACCATAACGGTTTTAACGCCCATTTTTCTCAACCGTTCGAACCTTTCCTGAATGCCGGGCTTAATAATATCCTGTAATTCTATAACACCTTTTATGTGGTCATTTACCAATACGACCAATGGCGTTCCACCGTTCTCCGCGATATTTTTTACTTGCTCTTCAGTTTGAACGGGCATTGCATTCCCTTTGGCCTCCGCCATTTTTTTCATGGTATCAAATGCACCCTTCCTGATCCTGATATTATCATAATCAACACCGCTGCTTCGCGTTTCTGCAGTGAACGGAATGAATGCGGGATTCACGATATTATAACTTAGCGGGTTTACCCCTGCGAGTTCGATGATCGATTTACCTTCAGGCGTGTCGTCAGCAAATGAACTTAAAACTGCGAAGCGGGTAAAGTCACTTACCCCGACACCGGGTGCTGCGTAAAAATTTGTAGCTTTTCGGTTTCCGATCGTGATCGTTCCGGTTTTATCCAGCAACAACACATCGATATCCCCCGCTGTTTCTACGGCTTTACCGCTTTTAGCGATCACGTTTGCTCGAAGCGCCCTGTCCATTCCCGCAATTCCTATCGCTGATAAAAGTCCGCCGATGGTAGTAGGAATAAGGCAAACAAACAGGGATATAAATGCAGCTACTGTGATAGACGTATTCGCATAATCTGCAAAGGGCTTCAACGTTACAACCACGATAATAAAAATGAGTGTGAATGCCGCCAACAAAATGGTGAGCGCAATTTCATTCGGTGTTTTTTGGCGGCTTGCACCTTCCACCAAAGCGATCATTTTATCCAGGAAAGTTTCGCCCGGTTGTGTCGTCACTTTTACAATGATCTTATCAGACAGTACTTTTGTACCACCGGTAACAGATGACTTATCTCCGCCTGATTCCCTGATCACAGGCGCTGATTCACCGGTAATGGCCGATTCATCAATTGTTGCAATCCCTTTTACGATCTCGCCGTCCATCGGAATGATATCCCCGGCTTCGCATACAAAACGGTCACCTAATTCCAATTGCGCCGAGGAAATAATTGTTATCTCATCTAAATACATTTCTCCGACTGTATTGATCTTTTTTGCCGGCGTGTCCTGCCTTGTTTTGCGAAGACTTTCTGCCTGCGCTTTGCCCCTGGCCTCTGCGATCGCTTCAGCAAAATTTGCAAAAAGTAAAGTAAGAAAAAGAACGATGAAAATGGTAAGGTTATAGCCGAATTCGCCGATAGACGTGTCTGTTACTGTTGATGAATATACCGTAACACAAAGCATTACAACGGTACCAAGCCACACGGTAAACATTACCGGGTTTTTAAACATAGCCCGCGGATCAAGCTTAACGAGTGATTGCTTCAATGCGGGAACCATCAGTTCGGGTGCAAACATGGAAGCACTTTTATTTTTACTCATGATTTTTATTTTTTTTGATGCTGATTTTTTCAGCATGGATGATCTGTAACAAAATGCTATTTCATGCTGAAATATTCAGCGATCGGTCCGAGCGCAAGCGCAGGAAAAAAAGACAATGCCGTAAGAATAATGATAACGGCGAACGTCATCATACCGAATGTCCATGAATCTGTACGCAACGTACCGGCAGACTCGGGAATAAATTTTTTATTCGCTAACAGGCCGGCGATAGCAACAGGGCCTATGATCGGTATGAACCTGCTCAGGATCAACACAAAGCCTGTTGTTAAATTCCAAAAGATATTATTATCCCCGAGTCCTTCGAAACCGCTACCGTTATTTGCAGCGGAAGATGTATACTCATACAACATTTCGCTGAAACCGTGGTAAGACGGGCTATTCAACCATGCGGAAGGTTGCACTGCCCAACCGGCACCATGATGATGGGCGATCATAAATGCCGCGAGTGCCGCAAATGACTTGATGAGAAATGCGGACAGTAAAGTAACAAAAGCCGCGATTTTTATTTCTCTCGCCTCCACTTTATGTCCCATAAATTCCGGCGTTCTGCCTACCATCAAACCGGAAATAAATACAGCAATGATAATGTAGATGAGGTAGTTTAGGATACCTACGCCACATCCACCATAAAAGGCATTTACCATCATACCAAGTAACTGATATAATCCTGTGAGCGGCATAGAACTGTCATGCATACTATTTACAGAGCCGGTAGAAATAATGGTGGTAACGGTGCTCCAATATCCGCTCACGGCGGGACCGAATCTTACTTCCTTACCCTCCATGGCGCCGGTGACCTGTGTTACACCGAGCTTCGACAGCATTGGATTTCCGCCTGCTTCACTAATGATTGTAGGAATAACGAGCAGCAGCATACCTATTGTCATTACACCGAAAATTACATAAGCAAATTTTGTCTTTTTTATGTAAAAGCCCATGGCGAAGATGAGCGCTATAGGAATTAATACCTGCGCAATAAGTTCTATGCCATTGGTGAAGTAATTCGGGTTTTCGAGCGGATGTGCCGAGTTTACGCCAAACCATCCGCCACCATTTGTTCCTACATGTTTAATTGCGATCATTGCAGCCGCAGGGCCCCGGCTTACCTGAACAGTGTCGCCTTGCAGTGTCGTGATCGTATCCTTACCCGCAAGCGAAGTAGGTGTTCCGTTAAACGCGAGAATGCAGGCAATAACGATGGAAACCGGCAGCAAAATGCGGGTAATACTCTTTGTAAATATCTGCCAGAAATTTCCCAGATTCTGTGTGGTTTTTTCTTTAAAAGCATTGCACACAGCCACAAGCGCGGCTATTCCTGTTGCAGCACTAACAAATTGAAGAAAGGTTACAACAAACAGTTGCGTGAGATACGTAAGACCGGTTTCGCCGGAGTAATGTTGCAGATTACAATTCACTAAAAAAGAAATGGAGGTATTGAATGCCAGATCTGCACTTTGCGCAGGATTGCCATCGGGGTTTAGCGGGAGCTTATCCTGGAAAAGCAGCATAGCAAAAGCATAAACAAACCAAAGCATATTTACCGTAAGCATTGCTTTTAAAAACTGTTTCCAGTTCATAGGCTCATGCTCTTTAATGCCGCAAATTTTAAAGATAAAGCCTTCTGCGGGCGCCAAAAATCCGAGAAAGGTCCTGTCTCCCCGGAAAACCTTCACAATGTAAATACCGAAAGGAATGGCCAGTGCAACAGTAACTGCGTAGATCATTACTACGCCAAAAATTTCATTGTTCATTGTTGATAATTTTAGAATTTTTCAGGCTTTAGTAAAACGTAGATCAGGTAGATGAATACGAGCACTGAAAGAATCAATAGGAGGTTCATCATGGTGTTTAAATTTTTTCGAAAGCATCGATTGTTTTGAAAAAAAGCCAAAAGCAAAGGATCCCGCCGGTCAGATAAATAATTGTCAGCATTTTTTATGTTTCCCTCCATTAGTCCTAAAGAATGCCGGAGCTACCTGCTTTGCATTTAATATCATGGAATGCTTTACAGTAAACGGTTACGGAATTTGTATTGCCGTGCGGGCTGAACAGCGCACACAAAAAACCATTCCGTTTTGGAAGGGTACTTTTCAAAATGAAAGGATTTTTGCTTGAGGCTGAATGAGCCTATGGTTTATTTGTCGATGCCGTATTCGTCCATTTTACGATACAATGTCGTAAGGCCGATACCGAGTGCTTCCGCAGCCTTTGTTTTATTATTTGAAAAATGCGCTAATACTTTACCGATATGATATTTTTCAACGCCCGCCAGACTCAGTTTATCCGTTCCCGCCCCTGCATTATTTTGAACAGCGTAGGGCAAATGCTTTGGTTCGATAATATCATCTGCGAGGATCACTGCCCGTTCAACAACGTTCTTAAGTTCCCTGATATTTCCTTTCCACTCATAATCAGAAAGCATCGTCATAGCATCCTCTGTCACGGTGAATTTCTTTTGCATCGTTTCTCCGAAATGATCTGCAAAAAAAAGTGTGAGTGCCGGAATGTCTTCTTTTCGCTCACGCAACGATGGCAGGTTGATAGAGAAAACATTCAGGCGGTAATAAAGATCTTCCCGGAAAGTTTTGTCTTCAATACTCTTAACCAGGTTTTTATTTGTAGCTGCAATGATCCGCACATTTACTTTTGATGTTTTAGTATCCCCCAGCTTTATAAACTCACCGTTCTCCAACACACGCAACAGCTTCGATTGAAGTTCGATATTCAATTCGCCGATCTCGTCCAGAAATAATGTGCCCTCATCGGCAGTTTCGATGAGGCCCTTCTTATCTTTCAGAGCACCGGTATAAGCACCCGCTTTATGCCCGAATAATTCTCCTTCCAACAACTCTTTCGTAAATGCGCTGCAATTAATGGCAACAAAAGGCTTACCGGCTCTTTTGCCGGCGGCATGTATACCATTTGCAAAAACATCTTTGCCTGTACCTGTTTCCCCAAGCAACAACACGGTGGCATCAGACGCGGCTGTTTTTAAAGCCAGTGACACACATTCCTGAATAATGCGACTTTTACCGATTATTTGGGCGAAGCCGACTGTTCCCCTTCTTTTTATGACAACTGCATTTTTTTTTGCCAGGGCTATTTTATCCATCGCCTGATTAACAAGCGGAATGATGCGGTCGTTGTCATTTCCTTTTGTGATGTAATCAAATGCGCCGTTCTTAATTGCTGCAACTCCGTCCGGAATGTTGCCGTAAGCAGTGAGCAGGATGACCTCTGTAAACGGATATGCTGATTTGATTTGTTTGGTATATTCCACACCGTTGCCGTCCGGAAGCTTTACATCACATAATATAATATCAAAGGCTTTATGACGTAAAATATTGGAGGCTTCTTTTATTGATCCAACTTCCTGAATTTGGAAATTTTCTAAGCTTAGCACCCTCCCGATTAATTTTCGGAGTTTTTCTTCATCATCTATTATTAAAACTTCAGCCATGTATTTTTTATTATGTAAAAGTAAGAAGTACTAAACACAAGCGAAAGTAAAAGAACCTGCCGGGCTATCGATAATCGTGGATCTTGCTGCAAATTTCCGACATCGAACGTTTGATATTTAAGTCAGTGCATAATCAAACATCATACGCCTCGGTTAAAACACTAACCCCCTCCGTTTCTGAAGGGGGTTATACAAACTGTGACACAAAACACAACACTATCCTCGACACAATGTCTCGGAGGAAGCGACTTTAATCCGGCTTCTTGCCGTCAAGAAAATTATTGATGGTATTTATTTCCGCACGATTGTTATCGTCAGAGCGGACAGTGTAGTTGCTGTAAAATGTTTCCACATCAGCGATCTGGTTGTGGATCTCCATATTGCGACGGAGGTAAGCCGGCACTGTTTCAAACTCGTTGTTTGGATCGGCTGCGTTAATATTGAAAGATAAATTTCGCAATTTTGCAATCCTTTCCGACGCCCGGCGCCTAAGCTCTTCTGTTTCGTCCGGCATCGCCGGTTCCTCAACAATGGTGCTTAATATGGGCTGAGTAGATTCAGTAACTACGGGCTTTTCCTCCGCCGCTTCTGTTTCTTTGACTACCAGCTGCATTGCTGACTCAGGTTCGTCTTCCTTAACAGCAGGTTGCTGCGGTAGTGGCTTCCCTTGCGATGTGGATTGATACATCGCCGGCTGGTCCTCCGCGTAAATTTGCGTAGGCTTTACCGGCAAACCGCCCGACGAAAGGCGATTTTTATTGCTAGCTTCTTCGTTATTTATTGTTTGTTGGATTGGGTTTTCGGCTACAGGCTGACTTCGCAGATCTGTAACAGATGCTGCCTCAAACTGAACGGGTACTTGATCAGGTGCCGAAGATATTTCAAAAAAAACAGGTTCTTCAGAAGTCTTTTCCCCCGTATTTATACTACGTAATTCTACGATTTCTTTTTCTTCCGGGAGCGCGGGCATCAGCGGATTCGCAGGCGGCATCGGTACTTCAGCAATCACCGGTAAGTCTTCAATTTTAGCTTCAACTTTTACTTCAGGCTGCATATCTTCGAATTGCAAAACGGGTTGGGTTGTTGAAACAGTATGAGCAGCAGGAGCCGCAGGCATTTCCAAAGCCATTACTACTTTCTCGCTCGATACTTTTGCCTCCGGAGTTGTTGCTGCATTTCTATGCGGGAACGGATCTTTATGTTCAAAACCGGTTGCGATCAACGTGATACCGATCTGCGCACCAAGTGTGTTATCATAACCGAGACCAAGGATCACATCTGTATCTTCTCCTGCCTGACTTAAAATATAATTCTGAATCACTTCCACTTCATCCATGGTGAATTCATTTTCGCCTTCCGCAGAATTGATGTTGATGAGGATCCATTTAGCACCTCGAATATCATTGTCATTCAACAACGGTGATGTCAATGCATTTTCAATTGCTGCATGTGCACGGTTCTCACCTTCGGCAGTTGCACTGCCAAGAATGGCTACACCACCGTTACTCATAACAGTGCATACATCCGCAAAATCGACATTGATCTGGCCGGTGCTGTTTATCACATCCGTGATACATTTTGCAGCAGTCGCCAGAATATCATCCGCTTTGTTGAATGCTTCTTTCATTTTTAAATTACCGAACTGATGACGCAGTTTATCATTGCTGATTACCAATAAAGTGTCAACATGATTCTTAAGCAGCATTATCCCTTCTTCTGCCTGCGCAATTCTTTTCTTTCCTTCGTAAGCAAAAGGAGTTGTAACGATACCTACCGTAAGGATGCCGAGGTCTTTACAGATCTTCGCAATGATAGGGGCACCGCCTGTTCCCGTACCACCACCCATACCGGCAGTGATGAATGCCATCTTCGTATTTACTTCGAGAATTCTCTTTATTTCTTCAAGACTCTCTTCTGTTGCCTGTCTTCCAATCGCAGGATTAGCACCGGCACCAAGACCTTGTGTAAGGTGCGGACCGAGCTGAATCTTGTTCGGCACTTTACTCTGTGCAATCGCCTGTGCATCTGTATTGCAAATAATAAAGTTTACGCCTTCTATATTTTGTGCAAACATGTGGTTTACAGCATTGCTTCCGCCGCCGCCCACGCCTATCACTTTAAGGATAGAGGATTGGTCTTTCGGCAAATCAAAATGTATCATGTTGTGTAGTTTGTGTGTTAGTAAGTATTGTAAATTACAATGGAAGAATCACGAATTACAGATGGAGTGTACCATTTTTCGATCGTCATTCATCATTTGTCTTTAAAATTGTCCGTCTTCTTCTTCTTTAAACATCTCGATCAGGTTGTTCTTGAAACTGTCCATAAAACCTTTGATGGTTTTCTTGCGCTTCACCAGTTCCGGTTCTGATTCACCTTCTTCTGCAGGTGCCAAGATCTCTTCATCAACCGGGGCTTCCTGCATAATTCCTGTGCCGGCAACTTTGATAAAGTTGTTATCGAATGTTTTGTTCTTATTCTCGTAGTCGTTATAACCTTTCAGAATAAGACCGATGCAGGTACTGTACATTGGTTTGGATAATTCATCAATGTGACCGCCGGAAAGGTGCTCGTTAGGGAAACCGATACGGGCATTCAAACCTGTAACGTATTCTGTAAGCTGCAACAAATGCTTCAGCTGAGAACCGCCACCGGTAAGGATCACACCACCGTTCAGCATTTTATTATCCAACCCTACCTGTTTCAAATGGTAAGACACAAAATCCATGATCTCACTCATACGTGCCTGGATGATGTTTGCAAGATTCTTCACAGAAATTTCTTTCGGCGCCATTCCTCTCAATCCCGGGATCGTGATAAATGCATTTGCTTTTGTTTCATCACTCAATGCACTGCCGAATTGAATTTTCATTTGCTCAGCCTGCGTTTTTAAAACACCTAATCCTGTTTTAATATCGTTGGTGATATTTTCACCGCCGAAAGGAATAACTGCTGTATGCTTCAATATTCCTTCATAAAAAACAGCAAGGTCTGTTGTACCGCCACCGATATCAACGATCGCAACCCCTGCTTCAAGATCCTGATCACACATTACTGCAGCGGCAGAAGCCAAGGGCTGCAACACCAAATCTTTTGTTTTTAATCCTGATTTTTCAACACTGCGGTTGATATTTCTGATCGCATTTTTATCACCGGTGATGATGTGAAAATTCGCTCCCACTTTTACACCGCTGTAACCGATCGGATTCGGAATATTCTGAAAATTATCTACTGTAAATTCCTGAGGGATCACATCAATGATCTGATCACCTGCGGGAATGTAAGTACGGTATTGATCCGCAACTAATTTATCGATCTCATCCTGACGGATCTCATCTTCATTTTGCTGACGTACAATGTCACCGCGGGTTTGCAGACTCTTAATATGATGTCCGGCAATACCTACATATACTTCATTAATAGAAAGATTCGGATTGGAAGCATAACAATTTTCCAAAGCTGTTTGAATAGCTTTGATCGTTTGATCGATGTTCAAAACCATTCCGTGCTGCACGCCGTTGCTGTTGGCCCGCCCAAAGCCAAGGATCTCCAGCTTGCCGAACTCATTCTTCCGGCCGGCGATAGCCGCGATCTTTGTGGTGCCGATGTCTAATCCTACGATTACCGGTTGTTCCTGATTCATAATTGTGTGTTTAGTGTTTATGTGTGTTTGTTTGTGTCTGTTTTAAAAGTCTTCAGTGCTGAATTGTTGGTGTTTTGGTTCTGCACTTTTTCTTAGTAATCATTGTTAGGTTTTTGCGGCTTTACCGTTGAAGGTTTTGCGTGCGTTCCGGATTTCGGTTTTAAAGGAGGCTTCACCCGCTGTGGTTTTGGTTGAACAATTTCCGGCTTTGGTTTCGGTCTGTCCGAAACGGTTGGCATTGTTGTCGCCGGCTTTGCAGCTATTGTTAATGCAGGTTTTGGAGCCGCAACTGTTGCGCTGTTTGCTGCCGGTGCAGTAAGCGTCCTCACATCTGCTGTTGCAACCTGCTCCTCATCATCATGTTGTACAGATCCCCGCAGCATCGCACTGTCTGCATTGTTCTTATAGGTATCGGGCAAAAACTTTTGCGATGAATCCACCGACATTCTTGCCGCATCATCTTCACTGTATTTCAAGAAAGCGATCGCCTTTAAAGAATCCGCGATAATATCTTCGTTGCCGCGGATCACAGCTACAACCTGATTTTTGAATTGCAGATTGATGGACTTATACTTGTTCCATCCTGATTTTGTAATTACATCCTGATAGAACAATTTCAATTTTGAAAATTTAGCGTCTATATCTGTCCCATCGCCGAAGATGATCGTTTGCGTTCCGATCTTCGGGATCATTTCAAAATTTCCGGCCGGTGTGATATCCACCTGATCAACCATTGCCATTAAAAAACTATCACAGGAAATTTTCAGGCTGATATTTTTTACATCATTTAATAAACTGCTGTCTGCCTTTGATAATATCTTTACATCGGAAACAAATCCCGTAAATATTGGCAATCTGGCAGAGAATTTATCACTTAGCGGCAACATCATGCAACTGCTGTCAATGTAAAAAGTATTTCCGCTTACGGTGAATACCCTCGCCACGGGCTCACGCTCTTCCACAAAAACTTTTAAGTAATCATTGTTATCAAAAAACAACTCTGCATTTTTTATCCAGAGATCTTTTTCCAGCGCTATTTCAATTTTTCTAAGATCAATGGAAGCTAATGTTTTTTTAGCCGTACTGTCGCCGCCGTAATTTTTGATGATGGCATACACGTCATTTCTATCAATAAAATAATTGTTGCTTACGCCGGAGATATCGATTTCCACGCCTTTGCAACGTTTCACATCTTTGCTGTGCACCCCCGATACGAGCAGCATTATACACGCCGACCCTACCAGCAACCACAACATCATGGTGAAAATTTTCTTTATTTTATTTTTGTTGATCTGCACTCTGTTTTTCTAAAATATTTTTTATCGGTTGCACCATCGCGTCAATATCTCCCGCTCCTGATGTTATTAAGAAAGCAGGTTTGTTAGCTTTTACCCAATCAATAAGTTCCGCTTTCTGCTTAATACTTTTCTTTTCATTCGTCATCTTATCAAGTATAATTTTACTTGATACGCCTTCCATCGGTAATTCTCTTGCCGGATAGATAGGCAATAAGATCGTTTCATCCGCAAGACTCAGCACTTCGGCAAACCCATCTGCCAGGTCATTGGTACGACTGAACAAATGCGGCTGAAAGATCACTGTGCATTCTCTTCCCGGAAATAATTCCTTCGCGCCGGTGATCAACGCTCTCAACTCTTCCGGATGATGTGCGTAATCATCAATCATAACCTGCCGATCATCTTTGATCAGGTATTCAAACCTTCTTTTGACACCTGCAAAAGACGCTACCGCTTTTTTAATTTTCGCTTCATCTATTTTCAAATGATCAGCAACGGTTATCGCAGCTGTTACATTTTCTATATTATGGAGGCCGCCCATATTGAGCAGCACGTTATTTATTCTTCTTCCTTTGATCACCACATCAAAGCTATATCCGCCGTTCACCGTTTTAAAATTCTCCGTGTGCACATCAGCTTTATCATTAAACGCAGCGTAGGTTATTTGGTTATCGGCGCTGAATTCATTAATGCGTTGCACCGAATCTTTTATCAGCAACATGCCGTCGGGCTTGATCTTCGTACTGAATTCGATAAACGCATCCTGCATATTTTTTTCCGTACCGTAAATATCCAGGTGATCTGCGTCCATCGCGGTGATGATGGCTACATCGGGTGTCAATTTCAAAAAGCTGCGGTCGTATTCATCTGCTTCCGCAACCGATACATTGTTATCGCTGCCCCAAAAATTTGTATCATAATTTGCCGCGATACCGCCGAGAAAAGCATTACAACCGTAACCGCTGTCTTTTAAAATATGCGCAACCATTGCACTCGTCGTTGTTTTACCATGCGTACCGGCAACACAAATATTGAAACTGTCTTTCGTGAGCATTCCGAGAATATCACTTCGCTTCAGCAATTCATAATTATTATCACGATAATATTGAAGTTCGGCATGAGTCTTCGGAATCGCCGGTGTATAAACAACAATGTCCGCGTTCTTATCCAGCAATCTAACATCGTCAGCAAAATGAATCTTTATACCTTCACTTAATAATTTATCAGTGAGGGGAGTCGGCGTTTTATCATAACCGCTCACTTTTACACCATGTTCATTAAAATATCTGGCGAGCGCACTCATGCCGATACCGCCGATTCCGGCGAAATAGATAGATGATATTTTATTGATGTCTTTCACGCCTATTTTATCGCTTCTAATATTTGTAATGCAATAATTTCATCTGCATTGTTCACGGCTAACGCAGCAATGTTAGTACTCATTTCAAGTTGCTTTGCTTCATCTTTTGTTAAATTCAGCAAAGCCGTTATCAATTCATTCGTATCTGAATCTTTGATCAGCATCGCCGCATCTTTATTTACAAGTGCTTTTGCATTTGCAGTTTGATGATCTTCGGCTGCAAAAGGATAAGGCACGAAGATCACCGGCTTTTTCACCAGACACAATTCAGCAACTGCCATTGCACCGCTTCTGCTGATCACGATATCCGCAGCGGCATAAGCGTACTCCATTTGCGCAATGAAATCACTCATAAAAATTCCGCTCTTATCTTTTACCGAAGCTTTTGCTTTTTCAAAATATGGTTTGCCGGTTTGCCAGATCAGTTGCAGATCATTTTTAGTAATCAGATTTAAACCGTTATCAATTGCAGTGTTGATCGATTTGGCCCCAAGACTTCCTCCAACCACCAATATTGTTTTTTTCTTATCATCCAATCCGAAATAGCTCAATCCTTCATGATGAGAAATTTCGCTGTGACTGATCACTCTTCTCACAGGATTCCCGGTGAATACGATCTTTTCGTCCGAAAAAAAACGATCCATGTTATCCGACGCGGTAAAAATTGCCGTCGCTTTTTTGCCCAACATAATATTGCTCTTGCCGGCAAATGAATTACTCTCATGAATGAACGTGGGAATATTTTTCGTCTGCGCATAACGCAACACCGGAAAACTTGAATAACCGCCCACACCGATAACGGCATCAGGATAAAAGTTTTTAAAGATTCCTGAAACCTGAAAAAAACTTTTTACCAGTTTGTATGGCAAAGTCATGTTCTTGATCAAAGAGCTCCGGTTGAATCCTGCGATATCTAAACCGATAATTTTATATCCTGCCTGCGGCACTTTCTCCATTTCCATCTTGCCTTTAGCACCGATAAATAAAAATTCCGTTTCAGGTGCAATAGCTTTTATCGCATTCGCAATTGCGATCGCCGGAAAAATATGGCCACCTGTTCCCCCGCCTGCGATGATGATCTTCGCGGGCTTTTTAATATTTATATTTTTTGTTTCACTCATCATGCAACCGCTGTTTCATTTTGGTCCGATACTTCTACTTCCTTCGCCGTTTGCGCAGCAATTTTACCTTCCTGTTGTTCTACGTTTCTCGCTACACTCAAAATGATCCCGATAGATAAGCAGGTGAATAAAAAGCTGCTTCCGCCCATACTCACCAGCGGGAGTGTAACACCCGTATTCGGAAACAGATTTACGTTAACCCCCATATTCGCAATGGCCTGGATCACCAACGTGAAGCTGAGTCCCAACGCCAAAAACGCACCGAAAGCATAAGGACATTTTCGATAAATTCTGATGCATCGAAAGAGGAACAACAAATAAATCAGACAAATAATTGTTGCGCCGAATATGCCGTACTCTTCAATGATGATCGCATAGATAAAATCACTGTAGCTGTGCGGCAAAAAGTTTCTTTGCTGACTGTTACCGGGACCTTTACCCAACCAACCGCCTCTTGCGATAGCGATTTTGGCCTGGTTGATCTGGTACAGTTTATCGTTATCATCTTCTTTCTTGCTGTAAACAAAAGTCTGGATCCTTCCTATCCATGTAGGAATTCGACCTGCAGATAAAATAGCAGGTAATTTTTTAGACTGACCTTTGCTGCTGTCATAAGTAGACATGGCGATCGTCACTAAAAATATGATCGGCACCAATGCAACACCGGCAGTAAGCAACATGTGTTTTGTACTTACACGTCCGATGAACATCAATAAGAAACTTGTACCTGCGATCAGGATAGCTGTTGACAAATTCGCCGGCGCAATGAGCAAACAAATAATTGCAACCGGAATAATGATCGGCAAAAATCCTTTCTTAAAATCTTTGATCACCTGTTGCTTTCTGCTCAGCTGGCGACTCATGTACATGAACAATGCAAGTTTCGCAAGATCTGAAGTTTGGAATGTCATGTTGATCACCGGCAATTTTATCCAGCGGCTGCCCGCATTCAATTGCACCCCGAATAATAATGTGTAGAGCAGCAGCGGAATGGAGATCAGGAATAAGATGAGCGCCACTCTTGAGTAGATAGTATAATTAATTCTGTGTGCAAAATAGATCACCATCAAACCAAGCATGATGAATGCAAACTGCTTGAACAAATAACTTTCCGTGCTTTTGCTCATGCGGTATGCAAGCGAACCCGTGCTGCTGTATACAAGCAGCAAGCTCGCCAGCGTAAGGATCACCACAATAGCCCAAATAACACGGTCGCCTCTTGTTTTATTTACAAGATTGCCGCCCATGTTCGCCAGGTCAGGCTTAAAAAAATCTCTTATGTTATTTGCTTCTGCCACTAAGTTTTTAGTGTTTAGTTTTTAGTGCTTAGTTATGATCGGAAATTATTTCCAACCATCATTTGTCATCCGTCATTCGCTACAGATCTTTCACTGCCACCTTAAACTGATTCCCTCTGTCCTCATAATTCTTAAACAGATCAAAACTCGCACAAGCCGGACTCAACAATACCACATCGCCTTTTGTCGCAAAATGAAATGCTGATTGAACGGCATCTTTCGCATTCTCCGTATTTACGATCAGCGATACTATATCACCGAATGCTTCGTGAATTTTTCGGTTATCCGTACCCATACACACGATCGCTTTCACTTTTTCAGTAACCAGTTCTTTCATCGGCTCATAGTCATTTCCTTTATCTACTCCACCCAGGATCAATATCACCGGCTTATTCATACTCTCCAATGCATACCATGTGCTGTTCACATTCGTAGCCTTGCTGTCATTAATAAATTCAACTCCTTTGATGATACCCACAGGTTCCATGCGGTGTTCAAGGCTTTCAAAAGTTTGCAGCGCTTCCCTGATCTTCTCTTTACGAATCCCTATCGCCGTACCCGCCATGCTTGCTGCCATACTGTTGTATTGATTGTGTTTCCCTTTAATAGCAAAATCTTCCACGTTCATTTGCATCTCCTCACCTTTCCATTTGAGGTGCATTTGTGCGTTGGTGAGATAAGCTCCTTCTTTAATTTCTTTGCTCATGGTTATGGGTGCCGCTTTAGATTTAACTGAATATTTTTTTAAATAGCTGTTCGTTGTTTCATCATCCATGTTGTAAACAAAAACATCATCCGCTGTTTGGTTTTCCGTTATCCGGAATTTGCTTCTGATATAATTATTTACATCGTATTCGTATCTGTCCAGGTGATCTTCGGTAATATTGGTGATCATTGCTACATCAGGTTTGAATGTTTTTATATCATCCAATTGAAAAGAACTCACTTCCACAACATATAATTTCTTCGGATCTTCTGCCACCTGTCTTGCGAATGAAAAACCGATATTTCCCACCATTGCGCAATCTTCTCCTGCAAGGCGGCAGATATGAAAAGTGAGCGCCGTACTTGTGGTCTTTCCGTTGCTTCCCGTGATCGCTATCACTTTACTGTCTCCTTTATATTGAAAAGCGAATTCTATTTCACTGATCACTTCAATTCCTTTCGCCCTTATTTTTTTTACGATTTCCGCCTTTTCAGGAATTCCCGGACTTTTCATTACTACATCCGCATTCAATATTTTATCTTCAGAATGCTGCCCTTCTTCAAATTCAACCTCACTATTTAAAAGATCTGCTTTGTAATTTTCTTTGATAGTACCGCCGTCGGTAACGAAAACATCGTATCCATTTTGTTTTGCAAGCAGCGCTGTGCCTATACCGCTTTCTCCTGCTCCTATTATGACGATTCGTTTTTTCACTTTATCTCAGTTTGAGTGTTACGATCGCTACTGCCACGCAAAGGATCGTAAGGATCCAAAAACGAACAGCGATCTTACTTTCATGATACCCGAGCTTTTGATAATGATGATGCAACGGACTCATCAGAAAAACTCTTCTGCCTTCTCCGTATTTCTTCTTCGTGTATTTGAAATAGGTAACCTGTATCATCACGCTGCACAATTCAATAAAAAATGCAAGACAGAAAATCGGGATCAACAATTCCTTTCTTACAATAATTGCAAGTGCGGCGATAATTCCACCTAACGCCAGACTTCCGGTATCACCCATAAAAACCTGCGCCGGATACGAGTTGTACCAAAGAAAGCCCACACATGCGCCAACGAATGCCGCAATAAAAATGGACAACTCTCCAAGGTTCGGGATGTACATAATATTGAGGTACTCCGCCAATTTTACATTACCGCTTACATAAGCGAAAATGCCCAAACAGATTCCTATGATCGCACTTATGCCCGTGGCTAATCCATCGAGTCCGTCAGTAATATTCGCCGCATTGGAAACGGCTGTCACAATAAATATTACGATAAGTATGTAAATGAGGTAGGTATAATCTTCAAGACTCTTCGGTAATAATTTTGCGTAATTGAATTCATGATTCTTTACAAAAGGAATTGTTGTGATCGGGGTTTTAACCGTAACAAAACGATGTTGTTTCCCGTCGATAAGGATTGTATCTTCATTAATCATTTTTTCACCGCGTTGCAACGTTGAATCATTGTAAACATTTACCACTTCTCTTTTTACTGTTACGCTCTTACTGAAATATAATGTGCAACCGATGATGATGCCGATCCCTACCTGCCCGAAAATTTTAAATTTTCCGGCAAGACCGTCACTGTCTGATTTTTTATAATCCGCACCTTTTGCTTTTGCCAAACGTTTACTGCGGATCTTCAGGTAATCATCAACAAAGCCGATACAACCTAACCATACCGTGCAAAGCAGCATTAGCCTGACATACACTTTATCCAGATTTGCCAGTAATAGTGTGGGAACAATGATCGCCAGAATCAAAATGATGCCCCCCATGGTAGGTGTACCCTTTTTTTGTTGTTCTCCTGCAAGACCAAGATCGCGAACTGTTTCACCCAATTGTTTGCGTTGCAGAAATCTGATCAGCTTTTTACCAAACACTGTTGTGATGATCAGCGATAAGATTAATGCAAGTATCACACGGAAGCTTATGAACTGAAACAGTCCGCTGCCCGGGAATTTGGATGATGTCCAGTGCCCTGTGATCCAATCAAAAAGGTGATACAACATATTTTACTTTCTTATTTGTCTAACAGTTCAAACATTTCTTTCAATATTTTCTTATCATCAAAATCATACTTTACACCGTTGATCTCCTGGTATTTTTCGTGTCCTTTACCTGCAATCAAAATGATATCTTCTTTGCTGCTCAGACTCACCGCTGTTTTGATCGCTTCTTTTCTGTCGGCGATCGTAATTGCTTTTCTTCTTGCAACTACATTCACACCCGCTTCCATATCTTTTAAAATATCATCCGGGTTTTCATTCCGCGGATTATCAGAAGTAAGAATTACTTTATCGCTGTATTCGCAAGCTACTTCTGCCATCACCGGACGTTTAGTTTTGTCCCTGTTTCCGCCGCAACCAACGACCGTAATTATTCTTTCATGCCCTCGACGGAGATTTTTTATCGTTGCCAAAACATTCAGCAATGCGTCAGGTGTGTGTGCGTAATCAACAATGCCGATCACGTTCTCTGTTTTACTCACGCTGTAATCAAATCTTCCTTCCGCACCGTCGATATTACTCAATGCAAGCAAAATATCTTCTTTATTCATTCCGAGGCAGATCGCTGCGCCGTAAACTGCGAGCAGGTTGTAGGCGTTGAATTCACCGATCATTTTAAAATGCACTTCGATATCATTCACCGTCATGTGTAATCCGCTCAGACTGTTGTCCAGAATTTTCCCTTTGAAATCCGTTATTGTCCGGAGACTGTAATAATATTTTTTCGCCGATGTATTTTGCAGCATAACCGTTCCGCGTTTATCGTCGGCATTGCTTATTGCAAATGCTGATGACGGCAAATGGTCGAACCACATTTTCTTCACGCGGATATATTCATCAAATGTTTTGTGGTAATCCAGATGATCGTGTGTAATATTTGTAAAAATGCCGCCCCTGAAAACCAATCCTGCAATACGTTGTTGCTCTATCGCATGACTGCTGCATTCCATAAAAACATATTCGCAATCTTCATCGTGCATTTTGCGCAGCAAAGCATTCAGTGCAATTGCATCAGGAGTTGTATGCGTTGAAGCAATGATCATTTCGCCGATCTTATTTTCAACCGTGCTGATCAATCCGCATTTGTATCCAAGTTTTGTAAACAGGTTAAACAAAATCGTAGCCACTGTTGTCTTTCCGTTTGTTCCCGTAACACCTGTCAGATTTAAAAATGCAGATGGCGTTCCGTAGAAATTATGTGCTGCAATTCCCGCTGCTGATGCACTGTCATCGGTTTGGATATATGTAATACCGTCTTTAAGATCCGTTGGTAAATTTTCCGCGATCACAGTAACAGCACCATTTTCAACGGCCGCTGCAATAAAATCATGGCCGTCAGACGCACTGCCTTTTACAGCAATGAAACAGCCGCCCGCTGTGATCTTACGGGAGTCTATTTGCAATGAATTGATCATTGTATCAGTACTTCCGTGTACAGCGTTTATGCGAATTTTATATAGTGCGTCCTGAAGTATCAATTGAGAAACAATGTTATTTTTTGCCCTTTATTAATATTTGTTCCGGCAGGCAAACTCTGACTGATCACTTTTCCTCTGCCCTGCACGGCTATTTTTAGTCCTTTATTTTCAAGAAAGAAAACAGCATCTTTCAATCCCATGCCTTTCATATCAGGCAATATTGCTGATGCATATTCATCAGACGGGGCGGGGTTCATAGTGCCGTTGTTTTGCAGCAACGCAAGATTTCTCCATGAACCTGAAGTGGCTGCATCATTATACGGGATATGTAAAAACCCGAGAATAGATCGCATATCATTCTTTAAACCCATAGCCGTGTTGGTGATCGAATCTGTAGTGAATGAAGCATTATTTGCAGGCGCGGAAAGAAAGTGTGCATATAGTTTATCACTTACTTCTTTGAACACCGCACCTGACACATCAGCACCGTACACTAATTTTGACCTGCGGCTGTTTTGAATAACAACTGCCATCGTGTACTTCGGATGATCCGCAGGAAAATAACCCATGAAAGAAGCCTGGTACACTTTCGAATCTTTACGATAACCTGTATTTCCAAACGCAGATACCGCAGTACCCGTTTTACCGGCAATTTTATACAAACTGTCAAATACGACTTTATGTGCGGTGCCGTGCGGCTCTTCCACCACAGCAAGCATGCACTCTTTTAATTTTGCAATTGTAGAATCGCTGCAGATCTTTTGCTCAAGAACAAAAGGATTGAATTTCTTTATTGTAACGCCGTAGTCTCTGATCTCGTTCACGAGATACGGACGCATCATCGTACCGTTATTTGCAACAGCATTATACAGCATCAACATGCTCAACGGCGACTCTTCTACTTCATACCCATGCGCCATCCACGGAATGGAAGTTGCGCTCCAAAATTTACTGCCTACTTTTTTTATTCGCGGAGAACCGGACGATGCGATGATATCTATACCCGAAGGCATATCCAATCTTAACCGATGAAGGTGGTCAAGAAATTTTTGCGGTTGCTCGTGGTAAAATGTATTTGCAAGCGTTGCAAATGCAACATTGCTGCTGGCTGCGAACGCTTCTTTAACCGTAGTGTTGTAAACGCCGGCGTGGGAATCATGAACCGTGAGACCGTAAAAGTTTTGAGAACCGTTGTTACAGTTGACTGTTGAAGAGATATCTACATATCCGTCTTCCAGCAAGCTTAACAACGTAGCCAGTTTAAATACAGATCCCGGCTCCGTTACTCTTCCTATTCCGTAGTTAAGATCTTCAGTATAAAAAACCGAACTGTCTTTTTTAAATTGTTGCCCGAGATTAGCGATTGCTTTGATCTTGCCGGTTGCAGTTTCCATTACGATCACCGTACCATGCGTGGAATTATTTTTTACCAGCATATTCATCAGCGCATTTTCCGCAACATCCTGCATGTAAGTATCCAATGTGGTCACGATATCTTTTCCCCTCACAGGATCAAGTTCCGAACCTTCAACAGGCATGTAAGCGCCGGCTGCATAACGCATAAAACGCTGACCTGACAAACCTTTCAGGAGACTGTCATAGGTAAGTTCCAAACCAACATTCCCCGCATCATTGCTGCGGGAAAGGCCGATCGTTCTGTTTGCAAGCAAACCGTAAGGATTAATTCTTTTATCTTCCGCTTCAATGATAAACCCGCTTTTATTCTTACCCATTCTTACCAAAGGAAAATCACGCAGCTGGAGATACTTATCAAAATTCACTTTCTTCTTCAACACATAATAACGTGTGGTATCATTGTATTCAGCCTGCAACTCACGTTTGTAATCAGTGGCGGTTTTATGTCCGTCCTTTGTAGTATCGCTGAACAACGTTGCAAGGCAAATACTGAGTGAATCAATATTATCCCTGAATCTTTTACCGTTCTTCTCTCTCAAACCATCCGCGCCGAAATCGATGTACACATTAAAAACCGGAACTGAAGTGCTCAGCATATTTCCATCTTCGCTGTAAATGCTTCCACGCTCTGCAATGATCGGCTCTGATTTAATATGCAGACTATCACCCATTCCCCGCCAAAATTTTCCCTGTGCCCGCTGAATATAAACTGCTCTGCCAATTACGAACACACACAGAACCACCATGCCCAAAAAGCATAAATAAACCCGCCATAATATGTCTTTCCTTATATCCATTAATGCAGTCAGTTATTTTTTAACTGTTGTGTCTCCTAATAATATCGGCGGTGTTTTGGGTTCTTTCAAACCGAGCAGTCCGCCTGCCTTTATAAGCTCACTTGCTTTGCTTTTAAAAATGAGATTGCTCTTAACTGTTTTGTATTCGTATTCGAGTTCTTTAATATTTTTTTCCGTGTCGGCAATTTTTCTGGTGAGCTTATCAGAGTGATGACCGTTGTAGATGTACACCACAGCGAGTCCCGCCAGGAAAAGAAAAAAAGGAATGTTCTTAACTATTCTGTTGTAGTTAAAAACCTTTCGCCAATCCGGTTTAGGAATCTTGTTCTCTTTTGTTTTTTTTTCTGCCATTTATTTTTTTTGCCCCACTCTTAATTTTGCGCTTCTTGATCTTGTATTCATTTTTTGTTCTGCTGCCGTAGCTTCCGTTGGTTTCTTTGTAATCACAGTCAGTGGATTTTCCGGTCTCGTTCCGTACACATCATCAACTGCCCGTTCTTCCACCGATCCTGTTTTAAAAAAATTCTTCACGATCCTGTCTTCCAAAGAATGAAACGTGATTACCGCAATTCTTCCTTCAGGCTTCAGCACTCCTTTCGCCTGCTCCAGCATTTCTTCCAATGATTTCATTTCTTCATTCACCTCAATCCGTAATGCCTGAAAAACCTGTGCGAAATATTTTTTCGGATTTCCTTTTACCACTCCCGCGATCGATTGTTTAAAGGCATCGATCGTTGTGAAGAGTTTTATCAGCCTTTGTTCACTTATCGTTTTCGCCAGCGTTTTAGAATTTGTTACTTCTCCGTAGCGTTCCAGCATTTTATGCAGTTGTGCTTCTGAAAAAGTATTAAGCACTATTGCCGCTGTCTTCGCCTGACGTTTATCCATCCGCATATCCAATTCAGCGTCAAACCTTGTAGAGAAGCCGCGTTCGGGCGTATCAAACTGATGACTCGACACACCCAGATCTGCGAGAATACCATCTACTTTGGGAAATTTATGCAAACGCAAAAATCGTTGCAGGTGCCGAAAATTTTGCTGCACAAAAATCACACGCTCATCATCCGGTACATTTTGCTTTGTATCTTCATCCTGATCAAACACAATCAGCTTTCCGTTCTCATCCAGTCTTTTTAAGATCTCTTTGCTGTGGCCGCCGCCGCCGAATGTGCAATCCACATATACACCGTCGGGTTTGATATTCAAAGCTTCAACGGCTTCATTCAGCATCACCGCCACATGATAGTTTCTCTGTTCATCAGTTGATTGGTCGGAAGTATTTTCCAAATTGTTCATCGTTTATATTCCTTTACTAACCAACCGTTCGACTGATCAACTAATTCCTTTCCCAATCTTTCGGCCCCTGTTTCGGGTTCATTACTTCATCAGCTATCAGGCTGAAATCTTCTGAATTCATTGATAACACTAATTCGTCGTAGGTCTTTTTATTCCATATCTCAATTTTATTCACAGCACTCACCAATACGATATCTTTTTCGAGAGATGCATATTCCATTAAATTTTTGGGGAGGTTTAAACGGCCGGCAGAGTCAATTTCTACAGGAGTAGCGCCGTTCAAAAAGTTGCGGCGAAATGCACGCACTTTCGGGTCAAAATCATTCAACTTACTTATGTTTGCAAAGATCGGCTTCCAGGTTTGCAGCGGATAAAGTGTAAGGCATTTTTCAAATCCTCTGTTTATGACGAATTCAGCACCCTCGTCTTTCAGCAGTTTGCGAAAGGCGCCGGGCAAAAGGAAACGTCCCTTTGCATCGATGGTGGATTCATATTCGCCTAAAAAGCTGATCATGAGTAAAAACAGGTTGTTATTTAAGTATTAACTATACAAATTAACACCTTTTACCACTTTTTGACACCATTTTGGAAAAACATATTTTTCCACAGGGCTGTAACGTAGTGCTGCTGTGGATTACAGGGTTCTTTCAACCCGGTAATAGTTGCGTCTAATGTGAATTAGTGTGGATATCTTGTGCATAGCTAATTAATGTAGCAACTTATGTTTTAAAACGCTTTATTTTAATACCATATTTAATCTAACCTCCTTATATGAAAAATGCTTTCTTGTTTGCATGTATTATGCTGCTGTTTTTTAGAACTTCCGCTCAACAAAAAGTCATCTCTTACACTTCAAAGGATTACAATACAATTGTTTATCCTTTTCTTGCGAAAACGAAAGCTTCTTTCGGACTTCATTTTTCAACGGCAATGCACAATAACAGTAACGTTTATTCTCCGCTTGTTTTTCGGGGAAATTTTAATGACGGCAATCATGCTGTACGAGGAGGAAATGTTTCTCTCGGCGATGTAAACATCAGGCCTGATGCTTATGATCAATACAATTCGGTGATACCCGATTTGAAACTGATCGGGAAGATTCAATTATTTTCTTTAGAAAAAAAGACAACAACAGCAGGAGAAAAACCGACAATCATCCGGGACAGCTTGTACGTTCCGGTCATTATCTCAATTATCGACCCTATCCCGTCGATGAACCTTAATGAGAATTTTATCAGTAAAAGAATGCGTTTTTCATGGCACCCCGACCCGAAAAATCCCTCGGGTGAAATAACGATCATCATTCAGTATTATCCGAACGGATTGCAAAACCGGCATCAACAAAAGAAAGGTAAAAAGGTTGAAAATGCAGTATCTGTACCGGATAATGGGAGCATTGAACTGCCCGAAAAGTTATTCAGCGGCATAGCAAAAGGATCGGCAGTCACGCTTACTTTTCAGCGTTTTTCGTACAAAGAAAATATTGATAGGGACGGCGAGTCATACCTGATCTATGCGTACAGCATGAAATACTCGGATTACACTTACCGGTAAGGATTATTTAGCCAATGGGAACGATATGGTAAAGCAACTTCCTTTACCCAATGTACTCTCTGCTTTTATGCTTCCTTTATGTGCTTCTACCATGGTTTTCACATAGCTCAACCCAAGTCCGAAACCTTTCACATTATGAACGTTCCCTGTATGCGCACGATAGAATTTCTCGAAAATTCTTGACACGGTTTCCTTATTCATTCCGATCCCGTTGTCTTCAATTTTGATACGGATCATGTGACCGCTGTTGAAGGTAGTAAGCTTTATTTCGGGAACATCTTTGGAATATTTGAGGGCGTTATCCAACAGGTTGTTTACAAAATTGGTGAAATGCACTTCATCCGCCATGATGATATCTTTGGGCGCATCAAGGTTAACGACAAGGGTGCCGCCTCTTTCGGCGATCGGAAGAGAGATATTATTCACCGCATTTGTGATAAGCGCATGCGCCGACATTTTTTTAAGATTGAGCTGCACTTCCTGCTTATCCAGCAAAGCCGCCTGCAGTATGGTTTCTACCTGCTTGTTCATCCGCTTGTTCTCTTCTTTGATGATGCCGGTAAAATATTTTGTCTTCTCTTCATTACCCGCAACCTTTTCATTTTTCAATGCATCTACGGCAAGAGAAATAGTGGCCAGCGGCGTCTTAAACTCATGTGTCATATTATTGATGAAATCGGATTTGATCTCGCCAAGTTTCTTTTGTGCAAGCAATGTGCGGAGGGTAAGAAAGAATGCTGTAATGATGATAAGGGTGAAGATTATCGACCCCATAATAAACCAGGTAAGTTTTTTAAGTACTATTGAATTTTGATTGGGTACGACAACGACAAGAAACTCCTGGGGTAAAAGATTCTCAAGGTTACTTCCGCTTGGAGGGGTAATCGGAATGATCTTTTGCAAAGGTGCCCCTGCAACCACGTTCGTGTCGTCTATGTAAAATTTATTGAAATTGTCAGATTCAACCTGATCTTGTGTGGTGTTTAAAAGAGTAACAGCGAATTCAAACTTTACGTCGCCGATTTTATTAGCTGTAAAACTTTCTTTGATCACATTGTCGATCTCTTCTTTGCTGAATCGCTGCGTAACAATATATTTCCTGAAATCAGTCGACATCCTTCCGCCGCTAAAAAGCAGATCGTTCTTACGCTGATAGACCATCGGAGGTTTCTCGTTGGTGAAACGCTGAGCGGCCAGATCTACTGCCTTTACCAGGTTTGCATCCAATTGTTGTTCGCGGAAATTCTTCGCACTCTTGAGCCACAGCACCTGAAAAAAGATAAGACCGAGCAGACTTATAGTTATTAAAACAGTTATGACTGGTAGAGTTCTCTTCATGAAATAGATTTCGTGCCGACGCACGGTAAAGGCATTGCAAATGTATGCTTAAACCAAAAAATTTAATAGTTAATAATAAATAAATTAACAGGGGAATTACGGCTTAGCCTCAAACTGAATCGCACAATATTTCTTTGCGAAACAATTTTTTTGGCGCACATTGTGTACAGCTTTCACCTATAAATTATCGCCATGTTTACTCCCGAAAACGGCATGCTCATCATAGCAGAACCTTTCCTCAAAGACCCGTCTTTTATGAGAAGCGTTGTGCTTATTTGCAGATATACCAAAGAAGAAGGTACATTCGGATTTTCGCTTGATAAATTATTGGAGACAACGCTGGATGAAATTATTGACGATATGGCGGGCTTCGAACTGAAAGTGTTCCGGGGCGGTCCTGTGCAAACGGACACATTGCATTATATTCACCAATACCCGGAGTATTTTGAAGACTCCGTTCACATCGCCGGCAACATATATTGGGGCGGTGATTTTGAAAAAATAAAAGAGTTGATCAAAGATGGTACTGTAGACACGGATAAAATAAAATTCTTCCTTGGATACAGCGGCTGGATTGAGGGACAACTCGAAAATGAGATTGAAGAAGGCACATGGATAGCCACAACAGGAAATGAAAAACTGGTATTCGAAATAACCGCAGATCAGATCTGGAACGCATCATTAATTCAACTCGGCGGGAAATATAAAATGATGATCCACTTTCCCACGGACCCTCAGCTCAATTGATACAGGCTTCACAACGGATAATATCGACGCTTTCGAAAATTACCGATAATTTTATTCCAACACAACCAAAACAGCTTTGCTTTACAGGTTATTAAAATTTCCCGCTCAACTCGCTCTATTGATCTGGTGCAGATATTATCGCGTCAATAAACCCGAATGGCGCAATTCAAAAGGACCGCTGCTTATTGCTGCTAATCACCCGAATTCATTTTTAGATGCGATACTGCTTTGCTCGCTTTTCAAAAGACCGGTTTATTCTTTGGCAAGAGGCGATGCCTTCAGTAAACCTTTCTTCAATAAATTATTGAGATCGATGAATATGTTGCCGGTATATCGTTTGAGCGAAGGCGCCGAAAATCTGGAACATAATTACAAGACATTCGGTGATTGCATCAAGATTTTTAAGCAGAACGGTATCGTACTTATTTTCAGCGAAGGCAAATGCATTAATGAATGGAACTTAAGATCGCTGAAGAAAGGAACCGCACGCCTGGCGGTGGATGCGTGGCAACAGGATATTCCGCTACAGGTGATCCCGCTGGGTATTAATTACAGTTCTTTCACGCAATTCGGTAAAAATGTTCAGCTAAATTTTGGAGAAGTAATTACTAAGGAGCAGTTTGAAAGCAATACAAATACCGGTTCAAAAATTCTTTCTTTCAACGCTGCATTAAAAGCGCAGTTGGAGAAATTGGTTGTCCAAATAAAACCTGTCATCATGCATAGTGTGCAGCAACAATTTGCGATACCCGTTTCCTCGTTTAAAAAAGTAATATTATTTCTGCCCGCGATGCTTGGGTTTATCCTGCATCAGCCTTTTTATTATCCGATCAGAAAATTTGCTTTCAGGAAATTCGGTAAGATCGATCACTACGATTCTGTTGTTGTGGGCCTTTGCTTCATTTTCTATCCTTTATATCTCGGGTGGATGGCAGGAATAATTGCATTCCTCACTTGCGGATATTGGTGGTTTCTTGTTTTCACAATGCCTTTTCTTGCTTGTGCTTACGTGCAAATCAAAAAACAGATCTAAAGAAAACTTTAATTATCTGACATGGAAAGAGCCCATGCAATTGCACAGGCTCTAACTTCTTAGATCTAAATTATTACCTCTTAAATACCCACCGCTCCTTCCACAAGCACTGTCGCTTTATTGTTCAGCACTTCCACGAATCCGCTTTGAATTGTATAAGACTCCGTATTAAATTTATCTTTTAAGATTTTAAGTTTTCCGTCTTTCAAAGCACTTACCATCGGCGCATGCTTATCCAACACTTCGAACAAACCGCTGATACCCGGAAGCTGTACCCCGTAAACCTCTCCGCTGAATATCTTTTTTTCCGGTGTTAATATTTCTAATGTCATAAATAATAATTTGAAGATTTGAAGATGGAATGATTTGAAGAGGAGTGCCCTTCAGCACATGTCCAAATCACCAAATTTTCAAATCGAATTAAGCCTGCGCCGCAGCCATCAGTTTCTTACCTTTTTCAACAGCATCTTCCAATGTACCTACAAGGTTGAATGCCGCTTCCGGATACTCATCCACTTCACCGTCCATGATAGAGTTGAAACCGCGTATCGTATCTTCGATAGGCACCAATACACCTTTAAGACCGGTGAACTGCTCAGCCACGAAGAACGGTTGAGAAAGGAAACGTTGTACTTTACGTGCACGAGATACCACCAGCTTATCTTCATCACTTAATTCATCCAAACCAAGGATCGCGATGATATCCTGTAATTCTTTATAGCGTTGCAAAATTAATTTTACACGGTTTGCTGTGTTGTAATGCTCTTCACCAACGATTGCCGGCGTAAGAATTCTTGAAGTAGAATCCAAAGGATCTACCGCAGGGTAGATTCCCAGATCCGCAATCTTACGACTCAATACCGTAGTCGCATCCAAATGGGCAAATGTTGTAGCCGGCGCCGGATCGGTAAGATCATCCGCAGGAACGTATACCGCCTGTACGGAAGTGATTGAACCGTTCTTAGTTGAAGTAATTCTTTCCTGCATCAATCCCATTTCCGTAGCAAGCGTAGGCTGGTAACCCACCGCACTTGGCATACGACCAAGTAAGGCTGACACTTCAGAACCTGCCTGCGTAAAACGGAAGATATTATCCACGAAGAAAAGGATATCCTTACCCTGCCCTTCACCTTCACCGTCACGGAAATATTCAGCCATCGTAAGACCGCTCAAAGCCACACGCGCACGTGCTCCCGGCGGTTCGTTCATTTGTCCGAAAACGAAAGTTGCTTTTGATTCTTTCAAACCTTCAACGTCCACAGCGCTCAAATCCCATCCGCCTTCTTCCATACTGTGCTTGAATTTCTCACCGTAGTTCATGATACCTGCTTCGATCATCTCTCTCATCAAATCATTTCCTTCACGTGTTCTTTCTCCCACACCTGCAAATACAGAGATACCACTGTATGCTTTCGCGATATTGTTGATCAATTCCTGGATCAATACGGTTTTACCCACTCCCGCACCGCCGAACAATCCGATCTTTCCACCTTTTGCATAAGGCTCAATCAGGTCGATAACTTTAATACCTGTAAATAAAATTTCGTTAGCTGTTGAAAGATCTTCAAACATCGGCGGCTTAGCGTGAATAGCTCGGCCACCAACTTTTGATACCTGCGGCAAACCATCGATCGCATCACCCGTTACGTTAAACAGACGGCCTTTGATCCCTTCACCTACTGGCATAAGGATCGGACTTCCTGTATCACGTACTTCAGTGCCTCTCACCAAACCTTCCGTTCCGTCCATCGCAATGGTGCGTACGCTGTCTTCTCCCAAATGCTGCTGCACTTCAAGAATCAGCTTATCACCGTTTTCACGGGTAAGTTCCAATGCATTCAGGATCTCCGGAAGTTTTTGTTCATTACCAAATTGCACGTCAACAACGGCGCCGATGATCGATTTGATTTTACCTGTATTTGCCATATCTATTATTTAAAATATATGAGGTATGTAATTTTGCCGCAAAGGTAAGGTTTGAGGCTTGTATTTAAAAATTGAAAACGTATTTTTTTGTCACCGGCACCGGATCTTTTGGCAGCTGCATTGCCGACGCTCCGTTCGTCAGTACATCACTGGTGAGCAATCAGTGTATCGCAGTGAAAAAGACCGGGAGCATCGTATAAAGTCGAATTCAACAGCATCTCCATCTTTAAACTCCATTCACTTCTGTTCTCTGCGATAGAAGAAAGCCTACTTTTGTGCTATGCAATTCAAACATTACACATTTTTTTTAATTATTATTGTCGCATTATTTATTTCCTGTTCTTCCAATCCCGGTTTTAGAAAGCACAAAGCGGCATTTGATTCTTCCGCAGTGCTCACAAAGTATAAAGCCATTGGTGATATGAACGATGCGTTCTTTACGATCAGGCAAAATAACTACTTCGAATTTTATATGCAGTTGTTTGATAGTGTAAAGAACAGTTCTTATCCCGGTAAATTTATCCGCAGCGGTGATACCCTTTTACTTAATTTCTACAATAAAAAGGGTGAGACGTTATTAGGGAGTAAAGCGTTCATTAATCCGAATAAAAGAGAGATCATTTTCTTCGATAATAAACTCGGGGTGAAGAGGACGTTGGTTTTTTAGCATAACAGCGAAGAGGCTAAGATGTAAAATAAAACACTTTGCGCCTTAGCGTCTCCGCGAAAAAATCCCTACGCTACTCGCTTATTTGTCCTGTTCGCAATATAAACCCCTGATAAAATAACTGCAAGACATACAACCTGCTTCCAGCCTACTTTTTCGCCATAAAGCAAACCCCACCCAACTGCTACTGCCGGAATAGCATACGTTACCATCGACGAAAAAACAATGCCCGCTCTTTTAATAAGCATGTAAAAGATAACAGATGCAACTGCAGTTCCCATGATACCTAATATAAAAGTATAGCCGGTAGAGATGAGCATTGACCTGCTTTTAATATCCAGATCAAAATAACCCGTAAAATAAAGAACAATCAGCGCCGGAATGGAATTCATCACCAATGCGATGGAAGCAATATGAAATGAGGGAATATCTTTTAAATATTTGCCTACCATATTTACATTGAGCCCGTACATCATCGTTGCAATGATCACTAATAAGATGTCCTGCCAGTTGCTTTGATCGTGAAAACCGGGCTGCGCAAAAAACAGCAAGACACTTCCTGCAAGTGAAACAAATATCCCGATCACTTTATTCGTTGATGTGCGACTCTGAAAGAACCACGCTCCCATTATGATCGCAAAAACGGGTGTGAGCGCATTGAGTGTCCCCGCAAGTGCACTGTCGATATGCTTTTCCGCCAGGCAAAAAAGGTATGCGGGCAATAGACTTCCCTGCACACCCGACATAAAAATGATGGATAATTTATTTTTCGGTACTGAGCGAAAATGCCTTATAGCTACAGGCAGCAATACGAATCCTGATGAAATGATACGGATAGAGGCAACCTGGAATGCCGTGAGACTGATCATTCCTTCTTTCATCAAAATAAAACTGCTGCCCCAAATAAATGAAAGTGAAATGAAGATGACCCAGTTGAAAACCTTGTTGTTCAATAAATAAATTTTCGCAAAGGTGCAGTTATTTATGTGCTTACAATTACAAAATCTCTAATATATTTTCCCTTTATTTGCATCCATATTTAAAACCAACTAAAACTGAATCATTATGGGATTTTTAAAAGAATTTAAAGACTTTGCCATGAAAGGCAATCTTGTCGATATCGCGGTGGCGTTCGTAATGGGCGGCGCTTTCGGAAAGGTGGTAACATCATTTACGGAAGGAATCGTTTCTCCGTTGATCGGTATGATCGGCGGTGCAGATCTCTCTAAAAATATGTACGTTCTCAAGCCGGCAATAATGGATGCAGCCGGCAAAATTACCACAGAAGCCGTTGCCATCAAATATGGCGAATTCATTACAGCAATAATCAATTTTATCATTGTTGCATTCGTGATGTTTCTGGTAATCAAAGGAATAAACAGCATGAAAAAGAAACAGGAAGCTGCGCCTGCCGGTCCTTCATCAACTGACGCATTACTTGCAGAAATCCGCGACGAGTTGAAGAAAAAATAAATAGGGAATTTTTACTTAATAATTTCGCAGCCTTTCGTTTTACAACGAAAGGCTTTTTTTACCGAACGTTTAACGCCGTTCAAAACCGGCTCAACATGAAAAAAATATTATGCTTCCTACTCTTTGCCGCGTGGCTACCGGCTTACGCACAGGATGGCTCTGTAAAAGCATTACGTGCTGATGCAGAAAAAGGAATCAAAAAACAAGAAGATACGACTAACAAAACATGGAAGACCGGCGGTATTTTCAGTCTGAATGTGAATCAGGGTTCACTCAGCAATTGGAGCGCGGGCGGCGATAAATTTTCATTTTCTCTGAACAGTTTTTTGAATGTATATGCTTATTATAAAAAAGGGAAACATTCCTGGGACAATAATCTTGATCTTAAATACGGGGTTTTAAAAACAACAAGTTTTGGGTAGCCGGAAAGCGAGTGACCGGTTGGATTTTACGTCAAAATATGGTCGGGAATTACGTCCGAAACTTAACCTTGCCGCTTTAATGAACGTGCGTTCGCAATTTGCCAAAGGTTTTGCGTATTTAAAGAACGCTGCCGGCGGGGATTCTGCTGCGCTAACTTCAAGGCCGTTTCAACCTACTTATTTATTATCATCTCTTGGCTTGGATTACAAGCCGAACAATGATCTCTCCTTATTTTTATCGCCGGTAACCGGCCGATCGATAATTGCTTCAGATGCATTGATCGGTCCCATCTACAGCGTACCATTCGGAAAAATCGGCTAAACAGGAATTTGGCGCTTATTTCTCTGCCAATTACCTCAAAAAGATCAGTACAAATATCACCTATAAAGGAAAATTGGATCTTTTCTCTAACTACCAAAACAATCCGCAAAACATTGACGTGTTCTTTTCCAACGTCTTGACCGCCAAAATATCAAAATATATTAATTTCTCCTTCAACCTGGACATCATATACGATGACGATACTAAAAACGTGAATCCGGACAGGGGCCCTCAGCCGCAAATCCTGCAATTGATGGGGATCGGATTTGCCTGTAAATTTTAAAAAATAAGTCGCCTGTCCCGGCAGAAAAAATCCTTAATTTTACAGCATTTCGCAACAGCGGAAGGCTTTTTTAAGAGGTGACAGCTTTTGAAAAGGTTTCACTTCAAAAAAATTTTGTGGCAAACGAGTCAAATTCTTATCAGATAAAGCTGGACCAGTTTGAAGGACCTTTTGACCTTCTTCTTTTCTTCATTGAAAGGGATGAATTGGACATTTATAATATTCCGATCACCAGGATTACGAACGACTTTCTCGATCATATTCATCAATCGGAAAAACTGAATATCGAACTGAGCAGTGAATTCATTTTATTCATCAGCACACTCATGCGCATTAAAGCAAAAATGTTGTTGCCGCGTAAAGACGTGGATGCTGCCGGAAATGAGATCGATCCGCGTCAGGAACTGATCGATAAGATCCTTGAATACAAAAAATTCAAAGAAGCATCCGCACTCATGGCAGAAATGGAAGCTACCCGCATGCTTATGATCAAACGCGGCAACCTGCAGCGGGAGTTGTCGCAGATAGGCGAAGAAGCGGGTGAAGGAACGGAGATCCAAACCGTGACCTTGTTCCGTTTGATGAAAGCTTTTGAAAAAGTGGCGCAAAAACTCCACGAGCGTAATCACAAGCCTGTTCATACGGTTGTACAATACAATTATAGCATGGAAGGCGTTAGAGCATTTATGTTAGACATCAGCAAGAGAGAAAAAACACTTCCTTTCGAAAAGATATTTGAAAACTGCGAGAACCGCATTCACGCTATTTTCATTTTCCTCAATATGCTGGAACTCGTTCAGCAAAAATACCTGCTCATGATCATGGGCGAGGGCAGAAATAATTTCATCATAGAATACAACGAAGACCGTGCGGAGGATATTGACAACTCTTTGACGGCGGAGGATTTTACGCAGTGGAATTAAATATCACCGCTGAGCCACTAAGACGCAGAGGATGCGCAGATTTTGAATCTTAATTTTGCGCATCCTCATTTACTCCTTCGCTCGGCGGTTGCTTTTGCTAAAATGGCAGTTCCACCTTTCCGGCATTAAATTCGATGTTTAAACATCAAATAATTAAAATTATGAAGACAATTGTCACAAAAGCTGCGGACCGTGGCACTGCAGATCATGGATGGCTTAAGCCCGCACATTATTTCAGCTTCGGGGGCTGGAACAACCCCGCTAAGGTTCACTTTGGCGAATTGAGGGTTTTGAATGATGATTGGATAGCAGGCGGCGGCGCATTCCCTACGCATCCGCACGACAATATGGAGATCGTAACGATCCCTTTTACCGGCGCACTAAAACATAAAGACAGTACAGGGGGTGAAGGCGTTATCAAAGCCGGGGACGTCCAAATCATGAGTGCAGGTACGGGTGTGCGACACTCGGAAGCAAATGAATCCGCAACAGAGCCTGTAACACTTTTCCAGATCTGGGTATTCCCGAAAGAAAGGAATATAAAACCTCGTTATGATCAACGCAATTTTGATATTGCCGAAAGAGAAGGCAAGTGGCAGGTGGTTGTTTCTCCGAGAGCAGAAGATAATGCACTTTGGATAAATCAGGACGCAAGATTTTCGCTGGCAAATATTAAAGCCGGCAAAACGATCACCTACGAAAATGCCTTCAAAGGAAACGGCGTTTATCTTACCGTGATCAAAGGAAGTGTGGAAGTGAACGGCGAAAAATATGATGTAAAAGATGCCGTAGGAATCAGCGAAGCAGATTCATTTGATATCAAAGTGTCGGCTGATTCGGAGTTACTTGCAATTGAGATCCCAATGGTATAATAAAGACTTTAAAGAATATAAGTTTACGGGTAAATAAAGCGCTTTCAAATTGAAGGTTACTTTATTTACCTTTTTATTTTTTTTACTTTTTATTCCAGGATCCAAAGCAGCACCGGCTTCTCACTCCCGTGAATATATTTCTGCAAAACCAATAAAAAATCCGGACTTACGGTAGGGCAACCCCAACTTGTACAAATTTCATTTGGCCATGTTTCTTCATCAGGGATAAACTTGTGCGAATGCAATACCACCGCACGTTTGTAGGCATTGCTGTTTGTTAAATCCAGGCCGTATAATTTAAAAGCAAGTCCGAAAGTGCCGTTGTATTCCTCCCCTATTTTGTAGCGACCCTGCGATGTGGCATAACTGCCTTCGGTATTAGAATAATTTAATGTTTCGGTTCCTGTTTCAGAACCGCTGCCGTGCGCAACCAATCCTGCATTGATCACCGTATCTTTTTCCAGATCATAAATAAAGAAGCGTTTCTTTCCTGAACCCAAGCGCATATCCGCAAAAAAACAGTAGCGGTTGCAAAGTTCTTTTTTCATTACATAAACTTTCGCTTTTGACGCAAAGCCGGATAATCGTTGCGGTTCGTTATTTGCAATTGCGGAAGCAGCGGGAGTTTTAACGGAAATATTTTTTTCGGGAATGTTTTTTTTATTGTTGCGGGTATCTCCCGGTATCATAAAAAAAGCAGCGAGTAAAACGCCTGCACATAACGATATAATCCTGCTCATATTCAATTTTCGTATGTGATAACAAATTCAAGTAATTCCATAAACCGTAAAACGCATTTAAGGAAGTTTTTTACATTCGTGTGATGAGGACAGAAAAAACGGTACAAGACATATTTCTCGAAGATCTCAGAAATCAAACAGCAGAGAGTCATAAAGCGCTTGAGGAAAATGAGGTCTCAAAAGCTTTACTCAGCAATACGCTCACATTGGCGGATTACAGAAATTACCTGGTACACATGTACGGCCTCGTTAAAGGGATCGAATTATACGCCTATCCGAAACTCGGCGGCATTTTCCGGGATCTCAACCAAAGGAAAAAAGCGCATTTAATCGAAGAAGATCTTTTAAACACCGGTTTTTCAATTAAAGAGATCGCAGCAATACCGATAAAAACATTTTCACCTGTGGATGAAGCTTCTGCGATAGGCAGCATGTATGTGCTCGAAGGATCAACGCTGGGCGGAAGGATGCTCTACAAACACATAAATAAACAACTCCATCTTTCGGAGGGCGTGTCATTCTTTAACGGATATGGAAATCGCACCGGATCAATGTGGAAGGAATTCGTGAAAAAGTTTACTGACTTCGCGGTAAACAATAATGCACAGGAAGTGATACATTCGGCTATCCAAACTTTTAAGGCTACAGGTGAATGGATGGCATCAGGTTTGAAGCATTAGCAACTAATGACGACATATGCTGCCGAATTCCCCCGTTTTATAAAATGTGAAACGATCAGATGAGTATAACGAATATTGTAAACCGAGACATTGCTAACCTTGTAAACTGTGAAAGTGAGCCTATTCACATTCCGGGCAGCATTCAACCGCACGGCTTTCTCCTTTCCGTGAATGAAGAAACCAAAATGATCGATTTTTGCAGCGAAAATATAGCTGCGTTTATTCATACCGATGTCGCGCAAATTCTCGGCAAAACCATGGCTGATGTTTTTGGCCAAAGCCAATCTGACACATTATACCATTATATCATCGACGAAATTCCGGAAAGCTCAAACCCTTTTGTGCTGATCGCAGACAATATTTCTTACAATACAACCATTCATCGCTCAAACGGTCAACTCATAGTTGAAGCAGAACCTTTTCCCGATGGTGCGCTTTCTCTTCCCAATCTTTATCGCCAAACCGGCAGATTTGTTTCACATATGGAAGGCGCTGGTCATCTGATCGACCTCTGTAAAAACATTGCTGATGAAACACGATTGATCACAGGTTATGATCGTGTGATGATCTATCGTTTCGATGAAAATTATAACGGCGAAGTGATCGCGGAAAGTAAAAGAGAAGACTTGTTTTCATTTTCAGGTCAAAAATATCCTCATACAGATATCCCTGCGCAAGCGAGAGAGCTTTATATAAAGAATCAAATCAGGATGATTGCTGATATTAATTACGAACCCGTACCAATACTTACGCTGAATAGTTCCGTTGAAAAAAATAACAGCTCCCTCGATCTCAGTCTGTCTGTTTTGCGCAGCGTTTCTCCTATTCATGTTGAATATTTAAAGAATATGGGCGTAGGTGCTACGCTTACAGTTTCTTTATTGCTTAATAAAAAATTGTGGGGATTGATCGCCTGTCATCATTATTCGGCAAAAGTACTTCCTCACTTCACAAGACTCTCTGCATTATTGCAGGGACATTTTCTTACGTCACAAATTACCGTAAGAGAAACTGCGGAAGAATTCGAAGTGGGGCAGCGTTCGGAAGAACATCTTAAAGATCTTTTTGCGCTACTCAGTAAAAGCAGCGATTTCATCAGTGAAAATTTTGACGCCGAACAAATCAGAAAAGTGGCAAATGCAACCGGCGTGATCATTTACCGAGATGATAATATTTATACAAACGGCGATGTTCCTTCACAGGAAAATTGCGTACAACTTGTAAAGCTGCTGGTAACTAAAAACGGGATCAGGAATTTCCATACGTCTTATCTGAGTGCGCAGTTTCCCGAGGCGGAAGCCTTTGCCGAAAAGGCATCGGGTGTTATTTATCATTCTCTCTCTTTGATAAATGACGATTGTATTATTTGGCTGAGAGAAGAAATGGTGGAAACTATTAAGTGGGCCGGCAATCCATACAAGGATATGGAAAAAGATGATACACTTTCAAGGCTTACGCCGCGAAAATCATTTGAGCTTTGGACGGAGGAAGTAAGACATAAAAGCCGCGAATGGAAGAAAACCGAATTGCATGCTGCAGAAAGTTTTGCCTATTCTCTGGAAAAACACCTCGGCCTTTCTTTCTCCCAAAAACAGGAGGAGCGCTATCGCACACTGAGTGAAGAACTAAAAGAAGCGAATAAAGAGCTGGCGAATATCAACTGGATCAGCACGCATGATCTTAAGGAGCCGATCAGAAAGATTCAGATCTTCGCATCAATGGTGCTCGACAGAGATGAAAATTTGTCAGAGAAAACACGCGAGTCAGTTACAAGAATGCGCATCGCTGCCTCGCGGATGCAATCGCTTATTGAAGATATCTTATCTTATTCCAAAACAGGAAATTCAGAACAGATCTTTGTAAAGAAAAATTTGGGTTCGGTCCTTTCCGACACGCTTCTTGATCTAAAAGATGAGATTGAAGAAAACAATGTCTCAATAATATCGGATGAACTTCCTGAATTAAGTGTCATTCCATTCCAAATCAAACAATTGTTTGTAAATCTGATCGGCAATGCGATCAAATTTACTGAAAAAGGAAAACCGGTAACCATAACGGTAAAGAACAGCACGGTAAAAGGCGCAACGATACAAAAGCCTAAAGTCAAAGCAGATGAGGATTATTTCTGCGTGTCCATCATTGATAACGGGATAGGTTTTGAAGCACAATATGCGGAAAAGATCTTCGAAGTATTTCAGCGCCTGCACACTTCAAAAGATTATATCGGAACGGGTATCGGTTTGGCAATCTGTAAAAAAATAATGGAAAATCACAAAGGCTTTATTAATGCAGTATCGTCACCCGGTAACGGAGCAACGATGAATTTATATTTTCCGAAAGAATACTATTAAACAATAAATTAAAGCCGCGGATAATAATTGATGTCCGCGGCTTTTTTTACATTTATCCGCAGTAGCGCAAGGTGGAGAGTTTAGGATTTTTTTAGGCCGGTGTTTAAGTGATTTGACAACATATCCCGCAAAAAAGAAAGAGCACACAACTGTAAAGCATACAACTACAGCGGGTAGTTTTTGTAAAATTAAACCGAAAGTTGATTTAAGAATAAACTTCACAAAAAGGATAATAAAGAAATACTATTTCACTTCCTGCATATCCACAAGCCTTTTATAGAAACCGTTCTGATCGATCAAACCGGTATGAGTGCCGCGTTCTACGATCTCGCCTTTGCGCAGAACGATGATTTCGTCGGCGTGACGGATCGTACTCAAACGGTGAGCGATCACAACAGAAGTACGGTTCTCCATGAGGTTATTGATGGCATCCTGCACGAGGCGTTCGCTTTCGGTATCAAGCGAGGACGTGGCTTCATCAAGTATGAGTATCGGCGGATTTTTTAGCACCGCTCTTGCGATAGTAAGCCGTTGTCTTTCGCCCCCGCTGAGCTTCATGCCGCGGTCACCGATATTGGTATCGTAACCAAAATCTTTTTTCTCAATGAAAGAGTGGGCGTTTGCAATTTTTGCGGCATTGATAATATCCTCACGGGTCGCATTGTCCATACCTAATGCAATATTATTTGCAATCGTATCATTGAACAAAATCGGTTCCTGTGTTACGATACTCATCAAATTGCGGAGCGAGAACAAAGAATAGTCTTTAATGTTCACACCATCTACCAGTATCTCTCCGTTGCCGGTGTCATGAAATCTCGGAATAAGATCAGCAAGTGTTGATTTACCTGCACCGCTGCTTCCCACCAACGCAACCGTTTTCCCTTTCTCTACAGTGAGGCTGATGTCTTTTAGAATGGTCACATCTTCGTAAAAGAAACTCACATTTTTAAATTCAATACTCTCATTAAAAGACGTGATTTTTTTGCCGTCAGGATTTTCATTTACCGTAACAGGTGCATCCAAAACTTCCTGAATCCTTGCAATTGCCGCCGTTCCTCTTTGGAGATTACTGAAAGCACCGGAAATACTTTTTGCCGGGTCAATAATATTATAGAACAATGCCATGTAAGCCAGAAACATCGCACCATTCAGCGGAATGGTATGGCTTAAGACCTGGCCGCCTCCGTACCAAAGAATTGCAGTGAACATCATAACGCCGAGTACTTCACTCATTGGTGAAGCCAGCGCCTGGCGAAAGCCCATTTTGTTATTCAGATCGAGTAATTCGTAGCTGTTGTCGGAAAATTTCTTACGAATATTTCTCTCAACATTGAATGCTTTGATCACTCTTAATCCTCCCAGAGTTTCGTCTAATATCGAGATGGTCTCACCGCTTTTTTTAGCAGCGATCCCTGAAGGTTTTTTCAGTGAGCGACCGAGTCTGCCGATAAAGAAACCCATGATCGGAATAAAGAAAAGAATGATGATGGTAAGTTTTGCACTGATGGTAAAAAGTACAGTGAGGTTAATGATAATCTGCAAAGGATCTTTCACCCAGCCTTCCAATGCGCCGAGCACGGAGCCTTCAACCTGGCCAACATCTCCGGTCATACGACTCATGAGATCGCCTTTGCGTTGCTCTGTGAAATATCCGATCGGCAGACTTAGTACCTTATTGAAAATATCGATGCGAAACCGGGTAGACACTTTATTTTTTACCGGCATCAACGCACGTGTGGAGAGATATAGAAATGTATTCTTCAACACAATACTTATGATAATAAGCACGCAAATTATTGCCAAAGAATGAAGCTTATCGCCGCCATTGATGAGTATACTCAATTTTTCTTTCAGCACTTCAAAAGGTGAGAATTTGACGACGTTGCCCGGAGTAGCCATCGGCGCCATATCGAACAAGACCTGTAAAAAAGGAAAAAGCATCGCAAGAGAAGTTATCCCGAAAACGATAGAAAGTAATGTGCTTACGAAATAACCCGAAATGGCCAGCTTGTAATCCTTCAGATACCTGAAAATGACACCGTATTTTTTCATCTGTAATAATATAAGTTCAGAAGCCGCAAAGTAACTAATTTTACAGCGATTTAAAGGGTAATAATATGGTAGAAGGTAAAAGACAAAAGCAGGTAGCGGCGGTTCTGGAGAAAGAACTGAATGATATTTTTCAGCGTTTCGGTTTGTCGATGAGCGGCGGCGGAATGGTTTCTATTGCATCCGTAAAGATCACACCCGATCTGTTTGATGCAAGGATCTACCTCAGCTTTTTTAAAATAAACGATGCGGCAGGCACATTGAAAAATATTCAGGAAAGAGCCTGGGAAATAAAAAAAGAACTGGCTTCAAGAGTGCGCCATCAGTTTCGCAGCATGCCGCAGCTTACATTTTACATTGATGACACGCTTGATTATGTAGACAAAATGGAACAGCTTTTTAAAGACATTAAAAAGGCGGACAGTAAGGATACAGACAACGAATAATTTTTTTTAATTGATGCACTTCATATTCGCCCTGCGTTATTTTAAAGGGAAAAAATCGGCCAATGCGATCAATATCATTTCACGGGTAACCGTTACTGTTATTGCATTTGCAACCTGCTGCCAAATTTTAGTGCTCAGTGTTTTCAATGGTTTTGAAGGATTGGTAAAATCACTGTACTCGTCATTTTACAGCGACTTTCGCGTGACGCCGGCAAAAGGAAAAACTTTTTTTCTAACCGCTGCGCAGATTAATAATGTAAAGCAGCAACCCTTTGTTGAAGGGCTATCAATGATGGCGGAAGAAAAAGCCGTATTGCAGATCGACTCCGCACAAACTTTCGTTACGATCAAAGGAGTGGATAGCGTTTATAAACGCATCAGCGGCGTTCCTGCGAATACAAATAATGGCGAGTTTGAGACAGGCAATGCCGAAAATCCAAAGCTGGTTGCGGGTTACGGTGTGCAGGAAAAAATAGGGATAAATGTGAACGAAGCATTTCCCGCATCTGATGTTACCGTAATTCTGCCGAGAAAAACAACGTCTTCTGCCATAACGGATGTAATGAGTGAAGGCGTTGCAAAAGCTTCGGGTGTATTCATTATTCAGCAGGATATTGACAATCAATTTGCTATTAGCGATATAGGTTTTGTAAAAACACAAATGGATTTTGGTGTTGATGAATATTCAGCTATAGAGCTAAAAATAAAAGCAGGAACAACAGAAAGTGATGCAAATAAAGCATTGGAAAAGATCTTCGGACGGGCATTTAAAATACAAAGCAGGTACGAACAAAATGCAAATCTGTACCGCACTATGACCATGGAAAAATGGGCCATATATGCCGTACTCACGCTCATTCTCATTATTGCAGCGTTTAACATGGTAAGCGCACTGATGATGCTGGTATTGGAGAAAAGAAAAGACATCAGTATTCTGCGGAGCATGGGTACGACATCTGCCGGGATTCAAAGAATATTTTTGGCGGAAGGCCTGCTGCTGGGAGTTTCAGGCGCTGCAGCGGGAATCATTTTAGCGCTGATCATTTGTTTATTGCAGATGAAATTTCACCTGATCAAAATAATCGGCGGTTCGTTTGTGGTGGATTATTTTCCGGTAAAAATGGTCTTCACCGATTTTTTAACCGTTGCAGGAACGGCAATTGCCATCACTTTTTTAGCGGCGTGGTTTCCTTCTTACAAAGCTTCCAAACAACAAATAGCTCTAAAATAATTCAAGGTCCAAAATTAAATGTTCAAAGTTTTTTCAGGTTGTTAATTTCTTCAGAACTTGAGAAGTCTTAATGACTTTGAATCTTGAACCTTGAACGCTTAGTAATCTCCCAACGTTTCCGGCAATTCCGATAAAGCGATTCTAAGTTGCTCATCATTTGGCGCAGTACCATGCCATTCGTGGTGACCTTCCATAAAAGAAACGCCTTTACCCATGATCGTTTTCATCAGTATTACAACCGGCTTGCCTTTTCCAGTTCTTGTTTTCGCTTCCTTTAAACCTGCGATTACCGCATCCATATCATTCCCTTCCACTTCCATGACATCCCAATTGAATGCTTCAAATTTTTTGTGCAGGTTCATCAGATCCATTACTTGCGCCGTTGTACCGTCGATTTGCTGACCGTTCCAGTCCACAGAAGAGATCAGGTTATCTACACCTTTACTTCCGGCAAACATAATCGCTTCCCAATTTTGTCCTTCATCCAATTCACCATCGCCGTGAAGTGAATAAACCGTATTATTATCGTCATTAAGCTTTTTTGCTAATGCCGCACCGATCGCTACGCTCATTCCCTGACCAAGTGAACCACTCGCCACACGAATACCCGGAAGATGCTCGTGCGTTGTGGGATGACCCTGTAAACGACTGTTTATTCTGCGAAAAGTGGCCAATTCCTGAATCGGAAAATATCCGCTCCTTGCCAAAGTGCTGTACCAAACAGGCGATATATGCCCGTTACTGAGGAAAAACAGGTCTTCTTCCCTGCCATCCATTTTAAAATCGGGATTATGCTTCATCACGTCAAAATAAAGGGCCGTAAAGAATTCTGCGCAACCCAAAGACCCGCCGGGGTGGCCGCTTTGGCAACCATGTACCATTCTTACGATATCTCTTCTGATCTGTGAAGCTATGTCGGTCAGCTTATCCATTTTTATATTATTTTGATGTGAATTTTTCGGTGCAAACCTACTTGAAAACCTTCATTTTAACCTTAAAACAGGTGATTTATTTAGTTCGGTGTAATAAAGCACCCTTCAGACCGTTATCATACGGGTTAATTTGTTTATTTTCGAACATTGCAGGGCAACAAACAATAGTTTCAGGGAGTCTTGCAGAAACATATTTTCTATACGTTTGTTAATGTAGCGGTTTTATAACGCCTTTTATGCAAAATATTTTACTCAGTGCCGTTTTGTCCTTCATCATCACTTTTTTTGCGATCCCTGTAATCATACAGATCGCAAAAAGCAAAAAGCTCTTTGATGAGCCCGATGAAAGAAAAGTGCACAAAACTGTAGTGCCTACCTTGGGCGGACTCGGTATATTCGCAGGCTTCATCGTAGCAACGCTGATGGGCAGCACCCCTTTTTATCATGAGTTGCAATATTTTGCAGCAGCAGCAATCGTCATTTTTTTCCTCGGCCTTAAAGACGATATTCTTGTTTTATCTGCCAATAAAAAATTTATCGGACAGCTTATCGCTGCGGGGATCGTTATCAAATTTGGCAATATCACGCTTAACAATATGCACGGATTTTTAGGGATCGAAGCTATTCCTTATTACGCCGGGGTTTTCCTTACACTTTTCACAATTATTGTTATTACGAATTCATTCAACCTCATTGATGGTGTAGATGGTCTTGCGGGAAGCTTAGGAGTGATCACAACGCTTGTTTTCGGATGCTATTTTTATTATGCAAATGAGATTGGTTATGCCGTAATGGCTTTCTCGCTGTGCGGCGCAACGGGTGCTTTCCTCATTTACAATTTCTCTCCGGCCAAAATATTCATGGGTGATACGGGATCTCTTCTTTTGGGGCTTATCAATTCAATATTAGTGATCAAATTTATTAATGTTGCGGGTACTCCGGGACAGGCTTTCAGCTGCCATGCAGCACCTGCAGTAGGTTTCGCAATATTGATGATCCCGCTGTTTGATACGCTTCGGGTATTTGGTATGCGTATCCTCGACAGACGTTCACCATTCAGTCCGGACAGAATTCACATCCATCATTTCTTATTGGATCTCGGATTCTCCCATAAGAAGATCGTATTTACCTGCGTAGGTGCAACGATTCTTTTTGTGATCACTGCATTTGCACTGAGAAATATTGATACGACTGCGATCATTTTTATTCTGATGGCGATGGCCTTCTCTTTTATCGGCGCCATTTACTATTTCAGACAAAAAGTTAAAGCTTCTTACAGAGAAGAAAAAATGGAAAAGAAGTTGCGCGCTTCACACAAGGTCCTCAGTTTCGCACAGGAGCCGGTGGAAATGGACTAACATTTTATTTATCGTTAAAATATTAAAATCTGATGATTACACATCAGATTTTTTTAGCTTTGCACCCAATTATTTTATATGTCAGACGATTTAAATATTATCATTCAGGATGCTTCAGGTTCTATGAATAAAGCAATCAGTCACCTTGAATCAGAACTTTCAAAAATCAGAGCAGGAAAAGCCAATCCGGTAATGCTGGATGGTATTATGGCAGATTATTACGGTAATCCGACGCCTATCGCTCAGGTTGCAAATATCTCTACGCTCGATGCACGTACGATCTCCGTACAGCCTTGGGAGAAAAATATGTTGCAGGTAATTGAGCGTGCTATTATGCAGGCCAATATTGGCATCACTCCGCAGAACGACGGTAACACGATCCGCTTGTTTTTGCCGCCGCTTACAGAAGAAAGACGTAAAGAACTGGTGAAGAAATGTAACACGGAGGGTGAGCACGCAAAAGTTTCTGTTCGTAACATACGCCGCGATGCGATCGAAGGCATAAAAAAATTACAGAAAGACGGCGCCAGTGAAGATGAGTGTAAGGACGCCGAAGCGGAAGCTCAGACTGCTACCGATAAATTTATCGCACTTATTGAAAAGCATCTTGCGTTTAAGGAAACGGAGATCATGGCGGTATAAAACGCCGTTTCAGGTGCTTAGTTTTTAGTGGTTTCTTGATCGATATTGGCTGAAACTAAACATTTATCACTAAACACTTACACCATGCAATCATCCCGTGAAACCTGGTTTCTGCTTATTTCTGTTCCGTTCTACATTATCGTGATAGGCGCGGAGATCATCATGAGCCATTGGGGTGATAAAAAATTTTACACGTTTAAAGGAGTTCTTCAAAACATTGCGCTCACGCTGATGAACGGCGGACTTGACCTGCTGCTGCGTTGGGGATTCTATGTGAGCGTGCTCATGTGGAGCTACTATCACCATTTTTTCGAAATTGAAATTGCCTGGCTCTATTGGTTCCTTTTATTTATTCTTGAAGATTTTGCATTTTACATCGAGCATCGTGTAGATCATTATTGCCGCATCTTTTGGGCCGTGCATCTCACGCATCATTCATCAGAAGAATTTAATCTTACAACCGGTTTCCGTTCTTCGGTATTGCAACCCGTTTATCGTTTTTTATATTTTATTCCGATCGCATTAATGGGTTTTGATCCGCTTGATATCGTTTTCATGTATTCCATAACGCAGACCTACGGCATATTGGTACATACACAATACATCAAAAAAATGCCGGGCTGGTTTGAATCCGTTTTTGTTACGCCTGCGCATCATCGTGTGCATCATGCGAGCAATATCCGCTACCTGGATAAGAATATGGGCATGTGCCTGATCATCTGGGATAAATTGTTCGGTACTTTTCAGGATGAAGCGGAAGAAGATCCGATCAAATACGGTCTCACCAAACCTTTGGATAAACCAGGTAATCCGCTCAACCATGTAACGCATGAGTGGAGAGGCATGATGAAAGATATGAAGCGGAAAGTTTCTGTCACCACAAAAATAAAATACCTTCTGATGCCGCCCGGATGGAGCCACGACGGCAGTTCGAAGACGGCGGAACAATTGAGGAAAGAATTAAAAAAAGCTGAAGATTTGTAAAAGTATATAGGAATCAGGTTTAGATTTTCACCCGCAAGGTGAGTACTTTATGTACTTTGATACTCTCTTTACTTTGGCACTTAGAAACTTTAGATACTTTGATACTCTATTTACTTAATTACTTATTTCCAAGCTATAACTGATCAACAAACCCATGCTAATCACTCCGGTAAATACGCCTGCACAGGCAGAAGCTTTTTACAAGCTCCCGCTGAGCATTTATAAAAATGATCGGAACTGGATACAGCCATTGGATAAGGATGTGAAAGACGTTTTTGACAAGACGAAAAACAAAGCTTTTCGTACGGGCAAACTGGAGCGCTGGATACTTGAGCATAACGGCAAAACCATCGGCAGGATCGCGGCATTTACCAATAAAAAATATAAGAACAAGGGAGATGATATTCCTGTGGGCGGTGTTGGCTTTTTTGAATGTGTGAATGAGCAGGCCGCATCCGACTTATTGTTGGATACCGCCAAAGAATGGCTGAGACAGGAAGGCATGGAAGCGATGGACGGGCCGATAAATTTCGGTGAGCGTGATCGCTGGTGGGGCATGGTAACAAAAGGCTTTATGGAGCCGATGTACTGCATGAATTACAATCCGCCGTATTATGTGGAACTGTTTGAAAATTACGGTTTCAAGCGGTTCTTTGAACAGGTTTGTTTCAATATGAAACCGAAAGACCCTTTGGAGAAAAAGATCTGGGACAGGCATGATGCGATTGCTTCAGATCCGAATTTCTCCGCGAAGCATATCAAAAAAGATCAGATCGAAAAATACGCGAAAGACTTCGCAACGGTGTACAATAAAGCTTGGGCGGGTCACGGCGGATTGAAGCAATTGGCACCTGAACAGGTGCTCATCATGTTTAAAAGCATGAAGCCCGTGATGGATGAAAGGATCATCTGGTACGCATATCACAACGAGGAACCGATAGCTATTTTCACCAACCTGCCGGATCTTAACCAATGGTTCAAACATTTGCACGGCAAATTCGGCATGTTGCAAAAACTTAAATTTCTTTGGCTGAAGCAATTCACAAAAAATAAAAAATTCACCGGGTTGGTTTTCGGCGTAGTTCCGGAGTGGCACGGCAAAGGCGTGGATGCCTATATCATTGCGGAAGCGGCAAAAGTGATCCAAACATCAAAAGTACCTTATGAGGAATATGAAATGCAGTGGATCGGTGATTTTAACCCGAAAATGCTGAATATCGCCGCAAGCCTGGGCACGGTGTATAAAAGTCGTAGTTTATATACATTCCGTTACCTATTTGACCGTAATAAAAAGTTTGAGCGCCATCCTATTTTATCATAACGGCATAGGTTTTCCGGCCTGCAATAATTAACTTTGCAGCGTTCACTTTCGCAGAATTGAGGATATAAATATTATGGAAAAATTTGTCGTTTCCGCAAGAAAATACAGGCCACAGAATTTCAGTACGGTCGTGGGGCAGTCGCACATCACAACCACATTAAAGAATGCCATCACCAATAATCAGTTGGCGCATGCATTCCTGTTTTGCGGCCCGCGCGGTGTGGGTAAAACAACCTGCGCAAGGATCCTTGCAAAAACGATCAACTGCGAGCATAAAACTGAAGACGGCGAAGCCTGTAATCACTGCAACAGTTGCGTTTCGTTCGACAACGGTACTTCTTTAAATATTCATGAGCTGGATGCTGCCAGCAACAACTCTGTGGATGATATCCGCACATTGGTGGAGCAGGTTCGCTTTGCGCCGCAGGCCGGCGATTACAAAGTATATATTGTGGATGAGGTTCATATGTTGAGTGCTGCGGCTTTCAATGCTTTTTTGAAAACGTTGGAAGAACCGCCACCTTACGCCATCTTCATTTTAGCAACTACAGAAAAACATAAGATCCTTCCTACGATCCTTAGCCGTTGTCAGATCTTCGATTTTAAAAGGATCACGGCGAATGACACCGTGGATCATCTGAAAGAGATCTGTGAAAAAGAAACCATTACGGCTGAGAATGCGGCGCTTCATGTGATCGCACAAAAAAGTGAGGGCTGTATGCGTGATGCATTGAGCATCCTGGACAAAATCGTAAGTTTTACGGGAGGACATTTAAACTATGCAAATACTTTAGAGCATCTGAATATCCTTGACGAGGATTATTTTTTCAGGCTGCTCCAGTTCAATACAGATCAGCAATTGAGCGAAGCGTTATTGTTGTTTGATCAGATCAATCAGAAAGGTTTTGAAGGCGATACATTTTTAGAAGGCTATACAGAATTCATCAGAAACCTTTTTGTGAGCAAAGACGCAAAAGCTGCTGCATTGCTGGAAGTGGCGGATGATTTTCGCGATAAATATTTAATCGCGGCAAAAGCCATCTCCGGTAACTGGATGATCGCGGCACTCAACGTGCTGAACGACGCGTCGCTGGGTTACAAACAAGCGCGTAACAAAAGGTTATCTGTGGAAATGGCGCTCATCAAACTTTGCTACCTTAACCAGGCCGTAGAGATGAGTACTGATGCCGATAACGGTGTTTCAAAAAAAAAATTGATTGATACAGTAAAGCCCGTAGCCTTTAAAGCCATTTCTTACCTCCCTGTAAAAGAAGTAAAAGCAGCAGTACTGCCGGCTCCGCCGCAAATGCCATCACTCACCGTACAACCGGAAAGACATGTGATCGCGGAAAAGAAAATTGCACCAGCAGCATCTAACCCCGAAATGCCGAAGAAAACAGGCAGTTTTGTCGGATTGAGTAAGCTTCGTGCAAAAGTGCTGGAAGAAAGTAACAGAGATATTCCGGCAAGACCGATGAATGCGGAAACGCTGAAACAAGCCTGGGATATGTACACGCTGGAATTGGAGAAACAGAAAAAACATCCTTCCGTAACACAGTTTAAGGCGGCCGTTTTACAGATAAATGATGCGGATAATTTTACCATCATCACCGAAGGAAATTTGCAGCAGCGTTTTATTGAAACAGAGCGATCAGGACTGATTGAGTTCCTGCAGCAGCATTTCAGTAACAGGTTGCTGAAGTATTCCATGGAAATTGTGGAGAGCGACAATTTGGTTGCGGACGCCAATGCACCTTTGACTGCAAAGCAGCAATATCAGATTCTCTCGGAGAAATATCCGCTGATAAAAGAATTAAAGGACAGGCTGAAAATGGAAATTGAATTCTGATCCTTTTGAAAGCGAAAAGGATTTTACTTTTTTTGCATTAATTTCGAACCTCATTAGTTACAAAAGATAATCTATGGCAGAAGTAATACGTATGCCTTTGCTGAGCGATACGATGACTGAAGGAAAGATCGTGGCATGGAACAAAAAGGCAGGTGATAAAGTGAAAGCAGACGACGTGCTGGCTGAAGTGGAAACCGACAAGGCGACTATGGAAGTAAACGGATATGTGGATGGAACATTACTTTATATCGGTGTTCCTGCGGGGCAGGCTGCCAAAATAAACCAGATCATCGCGATCGTGGGTAAAGAAGGCGAAGATTATAAGTCATTGCTGGATGCGGAAGCTGGCGCTACGGCAGGTGCTGTTGAAGCAACAAAGGAAAAAGCACCGAAAGAAGAAGCGATCAAGGAAGCTAAACCCGCAGCTGCCGCTGGTGCTGCTGCAAAAGTTAGTTTGCCTGATGGCGCAAAAGAGATCAGAATGCCTTTATTGAGCGATACGATGACAGAAGGAAAGATCGTGTCGTGGAATAAAAAAGTAGGCGATGCTGTAAAATCAGACGATGTATTGGCAGATGTGGAAACGGATAAAGCTACCATGGAAGTGGTAGGTTATGAAGAAGGGACGCTTTTATATATAGGTGTTGAAGCAGGTAAAGCCGCTAAGATAAACCAGATCATCGCGATCGTAGGTAAACCGGGAACGGATGTAACTTCTTACGTGGCTGCTGAAGCTGCGGGGGGCAATGAGCAGTCTGCAACAGGCAATCAGCAACACGCTGCTGCTGTATCGGCTGAAACAGATGCAGCTGCACCTGCAGAAGCGCCGGCGACAAACAGTTCATCTGACCAAAGAATTAAAGCTTCCCCACTTGCCAAGAAAATGGCGGAGGAGAAAGGCGTAAATATCAGTAAGGTTCAGGGCACGGGCGACGGTGGCAGAATTACAAAGAAAGACATAGAAAGCTATAAAGAAACAGCGGCGGATACTACGCCTGCTGGAAGTTCAGCTCCTGCAAAAGCAAACGCACCGTTAGCTGCATTTACGGCAAACGGAAAAGAATCTTACACGGATGTTCCGCTTACGCAAATGCGCAAAACCATTGCACGTCGTTTAGGCGAGAGCATGTTTACCGCACCGCATTTCTATCTTACGATGGAACTTACAATGGACAACGCGATGTCGGCACGTACCGCCATAAACGACGTAAGTCCTGTGAAAGTTTCTTTCAATGACATGATCATAAAAGCGGCTGCTTCGGCGCTTCGTTTACATCCTGATGTGAACAGCAGCTGGATGGGAGATTTTATCCGTAAAAATGATCATATTCACATCGGTTCAGCATTAGCGCTGCCGGAAGGATTGATCGTACCGGTGATCAGATTTGCTGATCAGAAATCATTATCACAGATCGCTGCTGATGCAAAAGAATTGTACGGTAAAGCGAAAGATAAAAAATTACAGCCGAACGAATTCAGCGGTAATACATTCACCATTTCCAATTTGGGTATGATGGATATCGAAGAATTTACTGCGATCATTAACCCGCCTGACAGCTGTATCCTTGCTGTAGGACGGATCAAAGAAACGGTGGTGAGCCGCAACGGTAAATTTGAAGTTGCGAACACTATGAAAGTTACATTGAGCTGCGATCACCGCAGCGTAGATGGTGCGGTGGGTGCTTCATTCCTGCAAACGTTCAAAAAATTTATTGAGAATCCGGTGACGATGTTGGTTTAAAATAATCAGCAGTTTTTGCGAAAGCAAAATGTAAAAGTCAAAACCCAAAAGCATCATCGCTTTTGGGTTTTGACTTTTTGTTCTGAATTCTTCAAAATAAATTTTCATTGTTTATTGAAAATTCAAAAAACATTATTTACTTTTACATCATGAAACTGTCAGAGGCCAAACAACAATTCATCAGCAGCTGGGGAGCCTTCGGAACCCAGTGGGGAATTAACAGAACCATGGCGCAGATTCACGCGTTGTTGCTGATCAGTCCTGATCCGCTTACACAGGATGACGTGATGGCGCAATTGAGCATCAGCAGGGGTAATGTGAACATGAATATCCGCGACCTGATCGGATGGGGATTGGTGGAAAGGATTACCATTGCAGGAGAACGAAAAGAATATTTTTCCGCAGATAAAGACATTTGGAAAGTGGCCACACAGATTATTAAAGAAAGAAAAAAAAGAGAACTTGATCCGATGTTGAAATTGCTTGGTCAATTGGAATTTATTGACGGAGACAAAAAAGACAAAGAAGTAAAACAGTTTACCGATACCATCAGAGATATTAAAAAGCTGGGATCAAACGCGGATAAGATGCTCGAGCTCATGATCAAAGCGGAAGAGAATTGGTTCACCGGTACCGTATTAAAAATATTTAAATAAAATAATCACCGTCAGTAACATGACGGTTTTTTTTACCAAATACTTTCATTTTTTTCTGAAACTTTAAAAACTATAATCATGTCAAACATCATCATCACCTACAGTTTTTACCTGATCATTACTTTATGTGTTACCGTATGGGTTGCCCGCAGTTTGTTCAAGAACGGAAAGGTTTTTCTCGTGGATATTTTTCACGGCAACAAAGAACTGGCAGACAGTGTAAATAATTTACTTGTCGTTGGCTTCTACCTCATCAATATTGGTTATGCCGTGTACACACTACGGGTAACCGACACCATCAGCAACACGCAGGGCATTATAGAGAGTCTCAGTTTTAAGATCGGCCTCATCATTTTGATCCTCGGCGGCATGCACTTTCTTAACCTGTACATTTTCTTTTCGCTCCGTAAAAGAGCGATCAATGAAAAAAGAGCGATGGACAGAAGAAGAGTGGAAATTTAATTTGATCCGTATCCTATCATTTAAAAATTCACAGTATGAAAAAGATCGTCATCGCAGGAGGAACAGGATTTATCGGTAAATATTCAGAAGCTCAGTTTAAACTTGCCGGTTACGTAGTATTGATCATCTCCCGAAAAAAAGAATATGTACAATGGAGCGATACTGCTGCCATGGTAAAAGCATTGAACAATGCAGATATGCTGATCAATTTCGCCGGTAAATCTGTGAACTGCCGCTACAATAAAGCGAATAAAAAAGAGATAATGTATTCAAGAACGCTTACTACAAAAAAATTAGGAGACGCTCTTCTTTTATGTAACGCTCCGCCACCTCTTTGGATAAATTCCGGAACCGTAACTATTTACAGACATGCTGAAGACAGGTCGATGACGGAAGAAAACGGTGAGATCGGAAAAGGATTTTCTGTAGACGTGGCTAAAGCCTGGGAAAAAAGTTTTTTTGACTTTAGACTTCCTGCAACAAGACAAATTGTATTAAGGATCTCCATCGTGTTAGGCAAAGGCGGTGCGCTGAAGCCATTGGCAAATCTTGTAAAATGCGGACTCGGTGGTAAACAGGGAAAAGGCACACAGATGTTCAGCTGGCTACATATTGAAGACCTGTTCAACATTATTCTTTTCCTTCAGAGGCATTCGGAATGCTCCGGTGTGTTCAATTGTTCATCTCCGAAACCTGTGAGCAATAAAGTGATGATGGAAACTTTAAGAACAGTGCTTAAACGCCCTTTCGGTTTGCCGGCACCGGAATGGTTGCTGAAAGCAGGCGCTGCGTTGATAAAAACAGAAACGGAGCTGATCTTAAAAAGCAGGTGGGTGATCCCTGAAAGATTGGAAAAAGAAGGATATCATTTCAAATTTCCTGACCTGAGCAATGCATTAACTGATATTCTGAGGAGGAAACCCTGATAGGCTGCGACAATTCTCTAATTACAAAAACTACCATAATGAAACAGTTAGCTTTATTAAAAACAGTACAATGGAAAGATCTTATTCACCTTAATAAAAAAGAGATCTTTATTGAAAATACCATCACGCTCCCATGGCTGATCGCATCGTGGATTCTGGCTTATAACCAACTCTATTTTTGGGCGATACCATGTTCCGTAATGTTTTTCCTTACGGCATTAAGACAGGTGCACAACGGCTTTCATAATTCGCTCGGTACTTCCCGAAAACTTACGTGGCTTACATTGTATATTAACAGTCTGCTGATGATGGTATCTTCACACGCCGTAAAGTTCAATCATCTCCGCCATCATAAATATTATCCCGGCCGGGAAGATCATGAAGGGAAATGTGCGCAAATGAAATGGTACCGGGCGATTCTTCACGGTCCGCAACATATTTACGACATACATTCGGTTACGTGGAAACTCGGGAATAAAACTTACAGAAAAGATCTGCTTATCGAAGTATTTTCTATCATATTATTTACAGCGATCGCATTCTATATCGGTTCAGGTTTTTTGATCTATCATATTGGTGCGATGGCAGCCGGGGAATTCTTCTCTGCATTCTTTGCAGTGTGGACGGTGCATCACGACCTCGAAGAAAATGAGATCGCGAGAACTCAAAGAACAACGTGGAAAAATTTTGTAACGTACAGTATGTTCTATCACCTTGAGCACCACATGTTTCCCGCTGTACCTACCATTAAATTGCAACAGCTTGCGGAGCGCATTGATGAAGCCTTGCCGGATTTAAAGAAGTCACCTGTTTTTTGATAAATTATTCTTTGAGGGGCTTATCAAATTTTCCGTTTTGAAGATCCGTATACATGTTGAGCAAAATTGCATGATCATCTATTATCCAATTTCCCGTTCCTTTACCGCGATAACTTGATCTGAAAAGATAGTCGTGAAAAATTGTATACAGCCTGTCTTCATCTTTCTCATTAAAAAATCCGAGGCTCCATTTTACCGGAATATTATCCGGCTTGTTGATGCCGATGCCGCCGTTGTATATTTTTAAAATACCTCCTGAAAATTCAAATGTAACAAGGTCTTGCTTTCTTAATTGTGCAGCCTTAAAGATCGCCAGAATATGTTTAAAGTAATTGCCCAATCGTTGCTGAAGTTCTTTATCCGTTTCGGAACGGGAAGGCCGCATGCGCCAAAGGTTATTATCACGATAGAAAGGATCAGACTTAAAATCCGCAAGGCTTTCGCCATACCGCATAAACCTTGCCCGCATGTGCGTTTTTGCATCCACAAAGTTGAGGACCTGCTTTCCTTTTACCACTTCCTGAGAAAAACGAACCTTGTTTTGTTTGTTACGCAGAAAAACCATGATCTCTGTTTTATCGGCGTTGTACTGCCACCTGCCGGTGTCGAAATTACCGGAAGCGACTGCATCGGTCAACATGCCGTCCGGATAAAAAGAAATCATCTCTTCGTCGGGTATGCGGCGCAGGGAAGCATCAACTATCATACTGTCGTTTAAACGGGTTTTGATACCATCCGGAGCGATGTCAAAAAGCAACCAGCTTCCCGTGACGGTGTCGGCTGTTTTAACAACGGTGTTTTCTTTAGGCTTCGTATTTACGTTGCAACCCAAAATCAAAACAAGTAACCAAGCAGCAATTATTTTATTAACCATAGAAGACGATACTGATTATTCTGTTAAAGTACGGAAGTTTATGATCACCTCAGCAGCACCACGATCGTATATTGTAACTTTGCATCAGATGCAGGAAAATCCGGTCATATTATTTGATGGAGTGTGTAATTTATGCAACGGCGCCGTACAGTTTGTGATCAGGCACGACCCGAAAAGTATATTTCGTTTCGCTTCCTTACAGTCGGATGCCGGACAAACATTACTTAAATCACATGCGCTTCCGCACACTACTTTCAATTCATTTGTATTACTGGATAAAGGGATCGCTTATACAAAATCAACCGCGGCATTAAGGGTTGCGAAAAAATTACCCGGTGTCACAAGGTTATTGTATGGCTTTATTATTGTTCCTAATTTTATCAGAAATGCTGTGTATGATCTCATTTCAAAGAACCGGTATAAATGGTTTGGTCGGCAGGAAAGCTGCATGATCCCGACGCCGGAATTAAGATCAAGATTTTTAAATTAATTTTTTATGAACAAAAAAACAGTGGTGTTGGGTGCTTCAGAAAATCCGGAACGATACAGCAATATGGCGGTGAAAAAACTGACAGCGCATGATCATGAAGTTGTTGCTATCGGCAGAAGAACGGGCATAATAAATCACGTAGAAATACTTAAGGAAAAGCCCCGGGTAGAGGACGTAGATACCGTTACTTTATACTTAAACCCGGAGAATCAAAAGCCTTACTACGACTACATTACAGCGTTGCATCCTAAAAGAATTATTTTTAATCCGGGCACGGAAAATGAAGAATTGGAACGTATTGCAAAAGACAAAGGCATTGAAACAATTGAAGCCTGCACTTTAGTTTTACTTTCTACTAATCAATATTGAAAAATTCCTTAAAAAATTTACAATAAATTTTAGCGGATGGCGTTTCTTATACAGAATCTATCTTGTATCTATAAAAAACCAGTCCAATGAAATTGCTAACCAGAAGTATGTTATTCATGCTGCTCACCCTGAGCTGTTTAACAGGGTTGGCACAAAAAACCGACAACAGGCCAACACTATTTGCCGCTTACCCGGAAAAGCTAAACCTTGACGGTTATCTTATCAATACAACTTTTAATTATACAGAGGGCGCAACAGTTTCTGTTCCTTTCTCTGCTGAGTTTCACTTTAACGGTAAAGTGCTCAGCAACGAACAGGTGTTTAAAAATCTTCAGACGGTAATGATCCGATCGGAAGACAACAACACGATGTTCCAGATCTCACGCATCACTAACGATGATAAAAGCATTACATATACCGGTCGCATCCTTAACGTAAAAGCGGCAGACGGCTATGAAATAAAGAGTAATAACGGCGCTTATTTTTTGCAAAAGTTTGAGACAAGAAAGATCTTCGAGCCTTGTAAATTGTAATTGCATTTGTTTATAAGATACTGCTGATCGCCCTTATCCACGATCGCAACTATCCTAAAATTCCTAACATGAAAAACCTTACACAAAAGCTATGCTTTATTGCATCGCTGCTCCTATCCGCTAACGCATACTGTCAGGGCCCTAAACTCAACAGTCTTTTAACCGCAGCTCCGACTATCTTTCTTGACTTTGACGGCCAGACTGTTCACTCGGCTTTTTGGCAAAACGGAAATGTATTCGTATGCGCCCCAAGTACATTTAATGATACACAGATCATAGAAGTGTTTAACCGGGTAAGTGAAGATTTTCGTCCTTTTGCAGTAAATGTTACGACAGATTCAACCGTATATTTAGCGGCACCGCTTATGAAGCGCACAAGAATAATAGTAACCACAACAAGTGCATGGCAACCGGGTGTGGGCGGTATCTCTTTTACCGGCACGTTTGGTTGGGGAACAGAAACACCGGCGTTTGTTTTTGCTGACAGATTGAGCTTTAACGTAAAAAATATTGCAGAGTGCTGTACGCATGAAACAGGGCATACGCTTGGGCTTGCCCATCAGGCAAAGTATGACGGCAACTGCACTTTTCTTGAAGAATATAATTCCGGAACAGGAACAGGGCAAACAGCATGGGCACCCGTGATGGGAAGTAGCTACAGCAGAAATATGACGGGCTGGAACGATGGTCCCACGCCTGACAATTGCTCAAATATTGAGAATAATCTCAGCAGGATCACAAACGGAGATAACGGCTTTACATATCGCACGGATGATTACACGGAAACGATGAATCTTTCTACAACAATAATAAGCCCGATAGCTTTTTCAAAAGCTGGTGTTATTTCAACGCCTACCGACAGGGATGCATTTAAGCTCGATATCATTCAGGCCGGACCGATGCATTTTGATGTAGACCCGTATCATATCGGTGCAAATAATGAAGGGGCAGATCTTGATGTTATGATGCAACTGTATAATGGACTTGGCACATTAATCAGAACATACAATCCTCTTGATATGATGAATATATCAGCAGATACTACATTAAATATCGGCACCTACTATATTGTGATCTCCGGTGCAGGTAACAGCAACACTACTAACTACGGAAGCCTTGGCTCGTACACTTTTTCCGGTGCAAAAGGAACCGGAACACTGGCTATACACAGCGTGAAACTTCAAGGCAATATTTCCAAATCGGGTCATAATCTTACATGGAATACCATCGCAGATGAACCGATTGTAGCTCAGCTATTGGAAGCTTCCGATGACGGAATACATTTTCATACGATCATGACGGCTGATGGCACTCCGCACAATTATACTTACCTGCCGTCCTCTTCAAATGCGATCTATTACAGACTCAGTGCAACATCTTCGATCAATCAAACAATGATTTCAAATATCGTGGTATTGAAATCCGGTGCTGATAAAAAATATACAGTATCTACACTTGTTCAGGACAGGATCAGCGTAAATGCTTCCGACAATTACGCTTACGCCTTGCTCGACGGAAACGGAAGAGTATTGGAAACAGGAAAAAATATGAAAGGCTCAAGCAACATCAACTTACAGCGGTATTCCAAAGGAATGTACATCCTTCAAATGGTGAGCGACGACTATAAACAAACAGAAAGAATTATAAAACAGTAAGGTAGATTCATGTGTAAAACAGAAAGGAGTCGGCGTTAGGGGCCGGCTCTTTTCATTTGCACAACTTGCTTACCTGATGATTGGAAATTGTATAATTGTTAACGCGAAGTCTCCCTTATTATCGTCCATTCCGCTCTTAAAAAATTAACCATTACCCGTTCTCCTATCATCCGTTTTCCTTATTTGGTTTTCTCATTCAGTTCATCATTCGTTTCGCCGATAAAATTCAGCAGTTTCAATTTCCCTGATTTTTTCACAGCGCTTGTTACAAAATGTCGCGGTAAGAACTGCCAGGTTTTTCTCATCGCTTCTAAAAAATCTTTTACGTTCTTACTTACCGTTCGTTGATTTTCTTTATCACTTTTTGTAAAGGACAGACTAAAATTCACATCCCACTTTTTCAGGTTCTCTAAAAATTCAAGATCTATTTTTTGCGGTGCATGTCGTGCATCGATCAATACAAAAACCTGCGATAAATTTTCACGCTTGCGCAAATAATTTTCTATCATCTGCTCCCATTTACGCCTGCTGCTGATACTCACTTTTGCAAAACCATATCCGGGAAGATCCACCAAAAACCATTTTTGATCGGGCACTGGTTTCTTTCCTTCCTCACCGTTATTGCTGATGATCTGGAAGTGATTTATCATTTGCGTTTTGCCCGGCGACCCGGACGTCTTTGCGAGTTTCTCATTATTGCACAGCATATTGATCAACGAAGATTTCCCCACATTGCTCCGGCCGATAAACGCATATTCCGGCCTGTCGGGCTCAGGACATTTTTCGTAATCCGGACTGCTTATCACGTACTCAGCTTTCTTTATATGCATTTTTCTTTAGTTGATCAGCAGCAAATTTAACTTTAATATGGCATCATACTACTGTAGTGCTTTTTATGGCTGTTTCAAAGGGCTTATATTTGCATTAATGGCACAATATGCACACGATATTATAGTTCCGTACAAGCATTCGGAGAAAAGCAAGAAGAATCAGGTAGCTGATATGTTTGATGATATAGCACCGCGTTATGATTTTTTGAACCGTTTCCTCAGTGCGGGTATCGATATTAAATGGCGTAAAAAAGCATTAGCTTATTTGAAAGATAAAGCTCCGCAAACGATCCTGGATGTGGCAACAGGAACAGCCGATATGGCGATTCTGGCTAACAAACGATTAAAGCCGCGCAGCATTACGGGAATTGATATCAGCGAAGGCATGCTGGAAGTAGGGAGAAAAAAAATAGTTGCCGGAGGGGTTGAGAAATCAATCACGTTGATTAAAGCTGATAGTGGAGAGCTTCCTTTTGAAACGAATTCTTTTGATGCGGTAACGGTAGCGTTCGGCGTGAGAAATTTTCAGGATCTTGAAAAGGGATTATCAGAGATCTTACGTGTGTTGCATCCTGGCGGCAAATTGGTTGTATTGGAATTCAGCAGACCGAAATCGCCGGTATTTAAAGGCATTTATAATTTTTATATGAAAAGAGTAACGCCAACGATCGGCAGGGTCTTTTCGAAAAATAAAACAGCTTACAGCTATCTGGACGAATCTATTCAGAAGTTTCCGGAAGGAACAGATTTTTTAAACATCATGACCAAGACCGGTTATGTAAATACAGTCACTAAACCTCTGAGCTTAGGAATATGCAGTATCTATTGCGGAACAAAATAAAGTCTTTTCTTATACTCGTTATTTTGCTGCCGGCAGTGGGGCTGGCGCAACTGCGTACAGAACTGAACATGGAAGATCATGATGATAAGAACTTTCATTTCGGGATAAACCTTGGTGCAAACCGTTCTCACTATAACATTCAGCACAGTCCCAAATTTCTTCTTTTTGACAGCGTGAATGTCATTGAAAGTGTGAATAGCACAGGTATCAATCTCGCATGGCTCGTGAATATGCGCCTCAGTGAAAACTTTGACCTTCGTACATATCCCGTGAATCTGGTGTTTACAGAGAAGGTTTTTCAATACACGCTTCGCACGCCGGATAAGCCGCGTGGTGAAGATACCTTAACAACTAAGAAAGTGCAGGGTATCACACTTGCGTTTCCGTTACAGATAAAATTTACAAGCGACAGAATTGCCAATTTGAAAGTATATATGCTTGCCGGCGGCAGCCTTATGTATGACCTTGCTGCCAATGCATCCAAGAAGACAACTGATGATGTTGTAACGCTTCAAAAATTGGATTACGCGGCTGAACTCGGAATAGGTTTTCATATCTATTTCCCGGTATTTGTACTCTCGCCGGAGTTGAGGGTTTCATACGGATTACGAAATGTGCTCAAGCCAAATAACGTACTTAAATATGCAAATACTATAGATCGCTTAAGTTCCAGATCGCTTACGTTTTCTCTTACAGTAGAATAAAAATACTGATGCACATAAAAAGCCGCAGATGAATCTGCGGCTTTTTATGTGCATCAGCGATCAGTTAAAAATCATATTGTCGTTTGAACATATTTACCCTCACGCCGGCAGTAACTAAAGTTGTGCTGCTTTGGCCGGATAGTCCTGCAATTTTGTACGTTCGTTGCTGCAGTGATGCATCAAGGAACACATTATTTTTCAGCTCGTAAGAAATAAGTAGCGTACCGTTAAAGCATTTTGCCTTTGCGCCACTTCCTACTTTAAACCCGCTGTCAAAGGGTCTGTTAGCGGTATATATCTCAAAAATATTACCGCCGTAATTAAATCCTGCGCTGTCCAGTCCCTGATAATAATAAATTGCTTTTGCATCAATCGTCCACTTTGGTGCAGGTTGATAATGAGCTATACCGATGAACTCCTGAAAATTAGCACCCAACGGATGTGCCAGCGGCTGATTGTAGTGCGTATAATTTGCAACCGTATCCGTATGCTGATAAGTAAAAGGACGCACCCTGTTTATCTCTCCCTGAAGGTCAAGATTTTTGATACCAAATGCATCTACATATTTTGCGCCGAGTTGATAACCGTATTTGTTGTTTGCATTGGTGGGATCATTTTTGATCGTCTTTAGTATAAACTCATCGAGGATCATCTGACCATACAATTGCAATCGATGAGCAACATTAGCCTTAAAATCAAAACCCGCAAGTGCATTATCAGGACTACCTATTGTACCCTCTACATGACGATAAAAAATTATCGGGTTTAGGTATTGGAAATCAAAACGATTCTTTCTGCCGAAAATAACACTTTCAAACAAACCTACATTAAGCCACTTTGTTATATTCATGCTAAGGTGATGCATCACTGCATATTTCCTGTCGAGCAATATATCCCCGCCAATACCGCCAAACCTGCTTGGTACAAACTGTGGCATCAATTCCATGAAAAGATTCTGATAATTCAACTTCCAGATCTTTGTGTTAAGCTTCAGAAAAAGGTTACTGTTTCCCCAGTCACTCAGGAAAAGACTTCTGTAGCCGTTGCCGATAAAATTTTTATCGTAGCCGAATTGTACGTCGATGAATTTCGCCGCATTAAAAGTAAAATAACCTCTTGCATCATAATAATCGACTGCACTGAAGTTTTGAAGGGAATCAGGTTTGAAAGGCTTAAAAAAACCCACACCCGGTACAGCATATTTGGTTTTTATATATTGTTGAAAGAACCTTGGCCCTCTTTCCTGATTATCCGTTATGAAAGATGAAAAACCGATCTTTTTGCCGATAAGCCCCCGTACACTTACACCTCGGGAATTTAAAAATATCGCCTGATCATAACCGGGTTCTATAGCCTGTGTTACCTGCAGCATTGGATTTACCGCAAGAAAGAAATCAGGATTATTTACTTCTATCATATTCGCTTTCGTTTTATAGAAAGTATTCAGGATAGGTTTTTTGCTTAGGAAATCTTCTTTGGGAACACTCACCCATTCCGTATTATTCATCAACAAGCTATGAAGATTATATTCATCAACGGCTGTAAGATCAAGATCGGTCCACACCCTGTATCTATCTACGCCTGACGAATCTTTGTAGCCCATTCTTGCGCTGTCCAAAAACTCCGCTTCACGCACGATATACTTTCTGTTGAAAGGCTTAAGTGTAGAAAAATTAAGGTGGGTATTTGTTTGTTGCTTTATTTCAAGTCTGTCGATAAAATGCTCATCTTTTGAGCCCTGATTAAGATAAGTGGACTGAGCTGCAGCGCCCATCGGGCAAACAAAAACCAGCACTTTGATAAAGCTTTTAATAATTTGCATTAGTTTGGTATTTTTCTCTGTAAATCTAACGTTCAATTGCATGCAAAAGTATCTCTTTAAGAATATACTTATCGTAAATGAAGGAAAAATCACAGCAGGTGATGTGCTCATAAACGGTGAAAGAATAGAAAAAGTTTCCGCATCCGTAACAGCAGAAGGACATGTGACCGAAATAAACGGCGAAGGAAAATATCTTTTTCCGGGTGTGATCGATGATCAGGTTCATTTTCGTGAGCCCGGACTTACCCACAAAGCAGATATCGCCAGCGAGAGCAAAGCGGCGGTGGCAGGTGGTGTTACGTCATTCATGGAAATGCCGAATACCATTCCGAATGCACTTACGTTGGAGCTGTTGGAAGATAAATACGGTATTGCTGCGCAGCACTCCTTAGCAAATTATTCCTTCTTTATGGGTGTGAGTAATACGAACGCGGAAGAAGCGCTTCGGGCAAATAATTTTAAAGAAAAGATCTGCGGACTTAAGATCTTCATGGGCAGCAGCACAGGAAATATGCTGGTAGATCGTCATACAACACTCGATAAGATCTTTAGCGAAAGCGAAATATTGATCGCTACGCATTGTGAAGACGAACGCATTATCAAAGAAAATTATGAACGCATCAAAGCCGCAAAGCCGGATCCTGATGCATCCGATCATCCCCTGATCCGAAATGAAGAAGCATGTTATGAATCTTCGCTTACAGCTATTCAGTTCGCAAAAAAATACAATACCCGTTTACATATCCTCCATATTTCTACTGAAAAAGAACTGCAATTATTCGGTAACATGTTTCCGCTAAAAGACAAAAGGATCACCGCCGAAGTATGCGTGCATCATTTAAGTTTTACTGCAGATGATTACGAACAACTCGGATATAAAATAAAATGTAATCCGGCGATAAAAGCGAAACAAAATAAGGAAGCATTATGGAAAGCTTTGCTGGATGACCGTTTGGATGTGATCGCAACCGACCACGCTCCTCACCTGCTGTCGGAAAAAGCGCCGCCTTACGAGCATGCGCATGCAGGACTTCCACTGGTGCAACATTCATTGCAACTGATGTTGCACCATTATAAAGAAGGCAGAATTCCGATGGTGAGAATTGCGGAGAAGATGAGTCATGCCGTTGCGGATTGTTTTCAGATAAAGGATCGCGGTTATATTCGTGAAGGTTATTTTGCAGACCTTGTAATGGTGGATATGAACGTGAATTATAAAGTAACGCCGCAAAATATTTTGTACAAATGCGGCTGGAGCCCGTTAGAAAATTTTGAATTTCCTGCAACTATAGAAAAAACTATGGTGAACGGAAATTTCGTTTATGAAAACGGGATGGTCAATGCATCTCATATTGGACAACGCATGTTATTTAACAGATAATAAAATAAGACAGAGATATTAGATGAAAGATAAGAGACAAAAGACAGTTCAATTATCACCGGTTCTTATCTTTTGTCTCTTCTCTTTCATCTAATATATTTTTCATGGAGACAGACAAAACCACCCTTGCCGACCTTGTGATCTTTGACCGCGAAGATGAGTTTGCCGTTTTCAATAAGATCGATCTTACAACTACGAGCCGCGGCAAAGAACAACTGCGCAGAAATCTTGTAGTGCCGCTTACGACCATTGAAGCGATACAGGATGTGCAGCAAACCATTCTTGCCATAAAAAATAAAAAAGACAAATGGCCGGCGATCATTTCCAACGGAACGGTAATGGTGGTAGAAAGATTTTATGAAGCTACTGTTGATCGCATTCCTGCTTCACCTTCTTCTGTGGCTTCTTTAACGTACAAGCTGCTTCATGGCCATGATTATTCTTTGATCAAATATTCAGTGAAGCATTGTTTTGATTTTATTAAAGGAATGCAGCAGGCGGTTCAGTTTTTTCCTACTGATGACGCACCGCTGCCTTTAAAAAATACGCTCGAAGAAGCGAAAAAGATCCTTTCAAAAAAAGAACTGCAGATCATCGTTCAATCAAAATCTGCGGCTGATCTTACCCCTTCCAAAATGCTGGAACTGGCGCATTTTATCCGTTACAAATACAAAGTGAATATGCTGGAGCTGCTGGCGATTTTCGGAAAGCTTGATGCGTGGTACGGAATGGCGTTGGCAATGGAAAAATATAATCTTACGATCCCGCAATTCATCAACAGTGCTGATCCTTACATTGAAGCAAAAGATCTGTATCACCTGATGCTTGAAAAGCCCGTATCGTATGACGTAACTATGAATAAGGATCACAATTTCCTTTTTCTTACCGGGGCAAATATGGCGGGCAAAAGTACCTTCATTAAATCCTGCGGAACAGCGGTTTACCTGGCTCACACCGGAATGGGTGTGCCGGCAAAAACAATGCGGCTTTCTTACTTTGACGGACTGTTATCTAATATTAATGTGATTGATAATATCGCAAAAGGAGAAAGCTATTTCTTTAATGAAGTTCAAAGAATAAAAGCCACCATTCAAAAAGTAAGCAACGGAAAAAAGTGGCTGATCCTTATTGACGAATTGTTTAAAGGAACGAATGTTCAAGATGCGATGAAATGCAGCACGGCTGTTATTGAAGGATTAATAAAGATCAGGAACTCCGTTTTTATTCTTTCCACGCATTTATATGAGATCGGCGAAGACCTCAAAAAATATCCCAATATCAGCTTCAATCATTTTGAAACGACCGTTAAAGATGATCAGCTTAGCTTCAGTTATCAGTTAAAAGACGGCATCAGCAATGACCGGCTTGGTTATCTGATATTAAAAAAAGAAGGCGTGGTGAAAATGCTTGAAGACATCAATCCGATCAGCTAGCGTATCATCTACTCCAGGATCTTTTCAAAATGAACAAGCCTGCCGTCTTCTAAAATACCTTCAAGCACCACTTTTATTTTTTTTGCATTGTCTGAATTGTAAAAAGAGAAATTTATTTTTTTTTCCGAAGATGCGGTGTGGAGATAAGGATTCCAATAGAGCGTAGTTCTGTTATCGCTGATCACAGATTGTGTTGCATGATCATAATCCGGAGAGAAAAATTCTTTTGCCGTTGAAAAACCTTCAACATCGAATGCAGCAGGTTTTGCAGCATTTAAAATAAGCCTGTCATCGCCTTTCCTGGTATATATTGCCAGCGTACCGCCCGGCCCTGCCATAGGGCCTGATGAAAATACACTGACCATCGCAATATCTGAAGCCTGAAAAGTCGCCGCATAATCTGCGTCTGATTGCACCTCATCTACATAGATTGTCATCGGTACGGCGCCGGTTGAAATGCTCATCTGCGCCCGATAGTTTACCGCATAATTTCTGATCGGGCCACCCGTAATACGAACACCGGGAATTGCAAACCTTAGGTACTCAAGAATATTACCCGGCGTTTTTGGCTGGTTTGCGATCAGGTCTAATGTATGTCTTGCGCCCCCTCCCATCATTCCGCTCATATATTTTTCCTGATGCTCCTGCAAAACAGATTTTAATTTTGCCTTTACTTCCACTGCCTGAAGAAGCACTCCGCCGGTATTATCATCTTTATATATTCCGTAGATCTTTTTTATTCTTGCAGTTTGTTGTGCGGAAGGATCGACATAACGTGAAACCCATGATTGGCTTTTTGCAACTGAAAAAAGGTTCCTGAGAGAAGCGGAATTTATGGAGAGATACGCATTTTGCTTTTTTCCCATTCCGCTTTTGAGGGAGAAACGTGTCGTATCCTCAAAGAGCAAGCCGTTCATTAAAAAATTGCCGGCGCTATCTGTATTCAGTGTGAGAAAATCAAATTCGTTACTTTTTGTTTTATAAGAGAAAGTAAGTGATTCATTTTTTAGTTTCATACCTTCCTCACTATATGCCGTTCCTGATACACCCGCGTAGTCAGGATCTTTAAAACTCATGGAAGGAAATATACCGGAAAGGATCTCATTCCAACTATACCTGCGCCAGCCGTGCGTAAGCATAACCAGATCAAGATCCGCTTTATGTTGATCATCATTTTTTTCAAAATAATAATCAGGATTAAAAATTCTTCCTTTCAATTCACCTGACAACAGGAAACCGGAATAAATATTATCACTTCCTTTTTCCGGAATTACACTTTCGGCATCAGTAACAGCTACAGAATAAGTGCCCGCCATTGTATCAGGAAGCTCATAAGAAAAAACATTTCGTTTTCTTGCTGCGGTATTAAATGTATCGGTTTTAAAAACCCCGTCTGCACGATAATCTTCTGTATTATTGAAAACCAACCTTTCCGCCAATGGTTTATTATCAGCATTAAATACTGTAACCTGTAAGATCCCGGTTACTAATTGGGATTCGGGAATAATAAGTTTTCTTACTTCAGCGCCGTTATCCAGTTGCACTTTATATGCAACGGAGTTTTCTTCTGTCGCCAGGAGATATGCAGGTTTTATTTCTTTATTTGTAATACCGCTGCCATTTACTTCGATATAAGGAACTCCCTCGTTTCTGATCATCCTCAATGTAATGCCTTCAGATTGTGCAACGGGAAGTGTGACTTCTTTATTTGTTTTACCATTTATGCTGCAGACGGCTGTATATTTTTCACCGGCAACAGGTGTAAATTCAAATTTCCCCATTCCGTTATGCATGCTTTTAAATGAGCCCTGTATTTTCCCTGATGCGTCTTTGATCGTGCCTTCTGCATCCAGCGGTACTCCTTTTTTATCTGTACAAATAAAAGCGATTGAATTTTTCTTATTACCGACCAGATTCCCACCTTCGGGTAAAAAATTAATGATCGCGTCATTGGCTTCATCAGAAGAAGCCGGTTTCACATTCTCATTATAAATATTGATAAAATGCGTATAAAAATTATCAGTCCCGAAATTCATCATTCGTCTTGTGAAACAACGAACCATATAACTGCCTGAACGGAGCGTTTTCGACAGTTCAAAATTTCCGGAAGCAACACTACCGGATACAGGTAAGATGGCAGATGATACTATTCTTCCCGAATCATTCATGAGCTCGGCTTTAACTACAGTACTTTGTTTTGAAGGCAGCATCCCTTCTGCTATATATGCCTTAAACCAAATCGTTTCACCGGCGAGATAAGCATCTTTATCATAATGAAGAAATAACTTCTCCTGCGTATAATTCGTTTTTATTTTTTCGAGGAGTATTTCAGGAGTTTGTGCTGATGCCGTTATAGATATTGCAGTCAGCATACAGAGTACGAATACTTTTTTCATATCAGGTTAATTAGGGTGGGACAAATATATGAAAACAGCCGGTTGAAAAAATCCGGACAGATTCCGGGGGCAGTTCAACGTTTTATTCGATGATCTTTTCAAAATGTACCATCCGTCCGTCTTCTAATATTCCTTCCAGCACCAGCCTGAGTCTCTTTGCCTTATCTGAATTATAAAACGAGAAATGTATTTTTTTTCCTGATGAGGAAGTCTTGAGGTACGGATTCCAATAAAGCGTGGTCCTGTCATCATTGATAACAGATTGCGACGAATGGTCGTAATCAGGTGAAAAGAATTCTTTCGACGGAGAAAATCCCTCAATGTTGAAAGAAGCAGATTTCGCATTATTGAAAGTTGGCCTGTCGTCTCCTTTTTTTGTATAAATCATTAAAGCACCACCCGCACCTGCAAACGGACCTGTAGAAAATACGCTTACGAGTGCCACATTTGATGCGGGAATATTAGCCACAAAATCAGGATCTACCTGAACTTCATCCACGTAGACATTCATTGGTACGGCTCCTTCATGACCTGTTGAAACAGTCATCAATGCCCTGAAATTAATGGTATAATTAGGGACAGGCGGATCGCCCGGCTTAGGGTGGGTAAATATATTATTACCCCCCATTATGCTTACGCCGGCGAACTTAAATTTGAGATAATCCAGAATATTATCGGCCCCTTTTACCGGTTTTTCGAGCAGATCTAAAGTACGATGTGTTCCGCCCCCCATCATCCCACTCATATATTTTTCCTCGTGCTCCTGCAAAACGGATTTTATTTTCGCTTTTACTTCAACGGCGGAAAGAAGCACAGCTGTTGCATCTTCAACTTTATAAGTCGCGCTGAGTCTTATGATCTTTTCCTGTTTGGCCGGCTCGGGATCTGTGTAACGGGAAGCGTACCTGATAGTGTTGGCAACTGATAAAATACTACTCAATGGAGGATTGTTTACAAGAAGGTATGCATTTTCAGTTTTAGGTGATCCGCCGATGAGCGAGAAATTAGCCGTATCCTCAAAGATCAAACTTTTCAAGGAAAACTGACCGGCACTGTCCGTGGTAATTGTGAAGAAGTTTGCATTATCTCCTTTGATTTTATAGGAAAAAGTGAGGCCTTCATTTTGCAAAGGAATACCCGCGCTTCTAAAGGCAGTACCTGAAATATTAGCATAGTTAGGATCCTTAAAATTCATGGAAGGAAATACACCGGAGAATATTTCATTCCAGCTGAAGTTTCTCCATCCGTGTGTCATCATTACAAGATCAAGATCTGCTTTGTGCGCTTCATCATTTTTTTCAAAATAATATTCAGGCTTATAGATCTTTCCTTTCAATTCTCCGGACAACAACAATCCCGAGAGAATATTATCGTTTGTGTTTTCATTTATTTCATTATCAGCATCAGTTATTGATATCGAATAAGTGCCCGCGATTGTATCTGGAATCTCATACGAAAAAACATTTTTTTTCCTTGCCGACATATTTAATGTGTCAGTTTTAAAAATTCCCTCTGCACGATACTTTCCGGAATTATTAAACACGAGCCTTTCTGCCAATGGATTATTATCAGCATTAAAAACCGTGACCTGCAAAATGCCCGTAAAAAGTTCTGACTCAGGAATTTTGATCCTGCTTACGGGAATGGCGTTATGCACTTGTGTTTTAAATACGACTGAATTATCCTGAACTCCCAATAAATAGGCAGGCTTGAGTGCAGCATTATCAATATTTTCGCAGTTTACTTCTATAACTGCAAATCCGTTTTCTCTTTGGATCTGCAAGGTGGCGCCTTGATATTGCGCAGCGGGAAGTGCAACTGCTTTAGTCCACTTTGAATTAATATTGCACACTGCAGTATATTTTTCTCCGGGCAAAGGGGTGAATTCAAATTTTCCCATTCCGTTGTGTGTACTTTTAAAAGTACATATTCCTTTACCTGATGCATTTTTTACAGTCCCTTCTGCAGGTAAGGGAATCCCCTTTTTATCGGTGCAGATAAATGCAATTGAATTCGTTTTGTTACTGATGAGTTTTCCGCCTTCCGGCAAAAAATCAATAATGGCATCGTTGAGTTCTTCAGAAGTAGCAGACCTGACATCGTCATTGTAAATATTTACGAAATGCGTATAAAAATTTTCAGAGCCGAAATTCATCATTCGTCTTGTAAAACAACGAACCATGTAGCTACCTGTAGGAAGTAATTTAGAGAGATTAAAATTTCCTGATGCTACGCTGCCGGACACCGGCAAGATCAAAGAGCTGATCACTTTTCCTGAATCATTGAAAAGTTCTGTTTTTACAACGGAACTCTGCCCTGAAGGCAGCATTCCTTCTTCGATATACACTTTAAACCAAATTGTTTCTCCGGCCAGATAGGCTGCCTTATCATAATGAATGAATATTTTCTCCTTCGAATAATCAGTCTTTACTTTAGTTAAAAGTACTTCGGGAGTTTGTGCAGCCAGGAAACCTGAGAAAATACACAGAAGGAAAAAAACGGATATTTTTTTCATACGGGTTGATTAAGGTAATGGTACTGTGACAATAAAGCCGGGAAATTTGCTGCTTTATTATCAGAAAACTATTTTGGCTACTGAAATGTACATACAAACCAGTTCATTCCTTATATATCAAATAGACTTATTTGCTTATTTTTCAAAAAAGCCTTTTTCCGGATCTCTGTCTTAATTGTTGTATTCCCGTTTACAAAAAATACCGGAGAAGCTTCCTGACGTGAGGCCACAGAAACATGTACAGCTCCTGCATTTTCACTGAATATTTTCTGCACCAGTTCCGGACAGTTATTATCTTTTGATAAATGCGCCAGCAACAGATGAGTCATAAATGAAGGACGATGATCCGTGAAAATTTGCAATGCCTGCTTATTACTCAAATGTCCCCGGCCGCCACGAATGCGGTTCTTCAAAAAGTAAGGATAACGACCGTTCTCCAGCATTTCTTCATCATAATTTGCTTCAAGAAAAGCAGCATGACATTTTTTAAAATATTTGATCAGTTCATCGCATGGCCGGCCAAGGTCAGTGAAAACGCCAACTGTTGCTCCGTTCCCGGAGATGATAAAACTATATGGATCTGCGGCGTCATGAAATTTCGGGAAACCGGTTATTTCAAGATCACCGATATAGATCGATTGATGCGCACGAAAGTGAACAGCGAATTCCGGTTTCAAATGATAACAACCGGGTCTTGTCAATTCATTTACATAAACCGGCAATTGATATTTTGCCGCAAGCCCTGCCAAACCTTTTACATGATCTGTATGTTCGTGCGAAACAAAAATGGCTTTTACTATTTTTATATTGAGATCAAGCTTGCGCATTCTCGCTTCCGTTTCTTTGCATGAAAGTCCGGCATCTACAAGCACGGCTTCGTTATCATTACCTACGTAATAACAATTGCCGTTGCTGCCGCTGTTGAGGGAAGTGAAGTAGAGGGACATGAGGTACAAAAATAATCAATTTGAAGATGAGGATGATTTGGAAATTTGAAAATGAGGATAATTTCAACATTTGAGAATATGATGCTTTGGAGATGAAAATGCAAAACAGCAATATTCGAAATAATAATCTGTAAAAGCCGGTAAAAGAACTGAACCTGCAGTGTGCGACGCCACTGGAGTTGATAAAAGAACTAATGCCGGGACAATAATAAAAAACTGCAATGTTTTAAACCGGTTAATGCCTGTGATATTCCTCTAAAGTTTAAAGTGTTTTATACCGATTGAATTTGCCGACCTGAATTCTTCGCTACATTGGTTGCTCAATCATACTCATGTTAGTGAAAACATTCGGCAGCGCGGTGTACGGCGTGGAAGCCATTACCATTACTGTTGAAGTAAATGTAACCAATCAGGGGCAACATTATTTTATCGTTGGACTGCCTGACGGCGCTGTAAAAGAAAGTTTGCAGCGTGTGGAGAGCGCCGTAAAAAGCAATCATTATTATATGCCGCGAACAAAGCTGGTAGTGAATCTTGCCCCCGCAGATATTAAGAAAACAGGCTCTGCATTTGATCTTCCTATTGCAATCGGAACACTTGGCGCCACGGAACAAATTGCAAATCCTGAGCGTTTGGAAAAATTCGTGATCATGGGAGAATTAAGTCTCGACGGTGAAGTACGGCCTATCAAAGGTGCATTACCCATCGCGATCCAGGCACGCAAAGAAGGTTATGAAGGTTTGATCTTACCTGCGGCAAATGCAAAAGAAGCGGCAATGGTAAATAATTTAAAAGTGTACGGGGTTGAGCATTTAAATGATGTGGTCGAATTCTTTGAAGATGAAAATTGCCTGCCGCAAACCATCGTTGATACGAGAGCAGAATTTGCAAATGCGCAAAGCGATTTCGATATAGATTTTTGTGATGTAAAAGGGCAGGAAAATATTAAGCGTGCGCTGGAGATCGCAGCTGCCGGCGGACACAACGCAATATTGATCGGACCGCCGGGCGCAGGAAAAACGATGCTGGCAAAAAGATTACCGACGATCCTTCCGCCCCTCACTTTGTCGGAAGCGTTAGAAACAACAAAGATTCACAGTGTTGCGGGCAAATTGCCGGAGAATGCAACGCTGGTGAGTAAGCGACCATTTCGAAGTCCGCATCACACCATCTCTGATGTTGCACTTGTTGGCGGTGGAGGCAATCCGCAACCCGGCGAAATTTCTCTTGCACACAACGGCGTTTTATTTTTAGATGAATTACCGGAATTTAAAAGAACAGTGTTAGAAGTGATGCGCCAACCGATGGAAGAAAGAAGAGTAACGATCTCAAGGGCGAAGATCGCGTTGGATTTTCCTGCGAGTTTTATGTTGATTGCTTCGATGAATCCCTGAAGTTGCGTTGACTATTTCCGCCATTTAGAAAAGACGTAGGCGCGGGAGCAAATGAAAGGGCGATATCGATTGAATCTGTGTTGATTATGATCTTCTCCGTGATGGTTTCAATGATTGAACGCTTTTCATCAAACGGCAACTTCGGCCAGTTTGCATGCAAGTCCTTGGCATCTTGAATGATTGTATCCGAGGACAAATATTGAATTTTAAGGAAGTCGATTTCAGCTTGCAGTTCGGGAATCTGATGTTCGATCTGATTCCTCCGTTCTTCGGATGGCTTATAAAATTTAGCAAAATCCTCTTTTGAAAGCTCACCATCCAACCGCAAATTCAATTGCTGCTCCATCCGCTTTGAAAGCTTTTCAAACTCTCCAGTCACCGTGTTAAGCAAGGTTTCCTTCTCCGCAATCAAGGCATTAGATTGGGTAGCCATTGTTGCCATATCGGCATCGGTCAACAGGAACGATTTAAGCTGTGCATGATAGATTTCATCAATGTCAGTTACATCAATCTTCCGTTTGCATTTTTTGCATTTGTAGACGGGTGCGGTGGTATAGACGTACATTTTAGCCGTACAGGAACAAAACACGTATCCTGAGAGCAAATAGACGCTTCTAGGGCCAGGTTTAGCCCGTGCCCCCTGCTGTTGATCCATAACTGCATTGGCATCGTTCCATAATGTCTCATCCACAATTGAGGGGCATGGCGTGCTTATCCATTCGCTTTCGGGTTTCTTCTGCCAATGCTTCCCTTCTCCAAGGCTTTTGGTATAGTTTGCTCTGCGCTCTCCCTTTGCATTCGGGTCTCTAATCAAGCGCTCCACGGTTGTATCGGAAAACTTGGAACCGTTTCGAGTACGGTATCCTAAGCGATTTAGCTCATCTGCGGTGGTTTTTCTTCGCTTCGTCTTGATATAGATTTCATAGATCAGTTTCCTGATCGGTGCTTCTGCTTCATCAATGACAAAGTTATTTCCCTCCCACCGGTACCCGAATGATGCGGCACCTCCCAAAGGTTTTCCCATCTGTGCTCTGATTGGTACGGATGCGGCAACCCGAGCGGCAATCTCTTCCCGTTCCCATTGCGCCATGGCGGCAATGATGGTGAAGAACAATAACCCTGCAGGGGTTGAGGTATCAATTGATTCTGCAAGAGAGATAAGATCTGCTTTCTGATTCCTGAATATTTCAGCGATCTCTAATAATTCTTTGGTATTTCTCGCCATACGGGCAAGCTTTGAAAAAATGATACCTGAAATAGTTTTGCTTTTAATGTCTTTCAGCATCCTGATTGTTTCGGGATATTCCATCACTGCTTTTCCTGACATTGCATCAAGACGGTACACAGTGACAACATTCCATCCCTTAAGCTCTGCGTATTGTCTCGCTCGCATCTCGTGATGTTCAGGGCTTTCCCCTTTTACCTGATCTTCGGTTGATACACGAATCCAGATACCGACATTCTTTTGACTGTTCATATTTTTACTTTTTTATGAGCACACCATGTATTGGACTGCCTACGCACCTGATCTAGGAAGCGTTGTCGGAAGTCAAGGTTTTGCTGAAAAATACTACCCGTAGATATTTTTGTTAGTGTCAGGGTGGAGAATTTTCATCAAACAGAAGGCGCGAAATGCAATGGAGCATGACCTTTCCTTCCGTGAGCTCAGCCCATACCTTTGCGGTTGCAGGCCAAGAAATAAAACTATCGAAAAATGCATTGCACTTTCTACGCATTTTTTATTTGCTTAACTACTAGCCTTTACGCCTTATAATTAATATTTATAAAAACGTGGAAGACTCTAGTATTGTTACCATGCTTTGCTAAAACGACTTTGATGGAATCATTTGTGAAATTGTAATCTTTTTCAATTACTTTTTCTGCAAGCGCAAAGTTTTCAGGATATTTAATATTAGGAAGAATTCTTGCTTCGTAATCTTTCAAATGTTTCATAAAATTCTTTCCCTGATAATATACAATTATAAAAGACAGGTTTCGGCGATGATCATAGTTGAAAGATTTTAAGACATGTCTCGTTACAGAATTTGTATTTATTCCTTTTATAATTAATGCTTCGCATGTAGCAATCCTTTCATTATCTGCTCCTCTGATGATAAAATCTAACTCACCAGGGTTACGCTTGTTTGAATCAGAAAACCCACCCCTGGTATTCCCAACACTCCAATACCAATTTCGAAATTTAGATTGCAAATTCAGAATGAGAAGATCCGAGTATTTGTCCTCATTCGCGATATGACTTACAGAGTTTACAATATCAAGTATTTCATTTCCACTTAAACATATTTCTTTAAGTATATATTCAGAAAAATCTCCTGTACCTCTAATATTTTCTGGCAATATCAAAACCAACTTTTCAGGTGTGCGAGTAACGATATTTAGATATTCAACTGCGAGTCTTTTATAATCCTCTTTGTTTTCGATCAGTTCTCTAGCTTTTTTAATAAAATCGGGAAGCGCACCATTCGTAGATTGATGAAATTTTTGACCTTCGTTTATAAAACTTCTTGCAGCCTCAAAAAAATCTCTTTCTAAAAGATTTTTTACGCGGAGTTCGAAAAAATCCTTTTTTAATTGATATGAAACATCGAGAGATACAAAGATTTTTTCAAATTCTGAGAAAACTTGTAACTCGTTATAAGCGTAAAGCTTATTGAGCCAAATACTCTCATACAGAAAGCCCAAAGTAGAAGAGCGATCGTTTTCCAAAATACTCTTTTCATATTCATCCCACTCTTGTAGCGCTTTTTTAAGAATTATATATTTATTAGAAAGCGAATCTGCTTGATCTGAAATTCTTATATGTGCATATAAACGATTTAATGCGATCACTGCTTTGTTGTTTTCAGCAATTTCAAAAAGTTCATTAAATATGTGATATGCAGCTTGGGGATTATTTTCTTTTGTCTTCAACAACCCAAGATAGAATTGCCTTATTTCTGTAACATTCTCATCTCTTCTCTTCAGACCCAAAAACTGAGTATCGGGATTAGTTTCATTTTGAATCGTTTGTTCATCGGTTTCATAATAAGCAATCAACATTTTAATGCGAAAAGCAGTCATCGCGTATTCTTTGTTATTTCGATTTGCAATCACCTTTTCATTCCAATAAGAAAGTGCTTCTTTTGCTTTTTGTACAAATTCTTCTGACTGAGCAAGCTTTTCTAGAACAATTTCCATTTCAGGGATATATTTCTTTTCGCTTAGGTAGTCCTGTACATCTAAAGTTTTGATTTGATTTTGAATAAAAACTATATCTGCGTCACTTGATAAAAATTCTAAAAGTTTTAAGCATTTCGTAAACTTATCTTCGGTAATAACGGAAAAAAGTATTGTTTGCCTATTTGATAAGGTAAATCTTGGTAACGTTTGCGCTAAAAACGCCAGAAGTGGTCGAGTCCGATTTCCAAAAACATCTCTCTCATAGCGATCCGCAAAAACATCGGTTTTACCAACGCTTAACGAATTTATAGAGTATTGTGAAACGAGACTTACAATCGCTAATTCTATATTAGAAATTGCCAAATCAACTGGCAATTCTTTATGCAAAAACTTAAATTCATTATCTTTCACTGCATTATAGGATATCAAAAGAATTTCTATATGCTGCCGAATTTTCGAAATAACAAATTGATTTTGCTTATCAAATTTGTCTTCAGTTATTTGTAATCTTAAATTGACTGGGTGTAAAAGTTTATGCAATAAATTATGCGATTGTAAACCTATGATGATATCATCCCAAGATAACTCCTGAATACTATTTTTGTCATTTGACCAAAAAGGTATTACATCTTTCAATTCACCCGACTCATAGTCCCACTGTCGTATAGTAAGTACACCCATTAATTTCTCGTAATCTTCAACAAATGCGGCGAGCACTTCAATTTCAGACAAATGTTCACTTAGTTCGTCTATCTGATTTTTATATGTCTTCGTCTGGACTAATTGAAAGATTTTAAAAAATAAATCCCACTTAACTGTAGATAAACCGAACACACCTGCAGGAAAAAACTTTTGTTCTGTAAGACCGGTAATATTTAGAAATATCTCTTTGAGAAGATATGGGAAAAAATACCTTGCATCTTGAGATTTGGAATTAAAGTATACCGTTTCCAAAGGTTCATTTTGTAAAAGAGAAAAGATTGTTGTGAGAACGTGCTGAAAATTAGTGGGATTTTCTTTCACCTTGATAGAATCCTTGGTTTGAAAATAGTTCCATTGATACCGAGCGAAAAGAAAAATAGTTTGGAAGATCACCTGTGCCTTTACGCTTATTGAGATATGATCGGCAGTTTTAGCCGCTGAAAGTAACAGACCAAACATTTCTGCGAATACATTTTCACGGATATGCTTTAACTCAATTTCAGCAAATGATTTGTTTAATGATGATTGGTAATACAATTGAAATGCAAGAGGTGCTAATTCCAAGTCGATAATTAAATATGGGATGATCTCTGGTTTTCGATGATGTATGAGAAAGCAAGCCTTCCAGAGTAAGTAGGGCCGACTAGAACCCGCTTTCAATAATATCTTAATCTTCTCAAACTCTTGTCCTTGATCATTAAATACCAAAATTTGAATAAGGTCGTCTATATACCAACGGATATCTTGGCTCCACATGACATCGTTAAGATGGAAATCATCAAATTTCTCTAAAGATTCATAAAGAGATAGAAGATCTGTTATTGTGTGAAGATTTGGAAATTGTACACGTTGTATATTGCTTAAAAAAATATATTCTACGTCCCTGTTTGACAATAAAAGCTTTTCAATTTCTTTACCCTTGGGATACAAATCTTTTTCTTCAAGCACTAAATCTGTAAAGATTTGTAAGATGTTCTTCAATTCTTTTGTATCCACGAGAGGCAAGCAAGTGTTCATTCTGTTGATAGATCTCATTTTTAGAACCCAATTTTTTACCATTGAAAGATTGCATTGTTTGTGCTCATCTTTCAAATAGTTCCAAACTACAATTCCGATTTTATCATTTAGAGATTCCCAATAGTTTGGATTGCAGTTCCACAAGTTTATCAAAATTGTATCATCTTTTTTTATAAAGACTTTCTGCTCTGTTAATAATTCTAAAGTCGGTGTATTTGGAAAGTAATTTTTATGCTCTGAACAAATTAATTCTATACTTCGGCAATCGATTACTAATTGATATTGGTCCCCTGTCGACTTTATATCCAATAAAGAACCAATAAATTTTAATTCAATTTTGAAATCAAAAAGAAATTTGTCTTGATCAATATTGTTTATTCTAATTCTCTCTTTTTCTTCAAAAAAAAAGAATTTGACTGAATTCTCTAACGAAATTTCGACCTGATTCTCCAATTGATATGACTGCCAAAAATCATTAAAGGCATTTTTTTCAATTACCGAATTATTATGAAATACTTTCTTTGTCTCTAAAAAAAAGTAAAACTCTTTCTCTATATCAGCTATATCATTGAAACGTCTTATAGCATTTCGGATAGCATTAGGAATTTCAACCATTCCCCCAACTAACCGAACCCAAGATTTAGTAATTAATTCATTCAAATTTACTTGACCATATGATTTTTCATAATCTTTATGCAAGTAGACCAATTCTTCTTCGGTGACATTTGTGTTAGGTAAAGGGTTAGAATTAAAAAGTAATTTCCCAAAAAAGAATGATGCCCCCCAATCTTCGTCAGCTTGCATTGCTAAAAAATCTTTCGGATTGATATTTTTTTCTTGAAATGCGTGGATACGTTCACTTACATTTCTCATTTGCTCTTCCAGATTATACATAGTTCACTTTTCGTGAATTTATGTATAGTTTTAAAATCGCCCCAGAAATATTAATATTAGATAAAAAATATCACGATCTAACCTAACAATTATTGCCATATAAAAAACTTTTTTCACTTTCAATTTCGCCTTACACTAGTACTTGTGAAATGTTTCTTCCACTGTTTGACCGATGTAATTTATCGTCGTTGTAACCATAGTCACATCATCAGGGAATGAAACCGTGTAAGTGTTTCCGCCCCAGGTCATGGTTGAGCCATTTTTGGTCCAATCTGAATAACCAGTTCCAATGTTAGGATTGCATTCAGTGTTGTAAATTTCCAATTTGCCGTCTAAACGAAAATGGAAGGGCTTACATGAAGGTATGCCTGTAATCCAATTGGGACTACCTGCGTCATGAATTCTTAACAGAGTAGGTCTCCAAATTCCTTGTGTTCCAGAAGGAACATAGGCAAGTCTGGTTGTATCCTGAGAATAACAGCCTGCAACAACTACGGTTGTACTTACTTCACTCATGTCACTGGTGCGGATCAGCTTGAATAACACTGATATAGGACTTATGATATTTGTCACCTGATAGGTACCTGAAAGTCCGGCTTGTGGTACGCCATTAGCTACGATTGCAAGTCCGGATATTTGATTAACAGCTGTAAAAGATATGCCTGCATCTTTTCCATACCAAGCAGGTGCAGATAGTGTAGCGATAATAGTTGGTGATGTCGGGATTGATTGGGTACTAGTGACAACAACATCGGATTTTTTACAAGATGTCTGAAAGAAGCAAAAACACAGAATGAAAACGAGTAAACACAAATTATTTTTCATAACAAAACTTTTGGAGATAATCTAAATTTTTAAAAAAGGGAACAGCGACTTGTATATTTCAATTATTCCCATAATAAAAATACAAAAAATTCAATTGTAATATTATAATATTACATATATTTTTTCCTTTTCCGCCACCTTGTAGGCAGTAATATGGCAAGCAAGGCAGATAAACTTTTTTTGGAAAATTTTGGGGCACATATCACCGCTCTACGGAAAGAAGCGGGTTTAACTCAAACTGAGCTTGCAACGCTTTGCGATCAAGATCGACAAAATTTCAATAAAATAGAGAAAGGGAAAGCCAATGCAACAATACTTACCTTATTAAAGGTTGCTACGGCTTTGGACATTCCCCTAAAAACGATAACAGATTTCAAGTATTGATTACTTCTTCTTATTCCGCTTCATCGAATTTCCAATCACCTGATTGATCAAAGATCGCTTTCTTTCTGATTCGCTGTCACTTTGCGGATCATATGAGACATTCACGCGATACCCTTTAATAACTTGCTCTGTGGGTAACGGCTCAGGAGTGGTCGTTTGGTCTAAATACGTAAACAATGCATCAGGCGTAAAAAACAAAACATTGTATGTTTCAAATTTTTCAATATCAAGGCATTTCTTTTTGATCTTTTCAAGGTGCTTCAGATCACCTGATAACGACACGACGCAATCGTATTTTGCCTTAATGCACTTTTCGATGTTATGTACCTCCCAGTCAACATCCGTGGTAACACATATTTCGACAGCAGTTGTTTTGCCGTCCTTTTGCAATAATACATCGACTTTTTCAGCACCATACGGCAATTGAATTTCCAAACCTGCGGTATAGCCCCTTGCTTCAGCCATTTGCTTCACCAACGTTTGAAGGTATCGGTGGGTTGAGACTTGCTTTTGTTCTTCTGCTTTCGGTTGCTTTATAAAAACGGGAGTTTTAGAGCTGATGGCTGCTGGGACTTCTGTCGGAATAATATCGGCTTCAGGCTTTTCATCTTCAACAATCGGATGTTCTGTCGGAGCAGACTTCCTAATTGGCTCAACTGTTTCTTTCTCCGCAAACGTTTCAAATAACATCTGCTCGATTTCTGATTTTGAAGCTGCGTGCTTTGTTCTGCTTTGTGTAATGACTGATTGTGTATTCTTCTCGCGTTGTTTAATGCTCACCTTTTCCAATGGCAGCGTATCAAGCGAACAATCATATTGTGGTTGTTCAATGCGCATCACTGCTTCTCCTCTCCCCAAATTCTGTAAGTCGCTAGCGGTAAATTCGCTAAAGCCATCTTGTAGTTTCTTGGCATCGGTTTCTCCGATCCGAAATACCACTCGGGTAGTTGTGTTTCCTAGTACGCTATTCAATAATTCAGAATCTTCGCGCTGCATCTGTTGCAAGTCCTGATGGCATAAGATCAGACCGACATTGTATTTTCGAACCCCGCTCAGCATTTCTTTAATTGAAGGCGTGATGAAATTTTGGAATTCATCAAGATAGAGGAATACGGGATTTCTATTTGAACTTTGTTGCCGTCTGAATACCGCTTGATGAATCTTTGAAAGAATTAATGAACCTAACAGATAACTGTTTTCTTTTCCTATCAACCCTTGCGATAATTTCAGAAGGACGATTTTATTTTCATTCAACAGGGTTTCGAAATTGAGCCCTTTCGTTTGCACGACCATGTTCCTGATACTGCGCGGTCTTAGAAATGTATCAAGGCGAATCAGAATCGGTCCGATGGAATTTGTCTTTAACAACGGAAATTCTTTTTGCCAATAATATAAGACTGAAGGATCAGTAACTTTCTTCAAAAACGTCGCCCTGAATTCCTTCTCAATTAAAAACCTACGCAAGTCATTAAGCGATCCGCCTTCCTTGGTTTCTAATATCGCAAGAATTGCATTCCCAAGTACCGCTGTCATCTGATCCCCCCAACTGGTGGCGTATTTTTGGAATGATGCCACTAAATCTGAAGACAATACTTCCTTTTCAATATCACTGTTTGCTTGCAATAAATTCAATCCAATCGGATATTCGATATCAGATGGATCTACTAAAACCACATCCTTCAGTCTCTCTTCCGGAATATGCGAAATTATGTCATCGACCAAATCCCCATGCGGATCGAAGACCACAACACCATGCTTTTGATCGATGTCTTGGAGAATGAGGTTTGCGATCAAGGTGGACTTTCCCGTTCCTGTAGAACCGATTATATGGGTATGCTTTAATCGTTCTTCTATACCAACCGTAACTTCTTCAGTGACATTATTATGCGTATTCTCTCCTAAGACAAATGTTTCGCCCCTCGCAATAGCGGGCAATTCTTTTGTCTTGCGGGTTGAAGCAAAAAGTTTCTTAGAGTTAATTGTTTCAGAAGGAATATGCACGATTGAAAGCAACTCATCAAGATTCAAGATCATGCCGAGTCGATGAGTGGTGCGATCTAAGATGTCTTTGACTCGGGTTTCAAAATCATAGGTTTCTGAGGAAAGTGGCAATAACTTGTTATGTGCGCTTTGCGTTCCATACAAAATAGCATTGTTAAGGTTTTGCAAGATGGTGTACGTCGCTGCCTCACTCGGTGATTGCGAAAAAGCACGAACTGTCACTCCATATAGAGGACTTTGTATTTTTTGTTTGGCAAGAAGCGGCGCGTCCGGTGCGTCTGCAAAAAAAGATGTGCCGTTAAAAAGCGTCACGGATCTCGTGATGCTTGCGCTCCAATGATTGTGCGTAGGCTGAAACAGAACTTGTATTCCTGCTTGTTCGTTTTCTCGCAAGCTGTCGAGCACTGCAATAATTCCAATATACGGATCAATGGTAAAGTTGTTTGGCATTTTTATCGGACGAACAAATTCTTGAGACAGTCCATAGTCAACGAGATGTACATGCCCGTCGTCACGGAATATTTCAAGCAAGAAGGTTTCATTCTGAATCAAAGATCCGTTTGGAAAGTATGCCCGAAAATATATTTCTATGGTTGAAATATATTTTTCATCGCAGACCAGTTGCACGATGATTTCCGTTTCGGTACCGATCAATTCGAATGAGAGCGGAACATTCACATACGAAAGCATCGTCAAAAATGCTTTCATCTTTTCCGCAGTTATCCGCCTGTCTTTGGAGAAGATAATTTGGAGAGAGGTTAAGACTGGCTCAGTCTCATTTAAATAGGGAAGAATCTCTTCATAATCCAGTGCATCTGGCTTGATGGTTATCTGGGGTAGTTTTCCCTTGAAAGCCTGCATAATTTTGCTTGCCATTGAAGGACGCTTGCCATCATCTAAGTACTTCGGCGCATGACCATGCCGAAAGAATGGCATAAAAGGGGCTTCGAGTTGAATACTTTCGTTTCCAACCAACCAGCCCCTTCCCCGAATCTCCCACGCATAAAATTGATAGGTATAGAACTCCGCAGGACTCATTTAGAATCCTCCCTCCTTATATTGTTTCTCCGCATCGGTCAACTGACGAACACTTGTGCTTTCGGTGACTGCAGCAACAGCACTCATCATGCAATCATGAACACATGTTCGAAACATTTGCTCCGCGTCTACTTCGAAAAAAGTTTTCTTCGCCGCTCGGGCGGCCAGAACATTGCCAACCGTCGTGTTTTTCATCAATGTTCTCATCACGCCTGCAGTCTCGTATAGCCACCATGAAATGAAGAAATTTGTACCAAATGGTGCGGCACAAACGTCAAATACTAAATCGTTATGCTTAATTCTCAAATACTCAGTCTCGTATAGCCACCATGAAATGAAGAAATTTGTACCAAATGGTGCGGCACAAACGTCAAATACTAAATCGTTATGCTTAATTCTCAAATACTCCCTCGAAGAAGAAAACACTCCCCCTTCTTTATGCGTAACTCTTGAAATTTCGGTCTTGGGCATTTGCTGAGACTGTAACTCTTTCTGAAGAGCTGCATAGAAGTCATTTGCGGAAAGTGCGAAGTCTGGAAATAGGTGTGACCATCTGTTGATCACCTCGCTTACAGGGATAGACATACAGGTAGTTTTGGTTAAGAATAATCAAACTTAATGTGGTTGGGAGTTGGAACCTATAGGGATACTACTGAATTTTTCTGCGTGGTATGTGCAATAGTGCCACCGTATTTAGTGCAGGACTTAAGAAAAAAGATTACCCGCTTCCTGAGAAAAAGTTGAAGTTTTCTTTCTAAATATTTCAGCCTCTACAATGTCTTTAGGAGTACAAAATGTTTGTCTTGAAAGAGAAATTATCTCTTCTTTAAACGAAATTGGACTTTTCTTGAGCGGAAGGGTTGTGGCACTAAAGCCTTTTGAAACAACTCCATCAATCATCAGTTTGAGATAAATGGAATACTTCTGAAGATGAACAAAATCGGTTTCAGAAAACACGGGTTTAAATTCCCTCGTCAAATATTCCGCATCAGTCGCGCCAACCCGAAAACTGATTATTGTTCCGACGTTTCCAAATACAGCTGTCCTAATTTTTTCATGTATCTGCTCGATGTATTGATGAGTTAAGAACAATGATAACTTGTATTTTCTCGCCTCAGATAAAATATCAATGAAAGACATTGAGACGAATGAATGCATCTCATCTACGTAGAGGTAAAACGGAATTCGAGTATGCTCTTCTTGATTTGATCTGCTGGTTGCGGCAAGCTGAATTGAGGTAATCAGCATACTTCCAAGAATAGAACATGCATCTTCTCCAATTTGCCCTTTTGAAAGATTTGCGATGAGAATTCTCTTTGAGTCAAGAATATTCGGAAAATTGAGACCTTCTTTCTTTTGCCCGACAATGTTCCTGATCGGAATAGTGCTGAGAAATATACCTGTCTTATTGAGGATGGGAGAAATTGCTTCCGCTTTAAGCGCCGGCGGATATTTTTCAAACTCTTTCTTCCAAAAATCAATGACGTGCTTATTGGTTACATGATCTAAAACTTCATTTCTGAAAAACAGATCGGTTAACAGTGGTTGAATATCTAACAAGGTGGCTTCAGGATATTCAAGCAATGTAAGAAGACAAAAGCGCAAAATGTATTCAAGTCGTGGCCCCCAGGAATCGACCCAGATTTTTTTGAATGTTGAGATCAATCCTGAAACTATCAAATGATGCGATGCTGTATCAACACTTGAAAGAGGATTGAATGCGATTGGATGCTCTGCGTCCTGCGGATTGAAATAGATCACATCTTGTATCCGCTTTGGGGGAACATAATTCAAAATCGTTTCTGAAAGGTCACCATGGGGATCAATGATGCAAAGTCCATTTCCCAGCTCTATATCTGAAACAGCCATATTCAACAGAAGCGTGGATTTCCCAACACCTGTTTTTCCGATTGCATAGATGTGCCCGAAGCGGTCAATGTCTTTGATGCCAAAAGGTTTTTGAATTTCTCGCCAGTCTGTGATACCGAAATATGTGATATTTTCCACTTCGCCATTTTACAAGTTCTAGTTGTGCAATATCAGAAGAGCATTTTTAGTATTCTCCAAATAAATATCTAATCAAATTGTTATGGTAATTGCCATGAAAGCTTCACTTATAAAACTTAATCACTCAACGGACAATAAAATAATGTCCGATCCCATCTCTGAAATAACAAATGCCATCTCCGATGAAGTTTTTTCAACCACGTCCTTGGAATTATTAGAACACGACCCAGCCGAAATGATAGACCGGCAATTAAAAGAGCTCGCCGGTATACTCGTCGAATATTATCTGAGCCGACGAGATTCATGGGAAACAAAAACGTAGTAATATATTGTCGAGTATCAACTAAAGAGCAGGCTGAAGAAGGAAACAGTTTGATAACTCAAGAAAAGATCTGTCGTGAATACGCTATGCGTAACGGCTTTGTCATTGCCAAAATATTCATTGAATTCGGCGAGAGTGCCAAGACAGCAAACAGAACACAACTGCAGAACATGCTTAAATTCTGCTCGAAAAGGCAACACCACATTTGCGAAGTCATTGTGTACAAGGTTGATCGATTAGCTCGAAATGTTGATGACTATAGCAATATTAGAATGCAACTAAAGTATTATGGAATTGTTATTCGATCTACTTCTGAAAAGTTTGATGAGAATCCTGCAGGGCGATTCATGGAAAACATTTTAGCTAATGTAGCACAATTCGACAATGATGTCAGAACAGAAAGAAGTGTCAATGGAATGAAAGAGGCTGTGCGCTCTGGTAGGTACATTTGGCCAGCACCTTTCGGTTACGTGAATTCCAAAATGAATGGTCACTCAACTATTATCAAAGACTCAACGAAATCATTACTAGTTAGAGAATCCTTTGAGCTATTAGCTGCTGGAGAATCAAGTATAGAAGAAATAATGAAAATAATGGCAGCTAAAGGATTGAAAACAAGTAAAAGCACATTCTATAAAATCGTTAGAAATAAAATCTACTACGGATTAATTGAAAAATTTAGTGAAAGTAATTGGGGGACATTTGAAAAGATTGTTTCATTTGAATTATTCCAAAAAGCACAGTTAAGTTTACTTACCAATAAAAGAAATAGAAAATATAAGAAAGTCGATCCTGAATTTCCCTTACGTCAAATTGTTAGATATCCTTTCGGTCCAAAACTTACCGCATCTTGGTCAACCGGTAAGTCTGGTAAAAAGTTTCCCTATTACCGTTTTCCAATGAAAGGCTGCAACTTTAATAAGACACAACTTGAAAATACATTTATTGACTTTTTAAATGACTTCTCAGTTGACCGAAAGTATTTGATTTCGCTACATTCCCAAGTAAAATCATTGCTAGAGGATAAGAATAGAATCTTTTCTCAAGGCAATGCCCATGCTAAAAAACAGATTGAAAATTTACAAAAGGAACGCTCCCTGATTCTGAGAAAGAATTTGCAAAATCTGATTTCTGATGACTGGATGAAATATGAGGAAAACCGAATTGCTCTAGCTATAATTGAACAAGAGGATAAAATAAAATCGTCGGAAACTGACACTCAATTAAATTATAAAAACTTTTTTCAAGAAATGAATCAGTTTCTTCTAACTCCTGGGTTATTCTGGAAAAATTGTAGTGAAGAATTGAAGGGAAAGTTGCAAACGTTTATTTTTCCAAAGGGAATCACATTTGACGGAAATAAATTTGAAACACCTAAAACATCGTTGTTTTTCGATAGAAAAACGGACAATTTGAATTTCATTTCCCGAGTGGTGAACCACTCGATTTCATCCGGCAACACCCCAGAAGACCATAATTTGCTCTCCTCCGATGAAATCCAAGCGGAATTACTAAGGGAATACTATAAGTTGGGTAAAATATTTCAGGAGTGTAAGGCTCCGAAAGACTAAGTTATACCACATTATTCAGCATCTTGCGAGGTTTAGCTTACGTCCCAAGTGCACTATATAGTGCTGAGCTTTTTGGTATGACCTCTCTTTCTTTTTTTACATTTCATGATATAATCTAAGAGTACTTTTATGGCTTCCAAATCATCGTTTAAGTTAGGAATCTCAAAATCAATGTTGATTTTTGAATTAGTTTTTTCGTTGACATGCGCATACGAATCACTTAAAATGCCTTTAGGCATTTTAAGTGATTCGTAGCCAAATATTATAATAGGATAATTGTGACATCTTATGGGGGCGAAAGACAGAAAGGCTCTACTGCGGGGTGCGACTAGGCTAGCTTGCTAGAATCGAAAGCACTACGATGAAGGTGCGCCGCCCTTCCACTCCCATACGAGTTCATAATTATCTAGATAACTTTCTTTCTGTATTCTAAAGAAGGTTACAACTTCACAATGAGAATGAGCATCTTGCTCATCTTTTTTTATTTCGATAGAACAGATGTATTTATTATTCTTTGCCTCGCCAATAAAACAATAATCCCCTTTCTTGCCATTTCTGTTTCTATATATCTGTGTCGGATATTTAATAAACTGATGAACGTTGTCAATCAAAAAATCAAATTCTTCTGCAGGTCGCTTATCGTAAACGTGTTTTAGAACTCTTGTGCTTATATAGACTCGATTACAATTAGCTTGAATCCCCAGAATAACAGCGCTCGTCAGATTACATATCAAAACTTGGACATCTTGAACGATGGCTCCTTTTTCTGTTCCTTTGACATATTTTTTATAGAGTTCAGGAATAACTCTTAGCATTGCTACATTATCTCATGACTATTAGAAAATGCAGCACTGTAAATACCTATAAACTCCTACCGCTGTACGCTGACTCTATCCAAGTCTTAATTCCTCCATGAGTTCGAATATGCCCTGGAACTTCCAGCTTAATAATCCTTTCAAGATGTTGGTATGAAGAAACACTGTTTGGTGCCCAATTCCAACTCTTAGCAAGACTATTAATGAAATACAACATTTCATATCCTTCAGTTCTGTTTAATTCTGCATGATCAGTTCCATAAATTATTTTCGGATTATCATGATCGGCTCTTGCATTCCAAAAATACGTGTTTACCATATCGGATCTTTTATACATAATCGTGGATTTTTCTTATTGTAATTTACTTATTCTAAATAAGTGATAATCCAGAAATAAATAATTAAACATAAAGTCCGCGTAAAGAAATTGATTAATCGGACAAATTAGGAAATTCGTGTTCTAATTTATACCCATACAACACAAGGCTAATTTGTATAGGAAAGCAATTTTGGTACTTTCCCGGTTTGTGAACCACTCGATTTCATCCGGCAACACCCAAGAAGACCATAATTAGCTCTCCTCCGATGAAATCCAAGCGGAATTATTAAGGGAATACTATAAGCTGGTAAAATATTTCAAAAGAGTGAAGCTTCGAAAGACTAAACTATACCATATTATTTAGGTTTACAGTTAGTATGGCAGACCATTAGTACTATTATCAAAAATTAAAAATCTCAGTAAAGCGTTTTCTAAACCATTCTGTTCCTGCTAATTCCTTCTCCTTTAAATTAAACTTTCTTACAAGTGACTTGTCGTAGTGATCTTTCATGCTAAATGATTTAAAAAAGATTTCTAAATCATCGGAATCCAAATATTCCATAACCTCATCTTCCTTTGTCTTATTTCTAAGTTGCTCACTCTCTATTTTAAATTCTTGATACGTATTTCTTGAATTCCTAAAAATAGAAATAATATAATTTTTTTTCTGGTTTTTTTGAAGCGTTATTTCCTGTATATAATCATCCTTAATAAAACCTTTCAAATTCATTTCCGCTATATTCTCGGGATGGAATAAATAATTCTCGAAACAGTAATAATCCAAGATGAAATAGTTAGGGTATTTTTTCTTAGTCTTTTCTATTTCAGAATCCAATAAAAAATCACGATCTCTTAGACCAAATGTACCAGGCTTTGTTTTCATTTTTATAAAGACAGATGAACTATCCTTTTCTCCATAAAAGATTATGTTTTTGAAACCAAGTTTCTCCAAAATATCAGAGTTTTGATTTTCGCAAAAAACAAGGCGATCAACCGATAGTTGTCCAATATAGTTGGTAAGATCAACCACAGGCACTTCTTCTAAACTAAGGTTACATCGAATAGTGGGGATTTTCTTCAGCTCGTAACGAAGCAGTAATTCAAAATCATAAAAAGATTGATCACTAACAGTTTTGCAAAGTTGGCAAATACAGGGCACCATTTCCTTAACTTGGATATTATTAAAATCCTTATGGATTTCGTTTATCGCTTTTCTAATAATAAAAAGATATTCTCTTTTATTATTCCCTGATAATTCAATAGTAATTTTATTTTCAAAATATTTCTCCTTAATAATTGCTTGTGTATTTTCATATTGAAGAATAACCCCGTACCGCCAATATTGGTCTTCAAAAATATCATTGTTCATTTTTACAATGAGGCGTGTAAGAATACCTTTAGGCATAAATTTATATCTAAATTCAAATTTGAGATTACTGGAATCAGATTGCCAGGAATGATCAATTTCATCTACAGGTAATAATCGAGGTACCAAAAATTCTCCATTGGGTAACTCGAAGCACAAATCGAATTTTTTATTTTTCATCAAAGAGAGCAACTCTCTTATTTTATTTTTATGTTCATCATTAGACCATATCCGAATTAAATCATCGTTTGAAAAGCGCCCTTTTTTTGCGATAACTTGTTTGTCATCTAAAATATTGTAAACGCCACTTGTGATCCACTCATGATTAAGAATTACTGTATCCTTTAACTCAATATCATTACGAAAATGGAGAAAAACCCCAAGATCATGAAAGAAATCGCTGAGGTATAGCGCATTTTCCTGTTTGCGGTAATGTTTTTTACAGATATCAAAATATTCTGTTTCTGAAATATAGTTTAATCCTGATAATTTCAAAATTTCAATCTCTTGTCTTATCTCTACCCATCTTTTGGGCAAAGGACTTCCAATGTGGGGCAACGTCGAAGCAATTTGCTTTAAAGTATTTTTAAAATGGCTAACTGAATCTTCATATCCTTCTTTTAGACTAAGTTTTTCAAAGCCTTTAATATTACTAAAGGTCTCACGATACTCCTTAATTGGTAAATCTTTGGTTGGTTGATCACTTTTATTTAAAACCATAATTACGGGACTTTTGTCCCCTAATAGCTTAATTATATTAAGCCAATAAAAAAAATCATCATGGCTATCCTCTTTACGGGATTCAGTGACCAACATATAAATGGATCTTTTTGTAAGAAAGAACTGATGAGTTGAATGGTAGATTTCCTGTCCTCCAAAATCCCAAATGTTTATTTGAAAATCCCTTTGAATTTTAGGGTTTGACTTAGTTATTTCTTCCTTTGGAATAACCCAACTATTAATTTTAATTCCTTCTGTACTTTCCTCTGCATCTAATTTATAGTTATCATCTATTAAAGCTTTTGAAAGACAGGTTTTACCAACTCGACCTTCTCCTACGATAATCAATTTTACCTCATACAAAAAATCCTGTTCCTCTAATTCCTTGAAAAAATCCGAATTGATTCAATACCTCGAGCAACAATTTCAGGAGGAAGCATTTCAAACGGATTTCCTTCTAATTCAAGTTCACGTATGCACTCCATATTGGCAACCTTTACAGATAATTCCGTCAATGAATTATTTTTTAGATTTAAATGATTTAGTCCCTTTAAATCTGACAGCCGATCGGTAATATGACAAACGCAATTGTTTTGCAAGTCAAGCTTCGCTAACTTTTTAAGATTGATTATACTATCGGGGATAGTGGTAATAACATTTTTCATATCCTCTGGACAAAAAGAATCATTTCCAAAATCAAGGTTAACCAAATCAGGATAATCAAATAGTTCTGGTGGAATCTCAGTCAATCCGCAGTTTCTCATATCGACTATTCCCCACCCATGATTTTTGACATTATCTAAAGCAGTTTTTAGTTTTTTGATAGTTGTAGCTGACATAAATATTTTTTAAGACACATATTAGATCGTACAAACATAAGTATATTAAAGTACAAGCAACGCTTATCGATTTTCTATTCAAACTATCAATAAATCTGAGTTATTTAAGTGTTGAAGATGGAAGCCTGAGAGTAATCACTCAGAGCAATTATATCAAGAGCAGATACAAAATAAGTTAGATATAGGTTAAGAGGCAAACAGTTTTATGCAGCTTGCTTTAGCTCGTAATGTAGATCTATTAATACAATAGAATTTTTAGGAACTTCAGTTTAATGGGTCGATTCACTTTGCCAATAAATAGATTGCGGCTTTTTCTTATTAGACAATAAGTGCACAATAAGTCAATTATGAGAGTATCCAGTTTCGCTGCCGCAACTGGACGAGTTCAGAACTATTAACTGGAATGAAGTCAAAGAAGATCTTGAAAAACTCTTTCCTTCAGAAAATAGATTTACAAAAGGAAAAGCAAAAGTGGTAGGAATACAAAAGATGCCTTCCTCAGCTTCGGCTGCTTGATATGGTAGAAAGGATTTCTAAATAAAGAAAATAAATTAAAATTCATTTTACAAGACGAAAATGTAAAATCACCCCTTTTGCATATTCTGTATTTATATCAAAATCGCCGACATCAAAATATAATATTCCATCTTTAAAAGTTCCCTTAATAGGAGATTCGCTTACTGTATTAGAAAATTGCGTCGCATTTTCTTGATAAAATAATTGGGCAGGCTCCTTAGTTTTAATATACGCATAACCTTCCTTTAAGACAATTGAATCGCCAAGCATTATCGCTGATTGAATAATAATTTCTTTTTCTGAATATAAAAATCTACAAGCAAATCTAACGCCTCGTAAAGGCATGTATCCATTATTGCGACAGTACAATTGAATGGAGATTGAATCATTCAACCGAGCATCAATTGATTGCTCCCAGCAATTATCTGGTGAGCCGTAATAACACGGAGGAGAAGTAGTTGCATTATGAATCTCTATAACTGCAGCGGGACTTAAAGTAGCAGGATAATGCGCATATTCCCAGTTACGTCGATTTACTGAATCTCCTCTTAGCTGTCTATGTAACATCAAAACACTATCTTCTAATGCATATTTGTCTTTTATTAACTCTTGCTTTTGTAATTCAAAACTGTTTGCTTTGTAATATTGCCCAAACCAGTAGCCAGCACCGATAAAAGTTAAAATAGGAATTACGACATTTGCGCCCTTTTTAAATCGTTTCCAGTAGGAAAGTTGCTTTAGAACTATTGGATTGGTGCTACTAATGTGATAATGCATCCTCTAAAATAAAAAATAACTCACATATGTGAGTTATAATCTTATGCTTCTATATTTTCCTCCGTAACGCATAAAGCAAGTGTCCATAAAACCATTGATACTAAGGAAATTAATGCACTATGTTCAAATATTTGCTTGTAAGCAGGTAGAATATATACAAGACTTATACTTGCAAATAATACTATGCAAAGAAGGATTGTTACGACAAATCGCTTTGATTCACAATTCATAACTGGTTGATTGGTGGCTAAAAGATCTTCTCCTTTAGTCACCAATCAACCTTTTCTAAATCATATCATTTATTGCTTGTTTTGTCAAGTATTTACTTCTGCAAAATAATAACATGCACTTCTTACTTGTATAGGAGAGCAAATTTGGCAGCTGCCCCAAACTGGACGAGTTCAGAACAATTAATTGGAATGAAGTTAAAGAGAACCTTGAAAAGCTGGTCCATCAGATATTAAATCACCAGGAATAGAAATTAAAGAGAAAGCTAAAGTGGTACAAATACAATCAACTCCTCCAATATTAGCTGCTGCGTGATGTGGTAGAATGGGCTGATGAGTAAGGAAAATAACTTCCTATTCGTTGATGCACAAAACCTTTATTTTGGAACTACAAAGTGCAGCGATTGCTCAAAGAGACTTGGCGTTGATTTGAAAGATATGACGCTTGCCGACTGTACTTGTGGCACTGCCTGGGAAGTAGATCTTGCAAAGTTTCGCATTTATCTCAAGGATAACTACCATGTCACCGAAGCGTACTATGTCCTTTAGGTACGCTTACAGAATACTTTGATTATCTCGAAAATATTAGAGCGTATGTAGATAAAAAAGAAAAGGGCTCCTAAGGCACAAACACCTTTCGGATCCCTTTTCGTATTGATATAAATATCATAGCATATTGACAAAACTCAGTCAAGTGTCATCATATGCAACCTGTGGAAAACCAGTTGGATCTATTTTAAATTCTTTCGAGCTTCCTTCATGATTTTCTCCCTCCCCTCGCTTGGACTAATTTTCTTTGCTGCATCTAACAGCGCGTCCTTTACATCTTTTTTAGACTCATCTGGAAATTGCTTTTGCAATTGCCTAAGCGCATAATCAACCTCATATTTTTCTTGAAAAGAGATAAGGTTTGCATCTTGCTTTGTTTTTGATTTATCGTCTGCCATAGTTTTAAATTTGAATTTTAATAGACAAAAGTTACCATAAAATTATTAGTCATACAATTCTAAAAGCTTTTTCATGATAGTTAATAAAGTGATATACTAGTTTAGAAAAGGTAAAAGTTTGGAATGTGAATAATTAGCATTGATTACGTAACCCTCAAATGCAGACCATTTGTGAGCCATTGAGGTATAATAAGGTTTCCAGTATTTTTCTTGAACTCTTGTAATAATTTCTTTATAATCAGAATCGTTTACAATGTCTTTTATTCTGTGTTTATTGAGATAATTTTGAATTATAAAATCAATCCCGAGTATTGCATCCATTGGTGGATAAGCAATTCTTGGAGTTGGTAACACTAAGCTTGCCCCAAAATCCAAAGGCTTTTCTTCCATTCTATTCCCCCCGAATGTAAAATGATAATGAGGATGTGAATATTTATTTACACCATCACCAGTAGTTACAATGTGTCGATCAAAATGCCAGCAACTATACAAATCCCTTACCTCATCAGCAGCTTCATCTAGCATACATCCAAAAATTTCGATATCAAAATTTAATTTATTTAAAGGATCACAAATTTCTGCAGGATTGTGAGCATTGATATCGATGGTAATTTCGAATGAAAGCGACAGGCTTTCTGATTCTTTAGGAATTCTGCTACCTACTGAATCTGGAATAAACACCAATTTCCCGACTGAATATTTACACTGCTCGTGATAATCCTTGTCATGACATTTCATTGCAGCGACTTGTAATGATGATACATCAGTACAAATATCATATTGTAGAAGCAAGTCCGCGATTTTATTAAGATCTGAGCCTACCATAATTATTTTTTTACTCTTTGATCTTGCTTTTCATAAATATCCTTCAATTTAGATAACCTAGATTTATCGATTGATGTAATCCCTTTCCAAAGATCAATTTTAGATGGTCGGAGAGCTTCGTCTATGCAGATATATTTCTTTTCCTGCCAAGGGTAAAGATGATCTTGGAATGCAATAACAAATCCATCAATTGTGTCAATTGCAATTTTACGCGCAATACAAACTGTCCAAAATGATGCTGATCTACTTTTTTCTGCTTTTGTTTCAGCTTCTAAAGCAGTCTTAAATTTTTCATTGAGCAAATCCACACGTTGTTGTGCAGTAGCACTTCTTAAGTTTATAGACGATCCTAAACTCTCCCACCAACAGTTTATTAAAGGCATCCACCATCTTTCATAGAATTCAGAAAAAACACCTAAGTATTTGAACTTAATTAATATTTCATCTTTAAATTTTTGCCAATTGGCACTTTCTAACTTTACACCTAATCGAGATGCTAAAGTGTATTCATCTATTAAAAAAGAAGGCTTTTCTAATACCTCTTTTATAATAAGTCTTGCGATAACATGCTTGGGTTCGCTTTCTATTTTAGTAAAAATTTCTACAAATCTATTGTCTAGATAGTCAAGGTTTTCAATATTTAAGACTTGTGGAATTTTCGCCTGTGTTTCATTTAGTTTCAAATATCCATTAGCTAAGCTAATTAAATGCTGTTTTAAAGACTCAAAAGGAATTTCATTCCCAAGTTTTTCTTTTTCTATAATTGCATCAAACAAATCGTGACTTGTTTTATCTAAAGACTCTTTAATATAAGTATCACCCGATATTAAAACAATTGGAATATCTTTTTGTATAGTTTTCTTTTCTTTAATTAAAGTCCTTATTTCCTGAGCCAAAGTTGAACCTTTATACTGAGCTCTTTTCTCATCCTCGAAAGGCATTTCTCCCAATCTTAAATCCAAAAGCAAACCCTGGCTATTCGGAATTTTTTCAACAAGAATTCTTAATAATTCTTCCCATGTATTAGGTTTTAGGAAATCTATTTCGATTTCACCACCTATTTCAAGTCCATTAATAGTTCCTTTTTCTAAATTATCAAAGGAATCATCAATATAAATATATTTATAAGCCATATTCTTCTTTTTGTTTTTCGGTAACAAGCGGTATTTCAATGCGGAAGCAAGTAGAAAATTCAGATTCGGGTGTTATCAGTTTAATATTTCCACCATAAGTAGTAACAATATCACGAACAATTTTTAATCCTAATCCTGTACCTGTTAACCTTTCATCAGACGTGGCCTCAAAGCCCGCAGGCGTTGAAGTAGTAAAAAATGCATCAAAAATCCGGGTCTTATTATTCTCAGGGATACCATCACCATTGTCCAAAAATTCTAAATAAACGAAACCATTTTCTTTACCCGCAATCAGTTTTATCGAACCTTTAATATCTTTCCTTTTAATTGCCTTTTTAGAATTTGTATATAAATTAAATAAAATAGAACTCCACTCTGAAGAGTGCATTGGTATTGTTGTTAATTCATAACCATACGGCTTATACTCGAAATCTATATTCAACTTAGTAAGGTCAGATTCAACAATTTCTTTGAAACGAGGAATTACTATATCAAGATCTTGAGGTTTTAATTCTCTACTTACATTTGCTGAAACAGTTGCATTAAAATAAGAAGTATAAGAGGTAAATAGCCTAATCGTTTTTTTAAGATTTTCTAATGAATGTAAACCTTCGACAGTAAGATTTTGTTGCTGAAGAACACTTAAGTCTCCATTTATGGACGGTGAAAATTGCACAACTTCATGTGTAAATTCTCCAATTGTTAATCCTAGTCCTGCGAGAACACGAGTCATTCCTAGTTCGTCTAAGAGCTTTTGAAAATCATTTTTAAGATCTGAAACGAACTGTTTTACATCATTTTTATATGCTACTCTTTGCTCCTCATCACCTTTTCCTTCAACTAAATTGTTTATTGTATCCTCTAGTTCATTCAGTTTGTCGAGTGGAGATTTATCTTTGTTTGTTGGAGGAACTTGGTTTGTCTCTACTATGACTTCTTTAAGCTGTTTTTTTACTTTTTCTACTCCGAAACGTAATCTCGTTTCTGCGGCCTTCAAAGCCTTGAATATGAAATTTTGCAGTTCTATGTAAGACTCATTTTCCAACAGTCCTTCCCTACTCGCCGTTTCTTCAAATGACTCAAGATTTTCCTCTTCTTTCTCTGTGATGAGTTCCACAAACCCGAACAAGTTTTTGTTTGCAAAAGGAATATTTTGAACTCCCGTTCTGAAGTTACTAACTCTATCGAGATTCAACCAATCATTGTTTGATTCTCCATATGGCAAAACTCTAAATCCATTTCGGTAGACTTTAATTCCGGCTTGTTCTTTAGATAAGGTTTCAATGTTTTTGAGATCCATCTTCTGAATCACTGCATAATATTCTTCTCTTTGATAAATGAAGTAATAAGCTTTAAACCGAACATTTTTTAAAAATAAAAATCTATTCTCAATTTTATCTTTTTCGACCTCAACACCATCCAATATTTCAACTACTTTATACTTTTTGTCACGCATTATTGCGATTTCATCACCCTCTAACTCCAAATTAGAACTTTCCACTTTTGAAAAACCATAATGCTTTTCATCAACCCATCCTTCAATAGTTGCAAGTGCTTTATCGAAAATCATTTTATCAGGATCAGCAACTAATCTTTCATGCCCATATATCTCTTCAAAAAAATTAACTCTGAATGATTTATCTTTTTGTTTCGCTAATTTGAGCTTTTTGCTTCTTTCTGACAAATAGTTAGGTTGCAATAAATCTGAAACATATCTGTAAATTCTTTTAATTTCTGTTTCACTCCAACTTTCTCGTAAATTATTAATAATTAATTCAGTTCCTTCTTCATCTGTCTTTTCAACTTCTTCAACTTTATTTTTTATTGATAGAAGATCTGTATCAATTTCATAATCGTCCCAATTAATCGTGAGTTTTAAACCTACTGTTGACTCCTTTGTTTGAGTAAAAATTATTAATTGTCTGCCAAGTCGCTGAGTTGCAAATCGTCCAATTCCTTTTCTTCCCGCTTTGCTTCTTTTAAAACGCTCTGACTTTGGATTATGAACTTTATCTGTTGACGATATTGTCATAAACCCGTTTGCTAGCTGTTCTCGGGTCATACCCAAACCTGTATCAATAATCCTTAATGTTCCTCCTGGAAGATTTGTATTGATAAATTTCACATCAACTGTTATAGCATCAGCATCATAAGCATTTTTAATCAGTTCAGATACTGCAGTTTCTGATTTGCCAACTAGTTCTCTACCGAGCCTGTCAATTAAGCCTGCGTCAACTTTAAAGCTTAGTGAGTCGAACTCTTCTTGTTGTTCCATAATTATATAAAGCAGGATGCGCAGCCCTCCTCTTCACTTTCGGAGAGGATATCAATTAAATATTGTGACTGTTTACCTGTATTTCTTTGAGTTCTTTTGATATATTCTTCTTTGATCTGTTGAATTCTTTCAGGCATAATTAATTCTGAAAGTGACTCTTTTTGGGTCCAAGTGTATCCCTCTTTTTCATACTCCAAGGCTTCAGCAAATTTCTCGGGATGTTGCTCATAAAGCCACACCCATTCAATTTTTTGTTGATAAAAACAGAAGAAACATCCCGAACGGCTACGTGAATATTGAGAAGTTTTACCATTAATCTGAAATTCAATAGGCTTGTAATAAGCTGGTACGCCAACGCCAGATTTTTCTAAGATGGAAAACACATCCTCTCGGATTATCACGTTCTCATTATTAACTAAGGGAAATTCTGATTCTTGAGACAAAGGATATTCTGTGTTTTTTAAAAAAGAAAAGATCGCAGAATTAAATTCTTTGATTCCCAAGTCTAGTAATGTATCCAGTTTGTGCTGTTGTGTGTAAGTCAAAGAAATCTTTGTATTCAAAATTTCTATAACTTTTTCATCTTTCAAGTTTTGAAACACGTTTTTATAACATGTGATTACCTGATCAATATTGGCATTTGATAAAAATTTGAAAACAACATCCTCACTCCAAATATTTCTTCTAAATGGAAAAATGGACTGAATATTGGGCTTCCTGGATATATAACCCTCCCTATCCTCATCACCTCTTATTCCAACATAAGAAATAACGGGATCATTCCCAACAAACTTTTCAAAAGGATCTAATTTTAAAAATTTTGTACACCATCGATTCTGTTGTGATGGCAAAAAACCACCTAACATTTTTAGTTTATGATCAAAGGGAGAGATGTGGCTTTTGTCAAATGACTGCAATCTAATAATTTTTTTACCTAACTTGTTTTCAAGATTATCGATCAATTGATAGGTCTCATCTAATTCTTTTCCAGTATCTGAAGTGTAATATTCAATATCCAACGTAGGATAATTTTCCTTCATGAATATCGCCAAAGCTGCGCTATCCTTACCCCCAGAGATCCCCAAGACATGTCTTACCTTTTTCATTATTTGAGTAAATCTTTTAAAATGTTAGCTAAAGCGGCAATGTTGAGTGATTTATCTTTACCTAAAAATGTATTAATATTTGCCTGAATCTTTGCTACTTCAACTTTTTTATTTTTAGGCAACCTGATTAACTTTTTACTTATTCCTTCAATAAAGGTATTGATTTGCAAATCATAGACATCTTCCTTTTCTTCTTGAAAATCAGATAAAGATAATTTAGTGAGGCTATCCAACTCAATAATCATTTCTTTAAACCTATCGTAAATAATCAATTCATCTTCATCAGATTTGATATTTTGTAGGGATATATTTATAAAAGGAAAAACAATTGAATTTAACCAAAGGTTTCTGTCATTTAATTCAGAATCGAGTCTGTCAACGAATTTACTTTGATTTGGTAGCAGTAAATGTTTTTTAAGATTTTTGAATCTGATTTGCAACATCCTTTTATACTCTTCAAAAGAAACAGTTTCACCAATAATATCGTTCTGTATAAAAAGTTCTATCCTATTGAGCAATTCATCGTAACATGTTCGCAAATCTCTAATAGCATCTCTCAATTTCACAATATATTCTTGGAGTGCTGAAGGCGATTCTTTTAACTGATTTAAATTAAACCCTAATGCCAAAGGAAAATCCTCAAAAAAAGTCTGCTCGGGATCTTTTGAATTTGAAATAGCATTTCTAAGAGATATAGCATCCTTGCCTATTCTAAGAGTTTTTTTGGAATAGTTTGGCAAATCTCTATAAAAAGTAAGATACGGTTTTATTGTTTCAATAATATTTGTAGTCGTTATCTTCTCTTTGCTTTGCTGATTAATCAGCATTCTATAGCTATTATAAATATCCAGTTTTACACCCTCAATAGAGTAGGTTTTAATCTTATATTCTTCAGGGTTTTTAGCCAATAACTCTAAAGTCTGTTCATTAATTGCTGGGATATATCCATCTTCACTGAATAAAGCAAAGTCATCCCGTTTTATAAAAAGAAAAGTTGGCAACCAAAAATCTATAACTCCTTGTTTCAATTTGAAAGGCTTCATAGTGAGAAGCTCCGAAAATTTACTCACAGAAACTTTTGAGAATTTTGCGCTTTCCAGAAACTGTGTAGATAATTCCCACAAAAAATCGAACTGATTATCGGAACTAGGATAATAGCCACTAGAGATTTGATTGGTATATAAAATAATGTTGTTACTTTCTAATAATGAAAGATAAATAGTTTTCTCTGGAGGATATTTTCCGATGGGGAATCCAAGCTGTGGTTTATCCCAACTATTTACTAAAGCTTTAAAATAATTTCTTTTTGCAGTATGAATCGATGGCGATATTTTATGCTTATTTACGAGTTCATTATTAAACCATGGAGTTTTATTGTAAATATGTAAGCAAATATCTGACAGCTTTTTGTTCAACTCTTTTTTATTCCTTATCTCTATTCTATTCCCATTAAAAAACCAAAATATTTCATTCTGTTTTGAAGTAAAGTTGTTCAGAATTTTGTGACTCAGAAGATTTTTTTGATGTACGAGAATATTTTGCAACTCCCTTACAGCAACAATATCTTCTATATTTTCTTCAATTACTTTTTTTGTCTTTTCAATCTCGAATAACAATTCCTTAATTGCTTTTGACTTGTTATAGTAACAATATAAGATTGCTTCACCACTTAAGGAAGCCTCTATAATATTTTCGGTTATATTTTTTTCTGTGAAAATTAGATTGATGAAGCCATCAATTTCGCCTTCAGGAGTTTCTACAATAGGGGTATCAGAAATCTTGTATTCAAAAAGACGCGGAGTTCCGGTTTGATAGAGAGATTGTTTCGCAATGACTGGAGCTAAATTAAAATACCTATTAAGCAATGTTACAACATCAGTAATATCATCAACTTTCTTACCAGCATCGAATAGCGCAGTAGGAATGTCTAAATCTGTCCCTTCAAAAGGTACATATCTTGAACTGTAATTTCGATAAATAATAATTTTTTTCGAAACCAGTTCATCAATCAGTCTTGATGCAGATTTAATTTGCAAACTGTTTTCTGCGTAATCAACAATAAAGCTTTTGTCTAGACAAGATCCAGACTGAGCAGTAATGCTTAACAACCCAATTGTTTTAACGAGCTTTGAAAAAGAATCTATATCTTTTTCAAATGTATTTTCAACTTTTTCTAATGCTGACCTAATGGCTTTCCATGCGCCAAAATCAGGATTATATTTTGTATTAAGAAAGGAATAGAAATCAAAAATTAAATAGTCATATATATTAGCAACTGAGTAAAATCCATCTTCAGCAATTTTATGTTTATCAATAGCTGTATAGTCTTTGGATTCAAGAAATGAAAAAAGTGATCTTTCATTCTGACCATAACGTTGCATACTTATCGTTAAAATATATGCAGAAATGGAATCAAGAGGAAATAAGTTTTGACTTACTGTCTCGATATATTTTTTATTAATTGGAAATGCCTTTGACCTAAGTAATAAGTCGTTATTTTTTTCGATTGCCTTCTTAAATGTAACTATCTCTTTTGAGCGGACTATATGAGTGGCAGCAAGGAAAAGTAGGTGCTCAACTGGCTCATTAAATGTAATTTCTTTCAACCTTCCTTTTACTTTAGCCCATTCATTCTTTTGAGTTTGAGTAAGAGAAAAAGCGTATGCTTCAAAATTTTGGTGTACCGAAGTAAATAATATTATATTGCGATCTGGATTATTTATAAATTCTGCAAGTTGTTGAATGAAATAAATTTCTTCCTCAGAATTATTTTGTGAAGCGTATTCCAAAAATTTCCCAAACTCATCTATTACAAGAAATAAAACTGCACTTTTCTTACTAATTGCCTGATAACGATTAAAGATCTCCAAAAAAATATTTTCTGAAAGATCTATCTGTTTTTTTAGGTTAAATAATTCTGCAAATGTTTGCTTTAATGATTTAAACTCTCCCACAATATTGATAAACTCAACTCTATTGTTTTCTACAAAATTTAGGTTGAAAATCTTTTTTGTATTGGTTGCTGATTGTTGAAAAGCCCAAAGGAAAGATGATTTTCCAGTTCCATATGAACCTATAATATTAAAAGATCTCAGTCCATTAATAAGATCTTCCTCAAGTTGATTGATTAGCCTGGTTGTATTTGGAGTGATTAAGTAATTAAGATCTCTTTCACTATCTCTGATGATATTAACTGATGTGCTATATTTAGTTGCCATAATAATTATTCAATACCTCAAAAGAGTTAGGTTTCTTTTTAAACTGAAGTTCTTTAATACCAGCATGATCATTAAATACTATTCCGTACTTTTTATATTTGGGATTTAAAGTAATGTTCTCTATCTTATTTATCAGACCGCTTTTTCCAATTCCAAAAACACTACCGACTTGATTTTTGTCCTGTTCGATAGTGTAAAAACTAACAGATGCACCAGTAGGATTGGACTCCAAAATTCCGAATAAAATTATTTCATCTGCTATTTCTACCTTCTCATCAGTTACAATCGAGTAAAAAACCTCAGATTTATCATTCACCTTTCTTTTTTCTTCTTGAACAAGATTAAGTTCAGTTAAAAGACCTGAAAAAGTATCTTCTTTATCCTTGGCTTGAGCATCAGTTCTAATGTACATTTTAGTGAAAACTTCAAAATCAGTTGACAATGTATTTTTATTTAGTTGAGTATCATTATTCTCATTATTTTTTCGAATTATAAAATTGATAAAATGGTCTTTTGTGAATTCAATTTTTTCCCTCCTAAATTCATTGAAAACTAAATTATAAGTTGTGGCGATATTATTTGTAACAAGTTGAAAATGCAACAACCACAAAGTGGCCTCGTCCTCAAGAAACGGATCCTTTCCATCAGGTCCAAAAATGTATGTAGCAAAATGAGTCAATTCTCCAATTTTATCAATTAGCCCAAATGCCTTCATCCAAAAATAAATGCTTGAAACCATATTCTTTCCTACTCCTAATTCAATTACTGCATCCTCGTCCGTGAATTTCTTCCCCTTATTTAAGAGATCAACCCCCTTTTTCAACCATAGAAGTCGGCAGTGAAAAGTATCATGTCCTGAAAATGTATACCTTATAGGTTGTTTTATTTTTGTATCCATCATTATTCAAATAATCATTTTGGGTAAAATTACCTTAAAATAACTATTAATTTTCTATATTAATAGGAGTGTCAAATAAATGAAAGATTGGCGATAACCTGTTAATGAAAATGAGGGATTGAGGAATTACTCATTAAGAATACATTCAATAAACAGAAATGCTAAAGCGCAGCATAGGAATATACTTAACATAATATGCTTATAGGGATTTTCTTGCCTTTGAAGAAAATTGCAAAGCGAACCTATAAGATCATGTTATGTTAATGTAGATAATATTCAGCTTTACAAAAATTTATTGCAATAAAGTAACCATTCCTGAAAGAAAAATCTGATCTCCCTTCAAATTCTTTATTGCAGCACACCACACATACGATCCCGTAGGCTGTATTTTATTTTTGAATTTGCCATCCCACCCCTCATCTTTATTATTTGATGAATAAACAACTTGTCCGTATCGATTATAAATGACAAAATTGGATGACAAAATTGATTCAGGGTGTGTTATTCTGAATAAATCATTTTTATTATCTCCATTTGGCGAAAATGAATTTGGAAAAAAAACTTCGCATATTCCTTTTGAGATATTTACCGTATCCGATGCAATTCCACATTTGTTAGTAATAGACAAAAAGTATAATCCATCCTTTTGTACACTATAAGTTGAATTAGTAGATCCATCTTGCCATAAGAAATTGCCGTCATACAGTTTCGGATCTAGAAGTAGATTAGATCCAGGGCAAATAAACAAATCTGGACCTAAACTAAATTGAGGCTTGCTTTTATAAAATACTCTTACGGTATCTCGATTCATGCATCCATTTAACAACACCGTTACATAATAGTTGCCAGGATTTGAAACTATGAAAACAGGCGATGTACTCATGTCTTGCCATATATAGGAAGCGCCTAGATTGAAAGCAGACAGAGTTTTAATTTGTCCTTGGCAAAGAGTGTCATCAACACCTAAATTAACATTAGGCAATGGCGTTACCGATAAAGTAATACTGTCTCTAAACACACAGCCATTTTTCACAACTTCGCACCAATATATTCCTCCTTGGCTGGCATATATTGAACTGGAACTTTGAGAATTATTCCAGCTATAAGAAGTTGCATTTACCGTACTCGCATTTAAAAGCGTTGAATCTCCTGAACAAATATTTCTGTTAGGACCTAAATCAAACCATTGATTTCCTATTGAAATTGCCTTCTGTACGCTATCTTTTTTAACCGCACAACCATCGTTGGTATATATATATAACTTTATATTTCGTACTCCTGAAAGAGAATATGAATGAATGGCGGTGGGCGATGTTGCAGTATTATTGGATCCAGAACCAATATCATCAAAATTCCATCTTAGAGAGTCATAACCAAAAGTGGTTTGTAGGGAAACACTCAGGTTTCTGTCGCAATCTTGTGAAAAATCGAAATCGTAAACTTTATAATTTGGATTAAAATAGGTTTGTATAAATGTTGGAAATCCAAGTTTTGATTTTTTATTACCTAAAGACTGCCCGTTTCTTAGAAATCCGCACCCAGTTCCCGATATATTCGGGGAAGTGATTACACTCAGAAATTTTTTATCGAATTGAGCGATATAAATTTTACCATTCTTTGCTAATTGCAATGCGCCAAATATTGTCACTGCCGGATTACCTACACTATATCCTGAATCAATTGTCTGGACAGATTGAAGAATTGCAGAGGAATCAAATACGGAAACATTATATTGGTGAATATAATAATTATATGTTTGACAGCTTCCGCATGGATTGTCAAAATCTACTCTTCCTGAGAGATATAATAACTTACTGTCTGGAGAAAACTCGACTCCATATAAAGATGAAAGTCCTTGGCTTGACACCGTAGTCGGATGATTAGGAAATTTCGTAATATTCGTTATTACGCCGCTTGAACTATTAAACTTTGCTATTTCAGAAAAAGGGCTTTCTTCATTCGCACAAAATAATAACTTTCCATCGCTGGAAGGCTTCAAATATCCGCGACTAACATTCAATGGTCCAGTAAAAAAATTAGGTGACGTTGAAATTACAGGGCTTGATCCAACACCACCTGCCGTAATTAACCACGAATAATAATTCGAGGACTGATATGCTCTTGTAATAACCCATACGTCATTATTATTCGAATGCCGTACTGCGGTAATTTTTTCCCATCCGTTCTGTAATAACAAATTATTTTTTAAAGTTACCGCTCCTAGACCTCCGCCTAAAGACATGTCAATGATAGAATAGCAAAGTCCTTGTCCACCATCTTCTGCATCAATTGTAAATAAATAATAAATTGTTGTACTGCCTGGTTTAGGAACTATCACTCCAGATTGGGAACTACTGGGATTACCGAACAACCCTGTTCCATTCGACATAATAGTATGATTGCGGTTCCAAACATTTATGCCATCTGTATAGAAAAGAAGTGATCCAGCGCCATCGGAAATTGTTGCCACGCCTTCAATCGTGCTGACCTGTCCGTTATTTAATATTGTTGGATTACAGCCAGAAAAATTTAACCCTGCATTTTCTCCGAAATACCAGTTATCAGTTTGATTTTGGGATATTGCGCTCAATGAACAAAAAGAAAATAAACATGTAATTAATATGTAAATAAATTTATTCAACTATGTTATCGTATTTGTCCAGATTGCTTCAACCAAAAAAAACTTAAAGGCAAATCTGAATGATCAAAATCTTTCTTGTAAATGGAGTAATGAAAATAATGAAATCCGAACCATTTCATAATGATATCCTGGCATTTCATACATATTGTTGCCCAGGAAATTTCACTTGCCTGAGTATCGGGTATTTGAAACCATTGTTTATAAAAAATAAAGTTTGCCAATGGACTTGATTTTATCCCTTTCGATGTTGCAAATGGAAATAATTTCTCCTTGTAAAAAATAGAATCGGAATTTAAGCCAGTATATGTCTGAATTCGAATTTTATCGCTCCATGTCCACTTATGAATTAATGTATCATTTACGATAAAAAACGAATCCGTTACATATTTTCGTTTGGGAAATAATGTACCATAATTAGTTCTTGCTTTTCCGTTTCCTGCAAACAATATTTTACCAGTATGCAATTCAAAAACTTCATACCCCCAATTTATGTACTTCGATTCAGAACTATCCTTTCGATATACTTTTAAGGCTGTCGTTCTCCCTTCCCTATTTTTTAAAACTTCAATATAATAGTTTGGAAGATTTGCACTAGTAATTTCTGACACGCCTTCAAATTTTACTAAATCAAAATCCCTGAATTTTTGAGCATCTGCAGGAGATGTCAAAAAAATTACTATTATCAATAAATAAAGTTTAACCATTGTTAATGACTTAATATGTTTCCGCTAACTCCAAAGTATATTGTTCCTGTTGGTACTGGTTGACCGTTTCGAATACCCCTAAAATGTCCAAGTTTTAAATCCTCACGATATGGGTTAAAAGGTGGAGCATCTGCATGTTTTCTGCCAAGTATATCATGATTAGGTCCATAGTGATTAGCGTATCTATAAAAATTCACGTCTATATGCCAATGTCCAGTAAACGAATTTTGCAATAATAAATTGCCACTCAATGTTTCTGACTCTTCGCCATAAAAAATAGCCTTCTTCCAATTACCAGTGGTAGACATAGCTTTTAATGTATAATAAAATCCTTTCCCTTCCCCTTTATCATCACTTCCTGCAGCCCAACAATTACCTGCAAATACTTTAGTTCTTTCAGTTACATATTTGTCAAGAATTTGGAAAAAAGGACTTTTCGCTACATCTTCAGGTGTCTTGATGCGATCATCATCGCTATTAATGGCCCCATTTCCAATAGCCATGCTAGATGTTAAAGGATCAAAACTAGGATCATTAGGCGCATGAGCGTGTTGATCAATAATCATAGATCCGAGCGTTTTTTTCTTTTTATCCAGAATTCTCTTTATCTCCAACGCAGCCCCTTTTTGTGAATATGCTTTGATTACCCTCAAATGCCCAAAACTGAAAAATGCCTTGATTTTTGCCCACGTTACGTCCAATCTTGGCGCATCAAAAATCCCTCCATTGTTGACCCTATACTCCGTTGTCGCGGCTATAAATGTGTTTTGATCACCCCCGTGCAATGCATAGTCCCAATCAAAACTTCCGACGAAACAAAACGCGGCTCCAATTATTGCTCCTTTCCGCCAGGCATTATCATCTCCGTTAATATATCCAACTATTCCTCCTAACAAAGCACCTGCTGCTGCGGAAACCACTAAATTTCCGACACCACTGATACCCGTTATTTTCTCAATTGGACTTCTACCGTCATTATTAAAAAATCCACCTCCATCAGGGTCTACTCCGTTGATCGGATTATTACCAAGTCCTACATAACCACTCGCGTATTCATTATATGGATCATTTTGTAACCACCTTCCAATCTGAGGATTATATGTCCTTAGTGCAAATTCATTGAAGTCATTTTCCTCATCTGCAATGCTGAAACCTGCTTCAAATCCTAAATTTGATTTAGGTTTTAGCGCTGCTTTTGCTGACACCCCTTGAGCGCGAAGTCCGAAAGGATAATATTCATTAGTTTCAACTATATCCCCTCGCACATGTTGCACATCAAATTCGTCGAAATAAACTGGAGTATTCGTACTCTCATTACTCAAAAAGACATATACATATCCATTTTTAGGGACAACTGCTCCAAATGGCAATAACCCTATTTTATCTGTTCCATTTATCGCATCATCTACCATCACAGCTCCGCTATTCTCTTCAACGAATTTAAATTGTTCATCGAAAAAAACAATGTTAAGATATGCCTTCGGAGTTGTAGACTGACTAGGGCTTTGTTGCTGATTGTTTAAAAAGGGGTTTAAAGGACTGTTAACTCCGGCATTAACAGTATTCAGGTTAGTAATATTGTCATGAACTATTCCTGTTGCGGCACCGCTTAGATTAAGGGTATTGAAAAGTGATATAACTAAATCATTCAATAGCCCCGAGTTGCCCGCATTCACACCCGCCTGATGATAGAAATATTTCACGTTTGCATTGATATTGTCACCTGCCATAACCTTAAGTAACACATTCGGTCCAATCGAGGTTTGAGAACCGGAGGTTGTTTTGATCAGGCGGCTGACTTTATTCGACACGTTGTCACTAGATGGCCATCCGGACAAACTTCTTGAGTATCTGGTAAGCGTAACTTGATTGCCCCCTCCCGTATCTCCAAATGTTTGTTGTTCCGCACTAGCCACTGTTGCATTTCCATCTTCCATGGTGCAGTGCATATTTTGAATATGTGTTTCTTCAGTAAGAACCATGCGTAAATTGCTAACTTGGTCTTTTATATAAAAATCCAAAACTCCATATTTCCTCGTTGGCGGTAACGTGGCAACAATCATATTGGGAAGAATTGTTACATTATTGACAGCTGACGATGCATCATTCACAGGTATAATTTGTTCCGTAATTCTCACTTTACCCTCTTCATGATTGATATATTGCAGTTCGTCTCCCTCAAAAACAAAGTCGTTGACATATGTCAAAACCCGAGTCGGTGCAGGTGGAGAGAGCAATGAGGTGATTTTTCTTGAGAGAACAGAGCCGTCTGCATCATATGTAAATTCTGTTTTGCTTTTATCTTTTACTGTAATTTCTTGCGGAAGATTAATGTAATTGTAAACAATTCCTCTCACCGGCGAAGACAATGTCGAACTTGCATTGATGATATTCTTATTTTTATCTATCTCAATGTTACCATTTTTATCATAGAGATAATCAACATTCCCTGGATCTGCATAATCCTTAAAATCACCCTGCTTACCGTTCAAATTCTGATTTCCGCCAAAAGCCAAATCTTGAATGTTCTTCAACTGGTTGCTGGAAGCATTGTATTGATATACTAGATCATCCAGAATGACACCGCCAGTATTTCCAGGAACTATGCCGATATGCTTTAAGCCATTAATATTTCCGTTTTCATCATACCCACTAACATAAGAGGATAAATCGACTTTATTATTTGCCCATTGCGTATTATCGGAAAGATTATCTTTTTGGGTAAATATAGCCGCGGTCAATCTATTTACATTATCATATACAAAATTGTATTTTCTCGGAGTGTTGTCACCTTGACTTCTCCATATCATGCCCGTCGTATTGCCATTCCATTGTGACGCAGCAAACTTGTTATCAGCGTTATCATATCCTAAATACAAACCGAAATGCCTTTTCCATTGTGAATTAAATGGATTTGCGGGATTATCATTTGAAAGAGCATAATCTTTATTTATTCCAATCAACATTCCCTGAATTGAATAATTGTAATCTTGTATTTCCAACGGATCATCCGTAGTACCTGGTTTGTATCCGATTTTTTTACTTTTCATCCGGCCGAATTCGTCAAAGGACACTTCGCTTATTTTTTTATATCGATTCAAATCATCTATGGTCGAGGTTGCGGAGGTAAATATCTTTCTAAGTTTTATAGTTCTTCCTAATAGGTCAAAATCATACTTTGAAACTATATTAATCGCATCATAATAATTATTTGGAACACTAAGTACCTGTCTAGAACTGGTTAGCGCTCCAGAAAAATCGTATTGGTTATATTCAATATCAACTCCTGATTTCAGGTTATCAGACAAATTTTCAATAACATCACCATCCTCATTAAGGTATGTAGTGGATTTCAAAAACCTTTCATCAGATAGATTTCCATTGTCATATTTATCATCTAATACTCTTGATTTCTTACCGACAACCATTCCCCTTACTCTTAACGTGTTTATTGGTTTTTTGATATATGGATTATCCGTAGGAGCAAAATGAAGGAATTTCATCGACTGCATCGGATGACTCGAATTGTTATACTCGTCATAGTAGGTAACTGAATTTGTATAGACGGCAGTGCAGGATTGACAATAATTTCCCGAACCACCGGTAATTTTTCCTCCGACAGGATTGTAAGCCTTAATAGTCTCCCATGCGCCTGTGTATACGTCTACGTTTTGTACCGCAGGACTCAAGCTGTTTACAAACGCCTGCATAACAGATCGGATTCTTGAATCGTCGATAAGGCCTTGAGCAACTTTTCTATCTAATTCGTCATACAAAATGAAACTCCATTGTGCTGGCTTCGAAGGTGATTCGTTCGGTCTGTTTCTTTGTTTAGCATCTTGTGACAAAACTACTCTATCTCTGTTATCATAGACATTCCATACTTCGCCCGCATCCGGCGTATGGGCAACAATTGCACGCCCTTTTACATCATATTCTTTATAAAAACACAACCCTTCCTTAATACCACTACTAATGGTCCATGAATTTGCTCTCGCTTCAGTTACTCCGCGTGGAGTGATGGTATATCGTAGCCGATCGTAATCATCATAAATAAAATAGGTAGAGAGCCAACCGGTATAACCATTAGGATCCAGCCCGGCGTTAACTTCCTTGTCCTGTACTTTTTTTAAAATGAGATTACCATTATAATCTGCATATTCCACGATCATTTTGCCTTTTTCATCAAACGTTACCGTTTTAATAAGTGAATTGTCAGGATACGTAGCATTGACCGAAGTTGTTGGAACAGATCCTGGGGCATAATCGATTGCCCATAATTGAACTGGCTCAACGGATTGTTGATAAATGGAATTTTGATTACTTATACCAAGATATCCTGAGTTGTTATTCCTGAAAGACCCAACTTTTTTAGTTGCGGTAATCCGGTTTAATGGAGAGCCGTCGTATGAGAGCTGATTATAAGTATATATGCTACTATTTGGCTCGCCATATTTTTGGTTATTAAATGATTGTTGTTCGGACTCAAAATTTGATTTGAAAAATCCTAACGTCGTTTGAGTCGCATATGGTAAGTAATCCTTTTCACTGACTCCAAATGAATTATATGAATAGGGTTTAACCACATCTATATAATTTGTTAGATTATTGGGATCCGCAGATGATAATTGTTTGATGCTACCTTGTTTCACAACACTTTCCATAACACGACCAAAACCGTCAAAATAATTTGTTGTTTGAATCTTTTGTCCTGTCGGTATGATGTCGGCCTGCGCCCAATTAATAACATTCGGAATTCTAATGTTATTAATTCTTAAATAATTAAGATTTTCCGTGTTAGCAGAGATATATGGATGGACGGTTAAATAAATTTCATTAGTATATAAATCTTCCCCACCACAATTTACTCTTCTTCTCAAATAGCAGTTTCCGAATAAAAAAGCAGTCGGAGGATAGGTTTCTCCACTACCAATTGAAACCCATTGATTTGAATTTTCTTCTCTTCTTTCCCAAGTGTAAACGTAATTATTGGACGCACATAATCCCCCTAGGGCAGGCTGCTCACTTATGGTTGGGATTGAATAAAATGCGAATGTAGATGTTGGTTGAGTCAGTGACCCAGGCGTAAGCTGATCGACAATATGTATAGCAAGAACATTGCTATACAAAAGAGTGTTATAACAACGAACACTTCTTCGAATTAGACAATCGCTATAAAACGGATACCCTGGAAGGAATGTCTCTCCATGATTCATTTCATAAAAGTTCAATCCACCGTCCCAACTAATTTCCCATGTATAATCATAATCAAGTGGATCACATTGACCATACTGTGCTGGAGTTTCATAAATAAATCCTGAAGATCCTGCATAGGTATTTGGAAAACTTGTATATATAGTACCAGGATCCAAGAGAGCTCCGAAATGAACAGTTGCAATCGTAGAAGCGACGGTATATGTTATTGAAGAAACCGTAAATGTCGTTTTTCTTCTGTAATATCTAATTGTCGGAACAGCCGATGTCGGAGGTGCATACGTTTCGTTGGTTTCTCCAACCAAATCAACAAATGTTGATAGCGGATCTGGAGCCTCCTGCCATTGATAGGTGAATGAATATACTCCCTGACAAAAATGACTTACGGCAACTGTTATCTTGTTCGTCGTTGCATTTAACGGATAGTATTCTACAGGAGGGATTACATTATGACAAAAGTTTGGACTCAGATACGATTCAGGCGTAATGGCCAAATTTTCATACACACCTGTATATGACTCATCCACACGAATATTACCCGATAAAGATTGACAGTTCCAATGAACAATAAGTGTGTAACTGGTACTGTTGTATGGCACAAAACTTATTACGCTCCCTCCTGTAACAGTAGGAGAGAAAGAAAGGTTAGATGGGTTAAGAGCGGTTTCAAATTTGACTAAATATTCTTCGTCCGAACCTTCTTGAGGCGTTTGATTCCCCATTATGAAAATTTCAACTAACGGACCCTTTGCCGATTTCTTTTTATCGGCAGCTGATGCTGTTCCCGCAAAACAGAACAAGAGAATTATAATTAAATATTTCATATAACTAGGGTTGGGTTTTGAAATGATATTCATAAGTCTTGATAAGGTTTCTTTGAGCGTCAAACACTCGCACTAGTCTTCCGAAGCCATCATATTCGAAATATGTTATACGATTATTTTGATCACACTCTGAAGTTTTTCCTATTCCTGGAACATACGTTGCCGTCATCATTTTTGAATTTTTTGGATGGAATCTGATCTCATCAATGTGACAATTACCAGTGATAGATGGAGAAGTGGCACCTTGGGGAATATTAAATTCATAAAAGGTCCAACCGTTGATTGTAGGTCCTTTTATTGACGGGGTCATGGTTGTCCCATTTATTTGAAAATCATCTGACGTTGTCCAAAAGCTTAAAATAGATTCTTTTTGAACAGGAATAGTTATTTGAATTGTGTTGTTGCCTAAACTCAGCCAGCCACACTTATCTCCTGTCGGAGATGGTTCAGGTAAAATTGTATAAGGAGACCAAGTGATATTTGGGTTGAGCACATCATTATCTTCAAAAGATGTATAAGCAATTTCGGAAAGAGACGCATTTGTGATATTAGCTAAGGGTTGGTTATTTTGCTTGCTATTCAAAAAATTGGTAACTCTATCTCCTTCCAGATCTTTGACAACACTTTGATTTCCTTTTATATCATACTCAAATTGAAAGATCGGTTTTATGAAACTGGTATTCCGTATCAAAGTATTTGGATCAAAAACGCCGATCACATTCTCCAATATGGGCTCCTGAGTTTCTAGTGCATGTTTTTTTGTCATTTTTACATCCCCATTTGCCAAATATCCCATTTCAGATACCTCAAGGGACAATAATTTGTTTGTCCCGCCAGGATTTATCTGCCAGGTTTCTTTGCTTACAGGAATATTAATTGCGTTATAATTAACTAAGGTTTGCATTGGAAAGATCACGTTCCCATTATAATCGCCAGGATAATAATTCCTTGTTTCAAGTATCTGTTGTTTACTATTTGTCGCGCGAATTGTTTTAACCTGATTATTTATCGGACTATAAGTGTAGTCAATTTTATTTGTAATAACTCCAGGTGATGTTTTGCTGTAAATTTTATCTGTTGTAGAAGCAAGTTGATAATATCTCTTTCTTTGATCATAAATTGTCTTGACTACATTGGTTAAGCCTGAACCTACTGTTGTGGAATTTATGAATGCCATGTGGTCTGAAGGATATTTATCAGCAATCTTCTGATTGACATCCCAATCTGCGGAAATACCTTCAATCTGATCAGTAAATTGGTATGTATTAGTGGTTTCTTTTAATAAAAAGTTTGTGTTGTCATACGTTGCAACTTTTTTAGCCAAGCCGTATAAGGATTCGTTTAAACGAGGTTTTTTTGAAAATGGGAAAGTCAAAACGGGAACATCCAACGGATAATCGGTTTCACTGGTAAAGTCAAACACCATTTTACCATTTGCAATTGCCTGAGGAGATGTTTCTGCAATTTCTATTCGACTATAACTAGACGGGAGTGGGTTAACACTTTGAAGAGGAAAATTCTGAGTACTGGTAACTAATTGTTCTGTAAACTCAGGTGGTGACGGCGTAAAGGAAGCAATGATAAGGTCAATTACTATGGTAACGATAGCACCGGCTGCGGCTGTTGCGATATTTCCTAAAACCGAACTAAAGACATGCGGGCCAACAGGCATCGTCAAACCGACTGAAAGCGCCGTGCTTCCGACTTGCTGAAAATAATTAGCCGCAGTCAATCCTTGTGCAGCACTGTATACTCTTTCCGAAGTAGTTAGTGTATAGACGGGAGTTTCATAACCCCAACCAGAAGATGTTACTCCGTCGCTTTTCACATACTTATAATTGGTAATCGTATTGTTATTCTGATTTACCTCATCTGATTTTACAACTTGAGAAACCCGAACACCACCAACATTGATTGTTTGGTTATTTGAGAACACGGTATTTTGTTCATACGAATAAGTAATTGTTCCGCCGTATCCGTTGGTAACTTTTTTTAAAATCCCATTTTTTGCTTTTCCTGGCACGGGATTTTTCAAAGCGTCTGTTATAGGGTAGTATATCCATCCATAGTTGTAAGGCCTTTCAGTCAAGTTGTCATAATTGAAGCTGTTATTGGCATTATAATAACCCCAATGATCACTCAAAAGAGTAAACATCGGAGGCACTATGTCATAGCCGCCATCATAAAGAGGTCCATTGAAATGTATGGAATTTTCAGGAGTAGTCCCAGTGTAGTAATCAAATGCAGCAACAGGTTCGGTTACCCCTTGACTACTAAATTTTTTGATGGATTGGAGACAAAGTCTAGTTATAAACTTTTCGTTATTCGAGAAGTTGTAATTATATGGTTTTAATACTGATGCAAAAAAATACTGATAGTTGAACAGATATCGCATAGCGAATGTTCCATTCTCCCAAATTTCAATCTCTTTAATCGGTTTCAAATCAGGAATGTCCGCACGAGGTGAATTTTCATAGTTTAGTTTTATCTCTGAGGTTCCGTAAGAAATTTTATCAAGTCGATTTGCTTTTAGATAATCCCACAGTAGTGTTTCTCCGATAACAGTTCCCGTATTTGATCCATGTGTGGAATGAATCATTTTTACGTTTGGAAGATTTATATCATAATTAGTGTAAGAAAAAATAATTGGATCGCTGGTAGGGATTAAAGGGTTTTCAATTTTAGTAAGGTGCCATTTAGAAACAGAGTATATTCCAAGTCTTCTGCCATAACTTACTGGATATTGATAGGACGCATTTCCGTACGTTGCATGAGCTGGAGTTATTGAATACACGTCATTTGACAGCAAATCCATGAACCCGTAATTTTGAAAATTTGGCGATCCGGTTCGGTTATATACCAAGAGTTCGGTTAGTTCCTTTTGGGCAAACGTATACTGAATACCTTCTTCGTCTATTACAACAAATTTGGAAATACAGGTACGAATCCCTTGGCTAAGCATGTCTTCAATAGCAAATTGAATTTTTACTTTACTGTCATCAAGAACATGTACTTGCAATAGCTTATCTATGATAAAACGAGTTTTCCCTTTCCCATAGTCTAATGTAAAAACATCTTGCTCTCTATCGGCAGCATAGTACTCCGGTACAGGTGTTTTCCTGTTTCCTGGATAATAGATATTTCCATATGGATCATATGTCATATAGTAAAACTGATTGAACATGCGTTGGTACGCAGCCTCATTGGTCATATTATCAAAGGGGTTAAATGAGGTGAATAAATAACCGTTGGGAAAATATTTGGTATAATATTCCAAAAATGTCATGTTCGCATTGTCGGGCGTAGGATTAGCGTATGACAAGGATTTTCTTTGATCATCAGGAAGCCCTCTCTGTTCTCTGGTTATAACGCCGCCGGCATCCAAATTCCACCCCGTACCAACTTCGCCACCAATCTCACTTGTTCTCAGACCGCTACCATCAATATAATTGATGCTTACCGATGTGGATAGTCGAGACGGGGTAGACAATGTATAGATTGGTAGACTATATGTTGCGGCACCGGATGGAAGGTCAACTTGAGCTGTCGCAGACAGACAAAATGCGATGCAAAGTAAAATGCTTAGATTACGTTTCATATGACTGATTGATAGTTTTATTTAAGGGTAATTCCTGTACGGAAAATAAATTGTTGACGAGCTGGTTTATCTCTGTTAGCAAAAGCATCAAACAAAAGTTGAACTTTAGTACTCTTGCCTTTTTTCATTTTTATTTTTTTAGAAATTCCTATTAGCAATGAAGGCTTCCATTCTGCGGTGGTCTGGAGCGATCGCAATGATGTAAACCGCGAATAATAATTTTGCTCATACCCTCCTGAAATAAATAAGCTCTTTTTGATACACATGTCCAAATAAGATCGAAATCCTACTCCTTCGCTGGTTAATTTTATTTTATTCCACCCCTGTCCGAGACCAAGTTTGTATGAAGCACCAATCCCAAAAGAATTTTTATCATTTAACTTGTATCCTATTGTTACCGCTATATCGCTTGCCCCAGGCATATAATGGTACGATTTGCCAAACTGAATGGTAAAGCCATACTCAATTCTTTGTAAGAACGATTTTGTTTTCTGGGTATTTGGTTTAAATTTTAAATCTTCTGAAGTGTTACCTCCGTACGAATTGATTTTACTTTTAAGATTATTGAGTTGTTGAGTCGCCACATTCATTTGAGACTTCACAATATTGGCAGGAGAACCAGTACCGATCGAAAGATTTGTTTGAACCAAATCTTCTACTGTTGCTCGAGTTTGCATACCAACCCCTGCAAGATTAAAATCAGTTCCTGATCCCGGGTTTTTAAAGATTGTTGCGAGATAGGAATTTTTTGCAATGAATTTTTTGAACTGTGGATTAGAATATAAAAGACTCATTGTTTTTTTTTCTGCCTTTTTCTTATTCTTTAGTAGTTCCTTATAATTTTTGACATAATCCTTATAATAATAGGCAGTTTTTTGGAGTCTTTTAATTTTGTTAACCATACCCAACGATGTGAGTTTGGTCTTCAAATATTCAGTGCGCTCCTTCATATACTTTTGAATATCAGCGGCATTTTTAAATTTTGCATTTAGCACATTTGCCTTGGATATGGCAGTTTTGGCTTTATCTGGAAGTTTTGAAGCACCGTCTGTACCAATTTTTTCTTTTATATATTGTAAAGAATGTTCGGCAGTATCCAAATAAGAATTGTAATTATTGACATTAGTATTTTCATTTTTTGAAACTGCAAAAGAGTCTTTCAACTCTTTAATTTTAGTTGTGGCAAATCCGTTTTCTATATTCTGATCAATTTTCCCTTTTTTAGTTAGGAGACTCGTCAACCTTCTATCCTCTTTCAGGAACTGTTTCAACATTTTAGAAGTTCTCTTAGTGATCTTCTCATCAATCTTATCAAATTTTGAATTCAGAGTACTTACAAAAGAACGGGGAATTGAATCATCTTTCATTTGTTGTGCTGAGACACATATAGGCAGAATAATAATTAGGGCAAAAAGGATAAGTTTCATAGCAGCATTTTTGGCATTTCAAATCTGATTCATTAAGAAATAAATTCCAAGGGGAAATCACGATAATTTAATGTGGAAAGCCGCAAAATATTTTGCGGTAATTACCTATAATTGAGTACATTAGTATCTATAAATCCCCTCTATGACTTCCTCTAGGTTAATTCGTACCGTTATTGTAGAAGAACACAATATTGTTGGCGCAGCGCTAACGCAAATGATTAATTCGTTTGAATCTTGTAATGTCGTAGCTGTCGTCACAACTAAAAATGATTTGCTCTCTCTTCTTCGAAAGAATACTGATTTAGACGTTATTCTGATGAATATCACTACTCCTGAGATGGATGGAATAAAAATCAGTTCATTTATTCGAGACAATTATCCTGGTATTAAAATCTTAACTCTGGCAATGTTTACAAATGAATTCCTTCTCTTGGAAATCTTAAAAGCTGGTATAAAAGGCATTTTGACAAAGAATACCGATTACAAACAATTAGAATTCGCGATAAAGTCTGTATTTGAAGGAAATGATTATTATGAAAACGCAACTACAAAAAAAATAATTGAATTAATAAAAAAAAGAGGAAGTAAAAGTTTTACAGAAAAAGTTTTATCAGAAAAAGAATTAGCTTTTCTCCGATTAATGGTTAGTGATTTATCTTATAAAGAAATCGCTTCGGAACTCAATATGTCAGTTCGTACTGTGGAAGCCCACAAAGAAGCATTATGCTCCCGATTTGATACAAAAAGCAGGACAGGACTTGCAGTTTATGCCTTAAAGAACGGTATTATCTTTTAGAATAGTTATTCACTTGTTGAATTAACACTAATGCGTGTTTTTGTACTGTGTCATTGTTCTCATAATACTGAAATCATGAAACTTTCATAGCTGTATGTAGTTATTGATATCAGATTGCATTTTTTACACACTATTTTCTTCTATCACAATGAAGTATTTGAAAAACACTACAATAAAACTTCTCAGGAACGCATTCAAAGCCAGGGCATCCGTACAATCTTCATGTACTTCAATCATGCAGTGAGTATGATGAAATTTTAATTTATGACATTACCGTTACGCATCAATACGTAGGAAAAAAATTGTGAACAAGAAAGCCGCTGTAAATTTCAGCGGCTTTCTTGATCTTTTGCAGTGACTTATAACCGAATAATTAGTCCCGCATTGGCAGATAACGTCGTAACCTTTTTATAAAAAGGCGCAAGCACTTCATCAGGCACTGGTGCTGCGACATGCAGATTATAATTCGTGTAATCAGCAATTGGAAAAAATTGATCCCTAATAACTTCAGGCCTCAACCGATTTTGCCTGCCCACATTAAGCATCGCAGTAAAGCCGAAATAACTCGCATGCTTAAACGGAAACACTGCCATGCCCACTCCAAAAGGAGTCTGGCTGTTGAATACTCTCACACTTTCCTTCGAGTCGGGTGAGTTTGCATTAAATTCCGCTATCGGAACATTCAATAGGAAATTAAATTTGCCTTCCGCGTCAAAAGGAAAAACAACGACTAATGAAAGCATTGCTCCGTATTGATTTTCAATGTTTTCATGGACACGGGCATCCTTGTCTAGAATATAGACATAGTCACCCGTGAAATTGCGAAATCCTGTAACGGTAAAGCCAGGCTTTACGTTCTTAAATGCGCCGATCCTATCTTGAGAAAACCCTACAAATGATAAGAAGCACATAATCAATAATGTAAATGTCTTTTTCATATCGTAAATTTTTAATTATTTAAATGTATTCATTTTCATAAACTTACGCTTACGGATGTGGTAATACCATTTACGCAAAAAGAAAAACCCTAAATTATCCTGATGAACGGTAAAAAGATTTTGCTCTGAGTTCTCCTTTACTCAATGCACTACAATGTGTTTTCCACAGCATTCTGGGTTAATACTTCCATAGCTTTACTTGTTCCTGACCTTGCATTTGTATAATCTTTAGAACATGGGACATGACGGTCGACATATACCCAACCGACTGCGGCGACATCGAAAGATGATGGGTTATACGCAAAAGGAAGTGGCGAAACTCTTAGGAGTGAATGCCACCGACCGATTGTCCCTGTGGGAAAAAGGCATCACGATGCCGAATGCGATCAATCTGATAAAGCTTAGCCTTATCTACCACGTTTTCCCCACCGACCTCTATTACGATCTCATGGTAGAGCTTCGAAATGATCTTCAGGATCGTCTGCAGCCCGGATGTTTACAAGACATTTAAAAAAACAAATGATCATCAATGAAGAATTCAAAACTGATTGGTTTGCCTTGCCCAAAGAGTTAATCTTTGAGTATAGCGACAAGATTGGCGCGATGGGTATCGCACTCTATGCATACCTGGCCGCGAGTTGCGATGAAAACAAATCCTGCACACTTCCTGATGGCTTCATCACCTTGGCGCTGAGCATCAATCGACTTCGGTTGCGCAGAACACTTCAGAATTTAAAGGATGCAAGTCTAGTCAAAAGCGAGATGCACAATTCATCTCATACCACATACATCTTGTTGTGGTAGCACCGTTTCTTTCCAAGATCTGAGGACAGAAAAATTATTAGTAGCACTAACATTTTCTAAAAACGGTATAAAAACGAACGAACGTTATTTATTTAATAACGTTCGTCGTTCCGTTGCCACCATGTATTCTATAAAACAAAAAGCCCTTGCCACTGAGTTGGCAGAAACTCTTCGTGACTTCCATTCGATTACGCAATATCTCCGCTTCACTGAAAAGTATACGGAAGAGCAATTGCTTGAGACTTTGGCGCAAGTCATGGCAATTCCTCAAGAAAAGATAAAGCGGTCGAGGGGAGCCTTATTTACTCACCTAATCAAAAACTACGATGCAGAGCAGACATATCCTCGGTATTAGCCTCGGCACCCGAACTATCGGGATGGCGATGATTGTAAATGGAACTTTGGTTGATTGGTATACGAAATCATTCAAGCAGCAATGGTCTGATGAAAAGAAAGAATTGATTTTGGAAACCATAGATCGCATGCTTGAATGGTATGGCATTGATTCTTTCGCTATCAAAGTGCCGAACCTATTGGAGCAGCACCCTACGGTCAGTGAATTGTATCGCGAGATTAATTTCCTTGCGCAACAAAAAGGGATTATCACCGAAGCCTATACTATTGATTCGCTCAAAGAATTTTGCGGTATCGATGTATACAACAAAGAAACACTTCGAAAGAAAGTTGTGAGTTGGTATCCTGAGTTGCAATTCGAGTTTGATAGTGATTCAGAAAAAAAGAATGGTTACCATACTAAGCTATTTGAAGCGGTATTGGCTGCACGATTGCTGACAATAACGAACCAAATTAATTGAAATACCTGATTGGCAAAATAAAAAACCCCAAGGGGGTAGGTAATCCGCAAGGGGCAAATTAACAAGCCTGTACATGCTCAATTAATTCTGTGAGTGTCTCATTGAAAGCAAAGAAAGTTCATTCACCGGTATGACAATAAAGAAAAAGACCAAATATTGTTGTGGTTTTTCTTTTTCGCCTTGCATTGTTTTCTACCAAATTTCCTTTTCTACAATCCGCTTAGCTTTTTTAGTATGCTAATGATTGAAAACAATACTTTCAATTAAAAATAAATAAATGAAACAGGACTATCCAAAGTATCAGCACATTGCTGAAATCGAATTACGATATAAGCCGTCTATCAAGCTTCCGTGCCTTCCCGAATTTTTCAGGTCAAATGATGTATACCGCATTATTATGAAATTTTGGGATCCACAGAAGATTGAATTTATCGAACAGCTCAAGATCATGCTGATGAGAAAGAATCGAGTGATCGGCATCTGTAACATCAGCACTGGAAATGTGAATAATACGATTGCCGATCCGAAATTGGTCTTTAGCATCGCATTGAAAGCAAATGCAACCAATATTATTTTGGTACATAATCATCCTAGCGGAAATTTGAAACCGAGTAGGGCTGATCAGGAACTAACTGATAAGTTAGCTGCTATCGGAAGAATCTTGGATCTCACCTTGGCTGACCACCTGATTATTACCAACAATGGCTATTATTCATTTCTCGACGAAGGAACTCTCTGAGTTCCTTTTTTATTTCCTTACTGGCTAAACTCTGTGGTATCAAAAGCACGTTGACAAGGAATGTGACATGACATTCTTTTGCAACACACAAACTATGTTAAAGCTATTCCGCTAAATGCCATTAGTTCTATGCTCGTTCATTCAAGTGTAAGTACGAGACAAATTTATTTAAAAAACATTGCCCTAAATATTTTGGATGATTACAATTCACGAATAATTTTCATAACGGCGGATTCGTTACTTTTCTTAGGAGGAATGTTGATTGCGTGGCTTTCCCAGTCCCTGACGTGCATCAGCAGAGCACAATCACCGTCATTATTCCATATGAATGAATTAAGCCACCAATAAAAGAAAAAAGAGGTATTGCCGCTATCATTTATCCGTTGTCTATTTGACCCTTTTTGGTGTATAACACCACCACAGAATAGCACCCGTACCTATATATAGTAAGATTTGTACAAATTTCAAAGCTTGGTTATTTCGAGCTTGATTTGACAATTGTGGACTTTGCATAATCATTTTTGTTATTATTATTTCAAATAAAATTTTGTGATGAAAATTAAATTTTTATTTTCAATGTAATAGTCTGCAAGCTTTGATCATCAAAACCTTTTGTAGGATCAATACCATTGATATAATCGTATCCTATTTTAACATCTGCTAATTTTGAGGATTCTTTTGTGATGAGAATAATATTTATAGAAAGCTTAAACAATTGTTCATTACTTTTTTCATATGTTGTCTTGTTATTTATAGCAGTACGATACGTGAAATCAGGAATAATCTCCAATCTTCTTTGCAACAAATTAGGCAATGGATAAAAATAACCAACAGCGCGGTTGTAAAATCTCTTGACACTTCCTGCCGCAGTTTTTTTTATAGAATTTTTTCTGTCTTCAAATTCAAATCCCGAATAGACATTGTAATAAAAAGAGATTGCTGTAGTGTTAATTATAACATCAGGTAACGGATATGCTATGTTATTTATTTTTTTGAAAATCGGTGTAAAATAAAAACTTGATTGCAGTCCTTTCGTTTGTTTAATTCGGTCCTCCTTAAAATTCACGGCTGCAATTCCATATGGAGTCCACACTGTTTTTTTTTGATTTTTTGGAAAGTTCCACAAGGGACCTTGAAATGCAAGTCCTGCAAATCGAACATTAACTTTCTTATCAGAAGCGGTATTTTTTTGCCATTCAACAAATGGACGTAAGGATGCATCTTTTTTATCCGGATCAAAGACATTATACCCAATTGCGCCGCTGAAGTTTTGGGAACTGATACTATCCTTCGGGAAAACTAAACTGAAAAAAGCAGCCTCATCTTTCTCAAGCTTACTTTGGAAGGATTGGCGCAGATTTACGCGAATTTTGAAATCACTCCATTTTTCAGTGTTTATTTTTTTAGGATGTATATTTCGCTGTATTGAAGTCTGAGCAAAAATATTTTTAGAACACCACAGACAAATTAATAACAGCACTAGCTTTTTCATTTATCAAAGTTTATGTTCAGCAATGTTGTATATGTCCTGTACCGTTGTTGCGGAATTCATTTCGGCGGAAGAAATTGTTTTAGTTGAAGCTTGCTGTTCTAAGTATCTGTTAACCGCTGATCTGATTTCAGCCTTCTTTGTTGGCGTTACGCCGACACCCCATAACTTACTTTCAGGTGTAATGGTAGATTCATCCGTCCCGGTTGATAATGAGATGCAGTGTATAATCGCCTGCATCATTTGAGCATTTCCGACAAGGTCTTTATCAAAAGAGAACGTTACCGACTTCTTTATTTTGAAGTCGCTGTCGGTAAAGAGCTGTTTAAATAAGCGAGATCCTAATTTATCAGTTTCATTATTTCCACGAAGAGAAAGGATCAAATCTTTCATTTCAGTCTCCGAGACTTCAAGAATAAATTTCTTTTTCATAAACTATATTTTAAGTTGTCAAATGCAGTTACGGAAAATAGTCAGACTAAAGCGGCGGTCTTGGTGTGGGATATTAATAAGCTAAATTAGAAGAATAAGTCAATTAGCTTCATACGTATTTATACGGATTTTTGTTGCGTAGTAAGTGCAATTACAAAGTGCAGCGAAATTCAAAGATTGCACGAAAGTTTGAAAAGAATAAAGCAGTTATGATAACATTCTGAAATCTTAAATATGCTAGCTTATGAGTTATTGTAAAAATAGCATAGTAGCAGTGTCAAAGTAAAAAACAAAAGCGCGGTGGAACTGATTATGCCAACAATTATTCGTTGTTCTTGTCGTTTTAAGTATTTGTCGGTAACGATAACCGTTCTTTGCATTTGCACTTTTTATGGCGACTTATACTCTGAGTCCATCCTTCAACGATAATGTTACGAGACCAATCGTGTTATCAACTCTCGTCTTTTTATAGATATTATTTCGATACCCTCCTATGGTGCGAACACTTTTCTTAAATAAGGGTCAATATATACCCAATGACAACCAACCAAAATAAGCGTCTTCATCTCCTTGCACTTACTACGCATTAACATATTTATTTTTTTAAATACTATATTTTAGATATTTAAATAATTCACCAAAACTAATAGTAATGAAATCAGTAAGATTTAAACATGGAATTGTTCGTGGACTTGACAGCGTGCCGCTCAGTCCACTTTTTGAAGGTAGATTCGGTCGTATGTTTCGGCATCTTCACCCTGCCGAGCATACTCCCGAAGAGTTAAAGCGACTGGCGCGGGTAAATGAAAACAATATCGGAGGGATGACTGCGGCAGGCGACCCTAACACTCCTGAAACCAGAGTGCCGAGAGACGACGAAGAGAACACGGGAATATCTGCAGGGTACACATACCTTGGACAATTTATTGATCACGATCTGACCTTTGATCCTTCAAGTCTGGCGCAACAAAAAAGCGATGCTGATGCGATTGTCGATTATCGTACACCACGTTTTGATCTTGATAATATGTATGGTCGCGGTCCTGACGATCAACCATACCTCTATGACTTCAAAGATAATGGTTCAATCAAAATGTTTCTTGGAAATCCGTTGACGGGAAATGACATTGACCTGGGAACTCGTGACCTGCCTCGGAATAATCCACAGCACGGAAGAAAATTTGCGCTGATTGGCGATAAGCGAAATGATGAAAATGTCATCGTCTCTCAGCTTCAAGGAATGTTTCTTAGGTTTCATAATCGAATGGTTGACTATCATGAATCCAAGGGATGGGATACCTCATTTGCTGCGATTCAAAAAAGCGTTCAATTTCATTATCAATGGGTGGTATTGCATGACTTCTTGCCGACAATCATTGGAGAGAAAATGCTTCATACAATCTTTCCTCATCTTGCCAAGAAGACGAATGTCCTGATTGATAAGCCAGCACTTTTATTCTATAAATGGAAAAATGCCCCATACATTCCTGTTGAATTTTCTGTCGCAGCATATCGCTTCGGGCATTCAATGGTTCGACCAATTTATCGACTCAATGCTCACACTGAAAGAAAGAATGTTTTTCCTGATTTGTTAGCTTTTGGAGAATTCGATTCAACATTCGCTATTGATTGGAGACTGTTTTTTGACTTCGGAAATAATGCAGATCCTTTCACTCCTGAGCGAATCCAACCAGCCTATAAAATTGACTCATCTTTAGTCAATCCCCTAGGTACCTTACCTGCGCCGATCACGGGCGAAGCAAGACCTTCTCTTGCGGAACTTAATTTATTACGTGGTCTTAAATTAAAACTGCCGTCTGGGCAATCAGTTGCGAAAGCAATGGGGATTATTCCTCTTTCAGACGAAAAACTAAGAGTCGGAAAGGCAAATATTGATGGATTTAAAGATCCGAAACACGGGGGAAATAAATCAATCACAGAAATCTCAAAGAAATTCGCGGGTAATGCACCGTTATGGTTTTATATCCTGGCAGAAGCGCAACAATATGCATTTGATAACGCCGCTACATTTACCAATGACACGCCGATTTTCATGGGTCCTGTCGGAGGGAGAATTGTCGGAGAAACTTTTGCAGGAATTATGTACGGTGATTCAACTTCTGTATTGAATCATCCGACATGGAAGCCATATGCAGATTTTCTGAATGGTGAGAAAAAATTCGGAATTGTCGAGTTGATTACGCAAGCGCAGAAAGCTTAAGAGATGCGATTAAAAATGGAGGATTCGATTATTTCGACCCTCCTTTTTTCTTTGAACAGAAGTGGAAGTTATTGAGAAAAATAAATTTGTGTTTAGTTATCTCGGTTACGAAAGAATCAATCATTTGTTTGAACCATTATTCAAGCATTTCTTTTATGGTTCAATTCGCAATTGTTAGAAATCTTCTTTCGCAGATGTGAAATTGCTTCCTATATATTCTTATAAAAATAAAATACAAGCATGAGGACGCTGCTAAATAGTAATACACTTGCACTTATAATTCCGATAATAATTTTCAATTCCTGACGCTTTACATACCGATCAGAGAATATCAGTTTATTTTGCATTATTTTCTCTTCTAAGGGTTTTTAATAATAAAGCGCAAGCTATGCCTGCATTTGAAAAAAAACAATGTGGTAACTACCTAATTATATTGCAGTTATTACGGTACTTATTTCAGTACGCATATCCTTTGGCGAAGTGCGAAGAGTACTAAACCGACAGAATTAGTAACACCTGCTTTTTTGTATACAATCTGTCGATGTCCTTCTATGGTTCGCATACTTTTCTTAAATAAGGTTGCCATTTCTATATTAGATTTTTGGTTAAATATGTGTTTGATCAGCGCGATTTCATGGGCCGTGAAGTCGAACTTTTTCTTTGATATTGTTTTCTTTGTTTTCATCGCTACAAAATTACAAGTCATCCAGAATTATCACGTTTTAAGTAATCCACAGAATTATGGCTTATTACTTTTATTGCTTTACTTATTTATGAGCCTTGTGTTTTATACTCTTTAGAACATGGTACATGCAGGCCGACATATACCTAACCGACTGCGAAGACATCGCAAGATTATGGGTTATACGCAAAGACAAGTTGCCGAATTATTAGGCGTTAATGCGACTGATCGGCTTTCTCTGTGGGAAAAGGGAATCACGATGCCAAACGCGTTAAATCTGATAAAGCTAAGCCTCATATACCACGTCTTCCCTACCGATCTGTACTATGACCTCATGATAGAGCTTCGAAATAATCTTCAGGGTCGTTTGCAGTCCGGATGTTTACAAGACATTTCAAAAGACAATGATCATAAATGAGCAGTTCAAAGCTGATTGGTTCGCCTTGCCCAAAGAATTGATCTTTGAGTATAGCGATAAGATCGGCGCTATGGGTATCGCACTCTATGCATATCTGGTAGCAAGTTGTGATGATTCCAAATCATGCACTTTGCCGGATGGCTTTATCACCCTTGCTCTAAGTATCAATCGCCTTCGGTTACTCAGAACGCTTCAGAAATTGAAAGATGCGAGACTGGTTAAAAGCGAGATGCAAAGCGCATCACATACCACATACACCCTTTTGTGGTAGCACCGATTCTTTCCAAGGTCTGAAGAAAGAAAAACTATTAGTAGCAATAACATTTTCTAAAAACGGTATAAAAACGAACGAACGTTATTTTATTTAAAACGTACGTCGTTCCGTTGTCAAATATGCACACTATAAAACAAAAAGCACTCGCCAATGAATTGGCAGAAACACTCCATGACTATCATTCGATCACTCAATACCTCCGCTTCACTGAGAAATATACCGAGGAACAATTACTTGAAACACTCGCACAAGTTATGGCTGTGCCTAAAGAAAAGATAAAGCGATCAAGAGGAGCATTATTCACTCATCTCATAAAAAACTATGATGCAGACCAAACATATCCTCGGTATTAGCCTTGGCACCCGAACTATCGGGATGGCAATGATTGTAAATGGAACATTGGTCGATTGGTATGTGAAATCATTTAAGCAAGAATGGTCAGAACAAAAGAAAGAATTAATCTTAGATACCATTGACAGAATGCTTGACTGGTATGGCATCGATTGCTTTGCCATCAAGGTGCCGAACCTGTTGGAGCAGCATCCAACGGTCAGTGAGTTGTATCGCGAAATTAACTTCCTTGCACAGGAAAAAGGGATTACTACCGAAGCCTATACTATTGATTCGCTCAAAGAATTCTGCGGTATGGATGTACACAACAAAGAAACACTTCGAAAGAAAGTGGTGAGTTGGTATCCTGAGTTGCAATTCGAGTTTGATAGCGATTCTGAAAAAAAGAATGGCTATCACACAAAACTATTCGAAGCGGTATTGGCTGCACGAATGCTGACCATACACAATCAAATCAATGAGATATCTGACTAGTTAAAATAAAAAACCCCAAGGGGGTTATCCGCAAGGGGCAAATTAACAAGCCTGTACATGCTCAATTAATTCTGTGAGTGTCTCATTAAAACCGAAATAAATACAATTCAGAGTATTAAACCGCAGGAAAACACCACATTTCTCTGCGGTTTTTCTTTTGACGTGATCTTCCCTTTTCGCTGGTATACTACCAAATTTCCTTTTCTACAATGAATTTGATTTTTCTACTATCCTAATGATTGAAACAATTCTTTCAATCAAAAATAAAATAAATGAAACATCAAGATTTTCCAAAGTATCAGCGTATTGCTGAAATTGAATTGAGTTATAAGCCGTCGATAAAACTTGCGTCATTGACTGAATTTTATAGATCAAATGATGTGTATCGTATCATCATGAAATTTTGGGATCCCCAGAAGATCGAATTTATAGAGCAACTTAAAATCATGCTGGTGAGAAAGCATCGTGTGATAGGGATTTGTACCATCAGTACCGGTAATGTTAACAATACTATTGCGGATCCAAAAATGATATTTAGCGTAGCGCTGAAAGCGAACGCCACCAATATTATTCTGGTACACAATCACCCCAGCGGAAACTTAACGCCAAGCAGAAGTGATCAGGAACTGACTTTTAAAATCGCGTCTATCGGGAGATTACTAGATCTTACCTTGGCGGATCATTTGATTATTACTAACGACGGCTATTATTCATTTTTAGATGAAGGAACTCTTTGAGTTCCTTTTTTAATGATGAGCGTGTGAGTATTCATTGAATGAAATCAATCACTTTTATCTTTTGAACATTATTAGTTGAAATTTATAAATACGTAGTACTACGTATAAATTCATATTAATTTAAAGTTAATATTGCACATTCCTGTCGAAATTTAAATAACTGTTAATGAAGACTTTTTTTGCGTATCCGAGTAATCCTCCTATGATTGGAGAAACGATTGAATTAGCTGTAAACAAAATAAATTCATTCCCTTCTAGTAAATACAAAGTCAAGACATGGCGGGAGTTAAATATAATAGGAACTTTCATCACAAACGGAATTCAAAAAGCCATTGAAGAAAGTGATAGCTTCATAGCTGATATTTCCAATTTAAATTTTAATGTAACATATGAAGTTGGCTACGCGATAGGAAAAGGAAAAAAAATCCTATTGGTAAAAAATGCATCGTTAAGCAGTTCTGATCCTGGTATAGATGAAGTTGGGATTTTTGATACCATCGGATACAATGAATATTCAAACTCTGATGATCTGTATAAATTTTTATTAAATAATCCTGGCAATACATCGCTTGGGGATATGCCAAAATTGAATCTTAACTCCCCGTTATATTTACTTGAGCAAAAATTTAAGACTGATTTCGCAACGCGCATTACTGCCAGAGTTAAGAAAGCTGGATATATATACCGCGTGTTTGATCCTAACGAAACTCCTCGCCTTTCAGCTTACGATGCAATAAATCAAGTAGCTCAATCCTATGGAGTTTTAGTCTCTTTGTTGTCAAAACAAACTAACGACTTTAAGATTCATAATTTACGAGCCGCGTTTATCGCAGGCCTCGCACATGGCATGAACAAAGCTACTTGCATTTTACAGCATGCCGACGAGCCTGTACCAATAGATTATCGCGATTTTGTTAACGTATATTACAATCTTGAAGATATTAATAGTCATATTGCAGATTTCGCAGGGCGTATTGTACGTTCAATTCAGAATGGTAAAGAAGAAGACAAGTACAAACAAATTACTACACTACAAAAATTAGATTTTGGATCTTCCTCTGCGGAAAACGAAATGAGAAGGCTTCAGGAGTACTATTTAAAAACCGATGCCTTTAACAGAGCATTTCGTGGTGAAGTACAGTTGGTTGTTGGTAGAAAAGGATCTGGAAAATCAGCGATCTTTTTGCAAATACGCGATAAAGAAAGGAGCAAGGGGAAAAACATTGTATTGGATTTAAAGCCAGAAGGGTACAAGCTCATAAAGTTCAAAGAACTTATCTTAAATTATTTACAGGAAGGTACTTTCCATCATACTATCAGTGCTTTTTGGGAATATATATTACTATTGGAAATCTGTCGTCGCGCTCTTGAGACAGATAAAAATCGTCATATAAATGACTCTGAGCTTTTTCAGCCATATCGAAACTTAGCGGAAGCTTATAAGAAAGAAGACTATGTTACGGAAGGCGATTTTTCTGAAAGGATGTCAAGATTAATGGATAATCTATCTGCATCTTACAAAGACATATACGGTGGTCAGGAAAACGTCCGCCTTTCTGCTCAAGAAATTACCAATTTACTTCACAAATCGGATATATCCAAACTACGAGATACTCTAATTGATTACATCAAACATAAAGATAAGGTCTGGTTGCTCATCGATAATATTGACAAAGGCTGGCCTTCATCGGGTCTTCAGGAAGAAGATTTGATTATAATGAGAACGCTTATTGATGCATTGCGTAATATTCAAAGACAGCTCAACAAAGAGAAAATAGATATGTATCCTATTTTATTTTTAAGAAATGATGTTTATGAATTGCTTGTTGATAAAACTTCTGACAGACAAAAGGAGGCTAAGGAACTGCTTGATTGGGTTGATGCTGATTTATTGAAAGAAGTCATTAAATTAAGAATTGTTGCAAGTTTAGGTATTGAAGGGTATGAAAGTTTTGAAGATATCTGGCGTACGATATGTGTAAGCCATTTTGAAGGTGAGGAAACATCCCAATACCTTATGGAAAGAAGCTTGATGAGACCGAGATTTTTAATCAATTTAATAAGCCAATGTAAAGGATTCGCAGTTAATCTTAATCATACGCAAATTGAAGCTGCAGATATTCAAAAGGGCTTCAAGTCGTATTCGACAGATCTTCTCACGGATATCAGTTATGAAATAAGGGATGTGTTTCCAGAGGGAGAAAATATTTTGTATAGTTTTATAACTTCCGACTGTGAACTCTCTTATTCTGCTTTAACAACGATTATCAGTGAGAAAAATCAAGACGTTGATTTTGTAAGTAGAATTTGCGACTTACTCTTATGGCATGGATTTTTAGGAGTTAAGGTAAAAACAGATGACACACAATACATCTACACACTCAATTACAATATGAAATTACTCAAGGGATTAATCCAAAAATTCAATAATGAAGTGAGTTATGTAATCAATCCTTCTTTTTGGCCCGCCCTAATGATCGAGCCAAAAAAATAGCGTCTACACATATTTATATTAGTACTAGGAAAATATTAAAAAATATACACAATTCTGATGTGAGTTGATATTTTGTATTTTCTTTTTTATTAACTTGATAGTCCTATCCTATACTCCGTATACCTTGGCCAAAATAATTTCTTCTGAGAAGTCTGATAATACAGGCTGTGCCAATCTTTTGTTCATTTTAAAAAAAAGGAGGTTGACTTCATCTAACTATTCTCAATGGTTGCGTCGTCAATAATTTGATCATACCAACCTGCCGCAAACCGAGTGGCATTACAAACGGATTATTCACATAAACTTAAAAAAATGAAAAAGACAAACATTGATGAATTTCCATCAACACATAAAGATGTAGGAAAGCGGTTAAGGAATGAAATAAAGACCTCATTTCAAACCTTAAAAGCTCGACCTGGAATTGGTCTATTTTAAATTATGAAAAAAGCATTAAAAAAATTAGCAGCAAAGGTTTCGACCTTTCTTAGCCATGACGGCAAAAAGCCGATCACGTGTATGATCGACTTTAATTTGGTAACGCCTACAAATTCCCTTGTATGTAAAAACCTTTACTCAGTGGGAAAGAAAAGTTCAAACGAACTATTCTTCGCTTTGATTGGGTGGGACTCACAGCTGGGCCCCCCAAATCAATCTTAGTGTTTCCCCTAACGCTTCGATATAGAGGTGTTAACGAAAATTTGACAAGCCATCCTTTTATGGCTTGTTTTGTTTTTAAAGAACAAATCTTTTAAGGCGTAAATTTATAATACAACGGTGTTTGACAATTAACAAGTTGATTTAGGGTATAACATAAATATACTTCACCTTGATAAGCTTCGTACATCTTCAGACCTCCTACACATTATTCTGGATTTCAATGAAAATACCCGTTTCTTTTATTTTGTATTTCTAATAAAATTCCTCTCCTTCAAATTGTATTGGCAATTTTCTATAATCATTTGGAAACAATTCTTTCAAATTAAAACCATTGATTATGGACACACAAAACAAACCATCTATTCACATAGATGTCTATGAGATTGTCACCAATCGCATCATTGAACTGTTAGAAGCAGGCACTATACCTTGGCAACAGCCCTGGGGTGACGGCGGGATGCCGCGCAATCTGATATCAAAACACCCCTATCGAGGAATCAACCTCTGGCTTTTGCAATCCTTAAATTATGAGCAAAGTCTATTTCTCACATTTAAGCAACTAAAGAGTCTCGGCGGATCTGTATTACAAGGGGAGCATGGTCACCTTGTTGTCTTTTGGAAGGCAGTCAAAAAAAAACCTGAAGAACTTGATGAAAAAGGCAATCCGAAAACTATCGGCATGCTCCGGTATTACAAGGTCTTTAATGTTTCGCAGTGCAAAGATATTCCTGACAATTTCCTAAAGATTGACCCTCTTGCCAGTTTTGATCCTCTATTAGAATGCGAAATGATTGTAAAGGACATGCCTGATTGTCCCGTGATCAGGCATAGCGGACAACGGGCATTTTATAACATCAAGGAAGATTATATCTGTATGCCGCTTCGCAAAACATTTCTGAACCCTGAAGGATATTATTCAACGCTATTTCATGAATTGGTACATAGTACGGGAGCAGAAAAAAGATTGAATCGGAAATCATTGCAGGATATGGCTCCGTTTGGAAGTGAGAGCTATGCAATGGAAGAACTGGTAGCTGAAATAGGTAGTGCTTACTTATGTCACTTTGCTGAAATTCTGCCGAATGAAATTCAGAATACGGTGGCGTATTTAAAAGGTTGGTTAAAAGTGTTGAGAGGTGATAAAAAATTTATTTTATTAGCGGCAAGTCAATCGCAAAAAGCTATCGATTTAATTCTAAACCTAGGAGAAGCAAATAATAACAGATTTTAGATTAATCAAACTTCTGAAGTAGCGATAACAATTCCACGAGACAATCTTCTCTAGATTTATCAGTTTTTATTTCTACTCTTTCAATCGTCTTATAATTAAAGTCAATAAATGTTTGATGTAATGCATCAAACATTTTTTTGTTTTCATCTTTTCCTTTTTGCTCTTTTTTCGAAAGAGCCTGATCTACTCTATTATTTATCCTTTTCCAAGTTTCTTCAAAAGGTAAATAACAATAAATAATATAACAATTCCCAATTGATGAAACTATGTCTTTTATGATATTCCTGAATTTATCAATAACCTGAGAATAATAATATATCCATGAAACAGCACTAATTATTCCTCGATCAAGAAGTATATAATCATATTGATCAGCAACTTGTTTTAATGTTTCAACTCTTTGATTTTCTCGTGCTAATCTCAAGAGAATCTCTGTAATGGGGCCAATTGGGGATTCTTTATCTTGAATAATATTGGTGATGTTCTTAATTCCTTTGTCATAATCTCGCCCAATTAATATGCATTTTTTTCCTTTCTGAATTAAAAATAATTCTAGATTTTTGATAAGCGTTGTTTTTCCAGATCCATCATAACCCTCAAAAATCAATATTGTTGCAATCATGACTATAAGATTAAACTTTCACCAAAATTTAAAACATTTACTTTTGTTTTAGATAAATTTATAATTCTATCACTTAGTTCAGTATACCTATTATTAAAGTCATTCCCGTTAATACGCCCTTTATCTTTGGGACTATCATAATGCATAGGAATTACATGATCTGGCTCAATTTGAGACGTAAAAACAATACTGTCGTCCAATCCCATAACTACTCCCCTGTTGCTAATTGGAACTGCTAGCACCGTTGCTTTTTTTACTAGTTCATAGTCGAAATAACAGGATTCCATAAATCTTGTATCACTTGTATGATAAAATGAAACATTATCAACTTCGATGAATAATCCAAAATTGATAATTTGTTCACACTTAGCGAAATGATCAGTGGCGACGAACGTAATTACGAACCCATTACTTTGGATTTTGTCCCCTACATTTTTGATCTGATAGCCTAAATTCCTAGGTTCTTCCTCATTAGCGACCTCACTACATGCAATTACGAGAGGGTTATGCAAGTTAATAATCTGTTTTTCAGATGGTAAATCATGATGATCTTCATGTTTGTGGGTAATTATTAAAATGTCTACTCTGCCAAAATCACTTGGTGTAAATTCACTATTGTAATTGTATTTCCCTGGATCAATTAAAAGTCTTTTTCCAGTTTTACTTTCCACCAGGAACGTCGATTGTGAGTATTTTATAATTTTCATTTTCTATTAAATTTAAGATGTTTAATATTTTATTTAATTTATTAACAATTGCAACGAAGGAGACATTTGGGTTCAAAATGCTTTTTCTTTCTTGAGGATTAAAATATATTACATCTATTCCCATTATTTTCGCTCCTAATACATCGGTCGTAATTTTATCTCCAATCATGATTACATCATTTGATGACAAATTTAGATGGTCCAGTACTTGCCTGAAAATTCTTGGATCGGGTTTTAAGTAACCAACTTCACATGAAAGAGTAATATTATCAGCAAATTTCTTAATTCCGAAGTGATTAATTATATCATAAGAAATTTCAGACGAATTTGATAAGATTGCTATTTTATAGTTTCTATTTTTCATTTCTACTAAAATTTCTTGAGCACCTTCAATCCATTCACATTCTTTATAGTAATTATTAAATAGTTGATCAAAAAAAAGTTTATCGTTTTCTTGAAAAGAAATCGAATTCGCTTGACAGACCATTTTGATATAATAATACTTATCCCTTTTATCTTTTGAGAGTGATGAAAGCCTAATCCACTCATATACTGATTCATAAGGGAGCGAATAATATTCCGCAATCGAAGTCGTTAAACTTTTTCCTTTTTTAATTATAAGAGTATTCCATAAATCAAATATGACAGCTTTTTTTTTCATCAATATATTTTTTTCATTAAACGAAACCCGGCGTCACGTAATAATGCTTTAGAATTTAAAATATAATTTTGAAGATCAAACGACTCATTTGTCAAGGTCTCAATGTAATCAACTCCACCTCGAACCAATATATTTGTACAGTTACTTTTTATAGAACCTGCAATCATAGCAACTGTCTTATCGAATTTTTTTGCATAAAGGGCTAGGGAAATCGGTGCTTTACCTTTTAACGAAGAACTATCCACCAATCCTTCTCCAGTTATAATTAGGTCCGCCCATTTAATTTTACTTTCAATTTCTATTTCGGGAAAGATAAGTTCAAAACTATAATTTAATATGGCATTGCAATACGCGTACAATGATGCTCCGATTCCACCACCCGCACCAGTTCCTGGTACAAAAGAAATATCATTCCCATTTTGGATTTGTATAATTTTTAAAAACTTGTCACGTACTTTTTCCAAAATTTCGATATCCGTATCAGAAGCACCCTTTTGCTTAGCATAAATTTTAGTATTTGATTCTTTACCTCCAATTATGCTGCTTAGGTTACAACAGACTACAACTTTGCAATTCGATTTAAGATAATCAACATAAAAAGATTGATTGAAATCTAATCGCTCTACTTTTAGAAAATCGATTGGAGTTTCAAAACAAATTTCAGCTTCTTTATCATCAAGAAATCTTACTCCCAACGAATACAGAAATCCCAATCCAAAATCATTTATTGCTGTATCACCGCAACCAACAAAAATTTTTTTGGGTTTAAATACATCTATTGCATTAATAAATTGTGTACCCACACCAAATGATGTTGTATTAATAGGATTTTGCTCTTCTGGAGATAATTTTGCAAGTCCGCACGTTTCAGCGACCTCAATATAAATATTTTCATAATTTTTTGAAACCCCGTAACTAGCTTTTATATCACGGCGAAGTGGATCTTTTGCGAGAGCAGAATAACTCATTCCATTGGTTGCATTGGCTAATATTGAAGCAAAGCCCGTTCCTCCGTCGCAAATTTCTACTTTCTTAATCTCTATATTTTCTTCAGGGGCAACAAACATTGATTGAAATAGCAAAATACCCTGCTCAATTGAGTCATTAACTTCGCCTGCTGTCGCACATTCCTTAAAAGAGTTGCTTGCTATGAGTATTTTCATTATTAGAGGATGCTTTCTCAGTATCCCTGAAATGCATGTATGAATGTAATTTTTATTGTAGGAAAGACAAAATTTTCCTTTGACTATTAAGTGTTGGTATTGTCCTTCCCGTTTCCCAATAAGTAATGGTGTCTTCACAGACTTTCAACATCACCGCTACATCCTTTTGCAGCAATCCTAACTCCAATCTCCTGTTCCGAAGTTTATCCCCCAACGACTTCGGCTCCTTCACGTACTTGTCACCCAATGGTTTAGATACTAACTCATGCAGTTTGGAAAAAGGCAACGCAGGAATGCCCGTGCGGCTATTTCAATCATCCCGAAAGAGAATGCACCTGCCCCCCCGGCGGAGTTCAAAAATATTTAAACAAGATCTCCGGGCCTCTGCTGGATCGTATTGATCTGCAGGTAGAGGTGACACCCGTTGCGTTTAATGAATTATCCTCCGAACAAAAATATGAGCGAAGCGAATGTATTCGGGAGCGAGTGATACGGGCGAGAGAAATTCAGGCGGAGCGTTATAAGGACAATGAAGGCGTGTATGCTAATGCACAAATGAGCAGCAAAACACTGAAGGAAGTTTGCGTCATTTCTGCTGCCGGGCAAAACCTGTTGAAAGTGGCCATGGAAAAATTAAATCTTTCTGCACGAGCTTATGACCGCATATTAAAAGTAAGTCGCACCATCGCAGATTTGGCGGCAAGTGAAGAGATCAAACCCGAGCACTTAGCTGAAGCGATACAGTACAGGAGTTTGGATAGGGAGGGATGGGGAGGGTGACCGGAGTATTTTTTTAAAAAAGGTGACAGTTTTTTGAAAAAGGTGACACCTTCTATAATCTCAAAGATTTACCTGATAATGAAAACTAAATATCTCGCAAACTTCGAAGAGGATAAAATATTTCATATTTACAACCGTACTAATAACAGGGAACTGCTGTTTCTGTCAGATGCAAACCGTTACTATTTCTGTATTTATATGGGAAATATATATCACCCTTTGTCGATTCCTTTTGTTGGTGTCTGACACCGAATCATTTTCATTTTCCGGTTAAAATAAAATCATCTGAAGAGATAATAAGCTATTTGAAAACAATTCCTGATGAAGAAATCAAAAAGCAGGGATTAAAATATATTTCGGGAGAAGGGAGTGCCGAGTTGCTTATCGATTCTGCATTTCAGCGCTTTTTCACATCTTACTCCATGTCTTTTAACAGCCGGAACAAAAGAAAGGGCAATTTATTTCATCTCCCTTTCAACCGAGTTGCTATTGATTCTGAAGCGCATTTTACCCAGACTGTTGTGTATATTCATGCAAACGCACAAAAGCATCAGTTGTGTGATGATTTTCGTGATTACCAATGGTGCTCATGGCAAGAAATTATGTCAGGTAAATCCGGGATGATTGACAGTAAATATTTATTTGATTGGTTTGGCAGTAGAGAACAGTTGATGCAGTTCACAAAGAAATGATTGAATATTATTATAGTTGCGAATGTGCGATGGAGAGTAATCGGATCGTTATTTCCAAAAAGGTGACACCTTTTTCCTAAAAGCTTCGTCTTTTCAATGTTTAAACTTGAATTTTATTACCCGACCGGTTTATGTAATTTTGCGTGTCCAAAATGACAGGGCAACTACTCCACTTTTAAAAATCAGGATTTACATGAAAATATTATTGCATTACTTAAAGCCTCATAAATGGCTGGTAATATTCACTCTTTTGATGGCTACCATCAATATCGGGTTTTCTTTGATCGACCCTATACTGTTAGGCAAAATGATCAACCTTGCAAATACCCACCAGGGAAATACACAACCTCCGTCGCATTTTTTCAGTTGGGACAGGTTTTTTAATTCTTTCTCGTGGAGTGAACCGGGTGTATGGTTCCTGCTTACTGCGTCTATTTCTGTAGCAATGGTAAGCCGTATAGCGAAAGCATTTCAGGATTATTTTTTGAATGTCGTTATTCAAAAATTCGGTGCAAGGGTTTTTACCGATGGACTTCAGCATGCGATGAAATTGCCGTATCAGCAATTTGAAGATCAGCGCAGCGGTGAAACACTTTCTATACTTACTAAGGTAAGATCCGACGTAGAAAAATTTATGAACAGCTTCATCAATATTCTGTTTGGTGTTATTGTAGGCGTTGTATTTGTATTTGTTTATGCGGCGCTGTTCATTAACTGGCGCATTCCCGTTGCTTACATGGTAGGTATTTTTGTACTTACTGTGATCACGAATAAACTGAGTAAAAAAATAAAGGTCATTCAAAAAGACATCGTCGGTCAAACAACAGCATTGGCCGGATCTACAACGGAATCTTTACGTAACATCGAGCTTGTAAAAAGCCTTGGTCTTACGCATCAGGAAGTAGATCGTCTCAACAAGAACACTTATAAAATTCTTGGACTTGAGCTCACCAAAGTAAAACGCATCCGGAGCATCAGTTTTATACAGGGCACGTTGGTAAACACATTAAGACAGGTGATCTTATTTATTTTAATGTGGCTCATCTTCGGCGGAAGCATGAATGCAGGTCAATTGGTTACCATGCAGATCTTCTCCTTTTTTGTCTTCGGACCTTTGCAGGAGATCGGAAACATTTTGTTATCCTATCGTGAAGCGGAAGCATCACTGGTGAACTTTGACATCCTTATGAAAAAAGCGCCTGAACAGGAGCCGGCTCAACCTAAACCTTTAGGGAATATCAAAAATCTCGCATTCAATCATGTTGCATTTAAACACCAAACAGCTTCTCATAGAGCCATTGATGATATCAGCTTTAAAGTAGATACCGGTGAAACGATCGCATTCGTAGGACCAAGCGGAAGCGGGAAATCTACATTAATGAAATTACTTGTTGGCCTTTATCGTCCGCAGGAAGGAAAGATCTTATACAATGGGCTTGATGAAACGGAAATTCATTTTGATGATCTCCGTAATCAGATCGGTTTTGTAACCCAGGATACGAATCTTTTCAGCGGAACGATCAGGGAAAATCTGATGTTCGTAAACCCGTCTGCAACGGAAGGGGATCTTGATGAAGTTTTACGCAAAGCATCATGTACTTATTTATTGAGCCGTGCGGAAAAAGGATTGGATACGATGATCGGCGAAGGCGGATTAAAATTGAGCGGCGGTGAAAAACAACGGATCTCCATCGCACGTGCATTGCTGCGCAAGCCGCATTTACTCATCTTTGATGAAGCTACGTCAGCGCTTGATTCAATCACTGAAGAAGAAATTACTGATACGATCCGCGACATCTCTTCACAAAAAGAACAGATCACAATTCTGATCGCTCACCGTTTGAGTACGATCATGCATGCCGACAGAATTTATGTATTGGAAAAAGGCGAAGTTGTAGAAACAGGTTCGCATGAAACATTGTTGGAAGAAAAAGGATTGTACTATGCAATGTGGCGCCAGCAGATAGGCGAAAGAAAAAAATTATCAGGGGATACTGCAAAACAACTTTCATCTAAAATGTAGCTTATGACGTCATTACAATTATTAGGTTTAGCGGCCGGTACGATCACTTCAATAACATTTTTACCGCAGGTGATCCAGATATGGAAGACAAAATCGGCAAAAGATATTTCGACGCCCATGTTGTTGTTGTTGATGCTTGGTGTATCCATGTGGCTTATTTACGGACTTCTTGTTTGGGATGCGGCAATCATTTACACAAACAGCATGGTACTTACAATGAGTCTTGTCATGATGTTCTTTAAAATAAAATTTAATGACAGAAATAATAAACAATAAGATGCCGAAGCCAAATGCATTGTGGAGCATGATCACGATGAAATGCCCCAGATGCAGGCGTGGCCAAATGTTTAAAGACAGCAATGCGTATCGTAAATTATCACTGAAGCATATTTTCAACATGTATGATAATTGCCCCGAGTGCGGACAAAAATATGACATGGAGCCAGGCTTTTGGTACGGTACCAGTTACGTGAGTTATGCTCTTACCGTCGCAATTTCCGTGGCATCTTTTGTAGCGTGGGTAGTGTTGATAGGCGTATCTGTCAAAGACGGCGATCACAGAATTTTTTGGTGGCTAGGCACAAACGCCGTCCTGCTCGTAGTATTACAACCTTGGCTCATGCGCATCAGCAGAGCGCTATACATACGATTCTTTGTGAGTTATGATCCGAACTATAAAAAAACACGGCCGAAAGAATACGGTTGATAATATATAATGAGTAAATGGATAATGGTTAAATGTTTAAATGTTTAAAGGCAAACGGGCTCTCAGTTTCTGAGAGCCCGTTCCAATTATATGACAATATCCATGTCCATTGCCAAAATATCCGTTAGTCTAAGTTTTCAATGATTCCCGCGATCCCCTGTCCGCCGCCAACACAAGCGGTTACAATACCGTATTTCTTTTTCAAACGCTTCATATCATTTACGATCTGAATCGTGAGTTTGCAACCGGTGCATCCCAGCGGGTGACCCAATGCGATCGCACCGCCGTTAATATTCACTATGTCAGGATTCAATCCTAACTCGCGGATCACCGCAAGTGATTGCGAGGCAAATGCCTCGTTCAATTCGATCAGATCAATATCATTCAACGTCATGCCCGCCTGTCTCAACACTTTTGGAACCGCTTCTACCGGACCGATACCCATGATCCTAGGATGCACGCCTGCGCTTGCACAATTTACCAATCTTGCGATCGGTTTTAATCCCAATTCATTTACCATTCTTTCACTCATCACTATCACGAAAGCCGCACCGTCGCTGGTTTGCGAAGAGTTACCCGCCGTAACCACACCGCCTGCGGCAAATGCGGGTCTTAATTTCGCCAAACCATCCGGCGTTGTATCCGCACGCACGCCTTCATCCGTATCAACAATATAATTTTTTGTCTGACGTTTACCGCGTTCATCCACATAAATCTGTTCAACATTTATCGGAAGAATGCCGCTTTTAAAATAACCTTCTTTGATTGCGTTACCTGCTTTCAAATGACTGTTATAGCTGAACACATCCTGGTCTTCCCTGCTCACATTATATTCTTTCGCCACCGCTTCTGCAGTAAGTCCCATGCTCAAATAATAATCGGGTTCATCTTTCGCGATGGAATATGCAGGAACTGTTTTCCAACCTGCAGTTGGCACAAGACTCATACTTTCCGTTCCGCCGGCAATGATACATTCGGCCATTCCCGTACGGATCTTGGCCGTTGCCATCGCAATACTTTCCAATCCGCTCGCACAATAACGATTGATCGTAATGCCGGGCGCAGAAAAACCTACGGCTTTTGCAGCGATGATACGGCCAACCTGCAGCCCTTGCTCAGCTTCAGGTACAGCATTTCCCACGATTACGTCATCCACTCTTTTTACATCAAGTTGCGGCACACTCGCCAGCAATCCTTTGATCACATCGATAGCCAGATCATCCGGTCTCGTAAACCGAAATCCACCTTTCTTACTTTTCGCGATCGCCGTTCTGTAACCTGCTACTATATATGCTTCCTGCATGGTACTCTATTTTACTTTTTAAACTTTTTTACTTTTTTGTACTGATGGCGGGCTGTGAACATTCTTCCTTTTTCAGCTTCAATCAGGCCTATCCGCTGTAAGTCCTCAACCGCTGCCGCGCTGATAGCCGCCTGCAGGGTTTCAGCTTTTCCGCTTCTATCCCGCATCCCGTCACCTGAAAATCATTTTTCAACAATAAAAATAAAACAACTGCATTTCAATCTTCAACTTTAAACTTCGAACCTTGAACACAATTTAGTTGTTTATGCAACCTTTACTCAAAGGTATTAATTTTAATCAATTCTCAAAAAAATGAAAAGTTATCTTTGCACCGAATATGTATAAGATTCTCCGAAGTATTTTATTTTGGTTCGATGCAGAAAAAGTGCATCATTTTTCGATGAACGGGTTAAAATTTCTGTGCGGGATAGGACCTGCGAGAAAGCTGATCACTTTGATATATGGCAGTAACGGGTTACGGATTGCGGGTAAAGGCTTAACCCAACAACTTCAAAGCTCAAATTCCAAACTAAGTCATCTGAAATTCAAAAACCCCGTGGGTCTTGCGGCCGGCTTCGATAAAAACGCGAAATACCTCCGCGAACTCGAAACTTTGGGCTTTGGTTTTGTTGAGATTGGAACCGTAACGCCGTTAGCACAAGACGGCAATCCTAAACCACGTCTTTTTCGCCTGAAGAAAGATAAAGCACTCATCAACAGAATGGGCTTTAATAATGATGGTGTTGAGGTTGTTGTTGAGCGCCTGAAAAAATGGAGAATAAAAAATTACAACCAACACGACCCAAAACTCAAAACTCAAAACTCAACACCGCTCATCATTGGCGGTAACATCGGAAAAAACAAAGGCACTCCAAACGAAAATGCCTGGAAAGATTACGAGATCTGTTTCAGTGCGCTTCACCCTTATGTTGATTATTTTGTGGTGAATGTGAGCAGTCCGAATACACCGGGATTACGGGAACTGCAGGAAAAAGATTCTTTGAGAAAGATTCTCACAACACTTCAAATCCAAAACTCCAAACAACAAATACAGAAGCCGCTTTTATTAAAAATTGCACCCGATCTTACCACAGCACAAATAGATGACGTGATCGATCTTGCCCTTGAAATCAATCTCGACGGACTTGTTGCCGCTAATACCACTATCAGTCGCAAACAACTAAACACTGAGCATTCAACACTAAACACTATCGGCGCGGGAGGATTAAGCGGAACACCACTTAAAAACAGAGCAACAGAAATCGTTCGTTATATTCATGAAAAAACAACCGGAAAAATTCCGGTGATCGCCAGCGGCGGAATATCCACCGGCGAAGACGCAGCGGAAAAATTAAACGCCGGCGCAGCTTTGGTACAGGTGTGGACTGGGTTTATTTACGAAGGCCCGGCAATTGTAAAAAATATTTTAAAATACTTAAACAAATAAGTTGTTGGTTTACGAAATCGACGGACTCCATCTGTCAACCGTAAACCGTCAACCGTCAACTTAAATATGGAACATTTATTCACCTCCGAAAGCATTATCAGTTTCTTCGTCCTTGTTCTCCTCGAAATAGTGCTCGGTATCGATAACGTTATATTCGTAAGCATCATCATAAACCGCCTGCCGCAAACCAAAGAGAAAGCCGCAAGACGTGTGTGGATGATCACCGGGATCATCATTCGTAGTTTATTGCTGATGGCATTAGGATGGTTGTTAAGCCGGAAAGGAAAGCCGATATTCACAATCGGTGATAAAGGTTTTGATCTTTCGAGTCTTGTAATGCTTGGTGGTGGTTTGTTCCTTATCTATAAAACGGTAAAAGAAATTCATCATAAATTGGAAGGTGAAGATGACGCAGCGGGCAGCGGCGGTAAGCCCCTTACATTCGGAAAAGCCGTGGTACAGATCATGCTCATCGATACGGTATTCTCATTTGACAGTATCATCACAGCGGGCGGTACGGCAAAGCATGTGGAGATCATGATAGCAGCGGTGATCATTGCCATGTTTATCATGTTCTTATTCAGTCCGAAAATCTCCGCATTTATTCATAAACATCCTTCTCTTAAAATGCTTGCGTTGTCATTCCTTGTAATGATAGGACTTACATTAGTGATCGAAGGTTGGGATAATGAAAAAGCTGAGGCACTTCACCTTAAAAATTATGTATACTTCGGGATGGCATTCTCATTTGTTGTTGAAGTGCTCAACATTACGATGATGAAGCGCGCAAAGAAGCGTCGGATCGTTAGGTTCAATGAACCAACGTTGGATGAAAGGGAAGAAGGCGGGGATGATAGTGCGCATTAATGACAGGATCAATTCCCGCATGGATAAACAATCTCTTTTGAGTGTAAAAAAGACCTGTGTTTTTACACGTTGCCCTGCGCCGTATTTAATACTTTAAAATTCATTACACCTAATAACCTGATGGATTAAAATCAACCGGGTTAAAAGTTTCCGCTTTTGATTGTGTGTTTAGTTTGTCAATTAATGCAAGCGACTTTTCGTGAACCCTTCGCTGTTAACACTTCCTGATAAATGAAAAAGTGCCCGACGATCTATATCTAAAATAAGTACGCAGATCAAAACGCTGCGCAAATACTTTGGACACATCTACGGAAAAAGTGTTGTTGTAAAATGAGTATTCATTCCCTGTCCAAAAAGCTTAATCGTTTTCCATTGTCAATAATTGATCACTCCACACACAATAGCACGCCTGCTACCAACGCTGCAGTTTCCGTCCTCAACCTCGTATTTCCCAAAGCCACCGGCGTAAAGTTTTTATCGAAGGCAAGCGCTATTTCTTCTTTTGTAAAATCTCCTTCGGGACCGATGAGAATGGTAGCTTGGTTGATTGGTTTATTAGTTTGAGAAAGAAAATCTTTAAGCGAAGTTTTATGTTGTTCATCGCAATGCGCTATAAATTTATGCGAAAGAGAATCGTTTAGGGAGGCTATATACCTCTCATATTTCACCGGCTCACTCAATGTTGGCAACCATGCCTGTTGCGATTGCAGCATAGCACTGATAAGAATCGCATTCATTCTGTCGTACCGAAAATGTTGCTTTTCCGTTCTTGTGCAGATCAACGGTACGATAGCTGAAACGCCGATCTCTGTTGCTTTTTCCAAAAACCATTCGAGGCGACTGTTATTTTTTACCGGCGAAACAGCGATACAAATGTATTTTTCCGGCGCCGGAATTTGTGTATGATCTATGATTATTACAACTGCTTTCTTTTTATGTGCCGCGGCAATTTCGGCGGTATATAAATTTCCTTTACCGTCTGTAAGTCGCAATTGCTCTCCTTCCTGCATACGCAATACCTGTACTGCATGCTTCGAATTTTCCTCGTCAAGCATTACTGTCTTTGCTGAAGAAGGAAAGGATTCTGTATAAAAAAAAGGTAGCGGCATTTTGATCATTTATTTAAAAAACTATTCTTATCATTTTCATAAGCAATTTTATCCCCGCAAGCAGGAGCGAAAACATTATAATTCCCGCCGCAGTTTTCAGGAAAGTAGCCGATATCACAGTGTGCATGATCTTTTTTATCCGCGAAATACACAAACGATAATTCCGACGATGCCAACGGAAATTATGTGTTTATATTTCATGAAAGACTAATGAGGGTGTTTCAAACTAGCCTGACAAACATACCGGTTGTGTACCGCAAAATTGGTCCGAAGACTCAGCATTATAATGCTATATTAATCCCCCAAACCTTACTAAATGCTGCGAAAATCTTTTCTTCCTTTCGCGCTGCTTATAGTATCAGTTCCATAATTTAACAGCAGCCGCCGGCGAAGCTCGCTGACCCTAAACCCTCCATATATTGCAATTCTGAAGAAATACTGAATTGCTATAATTTAACAGAAATTGGCTTGATTTTTTTGTTAAAGCATATTTCCCGGAAGTCTCGTTACATCAAAAATAGCTACATTTTCAAAAATTACTAATCATGAATTTTCTATCTGTTGCAATAAGCGCAATCTTACTTGCAAATATTACCTGGAGCAATGATCTGGATAAGGCGATGAAAACGGCAAAGCAGGAACATGAATGTGTACTGCTTACTTTTTCCGGTTCTGACTGGTGCGGACCGTGTATTCGTTTGCACAAAGATTATTTTGAGAACGCTGCTTTTGAAAATTATGCAAAAGATAATCTTGTAACGGTAAACGCCGATTTTCCGCGACTCAAAAAAAATCAGCTTAGTAAAGAACAGCAAAAAAAGAATGATGAAATGGCCGACCGCTATAACAAAGACGGTGCATTTCCGCTTACGGTTCTTCTTAATGCCGATGGTAAAGTTTTAAAAAAATGGGATGGCGTACCGGACAAATCTGCGCAGGAGTTTACCGATGAGATAAAACTGATTGCAGATGCAAACAAATAAGGACATCATTTGTATTGCGCCCTCAGTATTTCGGAAAGTCTTAAAGCTAATGGGCAACCGTTTTGAAATAAGCATCGTAGATAAACATGAGTTTGCTGCGAATAAAAAGATAGATGCTGCAGTTGAGGAGATAAAAAGAATTGAGGCGTTGCTCACTACATTCAGCGAAACGAGCCAGACAAACCTCATCAACAGAAATGCAGGAATTTCCCCCGTGAGAGTTAACGGCGAATTATATGATCTGATCAGCAGATGCCATCATATTTCCCGGATCACACAGGGAGCTTTTGATATTACTTACGGATCGGCGGATAAGTGTTTTTGGAATTTCGATAAAGAGATGAAAAGCCTTCCTGATGCGGAAACAGCAAAAGAACACGTACGGCTTATCAATTATCGAAACGTAATTTCTGATGAAGCAACACAAACAGTTTTTTTAAAAGAACCGGGCATGCGTATCGGCTTTGGCGGAATAGGAAAAGGATATGCGGCGCAAAGAGCGAAGATAATTTTACAACAACTCGGCGTACAAAGCGGAATAGTGAACGCAGCAGGCGATCTCACGGCATGGGGTTATCAGCCGGATGGCAAACCCTGGACTATTGGCATTGCGGATCCAAATGCGGCAAGAAAAGCGTTCTCTTACCTCAACATCACAAACACATCTGTAGCTACCTCGGGTAATTATGAAAAGTTTGTAACAATAGGAGGTAAAAAATATTCGCATACGATCGATCCGAAAACAGGCATGCCGGTGCACGGTATTAAGAGTGTGACCATTATTGCTGTAAACCCGGAACTGGCAGATGCGATGGCCACACCGGTAATGATCATGGGCGTAAATGCGGGACTTCATTTAATTAACCAGATAAAAGAAACGGGCTGCATTATTATTGACGACAACGATTCAATTTTCACTTCTAAAAACATAAACCTGCAATGAAAGGAAATCACTTTTGCATGAGTTGCTTCGCGGCAGCCGGCATCTTACTCCTCAGTTCATGTTCTACGGTAAAGGAATACCAAAAGAATAAACTTAATGATTCGGAAATGACGCTTTCATCACGGAAGGCAGAGAAAACAGAACTCAACTTTCTAACTTATCGTGAAGGTTCTTCCGGCGGAAACGGCGGAAAAACGGGCGGCGGCTGCGGCTGTAACTAATATTTTTTGAATCAATAACTGCACAACATGAAAAAATTATTGCTTTCTGTGATCGGCATGTACATCGGGATCCTTGCGGCCTTTTCGCAAACAACTGCCGACACCACTTACAAAAAAAAGAAACTGAGCTTTGAAGAAGCAAATTTAGTATCGAGCTATTACGGGCAGTCGGGAAACAATTCTGCAGTGACGGGCGGCATCGGTACCGAACAATTAACCGATCTGTCGAACGTGATCGATGTGAAGTACAGCGGTTATGATAAAAAATATCGTAAGCACAGTTTCATTGGTGAATTAGGTATCGATCATTACACTTCAGCTTCATCAGACAAAATAGATCCGAAAACGATCTCTTCTGCATCGCATGCCGACACAAGAATCTACCCTTCTCTTAACTGGACCATGGAGAACGAGAAGAAGGGATCGACGATCGGCGCAGGTGTTTCTTTTTCTTCAGAATTTGATTACAAATCAGTTGGTGCGAATATTAATTTCGCACAAAAAACCACAAACAGAAGCGGCGAATTCTCAGCCAAACTCTCCGCATACCTGGACAAAGTGTTGCTGATATATCCAATTGAATTACGGCCTGCGAGTCAACAGGGACCACGTAGCGAAGACCACAACTACGGTTCATCGCCGCGAAACAGCATAAATGCAGAATTAGGGTATTCGCAGATCATTAATAAAAATCTGCAGTTATCACTTACAGGAGAATTGGTGTATCAGGATGGATATTTGTCGTTGCCGTTTCACCGAGTCTATTTTAAGGATAATTCCGTGCATATTGAAAATATGCCTTCTACAAGGCTTAAAGTTCCGCTGGCATTCAGAGCAAATTATTTTGCGGGAGATAAGTTGATCGTGCGCACCTGGTACAGAAATTACCATGACGATTGGGGTATCCATTCCAATACGATACAACTTGAGACGGTGTATAAAATAACGCCGTTTTTTTCTGTAACGCCGTTCTACCGTTATTATCAGCAGTCGGCTGCGGATCAGTTTGCCGCCTTTCAACAACACAATACCACGGACGAATTTTACACGAGCAATTATGACCTGTCAAAATTCAACAGTAATTTTTACGGCGCAGGATTCAGGATCGCTCCTCCAAACGGTGTGTTTAAAATGAAGCACGTAAATTCACTGGAGATCAGGTACGGACATTATCAGCGAACAACCGGCATGAATTCCGATATTGTTACCTTACACCTAAAATTTAAATAAGTGCTATGGTAAAAAAGATATTCGTTGCGTTGCTTATAATATTCATTGCAATACAATTTTTTCGTCCCGCGAGAAACAATGGCGCGATTGCTTCCGCCACAGATATTACGCATTCTGTAACTGTACCGGACAGTGTAATGCGTATTTTGCAAAAGTCATGTTATGACTGCCATTCAAACCATACCGATTACCCTTGGTACACAAATATCAATCCAGCAGGCTGGTGGATGAACGGACATATCAAAGACGGAAAAAGAGCGATCAATTTTTCCGATCTCTCCGCATTCAATACAAAAAAACTGGAACATCGCCTGGGAGATATAGCTGAAGAAGCAGAAAAACACGACATGCCGTTACCTTCTTATACGATCATACATAAGGACGCAAAGTTGAGTGACGCGGAGATCAAAATAATAAAGACGTGGACAGAAGCAGCACGTGCGGAGTTGATAAAATAAAACAAAGGATGAGCCACACACTCATCCTTTGTTATTTTGTTTTCAAATTCATTATGCCTAAATCATTGCTGCAACACTTCATAGCCGATCGGTTTAAAAGCATAATTATTCGACATTTCTGCAGAGCAGGCCGTCATACCAATGATCAGATCCATTTTTGCTTTTAACACAAGATGATCGCCGGCTTTACTTTTTGGCGGCAACACTGCTATTTTGCCGGTGTCTCCGTTAACTGAAACATTCATAAAAATATTAAAGCAAACAGGAATCATATCGGCGTTTATATTGTAGCGGGCTAATGCCTCAGACAGGTTTCCCAGACATCCTCTGTGCGGCTTTTCATGACCGTAAATAATACGAAACGTATCTGCACTGCAAGGCGTGAGCAGAAAGTCATGCCTGCCTACGGTGTCCTGTATAATTTCAAACATTACATTGCTGCGATTAGAGTAAAACGGATGACCCGTGGTGAGAAAAATAGTTTCTGCATAATCGATCGTTCTTCCTGAAGAAAGATATTCATCAATGTCATGTTGATTAAAGCAAACAAAATCAGATACCTGTTCGCCTTCAATATCTGTTATGCGAAGCTGCTCTCCTTTTTTTAAAATAAAAGCAACCCCGCTTCTCGGGGAAATAGTATTCATACACGATCATTGTTTATAAGGACATTCATCTTCATCATTGTACTTTCGTCCGCTGTATTGAAATATCTCGGATCTTTTACCAAAGTCAGAAAGCATCGGATTTAACGAACCGGAAAAAGCGATGTCTCGTTTTCGAACGATTGTCTTTAATTTTTCATACCGGTCATTTTTTTTCAACTTTTCAAATTGTTGGTGCGGATTAAAAATGAGAACGGAATAAGGCGACCTCCGTGCGGCCCTGCTGCTGCCCGGATGCATGCCCACGATAAAAAATGCTTCCTCCATCAGACTAAAACTGTAATCACTTGATTGCGGATCATCATTCACCCTTTTATCATACTGATAATTGACTGCGTCCATCTTTTGCAATGCAGCAAGTCTCGTCCACATCATCGTATCAAATTCAATTTCACTTAATTTATTGTTTGAAGGAAAGATAATTGCCGCACTATGAAAACCCTCCGGCATTTTCCTGTAGTCACTTATGAATTCATAAATAAACTTTAGTATCTCCGCATCATCAGACGGACATCCAAGATGGCCTGCCACGAATACTTTGAGTCGCGATTTGGCCAACGCGTCTTTTGCGGCCACGCATGGAAACGCCCCGATCCTGAGGAAGTCGTTGAAATGCTGTTGAATGAATATTTTATCCTGCATGTGTGACAATTCCCGTTATGTTCCAAACAGTGTGCCTAAGGTCAGATCTGAGTTTCGGCATCCAGCTTCTTTAATAAACGGAAATTCGCTTTACCTTTTTTCAGGTACTCCAATCCTTTGCGAAAACTCCAATGCGAATATCCGCGCTGATGATTGAAGGAAGAAATTTTCGCCAACACTTTCCAATGATGTAAAAATATTCCGTAAGCCTGCCACAGCGTATTGTTGTTGCCATAAGCATGATGCGGCTCTGCACCGCAACCGTTGTATTCCAGAATGGAAAAATCCTTACCTGCTTTGAGCAGGTCTACAGAAGCACATTTGATATCATATCTCCCGTAATAAAAATGCCCTGCATAATGACTAAGTTTATCAAAAACGTCAAGCAGTTGTTCGTCTTTTTCATGTTCCAGACTTACCAATCTGCCGCCCCTGCTGAGGTTTAGCGCATTACACAAAATATAGATTTCATCTTTCTTCAAAATATTGTGAAGGTTATCGGCATGTTTCAGTTTCATTTCATCCAGCCGAAAGCGTACCCGTTCATACGAATTCATCAGCTGCAAAAGTGTGGATGCGCCATCGCCGGTAACTTCTAAAAATTCTTTTTTGAGAAAACCTGTGATGACTCCTTTTTGCTCGCCGGGAAAACGATAATAGAATACACTTACTTCCACCGGATATTGTACAAGTTCCTGCACGATATATCTCAGGCACATCTTCTCATGATATTTTTGAAATGCCGCTTCATCGTTTATCCTTCTGAACATTAGTCCCATCATGCCGGCATCCGGCTTTACAGCGAAAGGATAACTAAATTGATTTTGTGCTACCAGTGTGCGTGTTTGTTGAAAGCACATACCAGGTTCGATATAAATGCTTTTTGGATAGCTGTCGGGCGGAAGTTGCTCATAGATTTCGCTTTTTGTCTCGCCTTCAAAGCCGCCAAAACTGATCGTAGGGTTGGATGGGGTAAAAAACCAAAGTGACCCCGCTTTGAGGCAGTGCCACGCCCACACCGGCATTATCGGAATATATTTCGCCATGTAGTGCCAGGTTTCCCAATGCCGTAATTTATAAATAAGATTTTTCAACGCTGTGCATAAAGCAAAAAGGATGCAGCATTTAAAAAATATTTTTCCGTGCAGCATTTAAACAAAAAGAGGATAAGCTTATTGCTTATCCTCTTTAAAATTATGTTGTGTTTAGAATGCCTCGCCGGCAAGTGTATTTTACTTTCAACTTTTTCATCAGGCCCGCAATGACGGAGTCTGTTTCAGCCGTCAACTGTAATCTGCCAACTGTCAACTTTTAAAATGGCGCCTCCTCATCAAATTGTCCGTCATTCATTTTACTGCCTTTTTGAATGTACATTTTTGCGCCATCGCCGCTGCCGCCGCCTTGTACCGGTTTCCAATTGCCCGCACCAAGTGAATCAAAGCCGCCGCCGTCACCTTCATCCTCAATAAATTTCTGAATATGCAATAAGCCTTTGAGTTTTATCGTATCCAAACTACCGTTACGATGCTTGGCTATTTTTACATACGTCTCCCCTTTTGTGCTTTCGCCGTTCTCATTTTCCGTGATCTCATAATAATCCGGTCGGTACAGGAACATTACCATATCGGCATCCTGCTCTATGGCACCTGATTCACGAAGATCACTCAACTGCGGAACTTTATTTCCTTCTTTTCTTTTCTCTACTTCACGGCTTAACTGAGACAATGCGATGATCGGCACCTGTAATTCTTTCGCAAGACCTTTTAGATCTCTTGAGATCTTACTGATCTCCTGCTCCCGGTTGCTGTTTCGATCAGCACTTCCGCTCATCAATTGCAAATAGTCAATAATAATCAAACCGACATTGTTTTTATTTTTCAAACGACGGCATTTCGCACGCAATTCAAAAATATTTAAAGCAGCAGAGTCGTCGATAAATATAGGCGCCTTGCTCAGTCTGTCAATTCCCTTTTTGTAGAGCTGTTTCATTTCATGCTCTTCGAGTTTACCGCGGGCGATCTTCTCCAACCAGATCTCACTTTCCGCACTCAGAATTCTTTGTACCAGCTGACTGCTGCTCATCTCCAGACTAAAGAAGCCTACAGCTGTAGGTTTCGTAGGATGCAAAGCCGCTGTACGTGCGAGGTTCAGGGCAAATGCAGTTTTACCCACGGAAGGTCTTGCCGCAAGAATGATAAGATCCGTTGGTTGCCAGCCGTATGTCAACTGATCTAATTTAGGAAAACCGGTAGGTACGCCTGTGATATCATCTTCACGGTTTCTCATTTCTTCAATACGGTTGATGGTCTTTACCAACACCGTTTCGATATCATCAAAATTCTTACGAAGGTGATTATTCGTGATCTCAAATAATTTCGTTTCCGCATCATCCAGCATATCAAAAACATCCGTGCTGTCCTCGTAAGCATCGCCGATAATTTCCCCGCTGATGCGGATCAGTTCACGCTGAATGAATTTTTGCAAAACAATTCTAGAGTGCGCCTCAATATTCGCGGAAGAAACAACAGAGTTGGTGAGTTTTGTAACGGCATACGGCCCCCCCACAAAATCAAGCTCTTCACGCACTTTCAATTCTTCCACTACGGTCAACAGATCAATGGGCAAACTTTTGATCGCCAATGACTGCATCGCTTTGTAAATTTTCTGATGCCCTTCAACATAAAAACATTCAGGCTTCAATATTTCCACAACGGTATCAAATGCACTTTTTTCAAGCATGATCGCACCAAGGATTGCCTCTTCCAGTTCTTTCGCCTGTGGGGGAATTTTACCGAAAACCATACTCCCCAGGTCGGCTTTCAAAGATTTTGGTCTTAACTTTTTATCTGTATTAAATTTCTTCAGCTCCATTAATTGATCCTCTCTTTTGTCGGGTTTGCTAATAATTCGGTGTGTGGTGAGTCCGCTTTCTGTTACGGGGCGACGAAGATAAAGTCCTGCAGGTAATATTAAATTAACATAGGACTGTTATTAACTTAAACCCTATAGTTTTCTACTGCCAATCCACAGACAAATGTAGCTTATACACTTCATCCGCAGGGTTATCCACTATATTATTAACATCATTATTTCAACCTGTATTTACGAATGTGGAATTTTATACACAAAAGGATGGTCTGACAAAATCGATTTTTGCACCTGTTTAATATTTTTTCCGTGCAAAAAAAATGACGTGATCCTGATTTTTTCCCTATCAATTTTACCGGCAGTTTTCAAACCGGCGCCGTTGCTTAAAAGCTTATCTTTGCTGCCAAATTTTTTGGAACAAATGATCATTTCTTATAATTGGCTCAGTGAGTATTTACCCGTATCCTTGGATCCTCAAAGGCTCAGCAGGATCCTGACTTCTATCGGACTCGAAGTGGAAAGTCTGCTACCTTACGAATCAGTTAAAGGCGGACTCGAAGGCATCGTATCCGGCGAAGTATTGACCTGCGAAAAACATCCCGACGCAGACAAATTAAAAATAACAACGATAAATATCGGAGAAGCTGAACCCCTGCAGATCGTGTGCGGCGCATCAAATGTAGCTGCCGGGCAAAAGGTAATTGTTGCCACGGCGGGCAGCACGTTGTATCCTTCATCAGGCGATCCGATCAATATCAAAAAAGCAAAGATCCGCGGCGTGGAGAGTTTCGGGATGATCTGTGCTGAAGATGAAATTGGTTTGGGTGAAAGTCACGCAGGTATCATGGTGCTGCCTGATGAAACTATTCCCGGCACAAAAGCATCCGCAATCTTTGAAACCTACCACGATCATATTTACGAGATCGGCCTTACACCGAACCGTATGGATGCGATGAGTCATCTAGGCGTGGCACGTGATGTATGTGCCTACCTTTGGCACCACGATAAAAAAGAAATGAGAGCGATCTCCCCTTTTAAAAATGGTTTTAAAGCTGATAATAATGAACTGCAAATTTCGGTGCAAATTGAGAACACCGATTCGTGCAAACGCTATAGCGGCGTAACTATCAGCAATATTACTGTTGGTGAGAGCCCTGTGTGGCTGCAAAATAAATTGAAGAGCATCGGACTGAGACCGATCAATAATATCGTAGACATTACGAATTTTATTTTGCATGAAACAGGTCAGCCTTTGCATGCATTTGATGCGGCGAAAATAAATGGCAATACTGTTATCGTGAAGAATGCAAAGGAAGGTGAAACATTCAAAACGCTTGATGATAAAGCCAGAAAATTGTTCGCGGAAGATCTTATGATTGCAAATGCGGAAGAAAATATGTGCATTGCGGGTGTGTACGGCGGTATTGAAAGCGGCGTAAGTGCAAACACTAAAACGATCTTTCTGGAAAGCGCCTGGTTCAGTCCGGATACGATTCGCAGAACTTCTCTTAAGCACGGGTTGCGCACGGATGCAGCAACACGTTTTGAAAAAGGAGTGGACATCAGCAATACTGTGAATGTATTGAAGCGTGCGGCATTGATGATAAAAGAAATTGCCGGCGGCGAAATAAGCAGCGACATCATCGACGTATATCCTAAACCTGCGGAGAAAGTTTCTGTCGGATTAAAATACCATTACCTTAAAAAATTAAGCGGTAAAAATTATCACGCGGATACGATCAAAAATATCCTAACCGCCCTCGATTTTGAAATTCAAAAGGAAGGAATGGATGAGCTTTGGGTGAATGCGCCATTCAGTAAAACGGATATTTCCATTCCTGCGGATATTGTGGAAGAGATCATGCGGATCGACGGTTTAGACAACGTGGAAATTCCTGCAGCTATTATGATCTCTCCTTCGGCAGATAACAATGCGGGTAAAGAAAGATTGCACGATCGTACGGCGGATTACCTTACCGGCGCGGGTTTCAGCGAGATCTTTACAAACAGCATCACCGACAGTAAGTATTATAATGAAACGGTATTGAGCGGTACGGTAAAAATGATCAACAACCTCAGCGCCGATCTGAACGTTATGCGTCCGGCCTTATTACAAACCGGTTTGGAAGTGATCGCACATAACCTCAACCGCAAAAATGCAGATCTTAAATTGTATGAATTCGGTAAGAGTTATCATACAGACGGTCAATTAAAATACTCCGAAAAAAACCACATCGCTTTATACACCTGCGGCACGGTAAGCGCAGGCGGTTGGCAAAAAAAAGATACCAAAGCAGATTTCTATTTTCTTAAAGGCGTGTGCGAAAAAGTTTTGGCGCTGGCGGGTATAAAAAACATTTCCGTAACGGTAACTGCATACGATGACATCAGCAGCGGTATTTCCATCAGCGCAGGTAATGCGGTGATCGGCAGAGCCGGCGCGGTTTCACCACCGGTGCTTAAACAATTCGGCATCAAAGAAGCGGTTTATTATGCAGATCTTGATTGGGATAAAATTGCAACATTGCATTTAAAAAACAGCATTATTTATAAAGAGATCTCAAAATTTCCGGCTGTAGAACGAGATCTGGCGGCGGTTGTAAATAAAAGTACCACCTACGCTGAAATCGAACAGGCGGTAAAAAGCAACAAGATCGCCGCCTTGCGTTCGGTAAAATTGTTTGACGTTTTTGAAAGTGAAAAATTAGGCGCGGATAAAAAATCGATGGCCATCAGTTTTACTTTCAGCGACGATACAAAAACCCTTGCTGACGCGGACACCGATCAGATGATGAATAAGATCATCACTTCACTGGAAAAACAACTTGACGCAGTAATCAGAAAATAATTTGTCGGATATCAGTCTTCATATTGCCCGATTAAATGCAAAGCTTCAGCAACTGTTGAGGCAGCATGAGCAGTTGCTTCATGAAAACAAACAGCAAAAGGAAACGATCACTAAATTAAGCGCATCGGATCAGACACAGAAAGAGGAGATCATTTTATTGCAGCAGCAATCGCTTGTGTTTAAAGCGTCGCTGAGTGCGATGGATGAAAAAGAAAAGAAAGTGTTGGAGCAAAAAATAAACGGATACCTGCGCAACATCGATAAATGCATTTCACTGCTTAGCCATAAACAAAACACATGAGTGAACTGATCCCCATTAATATTGTGATCGGCGACAGAACCTATCGCATCAAAACCGCCGGGAGCGATGAGGAAGTTATCCGTAAATCAGTGAAGCTAATCAACGACAAGATCCTGGAATTCAAAACCAATTTTTCCGGCAAAGACATGCAGGATTATATCGCAATGGTGATCATCTGGTTTGCCACCCAAAACGGCGGCGACGGTAGCGGTATTAAGAACGATGAACATATGGCTGCGCTGCAGAAGATGGAAGAACAGATTGATAAGGTATTGTGAGTTGACGGATGAATTTTACGGCTTTCGGGTTAAACACTCATGTTAAAACGACTTTTATTTGTCGCAGATCTTCCGCCATGAATTTCCATCTGCTTCTCCGGCAATTCGTGCAATTAGCTGAAATTCGCGTAATAAAAATATTCATCCCGCCGTCAACCGTTGTCTTTTGCCCCTCACTCTTACCGCTCATAACTATTAATTCATATAAAATCTTATCTTCGCCACAAACCACTTCTTACGGAATTGGAATTGATAATCATTGTGAACAGGAAAAATAAAATACTGAAACTAAATGGAACCTACTATAATTTACATCATCATTGGTGTGGTTGCCCTTGTATTGGGCCTTGTTGTCGGGAAAGTCGTCTTTGCTAAGAACACCGACAAAAAAGTACAGGAAGCAGAGCTTCAATCTCAGAAAATAATCGCGGAAGCACAGTTAAAAGCAGACTCTTACAAAAAAGAAAGAGAGATCGAGGGTAAAGAGCGTTTTGCACAAATGAAAATTGAGCACGAAAAAGATGTGTTGCAACGTAGCCAAAAGATCATCGAAGGCGAAAACCGCATTAAACAGAAAGAACAATCGCTTAATCAGAAGGAGGTAAACCTTGACAAACAGGTTAAGGACAACGAAGTAATTAAGGATAATCTGAATAAGCAGACCGAGATTGTAAATAAAAAACGTACGGAGCTTGAAAAGCACCAGGAAGAGCATATTCTTCGTCTTGAAAAAGTAGCTGGATTAACTGCCGAAGACGCAAAAGCGCAATTGATCGAAAGCCTTAAGCAGGAAGCGCATTCAAAGGCACTTATTCTTCAGCAGGAAATTATTGAAGACGCTAAAGGAAAAGCAAACAAAGAAGCACGTAAGATCGTTATCCAAACCATTCAGCGTACCGCAGCTGAAACAGCTATAGAAAACTCGATCACTGTGTTCAACCTGGAAAGTGATGAAATTAAAGGTTCGATCATCGGACGTGAAGGCCGTAATATCCGTGCGATAGAAGCCGCTACAGGTGTAGATCTTATTGTAGACGATACGCCGGAAGCGATCGTTCTTTCTTCATTTGATCCGCTTCGCCGTGAGATTGCACGTTTGTCATTGCAACGCCTTGTTGCAGACGGACGTATTCACCCCGCACGTATTGAAGAAGTAGTTGAAAAAACGAAACGCCAGTTGGATGATCAGGTAATGGAGATCGGCGAAAGAACCGCAATCGAACTTGGGATCCACGGTCTGCATAAAGAGCTGATCAGGATGGTGGGACGTATGCGTTTCCGTTCTTCTTACGGTCAGAATTTGCTCATGCACAGCAGAGAAACAGCTAATCTTTGCGCTATCATGGCGTCTGAATTGGGCATGAACCCTAAACTTGCAAAACGTGCAGGTTTGCTTCATGATATCGGTAAAGTACCTGATGAAGAAACAGAATTGAGCCACGCATTATTGGGTGCTAAACTCGCAGAGAAATACGGCGAAAACCCTGCGGTGGTAAATGCGATCGGCGCTCACCATGATGAAATGGAAATGCAATACGTGATATCTCCGATCATCCAGGCTTGTGATGCTATAAGCGGCGCAAGGCCGGGTGCAAGACGTGAGATCATGCAGCAATATATTCAGCGTATCAAGGATCTTGAAAACCTTGCCGCTTCTTATAACGGTGTTGAAAAAGCTTATGCTATTCAGGCGGGTCGTGAACTGCGCGTGATCGTGGAAGCGGATAAAGTAACGGATGGCGAAAGCGATAAATTAAGTTTTGAAATAGCTCAGAAGATCCAGACGGAAATGACGTTCCCTGGTCAGATCAAAGTTACCGTGATCAGAGAAAAGAGAGCAGTTAACATTGCGAGATAATTTCAGGCAACTGATCGGAATACTTAGAAGGCTGTCTGTTTTGCAGATAGCCTTTTTAAGTATAACTCCTAAAATGTTGATTACTAATGCATTTAAGCGATGCAAGAAGTTGAAAAAATTATTCGTTATATGATTATCCATTATCGATTATTTCCCCTACCTTTGCAGTCCAAAAAAAGAAAGACATGGACGCAGTATCATTTGTACACGATCAGCTGACAACAAAGCCAACATTACCTACGTTTAAAGCGGGTGACAATGTTACGGTTAACTATAAAATTATTGAGGGTACTAAAGAGCGTATCCAGAGTTTCAAAGGTGACGTTATCAAACGCCAGGGCACGGGATCTACAGCTTCTTTCACTGTTCGTAAGATAAGCGACGGTGTTGGTGTTGAGCGTCTTTTCCCTGTTTTTTCCCCTAATATCGAGAGCATTGTTCTTAATAAAGTAGGTCGCGTAAGAAGAGCAAAATTGTATTTCCTACGTGAGAGAAGCGGTAAGAGCGCACGTATCAAAGAAAAAAGAATGGCAGTTGGTCTTAAGAAAGGTAAGGCCTAAGATCACCACACAGATACTTACGAAAGCGAAAATTGAAAGATTTTCGCTTTTTGTATATCAATAAGATTGGCTGATAATTTGTTAATCAATCTGAAATCATACGCAACTCGTACTTTTACAGTATAACTTATTCTTTTAACAGGCATCTATCATCCATTGGCAACAGCAGAAAGAAAATCAGTAATAAACCGATTCATCAGCAACAAGAACATCGAAGAACAGAAGGAGATGACTTTTTTGGATCACCTTGAGGCGCTTCGCTGGCATATTGTGCGCAGTCTCATCGCATGGATCGTAGCTGCAACCGGCCTGTTTATTTATCGGGATTGGATCTTTGACAATCTCATTCTCGCTCCAAGCCGTACAAACTTCATTTCTTATACCGCATTGTGCCGTTTCGGGCATTTTATCCATATCGGCGATGCTTTGTGTATGCCGGCGGTAACAATGGATCTGCAGGGAAACACAGTGAGTGGTCCTTTTGTGGCAGCACTTAATATCGCGATGATCGGCGGTGTTATCCTCGCGTTCCCTTATATATTTTATGAACTCTGGAAATTTATTAAACCCGCTTTGTCAAATAAAGAATTGAAGTATGGCAGTAAAAGTATTTTTTGGGTTTCTTTTTGTTTCTTTTTGGGTGCGGCATTCGGCTATTTTGTTTTAGCCCCTTTTACATTTAATTTTTTGGCGAATTTTAAGATAGGCACAACTAATGCTTATAAATATCTTCCAACGCTGGATGATTACATCAGTACGTTGACTAATCTGTTATTGGGGTGCGGTTTAGCATTTGAATTACCTGTACTTGCAGTTGTATTAGCTAAAATTGGTTTGATCACTGCAAAATTTTTGCGAACATATCGCAAATACGCCTATATCATAATACTTATAGTTGCGGCAATTCTTACCCCTTCTCCAGATTGGATCAGCCAGGCGATCGTAGCGATGCCGCTTGTGATCCTCTATGAAATAAGTATTACTTTGGTTAAAAAAATAGACAAGAAAAAAGCAGAAGCGGAAAAAGCCTGGGAGTAGATTTTAACGTATATATACTGATCTCTTTAAAAGTATTCCGAATCGTGTATTTAACGTTTAATAAATAAGATTATAATTTTTTAAATTACCTTTACATTATAAAAATAAACAAACATGATTACGCTTAATAGTTTCTTAGTTTTCCTTTCTCTCTTTCAGGGAGAACACATGATCTTCATTCTTATCGCGATCCTTCTTTTGTTTGGAGGAAGAAAAATTCCTGAGTTGATGAAAGGCATAGGTAAGGGTATGCGTGAGTTTAAAGACGCGAAAGACAATGTAAAAACCGAGATCGAAAACGGTATGAGCGTTAATCATAACGATAAAGACGAAGAAATCAAAAGACTTCGTCGTGAACTTGAGCAAAAACAAATGCAACAAGCAAGTTCAGTACCGCAGCAGGAAATTCAACCTTAGTTTCCATACATATTTTAGAGGGGCTAAAGCTTTTATAAAAGAGATTATTTCTGTTTTATAATTGGCTTTAGCCTTTTTTATTAACCTTTTATGACCCGAAGTTTTACCAACATTGCTGCTTATCATAAGGCCCTGAGATCGGGAGAAACGGATTGTGTTTCTGTAACAACTTATTTTCTCAATAATATTGAAAGCAAAAAGCACCTGAATGCATTTACCGCTGTATATGCTGATGAGGCATTGTCGAAGGCAGCAGCATTAGATGAACAAAGAAAAAACAGCGCTCCGTTAAAAAAACTACATGGAGTAGTGATCGCCATCAAGGATGTAATCTGTTATAAAGGACATGCTGTTACGGCAGCGTCGAATATACTCAAAGGCTTTGAATCGCTATACACCGCTACTGCATTACAATACCTCATTGATGAAGACGCGATCATAATCGGCTGCTGCAATTGTGATGAATTTGCCATGGGCAGCAGCAATGAAAATTCCGCGTACGGAAAAGTGTTAAATGCTTTAGATGAAACAAAAGTACCCGGTGGCTCTTCGGGCGGCAGCGCTGTAGCTTTGCGTGCTGATATGTGCATGATAGCGCTGGGCAGCGACACAGGAGGATCAGTAAGACAGCCGGCAGATTTTTGCGGTATTATCGGGCTCAAACCGGGCTATGGTACCATATCCCGCTACGGCTTGCTTGCTTATGCTTCTTCTTTTGACCAGATAGGGATATTCGGGAAAGCGGTGGAAGATATTTCATTGATACTTGAAGTAATGGCAAAACATGATGCGATGGACAGCACTATGAACACAACCCCGTCAGAAAAATTTTCTTCTTTGTCAACAGCAGCGGATAAAAAATATAAAGTTGCTTTTTTTCCTCAGGCAACAGAACATCCTTCTATCGATCCGGAGATCGCAGGAAAGATCAATGAGCTTGCAACATTAATGAAGGATGACGGTCATGAAGTGAGCGATATCAATTTTGACCTGATTGATTATATCGTTCCTGCATATTACGTGCTTACTACTGCGGAAGCGAGCAGCAATCTAAGCCGTTATGACGGGATCAGATATGGCTACGTAAGCAAAACAAATCCTGAAAATTTAAATGAGTTTTATTTACGCAATCGTTCGGAAGGTTTCGGTGCGGAAGTGAAACGCAGGATCATGCTGGGTACGTTTGTATTGAGCACCGGTTATTATGATGCGTTTTATTCCAAGGCGCAAAAGATCAGAAATCTGCTTGTTCAAAAAGTAACTGAGATCTTTGAAAGCTACGATGCGATCATTATGCCGGTGAGTCCGACAACAGCATTTAATATCGGCCATCAGGAAAAAGATCCGATTGCAGGCTATCTCGCCGATATTTACACGGTATTCGCGAATCTGACGGGCATTCCGGCTATTGCATTACCTTTATTTTCACACAGTAATAACATGCCATTTGGTGTGCAGGTTCTCTGCAAAAGCGGACAGGAGTTAACTTTGCTCGAAATTTCAGCCATGCTGATGAATATGAAAAAAAACGCTGCCGTTACCGCATAAATGAAATTATTTCATTACATATTTTCTTCATTTTTTTGTTTGAGTGCAGGCTTCTTGTTTGCGCAAAAAACGATTGCACAGGATACACTTAAGGTTATTGCGGATACATCCGTGCAGGCTGCAAAAGTGGAAGAAGAGATCATTGATGAAGTAGTGGAAACAAGATCAGTCCCTCAAAAAGATAAAGTTCAGTATTTCAGTCAGCTTACGAGATACGGCTTCAAAAATCTATTCCCCTCTTACGGCTACAACGCAGCGATGCCCTACTCCTCCCAAGTGAATCCGAATGCTGAAGCGTATATGCAGGATTACCTTCGGGTGCACGGTAAAGGTTTGCTGAACATGAAGAATTGGGGAATGCCTTATTTCAACCTTATCGATAATATCCTCACGCAATATGGTCTCCCGAAAGAATTAAAATACCTCGCGGTCATCGAAAGTAATTTAAGTACTGCAGCTACGAGTCGCGTTGGTGCCGGCGGACCCTGGCAGTTCATGCCGTACACGGCGAAAGACTACGGACTTGTTGTAAATGATATGTATGATGAGCGTCGTGATTATTTTAAAAGTACGCACGCAGCGGCACGTTATCTTTTGCAACTGTATAAACAATTGCACGACTGGCTGTTAGTGATTGCAGCATATAACGGAGGGCCCGGAAGAGTATACTCCGCGATACAGAGAAGCGGAAGCAGAAATTTTTGGGCACTTCAATATTATCTCCCGGAAGAAAGCCGTAATCACGTAAAGAAATTCATTGCTACCCATTACATCATGGAAGCCGGTGCACCGATGGCAGCGAATGGTTTTCATCCGATCCCAACTGTAGGAATGGGTATAAATCCTTATAACAACAAGCCCACGATAAGTGTGGAGGAAATGCAAAATGCGGAAACGCAAATGGTGACCGGTAAATACAATTCCGTGATCATTGCAAAAAATATTTCCATGGATATCGGTTCGTTCAACAGATACAATCCGCTCTTTGATAATCAGATCGCGGCGAACGGAAAATATGAGCTCATCCTTCCGCTGGATAAGATGCAACTGTTTATGTCAGAAAAATACCGCATCCTTAATGAGTGCGTGCAATTGTTATTAGGAGATACGGAAGTACCGAACAACACTACGGTATACCCGGATAAATACAAGCGAAAGAAGAAAAATTAATCCTTTTCTGCAGAGAGAATCTTCATGATCGCTTCTGCTTTCGCATTACATTCATCAAATTCATTTTCTGCGATACTGTTGAACGTTATTCCGCCGCCGGCGAAAAAGTTCAGCTTTTCCTGAGCGGCATCATAAAAGATGCTCCTGATCACTACATTAAGATCAAAGTCAGCGTCAGGCGTGATGTAACCTATCGACCCCGAAAATAATCCCCGGTCAAAATCTTCAACATCTGCAATTAGTTCCATCACCCTTTTCTTTGGTGCACCTGTCATCGAACCCATCGGATAACAGGCGTTGATTGCATCCGTGAATGTTCTGTCTGATGCAAGTGTTGCTTCAATTGTGCTGATCAAATGATGCACCTGCGGAAAATGATAAACCCCGAATAGTTCTGCTACTTTTACCGAACCTTTTTGAGCAACAATGCTCAGGTCATTTCGTACAAGATCCACGATCATCACATTCTCTGCCTGTTCTTTTAAGCTGCTGCGCAATTCATCAGCGAGTACTTTATCATGGCCCGGATCAGAAAGATCGCGGCGCTTTGTGCCTTTAATCGGTTGAGAGACCAATCGGAGTCCTTTCTTTTGAAGAAAACGTTCGGGGCTCGCACAGATACAATATTTTCCGTTGAGTTTATAAAACGCCGCGAAAGGCATCGGAGAAAGCGATGATAATTTACGATAGATATTCACAGGATCGATCACCGCATCGTGGCTGTAAAATCTCTGACAAAAATTGATCTCGTAACAATCACCTCTTTTAATATGACTGCGAAGTTTTTCTATTTCATGTAAATATTTTTCTTTTGAAATATGCGGAGAAATTTCAAAATTCCCGGAGTTCCTTGCTTTCACTACCGTTGTATTTTGTATCTGTTCAAATATTTCCCCGGCAGAGATATTTGCTTTTACAATGGTCAGTGTCTCATTCGTGAGGCGCAGGATAATTTCCGGTTCAAAGAAAAATCCTTTGCCGAAATCGATTTCCGCTTTTCTGTTATCTGCATACGCATTTCCCGCAGCGTTGTAGGCGAGGTGTCCGAATAACCAGGAAGGTTTTACATTAAAGAATGACTGAAGCCCGGCGAAAGTATTTTCATCCGTGAAGTTGTATGACCTTCTGCAACCTGCCGCAATCAGACATTCGAATTCCTGCTGCTCAAAAAGACAGCCGTTGGTATCGAGCAAACAAAAAATGTTGAACCGGTCGGACCAATTCAACATTTTTACTTTAAGATCAGGATGATCTTTTACACTAAGCGCTTGTTCGTTGATATTCATTAAGATCAAAAATCGTCATCGTCATCGTATCCGCCGCCACCGCCGCGTCCGCCGCCCATGTCATCATCAAAAAGTCCGAACTCTTTGAAATCTTCATCAGGCTTGATGTCGTCGTCATCATCCTTTGCTTTTTTACCGGCACCGGCCTTTTTCGTTTTAGATGCAGGAACATCAAACTCATCAAAGTCCGGATCCCAACTATCGTCATCTTCTGATTTTTCCCAATCGTCCGCTACTTCCGCGTCGTCATCATCGTCGTCATCATCGGGTTTTCCTTTACCGCTTTTGCCTGCTTTCGGCTCATCTTCTACATCATCCATATCATCTTCATCATCATCGTCTGATGATTTCTTCTTCGCCGCTTTCACTGCCTTTTCTTTTTCCGGCGCTGCCGCTTTCTTAACTCCCGCTTTTTTTTCCGGGTCTTTTTTTACTGCCATAATTTTATGAAGATTAAGTACGTAAAATTTCAACGGTAATTTTAATTAGCCAAATATTTCAGCCGATTTTTTAAAAAATATTTTACACCTTTATCAATTGCTCTCTTCCGGGGCCATTGCTGATATATTTCACCGGCACTTTCAGAAAGTTATTTATATAATCAATATATGTGTTCATTTTTTCCGGCATGTCTCCCACGTTTTTCAGTTTGGTGATATCAGTGTTCCATCCGGCGAATGATTTATATATGGCTTCGATGTCCATCTTATTCATCTGGAAAGGGATTCTGTCTGTCTCTTTTCCGTCTGCTACGTATCCGTTACAAACCTTCAGCTCTTCCAGGCCGTCGAGGATATCTGCTTTTGTCATTACGATCTGCGTAACACCATTGATCATACATGCAAAGTTCAACGCAACAAGATCAATCCAACCGCATCTTCTCGGTCTTCCGGTTGTGCTGCCGAACTCGTTGCCCGTATTTCTTAGAAAGTCGCCTGTTGCCTCTGTAAGCTCTGTAGGAAAAGGTCCGCTCCCCACTCTCGTGCAATACGCTTTCGTAATGCCGATCACTTCTTTTATCTTTTGCGGTGCGATACCCAGCCCTGAACAGACACCGGCCGAAATGGTACTGCTGCTTGTTACGAACGGAAAAGTTCCGAAGTCTACATCAAGCATACTGCCCTGAGCACCTTCCGCCAACACACGCCGGCCTGCGCTTATTTTTTCGTTGATAAAATATTCACCATTCACTATTTTAAATCCTTTCAGGAATTCTAATGCTTCAAAAAATTCTTCTTCCCATGCATTGATGTCTTCCTGGAAATTAAAATTATCAAGCAAACGTTGGTGTTTCAATCTTAATTTGATGTATTGCGTGGTAAAACTTTTGTCTAAAAGATCACCAACCCGAAGACCGTTGCGACCAGTCTTGTCCATGTAAGCGGGACCGATACCTTTTAGCGTACTTCCTATTTTATCATGACCTTTAGAAAGCTCGCTTGCTTTATCCAAAGCACGGTGCGTGGGCAGGATAAGATGTGTGCGCTCACTGATGAATAAATTCTTTTTATAATCGATGCCCATTGCAGCCACGGCATCGCATTCTCTTTTTAATGTTACCGCATCCAGTACCACACCATTTCCGATGAGGTTCACTTTATCCTCATGAAATATTCCGCTCGGGATCTGGTGAAGAACGATCTTTTTGTCATTCACATACAGCGTATGGCCGGCGTTGGGCCCACCCTGAAATCTTGCTACAACATCATAGTCTTTCGCAAAAAAATCGACAATTTTTCCTTTGCCTTCGTCGCCCCATTGAAGTCCGAGAATAACATCAACCATGATTATGTATTTAGGATGGAATTTGTCAGCTTACAACAAGCTGATTTTTAGCCGGCGTAAAAGTAAAATGAAAATATTCAACCACCTAATAGAAAATAATATTCATTTTGAACAAATGCAGGTGTGTAATAAGTTTTCCTTTCGGATAAAAAATCCGATCTTTTATGTTACTGTAACCGTAAAAATAATTATGAGAGCACGAATATTATTGCTGTTGGCGGCAGCATTCGCTATTGTATCTGCCCTGCTGCAGCGGCCTTTAATATTTGGCGATATTGAAAACTGATTTGCCGGAAAATCCGAAAATGCAGGACGATTTTTTGTAACTTTTGGTGTATTGATAGCAATGATGGTTTTTTTGGGCGGCCGATGGAATATACTCATCGCAATCTTTCTTTCACCGTGTGTTAAAGCATTCGTTATAAAATATGACGGCTGTGCCTTAGATATCTGATGTTTTGGTATTTATGAAATGCTTGCGGGCGAATTCCGCGGTATTATCGGTGGCCTTGCCGCCTAATAAAAAACCGGCGGCTAACATTCCGGTACGATCAACAATAAATAAAAATGCTTCCTGAAAAGGAAGCATTTTTTTATTTTACAACTATTTTTTACGCAACCTTAAGCATACTTAATTTGCTTGTGTTGAATTTGCGCTGCGCATATTCCAACGTTACATCGAAGTTCTTCACTTTCTGACTCGGCAACTCATACATCGCATCTGTAAGGATACTTTCGCAAATGCTGCGAAGACCACGTGCACCAAGCTTATATTCAAGCGCTTTTTCAACCATGAAATCCAGAACCGCGGGTTCAAATTTCAAAGCAATTCCTTCTATGTCAAACAATTTCGTGAATTGTTTGATCAAAGAATTTTTCGGCTCCGTAAGGATGTTCTTCAAAGTTTCCGCATCCAAAGGATTGAGGTAAGTTACCACGGGTAAACGACCGAGTAATTCCGGGATCAAACCGAATGATTTAAGATCCGGCGCACTCACGTACTGTAATAAATTATCCTGCTGAAACTGCTGCAATTCTTTGTTTACATTGAAGCCGATCGCATTTGTATTCACACGACGTGCGATGATCTTATCGATACCGCTGAATGCGCCGCCGCAGATAAAGAGAATATTCTGCGTGTTCACTTTTACCAGTTTCTGCTCCGGGTGCTTGCGCCCGCCCTGCGGTGGTACGAGAACTTCACTGCCTTCCAATAATTTCAATAACCCCTGCTGCACGCCTTCACCGCTCACATCTCTTGTGATGCTCGGGTTATCGCTTTTGCGGGCCACTTTATCTATCTCATCGATAAATACAATTCCTTTTTCAGCAGCTGCCACATCGTAATTACAAGCCTGCAGTAATCTGCTGAGCATACTCTCCACATCCTCTCCCACATACCCTGCTTCAGTAAATACCGTTGCATCCACGATGGCAAACGGAACATTCAACATACGTGCAATTGTTTTTGCCAGCAATGTTTTACCTGTACCTGTTTCACCTACCATGATGATATTACTCTTCTCTATTTCTATGTCGTTGTCTGCTTTTTGATTGAGTCTTTTGTAATGATTATATACCGCCACCGCCAGGATCTTCTTCGCGTCATCCTGCCCGATCACATACTCATCGAGAAATTTCTTGATCTCGATCGGTTTTTTTATCGTGAGTTTATAAGCGGAAGATGCGGGCTTTGTTTCCGCAACGGCGCCAATTTCCTGACCGATTATTTCCTGTGCATGCTCCACACAATTTTCGCAGATATGCCCGTCCTGCCCGGCTATCAGGATCTTCACATCATCTCTGCTGCGGCCGCAGAAAGAGCAATGAAGTATTTGTGTTTTAGCCATAGTTATTAATATTGAAGCGTTGTCGTTTATCGTGTAACAAAGATACGAAGCTATCAACGCTTAAGTTGACAATATATTCTCCCGATTAGTTGCACAGCATATTTTTAACAAACGTAAAAAAGGTTTTGCCGGCCTTTCAAGCCATGCAAAACCTTTTGTTTATCTGTGCTTAAAATAAGTTTATAATTTATCTAAAACCCCGTCTACAATTCCGTAAGCCATAGATTCTTTTGCATCCATCCAGTAATCCCTGTCAAAGTCTTTCAGGATCTGCTCTTTGGTCTTACCACAATTTTTTGCAAGGATCTCGGCACCCATTTCTTTTACTTTTTGCATCTGGATCGCCATGATCTCCAGATCCGCGCTTACGCCTTGTCCGCCGCCGCTTGGCTGATGGATCATTACTTCTCCGTTAGGAAAAATAAAACGTTTGCCTTTTTCTCCGCCGCTCAGTAAAATACTGCCCATGCTCGCCGCCATTCCCATACAGATCGTGCTTACCGGAGATGAGATCATCTGCATCGTGTCATAGACCACCATGCCGCTGGTAACCCCACCACCCGGGCTGTTGATGTAGAAAGTAATTTCTTTTCCGGGATCCAGTGCCTCCAGGTACATCAAGCGATCGGTAAGATCTTTTGCACTCTTGTCGTTAACCGGTCCCCAAAGAAAGATCTTGCGCTGCTCAATGAATTTTTTATCAAACTGCCAGCCTGACATCATCTTCTCCATCGGGCCTGCAGGAATTTCTTTAGGCTCCTCGTCGTCCTCATCTTCGAGGTGAATATTCTTATAGTTCGTATTCATATTATTTTCGTGATTTATCGCATTAAAAAATTGATTCAAAAAATGAAAGGGAATTAATCTTTTTTCATTTTACGCGGATTCGTCAACAACACTTCATCCACAAGGCCATACTCTTTTGCTTCCGCAGCGGTCATCCATTTATCACGGTGACAATCTTCTGCAACTTTCTCAATCGATTGCCCGCTATGGTGTGAAATGATCGAATATAATTCGTGTTTTACTTTCTTCACTTCATTTACCGTGATCTCGATATCACTTGCCTGACCCATCGCACCTGCACTAGGCTGGTGCATCATGATGCGACTGTGTTTAAGCGCCGTACGTTTTCCTTTTGCACCCGCACACATTAACACCTGGCCCATGCTCGCCGCCATACCGGTGCAGATCGTTGCAATTTCCGGCGTAATGAATTGCATGGTATCATACATACCCAAACCTGCGTAGACACCACCGCCCGGGCAGTTAATGTACATCTGAATATCTCTTGTACGATCCGTGCTTTCCAAAAACAACAACTGTGCGGTAACGATGTTCGCTACTTCGTCGTTGATGGGATAGCCGAGAAAAATGATGCGGTCCATCATCAGACGGCTGTATACATCCATAACTGCGATGTTCATAGGGCGTTCTTCGATAATATTCGGCGTAAGATTGGTTACGTTATGTTTAATATAGCCATCCAGCGTATTGCTGTTGATGCCTTTATGCTTCACAGCATATTTTTCAAATTCTTTTCCAAAGTCCATTATAAAAAAATTAGGTGAGCAAATATATTGTTTATTGCTTTTGAAGTGTTTACTAAAAGAAAACCTTAGCGAACAGTTGCTTACCGATGTCAAAAACTATTCCCATTCGATTTTATGACAGAATTGCGGAAATACCTTAAAAGTTTATGGATTGCAAAGAAGTTTCCGGCAGAAATGGGACATATATTATTTTTTTATACTAGCTCTTACAGCGATATTCGGCATTGTGCAGCCTGTGTTGAGTTAAGCGCACCATCAATCCCTGTATCGACATCGCAAAAATTCGAAATATTCTGTCTCACCATGCCTTCCTTTAAATCAGGAAGTCTTTATCGCTCCGGAATGCGATAATATATCTTGGCGAGTTAAATCAATTCAGCTTACTCTGAAACTTTTGAAGTTTTTTTGTTTTGCTTTTCTTTTTGCTTGTCCAAAAAGAAACAAAAAAGACCCCACGGCCCCATTACCGCGCCGGCCGTGGAACAGCCTGTTCAGCAGCAGTGCATAGTGAACACAAATTCAGGAATTCTACATCGGAACAGAGATTGACATATATGATAGGATAAATATAGCTTGATTTAATTTGAAGTTTAGTTTTATCAATCCGACTTCGACAAGCTGAGTCTGACATTTGTAAACAAATTAAAAATATGTGTGATCCTCTCCATCCGTGTCATCCGCGAATCTATCTTACATAAAAAAGCCCCCGAAAAATTCGGAGGCTGTATAAACGTTTCATCCGCATCAGCGGAATGGTTGTTCTTATTTTTTTGAACCGTGCTCGTCAGAAACTGTAAGTTTATGACGTCCTTTTGCTCTGCGGCTCGCTAATACTTTACGGCCATTTGCAGTAGACATACGCTCGCGGAAACCATGTACAGATTTTCTGCGGCGTGTATGAGGTTGGTAGGTTCTTTTTTTTCCCGGCATTGTTTAAATTTTTTCCTTTTACAAATATTGTTTGTCATTTCGCCGGCGGGCACCATCCCTGCGGCTTTTGAAAGGACGGCAAAAGTAATATAATATTATGAGATATGCGAAGAAAAATCGTTTAAAGTTTTAGGTGTTCTGCATTTACCGGTTCTCCGAAGAAAACGGAGCCATGGTTATTAAAATCTTTCTCGTCACCGGTCGAATAAAAAGATAATTTGCCGTTCTTACTGCATTTCTCATTTATCTCCGGGTGGTTATCCAGGTATTTTACGAGGCTTTCCGCTACGATTTTTCCCTGATCAATTACCGTTATGCCGGCAGGTGTACATTCTTTTATCTTATTCATGAGCAGGGGATAGTGCGTACAGGCAAGCAGGATCGTATCTGTTTGCGCATCATTTGCCAGTAAGGCGTCAATATGTGTTTTTACGGACTTATCTGCAGCCGCTGAAGCAAATGCTCCGCTTTCAATGATCTCTACCCATTCCGGGCAGGCTTCCTGAGAAACGGTCAGATCCGGAAAGAACTTTTGGGTTTCCAGTAAATAAGAACCTGAAAGCACTGTACCTGCCGTTGCCATTATCCCGATATGATCTGTTTTGGTATAATTCCCGATCACTTCAGATGTTGGTCTGATTACGCCCAATACTCTTTTAGCAGGATCTATGTTTGGCAGATCATGTTGCTGGATCGTTCGCAGCGCTTTTGCAGAAGCCGTGTTACATGCCAGTACAACAAGCGGGCAGTTTTGTGCGAAGAACCATTTTACACATTCCAGTGTATATTGATAAACCGTTTCGTAAGATAACGGACCGTAAGGTGCCCTGGCATTATCTCCCAGGTAAATAAAATCATAGCCGGGCATGGCTTTGCGCAACTCTTTGAGGATAGTGAGCCCGCCGTAGCCGCTATCGAAAATACCAATGGGATGTTTTGTCATGGAATGTTCAAAATTATGCACGCTTACATTATAAAAAAAATCCCGGCCACTTTTGGTGACCGGGATCATTTTATTATTTAAAAGCTCTTAGTGTTTTACAAATCTGTCGCTTGCGATCTTCTTACCTGATGCGTCTCTCAACACGATCATGTAAGTACCACCCACGAATTTAGAAATATCAACACGCATATTTCCGTAGATGCCCGTTGTGCTGTAATCTTTGATCATTACTCTTGCACCTTTGCCGTCATATAATTCCAATGTACGAGCCTGAGCCGCAACCGTGCTGCTGTAGTAGCTTACGTTAATGAAATCTGTAGCCGGATTAGGAGATATGAATAAATGATTTCTCAATGACAAGTCATCAACGATCGTTACCACGTTTGAAACACCTGTACAACCGGTAGCTACGTCAATTACAGAAACCTGGTATGCACCGAAGTCGTAAAGGATACCGTTTGTATTAGTTATTGAAGGACCAAGAACCGTTGGCAAGATCACACCGTTTCTCTTCCATTGGTAAACGTAATTACCAACCGGGCTAACTGTTGCAAACAAACCACCACCTGCAGCGGAAGGATTGTATGCTGTAGAGGGTGCAGCTACCAATAATACTACCGGAGGAGTACCTACCTGAGCTGTAACCACACTTGAAGTTACCGATCCGCAAGAACCTGTAACTACAACACGATACCTGTTATTAGCCTGAGCTGTTGTAAGATTATTAAGTGTAAGTGTGCTTGAAGTAGCACCGGCAATGTTAGTGTATGTAGTACCACCATCCGTGCTTACCTGCCATTGGTAAGTAAGACCTGGACCTGTTGCCGTTACAGAGAAAGTAGCTGTTGTGCTGCAAGATGTAATGCTTGTTGGCTGAGTCGTGATAGACGGAGCCGCACCTGCAGTGATCGTACCGGTTAAAGTAGCAGCACCGCAACCGCCTGTTGTAGTAACTGTGTAGTTGAATAGACCTGATACAGTCGGAGTTCCGCTGAGCGTGAACACGCCACCTGCAAAAGTGCCTGCAACACCGGCAGGAAGACCTGTAGCAGTTGCGCCCGTAGCACCGTTAGCCGTTTGGTAAACGATATTTACAATCGGCGTACCGCCGCAAACTGTTTGGTTGGCGGTAGATGCTGCTGAAGTCAACGTAATTGTTGCAGCTGCATTAACCGTGATCGTACCCGTTGCTGTTGCTGTACCGCAACCAACTGCTGTAGTAACAGTATAGCTGAAAGTACCTGCTGCCGTAGGGGTTCCGCTGATCGTGAATGTGGATCCTGCGAATGTACCGGTAACGCCTGCAGGCAAGCCTGTAGCTGTTGCACCGGTAACACCTGTACCTGCAGTGTAAACGATATTTGCAATTGCTGTGTTCACACAAACCGTTTGCGCAGCTGTACCAGCCGCTGAAGTAAGCGTGAGCGTAGCATTAGGTGCAACGATGATTGAACCCGTAGCCGTTACAGAAGCACAACCACCGGTTGTAGTAACTGTATAGTTTGAAGTACCGGCTGCAGTAGGTGTACCGCTGATCATAAATGTTCCGTTTGTACCACCTGAATAAACACCGGTAACGCCTGCAGGAAGACCTGACACGGTTACCGCAGTTACACCACCTGATGTGCTGTAAGTGATCGGTGTGATCGCTGTGTTGATACATTTGGTTTGATTGTTAGTACCCGCTGCCGAGGTAAGCGTGATAGCCGTACCCGGATTAACGGTGACCGTACCGTTCGCTGTTACGACACCGCAACCACCTGCAGTAGTTACCGTGTAGCTGTAAGATCCTGCTACGGTAGGTGTACCGCTGATCGTAAATGTTGACCCTGCGAATGTACCGGTAACACCTGCAGGAAGACCTGTAGCAGTTACGCCGGTTACACCATTTGTAGTCGCATAAGTGATATTGGTGATCGCTGTGTTAGCACAAACTGTCTGCGCATTTGTTCCTGCCGCAGAAGACAATGTGATCGTAGAAGCCCCGTTAACAGTTATCGTACCTGTAGCAGTTACGACAGCTGAACCACCTGATGTGGTAACGGTATAAGTTGAAGTACCTGTTGCAGTTGGTGTACCGCTGATCGTTACCGCACCGTTTGTGCCGCCTGAGTAAGCAAATGTAACACCTGCAGGAAGGCCGGCAACTGTTGCGCCGGTTACACCGCCTGATGTTGTATAAGTAATATTAGTAATTGCTGTATTTACACAAACCGTTTGTGCATTCGTACCTGCTGCGGAAGACAATGCAATAGCAGGGCCGCTCGCAACAGTAATAGTACCTGTTGCTGTTTGTGTACCGCAACCACCCACTGTAGTTACCGTATAAGGGAATGTTCCTGTAACTGTAGGCGTGCCACTGATAGTGAAAGTACCGTTAGTACCGCCGGAATAAACGCCGGTAACACCTGCAGGAAGACCGGTAACGGTTATACCCGTTACGCCGTTTGCAGAACTATAGATGATCGGCGTTATAGCACTTGTTAACGTAACCGTTTGGTTGGTTGTAGCTGCCGCCGATGTAAGCGTTAACGTAGTGTTTGCATTAACCGTAATGGTACCTGTTGCAGAAGCTGTACCTGTACCGCCTGTGGTTGTAACCGTGTAAGTAAAAGGAGAACCTGTGGTAGTTGTAGGTGTACCGCTGATCGTTACAACACCTGCATTGTACACACCTGTTACACCTGTAGGAAGACCCGTAACCGTTGCACCTGTAGCACCGCCGGTTACTGAATAAGTGATCGGCGTGATAGCAGTATTCACACAAACTGTTTGAGCATTTGTACCTGTTGCAGAAGTTAGTGTAACTGTAGGAACTGTAGCACCTGTTACTGTAAGTGTAGCAACACTTGTTGTTGTTGTAAGACATCCGATAGAAACGACAGCGCGGTATTTATAACCGTTCATTGCTGCAGTAACACCTGTAAGCGTAAGTGCAGGCGTGATCACATCAGGAACAACATCGTTCCATGTAGTACCGCCATTAGTGCTCACCTGCCATCTGTAAATCAGGTTTACGTTTGTTCCTGCAGAAGCAGTGAATGTAGCATTTGCACCCGAAGCAACTGAAACGTCTACAGGTTGTGTAGCAACAGTTGGTGCCGGCGGCATTGCTGTACTTGCAGTCTGATCGCTTGCACTGTTTGAACTACCCTGAAGTGCCGGGAAGCCCATTCCTCTTTTTGCAAATGCAGTCCAGATTGCACACGCATGTCTGCCCGCATAAATATTTCTGTCAGCTTTCAAAATAGCGTCTCTGCCATCGATAAAGCCCGGAGAACAAGGTTGAAGCTTGAATCCTTCCAACACTAACTTCAATGCAATCGTATTGCCGCCTGTATTCGTCGCAGAATAGTTATACAAGTTGGTATTGATCGCTCCCTGTTGTTGAATAATAGCCCATGTCATTTCCCATATTGCCATACACCATACTTCGCCGATATTGTGCACTTCCACATTAATCGGCGCTACACCGAGACTTGCGTATGTAAGCGGGTTCACGGCAATATTAGTAGTGTAAGGATAATTACGAATGCCTGAACCTGAAGTAGGATTTTGACCAAAAACATATGTTCCTACCGCTCTTGGAATCGGACCATCATTTATAGTAGCTGTAGCCCAGTTGGTTGTCATCATCAAGCCGAAATAATCACTCCAGCCTTCTCCGCCTTCTTCAGCGTTGCTTAAGCAAGTACCTGTACCGCCGCCTGTCATTCTGTTTGAAATACCATGTGTGTATTCATGACACATTACACCTGCATCAAGATCACCGTCCAATAATTGGCCTGCAGTTGAGCTCAATGTAACATTAAGACCATTTGATACCTGGCCCACGAAAGTAGCAGCGTCTGATATTGAAACCATTACCGCAGGAATCGTGATCGTATTATCCGCACCACCCATGATAATCGGATTAGGAGCATTCGTACCGCCGGTAATCTGTAGCATAATAACACCCACAGCACCCGCATTTTGAGCGTTCAGGATCTTCTCCGTGAAGTTACAGTTACCCCTGTCGATCAGGGCAATTTTTCCTGAAACCGAGTTTGTTGGTGTATTACCTACCGTACATGCTTCATGTGTTAGGGCAGCATCGTTCCAGTAAACAGCCGGTGCTGTTACCGGACCTACGTTAGCCAATTGGTTTGCAGTACTGAAATTACCTTCAATAGCAGCATAATCACCAACGATTGAAGCGGGAGCATTTACGTGTACTTTAGTTGTGGTAACCGCATCAAACAAATACATTCTCATTCTTCCTCTGCCGCCGTCTGCGGGTGTAGAGAAATTTGCGTTATTAGTTCCCGCACCGCTTTGAGCCAATGCAATTACATCATCACCTTGGTTACCGCCTCGGCCAAGGTTATTTTTTTGGAAATTTGCCGCAGTTTCGATGAAGCCGTATTGATACGACATATCGTGCATCAGGTTGTTCCAATAAAATAAATTGGTGATACAGAACTGCTGCATTGCAGGAGTTGTAGGATCGATGTTATAATTAGGCGGAAAATTAAAGTTTAACGGATCAGGTGTTGTTGAAGAAGTTGCCGGCGCACCTGTGTTCAGGTTGGTTGCAGACCTGTCTTCAGTAGCCCACACATTGTTACCACGTGTAATGGTATAATCGGTTGTTCCGTCACTCTGCCAACCCAAAGTGCTTGCATTACCAACAGCAGCCGTCCATGGGTTTGTACGTACCGCAGCAGTACCACCCGCATGAGCCGGGCTTTCGGCAGGGAAAGGAATTACCAAATAATTCGCTGTGCCTACGATCTGAGGACTGAAACCTGCTGCTGTAGAACCGAACGGAGATGTCCATTCGCTGCCGACAGCTTTAGCGGCTGTGTTACGAGCACGCAGGATACCTGCCGTTCCTTTTTTCTCCCAGCTGTCATAAACAGTCAGGTTTATTTTTTTGATGATCCTGCCGTCTTTTGCGTCTACCTGCATTAACCAGTAATCAGCTGTACCTGTTGGTACAACCTGCACCTGCCATGCAAGCTTAACGTCAGATGTTTTACCGTTCTCAACCGGGATCCACATCAATTCCGCTTTTACATTTTCGGTAACACCTGATACCGCACCGAAATCATTTTTTCTGCCGTTATCGGTAACAAAAGGTGTTTTTAAGAATGCCGGAACTGCAACTTTTGCTTCATGAAAAGCAAAAGCAACCGCCGAAGCAGCGCTCAAAGCAGGCGTAGCATTGTTCCCTTTTGTAGCTTTAGCCATTTCAGGAATAAACGCACCGGCATTGGAGATCACTTCTCCGTTTTTAAATGCTAAAACAAGCATTTGGTTAAACACCGGAAGGCCTTTGTATTCCTGCAACAGGTATACATATTGCGTTCCGTCTGCATTGTAAGCGTTGCTTACAATATAATGCTGCAGGTCGTCAGCAGACAAGCCAAGCGTCTTACTGTTTTGAGCTACCAGCTTTTTTGCAATCGCTATGTCGGAACTCTGTGCTTTTGCGAGAAAAGACAAAGAAAATGCCATAAAAAAGAGGAGAAGTTTCTTCATAATTAATGATTAATTTTTTGCAAGGACCTTGCAGTTTAGGTGTGATGTATGCTTTTAAATTGTGCCGCGTATACGCAAGAGCGTATCAGCAGTTATTCCGGTAAAAAAATAAAATATGGACGGAAAAATACATTTTTTTTTTGAATGTTAAGCGGGTGTGAACTCTTTGCCCTGAATTTAATTTCCCCGGAATGGAGACGTTAACATAGTTATAACATATATGACGTTAAGTGACATGATGTGCTGATGTGGCGATTTGAAGATTTGCGGATTTAGTGAATCCCGTATATTTCGGATTTGGTTTCTACATGATTTTTGGCAGCGATCTACTGTGCTGACAGGTGTTTGTTTTATACACATCTTATATCTTTTCGGTTTCATGTGTTCGATCATAGATTTCTCTTTGCCCGGAACTCTTTATTGCTCCGGCCGCAAGGACACTTTGTTGCTCAGGCGCTGCGACTTCTTCTTTCGTTCCGATACGCCTGCGCCATCAGACCGAATCCCGCCTGCGGCGTGACCGAACAATTCCAGGCGCCTCTGCAACTACTGATTTATAACTGGAAGGATGGCTTCTCTTGATTATGAGTTGTGGTTTGATCAGAAAAAAGATCGGTAACCGTCTTCCCTTCGATAAACTCAGGGTAACCAGGCCCAGACCGGCAGATAAAGGAGCAGATGGATTATTATTATACCCGGTATAAGTCTAAATTATATTCCGCCCGTATTTTTTGCAAATGCAGGGTTTAACTCCTACCTTTGCGCCCGAAAAAAGAGCCCTGCTACAGGGTTTGTATATAATAATTAACCAACGAAAAGTTATGGTAGAAATTAAACCGGATGAGATCTCGGCGATACTTCGTCAGCAGCTCAGCAACTTCAACGCAGGTGCAAACCTGGAAGAAGTAGGTACCGTATTACAGGTGGGTGATGGTATCGCCCGTGTATACGGCCTTAATAATGTACGATCAGGTGAATTGGTGGAATTTGACAATGGTGTAAGAGCGATCGCACTTAACCTTGAAGAAGACAACGTGGGTGTGGTATTGATGGGTGACAGCAGCGAGATCCGTGAAGGAGATAAAGTAAAACGTACAAACCAGATCGCCTCTATTAAAGTGGGTGAAGGCATGTGCGGCCGTGTTATCAATACGCTTGGTCAGCCTATAGACGGTAAAGGTCCGTTGAAAGGTGAATTATATGAGATGCCTCTCGAAAGAAAAGCACCGGGTGTTATCTTCCGTGAGCCGGTAAAAGAACCTTTGCAAACAGGTATCAAAGCAATCGATGCGATGATACCGGTAGGTCGCGGCCAGCGAGAGTTGATCATCGGTGATCGTCAGACGGGTAAAAGCGCTATCGCAATTGATACGATCATCAATCAAAAAGAATTTTACGCAGCAGGTAAACCTGTATACTGTATATATGTAGCGATCGGGCAAAAAGCATCTACTATTGCCGGTGTTATGAAAACTTTGGAAGAGAACGGTGCGATGGTGTACACGACGATCGTTGCGGCATCTGCATCCGAGCCGGCTCCGTTACAGTTCTATGCACCGTTTGCGGGCGCTGCCATCGGTGAATTCTTCCGTGATACCGGTCGTCCTGCTTTGATCATTTATGATGATCTTTCCAAACAGGCGGTAGCTTACCGCGAAGTTTCTTTGTTGCTTCGTCGTCCGCCGGGCCGTGAGGCATACCCGGGTGATGTATTCTATTTGCATAGCCGTTTGCTGGAAAGAGCTGCGAAAGTGGTAGCAAAAGATGAGATCGCTAAACAAATGAACGATCTTCCGGAATCCATTAAACATTTAGTGAAAGGTGGTGGTTCTTTGACCGCTCTTCCGATCATTGAAACACAGGCGGGTGACGTATCTGCTTATATTCCTACCAACGTGATCTCGATCACTGACGGTCAGATCTTCCTTGAAGGTAACCTCTTCAACGCAGGTATCCGCCCGGCGATCAACGTAGGTATCTCTGTGAGCCGCGTGGGTGGTAACGCTCAGATCAAGTCGATGAAAAAAGTAGCCGGTACATTGAAACTGGATCAGGCACTTTACCGTGAGCTTGAAGCGTTCTCTAAGTTCGGCGGTGACCTTGATGCTGCCACGAAAAACGTAATTGATAAGGGTGCACGTAACGTGGAGATCCTTAAGCAGGCGCAGTACTCTCCTTTCGCTGTAGAAAAGCAAGTTGCGATCATCTACCTTGGTACACAAGGTCTGATCAAAAACGTAGCAGTGAAAAAAGTAAAAGAATTTGAAGAACATTTCTTAATGGAAATGGACAACAAATTGCCTGATGTTATGGCGCAGTTCAAAAAAGGAAATCTTCCTGAAGACGGATTGAAAAAAATGGTTGAGTTGGCGAATTCGATCATCCCGCAGTACAAATAAGAGCAGAGACTTGAGATAAGAGACTCAAGACAAAAGATAAATACAAAAATGCCGGCTTTTACGCCGGCATTTTTATTTCAACAACTAATCACGGATCAAAAAATTTACGGGATCAAAAACGGGCGGTTGATCTTTGCAAGTGATCTTAGTTTCCATTTTTTTGATGCGTTTGCTTTGGTGTTGCTGTCATTGCGAGGAACGAAGCAATCCGGGTTATTTATTCGTATGTTGGATGCCCGGATTGCCGCGCCGCAGTTAGTTATAGATGTTGTAAATCTGCTCTGCGGCTCGCAATGACGGACGAAAAAATACTTTAGATTTAGGATCATTTTTTACGGTTCGCTTCAAACTCCCGGTCATTGCGGGGAACGAACTTAGCGAAGCGATCTCATGAGCGATAGCGAATAACAAAGCGTCCTAATATTTATTTCGTACCTGCAATATCCGGATTGCCGCGCCGCAGTTAGTTATAGATGTTGTAAATCTGCTCTGCGGCTCGCAATGACGGACGAAAAAATACTTTAGATTTAGGATCATTTTTTACGGTTCGCTTCAAACTCCCGGTCATTGCGGGGAACGAACTTAGCGAAGCGATCTCATGAGCGATAGCGAATAACAAAGCGTCCTAATATTTATTTCGTACCTGCAATATCCGGATTGCGGCGCCCCGGTTAGTTATTGTTGTAAATCTGCTCTGCGGCTCGCAATGACAGACTACTTAAGATTCGCGATCTTTTTATCTTTCGGATATTTTACAGTGTAGCTGAAACGGAATTTTTTAGATTCACCGGCTTTCAGGTTTACCCGCCAGGTGAGTACGCCAATGTCAGTGTTTACAGCAGCGCCGCCGTTATCCGTTAATTCCGTTTCCACTTCTTTAACGTTGCTTAAAGGATATTGATCCTTCACCATCATATCCACGTCAGTGATCTTATTATTTTTTACCGTGAGCTCGTACGTAAATGTTTGTTTGATATTTGCATCTTTTATTTTAGACAGCGAAGCATCTTTTACCAATGATCTTTTTACTGCTACACGTTTGTCTTTACCTAATGATAAATTCAATGTGTCTGCAGTGGTATTCGGGTCGATGAATGAACGGCCGATATAGGTATCATCCATGATGATATTCGCATTGCCGGGAATAAGGTCAAGGCTTTCCCAATCAGCGATCTCAGCCAGCAGGTATGCATCCGGATCAAGTTTAGGTACGGCATAATTTTTCAGCTTGCTGCCCAATTCTTTTTCTTTGATATTGATGCTGTGAGCGAGACCGTTGCTTTCAATGTCATAAGGGAGATCGATCTCAAAGTTAGTATTGAGCAGTCCCTGTTTTAAACTCGTAAACTTTTCGATTGTACTTGCGGGAACTGTTTTTGCCAGATAGTACGCATCTTCTTCTTTTGCCGCTTTTCTTTTATCATATGCCTGGATCGTATTCACCGTAATATTATTAGTAACCGATAGTGTGGTTGAGCCGTTGTTCACGGCGTTGTATAATTCCGGAACAAATAATTGCAGATACCATGCATTCAATAACGGGGCGGCAGTAGTAAAATTGGGTGTTCCCGTGCTCAGGGTGATCTTTGTTTTCTTCCAGTTCACACCGGTACTTTGGGTAACGCTTGCTTTGTAAACTAACTTCAAGGCATTTGTTTTTGTATTCACCCTGATGTCGTACACCGGCTGCCAGCCCGCACGGTTTGTATAGTAAGACAACGCAATATCTGCCTGTTGGTCGTCGCGACAAACCACCTGCATGATGATGCGACCTGTGGGTTGTATCCTGTCTTTTTCGTCGATCACGGGTCTTGTATTTGCAAGCGACAAGCGATCATTCATTGCGGAGATCTTTATCTGTAATGCAAGCACAGTCTGCCTGTTATCGAAAATGGCTTTCTTGTTCTTTTCAATCCTTGCACTGTAATAATCGATGAGCTTTAATACTTCTGCCGTAAGTTCTGTTTTGTTACCGCTGGTTGCGATTGTGGATTTAATGAGTTCGTCGGTTTTATCCAGTACGGTCTGGTCGATATCTATACGGTTCATGATCACGGCTATTTCTTTATTGATATCCGCGATACTGTCGGTGATCTTTTTCGTCATCGGATTTGCGGCGAGCGGTTTTTCCGGCGCCGTGTAGATGCTGAATTGTTGGGACATCAGCGAGATATTCTCCGGAACGCTGATCTGCAGACTGTTCAGATCGATCTCGGTACTTACGCCGTCGATCATGATAAACCGGGTGTCTTTACTGACTTTTATTGCCGCGCTGTGCGTGAGTTCTGCGCCGTAGCCGTAGTAAACGGTGGCTTCTTTGATCTGCGCTGTTGTTTTTGCGGTGTCCTGTTGGGCATTGGCAGTAAGCACATTCAGTGTTATTAAAGCGATCATTACAAACTTCATATGTTGGTCTTTTTTCTTTCAGATGCGGGGGAAAGAGAAATTACATAAGGGTGGTTGAGCTTTTTGTTAAGGGGTAATGATGAGTGAGCATTTTCTGTACGATCTTTTGTCGTTGCTGGGAAAGACGCAATGACGGATAGATCGGAATTTGAGTATTGAGTGAAGCGTAAAGTCTGTCATTGCGAGGACAGAAGCAATCCGGGTTTGTGAGACAGATAACCGGATTGCCGCGCCGCGGTTACTGTGTTATTGTTTGAAGTTTATTATGTGGCTCGCAATGACGGATAGATCGGAATTCGAACAGGAAGGAGGGTACGTCTGTCATTGCGAGGAACGAAGCAATCAGAGTGTGTAAGACAGATACCCGGATTGCCGCGCCGCGGTTGCTGCGTTATTGCTTAAAGTTTGTTATGCGGCTCGCAATGACGGATAGATCGGAATTCGAACAGGAAGGAGGGCACGTCTGTCATTGCGAGGAACGAAGCAATCAGAGTGTGTAAGACAGATACCCGGATTGCCGCGCCGCGGTTGCTGCGTTATTGCTTAAAGTTTGTTATGCGGCTCGCAATGACGGGAAGATCGGAATTCTAACAGGAAGGAGGGTACGTCTGTCATTGCGAGGAACGAAGCAATCAGGGTGTGTAAGACAGATAACCGGATTGCCGCGCCGCGGTTAATGTGTTATTGTTTGAAGTTTATTTTGCGGCTCGCAATGACGGGAAGATCGGAATTCTAACAGGAAGGAGGGTACGTCTGTCATTGCGAGGAACGAAGCAATCAGGGTGTGTAAGACAGATACCCGGATTGCCGCGCCGCGGTTGCTGCGTTATTGCTTAAAGTTTGTTATGCGGCTCGCAATGACGGGAATTGGTTAATTTTACCGTTTAGGCAATCAAGCCGATTATCAATCATTGGAAGAGCAACAAACACAACGGTATTTTTTAAGAAAAGAACACAGACTGAAAAGCCGGAAGGCTGTGGAGTTGCTGTTTGCCAAAGGCAAGAGCTTTTCTAATTTCCCGTTTAGAATTTTTTGGCTGCTCCATGAAAACGACCGGGGATTGAAGGCGGGATTTACGGCAAGCAGCAGGAATTTTAAAAAAGCGGTTGACCGTAATCGTATCAAAAGATTGCTCCGCGAATCTTATCGCCTGCAAAAAAATATATTGGAGAAAGAAAATATACTGACGCTAAAAAGTCTGCATATTTTCTTTGTGTACACCGGAAGAGAGCTGCCAAACTACGAGCTTGTTTTTGAAAAGACGGGCATCGTGCTGAAGCGACTCATAAAAATGATCAATGAAAACGTTGAATAAAATACTGAGCTTTCCTTTTATAACGCTCATTAAAATTTATCAGTGGGTGATATCACCATTGCTGGGAAAATCAAAATGCCGTTTCACGCCAACCTGCTCGCAGTACGGATTGGAAGCGTTTCAAAAACACGGACCGTTCAAAGGATTTTGGCTCACGATAAAAAGGATCGGGAGCTGTCATCCCTGGGGCGGACACGGATATGATCCGGTTCCATAATGGACAATTGAATTAATGGACAATTGTCAATGGATAATGGACAATTGAATTATTGGACAATTGGCAATGGACAATGGATAATTTTTTCAAATCGTTAGTCTGTTGCATTTATGGTAAGGTCGTTAAACAAAGAGTATTTACTACGAATTGAAACCAGTTCCTTTATCGGAAGTATCTTCGACTTGAATGAATTGTCCATTGTCCATTGTCTATTGTCTATTGAAAAATTATCAATTTAAAGCATCATGAATTTTTCGGATCTTAATTTAAATGTTTCCTTACTCAACGCCCTTGATGATCTAGGGTATACAACGCCGACGACTATCCAGGAAAAAGTATTTTCTGTAGCGATGTCGGGTGCGGATGTGTGCGGGATAGCGCAAACGGGTACGGGTAAAACATTTGCCTACCTGCTTCCTTGTTTACGACAGTGGAAATTCACCAAAGATCTGTCGCCGACGATATTGGTCGTAGTACCCACCAGAGAGTTGGTGGCGCAGGTGGTGGAAGCTGCTAATAAACTAACAACGTATATGACAGTGGCGTCGCTCGGTGTGTACGGCGGTGTAAATATCAATACGCAAAAACTTGCGGCAGAGAAAAAAGTTGATCTGCTGGTAGCCACTCCGGGAAGATTATTTGATCTGGTTATGAACGGATCTTTAAAACTGAAGAACATCAAGAAACTGGTCATTGATGAGGTAGATGAGATGCTCAACCTCGGATTTCGCACGCAGTTAAAAAATATTCTTGACCTGCTTCCTGCAAAAAGACAGAACCTTCTATTCTCCGCCACACACACACCGGAAGTAGAAGAACTGATGGGCATTTTCTTTAACGATCCGGTGATGGTGGAAGCCGCACCTTCAGGCACACCGCTTGATAATATTGAGCAACGGGCCTATGATGTGCCTAATTTTTACACAAAAGTAAATCTGCTGAAACTGTTGCTCCATCAGGATGAAGCGATGACCAAGGTATTGATATTCGCCGGCGGAAAAAAGTTAGCGGATGAACTATATCAGGAACTGGAAAATATTTACCCGGAGAAGATCGGTGTTATTCACAGCAACAAAGAACAGAACCATCGTTTTAATACCGTAAAACAATTTGAAGCAGGCAATTATAAAATGATCATCGCTACGGATCTTGTGGCACGCGGTATTGATATTACCGGTGTGACACATGTTATCAATTTTGATGTGCCGGATGAAGCGGAAAAATACATGCACCGCATCGGCAGAACGGGTCGTGCAAAGCAAAAAGGGATAGCAATTACTTTTATTACAGAAAGAGAAAATAAGCTTCGGGAGGATATAGAAACGTTAATGAAATTTTCGATCCCTGTTGTTGCATTACCCGATGATCTGGAGATATCTACAGAGTTGACGGAGGATGAGACACCGAAAGTGTACATGAAAGAAATTCAACTGAAGATCCCGAAGAAAGAAGAAGTGGGGCCGGCGTTTCATGAAAAATCGGCGAAGAACAGTAAGGTGAATTTCGTGATGAGCAGGAAAGACAGGATGATGAAGAAGTACGGGAAGGCGAAGACAAGAGGGCAAAAGCCGAAGCGGAAAAAATAAGGCCTCTCATTTTTTCTGCCGCAGATTCACAGATTCTCGCCTTTTCGAATGCGGATTTATTATAGAATAAAAACTTAGTGCGAGCCAATTGCGGGGGGAATTTAGGCAAAGGAACAAAAAAAGTAATCCGCGAATTTGCGGCTAATCCATTCGCACATGTCGTAAAAAAACAAACTAAGTTGTACTAAAAAACCGCTCGATATGAGCGGCTTTCATTCTATACTTTAATACTTTATTACGCTTTTTCAAAACGCTCTGCCACCTTATCCCAATTTACCACGTTCCAAAATGCTTCAAGGTATGCCGGGCGTTTGTTCTGGTATTTTAGGTAGTAGGCATGTTCCCAAACGTCGCAACCCAGGATCGGCGTGCCTTTTACTTCGGCAACATCCATCAAAGGATTATCCTGGTTTGGCGTGGAGCTTACTTCCAGTTTACCGCCGTTCACATTAAGCCATGCCCAACCGCTGCCGAAACGTGTGGTTCCCGCTGCGTTAAATTTTTCTTTGAATGCATCAAAGGAACCGAAAGCCGCGTCGATGGCTTCCGCCAATTTACCGGAAGGTTTGCCGCCTTCATTTTTCTTTAATGAATCCCAGAAAAAAGTATGGTTCCAGTGACCGCCGCCGTTATTCCTAACAGCAGGACTGATACTTCCTGCATTTTTTACCAATTCTTCGATTGATTTGTTTTCGTTGTCTGTACCTGCAATTACTTTATTCAGGTTATCTACATAAGCCTGGTGATGCTTATCATGATGGATCGTCATTGTTTCTTTATCGATATGCGGTTCCAATGCGTCGTATGCGTAAGGAAGCGGTGCGAGTGTAAATGCCATTGTAGAAATTTTAAGATTAAAAATTAAAGTGATGCAAAATTAAAGCCTAAACGCTGTATTCCCGTTATCTTTTCCGTAAACCGAAAGTTATCTTTTTGATTTGAAAAAATGCTTCATCAGCGCAGCGCATTCCCCCTGCAGGATACCGCCCGTAAGCTTTGTTTTGGGATGAAACGGATTGTTGTCGCCGGTATATTTGCGGTAACTGTTCTTATCATCGTAAGCACCGAATACCACCCTATTGATCTTACTCCAATACAAGGCGCCGCTGCACATAAGGCATGGTTCCACGGTAACAAATAAAGTAGCGTCGGGGAGATATTTGCTGCCGAGTGAATTGTAAGCCGCGGTAAGAGAAAGTATTTCCGCATGCGCCGTGCTGTCGTTCAGCATTTCCACCTGGTTATAGGTGCGGGCAATGATCCGTTCGTTTACCACTAAAATTGCTCCGATCGGAACCTCATCTTTCTCCAGGGCTTTTTGCGCTTCCTTTACGGCAAGCTGCATGTATTGTTCATCGTTCATAAAAAAAATTACGTAGATCGTTATGTAAGCAGGCACGAGCCTTTACCTAACTTTAAACAAATTTAAACTAAATGAATACAACAGCTGCATTGGAAGCCATGCGCAATTATTTTGAGAGCGGCGCCACGAAACCGTATTCATTCAGAAAAGCGCAGCTGGAAAAGTTGCGGGATGCTGTTATCAAATATGAGATCGAAATATTTGAGGCGCTTTACAAAGATCTGCACAAGAGCCCCGAAGAATGCTGGATCACAGAGAACGGTTTTTTTCTTACAGAGTTGAAGGCTGCGATTAAACACTTAAAAGATTGGATGCAGCCGGATTATGTTTCCACTAATTTGCTGAATCTTCCTTCCAAAAGTTTTATCCTCGCGGAACCGCTTGGCGTGGTGCTGATCATCTCACCGTGGAATTATCCTTTCCAACTTTTATTTACACCTCTCATCGGAGCTATAGCTGCGGGAAATTGTGTGGTGATGAAACCTTCAGAATTAGCGCCGGCAACGGAAGCGATCATGCAGAAAATCATTGAAGAAACTTTTGATAAAAATTATATTCTTTATACCACCGGTGAAGGTTCCGAGATCATTCCGGAAATGATGAACAACTTTGTTTTTGATCATGTGTTTTATACCGGAAGTACCGCAACCGGAAAGATCATTTATCAGCTTGCAGCGAAAGACCTTGTTCCGGTAACGCTGGAACTTGGCGGAAAAAGCCCGGTGGTCGTCGAATCTGATGCGGATATTAAAACAGCGGCGAAGCGCATTGCGATGCCGAAATTTTCCAATGCCGGACAAATGTGTGTGGCACCGGATTATGTATTGGTGCACGAATCAGTGAAGCTACAGTTGATCGAAGAACTAAAAAAGAGCATTCAATCTTTCTTTGGTGATGATGCGCAGAAAAGTAATTTCTACGGACGAATCATCAATGACAAACAGTTTGATCGCTTGCAAAAACACTTATCCGAAGGGAAATTATTGGCGGGCGGTAAAAACATAAAAGCTGATCTCTATATTGAGCCGACGCTGCTGGAAATAACGAACAGCGATGACAGGATCATGCAGGAAGAGATATTCGGGCCGATACTGCCGATCATTAGTTTTACAGAAATGAAAGATGCGGTGGCGATCATAAAGAAGAATCCGAATCCGCTGGCTATGTATATTTTTACATCATCATCCGGGAAGGAAGATGCGTGGTTACAGGCAGTTCCGTTTGGCGGCGGCTGTATTAACAATGCAAGTCTGCACCTTACGAATCATCGTTTACCCTTCGGCGGCAGAGGCGCAAGCGGTACTGGAAATTATCACGGCAAATTCAGTTTTGATACGTTCAGCCATAAAAAAGCGATCCTTAAAACACCGACCTGGCTTGACCCGGCTATTAAATATCCTCCTTACAAAAACAAGCTTAACTTGTTCAAAAAAATAATCGGCTAATCATGACAGCGAGACAACGGTTTCTCAAAATAATTTACCCGCTGGTGAAATTCCTCAACAGGATCACAAACAGAAACGGGAATGTTTTTTCTTCATCGAGGCCGGCGCTACGGTCATTTTATGACCTGCGGGCAACGTTGAACAACGGTGAAGACTATGATTTTTCACGATTGAAAAATAAGAAAGTATTGATCGTAAATACGGCTTCTGATTGCGGCTTCACACCGCAATATCAGGAATTGGAAAAACTGTATGAAAGCCAAAAAGGAGAATTGGAGATCCTTGCTTTTCCTGCAAATGATTTTAAGGATCAGGAGCATTATGATGATGCACAGATCGATATTTTCTGTAAAAAGAATTACGGCATTCAGTTTCCCCTCATGCGCAAAAGCAAAGTGGTGGTGCATTCGTCACAGAATAAAGTGTATGATTGGCTTACCGACAAAGAGCAGAACGGTTGGAACTCTAATGAACCCACCTGGAATTTTTGTAAATACCTTGTTGACGAAAAAGGTAATCTTACACATTTCTTCGAATCGAACGAATCGCCTTTAGGTAAAAATATTCTCACTGCGATCGAAAGAAAAAACTAACCGCATGTTTTCCAAAACGGATATCGAAAGTTACTTCACCGGCTTTAAACATGAGCAGCTATTCCTGATCATTCTAGGTATTGTTGCTTTTGCAGTTGCGCTCATTTTTTATATCGCACTTAAAACGCAGTGGTATCGGGGCTTTGCATTGCCGCTTGCTGTTTTCGCTTTGATCTTTGCAGGTGCGGGTTACAGCAATTACACAAAAGTGAATTCGCTGCGGGTGAGAGCTGTGTACAATTACGATCTTCATCCGGAGGAGCTAAAAATCAAAGAACTGAAACGTGTTGATGAAATGCGGAACAACCTTAATGTACTGATCTATGTAAATATCTCCATCATCATTGCTTCATTTTTGATCTTTTTATATTTTAAGAATAAGACGGATAATCAATATTATATGGGAATGGCGGCTTCGCTGTTTTTGATGGCTGCGGTGAGCGTGACCATTTATTCCGTGCTCAAACGAAACACAAATATTTATGTGAGCGGGATTGAAAAATACACTGCGAATATCATTGTGAAGTAGAAAGTGCTGACCGCAAAGAGTGGGAATTTACAAGTGTTTTACAGCGTATTATTTTATATAACCTGCGATTGCGAGCCATATCACAAACGCTATAATATCTCGCATTAACTGCGGTGCGGCTACCGGCTACCTGCTTAATATAGCTGCTATACTAGTAGATCCGCATTCAAAAATCCTGACTGAATCTGACGAAACCCAATTCAAACAAAAGCAATACGGTAAATTTACAGCGGAATATTCTCGTGATAATTAATGATCTCAATCGGCGTGCGTTCAAAATTATACGTCTTATAATGCTCGCTGATCTCATCCAACACTTCGTTGATCTCTTCCGGTGTATTCAACGTAACGAGTTTAAAACGGAACTCTTTGATACCGGGTAATCCTTTAAGATAATTTGTATAATGGCGGCGCATTTCGTTGATACCAACGATAGAACCTTTCCATTCAATAGAGCGGGACAGATGTTTTTTGCAAACTGTTATACGTTCTTCCAACGTAGGCGCAGGAAGAATTTCGCCGGTTTTCAGGTAATGTTTGATCTCGCGAAAGATCCACGGATAACCGATAGCGGCACGCCCGATCATAATTCCGTCGATACCGTACTTTTCTTTGTACTCTTTTGCTTTTTGCGGTGAATCGATATCGCCGTTACCGAAGATGGGTATTTGAATACGCGGATTATTTTTTACTTTACCGATAAGTGTCCAGTCTGCCTCGCCTTTATATAACTGACATCTTGTACGCCCGTGAATAGCCAATGCCTGCACACCGATATCCTGCATACGTTCCGCAACTTCTTCAATATTTTTTGTGTTATCGTCCCAGCCTAATCTTGTTTTAACCGTGACAGGCAGCTTCGTACTTCTGATCACCGCTTCTGTAAGACGAACCATTAAATTGATATCTTTCAGTACTCCCGCGCCTGCACCTTTGCTCACTACTTTTTTTACGGGACACCCGAAATTGATATCCACCAAATCCGGGTTTACTGTTTCACAAATTCTTGCGCTCATGGCCATTGCGTCTTCGTCACCGCCGAAGATTTGGATACCAAATGGTCTTTCTTCTTCAGAAAAATCCAGTTTCTTTCTGCTCTTCATGGCATCGCGGATCAGCCCTTCGCTGCTGATGAACTCGCTGTACATCATATCTGCACCGTTGTCTTTGCATACGGCACGAAACGGCGGGTCACTCACATCTTCCATCGGAGCGAGTAATAAGGGAAATTCGGGCAGTTGTATATGACCAATAGCAGGCATAGCTTTATATGTATATTTGCGGCTGCAAATTTACTATAAATTATCAGGGATGGAGTATAAAAGCGTTAAAGGTTTTACGGGTTGGGCGCAGCTGGGATTCTTATTTGCCTTTTTAGGGCTGGGGGTGGTTTTGGCGGGTGCAGTACAATTGTTTTTTACTGCGCAGTTATTACCTCCGGGTGTAAAATTGGCGAACCAGGACAGTAAAGCGCTCATGAAATTGATGCTTGCTCCTGAAAATGTTTCGATAGTAAGAATAAGTCAGGTGGCGGGCACACTGCTGCTGCTTTTTTTACCGGCGGTTTTATGGTCAGTTGTTAGTAACGGGAAAAATATGTTTTGGCTGGGATTTAATAAATACGTCAATATCAAGCAGATCCTGATCGGATTTCTCGTTTTGCTCGCAGCAAGTATAGTGGCATCGCCGCTTGCGGATCTTTCCAAAATGATCATTGCACATTTCCCTTCTTTTAATGTAACGGCGAGTAGAATGGAAGATGAATACACACAACAGGCGCTTGCGCTGAGCGATCTTCACGGGTGGTCGGATTATATTATTGCGATGTTTATTATGGCATTTTTTCCGGCGATGTTTGAAGAAGTATTCTTTCGCGGTGCGGTTCAAAATCTGCTTACAAAATGGTTGCGTAAGCCGGTGGTTTCGATAACGATCAGTTCTTTTGTTTTCAGTCTGATTCACATGTCTGTCTATTTATTCCTGAGCCGTTTTGTTTTGGGTTTTGCTTTGGGACTGATGTTTTACGAAACGAGAAATATCTGGACGAACATCATTGCGCATTTTATCAATAATGCCATGGCATTATCCATACTTTTCTTTTCGCCGAAGGGTCCGGGTAAAGATAAAATGGAACAGATAGATCCGCACTTTCACTGGGCTTTCGGGCTTCTCGGCTTTGCTGCGCTTGCCGGTCTGCTGATACTGCTTAAAAAAGTTTCTGCTGATAATAAATTAAAGATCGAAGCAAAAGAGAACCTGCTTATCGCAGAAGCCGATCCTCACCGTGCATTCGCTGACACACAAACCAATTAAACGTGGCGCTTAATACATCTGTTTTTAAAACAAGAACCTTAACTGCTATTGTATTTGCGGCAGTAATGCTGGCGGGATTATTTATCAATCTTTGGAGTTTTGTTACACTTTTTCTGATCATCATGGCAGGATGCCTGTATGAATTTTTAAAGATGGCAAAACTGTTTGGCAAAAAACGCTATAACCTCTTCACCATGGCCGCGCCCTTCTATATTCTGATGCCTTTGCTAATGATGATTTCGCTTGGTGTGACTTCTGTCGTTCAAACGGGCGCTGAACAAAAAACAACTGTAATATATTCTCCTTTACTTCCCGTTGTTGTTATTTTATCGATCTGGATAAATGATACGATGGCCTATATCGTTGGCTCACTGTTCGGCAAAACCCCGTTCTCCAAGATCTCACCGAAAAAAACCTGGGAAGGAACAGGTGGCGGCGCAGTTTTAGCTGTTCTTGTGATGGCAACATTGGGTTATTTTTTACCGATCGGCCGGCAACTTGAATTAAGGCATTGGATCATCATCCCGTCCATCTGCGCTGTATTCGGCACGGTGGGCGACCTGCTGGAAAGTAAGCTTAAACGCCTGGCAGGAATAAAAGACAGCGGCTCATTTATGCCGGGGCACGGCGGCTTTCTTGATCGTTTCGATTCTTTACTAATTGCAACTCCTTTCGTATGGTGTTATGTGCAGCTTTTCGTGCGATAATGGCTTAACTTCGCCGTCCAAATTATTAGTCATGACTATTCACAGAGAAGGATACAAAACAATTGCGGTCTGCACGATCATTTTCATAGCACTTAACGTACTTTTTTCCTGGCTATTTGGTGCATCGCTGTTTTGGCTCTGCATCGTATTTTTCGCAGCCACACTCGGCCTGCTGCTTTTTATCGTTTCCTTTTTTCGCATCCCCGCAAGAAAACTTACGCTGGATGAGAACCGGATCGTAGCACCTGCAGATGGAAAAGTAGTGGTAATAGAGGAAGCCGTGGATGAAGAATATTTCAAAACAAAAAGATTGCAGGTGTCTATTTTTATGAGCCCGGCAAATGTGCACGTAAACCGGAATCCGATCAGCGGAGATGTGGTTTACAATCAATATCACAAAGGAAAATATCTCGTGGCATGGAACCCTAAATCATCCACGGAAAATGAAAGACATTCTGTGGTGCTTAAAAAGAATAATACGGAAATTCTGGTAAAACAAATTGCGGGTGCTTTGGCAAAACGTATTGTGAATTACCTTGAAGTTGGTCAAAAAGTAAAGCAATGCGATGAATTCGGCTTTATCAAATTCGGCAGCCGCGTAGATCTTTTGTTGCCTTTAGGCACAAAACTCAACGTGAACCTAAACGAAGCGGTTAAAGGCGGGGTAACGGTTATCGGAACTTTGGAAGGATAGACCCTTAGTTTGTTTTAACAAAAATTCCGGTTTATTATCGATATTTTTACTCACGATCACTCACTTAAAAACATAAAAATGAAAAAGTTCTTCTTACTGGCTACGGCAGCATTACTGGTTACAGGCGTTACTTTTGCGGATAACGGAAAGAACAAAAAGAAATGTGCCAAAGGAAAATCATGCTGCAATAAATGCAGTAAAAGTAAAGCAGCAAAGTCTACAACCGCGAAAATGTAATTTCATCTCTGAGTTGTTCTCAAAAGATTGATGCACTCAAATGATCCCGGCTACTTAACGTTGCCGGGATTTTTTTGAGTTATAAGAAAATGATCGAAGCGATTTTTCAGATGATCGGCACCATATGTATCAGGACCCTAAATTTGAAGGTATTTAAAGAATATCTTCAAGTTCTTTCAAATGTGTGATCATATAAGTAGGTTGCAAGCGCAGCGGTTCATTAATGTGATTTACAAAAACCGCATCCATTCCTGCATTCATCGCCCCTTCCACATCCGCACTTTGGTTATCGCCGATCATCAGTGATTCTTTAACGCCGGTATTTGCTCTTTTTATAGCGAACTCAAAAATTTCTTTTTTCGGTTTAAGACTATTGCTGATCTCAGACGTGATGATCTCCGTAAAATATTTATCGAGTCCGCTGTTGCTCAACTTCATGCGTTGGGTTACTTCAAAACCATTTGTGATGAGGTGGAGGATGTAATTTTTATTGCGGAGATAATCCAGGATCTCGAATGTATGCGGGAATACGCCTTTCTTAGTCGGTAATATTTCGAGAAATTTTCCGCTGATCTCTTTTGCCAGAACTTCGTCGCCTATTTTAAAATCCATAAGTGTACGCCACATCCGGCGCCACTTCAGCTCTTCCACGCCGATGAAGCCTTTTTCATAGCGGGCCCATAAATGCGCATTGTGGTAAAGATATTTTTGATAGAAATCATTAAAATCAGCATCCACTCTTTCGCCCAATCCCTGTGCGTACAGATCGGTAAGTGTAGCTTTTGCATTGGTATCAAAATCCCACAACGTATGATCGAGATCAAAGAAAAGATGTTTATAAGAAGGCATGTTTAATGTGATATTTGAAGAGCGATATAATAACTTTACTAAGCAATAAAGTTAGCCAAATAAAAAATGTACAAATGAATATCGTGATCAGCGGCGGTGCAAGAGGAATAGGAAGATCCATTGCGGAAAAATTTGCAGCGGAAGGAAATACGATCTTTCTCTGTGCAAGAAATGCTGATACATTAAAAGCAACTGCTGATGCATTGCAACAACAATTTCCTTCTGCAGCTATCCACAGCAAAGCAGCGGATCTTTCGGATGCCTTGCAAACAAAGGCTTTTGGCGAATGGTGCCTCGGTATTGCCATGCCTGATATTCTCATCAACAACGCCGGTGGCTATACACCGGGAAATATTTCGGATGAACCGGATGGCACTTTGCAATCGATGCTTAACAATAATTTATTCAGTGCCTATTATCTTACCAGAGCGCTGGTGCCGGCCATGATCAAAAACGGCGGTGGTCATGTCTTTAATATTTGTTCCGTAGCAGCACTGAATGCATACGAAGGCGGCGGTTCTTACAGTATAAGCAAATTTGCGCTCAACGGTTTCAGTCAGAACCTTCGCCACGAACTGAAACAACATAAGATAAAAGTAACGGCCGTATTCCCGGGTGCCGTACTCACCGATTCCTGGGGCGATTTTGACAACAGTGCGGGCAGGATCATGGAAGCGTCCGATATTTCATCAATGATTCTTGCTTCCACAAAACTCTCGCCGCAGGCGGTTCCGGAACAAATTATACTGCGACCTCAGTTGGGCGATCTCTAATTAACAGTTCCTTTCATTTTTTTTATGAAGAACGGCTTGACGCAGCGTGCATTGTGCTTTACTTTTGCGTAGCGTTTCTAACCGCCTTTCAGGGGCTCAGGCTGACATTGTATGGGTTTATTTTTTACGAAGAAATTTTACTGCTGCTTATTCGTTTTTACTGCTTTTGCTGCAAAAGCACAGGTGAATTTCCGCGCTTCGGCATCTCCTTCTTCTGCCGGCAAAAATGATTACATCACATTTACCCTTACCGTTGAAAATGCAGACAATGCGCAACTGCAATCTCCGACGTTCGCAGATTTCAATATTGTTGGCGGACCTAATCAGGGTTCGAGCATGACGATGATGAACGGTGTTACCAAACAATCGGTAACCCTAAGCTATATACTTCAACCGAAAAAAAGCGGGAACTTTCATATCGGTGCTGCATCAGCGATCATCGGCGGAAAAAAATATAAGAGCAATGCGGTAGATATTTCCGTATCCAATCAGGCGTCTTCGGGTAATACTTCACAGCAGCAGGGAAATAATTTATCTTCTCTCATGCAATCCATGCAGGGCTTTGATGCTTTTGATGAGCCAAAGCCGCAGGAATCATACGACGATTATATTTTAAAGAAGGGCGACAACATTCCGGAGAAAGTAAACCGCAATATGCAATTGAAATTGCAGACGGATAAAACATCCTGTTATGTGGGCGAACCTGTGGTAGCCACTTATAAATTGTATACCAGATTAAAAAGTCAGAGTACGCTTTCAAAAAATCCCTCGTTCAACGGTTTCTCTGTTGTGGATCTTACCCAAATGTCAGATCCGGGAAACAGTCATACAAGAGAATCTTTGAATGGCAGACCTTACGATGCTTACATCATCCGCAAAGCGCAATTGTATCCTTTACAAGCCGGCCCGGTAGAACTGGAAACCGCAACGTTGGATAATGCAGTGGAATTTTTAAAGCCCGGCGTAAATAATTACGATCCCGGAAATACGATCACAGAGAATGTAAGCCTCAGCAGTAAACCGCTTACGATAATTGTAAAGCCGCTTCCGGAAGAAGGGAAGCCCGCGGGATTCAAAGGTGCGGTTGGCAGATTTCAAATAACAGCTGCGCTTGAAAAAAACAGTTTCAGTACTGATGAAGCCGGCAAATTATTAGTCACGATAAGCGGCAGCGGCAATATGCAACTACTCACTGCGCCCGATGTGAAATGGTCCGAAGGGCTCGAAGCGTTTGATACCAAATGCACAGACAACACCGATAAGCTTACCATTCCCGTAAGCGGAAGTAAGACCTTTGAAATTCCTTTTACTGTTGAAAAGCCGGGCACTTACATTACGCCTGCGATCAGCTTTAGCTATTTTGATCCTGCATCCGCGTCATACAAAACGATCACCGCCCCGGCTGCAACATTTGCCGTGAGCAAAGGAACCGGAAAACCTGCGGGCAATTATACCATCATTAAGAAAGAACCGGTTTCTTTATTGAATTCTTTTATTGAGCATCGCGGTCTGATCATCATTTTTTTAGCAGGTATCATCATCTGCGGATTAATTTATTGGACGGTAAAAGAGAGAAAAGGGGAAGAAGAAACTACAGAAAACATTATGGCAGAACCGACTGTGGAAAATGTTCCCGGTGCACCGGTGTTCATAGATCTGAATCCCTTATCGCAAACAGAAGATTGCCTGCACAAAGATGAATGCGTTGAATTTTACGCATTGCTGAACGGCGAAATAAGACAATTTCTTTCTCAGAAATTCGGGATCGAAAAAGAATCACTCACGGTGAAAACACTGGCAGGGGCAATGGACAGAGCAGGCATTGATAACCATATCGCATTGCAAACACAGCAGTTATTGCAGGATATTGAATGGCAGTTATACACGCCGTTTCAGCATGATGAACGGTTGCATCAGATGTATGCAAAAGCACAAACGATCGTGCAGCTGCTGAATATGATAAGCGCTCAGTCTGTAAATTTATAACCTACGCCGCGTGCAGAGTGAAAGAAGCGTGGATTGCGGCTGTCTTCTTCAAAATATTTGCGGAAGCTTAGAATGAAATTATCAATCGTTCTTGTAGTAGGATACACGTTGTAGCCCCAAACAGACTGCAATATTTTTTCTCTCGTAACTACTTCATTTTTATTTTCTATAAGTAATTTCAGAAGCATGAGCTCTTTCTTGGTAAGCTCTATTTTTTCGCCGGCTTTATTAAAAGATTCCGCGGCTTTAAAATCAATTTTATTTTTTCCGAATTCATATACATCAGGGATAGGTGTCTTTACCGCGATCTGCTCACTTTTTTTGATGAGTTTTTGTACACGCAGGAGTAATTCTTCGAGGTTAAAGGGCTTGGTAAGATAATCATCGGCGCCTTTTTTTAAACCCAGCACACGATCAGCACTGCTGTTCTTTGCACTTAAAATTAGTATCGGCACTTCTGTATTTTTAAGGCGGATGGTTTCGCAAACGCTTATCCCGTCAAGTTCCGGCAACATCACATCTAAAATGATCAGGTCGAAATGTTCTCTGTCAAAAGTCTTCAATGCATTTGCACCGTCGTAACTGCCGGTTACTTCATATCCTTCCAGTTCAAGATTCAGTTTTAGTGCTTCCTGAAGATTCTCTTCATCTTCAACCAATAAAATGGAAAACTTTTTATTTGCCATGCCCATTATTTATGCTTCTGCTTTTAGGGAAAGCACAAAGATACTACCGCCTTTCGGGTTATTTTGTATTGTAATATTTCCGTCATGGGATTTACAAATGCGACTGATCAGGTACAATCCTAAACCTGTTCCTCTCGCACGTTTCGTGGCTTCATTTCCTGTACGGTAAAACTTTTGAAAGATCTTTTGATGTTCCGCATCAGGAATGCCGGGGCCTTCATCGATAATGCTCAATGACGCAATGGCGTCAGCTTTTTTTAGACCGGCGGCAACAGGTTTTTCTTTGGGAGAATATTTGATCGCGTTTTCAAGCAAATTATTGATCGCCATTTGTAACAGGAACGGATCACCATTTACAAATACATTGCTTTCAATATCTTTCGTGATCTCTCTTTGCGGATAACGCCTGATAAACCCATCTGCACATTCATTCACCAATGCTGAAAAATCCTGTTCGTCATTTACCGCACGATAACCGCCGGCTTCTATCTGTGACGATAACAATAAATTATTGCAAAGCGTATCGAGGCGATTTGTTTCTTCCAAAGTGTTTTGTAATAGTCGCTGCTGCTGTGTTTCATCGAGTTTATGCCTTTGCATGGTTTCAAGATTCAGCTTTGATACCGCGATCGGCGTTTTAAGTTCATGCGTGATCGCCATCATGAAATTTTGTTGCTCTGCACTAAGTCGTAACTCACGTCTCACCGCACGAAAAACAAAAATGGCACCCGCAATAATGAGCAATAAAAACGTTCCGCCTTCACCCAAATATTGAGCGGTCTTTATATTTTTATCTGTTATAACGCGGTCATATTTTTCCTGTTTTAAAAAATCATCATTGCGGATATCCCTGATCTGATAATCACTCATCTTTTCATTCTGACGGTTAAGCGCAATGAACCACCAAATGAGCGCCGCCATGATGTATGCGAGCAACACCCAATAGATTATAAAAGCCCGTTGAATTTTTCTTCTTTTAAGCAGCATGATCAATTACGCTTATCGAGGCCCCAGGAAAGTTTGTTGCGGAGCGTTTGCAGAAAATTATTTTCGTTGAAACGAATGAGATTGATACCGAACGTTTCTTTCTTTACAGCCAGCTGAATTTCTTTTGTAACCAGTTCTCTCCTGCTGTCCAGCGTACAAAGAAAACCATCCGTTCTTCCTTCTATTTCAAATGAAACGATCGTGTTATCGGGCACGATGATCGGACGGATATTTAGATTGTGCGGCGCCACCGGTGTTATCACAAAACTTGCACTTTCCGGGAATACCACGGGACCGTTACAACTTAATGAGTAACCTGTAGAACCCGTTGGCGTAGCCACTATCAGCCCGTCGGCCCAATAGGTATTTAAGAATTCGCCGTTGAGATAAGTGTGCACTTTGATCATTGGTGAAGTATCTTTCTTGTGCAATGAAAATTCGTTGAGCGCATAAGGGCAATCATCAAACAACGGAATATCCGCATCAAGGTGAAGCAATGTTCTTTTATCCAAAACATATTTTCGTTGAACGAGATTTCCGATAGCGGTGTGCAATTCTTCTTTACCGGTGTTAGCCAAAAATCCGAGTCTGCCGTAGTTTATTCCGAGTACGGGGATACCTGTCTCTTTCACCAACGTAACGGTATCCAGTAATGTTCCGTCGCCACCCAAACTGATCATGCAATCGATCGAGAGATCAAGATCATCGCCCGAACTGAAGGTGGAATATTTACCCGGAATTTTTACCGCAGAATAAAACAAATTGAAAAAATCCTGAAAGAAAACAGGCTCGGCACCGTATTTCTCCAATTCGTTGAGCAGGAGCTCAATATCCTGCAGTTGATTGTTTTCTATACCGCGACTGTAAATTGCTATTCTCATATGTAATTGCAAACGGCCGTTAAATATTAAAAGCCGCCCTTGCCGTGTAAAAATAACCCCTTTTCACCTAACTGATTAAAACTGTACTCCAGCTTAAACACGATGTCATAAAAAGTTATTATATCGAGTCCGAAACCTCCGGTGTAAAGTAACCTGTTGCTGAGATTCGTGTTGTATTGCTGCGGAATATAGCTGTAGCCAATATCTGCGTAGGTCTTTGCGTAAATGCGGAAAGGGATGTATGGTAACTTCTTTATTTTGACCGGCGTTTTTACTTTAAATTCCGATACTTTTTTGCTGAGTGTATATTTTCCTACAGCCGCAGCCACGCCGTCTACCACATAATATTCAAGCCCGCGGAGTGTAAGGCTTCCGTAACCGATGGCACGTTGATTAATGTAAGCCTGTTCAAAAGGAAGTTTCAATATGCCCGTAAGTTGTACGCTGCTGTACCAATTTTTTCCGTGCGGAATGAACCTGGATGCCGTAGCCTGAAAAGTTGTATTGTTGATACCGCCGGTAAACTTTAGCCCTCTTTTTAAAACGGATACGCCCCAGGCAGTTCCTTTAAGCGGATAATTATTATTGTCCACTTTTATATAAGATCTGGCGATACTGATATCAGTAAAAAATTGCGTGCGGTTATTACTGTTGAAATAATGCGGATTGTATCCTGAAGTGAGCAGACTGTCATCTACATTGATATTGCTCACCGCGAATCCAACAGAAGTGTTGTAGAAAAGTCCTTTGTGAATATTATACACAGTACCCGCGTTAAAACTGTTTCGTACAAAACCTGCCTTTTTATAATTTAGAATTTTATTGAAGTAATTTGATTTAAAACCTACTTCACGATTCTGTGTAAACCCTGCAGATACACCTATTCCTGCAGTAAGTGCTTTATTGATGAAGGGATTGCTATACCCCGCGGAGAAATTCCTTGAATAACCGTTCAGCAAATAAATACGCAACTGATCCCGACGGCCGGTGAGATTATAATGCACGAATTTCAATCCGTACACCACGCGGTTAATATCGGCGTTGTATACTTTTATCCATTCATTGAAACTTCTGTCCACCAGTTGAAACTGCGGCGTCGGATAAATATAATAACGCTCTCTCACTGTTACATTAACGGCAAGTGATGAATCGGCAAGTACAGTAGAATCAATCTTTACGTCTGCAAACAGATTGGTATTTGCGATCTGATTTGCCGCCAATACGAAATTCTCCTTTACTTCATTTTTCGAAACGGCACTGCCGGCTCTGAACGGCATTTCACGTAAGATAATATAGCTTTTTGTATGCTTGTTACCGTTAAAGTTCACTGAGGAAATAATCACTTTCGACGTATCGGCAAGCGGAATATTTTGCGCATACGTTGCCGCTGACAACAACACAAGGCAAAGCAATAAAAAAGGAAGCCTGTGGTTGATAATCATTGTTCCGGTAAATGTGGGGGATAATTATATGTTGAGATAATTCATCAGGTGCTGATAATTATTGCTGATCTCATCAGCAGAATTTACATCGCCGTAAGTATACACAACATCATATTCGTAACGTTCAAAAGTGGCAGTTACGGATGAGATCTCTCTTTTATTGATATGCAGTGTAACGGTAAGCAGCCCCGTTACAGGATTTGTAGTGGTATTCATGTGGAGGATCGTGCAGTCGTTGCTTTCCACGATGCGGCTTATTTCGGAAATGGCAAATCGTGGTCTTTCCATTTCCAACACGATGATGCCGCCGATCTCATTTGCACCGGCAAAATTGCCAAGCATTTTCAACAGATCAGGTGTAGTGATCACGCCGGCAAATTCATTGTCTGCGCTTACGATGGGTACAACGGTAATATCATTTTGAATACTGCTGTTTACAGCATTTAAAAAGTGAACATCTGCCTGAACGGCTGCGTGCAAAAAAGTATCCTGTAAAGTTTCAATGGTCTGTTTTTCATCATCAGCATCAAGCAGATCATCTTCACTTACCAAACCGAGAAACTTATCTTCTGTAACTACCGGCAAATGAGAGATGCGGAAATCGTTGATCAATTGCAAAGCCTTCCCCACGCTGTCCTGCAGCTGAAGCCTGGGAATGTTATTATTGATGAGATCCTTGGTGAGCATCAGTGGTATTTAAAAACAAGATACACCGGTGACGGTGTTTACATAATAAATAAGACAAAACATTTCGTTAAACCGTTGCAGGAGAAATGATACGGGCAAGAAAATCTTCCAGGATCCTGTTGAACTCATCCGGCACTTCCATCATCGGAGCGTGGCCGCACTTGTCGATAAAATGCAGTTCGCTGTTTGGTATCAGCTTGTGAAATTCTTCTCCTACGAAAGGCGGTGTTACATTATCGTTTTTACCCCAGATAAGACAGGTAGGTTGTTTAATCCCTTTGAGTTCATCGCCCAGGTTATTCCTGATAGCGCTTTTCGCCAGTGAAATGATCTTTATCACTTTGAGGCGGTTGTTCGTTATTTCAAACACTTCGTTTACCAATTCATCCGTAGCCATTGCCGGATCGTAGAAAGTAAAGGCAGTTTTATTGCGGATATATTCTTTATCGCCTCTTTTTGGATAAGTATCGCCCATGCCGTTCTCAAACAGGCCCGAACTTCCGGTGAGGGTGAGTGATCTTATCTTAGCAGGGTTACGCAGCACATGTACAAGCCCTACGTGACCGCCGAGAGAATTCCCCAACAGGTTGATCCTTTCGTATTTGCCGTTCTCGATAAATTTATTTACGAACTTCTGAAGACCGCCTACGGTAGTATTGAGCAGGTCCATTTCCAGCAGGGGCAACATCGGCACCACCACTTTATATTTCTTTCTGAAATGGCCTATCAGCGGTTCAAAATTACTGAGCGCACCAAATAACCCATGAAGTAACATCAAGACCTCGCCTTCGCCTTCTTCTATGTATCTAAATTTTCCGTCTTGTTTAATCTCGTAGCTCATTCAGCTTAACAATAGTTCGGTGAATTGCTAAAATACGTTGTTTCAATCAAAAACCCCGCTTTCAGTTTTACAAAAAGGGGAAATCTTTTGGTTAAATAATATACTGATCAGGCTTTTGCAGAATAAACTGCGAAGAATTTTTCCAATTCGCTGAACATATCTTTAAATACGGGTATCAGCTTGCCAAATCCCTCAATTACAACGGGCGCAAGCGGTTGCAACCATGCGTAAGCAAAAGATGCCTGTGTTGTTTCGGGGCTGATGAACTTTAACTGAACCGCATAAAAAAGAAACACGCTGAGAATGATGCTGTACATTAATGCGTAAACTGCGACACCCGCGATGCGGTTTGCCCATCCTAACATTACGGCTTCAAATGTTTTTTGAACAAGGCGGCCGCAAATATTAACGATCAGGGCAACTGCAATGAATACCAGTAAAAAGGAGACAGCGGGAAGCCATTTTGCGTTGCCGGTGTGCGCTGATAATTTCATCGCAACAACAGCGGACAATTTAAGTGCCGCTGCGATACCGATGATAAAACCGAGCACGGAAAATATCGCAATGATAAAGCCCTTGCGTATGCCTTTCCGGCACGCAAGGGCCATCAATAAAATAAAAACGGCGTCGATGATCATCGGGTCAATTTTATCCCAACAGTGACTTTACAATTCCGCTGATGACTTTGCCATCTGCCTTTCCTGCGAGTTGTTTTGTAGCAGTTCCCATAACCTTACCCATATCGGAAGCTGAAGATGCGCCGGTATCAGCTATGATCTTTTTTACCACTTCGGTAATTTGCTCATCAGACATTTGTTCCGGCAAAAAGCGTTGGATAACTTTTAATTCTTCCCTTTCCTTTTCCGCAAGATCCTCACGACCCTGTTGCGCAAATATCTCCAAAGAATCTTTACGTTGTTTTACCATTTTCTGCAAAAACTTTTGCTCTGTAGCTTCATCAATTTCACCGCCTGCTCCCGGCTCTGTTTTCGCTTTTATGATCTCCGCTTTTATTGCACGAAGTGAACGAAGCGTTCCTTCGTCTTTTGATTTCATGGCATCTTTCATCTCCGCCATTATTTGTTGTTCAAGTGGCATGGTCTTTAATATTTAAGATTGAATGGTTAATATTTTTTCAGGTCGTTGCTGACTCTGTCTTGCGGAGTTGGGTTTTGTTCTCCGTTACCCGTTATTCATTATCCATTTCTTACGCTCCGTTCTCCGTTATCTGCGTTGCCCGGAATTTTTTAACGAACACATTTGCAAACGCTCTCATCTCTTCAGCAAGTTCCGCATTTTTTGTAGCACGGGAAAAAGTATCCGCCATGGTAAACATCATTTGGTAAAAAAACTCGCCCATTTCGTCCACCATCATTTCTTTTGTCCAAAGATCGATGCGCATCGCTGTTTTATCCGAACCGTCCCAAAAAGCAAGACACATAGCTTTAGCTTTTTGATGCATGTCGGCACTGCTGTCTGTTGCATTCCATGTTATACTTTCCGGCACCTTATCCGGGTCCAACAAAATATCAATATTGATCGAAGATTTTTGCATGCACTGTTTTTTTGAAAGCGAAGTTACCCCGTTTTTATTTTACGAAATGAATATAACAGCGCCAAAAAACGCATCACGACAGAAATTCTCCGGATTATTTTCAAAATATTTTTTGCTGATTTTTTCCGGCTTTTTTCATTTGTTAAATGCCTGCTTCGTTAAATAAATATTCTTTTGAAAATTCCGAAACGGTTTTTACATTCGCCTGTAACCCTTTATTCATAGCTGATACAGCGAATGAATAAAAAGCGATCGCGACATTAAAAAATCAACGCGTTGATTTATTCTATTACATCCGGCATTTTTCCGTTACGCTTATCCACAGCGATAAAAAAAATGTGAATAAAATAGTTCGCCTATTTTTTTATTTAAGCAAAAAATATTTTTAATATTGTGTATGGGATTTACTATCCCGGTACTTACTAACCCACCATTATAAAAAGCCTGACTTCAAAAAAGCCGGGCTTTTATTTTTTTACAACTTTCGGTAACGCTAAAAAATCGGTCAGTAAACTTTCTCCGTCCACCTTTCACAGTCAGATTGAGGGCAGCAATAAAAAGTTATCTTGCAAAAAATAATCAGCTATGCTTAGATCAATGACGGGCTTCGGAAGAGCAGAACAAACATCCGGAGAAAAAACATTTCTCACTGAAGTAAAAGCGCTGAACGGAAAACAGTTTGAGCTGCAATTAAAATTGCCGCCGTTGCTCAAGCCTTATGAATTTGATATTCGCAATATCCTGCAGGAAAATCTTATCCGCGGCACGATCGATTGTTACATCAACATTAAACAAAACGGAACCGCAAAGCCGGTAACAATAAACACAGATCTTATAAAAGCGTACTACACGCAGATAAAAGCGCTTGCGGGTGAATTGGATATCGACACCAATGCCGTACTCAGTTCTTTGCTTCGCTTACCGGAAGTTGTAACACCGACAAATGACGTGCTTGATGAAAAAGATTTCGCGGTTTTCAAAGAAGTGTTATTATCGGCGATCAGACAACTAAATGATCATCGTGCGGAAGAAGGTAAGTCGCTGGAAAAAGACCTGTTGCAAAGGATCGCGAATATCAAATCAGAAGAAGAAAATATTCTTACACTTACGCCGGCAAGAAAACAAAAAATAAGAGATGAGATCAATTCACTTTTGGAAGAACATGTGGGCAAAGAAAATCTCGATAATAACCGGCTGGAACAGGAACTTATTTACTACATGGAAAAGATCGATATCCATGAAGAGCAGATAAGACTTCGCCAGCACTGCGAATATTTTTCCGAACTCATGAACGGTCCGGAAGAAGGTAAAGGGAAAAAATTATCTTTCTTATTGCAGGAGATCGGCAGAGAAATTAATACTACGGGAAGTAAAGCTTACGATGCCGGCATTCAGAAATGCGTGGTGAATATGAAGGACGAACTCGAAAAGGCAAAGGAGCAGGTGTTGAATGTTTTATAAAAAATAAATACTTAACAGTAATGAGTTTTTTTACCAAAAAAAGTGCCTTAAGAACGGCATTTCTTTTTTTAGTTGCGGCGTGTTTTTTCAGTTCCTGCAACAGCATCGATCTTTTTGAAAAAGATACGGTGATCCCGAACTACAAATGGGAGAGTAATTTCAGCGCCTCGGGAACTTTTAACGTGGCCGATACCGCATCCCTTTATAATGTGTACCTGGTTTTGCGACATACCGATGCGTATGACTATAATAATATCTGGCTCAACGCAGGTCTTCAGCCTCCCGGCGACAGCATGCAATTTCAAAGAATAAACCTCCTGCTGGGCGATGACAGGAACGGATGGGAAGGTGCAGGTGCAAATGATATTTGGGAAGTAAGAAAAATGATCTCCAACGGCCCGCGGCGTTTTAAGAAAGGAGAATACCGTTACAACATTTCACAACTTATGAGAGAAAGTCCGCTGCCACAAGTAATGAGCGTGGGAATACGCCTTGAAAAGGCACCTTAGTGTTAATAAAATTTAACAGCGACGCTACTTATAAAATAAAACCCTGCGGGTAAATAAGAAACAATTGTTTATTTTGCAACACAATTAATCAGTTATAAAGGCGTTTTCCCTTTCTAACCACAATAAACTAATTAAACCCAAACAGGTGAATCGTACACTTCTCAGCCTTCTTGCGGCAATGCTTATTTCGACTGCAGCCCTCGCACAGCAAAATTTCGGTTACTCAAACACAGGTGAATTCGGTGTCACAGCCGGCGGCGCCCATTATTTTGGTGATCTAAACAACCGAGCGGCTTTTAACAGGCCGAAACCTGCTGTCGGGATCTTCTTCCGCAGACAATTCAGCGAATACATCAGTGCAAGAATATCAGGGCATTTTGCGCAACTTGGTTACAGTGATAAATACAGCAAGAACGAATACCAGCGCTTGAGAAACCTCAGCTTCAATACTAATATATATGAAGTAGCGCTTCAGGGTGATTTCAACTTTTTCAAATTTGACCCGATGGACCCTGCGCATTCTTTCACTCCGTACGTTACGTTGGGTGTGGGTTTGTTCAACTATGATCCGTATGCATATTATGACGGCAGAAAGATTTTCCTGCGTGAACTTGGTACGGAAGGGCAAAATATCGGCTACCAGGGCAGAAAACCTTACAGCACCACTGCGGTCTGTATCCCTTTTGGCGCGGGTATCAAATACAATCTGTCTGAGAAGATCAATATATCCTTTGAAGTAGCGCACCGTTTCACCTTTACCGACTATCTGGATGACGTGAGTACGACATATGTTGGCATCGGCAGATTTCCTGCAGGTCCGTCAGATATTAACGGTAATCCTACATTGTCTGACGTTCAGCTTTTGCAGGACCGCAGTTACGAGATCGATAACCATAATCCGTTGGGTGTGGAAGGCAGACAAAGAGGTTTCAACAAACAAAAAGATCAGTACATCATTGCCGAGATCGGCGTATCGTTCAACTTTGGTTCTTACCATTGCCCTACAGCGAATTAAAAACTTAATATTATTTAAATGAAAAGCCCGCGGCACAACCCGCGGGCTTTTCATTTAAATTCAGGATAAAAATGGTTACTTTTGCGCCCCTGTACTGCATTTCATTAAAACCAACATGAGCCTAAAACAACTAATCGACCTCAATACCCTTCCTGCGCATATCGCCGTAATTATGGACGGAAACGGTCGTTGGGCGCAGGAGCAGGGGAAGGATCGCCTTTTTGGTCATTTTCACGGCGTGGAAAGCGTGCGTAATATTACGGAAGCGGCAGCAGAACTGGGCCTCGGCTATCTTACTTTATATACTTTTAGTACGGAGAATTGGGGCAGACCCGCGGATGAGGTAAATGGTCTCATGGAACTTTTGGTAGATACCATCAAAAAGGAAGTTCCCACACTTAACAAGAACAATATCAGGCTTCATGTGATAGGTCATACTGATATGCTTCCCGCCGCCGCACAGGCACAGCTTGCAGAAGCATTAGCCGAAACATCAGCGAATACCGGCCTCAACCTCGTAATGGCACTCAGTTACAGCAGTCGCAGCGAAATAGCGGAAGCTGTAAGAAATATTGCGATCGCTGTTAAAGAAGGCAGTTTATTACCTGAAAATATCGACGGCGGTGTTATAACGGAGTACCTAAGCACCCGCAATTTTCCCGACCCCGGGCTCGTAATCCGCACGGGAGGCGACAGCAGGGTGAGCAATTTTTTACTGTATCAGATCGCTTATGCAGAACTGTATTTTACCGATACTATGTGGCCTGCTTTCGGAAAGGAAGAACTCTATAAAGCGATACTCGATTTTCAAAAAAGAGAGCGTCGTTTTGGAAAGACAGGTGATCAGATAAAAGCAGAAAAAAGCTAAGGACAGGAATAACCACGGTTCCGAAAAGCCAATATCGGCGCGGCAGACAGGCTTTATTGCTAAAAATACACAGGAACGTTTAACAAATACTTTTAAATTATAGGGCTTAATTTGCCGCACGAAAAAAACTATTGATGCTAAGGATTTACCAAACTGCTTTTATTACTGCCCTGCTCTTTTTATCCGGCACCGCCGCTTTTGCTCAGGAACCTACTTCGGTCAATCCTGCTATCAGTGATATCTTTACTTCCAGGGTTCCAAAAAAATATACGATCGCCGGAATTGACGTTAAGGGAACGCAATCTTTCGACCGAAACCTGATCATTTCCATTTCCGGGCTTGCAATAGGTGATGAAATTCAGATCCCGGGTACAAATCTTTTCAATAAGGCGCTTTCAAAACTTTGGAAACAAAGTCTGGTATCAAACGCCGAGATCAATATCACGCGTCTTGAAGGAACGAGTATCTATCTTGAGATCGTGATCACGGAAAGACCGAGACTGATCAACTTTAATTTTGTAGGCGTTAAAAAAGGAGAGAGAGATGATCTGGGACCGAAAACGGCATTGGCAAAAGATCGTGTACTTACCGAAGATATGAAGCTGAGCGCCGTAGAAGCGATCAGGAAATTTTATTATGATAAAGGCTATCGCAACGTTAAGATCGACATGAAGGAAACTCCTACCGTAGGTCTTGTAAACAGCGTTGATCTTAACTTCTACATCGATAAAGGAAAGAAAGTACGGATCAACTCGATCAATTTTGCTGACAACAATGAAATAAGCGACAGCAAACTTAAAAAGCAAATGAAGGGAACCAAAGAGATGACAAGGATCACGCTCTTCCCGCAAAAAGTAATAAGCCCTTACGGCGATACAACACGTAATAAAAATTTCAGTCAGTATTTGAAGGAGACGGCTTACCTCTCGCCTTCAAAGACCAAAGAATACCTTGATCCGTATTTCCGTTTCAAATTATTCGCAGGCGCAAAATTCTCCGAGAAAAAATATACAGAGGACAAGGAAAAGATCCTTGATGAGTATAATGCACAGGGTTACAGAGATGCGGCTATCGTTGCCGACACACAAATAGTGAACCCGGAAACAGGGAATCTTGATATCCATATCAAAGTAACGGAAGGTCACAAATATTATTTCGGTGACATTACCTGGAAAGGAAACACCAAATATTCTGATTCGGTATTAAACCTCATACTTGGTATCAGAAAGGGCGATGTGTACAATGCGGAAACGTTGAACAAGAGATTAGGTAAGCAATTATCTGCGGAAGGCGGCGATGTGGGAAGTCTTTATCAGGATGACGGTTATTTGTTCTTTAACGTAGATCCTGTAGAATCTGCAGTCTATAACGATACTATCGATTTTGAGATCCGCATGAGAGAAGGACCGCAGGCTGTTTATGGTAAGATCTCCGTTTCAGGAAATGAAAAAACAAAGGATTATGTTATCCTTCGTGAATTGAGAACTATCCCGGGAGAAAGATTCAGCCGCCAGGATATCATCCGTACAACGAGAGAACTTTCTCAACTTGGTTTCTTAAATGCAGAAAAGATCAATCCGCAGATCGTTCCTAATAATTCTGACGGTACTGTAGATATTAACTGGCAGGTGGAAGAAAAATCAGCGGATCAATTAGAACTGTCTGCCGGCTTTGGTGGCGGTATCGGACTTACGGGTACGCTTGGTGTTACTTTCAACAACTTCTCTATTAAAAATATCCTGAAGCGTTCCACATGGGATCCCCTTCCTTCGGGTGACGGGCAAAAGTTCAGCGCAAGGGTTCAGTCAAACGGTAAGGCTTATCGCTCGTACAATCTTTCATTTACCGAACCATGGTTAGGCGGAAAAAAGAGGAACTCTTTTTCTGTAAGTTATTTTAATACAAAATATTCGAATGCATACGATTCATTGGGCAGCTATTGTAAATCTTGCGGACAGAATTCTTATGTGAAGACCGTTGGTTTCGGTGTGGCATTGGGTAAGCAATTGAAATGGCCTGATGATTATTTCAACCTGATCTATGCGGTGAATGTGCAGCAGTATAAACTTAAAAACTACTCAAACATTTTCGCGGGCTTGAGCAACGGTACATCTACCAACCTGAGTCTTAAAGTGACATTGGTTCGTAATTCAATTTCCAATCCGTTATTTCCTACGAGTGGCTCAAACTTATCTCTTAGCGGTCAGTTCACGCTTCCGTATTCATTGCTTGGCATCACTGACGGTGATGTGAATCAATACAAATTACCGGAGTTTCACAAATGGCGTTTGAACAGTGAGTGGTATGTGCCGATCGGTCGCGGACGCGGTGCTGATAAAAACAAGCAGTTCATTCTTAAAGCTGCTGCGAAATACGGTTATATCGGTAAATACAATGCCAAGCTGAATGTTTCTCCATTTGAGCGCTTCCAATTGGGTGATGCTGGTTTGAGTAACACAACAGCGTTGCTTGGCTATGATATCATTGCACAAAGAGGTTATCCGGTTTACAACAATTCTGATCCGAAGATCAATCCGGACGGTATTACACCTACAGAATATTTTACTATTTTCAATAAGTACACGGTGGAAATGCGTTATCCTTTCAGCACAAATGCGAGCAGCACGATCTATGGTCTTGCGTTCTTTGAAGCAGCTAACGGCTGGTACACATTTAAAGATTACAATCCTTTCAAATTGCGTCGTTCAGCGGGTATCGGTATGCGTTTCTTCCTGCCGATGTTTGGTTTGCTCGGATTTGATTACGGTGTAGGTTTCGATCGTTACAATCAAAATACCGGCCTTAAAGGAGCTGCGAAATTCACATTCCTCCTTGGTCAGGAACCTGAATAAAACAGAATAGATTTTTTAAAAAACGGAAATTATATAATCGATGAAAACAATCTTATTTGCCCTGTTATTTTCACTTACTGCTTTTGCCGCCGGTGCGCAACGTTATGCGGTAATTGACACGAAATACATTTTGGAAAAAACGCCTGATTATAAAGAAGCTCAAAAGAAGCTGGATAATTTCAGCGAACTGTGGCAAAAAGAGATCGATCAGAAGCAGGCGGCGATGGATAAAATGTACAAGGATTATGATGCAGAGCAGGTAATGCTTACGGATGTATTGAAGAAAAAAAGAGAAGATGAACTCTTTAACCGCGAGAAAGAATTACGCGATCTGCAAAAGAAACGTTTCGGTTTTGAAGGCGACCTTTTCAGAAAGCGCCAGGAACTCATAAAACCAATACAGGACAGGGTTTATAACGCTGTTCAACGCCTTGCAACAGAAAAACTTTATGATCTTATACTCGACAAAAGTGAGGGAATTACTGTTATCTTTGCCGACCCAAAACTGGATAAGAGCGATGATGTGTTGCGGTATATGGGTGTTAAATAAAAAACAATCTGAAATATTCGTGCAGCGATCGTTGCGAAAATGAATTCTTAACTATCAACAAAATCAAAAAGAAAAACAATTTAAAAAGGATGAAAAAATTATTATTTGCAGGTGTAATGGCGCTCAGTATGTTCACCGCTTCTGCGCAGAACAAAATGGGTTATATCAATACCGATGAATTGATCGGATCTATGCCTGAAGCAGCGAAAGCTGATGCTGACCTTAAGGAGTATCAAGCGGGGCTTGAGCAACAATATTATGATCTTCAGGGCGAGCTTAACGCAAAAGACAGCATTTTCGTAATCGATTCTGTTAAGCTGTCTCCAAGCATGAAAGAGATCAAAAGAAAAGAACTGGTTGATCTTTACCAAAGAGTGCAGGGCTATCAGCAGGAAAGCCAACAGGCCTACCAGGCTAAAGCTCAGGCTATGATCGCCCCTATCAGAGAAAAAGCGATCACTGCTATTAAAGCCGTTGCAAAAGAGAACGGCTACGGTTATATTTTCAACGAAGACAACCTGTTGGTTATGCCACCGGCTGATGATATCCTTCCTTTGGTAAAAACAAAGCTTGGTATCAAAGCAACACCTGCTACTGCACCAAGAACAACTGCTCCTGCAGGCGTTAAGAAAAATTAACTATCTTCTCTTAAGTAATAAACAAAAAGCGCGGCTCAAAAATGAGCCGCGCTTTTTGTTTGCGCTGAGTTTATTCCGAGCTGTCACCTCTACATTGCAGATGTCACGTGTTTGAGATCTCATCTGTGTTTATCCCGTTTGCGAATTACAAACATTGCTGCGAAATGTGCCAATACCGCCCCCGCACTGTCTGCCGCCCAATCAAACAAATCAAAGCTGCGTTTAGGAATGTAGTATTTTTGAATGAACTCCGTTGTTATCCCCCATAAGATCACCGCGATCGCGATCTTCAGAATTGTCTGCAGTTTCTTTTTGTTTGAGGCAGGCGCCACAACAAACGGCCACATGAATAAAAATCCAAGCATCGAGAACAGACCGATGTGCACACATTTATCAAAATGGATAAGGTCCATCCAAGTAGATGCCTGCGGCAGATCATCTCCGGGCAGGCAGATCAACGTAAGCACCAAAAAAAACCAGGCAATGCCCGGTATAAATTTTTTGAAAGAAATCATATGATGTTATTGAATATTATCCAACCAACTTACCGTAATCTTCGGCGCCCATCAGTTTTGAAATATCGTCTGCATTATCCAATGTTACTTTCACCATCCAGCCTTCACCGTACGGATCACTGTTCACCAGTTCCGGATTTGCTTCGAGCTTTGGATTCACTTCTGTAATAGTTCCTGCAGCGGGCAGAAAAAGATCACTCACCGTTTTTACTGCTTCCACGGTACCGAATACGTCTTCAGCACTTAAGGCTTTACCGGTAATGCTGATATCTATGTAAACGATGTCACCCAGTTCTTTTTGTGCGAATTCTGTAATACCGATGGTTGCAACGTTTCCATCAATGCTGATCCATTCGTGGTCTTTAGTGTATTTTAAATTAGCAGGATAGCTCATGTTTTATTTTTTAGTAGTTTATAAAGTTTGTACAATTTAGGAATGTTCCCGTGATTATTTTATCAACTCTATTTTCATACGGATATCCTGCACCGGTCGGTTAGCGCCGTCCTTTTGCACAGCAGATATTTTGCCAATCACATCCATACCGGTAAGGATCTCACCAAACACGGTATAATTCTGATCAAGGAATGGTGTACCGCCGATCGTTTTATAAGCGAGTCTTGCAGCCGGACTGAACTTGCGTCCCATTCCGCTTTCCATCTGATCCAATTCAAGGTCAGTATATACTTTTCCTTCCACGATGTAGAACTGACAAGCACTGCTTGCTTTTTCCGGATTATTGTCTCTTGCAGCTGCAAGTACACCTTTTTTATGGATCAACGTCTGACGGAACTCTCCCGGGATACGTTGCATATTATCGCCGCCGTTGCCAAGCATAACGCCCGCTGCTGCATTTTTACTCAGCGGATCACCACCCTGAATCATAAAGCCGGGAATTACTCGGTGAAACATCAGACTGTCATAAAAGCCTTCTTTAACAAGCTTTGCAAAATTATCACGATGAAGCGGCGTGGAATCGTACAACAAAAAGGTCATTACGCCCATATCAGTCGTCATCTTTACTTTTATGGCATTGTTGTTCAGATTATCGGCAACCGTATTCTGAATATTTACTTTTGTTCCCGAACCCGCAACCCTTACCGTTTTCACCGGCGTTACTTTACGTGGCACAGGTTTCTTTGCCGTTTGTGCAATACTGCTGAACGCCGTTATCATTGCGCAGCAAATTAAAAAGGTCGATACTTTTTTCATTTTTATATTTTAAATAAATTCCTGGTTTTGAAAATACAATAATACATGATCCTTAAGAAAATTCTCCTGATCATTAAGATATAATTCCGGTAAAGCCCGGAGTTGTGAAAAATGCGGCCATTGCTCGTCATCATGCCCGTCATATTTATAATAACCGCTTGGCGAAAGTATGGTGCATATGGCAATGTGCATCAGGTCCTGCTTTTGTTCTTTACTGAACGCCTGCGGCCCCTGCCCCAGTTCCTGTATCCCGATGAGCAAGAGCACACCGTTCATATCCGGCTTAATCCCGAAACGCTCTTTTAATCTGATCCGCAGCTTAAGCCAGCGCACCTGCAGGTCTTCTTCAGCATGTTGCATCTGCAAATGTAACAAATAAGCTTTTCCCGTTTATCTTTGCGGGCATCGGATTAGCGGATAACACGTATTTAGCAGATTAAAAGGATCTTTTCTGCATCAGTCAGCTTAGTTAAATCCTGCTAACCGCGAATCTATCTCTTAATAAAATATATCAATGTTACAGATCAATTACATCAGGCAGAACGCCGATGCGGTAAAGGCAGGACTTACAAAGCGAAACTTTGCCGATGTGAACTTAGTCGATGAACTCATCATCGAAGACGAGAACATCAGGAAACTGAAAGCGGAAACAGAATCAGCTCAGGCTGCGGTAAATGCGATCTCCAAAGAAATCGGCGGATTAATGGCGAAAGGCGATACAGCAGGTGCTGAAGAAAAGAAACAGCAGGTGGCGGCAGGCAGAGATTCACTGGCTGAAAAAGTAAATGCATTAAGAAAGTCGGAAGAAGATTTTACAAATAAAATATTACGTCTGCCTAATCTCCCGCACGCAAGCGTGCCCGCGGGTAAATCTGCAGAGGACAATGAAACGGTGCTTACCGGCGGAACGATCCCCGAACTGATTGCTGATGCAAAACCGCATTGGGAGATCATTAAAGATTATGACCTGATCAATTTTGAATTGGGCGCAAAGCTGGCGGGCAGCGGCTTTCCTGTGTACAAAGGAAAAGGCGCAAAGTTGCAGCGTGCACTTATCCAATACTTTTTAGATTATAATACCGAAGCGGGTTACACGGAATTTATTCCGCCGCTGATGGTAAATGAAAATACGGCTTACGGTACCGGTCAGCTGCCTGATAAAGAAGGCCAGATGTACCATATAACAGAAGATAAATTGTTTCTGATCCCCACGGCAGAAGTACCTGTCACGAATATCTTCAGCAATGAGATCCTTAAAGATTCGGAGATCCCCGTGAAGATGACGGCTTACACACCGTGCTTTCGCAGAGAAGCGGGAAGCTTTGGCAGTGATGTTCGCGGGTTGAACCGTGTGCACCAGTTTGATAAAGTGGAAGTGATCCAACTTACACATCCGGAAAAAAGTTACGAAGTATTGGAAGAAATGGTGAACCACGTGGAAAGACTGCTTCAGTTCCTTGAACTCCCTTACCGTATACTTCGCCTTTGCGGCGGCGATATGGGCTTTACGTCTGCACTTACGTACGACTTTGAAGTATTCTCTGCTGCGCAAAAAAAATGGCTCGAAGTGAGCTCTGTCAGCAACTTCGAAACATTTCAGACCAACAGGATGAAGATCCGCTATAAAGATGCGGAAGGTAAAACTCAATTATTGCATTCCCTCAACGGTTCATCTTTGGCTTTGCCGCGTATCGTAGCGTCATTACTGGAAAACAACCAGAAAGAAGACGGCATTCATTTACCGAAAGTATTACATGCTTACTTCGGGGCAGCCAAGATCGAAAAGCCTGAACAATAATTTTTTGCCGACGCAGCTTTTTGAAAACTTTATCGTTCTTACTGTATGATTGTCACACAAGTATCAGTCGACTTTGTTATTTTTGGTGCTCTTTTAACTTAAATCAAATATGAAATCATTTATCGTAGTTCTTGTTATGACTTGCCTGATATACAGTTGCAGTCATCATACCACACCAACAACTCCTTCTCAGCCTGCTGCCGCAGTTGAAGTAGTAAAACCTCCGGCAGACGTCCCTAAAGCGATTGCCAAAAAAATGGAAACACCGGAAGTGGTTGCAGGAAAAGAACTATATACAACCAAATGTGCCCGTTGCCACGGCCCTAAGCCCGTAGAGAACTGGACAGTAGCTGAATGGGTTCCGATCATGGACAGAATGGCGCCGAAAGCAAGACTCGACGCAACGGAAAAAACAAATGTTACTGCTTACGTTAATTTCTACGCAAAGAGCGGCAGTTAATTCATAACGAAAATATTATGCGAAAGCTGAGGACATGATCCTCAGCTTTTTTATTTTAGAGCATGTTTTTTGCAGAAATATGGTCTTAAGGGTTAAACATTCCCGTCTTCTCACAGTCATAGTTTACACCGGTTAAAACATTTGTTATGGCAATTTCAAATCGCTTAAAAAATCAACATCTTTTGTGGCGTGCAGGCTTTGGTCCGATGGCCGAAAACGTGGCGGGCCTCGACAGCATGACCCCGAAGCAACTTTGGGGCATTCTGGTGAAAGCATCTTCCGATACCACGGGAAAGATAAACATCGTTACTAATCCTTTTACTGCGGACGGCTACATGGATCCTTCGGGCAAGCCGGTAACGCCGGCCAATCTTGATAAGGATCAAAAGAAAGCGCTTGTAAAACAGTACAAGGATGATCTGAAAGACATGAACATCGCCTGGATGAATCTGATGATCAACAGCAAAGCCCAGCTTCGCGAAAAGATGAGTTTGTTCTGGCACGGTCATTTTGCCTGCAGATCGAGAAATGGTTGGTATGCACAGGAGTTATTGAATATGATGCGTGAAAATGCGTTGGGTAATTTTGGCGATCTGCTGCGCAACGTAAGCAAATCGCCGGCGATGTTGCAGTTCTTAAACAATCAACAAAATAAAAAAGATCATCCCAATGAGAACTTCGCGAGAGAAGTAATGGAGCTGTTCACGCTGGGCAGAGGAAATTATACCGAAAACGATATCAAAGAAGGTGCACGATCATTTACCGGTTGGAGCTTTGACAAAACGGGTCAGTTCACTTTCCGTAAAGGCGTGCACGACAGCGGCGAAAAAACATTCTTTGGTCAAAAAGGTAATTATGACGGTGACGATATTCTGAATATGTTACTGAAGAATCCGCAAACAGCAAATTACATCACCCGCAAGATATACCGCTTCATGGTGAACGAAGAAGTGGACGATGTGAAAGCGAAATTTTTGGCAGATCGTTTTTATAAGAACAACTACGATATTCAGAAATTGCTGGATGATATTTTCACTTCTGAATGGTTCTATGAGCAAAAAAATATCGGCACAAGAATTAAAGGGCCGGTAGAATTGCTCACCGGCATCAGAAGATATTTACCGCTCACGCTGGATAATGATGATGCACAGTTGTTGTTTCAAAAGATCCTCGGACAAATATTATTTTATCCGCCGAATGTGGCAGGATGGCCGGGAGGCCGCAATTGGATCGACAGCAGCACGCTCATGGTCCGTTTGCAAATTCCCCAGGTGTACAGCGCAAAAGATTCTATCGATATCCGCCCTAAAACGGATGATGATATGAATATGGGATTGAGTGAGGACAAACGGGTGAAACTCGGTAAGCGTGCGTCTTTTAATACACCCGGCGCAAGCGGCGACATCGACTGGCCGACTGTTACGCAGATTTTTGAAAAAACAGACAGAGCGCAATTGGCTGAAGCAATCACGGATTCTTTATTGCAAACAAGAGGCAGAATAGATCCGTCATTGCTTGCCGGATATATCAATAATGAAAGCCGCGAAAGCTTTATTAAAAGTGCGGTGATCAATTTAATGAGTACGCCGGAATATCAATTGTGCTAGGACAGTTGAAGGTTCAAAGGTGAGAAGCCGCGACTAACATATATTGTTTTTAATTGAAGAAAATCATAATTCATAAATATTAAATCTCTCTTCCCATGGCAATCAAACGCAGAGAATTTATACAGATAGGCTCTTTAGCTACCGCATCTTTAATGATGCCGAAATTTTTGAAAGCATACGAAAGACCTTTTTCGGTTCCGGCCGGAAATAAGGTGGTGATCGTATTGCAATTCAGCGGCGGTAATGACGGACTGAATACTGTTATTCCGGTTCGTAATGATATTTACTATCGTGAACGTCAAACCATCGGTATTGCAAAAGATAAAGCGCTCAGTCTTACTGATGAAGCAGGACTAAATCCTGCGCTGGAAGCGTTCAAAGGGTTATATGATGACGGAAGTCTGGCGATCATGAACAATGTAGGTTATCCTAATCCTGACCGTTCGCATTTCCGCAGCATGGATATCTGGCAAAGTGCCAGCGGCAGCAACGAATACGTAAATACCGGATGGCTCGGTCGCTACCTTGATGCGCAATGCAAAGGCTGCGATAAACCCACACAGGCACTGGAGCTGGATGACACGTTAAGCCTGGCACTCAAAGGAAAAGACATCAGCGGGATCGCTTTTAAAGATCCGCGAAGATTGTACAGTACGAGCAATGAGAAATTTTATAAAGACATTAATGCAACGCATCATCCTACGGAATCCAACGTGGATTATCTGTACAAAACGATGAGCAACACCCTTAACAGCGCGGATTATATTTTTGAGCAAAGCAAACTGCATCCTACAAGCACTTCATATCCGGCAACAGAAACCGGCAGAAATCTTAAAACGATCTCTTCGCTTATTCAATCTGATATAAATACCAAAGTGTATTATTTGTCACTCGGCAGTTTTGATACGCATGTGGGCCAGGAACAAACACAGAAAAGATTGTTCACAGAATTGAGTGATGCGGTAAAAGCATTTACGTCAGATATGAAAGCAGCGGGCCGTTTTCAGGATGTATTGATGATGACCTTTTCAGAATTCGGCCGCAGGGTTTCGCAAAACGCCAGCAACGGCACGGATCACGGCACTGCGAATAACATGTTCTTCATCAGCGGCGGCTTAAAACAAAAAGGGCTACTCAATGAAATGCCGAACCTTGCAGATCTGAATGAAGGTGACCTGAAATACAAAGTCGATTTCCGGAACGTATATGCGACTGTTATGAACAACTGGCTGGGCACGGACGACAAGCTGGTAATGGGCGGAAAATTTGAACACCTTAATTTTATATGATCAATACAATCAGCAGAAATAAAAAAAGGCGATCAGTGATGATCGCCTTTTTGTTACAGAGGAGAATAATTATCTCACGCCATGCATCATCTTTTTCAATATCGGTGAAATAGCGAAAAGTACGATTGCAGCAACTCCGCAGAGTACCACGAACACCATAAAGAATTCGAATAAGTTATGAATTTCAAAGCCTGCGAAAACAGGATTCACGATTGCGATCTTTTCCGCTGCAAGCGCTTTCATCTGCTCAGCTGTAGGAACGATTCTTTTATCAAGTATTGCCTGAAGATCGATTCCTAACTTGGTGGCAGCAGTAAATTGTTCACCTGTTGCCGGAAGGATTGAACCCAACGTTCCCGCCAATGCATATCCTGATGCATTTGACAAGAAGAATACACCATATAATAAAGATGCAAAACGCTTAGGTGATAATTTACCTACCAATGAAAGACCGATCGGAGATAAACACAATTCACCGAAAGTCTGGATCAAATAAAGAAGGATCAGCCATTTAACTGCAAGTAATCCGCTGTTACCAAGGTCTTTTACATTGTGCGCAATGATGAAATAGCTCAATGCGATCAATGCAAGCCCCATCGCCTGTTTAACCGGCGATATCGGTTCTTTCCCTTTTGCCCTCAACCTGTCCCAAAGCATACTGAAAGGAATAGCGAAAGCAACAACGAAGATCCCGTTAAATATCTGAACCATCGACGGCGGCATCTGCCAGCCGAAGAAATTCCTGTCTGTTTGGTTATCGGCAATAAAAGTAAGGGAAGAACCGGCTTGCTCGAATGCTGCCCAGAAGAAGATGATAAAGAAGGACACGATATATATTACCAGGATTCTGTCTCTTTCAATTTTAGTGATAGAACTATCGGAGATGATCAATCCCGCAAGTGTAAGACCACTCGCATAGATCACGGAGTAGATCACATTTTGTCCGAAGGCATAGTGGAACAGCAGGCCGAGTCCGATAAATGCCACGACTGCGATACCGAGAGACATAGAGGAGAAAGAAGCTTTTTGAGATTCCCCTTCTTCATAATCAGCAGCCGAATTTTTCGAAGGTAATCCGCCGATAGGTCTGCCGTCCGGTGTTACTACATATTTATCTTTTAGTAAATAGAAAGTGGTGGTACCGATCAACATTGCAATTGAAGCCGCAAGGTAACCCCATTTGAACGCGTGAATATCTCTTACACCATTATGTACCACGTCGCCGATGATCGGGCAGATCAACTGACCAAGGAACGCACCAACGTTGATACCCATGTAAAATATCGTAAAAGCAGTGTCGAGTCTGCTTTTTTCTTCTTTCGGATAAAGCGTTCCTACCATGCTCGAAATATTCGGCTTGAAAAAACCGTTGCCGAAAATGATAACACCGAGTGCGATGTACAATAATGTTTTAGCCAGTTCTATATTATCAGCAAATATTGTTGCACTTACAAATAACAACAATTGACCTATCGCCATAAGCAAACCACCCAACATGATACAGAGGCGATTACCTAAGAAACGATCAGCTATAAATCCGCCAAGCATCGGTGTGAGGTAGCAAAGTCCAAGAAACCCGCCATAAATAATGGAGGATTGCTCCTTGCTGATCATCAGGGCATTCACGATAAAGAGCGTAAGAATGGTACGCATTCCGTAAAAATTGAAACGCTCCCACATTTCCGTTCCGAATAATACCCATAGCCCTTTCGGATGCTTTGATTTTGGTTGCTGTAATTCGATCATAATAGCTTTTTTAGTACTGTAGTTTTGATAAAATGAATACTCAAAATAAGCATTTCTTTTTACCGGGCAATATTTGCAGATACCGCCCGTATAAAAGGGTATGATGTTTTTGTAAAAGCATTTTTTTATGCTGCAAACAATTTATTTTCGCGTTCCAATCCTCTGAAAACCTTAAATTAATCAACATGAATATGCTATTGATCGGCTCCGGCGGCCGTGAGCACACTTTTGCGTGGAAGCTCAAACAAAGTCCGCTTTGCGATAACCTTTATATCGCCCCGGGAAATGCCGGCACCGCAGCGTACGGTACTAATCTGGATATCGTCGGCTCCGATTTTGTCGGACTTACAGTAGCGGCGCTCAAATACAATATCGATATGATACTTGTGGGACCGGAAGAGCCGCTGGTAAAAGGCATCGCCGATCACTTCAATAATTACGAACTTACCAGGCATATCAAGGTCATCGGTCCGTGCAAAGAAGCTTCGCAACTGGAAGGCAGCAAGGCATTCGCCAAAGACTTCATGCAGCGCCATAATGTGCCCACGGCAGCTTACAGAGAATTTACCGAAGAAAATTACCTTGAGGGATTGGAATATATCCGTCAGCACAGCATGCCGATCGTTTTAAAAGCAGACGGGCTGGCGGCGGGCAAAGGTGTACTCATTTGCACCTCACCCATCGAGGCGCTGGCAGAATTTGAACTCATCATCATGCGTTCAAAATTCGGTGACGCCGGAAAGAAAGTGGTGATCGAAACGTTTTTACACGGTATTGAAATGAGTGTATTCGTGCTCACAGACGGAAAAGAATATGTGTTACTTCCTGAAGCTAAAGACTATAAGCGTATCGGCGAAGGCGATACCGGTCTGAACACCGGCGGTATGGGTGCAGTAAGTCCTGTTCCGATCATGAATGATGCATTAAAAGAAAAGATCGTGAAGCGTATCATAGAGCCAACGATCGCCGGTCTTGAAAAAGATAAATTGGATTACAAAGGTTTCATCTTCATCGGTCTCATGATAAACGAAGGCGAACCTTTGGTGATCGAATACAATTGTCGCATGGGTGATCCGGAAACGGAGGTAGTGATCAGCAGGTTAAAAAACGATCTTGCGGAACTGCTGAACGCCACTTCCGATGGGCGTTTGAGCCAAGTGAAAATAGAAACGGATCCCCGTTCTGCTGTAGGTATTGTTGCCGTAAGCGGCGGATATCCCGGTATTTATACAAAGGGTGAAGTGATCAGCGGACTTGACTCAGTCGATCTGCGGGGAAGTGTTTTGTTTCATGCAGGCACCAAACAATCGGGCGACGATATTGTAACCAGCGGCGGACGTGTACTGGTGGCAGTTTCATTCGGAGAAAACATTGCGGAAGCTGCTAAAAAATCAGATGAGTTGTTGCAACAGGTCTCATTTGAAGGCAAGGCTTACAGAACTGATATCGGATATGAATTCAGGTAGGGCCTGATCTTCGGGTAAAATATCGGGATCGTCAGGGATTTAACCCCTGACGATTTTTTTTTGGAACACGGATTACATGGATCTTACGGATCCTGCCCCCTTCTGTGCAAAACATCAGTTCTTGCCGCAGTACTCGTCCCGATGCTTCGGGATTCGCAAATCACTTTTTAAAAATTTGCAAGCCTTTTTTTTACATTTTAGGAAATTATAAAAAGCAGAAATCATCAGAAATTAATCTGCGAATCTGCGGCAAAAAAGAATACACCTAAATTCTTTTTATACGTGTAATCCGCGTTCCAGTTTTTCGCAAAAATTATTTTTTCCGGCAGTAAATTTTATGACACCGGATTTTCATCTTCGGTAAAACTAAACATCTTAGTAAACCGACAGCAGCAAAGGATTTCAGGAAAATGAAAAATAAAAAAATATTTTTTGTTAAATCATTTTTACACATTGTTAAATGAATTATTTACGTCAACTTTGCCGGCATCCTTCAAACACATTATCACTTAATCAAAAATGGGCATTTTTAATTTTTTCACGCAGGAAATTGCGATTGATCTGGGTACCGCGAACACCCTAATAATTCATAACGACGAAGTGGTGGTAAATGAGCCGTCGATCGTAGCCCTTGACAGAAATAATCCAAAGAATTTGTTGGCCGTGGGTAAGAAAGCATTGATGATGCACGAAAAGACCCACGAAAGTATAAGAACCGTTCGTCCGCTGAGGGATGGTGTGATAGCAGATTTTAACGCTGCGGAATTGATGATCCGTGAATTGATTAAGATGGTTTATCCAAAAAAACCATGGATCGCACCAAGCTGGAGAATGATGATCTGCATCCCGAGCAGCATTACGGAAGTTGAAAAACGTGCCGTTCGCGACAGTGCGGAACAGGCAGGTGCAAAAGAAGTTTATCTAATTCATGAGCCAATGGCAGCCGCACTCGGTATCGGTATCGATGTGGAAGAGCCTGTGGGTAACATGATCATTGATATCGGTGGCGGTACAACAGGTATCACCGTGATCGCATTGGCAGGTATTGTTTGTGATCAAAGTATTCGTGTGGCGGGTGATGAATTTACTGCCGACATTATGGAAGCGCTTCGTCGTTACCATAGCCTGTTGATCGGTGAGCGTACCGCCGAGCAAATTAAAATTCAGGTGGGTGCTGCAATGAAAGATCTTGATACGCCTCCTGATGATATTCCGGTGAACGGTCGTGATCTGGTAACAGGTATTCCTAAGCAGGTTATGGTAAGCTACCAGGAAGTGGCGGAAGCGCTCGATAAAAGTGTTTTCAAAATTGAAGAAGCGATCCTCAAAGCGCTGGAAACAACACCGCCGGAACTTGCAGCGGATATTTACCGGAGAGGCCTTTACCTCACAGGCGGCGGTGCATTGCTTCGCGGACTTGACAAACGCATTTCTGCTAAGATAAAATTACCCGTGCATGTAGCTGATGATCCGCTTAAGAGCGTGGTTCGCGGTACCGGTATAGCTTTGAAAAACTACGACAAGTATCCTTTCGTAATGAGATAAATTTTTAATTATTAATGATGAGATATGAATGATGAATTGAAACAGCACATTCATCATTCATATTTCATAACTCCCTCCTCCGTTGCGTAACATTTTTCTTTTCATACGGCGCTACATTAATTTCCTTTTATTCCTGTTTCTCCAGGGACTTTGCATTTATTTCATCGTAAGTTACAGCAAGTATCACCAGGCGGCATTTGGCGCTACGGCCAATAAACTTACCGGCGGTATCAACAGGCAATACAATAAGATAGAGTATTATTTTCAGTTGAAGCGCACGAATGATTCTCTTGTAAAAGCGAATGAAAATCTATACAACAAACTCCGTCGTGATTTTAATATACCCGACTCCGTAAATAAATTTGTGATCGATACGGTACGTGTGGATTCTGTGCAGCAATACCGAAAATTTAATTACCTCAGTGCAAAAGTGGTGAGCAATTCCGTTGCTTCGCAAAGCAATTATATCGTGATCACCGGACCGAATGTAAAAACATTTACAAAAGGCATGGGTATCGCGGGCGTGAACAATGAAGTGATCGGTGTTATTACCGAAACAGACGGCAACTACGCGGTAGTGATGAGCCTGATGCATAAAGACAGCCGCCTTAGCGGTAAGATGCTGAAAGGCGGGCAGGTGGGCACATTGAGCTGGAACGGTGAGACCGTGAATGTACTCACGCTCAGCGGCATTTCGAAAAGTGCGGTGGTTGTAAAAGGTGATACGATCACTACAACAGGTTCGAGCGGGATCTTTCCGAAAGGTTTGACGATCGGCAAAGTGCTGACCGTACAAGGCGAAACAAAAAATAATAACCTGAACATCACGTTGCATACTGCAGCAGATTTTTTCAATCTTGAATATGTGTACGCCATTCAAAGTGCGGATGCAGGACCTATAAACAGCATTTTAGAAAAAGCAAAAGCCTCGGAAAACAGATGAGTATGCTCGTAAAAAATATCCTGAGAGCGATCATCCTGATCTTTGTGCAGGCCTTTGTGCTGGACAGGATCCCGCCGATCCATCAAATGCTGTCGCCGTATCTCTATTTTGTTTTCATACTTTGGTTGCCGTTCCGCATGCAGCGTTCATGGCTCATGATCATCGCATTTATCTTCGGGTTTGCGATGGATTCATTTCGCAACAATCCGGGGTTTCATGCGGCTGCCTGCGTGCTTGTTGCCTACATCAGGCCTTTCCTGGTAAACATCTTCATTCCTCAGGAAGGTGCGGAAAATAACTTTGAAGAACCTTCTATCAAAAGTATGGGCGGCATCGTTCCTTACGCCATTTTCGTAGGCGTACTCAGTTTACTGCACAATGCATGGCTCTTCTTTCTCGAAGCATGGCAGTTCGGAAACATCTGGTATTTTATTATCAAAACGATTTTATCAACCGCTCTAAGCATACTGCTCATCATCATTACAGAACTGATCTTTGTGAGGAAGCAGAAGTTTAGGACGAACACCGTTTAACGGACAATTGTTTAATGGATAATGGATAATGTTTTTAAGTCTCAACTCCTTACTATCAAGAGGATTTTTGTGAGTTTGAAATTATACAAATTGTATCGAATGAAAGCGTGAACTGCAACCTTAAAAATTATCCATTGTCCATTGTCATTTAAAATTATTTACAAATAATAAAATACCTCACTCCCCTTGTCTTCCTTTAATCAATCCAGAAAAAATGTGATCGCCGTGGTATTCATCGGAATGTTCATAGTGATCATTGCGCAACTGATGCATTTGCAGCTTTTTTCTTCTGACCTGGCATTGAGAGCGCTTGATCAGGGTACGTTTCGTAAAGTGATCTATCCCGACAGAGGGATCGTGTATGACAGACACAGAAATGTGATCCTCGAAAACACAACGATCTACGATCTGATGGTGACCCCCAATAAACTTAAAGGCGTTGATACTTTTGCGCTTTGCAGGATATTGAATATTGATACCGCACAATTCAACAAAAGAGTGGTAGATGCTATCATTCGTAAAGGAAGCGCGAGACCTTCCGTTTTTGAAGCATTATTAAGTGAAGACAAAAGAGAAATGCTTGATGAAAGTATGATCCGTTTTACGCCTGCTTTTTACCTGCAGGAAAGATCGGTAAGAAGCTATCCGTATGATGCGGCTTCAAATGTATTGGGCTATACCTCGGAAGTAGATACCAACTTCCTGAAAAATCATACAGGTGAAGGGTATGTATCCGGCGATTATGCAGGTAAGACCGGCATCGAACGCACGTATGAAAAGGTACTCATGGGCGAGAGAGGAATTGAATACTGGAAGCGGGATAAAATGAACAGGCTCACAGATAAAATGGATAACGGCCGGCACGATACCATGCCGGTGGCCGGGCAAAACCTGCACACTTCTATCGACATCGAATTACAGGAGCTTGGCGAAAAGCTGATGGAAAATAAACTCGGCTCTATCGTTGCGATAGATCCTAAAACGGGCGGTATTCTTGCAATGGTGAGCGCTCCTACTTATCAGCCGAGGTTACTTACCGGCAGTGAAAGAAAAAAACATTTATCAGAAATATTATTGAACCCCGCACTTCCGTTATTGAACAGAACGGTGAGTGCAACCTACTCACCGGGTTCTACGTTCAAGACATTGCAGGCGCTTGTAGGCTTGCACGAAGGGGTGATCTCAACACAGACAACGGTCTCCTGCGGCGGTGCATTTTATGGTTGCGGAAGCGGTAAGCCGATGAAGTGCCTGGATCGCGGAACATTTAATTTACAGGGCGCCATCACGGTATCTGATAATACGTATTTCGCAACGGTTATGCAGCGTGTGATCAATAACCCGAAATATCCTAATATCGACAGCAGTCTGGCTGCATGGGATCGTTACATGTATGCATTCGGTCTTGGTCATAAACTTGGCGTGGACGTACCCTCAGAAAAAAGAGGAAATATTCCAACCCCCGCATATTTCAATCAACCGAAAGTATATGGCCCGGGTAAATGGAACTATTGCAGTTTCCGTTCTGTGAGTATCGGTCAGGGTGAGGTGGATGTAACGCCACTGCAGGTGGCGAATGAAATGTGTTATATCGCTAACAAAGGGTGGTACATCACGCCGCATGTTGTAGACTCGATAGAAGGCGGGGACAAATACGACATCTTAACGCAATACCGGGTACGGCACGAAGCGATGGATATACCCGACAGTATTTTTGAAGTGGTTCACAACGGTATGCAGGGTGTGGTGGAAAGAGGAACCGGCGGGGCGGCAAAAATACCGGGTATCACTGTTTGCGGAAAAACGGGTACGGTAGAAAACTATTATCGCGGCGTGAAACAACAAAACCACGCCTTCTTCTGCGCATTCGCTCCGAGAGAAAATCCAAAGATCGCGATCATGTGCGTGGTGGAAAACTCCGGCCGCTTTGGCGGCACCTATGCTGCACCGATAGTAGGTTTAATGATTGAAAAATATTTGAAAGATTCTATAACAGAGAAGCCGAGACTGGCACGTATCGATCAATTATCGAAGCTGAATTTATTACCGCCGAGAATCTTTATCGAACTGCGCCGCCAGGATTCTGTGCGTCATTCGAAAGATTCGGCTTACCTTATCGCAAAAGGATATATCAAGATCTTAAAAGATACTGTGGGCCTTGAAGAAGATACGGAAGATGATGATGCGATCAGTAAAATGATCAAAGACAAACAGACAAAAGAGAAAAACGATAATAAGGAAGGCGACAAAAAAACGATCAGTAATACAGACGGCATTCTGCCTGATGATAAGAGAAAAGGATTGTCGGCAGATTCAATAAATAAAAGAGACGAGTAATTTTACAAGCATGTATCAAAAGGCGCCTGCCATAACAAAGGGAAAAGATTGGGTATTGATCTGGCTCTATGCCGTCATCATTATCATAGGGTTGATCTGTATTATTTCAGTGGAATTTAAAAGCACAGATAATTTTACACAAACCCTGATCGGTTTCAAAAAGAATTACAGCAAGCAGATGTATTTTTTTGGCGCATGCTCCGTGCTTGCCGTTTTTATTTTGCTTACGGACAGTAAACTTTTTACCGCCTCGGCTAATCTAGCATACCTGATGGGGATCTTACTTATCCTCGCCACGTTCGTGGTGGGTAAAGAGATCAAGGGTTCTAAAAGCTGGATCCCGCTTGGCTTTATGAACCTGCAGCCGGTAGAGCTTTGTAAGATCTTTACGGCGCTCGCACTCGCCAAATATTTATCGCTGCAGGATACAGATTTTCGAAAATCAAAATCCCAACTGATCGCCGCCGCTATCGCTTTTTCACCTGCAGTACTGTCTATTTTACAGGGTGAGACAGGATTGGCATTGGTCTATTTCGCATTTCTCATTCCTATGTACCGGGAAGGATTACCGCCGGGTTATCTTATCGCAGGGATATCGATGGCAGTGTTACTGGTAGCATCTTTGTTATTCTCCACCACACAATTGCTCGTTGCATTTACGGTGCTGGCTGCACTGATGATCCTTTTTCTGCGCAGGCGTTTCAGAAGAAATCGCGGCCTGCTTGGCGTGATCGTTGGTGCGTGGATGGTATCGATGGTGTTCGTGGGAGTCGCCGTGCCTTTTGCATTTAAGCATGTATTTAAAAAATACCAGGCAGACAGGATCTTCAGTATGCTTGGTGTATCCAACCCATACGCAGATAATACTGTGACGCTTACCAGGGAAGAAGAAAAAGAAAAAAAGAAAAAAGACGAACAACAAAATTATAACGTGCTGCAGTCAAAGATCGCTATCGGCTCGGGGGGCTTTGCAGGAAAAGGATTTTTAAAAGGCACGCAAACGCAGGGAGATTTTGTACCTGAGCAACATACGGATTTTATTTTTACTTCCGTAGGTGAAAGCTTTGGTTTTTGGGGGTGCGCAATATTGATGCTGCTATATCTCACTTTACTGTTGCGGATCGTATTTATTGCAGAGCGGCAACGAAGTACATTCAGCCGGGTGTATGCTTACAGTGTGGCAGCAATATTTTTCTTTCACGTAGTAGTGAATGTATGTGTAACGATCGGTCTTGCCCCGGTGATTGGTATCACGCTGCCGCTGATGAGTTACGGCGGTTCTTCGTTAATTACATTTACGATTCTCTTATTTATCCTGATCAAGCTGGATGCGGATAGGCAGATGGTGTTGAGGTAATTTGGAAATTTGAAAATGAAATGTGCTGATTTGCTGATGGCTGATGAAATGCAGTTTCGGTATAACCCGCAGATCCAATATTTTAGTATCAACTGCCAACTATCAACTATAATCCGTCAATTCCTATAGAAACTAAAAATTATGAAAATCATCCCACTAAGCGAAGGTGCTTTCACCATAGATAAAACAAAAGTTTTTGTGCCGTTTGATTTGGAGAAAGACGATTTACAACAAAGAGCTATCGGAAGTTTGCTGGTAGAAGTACAGCCTTTTTGTATCATCACAAAGAAAGATATTTTGGTAATAGATGCGGGACTTGGCTTTTCCAATACAGACGGCGTGCTGCAGATCCATCAGAATTTAATCGATCACGGTATCGATCCGATGGATGTAACAAAAGTGCTGATGAGTCATTTACACAAAGACCATTCGGGCGGTATTGCGAAAGAAGATGAGATGCTCGGGCAGCAGTTCTTAAGTTTTCCCAATGCAACTTACTATGTAAATAAAGATGAGTTTAATTACGCTAATGAAAAAGGCGTTCCTTCCTACATCCCGTCAGAGTTTACGATCCTTGGTAATACAAGTAACGTGGTCTTCACAGAAGGCGATGGTATGATAGACGGTTACATTAAATATGAAGTTACAGGTGCTCATTGTCCCTATCACCAATCCTTTTTTATTGAAGAAGAAGGAGAAAAAATATTCTTCGGCGGCGACGTTGCACCGCAGTTACAACAGATGAAGAGCCGCTTTATTGCGAAATATGATTACGACGGCAAGAAGTGCATGGAGCTGCGCCAACAATGGTGGGAACAGGGACAGAAAGCGCACTGGACGTTTTTGTTCTATCATGATATTAAGACGCCGATGGTTAGTTTGTGATGCTTTGCAGGCCATTCTAAATGGATAATACTGCAATGGATAATGGATACTTTTTTAAAGTCGGCATTTCTTATCGCTAAGTTGCTCTTTCCGGTTTCAATAAAAAAACAGTTTGCGAAAGCAAACTGTTCAAATAATTATCGCAACTTTTTGTTCTTGTTTTCTTATTGATGCTTTTAGTCCTGTATTTTGTTCCCCTCTTCTCCTTGTTCTCTTTGCGCCTGCGCAGTAGTTTTATTTTCTATTGTTACCCGGTGTGGTGATCATATTCTCTCTTTTCCCCGGCACCACACGTCTTTCACGAAACTGCCCGCCACCCTGTTTAAAACCACCCGTTCCGCCGCCAAGTCCTTCAGCCTTTCTTTCCTGCCTCATTTGTTTTAAACGGCCGGTAAGTTTATCCATAAAACTGTCACTTACGGCAAAGAACCTGTTGCTTCTTTCGTTACCGATAACTCCGGCAAAAGGCGCCTGGTATCTCCTCTTAAGATCCAATTGCTTTTGTTGCCTGTCAAGTTCCGAATACCCGGCACTGTTAATGGAACGCAATTCGCTTTCATACTGTTGGTGAAGCGGCCAGAAACGCTGTGCTTCATCTGAAGTGATCGTTAACTGTTGGGTTACATAAGCCACATACAGCGCACGTATCTTCTCCGCACGTTCGCCGCCCGGTTGGGCAGCTGCCGTGAAGCAGGTAAAAATAAATATGATATATAAAAAGATCCGTTTCATTAATTGGTAAGGTTGTTTTCTTTCAGGTAATTATCCAATGCATTTTCATCAAGAAAATAATCCGTTGTTTCCGGTAATTTATTTTCATCCGACACAGACGATGCTACCAGCGCGGCATTCACATCTTTACCGTTTGATGAAAGGAATTGTTCGATCTCCTGATCAGATAGATTATTCAATTCTTTGTCAAATGTTCCGTTAGCTGCGATCTGCAAACCTGATTCCAGTGTTTGCTGATTCGTAACGCTTGTTGCAGCTGCAATTTCCGTTTCCACAGGTTGTTTCAACGTTCCCTGTCTGTTTGAAATATTCATTACCGTGAGGCCCAGCAAACCCGTGATCACCGCCGCTGCTGCGTATTTGAACATCGAACGTGCAGGATTCATTTTGATCACTTTCGCCGGTTCATTCCTTACTGCTACAAAATTAAGCTGTTCAAAATAACCCTGCGGCACGCTGTATACATTTTCTCTGCTGATGGCCCCCATTACCGGTGATAAGAATTTCAAATACCCTTCCGGTGCCGTGTACACATTTTCCTTTCCGATCGCTGCCACTAAAGGCGACAATTCCTCAAAATATCCTTCGGGTAAACTGTACACATTTTTCCTGCCAATGCCGGCAACCAACGTTGATAATTCCCCGATCTCACCGGGTTCTGTTTCTTCCGCTTTTATTTTGTTCAGGATATTTCCCGCCAGGCTTTCAAAATAACCTTGGGGAACGGTAAATGCCGCTTTAGCTTCGTAAAAATTATCCGCTGCAATTCTCGCATTCAATTCCGCTTCAATGCCTGAAAAATAGCCATTCTCCGTTGTGAAGACATTCACGTAAGGCACAGCAACAACGACCCCGCTGAGCGCTTTTAATTCATTTAATATGTCTTCTCTTGGTATCATCTGTTCTTTGACCGGTTTCCGGGCAAATCGTTTAACTGTTCAATATATATTCTTCTATCTTTTTTACCGCGTGGTGATAGCTTGCTTTGAGCGCCCCTTCGCTGGTTTCAAGCACTTTACTCATCTCGGCATATGGCATTTCTTCGTAATACCGGAGGTTGAACACCGCTTTCTGCTTTTCCGGCAATGCCTGTACAGCCAATTGAAGTTTCCACTCCAGTTTGTTACCGTCGAAATTGGTATCAGCCTTTACTTTATTGCTTAGTCCCGTTTCTTCATCACTCATCGAAACCGTGCTTCTTTTCTTCTGTTGTTCCAGAAAAGTAAGGCTCTCATTGGTAGCGATGCGATATAACCAGGTGTACAACTGACTATCCTCGCGGAAATTAGCCAGCCCCTTCCAGGCTTTTACAAACATGTTTTGCAAAACATCGTTGGCATCTTCGTGCTCCACCACCATGCGGCGGATATGCCAATACAGCTTTTCCTGATATTTCTTCAGGATAGCCGTAAACGCTTTTTCTTTTGTTGCATCGTTTCTAAACTGCTGCAGCAATTCATTATCATCAAGGATTTCCGCCATAGGACCTTAAAAGTATTGCAATTTTTTAAATCGGAGGTAAGACTTTGATTTTGAAGGGAGGTTTAATTGGGAAATTTTGTCTGAACTTGGATTTTTTGGATCTGTCTTTTCCTGTTAAGGATTTTTTGGATATTGTGCAATCCAAAAGATCTATTAAATCCAAAAAATCCAAGTTCAGACAAGAACCGCACAAACGAACCAATTCCCCGCAGGTTTTTCTACCTTACAACGTCTTATTACCAAACGGCGCTTATCTTTTGACCGAAACAGAATTAGTCCTTCGCCTCCGCGAGGGAAATGAGGATGCTTTTCGTGAGCTTGTACAGGCTTACGGTGACCGTGTGTATAATACCGTACTCGGGATTGTGCAGCAGGCGGAAGACGCAGAGGAAATTGCACAGGATGTTTTTATCAGGGTGCATCTGGCCATCGGGAGCTTTGAAGGTAATTCCGCTTTATCTACCTGGATCTATCGCATCGCCGTAAACCGCAGTCTGGATCATCTGCGCAGCAGAAAAAGGCAAAAGCGTTTCGGTTTCATCAGCAATATCTTTAACGGGAACAACGGATCGCTGCACGATCCTGCGGATTTTCATCATCCCGGTGCAGCTCTCGATCAAAAAGAAAAAACAGCCATTCTTTTTAAAGCCATTAAAAAACTACCGGAAAATCAGCAATCAGCATTTATTCTGAATAAAACGGAAGGACTGAGCTACAACGAAATAGCCGCGATCATGAATATCTCCGAAGCCGCCGTAGATGCGTTGTTGCAAAGGGCAAAACAAAATCTGCGAAAGCTCATAGATAAAAAAAATATGTAATCGACCGAAGGTTTGTTGCAAAAAAAACATCTTAATAACAACGGATATCAGCCTGAGCTTGTCGAAGGCGAATTCTGAGAAAGGATCTGAAAATGAATAACAATACAGGAGATATCATCAACAGCATAAACGGCATTAAAAAAGCCGAAGCACCTGCACAATTTTATGCAGGCGTTCGGGCAAAAATGGCAAGGCAACAAAACGCCGGTACTGTCAACCGTCAACTGTCAACCGTCAACTATTTAAAACCAATATTCATCACAGCTGTCCTCTTCCTTTTCCTGATCACCAACATCATCGTACTCACTAATAATAAACGAACAAAAAAGTCAGAACCGGAAAATACAGCTGCAACTATTCAGGAATTCGCGGAGGATTATCATTTAAACTCAACGGGCTTCGCACAATAATATCATCATGAAAAATAATAAAAATGCATGGCTCTATCCCGTTGCGGGTTTGCTCATCACGGCAAACATTATAACGCTTGCAATGTTGTGGATGCACCGGGGCGGTCATGATACCGGGCGTGATGTTGTACAACAAAGAACAGGCGGGCCTTTTGAATTTCTTTCTAAAGAATTGAAGCTTACGAAGCAACAGCAGGATGCATACATCATATTGCGGGATGAGCATCGTCGAAATTCACGTGAGCTGCAGGACAGTATCCGCGAAGCAAAAGATGCACTGTTTACTTTATTAAAACAGGATACTGTAAAGCCTGAAGAGCTCACTCAGCGCACGAATAATGCTGCTGCCCTTTCTTCGAGACTGGACTTGGTTACGTTTCATCATTTTCAAAAACTGCGTGCGCTGTGTACACCGGAACAACAGAAACGTTTTGATGAGATCATTCGGGAAGCCATGCGCGGCATGGGTCAGCAAGGACCGCCGCGCGGAGGGCCAAGACAAGGGCCACCGCAGGAGGACGGACCACAGGGGCCACTACCGGTACAGGAATAGCAGTCCTGCTTAATAGTAAGTGATCAGTGACCGGGTACGGTTGTAAAATATAACTGCGGAAGATCCCGGCTACTGCCGACTCCGGCGAAATTGCCTCGTAAACAAAAGCAGCTGCATTAAATATGGCATAATTTTAAATAGGTTTATTGTCTCACTAAAAACCTATAACAGCATGAACATTTTAAAAAAACTATCAGTCGCAGGAACGAAGTTGTGCGCACTCACTGTTCTGTCATTTATCTCTCTGCAAACTTTCGCGCAGGAAAAAGGTGTAGACATTGATATTAACGTGGGCAAGAAAGAAGACATGTGGTATAAGCAGCCGTGGGTATGGGTTGTAGGCGGTGCAGTGTTTATCTTATTGCTCGTTGCTATTTTGAGAGGTGGAAAGAAAAGTTAAATGAGAGAGATGGTTCCCGCAAGAGCGCATATCAATTGCATTCTTTAATACTTACAGCGAGGGGTTCCCGCGAAGGGACGAAGGGACAAAGGATACTAAGGAAAGACAAGTGCTCGCTTTAGTTACTTTGTCCCTTTGATTTTGTGTGAAACAGGAATTAGATTATTTGATACTTACAGCGAGGGGTTCACACAAAGGGGCGAAGGGACAAAGGATACTAAGAAAGACAAGTGCTCGCTTTAGTTACTTAGTCCCTTTTGATTTTGTGTGAAACAGGGTTTTGATTATTTGATACTTACAGCGAGGGGTTCACACAAAGGGACGAAGGGACAACGGATACTAAGAAAAGGCAAGTGCTCGTTTTGGTTACTTTGTCCCTTTTGATTTTGTGTGAAATAGGAATTAGATTATTTGATACTTACAGCGAGGGGTTCACACAAAGGGACGAAGGGACAACGGATACTAAGAAAAGGCAAGTGCTCGTTTTGGTTACTTTGTCCCTTTTGATTTTGTGTGAAACAGGAATTAGAGTCTTTAATACTTACAGCGAGGGGTTCCCGCAAAGGAACGAAGGGACAAAGGATACTAAGGAAAGACAAGTGCTCGCTTTGGTTACTTTGTCCCTTTTGATTTTGTGTGAAACAGGAATTAGATTATTTGATACTTACAGCGAGGGTTTCACACAAAGGGACGAAGGGACAAAGGATACTAAGGAAAGACAAGTGCTCGCTTTGGTTACTTTGTCCCTTTTGATTTTGTGTGAAACAGGAATTAGATTATTTAATACTTACAGCGAGGGGTTCACACAAGGGACGAAGGGACAAAGGATACTAAGGGGAGACAAGTGCTCGCTTTAGTTACATTGTCCCTTTTGATTTTGTGTGAAACAGGGTTTTGATTATTTGATACTTACAGCGAGGGGTTCACACAAAGGGACGAAGGGACAACGGATACTAAGAAAAGGCAAGTGCTCGTTTTGGTTACTTTGTCCCTTTTGATTTTGTGTGAAACAGGAATTAGATTATTTGATACTTACAGCGAGGGGTTCCCGCAAAGGGACGAAGGGACAAAGGATACTAAGGAAAGACAAGTGCTCGCTTTAGTTACTTTGTCCCTTTTGATTTTGTGTGAAACAGGAATTAGATTATTTGATACTTACAGCTAGGGTTTCACACAAAGGGACAAAGGGACAAAGGATACTAAGGGTAGACAAGTGCTCGCTTTTTTACTTTGTCCCTTTTGATTTTGTGTGAAACAGGAATTAGATTATCTGATACTTACAGCGAGGGTTCACACAAAGGGACGAAGGGACAAAGGATACTAAGAAAGACAAGTGCTCGCTTTAGTTACTTAGTCCCTTTTGATTTTGTGTGAAACAGGAATTAGATTATTTGGAACTTACAGCGAAGGTTTCACACAAAGGGACGAAGGGACTAAGGATACTAAGAAAGACAAGTGCTCGCTTTTTTACTTTGTCCCTTTTGATTTTGTGTGAAACAGGAATTAGATTATTTAATACTTACAGCGAGGGGTTCACACAAAGGGACGAAGGGACAAAGGATACTAATGGGAGACAAGTGCTCGCTTTAGTTACTTTGTCCCTTTTGATTTTGTGTGAAACAGGAATTAGATTATTTGGAACTTACAGCGAAGGGTTCACACAAAGGGACGAAGGGACTAAGGATACTAAGAAAGACAAGTGCTCGCTTTAGTTACTTTGTCCCTTTTGATTTTGTGTGAAACAGGAATTAGATTATTTGATACTTACAGCGAAGGGTTCACACAAAGGGACGAAGGGACAAAGGATACTAAGGAAAGACAAGTGCTCGCTTTAGTTACTTTGTCCCTTTTGATTTTGTGTGAAACAGGAATTAGATTATTTGATACTTACAGCGAGAGGTTCACACAAAGGGACGAAGGGACAAAGGATACTAAAGAAAATGAAGTTCTTCCTTTGTGTACTTCGTCCCTTCGTCCCTTTGTGGGAACCCCTAAAACACTGTCTTTTATTTACTTTGTCCTTTGTGGGGAACCTTTCAAACACTCGCAAATTAAAAAGCCTCAAAGCAAAAACTTTGAGGCTTCAAGTAATTATAATTCAAAAACTAGTGTGAATGATTATGCTGCATTCCCACCAATTCATCCGGTGTAACCGTTTTCTCAGTCGGCTTCGTTTGATCTTCCGCCCATTTAAATAATTTCTCCGTAACCAAACGGCGGTATGTTGCATCTACCTGTTTCTCATCTTTCATCATACGATCAAGATAAGCGTCCAGCCAGCTCATGTCTTCCCCCATATTCATGTTACCAAAGTAACGGCTCACTTCTTCCTTCATGTGCGCACGCAATTCTTCTTCCGTTACATCCAGTTTATTTTCACGTACGATCGTATCGCTGATCAACGTCCATTTCAATTGATTTTGAAACTGCGGATATTCCGCTTCCGCTTCTTCCTGCGTACGTTGCTTATCACCGCCGGTCTTTAACCAACGCGTAAGGAACGGCTGCGGGAATTCCATTTTAGTTTCATCCAGCAACAGGTGATATATCTGATCCTGTAATTGGTTGCTCGTTTGCGCAGCCCAATATTTTTTAATTTCTTCTTTCAGTGCGGTACGCAGGTCAGCTTCAGAAGTGATGCCTTTACCCGGGTACACTTCATTGAAGAATTCTTCATTCATTTCACGCTTTTCAATGATGCCGATCGTTTTGATCTCCAGCTTGAAATATTTCTTTGCGTCTTCCGCATCAGTCAGGCCAAGATCCTGCATCATCATATCCAGCTTATCGCCTTCAAAAGTATCAGAAAGTTGGAACACGAAGCTCTCTCCTGCTTTCTTACCCATAATCTGCTGTTGCATTTTAGGGTTGAAATATTTTACCAACACAGAATTCTCTTTTACGATGCCGCCTTCCGGTTCTATGCCGTTCTCGTCAGTTTCTGTGAACAATACATTCACCACATCTTCTTCACTGTCTACTGCATCTTTATCCTGCATTTTGCCCGCTTTCAATTGCATACGGCTGATCTCTTCGTCAACCATCGCCTCAGTTACTTCTACAGAGTTGCGGGTAAGTTTTGCTTTACCAAGATCAGGAAGTGAGTATGCCGGTTTCAAACCGATCTCAAATGCGAATTCAAAGTCACCCGGGTTATTCATATCCAGTTTGCTCAATGCCTCTTCCACAGGAAGCGGCTGCGCAAAAATATCCGGGCGTTCTTTATCCAGGTAAGTGTTGATCTCTTTATCGATCGTACGAAGCACTTCATCAGAGAAGATGCCCGGACCGTACATTTTTTTGATCATTCCCGCCGGCACCATTCCTTTACGGAAACCCGGGATGTTAGCCGTTTTGCTGTATTCTTTCAGCTTTTTTTCAAAAGCCGGCATATAATCTTCTTTAGTGAGCTTTACGGTAAGCTTATCATTAAGCAAGCCGATGTTTGATCTTTCTACTGTAGCCATTGTTATTGTTTTTTCTTAATGTTCTTAATTGTTGTTTGCCGATCTCCGCTACCCTCGCCCCGTCATTGCGAGGTACGAAGCAATCCGGTATATCCGATCTCCTCATTCCTTCTTTCCCCTTTTTCTTTTTCTTTTTGCTTCCCGAAAGATCGGGATTAAAATGTCCAAAAAGAAACAAAAAAGACCCCACTGCTCCCCGCCTGACCGGCCGGCAGGGATTACACCCCGGGCAGCGGATACAGCCCTGTTCAGCTTCAGTGCAAAGTAAACTCAGGTTCAGTAATCCTACATCGCAACGGCACCGTGCACTTTGCGATTCTTTGGTGCCCTTCGTGTTTAAACTTTGTACTCTTTGTGTTTAACCGCCCCCTTAAAAAAAATCCTTCCTATATCTCAGGAAGGACTTTTTAGTGCGGATAATAGGGGTCGAACCTACATGCCTTGCGGCGCCAGATCCTAAGTCTGGTGCGTCTGCCAATTTCGCCATATCCGCAAACGGGAGGCAAAATTAAGGAATATTATTATGAAAAGGAAGTTTTTTGGAAGTTTTTGGAGGGAGGGATAAATGCGTAGAAAGTGCAATGTGTTCGTGTGTATATTGCGGTGTTGGTCAGCTATGCATATTTAGTGATTCATTTACAAAAGTGACATTTTATCTTGCAAACGGCAATTTCATCAAGAAAAGGAAAATTGTTATCAAATGATAAAAGGAAAAACAAAACAACAGTCTATCCGTGAATCTTGGGAAATAAGTGACTATAGATATGTTTGTTTTATAGATATTATGGGATTCAAAAATCTCGTCGAAAGAAATCCTCACGACCGAATTTATAAAATGATGAAGAAAGTTTCTGAAGCTCTTAATAATACAGAAACAACTTTTTCTACGGATGCTGTTGGTGAAATTAACGATGTTAATATAACAATGACAACTTATTCAGACAGTATAATGATGTATTCAAAAAACAATCAACCCGAAAACTTAAATAATTTCTTATCGGCCGTCGGAAGCCTAACTGAAGATTTGTTTTTAGCTGAAATTCCATACAAAGGAGCTGTTGCTTATGGAATGATGACACTAGATTTTAAAAACTCTATATTTTTTGGGCGTCCTCTTATCGACGCTTATCTTCTATCAGAAGAGCTTGGATATTATGGAGTAGTAGTACATGCTTCTGCAGAAGCAAAAAAAGGTTTTAAAGAATCTGATGCGGTCATTGAGTATCTGTGCCCCTTCAAAACGGGTACGGCAAATCACTACACCATAATTCCATCTATTGACATTTTAACCCAATATCAAGATTTAAAAGATTCGATAAATCTTTTAAAGAAAAAAACTTCAGGTGGCTTAAGAAAATATATTGACAATACTTCTTTGTACTTAGATTCGATTTACAAACAAAAAAAAGACGAGGCTGCTTAATCCACCTGAAAAACGTTATCTCTGCTATCCGAAAGGTATCTTCAATGTTCAAATTCACTTTATGAAATAGCTCACGATTTTTTAAAAAAAGTCTAGCAAAAAAATAGATACCATCAAAATAGCTTTACATTATTGATTTTTAATCCATAACAAAAGAAAAAGTTTATCCATAATTTGAAATTGATGTTAAAGCCTGATGAGATAAAATACCTTGAACATCAAATAAAAAAAACAATTTTTTCAATTGAGCATTCCCATTTTCAATATTTTATGGCGGAATCCAATGGTGAAGATTATGACGACGAGTATCCTGGTTGGACTAAGACTTGGCTGGCGATGCGATTAGAAGATTTGTATTTTTTAATTGTTGCTTACTTAGAAGGCCGAGATATGATACATTTTTTAGAGATATTTAAGATAAAGTTTAGCGATACTATTGATACCACAGATGGTTTGTTTTTGACAACTCAAACACATCCAGAAGGAGAAGGTGAGTTAAAAGTAATTGTTGGGTTCAAAAGATTTTTAGAACCTTTTAAATTTTTTGATTATAGACAATTAAAAGAGGATGAAAATTTCAGACTCGAATCTATTTTACGAAATACGGGGTTTATTTTGAAAAATTTAAAAGTTATAATAAAGAAAGAAGCGGATATTTATAACGAAGTTAAATGGATTCTAGGTTTGAACTATCCAACTACTCGCAGAAAAAATAAGGCTTCGTTTATTGAAGAATTTAAATCTTACAATCCAGATATTCTGATTCCTGAGTTAAAAATTGCGATAGAATACAAATATATTGATAGCCCAATAGATAATATTGACGAATTCATTGATCAATTAAAAGTTGATGCTATTAATTATGTCGACGATCATAGATATGATACTTTCTATGCAGTGATATATATTGAGGACATATCAATCGCCACACCAGAAAGTATAGAAGTTTCATGGAAATCAAAAAAGTTTCCTGACAATTGGAACTTAGTCCTGTCTGGCCATTCAATAAAAGCAACATCAAAGAAAGATTGATAACATCTTTAATAGAAATTGATTATTCAAAATAAAATTAATCATGAAAAGTTTTGATACTCGAGCCTACAGCATTTCTGATTTTTTGGAATGGGAAAAAACTGGTTTGCTGGAACTTTCCCCCGATTTTCAAAGAAGATCTGTTTGGAATGAAAAAGCAAAGTCTTATTTAATTGACACAGTACTGAAGGGTAAACCAATGCCCAAAATAATAATAACGCAAAACCTTCGTGGAGCAAAGAATATTCGTATCGTAGTTGATGGACAACAACGCCTTCGATCGATTATTGAATATCATAACAACAACTTTAAAATATCGAAAGCTCATGATAAGGATTTATCAAGATTTTCGTTTTCAACTTTACCTGATATTACACAAAATGAATTCTTGAAGTATGAACTGGGAGTAGATATCCTTTATGATGTTCCCTACAATGAAATTCTGGATATTTTCGCAAGATTAAATTCTTATACTGTCAAACTTGACCCCCAGGAATTATTCAATTCAAAATATCTGGGCTTTTTTAAACAATCAGTTTATAGATTGGGCTATCGGTATGTTGATTTTTTTATTGAGTCCAATGTTCTTACAAAAGCAAACGTCTCACGCATGGCAGAAGCGGAATTATCTGCAGATCTATCAGTTGCATTATTGGATGAAGTCCAAACTAATAAAAACATTGAAGCTTTTTATAAGGAATATGAAGATGAATCAGGGAATTTAGATGCTGTTGAAAAAAAGTTTGATCGAGTGATGAGTTTTATTGGATCAATATATTCCCCTAAAGAGTTGCGGTCTACTAATTTCTCAAGATATCATTTATTTTATACTTTGTTTACTTCAATTGGCCATTTCCTATACGGAATCGAAGGATTGGATATTAAGAATAGAAAACAAATTACAGAAAAATCCATCGGTAAATTGAGAATAGCTTTAGACAATTTCAGTGCTAGGTTTAACGAAATTTCTGAAGATATTGATTCTCCATCATTTCCCAAGGATTTTAAACAGTTTATCCAATATTCTCGAAGAGGTACAACTGATACGAAAGCGAGAATATATCGGTCAAACTTTTTGTGCAAAACAATTTTGAAAAGTCTTTAATTGCTCATCCTTATGCTGGTAAGACGAACAAGTATTGCTGCTGCGAAAAGAGACTTTATTTCCGAAATCTCTAGATTACGTCGTTTCGATCACAAAAATCAGGTAAATTATTTATCTGGTAGCATTTCTAAAAGTCAGATTGATTTATTAGTGGAAGCAATTTTTTTTTCTGCGTTTAGAGCATATGAAAATTTTTTACGGGAAATTTTTCTTCTACATTGTATGGGAAAGGAATGGTCAAAGAGACGTAAGCCAGCATCATATCTTAACTCGTTAAATTTTGACCATACGGAAAGATTGATAAAATCATCTATGCCTTTTTTAGATTGGACTAGTCCTGACACTGTTATAAATCGATCAGAATTATATCTAAAAGACGGTTTCCCTTTCAAAATTCCAATTTCATCCAACATTTCTGCGCTACGAGAGTTTAAGAAATTACGAAATCATATAGCACATAATTCTATGGAATCGTTCTTAGAGTTTCAAAAGGTGGTAAAAAATTACTACGCAATTCTTCCACTTTCAACTCCATCTACTGGCCAATTTTTAATGTTGCCATCAAAAATAAACCCAGCAAATTATATATTAATTGATTGCTTTGATTTAATGGAAGATATATCCTCACACATCACATAAATTTATTCTTCCAATCCGGCGCAGTAATACGCCCCAATCCGGCGCAGTTATGATTTCCCCCCCCCCATCTGGCGCAGGTATCTAGCGCAGAAATGAGGCGTTGACAATGTGTGTTTGGTTTCTGTGCGGCAAGTTCAAAAGAAACTAATCTTTGCCTTTCAATGCGGCCAAATTGAAAAGAAACCAAACAACCAAATATATTTGCTGAGGCAGATAACAGGGAAGGCACAGTTAAAAACGTTTTATTAGAAGAAGACTATAAAAAGTAAAATTATGAGTATAGAGGAAATGTTTGAAGACTTCAAAATGATACAAAAGATGAATGCACCCGATAAATTTAAGGCTGGAATGCTGACGTATCTTTTCGCAGCTGATCCTGAACGCTGGCGAGTTGTAGGTATTACTAAAAATGCACTCCTGAAACTAAAAGAATCAGACTTTAAACGAACTCCGCGTATGGGTTTAAATAGATCGCATAAACATGGCCGCAACGACATTTATTGCCAGATGCTTTCAATGGATTTTGCAAACTCCAAAGAATGGTGGACGTTTTATTATAACCATGATGAAACGATACTTGCTACATCATCTGAAAATATTTCAGGAAACATTAAAGAGATAGATATATTTCCTATCAATCCTGTTGACGGGCTATTTAAAAGCGTTGGATACGGTTGGAGTCATAGGAAGACAGAGCAAGCGCATTTAAAAGAATTATATGAAACGTTTCAAAAGGATCTAGTATTTGCCGCCGTCCCGTCTTAGACTCACGGCATCTTCGCCTCTTAAACTTTCTCTGCCATCCTGATTACTTTGAAAGCACAACAAGCAGATAAATAATGATAGCAGAACTGATACGGCAGCTGGCATTGTCCTCTTCCTGCCTTACCTAGAGCAGATCTCTAGCGCAGAAATGAGGCGCGGGCATTGTGCGTTGGCTTTTTCCCGAAGGATCGGGACAAGCTGTGCGGCAACCTTACAAGGACGCAACCCCTAAGATATTTTAATTTGCTGCAGGTATCGGGCTCAAACCTGCGCAGATCGCCAACGCATCTGGCCTCATATCCATCAACACTGCCAAATCCCCCGAAACTTCCTACATTTGATTTTTGCAAATTATGGAGACAATAACGATCAGGCAGTTCTATCAGGACACTTTCGGGGATACCTGCCCCGGCATTGATTGTTTTTTGAATGAGAACATCAATAAGGACATCGGGCATTTCAATGTTTTCGACATCTCAGAAATGTACAGGGGATGCAAGGGTAAGCCGGAAATGCCTTACAACAGGAGAACCTATTACAAAATAAGCCTCATAGCGGGCCGGAACAAAATAGAGTATGCCGACAAAACGATTGAGATAGAAGATTGTGCCGTGCTGTTTGCTTCACCCAAAGTACCGTATAATTACACGCCGTTGGCACCGGACCAATCCGGTCATTTCTGCGTTTTCACAAAAGATTTTTTATCCAAAGAAAAGACAGGATTGGAAATAGATAAGCTTTCTGTTTTCTCTCCGCAGGGAGATTTTATCTTTCATATCAATAAAAAACAATTTCATGAAATCAGCGCAGTCTTTGAAAAGATGCACGCTGAGATTGCATCTGATTACGTTTATAAGTATGATCTGCTGAAGAATTATTTGATGGAGCTGATCCACTACGGTCAGAAACTAAGCCCCGTATTACCCGTAGCCGGCGGCAAGACTGCGTCTGCAAGAACCACGGCTTTATTCATTGAATTATTGGAGAGACAATTTCCGATTGAAAATACCAACCAATTGTTGCAGCTTAAAACGCCAAAGGATTATGCAGGCACTTTAGGCGTACACGTTAATCACCTTAATCGGGTGTTGAAAGATACAATCGGCAAAACCACCGGTGAGATCATCAGCAGCAGGATCTTTCAGGAAGCTAAAACTTTATTGAACCATACACAATGGAATATTTCGGAAATAGCCTTCACGCTCGGCTTTGATGAAGTGGCACATTTCTCCAATTTTTTTAAGAAGCAGGGCGACCGCTCGCCGCAAACATACAGGTCAGCAGCAATTGTTTGATTATCGCAAACATTGATTTGATTATTGCAAACACCCGTTCAGATTTTCCCGCCAATTTTGTAATTGAAATTTAAAAACAATTAAAATGGCAAACAACGAAAACAAGATCGCGTTAGTTACAGGCGGCAGCCGCGGTCTGGGAAAAGATTCGGCATTACAACTGGCAAATAAAGGCTTTGATGTGATCATTACCTACCAATCCAAAAAAGAATCAGCGGAAGAAGTGGTGAAGGCAATAAAAGCGGCAGGGCGGAAAGCTTTTGCACTGCAATTAGACATCGCAACAACAGCCGGCTTCGAAGGTTTTAAAAACGAGGTAGAGTCAATTCTTGATAAGGACCTTGGCGGCAGAAAACTGGATGCGCTGGTAAACAATGCCGGCGTGGGCACCAATGCAAAATTTGACGAAACAACAGAAGCGCAATTAGATGCGATGACTAACATTCATTTTAAAGGCCCTTACTTTCTTACACAAAAATTATTGCCTTTATTGAATGACGGAAGCAGCATCGTAAACACGTCATCAGGGTTGGCAAGATTTTCATTCGCCGGCTATTCCGCATACGGCGCAATGAAAGCAGCAATTGATTCCTTAAGCAGGTACCAGGCTTTAGAATTAGGCAGCAGAAAGATCAGGGTGAATTCGGTTGCACCGGGTGCTATCGCTACAGATTTTGGCGGCGGCTTTGTTCGTGATAATCCTGACTTCAATCAAACGCTTGCTTCGCAAACCGCACTTGGCAGAGTAGGCCTGGCGGATGATATCGGCAGCGTAGTCGCTTTTCTTTGTTCCGATGATGCTAAATGGGTCAATGCCCAAAGGATAGAAGTATCAGGAGGATTTCTGATCTGATAGTAGCATTCGACGGCTGTAATAGTCAGTAACATAAAATCTTAAACCCACCGGGCAGCAATGTTTAGTGGGTTTCTTTGTACCGGATCAGATGATGCGCAATACGGCGCAGGGATGAGGCCGGACCTGGACGGGACAGGTTTTGCTGCAAATTTAAAAACGCACGGTCCGTAGAAACGCTTCGCTAATTCTACTGACATTCAAATAAAGCGCAGTATTTACTTCGCTAATATCATTTGGATACTGAACCGTGTTATCCTGATTATCCGTGTTCCGGTTTAAAAATAAAAGAACACGGATCAAACGGATATAATGCCAAGAGTAAAGGAACACGGATCAAACGGATGACACGGATATATCGCCAAGAGTAAAGGAACACGGATCAAACGGATGACACGGATATATCGCCAAGAAAATAGGAACACGGATCAAATAGATAACACGGATACATCGCCAAGAGTAAAGGAACACGAATCAAATGGATGACAGGGATATATCGCCAAGAAAATAGGAACACGGATCAAATAGATAACACGGATACATCGCCAAGAGTAAAGGAACACGAATCAAATGGATGACAGGGATATATCGCCAAGAATAAAGGAACAAATAAAAATCAGGGGAAATTCAACATTTACTTATGGTCAATTCATCCGGGATATTTTTCGGAATATTTGTTATTTTGATAAGGAACACGGATAGACAGGATGACACGGATAGAAGTTGTACTGATTGCTGTATAATTATAAGAAAATTAAAAAATGCTTTACGAAGAATTGACTGAGAAGATTATTAATTGCTATTATGAGGTATACAATACGCTCGGCCATGGGTTTTTGGAGAAGATCTACGAAAATGCACTCATCATCAGGTTAACATCGTTGGGGTTTATTTGTATTCAACAATCTCCGATAGCAGTTTGGTTTGACGGTCAGGTTGTTGGAAATTATTTTGCAGATATAATCGTTGACGGGAAAATAATATTGGAAATCAAAGCTGGTAATAATGAACATATTCAGGCTCATGAATATCAACTGATCAACTACCTTAAAGCCACTGAAATTGAAGTTGGCTTATTACTATTCTTCGGAAAGAAACCTTTTATTAAAAGGAAAATGTACACGACCGGAACTTAGGGTGCTGATCCGTGTTATCCTGATTATCCGTGTTCCGTTTTAGCAGTACTGGAACACGGACCAAGTGGATAACACGGATAGATCACCAAGAGTAATGGAACACGGATCAAATGGATGACACGGATAGATCACCAACTATTTTAAAGCCATTGAAGTTGGGTTATTGTTATTCTTAGGAAACAACCGGATATTATATCCTGATCCGTGTTATCCTGATTATCCGTGTTCCGTTTTAAAAATAAAGGAACACAGATCAAATTGATAAAACGGATAGATCGCCAACAATTTCCTTATCCGAGTAATCCTGAATATCCGTGTTCCATTTAAAGAGTTCGCGAATACTCACCAATGCTCAGATCCTGATCCGTGTTATTCTCAATGTCCGCGTTCCCCGATTAGTCGCAAAAAAAACTTTCTTTTGTACTGTGATTCCGACACCAAACCATATCATTCAACAAATCGCTTTCGGCGGTGGTTGCCATTGGTGCACGGAAGCGTATTTTCAGTCTGTACGTGGTGTTATAAAAACGGAGCAGGGTTGGGTAAGTTCAGATGCGCCCCACGAAAGCTTTTCCGAAGCGGTGATCGTTCATTATGACCCGTTGATAATACCGCTGCCTGTTCTGCTGTCTGTGCATCTGCACACGCATGCCTGCACAAAGAACCACAGTATGCGGGAGAAATACCGTTCGGCGGTATATGTATTCGGAGATGATCCGGCAGGGGTTGAGCAAATGATCATGGACAACCAACCGGATTTCGAAGAAAGGATTATCACGCAGGTGTTGCCGTTTAAAGCTTTCCGGCTAAACAAAGCGGAGCAGCTTAATTATTATCAAAAAAATAAGGACAACGTTTTTTGTGCAAGGTATATTCATCCCAAGTTGAAAATGTTGGAAGAGCGGTATGCAGAATATAAGAAGGGTTGACAGGTGACAGATGACGGTTGACAGGTGACAGATGACGGTTGACAGGTGACAGATGACGGTTGACAGATGACAGTGGACAGATGACAGACGAGAGCGTGAAAGGGCGGACCGGTTTTTGAATTGGATGACCGATGACATGGATAGAAAAAATAAAGCTGCTGCCGGTTGGTTATTGCGAAGTGCGATACGAAGGAAAAAAATACGCGGTTACCCGTGAGGATTTCAACGGCGGCAAAAGCATAAAAGTATTCGCGAAAGAAACGGGTGGGAATGATTTTATCAGCTTCAATTATTACCTGACTTCCACGGCAGATCTGTTGAAACCCTGTGAAATGCCGGAAGTAAAAGTGATCCGCTTTTTGGAAAACTATGTAAGGCCTTTCTGAAATTTCAGGATGAAGATCAATCAGCGTAGAAAATTATGAAGCTATAGTGAAGCTATACTGAATGTACAGTGAACATACAGTAAATGTACAGTGATTTGACTCCATTTTGACTTCATGATGACTCCATGATGATACTATTGTAACTACATTGAAATACCGGTAAGACTATATGAAACCGCCCTGAAAAGGTAGAATCAACTCGCTTCGTCAATAATTTTTGAATTACCCGAATCCGTGAAAAGCTCATTGCAAAATGCTTATCCTGTGGAGCTGTTATTGTTCCTTTAAAAAAGAAGTGGCGGTAGAGATAAAAAGAAAATCAGGATTGGCGTTTAAGCAATTTTTGCAGCATTATTTATGATAGGTGTTGAGCGATGCGGGAACCGGAAAAACCTCAAACATCTTTATTACAACGATGAAAATAAACAGTAACGGACAAAAGACAACTACTCAAATTGGCGTATAGATAATCTCTCTGTAAGGCAAAGTAATCAATACCCTCCCCCCCGAAATACCCAATCCACGGTACAGAAATTGCAACACTCTACCATACATTTGCTCCTCTAAATGTATGAAGATGAAGAAAGTATCAGTGCTGTCAAGCTGCATCCTGATCTGCCTGGCAACCATAGGCCAGTCGCTTACAAAATTTAAGGAAAATGATCGCTATGGTTTCAAGAATGCTGCGGGCGGCGTTGCGGTTCCCGCGATCTATGCAGCTGTAAAAACTTTTAAGGAAGGAACTGCCGCGGTAACGAAAGAAGGAAAAAGCGACTACGATATGTCGGGAGAAATTTTCGAAGGTGGCAAGTGGGGATACATTGATGAAACCGGAAAAGAGATCGTGCCGCTGAAGTATGATGAGGCGGAAAATTTTAAAGAAGGCTTCGCGGTAGTGCAATTAAAAGGCTCGCAGGGAATTATTGACAAGACGGGCAAAGTGATCGTACCGATCAAATACGATAAAGTGATTCCGTTCCTCAATGGTCTTGCCAACGTGTCGCTGCAAAAAAAATGGGGCTATGTGGATATGAAAGGAAAGGAAGTGGTTCCTGTAAAATATACGTGGCTCGGCAATTATAACGAAGGCCTTGCAAGTGCTGCGTTGCCCGACAGTAAGGATCAGTTAAAGGCCGGTTTTGTAGATATGAACGGCAAGCAGATCATTCCCGCGGTATATGACTACATGCATGTGAAACCGGGATCCGTGTATGAATACTATAAGTTTGAGAACGGTGTAGCCAAAGTAAAAAAAGACGGCAATGTTTTTTTGATCGACAAACAGGGAAATGCAATCCCCGAAACCTACGCTGCAGCACTAAAGCTTACGATAGATGACGGCCTTGATTTCTTTGAGCAGACAGCAGGTACTACAGTCACCGGATATTCCCCGGACAAAAACACCAAATACATTTCGCTGCGCAAAAAGTTAAACCATGGTGATGAATTCTTCTCCCGCGACTCTGCCGGAAAGTTCAGTACTTACCTGGCGGAATGGAATTATTCCAAAGCGGGAATGAAGGACAAGGCAACTGCAGATGCAAAAGTGGTAGAAGCGTTAATGGATGAATTAGAGAAAACCGGCAAATTTACACATCGTGTATCCGTCCGCGGCCGGCAAGTGATCGACACATTGCTTACAAGAGATTATCTGCCGCTGCAGGTACTGGTGATGGTAAGGGCAGATGAAGGGATGACGGTTTTTATTTCCGCATCGGATAAACGGTAGTTTTAATCGCACGCGAATAAAAGATCGCATTTTGCCGGAGCCGGAGATGTTGTGATCAGGGGGGAATTATCCGGCGCAGGCAATGTACAACCTGATTTATATTGTACTTCAATCAGGTATTAGCTTGCCTTCAATTTGGGTTCAACTTGCGATCGGCTTGAGTTTAGCCCGGGTTCGGCCTTGAAATGTCAGGGCAATTGGAAAGACGACAGTTGGGAGGATAAAGGCATATACATTTTTACAAATGGCGACAGACAATAAGGTGATTTTAAGAAAGGAATTTTTTAAAGGAAAGGTTCTATTGACAAGTGTGGCGGGAGAAATATCCATCTCAGAATTTAAACGCGGAAAGAAAGACGGGTACGGAAAATTCAGAACAACTATAACCGGTTAATACCCACCGTTGAGTTAAAAACTCATCTTCATTAAACGTCCTGAGAGACGCTTCGCTTAACGCTCAGGACAGAAAGGAGATTTTCAATGATTATTTTTACCGGCATCGGAGCGCAGTTTCCGACAACCTCCATCCAAGCTCCTCCCCATCATAACCCAAGCAAGGCACAAGGAGCCGATAGGGAAACGACAAGGCAGGAACAAGCTTTCAATAAGCTGCCGACAACGAGCTGACAAGGAGCCACTACGTAGCTGACAAGGCGTTGACAAGGAAACGACAAGGCAGGTACAAGGCAACCGTGTTTTCCTTTGCAAAAAAGCAAGGTGGCACGATAAGATTCCCTCAAACTATTTTACCGTCTTTGCTCCATGATCACAAACCTGAAAACGATATTGCTGTCAGGCATTCTGTTCGCCTCGGCAGCCGTTGCCCAACGTCCGTCTCCTTCAATGGAGGAATTAGTTAAAAACAACGCAGTCAAATTTATCAAAAAGAATTACGCTCTCGACACCACTGCCTGCATGGATTTTATCAATTCTTTTACGATCCTGATCATTTATTTAGACAGGCATATCCGGAAATTACAGGATCAGGAGTTCATGAATAATTTTGAAGTGAAAGCTGAAGAGGAATCCGTACCTGACTATCCCGAGCGTTAAGCGAAGCGGCTCTGTTATTTACCAACAAAAATTGAATTATATAGACTTTGAATTATATTCATACTTAAGATTTTTTTATTGTTACTTTATGAAACTGAACAGGCGATCAGATATTATTCTAAATCTACTTTTTCCGGTAATGTCCGGAGCGATCATTTATTTCCCGGGAATGCGTTTTGCCGGAATTATTCGCAATTATATTCCGGACCTCTTTTGGGCCTATGCATTTATTTCAGCTATACTCATAATATGGGATCGCATTCCGCACAGATCATGGTTGATCATTTCCGCAGGGAGCTTTGTATGTTTTGAAGTTGCACAGGATGCGCATTTGATTCCGGGCACGGGAGATTTTTTTGATATTGCAATCTACATGGCAGGATCATTCGGCGCATTATTTACTAATCTTTTTTTTAAAAAAATATATCAACACACTTTACATGAAACAGAAAACTAAACATTTATTGTCTTTCTTCACCATTGCCGCTTTCGTCGTTTTGGCACTTGCAAGTGCAGGAACAAAAAAAATGAGTTTCACAAAGGAGGGCGGACAAATACCGCCTGATTTTTCTTCTTTTAAAGACACATTACTCGTGATCAGTCACGGCGATGATTGGGGTTATAATAAATTCCTCAGAAATAATTTTAAAGAAAATTATACGGGTCCTTATCTGATCATCAAAGAAACGCAACTGGAAGATTATCCTGTTCAAAAATACCTTTATATGTTTGATCACCGGATAGGTTATGCAACTCAAGCTCAGGTGGGCGGAAACACACCCGGCAGATCATCTACTTATGCTGCTGATGATGTATTTTTTCTGAGGAACAGGGATAACGGAAAATATTATCAAACAGCAAGCTCATCTGCGTATGCAAAACTGATGAAAGCATACATAAAAGCGCTTGAATCCGAAAGGAATAAATAAATCATTGGCTGATATTATTTATTACCTGAGAGATTTGCAGGAAATTTTCAGCTTCAGTAGTTTGAAGTAACCAAGATCTATTGCAACAATCTCGCTTTTTGTTTCTCGTATTCTTCTGTTATGATAGTGCCGCTGTCCAGCAAGTCTTTCCATTTTTTTAATTCATCCGCAATTGTACCCGTAGCGGGCTTGAGCGGCGGCCTTTATTGTGTTTGTCGTAATTGTTGTATTTGTTGTATTTGTTGGGTTTGTTCGGTTTGTTGGATCTGCACAGGCACGGGGATATTTACTCTTTGGATGCAAGCGCACCGGCGATGGTGCACCAATATTCTATGGAACCGAAACCGCTGCTTCGAAAATAGTAACGTTCGCACGGGAATATTTAAAAGAAAAAAGCGTTGTAAATGATAACGCATGCATTTAATTTCAGGTAATGAAACAGTGCCGCTTCATTTTTGCCGCTGATGATCTACACCGTTTTTGGCTGCAACAATGCCGGCGATAAAATAAATAATGTGCAAATGAAAACAACTGCCCGCGCAACACCGTACAGCAGCAGCGGCTATGCGTTCGTGAACGGCCTCAAAATGTATTACGAAATTCACGGTAGTGGGATGCCGCTGGTATTGATACACGGCGGCGGCTCTACCATTCAAACTACTTTCGGTAGTGTGCTGCATGAATTTGCGAAAACGCACAAAGTGATCGCCGTAGAGTTGCAGGCACATGGTCATACGGCAGATATAGACCGGCCACTCAGCTTTACGCAGGATGCCGACGATGTTGCGGCATTGTTGAAAATATTGAACATCAGTAAAGCCGATATCTTCGGTTTCAGCAACGGCGCAAGCACTACGCTGCAGTTTGCCATTCGTCACCCGGAGATGACCAACAAAATTATTGTGGCATCCACATTCTATAAAAAAACCGGTGCGCCTGATTGGTTTTGGGAAATGATGGAAAAGCCCACTTTTGAAGGAATGCCGCAGCCATACAAAGCTGCTTTTCTTGCGATAAATCCCGACACGAACGCATTGCACAAAATGTATGAGCGTGACGTAAGCCGAATGGGCTCCTTTCCTGATATTACAGATGCGGATATGCGGAGCATTAAAGCGCCGGCATTTATCATCATCGGGGACAAAGACGTAACGACTCCCGAACATCTTGCGGAAATGCACCGCCTGCTTGCCGGCTCAAGAATAGCGATCATTCCCGGCGGTCATGGTGAATACATCGGCGAATTGATGATGCCGAAAAATGACGCTGTTATTGCGGCGACTGTTTGTATGATCAATCATTTTTTGGCGGAAAAAACAGCCGACTGATCATTTTCATACACATTATGCAACAGTGCATTGATCCCCAACAATCTGCATATTTATTTTTCAACGTTCCCGGCATTCTGCCATATAAGTTTATTGCCCTCCGAAAAAGAATGCCTGATTTCAGCCTTACCGATGTAACTTTATATCAACCCTAATAACGGATCCCGGGATACAGCGCTCAGGCGTATCTGAAACACATCTAGGTTGAACAAGCCTTAACCCGGAAGACAATTTTTGTTTAGATATTCCTTATCTGTCATCTTTAAAAGGTAACGCAATTGAATATCCTCATACTTGAAAACAATCCTGCAGATGCCGCATGCATCAGCGCTTCCATAACAAAAGCGTTGCGCGGCAGCACTGTAAAGGTCACTGCCTGCAAAAAAGATTTTATTGATGCGCTTGAACATTTCTCACCTGATATCGTTCTTGCTGATCACTTTACACCGGGCTTTGATGCTGAAGCTGCGCTTAATGACGTTGTTGCACGCCGTCCGGAAGCAGCTTTTATTATTCTTTCATCGGCAATGAGCGATGAGGTTATCCTGAAGATCCTCAAAAAAGGTGCGGTTGATTACATCTCCAAAGAAAATACAGTGCGCCTCATCCCGGCTATTACTGCTGCCGTAAAACAGCGACAGACAGAATTAGCGAAACACGAGCTGGAAGCGCAGTTTCAGATCACCATGGAAAGAGTGTCGGATGCTTTCATTTCACTCGACCGTAACTGGAATTACGCCTATGTAAATAAACAGGCGGGCGAATTGCTGCGGTGGAAATCTGAAGAGTTGACCGGTAAAAATATTTGGGAAAATTTTCCTGAAGCAACGGAAAGAGAATTTTTTAACGCCTGCCATACTGCGCTGCGGGAGCAGGTTTATATCCGCATGGAAGAATACTATCCGCCGCTGGAAATATGGATGGAGAATCATATCTATCCTTCCGAAAACGGGCTGTCAATATTTTTCCGGGATATTACCGAACGTAAAATTGCCGAAGAAAAGATCCTTCTGTCTGACAGGAACATGAAAGCTATTTTTGATAATTCTTCCGAAGGATTTGTATTAATGGACCGCGATCGCCGGATCAGAATGTTCAATAAAGTAGCCGGGATGATGGGTTATGAAAATAATGAAATACAATTGGCAACAGGCGATGACCTGTTGGCGGACATAACACCTGATCGGCGTAATTTGTTCAGCAAAAGCTTTGAAACGGTCCTTTCCGGCAAATCAGTGCAATACGATCATAGCTACAGGAACGGTGATATCACCCGGTGGTTCAACTTTACTTTGAATCCTGTTTATGAAGCAGGGACGATAACAGGTGTTTGTCTTACCGGGAAAGATATCACGGAAAGAAAATCGGTGGAAGCGCAACGAATGTTTGACCACAACAATCTGCATGCATTGATCAACACCACGCTTGATCCGATGTGGAGCGTGGATACGGATTTCCGGCTGATCACCTTCAACGAGGCATTCGGCCTGCTGATCATGCATCTCAACGGTACAACAGCCATAAGCGGGGATAATCTGCTGGATCTTGCTTTTAATCCTGCCGAAAGAAAAAGGTATAAGGACTTTTATGAACGTGCCTTTTCCGGCGAAGTATTTACCGAAACGTTCCATACATCGGAACCTGCGGATGTGTGGCTGGAAATATCGTTCTATCCGATCTGGAAAAAGAACCGGATCGCCGGCACCGCCTGTTTTTCCCGTAATCTTACGCAACGAAAGAAAACCGAGTTAAGGCTGCTGCATTTACAGGAAACGATCCAGGAACAAAAACTGGAACAACAACGTATTGTTACCCGGGCGATCCTTCAGGCACAGGAAAAAGAGCGGAACCATATCGGGTTGGAATTGCATGATAATGTGAACCAGATCCTCGCCGGTGCGGGCCTTAATATTTCCACGCTGATTCACGAATCGGGCGCAAATGAATACCTCAACCGAACACTGGAATATTTAAAGCTCGCTATTGATGAGAACCGCAAGATCGCTCACCAGTATGCGACGCCGGAACTTACCGGTAATTTTATAGTGTCGTTGAAAAAGCTGACGCATGATATGCTGGATATAAGGTGTAACGTAGAAACAGATTTTGAACACTTTGACGAGCATTTAATAGAAGAAAATTTAAAGTTGAATTTGTACCGTGTATTGCAGGAGCATTGCACCAATATCATAAAATATGCGGCTGCGGATAATGTTCAGGTGCAGGGAAAAACAGAGAACGGTGAACTGCATTTGCTGATCATGGACGACGGCCGCGGTATGGATACCGGGCAACAGTCAGATGGGATAGGATTGAAAAATATTAAAGGGCGGGTGAGTGCGTTTAAAGGAAAGACAACCATCACCAGTTCGCCGGGGAACGGCTTTGTGCTGAAAATAATTATTCCCCTTGATGCGGAATGATCTTAATGAAGAGATCGATTGGTTGACAATGATTCAATGAACAATACTTCAATGGACAATTGACAACGGATAATTTAGTCAACCCGAATGTTCACTCAGTTTCGAAATGCCCTCTGAAATAATAAATTATCCATCGTCCATTATACAATTATCCATTCTCTTCCCTAATATTTCTTTTACCAATAAAAAACACTGCTAATGCACAAACAGCTGAACCTGCCATAGCAGTTGCAAGCGGCCATGCGGCGGGCACATCGTGCAAACTTATCAGGAAAGAAATAAATGCGCCCATCCCCATTTGAAAAGCCCCCATCAATGCTGATGCACTACCGGCATTTTTTTCAAAAGGCGCCAGCGAAAGTGAAGCTGCGTTAGGGTTAATGATACCGACCATTCCCAGCATCAGGAAAAGAAAAATGATCGCCACCGGCAGCGTGAGTATACCGGCAAGAGTAATGCTGAGAAATATTATTGCAAAGGCAGCGTAGCAAATGAGAGCGATGCGAACGATCTGCCGGCTGCTGTAGGTTTTCATCAGCAAAGTATTCGCCTGACTTGAACCGATGAATCCGATCGAGAGCAATGCGAAGATCCATCCGTATACTTTGCCGGAGAGACCGAAAACATCCATAAAGATCACGGGTGAGCCGGATACATAGGCGAACAATCCGGCGAAAGCGATGGCACCGGTAAATGTGTAGGTGTAAAATTGCGGCTCTTTCAATACCAGTAAAAAGTTTTTAATGATGGGTGCGGGCTTTAACGAGATCGTTGTATCAGGCTTGTATTTTTCCGGCAGAAAAAATATCGATGCCAATAAAATAAGCGCACCCAAAATGGTGAGCACGATAAAAACCGAATGCCAGCCGTAAGCGCCGATGAGGTAGCCGCCTGCTGTGGGTGCGATCATTGGTGATGCGCCGAGAACGAGAATGAGCAGTGAAAAAACTTTGGCGCTATCCTTTACCGGGAAAAGATCACGCACCATTGCCACCGCTGTTACGGTAGCAGCACAGCTTCCGAGCGCCTGCACAAATCTTAATAGGATTAGGGAATTAATGCTGTGCGCAAATACGCATGCTACAGATGCAATGATATAAACACTAAGACCTGCATACAACGGGATCTTTCTTCCGAAGCGATCAAGCAGCGGGCCATACAGCAATTGTCCGGCGGAGATACCGATAAAAAACCCGGTGAGTGAAAGGGAAACTTTTGCTGCGGATGTTTGAAGGTCTGCTGCTATGGCCGGGAAGCCGGGCAAATACATATCTATCGAAAACGGTGCAAGTGCGGTGAGGCTGCCAAGAATGAGAATGGTAAAAATGTAGGTTGATTTTTTCATGCGCCGTTTTTAAAGAAGTTGCAAATGTCTGTATTAATTTATGGGGTGGGGTTGCTTTTTCCTCTTTTAGCAAGTTTGAAGAAATATGCTCATTAAAATGTGTTGATTTACACAGGGGAAGTTTGTTGAGTGATCGTTATTTTGGGTTTGTGATTTTGAGGTATAGAACACAGGTATGGATCGGAGCTGTGGTTATTGGAACACGGATAATTTGGATGATCACGGATGTTGGTTGGGAACACGGATAGCACAGATGGTCACGGAAGTTAGTTGGGAACACCGATAACACAGATGATCAAGGATGTTAGTTGCGAACACGGATAACACAGATGATTACGGATGGTGGTTGCGAACACGGATAACGCGGATGATCACGGATGTTGGTTGGAAACGCGGAGAGCGGATGATCACGGATAAAAGTTGAAGATTGAATATTTAAAAAATAAGAAACAGAAATGCTGCATGAAGATCTGACAAATAAGATTATACGGTGCTATTATGAAGTGTACAATATTTTAGTTTATCGCTTTTTGGAGAAGATCTATGAGAATGCTGTTGCGATCAAATTAAAGGAGCAAAGGGATCCGCTGTGTGCAGCAGGCACCGGTAGATGTTTGGTTTGAGCGTAATATCGTAGGGAGTTATGTTGCAGATATCGTTGCAGAAGGAAAAGTTATCATTGAAATAAAAGCCGGTGCAGCGGAGCATATTCCTGCTCATGAATATCAACTTATCAATTATCTTAAAGCGACTGAAATTGAAGTTGGATTGCTGCTGTATTTCGGTAAAAAAGCTTTGATAAAAAGAAAAGTTTGCAGTAATATTATCTCACATTCTTAATTTTTATCCGTGATCATCCGTGCCATCCGTGTTCTAAACCTGTCAAAGTAAATCCTGTATCCGTGATCACCTGCGCTATACGTGTTCCAAACTCATTCTTGTGCACACTCCGCTACCTTTGCTTAAAATTAATTATCATGAACTATGACCCGGCCATGCGCTATGATCAGCCTGTCAGCAGGCTCTGCAGCATTATGATGTCAATAAAAAAATACCGGATCATTATAAGCGCAATGCTCTGCGGCGTTTTATTTTCTGCGGATCTTTTCGCACAGGAGCAGCAACAGTATTTTCCCGATCCTGATCCTGCCATTCAGCAAAGACTGGAGCAATGGAAGGACCTGAAGTTCGGACTGCTCATGCATTGGGGCACTTACAGTCAGTGGGGCATTGTGGAAAGCTGGAGCATTTGCCCGGAAGATCTGAGTTGGGCAACGGGCGGACAAAAACCCGGCGTGGCAAATAATTATGCTGATTATGTGAAAAAGTATACCGAACTCAAAAAAACATTTAACCCGAAAAAATTCGATCCGAAAAAATGGGCAGACGCGGCTAAGGATGCGGGTATGAAATATCTCGTGTTTACTACAAAACATCACGACGGCTTCTGTATGTTCGACAGCAAGTACACCGATTACAAGATCACGGATAAAGATTGTGCGTTTGCAACAAATCCTTCAGCGAATATTACGAAAGAACTCTTTAATGCTTTTCGCAACGACGGGATGTGGATCGGCGCCTACTTCTCAAAACCCGACTGGCACAGCGATTATTATTGGTGGGATAAATTTCCGCCGGCGGACAGGAATGCGAATTATTCCGTACAAAAATATCCCGCGCAATGGAAAAAGTTTGTTGACTATACTCATAACCAAGTGAACGAGATAATGACGGATTACGGCAAGATCGATATCCTTTGGCTGGACGGCGGCTGGGTAAGAAAGAAAACAGCAGCAGAAATAAAAGAGCAGTTATCTGATGAAGCGGAGGGCAGTCGCTACGCCCGCAATCCGCAGAGCGAAGACATCGACATGCCGCGACTCGTGAAAGAATCAAGAGCAGTACAACCCGGCCTTATCGTTGTGGATCGTGCAGTACCCGGACCAAATCAAAATTACCTTACACCCGAACAACAGATTCCTGAGAAGGGTTTGCCGTATCCCTGGGAAACCTGCATGCCGATGGCAACGAGCTGGAGTTATGTGCCGGGTGATGTATATAAACCTACAGAAGAGATCATTGAAAAGCTGGTAGACATTGTGAGCAAGGGCGGTAATTATTTATTGAATATCGGACCCGGACCGGACGGTGAACTTGATCCCGTTGCTTATGCACGACTTAAAGAGATCGGCGCATGGATGAAGATAAACGGCCAAGCGATCTACGGCACGAGAATGTGTAATGCAGGCAATGCGCAAACCGGTATTCATTTTACAAGATCGAAAAACGACAAAACGCATTTTATTTTCTTGTCTGATTTTCCTGCGGGCAAACTTGTGCTCAATCAGATTCCTGTTGATGATCATGCAACAATAAAAATGCTCGGCGCTGCAAAAAAGTTATCATGGAAAAAAGTGGCAGGCAATATTGAGATCGATATTCCGCAGGCATTAAAAACTGTTGGCGATCATGTGTGGGTTTTAAAAGTTGAACAACCATAAACAACTAATGAGAAAGATCATTCTGTTACACATTGTCGCATTTTTTGCGACAGCAGCATGTTGCGGTCAAACACCGTTACCTTACAAAAATGCAAAGTTGGCGGTAGCGCAGCGGGTAAATGACCTGTTGCAACGGATGACGATCGAAGAAAAGTTTTGGCAAATGTTCATGATCCCCGGAGATCTCGACCATGCAAAGCAGGGGCAATACAGCAACGGCATTTTCGGATTTCAATTAAGTGCGGCATCTGCAGGAAATGCGGCGGACCAATTACTTGTATATAATAAAAAAGAAACAGCCGCAGACCTTGTACGCAAAGGAAACGCCATTCAAAAATATTTCAGAGACAGTACAAGGCTCGGCATACCCGTCATCTTTTTTGATGAAGCGCTGCATGGATTGGTCCGCGAAGGCGCAACAGTTTTTCCGCAGGCCATCGCACTGGCGGCCACTTGGGACACTGCACTAACCGGTAAGGTTGCGCATGCCATCGCCATGCAAACAAAGCTTCGCGGCATTCGCCAGATCTTATCACCGGTGATAAATGTTGCCACAGATGTACGCTGGGGACGCACGGAAGAGACCTATGGTGAAGATCCATTGCTCACATCTGCCATGGGAGTCTCGTTTATGGGTGCATTTGAAAAAATGAATATCATCACAACACCGAAACATTTTATTGCTAACTCGGGCGATGGCGGCCGCGACAGTTATCCCATCAGTGTGAATGAACGCTTGCTGAATGAGATCTATTTCCCGCCGTTTGAAAACGCAATAAAAAAAGCCGGTGCAAGGTCTGTGATGACGGCTTACAATTCGCTCAACGGAACCCCATGCTCTTCCAACAATTGGTTATTGAATGAGCAACTGAAAAAAAAGTGGGGTTTCAGTGGTTTTGTTATTTCCGATGCCGGTGCCACGGGTGGCGGAACGGTGCTGCATTACACCGCAAAAGATTATGCAGATGCAAGTGAGCAGGCGATCAATAACGGACTCGATGTTATCTTTCAAACCGATTATGATCATTATAAATTATTCATTCCGCCGTTTCTCGACGGACGGATCGACATAAAAAAGATCAATGCTTCAGTAAGACGTATTCTAACCGCAAAATTTGAGTTGGGACTTTTTGAGAATCCTTATGTAACGGTTCCTGATACGGAATCAAATGCCGTAAAAGAGAACTATAAAGCGTTGGCAAAAAAGGCAGCCGTGAATTCAATGGTATTATTGAAAAACGAAACCGGCTTATTGCCTTTCGGGAAAAATATAAAGTCGATAGCCGTGATCGGAAAAGATGCTGTTGAAGGAAGAACGGGTGGGTACAGCGGTTCGGGGAACGGTATTCAAAATATTCTATCCGGAATAAAAAAACGGGCGGGAGATGATGTAAAGGTAATTTATGCGGAAGGGTGCGGCAGATCGTCTGCAACATCAATGGTTATTCCTTCCTTTTTTTTATTAGACAGTGAATCGGATTCACCCGGTCTGCGGGGTTCTTATTACAACAATGTTGACTTATCCGGTGAGCCTGTATTGCAAAGAACAGATGCGACGATCGATTTTAACTGGACATTATTTCCGCCGGCTGCCGGTATCAATCTTGATTTTTATTCAGTGCGCTGGCAGGGATTCCTTAGAGCACCGGAGACCGGGGATTATCAGATCGGTCTGGAAGGCAATGATGGCTTTCGTCTTTTTATTGATGACACACTACGAATTGATAACAGCAGCAAACAGAGTTACAGTGCGAAGTTGGTGAACTTTCGTTTTGAGAAAGATAAAAAGTATGCAATAAAAATCGAGTTCATGGAGCCGAACGGAAATGCGCATATAAAATTATTGTGGACGGTCGGCGTGAAGAACGAGTGGCAACAACAGATCAAAGAAGCAATAAAGATTGCGGCTGCGTCATCAGTCGCTGTGATCGTAACCGGTATTACCGAAGGTGAATTTCAGGATCGTGCATCGCTTGCATTGCCCGGTCACCAGGAAGACATGATCAATGCAGTTGCAGCAACAGGCACTCCTGTTGTTGTTGTATTTACCGGCGGCAGTGCGATCACTATGAATAATTGGTTGCCCGGTGTGAATGCTGTTTTAAATGCATGGTATCCCGGTGAAGAAGGCGGTAATGCCGTTGCGGCGATCTTATTCGGCGATGAAAATCCTGCGGGAAGATTGCCGGTCACTTATCCGATAGCTGAAGCTCAGTTGCCGCTTGTGTACAATCACAAGCCAACAGGACGGGGTGATGATTATAATAATTTATCCGGGCTGCCTTTGTTCCCGTTCGGCTTTGGTTTGAGCTATACGAAATTTGCTTACAGCAACCTGCGGTTTGATAAAGAAAGGATCGGTAAAAATGATTCTGTGGTCATTCGTTTTACAGTAACGAATACCGGAAATGTACGCGGCGATGAAGTGGTGCAATTATATATCAGGGATCTGCTGAGTTCTGTGGCGAGACCCGTAACCGAGTTAAAAGGTTTTCAACGGATCGGTTTAGCATCGGGAGAAAGTAAAGAAGTTGCATTTACGATTACACCCGAATCATTAAGCATGCTTAATGCGAACATGGAAACGGTAATAGAGCCGGGCGATTTCAGGATCATGATAGGTGCCTCGTCGAGAGATATCCGGTTGAAGAAAACATTGACGGTGGTGGAATAATGGATAATTCGGCAATGGATAATTGATAATTAATAACGGCGGAGAATGCAGCGATGCTGTTAGCTGCAGCGCTTGTTCCTATATTTCAGGATTTACAGGTTACTTTTAAAAAGCAGCAGGGTTGTTATGTCTCCGGAAATTACTTAGGCCCGGCCTGCAAATTGTCTGTACTCAATTACATTTATATAAAATCGATCAGCATGGAATTTGGTCCGCACAACAACATCGTAAAGCTTTGTCTGCAGGGAATGGCGTTGGAAGAAACAGGTAACAGGGTTGAAGCACGCCGTTTATTTAACCGGGCGATGAACGAAGCAACGGATGATTTTGAAAAGTTTCAGGTAACTTATTTTATCGCCCGCAATGAAACTGATCTGCATAAAAAGATAAGCGCTTTTGAAACTTCATTGCGGTATGCATCAGCAACAAATGATCTTTCAGCACAGGGTGTTCTGTATACCGTGCATGAAAATATCGCCGGATGTTATGAGGAACTGAATGATATCGATGAGGCGAAACGACATCATGAACTTGCCGCATCATTCAAAAATAAGATCTCAGACATGGGGCCGTTTTATCACGGAACAAAAGCGGATCTGAAGAGAGGCGATCTGCTTACACCGGGATTTATTTCCAACTACGATACGCAGATCACGATGAACCATATCTATTTTACAGCGATCCAAAATGGTGCAGGACTTGCAGCAGAACTGGCGGGCATTGACGGCCAGCCGCGGGTATATATGGTAGAACCCACCGGCAACTTTGAGCATGATCCGAATGTTACCGACAAAAAATTCCCGGGTAATCCTACCCGATCTTACCGCAGCAGTGCACCGTTAAAAATCACAGGTGAGGTTTTTGATTTCACGAGACTTACGCGGGAGCAATTACAGCAATGGCGGGAAAGATTAGCGAATACAAAGGGTGAGATCATAAATTGATTATTCTGTTTTTTTTGCGGGAGATTGTGGGAAGGTTTTAGCCGCAGTACCTGTCCCGATATTTCGGAATTCGCAGATTACTTTTTTAAAGTCGAACTTCTCATATGCAGACGACAATTTTTTCAGCTAATTATAGCCGTGAATAATTAAAACAATAATCTGCGGCACAAAAACTTAGTCGTTCGTGTATAATATTCGTCCTTTCCTCTAAACCATTCCAAGCCTGAAGAATTATCCATTATCCATTGCCAAATTATCCATTCCCTTGCTATTTCTTTTTAATCGTCGTATCAAAAAACTCAAGCGGCTTTTTGTTTACCCATTTTATGAATTTAATAATATCCTCATTTTCTTTTATGCGCTCTACAGTATGATAATAGTTTTTCTGTTCAGTCTCTGAAAATACGGCATGCACTTTTGCCTGACAGATCTTATGCATCGGAACCGTCGGTGAATCTTTACCGCCTTTGCTCGGCGGGATCAAATGATGGCGCACGATAGGTTCTGCTAATGCTCTTTCGCAAAGCGGGCAATTGTTATTATCGGACATGCGGGGTTGTTTTGCGGTAAATATATTCTTTGAAGCGCAGAAGATAAAATGTTTTATGAAATGTGATTAATGCGTGACAGGCAAAACTCAGAATACCTTTTTTATAGAAACATCGTTGTGCCCTAACTGCAAAAATTTAGCTGCATGAAAATTCTTTCATTTACGTTCCTGTTATTCATCCCCCTCGTTGCTCAAAATAAAAATGCCCGCGCACAACGGTCATCTCTCCTTACAGCGAACAATCCTTTTCCGGCAACCGGGTTTCGTTAATCCAGGCAGGTGCACAGGATAATGATCAGTTGACCGGCGAAGAACTGCCCGTAATAAATGAAACCACAGGAAGTTTGGCGTTGATCAATTCTGTGGACAGCAAACGCAAACATGATGAGTATGAGTTTACAAACAGTTTTATTTGCGGTCCGGCCACGAGGTAAAAGATTAGTTTCAAAGTATATAAATACATTACTTCCCGGAGCACAGCATCTTTATCAATTCAGATTAAATCAACTGTGATAAGGTTGACGGGCGGGTCTGACACATGCCCGCTCCAATAAACTCACCGCATGGAAAATGCTTTTTAAATTCTTCCTATCTCGTAGCGTGTTTAAATAATCTGAAACCTGAAAACAACAACTCATGCACAAAATCTTCACAACCCTGTTTATCGCTTTTTTACTGGTGAATACATCAAATGCACAAACGATTGACAGTATTAAATTATCTGTGAAGGAAATTCCTGAGGGGTATGCGCTCACCGCAAAACTCAACTGTATCTCTATTCAGGCGTGTACATTTTACAACAATCCGGGAACGTACGAAATGCTGACCGGAAAAGTGAAGGAAAAACAAATTTAGAATTTTGACAACGCAACAGACAAAGGAAGTATCATGTACTTTGAATTTGAAAATGATTTTAAAGCAGATACTTTTTTAACCGGACTTTATGGGGCGGCAAAAAATCTACTGCCGAACATCCCGAACAATATTACATCCAGGGACATTTTCTGATCATCCGGAGTTTTAAAAAAGGAAGTCCTGTAACAGCAGCATCTGCAAAAAAAATAACGGCGATACTGCAGTAACATTTTCAGAAACTCCCGGCCGGGGGTTTCCTAACAGCATTGACATACCGTATCTGAAATTCTCATTAGAATAAAGGGACGGGAAAAATACGCAATCACTCTGTTTCCAATACTTTTACCCAATCGGCAGCATCAATAATTTTCAGCTCATTGGCTGCATGATCTGCTGCAGTAAAAAACAATCCGTGATCACCGGGCTTAATATATTTCTTAAGCGGCTCAATATAATATACCATCAGAAAATCTTCTTTAGCAGTATTGTCCTTTGGATCAATATAGGTTTCTGTGATCCGCTGCGGAATGATCTTGTAGCTGTTTATTAATTTGCCGTTCCGAAAATGCTGCATACCCGCAGCGGCGGAAATGATCAGATTATCATTCACTCTCATAAAATCAACAGCAGATGAGTGCATTGCTTTTACTTTATAGCTGATAGGTTTTGCAAACGGATCAACGTATTTGTTTGCGTCGTTGCCGTAAACCCCACGAGGCGCTTTATAGATCGGATTTGTGGATTCTATAAAATGAACGCCGCTGTACGCCGGTGTTATGTGTGCCGTACCTATCCTGCCGTTATATGTAAATGCGGCGGCGTTCACACAGGCTGAATCATAATACAAAATGCCTGTTGGGCAATGGAAGCAGCGCGGCGGCGGCGATAACACAACGCGGTATAATGTTCTTCCGTCAGGCAACTTGATTGCACCGCCGTATTTGCGAATCGTGTAACTCGTTGCTGTATCACGCAGCCAATCCTTAAACGATTGTGCATGTGCAATACCGGAAAACACAGTAAGCAACATTGCCATCAGCCCTTTCGAAATTGCAGTATTGGAGCGTTGCATATAAAAATATTTAATCGATAAGTCCTGCACGCGTTTCATCCATCACGGTAACGCTTACACTGTTCCTGTACTTAACCGAAGTAGCTGTGATGGTAAATGTTTCATTCCAATTATATCCGTTGCGAAGTTCCATATCAGCGATTGCCCAACGGCCTGCGGCAGAAGTCTTCACCTTAAATTTTCGATTCATTCTTTTCACCGGACCATCTCCCTGCGATGCATGTCCTTTTCCATCGCGAATCATTTTGTAATAAACTGATGTCAGTTTTATTTCCAGGTCAGAGCCCGATGCGGCTGTGCCGTAAACCTTTACGATACCGTGTACTTTTTTATTATCTGCGGGAGCGATGATCTTCAGTTTTGTATCAGCCTGCGGGGGCAATTTCGCAGGGCAGGTTTCCGGCGGCGCGGGAGATATGGTTGTGTGTGTTGTTGCCGATATGGCAACGGCAGCAAATAAAAAAACAAGTATATTTTTCATCGTTTTAAATTTATCAGTTAATGTTTTACGTTGGCCGCAATGTAAATGAAAGCCTGTGTACCCTTCGGATAAATACCACCGCTCTTATCGCCCACTTTATTGTTTTTATCAAACATGTAAATATTTCCGGAGTGAGACATGGTGACGTAGAGATTACCTTCCGATTTTTCAGCGACGCCTAAGAAAGATTTACCACTGCCGAATTTTACGATAACCGCCTGATTAACGGCAATGTCATTGTTGGCGCTTATTGGATTTTGTACGGTATATGCATTAAAATTGAAAATGCTGTTCTTTCCGAATTTTCCGCCTTTGGTATCTGTTACCAAAGCACGAAAATCGAATTCCGTTCCGTTGTTATCATTTTGTAAGACGAAGCTGTACTTTGAATCACTTTGCACAAAACTGCAGGTAAATGTATTTGCTTTTACGCCGGTTATTTCAGCCACATACTTTACGCCGTTTTCAAAAGAGCCATGGATCATCATGCCCTTTGCAAGCTGTCCGTGACTTACCAAACTGCACAGCAACGATACACACGCAATTATTATTTTATTCAATTTATTTTTCATAACCATACTTTTTTTTGTTTTTTTAATACAGAAATCGGGTTGTGTTTGTTTATCGGGTGATGATAAATTATCCTGCTATCGGTGTTACGCTGATCAAAAATGCGAGCGTGAATACCCTGCCATTAAAGTTTATTTTTATCTCCTTGCGCATGCTTCCGCCGCCTTCTTTTCCGGTGATCACATCACGCAGGTATACCTTTTCTTTTTTTGCGGGATTCATTTCGTTTGTTTTACCGGCGAATTTTGTAGCATACATGGCGATGTAATCCGTGCGGAGTTCGATGTATGTTTCACCGTCCATTTCTTTTTGTAATACCTGCCTGTCCCAATTGCGGAGTTTATTTACCGAAGTATTGTTCTTAAAGTTTCGCGGTTCTTCGCAACCGCCATACACTATTTTTTCTGCAGATACTGCTTCTTTCCAGCAAAGCATTGCGGCTGTCGGTAATACTCCCGGCTGAACAACCATATTTCCTCCTACGTAGAGATTAGCCATTTGCACGATACCAAATTTTACTTCTTCATATTTTTCATTACTAATCGTTTGCAACGCTACACTCACTTTATATTTTTGTTCAGGCTTTTTAGGAACACATTGCTGATAGGTAAAATTATCAGTGGCACTTTCATAACGCATTCCTTCATTTTTCATATTGCGAAACGTGAACTTGATAGGAACGCCGTCCTGCGATGTGGTCGTACGCATGTATCGGTTGATGCTTTCCTGCACGGATGCTGCCGTTGGCGACGGGATCTCGATCGGTGCCGCCTGACCGCCTACGAAATACAACCTTACTTTCGTGGATGAATTTGTAACGCTGTTGAGCATATCCAAACCGACAGAACCCTGCGCCAGACCTGCGGAAAATTTGGCCTGAAAGTTTGCATACATTTCCTGACTGTCGAAATCTGTTTCCACAACACCGATCACCCGGCGACCATAACTTACTGTAGCCATGTACAACACCGTGTTATTTCCGTTGATAGCAGCATCTTTAAAAAATGCGCCGTCAGAATTTTCCGGCAATGATGCAGTGAGTGTGTAAAATGTTTGCGTGGCATCGATCATAAAATAAGAATGCTTCGAATTTTCGGAGATACCAAATCCGGCTTTTGCAGAATAACCAAAGCCGCCGCCTCCCGCGGTTACATTAAGCGCAAAATCAGCTTCGCTGTAGATCGCCTGCATCGAAATAGAAGTTGATTCATTCGTCGCCGTTTTTTTCTGCGAAGCTTTTAATTGTCCGATCGCTTCATTAAGCGTTCTGTTCGATGGCTCCTGTACCAAAATAGATTTTCCGTTTCCGCTGGAAGATGCAGCCTGAACGTATATAGGATTGCGTGGTTTTTCAAGCGGTTTCGGACTTACATTATTACTGTAATAATCGTCATAATAATAAACCGCACCGGGATAAATACTCGCAGCTGCCGTACCGTAAGGCAGATCAAAGCTTTCAGATTCGGCACTTGCACGAACATTATATGTTTGGCAGATCTGACCTTCGTCTTCTGTTTTCTTAGCAGGCTTCACCGATTTACCCGCTTCTTTTATTCTGCTTGTTGCAGTAAAGCCGCCTTCAGAGATCAACCTCGTAGTGATTGTTTTTCCGCCGACCACTTTTTTCTTTTCCGGCAGGGTTGCTAAGAATTTTTTTAAGGGTCCGTTATCAGGCAACGATTTGCTCAGGTCGCCAACCTTACTCACTTTTGGCTTTTCTGTTTTTTTGGGTTCCATAGGAACGACAATCACTTTAGAAATTACTTTTGGCTCTTTCTTTATCTGCGCCTGCAAATTTGCGGAAGCGAAAAAGCATATCGCCAACAGAAGGGGACGAAATATGCTGCGAATAATGATGTTGTTGTTCATGATATTAAATTATTGTAGTAAAGAATTTATTTAGATTGCCGGATAAAACGCAAAGAACCATTTCATCTGCGCATCCTGTTTTTCAAACTTAATGCCCCGCAGCGGGCGTTTAAAAAGTTATAGACGAACGACGGTATTAATAGATGAATGACAGGTGCGAAGAATATTAAAGCAATTTTTCACACAGAAAAGAAAGATTTAGATAGCGGAAGGACAAAAGATAACAGGCGTGATTTTTGCACAAAGCGGTTCAACATGATAAAAAATGAAAGTATTACTTGCAGAAGATGATCCGCAAATAGCGGATGTGATAAACAGAGGACTCACTGAAGCCGGCTATCAGTTGACCGTGGGACCTGACGGTTTTACAGCACTACAAATGGCTAAAGCTTATCAGTTCGATGTTATTATTCTGGATATCATGCTGCCCGGCATTAACGGCCTGGAAGTATGCCGGCAATTACGCAACAGCAAAATAAATACACCCATTTTATTTCTCACTGCATTGGGCACCACTGAAAATATTGTTGCCGGACTTGATGCAGGCGGTGATGACTATCTCGTAAAGCCGTTCAAATTTGCAGAACTGGAAGCGAGATTGAAATCCCTCAACAGAAGAAAAAATCTTGCAGTGCAGGAAGATGACGATGTGCAACAGATCAACAATATCAACATCAATTTTAAATCAAAATTGGTGCATGTAGATGAGCAACCCGTAAGCCTTACCTCCACAGAATTTCGCCTGCTGGAATTCTTTGTCAGAAATAAAAACAGGGTGTTGAGCCGCATGGAGATCCTGGAAAAAGTTTGGGGAATTGATTTTAATATGGGTACAAATGTGGTGGATGTATATGTAAATTATCTGCGCAGGAAATTAGGAAATGACACCGAAAAGAAGCTTATACAAACCGTTGTAGGCATGGGTTACCTGCTGAAAGTATAAACGGCACGCCCATGAAAATTCAAACCAAAACAACCATACTTTTTACAGTGCTCACAGGCGCCATTTTTTTGATATTGAATGTAACGGTTTACATTTTCGTTCGCTCATTCGTAAATAACGATTTTGAAAAACGGCTGGAACTGCGCACAAAATTATACGCAAAGTTTACTTTCGATAAAGGCAACCAGGAAACAGCCGCCTTTCGTGTATTGCAACAACAATATCTTGAACAACTTCCGCAGGAACAGGGCTATATTTTTAATACCGATACTGTTACGGCTAAAAATGAAGCGATCCTTCCGGGCAAATTACCCGCATCATTTATTGAACAGATAAAGTCCGGTGAAGGAAGCACGGCTTTTTATGAAACCCGGTTTCGTCACTATGCCGGCATTTTGTACAGCACCGATAAGAACAGCTTTATCGTTATCAGATCTGCTACCAATGAATACGGCAGCGATATGATGAGGCAACTGAGGATCATCAATCTCGCTGTATTTGCAGGTTCTATCGCATTGATCGTCGGCATAGGATTATACTTTTCTAAAAAAACATATAAGCCCATACGAAATATCACCAACAGGGTGAATCAGATCACAGAAGCTAACCTTCATCTCCGCCTGAAAGAAAGAACAGGCTCCGATGAACTCACGGAACTCACGGACACATTTAATCAGATGCTTAACAGATTGGAAACGGCATTTGAATCGCAGAATAATTTTATCAGCAATGCATCACACGAATTGCGAACGCCGCTCACTGCGATCACCGGAGAAGCAGATTTTGCGTTGTCCCGTCCGCGTACACCCGAAGAATATCAGCTAAGTCTGCAACGCATTACGGACTATTCCGAAAAATTAAAAGAGCTCACCAAAGGCTTGCTGGCATTGGCCCAGACTGGCTTCGACGGAAAGAAACAATCACGTGAACTCATTCGTGCTGACGAATTATTATTTGAGGTAAAAACAAATTGCGATGCAATTTTACCCGGCAATAAAGTTCAGGTAAATATTGATGCGATGCCGGCGGATGAAGCAAATACCGGCGTTAAAGGAAATTATGATCTGCTGAAGATCGCTTTGAGCAATATCGTAATGAATGCCTGTAAATATTCTGACAACAAACCCGTGAACCTCCATTTAGAATTCCGCGACAAGCGGGTAATTATTGAAGTAACAGATACCGGCATCGGCATTCCTGCAGCAGAATTGAAAAATATTTACGATCCTTTTTTCCGTGCTTCAAATGCAGAGAAATACGACGGTTATGGCATTGGTATGCCGTTGTCGAAGAATATCATCCGTTTGCACAACGGAACGATAGCGGTTGATTCTGTGGTGAACAGCGGCACGACAGTAAGGATTATTTTACCGGTTGCATAGACTCCTTCCCTTCTCTCTCTAATCTCATTCTAATAACATTTTAATTCAATCTTCAGAACATCCTTAGTCGTTCCTAATATCGCCGGTGCAGTTTTGTGGTATAAAAATTATACGACATGACAAACATATTAGTTCCGACAGACTTTACTCCCGCATCGCTTAAGCTAGCAGCACAAGGCATCGCAGCAGCCGGAGAAAATAACATCAATGTGATTCTGTTTCATGCGTTCGAATTGCCATCCTCCGCATTTGATCTGCTCGGTTCGGATTATAAAGAACCGGCGCATGAACTTATAAATGAAGCATTCCGCCAGGCTTGTCGACAGTTGAAGAATGATTTCCCGAAACAGATCGCTAAAATAACTGTGCGTTGTATGAACGGTAACACGAATGCATTGTTCAGAAATTTTATTGAAGCAAATGACATCGATCTTATTTATTGCTCCGGGAACTTTATTTACAAAAGAATTCATGAACGCAGTGTGGATCCGAAGAACTTTTTCAAAAAAAGCGGCGTTCCGATTCTCAGGGAAGCGAACAAAAATAAAGTTCCGCTGTTCAGCAATCAGCGTTTTATTACTACAGCGCAGCCCGCTGCCCGGATAATTTAACTTCCGCCACCCTTTTTATTAAATTAAAAGTTCATTCATGTTATTAAAGACAAAGATCCCTTTCAAGTATGTGTTCGGGAAAATAAAATACGAGATCGTTGTGATTGCATTGTATGCGATACTGATCACTGTGCTGGTGCAGACATACGACCTCACACATATTTCCATTCCGCTTTCAGTGCCTGCTATTTTAGGTACGGTACTGTCGCTGCTGCTTGGTTTCCGGAGCAACCAGGCGTATGATCGTTGGTGGGAAGCAAGGCATATTTGGGGTGCTGTAGTGAATGATTCACGCACGCTTGCAAGGCAGATCAATTCATTCACACCGATAGGATATGAGAGTGATGCGATCGATGATTTTCGCAGGAGAATGATCGACAGGCAGATCGCCTGGTGTTATAGTTTGGGAAGACATTTGCGCAAGCAAAATGCAAGCCGCGGACTCAATAAATATCTCGACAAAGACGAGTTGGATTACGTGAAGCAAATGGATAATGTGCCTGCAGCGTTGCTGGATATGATGGGTCGTGATATTCAACTTGCGCTGGAAGAAGGCTGGATAAATCGCTTTCAACAAGTGGAATTAGACAGAACGCTTTCGCGCCTTTGTGATTCGATGGGTAAATGTGAGCGTATCAAGAATACGGTGTTTCCGATCACTTACAGCTTATACATTCACCTGGCGATGATGTTGTTCATAATATTATTGCCGTTTGGATTGATCCAACATATGGGTGCTTTTGAGGCGCCGCTGGTAGTAGCCATTGCAGCATGTTTTTTACTGATCGAAAAAATGGCGATACACTTACAGGATCCGTTTGAGAATAAGCCGACAGATACGCCCGTAACGCAAATCGCACAGGGCATTGAAAAAACTTTAACGCAGCTCAACGGATTACATTTTCCAAGACAGCAGCAACAACAACATAAAGTCGTAATTCTTAAAACAACCAATGTTTCTTCCAAAGATGATGATGATGAAGACGGTTTTGAAGGTGAGATCAAACAGCAGGATATCTCGTATTACGTTTTGTAGAAGCGGGCGCAGGGCACAGGTTTTCCGAAGTCAGAACTTAACGGTTTGGTGCAGGAAATACTTGTGCCTTCTTATTGTATGAACCCTGATTTTTCTGAATCTATGATTTTCGGGGTTCTTTAGAGTCGCTATCAGCGCTTCGATCTTCAGCCTGAATTACTTTAGTCCGGAGATATCCGGGATCGAGGGGGATTAGCAATCGCCTGTTTTTGTAAACCTTTGTTGCTTCTGCGAATACTGATTAGAAAAACGCATCTGCAAAAAACGAATAGATGATCACAGATCGTTGCATATCAGTAAATCCTTTAATCATGTTTCAGACAACATCGCAGCAGTCAGCAATCACCGTCGGCGACAAGCCCAAATTCACAGACAAATAAGAAGATCTGCAAAATCGGCATCCGATTAATCTTTTCAATCGAACGAATCCGGCTTCAGACAAAAGCAAAGAAAAAGGGCTTGCGAAAATCGCACGCCCTTTCAATTATGTAAGATAACGCCTTGATTAATTATATATCCACATCATTATCGGCTTTTGAGAACCTTTGATGTAAGTAGTAAGCGTGGCTAAAAATTCCGGCGCGACTGAAGGGCAACCGAAGCTTTCACCGATCGGAACAGGATAAGTTTCTGTAGTAGGGATTGAAGAATGCGCATGGATAACAACCGCACGCGCCGCAGCATTTGAATTGGTTGCATCTAAACCTGTGAGTTTGTACGATAAACCAAAACAGCCATTATAGGACGCACCTATTTTATATCTTCCGAGCGAAGTCTGCAAACTGTTTTCCTCATTAGAGAAGCGCAATGTTTCATCAGAGCCATTCACTTTGGAGCCGATACCGTGAGTGACCATCGCTGATTCCATCACCATGTTCGTCTTAAGATTGTAAATGAAGAATCGTTTTTTTCCTGAAGGAAGAGACATATCAATAAGGAAACAATATTCCGTGTTGTAATTATTATTCGCAAGATACGTTCTGAGTGCATCAGCCTGTTGTTTCAACCTGCCTACAGCTGCTTTGTATCTCGTGTCAATATGTTTAAAAGAATTGTCAAGCTTATCAGTAGAGTCATTAAAGTTGTTACCTGCTTTTACAGATTGCAAGGGAGACTTCGCTTTTGCTGCAAATCCCATCGCTCCAACTGATACGAGTAAAAAGAAAAACCTGATGCCGGCCTTAGTCTTTTTTGTCATGTGTTTTTTGTAAAATGGTGAGTAATGTTTCTTCTCACAAGCAACGAACTCCCCATAAAGTTACGTATTTCAGTTATCCGGCGGATGAATAATTACGCACATTTACAGCGCTTTAGTGAATCATTAACGTTGTAATGGCTATGCCCTGAAACTCAGCAGTGGACTACATTATTACAATGTAAGTCATAGCAGTTTATTGTTCCTTTACACTTGTTTAAGCTAATCGGGAACTATTTTTGCAACTCCCCCCGTTGTTGATTACTTTCCCGATAAAAGGTAACAACTTACCCCGATAAATAACAGCAACATGAACCCGCTCAACAGCCTAAAAAACAATTCGTTACCTGATAAACGCCTTGTTTTACTATTTATTCTCAGCATTTTGCTGAATTTGTCCGTTTTTGCCCAAAAGAAAAAGAACGTAGATGATGATCACCCGTATCGTGATGCACAGGCGAGACTGACAGAAATTCTTAAGAAAAGAGCAATTGATCCGGAATTTTCCGACGCCATAGATCGCTTCTACGGCAAAAGTTGCGACTCTCTCATAAAAACGAAAACAAAAACGGATGGTCAGAAACCTAAGCAATTGCTTACCCGGCTTTTTCAAGTAACGGCGCTGAAACTTGAGAATGGCTCCCTTAATATATTGCGGGTGCCTTCGGTAAACAACTATTTCCTGCAAACGTTAAAGACATATAAAAAAGGATCGCTCGCTGCGTTGTATCGTCAAATCGGTCTCACGCAAAGCGGTATGCTGGCTTTTACTTTTGAATTGACCGGCGCCGGGGATAGCATTAAAAATATTACCGGCGTAAGAGAAATGCTGAGCGCACCATATTATATTTCTACAAGGATCGGGAAACCGGAATACACCAACTACCGGGATACGCTCCTTTATTTTTTGGCAAATGAAGACCCGGCTACCTTTACAAAGAAACTGGAGGGTCACGATTCTCTGTTTACCGCATTGGTGAGCAAAAGCACGAACATGACGGTGAATGCAGTTGCAAAAATTCCGAAAGATGTTTATTACGAAAAGACGTTGCCTTTCGGAATCGCGATCGCACAAAACAGGATGACTGCAGAAGAAGTAAAAAAACTGACGATGCAGCCGGAAGCTTACTACACGGCTTTTGTAGATGAAGTGATCCGGCTTCATCTGGATAAGAATAACGAGATCCGGTCTTACCTTAATAAGCCGATCGCAAAACTGAATGCGGATATTGCCAATAAATTTTACATCGGCGAAGTAAATGATCTGCATGAATCTCCTGATGCGGTTCGTTTTAAAATTCTCCAAAACAGAACACCGCGTGAATTGTATTTTATGCTTGTAGATGGCACCGGTGAATTATACACTTCCAGCTTTTTATATATCTATAAAAAATTCATTAAAGACACAGAAAAAGACGGCGTTGATAAATTCTTTGCAGACATAGATTATTATCGTTTTGATGCATTTGTTGCAAATATTGCGGGCTATGGCTTGGTAGATGATCTTGTCGGTCATCTGAAAGAAGAGACTGTTGCAAAACAATTGGGTAATGCGATCGCAAGATTAAGCAGCAGTCAGTTGGGCGATGATGAATTGATCGTGCAGGCGATGACCATGTCTGATGAATTGTACGCGATCAGAAATCGTGCATCATTGAAAGAGACATTGGCAAAGCAGATTGACGACCTTAAGCGGCCGCGTGTTGCAAACAGAGTAGCGAATGACATCTTACTTCAACGATTGTATACCGGTCTGAAAGGCATTCTGCAGGATAAAACAGAATACATTTCCGGCGGAACTTATAATGTGCTTAAGGTGGCGCCGATGAAGAAGAATAACATCATCGTTCAGGCTTGCTTTTTTTACGATGATGACGACGGCACTTATTCTTTTAATAACAGTACAGCTACATATGCTCCAGCAAATTGGGATAAGAAAGACCTTGGCAATTACATTTTGTTCACCTCGAAAAGCGGCAACAACATGCGTGTGTACATGAACAGGCCCAATACGAAAGCAGGCTGCGATACCGCACAGGATCAGATGTTGCGCGACATGAGAGCGGATGGATATGAGCCTACAACCTATATTCACCGCGGCCACAGTTATTACCTGGCGCAGAGTTTAAGAAAGATGACATCATCGGCACAATTTGTTTTCTTCGGATCATGCGGCGGTTATAATGAAGTATTGCAAATGTTCCGACTCAATCCGGATGTACAGATTATCGCTACAAGAAATATCGGTTCATCACAGATCAACGATCCGATGTTGCAACAGATCAATAATGACATTGTGAATAATAAAGACATTGTGTGGAACGAAGAATGGAAAAACTTTGATGCGAAGTTTCAATCAAAGACCACTAAGGATCTTTTCTCTTCTTACATTGCGCCTAATAAATATATCGGGATAATGTTTATAAGGAAAGTGTTTAATTATTAAAAAGAATTTCTCACAGCTAACGCAAAGAAAGCATAGCTTCAAAGGGTTTCTCACATAAAATAAAAGGTCATAAGGAAACATACTTGTGGCCTTTTATTTTATGTATATGTCCTGATTTGAGAGAATAACGTGGCTAACTTATTCTTTTTTGACCCCGCGTGGTCCTCCTTATCTTTAGCCCGCAAAAAAACAAACACTTCTATTTCTCCGTATATGGAGCAAATATTTTCAGCATGAACAACCATAAGATCAAAACATCGATCGAGCCGATCCGTAAACGTATAGTAGATCATGAAATGTATGCACACGTTAAAACCACGGAAGAGCTGAGAATTTTTATGCAATACCATGTTTTTGCTGTATGGGATTTTATGTCGCTGCTAAAAACATTACAAAATAATCTTACCTGCACATCCGTTCCGTGGTTCCCGAAAGGTGATGCTGAAACAAGATACCTGATCAATGAAATAGTTGCGGGCGAAGAATCTGACGTGGATGAAAACGGCGAACGCAAAAGTCATTTCGAGTTATACCTCGAAGCGATGAAACAATGCGGCGCTGATACATCAGCTATCGAAACATTTATCTCAGCATTAAAAAAAGGCAGCGATCTTGAAACTGCATTTACAGAAGCGAATGTTCCTGCAGCTGTAAGATCGTTTGTCAGCTTTACTTTCAGAATTATCAACAGCGGTAAGATTCATGTGCAGGCCGCAGTTTTCACTTTCGGTCGCGAAGATCTGATTCCGGGAATGTTCTATTCTATCGTAAATGAAATGCACAATAATAATCCTGAGCAGATCCGGATTTTCAAATATTATTTAGAGAGACATATCGAAGTAGACGGTGATCACCACAGTGAACTCGCATTAAAAATGACATCAAATCTTTGCGGCGATAATGAGACCTATTTGCAGGAAGCGGAAGCGGCAAGTATAGAATCGTTGCAAAAAAGAATGGAATTGTGGGACGGTGCTTTCGCTTCGCTCAGGAGTGCTTAGTGTTTATTTTTTAGTGCTTAGTTGTGTGGTCTGTAATGTCGGAAACTAAATACTAAAATTCAACGCTAAAATTTTATTTACAGTATTTAAGCACCGCTTCATATCGCAGCATATTAAAATAGGGAACCCGTTCTTTGGTTACCGGATCTGTTTTATGGAAAGGCATACCGCGAAACCATTTATTATTGAGCAGATCATAAAAAACAAATACTAAAGAATCTGTCTGAACACCATCTATCAAACCTCCTTGCCGTATTCCGATACTGTCTTTTTTCTCAGGAGTGATCAAATTATACTTCCATTGATACCGTTCGTCGATCACCCATTGAAAGCAGACATAAATTCCTTCTTTTGGAACACTGATATGCAATGAATCAGTATCGATTGTTTGGCGTCCCGGCTTTTTAGGAAAGTAGATGATCGGAGCATCAGTGAGTAAATCTCCAGGAAGTCCGGTGCTGTCTGATACATCGTAGAATGAGATCAGGAGTGGACTTTTGTACATTGTATCAGGAGAACCGTAAAAATTCTTTATCCAAAACGTAAACTTAGAAATTTGGGCGTCGGGTTGAAAAGATGCTATCAAGGCTGCGATGCGGGCTTTCGCTGCACCCGGACCGATTGACATTTCTACACCTCCCGAACCAGGGCCTTTTAAAGATTGTTTTTCCTGATCAGTAAAATTTTTTACTGCAAAATGTTCGTAAGATTTGCATGTTTCAACTCTCACCGGCTTCAATATTTTCGGATCACGCTGTAACATGAGCGTCGCGTTGGCTTCTCCTGCACTGATCATCATCGCAGGGAAATATCCGATATATGTCACGTTGATCGTATCGCCGGTATGCACATTCATTTTTACAAACCCCGAATCATCGGATGAATGCATTGTTCTTTGCGTAGTGTTCACGATCGTGGCATAAGGAAGCGAGGCATGATCCGTTGCAGAAATAACTCGGAATGTTGTTTGCGCAGCAATATTTGCAACACCAAAAAACAGCAGGATAATAAAAGCAGATAATGTTCTCATAAAAGTTGCGCAGGTACAGCAAGTTAACAAAAAGAGACGACTCTTCGATTCAATAACTTTTCGGATATTTAGCAGCACGATCTCATCAACCAAACTGTACGTTATGAAAAAAATGATCCTCACCGGTATCATCGCCTTATTTACTGCATAAGCTTTTGCGCAATCCAATTACAGCCTGCTACCGCATAACCATGTGTAGGAGGGTCGGGATTTCGCTGAAAGAATCTGCAAGCTTTTTATTATATTCGTTAGGAATGGAAGTAACCACAGATAATTTTGCAAAGCCTTATACGCTCGGAGAAGAAGATGAAAAAAAGCTGATCCTTCGGGAATACCGCTCATTATTGCGTGCCTTAAAAACAAAGCTAAAGCCTGGTGATAAAATGCTGCTGCGCAATGCTTTTGAAATGGCAGCGGAAGCACATAAAACAATGCGTAGAAAAAGCGGGGAACCATATATCCTTCATCCGCTGGCTGTAGCAATGATCTGTGTGGAAGAAATCGGCCTTGGTGTGCGAAGTACCATTTGTGCGTTACTACACGACACGGTAGAAGATACAGATATTACACTTGATGATATTCGTCATGAGTTTGGTGATGAGATCGCAAAGATCGTTGACGGTCTTACGAAGATCTCTTCGGTGATGGACAGTAACACTACGCAACAGGCGGAGAATTTTAAAAAAATCTTACTCACGCTCACAGATGATCCGCGGGTGATCCTGATTAAACTTGCCGATCGCCTGCACAACATGCGTACGATGGACAGCATGAAGCGGGAGAAGCAGTTAAAGATCTCTTCAGAAACAGTGTATGTGTATGCGCCCCTTGCTCACCGGATGGGATTGTATAATATCAAAACGGAAATGGAAGATCTGGCGATGAAATATATGGAGCCGGATACGTTCAAATTCATCGCACAAAAATTACAGGATACCAAGCGCGAACGTACACGCTATATTAACGATTTTATCAAGCCGATCAAAGAAAAACTGGATTCGACGGGTTTTGATTTTGAGATCTTTGGTCGTCCGAAAAGTATTCACTCAATTTGGAATAAAATAAAAAAGACAGGCGTTGCGTTTGAACAGGTGTATGATCTTTTTGCGATCAGGATCATTGTAAACGCACCGCCCGCAAAAGAAAAAGAAGAATGCTGGAAAGTTTATTCCATCATCACAGACGCATATATTCCGAGCACGGATCGTCTTCGCGATTGGTTGAGTAATCCTAAAGCAAACGGCTACGAAGCCCTGCATACAACGGTTATGGGACCGCAGGGTAAATGGGTGGAGGTACAGATCCGCACAAAAAGAATGAATGATATTGCGGAAAAAGGATTAGCCGCGCACTGGAAATATAAAGAAGGTGTAAGCGATGAAAGTCGCTTTGACAAATGGTTTCAGCAGATCAGAGAAGCACTCGGAAGTAATGATACGAATTCACTTGATTTTTTGCAGGATTTTAAAACATCTTTTCTTGCGGAAGAAATTTACGTATACACACCAAAAGGTGACGTACGAATGTTGCCTGTAGGTGCAACTGCGCTCGACTTTGCGTTTGGTGTGCATACTGCAGTAGGCAGTAAAACGATCGGTGCTAAAGTGAATCATAAATTGGTGCCGATAAGTTACAAATTGCGCAGCGGTGATCAGGTAGAGATCATTACAAGTGCGAAGCAAAAGCCGAATCCTGAATGGTTAAATTTTGTAGTGACGAGCAAAGCGAAGTCGAAAATAAAAGACACGCTTAAAGAAGAAAAAAGATCTGTTGCGGACGAAGGAAAATATATGTTGCAGAAAAAGCTGGAGTCGATCGGCGCTTCAGCGAGTGCGGGAAATATGGAAGAACTTTGCCAGCATTTAAAGATCCACAGTACGCTTGATCTTTGGTATGATATCGCCACAAAGAAAATTGATGCAAAAGAAGTCCTGAAAGATTTCACCGTTCACGGTGATAAATTAATACCGCCCAAGCCGGTAAAACCTGTTGAAGAAAAACCTTCTTACGATCCGGAATTTAAATCGCCGGGCAAAAAAGATACAGAGCTCATCATCTTTGGTGAAAGCAGTGATAAAATCATGTATACGCTCGCCAATTGTTGCAAGCCGATCCCCGGTGATGATGTATTTGGATTTGTAACAACGGGTGAAGGATTGAAAATTCACCGGACCAATTGTCCGAATGCCGCGAGATTACTGGCCAATTACGGGCATCGTGTGGTAAAAACAAAATGGGCAAAGAACAAGGAGATCTCTTTCCTTACGGGTCTTAAGATCATTGGTCTTGATGATGTGGGTGTAATTCATAAGATCACTAATCTCATTAGCGGCGAGTTGAAAGTAAATATCTCCGCGATGACGATCGAAGCGAAAGAAGGCATTTTTGAAGGAAACGTAAAAGTATTCGTACACGATAAAGATGAACTGGAAAGGTTGGTAGCGGCGCTGCTTGCGCTGGAAGGAATTGAGCGTGTAGATCGTTACGATATAGATTAGTTTTTAGTGCTTAGTGTTGAGTTGACTAAGCACTAAAAACTAAACACTTAAAACTAAATATTATGAAAGAACTGGTACAAAAAATAGTGAACAACGCCGGCATCTCCGAAGACCAGGCGATGAAATCTTTAGAAACAATCAAAGATTATGTAAAGGAACAATTTCCTATGATGGCGGGTGCGGTAGATAAATTGTTTGATGCGCCGGGTACCAATAATTCAGAGGATTACGTTTAGTAATGAACAGGCTGAACAAAATCTCTACAGTATTTCAGGATAGCGTCAATTTCCTCGTCGGTCAAATCAGGAAATCTGTCATTACAGTAGGTTTATAGTCCTCAAACAGCTTTCTTAAATATTTAGTCTTTTTTGCATCAGCAGGATGCCTTACAAAATCATACAGGGCCATTTTATCCGGCTGGTTTTGATAAGCAGAGGATAAAGCAGGGCCGGTAAAATCTACGTCCTGCTTATGACATGTTGCACAGTTTGATTTATAGATTACTTCGCCTTTACTTGGTTTCAATTAAACAAGGTCTTCTTCCGGCTGCTTATCACGCACCAATACGGGCGCGTCGCAGGAAATTAAAAAGATGATCGTTATTAACATTAAATATTTTAAAGCCTGTATTATTGATTACAGTAAGTCAATATCGCATCAATATCCGCGTCACTCAATTGTGTAAATGCAGGCATCGGCGATTCTTTATGTTTTAAAAACAATTGCTTTGCATATTCATTCCTGGGAATTACATCTGCAGAATTTTTAATAAAATCATAGAGCAGTGTTTTGCTTGCCCAACGGCTGCTTACATTCTTTAAAGCGGGACCTACATAATCCGCATCCTGCTTATGGCAGATTGAGCAATTTGCAACAAACAGTTCTTTGCCGTTATCAGCAGCCGTTACAGGAGCATCAACTTTCTTATCATCCCCATTACAGGCGGCGGTAAAGAACAAACCAATTGCTAATAAATATTTCATACTGCAAATGTAAAAAGCCCTGAACGATTCAGGGCTTTTAAATATTATAGTGTTAAGTCATCAACTGACCAACCAATTAACTATTTAAGGATTTCTCTCCCGATCACCAATTTCTGTACTTCACTTGTCCCTTCACCGATCGTGCATAATTTACTGTCCCTGTAAAATTTCTCCACCGGAAAATCTTTTGTGTAACCGTAGCCGCCGAAGATCTGCACAGCATCTGTACTGATCTCTACGGAAATTTCGCTGGCATAATATTTCGCCATCGCCGATTCTTTCGTCATCGGTAATCCTTTCATTTTAAGATCGCAGGTTTGATTGATGAGCAATTCCGCACATTCAATTTTCACCGCCATATCCGCCAGCTTAAATGAGATCGCCTGAAAATTAGAGATCGGCTGGTCAAATTGGTGACGCTCCTTTGAGTACTGCAAAGCCGCTTCATAAGCGCCTTTCGCAATCCCAAGACTAAGCGCTGCGATGGAAATTCTACCGCCGTCAAGCACTTTCATCGCCTGTTTAAAACCTTCTCCTACTTCACCTAATCTTTGTTCATCGGGTATCACGCAATTATCAAAGATCATTTCGCAGGTTTCGCTTGCACGCATACCGAGCTTATTTTCTTTTTTACCTGCGTTAAAACCCTGTGTTCCTCTTTCTACGATAAATGCGGTACAATTGTTTTTTGTACGTGGTTCACCCGTGCGACAAATAACAACCGCCACATCCCCGGATTTTCCGTGCGTGATCCAGTTTTTTGTTCCGCTGAGGATCCATTTATCGCCGTCTTTTACAGCGGTGGTTTTCATGTTGCCTGCATCGCTGCCGGTGTTTGGTTCTGTAAGTCCCCATGCACCGATATGTTCTGCCGTAGCCAGCTTAGGAAGGTATTTTTGTTTCTGTGCTTCGTTACCGAATGCAAGAATATGACCCGTACACAATGAATTGTGCGCAGCAAGTGAAAGCCCGATCGAGCCGCACACCTTTGCTACTTCCTGGATCACTGCACTGTATTCATAATAGCCTAAACCTGTACCACCGTATTTTTCAGGAACAAGAACACCCATAAGCCCGAGCTTACCGAGTTCTTTAAAAATGTGGACCGGAAATTCCTGGCTCTCATCCCATTCCATTAAATGTGGTTTGATGTGTTGATTGGCGAAATCCCGCGCAGACTGCGCCACTTGTTGTGTGAGTTCGTTTTGACTGAAATCCATTTGGTTTTAATAAATAGTGAGGGCGCAAAAATAGTGAAAAAGGGGGATAAAAAAAGGGAACCTGATGGTGCGGATTTCGCGGATCAAGGGGATTTGAAAATAAATAAGGGATGCAAACACCTTATGGATTCTCAGGGTGAGTTTGTTGAACCCGCATTTCGATTGCGAACAACCGAAATCCTTCATAAGGTGAAATACGGCACTATTTTATCATAAGTTTCCTCATCGATTGCAATGATCTTCCTTAGATCAGTCAAAGTTTTAAAATTACCGTGCTGCTTTTTGTATTCCGTGATCATATTGGCCAATTGCCAGCGGATATAAGGGTGCGCTTTCAACTCATCATTTGTAGCGGTATTTATATTGATCTTATGTACCTCGCCGCCGGAGATTTTAAGCAAGGGCCTGATCTTTTGAAAAACAGAATCAGGCAGACCGAATGTTTCTGCTACCTGATCCGTTTTATAAAATCCGCCGAGTCTGTTGCGGAAATTTACAATGCGCTTTGCATATCCCGGACCTATTCCCGGTAACTCGTCATATGCTGCAGAATCACCGGAGTTGATATCAATAGACTCTATTATTTTCTTTTGGTAGGTTTTCTTTTCGTAAGTCTGATAATTATTTGCGTAGGCAGGAGAAGAAGTTACAGCCGCAATTCGGACATAGGGCACTAATCTTACTTTCTCCGCATCAGAAAGCCCCCAAATTTTTTTTATATCATCCGCTTCGCGAAACTTGCCGCCTTTTGATAGATAATTAAGAATAGTGCCGATCGTTTTTTCTTTTATGCCGAGGCGCTGCCAGCCTGCTGCGTCCAGGGTATTTGGATCGAAGGAAAACATGATTCCCGTAAAAGCCGCATTGTGTTCTTCTTTATGATAAGATGAATTGGATCTGTTGGAGCCGTAATTTTTATACGTATAATATTTTTCCTTTTGTTCTTCCTGCTTTTCTTTGAGCGCACCCGCTGCTGCTGCGATATCATTGTAAGACACAACATTGTCTTTAATGATCAGGGGATAAATATATTTAGAGCAGATAAAAACCAGCAAAACAACAACAAGAATGACGAGCGTTCCTCTTTTTTCTTTTTTAGTAAAGACGAGATAACCTTTTGAAGGATCTTTTTGCATGGCGTTCGGATTGACCTTGCGAACCTATAAAAAAAGAAAGAATTAAAACATGTGCAAAGCCTCAAAAAAAGCAGTGTTTTACAACACTGCAGAATTATTCGTTTTCCATTATTTAACTATCCGCTATTTGTTACTGCGTTCATATTTATTTGAAGTCCGTCAAAAGCCAACTCACATCCCGCAGGTAAAGTTTTATTGATCACAGCATGCAACCCAAGCTGGTGACTGATATGCGTAAAATACCCCTGCGGAATTTCCAACTCATGTACGATGTCGATGCCTTCCTGTAAAGTAAAGTGAGAGATATGCGGCTTATGACGAAGCGTGTTCAGGACAATGATCTTGCTGCCTCTTATTTTTTCTTTTTCTTCCGGCGCTATTCTGTTAGCATCTGTGATATACGTGAAGTTGCCGAAACGAAAACCAAGCACGGGCATGTGATGGTGCCACGCTTTTATCGGGATCACCGGAATGTCACCTACAATAAAAGCTTCGTCATTAATATCATTCAAATGAATATCCGGAATGCCGGGATATTTATTCTCCTGAAAAATATAATAGAACTCATTCTTCAGCGCTTTCTGTGTGAGCTCGTTTGCAAACACATCGATCGCTTTATTTTGAAAATAATTGAAAGCTTTAATATCATCCAATCCTGCCACATGATCTTTATGGGGATGCGTAAAAATTACGCCGTCCATTTCCTTTACGTTTTCGCGAAGCATCTGTGAGCGAAAATCCGGTGTGGTATCTACCGCTAAAGTAGTGGAGTCGCTTTGCACTAAAATGCTGCTGCGGTATCGTTTATCTTTCGGATCTGTGGATGCACATACTTCGCACGGGCATGCGATCATAGGCACACCGCTGCTGGTGCCTGTACCAAGAAATGTAATTTTAAGCGAAGGCGAGTTCATTGAAATGAATGAAGATGTTGAACGATGAAATTACTTAATTATTCATAATCCAATTATCCGGGATTCATGTTAGGCATTACCAACCGGCGTACTCATCAGCTCAGTAAAAAGTTTTTGGCTTTCGTGTGTGAGAGAATCAAAATTTATATTAAGTTGCGGCATAAGGTCGGTGAGTGTATTGATGCGACCTTCCGTTTGTAAAAATTTGTTAAGCACCACTACTTTTCTTTGCTGCAAAATGCAATAACCGCTTTGAAAACTACCTCTTTCATAACGGATCACATAACCGCTTTCTTCCGCAATTCTTTCAATTTTATCCAATGTGTTCTGTGTGAATTTCATCTTTGCCTTATCCTCAGTGCTTTTATATTCCTGAATTGTTCCGCAACTTGTCTTTTTTATACCGTTCTATGAAAAAACGTTTTCAACAAAAGTTGATAACTAAATTCAACTGGATCGCTGCCCCTGAATGACAAAACAAACAAGTCAATAATTGAACCGGGAAAACATTCAGATCCGTTAAGAAATATCACTTATTCGTCATGCGGATAACGGGGACAATCATTTCTTCCAAACTCACGCCCCCGTGCTGAAATGTATTGCGGTAATAATTCACGAAATGGTTGTAGTTATTGGGATAGCAAAGGAATACATCGCCTTTTGCAAATACATATGTTGAATTTACATTAGGCACCGGAAGCCCTGCTTCTTTGGGATCACGAAACGCCAACACGTCTTTTGCTTCGTAATTCAAATTGCGGCCGTGCTTATAGCGAAGGTTTGCCGTTGTTTGTTTGTCGCCGATGATTTTTGACGGTGTTTTCACCCTCGTACTGCCGTGGTCCGTTGCCACGATCATCGTAATATTTTTATCCGCTATCTTTTTTAAAGATTGGTGCAGCGGGCTATGTTCAAACCAACTGTGCGTGATGCTTCGATAACCGGTTTCATCTCCTGCAAGTTCTTTCAACACTTCCATTTCTGTACGTGCATGACTCAGCATATCAACAAAATTATACACGATCACATTCAGGTCGTTGTCCATCATGTTGTGCATATTCTCCACCATCTTCTGACCATCATGATTATTAGTGATCTTGGTGTAAGAATATTTCAGATCGCCCTTGCCGAGTTTTTTTAATTGTGCTTTTAAGAAATCTTCCTCGTGCATATTCTTGCCGCCCTCCTCGTCGTCATTTTTCCAAAGGTTTGGAAAACTCTTTTCAATATCTACCGGCAACTGTCCCGCAAAAATGGCGTTACGTGCATATTGTGTGGCTGTAGGAAGGATAGCATAAAAGGTTTCTTCTTCATGAATCCGGAAGCTTTCCGCGAAGGTCGGCTGGATCGTTTTCCACTGGTCAAACCGTAAATTATCGATTAATACAAAGAACAAAGGCTTTCCTTTTTCCAGATGAGGAAGCACTTTAAACTTCAGCAAATTATGACTCATGATCGGCGCATCTGTAGTCTTTGGCGATACCCAGGATGCATAATTCTTTGAGATGAATTTGAAGAACTCTGTATTCGCTTCCTGCTTTTGCGTAGCGAAAACATCCTGCATTTCCGGACTGTCACTCTTCTTCATTTCCAGTTCCCAATACACAAGCTTTTTGTAAAGATCCATCCACTCGTTGTAATTCGGATTATCATTTAAAGCCATGAACAAACTGCGAAATTCCTGCTGGTATGCAGAGGTGGTTTTTTCCGCAACGAGCCTTTTGTTATCTATAAGCTTTTTTAATGAAAGCAATACCTGGTTCGGATTTACGGGCTTGATCAGGTAATCGCTTATCTGGCTCCCAATGGCTTCATCCATGATATTTTCCGCTTCGTTCTTTGTGATCAATACCACAGGGATAGAACTGTTCACTTCTTTGATCTGAGAGAGCGTTTGCAAACCTGTTATGCCGGGCATGCTTTCATCCATGAGCACTACGTCCACCACATTTTCTTTTACATATTCCACCGCATCAAAACCATTTGTCTTTGTAGCCACTTCATAACCTTTCATTTCGAGGAACATGATCTGCGAATTCAGACTGTCGATCTCATCATCCACCCAAAGTATTTTTATTGCGCTCATAAGCTTTATTAAATTCAGTTTTGTAAACGAACCTCAGCAAATATAATTTTTAAAAAATATGCGCCGGAACTTTGATATACTTTCTTTTTCTTTTAACAGTTTGCCGGATTCGACCGGAAAACATTTCTTCATTTTCGGGAATCCTTAAAAAAATCTTTGTGCCGTCGGGTACTTAACTTCGCGGCAGGAGATCAAAAACCCAACATGCCTTTTCACAAGATCATTAATGACCCTGTTTACGGTTTTATCACAATTGATGATGAACTTGTCTTCAGCATTATCGCCCACCCTTATTATCAAAGGTTACGCCGCATTCAGCAGATGGCCATGGCACACCTCGTTTATCCGGGAGCAGTTCATACGAGATTGCACCATTCCCTTGGTGCCTATCATCTAATGTGCATGGCACTTCAGGAACTCGTGAGAAAAGGCGTTGACATCAGTTTGGAAGAACAACAGGCAGCAAAAATTGCTATCCTTTTACATGATGTAGGTCACGGACCGTACTCACACGCATTGGAACAGGTGCTTGCGGAAGGGATTCACCACGAAAAACTATCAGTACTTATTATAGAGGATCTCAACAAACATTTTTGCGGCAAATTGCAAATGGGGATGGAGATCTTTACCGGAACATATCCGAAAAATTTCCTGCACCAGTTAGTAAGCGGACAACTTGATGTGGACCGCATGGATTACCTCACCCGCGACAGTTTTTTCAGCGGAGTTGTTGAAGGTTATGTAGCGTATGACCGCATCCTTAAAATGATCACCGTGCATAACGGTGAACTGGTAGTGGAAGAAAAAGGAATTTATTCGATCGAGAAATTTCTTATCTCCCGCAGGCTCATGTACAACCAGGTATATCTGCATAAAACGGTAGTGAGTGCGGAACAAATGCTTCAACGAATTATTAAAAGAGCGAAGCACGTAGCAGCGCAGTGTCCGCAACCGCTTAACAGTTTTATCAACGAGCCATTACAGAATATCACGCTTGAACAATTTTGCAGTATAGACGATGCAGATGTGATGATGGCAATAAAAACATGGTGTGGTCATTCTGACAAAGTATTATCTTACCTGTGCCGCGGAATTTTGGACAGACAATTATTAAAAGTAAGGTTCAGTTCTTTTCCGCCCGACACTAAACTAATTGAAGAACAGAGAGTCTTAACCGGGCAGCGTTTGGGAATAAGCGAAGCAGACTCGGAATGGCTCGCATTTTCGGGCAGCACGGGAAGCAGCACATACGACTTTGATAATAAGCAGATCAAAATTTTATTTAAGGATGGGAGCATAAAAGATATTTCGCAGGTAGACGACGCCTTGATAAATGAAAGCCTGCGTGGCGCAATTAAAAAATATTACATTTGTTACCCGGGAACTAACTCATAACACCATCATAAGAAAGATGCAATTCAGCGCAGCGCAAATAGCAGGTATAATCGGCGGCACCACAGAAGGTGATGCGGAAAGAAAAGTGTCTTCTTTCGGCAGGATAGAAGAAGCGAAGAGCGGGCAGCTGGCATTTTTGGCAAATCCCAAGTACGAGGAGCATCTTTACAGCACCAAGGCGGATATCATTATCGTAAACAACACGCTTGAATTAAAAGAGCCGGTAAAAGCCACTTTACTACGTGTGCCTGATGCATACAGCGCATTTGCAACCCTGCTGGATTTTTACCAGAAATTTCAGGCGCAGCAACTAACGGGTATTCAGGAACCAGTGTATATCCACGATTCAGTTAAGAAAGGGGAAAATGTTTTCATCGGCGCTTTTGCGTATCTCGGCGAAAATGCCATGATCGGAAACGGTGTGAAGATCTATCCCAATGCATATATCGGCAACAATGTTACTATCGGTGATGATTCGATCGTTCACCCGGGTGTAAAGGTGTACCACGATTGTGTGATCGGAAAAAATGTAGTGATCCACGCTGGTACGGTGATCGGCGGCGATGGTTTTGGTTTTGCCCCTCAGCCTGACGGGAGTTTTAAAAAAGTACCGCAAACCGGCAACGTGGTAATCGAAGATAATGTGGAGATCGGAAGTAATACAACAATTGACAGAGCTACGATTGGCAGCACGCTCATCAAATCGGGCGCTAAGCTTGATAATTTATTACAGATCGCTCATAATGTAGAAGTAGGTAATAACAGCGTTATCGCGGCACAGAGCGGCATCAGCGGCAGCACCAAGATCGGCAATAATGTGATGATCGGGGGTCAGGTTGGTATCGTGGGTCATTTGCAAATTGCAGACGGCAGCAAGATCAATGCACAAAGCGGTGTGAGCAAATCCATAAAAGTTCCGAACACCATCGTAACCGGCTCCCCGGCTTATGATTATTCAGCGGCATTGCGCAGCCAGGCGCTCACCCGCAAACTTCCCGATCTGGAAAAGCGTGTGCAGGAACTGGAAGAACTGCTTAAGAAACTCACCGACAAGTAATTACCTTTCACCGATTTCCTGATTATCTCCCCGACTGACTTCAACGTAGTATTACAAAAAAGCGTTAATACGCTTTCACATTAGCCGAATTGCCCGGGCTTAATACAATAGTTTTCATATTTTTGCAGTTATGGAATTAAATACCTGTCCGGAAGAATATTTTCAACATACTATTAAAGACGAGCTTGTTATTTCCGGAGCAGGCATTCACACAGGGCACGCAGTTACCATGCGCCTTAAACCCGCGGAACCAAACACGGGAATAAATTTTCAAAGAGTAGATCTGCCGGAAAAAACGATCGTTAAAGCCGACGTAGATAACGTAATTGAAACGAACCGCAGCACCACTATTGAAGTGAAGGGCGCAAGAGTAGGCACCATCGAACATTTGATGGCGGCGCTTGTAGGTATGGGCGTGGATAATGTGCTGATCGAAATTGACGGTGAAGAAGTTCCGATCCTTGACGGCAGTTCGCAACCTTTTGTGGAAGCGCTTCAAAAAACAGGCGTTCAGGCACAAAATGCAGAAAAGATTTGGTACGAGATCAAAGAAAATATCACTTTTGAAGATGATGATAAAAAAGTGGAAATGGTTGCGTTGCCGTACCACAGCTATCGCATCAATACCCTCATAGATTTTAATTCTCCTGTGTTGGGAACACAACATGCGAGCATTAAAAAAATTCAGGATTTTAAAGAAGAGATCGCATCGAGCCGCACTTTCGCATTTTTTCATGAACTGGAAGTGTTGCTGGATAATAATCTCATCAAAGGCGGTGATATCAACAATGCTATTGTTGTGGTAGACAGACCTGTAACTGATGAGCAATTGGAGCGCATTTCAAAGGTTTTTGATAAGCGTGATGTAAAGGTCAATCAGGAGGGAATTCTTAACAACCTCGAACTGCGTTTTCCTAACGAGCCTGCAAGACATAAGTTGCTTGATGTGATCGGTGATCTTGCTTTGGTGGGCTTTCCTTTTAAGGCGCATATCATTGCAAACAGACCGGGGCATTCTTCAAATGTGAAGTTTGCAAAAAAGATCAAAGAGCATATTAAAAAGATCAAAACCCGCTACGATATTCCAAAATACGACCCTAATCAGGCGCCGTTGTTGGATACTGCCGCTATAGAAAATACATTGCCGCATCGTTATCCGTTTTTATTGGTAGATAAGGTAATGGAACTTACTGACAGGCATGTGATCGCAATAAAAAATGTGACATACAACGAACCATTCTTCCAGGGACATTTTCCGGGAAATGCAGTGATGCCGGGCGTTTTGCAGGTTGAAGCTTTGGCCCAGGCCGGTGGTTTCCTTGCCATTCCGCGGGATACAGACGATAAATATGATACTTATTTTCTGAAGATTGAAGGATGTAAATTCAAACAAAAGGTAGTTCCGGGTGATACCCTCATTTTAAAGATGGAATTGCTTAATCCGATCAGAAGAGGTATTTGTGAAATGAAAGGAACTATATTTATAGGAGATAAAATAGCAACTGAAGCCGTTTTAGTTGCCCAAATCGTAAAAAGACCCAAAGCTGAACAATGATAAGTCCGCTTGCACACATAAGCTCTGACGCTGTTATCGGTCAAAATGTACAGGTGGACCCTTTCGCAGTTATATATGAAGGCGTTACCATCGGTGATGGCAGTCATATCATGTCGGGTGCAGTTTTAATGTCCGGCACCACTGTCGGAAAAGATTGTTTTGTTTTCCCCGGTGCTGTTGTGGGCGGTGTGCCGCAGGATCTTAAATTCGTAGGCGAAAAAACTACCACTGAGATCGGCGATAATACAACAATCCGCGAATGTGTTACTATAAGTCGTGGTACAAAGGACCGTTGGAAAACTGTTATAGGCAGCAATTGTTTGTTGATGGCTTATTCGCATATCGGACATGATTGTATGCTGGGTGATAATGTGATTCTTGCTAACAGCGTACAGCTCGCAGGGCATGTGGAAGTTGGCGACTGGGCGATTATCGGCGGATTGTCCGGTGCTGCCCAGTTCGTTCGCATCGGTGCTCATACTTATGTTGGCGGCGCTTCACAGATCAATAAAGACGTACCGCCTTTTATTAAGGCAGGTCGTAATCCCCTCAATTTTGTCGGCATTAATTCTGTTGGCTTACAAAGACGGGGTTTCAGCAAACTTACCATTAATCAGATCCTCGAGATCTATCGCACTTTTTATCAAAAAGGCCTCAACACTTCGCAGGCACTTGAATACGCGGAAGACAATTTGCCGCACACAGCAGAAAGAGACATGGTGCTTTCTTTTATCAGAGAAAGTAAAAAAGGTATCATCAAGATTTTACATAAAGATGAGACCGATGAGGATTGATCTGCAGGATGCAGGTAAACGCTTCAACCGTGAGTGGATCTTTCGCCGCTTTAATTATCAATTTTTACCGGGTAAAAAATATGCAGTTACCGGACCTAACGGTTCGGGCAAAAGCACGCTGCTGCAGGTTATAGGCGGAGCAGTGATGCACAGTGAGGGGAAAATCGAGTACAAAAGACAAAAATCAGACGAAAGACAAAAGACGAAAGCCATTGAACATGACGCACAAGGCAACGGGCAATGGGCTAATGTTGCCGGTGAAAATGCCTACCGGCAAATATCTATCGCAGCGCCCTATCTTGATCTGATAGAAGAGATGACCGCGAAAGAATTTTTAAGCTTCCATTCTACTTTTAAGCAATTAAATAAGTCGATCCCCGAAATGCTTGATGCTGTCGGTTTGAGCAAAGCTTTCGATAAACAAATCCGCTATTTCAGCAGCGGCATGAAGCAACGATTAAAATTAGCGCAGGCTTTCTTTAGTGATACCTCCGTTCTGCTCCTCGATGAACCTGTTACCAATCTTGATCAAGAAGGTATCGCCGTTTACAAAAAACTTTGGGATGAAAGTACTGACGGGCGCCTCGTAATTGTGAGCAGTAATGATAAGCAGGAATATGAAAAATGTGATGAGGTGATACCGATAAATGACTATAAATAAACTTACGGGACTAAAAATTTTAAGCAGTAATCTCCGAATCTGCGGCTAACCGTGACACTTGAATAATTTCGCGGCAAATATCTCCAAATCTCCTGATTTCCAAATCTTCAAATTATTTATTCATCTTCTGCTTGCAATCAACAAATTCAAATCAGTATATTTTAAATTGAATCTTTCACTCAAATGAAAATTCGTAAGCGCACCTTTTAAGATATAAATACCACTGCGGATATTGATCTTATACCAGATCACATTCTCAATGCCGCCGTCCTCGGCAGTTTCAAGCAGTAAAGGCATCAATACATTGCTGATGGCTTGCGAAGCGGTTCTGGCAAATCCGCTCGGAATATTAGGAACGCAATAATGAATTACGTCATATTCTTTGAACGTCGGTGTTTCATGCGTGGTAACTCTGCTGGTTTCAAAACAGCCCCCGTGGTCGATGCTCACATCCACGATAACGCTTCCGGGACGCATTTGGCTCACCATTTCTTCCGTGACTATTATTGGTGTTCTTCCGCCGTCGTTGCTCAAGGCACCCACGGCAACATCACAGGTTTTTAATTGTTTGGCTAATATCTTCGGCTCAATCACAGACGTCCACATTCTCATGCCGATATTATTCTGCAGTCTTTTTAAGCGGTAAATACTGTTGTCGAAAACCTTTACGCTCGCACCCATCGCCAGTGCGGTACGTGCCGCATATTCACCCACAATGCCCGCGCCGATGATGATCACTTTCGTAGGCGGGATACCGCTGATACCGCCTACCAGTACACCTCTGCCGTTATTGGCAGAATTTAAATATTGCCCGGCTATCAGCATTACTGCAGAACCCGCGATCTCGCTCATGCTTCTAACGATCGGGTTATGACCGCTGTCATCTTTCAGATTTTCAAAGCTGAGCGCCGTGATCTTTTTCTTCATCATCTTCGCCAGAATTTCACGTTTCATTACTGTAACGTGGATCGGCGAGATCACATATTGATTCAGCTTGAGTAACTCACAATCTTCTTCACTCACCGGTGCACTCTTCACGAGGATGTCACATTCAAATACCTGCTTTTTGTCGTAGAGAATTTTTGCGCCTGCTTCACTGTAGTCTTTATCACTGAAATTAGCACCTGCGCCCGCATTCGTTTCCACATTTACTTCATGCCCGTTTGCAACGATCACGCTCACTGCTTCGGGCGTGAGTGCGATACGATTCTCATTAAATGAATCTTCGCGGGGAATTCCGATGCACAATGCTTCACGTTTGGGTTTTATGTCGAGCTTTTCTTCAAGCGTTTCATAAGTAAGTGAAGGTGATACAAAAGGTTTTACAGTTGCCATTGTGTGGAAGCTATTTATTACAAATTACAATTTTATTTGCAGCATACGCTCTTTATTTCCCGTGATCGTCAGGTAGCAATGAACGGTATTTTCGGGGAGCATTCCGGGTGCTATTTCAGGCCATTCAACAAGGCAGCTATTGCCTGAGTACAAGCAATCTTCCACACCGGCAGCGATAGCTTCCTGCTCGCCTTTAAGACGATACAGATCAAGGTGGTAAATCGTTTCGCCTTTCGCGGATGTGTATTCATTAATAATGGAAAACGTCGGACTCCCAACGGCGTCCGTTACGCCAAGCTCATCACAAAGGGCATGTACGAAGGTAGTTTTACCGGCGCCCATTTCTCCGTGCAGAGCGAGCACTTTTCTTTCGCCCACAGCCTCAAGGAAAGTGGCGGCCGCTTCGCTGATATTTTCCAATGAAAAAAGTACATCCATGTTGCAAAGATAATTTTCATAATTAGTAAGTAGTTAACTAAAGGGTAAGATAATTTTGCAGTATGCAAACCACAGAATGGAAAGTAGAAGGAATGACCTGCAGTAACTGTGCACTCAGCGTATCAAATTACCTCAAAAAAGAAGGCTTAGCCGGCGTAAAAGTAAATGCTGTTACGGGTGCGGTAAGTTTTAATACTGAAGAAAATATTGCGACAGTTTCTTTGCAGGACGGCATAAAAAAACTCGGCTATCGAGTGGTGGATGAGAACGAAAATGCTGAGGACGCAAAAAAAGCTTTTCTTTCAAATAACAAACAACGTTTTCTCTTTACGCTGCCATTCACGCTTGTATTGATGTTGCATATGTTGCCGATGTCTTCATATACGCACTGGTTGATGAACCCGTGGATTCAGCTGTGTTTATGTTTGCCGGTATTCATAACAGGTATGTATTTCTTCGGAAGGAGTGCTGTAAGAAGTTTAACACACGGTACAGCTAATATGAATGTATTGATTACGGTTGGCGCCCTCGCATCTTTTATATACAGTCTTGCGGGCGCTGTATTGCATCTCGGTGAACATTATCGTTTCTTCGAAACAACGGCATCGATCATAACGCTGGTATTCTTTGGTAATTATTTAGAAGAAGCATCCATTCAATCTACACAAAGAGCCGTGCGTTCATTATCTAAATCACAAAAAGTGATGGCGAATATGATCGCTTTTGATGATGAGCACAAAGAGCAGATCTTTCCGCTGGAAAATATTCATTTAAAGAACGGTGATCTTGTTTTGATAAGAACCGGCGAACAGGTACCCGCGGATTGTAAAATATTAGCGGGTGATTGTACCGTAAATGAAGGCATTATCACCGGTGAAAGTCTGCCGTTATCAAAACAAAAAAAAGATCTACTTATCGGTGGCAGCGTAATTGAAAGCGGCTCTGTAAAAGCGATTGTTACCGCCGCAGGAAAAGATACCGTGCTCTCCGGCATTTTAAAAATGGTGGAGAATGCGCAGGCAGAAAAACCACCGATGCAAAAGCTGGCCGATAGGATCAGCGCGGTTTTCGTTCCGTTTGTTTTAGGATTGTCTGCGTTAACCTTTATCTTAAATTATTTCGCTTTCAACATCAGCAGCGGCGATTCGTTGATGCGTGCTGTAGCCGTTCTTGTAATCTCCTGTCCATGCGCTATGGGTCTGGCAACGCCTGCTGCAATTGCAGTAGGAATGGGTCGTGCAGCCAAACGCGGCATTTTGTTTCGCAATGCATCGGCATTGGAATCTTTTAAAACGATCACGCAGGTGGTGTTTGATAAAACAGGAACCCTTACTACCGGAAAATTTGTGATCACGGATTTTAAAACAACGATCGAAGAAGAAAAATTCAAGCAGTTCGTTTATTCGTTAGAAAAATTCTCCACGCATCCGATTGCAAAAACGATCGTTGCGGAATGGAAGACAACAACCGCGGTCTCTTTTAAAAATATGCAAGAAATAAAAGGCTTCGGCATTACGGCGGAAGACGGTGAAGGAAATACTTACGCCGCAGGATCTTTTAAATTGCTGAAGGAAAATGACGGCACTGCACACAATATTTACCTGTTGAAGAACGGCGAACAGATCGGCTGGATAGATGTACAGGATGAGATGCGCCCCGAGGCAAAACAGGTGATCGAATGGCTTCACTCAAAAAATATTAAAACAATTTTACTGAGCGGTGATCTTGAAGCAAAATGCGCAGCGGTGGCGAAACAATTAAACATCGATACTTTTTTTGCAGAACAAACACCACAGCAGAAAATTGAAAAGATCGCTTCGCTGTCTTCTTCGACAGCAACCGCGATGGTTGGCGATGGCATTAATGATGCGCCGGCGCTTGCAAAAGCAACTTTAGGGATTTCATTGAGTGATGCTTCGCATATCGCTATTCAAAGCTCGGATGTGATCCTGATGAATAACGGCATTAAAAATTTGCCGTTGGCTTTGGGACTTGGTAAACACACGTGGATCACGATCAGGCAAAATCTATTCTGGGCTTTCATTTACAATATCGTTGCCATTCCGATAGCCGCGTTTGGTTTTCTTATCCCTGCGCTGGCGGCGTTGGCAATGGGTTTTAGTGATATTGTTTTGGCATTGAATTCGGTAAGGTTGTTCGTGAAAAAAGTAGTTTAGGTTTTGAATACAAAAAGCAAGAAGAAACCACAAAGTGCATAAATAAACCTGCGTTCTTTGCGCAAAACTTTGTGGGCTTTGTGGTGAAAAAATCCCGCTTAATAAGCCTATTTTGCGACTTAAATGACGGCAACTGAAATACTCAAAAAATATTGGGGGCACGATCAATTCAGGACATTGCAGGAAGATATTATCAATTCTGTTCTGCAAAAAAAAGATACCCTGGCACTACTGCCTACCGGCGGCGGAAAATCCGTTTGCTTCCAGGTGCCTGCGTTGATGAATGATGGTTTATGTTTGGTAATCAGTCCGCTGATTGCGTTGATGAAAGACCAGGTAGAAAATCTGCAGAAAAAAGGCATCAACGCCTTATCCGTGTACTCAGGCATGTCATTCGCCGATGTAAAACGCACTTTGCAAAACGCAGCTTTCGGGAATTATAAATTTCTGTATGTTTCCCCGGAAAGATTGGAGACAAGGTTATTTCTTGAATTTTTACCGGCATTAAAACCCACGCTCATTGCTGTAGATGAAGCGCATTGTATCTCGCAATGGGGTTATGATTTTCGTCCCTCATACATGCGGATCGCAAATCTGCGTGAAGAATTGCCCGCCGTTCCGGTGATCGCACTTACGGCATCGGCAACGCCGGAAGTACAGGATGACATCTGCAACAATCTTTTATTTAAAAAGGGCGCCAATCGTTTTAAACAATCGTTTGTTCGGCCTAATCTTTCCTATAGTGCTTTCCGACCGGTATCAAAAGAAAAAAAACTGGAGGAAATTCTGACGAATGTGAAAGGCACCGGCATTGTGTATTGCAGAAGCAGAAAAGAAACAATGAAGATCACGGAACTGTTGCGTATGCAAAATATCCCTGCAGATTTTTACCATGCAGGTTTGTCATCTGAAAAGAGAACCGAAAAGCAGGATGCCTGGATCAACAACAAAACAAGGATCATCGTTTGCACTAATGCATTCGGAATGGGAATCGATAAGCCCGATGTAAGAATCGTAGTGCATCTCGGCATGCCCGATTGCATCGAAAATTATTACCAGGAAGCGGGGCGTGCGGGGCGTGACGGCAAAAGAGCTTATGCGGTATTGTTATTTTATAAAGATGAAGCAACAGATCTGCTGCAAAAACTCGAAATCAAATATCCTTCTCCGGAAAAAATCAGGCAGATATATACTTCGTTGATGAATTATTTACAGGTTGCTGCCGGCATTGGCGAGGGCCTTACTTTTGACATGGATGTGGCGTCGTTTGCACAGCATTTTAAATTGAATATTCTTGAAGCCACTTACGGCTTACAGGCACTTGCGCAGGAAGGATTGATCAGCTTCAGCGAGACCATGTTTAAGCAAAGCACGGCGGAATTTAAGGTGAGTAAAAATGATCTTCTGGAATTTGAAGCACAGCATCCGGAACTGGAGGCCATTACAAAAGGGTTGCTGCGCTCCTACGAAGGCATTTTCGATTTCCCTTCGGTGATATATGAAACGTTACTTGCAAAGTTTATTAAATTGCCGGTTGATGCGGTTATCAAGGACCTGAAGCAATTAAATCATTACGGCATGATTAAATATAGGGAAGGTTCGCAGAAGCCTGAGATCATGCTGCTGCGCAACCGTATGTATAGCGACGATTTTAAGATCGACACAAGCTCGGTGAGCGAAAGAAAAAAAGCGGGAATAAAAAGAGCAAAATCGATCACTGTTTTTTCACAGGAAGAGCTCCTTTGCAGAAACAGAATGATAGCGGAATATTTTGGCGACTACACAGCGAAGGATTGCGGCATCTGCGACAACTGCATCAATAATACAGCGGCAAAACTTTCACCAGAGGAATTCAAAAAAGCCGAAACTCAGATCAGGCACTTCATAAAAGATAAACCTCAACAACCAAGTGAACTTTTAATCAGGATGAAACCTTTAAAGGAGCGTTCCGTGTGGATGATTATTTCTTTCTTGCTTGCGGAAGAGATTATTATTTCCGGCGCCGATGGGAAACTCTTGCTAAAATAAATTTCAGATCAAAATTCCATCACATTGGCGCAAAAAAAAGGGACCAAGATAGAAATCTAGTCCCGCTTTAAAATCCAATATCCTATGAAAAACCAGAGCGAAGATAAGCAGCTTAGGTTTAGCAAACAAGAATTAACAAACTTTTAAATAGAATTAATACTACATTATATTCGTTTTAGTATTTCTATAACTTATTAGTTATTAATATTTTATGTGGATAGTTTAGTCATTTTGTTGATAAAAAGGCTAAAACCAACTACTTTTTTTAGATGTGCTGCTTCGCCCGCCTGATCTCCCGCCAAGTCCTAAGACACCGAGCAAACCTCTTACAATTCCGTTCCCGGCTGTTCTCACCATACTTTTTACAATGGTATTGTTGGCGATCTTTTCAAACGTTGACGGCTCTTCTTTGGCAACCTTACCCGGTTTTAATTCTTGTGCGGGAGCGGCTCGTTGCGCTTCCTCAATCTTCGCATTCAGCATTTCGTATGCACTGTTGCTATCTATATTCTCACTGTATTTCTTTACGAGTTTGCTGGCGCTATTGATCAGGTCAACTTCGGCCTGAGCCAGAATATCCATTCTGCTGCGCGGACTGCAAAGCATGGTATGGGCCAAAGGCGTCGGAATTCCTTTCTCATTTAGCAAAGTAACCAGCGCCTCCCCGATCCCGAGTTGCGTAATGAGGTCTTCTGTTTTATAATATTGCGTTTCCGGATAGTTATCCGCCGTTTGTTTGATCGTCTTTCTGTCGGCAGCGGTAAATGCACGTAATGCGTGTTGGATTTTCATTCCCAATTGACCAAGTATGGAAGCCGGCACGTCCATGGGATTCTGCGTGCAGAAAAATATCCCGATCCCTTTTGAACGGATCAGCTTGATGATCGTTTCAATTTGTTGCACCAGTTCTTCGCTCGCTTCCTGAAAGATCAGATGTGCTTCATCGATAAAGATGACCAGCTTTGGTTTATCCAGATCACCTTCCTCCGGTGATGATGCATATAATTCAGCCAGCATTTGCAGCATGAACGTAGAAAACAACTTCGGCTTGTCCTGAATATCCATTACCCGCAAAATGCTGATCATGCCTTGCCCATCATCGCTGATGCGCATCAGGTCGTCTAATTCAAAACTTTTTTCGCCGAAGAAAATATCTGCGCCTTGTTGCTGCAGTTCAATCACTTTGCGAAGGATCGTTCCGGTGGATGTTGTTGAGATCTTGCCGTATGCTTTTTCTATCTCCGCTTTGCCTTCATCGCCGATGTATTGCAATACTTTAATGAAATCTTTCAGATCCAGCAACGGCAATTTACTGTCGTCACAATATTTAAAGATGAGCGCTATCACCCCGCCTTGTGTATCATTGAGGCCAAGGATCTTACTTAATAAAACCGGACCGAATTCAGCAACCGTTGCACGAAGCTTTACACCGTTCTTTCCGGTAAGCGATAATAATTCCGCCGGAAATTGTGCAGGAGTATAAGTAAGATTTAATTTCTGATAACGGTCCGTTACTTTATCATTCACCGCACCCTGTGCAGCAATACCGCTCAGATCACCTTTGATGTCCATGAGCAAAACAGGAACGCCGGCATCGCTCAAAAATTCACTCATCATCTGCAGCGTCTTGGTTTTACCCGTACCCGTTGCTCCGGAGATGAGCCCGTGGCGGTTCATTGTTTTAAGCGGTAAGAGGATCTTTGCATCAGGGATGATCTCTCCGTCGAGTACGGCAGCACCGATCTGAACTGACTCTCCTTTGAATGTATAACCGGCTTTGATGGCGTCGGCAAAAGCAGCTTTGTCTGGCATAAAAAAATTTTGTTGAAGGTACAAACAGTAAGGAATATAAGCATAAGGAAGTTGACGGATGACAGTGGACAGCAAGCGGATTGTCGGAGTAAGCTTGTCGGCTTACAGATCGAAATGAAGTTTGATGAGAGCGGACTAAATGATTACTTCATTGTATTTTTGAGTCGATGAAGTCAATACTTACCATATGCTTTCTTTGCGTGGCTGTGATCGCAGTGTGCGGATTTATAAGCAATGAAAAGTATGAAGCAGTCACCAGGGTTTCTTTGGGTAAAAAACTATTCAGTGAAAAAATATTATCGCTTGATTCTTCTGTGAGCTGTTCAAGCTGTCACAAACCGGAGTATGCATTTGCCGATACCACCGCCTACAGTAAGGGCATTCATGATAAAGAAACAGCGAGGAATGTTCCGTCTGTGCTCAACATGAAGAACCGGCCATATTTCTTTTGGGACGGCAGGGCAAAATCCTTGGAAGCGCAGGCATTGATGCCGATCGCTAATCCGGATGAAATGGGTTTATCGATCAAAGAAGCCGTGCGAAGATTGAATGATAATGATACTTACCGCATGCTTTTCTTTCGGGTGTTCAAACAAAAACCTACGATACAAAATCTCTCTGCAGCTATTGCGGCTTATGAGCAAACTTTGGAAACTGTGGACAGTAAATTTGATGATTGGGTAAATGATAAAGGTTCGTTAACGGATCAGGAAGAACGTGGCAGGCAATTATTTGTCGGCGATAAAGCAAAGTGTTTTGATTGCCATTTCGGTCCCGATTTTACCGGCGATGAGTTTCGAAACATCGGTCTCTTTAACGGCAACTTTTTAACCGACAGCGGGCGATATTCAATCACTCAAAAGAAAGGCGATCTGGGGAAGGTCAAAGTTCCCGGTCTGAGAAACGTGGCGGTAACTGCACCCTATATGCACAACGGAATGTTTGCAACCCTTGAAGAAGTGCTGCATTATTACAACCAACCAAAAGGATTTTTTCCGCACCAGATCAACATTGACCCTTTGTTTGACCGGGGATTAAACCTTAGCGCCAAAGAGCAGTCTGACATTATTGCATTTCTTAAAACCCTTACTGACAAGGCCTACACAAAGAAATAGGTTAAGAGAACTTTAGGCATTATATTAGCAGTATTGTTTATCAATTAATTTTATTTGTAACTAAAACAAGAAAGATGGAAGCAACTAAACCCAAAATATTACTCTGTGAAGATGATACAAATCTCGGCATGGTGTTAAAGAATTATCTTGAATTAAATGATTACGATGTGACACTTGAAAGAGACGGAAGACTGGGCCTTGCGGCATTTCAACGTGAAAAATTTGATATTTGTTTGCTTGATGTGATGATGCCGAACATGGACGGATTCACCGTAGCAGAAGAAATCCGCGATATCAATCCCGATGTGCCTTTATTCTTCCTTAGCGCAAAAACAATGAAAGATGATATCATTCAGGGCTACAAACTGGGCGCTGATGATTATATCACAAAACCTTTTGACAGTGAAGTATTGCTGCATAAAATAAAAGCTATTCTTAAGCGTAATGAAGAAATGCATAAGGAAGAGGCGAATGCAGAATTTGATCTGGGCAAATATCACTTCAATCCGAGATTGAGAGAGCTTACCGTGAACGGTAAAGTACAAACGCTTTCTCCGAAAGAAAATGAATTGTTGAAAATGCTTAGCGAATATAAAAATGACTTGTTGCCGCGTGAAGCTGCGCTTAAGAAAATTTGGGGGAGCGACACCTACTTCAACGGCCGCAGTATGGACGTGTACATTGCTAAGCTTCGTAAATACCTTAAAGAAGATGCTAAGATCGAGATCGTGAATATTCACGGGAATGGTTTCAGATTGGTGGTTACGGAATAATTTACGATTATAATATTGAATAACGAATAAGGAAGCGCTCTGATCAAGGGTGCTTTTTTTTATTTTACCGGATCACGAATATCTAAGTTCCGCATTTATTCAGTTTCCGGTTTCTCTTCAATAATTTTAAACTGATCATTGTAATAATAGGATACATAATCCAGCCCGCTAATCCTTTGCTGATTAATGAATTTGGCGCCATCTTTATCGTACTCATTTACTTTGGGACGCGGTTCTTCTTTGATAACTGTTTTTTTACTCGTCACATTACTTGAATTAACTTCATCGTAGTTTGTCTTCGTATCTGTCAGTTCGAATTTATCTTTTGAAAAAACAAGCCCTGCAACATAACTTTGATAGATACGAAAATCATAGGAAAGACTTGAGTGATGCATAATACCGTAATCTGCTACGCCTATTTCTATCGGTGTATAAGAGCCCAGCGATACAGCGTATTTGTTTACAGATAAACTATCTATATAAATTCCCAAATCGCCTTTCCATAGTTCACTCATATATTTATTAGCAGTTGTATTGTTGAGTTTTTCTTTTATGCTCCATTCTCCTCTGAAGAACTTCGCTCCACCGGGAGAAGTTTCATATGCAACCGGGCCGTAATTGAATTGCGATACATCCATGTTATCATCAAATTTTTTACTAAATAATAGTTTCTTTGTATTTGCATCAAACGCGGCTAATACCCCATTATTCTTATCGCCGGTATAAACCCAAAATTTACCATCGAAATACAACATGGCCGTGTTAAGCTTACTTTTCCTGGCGCCGTCAGTCAACAGATCTTCCACGGAAAAAAGATCATCCCGTAAACGTTTACCCGTGATTTTGTCAAAATACATTAGTTCCGCGACAGCCTCCTGAGAACAAACGGCGAGTATATAAGCGTTAGGCGTTACATAAAACTGAACATCATTTTTTGTGAAATAAACAGAATTCCCGCCGTCAAAATATAACTGTATGAATTCCTTAAATAAATCTTTCGAAGTGAATTTCTTCGATTTCTTTAGCGGCAACTGTGAAGAAACATCGAGCGTTAATTTTTTAATGCCTTCATTTCCGTTGAATGTGGAGATAACAATGCCGCCGTCTTTAACCGGGTAAATTGTATAATTCTTTCCGTTGTCTTTAAAAGTCTCATTAATTATTCCGGGTTCTTTGTCTTCAAAGACTTTACCCGTGATGTTGTGAGTAGATAACTTTGTATCAACCTGTTCAGAATTAAATTTATCACCATAATCTATGGTAAAGTTCCATACTGATCCTGAATGATTGAATCCGATGATGTGAAAAATCGCATTCCACAAACCGCTTTTTTTATTGAGTGGTTCTGTAAATGTGGATTTGAGTTTCCAGTTCTCATCTGTTAGGTAAAATCTAAAATCATTGTTACCGCTCAGAATAATGAGTCGTTCCTTCGTCAGAGAATCTGCAAGGATATACGAGTTCAGTTCCTTGTATGGCTCCCGTAAATTTTTTTTGAATTCAAAATCCTGATTAAAAATTATTTTTTGCGCAAATACATATTGTGAAAAACTGAGTACTGTAATCAGGCATAATCCCGGAATCAAAGATTTCATGAGCGGATAAATTTTCAGAAAGATAAGAAAACAATTTTATCGTCTTGAATACAGTACAAACTCATTATAGCGCCTCCTCACTAAACAACATTCCTCCACCCGCACCTCCCCTCCATTTTCTCCCTAAATGACGATACGCCTTTTCCGTCACTTCTCTTCCTCTTGCAGTACGCATAATAAAACCTTCCTGAATTAAAAAAGGTTCGTACACTTCTTCGAGCGTGCCTGTTTCTTCTCCAACTGCAGTGGCGATGGTGGTTATACCAACCGGACCGCCTTTAAATTTATCAATGATCGTTGAAAGAATTCTGTTGTCCATTTCGTCAAGGCCGTGTGCATCTACATTAAGTGCACGAAGCGCATGCTCAGTGATATTCATGTCGATCACACCATTGCCGATCACCTGTGCGAAGTCACGCACGCGGCGGAGGAGACCATTTGCAATACGTGGTGTACCGCGGCTTCTGCCGGAAATTTCCGCAGCAGCATCGCTTGTGATCTTCGTTCCTAAAATGTTTGCGGAGCGCAAAATGATATTTTTCAATGTTTCAGAGTCATAATATTCCAAGCGGCTTTTGATACCGAAACGGGAAAGTAGCGGTGCCGTAAGCAAACCACTTCTTGTTGTGGCGCCGATTAATGTGAACGGATTAAGATCGATCTGAATACTTCTCGCCGCAGGGCCGCTGTCGATCATAATGTCGATGCGGTAATCCTCCATTGCGGCGTATAAATATTCCTCCACCACATTACTTAGACGATGTATCTCATCAATAAAAAGTACGTCGTGCGGCTGAAGATTGGTAAGCAGGCCTGCGAGATCACCCGGCTTTTCAATAACCGGCCCGCTGGTTTCTTTAATATTTACGCCAAGTTCATTTGCCACAATACGGCTGAGGGTAGTTTTACCTAAACCCGGCGGACCATGAAACAAAATATGGTCTAACGCCTCACCGCGAAGTTTTGCCGCTTTAATAAAAATGCGAAGGTTATCGATCGTTTGCGGCTGCCCGGAAAATTCTGCAATTTCCTTCGGCCGGATATTATTTTCAAACTCCTTATCGGCGGCGCTTTGCCTGCCTGCATCACTGTTGAGATTTGGATTGGCCATGCTGTAAAAATAGCGAAAGGGGGGGAAGAGCAGGTGAAAAAGGTATCAGCTTTTAGTATATCATTAATCTTAAAAAAAGGTGTCACCTATCCGGCTCCTTTTTGGGAGCAAACTTCCCCATTTAAAGCCTATAATTGCCATTGATATAATGTTGGAACGCCGAACCGGGCCGATACGTAAATTTGTACTGATGAGCAGAACCCTAAGATATTGGATGTGTCAGCTGCTGGGCTGGGCTATCTGGCCCATGATGCAGATCTTTATCGCATATCAATATGCGCAGGAAACCTACCTTAGTCCGCCGGAGAAAAAGTTTCTTTTTTTTATAGCACTCTTCTCAGATTTTATCTGGTTCATCCTGGTCACACATATTTTAAGGATGGTCCTGAAGCGCATTAACTGGCTTCGTTTTTCGCCCGAAAAGATCTTCGTGATGTTTATCGTTTGCGTCGGCATTTCCGCTGTCGCATCTTTTTACGGATCAAAATACACGCTGGAAATCCCGGACATTTCTTTTGATAAATACGAGATCAACGAGCGCCGGGGAAGAGCGGAGACGATGGAGAAAGAGTTTAACGTGGCGAACACGGATTATTATCGCTACGAAAAAAACAACACTATTGACTCCTCAAAATATACTGCAGCAAAAAAAATAAAGAATGCAACGGGTTGGTTCCGCGATCAAAGCGGTGTCTGGAAGTTTGAAGAACGTAAGGGAAGGAATTTCTGGAGCATGATCTTCAACTTCATCCTATGCGCGATGTGGCTCCTGATTTATATTGTTTGGCATTACGTAGATAAGAACAGAAAAGATCAGTTGAATAATTTGAGGCTGGAAGGAATGGTGAAATCGCTGGAATTAAAGACCATCAAATCGCATATCAATCCGCATTTTATTTTCAATGCATTGAACAGTATTCGTGCCCTGGTGGATGAAAATCCGGAGCGTGCAAGAACCGCGATCACGGAGCTTAGTAATATTTTGCGCAGCAGTCTCAAAGCTGAAACGTTGGAAACTGTGCCCCTGCAGCAGGAAATGGATATCGTGCAGGATTATCTTGCATTGGAACACATGCGTTTTGAAGAAAGATTGCGGATAGAAATGGATATCGATCCCGATACGCTCACTCAACCGATACCGCCGATGATGTTGCAAACATTGGTAGAGAATGCGATCAAACATGGCATCAGCAAAGATGTAAAAGGCGGCGTGATCAGGATCTCGTCTTATTTTAAAGACAATCATCACGAACTGATCGTGCAAAATACCGGAAGTTTGCTTGAGGTAAAAACAGGAGCTAACGAAGGGTTTGGCTTGAAAAGTACGCAGGACAGATTAAATATGTTGTACAACAATAAAGCACATTTTAAAATAAAAGATCTCAACGGCAATATGGTGCAATCGAAGATTATAATGCCCGTTGCAAGCATCTTATAATACATTACAAATTTTGACCTATGCACAAAGCACTGATAATAGACGATGAGCGACTCGCAAGGAACGAGCTCAAAAAATTGTTGGCGGATTTTCCGGAAGTGGAAGTGATCGGTGAAGCGGCCAATGCGAAAGAAGGTATTGAGAAGATCGACAGCCTGATGCCTGATCTGATTTTTTTGGATATTCAAATGCCCGGTAAGTCCGGCTTTGATATGCTGCAGGAGCTGGATAAAGCGCCGCACGTGATTTTTACTACTGCATATGATGAATTTGCATTGAAAGCCTTTGAAGTAAATGCATTGGATTACCTGATGAAACCGGTAGAACCAAAGCGCCTTGCAGATGCGTTACATAAATTGGAACTCGCGGAAGAAAAAGAATTGGCAGCATCTCTTGCCGGTGTGAACCGCGGCATGCTGAATGAGAACGACCAGGTATTTGTAAAAGACGGGGAGCGGTGTTGGTTTGTAAAGCTGACCGATGTGCGTTTGTTTGAGAGCGTAGGCAACTATGCAAAAGTTTTCTTTGGTGCCAACAAACCGTTGATCTTAAAATCACTTAATGCATTGGAAGAAAGACTGGATGAAAAAGTTTTCTTCAGGGCTAATCGCAAGCATATCGTGAATCTTCGCATGATCGATAAAGTGGAGCCGTTCTTTAACGGCGGACTGCTACTGGATCTTAAGGGCGGCGAGAAGATAGAAGTGAGCAGAAGACAGGCGGTGAAGTTTAAGGAGATGATGAGCCTTTAACGGATAATTTTATACCGGATAACTAATAATTTTAAAGGCCGTAATTTGCGGCTTTTTTTACGACAATCTTTAATTTATGTTTTTAAAACGTTTTACAATATTTGCATTTTTAATATTTTCAACGATTTTGTCTTTTGCGCAGGCGGATAAAATGTTGAATGCTGCGGAAGCATTGCGCATTGAAAATTACCTGGCGTCGGATGCGATGAGAGGACGCAAAGTGGGTTCTCCGGAGATAGATCTGGCGGCTGATTTTATCAGTGCGGAATTTAAAAAATCGGGATTGAAGACATTCCCCGGTTTGGAAACTTACAAGCAATCATTTTCAAATGTGCGTGCAAAATTCGTTTCGGCAACAGCAGATTTGGATGGTGCAATAATAGACCCCGCAGGTATTATAGCCATCACAACTGATTCCCTGGTTAAGATCAATGAAAAGTCAGGCTACGCAAAAGTCGTGATCGGCAATACAGAAAATCTGCTCGCAAGAGCAAATGATCTTCTTGCAGAAAAGAAAAATTACATCGTGCTGGTGAACAGCTTTTTTGTAAATGATTTTAATAAACTGAAGCGTTTGAAAAGAGACGGACTAAAAAATAATTTCTCCGTGATCTTTATTTTGGCAAATGCTGCAGGCGATAAATACAATATTGAAATACACAATACCATCAGTGAAACAAAATACACAAACATTGTCGGCATTTTACCCTGCAAAAGCAAAGCGGATGAATTTGTTGTTTTCTCCGGGCACTATGATCACCTCGGCACAGGCAAACCAAACGCTGCAGGAGATTCGATCTACAACGGCGCAAACGATGATGCAGCGGGGACTACAGCCGTTATCATGCTGGCAAATTATTTTGCAAAGCTGAAAAATAATGAGCGCACCCTGGTGTTTGTAACATTTACTGCAGAAGAGACCGGCGGTTTTGGTTCACAATATTTTTCCCGTCATATTGATGCGGATAAGGTGGTGGCTATGTTCAATTTAGAAATGATCGGCACAGAAAGTAAGTGGGGAACAAACAGCGCTTATATTACGGGTTATGAGCGTTCTGATTTCGGAAAGATCCTGCAGAAGAATTTAAAAGGAACTGCATTTCGTTTTGAGCCTGATCCTTATCCATCTCAAAATCTTTTTTACCGCAGTGATAATGCAACCTTGGCTGCACTTGGTGTTCCTGCACACACGATCTCTACATCCAAGATGGATAACGAGCCAAACTATCACAAACAATCAGATGAAATTGCTTCGCTTGATATGAATAATATGGCTGAAGTAATTAAAGCGATCGCACTGAGCAGTAAGACGATTATAAGCGGCGCGGATACTCCAACCAGAGTGGAAAAAAAATAATGTAGAATTTTTCAAAGGACAATGGATAATTGCGGATGCAATTATCCATTTTTTATGGGGGTGATTGGATGTGCTGATGAATTGACTCGGGTCAAATGATGGGCAATGATATGAACCTGAAGTGTGCGACGCCACTGAAGGTGAGGGATGATCTGCTGCCAGGACAATAAAAATTATTCTTTCGGATGGAATGATCTGACGAAATCAGAAGAAACTTTCAAACTTAAAAATTTTTGGATTTTTACTTTCAACTTTTGCCTTATGCCTTCACAGGCACACTATGTATCGCCGCGGCAATCTCTTTGATCAATACAGGATCTTTTTCGATGGCGTTTCCTACAACGATCACATCCGCACCGGCCTTACAATTTAAATATGCTTTTTCGGGAGTAGTGATACCGCCGCCGATGATGAGTGGTGCATCAATAGATTGTGCAACAGCACGGATCATCGATTCGGAGATCGCATTTTTTGCGCCGCTGCCCGCATCCATGTAAATTAGTTTCATGCCCAGCATTTCTCCCGCCATTGCCGTGCACACCGCGATCTCATTTTTATCTGAAGGAAGCGGTGCCGCATTGCTGATATAAGAAACGGTGGTAGGTGCGCCGCCGTCGATAACCATATAGCCGGTTGACATGATCTCCAAACCGCTTTGTTTTACAAAAGGCGCTGAAACGACGTGCTGGCCGATGAGCAACTCCGGGTTACGGCCGCTGATCAGACTAAGGTATAAAAGTGCATCAGCGTATTTGCTTACCTGCGCCGGGCTTCCGGGAAAAAGAATAACAGGAATCGTACAACTGCGTTTGATGAGCTTAATGCAGCTGTCGAGGTAATCGGAGATCACCAGGCTGCCGCCGACGAGAAAATAATCTACCCCGGCTTCTACAGATAATTGAATGAGCTGTTCCATGCTTTCATCATTTACTTTATCCGGATCGATGAGCACGGCAAAAGACTTTTTGCTGCGTTGCTTGCGATCGGCGAGCGAATGATAAATGGTGTTAAGCATAAAACTTTAATTGATATTACTCATGCCTTCGACAAGCTCAGGCTGACATCCGTTATAAAACGTTGTGGTTAGTTGCAAAAATGCTTGTTTTTTTGGTATTATAGAAATATTAACCATACAAATAATACCACGCAGGACATTTCATTTCTATATTAAGTAATTTTGAAGGATGCCCGATATTACTTACGAAATTAAATACAAAACGGCCCGCAGCGGCGGCAAAGGCGGGCAGAACGTGAACAAGGTGGAGACCATGGTGGAAGGGTATTGGCATGTGGATAGTTCGGAAGTAATAAACGAAGAACAAAAATTACTTATACAGGAAAAACTGGCGGCGAAGATCAATGCCGATGGAAATTTGTTGGTAAAAAGTCAGACTGAAAGAACACAGCTTGCCAATAAAGCTGAAGTGCTTCGCAAAATGACGTTGCTCATTGCGAAAGCGCTGATCATTCCGAAGAAAAGAAAACCGACGAAAGTGCCGAAAGGCGTAAAGGAAAAAAGACTTTCGGGAAAGAAGATCAACGGCGAAAAAAAAGTATCACGAAAAAAGATCGAATATTAATGAAGTTTCTTTTTTACATACTCATTTTTTCCGCAGGGAAAATTGCATTTGCGCAAAAAACAATTTCGATCAAATTTCAAAATTCAGCAAACGGAAAAGAGATCGTGCTAAACGACAGCATGTACAGCAATGTTTTCGGCGAAAAATATCGTGTGAGCAAATTGAAATATTATGTGAGCAATATTCATTTTATTACAGGTTCCAAAAAAAAACAGGCAATCAATGTTTTTTTGATCAATGCGGCTTCACCTGAACCGATCATCCTGCCAAGGCCTTCCACACAAATAACAGGCGTCGAATTTTTATTGGGTGTGGACAGCTCGTTGAATTGCACCGGCGCACAAAGTGGTGCATTGGATCCTTTGAATGATATGTTTTGGACATGGAACAGTGGCTATATAATGTTTAAGCTGGAGGGATGCAGCGATTCTTCGAAGGCAGATCAGCACCGGATCGAGCAGCACATCGGTGGTTATGCAGGAGATCATAAAACAATGAGACTGATCAATATTCCTTTTACTGATTTATCGGACGAAATAATTATTCGTTTAGATCTTGATCAATATTGGAACGGGATCAATAAAATAAAAACAGCCGAAATGCCTGTCATTACCACTCCGGGAACTTTAGCAGTAAGAGCTGCAAATAATTTCCCGGGAATGTTTTCGATAAAAAATCAATGAAACTACAAGTACTTTTATACTTTATACTTTTTATAGCATCTGCTTTGTTGTTGATCAGTGCAGGGCAAAAAATACATGCTCCTACTCCGCTCACTTTCAAAATTCCTGCAGGCTTTCCCAAACCGCCGACAGATATTTTTAAAAACAACCGGTTAACGGAAGAAGGTTTTCAGCTCGGTAAAAAATTATTCTACGACGGCAGATTAAGTAAAGACGGGCAAGTGAGTTGTGCAAGTTGTCATCAGCAATTTGCGGCATTCTCCACGTATGATCACGATCTGAGTCATGGTGTGAACAATACTTTCAGCACAAGAAATGCGCCCGGCCTCATCAATCTGGCATGGATGAAAGCCTGGCAATGGGACGGCGGGGTAAATCATATCGAAGTGCAGCCATTAGTTCCGTTACTGGCGCCGAATGAGATGGGAGAAAAGCTTGATTCAATACTCATCAAAATAAAAACGGATACAGCTTACCGCAGAATGTTTAAAACTGCTTTTGGTGATGCGACGATCAACAGTGAAAGAATGCTGAAAGCGATTGCGCAGTTTTCGGGAAGCTTGGTAAGTTCAGACAGCAAGTATGATAAAGTAAAAAGGGGTGAGGCAACGTTTATTGCACCTGAGCAAAAGGGTTACGAAGTATTCAAAGCAAATTGTAATAGCTGTCACAAAGAACCATTGTTTACCGACAATGAGTTTCACAATAACGGTTTGCCGTTGAATCGTTTTAATGATATTGGCAGACAAAAGATCACATTAAAGCCGGAAGATTTTTTAAAATTCAAAACGCCTACGTTGCGTAATATCGCTTTCACCATTCCTTACATGCACGATGGCAGTTTCAATACGTTAGACAAAATAATTGACCATTATACGAGTCTTGATACAAATAAAATAAACCTTGATCCGCTGTTGAAAAGAAAGATCGCGATGACGCCGCGGGAAAAAGGATCGCTGATACTATTTTTATTTACGCTTTCTGATACCACATTTACACATAACAAAAGATTTATGCCTTAAAGAATTCATGTTTTTTGTAAACCGCAAAGACGCTAATGCGCAAAATGCAGCAATCATTCTTAGCGTTTTGGCGATAAATTTCCTTTTCTATCGGATGCCTGTTTATCCGGCAAAACAATCTTATTCATTTTTCTATTCTTATTTTTGAAAATAATCTAAGCATTTGAGCAGCATTAAAAAATTAGCGGGAGAAACATTGTGGTATGGCGGGAGTACGATCGCTGCGAAGCTTATTAATTTGCTGCTTACCCCTTTCCTTACGTACACCTTAACAAACACGGCGGATTACGGTAAAAACGGACTGATCTATGCCGTGATGCCGATCTTTAATATCATTTTCACTTACGGATTTGAGACGGCTTATTTCCGGTTTTCTTCAAACAAAGAAGGAAATGAAAAATTATACAGCACGGCTTCTTTTTCGCTGATCGTTTCTACCTTTTTATTTACATTCATTCTTTGGCTCAATAAAGGACTGCTTGGTCAGGCGATAGGTTTGGAAGCATATCCGGAGATCCTGAACTGCATGATCATGATCATTGCATTTGATACCCTTGCAGCGATCCCTTTCGCAAGACTAAGACAGGAAGGCCGACCAAAAAAATTCGCAGCAGCAAAGGTTTTAGGAATTTTGGTAAATGTATTTCTTACCTGGTTTTTCGTTGGCTACTGCGGTTCGCATTACAGCGTTTCCAATCCGCCGAGTGGCTTTTTGGGGCATATTTATAATCCTGCGCTTAACCCGATCACGTATGTGTTATTTGCAAATCTTATTCAGGCGATCATCACATTGTTATTTCTCTCAGGTGAAATTTTACAGATTCGATTCAACTTTGATGCCGCGCTTTGGAAAAAGATGATGGGTTACGCATTGCCACTGATATTAGTAGGCATGGGCGGCATGATCAATGAGACAATGGACAGATTAATGCTGCGTTGGTGGTTGCCGGGCACGGAAAATTTCAGAGAGTCGCAGGTGGGGATTTATAACGCCTGCTACAAATTATCTATTCTGATCACGCTCTTCATTCAGGCATTCAAGATGAGCGCAGAACCTTTCTTTTTTAAACAGGCACAGGGCGCAAATCCGCAAAGAGTGTATGCACGTGTGATGAAATTTTTTGTGATCATTATCTCCGTAATGTTTCTTGTTGTGAGTTTGTTTGTTCCTATCTGGAAATATTTTGTGGGACCCAAATATTGGGGAGGGCTGGGCGTAGTTCCGATCTTATTAATGGCGAATGTTTTCCTCGGAATTTACTACAACCTAAGCATTTGGTACAAGCTCAGCAACAAAACCATTTATGGCGCATGGGTCACTTTGATCGGCGCAGCCATCACGATAATTATAAATTGGTATTTTATTCCGCGTTTTAGCTTTATCGCCTGCGCATGGGCTACATTCCTTTGCTACGGTTCTATGATGGTGATCTCGTTTGTATGGGGACAGAAACACTACCGCATTCCCTATGCATGGAAAAAACTCTCTGCGTATTTATTGATAGTATCTATTCTTTTCTTCATCCACAAAGGCGTTACGCATTTCATTCCTAATAAATTCTTTCACCTGGGACTTGGGGCAGTATTGCTTTTCGTTTATTGCAAGTTCCTTGCGCTGGTAGAGCACAAAGAATTTTCGAAGCTTCCTTTTGTCGGTAAATATTTTCTTCGGCAGGAAGCGAAACCGGAGATCTCCGGAAGACTTGATTCTTAATCAAGAAATTTCAACATCACCGCATATAATATTTTCTTTTCCGGGTCATCAAATTCTCCCTGCTTATCATTTCCTATCCAGTGCATACGAAATGATATCATTGCGGCTGTTAAATCACTGATGTCGTAACCGATAATTCTTAATGCCGTATTACTACTAAAACTTTCCGGCAACTTAAGCCCTGTTGTATCAGCGTACCAAAGTCCGTAACCCTTATTTGCTAATGTTTTCCAGGGAAATAGTATTCCCGGATCTATCTTCCTGCCCGGCGCAATATCACTATGGCCGATAAAATTTGCCGCGGGAATGTTGTATGCTTTTTTCAGATAAGCCAGCACACCGTATAATGTATTAAGCTGCGCCAAAAAAAAACTGTCTTTCCCGTTATTATCTATTTCTATTCCTACGGACGTAGAATTAATATCAGTATTATTTCCCCATTTGCCGGCACCTGCATGCCAGGCACGCAAATAGTCATTGAGCATATGATGCAGCGTTCCATCCCTGCAGATCACATAATGCGCACTCACCTGCGATGCATCTTGGGTAAAAGTCTCCAGGGTTTTTTCGCAACTGTTCTGTGCGGTATAATGTATGATTACGGCGTTTGGTTTACGCATGCCAAAGTTGGTCGTAAGAATCTTTTCTTTCGAAACCTTTAATGAATCTGCATAAACAGAGTCTCGCGGGGGTGCAGCGATAATTTGCGCAAATGCTTTTGCCCGATCTTCGTACACTTTATTTTTGCTGCTGTATAACTTTGAAGTACATGAAAAACACACAACCGCAAAAAATGTTATGCCGACAGCGATATGTATTTTTTGCATGAATTTTTATTTACAGGCGGTCAATATGAAAGGATGCTCCGCCTCAAATTTAAGGGCATGCGGGTATTTAAACATAGCCGAATCTCCTTTCATTTCAATATCGCCGTAGCCTTCTGTAAGATTACTGCCGTCGATCTTAAATACGATCTGCCTGACGGATGTTTTCCCTTCCGAAGAAAAACTGTACCATCCTCTTGCGGTGTACGTTTTTACGTTTAGTGACACAGTTCCGGTATTGCTGTCCTTTTCAAATCTTTTATATACTAACGGCCCCGTTACCTCGTCACCTGTTTGTTTTAACTGCATGAACGCGGTATCTTTTCCGATGATCATGGTATAACATCCGCTTAATGATTGCGGTGTGGTCAATGAGTCGCCGTGGTCAGTTAGTGTATTAGTTGTAGGAGATGTCTGCTTTTCATCAACTGTTTTTTCAGATGCGGGTTGCGAACATGCAGCGACCAATACAAGCAAACTAACAAAAGGGAAAATGTTCTTCATAAATTCTTTTTTCAATTATAGTAAATAAGCATGCCGGAATACGGCACAGGCTTTGAATCTTTTATAGTTAAAACTTATAATCATGGATAAAAGCTCAAAATCTGCGTTTGACGATGCATCATCTATAACGCCTTCAGAAAAAGCGATGTTGGACGAAACCTTCTCAAATGACCCACTTTCAGATGACGATAATCGACTGAAGAGGTCCGAACTTGATAATACAGATGAGGACGGAGAACTACTTAATGAAAAAAGTTCTGCTGATGATGTTTCCGGCGACGATCTTGATATTCCGGGTGCCGACGATGACGACGCAGATGAAATGACAGGGGAAGAAGATGAAGAGAATAATGGCTACGGTCAGGCAGATACGGATTAATTGAAATTTCTTTGGGTAAAATAAAATTTAGCCGCAGATTCGCACATTACGCCAAGAAGATATAAATTCATCAATTAATCTTTGCTTTCTTTCGATCATTTGTATCAGGTACTTATTTGAAATTTATAATTAATAAAAGCGTGATCTGCGAATCTGCGGCAAAAAATCTATTTCTTCTTCGGTAATTTCTTAGGAGCCGCCTTTTTTCCCGCAGCTTTTTTAGCGGCAGATTTTTTAGCGGCTGCTTTTTTTGCCGCGGCCTTTTTAGGTGCAGCTTTTTTAGGTGCAGCCTTTTTAACAGCGGATTTTTTTGTCGCCGTTTTTTTCGGAGCAGGTGGCACTTTTGCGCCCTCGTCCCGTGCTTCAGACAAGCCGATCGCTATTGCCTGCTTTGGGTTGGTCACTTTTTTTCCTGATCCGCCCGATCTTAATTTGCCGGCTTCCATTTCTTTCATCGCTGTCTCCACTTTAGCACCGGCCTTTTTTGAATACTTTGCCATTGTTTGTTTGAATTTATAGGTTAGCAAAAATTAACTCATTGTAGATGCTGAACGGGTAAATGCTGCTTCCGTAAGATGTTGTCCTTCGGCAAATTCCTCAACCATCTTTTTATTGAAAGCAGAAAGATCTGCAGGACTGCGGCTCGTAACAAGTCCGTTATCTGTAACTACTTCTATATCTTCCCAGATCACGCCGGCGTTTTTCAAGTCAGTTTGCAATGACGGATATGATGTCATATTTCTTTCGTTGAGCATACCTGTCTCAATCAACAATTGCGGGCCGTGACAAATAGCTGCTACAGGCTTTCCGGTTTCCAAAAAGTGCTGTGCAAACGCCACATACTTTTTATCCCCACGCATCTTATCAGGATTCATCACACCACCGGGGATCATTAAACCGTCATAGTCTTCCGGTTTTGCATCATCAAGATTTACATCTACATTCAGATCAAATGTCCAATGGTCATGGTCCCACGCTTTTACCTGTTTCCGGAGAGAGACAATATGCACCGTTGCTCCCGCTTCTTCTAAAGCTGCTTTCGGAGAAGTAAGTTCCACCTCTTCAAAACCGTTCTCTGTTATAATGGCTATTTTTTTATTATCGAGAATTCCCATAATACTATTTTTAAAATGATAGAATACTGTCTAAGTGTCAAATCTTATTCCGGCAATTTTTAAGCGGAAAAGGTAAATGCTGTTGAAAAAAATCCCCGTGATTGACTGCGTTAGTCAATCATGGCGCATACTTTGCCACAATCCTTGAAACATTTTATGCCTGAAGGACCATCACTTGTCATACTAAAAGAAAAGATCATCGGCTTTAAGGGAAAGAAAATCCTTGAAGCAGATGGTTACGCCGAAATAGATTATGAAGAATTACAAAACAAAGTAATCAAAGACATTAAAACCTGGGGCAAGCATCTGTTCATCTGTCTGCAGAAAACAAATATTGAAATCCATCTTCGGATGTTTGGGAGCTACACAATTAATGAAAAAAAGAAAAAGAAGATCAATCCGAAACTGCATTTACAATTCGCGAAGGGCGAGATCAATTTTTATGTTACTGACGTAAAGTTAACACCGGACCTTTCAGCTTTAGATTGCAAAGCTGACGTGATGAGTGAAAAATGGAGTGCTGCAGGCGCAAAGAAAAAATTAAAAGAAATTCCTGAAACGATGATCTGTGATGCATTACTTGATCAGCAGATCTTTTCCGGCGTCGGAAATATCATTAAGAATGAAGTGTTGTGGCATATCAAACTGCATCCCGGAACAAAAATAAAGGACGTAGCAGCAGCGAAGAAGAATGCGCTGATGAAAGAAGTGGTTCGGTATACTTTTGAATTCCTGGAGCAAAAGCAGGATGGGACTTTGGCAAAACACTGGCATGCATACAATCAAAAAGAATGCAGTCGTTGCGGCGGACCGATAAAAAAAGAAGCCATGGGGAAAGGAGGGCGGGGAACTTATTTTTGTCCGCATTGTCAGGTGAAAACAGGGTGATTGTTGCCTCGTTGATCTTTAAAGACGGTGTGAAAATCGCTAACCTCTAACCCGCAACTTTTCTAAACGGGAATTCAATTTGGCAAGTGTTTTATCTAAATTATCTTTCTTCAATTCACAGCCCCAAACGTTTATGATTTTCCATCCTGCCTTCTTCAGGAGCGTTTGCGACTTTTCATCATTCAAAACATTCCCGTTGATCTTATCCGCCCACCAATGCGTTCTTGTTTTGGGCAAAGTAAAATATTTGCAATCTTGATGTCCGTGCCAGAAGCAGCCATGCACGAATATGATAGTTTTATATTTATGCAAAACGATATCAGGTTTGCCCGGAAGATCTTTATTGTGCAGTGTGTAGCGGTAACCGAGACCGTGGAGATATCGCCGCACAAGCATTTCAGGAGCTGTGTCTTTTCCTTTGATGCGACTCATATTGTAGCTCCGAACTTCTTTTGAATGTACATCTGCCATGGTCAAAGATTATGCAAACATTTGTCCGGCTTATTTATTGTAAAATAATTTAAACAAAAATGAATATCATGCCTGCAACAAAAAAATCTGCGAAAAGAAAAACAACTGATCCATGTTGGAAAGGATATGAACAGGTAGGAGAAAAAACAAAGGCCGGAAAGAAAGTTCCGAATTGTGTTCCGGTTAAGAAAAAAAAATAGGCGCATAAAAAAGACCGCCTCTCCGACGGTCTGAATATCTCAATACCTTTTATTGCTTTATAACAGCCGTAGCTTCCGTTTTTTCTTCGGGCGTTATTCCCTGAATCTGATAGCGTCCACGATTTAATGAGCGTACATCAAACACGATCTCGTTTTGACCTCTTTGTAATTTGAAGGCTTGTTTTGCGATTACTCTTCCGTTCATATCATACAAAACCCAATTTGAATTACCCGCAACTGTTGCATTGTAAAAAACGCTCACAGCGTTCATAGCGAGCGTAGGCACGACTTTTATTTTTTCGCTGCCTGACAATTTTACTGCAGCGATATTTGAAAAGCCTGCTTCGCCGTCAAGATTAGTAAGCTTATATCTGTAATAACAAATTCCCCTGATCGGGTTATTATCACTGTAAGAAAAAGGCGTTCCGCACCGGGATTGGGTAACAGTAGCCGTATAAAAAGTAGTGTAGTGAATATTGTCCGAAGAACGTTGAAGTTCGTACGTTACTTCTGCAAGCGTACAGCCGATCGTAAAATTCATTCCGACAGAACTATTAGCAGAACTATAAACCTCCAACAGCGGTGCTGCAAAAGATCTGTTCCCAAAAATCGTTGCGCTCAATACAATGGCAATCAGAGTAAATATTTTTTTCATAAAAAGCAATTTAAGTATATGAACATAACTCAAAAAAGTCTCTTTTATTACATATTTCTCCTGTATTGCCCACCCACACTGTATAATGCATTGGTAATATCGCCCAAAGAACAATATTTAACAGTTTCCATTAATTCTTCAAAAAGGTTTCCGTTGTCAATAGCGACCTGTTGCAATTTCGTAAGCATGGCAGCTGATTTCGTCGCATGCCTTTCTTTAAATGCATTTAACATATTGATCTGCAATTCTTTTTCTTCAGTAGTGGAGCGAATGACTTCCATCGGCAAAATTGTTGGTGATCCTTTTTTATTGAGGAAAGTATTTACACCAACGATGGGATATTCACCCGTATGTTTCAAGGTTTCATAGTACAAACTTTCTTCCTGGATCTTGTTGCGCTGATACATTCTCTCCATCGCACCAAGCACTCCGCCTCTTTCCGTAATACGATTAAACTCCGTAAGCACAGCCTCTTCAACGAGATCAGTCATCTCTTCAATTAAGAATGATCCCTGATTTGGATTTTCATTTTTCGCAGTACCTAGTTCTCTGTTGATGATCAGCTGGATCGCCATTGCTCTGCGCACACTTTCTTCTGTAGGCGTGGTGATCGCTTCATCGTATGCATTGGTGTGGAGTGAATTACAGTTGTCGTAGATCGCATACAAAGCCTGCAGCGTCGTGCGGATATCATTGAAGTCAATCTCCTGTGCGTGCAAACTTCTTCCGCTGGTTTGAATATGGTATTTCAACTTCTGACTGCGATCATTTCCTTTGTATTTATACTTCATCGCTTTAGCCCAGATCCTTCTTGCCACACGTCCGATCACGCTGTATTCCGGATCCATACCGTTACTGAAAAAGAAAGAAAGATTTGGCGCAAAATCATCGATATTCATTCCGCGACTCAAATAATATTCCACATAAGTAAATCCGTTTGCAAGGGTGAATGCAAGCTGTGTGATAGGATTGGCGCCTGCTTCAGCGATATGATATCCGCTGATACTTACACTATAGAAATTCTGAACTTTGTGATCAATAAAATATTCCTGAACATCCCCCATCAGCTTTAATGCAAATTCTGTAGAGAAGATGCAGGTATTTTGTGCCTGGTCTTCTTTCAAAATATCTGCTTGTACAGTACCACGAACAGATGATAATGCTTTAGCTTTTATTTGTGCGTACACATCTTCCGGCAAAACATCTTTCCCGCTCAAACCTAGTAAACGCAAGCCCAGACCGTTATTACCTTCCGGTAATGCGCCGGCAAATTCACCCCTTGCAGGAGTAACAGGCTTGCCATCTACGCCATAATATTTAGGCAGTGTATCAATGTCGAAGATCGCTTCGATCCTTTTGTTCACTTCTTCTTTCAGGTTGTGCTCAAAAATATATTTCTCGCAAAGCTGGTCAATCGCTGCATTCATAAAAAATGCGAGCAACATAGGCGCAGGGCCATTGATCGTCATGCTCACCGAAGTTTTCGGATCGCAAAGATCAAAACCGCTGTATAGTTTTTTTGCATCATCTACAGTTGCAATGCTCACACCGCTATTACCTACTTTACCATAAATGTCAGGACGATAAGCAGGATCTTCACCGTAAAGCGTAACACTGTCAAACGCAGTACTAAGGCGCTTCGCAGGCTGACCGACACTTACATAGTGGAAACGACGATTCGTTCTTTCCGGACCGCCTTCACCGGCAAACATCCTTGTAGGATCTTCACCTTCTCTTTTTAACGGAAACACACCTGCAGTAAACGGAAATTCACCGGGCACATTTTCCTGCAACTGCCACGTAAGAATATCACCCCAATCTTTGTAACGCGGCAATACTACTTTCGGAATTTTTGTTCCGGATAAGCTGGTATACGTAAGCGGTTGTTTTATTACTTTATCACGAACCTGAAACTCATAAAATTCTTTTGAATATCGCTCCTTCGTTTCATCCCATTTCTGCAATAATTTTTCACAATCTTTATCCAGCTTTTCTGCAAGCCCTTTAATTGCAGTCGTTAATGCCTGGGCATTTTTATTTTCCAAAACAGAAACGGCACCTTTCAGTTGATAAATTTTTGTAGCAACATCAGATTGCGTTTTTACCCACTCATCATATTCCGTAATTGTTTCGGCGATCTCTGCCAGATATCTTACACGCTTCGGTGGAATGATCGAGCCATCCATACCACCGCTTTTTGCAAATGCAGCATGCGCACCAAATTCGGCTTTTGTTTTATCCGAGATCACTTTCATCAACTTATCAAAAAGCTGGTTCACACCCGCATCGTTGAATTGCGCGGCAATCGTTCCCACAACAGGAAGCTCTTCATCTTTCGCATCCCACAAGCCGTGGTTTCTTTTATATTGCTTGCGCACATCATGCAATGCATCCAATGCGCCGGCCTTGTCGAACTTGTTCAGGCAAATCACATCCGCATAATCAAGCATATTTATTTTTTCCAATTGAGAAGGTGCACCGTATTCCGGCGTCATTACATACATACTTACATCGCAATAATCTAAAATGGAAGCATCACTTTGTCCTACGCCGGCACTCTCTAAAATGATCAGATCAAAATTTGCTTCGCGGCAAATTTGTAATGCATCACTCACATATTGACTTAATGCTTTATCGCTTTCTCTCGTTGCCAGGCTGCGCATATAAGCACGCGGTGAAGAGATCGCATTCATGCGAATTCTATCGCCAAGTAATGCACCTCCTGTTTTCTTTTTGCTCGGATCTACAGAAATAACCGCGATCGTTTTCTCCGTGTAATTATTTAAGAACCGGCGTACGATCTCATCCGTTACAGATGATTTGCCGGCACCACCCGTTCCTGTGATACCCAATACCGGCGTGGTTCCTGTAGCTTTATTTTTTGAAGGCGCTTTACCGTTCTCTGCCTTTGAAATTCCTCTTGCGATGGAGATGATGTCTTTCCACTCGCCCATGGCGAATTTCCCCAACGTGTGTGACACCTTGGAAGACTCTGTGATCCCTTTAGGGATTTCCGAGGTGTGAGTCACACCCGGCATCTTAACCTCAGCACATTCATCGATTACATTTTGGATCATTCCTTCCAACCCCATTTTCCTGCCATCATCCGGGCTATAAATCCTAGTGATACCATATTGATGAAGTTCCTCAATTTCAGACGGCAAAATTGTTCCGCCGCCGCCGCCGAATATTTTTATATGTCCGCAACCGTTTTCATTGAGCAGGTCCTTCATGTATTTGAAAAACTCTACGTGACCACCTTGGTAACTCGTGATGGCGATACCCTGCACGTCTTCTTCAATCGCGCATTCCACGATCTCCGCTACACTTCTGTTATGACCGAGGTGAATGATTTCTGCGCCTTTGCTTTGCAAAATTCTGCGCATGATATTGATCGCCGCATCATGGCCGTCAAATAATGCAGCCGCTGTTACAAGCCTGATCTTTGTTTCTGTAGTTGAGTTCATTATCGTGTTTTTGTGAGATGCATGTTTTATGAAAAACATACAATGTTGTGCACGCCTGAGGCATGTACGTAAAATCAATTCATTTTAAAAGTAAGCGCTGCAAAATCTTCAATGCTCAAAGCTTCCGCACGCTTATTAAATATTTCGTCCTGCAATGCCGTTGTTTCAAATAATGGTTTCACGGCATTACGCAAAGTTTTTCTTCTTTGGTTAAAAGCCATCTTCACAAGGATCTTGTAGGATCTTTCCGAACGCACATTCAGCGGTTCCTTTTTTCTGGTCAACCTGATCACACCGCTCATTACTTTCGGCGGTGGATTAAAACTTTCCGGCGGCACGTCAAACATATATTCAATATCATAAAAAGGCTGGATCAGCGCACTCAGGACGCCGTAAATTTTACCACCCGGTTTTGCCGCAGCTCTTTCCGCCACTTCTTTTTGGAACATGCCGATCACCACCGGCACATCATCTTTCCAATCAAGGATCTTAAATAAAATTTGAGTGGAGATATTGTACGGGAAATTACCGATCACTGTAAATGTTTCTTCGAAAGGCTTTTCGATCTGCAAAAAATCCTGATGAATGATCTTATCTTTCAAGACCGGATAAAGGCTTTTGAGATAAACAACTTTTTCGTCGTCCAACTCCACGGCCTTAAGGTTAATATCAGGAATTTTTATGAGCTCTTTTGTGAGCGCACCGCCGCCCGGGCCAACTTCCAGCAGATTTTTGTACTCATTTTCAGCAAGAAGGTCGGTTATTTTTTTCAGGATCGCCTCGTCTTTCAGAAAATGCTGCCCCAGTGATTTCTTCAATGTGTACATTCGGCAAAAATACAGTAAAAAACCCCCTTCTTTCACCGACGATCTGACCTTAAACACTAATACATCAGCTTTCGTTATTATTATGTGCAACAAAAGCTATTTTTGCATAAACAGCATGAATTCATTTGAACAAGCTGTTTTGTTTCGAAATGTTATATCATTCATCATAGAAATACGCATTTATACAGCATATGAACAGTGCAGAACATAAACCGATAATTGGCATCAGCTGTGGCGATGTGAACGGAATAGGACCTGAAATAATAATAAAAACATTGAGCGACGCACGTCTTTTGGAGATCTGCACGCCTGTAGTTTTTGCAAATAATAAAGTGCTCAATTTTTACCGCAAAACGTTACCGGAGATTAATCTCACATTTAATATAGCGAAGGATTCTACCCGCATCAGTACCAAACAGATGAATGTGTACAATTGCTGGGAAGAAGATGTGGCGGTAACTCCCGGTGATATGAATGAGATCGGCGGTAAATATGCTTTGCTTAGCCTCACCACCGCAGCCGGCGCGCTAAAAGAAAAACAGATTGACGGATTGGTGACTGCACCGTTTCATAAAAAAAATATTCAAAGCGATACTTTCAATTTTACCGGACACACGCCTTACCTCAAACAACTTTTCGGTGTAAAAGACGTGGCGATGATGATGGTGGCAGATAATATGCGTATCGCTTTACTCACAGAGCATGTAGCCTTAAAAGATGTGGCGCAATACATCACCAAAGAAAATATTCTAAGTAAACTTCGTATCGTAAACGATTCTTTAAAAAAAGATTTTGGCATTAACAAACCAAAAATCGCGATACTGGGATTGAACCCTCATGCTGGCGATGAAGGGTTGGTAGGTAAGGAAGAAAAAGAGATCATTAAGCCTGCTGTTTCCGAAGCGCTTCAAAAGGGAATACTTGCTTTCGGACCCTACAGTGCTGATGCATTTTTTGCCAGGGGTAATCATTCGAAATTTGATGCCGTGCTTGCGTTATACCATGATCAGGGATTAATCCCGTTCAAGTCACTTGCGTTTGGTGAAGGCGTAAATTATACAGCCGGCATGGAAGGCGTTCGCACCTCCCCGGATCACGGAACCGCATTTGATATAGCAGGTAAAGGCATGGCAGACGAATCATCTTTGCGTGAAGCGATCTTTAAATGCGTAGACATTGTGAACATGAGAAACGAGATCAAAACGCAATACAGCAACCCGCTTAAGAAAAGAAGTGCGATGGTTTTAAGAAATGCGGTTGATGAAAAGATCTCTGAAGATTAATTGCAAAAAGTTTATTTAAACACGGCGTCAGATAACCCTTTGTTGATGCTGTAATTGCTGAAAGTGATCTCAGCCCTGCCTTTGCGGGCTTTTGCTTTATCCTGCGGGGGTGCCGTTGTACCGTCATCAAAATCAAACGTAACGCCTTTCGGCAATTTGTAATCTTTTGTATTAAAGGAGAATATGATCTTATCCGGCAGTCCGTACGCAGCATATTTTCCGTAGGCCATGTCCACTTCGTAAGTACCATTGTCTCTCGTTGTTGTTTTTGCTTTGAGTACCAGATTATTTATTGGGTCGATATATACCGTACTTAGGATCACATCGCTGTTCTCATCATCAGGCAGGAGTTTTGCGATCCTTACGGCAACACCGTTTATTTTATCTCCACCGGCATCTATCACGGTAAATTTATTACTGCCGGTGATATTGCTCATATTGATATTCACAGCACCTTTCGGAATAAACGATATCCCTTTTTCGCTTTTTACGCGCAGTTTATCCGGCTTTTTAAAATAAACTTTTACATTCGCCACCGGCACTTTCAAAAAAGCCACATTGGTCTTCATGCGCCCGGACGCTTCGTAATCATTTACCGTTTCTATTTTTGCTTTTGCCTTTTGCAGCACTATATTAATGTCCTGAGCGTTTGCAGATAAAACCGCAACGCAACAAATTATCGAAAGTATTTTTTTCATGATCTTCATTTAGGTAAGAATATCTTTTCTTTTAAAACTCCATATTGCAGCGCCCAGAAAAATACCGATATGAATGAATAATATATAAAGGCTCTTACGGATCGCCGGCCAGTTTTCTACGGAACCCTTTATTGTTTCATTGTCACTGTTTGCCCCGATGTAAAAAAACCCTTTCCAACCTACGAGGTAAGATGTAAACAGCCAGGGCTTCACATGTTTGTCGATGATCGGCACGTTGATGTTGGAAACGACCGTACAAACGATCACGATGCACACAGTGGTGATGATCGGCCCGATAGAATTTTCCGCGAAAACAGAAAGTAACAATGCCAATGCCGCGATCACGGTAAGTGCAACTGCCGCGTAGCCAAATGCCGCCAGATAGCGCCATAATATATCATCTTTTGTAATGATCAATATCTGCGATTCATCACCCTTGCTTCGGAACACGAGCATATCATCCACACCAAAAATGATCATGCTGAAGAACAATGCGGTTACCGCCATCCATATTAATAATGCGATCGTGAAGATCATGGATGCGATAAATTTTACCACAATGATCTGCGTTCTGCTGATCGGTTTTGTAAGTAGTAATCGCAGTGTTCCCATATTTGCTTCGCCGCTTATAGCATCACCCGCAACTAATGCGATAAGGATGGGTACCTGTATCAGCAAGGTATTCAGGATAATGTAGCACATAAAATAGCCGTTGATCGCTTTTGATTTATCTACATCAAAAGAGTCGCCCGCACTTTGCAGCATCAGGTCCATGTAACTTTTACCATCTGCTTTAAAAGCGAATTGAAAAATAAAAACGATCGCAGCGATAGCGATGAATGCGATGTACGTTCTCGGCCTTTTCGATATTTTATATAGCTCAATTTGTAAAAGGCTGAACATGGGTATCATTGTTAGTAAGTGATAAGAAATAGTCTTCCAGGGAATGCCTCGGTTGCAAACCGAGTACGCCGATGTTCATTTCCTGCAGTGCCGACGCAAATTGGGGCACATCATTTTTATTCATACGTAACCGTATTTTGCCCGGCGTCTCTTCAAGATTTGCAGCCCATTTACCGGCCTTTATTTTTTGCAATGCGCCTGCATCATCTGTTGTAGCTATTTCTACAAGGGTATTGGCAGGATCAAGTAGTTCGGCTACATTTCCTTCTACGATCTTTTCTCCTTTATGAATAATGATCATGCGGTTTGCGATCACTTCGATCTCGCTGAGCAAATGAGAAGAAACGATTACGGTCTTGTTCATTTCTCTGCTGAGGCGGAGAATAAGATTACGCATATCTGCGATCCCCTGCGGATCCAAACCATTCGTGGGTTCATCGAGGATCACCAGTTTTGGTTCATGCACCAATGCGATACCGATTCCCAAACGTTGTTTCATCCCCTGACTGAATGTTTTCACTTTACTGTGCGCACGATCAGCAAGACCAACGGTTTCCAGTTGATTCATGAGGAGCGAACGGGTAACTTTTACGCCGCTCATTTTTGCGAAAATGGAAATGTTATCGTAAGCTGATAAATATTTGTAGAGATCGGGTCTTTCAATGATGGCACCGGTTTGGCGGAGCATTTCGTTATCATCATTTTTGATATTTTTCCCGGCAAAAATGATCTCACCGGATGTAGGTGCGATCAACTTCAGCATCATCCGCAACGTAGTGGATTTACCGGCGCCGTTCTGTCCCAAAAAACCATAAACATCGCCTTCATTCACGGAAAAAGACAAGCCCTTTACTGCAGAAACATCCTTAAAGATCTTGCTCAAATTATTTACCGTCAGCATCGCACTCATGCTGCAAAATTAGCCCCTATATTATGCTCTAAAGCATTTAAAATGAAAAAAATAAGTAAAAATATTTTGCCGTCTAAAAACTATGTTTATATTTGTGTTAACAACAGTATCAAGTTTCCGATACAATATCCCCTCGAATTTCCATTGCCATTCTCCTGCGTGTACCGGATACCACATTAATTCTATTAGAAGATATCTTTTGATGACCGTTTAACCACCGTTAAAACGATCACGATGAAATTTATATTCACACTCATTTTAAGTGTTTCATTCTTCACCGCTGCATTTGCCGCGGATGATATCAGAATAAGTACCAAAGAGAAAAATTCAAAAGTAGAACTGAACTTTACTTCAGCCTCGCAAAAAAATAAAGCGGTCGTTATTACAATAACAGATAAAGCAGGAAATATAGTAGTAACGAAGGATGCAACGATGGCATTCGGAGAGAACAAGGTCTCCATTTGTGATGTAAAGGAAATGAAGGAAGGACAATACACCGTTAAAATGATCAACGGAAATAAAACAAGTACAACGCAATTTATTATCTGGAAATAATCAACTTACTTAAATATGAATTCATAGCACGCACTTGTTTCTATGAATTTACCCCCCGAGTGCCGCCCCTAACAGCGGCACTCACTTTTTTACTCCCCTTCATTTTTCTCAGGCATGTACGATCGCAAGGCTGCAACGTAAGCTTCAAAAGCAGTCACACCTTTGCGGTTGATCTTACAAAGGGTTTGCGGATAATTATCCTTGTATTGTTTGGTGATATCGACGTAACCCGCATCTTTTAATTTATTCAATTGCACGCTGAGGTTACCCGCCGTAGAATTGGTCTTCTCACGCAAAAAAGTAAACTCCGCTTCCTTCACGCTGATGAGCAGGCTTACCACCGCAAGTCGCAGTTGGGAATGTAATATCGGATCGAGGTCTTTAAACATCTGCCCTCCGCTGCTTTATATATCTGCGCCAAAGCAGGATACCCGGGATTATCCATGCAAAAAGTCCGCAGGCCCCCATGAACAACATGTTCGTCTCCTGGCTTGTGTAAATAGAGATCACACTTAGTACCCAACAAACCAATCCGCCGAAGATCATCTGTTTAAATTTGAACAGACCGCCCATAATAAAAGTCGGAATGCCATACAGCATCATGATCAACGCGGAGCCGTCAATATTTTTTTGATGAGAAAGAAAAAAACTCAGGATGAAAATGCTGAACGCAAATGCCATCCAGATATAAGATACCGTATTCTCATCGTGCGTTATGAAGTTTCGCTGCCTTCTTTCTTTTATCGAAAAATATATTTGCGGAATAAGTGCAATAAAAAGCAACAGCCATACATCAAAACCCGCATCCCATTTATACCTGATCTCATACCAGGTAAACAGGCTGCAGAACACGATCATACTGCCCCACACGATCGGGGCAATACCTTTTGTAATGTAACTGCGTTTTGCTTTGCTGATCATTTCATTGATCAGTTTCAAACTGTCTTTTTCAGAAAATTGTTCGTGCTGCATGTGTTTGATTATTTACCGCAATCGTCTAATTGCTTTTGATTGTAGGTTCCGCCCCAATTAGGATGTATATCGCTTGCCGGCTTGAACGTTGCGAATTTTTCAGCTGCAGTTTGAAGTATAGGTTTTGCTTTCATGCAGCCGCCGCCGAATTGCTCAGGCGTATTTTTCAAATTTTGACCCTTCACCATATAAGGACGTGGATTTGCGGGATCCTGTGCCATCGCATTATCATTTTCTTTACTGATGAGTGTTCCAAATTCCATATAACGTTGCATTGGGTTTACGATCATTCTCAAGGTAGCGTTCATACTTTTCAACACGCTTACTTCAGAGTTATTTGGCTCAAGTGAATCTGCTTTAGCGATCAGTTCTGCTGCTTTAAGTGCGATAGGATCGTTGTCGGAAGGATCTTTTTGCATGAAGCCGTAATTGATGCGGCAATAAGCGGCATAATAATAAGGCAGCCACTGGTTTTTTTCCGACGTACCGATCCTTTCGAAGGTATTTGCAAGCGCAAGAAACGCATCAGGATTAACGAACGCCGAATCGATCATCATTATATTTTTCTTCATTGCAGCTATATATTTTTCGCTTTGTGCGAATGAAGAAACCGTCATCATTGTTACTACGGCAAACAGTATTATTTTTTTCATTTTCTTATTTTTTTGAGCATTTAATTTATAGATTATTGTTGATAGCATCCTGTGTTCTGTCGATCCCGAAACTTAAAAAGCATCCGATATACAGGAATCTTTTTGAAGGGGGCACAACAGCTACCTTGTTATCGTTGTAAGAAGAGAAATTATAACCGTATACCTGTTTCTGCCCAAGCACATTCGTTAAAGAAAGTACCCATACGATGAAAGATTTCTTTTCCGTCTTGCCGAGGTTCGGTAAATAGTTTAAGCTGAAGCTGAGACTGTTGTAATTGATCGTTTTACCTTCTTCTTTGATCACGTATTTATTTTGACCGTAGTCATATCCGAGGTTGTAGTAAGGACGGCCCGTTGCGAAGTTGTAACTCGCATTAAAGCCGGTCTTTATTTTCGTAACGAATTTCTTCGCTACAAAAGACGCGGTATGTTGAGCAGCAAAGGAAGGCGTGATCTGTCCGGGGAAATTCAAATAATTTCTTTTTGTATCCAGGTATGAATAGGAGATCCAGTAATCAAGGTCTTTGATCGATTTTTTATCCCGCCAGAATAATTCAATTCCTTTTGCATAACCATAACCGCTGTTATTTGCAGCTACTTCTCTGCCGTTCACATCAGGTGCTGTTTTAAAAAGGTCATCATACTTTTTATAAAATACTTCCGTGCGGAATGTTCTTGCCGTACTCGTTTTTTGATACTGCAAAATATAGTGCGTAGCCTGTGAATAGCTAAGGTCTGTATTTACCGAAGGCAAATATTTTCTTTCTGGATTTTGATAGAAGATACCGTATGCAAATGATACCTGACTTTTATCCTTAAACTTGTAAGCTAATGAAGCTCTCGGTGCAATGTTCCATTTATCCAACAACGTAGAATGTTCAAGCCTTGTGCCTGCTTTCAGTGCAAGATCATTAGTGATATAAAGATCAGTTTCCGCGAACACTGCATTCAGATTATCATTTACCGTATTCGTGTATTTGTACCCGTTGAACAATGTGTAATTCGTTTTCTCATTGCTGTAGAAATAATCCGTACCAAAGCGAAGAACATTTATTCCTTTCAGCCTTTTATCAAACACTACTCTCGCCTGTGCGTAGTTCGCTTTGTTTACTAGCGAAAAATTCTTAAATACATAACCCGCAGGATTTGAAAAGGTTTGTTTGATATTGCTTCCGTCCTGCAACTCATTTAAAATATCGTCTTTGTTCGTACTAAAACTGATCGCGGCATTTATTTTCCACCCTTTGCCGATATTCTCCCGCAGGCTGAGGTTTTGAAAAGTATTCACATTTTTAATTTCAAAGGCATCTTTTAAATTCAAAGAATCCACATCCTGCTGGCGAACAGCAGTGCGGTTCCAACTTGCGTAGCCATAATACTTGATGAAACCGCCGCGTTTTGTTTTGATACGGAAGTTTGCATCACCCTGGTGATACAATGGAGTCTTAAAAAAATCAGGGCCCTGTTTGATCACTGCAAACGCAAGCGCAAGGTTCGTGTAATTATAAGTAACACCCCATGATGACTTTTTATCTTTCGCCAATTTTTGAATACCGCCGCCCGCGCCGATTACTGAGACACTAAGGTCGGCTTCTGTTCTTTCCGGGAGATCCGAACTTTCCAATATCAATGCAGCAGAAAGCGCCTGACCGTATAATGCTGAATATCCGCCCGTAGAAAAAACAGTTCCTCTAAATAAAAACGGATTAAATCTTCCGCGGGTTGCGAGCCCCGGCAAACTGCTATAGAAGAAATTATTCACCAAACTCCCGTCGATGAAGATCTTACTCTCGGTTGCAGACCCTCCACGCACAAAAAGTCCCTCGGCATCACCCACCTGCTGCGTTCCGGGTAAAGTTTTAAGTGCGCCCGTAATATCACCGTTACTTCCAGCCGTTGTCACAATATCCAAAGAATTCAAAACGGTTCCTTTTTTCTTGTCGCTGGCCTCAAACGAGCCGGCTGTGATGCTAACCGCACTCAATTCTGTTATTAACTCTTTTACTGATATCTTCTGAAAAATTGGAGAAGTGCCTATTGTTATTTTTTCGTGATATGTTGCAAAGCCTGACATTGTGGCTTCTAAGTAATGCTCCCCTGCTTCTGTAGTAATAAAGGAAAAATTACCTAAAGAATCTGTCGTAGTTCCGTCATATGAGTCTGCAATAGTGATACTTGCTCCCCTAAGCGGCTTATTCCTATTATCGGTCATTTTTCCGCTGATCTTTACTTGGGCTCTGACTGCTAAACTGGCAATAAGACAACTGAGCAAAAAAAACATTTTCATTTCTTTCAAATTTTAAACAAACGTAGAGTGGTTTATATTATAAACCAAATTATTTTCCTAATCAAGATTTTTTTTTACGTACTCAAAAGAAATTTTTATCAGTGAATTCAGGACATAAATATTTGTTTATCAAATAGTTATATCATGTGATTTTTACTGTTCAACAATATTAAATTATCAATAACCCTAAAAATTAATTTTTTCTTTTGGCGGCATTTTGTAATTTAGCAATAGAATTTAATGGGTTAGTAAGTATAAAGGGCTGTCAGAAATGACGGTCCTTTTGCTTTTTACAATGTCCTGTTTTATTGATTCTATTTGCAGTTTTCATCCATCGCTTTTTTTGCACTCCTATTCTTAATTTCCATTCTTTTTAATGATTTATTTATTCCTCGTTTCTGTTTTCACATCATTGTTTTTTATTTCCTTCTAATGATCATTAAAAATCAAACGTGAACAAATGACAGATTTTTCCTGATCTCATTTTTTTGATCCTTCGCAAATTCAATTATCACATTTCTATTTCGCTTTGTTGAAATTACTTTTACAAACAGCGAAACAAATATAAATATCCCGGCGAAAAAATTTTCACTTCCGTTTTCTGTGCGCCTTCACGTAATTTTATTTTATGAGCAAAACGAAGTCAGCATTTTTTTGTCAGAACTGTGGATATGAAAGTGCGAAGTGGTTAGGTAAATGTCCCTCATGCGGACAATGGAATACGTTTGTTGAAGAAGTGATCGTAAAAGGAAATGATAAACAGGGAAAAGAAGACTGGAAGGAATTTTCCGGAACTGCCGGATTAAAAACGATTTCGATAAATGATGTAAGCAGTGCGGAAGAAAAAAGGATCGTAACAACCGATCCCGAGCTGAATCGTGTACTGGGCGGTGGTATCGTAGCAGGCAGCATCATACTTGTAGCAGGTGAACCGGGAATTGGCAAGTCTACTTTGTTCTTACAAATCGGCTTGAAATTAAATAACGTGCGTACACTTTATATCAGCGGAGAAGAAAGTGAGCAACAAATAAAAATGCGGGCAGACAGGATAGGTGTAGCAGGTGATAATTTTTATCTACTCACCGAAACAGATACGCAAACGATCTTTAAAGAGATAAAAAAATTAAAACCGGAAATGGTGATCGTTGATTCTATTCAAACATTACAATCTCCTTTTGTAGAATCATCACCGGGAAGCATCAGTCAGATCAGAGAATGCGCAGCAGAACTTCAACGCTTTGCGAAAGAAACGGATACACCGGTATTTCTCATCGGTCATATTACAAAAGATGGCAACATCGCGGGCCCTAAAATTTTAGAGCATATGGTTGATACCGTTCTTCAGTTTGAAGGTGATCGGCATTATGCATACCGGATCCTTCGCACCTTAAAAAATCGTTTCGGCAGTACGGCTGAACTCGGCATTTATGAAATGACCGGCGAAGGCATGCGTGCGGTTACAAATCCGTCCGAAATTTTAATCACTCAAAAGGAAGATGAACTGAGTGGTATTGCTATCGCCGCCACCATAGAAGGAATGCGTCCTTTGCTGATAGAAACCCAGGCGCTCGTTACCCAAAGCGTGTATGGAACGCCCCAAAGAACAGTTAGTGGCTTTGATCTTCGCCGGTTACAGCTATTATTGGCCGTTTTAGAGAAAAGAGGTGGCTTTCATTTCGGGGTTAAAGACGTTTTTATCAATATTGCGGGCGGAATTAAGGTGGAGGACCCGAGCATTGATCTCTCCATCGTGTGTGCCTTGCTTAGTAGTTATGAAGATGTGCCCGTTCCGCAAAAGATCTGTTTTGCCGGAGAAGTCGGTCTTTCGGGAGAGATCAGAGCAGTGAACAGGATTGAGCAGCGCATTGCCGAGGCGGAAAAACTTGGTTTTGAAAAGATCATCGTTTCTAAATATAATTCCAAGAGCCTGGGTAAATTGAAATTCGGGATCGAGGTAATTGCGTTGGGGAAAGTGGAGGAGTTGTATCAATATTTATTTTAGAAGTTTGGCCAAAAGGGAAAAAGAGGTAAAAAAGTCACAAAATTTCAAAGAGTATATTTACACTGCGAAACGCTGTATCAAACTACTCTTCCTCCGTGGTTAAAAACAAAACATTTCACACAAAACACGGAATAAAAATTTCATTCGCATATTAGCTTGTAGACAAACTATCCACCCATGTCTGCACTACATAAGTTATTCTCATCTGCCATTCATTTATTTTACCCGCATATCTGCAGCGGTTGCGGCAGCGATCTGTTGAATGCGGAAGAGCTCCTTTGCCTGCGCTGCATCGAAGCATTGCCGCACACCGGTTTTGAAAAATACCAACACAATCCCATCGAAAGAATATTTTACGGCCAGGTGCCGTTGGTAAATGCGCACAGCGGATTTTATTTTACGAAAGGCGAACTGGTGCAGCAACTCATCCACGAATTAAAATACAAAGGGAATAAAGAGATCGGCATTTACCTGAGTAAAATAACGGGTGATAAAATGATGGATGCCGGCCGTTTTCGGGATATTGATTATCTGATCCCGCTGCCGATGTTCGCCGATAAAGAATTTAAACGCGGCTATAATCAGGCGACGATCATTTGCGACGGACTTTCATCGGCTATGAACATTCCCGTGCTTAATAACAACGTGATCCGTTCTCTTGAAACGTCCACACAAACAAAAAAGCATCGTGCCGAACGATGGGACAACGTTTCGGAAAGTTTTACGATAAAAGATGCAGACACGCTTCAACATAAACATATATTGCTTGCAGACGATGTGATCACCACGGGCGCCACGCTGGAAGCCTGTGCACAGCTGATTCATGCCATCGGAAATGTGCGCATCAGCATTGTTACATTGGCCACCGCCACTAAATAATTTCATTGTAGATTTGTTTCAATGAAACGTATTTCCACCATTGCGGCCATAATCCTGATCAGTGTTGTCTTTTTTTCTTCCTGTAAAAAAGACAGTTTTTTTGCGGGCACAGATGCGAGCCTCGGGCTTTCTTCCGACAGTCTGCGATACGATACTGTTTTTACAAGCACCGGCTCTGTCACGCAATCAATGAAGATCTTTAACCGCAATGATCAGAAGTTGAGGTTATCCTCGATCAAATTAGCAGGCGGCGCATCATCTCCGTATAAAATAAATGTGAACGGAATTCCCGGACCGTTACTTAATAATGTAGATATCGCTGCAAATGACAGCATTTATGTTTTTGTTACTGTAACGATCAACCCCACACTTGCTAGCCTTCCTTTTATAGTGAGCGATAGTGTGGCGATAAATTATAACGGCAATACAAGATTTTTACAGCTCGAAGCATTCGGGCAAAATGCCGTTTTCATTCGCAACGGTGTGATCACGGGCAACAGCACATTCACCAATACTTTACCTTATGTGATCCTCGGCGGGTTGCAGGTGAACAGTACGGCATCGCTCACGGTGAATGCAGGTACAAAAATTTATTGTCATGCTGATGCACCGATGTTGATCGATGGAAAATTATTATGCAACGGAACAAAATCGCAGCCCGTGATTTTTAACGGTGACAGGCTTGATGATCCCTACAGCTCTTTTCCTGCGTCATGGCCGGGTATTTATTTAAGGTCAACAAGTAAAGACAATGCATTTCAATTTACCTACGTGAAGAATGCTTTCCAGGCGGTAGTTGTAACAGATCCATCCGGAAATGCGAATCCAAAACTTACAATGAAGCAATGCATTATTGACAATGCGCTTGATGCCGGCTTATTGTGCAGCAACACATCTGTAACTGCAGAAAATTGCCTGATCAGTAATTGCGGGAAAAATATAAATGTTGATTACGGTGGTACCTATTCGTTTACACATTGTACGGTTGCGGCATATTCTAATTCTTACGTGTTGCATAAGAAAGCAGCGGCATATTTTTCAAATGCAAATGATGCCAATCAAACGGCATTGTTAAATGTGCTGTTGCGCAATTCAATTGTTTACGGTGATTCCGGGTTTGTAAATTCCGAGATCGAATTAAATAAAACAGGGAGCAATCCGTTCACCGTAACCGTTGATCATTGTTTGTATCGTGCAACAACAGATCCTGCCAATGCAACTTTTAGTCAGAGTATAAAAAATATTGATCCGTCATTTGACAGCATCAATACGAATCGCCGCTTTTATGATTTTCATATCACAAAAGACTTAGGTGCCCCGGGAATTAACAGAGGTATAGTTACGGCTTTGCCGAAAGATCTTGATGATAACAACAGGAATGTGGGACTGCCGGATCTGGGGGCGTATGAAAAACCATAGTTTAAGTTTTTAGTACGTAGTGGGGGAACCTTTTATTGGTTAATTTCGTTCATTACAAAGCAAATAACTAAACACTCAACACTTATAATTAAAACTTTACATCATGATAAAATTAATTTCCGCAGCAGCTATCATGTTAGGTTGCGCAGCAAAACAATCTGATAAAATTTCAACAACTACCATGGATACTCCCTCAAAGGACAGTGCAACTTCTGTATTTAAGTTTTCCGTAAAAGCGCTTGACGGCAGCACAATCAACTTTGCTGATTTTAAAGGCAAAAAAGTATTGATCGTAAATACGGCGTCTGAGTGTGGTTATACGCCTCAATATAAAGAACTGGAAGAATTGTATGAAAAATATAAAGGCAAACTGGTGATCGTTGGTTTTCCGGCGAATAATTTCGGCGGACAGGAACCGGGCAGTAACACAGAAATTAAAACATTCTGTACAAAAAACTATGGCGTTACATTTCCGATGGCGGAAAAAATTTCTGTAAAAGGAGATGATACTGCTCCTATATATCAGTGGCTCACACAAAAGACTCAGAATGGCGTATTGGATGCCGAGATCAAATGGAACTTTAATAAATTCTTATTGGATGAGAACGGACACGTGATAGCAAAGTTTGACAGTAAGGTTACACCGATGAGTGAAGAGATCACAGGAAAATTATAAGGGAACTTGCAATAAGCAACTTGCAACAGGGAAAGACCGGCTTCCGACAAGGGCCGGTCTTTTCTATTTGAATTTTTGCCAATTGCCCATTGCTTATTGCTCATTATCTTGCGCCCTCATTTCACTATGCAATTCAAAGACGTCATCGGTCAGAAAGAGCTCAAAACACAGCTCGTTCACATGCTTCAGCAAAACAGGCTGAGTCATGCTTTGCTGTTCCTGGGAAAGGAAGGAAGCGGTGCATTGCCCATGGCACTTGCATTTGCGCAATACATCGTATGTGAGCATAACGGCATTAATGTAAAAAAAACCGTTGCAACAGAAGCATCACTCTTCAGTAAAGAACCTGCCGCACCAACTAACCAATTAACGGATCAACTAAACCGAGACTCCTGCGGTACTTGCTCTGCCTGTCTTAAAGCAGCGCAGCTTATCCACCCTGATATTCATTTTTCGTATCCGGTGATCCCGCAGAAAAGTGGCGACAAACCCGTTAGTACGGATTTCATTGTGCAATGGCGGGAATTCATCAGCAAAGAGCCTTACGGCAATAATTTCGACTGGCTCCAATTTATCGGTGCGGAAAATAAGCAGGGAAATATTACAGCGCATGAGTGCAATGATATCATCCGCAAGATGAGTCTCAAAAGTTTTGAGAGCCTTTATAAAATTCAGATCATCTGGATGCCCGAAATGCTCGGCAAAGAAGGAAACAAATTGCTAAAGCTCATTGAAGAACCGCCGCCGGATACATTATTCATTTTAGTAGCAGAAAATGATTCCCTTATTTTGCAAACCATACTTTCACGCACGCAGCTGGTAAAAGTTCCGATGCTTACAGCCTTGGAAATAGAAGCTGCGCTCGAATTGCGTGAAGGCACGCCGATGAATAAGGCGCAACAGGTCGCCATCAGCTCGGAAGGAAATTACCATGAAGCGCTTCATCAACTGCAACATGCAGATGATGACTGGCAGGTATTGCTTAAGGACTGGCTCAATTGCATTGTTACGAGAGCTTACCCGGCGCAGATCAAATGGGTGGAAGAAACTGCAAAACTCGGCCGCGAAAAACAAAAGCAATTCCTCAAATATTTTACGCATATCCTTCAGCAATCCATACGTCTGAGTGTTTCTACGATCCCCGATGCGGAGTTTGAGATTTACAGCTTTATGCTTAAGCTAAATAAGTTATGTGACGTGTCTCAAAAGGAAGCGATCGCTGAAGAACTGGACAAAGCCGCCTATTATATTGAGCGAAATGCAAATGCGAAAATGCTCTTTCACGCCCTCACCATCAGGTTATACCATATTATTAGTAACAATTCAGTAATTTTGATACAATAGGTAACCCAAAGCTACCCGTTGTATTTTTGTTGTCCCGGCATTTGTTCATCATTATCAACTGCATTGGCATCATACGCACTCCGATGTAAAATCGGGATTCCGACAAGGGTCGGAACTGCAACAGCGGTTCTTTACTGAGCTTTTCCTGCGTTTAGCACACGAAATTAATGAGGAAAAACGTTCAATGTTTACCGAAATATTTAATCACCGATCTTAATTAATATATAATGGCTTGTGGAAGTTGCGGAACGGGTGCACCGGGCGGTTGCCAAAGTAAAGGCAGTTGCAGTACGGGCGCATGTAACCGGATGAATGTTCACGATTGGCTGGCAAATCTGCCCTTTGCCGATCCTGAGAGCAGTTGCAGAATTGTTGAAGTAAGTTTCAACAACGGCAGCCGTAAAGACTATTTTAAAAATACAACTTTACATTATTTTGAAAAGGGCGAGATGATCGCACTCGAAGGCGTGAACGGTTTCGATGTGGGCATGGTAAATCTTACCGGTGAATTAGTTCGCCTTCAGCTGAAGAAAAATAATATCGACGAAAAAAGTCCTGATATCAAAAAGATCCTGCGCCGTGCCACGGAAGCAGATCTTGCGAAACTGGAAGAAACAAAACCAAGGGAAAAAGAAATATTGATCCGCAGTCGGGCAATCGCCCGTCAACTGAAACTCGAGCTTAAAATGGCGGAAGTGGAAGTTCAGGCCGATGGCCGTAAAGCGACATTCTTCTACATCGCTGATGACCGTGTGGATTTTCGCGAGCTTATAAAATTATACGCCGGCGAATTCAAAGTAAAAGTAGAAATGCGCCAGATCGGGGCCCGCCAGGAAGCCGGAAAAGTAGGCGGGATCGGCAGTTGCGGCCGTGAATTGTGCTGTGCTACCTGGCTCACCGATTTCAAAAGCGTAAATACAAATGCAGCACGGTATCAGAATCTGAGCATCAATCAAACAAAATTAAGCGGCCAGTGCGGACGTTTAAAATGCTGTTTGAACTATGAGCTGGATACCTACATGGATGCATTGCAATTTTTCCCTACGGATGCGGATATGCTGGAAACAGCTAGGGGACGTGCATTCCTGGTGAAGAAAGATATTTTTAAGAACCTGATGTGGTATACGATGGCGGACAGCACGAAGCATTATCCGATGTCCATCGAAGCAGTAAAAAAGATAAAGGCGCAAAACCGGGACGGTATCAGGCCGGAAGAACTGGAAGTAGCGGAAGTAGTTACCGGCAAGCCAAAAGAAGTAGAACCCGAATATGCGGATATCGTGGGCCAGATCAGCCTTAAAAGTCTGGAAAAAACAACCCGCAAACGCCGAGATAAGGAAAGAAGCAAAGAGCAAAATCAACGCGGACCGCAGGGGCAAGGGCAGGGTAACAGGCAACCGGCAACCGGCACTCAGCAAAGACCGCCTCAACAACGCGGACCTAATCAACAAGGTCAACAGCAGCGTGGACCGAGAGATCCGCAGCAGCAGAGACCGCAACAACCTGGTGGCAATCAACAAAGAACCCAAGGACCAAAACCTCAACAACCAAAAACGCAAGGTCAGCAACAGGAGAATCAGCCGGGAGCACAGGGTCAGCAGCCGCAACAGCAAGCAGGCAATCAACAAAGACCACCGCAAAACAGAAATCAACATCAAAACCGCGGACCAAGACCGCAGGGTAATCGTCCGCCGCAGGATCGCGGACCGAAACCACAGGGACCGAAACCTGCAGGTGAAGGAGAAAATAAATAATAAAAAGCCCTGAAATTTCAGCGCTTTTTTAATGCGGTTATTTCACCATAAACGCTGTTAATAACACTGATAATTGTTGTTTGGTTTTTGATGCACCGCAGCTCGAAAAAAGAAAAATGATCAATGTTCTCTTTTTTAAATACTCAATTTTATGACGACATTTTAAACTTCATTTCACTTAAATATTTTATCAGCTGTTCCGTCATTTGTTGCTGTTTCAATAACGTGTCAAGGAATGTTGGAGGAACGATATATTCATTCATATCTTTTGATAAATGATGGCCGGCCGCAGCAGCATCATGCAAAATATTATTTTCTGAAGACAGCAGCCAGTCGGGCGTTACACCAAATTCTTCTGCTACTTTTTTCACCATCAGGTTATGTTCATCTACCTGCTTTTCATCGTTCTCATATCTGCTGTAAACAGGCTGCGAAATATGTAATCTTTTGCTGATCGTATCCTGATCAAGACGGTGACTGATGCGCAAAATTTTCAGTTTGTTTCCAAAGCTCATAAAATAGATTTTAGGGTGTGATTAATTGTAATATAAGCGTAAAGAAATGTTTGCCAAAATCGAATACGGCATTCATAAAACGAATGTGTTATTCGGCGATAAGTTTTCACATTTGAATTGCAAAACATGGCCATGCGATGCATCCGTAGGGACCCATTAAAACACCCTTAAAAGGAAGGGCGGGTTCCGGTAAACTGATTATGAAAACTTTACTGATTATTCTTTGCAGTATTTGTACTGCAAAGGCATTTGCACAAAAATCAACATCTAAAGCATCAGAGTTGATCAATTGTCTGGGAGACAGAACCGTATGTACAGCTCCCCCATATTATCCTTTACCGCCGTCGGCGACTATGAAAAATGCTCCCGCTTCAGCAAATGCGCAGGAATTTCTGAACGGTTTGGCTAACAGTCTCAGCGTAAGTTTAAACGCATCATCAGCAGATGCCGGAAAAATATCGTCAAGTGCTTATTCAAACCTTCAATATGCTTCTTTGGACGACTACCTGAAAGCTAATCCGAAGGCTACCGCTGCTGCAAAGGTTCAGCAACTGCTTTTATCAAGCGGCAGTTATGAAAACTTTCAGAATGAATTGCTTTCTTATTACAATTCTTTGAGTAACGCGGCAGACAAAGACTACATTTATACTATCAGTGCAGCTATGAGCATTATTGACCAAAACGTCTCGGGTCTTACAAACCGAACAGCCGGATGCAGTGGCTGGTGGAGTTGCTGGGGCTCATGTGTAGGATCCATAGTAGCGGGCGCTTTGAGCGGCGGACTTACAGGTGCTGTAACAGGAAGTGCAGCACCCGTAGTAGGCACAGTTGCAGGTGGTATTGTAGGCGGAGTTGCCGGCGGTATAACAGGCGCTGTAAAAGGATGTTAAGTTATCATTCATATATAAATAAGCATTATGAAAACTAGTACCAACCTCGCTCTTGTGCTTGGAGGCATTGCAATGTTCTTTACTTCAATGACACTGATCAATGCGATTGAACAGGATATTCTTTGGAAAAAAATAGCCTCGGGTATTGCATTGCTGCTTATTGTGTGCCTGAGTACGGGCGTGCTTCTGAGTCGAAAAAAAAATGATTTTTAATCAGAAGTGATCAGGTCGGTTAATTTTTGAATGCGAATTAAATGTTCGCCAATGAAAAAATTAATGCTGTTCATATTTATTTTAAACAGCTGCGCAATTTTTGCTCAATCAACAACAGAAACAGTGATTGCGGGAAGCCGGGCGATCATCGAATTGATCACGATATTTCGAAACAACAAACCTGTTCCGATAGCTAATTTTAAGGAAAGCAATATGAAGGCAGACAGTTGCTTTATAAAACAGCAATCAGATCTTTGTTTTAAAAACTCGTCTTCAAGAGATCTTTCGATAAGCCTTTACCGCCGCAATGATACCGGTTATGCGCCACAGCCGTTCACGGTAAAGATCCTGCCTAAAAAACAGGAGTGTCTTTACGAACTGAGAAGCGGCATTTATAAATACCGGATCGAAGTTGATGTTGGGCCCGCCAGGCAATTGCTCAACGAAGGTGAATTTAAACTGCAGCCTTGCGATAATATGAAAAGAGAAATAAAAGAATGACTGAAGTCCCCGAGGTGATCGGGGACTTTTTTTGCTTTAAAATCTATTGCGAAATCGGGATCCCTCAGACTAAGGAGCTGCAGGAATTTTACAACTGTGCTTATGTTCGTTGCATTTTTTGTGTTTCCACAGGCGCGTATTAAAAAACCACTTGAACATTTCTCAAACTTTCACAAACACGCAACCCGCCGCCAGCGACTTAAAACCCACACCCGCAACAGCATTCCGTTAAACCTTCCTTTTTGTGCAGCCTGTTTTGTATTTTTGGCGAGGAACGGATCTCGTTTAACGATCGGTTCCCTTTCCCATGTCGATAAGCATTAAAAATCTCTCAAAAAATTACGGCGCTCAAAAAGCGGTGAACAATATTTCTTTCACTGTAAATAACGGGGAGATTGTGGGCTTCCTTGGGCCGAACGGCGCGGGAAAATCGACCACGATGAAAATGATAACCGGTTATCTTGAACCGGATGCGGGAGTGATCAATGTTTCAGGCGTAACGGTTTCAGTGGATAACATCGCTTCAAAGAAAAAGATAGGTTATCTGCCGGAGGCAAATCCCCTTTACTTTGATATGTATGTGCGGGAGTATTTACAATTCATCGCCGGCGTTCATAAATTAAAAAATGTAAAAGAAAGAACGGAAGAGATCATACAAACTGTAGGATTAACTCCTGAAGCCAATAAAAAAACAGGACAACTCAGCAAAGGGTACAAACAACGTGTGGGACTGGCTGCGGCACTCATTCATGAGCCGGAAGTGCTGATATTGGATGAGCCTACATCAGGCCTCGACCCGAACCAGATCGTAGAGATCAGGAACGTGATCAAAACGCTTTCTGCAAATAAAACGGTTTTGTTCTCCTCACATATCCTGCAGGAAGTAGAAGCGATGTGCGACAGGGTGATTATCATCAACAAAGGAAATATCGTTGCGGATGATTCACTTAAAAATCTGCAAAGCAGCAGTAACAGTGAGCAATCCGTAAATATTGAATTTCGCGAAGCAGTTCCGGCAGAGAAACTTTCTTCCATAAAAGACGTAAGAAATGTTGATCAGCTGTCAACTGTCAGCTATCAACTGTCAACTGCAAATCCTGAAGCTGTTCGAAAACAATTGCTCCAACTGAGCATAGAAAATAATTGGAATATTGTTTCTTTGCAAAACCAAAGTAACAGCCTGGAAGCTATTTTTAAATCACTTACCAACTTTAATTCATAAATCTTAAATCTAACATAACACATGAGCTACATCGCTTCGCTTTACGCCAGACAAATTTTAGACAGCCGTGGAAATCCAACTGTAGAAGTTGATATCCTGACTGAAAACGAAAGACTGGGGCGTGCTGCGGTACCGAGCGGTGCAAGTACAGGAATTCATGAGGCGGTGGAGTTGCGTGACAACAATAAAAAATTATACGGCGGTAAATCAGTATTGAAAGCCGTGAATAATGTAAATACGATTCTTGCTGAAAACCTTACCGGCTGGGACGTTGCGGATCAAACGGGCATCGACGCCATGATGATCGAACTGGATGGCACTGCGAATAAAGGTAAGCTTGGTGCAAATGCCATGCTGGCTGTAAGTTTGGCTGTAGCAAAAGCGGCCGCCCTTGAAGCAAATCTTCCGTTGTATCGTTATATCGGCGGAACAAATGCGAAGATCCTTCCTATTCCAATGATGAATATCCTGAACGGTGGTGCGCATGCGGACAACAAAATTGATTTTCAGGAATTCATGGTAATGCCGATCGGCGCAAAAACTTTTAGTGAAGGTTTGCAATGGGGCGTTGAAATTTTTCATGCATTAAAAACAGTGTTGAAGAAAAAAGGCTATAGTACAAACGTAGGTGATGAGGGAGGTTTCGCTCCGGATATTCAGAGCAATGAAGAAGCTATCGAAACGGTACTTACTGCGATCCAGGCAGCGGGTTACAAGACCGGCAGTGAGGTTGCAATCGCTATGGATGCGGCAAACAGTGAGTTGTGGAACGCAAAGGAGAAGAAATATATTTTCCATAAAAGCGATAATAAAAAAATGACCAGCGAGCAATTGGTAGCCTATTGGGCAAGTTGGGTGAAACAATATCCGATCATTTCTATTGAAGATGGTATGGCAGAAGACGATTGGAAAGGCTGGAAAATGTTGACAGAAGCAGTTGGCGATAAATGTCAGTTGGTAGGTGACGATCTTTTTGTAACCAACGTAGAGCGCCTGGAAAGAGGTATCAAAGAAGGTATCGCCAACGGATTATTGGTAAAAGTGAACCAGATCGGTACGCTTACGGAAACGATCAACGCAGTAAGTATGGCGCAACAGGCGGGTTATAACACGATAATGAGCCACAGAAGCGGTGAAACGGAAGACAGTACGATTGCTGACCTGGCGGTAGCGCTTAACTGCGGCCAGATCAAAACCGGTTCTGCAAGCCGCAGCGACAGGATGGCGAAATACAATCAATTGATTAGGATAGAGGAAATGCTTGGCGACAGCGCTCAATATCCCGCAGGTAAAATAAAATTCGGTAAGTAAAATATTTGAAGCAACTTTATAAGGTAAAATCAGGCGATGAAGTTTGTTAAACCCGTTTTGCAGGTATTAAAAAATAAGTTTGTGATAGCCACGCTGGCATTTGCCGTGTGGATGACCTTCTTTGATTCGCACGATTGGAAATTGATGAGGGCAAGGTCAGCTAAATATACAGAACTTAAGGAAAGCCAAAAATTATTGAGCGTGCAAATATTCGACACTAAGAAGGAATTGAGCCTTCTTAACTCAAATATCTCATTGTTTGAAAAATACGCAAGAGAAAATCTTTACATGAAAAAGGACAATGAAGACCTTTTCATCGTAAAAAAGCCATAAAATCCGGTCCCGTGCAATAAACTCACGAAAGTCTGCGTTATTTATATGCAGAATGATTTTTTAACGACTTAAAAGACTTTATGGTGAACATTACACAGGACGATCTTCTGCGGTATTTATACAACGAGACCTCTCCTGAAAAGACAGCACTGATACGGCAGCTCATAGAAACGGACACAGATTTACAAGAAAGTTTGAGGGTGCTGAAATCAGCGAAAACAAAATTGGAAAAGATCGAATTAATTTCCCCGGACGCAAGATCGGTGGAAAATATTTTTAATTATTCAGAACGGGGAGTAGAAGAATTGCATCCCGGCAAATAAATGCTGAAAAAGAAAGAACTTTACGGCCCTGCCCATGCAGGGCTTTTTTTATGACCATTAACGACAGATACAAATTCATTATTAAATATTTTTTAGACCATTCCCCTGAAGCGGAAACAGAACTCATTTACAATGATCCTTTTCAGCTGCTGGTTGCCGTGATCTTATCTGCGCAGTGTACCGACAAACGGGTGAATATGACGACACCCGCCATTTTTGAGCAATATCCTGATGCTTCTGCCATGAGCAAGGCAACTGCTGAAGATATTTTTCCGCTTATCCGGAGCATCTCCTACCCGAATAATAAGGCAAAGCACCTTGCCGGCATGAGCAAAATGCTGATGGACAAACACGAAGGCGTAGTACCTATGACGGTAGATGAACTGGTGGAACTGCCAGGTGTAGGCAGAAAAACGGCGAATGTGATTACGTCAGTCATTGATGAACAGCCCAATATGGCGGTAGACACGCACGTTTTCAGGGTAAGCGCAAGGATAGGACTTACCGTAGGCGCCAAAACCCCGGGTGCGGCTGAAAAGCAACTGATCAGCCATATTCCTGCGGAATATGTACATCGTGCGCATCACTGGCTGATTCTGCACGGAAGATACATTTGTGTGGCCCGAAAACCGAAGTGCGGCGAATGCGGACTGCGCCCCGTATGTAAATATTTTAAAAAACATGAATTCAGTTTATCGTTAATCGGGTAATAATCGCTTAATTTGTACGTTTTATAGTATACCAAAACAGTACTTTACTAATTTTTACAGGCATGAAGAAAGTTTTTCCGGTTGTTTTTCTGTTGATGATATCGATTATCGGAACGGAGCGTGCAAGTGCGCAGTATTATTTCTTTGATGATACTTATTTTGATCAGCCTGTACTGTATGAGGCAGGTTTCTCTGTAAATGCAATGAATTGCCTTACGGATCTCGGCGGCAAAAAAGGTATCGGAAAGAAATTTATAAAAGATCTGAACACCGGTTATACACACCTTAGCGGAGGTGTCTTTTTCAGTGCGTCTTACAAAAATGAATTCGCTTTAAGATTGGAAGGAACATTCGGAAAAATATCTTCCAACGATAATATTTTGCTGGGTATCACGGATATTGCGAAAGAACGTTTTAACCGTAACCTTAATTTCCAAAGTAATATTTCTGAGGTTTCTCTTTTATTGGAAGTTCACCCTATGTACATTTTTATCGACTGGCCTTCAAGAGATCAACCGCCGCCTCGTTTTTCTCCATACCTTGTAGGAGGTGTAGGTTATTTTTCTTTTAACCCGCAAACGAAGATAGGCAACAGAACAATCGACCTTCAAAAATTGCATACAGAAGGGCAGGGCTTTGCGGAATATCCTGACAGAAAAGAATACAAGCTTAATCAGCTCAATATTCCTCTGGGTTTTGGTGTTAAATATGAACTCGGACCATTAGTAAATATCAGAGGAGAATTTTTATACCGTAAAACCTTTACTGACTACCTGGATGATCTGAGCACAACTTATATTGACCCGGCACTTTTTGATAAATACCTTACGCCGCAGCAAGCTGTGAACGCACGTTATTTGTACGACAGACAACTTGAGCCTCATGCAGGGGTTGGCGGCAAACGTGGTACAGAAACCAATAATGACGGTTACTTCACGTTCGCTCTTAAAGCGAGTGTGATCATCGGAAGAGAAAGGATGAAAAAATAATTTTAGATAAATTTTAAAAAAGCCCGCTTAAATTGAGCGGGCTTTTTTAATGTCGCACATTGTTAGCCCGACAAAAAAAAGCTTTTCAGAAAATGAAATTTTATGTTACTAAATCGCAAAAAAAGGCAGTCCGGCGATAATAAAATAACTTTGCTGCATGTCAACATCAAACACTAAACGCTTCAGTAATCGTGTAAATGATTATGTAAAATATCGCCCCGGTTATCCCGAAGAAATGCTGTCTTATCTGCAGGAATCATTAGGATTGATAAAGACCATGAAGATCGCAGATATAGGTGCGGGTACCGGAATTTCCGCAGAACTATTTCTTAAAGCAGGTTATACTGTAACCGCTGTGGAACCTAACAGGGAGATGCGTGAAAAAGCTGTTGAGCTGTTGAGTAGCTACCCTGCTTTCCTTGCGGTGAACGGAACTTCTGAAGCCACAACATTAGCAGACCATTCTATAGATGCGGTGATCGCTGCACAGGCATTTCATTGGTTTGATAAAGACCGGGCGAAAAAAGAATTTCTTCGGATCCTTAATGATCGGGCGATCGCAGTTTTTATTTGGAACGAGCGGCTCACTTCTTCCTCATTTGAAAAAGACTATGATGCGCTCATCATTAAACACGGAAAAGATTATGTGGCAGTGGACCATCGCAATATTGATGAAGCATCCATGCAATTATTTTTTTCACCGCAAGCATGTACATTGAAAATATTTCACAATCACCAGGATTTTGATTTTGAAGGATTAAAAGGTCGTCTCGTTTCATCATCTTATATGCCGTCGACAGCCGACGCAGGTTTTGATGCGATGATCGCTGATCTGCAGATCCTCTTTGCCCGGTATCAGCATAACGGCACGATCAGGATAAATTATGAGACGAAGGTGTATGCGGGAAAGTTGCGATAAAATGTTTTACTTTTTCATTAATCATTTATGCTTCGCACGTTTCCCATGTTTCCCCACATTAAATACCCTTGCGATATTAAAGCCGAAGAAAATATCGCCTTTACTCCATCTACCATTAGTATTAGCAATGAACTGGCGTTCGGCCATCCCCTGCGAATTAGTAAAGTGCAGTTGGAATACATGTCCGCCGGTTTCAATATCAACGCCTACTGAAAGTGAGTTGGTGCTGCCGGCGAGTTTTGCACCCGGCAACTGATAGTAATATTCCGCATTAAGGCTTGTACGCTTTGAAATTTTTTGACGGCCGCCGATACCGACCGCAAATATATTATTCGGATCCCCGGCAAGCGGAACGATATTTTGATGCACATAACTCGGCATGATCTGGAAAGATGTGTTCTCAGAAAATTTTCTGCCGATGATCAACTGATGCGTGTAGGAAACACGGGTAGCACCGGGGGTGAGTTTTGGATAGCCCGGCGATTTCAATGTATTCACTGCGATAGTGGGAATATAATCCATTGTGACGGGCATCTTTATTTTGCCTGTGGATTGTTTGAGGAGTTTGATCTTGATGAAGCCATCGTATGTTTTTTCAAATGTGCTTCTGCCGACACCGATCATCAGATTATTGGTGATTCCGAAATCAAAACCAAAGCGCATGGTGGCGTTGTCCAAACCAAAAAGCTCATTTGGACCGCCGTTTAATTTACCGAAACGATGAGAGATCTTCACGTCCATTACCCCCTTGCCCAGAGTTTCAACAGAATGACCGTTGATCAACCTTGTTGTTTTAAAAGTGGCTTTTGTATAAAGAGTTTGATTTGAGTCCGCCTTGTCGATCATACTCATCACATCCGTACTGTCCTGCGCGAATGCACTGATAGAGATAAAAATTAAAGCGATTTGAAGTACAAATATTTTTCTCATAAAAGTTGAATTAGTTTGGTCAGATCTTTTGGTTATACACGCAGGAAACAGTGATATCAAGGGTTTGCGCAATATTGCTTCTTACAACTCCGGGGATAGTGATCTTATAGTCTTCGGGCTTTATTTTAAACTGTGCGTTGGAAGTAACGATACCTCCTTTCACGAGGATCGTACCCGTGGCAGTAATAGCTTTCGTAACACCGTGTATAGTAAGATCGCCGGCAACTTCTACCGGATATGATCCGTCCGCAGCAAAATTTACTTTTGACAGATTGCTGATCTTCCCTTTAAATGTTGCTTTCGGATATTTATCACTCTCCATGTAATTTTCATTAAAGTGTTCTTCCATCAAACTCTTCTTAAAATGAAAACTTTTAATGAGGACAGAGAATTGAAGATCGCCGGTTTTTTGATCCAGCAGGCTAACCACTTCGTTATTATCCGCGCTGATATCTTCCAGTGCTGTTTTTGAATAAAAAGAAACAGCACCGTTCTTTGTATAAACTTTTTGTGCAACAGTTGCGCAACTCAAGCCTGCGCTTACGAACATCAGTATTACTATTTTTGCTTTCATCTTTGTATGTTTTAGTTATTCGGATAGCCGTCATCCAACCATTTTTTAATTTTTGCAAGATCGCATGCACTCAATTGCGCAGTTCCCTTGGGCATCGGCGAAAATCCCGGCGCGTGAGATACTGCTCCCCACAGCTCGCCGCTTGCGGCTCTTACTTTTACGTCAGCATAGGAATCGAGATTGAAAGGACCCACTGTAGAGCTTCCTGCGTGGCAGCGATAACAATTATCCCGTAAAATGCCGATGATGGTAGTGCTGTACCGCACATTTGTTGTGTCGCATGGTTGAGGCGGATAGAGTAATTCCGCTTTATCATTTTTACAGCTCAGCAAAAAGCCGCAAAAAAATATTAACGCGATCAAGATCGTTACTGATAATTTTTTCATCTGAATAATTTAATGTACTTGTTATTGATGTCATTGCACAACCACGCAACGTGTGAGGTATACATCCGCTTTTATTCCGAGATCCTCCTCTCCCTGACCAATGCCGCTGCAGATCCCTTTTATTTTCACGTGACTGTTCAGCGGAGGCGTTGTTCCTTTTTCAACGGTGCAATTAATGAATGCACCCGCAACATTTGTTTTAAGCTGAACAACATTTTCACATTTCTGATTCACAGAAATATTCGTTGCTTCTCCGCTCACTTCCAATATTTTTCCGGAATAAACTTTTTGGGCTGTTGACGAGTCTGTACTGAATGCCGTATATAGCGTTTCAGCACTCACACTTGCAGCTTCAGCCCCCTTCACATCTACAGGACCTTTGTTGTACACGTAAAGTCCGGCAAGGATGCCGCCGACAGCTAACAAGCCGATAACAGGTAAAAGTTTTTTTAAGCGCATCATTGCTGAAACTGTTTTGTGCTTATGATCTTTCCTTTCTGATATTTGTAAACGCAATAGATTCTCAGATGGTTGTTTTTTTCGGGAAAATTTTATTTCTGCGAATATGTTCCAACCTTTCTGTTTCAATTGCGTATTATTAAAAAAGGCACAGCGCTGCAATGCATGGCAAAAAACCTGTTTTACAAAAACGTATCTGCGAATACGTTACAGCTTATCATCAACCAGCTTTTCGGACTGGCAATATTTTATGCCTTATCAAAAGGACTTTCAAAGAATATTTTCGGAGCCATCAATTTCACGCTGGCCATATTGCTTACGGCTTTCGGCGTATTAACGTTGGGTATTGATCAACTCGTTGTTAAAAAAATTGCTGCAGGCGATGATAAGCATGCTGTATTCTCCGCATACTTTTTTCACGTATTGATCTTCGGATTGATCTTTTACGGTCTCTTGGTCACGGGATATTTTATGATGCCGCAAGTTTTTTCTGCGCAATCATTCATCGTTATTATCGGTGCGGGGAAGCTGATGATATTTTTTTCAACGCCGTTCAAGCAACTTGTTGCAGGACTTGAAAAATTCGGAAAATTATTTTGGATGTCTGTTATCTCCAATGTGATCCGTGGTACAGCACTACTCTTCGTATTGATAGTTGAGCGAATGACAGTAACAAATATGCTGATCATTTTTATTGCGGGAGATCTCGCAGAATTATTACTGTGTGTGATCATCGGCGGAAAATTTATACGGCCGTTTTCTGCAGTACGCTTCAGCAAAACCGACCGGCGCTTGCTGCTTAAAGAATCCGCACCACAGGCGGGAGTAGTACTGTTTACAGCTATCATGGCCCGTTTCGACTGGATACTGATCGGCAGTATTATTTCACAAAGCCGTTTGGCAGAGTACAGTTTCGCATGGAAAGTATTTGAACTGTCTGGCTTACCGTTACTCATCATCGCACCTATCATGACGGCTTTATTCGCAAGGCTTCATGCAGGCATGCGAAACTTTTCCGACATCTCTTTTTTTCTGGAATGGCAAATCATCATTTCGTGTTTTGCAGCGATGTTGCTTAATGTATGCTGGACACCTGTGATCAGTTTCATCAGCGACGGCAAATACGGTTCGATAAATACGGATACGATCTTTCTGCTTTCTCTGAGTATGCCCGTGTTGTATTTCAATAATTATTTTTGGACAATCAATTTTGCAGAAGGAAAACTGAAACTCATTTTTTCTGTAATGGCGATAGCGTTTGCCGTAAATGTCGTGAGTTGCGTTATACTTATCCCGCTGTTTAAAAATGAAGGTGCAGCGTTAGCGAATCTGCTCACAGCAATCACCCAGTTTGGGCTGTATCTGATGAAAAGCACAACTTACCCTATGCCCGCAAAAAAAATAACAGCCTTATTGCTATGGCCGATCGCGGCATTTGCGGGAGGCATCGGTTCACTATATCTCAACAGTAATTTTCTTATCCAACTCGTGGTAGCGATTCTGATCTTTTTGCTGATCGTATTTTTCTCCAAAAAAATACGGGCAAAAGACTATAAATCATTGCAATCTCTTTATTCTTAAAGCAACCCGGCTTTGGTTTTTTCGTATTATCTATATGTTGCGGGGGAATGGTATGCCCTGCAAAAATTGCCATAAACCAATTAAAATGATCAGCGGAAGATTTGCGGCTTCATTAGAGAAAAAAACAGGAGTCGTTGAGTGGAGACTGTTGGCATTTCTCGTGCTGTTTATGGATGTAAAATTGATCGTAAAAGTAATCGCCATAGTACTCGTTTACGTTTTACAACCCGACTTCAAATTTGGTTTTAAACTTAAAGATTCTCGCTTACCAATATTTTATTTAGCCGCAATAGCAATCGCGTTACTCAATTACTTTATCGGTCGCGATTTTTCCGCAAATTATACAGCAATTGCATTTACCGGAATTCTCTTCTGGATCGTATCGGTTTTAGCGATCCATCAGATAAAATTATTTACAGAAAAAACAGATGTTCAGGTGCTGCACAATACGCTTGCGCTTTTTCTGTTGATCAACGCGGCATTTTCATTTTTTGATCTGTTGCCGATATTCGCGGAGATCGGGATCAGAAACCCTTTTCATTACCAGGGTGAATATCAAAAATATTTTATCAATACCGGTGACCGGATCAAAGGGATTCTATTTGACATTTCAACAACAAATGCCCTCATCAATTGCTTCGGGATCATCTATTTTTTATACTTAAGAAAATATTTTTCTGTGGTAATCTGCATGGGAGCACTCATTCTTACTGCAAGTAATGCAAGCAATATCATTGTTTTTATAATATTCACCGGGCTTTTTCTTTACAAAAGCACGAAAGCACAAAAAAGTATCATGGCAATCTGTACGATGATGCTGATCATTTTTCTCGGGAGATTATCGCCGCAAAATAATAATTACTTAATCGCAAACATCAACAAATTCATATTTAATAAAACAGATAAAACCAATCCTGCGGCAAAGATCATCCCGATTAGGTTTCGCCCCGATAGTTTGCTCACACCGGAAACAAGAAAAGAAAAGATCGCCGTGCTTTTTTTAGACAGTCTGGAAAAGGAAAAAATGAAAAAATCCACAACTGCAGAGAAAGCTGAAGGTCGCCCGGAGATTCCAAAGGATAGTATTCATACGCCAACCTTTCAGTGGCGAAAGGATACAACCGCAATGCAGCGGCAATTATTGGCTTATACTTCACAGCAACATATTGATGACGGCATCAGGTATAATAACGGTTATCCGGGCAAACTGCTGGCGTTGAAACAATCGCTCAGCTTTTTAAGCGATCATCCGCGCTATTTACTTTTCGGAACAGGCGCAGGAAATTTTTCTTCCAAACTTGCTTTCCGGGCAACGGGCCTGAATATCACCGGCGGTTGGCCTCAACGATTCTCTTATTGCAACAAAGCATTTCTAAATGACCATCTTAGTTTATATGCGTGGTTCTTTTTACAACAAGCATCAGAGCATTCGGTGATCCACAGTCCGGCATCGGTTTATGACCAACTGCTTACGGAGTATGGTATTGCGGGACTTGCGACATTTTTCATTTGCTATATTGGTTTCTTTGCTAGAAAAAGAAAGCAACTAAGTTTTGGAGTCCCGCTTTTAATTGCACTGGTGGTTGCTTTTACGATGGATTATTGGTTTGAGCAATTATCTGTTGTCATTCTTTTTGAGCTGATGCTTTTTATTGATCTGAAAACAAATTCCATACTGTCGCATGAATGATATTAAAATAACCGTGCTGATGCCGTGCTACAATGCCGCTGCTTATATTGCTGATGCGATAAGATCTGTGTTGAATCAAACTTTCAAAGAGTTCGAATTGTTGATCGTAAATGACGGCTCAACAGACAATACAGAAGCGATCATAAGATCATTTACTGACGACAGGATCGCACTGATCAATCAATCACAACAAGGCGTTGCTGCTGCATTGAATAACGGATTAAAACACGCAAGAGCGGAATACATAGCACGGTTTGATGCCGATGATATTTGTTACAAAGAAAGACTGGAGCAACAATATACATTCATGCAGGCAAACCCAGACTGTATCATCACCGGCTCTGCGGCAGATTATATGGATGATGCAGGCAATTATATTTTTACGCACTTTTCGAGAGCAAATACGGATGCGGAGTTAAAAGAATTGCCTTACACATCATGTCCTTTTATTCACGCAAGTGTAATGTACAAAAGAGACGAGATCGCAGCAATCGGTTATGATATCAATGCACACAGCTTTGAAGATCATTTGTTGTGGATGAACCTGAGAAACAAAGGTGAAATGCATAATATGCCGGAGAGATTATTAAGTGTGCGATTGAATATCAGCTCTCTCACGATCGATGAAAGAAAGCGCCCTAAAGCTTTTCACCGGGTAAAGAACAAAGCATTGCGAACAGGCTCGATAAGCAAGGCAGACGGAGATAAAATATCGGAGATCATCAAAGCGCAAAATAATCCGAAACAAAAAGAAGGTGCTTACTATAGTCTGCTTGCAAAGAAATTTCTTTGGAACAATTATAATCCGCCGCGGTCAAGAGAAAATATGAAGAAGGCGATCAGCATCGGAAATTTTGATTTCAAAGACTATTTATTGTTAGGTATTTCTTATTTGCCCAAAAGAATGATCGATAATTTGTACAGTTTATTTGCTGCGGGAAAATGATCAAAGTTGCCATGATATTAAGGTCCACGGCATTTACCGCAAAAGGCGGAGATACTGTACAGGCGCAGCAAACCGCAGCAGCGTTAAAGCCATTTGGCGTTGATGCTGATATCGTCCTCGCCGATGAAAAGATCAGATACAAAGAATACGATCTGCTTCATTTTTTTAATATCACAAGACCTGCGGACATTTTATACCACACAAAAAAAGCTTCGTTACCATTTGTTATATCCCCTGTATTTATTGACTATAGTGAATATGATAAATTTCATCGCGGAGGTTTCAGCGGAAAATTATTCCGGCTGTTTTCTTCCGATGGTATTGAGTATATAAAAACGGTTGCAAGGCGATTTTCAAAAGGAGATGCAATTCTCAGTACCAGGTTTTTAGTACGCGGACAAAAAGGATCGATACACGAGATCATCAGTAAAGCAGGAATGTTGCTGCCGAATTCTGATTCTGAATCTGACAGATTTAAAAAAAGCTATGCGGACAATGCTACACACGCCGTGATCCCAAACGGTGTTGATGCAGCATTATTCAGAAGCGATGAAAATATTCAGCGGAATGAAACACTCGTGATCTGTGCGGCAAGAATTGAAGGAATCAAAAATCAATTGAACCTGATAAAGGCGTTGAACAATACCGGGTATCAACTCATCCTCATCGGCGCGGCTGCACCCAATCAATCTGCCTATTATAAGAAATGCAGAGATACAGCAGCAGCGAATATCAGTTTTGTCGATCATTTATCGCAACAAGAATTGTTGCGGTATTATCAAAATGCGAAAGTTCATGTGTTGCCCAGCTGGTTTGAAACAACAGGACTCAGTTCATTAGAAGCCGCAGTCGCAGGTTGCAATGTTGTGATCTCAGACAGAGGAGATGCAAAAGAATATTTTGACGGATATGCAACTTATTGCGATCCGTCTTCACCGGAAAGTATTTTGGACGCTATACAAAAAGCTGCTGCATCCACAGCTAATGATGAGCTTCGAAAAAAAATAATTGATTCATACACCTGGGAGATCGCGGCAGAACGAACAGCAGCAGTTTATAAAAAAATATTAAACATATCATGCAGTTAAACATTGCCATACTCGGGACAAGAGGCATACCCAACAACTACGGCGGGTTTGAGTATGTGGCTGCATGCCTGGCCAAACGGCTTACTAAAAAACTGCATAAGGTAACGGTATATAACTCAAGCGACCATCCTTACAAAGCGAAAGAATGGAACGGGGCAGAGATCGTTCATTGTTTTGATCCTGAAAAAAAGATCGGAACGGCAGGACAGTTTGTGTATGATCTCAACTGCATTCGTCACGCACGTAAAAGAAATTATGATATCATCCTTATGCTTGGCTATACAAGCAGTTCTATGTGGGGTTTTCTCTTTCCCAAAAAAGCAGTCATCATCACCAATATGGACGGACTCGAATGGCAGCGTACAAAATACGGTTCGCTCACCAAACGTTTTTTAAAATATGCCGAGAAAATTGCTGTGAAGCCCGGCAGGTTTTATATCGCTGATTCACCGGTGATCAAAAAATATTTAGATGATAAATATAAGATCAACAGTAAATACATCGCGTATGGTGCAACGACCCGCGAACCGGCAGATGAAATGTTACTCAAAGGATTCTCGGTATCAAAGCATAATTATTATTTGTTGATGGCCCGCATTGAACCGGAGAATAATATCGAAATGATCCTCGATGGTTTTTGTTTATCCGCAGCTACACAACCGTTCATCGTTATCGGAAATATCAATAATCATTTTGGTAAATATTTGACGTCGAAATATAAAAACAACAGCAATATTATTTTTATCGGTGCTGTTTACGATGAACAAAAAGCGCAAAGTCTTACTGCATTTTGTACAATATATTTCCACGGACACAGTGTAGGCGGAACGAACCCCTCGTTACTCGCAGCAATGGCTGAAGGCGCTCCGATAGCGGCCCATGATAACCCTTTTAACCGTGCTGTATTGCAGGGAAACGCAGCATATTTTTCCGGTCCGGAAGATATATCAACGATCATCAGCACCCGAATTCATATGCCCGATCAGGTGATCAATAATCGTCAAGCGATTGAAAATTTGTATAACTGGCCGCTGATCACGGATGAGTACGAAGCTTTCTTTAAAGCCTGTCACCGGCAAAAATTCCCTGCGTAATGAAAGAAATATTTTTTATACAGGATAACACGGAAAACAAGATCAGCTATTATCATTTGCTGTTGTTTTTATGCACGCTTCCGTTTGACCGTTTTTACAGCACGATCATTCTTATTAGTTTTCTGATCCATACGCTTATATTTTTAAAACGTCGCCGGTTACAGCAATTTTCATGGCAGACATTATTGCTTCAATCAGCATTTTGGATAACACTGATCTCTACGCTTTATTCTTCTTTCTTTAGGCTCGGGATAGATCTTGTTTCGAAACAGTTCGCCATTTTTCTCGTTCCGTCATTATTATCTGTTACGAATTTTGATATACAACAATACCGGAAAGTACTGTTATCAGGCTTTTCGCTGTGTTGCTGCTTAACTATATTCTACCTTTACTTTGATGCGGCAAATGTTCTTCGCTTTAATAAACTTCCGCTAAGCGAAATATTTTCTTCCGCATTCCTCAACCATAACTTTTCGTTGCCGATAGAAATGCACGCCACTTATTTATCAATGATGCTGGTCATTTGTTTTGTGCATTTGTGCGCTGAATATTTTGAAACTATCAGTACCAAACGAAAAATATTTTTGATCGCGGGTTGCCTGATCCTCTTAGCAGGGCTTATTCAATTGGGATCAAAAGCCGTACTGCTGGCTTTCCTGCTGATCATCAATATCGGTTTCCCTTTATTTGTACTCACGGGAAAAAAGCGGTTCTCTTTTGCGATCGTTTCCGTGATTGTGTCGGCGATCATCATTACCATTATTTTGTCGGTGCATGCTTTCAGAGAACGATATGTGTCGGCACTCAAAGACGATCTTTATGAAAACCCTTTAGCGGCGGAGCAGTATGGTCGCCTTGACAGATGGGATGTGGCGTTGGAAATGATCAAAGAATCCCCCGTGATCGGATATGGCAGCGGTTCGGAAATACCATTGTTGCGGGAACGCTATTACGGCAAAAAAATGTACAATGCTTATCTCTATTCACTTAATGCACATAACCAATACCTCAGCTTTTTGATCAATGCGGGAATTCCGGGATTATTGCTTTGGTTGGCAACGCTGTATTGGGGTTTTCGAAAAGCCATTAAAAGAAAAAATATTCTTTTGCTTGGCTTCATGATCCTGATCGCAGTCGTTTCATGTTCTGAGAATATGCTCGATGTAAATAAAGGGATCTTTTTCTATGCTTTCTTTTTCGCTTTTTTCGCTTTCAGGAGAGACAGCGTCAACGGAATAAATGTGGCTGTTGAAGCAACCTAAACCACCGTTAACCGTTTATATTATTGGAACCAAACAGCTCACTTGGAAATAAAAAAAGACATACTCGCCACGCTTACCTATTTTAATATGTTCGCTTATCCGTTGAGGAAACGGGAGATCTATATTTTTCTTGGCTGCGCAGCGGGTTCTCAAAAATTTGAAGAAGCGTTGAATCTGTTGGTACATGAATCCGCCGTTTTTAAGATCGGCGATTTTTACAGCCTTCACAATAACTATGCTTTAGCGGAACGTCGCATTAAAGGAAATGAGAAAGCTGCGGTGATGATGCAAAAAGCGGAAAAATCGGCTGCTATCATTTCTTCATTTCCGTTTGTAAAAGGTGTGGCGGTTTCGGGTTCGCTTTCCAAAAATTTTGCAGATGAAAATGCGGATATTGATTTCTTTATTATTACCGCCAACAACCGGCTTTGGATAGCGAGATCATATTTACATCTTTTCAAAAAGTTTACTTTTCTCTTTAAAAGGCAACATGAATTCTGCATGAATTATTTCGTGGATGAATCGGCTTCCTGCATCCCGGAAAAAAATATTTATACCGCGACTGAAGTAGCAACAGTACTTCCGATGAGAGGAAATGTATTTGAAAAGTTTTATGCGGATAACGGCTGGACGAAGAAATTCCTGCCCAATAATTACATGCATGTTTCTACAGCAAAGAAATTAAACCATAACTTGTTTGCGCTGTTTCAGGAAAAAATGCTGAGTAATAAATTGGGAGATCTGCTGGATACATTTCTCATGAAGCTTACAGTAAAAAGCTGGTCCCTTAAAACAAAACGTCAGAAAAAAGACAGCAAGGGAATGCCGCTGAGCCTTCATGCTAATAAACATTTCGCAAAACCCGATCCAACAAATTTTCAACAGAAAGTTTTACAGCGATACAATCTCGGGATTGCAGATATATTGAGCAGGTATGAACAGGCTTATCAGTTCCGAAACGAATTATTGTGATCGTCATCTCACTTATTTGAAAAAACACACCGTGTCTCAGATCTCCATAGTAATCATAACAAAAAACGAAGCGCATAATATTGCGGACTGTATTTCAGCTGCCCGTTGTATAAGCGACGACATTATTGTTATTGATTCGGGAAGTACTGATAATACCATTTTGCTTGCTAAGAAATACGGTGCAAATGTACAGTCCGTTATTTGGCAGGGCTATGGTCATGCAAGAAATACGGGCGCTGAACTTGCGCTTCATAAGCATATCCTTTCGGTAGACGCAGATGAAAGGATCACCAAAGAACTTGCAGCAGAGGTAGGCCGTGCGGATCTTTCAGAAAAAGATCTGGTTTATGGATTTAAGAGGATCAATTATTTCGGAACGAAAAAAATAAAATTCGGCGGGCTTGCACATGATAAAGTTTTCCGGTTATACCACAAGGAGCATATTTACTGGAATAACGCTGCTGTGCATGAAACACTTACAGGTAAAGATCTTAAAAGAAAAATGCTTCCTGCCGCTGCCATACATTACGGCATAAAAGATGAAGCGCATTATCGTAACAAGAAATTGAATTACGCAAGGTTGTGCGCTGTAAAATATCAGGAAGAGGGAAAACAATTCAGCTCAATATTAGGTCTGCTGTCGCCTGCATTCAATTTTACAAAAGCATTTATTTTTCAGGCCGGGTTCTTAGATCTACGCTATGGATTTATTATTGCAAAAACCAACGCCTGGTACACTTTTAAAAAATACCGTCACCTGCAACAATTGTCACAGGAAGCAACCGCAAAAAAAGAAAGCGGATTTATAAAAGTTTCATTGCAAAAGATCGCATGATTTCTTTCTTAGTGAAATGATATAATAATCGCCGATGAATTTCCACGGCCATGAAGTTTTTAATTTGTTTTCCTGCCGGCTTAAAAAAGAAAATATCGTTGGATGTTTATCCGCAAAACCTTCAATGTATGAAGGCGGCACTATCGTACACAAGCCTTCCGTTTTGAGGTGAGTGAATTTATCTTTTAAGATTCGTTTGATAAATGAAGGAGCATAATACCAACAGGTAAATGAAGCGCCGTCTATTGCAGCTTTTCTGCCTTTTGCGCTGAAGAATCTTCGGAATGCTGTTTTAAATTTCCCATTAAAAATCAATAATGTTTCCCATAAACAAAATTTCGGCAGTACGACCAGTGTTATGAACCCGCCCGGTTTTAGTAACGAATCAAAACTATTCAACACTTTTTCCAATTCGCCTGTGCAATTGAGCCCGGCGAAATTGGAGAAGATCATATCGTAAGGACCTTTCTCTCTCAATTTCGCTAATGCTGTGAAAGAACAGATCTCATTTGTAACATTGTTTTCAAGATCATTTGCTTCTACTTTCTCTTTCAGCTTTTGCTGCATCCCTTCAGAAATATCCGTTGCGTGAACATAATGACCGGCTTGTGCGAAAAATACGGCATCCTCTCCGGTGCCCGCGTTCAGCTCCAATATCCGGCTTTCGGCTTGCAGGTATTGCAACAGATGCTGCCTTACTCTCTTTCTTTTATACTGAATGATCTTATCTCCCGAATACTGCTTATCGAAAACAGCAGACTGATTGCTGAATGCGGTTGCAGCCTGCTGTTCCGCTATTGCATTGCTGTTATCCATGTACGGGCTTTTCAAGTCGTTGCAATTTTTGTTTATGAATAAATTCAGCGGGTAAATAATAAATTACCGATAAAGCCTTCTTTATCCTCAGGGCATTTATTTTCATCGGCTGCGCAAATAGTTGCTTAATATTTTCCAACGCAATATGCTTCCGGTAAGTCTTGTGTACATAGCGGTGCAGTTGTTTATAGAATGCAGGCTGATAAGTATTGCTGAACATAAGTGCGAGCTCGTCGGAATCATTCCAGTTAGTTTTATTCACCAGCTCATTTTTCACATTTTCAAAAAAAACTGTTCCCGGCAAAGGATAAGAAACCGAAACACCAATCTCGTGCGGCAACAATGTATTGATCATGCTGATCGTTTTTTCTATATCCTGTTTTGTTTCGGTGAGGTAGCCAAACTGAATAAAAAAAGACGCTTTAATGCCGCATTTCTTTAACAAAGTGGTTGCTTCCGCGATCTGTTGCACAGTTGTGCCTTTATCCATTGCATCCAATATCCGCTGGGAGCCGCTCTCCGCACCCATCCAGATATTATCACAGCCGGCACGTTTAAGATCCAGAATATTGTTTTCCTGCAGCAGGAGATCAACCCTTCCCTGCATTTTAAATTTAAATTGTAAAGATTCTTTTTCAATAAGATCTGCGAATGCTTTGATCCACCCCGGTTTCAATCCGAAAATATCATCACAGAACCAGATATGATCGAACTGATATTGTACCTTAAGCATTTTCAATTCTTCCACCACATGTTGCGGACTTCTTGAATTGTAGCGGTTACCGTAAATAGGTTTTGCGCACCAGTTACATTTGAACGGACAACCTCTCGTGGTACCCATATTCATTGAAAAATAACCGCTGCTTTTCTGCCACATTTTTTGATACGGCGTCATGTCGATGATATCCCACGCAGGAAATGGTAATGCGTCAAGATCAGTCATTACATTACGTTTGCGTGTTTTCACCACAGCACCATCCTGCCGGAATGCAATGCCTTCAATGGAAAAGAGATCGGATTTATTTTCCGATAATGCATGGCAGAGTTCAGACAAAGTTTGTTCCGCTTCACCGATCATAATAAAATCGGCACCTGCATCCAGGTACATTTCAAAACGATCGGTTGAATCACTGCCGGAGACGATCACTTTACAACCACGCTCTTTTGCAAAGCCGATCATTTTAAAAGCAGCTTCCCGCATATTCTGCAGGCACATTTTTGTGAGGTAATTAAAACCGTCATCATAAATAACAAAAATATCAGGACGATGTTGTTTGATCTCCGGAAGAATCTCTGCGGGTGTTTGTGCAAACATGGTATCAAAAAAAGAAACATGATAGCCCTGTTCCCGCATCAATGCTGCTGCATACAAAGTTCCGAGCGGCGCATAAGGTTGACCTGTAACCCATTGTTTCGGATCAAAACGAAGAAAATAAGAATGCGTAAATAAGATCTTTTTCATCGGTGTTATTTATGCAATGTTCTTATTAGGTGAAAGATTGAGGTAACATACACATTTAATGCAAGTCTCATTTTTATCGATATTGAGTGAGCGGCGGAACGCAATGGCTTCGGGCGAATTGATCACATCATTCAACGTTCCATTTTTAATATTCCCGTACGATTTATGAAAGAAACAAGGGCGCACGTTGCCATCAGGTTCAACAACCGCAGATACCCAGGGCGCATTGCATTTTTTATACGGATATGAATTCTGCCCGTAGAATGCCGCGTAATGCTCATAGATCTTTTGCAATTTTTGCGGCGATTCAAGAATAAAATCATCGCTGACATTGATCACGACATTTACTATCTCCTGTAATTCTTTGAGATCGTTAATTGACGGCACGATCTCGTGCTGCCGAGGTTCATCCCAAAGGATCTCTCTGTTGAATGCCGCACTGCTTACATCCGCAGGAAGAAAACTAATATTGTTGAGACCGATCTCTTTTGCTGCCTTTATAATATCCGGCCATTGCCGAAAATTAAGCTGATGGATAACTGTTCTTCCGCTTATCGGAAAATACGGATCGATCGCTCTCACAGCGTCAATACCTTCATGCATTTTTCTGAATGCGCCGGGAATATTTCTTATCGCATCGTGCAAACCTTCATCGCCGTCAAGTGATACGATAATATCATTTACATACTCAACGATCTTTTCAGCATTTCTTTTTAAGGTAAGTCCGGTAGACAATAAACTGATCCGAATCTTTTCTTTTTTAAGGATCTCACATATTGAGAAGAAATCCGGATTAAGCAATGCTTCACCGCCCGACATCAATACCTGTTGCGTTCCGAGTTTTTTTAGCGACGCCAACAAAGCGGTGATATCTTCTTTTTGTAATTGTTTTACCTGTTGATTGCCTTTCCAGATATCACACATCACGCAGCGGCAATTACAGGCGCTGTGCGGCATGAGGATCACGATCGGCAGACTGCTGATCTTATCGGTGCGTAGTGTTTTGTAACGATTGTAAGTGTGATATAGTGATTGCAAAGTCATCATGCTGTGATCCGGATCCATGGAAAAATATTATTCCTGTTGAATAATTTCGCTGTCAGACTTTCGGGATCAAATAAAAATGTATGATCGAATGCATTCAGTTCTTGAATGCTGTGGAAAAAATAAAAACCGGACATCGCCGCAAATCCCATCTTTTCATAATATGCTTTACTGCGCCATATGGCCTGTTCAATATTTTCAGGTCTGTGAAAAAAACTGTCGATGATATGCACTTCTCCTTCAGGACTAAGCAATGCAATTGCGCGATTCATGATCTCGGTAAATGATTGAAAATATTGAACCGATGCCGCAAATACAATACAGTCAAATTTTTGGTCATCAAAATATTCATCACGCAAATCTGCCCGCACAAAAGCAATATTTGTTTTATCGGCAAATACCGTTCTCGCCTGCGCCAATTCTGTTGCGTTAATATCAGTTCCGGTAACGGTTGCATTTTTGATCTTACCAAGCATTGCAGTAAGCCAGCCATTGCCTGTGCCGACTTCCAAAATATCAATTGGTTTATTTTTCTTTTGTAAATATTGAATGAGTTTTTCCGCTGATCTTTTTCGTTGTTCCCATTCTGCATGATGAATATTTGAAGACGCCGTGAAAGGCAGCATCTTCACTTCATCATTTGTATATGTACGGTTTTCCGACCTTCTCACAGAATTATACAACCGCTCAAATTCGACGGCAGCAGCTTGGTGTTGAACAGTATCGTTTGCAATGGTCAAATCTATGATTTTTAAAAACCCTGGATCTCGGGCTGCCGGTATTTCCACATGCGTTGCAATAATTTTATTTCGTAAGGATATTGATGCAGGTTGATCTTATACCTAAGTCCGGCGATTGCATGGATCGCTTTTCTTTTAAAACTGCTTAAGCGGATATCTGTCACTGTTGGATAATAACCGTTCAATACAGTTTCAAAATTTTTGATCTTGTCGATCATCGCGGGCGTAAGCCAAGGCGTGAGCGGGTTTTTTCGCAGGTCAAAATTCTCCCAGGCAGGACTGATCCAGTCTTCCAGCGTTTGCGGAAACTTAAATCCTTTTTCCAAAGCCTGATTGTAAAGATCCGATCCTTCTGTGGCGACGGGACTGTATGTGTAGAGTACGATCTCCGTTCCGGGATTGATCTTTTTTATTTTCTTGATAAACTTTATTTCAAAATCTATCTGTGCTTCTACTTCCTGCGGCGTGGGTGCCGGCGTACCAAGCACGAAAGAATATTCCGGTATGATCCCGAATTTTTTCATGCGGCCGGCAAACTCCGCAATCTGATCACCGCTTTGCGTACCGCCTTTATCCATTTGTTTAAGAATAGCATTGTTGCCGCTTTCCGCGCCGAAGAAAATTATTTTGCAGCCGGCTTCTTTGATCAGCGCCAACGTGGAATCTTTGAATTTGTGCATCGTATCTATCCGCGCCATCCCCCACCATTCCATTTTTTCAGGCATGATGAGCTTTGCAAATTCTATCGTGCGTTTTTCAGAAACGAAAAAATTATTATCATGAAACTCGATCGCATCAGCCCCCCATTTGTCTTTTATATATTTAATGTCATTATACACTCTTTGTGCGCTCTTCGCTTTCCATCTCGCTTCGTAAGTAGGCACTACGGCGCAAAAAGAGCAGGTGAAAGGACAGCCGATGCTGGAATGATAAGCTACTGTTTTATTTCCCAGATATGTTTTACCAAGGTATTTATCCATAGAGTAAAAATCGGTGAGCTTATCGTAAGGAAGCGGCGGCAGGTCATCCTGTTCGATGAGATCTTCCTTTACCGACTTCATTATTTTATCACCGGCTTTATAGATCAGGTTTTTGATGAGTTCGTACGGCTCATTTTTTTCAAGCGTATTGATCAACTGCGGAAAGCAATGATCACCGGGGCCATTGATCACAAAATCAACATAGCCGGAATTGAGCACAACTTTGTATTGATTGGTAGGAAAATATCCGCCCCAAATGATTTTCACATCGGGGTATTGTTCTCTTATTGTTTTGGAAACAGGGATCGCCTGTTTCAATTGCGGACCGGGCATTACGGTGATGCCGATATATTTAAAATCGCCGCGGCTCAGGTAATCAAGAATCGTACTCAAGGGATCTTCTTCACGATTGCCGTCCACCACAACCCAAGGATATAAACCTTCCACGGAAGCGGCGATATTGAGGATCGAATTGGGGATCCGATGCTTGGCAACAGCACTTTTAGGGTTGAACAGTATGATTTTATTCATAACGAGTAGAGCAGCAACGATTCATCGCTTGTCCCTAAATACGGCAAAGCCGCCTAATGGTTGCTTTGGTGTGCAAAAAACAAACTGTTTTCAACAACCAATTTTGCCTGAATCCGTACTCATATATAAACTTTCTCTTTGCTGCCAAAACTGACGCACATGATCGGACTTATCAAACAACTGTTGAAAAGAAAACCGGACCCGATCACGGAAAAACCGGCAGAGGAAGCCTATGATACCTGGTCGGGCTCCTATGATCAACAACCAGGAAATTTGATGCTTGATCTTGACGAGCTGATCTTCGAAAAATTTCTTCAGCGTGTAAATATTGAGAACAAAAGATTGTTGGATGTTGGTTGCGGAACAGGAAGACATTGGAAACGTTTGTATGAGCAAAAACCGGCTTCCTTAACGGGTTATGATGTTTCATCAGGTATGCTTGAGCAATTAAAACATAAATTTCCGTCGGCGACTGTATTCCATTCGACAAATAATTTACTGAGTGAACAATCGCCATATTCGGTTGATTGCATCATCAGTACGCTTACCGTTGCACATATTGAAGATATTGAAGAAGCTGTTGCGGCATGGGCAAAAGTGCTGGTAAAAGAAGGCGATATCATCATTACGGATTTTCATCCCGGCACCTTGGCAAACGGCGGCAGGCGCAGCTTTAAGCATGATAATAAAAGTTTTTTCGTGGTAAATTATGTTCACCCGCTGGAATCGCTGAAACAAATATTTTACAAATACGGTTTTGAATTATTGCAACACGAAGAAAGATTTATCGACGAACGTGTACGACCTTATTATCTCGCACAAAATGCCATTCCGGTTTATAAGCGTTTTAAAGGCATGCCCGTTATTTACGGCTTACATTTAAAAAAAGTGTATGCAGCTGAATGATCTCCGGCTTATGCATGATAATAAAACAATACATATCAGTATTGAAGGAGAAATTATTTCAGCAGTGACCGAAAACACTGAAAACAAATTTTCAAAACAACTGAACTTCGCCGGGGCTTTTGTTTTCCCCGGATTGATCAATGCGCACGATCATCTTGATTTTAATTGCTTTCATCCGCTCGGAGAAAAAATATATTCAAATTATCAGGATTGGGGGAAAGACATTCATGAAAATTTCAGAACCGAAATTGATAAGGTATTAAAGATCCCGGAACAATTAAGGTCATTGTGGGGAATGTATAAAAATCTGATCGCAGGTGTTACGACTGTTGTAAACCATGGCGCGGTTTTGCATATTGAAAACCCGTTGATCAATATTGACCAAAGGCATCAAAGCCTGCACTCGACAGCATTTGAAAAGAACGTAAAATTGAAACTCAACAACCCTTTCCTGAAAAATAAACTGTGCATCATTCATACAGGGGAAGGAACAGATGAACGGGCCGCAACCGAGATCGATGAATTATTGCGTTGGAATTTATTGAAACGAAAGATCGTGGGGATCCATGCTGTGGCCATGACAGCAGAACAGGCCAAAGGTTTTCACGGATTGGTTTGGTGCCCGGAATCCAACCGGGTTTTATTAGGTAAATATGCAGACATTTCTACGCTCAAAAAAAACACAACTATTCTTTTCGGCACGGATTCAACCCTTACCGGCAATTGGAATATATGGCAGCACTTACGCCTTGCAAAAGCAACCGGTTTAGTAACAGACAAAGAATTATTCAATATACTGAATATTTCTGCAGCTAAAATATTGGAATTAAACAGCGGGGAAATTTCAGCGGGGAAAGATGCAGATATTGTAATCACCCGATCAGATAATTTTTTTGAAACAGATCCGAAAGATATTTTATTAGTAATGAGCAAAGGAAAGATCCGCCTCTTTGATGAATCCTTACTTCCGCAGATCGCTGAAAGTGATATTGATCCGTATGCTTTCACACCGGTAAATATGAATGGCGCTGTAAAATTTATTGAAGGTGATCTTATCGCTTTGATGAACGCAATCAAAGACTATTATCCGGAAGCCCGATTCCCGGCTTGCGAGATCGAAGAACTGCAAACGGCAGCCGATGCTTAAGTTCATCGACCTTGTATATCACTCTCATCAGGAATATGATCGTCCTCAACAGGTAATTGAAAAGCACGCACCCACATTAGGTTTCATTGAATACATCAAAGAACGAATGCAGGTAGAAGTGATCCGTCATTTAAATTATGAAGGAAAGGAGATCATCAATGATGTTCCGTATGTATTTTTCAAAAGAAGTAATTCGGCCAAACAAATACCTTTTGCAACGCATCATTATATCCGTTCTCTTGAGCCGGACATCATTCTTGTTCACGGCATGCTCTTCCCGTTGCAGGTGATTGCTTTAAGAATGACAGTCGGCAAAAAGCCCGTGATCATTTTACAACATCATGGCGGTAAACCTGCGCCTTCTGTCACAAGAATATTTCAGCGTTTCGCAGATCGCTTTGTAAGTGCTTATTTGTTTACCGCGAAGGGTATTGCAAAGCCCTGGCTTGAACAGCGGATCATTTCTTCTCCGCAGAAAGTATGTGAAGTAACAGAGGCATCGCCCTTTGTAGAAAAAAGAGACAAAATGACCTGCAGAGCCACATTGTTGTTTCAAAATGAAACTAATTTTCTTTGGGTTGGCAGACTAGATAATAACAAAGATCCGCTTACAGTTTTGCAAGGCTTTTTCGATTACCTGCAAATACAACCTGCTGCAATATTGTATTTGGTATACAGCGAAGATAAACTGTTACCTGCTGTGCAAAATTTTATCAGACAAAATAAAGCAGCAAAAAATATCCGTTTGATCGGGAAGCAAAATAAAGAACAATTGACAGTTTGGTATAATGCTGCTGATTATTTTATTTCCGGAAGTCATGATGAAGGCTCCGGCTATGCATTAATGGAAGCGATGAGCGTCGGTTGTATACCTGTTTTAACAATGATCCCGTCATTTAAAAAGATCGCAGGTGATACAGGATTTTTTTTCGAAGCAGGAAATCCGGAAAGTCTGACTGATACTTTACAGCAAACTATATCCGTTAATATCAATGAAAGATCAGCAAAAACAGCGGAATATTTTCGAAATAACCTCAGCCATAAAAATATCGCTGACGATATCTTTTTGCTTTCTGAAAAATTATTTGCTGAAAATTGACAGCATCTTTTTGCAGGTATCTTCTATGGGGTATGTGATCACGGGGCTGTGATCGTTTGATGTATTTTCTAAAATACTTTTTACCGCATTCAGCATTTCTTCTTCATTGCTTACATGATGCTGATGATCAAATAATGTATTCATCGGTCTGCAAAAGCTCACCACATGAGCGCCCGCAAAAAGCGCTTCGCTAAATACAGTTGCGAATCCTTCATAGGAAGACGGATGCAACAATATTTTTGTTCGTTTCATGATCTCTAAAACCTCCTCATGTCTTACCTCTCCGCACAATTCAATATTTTTTTCAAGGCCGTACTCAGTGATCATATTTTTTAAAGGTTCCGCTTCCGGCCCGTCGCCGCAGATCACGGCTTTTATCCCGGGCATTGTTACCGCGAGCAATTTGATGATACGGATAAAAATATCGTATTGCTTAAGCGGAATAAGCGAACCGACACCTGCCACATCAAAATCTCTTAAAACCGGAGAAGAATGCTCCCTTATTATCTCAACCCCCGGCGGAATAACATGAGCAGGCAGCAATCCGTAATTTTTATACAGTTCATCGGCAACGGAATCTGATAGTGCGACCAGCTCATTTTCCGTTGGTTTTATCCCTGAGAAATATCTATTCCCCGCTTTCGCATCCTGACCAAGCAGCCATGTAAAAACAGGAAGCCCATGCTTCTTAGCCATGTAATGTCCAACCAACGCGGCCTCGCCTAACCAAAGATTGAGAATTCCGGGAGCATCAGTTATCTTGATAATTTGCTTCATTCGGCGGGAAACCTTTCGCCACAATAAAAGCCGGTGCATTTTTCCGCGGTTAGTTCCGCCGAAGGCAATCACTTTTACATTGTGCCAATCGTATTCATCTTTTTTAAAAGGATATTGAAAAGCAAGCACAATAATATTCAACGCGGGATTGAGTTCTTTCAGTCTTCTTACAAATAGTTGCGGGAAGGGCATACAATTCATATCCGCTTCATTTTTCGGAAAACCCGGACTGAGTATGATCAATGTTTTAATTGCCGAACTCATCTGCGGAAATAATTTTATTGCAATAAGACAACGCATCTTCGTTATGAGTAACTAATATGATGATTTTTCCTGCTTTTGCCAATCGCTGCAATTGTTCAAGCATTTTTATTTCTGATACTGCATCCAGTTCACTGAAAGGTTCATCGAGGATCAACAAATCTGCATCCCGATAAAGCGTTCTCGCAAAAATTATTCTTTGCCGCTGGCCGCCGCTGAAATTTTTTCCGTGCTCTGTTACTATCAGCTCCGATACTGTTTCTCCGGAAGCAACAATATTGTCCAATCCGGTAATTTGCATTACCCGTTTAAGCCTAGTGGTATCATGTCCGTTTTCTTCCAGCGTAATATTTTTCAGCAATGTATCATGAATAAAAAAAGGCTGTTGTTTGGAGTAGCTGATGCGTTGGCGGAACTGCATGCGCTTATCAGCATCCGCAGCATGATCATTCACTAAAATAGTTCCTGCTGAAGGTGACAAAAATCCGAGTAACAAATTCACAAGTGTTGTTTTTCCTTTACCCGACTTTCCGGAAATACCGAGCAGCGTTCCGCCTGCCAACGACACTGACAGATCCTTAATAATGGTTTTGTCGCCATAGCTGAAAGAAACATTTTCAAAACGAACGGAGTGCAGTGATCCTGAAATTTGTCCCGGTGCCGGTTGAATTACTTTACGCTCCGACAATTCTGTAACGGTAAAAGCATAGGTCTTCATTTGCGCAGCAGTGTTCATGATCTTCACAATGCCCGGGATCACTTTATAGGCCGCGGCCATAAATGCGCCGATAGTGATGATCCCGATCGAACCGCCGTTACTCATCGAACTGTAAGCAATAAGAAAAAACAAACCGGCCACAGCAAATACTTCTATCAGTCTGGAAGGCATATTTTGAATCACCTGTTTTTCCGCCAGGTAATGATTAAGCTTTTCCTGAAAGTGATGATAGCGCCCCTTAAAAAAGTCACTCTTCTGAGACACACTACTCTCTATATAACCCGAAAGCGCTTCCTGTAAATACTGGATTGCTCTTTCACTTACCACTTTTCCATGCTCCCGAACCGCAGCCAGTTTCTTCTTCATTAAAAATGCAATTAGGAAGACCGGCGGCGCCAAAGCCAATACCAGCAAAGGGAGCAACAACGGATTGTATAACAGTATCGCAATGATCGTGATAATGATCAATACCATCTGACTGAAAACCTGTTGCAGACCATACAATACATAATGAGAAAATTCAACCGGCTGCTGACTGACCTTTCTTGTGAATACTGCGGAATCCGTGTGCACATAATCGTAATAATTTCCCCGCAAATAAGAAAGCAAATTATCACCGGAAATTCTCGAGGCGACTTTATATACAAATCCGTATTGGGTTTTAAAAATTAAAAAGCCCGCGATATTTTTTACAGTGAATAAAATAAAAAATATTGTTGCGGGAAATAACGGATGCGCTTTGATCATATCCGTTTGAAAAAAAAGCAGTGTGCGGCTTTCAGCAGGCTGTGTGTAAAAATTGACGATCAGCACCAATGCGGCTAAAAAAGCGATGTCCAATAAATTAATGAAAATGTCTGCCCACGCAAGTTTGAACAATGATTTTTTTTCATCGCTGTTGAGTACATTTAATATGTTGCGGACTGTTAGTCTCAAATTGCATTGTTTTTGCTTCAGCCGGAAAAAACAACCCTCTTGCCTACGGATAATAAATGGCGCCATTTATCTCCTGCGGCAAAGGCTTTACAAAATCGTTTTGCGGCTGTACCGAATTGTTTTTGGTTTACAGCTGTCACGACAGATTCCCCGAGATGATAAGCTTTTCTTTTTCTTGCGATCCGCATCAGTTCTTTTTGCGGTGCAATGCGCATGAATTCATGGTACGTTGCGACCATTCTTTCGTGCGCATCATTCACAGTATTTGTTGAGCGATCACTATGTTCTCTTATGCTCACCAACAATTCCGACGCTGCATCCGCTTCTGCTGCCAATGACAGGCGCAAAGCGAGATCATAATCTTCGCGGTATAACAATTTTTGATCGGTATTAAAACCGTTCAGTTCTTCAAACAATTCTCTTTTAATCATGAGCGAACCGACAGATACTGCAGCTTCATTCGTGAGGATCTTACCGGTGATCCAACCGCTGAAAGGTTGATAATTGTTATTGTTTTGCATTATCGGTTCACCGGACTCATTGATCAGTTCATATTTTCCATAGCCCCATTTTTTTCCGGCGGCTTGCAAGCGTTGTAATTGAATTGCTAATTTATTTGCCGGCCAGAGATCATCCGAATCAAGAAAGCAAATGAAATTTCCTTTACCCGCAGCAGCCGCGCTGTTTCGGAGTAAGGCGATATTACCCGTGTGAATAAGCCGAAGTAATGTTATTCTCGGGTCATCAAATTTTTTAACGGCATTCACCGTTCCGTCTGTAGAACCATCATCCGCGATGACCAGTTCCCAATTTCTGAAACTTTGTGCCAGTACAGATCGTATGGCATCAGTGATATATCGCTCACGATTATATACGGGAATAACGACGGTGACAACCGGATCGATATGGATCTGCGTTTGCACTTATCCGATCTTTTCAGCAACATGCGGCGTTGCAGTTTGAGGATAAAATTTTATCCCGAATACAAGAAGTAAAGTGCGGAATAATATTTTTGCGTCCGTGCACGGTGAGATCGTTTTTACATACTCCATATCAAGCTCAAATCTTTCCCTTGCATTTTCAATATCATGCATGGAGCCGAAGTATCCCAGTGATTGTGCAAGACCTGTAATACCGGGCTTCACCAAATGTCTTTGTGTATATTGCGGCAATAATTTTTCGAAGTGTACATTTTCCGCAACCATGTAAGGGCGCGGGCCTACGACAGACATTTCGCCTGCGATCACATTGAAAAGCTGCGGCAATTCATCCAGATGATGACGACGCAAAAAACCGCCAATTCCGGTGATCCGCTCATCATTTTCTGCAGCAGTTATAAGATCAGCTTCTTCATTGAGCCGCATCGTCCTGAATTTTATACAGGTAAATAGCTTACCGTCTTTACCGTTTCTTTTTTGCAGAAAAAACACCGGACCCTTCGAGTTCAGTTTGATCAGCAATGCAAGCACTGGAACAAGCCATGAGAGCACGGTAACAGTAAAAAAGGAAGCAAACAAAATATCTAAGATGTATTTGCCGGAAAATGAATGTTGAAGTTTTAATACCGGATATTTCTCCTTAGAAGCTGCGGCACGAATTATATTTTCCGTGTAGTGTATTTCCGGAGACGTTGTGGAAGTGCTGTGCGGCAAATCATTTTCTGCAATGAAACTATCCATGTAAAACAGTTGTAACTACCAATACGCATTATCAGCGAATGTGGTTGCTTTGAGCGCTCAACTGTTACATAAAAGATCAGAAAATATTTTTCGTAATACCGAAGTAAATTCCTGTACTTTGGATTGGGAGCAAGCCTGTACCGATCTTACTTACCGGTAATTTAACGTAAGGCTGAATACGAAGATCGCCGATCTTTCCGATGCGGTGTGTGTACCCTACCCCGAAATTGATCACTGCTATAACCGTGTTGCTTTTCGTGGTGTAATCGTAAGACCTTGCATACTGGTAAGTATTGTAGACCAGGTCGTAATTATAAGATTCCCGCTTCATGAAATAAGACGAGACACCGGTGGTTGCAAACCAGGAAGAATTCGCTTTTTTACCGAAGCTGTAATTCAGGTTCAGCGGCAGTTCCCACATGTAGCAGTAACCTGATGCGTAGCTGATCTTCAATCCCGGCGGCAGTTTCAAATTCTTCCTGCTGAAGTATTCTCCTTTGGTGTCGTAATATTTTTTCTCGTAGATAAAACCTGATTCTATTGAAAAACGTTTTGGTAATTTATACCCCGCAACAGCGCCATAGCTCACACCGACCTTTTTTACAGCTTGAAGCCTGACCGTGCTGATATCAGGTGCGCCAACGATACCAACATAAAAACGCTTTTCGTGCGATTTGTTTTTTTGTGTCGCAGGTTTTTTTGCGGTCGTATCAGTTTTCGCGGTCAGTTGATCCGCTGTTGTTTCTGCGATCTTATTTTTAATACTGCCGTTATCGGCTTGTTTTGGTGTATTTATTTTGACAGGAATTTTATTGTCAATTGTAGTTTCTGCAATTTCGGTGTCAGGTGCTGCAGTTTGCACCGCTTTTTTTTCTTTCGAATGAATAATCTGCTTTACTTTTGTATTTTCAGCAACTGCATCATCCGTATCTGCCGCCGGCGCATTTATTGTCATAATGCTTTTTGCTGCAGAAGATATGCGACGGCTTTTGCTTTTTCCTTTTGCATCTTTAGTTGCATTGCCGTTTAAAACAGCTATGCGTTGTTTAGCCGAAGCAATACCGGAATAATTTTTATTTTGTCGCGTTGCGGAAGCGGCGTTTAGCTGATCATCATGTTGTGTAACATTTACAGATTGTACATTACCCTGCGGTTTGTTTACGTAAGATGGAGCAGTATTAATCGACGCAACTTTAATGTTAACTGTCGCCGAGTTACCATGCGGATCATTTTTTGCAAGCGTTGCAGCTGCTGCATCTTTGCGATGCGTTTTCATCCTTTCCGCGATCACAAAAAATAAAGGGAGTAAAAGGAAAAGTAATAATAAATATCTTCTCCTTTTTCTTTCAACAGGCTGTTCCTTTTCAAAAATGCCGGGAGACATTTTATTGAGCACGGCATTCCAGTCTGCGCCGTCGGTATTTAAAGGGTAATCTTCCGCGGCCTTCCGCATCAATTCGTCATTTATATCATCATCTACATGTAGCATTCTTTGACCGTATCATTTTTTTTTAAATAGGACTGTAATAAAACGCGTGCTTTAGACAGATTCGATTTTGAAGTTCCCACTGCAATGTTAAGGTGCTGTGCGATCTCTTTGTGCGTGAATCCTTCGATTACATACATATTAAAAACAACCCTGTATACCGGAGGCAGTTTCCTGATCTCCTTAATAATATCTTTATATAGTAACGATTGATCGGAGACGCGGGATTTATCCTCGCTCCATATTCCTTCGTCCGTTAATCCTATTTCCGGCAGAAAATCATTTTTTCGAAGTCGGTCGATGGCCGTGTTTACCATGATCACTTTTATCCAACCCATCATAATGATCTCCATTTTTGTGGATTGATCACAATGAAAAGTATGGAGCTTGCCGAATACTTTTACAAAGCCGTCATTTACAACATCCACGGCAGTATCATATCTGAAAATATACCTGAACACGATTTTTAGGCAATACCCATAGTAGCGCTCATAGAACGCCCTTTGGTCCTTGGGATCTCCTGCAAGGCAACCTGCAATTATCTCATCCAAAAATTTCAACGCAGTAGAGTTAGAGTCATAGTCTTTTGTAATGATACGGAAAATGGTGAAGAAGGTTGCCTTCACCGGAAAAAAAATAAACAGGGTTTTATAAGGCGCTACGTATGAAGATATTACAGAAAAACTACCAAATCACAAATTGAAGGTATGTCTGTGGCTTGATAAAGCCATTTTGAAAATCTGGCAATTCTTAAATCCTGATCGAACAATTTAACGACTTCATATTTTCTAATTTTTGCCCCATGGAAGATGTAAAAAACTTAGGACGCATGGTAAAAGAGATCTCCGGAATGAGCGACGCGGATTTTAATTTATCCAAGGATCTTTGAGTGAATAAAAGTTATAAAAAAGGTGAATTTTATAACAATTACCACAGCCTGTGCAAATACATTGGTTTTGGAACGACAGGCATTATTCGGATCTATCGTTTTGCAATTCTTTACCGGCGAACAATTCATGTGTTCCTATAAAAGTTTTTTTAGTCAGATCGTGACTATTATACAGAATCGATGACCGCATCTGAAGTACTCTGCATTATGGTGAGACGCAGCAACTGTATAAGTTTTCCTGCCAGGGAAAAATTCGGGCGGCTTTATATCCAAGCAGTTTTAGATGAAATCCTCAACAGTTACGGAAGGATTTCTATTTAAAAGCGCCGAAGATTGTTGTCCGGAAATGCATGCTGTATATCAGGATATTTTTGCTGTTAAAAAACTATTTACGCATTACATTTATTTTGATGTACCATATGTACATCGGTGATATTTAAGTCAATCAAGGCGCTCTCCAAAACATTATCGCAGGAATTTTTTTGAATTTGAAGCGGAGCGCTTCTATACTAACAGGTTTGTGAGGAAGTAAGAACGTAAAATAAAAATAGGTGCAAAGACTTTCGCGAAAACACGCTGCAGATATCGGTGTCATCCGCGGTATCCGTGTTCCAATTCATATCACAACTTCCGCAGATTGGCGCGCCGCGATATTTTATTAAAGGTCGGCGTTTATCATGCGGCTCGCAAAGACGGGAAGATGGTAGCGTAGAATGACAACCGTATTAGATAAGCTCACACTGACAGAGGAAAGCGAATCCCAACTCAGATAATAAATATTAGTAAGAAAAGTGCAGTAAAACATTATCACCGGATTGCCTCGCCGCATTAGTTGATTAAAGTCGGGGTTTGTAACGCGGCTCGCAAAGACAGGACGAAAGTAGTGGAGAACGATAACCGTCTTCGAGAAGCTCAGTCTGACAGAAAAGAGCGAACATAATTGTAATAAAGAAGCCCGCTATTAAGCAGGCTCTTTTCACTTATTTTCTTTTTGATGCTTTTAGCTAACTCTCTTGTACCATTTCCTTAATCGCTTCCACCAATTCTGTTTTGGTAAAAGGAATTCCCATGATCTTGTTGTATCCTTTTGCATCAACGAAATAAACATCACGAATGATCTTTATTAATTGCCCGTCGTTCAATTCCGGAATCAGGACTCTGTCATAATTCTTAATGATCTCGCCGAGGTTTTTAGGGAAGGGACGTACATAACGCAGATGAGCATGCGCCACAGATACTCCTTCCGCCTCCAATTGTGCGCAGGCACTTTTGATGGCGCCGTAAGTACTGCCCCAACCAATGATAAGCAGCTTGCCTTTTTCCGGACCGCTGTCTAATTTTTGTTCAGGAATATGATCGGCGATCTTTTCAATTTTTTCTCTGCGGATCTTCACCATTAATTGATGGTTCTCCGGATCGTAACTGATATTACCGGTAATGTTTTGTTTTTCCAAACCACCGATGCGGTGCTCCATGCCCGGCGTGCCGGGTATCACCCATGGCCTTACGAGTTTTTCATCACGCAGGTAGGGTTGAAATTTTTCTTCGTGATCACCCAACTGTGTTTTGAATGCGGTATGGATCGGCGGAAGATCTGCTGTTTGCGGAAACTTCCAAGGCTCCGCACCGTTTGCAATATAGCCGTCGCTTAAGAAAATCACCGGCGTCATGTGCTGTATCGAAATGCGCATCGCCTCATACACCGCGCTGAAACAATCGCTCGGCGTGCTCGCAGAGATCACCGGCATCGGGCATTCACCGTTGCGACCATAATATGCCTGTAAAAGATCACTCTGTTCGGTTTTCGTGGGCAGACCGGTGCTCGGTCCGCCGCGTTGTACATTAATAATCAGTAAAGGAATTTCGAGCATCACAGCAAGGCCCATCGCTTCTGCTTTGAGGGCCATGCCCGGGCCGCTCGTGGTGGTAATACCCATTGCCCCACCGTAGCTTGCACCGATCGCGGATGTGATCGCAGCGATCTCATCTTCCGCCTGAAAAGTTTTTATGCCGAATGCTTTATGGCGGCTCAGCTCATGCAAAATATCGGAAGCCGGCGTAATCGGATAAGATCCTAAGAATAATTTCAAGCCGCTTTGTTTTGATGCGGCAATCAAACCGTAAGCTAATGATTGGTTACCCATGATAGAACGGTAAGTGCCGGGGGCCATCACCGCTTTTTGCACGGAATATCTTGCAGAAAAAGTCTCTGTTGTATCACCGTAGTTATAGCCTGATTGTAATGCTTTCACATTACTTTCAAGGATCTCCGGCTTCTTACCGAATTTTTCTGTAAGAAACATGATCGTGTTTTCCATGCTTCGGTTATACATCCAATAAAGGAAACCGAGCACAAACATATTTTTCGCACGGTCCTTTTCTTTGGTACCCATCGTGATCTCCTTCAGTGCTTCACGGGTCATTTTGGTCACGTCCATTTTGATGACTTCGTAACCATCCAGACTGTGATCTTCCAAGGGATTTATGCCTTCGGGATAATTCGCCAGGCGAAGATTTTTTGTATCAAAACCATCCGTATTAGCGATGATCTTGCCGCCTTTTTTAAGTCCCTTTAAATTTACTTTTAATGCTGCGGCATTCATCGCTACCAACACGTCGCATTCATCACCCGGCGTAAAGATCCTGTCACTACTGAAACGAAGCTGAAAACCGCTCACGCCGGGCAGTGTACCGATAGGGGCACGGATCTCCGCCGGAAAATCCGGGAAGGTTGCCAGATCAATACCGAGCATGGCGGTATTATTGGTAAACTGTGTACCCGTGAGCTGCATACCATCACCGCTGTCGCCGGCAAATTTTATCACTACGTCACTTAATATTTCCTGATGATCTTCCATTGTTCAAAGTTGAACCGCAAAGGTAAGAAGTTGGCGGTTGACAGATGACAGTTTGCGAAGACCGGCAGCAGATCGTAGTAATATACTTACCTGCATTAATCATCGATCTTTTTAAACTGTCAACCGTCATCTGTCAACCGTCAACTTCACTTCCGGACAATTCCTTTCAATCGCCTAAATTTGCCACAAACTAATTTCATGCAGGATCTTCAGGATTTTCTTACACCGGTATCTTTTGCCGCCATCAATAATGACGAAGCTTACACAGAAGGCCAATTGGGCAGACATATCACGACGCAGGATGATGAAGCATTTGATATCAACGTTGCGGATATTGTGATCATAGGGGTAAAAGAATCAAGAGGCGGCGGTACCGGCGAAAGAGAAAATGATGCGGCTGATATTATTCGCAAACAATTATACAGACTTCATTTTTGGCATACGGATATTGCGATCGCAGACATTGGTAATGTGGAAACCGGCGCTTCACTGAATGACAGTTATGCAGCCGTAAGAACCGTGCTGGAAGAATTATATCGCTTAAATAAAACCGTTGTGATCATCGGCGGCTCGCATGATATTACCCTTGCGCAATACCACGCATATCGCAGCGTGAATACGACTGTAGAAGCAACCTGCATCGATTCGGAAATTAACCTTCGAGGTGAGAGCCATGTGCCGGCGGATAATTTTCTGATGGAGATGTTCACCGGCGATCCCAATATTCTAAAACACTATAATCATATCGCCTTTCAAAGTTATTTCGTACATCCGCGGATGCTGGAAACAATCGACAAGCTTCGCTTTGATTGTTATCGCCTCGGAAACGTGCTGGAAAATATTGAAGAGATGGAGCCGGTGTTACGCAACAGCAATATGCTGAGCTTCGACATCAACGCAATAAAATACAGCGATGCGCCGGCTAATAAAAATTGCCCGAACGGCCTCACCGGTATCGACGCCTGTATCCTCACACGTTTTGCGGGTATGAGCAATAACCTCAACAGCATCGGCATGTATGGCTATGTGCCGGCAAATGATACGGATGAAATTACGGCAAGACAACTCTCGCAAATGCTTTGGTATTTTATCGACGGCCGCCATCGCATGAAGCAGGAATCTGCTCTCGAACATCGTGAACACTTCAATGAATTTCATACGGTGTTTGCAGAAGTAGATACTACTTTTTTACAAAGCAAAAGAACCGATCGTTGGTGGATGCAAATGCCGGATGGAAAATTTATCGCCTGCAGTAAGAATGATTATCTGACGGCGGGGAGGAATGATTTTCCGGAAAGGTGGTTAAGGGTGCAGGAGAGGAATTAGTGCCCGTGTTGAGTTTTCAGGGCTTACCTAAAGATGACAGATTTGCAAATGACAGAGGCTATGCGGATAATTACGGATCATATATACAAAGTACGGGTTGTCGGGCCGAGGTAAGTTTACCCTGAGTGTACCGGGGGGTCGAAGTGGGAACTCGCCGGGATTGTTCGATACAAAACGCTCAAAGTTCAATATTCGACCTGCGAAAATCGTTGTGAAAGGGAACATTTTCTGTATTGATACAACTTCAGGCTCAAATGCTCGCTTGGAATTTAAGCATCCGTTGAGTAGGGCTGAGTCGCTTGGGAGTCGCTCATCAGTCGCTCGGGAGTCGCTCGGGAGTCGCTCGGGAGTCGCTCAATAGTCGCTCGGGAGCCGTTCCGGAAAGGTACCATGCAGGTACCATGCAGGTACACTGTCCGTACCTGAGTCGCTGTTGAGAAAACTAACAGAGATTGAAGAACAAAAGCCGTGTAAAGGGAAAGTGCATTAAATTGACAAATCGGTTTTCAGAGAAACCGAACGGGCGCTTCCCGTTGGATCATATACTTTATGAAAAAAAACCTTTCATATTTTTTGCTGCTCCTTTTGCTCCCGTTGTTTTCATCAACGGTTTTGGCGCAGGTGAGTCAAAAAGCCGTTGATGCATTTTTAAACGACACTGCAGTATCTACGGGCCATGCAGGCATCAGCATTTACGAACCCGCTACCGGAAAATATTTATACAACTACAATGCGGATAAAAACTTTATGCCGAGCAGCAATGTAAAGTTGTTTACGTTGTATGCGGGGATGAAGTATTTAGGGGATAGTTTGAAAGGGTTAGCGTATGCCGAAAATGACAGTTCAATATTCATAAGAGCGACAGGAGATCCGACTTTTTTATACCCGGATTTTATCAGTCAACCTGTCTTTTCTTTTTTAAACACAACGAAAAAAAGAGTCTTTTACGATCCTTCTGATGACAGATTTTGGGAAAGGGCTTACGGAGCAGGCTGGTCTTGGGATGATTATGCAGAAGATTTTATGGCGGAACGTTCGCTTTTTCCTGTGTATGGAAATCTGATAACATATTTCCGGAAAAATTATAGAACACAACCTGTTCCCGCAATCTCGGAACGTATTTATACTAATTTTCCTGACAATCACAATATCAAGAACTCGTTTATCAAAAGAAATTTTAACTCGAATAATTATACGGAAAGATCCCATCTTCTTCGCAAATCCGATTCAGTTAAAATCCCTTTCATCACTTCAGATACACTCCCGATAAAATTGTTATCTGATACACTTCACAAACCAATACTTCAACTTTTTAATAGCGATTATTTACCCAAAGAATTATTTACAAATAAACTAAAGACTATTTATTCCAGGCCTGTTGATTCTTTGTTTAAACCGATGATGTTCAACAGCGATAATTTTTTCGCAGAGCAAACATTACTTATGGTGAGCAATGAAAAGTTGAGTTATATGAGTGATGAAATGATCATAGATTCACTTTTAAAAAATGATTTTAAAAATATCCCCACAAAACCCCGCTGGGTAGATGGCAGCGGCCTCAGCCGTTACAATTTATTTTCACCGAAAGATTTTATTTATATCCTCAATAAATTAAAGGATAGTTTTGGTTTGGATCGCATGAAAAGGATCCTTCCGGGCGCGGGTAAAGGAACACTCACCAACTACTACGGCGATATTGCTGGGTCAATTTTTGCGAAGACAGGCTCTATGAGCAACAATGTTTCGCTCAGCGGTTACCTGATTACCAAAAAGAAACGCCTATTGCTGTTTTCTGTGATTATCAATAACTTCAGCGGCAGCGGAAAGGCCGGTAGAAGGGCAATCGAGCAACTCCTGCTCGACATCAGGGAAAAGAATTAATAATATTTATTATTTCAGGCAACGCTTACAATGGGTGTGTCCTCTTTGTATATACCCTCGTTTACCAAAACCTACAAAAAAACACAGTTTATGAAAAAAGTCTACGCAATTTTTTTTGCATTAATGACGTTGGCAGGGTTGCAGGGAAAAGCCCAGTTGACACAAACATGTAATCCTGATTTTAGCTTTCAGTTCCTCACTTCAACGACGGTAAAAATGAACCCGGCGGTCGTAACAGATTCGCCCTATGTTCAGCATTACTGGAGCTTCGGCGACGGTTCTGCAAATGCAAATCAGATCTCGCCTTCACATAATTATGCGCCGGGTGTGTACCAGGTAAAGCATTATGTAATCCGCCACAATCCGAATAACGTTACGGTGTGCATGGATTCACTTACCAAAACGCTTACGATCGCTCAAGCGTGCAATTTGTCTGCCGCATTTACTGCTCAGGTTTCCACCGCGAACACATTGAGTGTTGCATTTACCAACACATCCGTTGCTTTTGCAACAGGAGATTCTATCCGCTGGACTTTCGGCGACGGCACGGTTTCTTACGACCTTAACCCTACACATACTTATGCAAACGGTGGAACATATAACGTTTGCCTGCGTGTAAAAAGAAACAGTACTTCTCCTACGACAGTTCCTTGTGTAAGCGAGATCTGTCATACAATCTCTGTAACTGCACCAAACCCTTGCAACTACCAGGCTTATTATACTTTCACAATTGCTAATACAAATCAGCCGAACGTTATACAATTTACCAATCAAACAGGCGGCTATCTTTCAACGGATTCTGTTACATGGACATTCGGTGACGGAACAACATCGCATGATGTGAATCCTATCCATATTTATACAACAGCAGGAACATACCATGTTTGTATTTTGGTAAAAAGAACGGTTCCGGGCGCTGTGCCTTGTGTTCGCGAATACTGCAGGGATATCGCTGTTACAGTTCCTGTAGTGTGTACACTCAGCGCTGCTTTCACTTCAGCACCGGTTGCATCCAACAGCATGATCATTCATTTTACAAACACATCAACAGGTTTTGTAACGGGTGATTCTATTCGTTGGACCTTCGGCGACGGCACGGTTTCTTACGAAACAAATCCTACGCATACTTATGCAAATGCAGGCGTGTATAATGTTTGCCTGCGTGTAAAGAAAAATAATACGAATGCTTCGGCTACGCCATGCGTAAGTGAAATCTGCCATACGGTGGTGATCTCCGCACCCTGTAATCTTTCTGTGAGCTGGACATCGACCGCAGCTGCGGGGCAACCAAATGTGATTCAGTTCAACAATACGAGTACAGGTTATGCTCCTGCTGATACGATCCAATGGACATTCGGCGACGGCAGCACGGGTACTGTTTCAAATCCGTTACATACTTATGCAAATGCCGGCACGTACCAGGTTTGCCTGATCATCCGTAAAGCAGTGGTGGCAGGAACTGCGCCTTGTGCAAATTATTCCTGCCATACGATAACGGTAACACTTCCTTGTACACTTACTGCGGCATTTACATCACAGGCTTCTACCGCAAATCCGCTTAGTGTTTTATTTACAAATACTTCAACGGGTTTTGCATCGGGTGATTCAATCCGCTGGAACTTCGGTGACGGCACGGTTTCTTATGATGTAAACCCTACTCATGTATACACAACAGCGGGCACATACAATGTTTGCCTGCGTGTAAAAAAGAACAGCACATCAGCTACCGCAATACCTTGTGTGAGCGAGATCTGCCACACCGTAACTATTGTTGCACCATGCAATATCCAGGCCTACTATAGTTATACAACTGATGCGACTCAGCCGAACCTGATCCATTTTACCAATCAATCACCGGGCTATGCTTCTACCGATTCTATCACATGGACATTCGGCGATGGCACTTCATCCCATGATCTAAATCCGAATCACCTGTACACAACAGGCGGAACATATCATGTATGTGTGCTTATCAAAAGAACAACAACACCGGGCACAGCACCATGTATCAGGGAATATTGCAGAGACATCGCGGTAACAGTTCCTGCACCGTGTACGCTTACTGCATCGTTCACTTTTACGCATGACACAACAGGATTGGCGATCAATAACTTTCATTTTACAAATACATCAACAGGCTTCAGCAGCACGGATTCTATTCGCTGGACATTCGGCGACGGCGCTTCATCCAATGCAGTAAATCCTAACCATGTGTATGCACAACCGGGCACTTACACCGTTTGCCTGCGTGTTCAAAAAAGAACATCAAACGGCACATTGCTGAATTGCGTAAGCGAATTCTGCCATGCAGTTGTATTTATACCTGTAGTACCATGCTCAAGACTTGCAAACTTCCACGCTCTTCCGGTGACGACTGTTATCGGAGCGAATGTGTTTGTTCCTAATGCTATTTTTAATGACGTTCAATATACATGGACATTCGGCGACGGCACAGGCAGCCATGATGTAACTGCTACTCATACCTATGCTCAGCCCGGCACTTACACGGTATGCCTTACTGCATACAGAAGTAACAGTTGCGCCGCAACATCCTGCATGTCGGTACAGGTAACATCATTGTGTAATTATTATTCATTGAATGCAACCGAGCAAAGAGATTCGCTGAATCCGAACAGGGTAACTTTTTCTGCTGTAAGTAATGGCGCGATTACAGATCAGGTATGGACAATATCAAAAATTCCCGCATCAGGCACACCGATCACGATCCATGCAAATAACCCTACTTATGTTTTTGCAGACAGCGGCTATTACAATGTATGTGTGCATGTAACTTATGCTAACGGATGTGTAAAGGATTTCTGTAAAACGATCCATATCCTGCAAAATCTGCCGGGCACGAATTCATGTACGTTACAGGTATTCCCTAATCCTGCATCCACATCTATCGGTACAGTGGTAACACTTCCACAACCCGGAATGATCAATGCTTATGTATACAGCAGCACTAATGTACTGTTATCACAAAGTCAGCAACAAGGTGTTGCAGGAAATAATACGATTAGCGTAAACATTGCTGCGCTCACACCGGGAGTATACGTATTGCGAGTTGTATACGGCAACTCGGTTTGTTATGCAACGTTTATAAAACAATAATATTCACCTCAGAAAAAACGGATGCCGGTATCATAATGATACCGGCATTTTTTTATTCTTTTCCCAAAAGGTGCAATGATACTCAACGGCCCGAAACACGATTATTTTAGAGATTTCGCCCTTTGTATTTCCGTTGTGTATATGTGTTGAAACTATTTGCCTTAGTGTGAAAGCCCTTATCTACCGAACATCTTATCCATCTCATCTTTTTTAAAGCTCAGATAAGTCGGTTTACCGTTCGGTGTGATATTAGGCGTAACGCAGATGAAAAGTTCATCTGTAAGCGCTTTCATTTCTTTGGAAGTAAGCGGTGTGCCTGCTTTAACGGATTGCTGTAAAGAAAGTGAACGCAATAACTTTTCGCGTTTGGAGAATTTAAGATCATTGCTGAAATGTTTGTATTGCTCCAGCATTTTTTCGATAGCTTTTACTTCACCCGCCTGATCCACATCTGCAGGCGTACCCTGCACCACAAATGAATTATTACCGAAAGGCTCCAGCTGATACCCAAGTTGTTTGAGATCCGGAATTAATTCAGTGAGCAGCACTGCATCGGCGGGCGATGTATCGATCACAGCCGGAAAAAGACTTTGCTGCACAGAGATCGGCTTGCCGGAAACCGCATTGGTAAAGCGTTCGTACAGGATACGCTCATGCGCATTTTGCTGATTGATGAGCAAATAGCCCTTATCATTTTGCACGACGATATAAGCATTGTGCAATTGTAAAAGATCACTGTTGCTTTCCGGTTGTTCTGTCACCAATGCTTTTTCAAACACGGGAATATTTTGCGCAGGGGCAATATTTTCCGTTGCAGGCTTTTCGTAAAAATCTTTCCAGTGCGACAATTCATTTTTACTTTCTATAAAATGCGCACGGTTCTTATGGGTAAATGTTTCGAACAGAGAAGAGGACGATGCGGCGCTGCGGTGCTGTTCAGTCACGGGTTTATTCACCGCATCTAAATGTTGAATGGAAGCATCCAGTTGAAAATCCAGCGTTGGTGTAATACTGAATTGCGCCAATGCATGCTTTACCGCACTTTGCACAAATGCATACACGATCTTTTCGTCTTCAAATTTAATTTCCTGTTTGGTAGGATGCACATTGATATCCAACTGCGCCGGATCAAGATCGATGAAGAGTGCATACATCGGGAAACTATCTTTCGAAATCATTTCCGCGAAAGCATTCATCACCGCATGATTGAGGTAGGCGCTTTTGATGAAACGACTGTTCACAAAAAAATACTGGTCGCCTCTGGTCTTCTTCGCCGTTTCGGGTTTGCCTACAAATCCGAGAATATCTAAATAGTCGGTGCGCTCCTGCACGCTTACCAACTTTGCGTTGTAATTATTACCGAGGATCTGAACGATACGTTGTTTGAGCGTTCCTTTTTCCAGATGAAAAACTTCCTGTCCGTTAGAATTTAATGAAAAAAAGATTTCCGGAAATGCCATCGCCACACGAATAAATTCATCCATAATATGACGCAGTTCCGAAGGATTGCTTTTCAAAAAATTCCGTCGCGCCGGCACGTTGAAAAACAAATTTTTCATTGCAATACTGGTACCGTTCACCGCTGCGATCGGTTCCTGTTTTTTTACAAGGCTGTTCTCTATTTCAAGGTAAATGCCGGCTTCATCTTCCCCACGTTTTGTTATTAATTCTACCTGCGCCACGGCGGCGATACTGGCCAAAGCTTCACCACGAAAACCCATTGTTTTTATGAGAAAAAGATCGTCGATCGTGCGGATCTTGGAAGTCGCATGGCGCTCAAACGCCATACGGGCATCGGTTTCGCTCATACCTTTGCCGTTATCGATCACCTGGATCAATGCCTTGCCCGCATCATTTACGATAAGCTTAATTTCAGTCGCACCAGCATCCACGGCGTTCTCCAACAGCTCTTTTACAGCGCTGGCAGGTCGTTGGATCACTTCGCCGGCAGCTATCTGGTTGGCGATGTTATCGGGCAATAATTGAATGATATCAGGCAAAGCGGCGCAATTTCTTACAAAGGTAAGCTGAAAAAAGTTCAAGGAGTTTGGTTGGAGTTGCGGGGTTGTGAGTGAAGCGATGGGTGAATGGCAGCAAATAAAGATTTCCACGCCGATTTATATCCCGATAATCATTGTAGCGGATCCGTCTGAAATTAAAGTGGCAACGAGATGTTAGAAGCTAAAACCCATTTTTGCTGATCACAATTATATTCGAAAGTTGTTCTTGATCCGCTTCCCTGTGAAAAATTATACATATTATTTTTGTAAGAAATACTAAGATCTACCAGAAAAATAACCATGACATTATTAATCAGAAAAGGACGAATACCCCAACACCAAATTCCCTTTTTCAGGAGCTTCTTGTTTTTTGGTGAGTAAATATCTATTGTTTTAAATGTCACACCTCTCTTTGAGTAATAATAATACCTATATTTTTCATCGAGTAAATAGTACTCACCTATATTAATATTACCTTTCTCTATATCCTGTTTACATAATACTAAACGTAGCGTGATAGCTGAATCTATCATTGTTTGATAAAAATTCTCTTTGGTAAAGGCAAGAGGTATAGTTGCATTTTGGGAAAAACCAACGCATGGACAAACTAAAAGTAAAAGGACCAGCGTTCGTTTCATGATGGGAGAGTATATAGTATTAAAAATAAACCTATTTACTGTGATTCCCAAATTGAGTAAGACTGCCTTATTTCTCAAAAAATAAACATATTACCTCCTTATATTTACGCTGATGATAACAAAGAAAATATTAATTATTGCGGTATTGTTTTTTGCGCAACAATCATTTGCACAAACTAAAAATCCCGCGGCACAACATTGGGCAGACAGCGTATACAAAACCCTCTCAAAAGACGAACGCATTGCACAGCTGATGGTGGTGCGACTTTCAACGATCGACTCCAAAACGAAGACCGTTACTTTTTATGATGATAAAGTAGCGGGACTGATCAAACAATATAATATCGGCGGTATTTGTCTGTTCCAGGGAAGTCCGGTGAAACAGGCGATGATCCTCAACAATCTTCAGGGGATGGCGAAAACGCCCATCCTCATGTGCATTGATGCGGAATGGGGATTGGGTATGCGCATGATCGATTCAGTATTGCCGTTGCCAAAGCAAATGATGCTTGGCGCGATGAAGGATCAAACGATCGTGTATCATTACGGACAGATCGTAGCAGCGCAATGTAAGCGCATGGGCATTCAGGTAAATTACGCGCCGGTGGTAGATGTAAATAATAATCCGGACAACCCGGTGATCAACGACAGAAGTTTTGGCGAGGATAAATATAAAGTGGCAAACTTCGGTATTCAATACATGAAAGGCATGCAGGATGCAGGTGTAATGGCCTGTGCGAAACATTTTCCCGGGCATGGTGACGTAAATACGGATTCGCATTATGACCTTCCGGTGATCAATAAAACGATGGCGCAATTGGATTCATTGGAGCTGTATCCTTTCCGTCAGATCTTTGGCGCGGGCATCGCAAGTGTGATGGTGGCACACCTTTACATACCGGCGATCGATAAAACACCGAACCGTGCAACGTCACTTTCACCGCAAAACGTGAACGGGTTGATGCGTACGGAATTGAATTTTCAGGGGCTCACATTTACCGACGCACTGGAAATGCAGGGTGTGAAAAAATTCTATCCTGATGGTGCCGCATCTGTCCAATCATTGATCGCGGGGAACGATATGCTTTGCCTGCCTGACGACGTTCCTCTTTCGATAAAAAAAATAAAAGATGCGATTAAGAAAAAGCAATTGAGCTGGGATGATATTGAAATGCATTGTAAAAAAGTATTGGTATCTAAATATGAATATGGTTTGGCAAATCTCCAACCGATCAACACAGAAAATCTCACGGCAGATCTTAACGCATCTGTTCCTTCCATGCGCAGAACGGTTGCAGAAGATGCGATCACATTGGTTGCAAAAACAAATGACGCATTCTTTCCTTTAGCAGCCGGAGCGCCGGGCGATGTTGCGTTTGTAGGTTTTGGACTTAACGCAGATAATACATTTGCAACAAGAATAAAAACGGATTACAACGCCACAGCATTTTATTTCGGTATGAATGATAAATATGATCAATCACTTATCGACAAATTGAAAGGTTTTAAAAAAGTGATAATTGGCATTCATAATCTAACCCGCTATCCGGCCAATAATTTTGGCTTATCGAACGACATGGTAAATATGATCAGCGCCGTTCAACAAAAATCTACAACTATCAGTTTCTTATTTGCTAACGCGTATGCATTGAAGAATTTTTGCACCGCAGCAAATATGGTGGTTTGCTATGAAGATGATGCGGTGATCCAAAATACTGCAGCGGATATGTTGCAGGGAAAATTATTATACAAAGGCGTATTGCCGGTAACCGTTTGCGGAAATCTGAAATATGGTTTTGGCATCGAGACAAAAGCACCGGAAGCATTGTTTCAAAAAAGCGGCGCATTCCTGAATCCGGAAAAAGTTTTTCAAATAGATTCTGTTGCCAACGATGCCATCGCAAAACGTGCAACACCGGGCTGCGTGGTGCTGGAGATCAAAGACGGTAAGATCGCATTTGAAAAAGCATTCGGGCATTACACTTATGAAAGCAATGATACGGTGCACATGAATACGGTGTATGATCTTGCATCGCTCACAAAAGTTTTTGCTACAACACTTGCTGTAATGAAGCTTTATGAGAACGGCAGTCTCGACTTAAAAAAAAAGTTAAGCGACTACCTGCCGGAAACCATCGGCACCAACAAGCAGGATATTATGATCGAAAAATTATTGCTGCATGAAGCCGGGCTCGTAGCATTTATTCCTTTTTTTACAGAAACAATAACATCCGCCGGTGCGCCGTTGCCTTCGATCTATTCATTTACCCGAAATGATTCTTTTAATGTTCCGGTCGCGAAAGACCTGTTCATGCGCAACTCCTGGCAGGATACGATGTACAAAAGAATACTGGAAAGCAAACGCGGCCCGGAAGGAAAATATCTTTACAGCGATAACGATTATATCTTCCTCGCAAAAGTTGTCGAAAAGATAACAGGCAAAAAACTGAACAACTACGTTGCGGAAACTTTCTATGAGCCGATGCAATTACATACGATCGGCTTTGAACCGTTTGAAAGAAATAATATCAACATCATTGCTCCCACGGAAAACGAAAAGACCTTTCGTGCTCAGGTGCTTCGCGGATATGTGCATGATCCCGGCGCTGCAATGTTTGGTGGTGTTGCAGGCCACGCGGGCCTTTTCAGCGATGTGTATGATCTTGCGGCCATTATGCAAATGCTGCTGAAAGGCGGCACATTTAACGGTAAAACATATTTTCAAAGATCAACCGTTGATCTGTTTACCGCCTACCACAGCAATACCAGCAGACGCGGCTACGGTTTTGACAAACCGGAAAAAAACAACAGCACACGAAAAGATCCCTATCCTTCTTTATACGCATCGCCGCAGGCTTTCGGTCACACAGGTTTTACGGGAACCTGCGCATGGGCCGACCCTGCAACCGGAATGATCTTTATTTTTTTGAGCAACAGGTTATATCCTTCCGGCAGTAACGCATTACTCAATATGAATATAAGGGGCAAAATTCTCACGTTTTTATATACTTCAAATACAGGCACTTAAACTGCGTAATACCCGATGTTATCGTATCTTGCGCAGGATTAACTGTCGCATGAAGAATACCAGCAAAGCATTTTTGTCTATCGCTCTGATAGCATTTTTGTACTCCTGTAAAGATGAGTACACGATCTGCAATGAGTCGAAGAATGTAAATTTTAAAGCCGGATTCTATCGTAAGGTTTCAGGAGCAGATGTGGCTACTCCTGTTCCGGGGCTCACGGTATTGATCAACGGATTAACTATTTATAATAACCAACCTTCTTCGGCACTTGTACTTCCTTTGAATCCTGTTGTTGACAGTACCAAATATTCAGTATCACTAAACAACGGCGCCGTCTACGACACTGTTACGATCGTATATACAACACGTACCGTAAATCTTTCTTACGATTGCGGCAACATCATATTCAATAAGGTTACTAAATTCTATTCCACCACGCACGAGATCGATTCTGTAAGGATCACGAAAGCGGATGTTACCAATGATGCACTTGAAAATGCGAAGATCTGGTATTGATGATTTTCTTTTCTGCGAACAGATAAAAATTTCTATTCTTAAATATCAGGCTTCGCTGCAAAATCAGTACAAAAACATCATGGCATTTTTGTGCAATATCTGCAACCGCCTTCGATAAGCTCAGGGTTACAGAATGCAGCGATCTGCGATAGACAACCGCAAACCTGCACGCTACATTATTTTTTATCAGTAACTTTTAGCCTCGAAAAGTTATTGTTCATTCTAATTATAAAACGTGTCATTTCCTTATCAGATCAAAAGCATGGAAGCTTATCATGCAGCTTATAAAAAAAGTACAGAACAACCTGAAGAATTTTGGGCGGATATTGCGGGCAACTTTCAATGGCGCAAAAAATGGGACAGCGTACTTGAATGGAATTTTACAGCGCCGGATATTAAATGGTTCAGCGGCGCAAAACTCAATATCACGGAGAACTGTGTCGACAGGCATCTTGCTGATAATGGAAACATTACCGCACTGATATGGGAAGCGAACGACCCTTCAGAAAAAGAAAGAAAATTTACTTACCGGGAATTATATGATGAAGTATGCCGCTTCGCAAATATTTTAAAAGCAAACGGTGCAAAGAAAGGAGACCGCATTTGTATATATATGCCAATGGTTCCGGAACTTGCGTTTGCCGTATTGGCTTGCGCAAGAATAGGCGCAGTGCATTCGGTGATCTTCGGCGGCTTTTCTGCAAACAGTATTACCGACAGAATAAATGACGCTCAGTGCTCGATGGTGATCACTGCTGACGGCGGTTATCGCGGCAACAAAGAAATTACACTTAAAAACATTATGGATGAAGCGTTGCAGCATACGTCATCTGTAGAAAAAGTTATCGTGCTCAAAAGAACCGGAACTCCCGTGCAAATGCAGGCCGGCAGGGACCTTTGGCTGCATGTCGAAGCGGAGAAAATAATTGCTTCCGGACAAAAAGATTGCGAGCCCGAAATTATGGATGCGGAAGATATGCTCTTCATTCTCTACACATCCGGAAGTACCGGCAAGCCAAAAGGCGTAGTACATACCTGCGGCGGATATATGCTGTATGCGAATTACAGTTTTGTAAATGTGTTTCAATATGAGCCGGGCGATGTACATTTTTGTACGGCGGATATCGGTTGGATCACGGGACATTCTTATATCGTTTACGGACCGCTATCTGCCGGCGCAACTACTTTAATGTTTGAAGGTATTCCTACTTATCCTGATGCCGGAAGATTTTGGGAGCTCGTTCAAAAGTATAAAGTAAATGTGCTGTACACCGCTCCTACAGCCATCCGCAGCCTGATGACATACGGTACAGATCTAATTGAAAATAAAAATCTGTCATCATTAAAAGTATTGGGAACCGTAGGTGAACCGATCAATGAAGAAGCATGGCATTGGTACAATAAAAATATCGGAAAAGAAAATTGCCCGGTAGTGGATACCTGGTGGCAAACAGAAACCGGCGGCATTTTAATTTCAAATCTTGCGGGTGTTACACCGCCAAAACCATCATACGCTACATTGCCTTTACCGGGTGTGCAACCGATCCTTGTGGATGAAAAAGGAAATGAACTTTCGGGCAATGATGTTTCCGGGAATCTTTGTATTCGTTTTCCGTGGCCCGGAATTTTGCGCACCACTTACGGTGATCATGAACGCTGCCGTGTGAATTATTTTGCTGCTTATGATAATTTATATTTTACCGGCGACGGTGCGTTGCGTGATGCGGAAGGAAATTACAGGATCACCGGACGTGTGGATGATGTGTTGAATGTAAGCGGGCATCGCATCGGCACTGCGGAAGTAGAAAATGCGATCAACCTGCATCCCGATGTGATAGAAAGCGCTGTGGTAGGTTATCCGCACGATATCAAAGGTCAGGGCATTTACAGTTATGTGATCCTGAAAGAAAAAGCTGAAGATGAAGCGTTGCTTCGCAAACAAATAAACGAGACCGTTACAAAAGAGATCGGTGCTATTGCAAAATCCGATAAGATCCAATTTGTAAGCGGCCTGCCCAAAACCCGCAGCGGAAAGATCATGCGTCGTATTTTAAGAAAGATCGCCGAAGGTGAAGTGAATAATATCGGCGACACATCCACATTGCTTGATCCCGGCGTTGTGGAAGAAATAAAAGAGGGTAGGTTGTAATGCCTTTACCCGATAAAAAAACTGCCGCTTAAAAGCGGCAGTTTTTTTTATTAAGAGATATTTTGTCAACAATCAATACCCGAATAATTGATCAAGTGTGAGCGTTGTTACTTCACCATATTTTTTCATGTCGGCTTCGCTTACTTTATCCTTGCTCGCAACCACGCAATAAGTGTATGGTTTGTTCGCCAAATATTTTGCGTGAAACGCTTTCAGGTCTTTGTACGTGATCGCATCTACGGCATTGTATGTTTTCTTACGGATATCTTCCGTTAATCCTTTATCCAATGCGGTAAGATAATTGAAGATGATACCATCTTGTGTGATACGCTCTGTTTCGATATCTTTCCTGATACCTGTCTTTGCGAATTCAACATTTGATTTTATTTCAGGAAGTGTATTCAGTAATTCATTCATCGCTGTTAATGCTTCGTTGAATTTATCAGCCTGACTTCCTACATAACCGATGTTATAAAAAGGATCTTCTTTTTTAGCAGGAGTTACATACACGTCAAATGTGCTGTAAGCAAGTGCTTTCGATTCACGGATGGTTTGGAATACTACTGATCCCATTCCGCCGCCGCCGCCAAAATAATTATTGAACACCCCTACAACAGGCTCGTCTGCAGCATTGTATTTCTGAGCGTTACGGATCCATCTTGTTTCCGCCTGTACCATTTTATAATCTGCAAACAATACTTTGTTAGCGGTTTGCTCTGTATATGTGAATTCTTTTTTGGCAGGTGCTGCTTTAAATGTTGCAGGAACTGAATGCAATGTTTTCAATTTCGCAGTAAACGCAACAAGGGGAGCAGGTCCATAATACAATATCTTGTGCGAATAGTTTTTAAGATCATGCAATTTATCCGTCAACTCCTGTGCAGTGATGCTGTTTAGTTCGTCGTTGCTCAACGTGTAGTTTACCGGATTTACAGCCCCATAACGAGCATACGCTGTAAGTGCATTCAGTATCGCACCTTTGTTCAGTTTCGCATCAGAACGACTTTTCGTGATCCTTGCTTTAAGTGATGCTAAAGCTTTTTCATCAGGCTTACAATTAGCCAATACATTTTCGAATAATGTAACGGCATTTTCAAAATTATCCTGCAATCCTTCTATTGTAACCGTTGTGTACTCCGTTCCCGTGCTCACATTGAAACTGCACGCAATTTTGTAGAACGCCTTTGTGATCTCTTCTGAGCTCATTTTATCCGTACTCAAAAACTGCAGGTATTGCGATGCAAGACCAAGTTTTTTATCGTTCCATGTACCGATGTTGTAGCGATAACGCAAACGAAAAAGACTGTTGTCTTTATTTTGAACATACAATACCTGTGCACGGCCTACAGCAGATTTTTGAAGATCTTTTGTGTAATCGATCCACACCGGCTTAACAGGAGTAGCAGGCATATTGTCTATTTTTCTTACGAAATCAGACTGTTCATTAGGATTTGTTTCTACCGGTGTGATCGGCGGCTTCACAACTTTCAACACATTTTTGTCTTCGCCTTTACGCTTGTAAACGACAACATAGTTATCACCGAAATATTTATTGGCAAAAGCAACAACATCAGCTTTAGTGATCTTAGAAAGCTGATCTGTGTAAGCAACTTGTTTCTGCCAATCCAGTTCTGATGTAAAAGCGTCCATGAGGTCAGATGCGCGACCGCCATAGCTTTCAGAAGCCTGGATCTTAATTTTCTTTTGGTTATTGATGATCGAGGTAATCAGATCCGCATCAAAATCACCTTTCTTTAGTTTGTCGATTTCACCAAGCATTAATGTTTTCACTTCTTCCAATGATTGCCCCGTTGTAGCGGCGCCGTTCATGAAAAGAATACCGTAATCGATCAACGCTTCCGCAGATGCCGATGCCCTCAGTAATTTTTGTTTTTTAACCAAGTCAAGATCAATAAGACCTGCTTTCCCGTTTGTAAGAATTTGTCCTACAAGATCAGCAAGCAAAATATCTTCCGATTTATTTCCCGGCAGGCGATAACCGATCGTTACATTTTCCGCGTCAGAACCTACCACTTCAATGCTTACAGGTGAGGTGATCGGCGCTTCCGGAGCGAAAGTATATTTATCAACCGGCTTTGTTTTCATGTAGGAAAAAGTAGCGTCAATTTTTTTGATCATTACATCCGGATCAAAATCACCGCTCATGATCACACCCATATTGTTCGGCACATAATAAGTGTCGTAGTATTTTCTGATCGCAACCAGCGAAGGATTTTTCAAATGCTCAATAGTACCGATCGTTGTTTGCTTACCGTAGTTATGATTTTTAAATAATTCTGCCATCAGCGCTTCGTTTACTTTTCTGCCGTCGTTGTCCAATCCTCTGTTTTTTTCTTCATACACCGCTTCAAGTTCTGTATGAAAAATGCGGAACTGCGGATTGCGGAAACGCTCACCCTGAACTGAAAGATATTTATCGATAGACCCTGCCGGTACATCATCGGTGTAGACGGTTTGCTCGTTCGACGTAAATGCATTTGTATTTTGCGCACCCATGCTGCCCATCATTTTATCATATTCGTTTGCAATAGCGTAGCGACTTGCTACTCCCGAAACAGAATCGATTCGATGATAAATCGCTGCACGTTGATCAACATCTGTTGTGTGATTGTATAATTCATACAGGTCAGTGATCTTATCCAGTTCAGGCTTTTCTTTCGCCCAATCAAGCGAACCGTATTTATCAGTTCCTTTAAACATCATGTGCTCGAGGTAATGCGCCAGACCGGTATGATCTGCCGGATCAGTTTTGCTCCCCGCTTTTGTAGCCACATAACATTGTATCCGCGGATCTTTGTTAGTCGGGCTCAGGATCACGGTAAGGCCATTCTTTAAGGTGTAAAATCTTGCTTTCGCAGGATCGTTGGTTACATAACGGTACGTGTAGCCGTTTGATGTAGCCGTTTTCCATTCAAACTTCCCCGTTTGCGCCACGGCAGCGTTGAACGCCGTACATAGCAACAAAAAGGAGATCGCTTTAATAAATTTCATACTTCGGTTGGTTTTAATTTTTGAGGCGTAAAAATATTGATAATTGTGCAGGAAAAAATGCCGTTTATGTATTGTCTGAGCCGTGATTCGCCAAATTGACGGATTTAAGGGAAATCATTGTCAAAATCTCCACAGCTGTGATGTTTTGGCGCTTATTCGTTATTCGGATGTAGGTATTTACTTCATAATGCACCAAAAGTAATGAGAGTGAAAATCGGAAGAAATAATTAAACCCTTTCACGATCCGGTTAAAAATAATTCTGTTGTATTGAACGTGAAGCTAGTGTCGGATAACGATTCTGTGATCAAACGGGAATTTATGACTTTTGACAGCGGCAACAACAGTTACATTAAAATATTTGAATGTGTGCCTGCAGATTGAAACAGTATTTTTTGCACACAAACCTAACTTTAGATAAAAAAATAATTCCGGCTCCGAACCGATATCACTTTCCGAATCAAACTAATCAAATTAATAAAACCTCATAAAATCACTTTACACTTGTCATAAATGCTCCGATCTCCCTGTAACGCGGGTTCCATGTTTTAAAAAACTGAGTGATCATTGCTACGTGTTTCTTTCCCTTTAAAAGATGAAATTGTGTTGCGGGCTCAAGCGGCAAAAGTTTGCTCATAAACGTTTCATTCGACTCTTTAATAGAAGCATATGTTTTCCCGCCCTGATAAACCAAAAATGCCGGCATGGGATTTTTCAGGTAATACACCGGACTGGCCTTTTTCCATTGAGCAGGGTCGGCAGTAAATGTTTGCAAGTATGGATGATCTTCATAAAAGCCCTCCTGCTTCAAATAGCTGTACATGTCTAAGCCTGCGGCATCAATAAGTATTGTTCCGATGATGGGATTTTTGATTCGCAGACTGTCAAAATATTCATGATCAAGAGAAACCAATGCAGCAAGATGCCCGCCCGCAGAGTGACCGGATACGAATATCCTTTCAGGATCACCGCCGTACCTTGCGATATTTTCTTGCACCCATTTAATTGAAGCGGCGGCAACAAGTGTCATTTCTTTATAAGTAGCTTTTGGGGAAAGCGGATAATCGATCACCACCGTTGTTATTCCTTTCCGCGCCATTCTTGTTCCGAAAAAATTATACAGTGATCGTTTGCCTGAGTTCCAGTTACCGCCGTGAATAAAGATCAACACATTTTTTGTTGAGTCTTTTTTTTTCCGTGAAAAAACATTTAGCTTTTGAGCAGCGATATTTTTTGAGGAATCGGCCTTAAAGAATTCTATACCTTTTGATCGGTTGATTGAACGGAATGAGCAACTTGTGCCGAGCACAATGATCATAATACTTCCGAGGGAAAATGCGATATATAAATTGATAAATTTCATGACAATAAAGAAACGAGAAAAGAACAGTAAAAGTTTTCGGGTTTCCGAATAGCAGGATTGATTAATATTGCCCCAATGAGCTTTCAAAAACGATATTTCCTCATCAACAAACCCTACAACATGGTCTCACAATTTGTGAGCAATCATGATGTGCCGTTGCTGGGTGATATGGATTTTGATTTTCCGGAAGGCACACATGCAATTGGCCGGCTGGATAGCACATCTGAAGGTTTGTTGATCTTAACAACAGACAAAACCGTTACACGAAAAATCTTTCTCGCAACTAAGCCGCATACCCGTTCCTATCTTGTAATGGTACAAAATAGAATGACGCCGGAAACATTACAAAGATTAGAAAACGGCATCAGCATCAAAATAAAGAACGGCGAAAGCTATATCGCAAAACCTTATTCGATAAGGATTGTGGAAAAGCCTACGGAATTGTATAAATATGCAACAGATCGCCGGGAGGTTTATGCGCATACCTGGGTATTGATAACGCTTACCGAAGGGAAATTTCGGCAGGTGCGTAAAATGGTCTTGGCCGTAAAGCACCGCTGCTTAAGGTTAATACGCCTCAACATCAGCAATCACCTCCTCGGCGATCTTCCGCCAGGCGCTGTTGAAGAACTCAATGAAGAAACGTTTTATCAACGGTTAATTGAGTCGGAAAAACCCCCTTTCAATTAGGTCTTTTGCTCCCGGCAATTGTAATTTTCATTTTTGAAAATTATCCGTTGACGCACAAATACAGCATACCCGTTTGGAAATCCGCACCGTTCGTTCGGCTGCTGTTCCCGCTCATTTGCGGAATAATTTTACAATGGCATTTGCCCGTTCCGCTTGTATTAAATACAATTTGTTTCATCGCTTTTATTGCTGCATTATTTCTTTTCTACCTGTTGCCCGTTAGTACACGTTTTCGTTTTCAATGGTTACAGGGACTACTGTTGAATTGCATCATTTTCTGTATCGGTATTTTTCTTACAGGAAACGCCGATATCCGAAATGATGCGAACTGGTTCGGGCATTATTATACCGACAGCACTGCCATGATCATTCGTCTCACAGAGCCGACAGTTGAAAAAGAGCGATCGTATAAGGCAACTGCTGTTGTGGAAGCAATTGAAGTGAACAAAGAAATGCGGCGGCTTACCGGCAATCTCGTCATTTATTTTTCAAAAGACGACGGCATCAAACTGCCGCATTACGGTAACAGGCTCCTGATCCGCGGCGGATTACAGCGAATTAAAAACTCCGGCAATCCCGGCGCATTTGATTATGAACGATACATGTGTTTTCAGCAGACTTTTCATCAGTTATTTCTGAAAAAAGGATATTTTATACCGCTTTCCGATACAAAGACAAGCTTCATTTACAACTTTGTATTTTGGGCAAGAGATAGAACCGTAAACATTCTTCAGCAAAATATAATTGGCCATAAAAAAGTAACGGGCATCGCGGAAGCATTGCTCATCGGCTACAAAGAAGATCTTGATAAAGATGTGGTACAGGCTTACAGTAATACCGGCGCTGTGCATATTATTGCGATATCGGGTATGCACCTCGGATTGATCTACGTCGTGCTGGTCTGGCTCTTCTCCCGCATTCCCGTCGTTAAGAAATCAGACATTTTAAAAGTAACGCTTATTCTTTCCTGCCTGTGGCTGTTCAGCCTAATTACCGGTGCATCTGCTTCGGTGTTGCGAAGTGCGGTGATGTTTACCTGCATCATCATCGGCAAAACATTTTTTCGGCAGGCGACGATTTATAATTCATTAGCAGCTTCCGCATTTTTATTATTAGTTTACGATCCCTTCCTGTTGTGGGATGTTGGCTTTCAACTCAGTTATCTTGCGGTTGTCGGCATCGTATGGCTTCAGCGCCCGATCTTCAATTTGTTGTATAATAAACATGTTTGGATACAAAAGTTGTGGGAAATGTGCGCTATCACTTTAGCCGCGCAGGTACTCACGCTGCCGGTCTGCATTTATTATTTTCATCAATTACCCATAACATTTTTGATCACTAACCTGATCTGTGTTCCTTTATCCACGGTAATTCTTTTCGCAGAGATCTTTCTGATCCTCGCAGCCGCAATAAAGCCTTTAGCACTGATTTCGGGCAAATGCATTTACGTGCTCACGTGGCTGATGAACTTTGTTATTGATTGCTGTAACAATTTGCCGTGCTCATTGATCGATAACATTTACACCACCCCGGGCACTACATTCTTACTGTATGGCTTTATTTGCTTTCTCTGCGGCGGTTTGTTGCATCGAAAGAAAAATCTATTGAAATTTTCGGCTGTCTGCCTGATTGCGTTCATCAGTTGCTGGGCTTACGGCCGAATCGGTCTGCTGCAGCAAAAAAAAATTGTGATTTATAATGTGAGCCGCCATTGCGCTGTTGATTTTATCGACGGAAATAAATATTGTTTTCTTGGGGATTCAGCACTTACAAAAGAAGGTGCGTTGCAGAATTTCAATTTAAAACCTGCGAGGATCGCTATGCTCACAGATCAAAGACAAGACTCATTAACTGCTTTGTTTCACAACGGCAGGTTTTGGCAGTTTTATGGTAAAAAGATAATGATCATCGACAGCACGGTTCGCTTTGACTCAACAACACAAAAAATAAAGCTTGATATCCTGTTGATTACCAACAATCCTAAGATGAGCATAACTGATATTACTTCTGCTGTAATGCCCCACTGTATTGTATTTGACGCTTCCAATAGTCTGTGGAAAATTGGTCAATGGAAAAAGGAGTGTGAAGAATTACATTTGCGCTGCTTTAGCGTACCGGAAGAGGGTGCATTTATCCTGAATGCGAACTAGGCCAAACAACTAACGCTGAAGCGCTCATTTTTCATCCCGCGACTTAAAAATCTACCATGCAGAAGAAGATCAAATCGGCACTTATCTCTGTTTTTTACAAAGACGGACTCGAAAATATTATTCATTTGCTGGATAAACTCGGTGTTACGGTTTACAGTACAGGCGGCACACAGGATTTTATCGAAAAACTGGGCGCCAAATGTATTTCTGTTGAATCGCTTACTTCTTATCCTTCGATCCTCGGCGGCAGGGTGAAAACTTTACATCCGAAAGTGTTTGGCGGCATCCTCGGTAAGCGCAGCGATGAAATACATGTAAAAGAAATGACGGAGCATGAGATCCCGGAGATAGATCTTGTGATCGTGGACCTCTACCCTTTCGAAGAGACAGTAGCAGCAACAAGAGATGAACAGCAGATCATCGAAAAGATCGACATCGGCGGGCCATCAATGATAAGAGCAGCGGCAAAAAATTATGCTGATGTGACAGTTATCGCAGCAAAAAAAGATTACAGCCTCCTCGAAAATATTTTACAGGAACAAAACGGCGAAACAACGATTGAGCAAAGAAAGATATTTGCCGTAAAAGCATTTGATGTGTGTGCCCATTACGACAATGCGATCTCTGCTTATTTTAATGAGCTTGATGTGGCTACACCTTTCAATAAAGAAAAACGTTCACTGCGTTACGGCGAAAACCCGCATCAGTCCGCAGGTTTCTACGGGGATCTTTCTGAGATCTTCAACCAACTGCACGGAAAAGAATTGTCTTACAATAACCTTGTAGATGTGGACGCGGCGATTCAACTGATTGCAGAATTTAAAGAAAACACGAACAGCATTTTTGCCATCATCAAACATACCAATGTATGCGGCGCTGCCGTCAAAGACAGCATATTCAATGCGTGGAAAGGCGCACTGGCAGGCGATCCGGAGAGTGCTTTCGGCGGCGTCTTGGTTTGTAACGGTACCGTAGATGAAGCAACTGCAACTGCTATTAATGAGATCTTCTTTGAAGTTTTGGTCGCGCCTTCATTTACCGAAGACGCCTTACTTATCTTAAAACAAAAAAAGAACAGGATCCTCCTGCAATTGCATAAACACCCGGAAACAACAATGATGACACGTTCTTTATTGAACGGCGTTTTGATCCAGCAGACCGACAATGATAATTTTGCGGAATGGCAAGAAGCGGGCGGCAGAGATACATCTGCAGCCGAACAGGAATCTATGAAATTTGCAAATATCCTTTGCAAGCATTTAAAAAGCAATGCCATTGCGCTGGTAAAAAACAGTCAGCTCATCGGAAAAGGTTGCGGACAAACAAGTCGCATTGATGCTCTTCGCAATGCGATAGATAAAGCGAAACAATTTGGCGCGGACATAAACGGTGCGGTGCTGGCAAGTGATGCTTTCTTTCCTTTTGATGATTGCGTAAGAATAGCGCACACTGCGGGGATCGATGCATTCATTCAACCCGGGGGATCTGTAAGAGATAACGACAGCATTAAATATTGCAAAGTAAACGGCCTGGCAATGGTGCTCACGGGCACACGGCATTTTAAACATTAGTTGTGCAAACATCGTCTAAAACAACGGCGTATCCGGCACTGCTTGTAACGAGTATCGTTTGGGGAACCACGTGGATCGTAAGTAAGATTGCGATAGGCATGATGCCGCCTTTACAAATGGCGGCGATCCGCCAACTCGGCGCAGGATTAATATTTGTTTTATTCTTTCTGATCTTTAAAAAAGCACCTTTACCTACGCGAAAACAATTTTTGTGGCTTTTTATAATGGCTATTATCATGTTTGTTTCGGCAAACGGATTAAGTACGTGGAGTATTAAATTTATTCCTGCAGGTTTAAGCTCACTCATCGGCGCACTGTATCCCTTGTCTGTCGTGCTTATTGAGAAGATCTTGTTTAAAACGAAAAAGATCACGGGTGTTACTTTCCTTGGTTTATTTCTTGGTATCGCCGGGATCGCGATTGTCTTTTATGAGAACGCTTTTCATGAAACAGGTTCGGGTTTTCTTTTTGGAGTTTTTCTTTCATCTGTTGCGATGCTATCCTGGAGCGCAGGCAGTATTTTCATTGCCAGAAACAAAATGGATATAGATCCTTATTACAGTGTTGGCTGGCAAATGATCATCGCTGCGGTAATGCTTTTTATCATTTCGGCAATGAGCAGAAAAACAATTCCGATAGCGGATATGCCGGGTAAAGTATGGTTGTGTATCGCTTACCTGGTTCTCTTCGGCTCTATAGCAACATTTGTTGCATTCATCTATTCGATGAAAAAATTAACGCCTTCGGTTGCGGCATTATATGCTTATATCAATCCGCTTGTAGCAATGATTTGCGGGCATTTCCTGATCGGGGAAAAGATCACGCTGCATATCGTTTGGGGGTCTGTGATCACACTCATTGGTGTATTTCTCGTAAATTATTCTATGAAGAAAGCACCGCCTGCTAATGAAGCTGAGCAATAAATTTTTCATACATCTCCCGCCAGCCGGCAAATGTTTTATCTGTCCCTAAAAAATTATTGTGAAAAATGCTGATCATCGTTCCGTTCACATTTTTGCAGGCGTTGTAATACCAAAGCATTTCCTCGTACGCTGCTGCTACAGATAATTTTTGTTCGTAAAAACAATTTGCATCCATGAAACAAAACGGATGAATGCGAAGCGGTGTGATCTGCTCTGTTGAAATATCGTACCAGAAAAACGACGATGCAACAGACGCACGAAAACCATTAATGCTGCCGTAGCCCATACTGAGCTCCGCTGTAATGCCTGCCGATAAAAGGTTTTGATAAGTTTGCGGCAAACTTAATTTTATATAATGCTGCCGGGACGTTGCAATTTTCTTTCCCGCAATTTTTTCAAGCGTATTCTTTTCTTCGCTTAACAATTCCTTTTGCTGATTGCTTTTCCAGGATGGATGCAAACCGATTGTATACTTATCCGCATGGCGTTTTATCAGTTGTTGCATCGCTTCATTTGACGGCAAGATATTTTTATCGTATGCGCCGTTTTGCTTCGCAACTGGAAAAAAGTATATCGGTTTCAACCCTGATGATTGATGAAGTTTGTCTAAGAAATCGTAGCTATCAAACGGATCCGGCTTAACACGGAATAATGTACTGATGCGATCAAACGATGGTTTTCGTAAAAAGCCAACCGCATTTCTCAACAGCCCTTTTTCTTTATAAGACCAGGCCATGTCAATATCATACGTCGGTTGAAAGTTTGTTTGCGGAACCCCGTCGGCGATTACAAACCCCGACGCGGGTTGAGGAATAAAAGAAGGAAAAAGTTCATTCAATTGATCTCTCAAATTTTTCACCCAAATATTCACCAAAGGGATCCGCAAAATCTTATTTTTAAAAGCTGCCGAATTTTGATGCGCATACCTGCCATATTCATCTTCTTTGTGAGGGAGGTATTCTTCGTAACGGCTGATCAGAAAAAAAGCAGCTGCGAAAATATCGAAGCTGTGATCTGCTTCTTCCGTGTTAAAAAAAGAAAGTGTTTCGCCGGCTCCGGTGCAAATGATCTCCTGCGATTTAATACCTGTTTCAAATAAAAGTCCGTGTGGCTTTATATGATATACGCCTTGTATTTGTTTATTGCTGTAATTGATCTTTGCACCTGTGTGTTCTGCAAAACTTAATTCGTGCAAAGTGAGACTGAATGTAGTGTTGAGCAGCTCTTCAAAAATAAATTTGCAGATATACTGCAATCGTGTGGAAGTATTTTCTGAATAGATCAGCAACATTGAGGTAAGTTAAAACTAAAAAGTCAAAACCAAAAAGTGAGTGCAATTTTTGGTTTTGACTTATACCATCTGACTTTAAAGATTTATTTCTTATTTCTCTCTTTCCACAATTCATTAAACGTTTTCTTGCTGAAATCAATATCACCGCGATGACGTTTCCAATCTTTGAACATACCGTTCACTACTTTATTTTTCAGCGGACCGTTACCCATGTTCATCATGCCGCGATGCAGACTTGCCATTTTCCACATCTTCCATGCCATGCGTTCTGTGAGTGTCGTATGGCCTTCTTCCACAGATTCCTGCCTGTTATCAAGCAATAATTCGTGAAGGTTTATTTTCACTGCACATACTTCCGTACAGTTTCCGCAGAGCGAAGAAGCATAACTTAAATGTTTGTAATCTTCCAGGCCTTGCATCTGCGGTGTGATCACGCTCCCGATGGGACCGCTGTAAGTAGCGCCGTAAGCATGACCGCCGATATTTTTGTAGACGGGGCATGCATTCAAACATGCGCCGCAACGGATACAATACAAACTTTCTCTTTGAACCGGATTTTTTAAAATATTCGTTCGTCCGTTGTCCAACAAGATTACATACATTTCTTCCGGACCATCAACTTCATTCGCCTGTTTTGGACCGGCAATGATGCTGTTGTACACGGTTATTTTTTGTCCGGTACCGAATGTGCTCAGCAGCGGCCAAAATAATGCAAGGTCAGTAAGCGAAGGAATTACTTTTTCAATTCCCACAACAACGATATGCGTTTTAGGAAATGCGCAACTTAATCTGCCGTTACCTTCATTCTCTGTAACCGCCACTGCGCCGACATCACTGATTATAAAGTTTGCACCGGTAACACCAACTTCAGCCCGCACATATTTTTCGCGGAGAATTTCTCTTGCTTTTAATGTGAGTTGTTCGGGAGTATAATCAGCCGGCGTTCCTAATTTTTCATGAAACAGTTTCGCAACATCTTCTTTGCTTTTGTGCATTGCCGGCGTTACAATATGATAAGGCGCTTCACCGTCGAGTTGTTGGATATATTCGCCGAGATCGGTTTCAATACTTTCAATCCCGTTCTTTTCCATGTGATGGTTCAGGTGAATTTCTTCCGTCACCATACTCTTGCTTTTCACCAGCGTTTTGCAATTTTTCTCTTTGCAAATTTTTACGATCTCATTAATTGCCTGCGCTGCATCTTCCGCCCAGATCACCTTACCGCCGCGTTTTGAAAAATTCAATTCAAATTCTTCGAGTTGCTGGTCGAGGGTTTCTATCGCACGCCATTTGGTATTCTTTGCACGTTCTCTCGCCAAGTGCACATTTTCAAACTGCATCTTTCCCTGCGGTACCACAGCGTTGTATCGGCCAATATTAAAATTGATCGTTTTCCGATGCTGCATATCGCCCGCTTTCACGGTGCTCTTGGCTAAAAATATATCTGAGGTTTCTGACATGTTGTTCTCTTTGCTTTTGCCGCGGCTTGTTGTTTAGCCGCAGTACTTGTTCCGATGCTTCGGGATTCGCAGATCACTTTTTCAAAATTCGAAAGCTAATTATTCTTCGACAATTAAAATGAAAATCGCGATTGTACTGTGTTAATGTGCCTGCTGCAACTCTCTACTTAATCACGCCCAATTCCTTGCCAACTTTTGTAAATGCTGCAATCGCTTTATCCAAATGATTCTGTTCATGCGCCGCACTCAATTGTACACGAATGCGGGCCTGACCTTTTGCAACCACAGGGAAGAAAAAGCCGATCACATAAATTCCTTCGTCTAATAATTTAGCTGCAAAGTTTTGTGCAACAACCGCATCGTACAACATGATCGGAACGATCGGATGCTCGCCGGGTTTGATATCAAATCCTGCAGCGGTCATCTTTTCTCGGAAATATTTTGTATTGGATTCCAATTTATCACGAAGCTCCGTTGTTTCACTAAGCATATCCAATACTGCAATTGAAGCACCTACGATGCTTGGTGCCACTGTATTTGAGAAAAGATACGGCCGGCTGCGCTGACGAAGCATTTCGATGATCTCTTTTTTACCGGAAGTAAAGCCACCGCTTGCACCGCCCAATGCTTTTCCTAAAGTACCGGTGATGATATCGATGCGACCCATCACATTTCTGTGCTCATGCGTACCGCGACCTGTCTTACCAAGAAAACCGGAAGAGTGACATTCATCGATCATTACGATCGCATCATATTTATCTGCGAGGTCACAAATTTTATCCAACTGTGCGATCGTTCCGTCCATGCTGAAAGAGCCGTCGGTAACGATGATGCGACTGCGCAAATTTGCTGTTTCTTTCAGCTTTGTTTCGAGATCTTCCATATTATTATGCTCGTAACGGAAACGTTGCGCTTTACATAAACGAACACCGTCGATGATGCTTGCATGATTTAAGGCATCGCTGATGATGGCATCTTCTTCATTAAATAAAGGTTCGAACACGCCTCCGTTTGCATCAAAAGCCGCGGCGTATAAAATAGTATCTTCTGTGCCGAGAAAATCGGCGATCTTTTTTTCGAGTTGTTTGTGAATATCCTGCGTACCGCAAATGAAACGAACGCTGCTGAGGCCGTAACCCCGGAGATCAATGTATTTTTTTGCGGCTTCCAGAACTCTAGGATGCGATGAAAGTCCGAGGTAATTATTAGCGCAAAAGTTGAGCACATTACGTCCGTTCACCACGATCTCGGCGCCTTGTTCGCTGCTGATCACCCTTTCATTCTTGAAAAGTCCGGCTTCCTTTATTTCGTTTACTTCGGCACCGATGCGTGCGGCAAATGCAATATTCATTGGTTTACTGTTTTGTGTGATATGATCCGGACTTGCCGGGACAGCAAAAATAGCGAATAAGGGTTTTAAACTCGGGGCTGAAAGGGGAATAATGAGATTCTGTTTTAGGGCTGCGGGATGGCAACGGAAAGGCCAAATACCCGGCGGCGGTTGAATACGTGGAGCGAACAGCCCGAACCGCTGCTGAAAAATGCTCAAATGCCGACAGCTTCAAAATATTTTTCTCCCCGTGTAACTTTTCTTTTCTTGCAGCGTTAAACTATAAACCAACGAATTCTGATTTAACTTTACGACCTCAACCAACGCATGACCGAAAAAGAATATAACGACTGTGTGAAGCTGTACGCTGATAACGTATATCGCTTTATTCTGAAAAATCTTCGCAACGAAGAAGATTCGAAGGACGTGGTACAGAGTGCGTTTGAAAAAATGTGGGTGAACAGGGCGCAGGTGGAAAACGAAAAATGCAGGAGTTTTTTATTTACCGTGGCCTATAATAGTATGATAGACCATATCAGGAAAAATAAAAGAGTTGTGCTGAAGGATGAATTTAGCGAAACGGCAAGGGGAACGAGCGATCAACAGGGAAATGCAAAAAGAATTCTTCACGAAGCATTAAGAAAACTTAGCGAAACGCAAAGAAGCCTGGTGATGCTGAAGGATTACGAAGGATACAATTATGCTGAGATCGGGGAAATAACCGGTCTCAATGAAAGTCAGGTGAAAGTATATTTGCACAGGGCGAGATTGCTGTTGAGGGAATACATTGTGAAGATGGAGAATGTTATCTGACAGAACAGATAATAACAAAAATTTAAAGATAAAAGACGAATACAAAAAACGAATGCTGATCAACCGCGATAATTACGAAAATTTCTTTCTGCTTTATGTAGATGCCGAATTGAGTGCGGCAGACATGAAGACTGTGGAAGAATTTGCCGCGGCAAATGAAGACCTTCAGCAGGAGTTGATGATGCTGAAAGAAGCGGTGTTGCCGTTGGATGAGATCATGTTTGAAGATAAAGGTGAATTGTTCAGACCGGTGCCGATAGACGCCATCTTACAGGAAAAACTTTTATTTAAGATCGATAGCGAATTGCCCGAATATGAAGTAGCATCCCTCGCAGGATTGATCGCAACTGATAAAAATGTAAGGGCTGAATTTGAATTGTTGAAACGCACTAAACTGGATGCTTCTGAAAAGATCATTTTTGAAGACAAGGAATCATTATACAGAAGAGAAAGAGCTAAGGTAGTGATGGGGAAATTTGTGAGATGGGCTGCTGCAGCAATTTTGCTCGGGTTCGGATTGTTCTTTGGCGCTTCGCTGTTGAATGATAATAAAACAACAACAAGTGAAGACGTAACGGTAACAGCAGGAATAAAAGGGACAAATGGTACGGCGGTTAACGGAACGCAGCAAGACACACAAAAAGTGAATACTGCTTCTCAAAACCTCGCGGATGTAAATGCTGTTCAATCTGCACAGGGTGATCAGCAAAACGGTTCTTCGAATGAGGTAGCGTTTCCGGCAACTAAAAATGATGCAAGAAAAAACAACGGCATTAACTCAGCAGTTGTGAATGTGAAGAAAGATAACAGCAACACAACCGCAAAAAATATTGTTGTGCCGAAAGATAATGTGCAGCGTGATAATGATCAACTGGCGGAAAACGGCATACAGAAAAGAAATCAAAATAATTTACCCACACCGGAAACGGTTAATCCAACCACCCCGGTAAATATGCCGATAGCTCAGGCACCGAAAGTAAACATCAATAATAATAACATTGTCCCGCTGGAGTCAGCATTTGCTGCACGTACAGCTTCTTTTGACGAGGACAAAAACGAAAATAAGATCCTTTACATGGACGAAGACAATGTAAAGAGATCGAAACTGGGCGGCTTTTTTCGCAAAGTAAAAAGATTTGCAGAACGTACGGCTAAGATCAAGTCGGGCGGCAATGTAAGCATCGCCGGCTTTGAGCTTGCAGCAAAATAATCAACAACAACTTTAATTCTTAAAAACGACGAACATGAAAAGGTTTTACCTTCTGGCAGCGCTTTGCGCAATCACATTTACGGGCTTTGCTCAAATAACACCTGCAACAGACTCGGCTTATAATCCGAAGAATAACGATACCATCCGCATCGGCAGTATCCTGATCATCAAGAAAAATAAAGGGCAAAAAAATGCTTCCACGCAAGTACTGACAAACAGTAAGAAGAAAAATTCCCGCCTCAGTACAAACTACGGTTCCTTGGATTTTGGGTTTTCAAATTGGGATGATAATTCAAATTATGGCGGTGTGAACAGTTTCTTTGCAAACAGACCCGGCTCCCCTGCCTTATCAGGATCAGACTTTAAGCTTCGCGGCGGAAAAAGCATCAACATCAACATTTGGTTGGTGATGCAAAAACTTTCGCTCATAAAGCAGAACGTGAACCTTAAATATGGTCTGGGACTGGAACTGAACAATTACCGTTTCCGCTCACCCATCAGTTTTAAAGAGAACGGCGTGATCCCTTACAGCGGCGGGTTGCAAACAAACGCTCCTTTTGTTTTCCGCGATTCGATCAACTTTTCGAAAAACAAACTTGCGGCTGATTACCTCACCGTTCCGTTGATGTTGAATTTTGCAACCAACGGCGGTAAAAAGGGTAAGTCAAAACTAAGCGCAAGCTTTGGTGTGAGTGCAGGGTACTTGTACAGCCAGCGGAACAAACAGATCAGCGATGAAAGGGGTAAGGAAAAAAACAAAGGAGATTATGATATGGAGCGCTTTAAATTTAGCTACATCGGCGAGATTGGGCTTGGTTCGCTCAAGTTTTACGGCTCTTACAGTCCTAAATCAATCTTTGAAAGAGGATTGGATATAAAAACTTTTAATATCGGTCTACGCTTTAGCAGCCTGTAGATTAAATGTGACAAAAGTCAACTGCCGAGGTCACATATACAATTTTCGTTGAGGGTTTAATAATTCCCCCGTCTTCATGCAGGCGGGGGTTTTTTCTATCCGTTTGTAGAATTTTTCCCATTTAATTATTTTATAACAATTTCCGTTTTTACAATTCGTTATTTTCATGTCATAAATACAATTTGCGTCTTCTCCTCACCAAAAGAGCGCAACCATATTTAAGCATGAAAAACATCCTCATACGGCCTTCGGTTTTATTATTGGTCCTTATTTGCACAATGTCGTTTACTCCGGCAGGGAATAATTTCCGTTCGTTGAAGAAGCGACCAGAAGGACAGGTGAAACGATTTCACATGGCCGGGAACCCTTACTACATCATCGTTTCAAAAAAAGATTACGAGTTGAAAGTGTTTGACGAAGAAGGGTGGTATGCTACTTACCCGATCGTTTTTGGCAGTAAAGATCTTGGCGATAAAATGCGTGAGGGCGACAGAAGAACACCAACGGGAAGCTTTAAGATCATCATTAAAAAGGTAAATCCTAAATGGGGTTTTGAATTATTATTGGATTATCCCAACGAGGAAAGCTATAAACGTTTCAAAGAAAGAAAAGAAAAAGGACTCATTCCTGCAAATGCCCGAATCGGCGATGGTATTGCGATACATGCAACCCGCAAGGAGGAAGAATGGACCGTAGATAACTACTACAACTGGACCGATGGATGTATCTCTGTAAAATATTCAGAAATGCAGGACCTGTATAATTATATTCCGGTGGGAACGGTTGTTACTATTCAGCCTTAGGAAAAAAAGTCAGGATTTAAAGTTGAAGGTTTTCAGGTTGCAGGTTTGTTTAATTTAAAGAGTTTTTGAACATTGAACATTCAACTGTCAATAAAGATCAAATTTCCATCCCCGTAACTCAAAAAACGAAAGTCATTTTCCATCGCATGAGCGTACATTTTTTTCCAATCGTCGCCGATGGCTGCAGCAACAAGCAATAACAAGGTGGAACGCGGCTGATGAAAATTAGTGATGAGCATGTTGGCTATTCGAAATGTGTAGCCCGGTGCGATGAGGATCTGCGTTTTGGTGAAAATATTTGTGATATTTTTTGATCGCATCCAATCAACCAATGCCGTCAAAGCTTCTGCGGCTGTCAGTTTCGTGTTCAGGAATCTATCGTCATATACTTCCCATTGCAATAAAGAAAGTGACGATGCTTTACTATCCCGATGAGCTTTTACACCCAGCCAATACAATGATTCGATTGTACGAAGTGAAGTAGTACCAACCGCCGCAACTTTATCAAGGTTTTGTTTGATCTGTCCGATCGTTTCAATATTCACATCGATATACTCTGCATGCATTTCATGCGCCGACATGGTATCTGCTTTCACCGGCTTAAAGGTTCCTGCGCCCACATGAAGCGTAACAAAAGCCTTGTCGATATTTTTTTCAGAGAGTTTTTTAAAAATATGATCAGAGAAATGCAGTCCCGCCGTCGGCGCCGCCACAGACCCTTCATGCTTCGCAAAGATGGTCTGATAGCGACTTGTATCTTCTTCATCCGTATTGCGTTTAATATAAGGCGGCAGCGGAACGGTACCTGCTACTTCTGTGATTGCTGCAAATGAAACAGCACCGGGCTCCCAGGAAAAACCGATCACGAATGAATCAGAAAGTTTTTCGATCTTCCTTGCTTTGAGGATAACCTTTTCGCCGGCGATGAGCAATTCTTTTTCAAGATGTTCTTCTTTCCATTTTGCTGCACCACCTACAAGACAATTCCATGTTGCAGAACCCGTGGCGCTCATTACCGTGCTGTATTCTTTTACACTGCCGGAAGGTTCCAGGCAAAAGATCTCGATTGTAGCACCGCTTTCCTTTTTAAATTTTATGCGGGCATTGATCACTTTAGTGTTGTTAAAAACAAGAAGGGATCCCTCCGGTAAATATTCATCGATCTTTGAAAATACGGCCTCGCTGATCTGTTGATCCTTATACACAAGAAGTTTTGATGTATCTCTTTGCTCAAGCGGATGCATAGCGATCCTGCTTTCCGGAAGATCGTAATCGTATTCGTTTATGGAGATTTTTTGCGGATCCATTTCAGGATCGCAAAGTAAATGTTTTATTTAATACGGATAGTTTGCAGCAACGATACGGTTGATTGCCTGCTTATTTTTGTTGCATAGCTACCGGCGCATACGGATGCTTAACAGGCATGCCCGTCATTTTAATGCAGGAATAAACGATCACCGAAAGCAATAATAATAAAGGCAGATAAGGAAAACTTTTCATTTAAGCAGTTTGGTTAGCAATGATTAAAAGCAGTGCTGTCTTACAGGCAGCATTCACATTACGAACGAATATAAATTACTTTTTATTGTATTGTGCGCGGGAGATAAAAAAGCTGTGAATTTATTTACTGCAGGAAACTGCTCACTTCAGTCATCCATTTTGTATTTTCTTTTGCGCACAAAGATTCATGTGCACTGCTGTCGTAAATGATCAGCTTTTTCGGCGAAGAAATATTATTGTAGATCGCTGCGGTTTCATTTTCCGTTACCCGCCGATCATTCCTGCCCCATTGCAGCAACACAGGACATTTAATATCCTTTGCATATTCCGCAGGTTTTAGATTAAAAGCCCAAAAACCATGCTCTGCACCACCCCAAAAAGTAAGAAGTGTGGAAACAGGTTCAGCCGGTAATCTCATCATTTTTATTCTTCCTGCAACGGCCTGCGACAAAGAGCCAAAGGGCATTTCAAGAATTATTTTTGAAGGAAAAAGCTGATAATCATGGACCGCTTTTGTGATCGTAGCGGCACCTAATGAAATACCCCACAGGATAATATTTTTTTCGCCGTTGCTTGTCAGATAATCGTAGGCAAGCTTTACGTCTTCCGATTCTTTATAGCCGATGGTGCAGGTATTGCCTTCGCTGTTGCCGTGTGCTCTGAAGTCAGTAAGCAAAGTGTTGTAACCCATCCTGCGAAACTCACCTGCTTCTTTTAGCATCCCTGATTTTTTTCCTCCGTGACCGTGAAACATCGCAACGGTACCTTTTGGATTTGGTACGGTGATGAGCCATGCTTCCAGTTTGAGGCTGTCTGAAGCTTTAAAGTAAACAGTTTGATATGCTGTATCAGGTAATGTATTGATCTGCTTCACTGCATTAAAACCAAATAACAATTCTTTGGTCTTTTCCCAACCGCTTTTATCTGCAGGAGCTTTAACAGTCACTTCACCAACATTATAGAAATGTGTGAATTTATATGCATGAAACATCACCACCACATTCAACAAAATGAAAAGCATAAAAATGATCTTCAGTATCGATCTGATGATTTTCTTCATGGAATTTATTTACTGAGGTGCATACTTCTTTCTTTGTATAACTGTCGAAAATAAGGATCACGCAGATCTTTGATAAATCGGATGGCTTCACCCGTACTTTTCATTTCAGGGCCAAGTTCCTTATTCACACCCGGAAATTTATTGAAAGAAAATACCGGCTCTTTGATCGCAAAGCCCTTCAGGTTTTTCTCAAAAGTGTAATCCTTCAGCTTCGCAACACCAAGCATAACTTTTGTTGCTACATTCAGGTAAGGTATACCATACGCTTTCGCAATGAAAGGCGTGGTGCGGCTTGCACGCGGATTTGCTTCGATCACAAACACATTGCCGTCTTTTATTGCAAACTGAATATTAATAAGTCCTCTGATATTTAACGCTCTCGCGATTTTCTCCGCATATTCTTCCATCGCATGCACAATGAGGGGCGTAAGATTAAATTGAGGAAGCACTGCATTACTATCGCCACTGTGAATACCCGCAGGCTCAATATGCTCCATCAATCCCATCACGTGAAAATCGTCACCGTCAAAGATCGCATCGATCTCAGCTTCCTGGCAACGATCAAGGAAATGATCGATCAGAATTTTATTATTCGGTAAATGTTTAAGCAAACTCAATACACCGCTTTCCAGTTCATCGTCATTGATAACGATCCTCATACGTTGGCCGCCCAATACATAACTCGGACGAACAAGCACCGGGTAACCTACTTTCTTCGCGACCTCGATCGCTTCATCAGTTGTATATGCCGTTCCGTAATTCGGATAAGGAATTTCAAGCGCTTTCAGCATATCACTGAATCGACCGCGATCTTCCGCGATATCCATATTATCGAAAGAAGTTCCGATAATTTTTATACCTTTTTCCGTGAGTTTTTTCGCAAGCTTTAAAGCGGTTTGTCCTCCGAGCTGCACGATCACACCTTCGGGTTTTTCATGCTCGATGATCTCCCAAATATGTTCCCAGAATACCGGTTCAAAATAAAGTTTATCTGCGATATCAAAATCTGTAGAAACCGTTTCAGGGTTACAATTAACCATGATGGCTTCAAACCCGGCTTCTTTTATTGCGAGTAAACCATGCACGCAGCAATAGTCAAACTCAATGCCCTGCCCGATCCTGTTTGGACCGCTGCCCAGCACGATTATTTTCTTTTTATCGGAAGGAACAGATTCATTGGCGAGTGCCGTTTTGTTTCTTTCAAATGTTGAATAGAAATACGGCGTCTTCGCTTCAAATTCCGCACTACAGGTATCCACCATTTTAAATACTCTCGTGATGCCAAGTTGCTTTCTGCGTTCGTATAAAAGATCTGCGTCTTCTTCCTGCATGATGCGCACCATTTGCTCATCAGAGAAACCGAGCATTTTCGCATTGCTCAGCAATTCTTCCGGAATTGTATCTATAGTATATTTGGCGATCTCTTTTTCGCAATCACATATTTTTTGGATCTGGTAAATGAACCAGCGATCGATCAGCGTGCTTTCACAAATTCTTTTTACACTCACACCCGCCATCAGCGCATCTTTGATACGGAAGAGCCTGTCCCATTTCGGCGTTTTAATGTATTCGATCAGCGCGTCAGCGTGCATCACACTTTTACCGTAATAACCCAAACCTACCGCTTCGTTCTCGAGACTAACACAAGCTTTTTGTACGGCTTCCGCAAAGCTTCTTCCGATAGCCATTACTTCGCCCACGCTTTTCATTTGCAATCCAAGTGTATCATTCGCGCCTTTAAATTTATCAAAATTCCAACGCGGAATTTTCACGATCACGTAATCCAACGCCGGTTCAAAATATGCTGAAGTTGATTGTGTGATCTGATTTTTTAATTCATCAAGATTATATCCTATCGCCAGCTTAGCAGCGATCTTTGCAATAGGATAACCGGTCGCTTTACTTGCCAACGCCGAACTTCTGCTCACCCTTGGATTTATTTCAATCGCAATAATTTCTTCTGTGTGAGGATTAAGCGCAAACTGCACATTACAACCGCCGGAGAAATTCCCGAGGTCACGCATCATCGCTATCGCAGTGTTACGCATCAGTTGAAACGCCGTATCACTAAGGGTCATAGCCGGCGCAACAGTAATGCTGTCGCCGGTGTGCACACCCATCGGGTCAAAATTTTCTACCGTGCAAATGATCGCCACATTATCCGCATTATCACGCAACAGTTCCAATTCAAATTCTTTCCAGCCAAGCACCGCTTTCTCTACCAATACTTCATGAATTGGTGATGCGGTAAGACCATTATTTAAGGCTTCATCGAGATCATCTTTGCTGTGTACAAAACCGCCGCCAGTTCCGCCTAATGTAAATGAAGGACGGATCACCAACGGAAAGCCAATATCCTGCGCAAATTCCTTACCTTCTAAAAATGAGTTGGCCGTTTTTGCAGGTGCAACAGGAATGCCCATTCGAATCATCCACTGACGGAATTTTTCCCTGTCTTCCGCTTTATCGATCGCTTTAATATCAACACCGATCAGTTTCACATTATATTTTTCCCAGATCCCTAATTCATCCGCTTCTTTACAAAGATTGAGGGCAGTTTGCCCGCCCATGGTAGGCAACACGGCATCTATCTGATTTTCTTCCAGAATTTGTTCGATACTTTCTGCCGTAAGGGGTAAAAGATAAACCCGATCAGCCATCATCGGATCGGTCATGATCGTAGCCGGGTTGCTGTTGATGAGAATGACCTTAATGCCTTCTTCACGCAGACTGCGGGCAGCTTGTGTTCCGCTGTAGTCGAATTCGCAGGCCTGGCCGATAATAATGGGTCCGCTACCGATAATTAATACTGACTTTATTGATTCATTCTTAGGCATGAGGGAAAGTTGCCTTTGCTGTGGCGTGCAAAAGTAACCGGAAAGAAGGAAAATAAAAAGCGCAAATCAGAAAAGATAAAAAATTGTACATTTGTTGAGGCGCTGAACGTCAATGCCAAAGCGGCTTTCAACCACTTTTGCAAATGTCGTGATGTTCACTGTTACCTGATCATAAAACGCAGTCAATGCATGTTTTTATTATGTAAAGTTTATGACATCGCTTATGCAATAGCGTATAAATTTGTACTGCCCAATTTATATATATGCGTTCATTCAGGTTTTTCTTTTTTTCTCTTGTTTTTTTCTTCAGCACAACTGTCTTTGCTCAAACTTTTCCTTCGAAAAATTATCCGCAAAATTACTTTCAATGGCCGGTTGGTGCCAGGATTGGGATTGCTGCAAACTTCGGTGAACTTCGTCCGAATCACTACCATATGGGATTAGATTGTCGAACCGATCAGCATGAGAATGTTCAGGTATTTGCAGCAGCAGACGGGTATATCGCAAAAGTGAAAATCGAGCCTTACGGTTTCGGCAGATGCATCTATATAAATCACCCGAACGGATTTACAACTTTATATGCGCATTTAAATGCATTTGCACCGGCGCTGGAAAAATATATAACCGAACAGCAATATCGCCTGCAGCGATGGAATATTTTTATCGATATTCCCGCTAACCTTTTCCCGGTAAAAAAAGGGGACTATATCGCCAACAGCGGCAACACCGGCGGCTCACAGGGCCCGCATACCCATTTTGAGATCCGTGATACGAAGACGGATAAAAACCTGAACCCGTTGTTATTTAATTTTCCTTTGCAGGACAATATTGCGCCTGATATCATTCGTCTTGCTGTGTACGACCGAAGCATGAGCGTGTATGATCAAACACCGAAGATCTATCCGCTCAAGAAAGTGAACGGCGTGTATACTGTTGCAGGAGGAAAAATCATTGCAGCTTCGGACAAAGTAAGTTTTGCGTTAACGGCTTATGATCGCTACACCGGCTCATCCAATCAAAACGGGATCTATGGGGCGGCTGTGTATGATAACGATCAGGAGGTAACACGCTTTGAGATCGACAGCATCAGTTACGACGATACCCGCTACCTTAATGCCCACGTGGATTACAGACTTCGCAGCAGCGGCGGTTCCTGGTTGCAGCATCTCTCTCCGATGCCGGGTTATGTAAACAGCATTTACAAAACAGATAAGGATCGCGGCATCATCACAATGACCGATGCAACGGATTCAATAAAAATAATTGTAGGCGATGCAAACGGAAATAATTCAATGTTGTTTTTTATATTATCGCCGCCTGTAAATATTGCGCCAAAAAAAACGGTAGCAGCTACACAAAAATTCATTCCGAATTATGTGAACATTTTTGAGAATGAAAAAGTAAAATTCTATCTTCCGGAAAATGCTTTGTATGATACTGTAAATTTTGTTTACAAAGAAATTGCCGGCGTCGGTGGCAAGTCTATTTATCAGTTGCACAACGCAACAATACCGGTGCACACTTATTTTAAAGTAAATATAAAAGCTGATTTTCCGGCAGAAGATACCGGCAAGATCGTAATGCGTCGTTCTTACGGCGGGAAGGATGATTATAAAAAAGCAGTGTACAACAAAGGTTGGTATGGTGCGGCATTTCGCGATTTCGGAAACTATGAACTCATCGCAGACCATACGCCGCCAAACGTTGTGCCTGTTGGGTTTCGCGATGGTATGAATGCGGCAAAGCTTGGCAGAATATTATTTTCCGTAACTGATAATTCTGAAGATATAGATAATTTTACAGCCACGCTTGATGGCAACTGGCTGCGCTTCAGTAATGATAAGGGCAGGAATTTTATTTACAATTTTGATGAGCATTGTCCGCCCGGTGAACATGAATTAAAAGTTACTGTTGTTGATATGGCGGGGAATGTGACAGAGAAGAGCTATAAGTTTACAAGATAAAAATAAAGGCAAAGTGAAAAGTGAAAACCAAAAAGTCATTAAAGACAAATCTTCGGGCAGCTCAAAGAAAGTTTCTGCTGTTGTAAAAAAGGCTGAAGTCAAAAAAGCTGTTACAAAGAAAGCTGCGCCTGTAAGTCGCAAAGCACCGATCACTTTAAAGATCGGAGATAAAGCACCCGCATTTACCGGTGTTGATCAGAACGATGAAGAAATTCCTCTTAAAGAATACCTGGGGAAAAAAGTAATCCTTTATTTTTACCCGCATGATGATACGCCTACCTGCACCGCGCAGGCATGCAACCTCCGCGACAACTACAGCAATTTACTGCAGGATGATTTTGAAGTGATCGGCGTAAGTACTGATCCTGTGAAGAAACATAAAAAGTTTGAAACGAAATACGAATTACCGTTTGCACTCATAGCGGATGAGGACCACAGCATCGCTGATAAATACGGGGTTTGGGGAGAAAAATTATTTATGGGCCGCGTCTTCGACGGGATTTATCGAACTACATTCCTGATCGACGAAAAAGGAAAAATAAAGAACATCATCACGAAGCCGGATACAAAAAATCACAGCGATGAGATCTTAATGGCATGGCATGAGGAGGTTTGATGTAAACAGGGTATATAAAGTATAAAAGTTACCTAAGCGAATTGTGCAATCTGACACTACTTCATATCAAATACGGGAAAAGTCTTTTATCGCAAAAATCGCGGCAAAAAAATTACGGACAGATAATGTCGCGATCGTTATCGGCACAACTATTCATTTGTACGGCCGCAGCAAAGAAGAATTTTTACAAAATGAAAAATGGGTAAAGCATGAGCTTTGTCATGTGAAGCAATATAAAGAGCATGGCTTTCTTTCTTTTATGGCAAAATATTTATGGGAAAGCATCCGTAAAGGCTATCACAACAACAAATATGAAGTTGAAGCAAGAGTTGCGGAAGAGGCCCCTGAGCACAAAAGTATAAAGAGTAAAAAAGGTATCTAAAGTATTGTGAACTCCGTTACTTTAGATACCTTTTTACTTTAATTACGATTAACAAAAACTACAAATTCATATCCTTCCCTGCTTCCAATGTTTTTATAAATCCTTCCAATGCTGTTTTATTAGCAGCGTCCGGCGCCTGTAGTTGTGCGGCTTTCGCATATTTCAACGCGTTTTTATAATTGCCGTTTGCCGAATACCCACGCATTAAACCCATATTAGTCGTAAAAATATTGGGATTTTTTTGTGCATTCAATTTGAATGCTTCCAGCGCCTCCGCATTTCGTTTTTGTCTTTGCAGCGTACGGCCGTATTGATGCAACTCCTGCATATTCGCCATTGGCATCGCTTCTTTCATTAACGCATCAGCTTCCGCGGTTTTTCCCATTTTGTTAAGCAGATTTGCTTTTGTGCTAAGTGTTTGAAAATTCTTCTCACCAACAAATACACCGTTCATCGAATAATCACTCCACGCCAATGCTTCTTCCAAATTCACATTATTTTGAATAGAGAAATTCACTGCTTCCACATAAGCTTTGTAATCAAAGCCTTTGTCACTGCGCAATTCTTTGCGGTAAGAATTTAATTGTGTGTTGATATAATCTACCTGAACTGTAAAAGGAATTCTCATTTTTTCCCAAGATAATGCGAGTACTGCACTGTTGTCTTTTTCATCTGAGAATTCATATTTCAATCTTTCCACGCTTTCATTAAGCGCAGCGGTTTTTACATTTACCGTCAATGCCGTTTCTTTCGGATCATAAAAAAAAGAACCCCATGATGTTGAATTTTTACTAAAGATCAAATTTGCATTCCCCTCTTCCATATCAATATAAAAGCCGTAAGTGCCCGCGGGCAATACTTTTCCTTCGATCATTACATCTGTACTGAAGGTCATGGTGGTATTTTCATTTGCACCTGCACGCCATGGTGCAGCTTTGCTTGTACCAAAACCAAGATCAGTAAAACCATAAGGAACAAGCTTACCCCAGATCTTTCCCTCGCGACCTTTTACCGCAGGGCGATCGTAATGAACTGTTACATCGGTGATTCCGATCCTTTCTGATACGGAAGCTTTTTTATTTCCGCCATCCGGTGGCGTTGTAAGATTTTGTGCGAATGCAAAAAGTGATAAGCACGTTCCTGCAATTACAAAGGAGATTTCTCTAAGCATTGTTATTGGTTTAGCGGATGAAAGTAAACCAATAAGCCCTGCTGGGTAATTTGAAAATGATGAGCGGTTAAAGCACCCAAACCACTTCGCCCACATCAAAGCTGCGATCCATCACGTCTTTCGTAAGCAATTGTCCGTATTCATTTACGGCACAGATCTTCGTTTCAAAAACGGCGTTGTCTTTTTTCAGTTTCACCGTTGTATTTCGTTTGTATAAATGCTCATTGTACAATTGCGACAAGCCCGGAAACTGATCCGGAGAAATGTTGTTGATCGCCGTAAGAAGCTCTTCATGCAATTGCTTTGCAAGGGCAATCGGATCATAGATTTCTCCTGTGAGAATTTTTAATGAGGTGGCGTTCAAAACGCTCTTGTCGAATAAGGTTTGATTTACATTAATACCGATACCGATGATGGCTTTATCCCAGGATGAACCTTTGTAAATATTCTCTATCAGTATACCCCCTGTCTTTCTGTCACGACAGTACATATCATTAGGCCATTTGATATTTACATTTTCGCTGATAACTTCAGACAGGAATTCGCGACAGGTATTTGCCGTTAAAACACTGAGTAAAAAGGGAGTAGGCTCGAAAGCCTTATCCGGGCTGACTATTATACTCAGAAATATATTCTCGCCCGGCGCAGCTTTCCATGTTTTACCCCTTTGGCCCTTTCCGGCAAATTGGTCCCTAGCAAACCATGCCTCTCCATGCTTCGCCAATCCTGCATATATCCGCCCGGCGGCATAGTTATTGGTACTGTCCACTGTGTCTAAAATGCTAAATAAGCCGTTTTGATCCTGCATAAATCTGTCGGGTAAAAAAGAAGTCGTATTTTTGATAATATATATGCAAGCTACTGATTCGGAGCTGCACAGCATGGCAAAAACCATGTTTTCACACAACAAAAAAAAGAAATTGGATAAAAAATTAAGTGTACTTGAAACACGTAAAAAGAACACCGTAACTAGGCTTACCAAGAACAGCAAAATTTTCAAAACAATCATTAATGCCATCCACGAAAAGAAAGGCGAAAATATCATCAGCCTGGATCTTCGTAAGATACCAGAAGCAGTAGCCGATTTCTTCATCGTTTGCGAAGCGAACAACCCTACCTTGCTGAAAGCGATAGGTGAAGAAATAGAATTTGAAGTAAAAGAAAAATGCGGTGAATTACCATACAAGCACGAAGGAAAACAGGCGCAGCAATGGATCCTGATTGATTATGTAAACGTAGTGGTACATATCATGCTTCCTGAACCGAGAAAATTTTACCGCCTGGAAGAGATGTGGAGCGATGCGGTAACCACAGAACATATCGATCAATAATTTAAACGAAGAAGAGCAAGGCAAATGTCAATACAAAGTAATAAGCCCGCGGGTAAAAGGAATTTCAATCCTGATAATATTCCTACTCCCCCGGATGATCCGAATAAGAAAAAAAGTAAGTTCAGTATCTATTGGGTGTATGGTATAATCCTCCTCGGACTTATCGTTTACAACATCATGCGCACCGTAAATACAGCGGGTATCAGCATCAACCAGGAATTTATTCCTGAATTGGTCAAACAGGGCGACGTTTTCCAAAGCCTCAAAACTGAGGACAAAGATAAAACGGGACTTGTAGTGGTGCGTAACAAGAACATTGCACGTCTTTACCTCATCAAAGACAGTATAGCAAAAAAAGAAGCATTCTATAAAACCTTCTTAAGTACAGAGGATTACGAGATTCTTAAAAAAAGTCCGGCGCCGCAGGTTTATGCAAACATCTCGAAAGATGAAAAGGTATTTGATGATAAGTTGAAAGCGTTCTATGCGCTTAATCCGACAATAAAAGAGATCCAACCTGAATATACAGAAGAAGGTGAAGTGTTCTCTGATCTTGTAAAAACATTGCTGCCGATCATCGTGCTTGCATTGCTTTTCATCATGATGCTCCGTAAAGTAGGCGGTGGTGCAGGTGGCGCAGGCGGACCTGGCGGTATCTTCAGTATCGGAAAATCTAAAGCAACATTGTTTGATAAAGGCACAAGAGTGAACATCAACTTCGGTGATGTTGCCGGCCTCGATGAAGCAAAAGTGGAAGTAATGGAGATCGTTGATTTCCTCAAGAATCCTAAAAAATATACGGCACTTGGCGGTAAGATCCCGAAAGGTGCATTGCTCGTGGGCCCTCCGGGTACGGGTAAAACCTTGCTTGCAAAAGCGGTTGCCGGAGAAGCACAGGTTCCCTTCTTCAGCTTAAGCGGTTCTGATTTTGTAGAAATGTTCGTAGGTGTGGGTGCCAGCCGTGTGCGTGATTTATTTAAACAGGCAAGAGAAAAAGCGCCTTGTATCATCTTCATCGATGAAATAGATGCAATAGGTCGTGCACGTGGTAAGAACGTGATGATGAGCAACGACGAAAGAGAAAATACACTGAACCAATTGCTGGTGGAAATGGACGGTTTCGGTACCGACCTTGGTATCATCATTCTTGCTGCCACCAACAGACCTGATGTATTGGACGCTGCGTTATTGCGCCCGGGGCGTTTCGACAGACAGATCACTATCGATCGTCCGGATCTTGCCGGTCGTGAAGCAATATTTAAAGTTCATCTTGCTCCGATTAAAATTTCTGAAACACTTCCTATCCATAAATTGGCCGAACAAACACCTGGCTTCGCGGGTGCTGATATTGCAAACGTATGTAATGAAGCTGCATTAATCGCTGCAAGAAAAAACAAAGAAGCTGTTGATATGAGTGATTTTCAGGATGCCATTGATCGTGTGATCGGCGGATTGGAAAAAAGAAATAAACTTATTTCTCCGGAAGAAAAAGAGATCATTGCGTATCATGAAGCGGGTCATGCGATCTGTGGCTGGTACCTTGAACATGCTTATCCTTTGCTTAAAGTTACGATCGTTCCGAGAGGCACTGCTGCATTGGGTTATGCTCAATACACGCCGAAGGAACAATACCTGTATAACACCGATCAGCTGAATGATCAGATCTGTATGACGCTCGGCGGCCGTGCTGCGGAAGATATTTTCTTTGGTAAAATAAGCACCGGTGCGAGTAATGATCTGCAACAGATCACGAAGATCGCATACAGCATGGTTACTGTTTACGGTATGAATGAGAAAGTAGGAAACATCAGCTACTACGACCCTTCTCAGGAAAATTCTTTCATGAAGCCTTACAGTGAAGAAACGGGTAAAATGATCGATACGGAAGTAAGAGCAATCATCGAAAGTGCTTACAACAAAACAAAAGCATTACTCACCGAAAAACGCGGTGATGTAGAAAAACTTGCGAAGGAATTACTGGTGAAAGAAGTATTGTTCAAAAGCGATGTAGAATCATTGATCGGTAAACGACCGTTTGAAGAAAAGAAATTATTGGATATAGATCCGAAGGATGCAGTGGTAGAAGAACCTTCACCGGAAATTCCTGAAGAACTGAAAAATCCGCCGATGATCTAAGATCGGCAAAATAAAATACTATGGCGATAACACCCGCTAAAGAAAAAATTCTGAAAAAAATAAGGGAGGCACTGAGTAATCCGGTGCCTTTACCTTTTCCGCACAGCGAAGGAGCAACTTCGGTGTACAAAGAAAACAACGAAGATCCTGTTGTGATCTTTGCGGAAGAGTTCACCAAACTGCAGGGCAAGTTTGCATTTTGCGAAAATGAAGAAGATTTACAGACGCAGCTCGCAAAACTTTTTAACGATAAAAGCTGGACGAATATCTATTGCAGAGAACAGGCATTACTGCCGATGATCAGCAGGATCAATACGCCTTACACCGATCTTCCTTCCTGTGATGTGTCTGTAACAGGCTGCGAATTTTTAGTTGCCCGCACGGGTACGCTAGTATTAAGCGCAGCGCAGGAAAGCGGCCGCACGGTAAGCGTGTATGCTCCCGTTCACGTTTGTATCGCATACACCGACCAGGTATTGTTTGATATAAAAGATGCGCTGCTTGCGGTCAAAGAAAAATACGGCGATTCATTCCCTTCATTTATCACATTCGCCAGCGGACCAAGTCGCACTGCGGATATTGAGAAAACGCTCGTTACCGGTGTGCACGGTCCTAAAGAAGTATATTGCTTTCTGTTGGAAAGAACGAAGTAACCTCATTGATCTCCTCAAGCTTATTAATGGCCCAATCAAAAAAAATATATTTCCTTTCAGACTTTCACCTCGGCGCTCCCGATGCGTCGACAAGTCTTTTGCGGGAGAAAAAAGTTTGCTCCTTTTTAGATGAAATAAAACATGATGCGGCGGAGATCTTCATCGTTGGTGACCTTTTTGATTTTTGGTATGAATACAAAAAAGTAGTGCCGAAAGGTTACGTTCGCATCCTCGGTAAAATGGCGGAGATCACGGATGCGGGGATCCCTATCCATTTCTTCGTGGGCAATCATGATATGTGGATGAGGGATTATTTTCAAACGGAACTGAACATAAAAGTTTACTTTGAACCCGCCGAATTTAATTTTTCGGGAAAACGTTTTCTTTTAGGACATGGTGACGGCCTTGGTCCCGAGGACAGAGGATATAAATTTATTAAAAAGTTATTTCGCCATCCCCTTAGTAAGTGGCTCTTTGGAATACTCCCGCCTGTTCTCGGCATAGGACTTGCAGATTACTTCAGCCTAAAAAGCAGGGCGAAAACGGGAAAGACTGATGAGATTTATTTAGGCGAAGAAAAAGAATGGCTGGTTATTTATTCGAAAGAAATTTTGCAAAAAGAACACTTTGATTATTTTATTTTCGGACACCGTCATTTACCTCTGGATATTAAACTTAACAACAGCAGCCGTTATATAAATCTCGGCGACTGGATAAAATATTTTTCTTTTGCTGTTTTTGACGGCACCGACATCACGCTTAAATATTATAAAAAAGAACTTGAATAAAAGGTCATATATCGTTTTTGTTGTCATGCTTTGCATTTCCGGTTTGCATGCGCAGGTTCGAACCGGTTTTGATTCAATCAATGTTCAGGGTGCCGAGACCAATAGCCCGTTTGCATTTGTGAGATCGATTCCCGGCAACTACACTTCTATGGATATTGACGTGCTGGAAAATATTTATCTCATTACAGAAAGAACCAATCGCCTGAAGAAGATAAAAAGCAACGGAGATTCGGTCGCGGTTTTCAATGACGTAAAGAAATACGGCAATCCTTCCTTTATCGATGTGAGTAACCCTTTGAAGACATTGGTGTATTATAAGAATTTTTCTACTGTAGTGATATTGGATCGTTTGCTTAGTCTGCGCAACAGCATCAACCTGCGTAACGCGGGCATCTTTAAAGTAAATGCGCTCGCTACTTCTTATGATAACAATATCCGTTTGTTTGATGAGCAGGACCTCAAATTAAAAAAGATAGATGACGACGGAAATATATTAACTGAATCCAATGATTTCAGGCAGATCTTTGATACTGTGCCTTCACCATCTTTTCTTGTTGAACGCGATAATTATATTTACCTCTATGATGAAGCCCGCGGTTTTTACATTTTTGATTATTATGGCTCGTTAAAAAATAATTTACCTTTTCTGCATTGGCAGCATATCGCTGTTGCAGGAAACCGGCTGATGGGTTTTGCAGGAGATACTTTGTACAGCTACGAATTAAATTCGCTTAACCTCAAAACCTACAAGCTGCCTGATTTCTTTTCCGGCTATGAGGATATAAAAGCGATCAACGGCAATGTGTTCCTGCTCCGAAAAGACGGGGTGGAAGTGTACAAAATACGCTGACCTTAAAAAGACGAGATGATGGATTACTTAGATAAAATGTTTTTAGACAACACTGTCCGCATGTACCTCATCGTATTTGCGATCATTGCGGCAATGCTGCTTTTCCGGAAATTACTTTCTCACGGAATTGCTTCTTTATTGTACATGCTTATTCAAAAGAAATGGAAATCCATTGAGAAGAAAGAATTTAAATCGCTTACTGTAAGACCATTGAGCTGGTTCCTGTTTTTTGTGGTAGCGATATTTGCATTGGATAAATTAAATTTTCCTTCCGCGTGGGATTTCACTATTCACGGTGTTACCTTCAACGATATTGCAGAAAAGACGGGCACAACGATCATCATTGTTTCCTTCTTTTATTTTATCATCAGCTTTATTGACTTTGTGGCGCTTTTGCTTGAACAAAATGCGAACGCTGCAAAGGATAAAAGTCACGGACAGGTAGTCATCTTCTTTCGCGATCTCCTTAAAGTGATCGTAAGTATCATCGGTGTTTTATTCGTTATCAAAGCGGCTTTTAATCAGGATATCGGCACATTACTTACAGGCCTTAGTATCGTGGGAGCGGCACTGGCATTGGCTGCAAAAGAAAGCCTGGAGAACCTTATCGCATCATTTATCATCTTCTTCGATAAACCTTTTTTTACCGGCGATACTTTAAAAGTGAATAATGTTTCCGGAACGGTGGAACGGATCGGACTTCGAAGTACACGCATCCGCACAACGGATAAAACATTGGTAACTGTTCCAAACAAGCAAATGGTGGATAGCGTGGTTGATAATCTGAGCATGCGCAATCAACGCCGTGCTGAAATGAAATTAGTGCTGTCGGAAAAAAGCCGTTCGGAAGAGATTCAACAATTCATTACGGATATTCAACGTTTTCTGAGTGCAAAAGAGGATGAGATCATGAAGAATTCCGTGTTCCTCACTTCTTACAACAAAGATGGCATTGAAATAACGATCGAGTATTTTACGCAGCCCTTCACGATGAATGAATACAATAAAGAGAAGCAAAAAATAAATTTCAAGCTCATGGACCTTATGGCGGCACACAAGCTTGACATGTCTTCATCCGCAAGCAGCATTAATATTATAAACAATGAAGGCGGTGCAACATCGCCAAGACAGGATATTCTTTAAAACTTTACCGGCTTATCTTCATTGATTTCCGCCTTACGTGCCGGCTGCATTGGAGGCGTTGGCTTCAACATTTCCGCGAGTTCGGTGTCCCATTTACCCGTCTTACCATACTCCACAAGTCGGTTGATCTCCTTACCGTCTTTCATTACAATGATCGTAGGTACATTGGTGATCTTAAACGCATCAGCGATATTTCCTAAAGTTTTTTTGCTTCTGTCCACAGCAAAAAAGCTGACCGTGCTGTCCGGTACCCCTCCTAATTCCTGCAGCTTAAAAAATTTAGGAAGGATAAATTGAGTGTCTTCGCACCATGTACCGCCAAATACCACGAACTGTAATTTCCCTTTTGCTTCCTGCATAGCAGCCAGCACGGCGGGTTCCGGGCTATAGGCTTTTTGATTTCCGGGATACCATCCGTCAAATGCATGATCTTTTTGAATATCATATTTAGTAACGATGCCTTTGTAGATCGTTACATTTTTATCATCAACAGTTGATGTGTAAGTTGTTTGTGCTTTTACCGTTGTTGTTGATGCAGCTGCAATTGCTATAAGTAAGAAGGTCTTTTTCATTTCTGTATTTATGTAAAAAAATTATTTTATGGTATTGACTCGCCGGCAGGTTTCTTAAAATTTGTAATCTATTATCCGCTCGCAAAAACAATATAGTAAGATCCGTGTTGTCCGTAAAATCCATCATCGGACTCGACAACTCAGTCTGACGTCCGCTTCCCTCAACTGTCATCTGTCAACAGTGATCTTCTCTTACAAACTCAACTTCAACTCAGTCAAAAACAACTTCATTCGTTTCAATTCTTCTATCACCGCAAAGTGTTCATCCGCTTTTTTATTCTTCTTCAGAAAATCTTTTGCGCCTTCAATAGTATATTTTTTTTCGCGAAGTAAATGATGGATTAACTTGAGGTTCACAATATCTTCCGGACGAAAGTGTCTGTCCCCCTTACCGTTCTTTTTCGGCTTCAGGATATCAAATTCATTTTCCCAAAAACGGATCAACGAAATATTTACCCGAAACATTTCCGCAACCAAACCAATGCTGTAATATTTTTTTTGAAACAGGATCTCATCTTCCGGAACGTTGATCAGGTCTGCTGTAAGAGCGGTCTCACTCAACTTCTTTCTGCCGCGTGTACTTTTCTTTGGTTCTTCCGCAGAAACTACGGCAGCGGGAGATTCAGGTAAAAACGATACTTCTACCGGATCTTCGTTTACGACAGTCGGTTCCACAGGTTCTTCCTTTACAACAATTGCTGCAGGCTCCGGTTTTTTCACCGGCTCTTCATCAAAAGAAAATAAGGAAGTTTGTTTTATTGACACGCTGCAATTTAATCAAAACTCTTCGCACTGCCCGTAGCCGCAATTTTCAACAGACGGTCATATTGCTCGGCGTTCAGATCATTGTAGAAGAAATAAACGGGATCTACAGGATTGCCGTTCACGTGCACTTCATAGTGGCAATGCGGCCCGGTACTTTTACCTGTACTGCCTACATATCCGATTACTTCACCGCGCTTTACTTTTGCCCCGGCACGTGTTTTAATTCTCACCATATGGCCATATAATGTTTCGTAGCCATATCCATGATTGATCACAACATGATTGCCATAACCGCCTTCATTAAAACCCGCTTCTGTAACTGTTCCGTCGCCGGTTGCATAGATCGGCGTACCCTGAGACGCAGTAAAATCAAGGCCTTTGTGGAGTTTGGGCGTGCCATATACCGGATCGATACGCATACCGAAACCACTTGCAATACGATCAAGGTCTTTATTGCTCACCGGTTGTATCGCCGGAATGCTCGCCAACTTTTCATCCTGATTTCTGATCAGCTTCTCAATATCGGTGTAGCTGTTGAACTGATACGCGATGCGTGCATTCATGTTATTTAACTGCGCCGCGATGTCTTTTCCGAGTGCGTCATCATTCATTACATTTATCTTATCCAGTTCCTTTTGCTTTTCAATAAGTTTCGCACGCGTACTGTCGGGAACGGGGTTTTGCTCAAAAATGGAGCGATATACTTCATTATCTCTTTTTTCCAGCGAAGAAAGCTGATCTTCTACTGTCGTGAGTTTTGTGGTAAGCATTTTATAATTATCCCGCATCAACTCATACTTAGCTGCCATTGGATCTTTGGGCTTCGGTATAAAACGATTGTATAAATAGATCACAATCGCAGAACTTACGACCAATGCGGAAAGAAACCCGAAAAACCGTAAAAGTCTCAGCCGTAAGGGCGTTACGAGCTTCTCGTAGCGTAAAGTTTGGGTATTATAAAAGTATTTTATCTTCTTCATTAAGCAATGATTTGGAAATTTGAAGATTTGGAAATTCCCTAACTCATACTTCCATTCAGTAAACGAACCGGCGAAAAAGCTGATACTGCACATCTTCAAATCACCTCATTCCCAAATTTCCAAATTATTCTGCTAATTTTGCCGGTTACAAATATATAACAAAGCAATCTCTCAAAACGGGCATTTATGAAGGCTTCAGACATCAGGCAGCAGTTTCTCGATTTTTTTAAAAGTAAGCAGCACAGCATCGTGTCGTCTGCCCCTATCGTTGTTAAAAATGACCCGACGTTGTTGTTTACGAATGCCGGCATGAATCAGTTTAAAGATTATTTCCTGGGCAATAAACAACCGGAAAATCCGCGTATCGCTGATACGCAGAAATGTCTTCGCGTGAGCGGTAAACATAATGACCTCGAAGAAGTGGGCGTTGATACTTACCACCACACCATGTTTGAGATGCTGGGCAACTGGAGCTTCGGCGATTATTTTAAAAAAGAAGCGATCGAGTGGAGTTGGGAATTACTTACGGAAGTTTATAAGATCCCGAAAGAAAATTTATACGTTACCATTTTTGAAGGCGATGAAAAAGAAGGCCTGCCTAAGGATGAAGAAGCATTTAACGAATGGAAAAAATACGTTCCTGAAGCGCATATTCTTTTAGGAAACAAAAAAGATAATTTCTGGGAAATGGGTGACACCGGTCCTTGCGGGCCGTGCACGGAAATCCATGCTGATACACGTACGGAAGCGGAAAAAGCTGCAGTATCAGGTGCGTCATTGGTAAACAATGATCATCCGCAAGTGATCGAGATCTGGAACAATGTATTCATGGAATTCAACAGAGCATGGAAGATCAAAGAGGGCGCAACAGAATTAAGAAATTGGGAGAACAGTAATCAGGATCTTCTCTTAACTACAGATAGTGACAGCCAGCACAAATACAAAGAAGGAAGAGGAAACAAACACCGCGAGCTTACTCAATTGATCCCTTTACCGGCAAAGCACGTGGATACAGGAATGGGGTATGAAAGGTTGGTGCGTGTAATGCAAAATAAAACGAGCAATTACGATACGGATGTTTTCAGCGGAACTATTGAAGCAACAGAGCGCATCGTAAACAAAGAATATACCGCGGGAGATGATAAAGTGAGTGTCTCTTTCAGGGTACTTGCAGATCATATCAGGGCGATCGCATTCACAATAGCAGACGGACAGCTTCCTTCAAATACAGGTGCAGGCTATGTTATACGCCGGATCCTTCGAAGAGCGGTACGTTATTATTATTCTTACCTCGACTATAAACAACCTTTGTTACATCAACTGTTGCCTGTAATTGCTGATCAGTTTGAAAACGTTTTTCCTGAATTGAAAAAGCAGGAAGATTTTGTTGCGAAAGTGATCAAAGAAGAAGAAGATGCATTTTTAAGAACGTTAGATAAAGGCCTGAAAAGATTGGATGATATTATGGAGTCGGCGAAACCATCTTCGATCATAAACGGTGATGCGGCATTTGAATTGTTCGATACGTTTGGTTTTCCGATTGATCTTACCCGATTGATCGCACAGGAAAATAACCTTACGGTTGATGAGAAAAGTTTTGATACTGCATTACAACAACAGAAAAACCGTTCACGTGCAGCAACAGCAATGGACACGGAAGACTGGCAGATCCTGAATGAGGGTTCGGTTTTATTCGTAGGTTATGATTCTCCGGAAACAAAAACAAAAGTGCTGCGCTACAGAAAAGTAAAAGGAAAAGGTAAAGAACAATACCAGATCGTATTGGAACAAACCCCTTTTTATGCGGAGAGCGGCGGACAGATAGGTGACAGCGGTCAATTGAAAATCGGCAATGAGCAATTAACAATTGTTGATACAAAGAAAGAGAATGACCTGATCATACATTTTGCAGATACGATCCCGGCGGATCTTTCCGGTGAAGTAACCGCAACGATTGATACGGCACGCAGAAATAAGATCGCGGTTCACCACAGCGTTACACACCTGATGCACGCGGCCCTGCGCAATGTTTTAGGCAAGCACGTTGCACAAAAAGGATCATTGGTAAATGATGAATATCTGCGCTTCGACTTTTCGCACTTTGCAAAAATGACCGATGAAGAAATTGCTGCGGTAGAAAAGATCGTGAATCAAAAGATCAGAGAAAATATTCCTGTCGTTATTAAAAGCATGAGCAAAGATGAAGCGATGCAAACCGGCGCAATGGCTTTGTTCGGCGAAAAATACGGCGATACGGTAAGGGTGGTTACCATTGATCCGAATTATTCTATAGAGCTTTGCGGTGGTGCGCACGTTGGAAATACCGGTGAGATCGGTTTCTTTAAAATAAGATCCGAAAGTGCTGTAGCTGCAGGTGTGCGCAGGATTGAAGCGGTAAGCGGTGAAGCCGCAGAGGCTTTGATCAACAACGCATTTAACGAAGTAAGTGCCGTAAAAGAATTGCTGAAAAATCCGAAAGATCTTGCAAAGGCAATTGAAGCAATGCAATCAGAAAACAGTTCATTAAACAAAAGGATCGAATCGCTTGAAGCCAGACAATTAGTTGGCATTCGCAATGAGTTGATGCAAAAAGATGAGATCATTAATAATGTAACGTTCGTCGGACAGATCATTGAAGTGCCAAATGCGGATTCATTGAAAAAATTATGTACCGATCTTAAAACACATTTGCATGATCACGTTGTGGTGCTTTGTGCAAACGTAGGCGGGAAGGCGCACGTAGCCATCGGCATTAGTGATACGGTTGTTGCAGCAAAAGGATTGGACGCATCTAAACTTATCAAAGAAACTGTAGGGCCGATGATACAGGGCGGCGGCGGCGGACAAAAAAATCTCGCTGCGGCGGGCGGACAAAATGTAAGTGCATTACAGGCTGCGATAGATGCGGTGAAAGAAAAATTATAATTGTTCAACATAAAATAAAAAATGGCTATCATTTCTGACAGCCATTTTTTATTTTAATTAAGTGTAACCGTTTTTTCTTTTGAATACTTTACACTGTAGGTCATCCGCAGTTTCTTGCTGTCTGCCAGCACGAGCGTCATCTGCCATGTGATCACACCCGATTCATCATTTACAGAAGCGCCTGAGCTTTCAAGCAATTTTACTTCAATGTCTTTATCCGTACTTTTCGGAAACTGATCTTTGATTGTGATCGTGATCGGTTCTTTTTTATTATTACGCACCGTTGTTTCATACGTAACTGTTTGTAACCTGTTTGTACCGATGAATTTTACGCTGCTGTAGTCCTTCAATTTTTCTCTGTTTACCACAACACGCTTATCATTACCCACAGTAATATTGAGCGTATCATTTGTGTTTGCAGGATCTATGTAAGATTTACCTACATAAGTTCCTTCAAAAATAATATTTGCTTCACCCGGCAGCAGGTTCAATGTTTGCCAATTGGCAACTTCTGCTATCAGGTATGCTTCTTTGTCAAGCTTCGGCACACTATAATATTTGTATCCTGCCGGCATGGTTGCCTCTTTTATCGTAGCGATCTGTGGTTTACCCGTAGATGCAACATCGTAAGGCAAGTCTATTTGATAGGTGACATCAAGTTCGTTATCCGAAACTTTTACATAGTCCTGCAATCCGCTTTTTAATGTCACAACGATTGCTCCGTTCACGCCATCTGAACCATATAATGTTGAAGCCTGTCCGCCTTTCAATACATCTACCCTCTCGACATTATTAGGATTAAGTTGATTGAAAACTGCTGCTGAAACCTGTTTCCCGTTTACTATATAGATCGCATTATTATCGTCGGTGATAGACCGAAGCCCTCTGAGTTGGATACCTGATCGGGAATATCCCATCTGTGATTCGCTGTTGATGCTAAGCCCTGAAACTTTCCCGCTCAGTGCCTGAGCAACATTCACGGGACGGCTTATATCTTTATTCATCATCGCAACAGGATCTGTATAACTTAGAAACCATGTTTTTAATAACGGCGCATTCCCGAATTGTTTTGGTGTAGATGTAGAAAGTGAGAGTTGTACTTTCTTCCAGTCGATCCCTGTTGTCTGTGCGATCTTCGCTTTGTAAATAAATTTGAGGGGGCTTTTAATATTATCAGTCCTGATATCATAATACGGCGTCCACGAAGCATTCTGTGTATTGTAAGTGATATTGAATTCCTGTTCACCCGCAACCGCAACATTTAATTGCAATGTAAGTCTGCCGCCGGAAGTTGTGTTTCTTTTTTGTTCTTCATCAATCTGTTGATAGAGTTTGGAATATTGTTTATCCAACTTCATTTTTATTTGTTGATACGCCAACAGATCATTCTGCACTTCTTCGGATTTTACTTTATAATAATTCATCAGCTTCGTGAGTTCTGCCACGCTAAGCCCTGTTTGGGCGCCTTTCACATCACGGTTTGTATTTAATACTTCCAACAGTTGGTTTGATGTATTGATGCGGATATTATTCCGCTGACTGTTCATATTTACAGATTCCATAGAGTCTTTTAGTTTTTGAACAGCAGGACTTATATTCTCCGGTGTCAAATAATTATTGCTGAATTCGGTACCAAGGATCGTGACCGCAGCGGGACAATTAACCTGGATGCTGTTTATGTCAAGATAGCTGCTCAGTCCTTCAATCACCAATTCGTTATCGCCCGATTGCAATGTTGCTGTTGCAAAATGTGTGAGTGATGCGCCGGTGCGGTAAACAGTTGCGGCTTTTAATGCAGCATTGATCTTCACGCTGTTCGTCTTGTGCCTGTAGCCAAACGAACAAAAAAATAATGTGAGGATCGAAAGAGAAAATAATTTCATGAGATCAATTTGAAATGAGAAATGTTATTCGGTTTGCAGAAGGATGCAGTTCTTTGAATAAATACATAACAAGGAGTTTAGAAAAATAAAGATTTACAATTGATCTTGTCAATATCTGCGGCAAAAAAAATCGCTGAACGATGTTCGTTCGGGTTCAGAGTAAGTGGCTCAGCAATTTTAAACAGGCGAATAACTGATCTTTCTAAAAATTTGTTAAAGCAAAAAAAATAATTGCGAAAAGTTTCGTAATTCAAGTTATCCCCTTACTTTTGATGTACTAAAGATTTCGTAGATAAAATTAAAGCGACATAAAACTTCAGTCCCCGCTGAAGTGATAACCAAAAAAAAGAAACATGAAAAAGAATCTCACAGTAGGAATTATCGGTTGGCTGATGGCAACATTGGGAGGAAGCTACAAAGCGGTTGCTCAGGATGGCACTGCGCCGGCCCAAAAAGAAACACAGGAAATCACTATCCGCAAAAAAGGCGATAAGGATACTAAAGTAACCGTGGAGATCACGGGCGATAAAGTGTTGATCAATGGCAAACCGATCGCAGAATTCAATGAAGACGGCGTAACCATCAACAACCGTAAAATGATCATCCGCGACGGTAATAAGATCACGATGGATTTTGACGGGAAGATGATGGACCTTAATGATAAACTCGCTGAATTGGGCGACATGAAAAACTTCAACTTCAACTTTGATGATAAGAACATGTCCTGGAGCAACAGCGAAGGAACTTCATACACCTATCTCGGTGTGAACACTGAAAAAAGCGATGATGGTGCAAAGATCCTGAGCGTATCTGATGAAAGCCCTGCCTCTAAAGCAGGATTGGAAAAAGGAGACGTGATCTACAAGATAGACGACACAAAGATCAGCAGCACTAAAGAATTATCTGAAACTGTTCGTGCAAAAAAAGACGGCGAAAAAGTAAAAGTATATTACCTGCGTGACGGCAAGAAAAAGGATGTAAAAGTTGTATTGTCTACACAGAAGACGATGAAGAGAAGTTTTTCTTACACGATGCCGGACGGCAGCATGAAAGAAGTAACAGTTCCGGGAGTACCGCGTGCGCCACGTGTACCACGCACTCCGGGAATGGGAAACATTATAGAAGATCGTGACGTGGTATTAGTTCGCCGCCAAAAACTCGGGCTTAAAATTCAGGATACAGAAGAAAGCACCGGTGTAAAAGTGCTTGATGTGGAAACTAATTCAGCAGCAGCTACAGCCGGTTTGATGAAAGATGATGTGATCACGGAAATTGGCGGTGCGAAAGTGAATAACACTGATGACGCAAGACAGCAATTGCAATCCAACAAAGAGAGCAATGCTTATACTATAAAAGCAAAAAGAAACGGATCGGAAATGACTTTCAATATTAAGATCCCGAAAAATCTTAAGACCGCGAATCTTTAAACTTTGCATTTGGTTTAATTAAGCCGTCTCTCATTCATGGGAGGCGGTTTTTTATTTGCAGGCCTTTCGGCGGTCATTGTCTAAATTTGCACGCAGATGAATACTGATAAATACGAAGTAGTGATCGGCCTTGAAGTGCACGCCCAACTGCTTACAAAAACAAAATTGTTCAGCGGCGACAGCATCGCATTCGGTGCGGCGCCCAATACTCATGTGAGTCCGATATCGCTGGCGCATCCCGGTACTCTGCCGGTGATGAATAAAGAAGTGATCGCTCTTGCGGTGAGGCTGGGCATTGCGATGCATTGTGATATCGTTCAACATAATTACTTCGCAAGAAAAAATTATTTCTATCCTGATCTGCCGAAAGGTTACCAGGTAAGTCAGCACACAGCGCCGATTTGCAACGGCGGTTATCTTTCTATTCAAACATCTTCCGGCAAAAAAGATGTCAAACTTAACCGCATTCACATGGAGGAAGATGCGGGCAAAAGTATTCATGACCTTTTTGAGAATGACACTGCGATCGATCTGAACCGTGCGGGAACACCGTTGTTGGAGATCGTAACGGAACCCGATATGCATAGTGCGGATGAGGCTTATGCTTACCTTACAGAACTGCGTAGGCTGGTACGCTGGCTCGATGTGTGCGACGGGAATATGGAAGAAGGAAGCATGCGTTGCGATGCAAATATTTCTATCCGTCTGAAAGGAGATACAAAACTGGGCACACGTGTGGAAGTAAAAAACCTGAACAGCATTCGTAATGTAAAAAAAGCGATCGATATCGAAGTTGCAAGACTGATAGCAGTAACAGAAGCTGGCGAAAAGATCATCCAGGAAACCCGGAGTTTTGATGCGGATAAGAATATCACTTTCTCATTACGCAGTAAAGAAGAAGCAGATGATTATCGTTATTTCCCTGAACCTGATCTGCCGCCTTTCAACATCACAACAAATTATATTGACGGCATAAAAAATACAATGCCCGCTTTACCTGCGGTATTGCAGCAAAAATTTTCTGCTGAATATGGTTTATCAGATTATGACGCTGCGCAAATAATAACCGACAGAGATGACGTTGAATATTTTGAACAGCTTGCAACACTCACGAAGAATTATAAATCATCGGCAAACTGGCTTACCGGGCCTGTTAGAAATTATTGCACGGAAAAAGACATTAGTGTAAAAGCATTTCCGTTAGATGCTTTGAAGCTTGCTGAGTTGATCAATTTTACCGAAACAGGAAAAGTGCATTATAATATTGCTTCGGGTAAATTACTGGAAGCGATAATCAATGATCCTGCGGCTTCGCCTGAAACCCTTGCTGCATCAATGAATCTGTTGCAGGAAAAAGATACGGATACATTGGAACAATGGGCGGATGAAGCGATCGCTTCGATGCCCGATAAAGTGAAAGAATATAAGTCAGGGAAAAAAGGTTTAATCGGTTTATTTGCCGGACAGGTAAAAAAACTGAGCAAAGGAAAAGCGGATATGCAGGCGGTGACAAAAATGTTGGAAGAGAAATTGAAGTGAGTTTTGAGTTGACGGATGACGGTTGACGTATGACGGTTGGCAGTTGACAGGTTTACAGATTGTCAGGCTTACCTTGTCGAACCCAATGAATGTAAATATTTTAATACAAAGATCAACAACCGCCTTCGACAGGCTCAGACTGACAGATAGAAACGAAGAATACAAATATTAAGAGATAAATTATGAAAAGAATATTAGCGATTTTATTATTAAGTAGTTTCCTTTTTTCATGCAACGACAAAAATGAAAAAGGAAAATTCACGCTGCACGGCGAGTTAAAAAATATTGATGACCAGAAAATTTATTTGGAGCAACTTTTCTTTAATGAAAAACAGCCGCAGGTGCTGGATACAGCTGATATCAGGAACGGCAAATTTGAACTATCTGCTACAGGCATGGAAAAAGGTTTGTACCAATTGCGATTTGAAAAAGCGCAGGTCGGTTATTTCTTTATTAATGATAAACCGGAGATTATCCTTAAGGCAGACGTAAAAGATATGACACTTGAAGGAGCGGATTTTAATTCGCCGTCAAACCGTTCATTCAGGTCTTTCCTGGGCAACATCAATTATAAGCAGATCCGTATAAACGGTCTTCTTTCGGAAATTGACAGCCTCAGAAAAAATCAAGGAAGCGACAGTATCATGACTGCGAGAAACACTTCGCTTGACACATCGGTAAAACAAATGGATGAGTTCATTCTAAAGAATATTGATAGTACATCAGATCCGGTAATCGCGATGTTTACGATGGGACTTACAAAAGGAATTGATACCGCTCAACTGAAAACGCATGTTGCTGCATTGGCAAAAAGATTTCCTGCGCACAATGGTCTCAAGGAACTTATAGCGTTATTCAATAAATCGATGGAGCCGCAAGCAGCCCAACAGGTACCTTCTGCGGGCGCAGAAACGGGCGGTAAAGCAACGATAGGCACGCAGGCTCCCGAACTTTCTTTTCCTGATATTACAGGAAAAATGTTTTCTTTAAATTCATTGAAAGGAAAATATGTATTGGTTGATTTTTGGGCAAGTTGGTGCGGACCGTGCCGAGGCGAGAATCCGAATGTAGTGGCTAATTATAACAAGTATAAAAAAAGAAACTTCACTGTACTTGGCGTTTCACTCGATGAGAACAAAGCAGAGTGGCTTAAGGCGATCAATGCCGATCATCTTACCTGGACACATATCAGCGATCTTAAAGGATGGCAAAGTGCAGCAGCGAGCCTTTACGGTTTTGATGCGATACCATACAACGTGCTGGTCGACCCTCAGGGAAAGATCATTGCCACTTCATTGAGAGGAACTGAATTGGGTGCAAAGCTGGAAGAAGTGTTGAAATAAAATATTGAATCTGACAGAACCCCGCAGTGAATGCGGTGTTTTTTACTTAGGCTATCCTCGATCCATAAAGACATTGCAGTAATGAAAGCGGTGGACAATTTTTATTCCAAACAGGAAGAGCCCGTAAAGAGTTGCATGCTGGCATTGAAGTATCTCATTCTTTCTCATGATGAAGCGATCACGAATGAGTTGAAATACGGGATGCCGTTTTTTTGTTACAAAGGAAAAATGTTTTGTTATTTATGGTATCATAAAAAATACCATCAGCCTTATATCGGAATAGTGGAAGGGAAACTTTTTCACGAACCGTCCCTTATTCAGGAGAAGCGTTCAAGGATGAAAATAATGTTGATCGACGCTGATGAAGATCTGCCGGTCGATGTGATAAAAAAAATGTTGACTAAAGCTCTGAAATTTTACCAAAGATGACAAACTAAAAAGCCTCCCGATTCAAAATCGGGAGGCTTTTTAGTTATTAATTTAAAGTTTAATTATTTGCCTGAAGTGTCAAGGTGAAGGCTGTTGCGCTGTTTCCTCTTAAAAGCAGACTGTAATTTCTACCGGGTACTAATGTGTATGTTCCTGTAGCGAGTACGGTTTGAGTACCTGCTAATTTCACCTTGGCGATGTAATTAGTTTGAAGAATTCCTGATGTTGAGCCTGCAAGCTGACTACCCATAACAGGAATAAAAGCAGAAAGCGTCGTAATATTAGGAACCGAAGATCCAATATAACTTATACCGCTGCTGATCAAAACACTATCCTTTGGCACAAGTACCGGAAGGGCCGGCGCTATCGGGTTATTAGCTACCTGCCTAACGATAACCACGTCTAAAGCAGGTGCTTTAGGGTTAAAATGTAGCGCTCTGATATTTGCATTTAGTGAATTCGCATCAATAGTTCTGTCTGTATTAAGCAAAATTCCTTTCAACTGACCTGCTGTTCCTACAAGTGTATCATAAAGATAGAACGAGTATGATTTTGCGGCAGCAACAGTAAATGGCGTACTGTAATAAACAGGATTGGGAGGTGTTGTATCTGATACGGTGAATGTAGACGCTTTTCCCGGCATTACACCTGCATATAACCCTATGATACTTGCACCGGGTGTAACGGCTGCTACAGTAACAGGCAGGTTAAGTTTTGAACCGTTGATAAAAAAATTAACCGTTTTGCCGGTTGCATTCACGTTAGTGAAAGACACATAAGCCTCACTTGTATCGGAACCGATTAAAGCTGCGTCTTTTTCACAGCTTACAAAAAAGACAGTAAGCAAAGTGCACGCTGATATAATATTAAATATTTGCTTCATTATGAATGAGTTTAGTAGTTAGGATTTTGCTCCACAATTGGATTTGTATTTCTTTCCTGTTGCGGAATAGGCCAAAGAAAAAGAGGACTGCTGTAAGAAATGGCACTTACCACCGTAGCAGGTACTGCGCCGCCGCATACAAATCCGGAAGTACCGACAAACCCACTTGCCATTTTAGCGGGAATTCCACCCGGCGAAAACACAGGATCCACCGCAAGGCGGTGAATATCACTCCATCTTTTACCTTCTGCAGCAAATTCGATCCGGCGTTCTGCAAGAATGGCTGTAATTAAAGCATTTGCAGTAGCAAAATTTGCCGCTGTATATGTCTCTGTTAACGGCAACGCTAAGGAACGGTTTCTCACCGTATTTAACAGATCCAATGAACGTGCGCTTACAACTGCGGGAGTATTTCGTGCGTCAGCTTCTGCCTGCATAAGCAAAACTTCTGCGTAACGTATATAAGGTGCGAAATCTGAGTATGTACCAAAATCTCTGTACTTAAGACAAAATTTTGATGCTGTTGTGATCGCACTTGCACCGTCTGCGGTAAGAGCTCTTCTTTTATCAGTGCAAGTCCACTGCGGCATATTGTACAGAATTGGGCTTAGAGAGATAAGTCCGCGGCCACCGCTTGTTACCGACCCGAACATTCTGGATAAAGCTCCGTTAGTTCCCGGATTATCATTCGCATCATTACGAATAGAAAATATGCTTTCTGTTGATAGATTATTTAGGAAAGGTCCGTCAGGAGCAGCTGTAAGCGCCCAACCGCCGATCGGACTCACAACAGTTGTCCATGACTGCGGAACAATAGTTGCCGGTATCAGTTTATTTCCTTCGGCTATTACACCGGCCCAATCGCCTTTGTGTAATTTCAGGCGCATTTTAAGCGCAATAGCCGCAGCTTTTGTGGCTCTAATTGTATTCAGGCCTGCTCCGCTTGCCGGAAGATTTAATTCAGCGTAATCAAGATCAGCAAGCATTTTTGTATAACAAGCCGCTACACTTTCTCTAGGCGAAATGGCAACACGCGCCAATGCTTCAGGACCGTCGATTGGAAAATCTCTGTACGGAACGCCAAGTTTGCTTCCTGCGCCATCTGCATATGGACGGGCAAAATGGATAAGCAATTCATGGTGAGCCATTGCTCTCATGAATTTACATTCACCTTCGTATTGAGCCTCAACACTTGTTGTTAATACACCTTTCCCAAGTGCTACCTGAAAACCCGCAATCGAAATATTGGCTTTGTTTATAAGCGCGTAAAGATTGCTCCACATGTTCACATTATTCGGTGACGTTGTAGAATGTTGAGATAAGTAAGTCACAGAAAAGAAAGTCTGAATGTTTACACAATCTTCACCACGCATTTCTTCCTGCTCGATAGCCGCAGCGCCGAACGGATAACCTCGATCTACTGTAGCGGTACCGTTTAAAGGATCGTATACACCTGATTGTGCAGCGTCATAAACGCCGTTCAAGGCGAGAAGACAGCGGGCAGGAGTATCAAAGGCATTCTCTTTTGCGATCTGATTAAAAGGAATAGTATCCAGTTTTTTGCTGCAACCTGTTGCACTTGCTATTATAACAGCAAAAATGCAAAGTATTTTTATATATCTATTTTTCATAACTTACTAATTTATTTTTAATTAAAAGCTCAAATTAACCCCGGTAGAAATTGTTCTGATCTGCGGAGAAAGACCATTATCCAATCCCAATTCACTGTAAGCTTCAGGATCGATTCCTGAATACTTTGTCCAGGTTTGAACGTTCTGCATCTGTATGAAGAACCTTGCACTTTTAAATGCGCCCTTTGTCATGGCCTGAAGTGATTCGCTGTTGAATTGGTAGCTGAATGTGATCGTTTGTAATTTTAAGAAATTTCCGTTCTCAACAAATCTTGAAATAGCGTCGCCGTTTTGATTCACATTCGCATCCAAACCGTAGTAAAGTTTAGGCACGTCTGTGATCTGACCCGGTGTTGTCCATCTGTTCAATAATTCTGTTCCGCTGTTGGCAAATCTTTGATTCAACAAAATTTCCTGGCGGGTAATATTCATGATCTTGTTTCCTCCCTGATAGCGGAAGAATACCTGCAGACCAAAGCCTTTATAGTTAAAAGTATTGGTAAATCCGCCGTAGTATTTCGGAAGCGAATTGCCTAAAATGACTTTGTCTGTACTTACCAGCGGACTTGAAGCACCTAAAGTAGGATCAGACAATGAATTTGCAAGATAATAACCTGCATCTGCAATATTTCTTTGTACAAGTTGGTTTGCTGCATTATAGTAAACAGGATTACCGTTACCTGTATTTACACCCGCAAAGCGATAACCGTAAATTGCGCCGATCGATTCTCCCACACGGTTAATATTGTAGTTTCCTACGTTCACTTCTTTTTGATCTACACCACCAAGCGGATAAAGTTTTTTGATCTTGTTAGAAATGTAAGAATAATTGGCGTTGACATTCCAGGTAAAACTTTTGGTTCTGACAAGGTTAAAATCAATATTCAGTTCGATACCCTTGTTCTCAACTTTTCCGATATTCTGTGGAATCTGATTAAGGGGTATACCCGCGCTGAAAGGTGTAGGTACCTGGAAGATCAGATCATTATTATCATTTTTGTAGAGATCGACCGTAAAGTTTACATTATTACGAATTGTAAAATCTATTCCAAGATCATATTTAACACTGCGTTCTCCTGATAACAGTACATTTCCTACACTGGATACCGCGATTCCGCCGATATTACCGTAAGGTCTTGCACCGTAAAGGCTGTAAGCAGGGAAACCACCTATAGGGTTACCTACTTCGGCGTAAGAAGCACGAATTTTAAGGTCTGTAATATTTTTGGAAATAAACCTGCTGCTGCTCACGAATTTCTCAGCCAAAGGTCTCCAGCCGATTGATGCACCAGGAAAGTTTTGATACTTAAGTCCTTTAGCAAGCGAACTTTGACCATCTCTTCTGTAAGAAGCCTGCAGAAAATACTTATTTTTGTAATCGTAATTAACTCTTCCAAAGAAAGATTCCAATACATATTTCGCAAAGTTACCACCCACGGTTTGTGTACCGCCGACTGTATTGCTGATAACATTTTCTTTGAGATAGTATGGATCAGATATGTTGTTTCCGCTTGCGCTGAAAAATCTTGATTTTGTTTCCTGCAGTTCATGACCAACAGTTAAAAAAACATTGTGAGCTCGGAAAGAATGATTATAATTTATGTAATTCTGAATAGTTGTCTGAAGGATATTTTGCTGACCGTTGTAAATAAATCCCGGAACCGTAGTGCTGAATCCGTCTCCGTGTCTTCCATCTAAGATCTGAAGACTGTTATCATTAAAATAATCAACACCGAATTGGCTGCGGTATTTCAATCCCTTTACCGGTGAGATTTCAATATAACCGTTGTTGATGATACGATACTTTTCGCTTTCATACCGGTTATTTGCCAAAACAAATCCCTGGTTGGTATAAGCATCATCCACTGGACGAAGGTTACTTCCCTGACCAAGTACATTTGCCGGATAAGGTTGAATGTTAAACCCTGTAGGGTTTGTAGCATCAAGAATATTTACATTCGGTAAAGCCCTGATTGCGCCGGCGATAGAACCACTTAACGCATTTGCAGTGTTATTTTGATCATTATCTGTCTGACGTGACAATGTCATTAGATTTCCTACTTTCAGCCATTTTGTAGCCTGATGTTCAACATTACTTCTAACCCTGATCGATTTGTTCTTATTTGTTATGATCGTTCCCTGATTGCTGCTGTAGTTAAAAGAGAAATAAAAATTAGTCTTGTCAGATCCGCCTGAAATACCCAGGGTTTGGTTTTGTGTAAATGCATTCTTGGTGAACACATAATCCTGCCAATCTGTATTAATACCCGGAGCATTTATAGCAGCAGGTAATGCGCCTGAATTAATAAGCTTTTCGTTAGCGATCGTTGCAAACTGTGAAGCATTCAGCAAACTGAATTTTTTTGAAGGGTTACTGAAACCGATCGTTGCATCGTAACTCACCAATGATTTTCCTTTACCACCTTTTTTTGTGGTTATCTGAATAATTCCACCTGCAGCACGGGAACCGTAAATAGCGGTTGCTGAACCGTCTTTCAATACTTCAAACGATTCAATATCTGAAGGGTTGATATCGCCTAAAGCGTTTGAATTACCGATCAATGCAAGATTTCCCGTAGTGATCGGAATACCGTCAACAACGATCAACGGGCTAAGATTACCGCTCACCGAATTCAGACCTCTGATCCTTATCCTTGCCGGAGCGTTTACAGTACCGCTGCTGTTCACAACGTTCACACCGCTGGCCCTTCCCGCCAGATCTTTATCAAATGCCGGCGTGATCAATTGTGCGATGGCTCCCGCATTTACTTTTGCAGCTGAACCCGTAAAAGCTTTCTTCTGTTGCGTACCATAACCCACAATAATTACTTCATCTAATCCCTGAACAGAAGAAGCCAGTGATAACGTAATCACATTTGCCGTTCCGATTGGTCTGCTGACAGTAGCAAAATTCACACTCGTAAAAGTGAGGGTTTTCGCATTTGAAGCTACTTTAATCGTGTAGTTGCCGTCCTTGTCGGTTGAAGTTCCGTTCTTGTTATCGGAAGAAGTGACAGATACGCCCTGAACCGGGGCTCCCTTTTCATCTGTAATGCGACCTGTGACAGTACGGTCCTGTGCGGCTGCGTTTAGCACAAATGCTATAGCAACCAGTAAGGTTAAAATTACTTTTCTCATTATGCAGTTTTGGTTTATGCTAACAAATATATACTCTCCGGCAGTATACCTATGTAGTAATAACAACATTTTTTTAACAAACGCTGCATTTCTGTTGATATGTGAATAACTTATAAAGTATTGATCTGCCTGCTCTTTTTGGAGAATAAAAGCAATAATACCGGGAGCAAAACAAGGTTTGTAATTGTAGCTGTTAAGAGTGTTACTGATGTGAGCCAGCCCAAAGCGAAAGTTCCGCCAAAGCTGCTTGCGCAAAAGATTACGAATCCCGCTGTAAGCACCAACGATGTATAAATAATACTAAGGCCCGTTTGATGGATCGTGCTTCTTACCGCAAGCGCCACTTCATTTTCATGTTGCGGAAGCACTTGTTTATAGTTCACTAAAAAGCGAATCGTGATATCAATGGCTATTCCCATCGCGACACTGAAGATGAGCACTGTAGAAGGTTTGAGGGGAACACCTGTCCAACCCATGATTCCCGCAGTAATCAATAAAGGGATTACGTTCGGAATGAGAGAGCACAACAATATTCTTACCGAACGGAACAGGAAAAGCATACAAACGGCGATCAACAGAAAGGCCCAAAAGATACTTTCCTTTAAACCGTTGATGATGAATTTGCTTCCTTCTAAAAATGTAATGCTGGTGCCGGTGTAAGTTACTTTATACGATGAATCAAAAAGCTGGTCAGAACGCTTTTTCACTTTATCCAACAACAAAGGCAATTTCTCTGTGCCGATATCTGCCATGCTCACGCTGATACGTGTAACCTGAGAAGCGGTATCCATAAATGCTTTGAGCGACTTTGCGAAATTGTTCGGAGATGCTGATGTGTCTTTATTAGGACGCAGGTATTCACCTACAAATGCGCCTTCAATGGCATCCTGCGGCACACTATACATCGCAGAATCTCCTTCGTAAAAACCCTGTTTGGCAAATTTTAATCCTTCTGCCAGACTAAGCGGCGCATTCATTTCTTTTTGCGCGGCAATAAACTGTGCCAATGAATCCACTTTTACAAAAACCGCCAACGCACGCATACCGGAAAGTCCGCGGCGTTTTTTTGAATCGACCGTAATCTCCAACGGCATCACGCCTTTAAAGTTTTTCTCAAAATATTTAAGATCGGTATAGATCTTATCTTTCTTCGGGAGATCATCTGCAATAAATGCAACTGTCTTTAAACGCATCATGCCGAAAGCGGCCAGTAGCAATACAATTCCGGTTACAACAAGCACCTGCGTTCTGTAAACGAATACCCACTTTTCCGCTTTATTCAATACTGATTCAACCAACTTATTTTGTAAATATTTCAGCTGATTTTTCCCGGGAGCTGCAAGTAAACTCAACACTGCAGGTAACAAAATGAATGACACAAAAAAGATCACCATAATGCTGATACCCGCTACCACGCCAAATTCCTTAAGGATCGCACTCTTTGTAAAAGCAAACACCGCGAAGCCTATCGCCGCCGTGATATTACAGAACAACGTAACTACACCCATCTTACTCACCATCGTTACAAGTGCAGAATGTTTTCTTTCCACGGGTGAAGGATTGTCTGCGTCTTTTATATAAGATACATGATATTTATTAATGAAATAGATACAGTTTGGTATCCCTATCACGACGACGAGCGACGGGATCAATGCCGTTAATAAAGTGATCTGGTATCCGCATAAATAAATTGTTGCTACCGTCCATATCACACCAACTATTACGACCGTAATGGATAATAAGGTTGTACTCAGTGAACGGAAGAAAAGTAATAAGATAAGGATGCTGAGTCCGAGTGAAGCCAATAAGAACAGCTTCATTTCTTTTTGGATCCTATCCGAAACCATGGTGCGGATCAGCGGCAGACCGCTTACATGTGTTTCTATACCCGTAGTAGTTTCAAACTTTTTGAGTGCTTCATTAATTCCGTTCACAACGAGTGAACGTTCTTTTGTAGCAAGAATATCTTTATTCACCCGCACCGCCATCAGATAGCTTATTCCTTCAGCGTTTGAAGGATCAAAATTGTACAAACGATTCTTATAAAAAGGCAGGTTATTGAATTGCGCTGCGGCGCTGTCAAGTCGTTCCTGAGTTGTTGTCTGTTCAGTGAAAATGCGCTGCGCATTCAGTTTTTCCGTTGCGCTGTCTTTAATCAGATTGATCGCTCCGGGAATGCTCAGAATATCTTCAGTTCCTTTTACTTTTTTAATGTCGGCCTCCAACTGCACATAAGCATTAAAGATCTTAAGTGTAAACAGGCTTTTCGTTGTAATGCCCGTTACCAATAGGTTTCCGTCGTCGCCGAATTTCTGCTTGAAGTTTACATAATCAATGGATTTAAGATTATCAGTTGGGATTGCTTTGGAGAATTCGTAGCTCAGTTTTACTTTGGAAGCATAATAACCCATCACACAGGTAGAAAGAAAAAGCGCTGCTAAAAGAGCGATACGGTTTTTTATTACAAACTTTGCCAGCGATTGCCACATGTTGAACGTAATTTTTTGCAAAGAAAGGTCAAAAAGATGACAGATTTTGCTGAAAATGCGACCAACACGGTTTTGAGAGCGATCATCAGAACATGCACAAAACGAAAGCTATCATATTACGGACGATCAAATACGGGGAAACAAGCCTTGTTGTGACCGCATTTACGGAGATTTTCGGCGTGCAGACCTATATGGTGAATGGCGTGCGTACCGCAAAGAAAACGGGCCTGAAGGCTTCGCTTTATCAGCCGGCGTCTTTATTGGAAACTGAAGTGTATCACAATGAAAAGAACACGCTGCACCGCATTCGCGAAGCAAACCGTGCGGTAGTTTTTAATCAGGTGCTTACCGATGTGGTGAAAAACAGTATCGCCGTTTTTATGATGGAGTTGCTGTATAAATTATTAAAACAACCGGAACCAAACCCTGATCTGTTCTATTTTTGTGAAGATATTTTGATGCAATTAGACGAAGCGCCACCAAAAGTTGCCGCAAATCTCCCCTTATTTTTTTCCCTGCAACTCTGCCATTTCTTCGGCTTTCGTATCGATGATAATTATTCCGAAGAAAACAAGATCCTCGACCTGCAGGAAGGAAATTTTTGCAGCGAACTTCCGCATCACGGACAATTTATGGCGGGAGAAAATGCATTGATCAGCGCCGAAATTTTAAAGATGCAGGTGCCCGACGAACTGGATGAATTAAGGATCAATCAGCTTAAAAGAAGAGAGTTGCTGGCCAAATACATGGAGTATTATTCGCTTCACGTTACAGATTTCGGGCAAATGAAAACATTGATGGTAATGCAGGAGGTTTTAGGGTAGAATGAAAGATATAGTGATTTTTGGCTATCGCCAATTACCCGTTACCCGCTCTTATGCTCAATGTCCCTTATAAAAATCGCGAAGCGGCGTCATTATTTATCAGCACAACTCCCGGTTGTTTTCCCTTGTCAAAACTCCCGAATTTACTTTCAATACCCAATGCTGTTGCGCCATTTAGTGTAGCCCATTTGAGGATGGTTTCTAAAGCAATCTGCGGAAAATGTTTGCGCAGCGTTTTTATCTCTTCAAAAATATTGAGTTGTGTATTGCTCGCATAACTGTCGGTGCCGATGATGATGTTGCAATTATTTTTAATCAGCATTTCTATCGGAGGCAATGCGTTTTCAATATAGAGATTGGCATTTGCACATAGACTGAAAAAAAGAGACGGGTGATGAGTGATGAATGATAAATGACGGAGGTCTGCTTCAGTAGTGAAAGTATCGTGCACGGAAATAACGCGTTGATGGTTAGTAAAGTAAGGCAACCAGGTTTGCAGACTACTTTTACCCGAAGCTGCAAAAGAAGAAATATCGATTCCGAAATTTTTATAGAGCCTGAGAAAATCACCGCTCTTATTTTCATACAATTCATTTTCCGCTTTCGATTCCTGGTTATGAATGCTGATGAGTTCCCCGGAGGTTGCAGCATTGATCAATGAGAAAAGCTTTTGTGAAACGGAGTATGGGGCGTGCGGGCTTAGTGATGATTGATGCGTGATGAGTAATGAATTAAAAATATCAAGGATTTGGTTAGCATCATCAAATCTTTTTTGTGCGCCGGCTTCAACGAATCCGCTGATTTCAATGAAATTATGCCAATAAATTTTGCTGCTTTTTTTGAGTTCGACGGAATCGGCGGTATTGCAGATATCTCCTACTGCTACCGTTCCGCTGCTATACAATTCCAATTCAGCATTTTGCATGGCGTCAGCTTTTTCTTCGGCTGTTGCGCCGCGTTGCGTCATCACCGTTTGCACAAAATCTACCAAACCGGTGCGTTGCGGAATTTTATCTTTCAGGTGACTCAATTCAATATGGCAATGGGCGTTGATGAATCCCGGGCAAAGAATACCTTCTACAGTTTCTACGTTTTCGCCGGCTTCCTGTTCCGGAACAATAGCTTTTACGATGCCTGTTTCATCGGTGATCAACACCTGTCCAACCCCGGTGAATGCCGTACCGGTGAAAATATCGTCTGCTTTAATTTTTCGGGTCAAAATGATAGTTGATATAACGTAATTTTGCGGCGCAGTATTGGCCTTGATTTCTTTAAGGCACAAAGTTCCGTCGGAAATAATGAATTAGCGCGGCAACTGCCATTAATATTCTTTTATGTTAGATAAGCTGGATGCCATAAAGGCAAAATTTGATAACCTAGCCGTAGCACTTACGAATCCTGAGATCGTGAGCGATAACAAGCGGTTTGGTGCGCTGAGCAAGGAATACCGCGGTTTGGAAAAGATCGTGAACGCCCGCAATGCATGGTTAAGAACCATCGATGATATTAATTTTAATAAAGAAGTGTTGGGAGGCGATGACGCGGAAATGAGGGAAATGGCGAAACAAGAATTGCCCGGGTTGGAAGAATACAAGGAAACACAGGAAAAAGAACTGCGTAATATGCTCATTCCCAAGGATCCTTATGATGAAAAGAATGCTATCCTGGAGATTCGTGCGGGTACAGGCGGTGATGAAGCTTCCCTTTTTGCCGGAGATCTTTTACGCATGTATACTAAGTATTTCGAGAAAAAAGGGTGGAAAGCAGCTCTGCTCAGTGAAAGTGAAGGAACCGTTGGGGGTTATAAAGAGGTGCAGATCGAAATCACCGGCGATGATGTATATGGCTTAATGAAATTTGAAAGCGGCGTACATAGGGTACAACGTGTACCGGATACGGAAGCGAGCGGTCGGGTACACACGAGTGCAGTTACCGTAGCGGTGATGCCGGAAGCGGAGGAGATCGATTTCGAACTTAAAGAGAGTGACGTGAAAATGGAAACCGCACGAAGCGGTGGTGCGGGCGGCCAAAACGTGAATAAAGTAGAAACCAAGGTATTTCTTACACATAAACCAACAGGGATTGTCGTAATGTGCCAAACGGATCGTTCGCAGCTTGGAAATAAGCTAAAAGCGATGGAAATGCTGCGTACAAAGTTATATGATGAGGAAGTAAGAAAAGCCGAGGAAGCGATTTCTCACATGAGAAAAAGTTTGGTAAGCACGGGAGATCGCAGTGCCAAGATCCGTACTTACAATTTCCCCCAGGGAAGAGTAACGGATCATCGGATCGGAATGACCGTTTATAACCTGGATGCCGTGCTGAACGGGGAAGTGGGAGAATTTATCGAAGCATTACAGTTTGCCGAAAATGCGGAAAAACTCACTGCGCAGAAATAATTTTCCGAGCGGCGTATGTTTCAATATAAGCCCGTCGTCTAATATTTACAGAGGTTCTTTTGAAAGCGTTTGCAAAATTTTAACAATTGGTTTATTTTTTTGGCACCTGATTTGCAAATTACTTTACATAAACACGAACAATTCAAATTTCTCATAAGCAGTTAGTTTTGGTAAACAACCCCCGTTTCTACGGGGGTTCTCTTTTATATCAATTCTTCAAGGTTCGTTAAAACATTAAAAAAGATTTAGTTATTGTATTTTCAGGCTAAAGTTTAATCAACTTTGCAGCTGAATCCGGTTATATATGAGCCACGGCAAGCAAATTTTTCAGACTGACAGTTCTGTGCGACATAAAAGTGTGAAGTGGACCACAACGGTGATACTTACAGTGATGGTTTTTCTTATTGTTGTTGTAGTGATCGCTGTAATTCGCGGTGCAGCACCCAATCTTCCTAATATTGAGAGTAAGAGTAGGCTTTTTGAGGAAGCTATAAAAGGTAAAGGACTAAATCTCAATTCTGCTCAAAATAAAAAATACAAAGGCTTTAAATCTTTTTTAGAGGAAAGAAGTAAACAGGATTCCTTGGGTAAATTAAGCAAGAAGGCAAAATCCGATGCACCTTTCATCCGGGCAGCTTTTTTTGCACCTTCCGACAACTATGCCCCGGGCCTGGCAGATCTTGAGCAAAATGCTGACAAGCTAAACACCATTTTTCCGCAATGGTTCTTTATCAACCCAAAAGACCATGGAAAATTAAATCTTACAATCGATTCTGCCGGACTTGCGATCATGAAGCAGCATCATTTGAGCATTATTCCAATTTTAAGTAATGTAAATGCGATCACACATAATTTTGAAGGAAACCTGTTGCATGATATCTTAAACGATCCTGCAAAACGCACAAAATTCATCAATAATCTCGCTGACTCATTAATCAGCAAAGGCTTTCAGGGTATTAATATCGATTTTGAAGAACTGGATGAACCAACGAATGAGCCGCTTACAAATTTTCAAAAAGAGCTGTACACTCATTTCCATGCGAAGCATTTGTTGGTAACGCAGGATGTGATCCCGTTGAATGACGATTACAATTTTGAATCACTCAAAGATTACAACGACTACATCGTGTTGATGGCTTACGATCAGCATTCGGAAGATTCCGACCCCGGTCCGGTGAGCGCACAAAAATGGATAGAGCAGGTATTGGATGAAGCCGCAAGCAAAATGGAAAGTAATAAGATCATTTTGGGGATGGCGGGATATGGTTATGACTGGCAAACAGACGGGAACGGCAAACGTTTAAAAGACGAAGATGGAAAGTTCATAAACGGTGAAGCAGTTACGTACAATCAGGCGCTTGATAAAGCAAGACTTTCCGGCGCACAGGTCGATTTTGATAATGATAATTTTAATCTTCATTACAGTTATACGGAAAACAGCGGCGGCGAAAACATTCAACATTCTGTATGGTTTACCGGTGCGGTAACTGCATACAACATCATGCGATTTTCAGATGAATACGGCACAGCGGGCACAGCACTTTGGGTAATCGGGAAAGAAGATCACCGTCTTTGGAATTTCTACGACAGAGATCTCAGTAACACCGGCCTTACTAATAAACCCTTTGATTATAAGAGTCTTGAAGCATTGCCCTTTGATATGAATCAAAGACCGACTGCGGTGGGAGAGGCAGGCGGCGAATTACTCAGAATCCTTTACACACCGAGCCCGGGGAAAGCATCTCTCGAAATTGACACATCTGAGCAACTTATCAGTGAGCAAAAATATTTGCAACTTCCATCAGGATATGTATATGAGAAATTTGGCGAAGACACTACTGTAATTGGCCCGAAACATAAACTTATTCTTACTTTCGATGATGGTCCGAGTCCGGAATGGACGCCAAAAGTTTTGGACATTCTGGAGAAACAAAAAGTACCGGCAACTTTCTTTATCGTGGGTTTAAATGCGGAACAAAATTTACCCCTGCTGCAAAGAATTTACAAAGATGGTTTTGAGATAGGCAACCACACATTCACGCACAACAATATCGCAAAGATGAGTCCGCAGCGGGCGGAGCTGGAAATGAAGACCACACGTTTACTTATTGAGGCCGTCACCGGTCACAGTACTATCTTATTTCGTGCACCCTACAATGCGGATAGTGAACCGCAATCTTTTGAAGAGATCGAGCCGATCGCGAGAAGTAAAAACGACAATTACATCACCGTCGGAGAAGCAATAGATCCGAATGATTGGGCTGATGATCTTGTAAATGCGGATACCATCTTTAATCGTGTGAAGCAGCAGGCTTTGGCGGAGAATTCCAACATCATTTTATTACACGATGCGGGCGGAAACACAAGACGTGCAACAGTTGAAGCATTGCCAAGGATCATCTCTTATTTCCGTGACACGATGCATTGCGAATTTACCACGGTTGCGGATCTGATGGGCAAAACAAAAGATGACGTGATGCCGCCGGTAGCAAGAGATTGGAAATTAAAATTCAACTTTTATTTTACAACGGCGTTGTATTGGGGCATGCATTTCATCTTCGCATTATTTATTGTGGGGATCATTCTTTCCGTAGTGCGGATCACGATGATGGCAACCCTTGCTTCCATTCAAAAAAGAAGAGAGAAGAATATGCCCGTAAGTCTTGCCCAACCCGGCGTAAGCATTATCGTTCCGGCATACAACGAAGAGATCAATGCGGTGAGAACCGTAGAGAGTTTATTACAACAGGATTATCCTGATCTGCAGATTGTATTTGTTGATGACGGCAGCAAGGACAGCACTTTCAGAACCGTTTCTGATCATTTCGCAAATGCGGCAAACGTAGAAGTGGTGACGAAAGCGAACGGTGGAAAAGCAACAGCATTGAATTACGGGATCAATATTGCGAAACATGAATATGTGGTGTGTATAGATGCAGATACGCAACTCAAAAAAGACGCGGTTTCTCAGCTGATGAAGAAATTTCATTCTGCTGAAGGCGAGCCGCGGGTAGGCGCTGTAGCCGGAAATGTAAAAGTGGGGAATGAAATAAACGTGATCACAAGATGGCAGAGTATTGAATATACGACGTCTCAAAATTTTGATCGTTCCGCATTTGATCTTTTAAATTGTATCACTGTTGTTCCCGGTGCGATCGGCGCATTTAAAAAAGCAGCGATCCTGGAAGCCGGCGGATTTACAACGGACACGCTTGCGGAAGATTGTGATCTTACGATGCGCCTTCACCGCAATAATTACCGCGTAAGAAATTGCCGTCAGGCGATCTCTTATACCGAAGCGCCGGAAACATTTAAACAATTTTTGAAACAACGTTTCCGCTGGAGCTTTGGCGTAATGCAAAGCTTTTGGAAGCATCGGGATGCATTCCTCAATCCAAAATATAAGAACTTCGGCATGGTGGCCCTGCCGAATATTTTGATCTTCCAGATCGTGCTGCCGTTCCTCGCCCCATTGGCGGATATCATTCTTATATTGAGTTTGATCGCTGCGGGTTTTGGAATCATTCCGGCAAGTCTTCCGCACATCATTTTGTATTATTTTATTTTTACATTGGTTGATATGACAGGTGCGGCCATTGCCTTTGGTTTCGAAAATTCCGCATTAAAAAAACAGACCGAAGAAAACGGACACCGAACGAGAGAGCGCTACAGCAAACTGTTGTGGCTTTTTCCGCAGCAACTTATTTATCGCCAGTTGATGTATTATATTTTGATCAAATCCTTCAACAGGGCACTCAAAGGTGAACTGCAGGGTTGGGGTGTACTCAAAAGAACGGGAAATGTAAAACAGACAACGGCAGGATAGCGGCGTTGTGTTAACTTTGCAAAGCGGAAAACAACCGGCAACAAGCAATTCACTGTATGCAAAGAGCATTATTCCGGTTACGAACTTACAAATATCAATTATCCATTATTAAATTATTCATTAATCATCATTCATGTCAACATTCGATCTCACAAAACCGCTTGCAATCGGTTCCGACCATGCGGGTTTTGAATATAAAGCAGGGCTTATTAATTATCTGCGAGATGTAAAAGGTGTAGCGCTCCGTGATTTTGGAACATACAGCGCAGACTCGGTAGATTATCCTGATTTTGCTCATCCTGTTGCCAATGCGGTGGAAAGCGGCGAGTACGCTTTCGGTATTCTCATTTGCGGCAGTGCAAATGGTGTGGCTATCTCTGCAAATAAGCATGCGCATATTCGTGCGGCTATTTGCTGGGAGAATGAAATTGCTTCGCTTGCACGCAGGCACAATGACGCAAATATACTTTGCATCCCTGCCCGCTTTGTGGCGATAGAACTCACTAAAGAAATGACGGACACTTTTATCGCCACTGCGTTTGAAGGCGGAAGACATTCGCTGCGTGTGGATAAAATCGAGATCATTCAAAACCACGACGGCGACAATGATGCCCCGAAAGCCTGATCAACAATTGATCTTATAAAATAAACAAAGCCGGTTTGTCTCACGATAAACCGGCTTTACCTTTCATAATATTTTCCGCCCTTTCGGGAGTAATTTTTTTTAAATTGCTTTAAAATATATTCACTTATGAAGAAATTATTCGTGTTTCCCATGCTGCTCGTTTTTACAGGTGTACTTGCACAGACAGACATTGCAGCAAAATATGCGGGCGTGATCACCGGCGCTGATCTTAAGAAACAACTTACGATCATCGCGAGTGCGGAATTTGAGGGAAGGGAAACCGGAACGGAAGGACAACGGAAAGCAGCCGGTTATATTGAAGGGCAATTCAGCGCGATGGGTTTGCTGAAACCAGATGCTTTAAAAAGCTATCAGCAATTATATCCTCTTTATCAGGACAGTATGCAACAGGCTTCGTTAAGCGTGAACGGTACACCTGCAGCGTACGGGAAAGATTATATTGTTCAGCTTTCTCAAAATGAAAATGTAAGATTCAGATCAGACAAACTTGTATTTGCAGGATATGGAATTGACGACGCGGCCTATAATGATTATGCAGCGATCAATGTAAGAGGAAAGGTTGTAGTGATCTTTGCGGGAGAACCGAAAAAAGATGGTAAATATTTTATCAATCCAAACGGACGTTCATCAGAATGGACATTCCCCGGCACCAGCAAAAAAATAGCGGCGGCGGCGGAAAAAGGTGCCGTTGGTGTATTGCTTGTGAATCCTGCGATGGAGACATTCAGTCAGCGCATGATCGACAACAACAGCAAGAGCACGGTCTATTATCCGCGTGAAGATGCCGGCGCTAAAAAATTAAATTATGCAATGCTTTCGCACCCTTACTCAAAAGCAATTTTCCCGGTAAATTTTGACGAAGCTTTGGCTACCGCAAAAGCAAACGGCACATTTACACCTCAACCGACAGAAGGCAAAACAAATATTGACTACACGTATAAAAAATACCGCAATATTATTAATGCAAGCAATGTGATCGGTGTATTAGAAGGCACGGATAAAAAAGATGAATTCGTGTTTCTTACCGGTCACTATGATCACTTAGGCAAAAAAGGCGATAAGATTTGGTATGGTGCGGATGATGACGGCAGCGGCACCTGCGGTGTAATTGAAATGGCGAAAGCATTCATGCAGGCTGCTAAAGAAGGACACCGACCAAGAAGAACGATTGTTTTTATGACGGTAAGCGGTGAAGAAAAAGGATTGTGGGGAAGTGAATATTATACTGATCATCCTTTGTTCTCATTAGATAAAACATCAGTAGATCTTAATACGGATATGGTGGGCAGAATTGATACGGAAAGGAAAACTGCAGACACGACGAACTATGTGTATGTGATCGGTCATGATAAATTGAGCAGCGATCTTCCCGTAATCAACGAAGGTGAAAACAATAAACACACAAAGCTCGTATTGGATTATAAATTTGACGATCCTAATGATCAGAACAGGATTTATTTCCGCAGCGATCATTACAACTTCGCACGCAAAGGGGTTCCTATTTTATTCTTTTACGATGGTATGTTGAAAGCGGATTATCATCAGCCTACGGATACTGTTGACAAGATCAATTTTGAACTATATGAAACAAGGGTTCGCATGATCTTTTATACAGCATGGAATATCGCCAACAGAGATGAAATGCTCAAGAGAGATAAACCTTTACCTGCAACTGCGAGGTAAGCTCTTAATTTTTGGATAAGAGAAATACCCGGAATATTTTTTTTTATGGTCTCGATACTGTTGGAGATACGCATGCGTGTTTTCCACCACGGTTCATTGCCCAATGCAATACGCGGTATTTCAAAATTGCTGTGCCTTGCAGTGAAATATAACTCGTGCCATTCAGCCGCCACCGCTATCGAATAACCTGCGCTCTCTGCCGCTTTTTTTACACGCTCGTCGCAAAAGCCAAAGGGATATGCGAATGAGCCGGGCTGTATCCCAGGTTTTGTTGAATGAGTTGGCGTGGCAATATGAATTCTTCCGCCAATTGAGCATCATCTTTTATTACCGTGAGGTTATTATGTGTATGACTGTGAGCGCCGATGTAATGGCCCTTTTCTTTTAGTTGCGCCAGTTCTTGCCAGTTCATCATCATACGCGGAAGTGAAAGATCACTGCATGAATCTGTGATATAATTATAAATAAGATCTTTTTGATTTACCGGCAGTTTTTTGAGACAATTGTTCATTTTTCTGATGAACATTGCTTTGTGATGTCCGGAGTTTGGTTTGCAACCGGCGCGAAGATCAGCAGGAAGAAAATCAAAGTTGAAATTCATTCCGGAAATATCATTTTTAAACAGCAAATATTGAATGGTCGTTACCCAAAGCGGCTTTTGTTCCTCCACACATTCCGACACGATAAAAAATGTTCCGCGGCAGTTGTATTTCTCAAGCACCGGTGCCGCGTAAAGAAAATTATCAAGATAACCATCGTCGAAACTTAATGTAGCAAGCGGTTTGTTTCGGGAACCGGCATTTTCATGAATATCTTCCACCAGTATCACTTCATAATGTTTTCTGATATATGCAATACATTTTTCAAAATGCCCCAGGTCTATTTCCATCAACGGATCAATAACCTCAGGTGAGATCCTGTGGAAAATAAAATTTCTAATCATGTCTCTTTGATATACGTAAGAAGGTCTGCATCAGTTCATATTTCAACATATTACGAAGATACTGCGGGGTGGGAAAACAGAACGCATCCTTTACGGGATGCGTTCACATAAATATCAGCAGAGTGGTTTCTTACCGTTATAGCGTCTTCTTAGGCGGCAAAGCGAACGCTATTGCTTCGTGCTCAAAATGATTGTTGTGAGCGCCATCACAGAACGGTTTATTTTTTGAAAGTCCGCAGCGACAAATACCGACTACAGTTCTTCCGCCGAGGTCATATAAATTTCCGTTTCTGTCTGCAATTTCAAAGTCACCTTCTATTTTGAGAGAGCCGTTATTGTTCACCGTAATTTTTACTTTTTCCATATTTGTTCTTTTAAATTTTACAAAAAAAGCATATAGCACAACTTCAATTTTGAAAGTATGGTATATACTTTAAATACTTTTATGCTTTATTACCAACCTAAAATCCATGCGAAGATGAGCGGCACTACGATGGTAGCATCACTTTCCACAATAAATTTAGGTGTATGAATATCAAGCTTACCCCAGGTAATTTTTTCATTCGGCACAGCTCCGGAATAAGAACCGTAAGATGTAGTTGAATCCGATACCTGGCAGAAATAGCTCCAGAAAGGAACATCATGCCATTCAAGATCCTGGTACATCATCGGCACTACACAGATCGGGAAATCGCCTGCGATACCGCCGCCGATCTGGAAGAAACCTACGCCTTTCCCTGATGAGTTACTACGATACCAATCTGCCAGCCACACCATATATTCGATGCCGCTTTTCATGGTAGTTGCTTTCATTTCATTTTTAATTATATATGAAGCGAATATATTTCCCATGGTACTGTCTTCCCAGCCCGGTACCACGATCGGGATATTTTTTTGCGCCGCAGCCAGCATCCAGCTGTTCTTCGGATCTATTTCATAATACTGTTCCAAAACGCCGCTCAGCAACATTTTATACATGTATTCATGCGGAAAATATCTTTCGCCTTTATCATCAGCATCTTTCCAGATCTTATGAATATGTTGTTGCAAACGACGGAACGCCTCTTCTTCCGGGATGCAGGTATCCGTAACTCGGTTGAAATGATTTTCCAGCAGATCCCATTCATCCTGCGGAGAAAGATCGCGGTAATGAGGTACACGCTTGTAGTGCGAATGCGCCACAAGATTCATCACATCTTCTTCCAGATTTGCACCTGTACAACTGATAATGGATACTTTATCCTGACGGATCATTTCTGCCAGACTTAGTCCGAGCTCTGCAGTACTCATTGCACCTGCAAGCGTGATCATCATTTTTCCGCCTTCATCAAGGTGGGTTACGTATCCTTTTGCCGCATCCATAAGGGCTGCAGCGTTGAAATGACGATAGTGGTGTTCGATAAAAATTGAAACCGGTCCGTTACTCATGACTATTCTTTATCATTTAAAAATTAAGGTTGACTGCAAAAATAGCTTGTTTAACCGTATTTAGCTGAGATGCTACGCAAACAAAAGGCTGCTTTTAAGAGCAGCCTTTGATAGGGTCCGGAGTAATATCTTGTAATAAATATATCCGTGATTATGTAGTAAATATACAAGTACCCTTACTACCACTGCATTTCCATTTAATAAGTGCTGCCTAAAAGGGATAACTGCTGCAGTTTGCTGTATATCTGTTTAAAGATGTTTCCGGCTGCAATGCTATTTCCGATAGTTTTATATTTGTCTGCGTGAAACCCTTTAAAACCTTAGTGCTCATTGTGTTTCTGCTCCCTGGCGGAGGCTGTTTTGCACAGTCATCTTCGTTTGGGATTACAAATTACCGTCAATCTGAGGGACTACCTTCCAATGAATGCTATTTCATCTACCGCGATTCAAAGAATTATTTGTGGTTTGCAACCGATCAGGGCGTGGTACGTTTTGCCGGAAAGACAATGGAGAAAATTCAGCTTCCCGATAATATCGTTTTCAAAATAACGGAAGATGTTGCGGGAAGGATATGGTTCTTCAGCCAGACCGGAAAGCTTTCATATTTCTTTCATGAAAAAGTGTATCCGTACAAATACAATGACAGCATAAAAAAGCATATTACGGGGTTGCTAATGATCAATGCAATCGTAAGAAAAGACAGCAGCATGTTCATCAATTCGGTAGGCGGTTATAATTTTGATATCAGCCCTGCCGGAAATATAAAAGCCTTTAGTTATGTATCTCCTTTATCCATGAACACAATTATCCCGAATGGGGCTTTTGATATCAATGATCTGGGAGAGAATTTTTTTGCAACAAGAACACTGTATGACAGCGGTCCGAAAGATTCCGTATTTCTTCATTTTAGAAGTGCAGGATTGGACACGACATACAGAATCAGGTTTGATCAAACATCCGATCTGCAATACGGTCACTCAAAGGACAATTTCAATAATATATATTTTTATAACAGCCGGCTATTGGTTAGGATCACGCCGTTTGGCAGGTGCGACAAGATCTTTTTGGATCATGAGATCCTTTGTATCAATACAGACGACGCAGATAATATCTGGGTTGGTTTTCACAATAACGGCGCCGTGAGACTTGATGAGAATTTTAATCAGAAAGATGCTGATTTTTTTCCGGGGAAAAGCGTCACTTCCATCGTTACGGATTATGAGAAAGGAATGTGGTTTTCCACGCTTGATAACGGGGCTTATTATATCAAGGATCTGCGCCTTAAAAAAATAGCGACCGACAGCTATGCCGATAAAGCTGTTTTTCGTTTATACAACCAAAACGATTCCACGCTTTATTTTGCAACGGGCGACGGAATTTACTATGAAGAAAATAATAGCACGAAACCTTTGAGCGAATTTCGTATCCTGCACAGCGGTGATCTTTTCATCAAAGGAAAAAATATTTTTTTTTGCGGCACTTCCTCCTTCATGAGCATGGCAGAAAAAGTGCCGGTTAATAAAAAAAATATTGATAACCTGTTAGCCTTTACCTCATCTTATGAAATGCCCGAAGTAAATGATTCATTATATTTTATAAACAGTTCTTCTGCATTCCGGATTTTTAACTATGCACAGGCGCTTAGGTCAGGGCTGAACAATGCACTTACCAATTCTTACATCCTTCATGCCTGGAACCCCGGCAATCCATACATATCCGCAAACGGCACTAAATGGATTACCTCAAGAAAAGGCCTTTATACATTAAGCAGCATTAAAGATTCTGCAGTTCCTTTTCCGTTTCATCCCGAAATTTTTGAGACCGGTGTTACCTGTATCCGAGAGTTTGTGCCCGGCACTTATGTGATCGGCTTGCGCTTTGGCGGCATCGTTATCATGAAGGACAGTTCCGTGTTTAATGTGATCACGGAGAAAGAAGGTCTGTTGAGTAATTCGGTGAAATATATTTTAATTGACGGTAAAAATATATGGGCCGCCACCGCCGAAGGCATTTCTGTTATCGGCATTACATCTCTGCAACCGCTCAGGTATCAGATCAAAAATTTCGGGCAAAATAAAGGGATATTTAATGTTGTTATTTATCAGCTGCTTAAATATCAGAATGCTGTTTTAGCTGCTACGTCAAACGGCATTTATAGTCTGGAATATCCCGGGGCGAAACTCTTTTCTCGGCCGGATCCTTTATTCCTTCAGGTTAATAATATCAGCTGCTATAAGTTTGATACCTCAAATATCAGCAGCCTCACTCTGCCTTATAATAAAAGCCGGTTGTCGATAAGATATTCGGCGATATGTTTTAATGCACCGGAGCAGGTTATTTTTTCTTACCGTATGTTGCCTTTGGATACCACCTGGAAATCGATCGATGGCAACGAGTTGGTATTGGAGAATCTTCAGCCCGGAGATTATCATGTGCAGATCAAAGCCGAAATAAAAAATCAACAAAGAAGTTCAAACATATCTACCCTTGAACTTACAATTGAAAAGCCGTGGTGGCAGACTAATATTTTCAGGGCAGCGGCGGTATTGTTATTATTCATCCTGATATTTATTATTTACAAGATCAGGATCGGCAGGATCAGAAAAGCGGATAAGCGGGAAGCTGACACAAGACTGCAATTATCCGGATTAGAGCAAAAAGCATTGCGCTCACAAATGAATCCGCATTTCATTTTTAACTGTCTTACTTCCATACAACAATTGATCATCGCGGATAGAAATGAAGAAGCGAATCTTTATCTCGTAAGGTTTTCAAAACTCATTCGTTCCACACTGGAAAATTCAGCAACGCCGTTCGTGTCGATCGCCCGTGAGCAGGAATATATTTCAGATTATGTGATACTGGAGCAATTGCGTTTTCCTGAAGCATTTGATTTTAGTTTTATAACAGATAAAAATATCGATGCGGAAAATTCCATGATTCCCGGAATGGTGCTGCAGCCCATTGTTGAGAATTCTATACGGCACGGATTTAAAAACGATATGATAAGAGGAAAGATCAGTATCGATATAAAACTGAACGGCGATTTTATCGAATGCACAGTTACGGATAACGGCGGAGGATACGATTCCGATAAGCGAACGTCCCAACACCAAAGTTATGCGCTCAAAAATATCAGGCAGCGTTTAGATATCATTAACGGCCTTACAAATGAGAAAGACATCTTTATGGATATCAACAATATCGCTGACGAAACCGGAAAAATCGCCGGCTCAACTGTAAAACTAAAACTGCCCTTAATAAAAAACAGCGAATTAATATGATAAAAGCGATCCACATAGAAGATGAACCGGCGATCATTCAGTTACTTAAGAAATTGCTGGAAACGCATTGCAGCGATCTCGTTAGGTATTGCGGTGCCGCTTCAAATTCTTCTGACGGTAAAAAACTGATCGAAGAAATGGACCCGCATTTGGTGTATATGGATATCCAGTTGAAGGATTGCAATGCATTTCAGTTTATTGAATCGCTGGAAGAAAGAAATTTCGAGATCATTTTTCTTACGGCATACGACAGTTTTGCATTGAAAGCGATCAAGCAAAATGCAGCAGATTATTTATTGAAGCCGATTGATATTGAGGAATTGAAAATCGCAACGAAAAAGGTTGCCGCCAGGATCGGCGTAAAATCAGCCATTGCTGCCGACACTGAATTTGAGCATCTAAAAGCACTTAAAGATAATTTTCGTTTTAAAAAGATTGGTCTTCCCGATGCAGACGGAATGATCTTCGTGAATACAGAAGACATTATTCATGCGGAAGCTAAAGGTGCGTATTCGCTTATCACTTTGAGAAATGATAAAAAGATCACCGTCACAAAAAATTTAAAAGAGTTGGAAGATATGCTGAGCACGAAAGAGTTTTTCCGTGTGCATCATTCATGGGTGATCAATTTAAAATACCTCAAAAAATTCTACCGCGGAAAGAACAGCTATATGGAAATGGAGAACGGTTCAACCATCTCAGTCTCTACCAGGCGAAAAAGTGCATTTTTGGAAATGTTCGGCGGATGACCAAATTTATTACCCAAACAGGGATTTATTTAGGGGTACAGTTATTGCACATCACGGTTAAACAAATTAACAATATGAGCAATCAAAAGAAATTCGGCGTGTGGATGGATTCCCGCCACGCAACGATAGCAACAGTTGAAGGAGATCATTCAAAAGCATTTGTGTTAGTGGCGCATGTAAAAGGAGAAGATGGCTCCCACAATTCCAGCGAGAAAAATGCAAACAATGAAGTGCAGGCATTGCAAAGAAAATTCTTCAAGGAAATCACTACGCACATGCAAAATGCCGAAGTGGTTCATGTAACCGGAACCGGTGATGCACAGGAGCAATTCATTCATTTTTTAGCAGATACACCTCAATTTAAAAATACAAAAACATCAGAATCTACCTCGAACAAAATGAGTGAAGAGCAGTTGATGGAATATTTTGAGAAGAACTGAATAGTACTGTTGTACCGAACGAAGGATCGCTTAATACAGCGATCCTTTTTTATTCAAAACAATTTGCCCTGCCCACCCGGCCTTTGGAACCTGCTTGTATCTAAGCTCCATTCTTCCGCATTCATATTATATAACAGCCCGTATTTTTTGTATTGCTGCGCAACCATCTGCGCAATATTTCCCTCGCCGCGCATGCGCACTCCCCAGCGGGTATCGTTCACTTTACCGTCATGACTTTGTTCTATCAGGTGCCATACTTTATCGGCATGATTGGGAAAATTTTTATACAGCCAATCATGGAATAAAAATTTAATAGCCCCGTTCAATCTGATAAATGTGTAGGCGGTAAATGTTGCGCCGCTGTCTACCGCTGCTTTCATGATGCGCTGCATTTCGTGCTCGTTCAATCCCGGGATCATCGGCCCCATCATTATCCCCATACGAACACCGGCTTTGCTGAGTTCTTCAATCACTTTTAATTTTTGTTTGGCGGTAGTTGTCCGCGGTTCCATGATGCGGCGCAGGTCTTCATTAAAAGAAGTAATGGAAACCATTGCTGATACGATGTTCTTTTTTGCCATTTCCTGCAGTACGTCTTTGTCTTTTAAGATCCATGAATTTTTGGTGAGAATACCAACGGGTTGATTGAATTCGTTGCACACTTCGAGCAGGCCTCTTGTTAAACGATATTGTTGTTCGGCAGGTTGATAACAATCCGTATTACCGCTGAGCATGATGGGATTACATTCCCATTTGGGATCCATGAGAAATTTTCGCAGGAGCCGTGGTGCATTTTTTTTGATGAGTATCTTTTGCTCAAAATCTATTCCGGCGCTGTAACCCCAATATTCATGCACATTGCGGGCATAGCAGTAAATGCAGCCGTGCTCGCAGCCGGCATACGGATTCATACTGTAGCCCATGCCCACGTCTTTACTTTCTATTTTATTCACGATCGTTTTTGACTGCGTTTCGATGTATTGTGTTTTGATATTACTTTCTTCCCAATCATCAATCGCTTCTACATGTTCTTTTGTTTTTTCGTCTTTAATAAAGCGATTCTTATAATTGATCTGTGCACCCCGACCGTGGAGGTATTGCGTTTTTTCTTCCTGTTCGGTGGCTTTTACTTTATGGTGGTCTTGTTTGAGTTGATCTGACATTTTTTTAGTTTGAATTTTTTTGAAGTTTTTTAGTGATGAATTTTTACTGTTTAGTTGATGGAAGTGGCTAATTGTTATGCTGTTGAAGTGAGTGACACAACGATGTTGCTATAAATACTGAAGCCGGTGCAAATCTTAGCGATCTCGTATTTCATTTCGCCGAAATGGCGTTTTAATAAGAGCATTGCATTTGCGATGAAGCGACCTGTAAATTGCCGATTGCTGTATTCGACCCGGATATTTTCTACGAGATCCTGTATCGGTACTTTACCGGTAATATTGAAATAGATCGTATGCTCAGGAACCTGCCGTAATCTTTGAGTTCGATCTTCACCGGTCGCTAAACCGTTGCAATCTTTTTAGGATAGCTCGCAATACACTCTTCCGCCAATCTATATTGAATAAAATTAACGAGTGTGATATGAGCCATAGTATACAGCGATGCGGATCCCTCAGAAACATCGAAAAAACCTTTTTTTTCGCCATGATCTTATTACGCAGATTCTCATGGGGATCGACAATCAGCAGATATTCGTCCACATTATAATACGGAAGAAAGACAATATTTTTCATGAAATATTTTTTTGAACAAAAAACTATTTGCTAATTTATTTAGTATAAATTTACTAATTAAATTAGTTAGTCAAAATTATAGTTATGGAAGTGGAAAACTTTTTCAGCAGCAGCTATACAGGATCAAAAAAATTTACACAACATGATGTGCCTACGGCGAATGCCACCGGTTTTGGTGCCGCGGCGGATGATTATATGGAACGTGGCATTGATCTTAATGAGCAACTCATCCGTAATAAGCCCGCAACTTTCTTTATGAAAGTAACGGGCAACAGCATGGTGAATGCCGGGATTTTTGACGGTGATATTGTGATTGTGGATAAGAGTGTGAGGCCGGCGAGCGGCAGGATCGTAATAGCGGTACTTGACGGAGAAATGCTGATCAGGCGTTATGAAAAAACGTTCAACAAAACTTTTCTGATTCCCGAAACGGAAAAACTTTCCAAGTTAGAAGTACAGGAAATGAGTGACTTCGCTATTTGGGGAACGGTGGTATCGATGATAAGAATGTTGTGATAATCCTACACGGCCCTTTAAACATCGCAGGCTGTTTATCGATAAACCAATAGTTCTTACAATAATTTTTACCGTGCAGCTTCAAACCTTAGCCGAAGGCAATTACTATCATATAAATAATCGCGGTGTAAACTGCGAAGATATTTTTAAAGGAGAGAAAAACTATTTCTACTTTTTACAACAATATAAAAAACATTGCGGTGATGTGTTTGATACGCTCGCTTATGCCTCATTAAGAAATCATTTTCACTTACTCGTTTATATAAAAGAGAATGTAACTGTTTTTGATTTAAATGGCGATGCACCTTATCTGTTGTATACATCGGACGTAATTAATGATAACAGCCGGATCGTCGCCACTGAAAAGATTACGAATCGGTTTGGGAATATTGAAGCTTTTAAAAACAACATGAGGAAGATGCGAAGAGAACGGGATTTACGTTAATGTATCACAATAAAACCAACCGTCTGAACCCCTTGAAATCACAGCAGGTATTTTAGCGGACATGTAATCAAAAAAGAATCAACTGCCTGCAGGGCTTGTACCTACTGCCGGGGTTTGCGAAGACCGAAACAACAACGGAAACAAATGCGGAATGAAAGCGATAATAGACTGTAACAATTTTTACTGTTCCTGCGAACGGCTTTTCAAGCCTTACCTTGATAGGCAGCCCGTTGTTGTACTCAGTAATAACGACGGTTGCATTGTATCACGCAGCGATGAAGTAAAGAATCTCGGCGTGGTGATGGCAAGCCCGTACTTTATGGCGAAACCGATTATTGAAAAACATAACGTTGCGGTCTTTTCTTCCAACTACAATCTCTACGGCGATATGAGTAGGCGGGTGATGGATACTTTACGTATTATGCTTGGCAAAGAAAATGTTGAAGTGTATTCGGTGGATGAAGCATTTTTAAATCTCGATGGTTTTGAAGGAAAAGATCTTCGTGAGATTGGACTGCAGATAAAAGAAACGGTGGAGTTATGGACCGGTATAAAAGTTTCTATCGGTATTGCGCCCACAAAAGTGTTGTGCAAGATCGCAAATCATATTGCGAAGAAAAATAAAGTTCAAACTAATTGTGTGGCCATTTTAGATAAACCGGCGAAGGTTATTCGTGCTTTGGAGATTACGCCGGTGAGCGAGCTCTGGGGCGTAGGCAGGCAATATGCCAAAAAGCTTTCGGAGTTGCACGCTGTTTTCACCGCACTTGATCTTAGCCGGAAGCGGCCGGAATGGATGCATAAAAATATGGGTGGTGTTGTGGGGGTAAGATTATTGAATGAATTGAGGGGAGAACCGTCGATCGTGATGAAAGAAGACCTTACTGTAAAAAAGATGATCGCCACCACCAGAATGTTCGGACATAACGTGAACAATATCGAAGACATAAAAGAAGCCGTGGCAACTTACACCGCAAAAGCTGCAGAAAAATTACGCAGGCAGGGAAGTGCTGCAAACGTGATCAGCGTGTTTGTAGTGGCGAAGGGACAGGATCACAACGTAACATTTCGCGGTAATACATTTACGGATCATGTTACACTGCCGATCGCCACATCATCTACCAATGAACTGATAAAGCCGGCGGTGAAACTTGTGGACCACTTGTTTGAAAAAGGCAGACAGTACAAAAAAGCCGGCGTAATGCTTAGCGGACTGGTACCCGATGAAACAATTCAGGCAAATTTATTCAAAGAAGAAAAAGACAATAACAAACGACAATTAATGACCACATTGGACAATGTAAATTTTGCAATGCGTAATGATGTGGTAAAGTTCGCAGCCAGCGGAACAAAAAGGGACTGGAAGATGCGGATGGAAATGCGCAGTCCGCGGCATACTTCAAGGTGGGATGAGATGTTTCAAGTGAGTTGAGTAAACCTTTGACTGCTGTGCAAGGATCAGGTAAAATGAATAAAGGTTTGGCTCGACCACACTGAGGAAACTGTACTTTTTTATGCATACAACGAAGCAACTTCTCCAAGATTACGGTTTATTTAGCGGATAAGTTAAATAAAGCGTGCGGCTTGGATTTAAAAAATCAACATTTGTTCCGAAACAAAACGACATGCTTGGTGATTAAAAATTGCGTTGCGGTAATCCTTTAAATGCTTTCTGTTCCAATTTACTTTTCGAAAAAACAATGAGCCATGCCGTTACAAAAATTATCTTAATATCCGTCCATAACGAAGCGTGTTGCTGATACCACATTTCCAGTTCTCCTTTGTGAACGTACACTAATTTGTACATCGCAACCGGATCGCCGGTTGAAATGATTTTTTCTTCATCACGAAAAATAATCGAACCGATCCCGGTCATGCCCGGCTTTGCGTTATAAATTTTTTCTCTGATGCCTTCAGGATATTGATCAACGCTTTTTTGCACCAGCGGTCTGGGACCTACGATACTCATATCTCCCTTAAGTACATTGATGATCTGCGGCAGCTCGTTGATCTTGGTGATGCGCAGTATTCTTCCGAAAGGCATTACACGCGGGTCATTGCGAACGGTGATGATGCCCGTTCCGAGATTTGGACTATCCTTGAGCATCGTCGCAAATTTCCAGATATCGAATGGCTTATTCCTGTAACCGACTCTTTTTTGAAAATAGAAAACTTTATGTTCACCCGTAAGCAGCAGCACGATGATCACAATGATAAATACCGGCGACAACAGGATGAGTGCGATCGCCGCTATTAAAATATCCATTATGCGTTTGAGAAATTTGTACATGTGTTGGTAGTTGACAACGACTGTGCCTGATTTGCACATTTCATATTGTCAATTGCGTATTGCTTATTTATAAATTTCTTTGATCTTATCCGACACTGCTTTCAGATCTGCATCCGTGATGTATGTGCTGCAAGGTATGCTAAGGCAATGTTGGTACACATAATCCGAACGGTCATGTTTATTTACGTAGATATCATCTTTAAACATCGGCAACTGATTCATCGGCACCCAAAAAGGGCGGCTCTGCATTTTGTTGTCGTTTAAGATCTTCAACACATCTTTTTGCTTTGCAGTAAAGATCGTCGGCAGCCACCAATTAGGATCGCAGTCTTCACTCACTTCCTGAAACTTAATATCGCCAACACCTTCCAGTTCTTTTTTATAAAATGCAATGATCTCCTTTTTGCGTTGAAGAAACCCCGGAAGTTGTTCCATCTGCGCAACGCCCATTGCTGCAGCAACATTTACCAGGCGGTAATTGTAGCCGATGGCATCGTGCATGTATTCAAACGGATCGCTCTTAGCTTGTGTAGTAAGATGTTTTGCTCTTTTTGCAAGCGCTTCATCATCGGTAACGATCATACCGCCGCCGCCGGTTGTGATGATCTTGTTGCCATTGTAGCTGAATGTTCCCAGCAAACCGAAACCACCTGAGTGCTTGCCTTTGTATTTGCTGCCCAATGCTTCTGTACTGTCTTCGATCACGATCAGGTTATGTTGCTTTGCGATCGCAAGCAGTCTGTCCATATCACAAATATTTCCAAGCACATGCACCGGCATGATCACCGGAATTCTTTTGCCGGTTGCTTTATGATAACAAATGTTATTTTTTTGTTCAGTCTCATTCTGCAGAAATCCTTCCAGCAGCTCAAGATCCATTTGCCAGTTATTTTCATCCGTGTCAATTAAGATCGGACACGCACCGGTATATTTTATAGAGTTAAGTGTTGCAACAAAAGTTATGTTGGGAGCGATCACCAAATCCTCCGGGGTTACGCCTGTCATGATCAGGCAAATGTGTAAAGCAGTGCTTCCGCTGCTGGTGGCCACCGCGTATTTTGTACCGGCGTATTCAGCGCTCATTTTTTCAAACTGATCCACATAGCTGCCTACACTGCTCACCCAACCGGTCTCAATACATTCAGTTACATATTTTAGTTCGTTTCCGCCCATGTTAGGGCCGCTCAGTAAAAGCATAGTTATATTTTTTGTCCGGGGCTTCACCAGGCTCTTCAACTTCAATGGCGTCGCACTCTTGATCAGTACATCTTTAATCAGCATTCCCTCAGCATTTTGGCTGTAGTGAACGGGTGCAAATGTAAATAAAAAAGCCCCGTTCTTATGTAGAACAAGGCTTCTTTTATACATTTCTGACAGTAATCAGATATTTCTGAATTTCTCCGCAAAGGAGTCAGTTACAATGCCTGTTTTAAGCAATGCATAGATCTCTTTAACACCATCGGGTACTTTCTTAGTGATCGTGTAGCCCAATTCATTTTTGATCTTATCAAAATTCACGCGATAGTCACGGGGATCTTCGCTGCTTTCCACGTAATCCACCTTTACATCCGGAACTACTTTACAAACTTCTTCGATCACCATTCCTTTGTTGTAATTTTCTTCGGTACTTCCTACATTGAAAACGTTTGCACGCACCTTTGATTCCTCGCTTTCCAACACCAATACTACGGCACGTGCAAGATCATCCACGTGGCAGTAAGGTCTCCAAAACTGTGCGCCCCAAATTTCCTGCTCGCCGTGAACTGCTGCATTACGGGTAAATTCATTTACTGTAAGATCAAAACGAATGCGTGGCGAAAAACCATACACTGTGCTGAAACGCAATGCAGTACTGCACATTTTTGAATCTTTATGATCTTCTAAAAGGTATTTTTCAAATTTTACTTTCAATTCTGCATATAAAGAAACCGGGTTCAACGCCGATGTTTCCGTAACAAAAGAATTCGGATCAGGCATCTTACCATAGTTGCTGCAGGTACTTGCAAACACAAAACGTTTTACACCCGAAGCTTCCGCCGCATCAAACAATGCTACACTACCATCCCAGTTTGTTTCTTTAGCTTCTTCGCTGAATTTTTTGCATGCAGGATCACCTACGATCGCTGCAAGATGTGCAATGGCATCAATTCCTTCCAATGCTTTCTTCACATCATCCGCATTGCGGATATCGCCTTTCATAAATTCAAAATTCGCATGCTGCATCACATCGTATAATGCATCACCGCCAAATTTCAGGCTGTCGAAAGCCCTTACGTTGTATCCTTTTGCCAATAACTGGCGAACTAAAACGGAACCGATATACCCCGCGCCGCCTGTAACCAATACCTTCATATTCTTAATTTCTTTGACTTGCAAAATTAGGGAAGTTTATGTGCCCTTTGCGTTAATAATCAGGCCAAACTCAGTGAACTTTTGCCGGGTTTCCCATTACCATTCCGCCATCGGGCACGTTCTTCACTACTACTGAACCTGCACCAATCATTACATTACTGCCGATCTTAATACCTTGTCTCACCACAGATCCCGCTCCCACAAAAGTATTTTCCCCAATGCTCACGTTTCCGCAGAGAACCGCCCCCGGGCCGACATGGGCAAAATCTTTTACTATACATTCATGTTCGATAATGGCGCCTGTATTGATAATTACGCCGTTTTTTATCACGCAAAGCGAATTCAGGATCGTTCCCGCACTGATCATAATGCTGCTTGCGCCTATCAATGCAGATGAATCGATAATTGCTGAAGCGTGGATCGCATTTATCGGGCTGATGCCCTGAACTTTTAAATTTTCCGAGATTTTTCTGCGGATCTTATTATCACCGACGGAAATAAAGCAGTCATTTTCTTTAAGCGCCGCCAATGCCTCAGGAGCATTTTCCGGTCCGAGGTATTTTAGTCCGAAAGGATTGTTTGCCTTCTCCTCCGAATCACAGTAAGCCGTTACTTTTTTGCCTGCAGAATATAATATTCCGCAAACAACAAATGCGTGACCCGAATAACCGATAAGAATCATGATGATGAATTTATTTCCTGGCCAATGACAGATACTCCTGCCTCATCGTTTCCCAAAAATTTTCTCTTTTAAAAGAACCTGTAATTATATTGTGCAGCTTATTTGACATTCCTTTCATGCGTTCGGGATCTGCTAAAGCCTTCTGCAATTTTTCTTTCAGATCAGCTTCATTCATGCTTTCAAATATAAGCCCTGTTTCGTTGTGCGTCACGATATCGACATTTCCGGCGATGCGACTGCAAACGATCGGACGGTCCATGGCAGCAGCTTCCAGGAGCACATTCGGAAATCCTTCACGATAGGAAGGGAAAACAAAATAATCCGACATTGCCATATAATATTCCACTTTGTCAGTCCACTGTATATGAACGATGTCTTTATTATTCTTTATTTCATGTTCGATATTTACAGGGAGCGGATCCAGTTCGGGTTCATATTGACCGGCAAGTATCAGTTTTAATTCCGGATGTTCTTTTTTTAATTCGGTAAATACATTTACCAGCTCTGTGATTCCTTTATCAAGCACTAATCTGCCGATAAACAAGAGATAAGTATTTCTTTCGTCGAAGCTCACCGATTGTTTTACTTCATTAAGCACTTCTTCCTGAAGCGCCGCTTTATTAAAACGATCCGTATTCACACCGTTGGATGAGCCTTTACCAACTACCTTTATTTTTTTCTCCGGGGCAAATTTATGTTGAAGAATAAATTGCTTCAGTGAATTGCTATTGGGCCACACATTTGTTGCGGCAGCATACGTGATCTTCTCAACACCTTCCAACACTTTCAACTTTACACCTTTTTCTACCATCAACGGCAAACCGGCCACAGTGTGAATACGCACTTTTACACCCGCTAATCTTGCGGCGATCATTCCCAACAATCCGGCTTTCGGTGTTTCCGTATGCACTATATCGGGACGTTCTTTTTTAAAGATCTTTCTCAGTTGAAAAATGCATTTGAGATCCTGCACCGGCGTTATACTTCTCGTCATCGGTACGATCATATGCGGGCAGGTTTCGTTTTGCAGCAGCATCGGCAACTCTTTTCCATCGGCACTGATCATCAGTACATCAAGTCCGTTCGCCTGCATGTAAGATGGCTGTCCGCGAAGCGGATAAGCGAGCGCCATCGGGACTGTGGTGACGCGGATGAGTTTTTTGGGGAAAGTCAATTATTTCACTTTTTTATACATTCTTTTAATACGCTACTTCTAAATTAGGTATTTTATACTCCCGGAATACAAATGAATCTTTAGGGTTGGAGGTTGCAACGGAATTCCGGAACACTTTAAAAACTTTTCAGTGATAAATCAGCATACTTCAGCGGCGGTGAAGAAATAATGAATTATTTTTACTTTAGCCGCAGGCAAAATAAATATTATCCTTTGGCTTTAAAGGCAATGCTATTAAACGCTTACGACTATCTCCTTTTTCCGTTATATTTTTTACTGCTTTTTGCTATTGTTACCCAGTGGTCTAAAAAACTGGATACGCAAATACTTCGAAAATATTTCGTAAATATGTTTCTGATCCATTGTGTCGGTGCTTTTTTACATACCATGGTGGTTGTTTATTATTACGGATCGGGAGATTTTCTCGGATATATGCAGGGAGGAGAATTCATCAAAGAATCAGTTTTGCATTCTGGACATTTTCTGAAAACTTTTTTTCTTTCAGGCTCCGAAATTTCAGAATTGCCCGGCAGCGAGGCTCTCTCTCCTTATGTATTCAACAGCCTATCTACTTCTTCAAGTCTTGCCGCTATGAAATTCTCGGCAGTATTTTCTATTTTATCTTTTTCTCATCTACTGATCAATGCATTATTCTGCGGCTTTATTTCTTTTATTGGCCTTTGGAAGCTTTTCAGGGTTTTTGACGAAATTTCATTACACAAGTTCCAAAAGCCACTTGCTTTGTTGATGATATATACACCCACGATCTGGTTTTGGGGAAGCGGCATGGGAAAAGATTCCCTTTCGATCGGACTGTTGGGAATTCTTGTCAGTTCGTTGTACCAGATATTCCGCAGAAGAAAGGTCCTTAGTAACCTTTTTCTTTTATCGATTACAATAATGTTACTGTTAAATCTGAAGGGAGCGCTGCTAGGGCTTGTATGCGCAGGAGCCTGCGGCTATATCGGTGTTTACGTGCTTAACAGGACAAAAAATATATTCGGTCGCATGGTACTATTTGTTCTTTTTATCGCAGGCTTTACAGTTTTTTTTATTAATTCTTTGAAAACCATCAGCGATTCATTAGAAGAAGTACAAAGTATGGTTGAATCAAATATCGCCGCCTATTCTATTGAATCAGAAGGAAGCGAAGGTTCTTTCGAGCCGCCTCAGTTTACTTTTACACCGGCAGGGATTGCTGCAGCAGTACCTATAACTGTATTCAGTACCTTATTTCGACCTTTTGTTTGGGAGGCGAGAAAGCCTATTATGGCATTATCGGCGCTCGAGTCACTACTGATGCTCTGTTCATTTTTTTATGTTGTACTAAAGGGTGGACTGCTTCAGTTTATCAAAACCGTATTTACGCAGCCGGCTGTAATGTTCTCATTGATATTCTCCATATTACTGGCGATGATCATAGGCTTTACCACCTTTAACCTGGGAACACTCGTACGTTACCGGCTGCCGCTACTTCCTTTTTATCTGTTCATGATCTTAGCTATTAATGAGCGTTCGAAAGAAAAAAGAATTATAAAAAAGCAGCGCTGAAAAATATAAGTCTACACAGAAAATAATATTTTTGGTGTAAATCAGACTTTTAAAATTTTCATATAAAACTCAACAGTATTGTTAACCATTTTTTCAGCAGTAAAATTATGCAGATAATAATTATACGCATTTTCTGCAATTCGTTCACGTTCTTCAGGACTGCTTAGAAGTATTTTTATATTTCTTGCAAGATCGGCTGATTCAAATTTATTCGCCAGCATGGCATTTTCATTATGTTTCAAAAATTCATTGCCAGCCGGTACATCAAATGATACTATTGGCGTGTGAAGTGCCATCGCTTCGATGAACACAAGGCCGAAAGGTTCAAAAACAGATGGCACTGCAATAATATCCGAGGCCGCAAAATAAGAAGCAGCATCCGATTGAAACCCTTCAAAAATTACGGCCTTCTGAGTACCCGCTTCTTTTATTTTGATTTCCAGTTCATCGCGATATGCCCCTGTTCCCAGCAATACCAATTTGGTTTCCGGAAAAGATTTAAGTATCTCAGGCAAGGCATCCAACATGTACGAATGCCCTTTGTATTTCTCCAGACGGCCTACGATAAGCAACTGCGGCGAGCCTTTCTTGAAAGAGGCTTTGCTCTCTTTCTTTGGAAAAATATCAAGGCCGTGTGGGATGACATAAAAGTATTCTTTTGTAAGTTGTAAATTAAGAAATAATTGAGAAATACATTTTGAAATGGAAATGTTTTCGTTGATCATTTTGAGCGTAAACCTTGTGAGATAAAAGTAAAGATCTTTTTTCACAACAAAATGCTCAACTGAGTAGTTCTCCTGCACTTGTTCATGGTATCCATGCTTTGTAGAAATAATAAAAAGCCTTCGGCAAAATAATTGTTTCACGAGCGAGAGCAGTAAATCTGTTCTTAAAAGATGACTGTGAACTGTAAGGATTTTATTTTTTCTGATAAAGTGCTTAAGCTTTAAAAGCGCAGTTAGAGTTATGCTTCCGGATGCGTTGATGATATGTACAGGAACTTGATGTTCATTAAGTTTAGTGATCATCGCAGTAAACTTCTCCTTCTTATCTGCCGGACAAATGAGCAACAACTCACATTCATACCCCCGATGTTTCATCCCCGGCAATAAATTCAGGAGATGTTTTTCCGCTCCTGATACACCTTCTGTATATATCACGTGAAGTATTTTCATGGTACTAAACATTTCTTTGAATTGTTTGACGCTGCTTGTGCATACATACCGGCGCTTGCGCTCTTCAGATGATTTACATTATAAAAATATTGTTTTTCCGATAAATTTTCCAACAGTATAGTCACGAAATAATCAATTAGGATCGTGCCTGCAAGAAAATGCATGTAATCGGTAACAAATGACTTGTAAAAAATACATTTGGCGATGAGCAAATGAAACCAGCGGAAGCTATGGGATAATAGGGAAGATATTGTCGTAACAATGAAAAAAAAAAGCAGGAATTCGAGAGAGTTAAAAAGCATGCGTTTTATTTTACCAGGTAAGCATTTACCTGTTCGGCCACAAACGCCGATTCGACAGGAGAGCCAAGTTCATTAAGATGAAGAATATCTTTCCAGTATGTAGCTTTATTAATGAGTGAAGGCAATGTGCCGGTACGAAAATCCAAATACACCAGCTTGTTTTTGGCGCAAAATGCGGCAATATTTTTTTTTGCAGCGTCATTAGTTACGCCATCCTTCACATCTGTATAACCCGGTAATGTGAACAGAATTATATTAATATTATTTTCCCGGCAAATTTGAATAAATGATTTCAGGTATTTCATTTTATTAGTGCGGACGACGGCATGTTCATCTATGCTGTTTTTTTTCAAAGCTTTTTCACGATCATAATCAGCTGTTACAGTTATGCTGTCCCTCTCTGAAGCCGCAAAAGGAAAAAATCCTTTTTTATAAGCGCCATGCATTTTTGTGCCTGCATAATCTTTCATCATGCTGAACAGGCGGTTATTATACCTTGTTAAATGCAGGAAGAATTTCACACGTTCTTTTATGCCGATATCATTGATGTATTGGGTAACCAAAGAATTATCCGCATAAAAAAATCCCAGCTTCAGCGGGCTTTTTGACTCATAATCCGTTGCAGAATCACCGCCGGTATATGCACAAGGATTGATATACAGCAGGATGTTTGCGGGCACACGGCGATGCTGAACAATTACGGAAAGCAGACCGGTTTGAAACCCATCTTCCGTGTCCGGATGACCAAGGTTATATGTATTAACGGTAAAAAAATCCGGGTTCAGCTGGTAAGCCGGTGCTGAAGGTCCCATGATCACTAATTGCGGTACAGGGTCCTGCCGGAGAAAATCATTGATCTTTCCGCCCTGGATACCCGTGTAGATGCTTTTTTGCAGGCGGGCAATAACAGAATAAAGTATCCTGTCGGCCGCAAAAACGACCAGCAATAACAGCGCAAGATATTTAAGAAAGCGGACCATATTAAAATTGAAAATAAATAAACTGTTCCCCGTTACTTACGCCGAAGAGGATGATCAAAATGATCAGCACTGCATTAAGCGCAAAAAGCAATTTCGGTTTTTTTTGTAAGAGTATGTTGAATTCATACTTCCTGAAAATAAAAAATTCAATAGCGATAAGCATTACCGCGGGGAACATCATATTTAAGAAAGTAGCAGAGTCCAGTATTTTAAGATTGAAAAAATAAGACGGTGTAAATATTTTTTTCACAATAGTGAAAGCCTGATGAACAGAGTTTGCCCTGAAAAAAATCAGTGTAAAAGAAAAAATATTAAATGTCATGAAAATGCTGAAGCATTTTCTGAGAAATGATTTTTTAAAAAAAGATGTCTTTATTCCAAAGATAATTTCGATGCTCAGAAAAATCCCCTGAAGCAAACCCCAGATAATAAAGGTCCAGGCCGCACCGTGCCAAAGGCCGCTGATAAAGAAAGTAATCATGCTTGCATATACGATCGCCCATTTACCCCAATCCCTTTTATTGATTACAATAGGATTAAAAAGATAATCTCTGAACCAGGTTGATAAAGAAATATGCCAGCGCTTCCATAATTCCGACATGGTTTTAGAAAAAAGCGGCAAGTGAAAATTTGTCATCAGCCTGTAGCCCATCATCCTCGCTGCTCCTATAGCGATATCTGTATAACCGGAAAAATCACAATAGATCTGGATAAGAAAAAGCCATGAGGCGAAAACGAATGTAAAACCAGTATTGAGCTGATAATAATTAAAAATATTATCAACATACCCCGACAAAAGATCAGCTACTACAACTTTTTTAAAAAATCCTCTGATCATTTGTGACATTCCGATAACGAGGTCATCATAATTCGGCGTTTTCTTTTCATGAAGCTGAGGAAGAATATTCTGCGGTCGTTCGATGGGACCCGCAACCAACTGTGGATAAAACATCACATACAATGCATAGATTCCGAAATGCCGTTCAGCTTTCTGATTTCCGCGATATACTTCTATTGTATAGCTCATTGCCTGAAAAGTGTGAAATGACAAACCGATCGGTAATAAGATGCTGAGGTAAGGGATATTAAAATAATGCTGTATGAGATTTACATTCTCAATAAAAAAGTTGTAGTATTTAAAAACAGCTAATACGCCGATGTTGGCTACCAAACTCATAATAAGAAAATGTTTCCTCTTTTTGCCTTCTGCGTTTTCTATGAAGATTCCTGCGAAATAATCAACAACGATGGTTCCTGCAAGAATGAGGATATATACCGGCACGAATGCCATGTAGAAAAGACAGCTTGCGGCCAAAAGCAAGGCCCACCGGAATTTATGCGGCAGCGAAAAAAATGCGGCCGTAACGACAATGAAGAATAAAATAAATTCAAGCGAATTAAATAACATATATGCTTATTATCAGGATTGGGCCGAGTTAATTACGATGTTTTGTCCGTTAAGATGAACGGATGCCCCATATAAAAATAATACAGCTTCAGCCACATCTGCTGGCCCAAGCAGCTTTTTCAGCGGATGCGCAGCGATCATACCCTCAATCACTCTTTCATCCACTTCAGCATTTAAAGGTGTGAGCATAAATTCGGGAGAAATGCAATTTGAAGTAATACCGAATATTTTATTTTCTGAGGCCCATGAACGATGCATCGAAAGTAAATATTGCTTATTGGCTACATACACACTCAGTCCTGATGGAGGCATCTTATCCAGGTAAGCAGACAGAACAGTAATGATTTTCCCTGATTTCTTTTTACGTGCTGCCGCTAGGAACGATTTAGTGATATGAAGCACCGGCAAAACATCTTTGCGAAATGCCTCAATGATTTCTTCTTCCGGGGTTTTATGAAAATGTTTCATGCTTATGCCGGTGAGTGCGTTATTCACAAGCACATCAACCTGTTGGTCTGTAATGAGCGCTGCCACACTTTCTACATCTTCCGCCTTATTAAAATCGCATCTGATGCCGTGTACATTTTCAAATTCTTTTTCCAGACTTTCTTTTTCCGCGTTGGAAGAAAAATAGGTAAAATAAATTTGAGCATCCGGATATTTACGTGCAGTTGATCTCGTTATGAACGACCCCAATCCGGAAGCTCCGCCTGTTATTAAAAAGTTCATCGAGTTTTTTTTATATGATGCCAATACTGATTTCCCCCTTACTCACCATTTCGGTTGAATTGCGAAAAGAATATTTTATTACGATACAATTCACCGACTCATACACTTCCTTTACTTCCGCCAAAAACTTCAGCTCAGTATTAAGATAAACGGGTTTTGAAAACCCGATCTTATAAGATTGTATGATCACATTTTTAACGGGCAGTTGCTCCCCGATAAAGTTTGAAAGAAAACCGGTAAGAATTCCTCCGTGCATTACTTTGGATACAAAGCCTTTGCTGCGTGCGAAATTTTCATCGGTATGCAGCGGGTTTCTGTCACTGAAAGTGTCTACAAAACCGCGATATATTTTTTCGGTAACTGTATAAGTCAGTTCAAACTTATCGCCTTCTTTCAGTGTTGTTATCATTTGTTGGGAATTTTGCGGAGGATGCCTTCGCACATTTCACCCACATTTTTAAACCCGCCGATTTCTGCAGAAGTAAACCTGATCTTAAAATGTTTTTCTACAGCAACTACCAGCTGAATATGTGTAAGCGAGTCCCATTCATCCACATCATCAGCGGTGGAAGATTCCGTTACTTTAACATCATCGTTATCCAGCACATCACGGAAAATATCATTTACCTGTTCCAATGCTTCGTTTAGTGTCATGCTTTGCTTTTAGTTAAGTGTAATAAATGTTTTTCGTGATCCGTATCCCTGTACATCAAGTTGCCAGAATCCGGCACCCGTTTCCCTGAAACCCAAACCGGAATAATGCTCTTTAACGATCCCATTCTTGGAAGTAGGGATGTATTCCCCTTCAATAACGGAGCAGCCCAGTTCTTCCGCCAGCAAAATTAGACGGTTGAGCGTAAAGTCTTCCACATTTCTTTTCAATACTCGGCAACTCATGATCCAGGTATCTATGAAAAGAACAGCATCGGGTTTCTTCTCTAAAACAAGCAGGCTGATAAGTCCGTAATCACCGAATTTATCTTTAATGGAAATCGTATAAGTAAACTTTCCTTCTTCTGCTATGATCTTTTTCATCTGTTCCTCGGAATACCTTACGGTACGGAGGTTGAACTGATTGCTTCGTTGTGTAAGTTGTGAAGCACGCGGCAGCGTAAAACTATTAACCGGTTTTACCTCCGCGGTCATTTCAAGACTTTTTAAAAACCCTGCTTCATCTGTAAAAGATTGCTGTAATACAGCACGTTTGGCTTCTTCACGGTACTGGTCATTTCTTTTACCATCTGCTTCTGTAAAAGAAACTGTTTCGAAAAGATTCTGTGATGCTAAAAAAGACACATACTCCGCGGGGTCTTCCGGAAGGTCAGGAACTGTCACCATCGGTAATTCTCTTTTAACGATATCTCTTTCCGCCGGGTTGTCATCGATAAAGACCATCGAATCAAATCCGATATTCAATGCGGCTTGAATCTGACGAATATTGTCTGCTTTGTTTTTCCAGTTAGCTACGAACATGGCGATATCTGAAAGTTTCAACACCATATCAGGATGATTCTCAAAAGCATCCGTTGCAACATGTTCCGTATTCTTACTGCATACCGCAATGATAATCCCTCTGTTTTTCAGTTGAATAATCCAGTTTTGTAATTCTGAAAAAGCTTTACCGATCCCAAGTTCACCAATCTGAATCCCTTCCAAACCATCATCACCAATAATGCCTCCCCATAACGTATTATCAAGATCCAGGATCACGCTTTTTTTAAATCGACCGCTGTAGGCAAGAATAATATCCGTGACATGTTTCGCAACAGCCGGCAACACATCAATATCCAGCACATTAGTGGTATTGATATATAATTTGTCGCTGAAGAAAGCGTTGCTTCCGTAACTGTTCTGTAGTGAAGAAAGGTCACAGATATTAACGGTTTTATTTTCTATGGCCATGTCCATCAGACCGGTGTTGATTTTACGAAGCTGGTATAAAAAAGAATATGGAGTTTTGTTGGCAAAATTCCCGAAGATACTGTCATTGATTTCCGGAAAATTCATCACAATAAAATTGCAGCTGATGTGCTGTTTTATATTTCCTGTAATGCGGGTGATCATTTCCAGGTTTTCTGTCGCAAAATCCTGTTGTGCGGAAAATTCCTTTTTATAAAATTTCTGCTGAAGTTTTTTGGTTGACATGAACAGGATCACATGATCCGGCTTCATCTGATAAAGCTCTCCTTCGGCATCAAGAGTTGTTTGAAAAATACTGTCGTATTCTGCTTCCCATATCCTGAAATTAAACCCTTCTTTAACGCCGTATCCTTTGAGTGCAATCGCTAAAAGCTGAGACGCCGAATCTGCCAAAACAGCGATCTTTATCTCTGGAAATGCTGAAGCATCATTTTTCAGCAATTTTTTCAGGTCTTTAAATTCCATGCTCATTCTAATAATTCAGGTTTTTATGTTGCGGGCGAAGATAATCACTCAAGCCTGATAATTAAATTAAACCGGCGGGGAATAAGTTGTAAAGCAGCTTTACACTGCAGGATCACTACAATAAATACGTTATGCCTTACCGTCAGTAAATAGAGCCATATATCTTTTGAGCATTATATTGTTTCCGAAATTCTTCGCGGCAAAATCAAAGGCACTAGCTGCCATTTTTGCGGCTTTATCGGGCCGGGCAATAAGAGAAAGAACTGCATCGGCAAGCTTTTCTTCATTGCGGGCGGGAACAAGGATTCCCGTAACACCATCTGATATCATATTATTTATCCCCGGCACATCCGATGCAATGATCGGAAGCCTGCAGGCCATCACCTGCATCACTGCTGTGCTCATGGTTTCACCAAGTGTAGCATGTACATAAACATCCAGTGAATTAATAAATGCCGGCAACTCGTTTTCTTCAAGCATTCCGGTGAACACTATCGAATCGGCAATATTGAGATTGTGTGCCTGCTGCTGAAGTTCTTTCATGCAGGTGCCATCACCGGCGATCAGCAGGCGAAGCTTTTTTGCACCTGTATAGCTTTTAAGGCAAAGTGCAAATGATTTGAGCAAAGTACTATGGTCTTTGATAGGAATGAGACGGCTCTGCATTCCGATCGTAATGAAGCGATCATCTCTTCTCGGTTCGGGCTTATAAATATTAAGATCAAGTCCGTTTGGAACTACAGCAGTTCTTTTCTCAGAAAACAGCATGGGTAATTTTTTGCGGACCTCATCACGAAACTCATTGCTGAGAAAAACAACTTTATCCGCCAGCAACAATGCTGCCCCGAGAGCGAACCATTCCTTTTTTGTTTTGAGATGATTGGCTTGTGTTTCTCTTACAATGAACTTTCTTTTCCCGGAAAAAAACGAGAAGAAATTCTTTACTGCGAAAAGAAAGGTACTGCCGTGAATAAAAATGATATCGGGATCCGATGACCGGATGATGTGCTTTATTTTTTTATAAGATGCCGGGTCAAAGCCCGGCTTTTTCTTTACAGCGTAAAAAGGGATTTTTCTTGCGACGGCTTTTTGGATATACCCTTCACGCACTTCTTCGATCCCGAAAAATAATGCTTCATACTCAAGTTGTTTTTCTTTATCGGCATCCGCCATAGAAAAAAAAACATTGCCGTGACCGCCGAGACCTGAATATAAAACATGAAGTACTTTCATAGTAAAAATGCGGGCTGATATTTACCCGGCTATGCTGAGCAAATATTTCCCGTAGCCGCTTTTCTCCAGGGATTTGCCAAGTGAGACAAGTTGTTCTTTTGTAATAAATTTCATGCGCCATGCGATCTCTTCGGGACAGCCTACCTTTAATCCCTGCCGTTTTTCAATCACACGAACATATTCAGTTGCATCGTTGAGGCTGTCAAATGTACCGGTATCGAGCCAGGCAAAGCCGCGATCAAGCACGGCCACTTTGAGATTTTTATTCCGCAGGTAAATATCATTTATCGTGGTGATCTCGTATTCCCCTCTTGCGCTCGGCTTAATATTTTTTGCGATACTTACAACTTCATTGTCGTAGAAATAAAGTCCCGGAACAGCATAATGGCTCTTTGGTTTTTCCGGCTTTTCTTCAATGCTAACTGCTTTAAAATGCTCATCAAATTCCACCACACCGTAACGCTCCGGATCGCTTACTGGATAAGCAAAAATAGTAGCCCCGTCTGCCGCTGCGCTGTTCTGAAGCAGCTTTCCAAAACCACTTCCATAAAATATATTATCCCCGAGAACGAGCGCCACGCTGCTGTCACCTATAAATTTTTCACCTATCACGAATGCCTGCGCAAGTCCGTTCGGGACTTCCTGTTTCGCATATTCGAATTTGCAGCCCCATTGGCTTCCGTCGCCCAACAATCGTTGAAATTGCGCCTGGTCTTCAGGCGTGGTAATGATCAATATCTCACGAATACCGGCAAGCATAAGCGTGCTTAGCGGATAGTAGATCATTGGCTTGTCATAGATAGGCATCAATTGTTTGCTTATTCCCATTGTAATCGGGTAAAGTCTTGTACCCGAGCCCCCCGCAAGAATAATTCCTTTCATCTTATCAGCGTTTTTCGTATTGATCTTTATAATAATCCATGTAGGTGCCGCTGGTTATATCCTGTAGCCACCGTTGGTTTGCAAGATACCAATCAATTGTTTTAGAAATACCTTCCTCAAACTGTAGTGAAGGCACCCAGCCAAGTTCGTCTTTCAATTTTGTTGCATCAATTGCATAGCGCATATCATGTCCCGCGCGGTCGGTCACATAAGTGATGAGTTTTTCCGACTCGCCTTTTTTCCTGCCAAGCTTTTCATCCATTTGTTTACAAAGCTCTTTTACCAAAGCAATGTTTGTCCATTCGTTGTGTCCGCCGATATTATAAGTTTCACCGATGCGTCCGTTATGATAAATTGTATCTATTGCCCTCGCATGATCTAGCACATAGAGCCAGTCACGCACATTGTCCCCTTTGCCGTAAATAGGCAGCGGCTTTGAGTTGATGATGTTGTGAATGCAAAGAGGGATCAGCTTTTCAGGAAAATGATATGGTCCGTAATTATTGCTGCAGTTGCTGATCTTCACCGGCAAATGATATGTGTGGTAAAATGCACGAACCATATGATCCGATGAAGCTTTTGATGCAGAATACGGACTGCGCGGATCATAAGCTGTTTCTTCAGTAAAAAAACCTGTATCGCCTAATGAGCCATACACTTCATCAGTAGAAATATGGTAGAATACCTTATTCTCATAATTATTTTTCCAATGGTCTTTCGCAGCCAGCAACAAATTGGCAGTGCCGATCACATTCGTTCTTACAAAAGCAAGCGGATCTGTGATTGAGCGGTCCACATGACTTTCAGCAGCACAATGCAGTACACCGGTGAATTGATGCTCATCAAAAAGTTGCTTCAAAACGGCAGGGTCTGTGATGTCACCTTTTACAAACGTATAATTCGGTGCATCTTCGATGTCACGCAGGTTTTCAAGGTTGCCAGCGTAAGTGAGTGCATCCAGGTTTATGACTTTATAATCGGGATATTTTGTAACAAAGAGACGGGTAAGATGAGAGCCGATAAAACCTGCGCCTCCCGTTATAAGGATTGTTTGCATAAATGATTCAATATTTTGTTATGACATCCAGCGTTCGTACCAAAGCTGAAACATCAGGAAGTACCAAAGTTCCGTGATTACGCTTTCATTCCCTCCGTAAAAAACGCTCTTTTTTTCCTGAATATATCTCTTGTTAAAAAGGCGATGTTGATCAAGAGCTTCGTCGCTGAGGTAATGTTCAAAATATTCCCTGAGCTCTTTTTTGAACCACAATGCAACAGGAACCCCGAACCCCATTTTCTTCCGGTCCATTATCTCTTTGGGTATATGACGATGCACAATCTCCTTCAGAATATATTTCTTCGTACCGTTTTTAAATTTCTCTTTTCCCGGAATTTTTGCCACCCACTCCAGCAGCTTATGGTCCAACAACGGTTCTCTTCCTTCGAGGCCTATACTCATCGTTGCCCTGTCTACTTTTGTGAGTATATCGTCAGGCAGGTATGTGATGTAATCCACTGCCAGCATCGTATTAATATTATCCGCGTTCTCATCAAAGAGCGCGGATGAATAGAAATTGTTGGGTACTTGCTTTACTGATGCGCCCATGATATGTTTCAGTTGCGCAGGCGTGTAATTCACGCTCAGCTGATGAAGGGTTTCCCCCATATTGCCGGCCTGTAGTATTTTTGAAAACTTTGAGGCGCGCTTACTGATAGAATTTCCGGTGGACGATGCAAAAAATGCTTCAGGATTTAATGCATCAATAATGCTTCCGGCTGCATTTTTAAACCAGCCTGGGTAGCCTGATAATTTATTATTCAATCCGATAACCGAAGAATATTTTTCGTAACCGCCAAACACTTCATCGCCGGCATCAGCTGAAAGCGCCACGGTTACTGATTCACGTGCAATGCGACTCACCAGCACAGTCGGAATGGCCGAACTGTCACCGAAGGGTTCATCATAAATCTGCGGGAGTTGCGGAATAATTTTGAGCGCGTCATGATGAGTGCAGATGTATTCTGTGTGGTCTGTGCCGAGATAATCAGCAACTTTTTTAGCAAATGGTGCTTCATTAAACTGATCCTCTTCAAACCCGATGCAAAAGGTTTTCAGCTTATCCGTTCTTTCTTTCTGTATGAGTGCCGTTACAGCCGAACTGTCGTAACCGCCGCTTAAAAAAACTCCGACCGGAACATCCGCTACCATCCGGTAATTACAGGCCGTGGTTAATACTTTTTCCGTCTCATCCAGCAATTCTTTTTCCGGAATGCCCGGTGTAAGATCTGCCTTATAGACGTCCACAACGTTCCAGTAGGTATGATCGCTTAATTGTGCGGTTTGGAGATCTATCCTGAGGTAATGCCCGGGAAGAATTTTATATGCGTCTTCGAAAATACAGTGCGGCGCAGGAATGTAGCCGAATGTAAGAAACTGTGCAAGTGCATCCTTGTTTACCGATTTTTTGAAAGAGGGGTGCTCATGAAAAGCTTTCAGCTCCGATGCGAAGAGATACAGTCCATCTTTAGAATAATAATGCATCGGCTTAACCCCGGCCCGGTCACGCACGGCATAAAATTCATTGTTGGCTTTGTCAAAAAGGAAAAAAGCAAACATACCAGTGAAATGGCTCAGGCAGTTCATACCCCATTCCGTGTAGGCCTGCAGAATCACTTCCGTATCGCTGTGTGTACGAAAAGTATATCCTTTTGTAATAAGCACATTTTTTACTTCCTGATAGTTGTAGATCTCTCCGTTGTAACAAATACTTAGGCGGTCTTCCGCCGAATGCATAGGCTGGTGCCCGTTTGAACTGGTGTCAATGATAGAAAGCCGGCGATGCCCCATGGCTATGCTGCACCCGGAATGATCATAGGTCCATTCACCAGAATCATCGGGACCACCCGCGGCCATGGTATCCCGCATACTGCGTATTACTGTAGCCTTGTCATATCCTGTTCCGCCTTTGAAATCCACTATAGCCGTTATCCTGCACATAATTATTGATTGTTGAGCAGCTGTTCATACTGCATCATGATCTTTTCAAGATTATAATTTTCCCTGCACACGTCGCTGATCTTTTGCCGGTCCGGCAAATCTGCTTCGCATACAATTTTGATTGTTTCAAGCAGGTGTGGCATCTCACCTTCGTTTACAATATATCCGCCGTAGTTATCAAGTACTTCATTTGCGCCGCCCTTAATTCCGTAACCGATAGCCGGGCATCCGATAGCCATTGCTTCCGTAACCACGTTCGGGAAACCTTCAAATTTAGAACATAAAATTAAACATGAAGATGCTTTATAGTAAGGAAAGGGGTTTGTGCAGCCTTTTATGATACGCACACGGTTATCAAGCGCTTTCACGGCAATTTTCTTCTTCAAACTTTCCTCTTCATCTCCCTGCCCTACAATGGTGAGTACATAGCTTTCGGGTAAAAGATGTAGCATGTCAAGTAGCAAGCCGGGTCTTTTCCAGGGATGCAATCCCCCTACATACAGCAATCGGTGTGGCGCATTATCAAACGGCGACGCAGGCAACATTTCCCCGGATTTTACAAAAGCCAAATCAAAATCTACAGGATTGTTAATGACTGAGGTTTTGTTTTTTTTCACTGCAAACGAACTGTGCAGGTCTTCTGCCATCCATCCTGACTGACAAACGATGCGCTCGTAGCGGTTATATGTAGCGTAGAATAATTTGTAAATAAATGCAAATTTGTACTGCGGATTCATCAGGCTGGGGATGGAACTTTCCCGGCAAAGCCAGCGCATTTTTTTACCAAAAAGCGGTTTAAAAAAAGAAAGGTAAGCATTAAGATATCCCATCCATGGGAAAATTACATCGGGATTGATCTGCCCGATCAATTTTCGAACCGCGAATACAGAAAAGTATACGCTGCCGTTGTTGATGTTGTGCCCCTGAATTTTCGGAGAAAGCTGATCCAGGAAATCGCCCTGCTCCTTCAAAAAAACGATGTGCACTTCGTATCCTTTTCCTGAAAGGTAATTTGCTACAGTAAGCAGCATTTTTTCTGCGCCGCCGGTAGTGAGCGATGGTATGACGAATGCTATTTTAATAAGATGATGTTTTGCTTATACTGAAGTAATAAACGCCGTCGTTTTTCGGATGTCGTAGTGTTTCAGGATATATTCTGAAGATCGCCTGCCTATCTCCCCGCTTTTATTTTTATCCAGGTATAATAAGGTTAGCCAGTTGCACACTTCTTTTTCAGAAGTAGCATTACATACGGGAGAAGGCTCGCCGGTAAGTTTATCAAACACGTCGGGCCGCCCGTTTGCAATCAACGGACGTCCTGCCGCCATAGCAACGATCCCGTACCCCAGCCATTGATTGCCTAATTGATCAAACACCACGTCAGCGTCTTCGATGAGACGGTTAAGTTCCAATTGTGATACCTGTTTCTTCCACGTAATAAATGGGGAAAGCTGTTGTTCGGCACAGATTTTACGTGCCGCCGTCGCATCAGGCCCCTTGTCAAAAAAAGTGATGCGTACATCTTTAGTGCTCAGTTTGTTTGACCTTATGAAATCAGCCACACCCCTTATCATGATATCATTACGTTTATTATCATTCCGCGAATGATCACTGAAAAAAAACCGGGTAAAATTTAATATGTGAAACCCGCCGTCATCCTTGAGCGGCGAAAAAGGGGTATCATGAAACGGGAATCCCCGGAGCTGTAATCTCTTATATGTCCCGTCCGTTTTGATCTGAGAAATGAGCTTGTCGCCGGCAGGATTAATTCCCTCGGGAAAATAATTTACAGCGTCTGCTCTTCTAATACCGGCTCTTTGCTGCGAGATCACTGCACGATATTTTCTTCTTTTAAGTGTCTGCAAAATTCCTTTGCCCGTAAGAGATGCGGGGATACTGTTGTAATCCGCAAGTACTTCCAGATCATAGCCGGCAAACAATACGATCAACTTTTTAGTACGCGGAAGATATTTACCCAGCCTTATCCAGGTGCCGTTCAATATGATCACGTCAAAAGATTTCAGCAGGGATAAATATGTATTTTTTCTGAGCCCCAGCAGAAAAGGTTTCTTAATAATCGCTTTTTGTATCGGGGAAAGTTCGCGGATCCAAATCGGATAAGGATCCCCAAGTGATGAATCCATGCTTTCAGGCCTGTCGAGCATATTGTCTTTCTCCGCGTCCACAAAAAGAGTTACATCAAACCCCTCCTGTATCATTTGCCGCGCAAAAACAAATGCCATGTTATTCATGTTTCCCAAAAAGCAATACTTCATTTTATCCTTTTTCACACATCAGGAATATGCTTGAACACAAATCAGGATAAACCTGTCCAAGTTGGTAGCAACCATCCAAATATTCGTTTGAAATGATATCTGTTTGCAAAAGACGATCCCATTGAAAATTTGCAAGCGCTTTAAAAAAGATACCGCTGCGATAAACAACTTTTAATCCGGCAGCTACGGCATCTCTTTCCAATGTATCTAAAGTATAGGTAATACGGTGCCCATGCTCTTTTTCTGCGGGTGTGATTGCATCGTTGTGCGTGATGAGACCCATTTTCACTGCTATCTGTCTGCTTGGCGCATTCGCGTTAGGGCACACGAGGAAAAATCTACCCTTATCGGAAAGCCATTCGTCATTTACACGTTTCATAACGCTCACCGGATTATCAAGGTGCTCAAGCACATGTGTAAGAATAATGTTATCATATTTTTCAGGAAGCGTGGTGTTTTCAAAAAGCTCATTTACATATTTGATATTTCCGCCCAGTGTTTCTTTCGCCAACGCGATAGCTTCGTCAGAAGCCTCAACACATGTAATATCGGAAAAACGACCGGTAAGCCTTTTTGTAAAATCTCCTTTGAAACTACCCAATTCAAGACAATTTCCCTCATTAAAGAAAGGCTCAAAAGAACGAACCATGAATTTGTGCATCACATCAAAATCAAAATTGTATGCATACTTGTGATCCGATGTGTCTTTAAGTTCCGTGTTATAATCTCTTTTCTCGCTCATGCGTATTTTTATTTGAGTTTTTTTTTCATGATCATCATGTCCTTATTCATACCGGCTTTTTTAAAGCCATTCCTTTCATAAAGCTTAAGGGCGGGCATATTCTGCGGAGAAACTTCGAGAAGGATCTCTTCAAAACCCATGTCCGTTCCGTGTGCCGCACAATTCAGGATGAGCTGTGCCGCTATCCCTTTTCCCGCGAAATCTTTCAATACGCTCACACTTGTAATGAAGGCCGACTGCTTTTTTTCATCATTCATGTATGCAGCCACCAATCCCGCAAGCAGCCCGTTTTTTCGGGCCTCAAAGGTAACAGAGTTTCCGGCTAATTTTTCTGAATAAAGTCCGATATCCGTTTTTTTGCTTAGTTGCGGGATGAAATCAGCGTCGCAGGCCCGCAGATGTTGGGCGATTTCTGCAGCGCCCGCGTGATCGGTAACGTAGATAATATTTTCCGTCAGTTCATACATCGTTTATACAGTTTCTAATTCGGCGATACCGAATCCGGCTTTGCCGAATTCATTCCCGTTATACAAGAGGTATATTTTCCCTTTCCACTCAAAAATATGAGGATAGCACATCATGTCGCTGTCCCAGCCTTCCTCGGAAAATGTGATACCCGCGTTTGCATCATCCCTGTTCCAGCTTTGCAGGTCGTTGGACCATGCGTAGCCCAAACGGTAGCCCCGATCTTTATTAGTTCTGAAATCGGTAGCCTCCCGAAAGCAAAAATACATATGATAACGCGGCCCGATCTTTATAACAGTCGGGAGTGCCTGACACTCATCGACATTTAACTCATCTGCAATAATCTGCTTTCCTTCTTCTTTTTCCCAATTAAAACCGTCATTTGAAACAGCATGCGCAATTTTATACACTCTGGCGGGTGGCTCATTTGCTTCCGCCGGATTCCACCGCTCTCCGAATATATACCACATATGAAATTTTCCGTCATAGAATTTTACGAATGAATCACCCACCAGCATTGGCTCAAGAAGTGACGAACTCAGCACCGGTCCGGTCCCGTATTTTTTAAAAGTAGTTCCTTCATCATCGCTAAAAGCAAGTCCGGTAGAAGTTTCTACAGAAACGGACACTCTTCTGCTCCAGCCGCACGTATAAGCATATACTTTTTTTTCATGCCGAAGAATATTGATCGGAAAGATTCCGTGTTCATCAAATTCTCCCAAGCCACCGAGGTCTATGACCTTGTCATCTGCTACGTTAACGATCTCGAAAGCCTCATTAAAATCCGCATAGGAAATATTACTGAGGTATTTTTTTGCATGCTCATCCCATTTCCTTGCCGAGAAATAAATGCGCACAGTATCGTCAAATACAAGCGTCTGCGGAGATTGCGCAAACACATTGCAGCCTCCATATAACGCATGTTCGGAAGGATCGAAGATCTTTCCCAATTTTTTCCATTTCATTGCCCGGCTATTATAACAGTGTAAAATCATTGTTTAAGAACGGCCATGCCGAAACCCTCTTTGCCAACCCCGTTGCCGAGGTAGAGCATGTAGATCTCACCATCCACTTCAAACACGTGCGGATAGCTGATCATTTCCGCATCCCACCCGGTTTCTGAAACGTTGATCCCAACCTGACTATCGTCTCTGTTCCAATTGAGGAGATCAGCAGATGATGCGTAACCGATGCGGTACCCGTTATCTTTTCCGCGGTAATTCCTGCCTCCGCGATAGCAGAAAAACATATGATATTTACCTTCGTAAAAAAATACATCCGGACTGGCCTGCGCCTCTTCGTCACCAATTACGTTCTCAATCAAGTCTCTGTTTTCTTTTTTCCAGTTGATTCCGTCATCGGAAATTGCCAGCCTGATCGTGTAGATAGGTTCAGGTTTACCGTTATCATTGATCCATTTTTTTCCCGCAATATAAAAGAGGTAAAATTTATCATTGAAGCGGCGGATTTTTGGCCCGCTCAAAATAAAAGGCTCATCCACACTGTATGACAATAATGGACCGGGCCCCTTTTTTGTAAAAGTTTTACCGCCGTCATTACTCACGCCGTAACCGATCGCTACATTGAACGGAACAGATTCGCACCGCGTCCAACCGGCATAATATACACGCCATTCGGCATCAACCTTAATCACAGATACAGGGTATGTTCCAAACTCATCAAAGGTTCCCAGTTCACCTAGTTGCAGCACAGGCTGATCGCTGATGCGCAGGACCTCGGGGAAATTTTTTCGACTCATATCCACATAGGCTGAATAGCTTACATACGCTCCGGAACTGTCCGCCGGCGGGCGGCATGAAAAATAAACGCGAACGAAATCATCAAAAAGCACCGCATGAGGTGCCTGTGCAAACTCTTTCAGCCACGCCTTATCTTTGATTACCGTCGGATCGAAGATCTTTCCTTTCTTTTCCCAGTTAAACATGTCGTTTAAATTATAGTATATGAATTGAGAAGGTTATTGATTTGATCTTTACTATTGAACATCATCACGTCAATAATGGAAAGATAAGGCACCTGTTCCTTTCCAAACTGCGGGTATTGAATTTCCGCCGGTTTTACAAAGCCAAGTGTGACACCGGTTTTTATAAATTCTTCTTTGTCGTACAGTTCTGTTCCTCCTATCGGATTTAGGTATTCATCCGCATGAAGCGCTTCACATATCGCCAGCACACGGCTCTTCCCCTTCAGATCGTGATCCGCGTTCACGTTTGACGAAGCAATGATCTCTGTTTGTATACCGAGGTATTCGCAAATAATTTTAAGCGAGTGGAAAATATACTTGAACAGATTTGTTTCGGGATAGTCAAGTATGTCTCGCACTATGGGCGTTACACCCTGAAAATGCGGCGCTTTTCGATAAGCATTCTCGATTTTTCGAAGCATTTTAACTTTATCAGTTACAAAACTCTCAGCCAGATAGCGTTGATCTACATTCAAAAAATCAGAATCTTTTTTCAGCGGAAATGAAATGTATTCCGGCTCACCGTTAACTAAGATCCTGTTCCGGTTGATCCAGCCTTTCTTTGTGAACTGAATATTATCGTAGAGCACGAAAATATCGGACGCTTTAATGAGCTGAAAATAACCGATGTAAGGGAAAATATAAGGCTGCATTATCGCTGCTCTCATATTGTTGCGTTTATGATCGAAATAATCCGTTGAACATCTTCTGTTGCCAGGTCGGTGTAAAGCGGCAATGTGCATACCCTTTCGCTCAGGCTTTCGGAGATCGGGCAATGAGCTCCAGGAGAAATATACGGCAACTTATTAAGTGACGGATAAAAATAACGACGGGGGAAAATATTTTGCACATTGAGTGCTGCGGTCGCCTTTTCCCTCGCTTCGCCCGAAGGAAACATTACCGGGAAATAGGCATAGTTGCTTACGGTTGATTCCATTGCAACGGGAACCAAAAGCTTATCACTTAAACCGCTTGTGTAAAGGTCGCAGATCTTTTTTCGTGCTGACTTTATCTCTTCTTTATACGGAAGGTTGCAGAGGCCCATCGCCGCATGAAATTCCGAGTTCTTTCCGTTAATGCCGAGGCTGAGGTGCTCGTCTCCCACATGGCCGAACTGGCGAAGCAGGGAGATTTTGTCTGCCAGAGCTTTATCATTCGTCATGATCAGACCGCCTTCAATGGTATGAAAAACTTTTGTTGCGTGAAAGCTGCATGTACTGATATCGCCGTATGTTAACAGTTGCCTGCCTTTATATTCCGTACCGAAAGCGTGTGCCGCATCATAAATTATTTTAAGGCCATGTTTTTTTGCGATCGTTTCCAAAGCGTCCGTATCGCAGGGGTTTCCGTACACATGAGTTGCCAGAATAGCTTGGGTTCGAAGTGTGATGGCTGCTTCAATTTTTACAGGGTCAATGTTGCAGTCCGATTCTTTTACATCAGTAAAAACAGGTGTACAATTCTCCCAAAGTATGGCTGATGTAGTAGCCACGTAACTAAAAGGTGTAGTGATGATCTCTCCGGTAAGATTGAGCGCTTTCAGCGCCATTTGCAACACGACCGTTCCGTTACCGCAGAAAAACAGAAGATCGGATTGAAAAAGTTCTTTCAGTTTGGCTTCCAGTTCCTGCACAAGGGGACCGTGATTGGTGAGCCATTTTCTGTCCCAAATGCCGGTAATATATTCCAGGTATTTTTCCTTCGGCGGCAAAAAGGGTTTGGTAACAGGAATCATGGTAAGGTATTTTACTCCCGAACGGGAAATTATTTGTGAACGATATACAAAACAGATTTTCTCGTGATACCGTATTCGCGAAATTTTTCTTCACCGAAATACGCTTCATCATGCAGCTGCACCTTAAAGCCTACAGATTGAAGGCGGCTGATAAAATCCTGCTTCGCATAAAGCCGCACATGATCCTTTTGCCCGAATAATTTCATGCGGGTATTTTCATCAGTGATGGAAGGATCCTCAACAGTAGTTTGTACCGACGGAATAATGGGAACCATAGCGATACCAAAGCCGCCCGGTTTAAGAATCCTGTGGAGTTCTTTCATTGCTTTAATATCATCATCCACGTGTTCGAGAATGTGTGAACAGATAAAAATATCGAAGCTGTTATTTGAATATTTGTGCAGATCCTGCAAATCGAGCATATCATCAGCAGCCTCATTATACAGATCGGACGTTCGAAGGTTTATTCCTGGCACACTTCGTAGAAAACGGGACAGCGGCGGAGTAGGTGCAAACTCGATCACATTAAGCGGACTGCCGCCCTTCAACATCTTTTGAAAATACAGAATATATAAGCGATCACGATCTGTGATCCCGCATCCGTAACAAGCGTAATTTTCATAATTTAAAGTCTCAGGATCTTTTAACCTGTAGGGCCAGCCGCTCGCAAACAGCGGCGTGAGCCACTCATGCGGGATAGGGCGGAAACTTTTCCAGTAAGATTTGCACACCGGGCAATAATAATCGGTTCCTTTTTTGCCTTTGAAAGAGCTATTCTTAAGATCATGATACAAATCGGCTGCAAACCGATAGCCCGGAAGTTTTCTTAAACTACTCAACATTATTTCTCAGTTTTATATTTTTTAAATAATTCATTACCTTCAACACGTCTGTGTGGTTTCTGTTAATGACTGCAAGAATAATAAATTGAATTAACACAGCAGAAAAAAACAAAACAAATGAATTATGCAGCTCCGGCAAGCTTTTCAAAAGGAAATAGACCGGGATGGTAATCGCCAGATTGATTAGAAGCTGCTGAAGACCGAACAGCAAAACTCTGTCAAAATTAATCTCCTTCAGTTTAAGTTTATATAATCTATAAAATAAAAATATAAGTACAGCATAACCGGCAATCAGGGAAATAAGATAACCCTTAAGGTGCATTGTTTTGATGAAAACGATTGTTAAAACCAAAAAAATCACATGTGCCATCATAGAATACAGTATACTCTGCCGGATGACCTGCGCTGCAGAAAAAATTCTCGTTGAAATGCTGTTTAACATGGTAAAAGGAAGTAACAGGATCAGGTATTTTAGACAAAGTGCTACAGTTTCCAGCGAATTTTTACCCATATATCCCCGTTCAAAAATAATTGAAGCAATCTCTCGGGAATAAAAGAACGTGAGTATCACCACTGGAGAAAGTATGAGCAGAAGGTATTCATTTATTTTAAAGAAAAGACTGTTAAGTTCATTCATACTGCCTTTGGACGCAAGTTCATTAAACTTAATGCCCGCCACTGACAAAATTTGTGCAATGATAAAAGTGTCAATGATCGCCGATGCCTGCTGCGATAGGTTTATCGAAGACACCACTCCTTCTCCCAGCCCTGTAAGCAGAAAGAGTGTAACATAATTTCTCACCCAAACCGGTAGCGTATTTAATTGCATCAGACCGATATTTCCCCAAACTGTTTTGCTTTTTCCCGTAGAAAATTTTTTGAAGTTCCACCCGAGTCTAAACTTCATTACGAGGATAAGGAATATAAAATTCAACCCGTAACTAAATGACAGAGCGAAGAGCGTTCCTGCTATTCCTAAAGATTTATGAAACAATACGGTAATTATGATACAGATAATACTATTGGCAAGGCCCGTGAGAATATTGATCGAAAAAAACCTGAATGAATTTAATATCGCTCCGAGGAAATTGTTGGCCAGTTGAAAAAAAATCAAAATTCCGCCTGCATAAAGAATAAGTTCATATTTTTTCAGTACAGCCGGCGGATATTTAGAGAAGGTATTATAAAAAATGGAGGGTGAAATCAATATTAATGTTGAAATAACAATCCCTATTACAACATAAAGAAATATGAAAAAGTTAAGAAATTTCCTTGATGATTCCTCCCCTTCAGTCTCGCGAAGTTTCATCGCATGCGGAATAAGAATGATATTGTCTATCGTATTGATCATTCCTACGCTAATGAGCGCCGAAATGCCGATAACAAAAAAATAAATGTCCGTACCTATTTGAGTTCCGAAATAATAGGCAATAAGCATTGTATTGATAAATCCTACAGCCTTTGCAAAGAAATTTAAAGACGTAGATACGATGACGCCCTTTTTGTATGTTTGAGATTTTAACAAAGTGAAATATGCTGAAGCGATGCTTCCCGCATTTAAAAGAATTTTATTTAATTAATTATATGATTATTCTACTGCTTAAAGTCTTAAGGAGGGTAAGACTACTTACCGCAATGTTAACAATGGTTATAAGTCAAAAGACAAAGCTGCAAATTAGCACAATCGAGCATAGGAACAATGTTTTTAACGAATATTGAGAGATTAATTAGTAAAACTTGCCGCTATCTTTGCTCAATGCATTACGCCTCAGCTGAAAATATCAGCAAGTCATTCGGAATCCGAACACTGTTTAAGAACATCTCATTTTATGTGGAAGAGGGTGACAAAATCGCTTTTGTAGCCCGGAACGGTACCGGTAAATCTACCCTGCTCAAGATCTTTGCAGGTCTTGATACGCCCGATGACGGCACGATCTGGGTGCATAAAGATGTGAAAGTGATCATGTTACAACAGGATACGCCGTTTGAAGAAACAAAAAGTATCCGCGATAATGTATTGCGTTTGGATAATCCCGTTATCAAAACGGTAAATGCTTACGAAAAATACCTCGACGAAGGAAGTGAAGATATGGACCTGCTTGCCGATATCATGGGCAAAATGGATGAGTTGAACGCATGGAGTTTTGAAAGTGAATTGAAACAAATTCTCGGCAAACTGAATCTCCACGATTTGGAAGCCAAAATGAATACGCTGAGCGGCGGACAAAGAAAACGTGTAGCATTGGCACAATCGCTTATTGAATCACAGTTGCATGAAGGCCGTTGCCTATTGATATTAGATGAGCCGACGAACCATTTGGACGTGAGTATGATCGAGTGGCTCGAGTCTTTTCTCTCTACACATAAGATGACGATTCTCCTTGTAACGCATGATCGGTATTTCCTCGATACCGTCTGTAATGAGATCATCGAAATGGATGAAGAAAAACTGTACGTGTACAAAGGTGATTACGATTATTTCTTAGAGCAGAAAAGTTTGCGCCAGGAAGTGCAGGCGAGCGAAATGCAAAAAGATAAAAATATTTTCCGCAAAGAGCTGGAATGGATGCGCAAGCAGCCAAAGGCAAGAACCACAAAAAGTAAGAGCCGTCAGGATGCTTTTAAAGAAGTGGAAGAAAGAGTTTCCGTGCGTAAAGAAGATGCGGAAGTTAGTCTGCAGGTAAAAATGACAAGACTAGGGGGCAAGATTCTTGAAATGAAAAAAGTAAATAAAGCTTTCGGTGATAAGCTCATCATGAAAGGCTTTGATTATACTTTTAAAAGAGGTGAACGCATTGGTATCGTAGGAAAGAACGGTGTGGGCAAATCTACATTTCTTAAGATCGCTTTGATGCAGGAAGAGCCTGACAGTGGCAAGATCAATCATGGTGATACCGTGGTGTTCGGGAACTTTAACCAGGAAGGATTACAATATAAAGAAGATAAACGTGCGATAGAATATGTGAAAGATATGGCTGAATATTTTCCGCTGGCGGATGGTACAAAGCTTTCTGCGAGCATGTTCATGGAAAAATTCGGCTTTAATGCGCAGCAACAATTTACGCCGCTGAGCAAATTAAGCGGTGGGGAAAAAAGAAGATTGCATTTGATGAGTGTGTTGTTCGTGAATCCTAATTTCTTAATTCTGGATGAGCCTACGAATGACCTGGATCTGCAAACGCTGCGTACGCTTGAAGAATTCCTGATGGAATTTCCCGGTTGTATTTTGATCGTGAGCCATGATCGTTATTTTATGGATCGCATGGTAGATCATCTGTTTGCATTTGAAGGTGAAGGTGTGATCAAAGATTATCCCGGCAACTATTCTCAGTACCGCGAGTATTTAAAAGAAGTGGAAGCAGGCACAAAGATCGACGACGGCAAAATGAATATGACGGCGATCCCTGAAAGCAAACCCGAGCCCGTTGTTGCTGATGCCAATGCCGCACCTAAAAAATTATCATTTAAAGAGAAGTCTGAATTTGAAAAACTGGAGAAGGAATTACCGGCTTTGCAAAAAGAAAAGGAAGAACTCGAAATAAAAATGAGCAGCAATATTGCTTACGATGAATTGCAGAAAATTTCCGGAAGAGTAACGGAGATCATTGCTGCATTGGATGAGAAAGAGATGAGGTGGCTGGAGCTGAGTGAAAGAGCCCTGTAGGATCACGCCTGTGGCGTGTTCATTTGTGAGCGTGCTACGCAGGCGAACAACAGATTCACGGATGACACGGGTTGAACGGACATCACGGATTGTACGAAATCCGGAAGTTTTTTAAACTCTTACGGAGTTTTCTTTTTTGCAGTTCAGTTCTTCTGAAAATCAATAAATATTTCAGCATGAAGATCATTGCTATCATATTACTGTTAATTTGTTTCAGTAAAGCAAATGCACAAACAGACAATCCCTTTATAAAACTTGTAAATCCTTTACACGAAAAAACTTCCGTTACTTCATCACGACAGTTCATCATTGGGAGTACGTGCAAAACATGCTCGGTAAATATTAACGGTAAGACTGCTAAAGTTTATTCTACCGGCGCTATCGCATTCGAAGTAAATCTTTCCGCAGGCGATACAAATTTCACTATGATCGCATCCAACGCCGCGGGAAAAACAAGCACAAAAACGATCAGCTTTACTTATACGATCCCGAAACCTGCAGAACCGGTAAAAGCATTAGGCATCGAAAGCATTCAAACATTTCCCGAAGGAAATTTGGTGTTGTTGCCCGGCGATAAAATTCAATTCAAAGTAAAAGCCTTTCCGGGGGCGGATGTGTTAACGATCAACGATACAAAATTGTTTGAATTACCGGCTTCGCAAATGCGCGGCATGTCGGGCATTTACCAGGGAGAATATACGATCAAACCAACGGATAATTTTTCTGCAATGAAAATCCCGGTGATAATTACCGGCAAAGACGGACAAAAGATCACTAAAGAAACGCAATACAGTTTTGCAGTAATGTCGCCTTTAAGTTCTGATGTGGCAATCACAAAAGGCAGGCTCGCGCATTTGGAATATGGCTTGGGCGATGACCGTTTGGGTGGTGCAAAGATCGGCTACCTCGACAGCATGATCCCGTTGAAGATCATCGGAAAAGTAGGCGATGATTATAAAATTTTATTAGCGCCAAATCGGACGGCATATATTCCTGATGACCTTATAACCCTTGCGCCGAAGGGCACATTCGCAGGTTATTCACTTACCGACAGATGGAATGTTTATGGTGACAGCATATATGATTATGTTCAGATCGGACTATCTGCAAAACTCCCTTATCAATCCATGCAACTGCTTGATCCGTCAAGAATAGTTGTGGATGTATTTGGTGCGGTAAACAATACCAATTGGATCTCGCAATTGCAAACGGTTAAAGAAATTAAAAATGTAGATTATGAGCAATTGCAGGATAATATTTTTCGCATCACGATCTCATTAAAGCATCAGCAGCATTGGGGGCATTTAGTTTACTACAAAGGAAATCTGCTCACGATCAGAATCAAACAACAGCCTAAAAATTTGTCGCTGCGCAACCTTACTATTGCGATAGATGCAGGTCACGGCGGCAGCAATACCGGCGCGGGCGGACCGACAGGCGTTGCGGAAAAAGACCTTGCATTAGCTGTTTCATTAAAACTTCAAAAAACTTTACAAAATGAAGCTGCAAAAGTGTTGATGACACGCACCACAGAAAAATTCGTAGACAATAAAGAACGCATTTTAATTTACCGTGATAACGAACCCGATCTGCTCATTAGTATTCACTTAAATTCTTCCGGTGATCCTTTGAGGTCATCGGGAACTGCATCTTTATATAAATATGTCGGCTTCAGATCTTTAAGTCAATATATTCATCAGCACATGTTGGAGTTGGGATTAAAAGAATACGGCAACGTGGGCGCATTCAATTTTATGTTGAACAGTCCTACCGAATATCCCAACGCATTGGTAGAGACGCTGTTCCTCAGCAATCCTGATGAAGAAGCATTGATCCTTGATCCGAATTTTCAGCAGCAGGTCGCCGATAAAATATTGGCGGGAATAAAGGATTTTTTGAACGCCGCAGGCAAGTAACATCTGCCGCTGTATGAGAAGTTTGACAACCTTTGGCGATATGCGACAGAATGCATAAATTCGTAGTGGCGGGGATGGATATCTTTAAACTTAATTAAATTCTTACGGTGGCTTTTAACCCCCCGTAATAATTAACTTTCTTCTTTCTTTGCCTTACACCCGTGACTTTCTCAGACATTTTAAGACATTCTCAGACATTTTAAGACTTTATTCTGACCTTGGTAAGACCGTAGTTAGACTTTGGTGAGACCGTAATCTTATCCTTACTACGTTATCATAGTGTCTGGACAGCGTCCGGCCGTTATGCAAACCTGTTGTCTCAGGCTTAAGAACCTCTCAAAACGAAAATGCTGAAACAGAAATTAAATACTGTTCAGTACCTTTAATCCCTCAAAAAAAAATACATGAAAAAAATAATCTTCGGTTTGCTGGTATGTGCTTTTGCAATAACAGCCCATGCTCAGACTCATAGCACTGCAAAAACTTCAACTGTAACCGCTGTTCCGAAACAGATCGTGGAAGCTTCATGCGGCGAATGTAAATTAGGCATGAAAGAAACAGGTTGTTCACTGGCGGTTCGTATCAACGGTAAATCTTATCTCGTAACCGGTAATGCGCAGCCGCTGGATAAATACGGCGATGCGCATGCAGAACACGGCATGTGCAATGAGATCAGAAAAGCGGAAGTAGAAGGTGAGATCAGGGATGGCAAATTTGTAGCAACAACCTTTAAGTTGTTACCGGTTAAGTCCTAGAAAATATTTGCTTTTCATAAAAAAAGCCGTTGGTTTATAACCAACGGCTTTTTTTATGATAAACCTTGAATTATGTTGAGCCGTCAAATGCTACTTGAATATATCATTGAGTAGCCCCGCCAAATGCACGCCACCCTTCAACAATTGATCATTCAATGAAGAAAGGTATTTGAAGTTGTACAGATAATCCAAACGCTCATCCGGTTTTACGTCTGCATACACTTTTTCTGTGAGTACATAGGTATCAGCAAACCACTGTGACAGCGGCTGTGCTTGCCACACAGCTCTTTGATCTTTTGTAATATGGTTAATTGCCATTGCGTATTCTGTATAGCTAAGTTGTTGAAAATTGATCAGTTGTTCATCCCACACGCGGTGCAGGTTTGAAGCATCATCAAACCATTTTACTTTTATACCGTTTCCGCCCTTATCTTCCAAACGGCCAATGTGTAAAGGCTGATGAATATCTCCGACGATATGGATCAACATACGCAGATAAAGCACTTTCATATCCTGTGAAAGATTATTTCGGTTGTTTTTTAATTCGTTTGCCATGAAGTTGATCTTCGTGTATGCATCCGTGATCGTATCTGTTGCAAAATAGGCAAGGACCTGCTGCTGCGTCATGCCGCCGGGAATATTGGAAAAATGCCAATTATACAGATATTTGAAATTAGGATCACTTTTGATGAAATCCGCCCAATTGCTCGCCATTGCTACGCTCTCAAAACCAAGGATCTTCGTTATTTCTTTTTTTGCACGTTTTGTAAGATAGCTGTCTGCAATTTCTCCAACGATGCGGTGACCGAGCACACCCCATGCACAGCCCGCAAATGGAACATAAAAGAACAAAGCGACCAACGTTATCTTCCGGAACATTTTCATAATTAACAATTGAAAGGCAAATGTAAGTGTAGTTTACAAAAAAGTTCCCCGATATAAATTGAGGGAACTTATATGAATATTTTCAATTAATGGACGTTGATCTTCGCAGGTCAAAATTTATTACTACGTAACAAACGAAAAATGCCTCCTGTTTCCTGAATTATCAGGTCCAATGTCAATTGACCCACCACGGTTATGCAAGAATTTTCGTCCTGAGAATAACTGAAAGTTGTTGGTAATTGAAGCAAATTGTTGCTTAAAATAAATTTCTTTCGACTTAGAATTAGCATAAAAAAAGAATATTTTTTGCGTCCACAGATACCCGGCGCCGAAACGAGCTTATTCGGCTTGGCTTTTGTAACTTTTCCGGAAAACACATTATGGAAAACGATAAAAAACACCCTGAAGAGAAAACCATTGAGCATGCAGATATGCCGATAAAGACAACGGGGACCGATAACACCAAAAACACCTCGACCGACGAAGGTTTGAATAAAACAAAAACAGCGAATCCGAGTTTGGAACCGGGAACTACGAGTGATCCTGATTTTACGGAGACGGATTAGGGGACAGCGGCTGAAAAAAGTTGCAGGTGACGGATTGCGGTTCTTTGCATTTTAAGTTGCGGGTTGATAACAGCCTCACAAAGTTATATTGGCTGGTCTTGCCAAGAGAAAATTAAAAGTTTAAACTTCCATTCAAATGATCAGCACATCAACCGCAAAAATTAACAGTTTTCGACTGCTTTGAACGAGAAATAATTCAACCGATTTACTAACTTTATGTCTCACCAAAGAAAAAGGAGGTATAAATGTCTACAGATAAATCATGGACGCCTTCGGTTAGTATCGCCTAACCGGGCCACTCCAAAAAAATAATCTGAGCGGTCAAAGACCGCAAGCCGCCCGTTCATTCGGGCGGCTTTTTATTTTAGTAATGCAGCGTTTAACTTAGTAAATTTGCAGCATAAATAAGTGATCATGTCAGATATAGCAACTCCGGAGAAACCCGTTCTCACCGCTAAAGATTTTGCCACCGACCAGGAAGTCCGCTGGTGCCCCGGCTGCGGCGATTATTCTATTCTTGCACAGGTGCAGAAGATCATGCCTACGCTGGGGATTCCAAAAGAAAATATCGTGATAGTAAGCGGGATCGGTTGCAGCAGCAGGTTCCCTTATTATATGAACACTTACGGGATGCATAGTATTCACGGTCGCGCTACGGCTGTCGCCAGCGGATTAAAGGCGGCAAGACCTGAGTTGAGCGTTTGGATCGTAACAGGCGATGGGGACGGATTAAGTATTGGCGGTAACCATACCATTCATTTGTTGCGCAGAAATTTTGACGTAAATGTTTTGCTGTTTAATAATCAGATTTACGGACTTACAAAAGGTCAATATTCACCCACATCGGAAGAGAACAAAATCACGAAGAGTACGCCTATGGGAAGTATCGATCATCCTTTCAATCCTTTGGCTCTGGCGATGGGTGCGGACGCGAGTTTCATCGCACGTACTATGGACCGCGATCCGAAACATTTACAATCAATGTTACTGCGCTCACAGGCGCATAAGGGTGCTTCATTTTTAGAGATCTATCAGAACTGTAATATTTTTAATGACGGCGCTTTTGAAATATTCACTGAAAAAAGCAGTAAGCCCGATGAAGCATTGTTTCTTGAACAAGGCAAGCCGCTCATATTTGGTGCTACACAAAACAAAGGGATCAAACTGGACGGATTTAAGCCCGTTATAGTGGAACTTGCTGAAGGTGCATCTCACGACGATCTTTGGATTCACGACGAGAAAGATTTTTATAAAACACAGATCCTCATCCGCATGTTTGATGATCCTTCTTTACAGGGGCATTTGCCAAGACCATTCGGTGTTTTCTTTGAAACAGATCGTGCCTGCTATGAAGATGTAATGGCGATGCAGATTGACGAAGCAATGGCTAAAAGCGGACCCGGCGACCTTGATAAATTATTAAGAGGAAGAGAAACCTGGACTTTGGGATAGTCGGGTTACGGGTTAAAGAGTTTCGGGTTGCAGGTTCTTAAACTTGCAACCCTTTTTTTTAGATCACTCTTTAATTCAGATGCGCTAAAACTGAGCCCATCTGTTATACAATAGACGCAATCAGGCAACCCGCAACATATACATTCTTCGCTTAACTAAGCATTAACCACTACGGCCTTATAAACCCCTTCTTCAATAATTCCTCCGCAATCTGTACTGCATTGGTAGCAGCGCCTTTACGAAGGTTATCACTTACGATCCAGCAGTTAAGAGTGTTCGGCTGTGTATCATCTCTGCGGATACGGCCTACAAATGTTTCATCCTTATCATGCGCCCTAAGCGGCATCGGATAATTAAAGGAAGCATCATCATTTTGCAACACCAATCCCGGTGAGGTGCTCAACAGGTCTTTCACTTCCTTAAGGTCGAACTCATTTTCAAATTCGATGTTCACGCTTTCGCTGTGCCCGCCTACAGTAGGAATGCGCACACAGGTAGCCGTAACTTTTATTGAATCGTCACCCAAGATCTTTTTCGTTTCATGCACCATCTTCAATTCTTCTTTGGTGTAGCCGCTTTCGGTAAATGAATCTACCTGAGGGATCGCATTCATATCTATCGGATGGTGGTACGCCATTTCACCGATAATACCTTTACGCTCATTCATCATCTGCGTTACTGCTTTTACGCCGGTGCCCGTCACACTTTGGTAAGTGCTTACAACCACTCTCCTTATTTTATATTTATCATGTAAAGGTTTAAGTACGAGCACCATTTGTATCGTAGAGCAATTGGGGTTAGCAATGATCTTATCGTCCGCCGTAAGTACGTCAGCATTCACTTCCGGCACAACAAGTTTTTTGGTTGTATCCATTCGCCAAGCGCTTGAGTTATCTACAACGGTAACGCCTGCTGCTGCGAATTGCGGCGCGGCTTGGAGTGAAGTTCCACCACCCGCGGAGAAGAGTGCCAGAACCGGTTTCATTGCGATCGCATCGGCCATGCTTACGATATTATATTGCTTTCCTTTAAAGCTGATCTCCTTTCCAATTGATTTTTCAGACGCCACGGGGATCAATTCCGTAACAGGAAAATTTCTTTCTTCAAGTATCTGCAAAATTTTTGTACCTACCAGGCCGGTAGCGCCTACAACCGCAACTTTCATTTTTTAATATTTATGTAAAGAAAATAATAAAGCCTGAATATTATAGTCCGAAATCCGAAAATGCTGTGTGGGATGATTCCGTACTTTTGTCAAATAAAAAAGCGGAACATTCATGCTCCGCTTTTTTGATTTCGTAGCGTGTCACTCTTCGCTGTTGAACTTTATTCGCAAAGCAAGCGTTGCATATGGTGCGCTTACGAACGCATCGTATTGTTTATCTTCTCCGTATCCCTTGGGAGGATGTGGGTTGTATTGATAACTATAACCTCCTGCAGCACGAACCCCAAACTTTTCAGATATTTTAAATAAAACGCCTGCGCCGCCGTTCAAGCCGATACTCACCGCATATTGCTTGCTGTCAAAGTAAGTGTTTGATACATCCTGATCGGTTGTAACACCCGAGCTTATATGCATTCCCAAGCCCGCCGCGAGATACGGAAGGATTTTATTCTTATCATTGTTTTTATCTATGAGGTAGTAACCGAGATTATACCCGTACCCAAATCCCAATTTTGTTCTACCGGTCACAGGAACCGGAAAACTGGTGTATTCATCTGTTGCAGTTGTAGCAAATACTGCGGGTGCTGTTATGCCGAGATCTACCCAATAAAATTTTCTGCCTTCTGTTTCTCTTCCGTAACTAAAGAAAAACTCCGGGGTAAATGCCCTTGGTTTGCTGATAAGATGTCCTGTGCTACCCAACTCATACGTTCTTCCGTTCTTATTAAGAAACGAAGCTTTCTTATATTGGGCGCTTGCGCCCATACCACATCCAAGCATTGTAAATGCAAAAAAAATCTTCTTCATTTGGTACTGATTAAAATTTAATTTTTAGGCTTTAACAAAAGATATTTAAAAGAGTTGTTGTAAGCCGCATCCACAAAAGCAAGCATATCCTGCCATTTCTCTTTTGGAATATTCGCTTTCCTGTATACTTTTTTGATCTTCAGGATCACCATACCGTTCTTCTCTTCTGCGGTAGATGCGAACGTTCCCGTTTCGTTTGTAACTTCTGTAGCCAATTCTTTTAAGCCGTCTGCAGTGTATCCGTCAGGTATCTTAAAATTGATTGTCCAAAAAGTTGATCTAGCATACCCCACATTGATATCGAACTTACGAATGCGTTCTTCTTTTTTTATCTGTAATTGCGATCCTACAAGACCTGCAATATTGATCAGGTATTTTTTCCCTGCTTTCCGGACCATCCCGCTCAGATCAAAATCTTCCGTAAAGACGAGATCTTGTTTTTTCATCGAGCGACCGTCGCTTGTAAGCGTAAAGTTTTTATACTTCACAGTATTGCCACTGTATTCACTTTGAAGAGCGTTCTTAATATAGATCGGTTTTGCTTCATTAAAATTATCCTTCAGCGCTTTCACAGATTGATAATAATCATCCTCCTGACTACCACGCATATTTTCCGTAGGCGATTCTCCTTCGTAGTATTTATAATCATCCAGCATATATGTGGTGTATTTCAGCGCATCGCTGATGTTCTTTGTTTTGCTGATGCCTTTAAATGCAGATATACGTGATATAGCCAATGAACTCATGTCTTTATTAAGTGACACATTCATCGTGTAATCAGCGTTATTATCAGCGATCGTAGCATCAGGCAAAGTGATCGGCGTGATCTCCTGCACACCTTTCACCGGCTTCACAATGATGTAAGCTTCGTTACCGAGCATATTTTCAACAGGCTCACCCGGATTTGAATAATCTGTAGCATTATAATACACAACATTATTTACCTTGATCGCGTATTTAATTTCTCCGTCAAAAAGTACATCCTTCAATTTTCCGATAGCGTTAGATGTACTGATGATGATATCAGACTTAATATCTCTTTGAAAAAGCATTGAGCCGAACATGTAGGCAAACATTTTATCACTCATATAAGAATCACGGTACACCTGCGTGTGACGCAGGCGATAGTACACGTTGTTGATGTATTGCTTTTCCGTCCAATCTTTCGCGCCAAGTTTTTTCAATTCCGCCCACAGGGCATTTACATAAGTCTGTACGGTATATCCTGCACTGTAAGCATAATCCCCCACCTGGTTGTAGTCTTCCCAGGCTTTCTTAGCCAGTTCTTCTTTTGAGAATCCGGTTTTTATTTCTCCTTTTTCTCCTATGAGTGCGCCTTTTGCGTTCGCATTATTTGCATAGATCACCTGAAATTTCGTAACAGGATATTGTTGTAGCGTGTTTACAAAATTCACGTCTTTTTCCACGCCTCTGTCGGTATCTGTAAATACGTAGCGATGAAATTCATTATCAGCGGTTGCTTCTTTTTTAAATTCCGGGGCACCGTTAAACGACATTGATTTAAAAAAAGATTTGTCATCTGTTTCAATACCGATACGGTTGAGCATAATCGGATAATTCTTATTGCAGATCTCATACTGCGGGGAGAATTCGATGTAACCCGAATACGCCACATTAAGTTTGCTTTTTGTAAGCGCTACATATTCCAGAATATCTCCCTGCTCAAGATCGGGAATGGCTACTTTATAATAACGCCGCTGACCGCCGCTTTCCTGATCAAAAAAGCTTTTGTAAAATTCAGGAACATCTCCTGTAGATTCCACGCCCACCGCATCATTCAGCGAAACGGGAACAGAAGAGCCATCAGCCTTGATAACTTTTGCACTAAAGCCGTCCTCTTTATCGCTGAAACGAAAGTATACTTCGGTAAATGTTTTTACAGAGGCTTTATCATACAGCTTAACTTTAAAATGTACGTTCTCAAAAAACAACAAACTGCGTTCTCCTTTTGAAAAGAAACCGGCTCTTGATCGTTTATCAATCGTAACATTACGGCTAAAGCCAAGTACGACAGCAGATTCATCTTTATATTTTTCAGGAACCGTATTCGTTGCAAATGCTGGGATATTATCGTTCCACAGTGTCTTAGCGTTGGTTTCGATATTATCCAGAAAATCTTCGTCGATCACCGCCTGCGCCTGCAATGCAAAAGAAGCAAAGCAAATCATCAAAGTAAGCAGTATGCGGTGCTTCATGGTGCGTTTCATTTTTGAATTATTTTGCGGTGATGGTTAACAGATATTTATTAAATTCCTTAATAGCCTCGATAAACTTTGTCCAGTTCGGGAAATCGCTTTTTTTGATCACGCTGTTTTTTATGGACAGCGTTTTTATCAGCGTCACTTTATCTCCCGCAACTAAATAGCTTCCTTTAAATTCGAAGCCGTCGAATTTCATCTCCAGGTCTTCCGGTTTATCGATGATCTTTTTATCAGCAGGAACCGTAAGCGTGATCCTGTCCTCAAAAGAAAGCACATCATCAATATCATAACCTTCAATTCTTTTTTCATCGGGGATAAGCCGGTCAAGTGCTTTCGGAAAGAAATCCACTCCTACATATCTGTCGCCGCTGATGACGTTCACCGTATTACTCAGATCCACGTCGCCTTCAATGGTAACGGGCACTTCGCGGTTCTGCAGATCGCTGGTTTTAATTCCCGTTGCGATCATATTATCATTGCCAAATTCGAGATAATCGTTGAGGTAATCTTTGCGCTGACCGTTAGGCAGCAGTTGATATGACTGATGAAAATCGGTTCGCTCATTTCCCGTGATCGTCACTTTCACTTTTCCTTTCAGCGTATTATTATCGGTAAGCGTAAAATCAGCTGCCGTTGTTATCCTGTTATCAGCCGCGCCGGTTTCCGGTACTTTTTTGATCTCATATTTATCCCCCATAGCGATCATTACTTCTTTGCCCTGAATACGAAATGCATTTTCGCTGAACGGCTCATAGCTTTCCGTTCCGTCCAGGAAATAATCCTTGCCTTCAAAGTTGAGCGTACAGATCGCATGATTATTCACACACAATGCGGGCATCGATTGAGAATAAGGCAAACGTCTCGTACCAATCCACGTGAAGTGCGCATTGTAGCCCGCACTTTTCAGCATTTCGGTAAGCAGATTTGCCATCCCTTTACAATCACCGTATTTTTTTGCAAGCACATCCTGCGCCGTTGCAGGGATGTAGCCCGAATAGCCGTCTTCATACGCGATGTAACGGATATTATCCTGCACCCAATAGTAGATCGCTTTTATCTTATCCCTATCCGTTGTTTTACCCTGCAGGATCTTCGCGAGTACAGGCATCAATTTGTCTTTTTCATTTGGCGCCATCATATATAAACGATTGTTCCAGGCATACACGTCATCTATTTTATCAAAACCTTTCAGGATCTCACCCTTTGCTTCAAATGATTTGATTTGTAAAATGATGTGCGGATCGGTGTATGCTCTGCCGATGCGTCTGTACTCGGATTTGTAAGCCGGCAGATCCTTCATCGTAAATACATAAGTGGTGTAGCCGCCTTTTTTATTCTCCTGAACATCTATGGTCTTTCCTTCGAAATTCATTCGCTTAAAATCAACGGTCAGCCACTCCGGCACTTTAAATTCCATCACCTGCTCCTTCACCGGATATGGTTCGTGAAAATATAAAGTAGTCAGGTATTTACCGTCCGTGTAAGTTTTCTTTACGTTTATCTTCGCCATCCCGCCCACTCTGTTAAAACGGATCGGATAATATTGCACGCGGCTGTCATCAAAGAAAACGCCGTCGTCCGTAACCGAACGATCAATCCCCGCTTTATCCGAAGTATAATATTTAGTACCGTATTTCACAGCCTTTTTGAACGTGTTCAATTCAATGAATTTGTTGTAATATTCGGGGTAAGTGAGACCTGCAAATTTTTTAAGCGAAAGAAATTCATACTCGGAATTTTCTTCTACTTCCACCACTTTATCATTCAGCGCATTTTTGCCCTTATCAAAAGTGAAGTAACGGTGCGACGACGTACACATTATATCATCATCCTTGTACTTTTTGGCGTAATAATTCGCAGTACTTTCATCATCATCTGCACTTGTAGCAGAAGAAGATCGCTGGGCTGAAGCCGCCGGCGCACTCACGGATAATGCTGCGACTAATACAACGGCGCATAATTTTCCGCATCCAATTATCATCGGAATTTTCATACAGTGTTATTTAAAAATTGAAACGTGGTCGAAATTTTGTTCATGGGTACTTCGTCATCCTGCAACCGGAGGGTAAGCAGTGCTGCTTTGGTGTTCCGAAAATACTTATTTTTTTCTGAGTTTTCAACACTTCACCGAGGTTTTACAGCATTATTATTGGTACCTGATCCGGAACAACGGTTAAATAAAAATTTAACATGAAAATATTCAGTGTTCAAACATTAAATACTATATTGCATTAAAACTAAACATTATGGCAACAAAAAATTGGGTTATTGACCCTATGCACAGCGAGATCCGCTTTAAAATTAAACACCTTATGATTAGCAACGTTACCGGGAGCTTTAACAGCTTTGAGGGAACAGCTACCACCGAGGGAGATGATTTTAAGAATGCAAAGATCAGCTTCAGTGCTGCAATTGATTCAATTGACACCGGTAACGAGCAACGTGACGGCCACCTGAAAGCAGGAGATTTTTTTGAAGCTGAAAAATATCCGACGTTGGATTTCGTATCAACGAAAACGGAAAATGAAGACGCAGACGGCTTTGATCTTTACGGCGACCTTACCATTAAAGGCACTACAAAAAATGTAAAGCTTAATGTAGAAAAAGGCGGCGTAGCAAAAGATGCATACGGTAATACAAAAGCAGGTTTCACTGTTTCGGGCAAAATCGATCGTAAAGATTTCGGCCTTACCTGGAGCGCACTTACAGAAGCGGGCGGTTTAATGCTTGGCGATGATGTGAAATTGGACGTGGAAGTGCAATTGGCGGAGAAAGCTTAATCAGATAACGGATATAAGTTGACGGTTGACAGCAAGCGATTTTTTGAATATGAAATTACGATTTTCGAAAAACGAATGTCACCGCAATAAAAACGAAGTAGTTTTGGTAGTTAACAGGTAAGAAAAAAAGCGACTCAAAAGGTCGCTTTTTTTGGGTTGAATATTTTCTGCAACATCTTGAAAAGTTCAGGATGTTTCTCTTCTAAAAGATCGGGACGTTCAAAAAAGTATTCCGCTGCAACGGCGAAGAATTCTGTCTTATTAGTAGAGCCGTACGGGTTGATGTCGGAATTACCTTCGTTGATCTTTTCCATCTCCCGGTGCATCAATTCCAGCCAGGGTACGGTGTACATTTTATCCAGTAACAAACGCGGCACACCGTCGGTCTCGCCGTCTGCAGCATCTATCAGGTGCACGAATTCGTGGATTGCGGTGTTCGATTTATCAGTACCGTTGTTAAAGCCCGTTTGCAAAGCAGCTTTGCTCAGCATCATTTTATTTTTGTACACGCCTGTCCCAACCTGTCCCATGATATTGCGGTATACATTTCCTTCCGTTTGAAACTCCGCATTAAAATTGTCATTGTACACCAACACTTCGTCCAGGTTAGGATATGTCCAGTTTTCGAAAGCAAACATCGGTATCACGGCGCTTGCGGCTACCATGATCCTGTCGAGCTCTGACACTTCTGTTTGCACCGGGGTGATCACGACATCTTCAAAAAATTTCGCCACCGTTTTGCGAAAACGTTCTCTCTCTTTTATATCAAGCCGTTGATAAAAAGCAACATGCTCCTGTAATATCTCATCGGTAATATTTACTGACGGTGCTTTTACTTTTTTCTTTTTTGTAGAAGTTATAATGAACCGCACAGACAAAATAACCAGGATAATAAAAACAATAAAAACGGAGGTTTGCATACTGTGAAAATAGCGAGAAACGCAGAATCGCGGAAAACATGAAGATCAGGTTAAAGACAAGGCATAATTTTCGTTTAAGATATTGAAACAATGATCATGGAAAAACTTAAGCTTGAAGCACCTTGGGATGAGGTAAAAGAAAAACTAAAAGAAGTAAATCCTGACCTTACTGAGGAAGATCTTGAATACTCAGGAGATGATGATGCTTTGATAAAAAATATCGCAAAAAAAATGAACCGCAGTGAAGCAGAAACGCGTGGTTGGATAGAAAGCGTATCGTTTAATAACGGAAAAGCAGGATAAACGGCATAAAAAAGCCGCAATCTCAAATCAAAAGATTGAAATATTGCGGCCTAATTACCCTAGGGTTGCTGAATTATGCGACCGCAGTGCTAAAACCATTCAAATATTTTTGTATATCCGCCCACATTGGACCTTTCTCTCTTACCGCATCAGAAACCTGCTGTGTGGCGATGTGAGGATATTTTTGTTGAATAAATTCCACTTCTTTCGGCACTTCGGGGTCAATCCATGCTCTTTCAATGAGGTCGATAAATGATTTGATAGTATTCATATTGTTTATTTTAATCGTTAGGCTTAAAAATGCAAGTATTGCGCCGGTCAGGGATATTGTTGATATCTGCAGATGCTGGGCTAATCCTGAAGTTTTAGAGCATATCATCCGGCGTTTTATTTGCGGGGCATAATAACATGACTAATTTTCAAAATATCATCAACAGCGACAAACCGGTTTTGGTCGATTTTTTTGCGGAATGGTGTGGTCCGTGCAAAATGATGGCGCCTAATCTTAAGCAGGCAAAAGATGCCTTAGGTGAAGCAGCCACCATCATCAAAATAGACATCGATAAAAATCCGGAGGCCGCAGCGGAATTCAATATTCAGGGAGTACCCACATTGATCCTGTTTAAAAAGGGGGCAATCAAATGGCGGAAGAGCGGTGTAGTGCCTGCGCATTTTCTTATAAAAGTGATGAGGGAAAATATGTGAGGGGTCCGCTATGGCGCTGCTAAGAAAAAAAGGAAATAACAGGAACGATTAATTGATGTAAGAAATTTATCTGAATTATGATTCAGAGATTTAATAATCAGGAAGATTTTATCAACAACCGCCTGCGACAAGTTGAGGCTGATAAATTGAAGTGAAAAAATTAACCCTGCAGTATAATGAATTCAGCATTAAAAACTAAAACTTTTTTAAAGAATCAACTCTCTAGCCTGCTGCGCAAATACCACCTTCAGTTTCAATTTATTCTCTGCTTTAATTTCTTTTCTTATTATCGCTTCATGATCGCCGCCGGGTTTAATATGCGTTATTACCAAAGACAATCCTTTTACATTTTCATTTCCCGCAAGAGCCCCTAACGCATCCATCTCTTTCATCAGCCATTTGGGAGTCAGGTGACCGAATAATTTATCATCGGCCTGAGTATCGGGGAAAGAACATTCAAGAAATATTGCTTTCAGCTTCTTTGCTTTGATGAGCGGTGCAACTGCTTTCCAGATATCCGAGATGCAGGTACTGTGTTCAATTTCATCGGGACCGGTGTCACCGAAATACAACAGATAACTTTCATTACTCCTGATAAGAAATGCCGTACTCTTGTAAGGAGTACCATGGCTTAACGGAAAAGCGGTCACATACATATTTGTTTCAGCGAGTCCGATCTCTTTTCCCGCCTCGAGCGTTACATAGTGATATCTTCCGATCGCCTTCTCGCCTTCATCACTGAAATTGCTCCAACTTCCCTGTATAAAATATTTCGTGCTTAGCACGTCTTTTACATAAGGCATCACATAAATATTTTTCTTACTGTCGTCGGGGGAGTTAAGTACGAGTCCTGCCAGATGATCTAAATGTCCGTGCGAGATCAGATAACTTTTGATATTATTCTTAAGCGCATTTTCAGCAGTGCTTTTGAGCAAATGTTTGCTTACCGCTTTTTCAAGACCTGCATGTAAGGTGCCCGCGTCGAGGCATACATAATTATCAGTGCCTGTGGCCGCGATCATATATGCAGACAGGTTAGCTTCATCCGCGCCACCCTTTACACCCAGCGGAATTATTTTAAAAGAACTTTGCTGCGCAAAAACAACAATGCAACAAAAAAGCAACGTGATTAACAGAACCGGCTTCCTCATATTTTTGATATTAAAAAGTGAAAGTAAAAAATAAATTAAACCGCGATCAAAATATATTCCCGGATCGTTCATTGCACAGTTCTTATTCACAGGATAAAAACATCTGAGCGTTTCTTACTAAATTTATTCTTTGCAACAATACATCATGGCGGAACAGCAGACATTATCTTTTTTACGCGGAGGCGGTGAAACAGCCGAACTGATCCGCAATTATGATTGGAAAAATAATCCGCTCGGTTCACCTGACAAATGGTCGGAAAATCTCCGCATGACTGTTTCACTGATGTTGCATTCTCCAGTGCCGATGTTTATTTATTGGGGCTCAGATTTTATCTCGCTCTATAATGATGAATTTAAAAAGATCCTTTCCAATACAGATAAGCATCCGGAGATGATGGGGAAACCCGCTGAAATATTTTGGGCAGAAGCATGGCATACGATCCGGCCGGCAATGACTGAACTCATGAAGACCGGCAAGGCTTTCAAAGCAGAAAACGTGTGCATTCCTATCATCAGAAATAATGTTATCACCGATGTCTTTTGGACGTACGCTTACAATCCTGTTTTTAATACTGACGGTTCTGTGGCAGGAATTTTAATGACTGTAAATGAAACAACCGCAACGGTAAATTCTTTAAAAGAACTCGAGATCCAGACTGTTCGCTTTGACAATTTTGTTCGTGAAGCTACAGTCGGGATCGTGATCCTCATGGGCGAAGAACTAGTGGTAGAAAAAGCAAATCAACCTTATGCAGATTTGCTGGACAGAAAAGCAGACGAACTTATCGGAAAACCTTTATTCGATATTGTTCCTGAAGCCGCAGACCCTTTCAGGGAAATGCTTTTGGAAGTGTTGCATACGGGCGAACCTTTACTCAGATATGACGTTCCTTATTTTGTCTTTTCGAACGGTGAAAAGAAAGAAGGCTTTTTGGATGTAGTGTATCAGCCATACCGCGAAAAAGACGGCAGTATCACGGGCGTTATCGCGATCCTGTATGATGTGAGCCCGCAACTCGCCGCTAAAAAGGCACTCGAAGAAGCCGCACTTTTTTCTGATAATATTTTTTACAACTCCCCTGTGGCTTACCTCGTATTCACGGGTAACGATATGAAGATCGAACGGGTGAACGGTAACATGCTCTCCATGCTCGGAAGGGATAAGAGTATCCTGGGAAAACCATTTTTAGATGCGATGCCCGAGTTGAAAGAAACGCCGATTCCCGACCGACTTACAAAGGTTTTTACAACAGGGGAAACATATACTCAGCCGGAAGAAAAAATATTGTTGTTGAAGAACGGCGAATTGCACGAGGGTTATTTTAATTATATCTACAAAGCGCTTAAAAATACTAAGGGTGAAATTTATGGAATCATGGTAACGGCAACAGAAGTTACCGAACAAACCTTGATGAGAAACGCAAGTGAAAAAAGTGATCAGCAGGTTCGTGCCATGGTGCAGAGTGCGCCTTTCCCGATCGGCGTTTACGCCGGAAGAGAATTGAAGATCATTCTGGCGAATGAAACAATGCTTAAAACTTACGGCAAAGGCAGAGAAGTTATCGGTAAACTGTATACCGAAATTCTTCCGGAACTTAAAAACAGTCCGATCCTTAAACAATTGGATGATGTACTTACCACAGGCATTCCGTTTCATGCGAAGAACCAACGGGTGGATATTACGATGGACGGAAAACCAGAGACATTTTATTTTAATTACAGTTTTACACCAGTGTTGGATGAGCACGGCAATGTATATGCTGTAATGAATACTGCGGCCGATGTTACCGATCTGAATATTGCGAAACGCAAGATCGAAGAGAATGAAAACCTGTTGCAATCAAGGATAGACGAAAGAACGGGCGAACTTAAAGATGCTAATTCTCATTTGACGGCATCCAACAAAGAACTGGAACAATTTTCTTACGCCGCGTCACATGATATGCAGGAGCCGCTGCGCAAAGTGCAAACCTTCAGCGGTTTTCTTATGGAAAATCATTCACATCAGCTGGATGAAAAAGGAAAAGAATATTTGCAAAAGATCGGAACCTCCGTTGCACGCATGAGAACGATCATTGATGACTTGCTGCAATATTCGCATCAAACAAGAGAGGATCAGGAATTTATTCAAACAGACATCAACGGCATCATACAGCAGGTAGAATCTGACCTTGAGCTTATCATTCAGCAAAAACAGGCCACGATTATTTTATCGGAAATACCGCAGATCAAATCGGTGCCTGCGCAGATAAATCAGCTTTTTTATAACCTGCTGAGCAACGCATTAAAATTTTCTAAACCGGGAATTGCTGCTGTGATCAATATCAGTGCGGCTTTATTGACCAATGAAAAGAAAGCAACCTTTGCTCAATTGAATCAGGAAAAGAATTACACGCATATTACTGTAAGTGACAACGGTATTGGTTTTGAACAACAATACGCGGAGCAGATCTTCAGCCTGTTTAAAAGACTGCACGGGAGAAGCGAATATGAAGGAACGGGCATCGGGTTAGGACTTTGCAAGAAAATCGTTTTGAATCACGAAGGAATAATCTTCGCTGAATCGGTGCCGGATGAAGGCACATCATTTCATATTATTTTACCGTTGTAAAATCCGGATCAGGCAACCAACAGAAAATTTTCTTTCGCCGGTCTGGTATATCCTTCTCCAAAATCCATCACGCAGATCTTCTGAATAAGCGATTTGATACCGGTGTAATTCAGCGGTTTTGTTATGAAGAAATCCGCACCTGCGTTATACATCGCATCAATATCTTTCGCGGCACCCGAAGTGGAGTAAACAACAATCGGTATATTATTAAAAGCTGACTCTTTTTTTAGTGTGGCTATCGCATCATGGCCATTCATGATCGGCATATTGATGTCAAGAAAAATAATATCAGGCAGAGGCGGAACATTTGTATGAAGCTTTTTGATGAGTGCGGAACCGTCGGATGCACAAGTAAGTTCCATATCCGGACAAACCTCCGTTACCGCCTGTTTAAAGATCTCCCGGTCATCAGCATCATCATCCGCAAGATATATACTTTTCATTTGCCTAAGTTTTCAGCAGTAAATATACTAAAAATCAGCTGTTTGCCTGCAGGTATCGGATTAAGAAAATTGAAATCCCGGCCCGGTAAAATCGTATGTGTGAGTAGGCCGTAGCTTTTCCGCAGTAATTTATATTTGAGTACCAAAGAATATCTTACAAAGAAATCTCACCGGCTTACCTGCAACTTCTCACGAAACACTCTCCCGTTTGCGCATTTGCCTGTGTCTGCTCAACAAATATTTACCATTGATGATCCGGCTGATCGGTTGCTGCGTGATCTTACTTTCTACCCACGACACGATATCGAGATACACGAATGAACGGGTTTCAAAATGATCTTTTTCGAGGTGCTTGATTTTATCGAGGAATTTTTCCAGCGCCGGTTTCAATTCTTTTGGCCTGCTGTTGAAAGTCTGGCGTAAGAAACCAAAGATCTCTTCTTCCACGATCGTGAGGTTTTTCATCCGAGCCATAAAACGCCATACCGACCTTATTAATGGATCCAGAATATCTTCATTACCCATTTCAAAATGGCAAAGCAAATGCAGCAGACGCGCATAGCACTGAAGATCATTTCGCAGATTCGGTTGATTGTCGTTGATGATCTTATGCAAATAATCGATTGCTTTCGAATAATCGCCTGCGCCAAAATGCAATGATGCGATCTTATAATTGAATACAAGAATTCTGTGACTGTCGGTGAACAATGCATATTCCTTCAGCTTTTCTTCTACGCCCGGAATGATGGATAACCCTTCTTTAAAATCGCCGCGCATCAGGAACTGATTGATCTTTGCGCTGTTAATATAAATAGAAGTATGCGTGCGGAAATTATCATAACGATTCGCCGTCGGTGTTTTCGCATACGCTTCAAAATGTTTGAGGGTAGTTTCAAACTCCTTAAAATTGCGCAATACAAAATGCGCATTCAGCAAATTGTGCATGCCTTTTAAATAGTGACCCGTTTCGATGACGATCATTCCTTTGCGCTTGTCAAATACACCGATCCATTTGCGGCTGTAACGGTAATACATTAAAAAATCCTGGCGAATAAATGCATACCAGCAGTAGGATTGATAGAGATATAATTTTTCGTAGAAACCGTGGATCGCACTTTCATTCTCAAGCAATGAATTTTTAAAGAATACCGTAACCTCGTTTACGTCTTCTTCATTTCTTGCATGACCGTTCTGCACATACCACCTATAAAGCAACAGCGCAAGGTTCGACAATCTTGTAACCCTGTCAATGTGCTGACTGTTTGCAAGTGCTTCCTGTGTAAGTAACTGCGTGCGCTCGGGCGAACTTCGCGTGATATGAAGCGTTTCAATTTTCTTTTCCAGCGAAAGCACCTGTACGAGAAAATTAAATTTATGATTTGCCCGCGCAAGTTCTTTTGCTTTATCGAGCATATGCAGACTCTGGTGCTTCAACCCTTTATTGTATAATACACGGGCATTATCCAAGTGTTCACTTAATTTCAGATCTATATTATCCGTTGTCTTTAGCAGGCGAAGACTTGCCAAAACTTCTTTGTATAAGTGCGCTTTAAGATTGGATAGTTGTGGCTTTGTAACGGCAGCCAATTTCTTCAGGATCACTTTTTCATCATAATCTTTCAGCTTATCCATTGCATCAAAAAGCCGCACTACTTTAAGGTCATCTTTTGCGGAACTCCTGGTGATGTAGAGTTTAAAATGCCGCTTTTCCGCTTTCTCCAGAGAGCGGATCAGTTGAAATAATGTATCGGGCATATTATTCGGCATAGCAATTATTCAGTTACAACGCAGTATTAGTCGTCTTGTTGTCCTCGTGAAACGCTTTGCGGACTGTGTGTTTAAGCACTACAAAGTTATTTTCTATTATGTTAACACGGAATGAAGTTTACGCAAACGTTACCGCAAAAAAATGACTTGCCGGTCTCTAACCAACAAGTCAGCTATTATCTGATACAGACTGAATTTCGTTCCAATCAGAGTTTTGCGATGAGCAGATCGGTTGCTTCAACGTGCTTGTTGGTTACTGTGTATACCTGCTTTTCGTTGCTTTTCATGTTTGTTACTTCAAACGACAATTTGAAAGCGTCATCATTCAGATCAGCAGATGTGATATCAAGTGCATATTTTCTTGACAGTTCGATACCGCTGATGGTTTCTTTGTGAAGTAATGTACCCGATCCGTCTTTTACAGCTATGCTGTACTGTCCTGCTTCTGCGTTATTGATAAACAGCTGAAATACCGGCTTATCGTTTTGCTTTGTAAGTAAGCGCAGTTGTGCAGGAAGATCATCCTGTGCATTTGCAATTACAGGGAATGAAAATGCCATAAGACAAATTGCTGCGAAACGAATTGCGATCTTTTTTGTGTTGTTCATTAGTGCTTTCATAATTCTACTTTTTAGGTTTGCTTGTGAAACCGGACTCTTTATTTTTTTAACCGATTTCTTTGGTGATGTAAAAGTATCTCGCTGCAAATCCTTTCACAAACCAATATCATCATCAGTTATGGTTCTTTACCATGATAACGATCCGTTAAAACCCTTTGCTGTAAAGGCTTTCATATAACACTTCGCATGATGCCCAAGCAAAAAAACAGACGCAAAAATTGTTTTTAGATTAAATTATTGCTGTGGGATTGTGTGATTTTTTTGTCGGAATTGGGATTCGTCGGAGTTAAGATGAGATTTAAGGGATGTTGCAACCGGTTCGCTTTTGAATCTGTCAGCCTAAGCTTGTCGAACGCGATTGGTAATTTAAGTTTTCAGCATGCAGAATGTATCGCAGAAATTCATTTAATGGCAATCGCAAAAATCCCTTCATCTCACGAATCCCAATTCAGATAAATAATAAAACTCAATAAAATTTTAAAGGAAAAAATGGCCAAATGATCAATCCCCTTTAAGTAGTGCCGGTTGGGGGCAACCGGGCACTTACTTAAAATATTGATGCAATGTTCTCACATACACGGCACCAAAGGGAAATGACGACTGTTTACTAAAACACTGTTATGTCAAAAACTACTGATGTAAAAGTAGGGCGCTGCAAAAGCAAAAACAAAACATAATAATGCTGCATTATGGGTCTTAAAAGTGCGGACGGTGTGGTTAAAGGCTTCGGTGTATTGCCTTTCAGGTTATGATCGATATGATGCCCAAGGCAAATTATGAGCGGAAAAAAAGAGAGCAAAAAAAATCAATTCACTTCTTTATTCTTTTTTGTTGACACTTTTACCGGCATCGCAGGAAATAAAAAAGACCACGCCTTCAGGCGTGATCCTATATCACTGCTTATCTGTGTTTTCCGTGGGACAACTCTATTTTTGCAACGTCTTATCCACAATCTTTTCGGCTAAAGATTCTTTGCGTTGTTTCCTCCGCAGCCAAAGCTCCGCCTTGCTTCGGGTAGGAATTTCATCCCCGAGCAATTTACCCCACGGCTTCATTTCGGGCAGGCGATCAAAAATTATTTTTAGAATAGCAACAAAAGGGATAGACAGGAACATTCCCGAAACACCCCAAACCGCACCACCCAACAAAACCACTACCACAGAGAAGAATGCATTGATCTTTACCCTTGATGAAACGAGGAACGGGACAAGGAAATTATTATCGATAAATTGAATAACCGTATAAGCCGCTACGATCGCTATTGGCGCCGTGAAGCCGTCTTTTGTTACTGCAGCAATAAGAACAGGTAATGCAATAGCCACGATCCCGCCGATGTAGGGAAGCATATTTAGCAGGGCCCCGATCACGCCAAGCAATACTGCATATTGGACGCCGATGATCAATAATGCTGCGGTATTCATAACAGCTACTACCAAGGCTTCCAACAATAAACCTACCATGTAGCTTTGAATAGAACCTTTCGTTTCCGTAAGCACTTCTGATACCTGCTCTACATTATCCTCACGAAAAATTTCATGTAAAAAATTAAGAAACAAAGGTTTGTAGTACAGAAAAAGAAAAACATAGATTGGTACCAACACGAAGAAACCGATCACGCCGAAAGCACCGCCCAGCGCACCACCCAGCAACTTCTGTCCGCTTCCCATCAGATCATTGATCATCTTCTGCTGCTTGGCCATGGAGATATTAAGATCTGCCGCCAACCAGTTTTGCAACTGATGAAAATGTTCATTGAATTTCACTTTGAGCTGCGGCCAGGTATCGCCGAAGTTCATCAACTGAGAAGAAATGAAATACAGGATACCGCCTACGATCACCAGTGCAAGTGCAAGCGCCAATGAGATCGCCAGAATTCGGTTCATTTTTTTCTGCTGCATTTTATTTACCAGCGGATTAAGCAGAATGGCAATTATTAACGAAAAAGCGATAGGTGATAAAATATCCTGCAGCACGAATAATGCATAGCTCACACCGATCAATCCCGTTATGATGATCGTAGCTTTGAGGTAAAAAGGGTGTTCTTTAAAAGTTGATTTGAGCATGCTGCTGGTTTATGGTTAAAGGTAAACCATTAGCTAATCAATTATTAAGCCCAATGTAGGATCACGCTCAAATCATACCGATACGAATGCCGGCAGCGCTGCAAAAGCACAAAAAGAAAAGGAGGGAAAGAAGAATATTTAAGTAATAATCAATTGCATAATTGCCGGCAGATATTTGAATCCTGAAATCGTTTATCTTACAAGTAGCGCTTCGATCAACTAAACGTAAGTGCCAAAATGTATTTTCTAATTATAAAATACATCTACAATCACGTCCTTATTGCTTTCTCTAATTTTTGCTGCGGCAATCTTATATTTCGGATCGTTAAATTTATCAGAAGCGATCATGAGCAACTTATAAAAATCCTGCGGCTTATAGGCGTTGATCTGTTTGTATTCCCATTTTTTATTCTCGGTGATATACGGGATCATATAATCGATGGCTTTTTGAATGCTTCTCCCGTCTGAGGTTTGATAATGCCAAAGGTCAACGCCTTGTGTTTCTGCCGCATACGCGAGTCTTGTCCAGGCTTGGAGGTTGAACATGGAATAATTTATTGACAACGTGCGTTCCAGTTCGAGAGGTTGTTTACCGTCCGGTTCTATTTGCCATGAAAGGCGTTTGAGATCATTGTTTAAAATGTCATTTGCTATCATATTTTCACCGCAAAACAATGCGATCGCCACCGTTTGCGCATCATAAAAAGTGCCGTGGTTATTTTTCGCCTGCGCTTCTTTTTTACCGTTCTCACTCGTGGTGAGCCATTCCAGATATTGCCTGAACCATTTTTTCATTCCCGCTTCATCCATCGCCGTCCAGCTTTTCGACTGACGTAATAATGTGATCGCATCCAGCACCTGAGGTAAATTATGTGTATCAATAATGCCCGTACTCACACCGGTATCGATGCCTGTTCTTATTTGTGAGTGATTAAGATTTGGCGCCATATAAGTTGCAGGATCGAGGAACCAAAAGCGCATCAGTTCCGCGCTTTTCTTTGCATACTTTTCTTCGCCGGTAAAATAATACGCCCATGAAAGATCATCAACAGCAGCTACAAGATCATCAAAGTTTTTATCATCGCTCACCAGATCGTTAGCGGGATTTTTTTGTCCGTCTTTTTTGATATAGGGTTTACCATCGGCTTTTGTAGTGTCAGGCCAGTAGTATCTCGCCATGCTCATGTATTCATGCATATTTCCGCATGGCGGTGTAAATTTTTTGTTCGTCACCGAACCGAATGTTGCGGCTATGAGTTTATCTGCTTTCTTTTTCAGTATCGCCGTTTGCGCCGGCGAGATGGTTGTTTTTGCTTTTGCTGCTGTCGTTGCGCTTATAAGATATAACGTGTTTTGCTGTGCATGCAATGTTGCAGTGCTTAACAGTAATGCTATCGCGGCTGCAAGAAATAATGTATATTTTCTTTTCATGCTGAAATTTATCCTGCTAATCTAAGTTATGACAAATGAAAAAATGATAAGGAATCGTGAATAATTAGCTTAGGCGTGTGCGGTAACGTTGTCGGAGCGTACTTTAACTGCTTAACGAAGAGCTTAAAAAACAAATATTAAAAACTTCATCATATCGGATCGAAAGATCTTTCGTTTCATCTTTATCATCCCGGCAGACTACCTCAGCAAAACCTCAAATCCTAATGATTTTTTCATACAATTCACCCGGCTTGGCGTTAGTTGCCGATTACACGGGTAATCGTAATGAATGATTAAGACGTTCAGAAAATAGTTATATTTCACATAAGTCGCGAACATGTTTTAAAAACTTATCTCTTCGTAATTTTAGCTTTCCCTTTTTTGGGTGTAGGGGTATTCAAACGTTCCAAAACAGATCTGCCATAGGCGGATTTTCGAATATCAGGAGATAACCCGGTATACATTTCTTTGAGGTCGGCTTTCGTAAGCACGTCTTTAAGCATGCAGAAATTTATAAGCAACGCACCCACTATTTCTGTATGAAAATTACCGACATATTGCTTCAGCAGTGCTACACGGGAATAAAGCGTGACGTTCATCTTTTCTTTGACTGCTGCAGTTTCGGCGGGCATATTTTTCTTCTTTAATGAGTCGTAATTGTCTTTATACTTATACCAACTATCACTCAACAGATCATCTTCTTTTAGATATGCTTTCATAACGGAATCCGAACGTGAGCCCGACACGGTGATCTGATTATTGAAAGGTGCAGAGCCGGTGAGTTTGATATTCCCGGGTTCTATCAGGAGGTCCAATTTGCCCTGACCCATTATCTGGATGTAGACCGGTTCTTTGATCTGATCTGTAAATTCGAAACGCTCGTTCTTCACTTTTATATACCGTATGTCTATACCGTTATTGTAACGCATGATCATAAGACTGTCCCGCTTTAATCCTTTTATGTATCCGGAAACATGTACATTTTGCGCATAGCATATAAAACCGAAAAGCCCTAAAAAACTCAGGATAATACGACGTAAGAGTACTGACATAATTAAAGTTTTATGCGTTTAGATAAAAGATGCGGAATGCAGGAGTACAATTCCGCAACTTCATTTTTACATTAAGATGCAGAAGAACCTGACTTCCACAAAGGATTGGATTGTTTCTTTTATCTGAATCAGGATTTAAGAATCGAGGAATTAAAATGATCTGCGGTAAGGCGCACCCATTATTGTTGCACTAACCTGTATTACACTGTTCGCTACCGGCAGAACACAGGCTACTGATAATGCAGATTGTTTAAAAGTATTTTGACAAGCTGAGAAACCCGGTGAAAGGCTGCTGCTTAAAAACGAAATGATACTGCCGGATGAAGTGCCGCTCGTATTTAAGATCGCAGATTGCAAAGGAGAAAAGGAGTTAAACCAGACAGCAACTTTTCGGCTGCGAGGTTTGTAGGAAAGGATCAGCCGCTTTTGTTTTTGCTGAAGCCATAAGATAACTGACCTTATTTCCAAATCGTTCAAGTGTTCCGGACTTAATTTCTAAACATAATCAGCTATCACCGGATTACTTGTGCGGATGTTTCTTTCGGAGTGCTACCGGGTTTCTAATCTTTTTACGGTTGATGCTGAAAACAATACCCATTCCCAATCTTTGTAAAATGCTTACACCTTGTTCCGGCTTTTGTAAATCCCTTACACTGCACGCCTTTATCTTCTCCCTGTGCTTTATGTACCGGGGTTGCGGAATTGGCGGCATAAATATTATCGGGGTTGCAAATTTTGCAGGGCATCAGACCGAGTTGTCTTGCTTCCGCAATAGATATTTCCTGTGATACATTCTTTACGGTGCGGCAATTGGCAAGATGGTATTTCGCACCGCTCGGGGTTTTAAAAACCGTTTGTGCGCCTGCAAGTGCAGTGAAGCAAATGCAGGCGATCAATAACGTCAATCGTGTCATAGTAAGATTGATCAGCGGGGGATGTAAAAACGGGCTCGTTTTGTGCAGGAAAATTACTGCATAAAACGATTGCACAACTACCGTATTACTACGCAATTTTTTAAAGGTCGCTATATGAAGGATGGTAATTTCCGAAAAGAAAATGCTGCCGATATTTTGGGGTATCGAATAGATAGCACGATAACCGGTAATTTTTTGTGCGAAAGATTGGGATCAGGAGGAGTAGCGGGAAGGAAGTGAAGGGTTGCGAGTTGGAGCGTTTGTAAGACTCGGAGTTTTCAGTGCTTAGTTCTTTAAAGTTGGCGTTTGTTAGCTGGCGGTAACCCTTTTTCGAAGCGGTATGGCATCAAAAAAATTCCAATATAAAAATCGCGGTTAAGGCAAGATGAAGGTTTCACACAAAGAAGACAACGGAAACACGAAGAAGGCAACGGCATAAGATTGAAGCTGACGGTTGCGGATTATTCAAAATTGTTGATCCGTTAATCATGATTCAGACAAAAAAGGTATTTCTTACAAATCACAGAACAGAGGCACAAACAACACAGCGCCACGGAGATCGAAGAAAAACATACCGATCTTTTTGCCGATGGGCTGAACAATGCTGTGCTACGGAACGCCAGTTGTGATAGAGTCTTTGCTTTTGGATATTATAATCCCGATTGTTCGGAACACAAAATGAAATTGTGATGGAGCTATGCAAGAAAAAGGCTAAAAAAACGAGTCACCAATGCAATTCAAACAATTTACCCGGATTCCGTCACCAAGTATCGCATTCCAATTTAGGCGCTTATTATGTGGCTCGCAAAGACGACCGGATCGGAGCGGAGACGTTAGCGATCCAGACATATACAACTTCCGGGAAATCTGATTTAAACTTCTGACGAATCCCCGCTCACACAAGATCAAACTCCCCTGCCAATAATTCAAAACTCTTAAACCGGTCTTCTTTAGAGAAGGTCATGGTTGTGACAATAATTTCTACCGCATCAAAATCTTTTGCAAGTGCTTCTAATTGTTCTTTCACCTGCGCAGGAGTTCCGGAAATAATTCTTCCCCTGTTATTCGCAATGCGTAATTGTTCTTCTGCTGAAAATTCATAGTCCGCTATTTCTTCATAGTTGCTGAGCGGTTCAAAAATCCCTTTCTCAAATTTCAATAAGTTATGATCGCTGAGCTTGCGGAGTTGTGCTGCTTTCTCTTCCGTATCCGCACAAAAAACGCTGATGGCGAGCAACACACGCGGTTCAGGAAATTGAGCTGAAGGCACGAAGCTTTCGCGATATTGTTTCGGAATCTCCGGACCGGCACTGCCGCTGATAAATTTCGCAACGACCAACCCTAAACCATATTTCGCAGCCATGGCACCGCTCCCGCCAACGCTACTGGTGAGTATCCATTGTTGCGGTGTGCTTTCGCTTTGCGGCACCGCCAATAATCTGCCGTAATTTGTGCCCGCTTCGTCTGCAAAAAATGCACGTAAGTGTTGCAGTTGCATATCATAACTTTCTTCAGTGAAGGTATTTGAAGGATTAAGCAATGATGCCGTTATCCGATCACCGCCGGGAGCACGTCCCATTCCCAGATCTATCCTGCCCGGAAATAATGTTTCGAGCAAGCGAAAATTCTCCGCTACTTTTAATGTGCTATGATTGGGCATCATTACCCCGCCGGAACCGATACGTATGGTGGATGTGGCATCAGCTAATTTGACCATTAAGATCTCCGGCGCCGAGCCCGCGATCATCACGGAATTATGGTGCTCGGAAACCCAAAACCTGTTGTAGCCGAGTCTTTCAGCAAACTTCGCAGTCTCTACTGTTTCTGCGATTGCCTGCGCAGCTGTGCCGCCTTTACGCACTATGGATTGATCCAGAACGGAAAGCTTTAATTTTTTTGTGGACATGAAATATGAAATGCGAATTCATTGCCGGATTTAAGTATTCGGACAAAGTGGCTTAGAACGTTTTAGTTACACAACGGAGCTGAAGATTTTAGTGTTAAGTTTTTTATGATTGGAGGTCGTTAACAACAATTGCTTTTTTTGTATTGATCTGCGTAATATCGGATGAATGCATTTAATCCAAAAATCCCCCCTCAAACAAAAAGATTTAACACAAAGGGCATAACGAACGCACAAGAACATAGCACTACGGGTAAAACAGCGGACTTGCAAAATGCACAACAATCTCAAAAATCTCATTTAAACACCGGCGAATCCCAATTAAAACAAAAAGACATCCGCAAATTTTCCCAAATTTTGAAAATTTGTAAATTTGTAAATCATGATTCAGACAACAATTCGTCCATCTTTAAATCATGCGGATACAAAGAATCCACACCCGCAATATACCACACCCTCAACTCGTTATCCCCATTCAAGGCCAACCCCTCAAAATAAACGTAAATTACACCTGAAAATAGATGCCGATGGCCAGATCCTTTACCCCCATTTTTTTACCGCTTTTTTTTGCGCTTCTTTGTAGCAAAACTGCTTTGAGCCAACGAGGCGTACTGGTTAATTTTGGCGATAACAGTTGCTCCGCCCCGGCCACGCCAAGTTTTTCACTCATCAAAGATCCGCTTACGGCAACACCTGTGGTGCTTACGAATTGCAGCATGGCCGCTCAACTTCCTGATTTCTATTCTACGTTTATCGCTTATAACCCGGAGAACAGCAGAATCTTTATTGCTGATATCAGATCAGGGGTCACCAAAATATGGTCGCTTGATATGGGACTTTCCGGCAATATCATTTGCCCTGCAATTCCCGTGAGCCCGAATTATTCGTACAACTACATCGCTAATAATTTTGAATTTGATAATGCAGGTAACCTTTGGTCATTTTCTGCATTCAACGGACCTGCCGGACAATGTAAAATCGATAAGATCAATGTAGTCAACGGCAATATTTTTAATACAAGAACTTTACAGTTTCCTGCGGGCAATTATCCTTCGGATATTTCGAGCGGCGATCTTTGCATTTTGCCGAACGGCAGAATGTTCGCCGTGTTGGGAACCGGTCCAAGCAGGTTGTATGAGATTACTGACTACACCGGCATCAGTGCAACGGCAACATTTTTACAGGCTATGCCGCAAAGTTGTTATGGTATCGCATATGTGAATGGTCAACTTGAACTTACCGGTTTTAGCTCGAGTTGTTATCGTTATCTGTATGATATTGCGGCGCACACGCTCAGTACTTCGTCTGCATTTCAAAACGGACAAACGCCAATTGACAATACCAGCTTTAGTCCTACGATCGGTGCAACAAAACAATTGCAGAATGTTGTCTTTATCGGGCCCAACAGTGCGAAATTCATTTATGAGATTTACCTCCAAAATATGGGTAATGTAAGACTGAGCAATATCAGTCTTAAAGATGACCTGGGAGCTGTATTTGGCGCAGCTAACATTTATAATGTAAGCGCTGCAATACCTTTCGGCGCCAATGCCGCAGGTCTTGTTTTGAACCCTAACTATAACGGAATAACAGATACTGAATTATTAAGTCCGGGCGGAACACTCACTAATCTTATTGATGCGAATCAGGATTATTATGCAAAGATCCAGATCCAGCTTACGGTAAATAATCTGCAGCCGAATACGCTTTACCTTAACTCTGCGATCGCATCCGGCAGTATAGGTAATGCTGCAAACAGCACGCTGATCATCGTTTCAGACTCTTCCAACAACGGCAACCAATCCATGCTTGACCCGAATAACAATGGCATAGCCGGCGACGCGGGAGAGAATATTCCTACACCGTTTTTCTTTGGTGTATTACCGGTAAAATTTTTAAACATCACAGCCTCACCTGAAAATAAAAATGATGCAATCGTAAGATGGAGCGTTGCAACACCAACCATTGACGCAGATTATTTTGAACCCGAGTACAGCACAGACGGCGTTCACTTTACTTCATTCGGACATATAAAAATTACCGACCGTAACCGTGCGAATTATGATAAGTTGCATTTGAATGTTCCCGCAGGAATAATTTTCTACCGCGTAAAGCAGGTGGATAATGACGGCACTTACATTTACAGTAAAACAGTTGTATTGCGTACGGGTAAAGGATCTGATGTATACACTGTTTATCCGAGCCCGGCCAACAGTTATTTCAATATTGTTTCTCCCTCATCATCGCGCAATGCAACTGCTGCATTGTATGATGCAACCGGAAGATTGCTTTTGAGTACTTCGCTTCTGTCATCACAACAGCAGATCAATTGCAGTAATTTTCCTCCGGGAACATATCTGCTAAAAATACAAGATCATGCAGGGGTTGTGGCGCAAAAGGTTTTGATCCAACGATGACAAGCAACCGGCAACAGATAATCAGCAAACTTATTTTATCGTTGTAAATTAAGCGCCGATATATTCCCCGGTACGCATTGCCTGATATCTTTGCCCCGATAAAGATTTTCTTCTTTCTTCTCAATATTTATATGATCACATTGAGTTGCCTGCCATGCAACAATGATGCGGTCTGCGTTCCGGCAGACCAAACCATTGCAACAGTCTATCAGAATAAAGGTGAGGGTAATTGCGAACATTTTTGTCAGCCTAAAAATTGATTTTTAAGAATTGTGATGTCAGGCTGAAGCGAAAACGAGGTATAATATACAATGGCACACGACCATTCCACACGCGATCAGCAGCACGGAATAACCGAAGTGAACAAAGCTTTCATCATCGGCAGCATATTTAACGTGGCGTTTGTGATCATTGAAATTATTGTAAGATCAAGCACAACTTCCCTTGCACTGTTGTCGGTGGCTATCTGTGATGAAGTGAAATGCGATAGGTGACAATTAAAACGTATTACACGAATGATCCGAATTACAAGAACTTAAAACCGCGGAGACGCCGGACACGGAGGATTGTACATCTTTACATCTTAGCATCTCTGCGGTTCATTTCTTTTTATTACAAATTTGCTTCGGCCACATCTTCGCTTTCCTTATTTCCGTATCTTCCGATAACCAACCAAAAACACCATCATGAAAATTCTTTCCTCCAAAGCACACGGCATTTTAGACTACTTGCTCGTTATAATTCTGTTTGCAGCGCCAATGCTTTTTAAGTTGGAAGGTTTTGCTGCTACACTTGCTTATGCACTTGGCTGTGCACATTTGCTGATAACCATAATTACTGATTTTGAATTGGGCCTTATCAAAAAATTACTATTCAGCATTCACGGTATTATAGAATTATTGGTTTCCATTGTACTGGCAGGTGTTACGTTTTACTTTTATAAAGAAGACGGCGAAGGGATCGCTTATAAATTTTATGCAGGCCTGACATTGCTGATACTCGTTGTATTTTTTATCACCGATTACAACAGCGCTCCGGCCAACAAATAACTAACCTCCGGAATATTCACAGAAACCGCCGCAGATCTTTCTGCGGCTTTTCTTTTTTAAAGCGGTTAATTAACTTGTTTTTATTGTTCCTTTTCTGTACCGAATTTACCCGCAATACAAATACTCAAAACTATCTTCATTTCATAATTACCCGTTATGAAACAGCTGATAACCGCTTGTATTTTTATAATTATTTTTTTAAACGCATCCGCGCAATTCACAGACAATTTTAACGACGGTAATTTTACGGCAAATCCGACTTGGACCGGTTCCGGCAGTGATTGGATCGTGAACCCTGCATTTCAATTACAGAGCAATAATTCAATTGTGAACGGGTCATTCTACCTGAGCACCGCGAGTGCATTGGCAACAACAGCGCAATGGGATTTTTATTGCGATCTCAGCTTTAATCCTTCGGGAACAAATTATGCGGATGTATTTCTTACCGCTTCTGCTGCTGATTTGACGCTGACAAATACCACAGGTTATTTTGTTCGCATCGGCAACACAAATGATGAGATCGCTTTGTACCGAAAAGATCTAACGGGCATTTCTACCAAGATCATCGACGGTATTGATGGTATTCTGAACGGCAGTAATAATATCATGAAGATCCGCGTGGTAAGAAACACCGCAAATGTCTGGACGCTTTCCCGCGACCTGAGCGGAACGGGAAATAATTATTTTACTGAGGGAATTGTTCTGGATAATACATTCACAACATCTGCCTGCTTCGGCATCCTGATAAAACAAAGTACAGCGAGCTTTTTTCAAAGACATTTCTTTGACGATATTTCTGTGCAAACGTATGTTCCTGATATCCTGCCACCTGTTATTGTTTCCGTTGCTGCAATCTCGCAAACAAATGTTGATGTGCTGTTCAATGAACCCGTGGATCAGATAACATCGCAGAACATAAATAATTATTCTGTAAATAATAATGTTGGTTCGCCCTCAACTGCTGTTCGTGATGCGGTGAATGTATCGTTGCTGCATTTATCTTTTGTAAACAATCTTCCGCCACGCATTAATCTCTTGCTTTCGGTGAGCAGCGTAAATGATCTTGCAGGAAATACATTGATCAGCACTAATAAATCATTTCTTTATTTTGTTGCCCGGCCATACGATATCGTGATCGATGAGATCATGGCAGATCCTGCACCGGTTGTTCAATTGCCGACAAACGAATGGCTCGAAATAAAAAACACAACGATCTTTCCGATTGATCTTCAAGGTTGGCGATTGGGTAAAGCAACCGGCGAAAGCGGAACAATGCCTTCGTATACACTTGCTCCGGGCGGTTTTGTGATGGTTTGCACCGGAAGTGCCGTTGCAGCGATGACAGCATTCGGGGCAACAATCTCCGTTACAAATTTCCCATCTTTGAATAATGATGCGGATAAAATTTATTTACGTGCGCCGTCAGGGATCATTGTTCATTCAGTGAATTATTCCGATGCATGGTATAAAAACGAATTGAAAAAAGACGGCGGCTGGACTTTGGAAATGATCGACACGCATAATCCCTGCACAGGCATTGATAACTGGAAAGCATCAACGGACATAAAAGGCGGAACACCGGGAACAACAAATTCATCCGACAAAATAAACCCCGACAATAAGCCGCCGAAATTGTTGCGGGCATTCGCGCCGGACTCTTTACATGTCATCGCTATTTTTGATGAACCCCTCGACAGTCTGAGTGCGGCAAACGGAAACTCCTACAGCATCAGCGACGGGATCGGAAATGCTGTGAATGCGCTGCCGCAAAGCATTTCATTTGATCATATTCTCTTAACGTTACCCAATCCGTTATTGAGAAATAAAATCTATACCATTACCGCAACAAATGCTACTGATTGCAGCGGTAATGTGATCGGCGCAACCAAGGCGACAAGAGTTGGATTATTTGAGCATATTGATAGTTTTGATATAGTCGTGAATGAGATCTTATTTAATCCCAAACCAAACAGCGTTGACTACGCAGAGTTTTATAACCGCAGCAAAAAGATACTTAACCTGAAGAATGCATATATCGCAAACAGAAATACTGCCGGTACCATTTCCTCTGTAACTCAATTTACTTCGGAGGATTATTTATTTTTTCCCGGCGATTTCATTGTTGTAACGACTGACCCGCAAATTATCCAAAGGGATTTTTTGGTAAAAGATGCCTGGGCATTTTTGAAAGTAAGCAGCATCCCTTCTTTTAATGATGATGAAGGACATGTGATCATACTTAATGAACAGGGATCGCTGATTGACGAAGTGAGTTATTCCGATAAATGGCATTTTGCATTGATCAGTGAATCTGAAGCTGTGGCTTTGGAAAGGATAGACCCCGATGCGGCGAGTGTGCAGAGTAATTTTCACAGTGCTGCTACAAACGTGGGTTACGGTACACCTACTTATAAAAATTCTCAATACCGCGCAGACCTTCAGGTGCAGGGAACGATCACGTTAACACCGGAGATTGTGAGCCCGGATAATGACGGCAGAGATGATTTTGCGACGATTCATTATGACTTTCCGGAGCCGGGTTATGTTGCAAACATTACCGTTTTTGACAACGCAGGGAGAAGAGTGAGGTATTTACAAAAGAATGCGCTTTGCGGGAACAAGGGATTCTTTCGTTGGGATGGCTTGGGTGAAAAGCAGCAACGATTGCCGTCAGGTATTTACATTGTTTATACGATGACTTTTAATTTACAGGGAAAAACGAAAGTGTTTAAGAATACTATTGTTGTAGCTAGAGGAATTCTTTAGAGTTGAGTTTTTGGTTACCTCACTTCGTTCCCTCTCCATAAATGGAGAGGGAACTCGATTCGATGTTTCAGATGTTGCGCATTTTTTTACACGATCTAAAACGAATCTTCCGAAAATTCTTGAAATCCTTTAAGCCGTAAATCATGATTCAGACAGAAAGAGACGCAGATTAACTACTCATTCCTTAAATATCATTTAAACGCTGACAAACCTGCCTGAGGCCAGACAGGTTTCAATTCACACAGAAAAGAGTGCGGCGAAGATCAGCGCCTGTCTTCGGCAAGCTCACCCCCGCAGATCAAAGTCCCACAAATTATATTTGCGTAATTTCAACCTCTCAAAAATTCAAGCATCACATTGAGCATCAGCACAGAAAATTCAAAAGCGATACAGCGGCTTACGGCGTTATGGGCACTGAGCGAATCGGGCCTTGGCGGATTGATGTTCGCCTTAAAAATCCCGATGACGGGCTTTTTTTTAGGTGCATTTGCATTGATGATTATTAGTATGATCGCATATTTCAGCGATAATAGTTATCGTGCAATTATTCAGGCTACGGTATTGGTGGTGATGGTGAAAGCGATCGCAAGCCCGCACTCGCCGCCGCCTGCGTACCTGGCTGTGGGTTTTCAGGGGCTGGTTGGAGCCTTACTTTTCAGTACGATCCGTTCAAGAAAATTGGCGTGCATTTTACTTGGCATTTTATCAATGATAGAATCCGCTTCGCAAAAGCTGCTCATCACAACACTTATTTTTGGTAAAGGCATTTGGATCGCAGTGAATGATCTGTTTGAACACGTGATGAAGGATTTTCATTTGAACATTCACATGTCTTACGCTGTGTTCGTGATCTGCATTTATCTTTTTTTGTACGCCGTGTGGGGAACGATCGTAGGGCTTTGGGCAAACAGGTTACCGGTAAATATTATCGCCAATAAAGAAGAGGTATTGAGTCTTTATAAAACACTCACCCTTTCAACAGGCGGGATCAGTGCGCCACAAAAAGCGTCAAAGAAAAACAAACGCATTATTTATTTTATCGCGATCTTATTGTTCATCATTTTCATTTTCATTTGGAGCGGTGCGGATAGTAAAATGATCTTAAAGATCGTATTGCGCAGTGTTGCAGCGGTATTGCTGTTATTCTTTGTGTTGCAGCCGATCGTAAAATACTTTATCAATAAATGGCTGGCGAAACAAAGCGGAGAACGAAAACAAGCCGCAACGGAATTGATAGAAATGCTGCCGCAAATGCGAAAGCTCGTCTCTCCTGCTTATCAACTTGCCGGAACAGCGACATCGCTGTTTAAGAAATTAAATTACTTCATTCTTTACCTCATTATACTTGCGCTTTATGGCGATTAATAATATTTATATTTTCAGCAGGGGGATAAGAACCGGGAAGACAACGGAATTGTCGGAATGGATCTCAGGCAAAGAAAATATTTCGGGATTTCTTACGCCGGATGTGAAAGACAAAAGAAAATTATTCAACATCGAAACGAAAGAATATTTCGATCTGGAATTGCCTGAGGATACAACAGCAGAAACGATCAGTATTGGAAAATTCCTTTTCAGTAAAAAAATATTTGCAAGAGCGACGGATATTTTACAACATGCCTCTAAAGAATGGCTGATCGCAGATGAAGCCGGCAAACTGGAAATAGAACATGATAAAGGGTTGGAACCGGTATTAACGGCTACAATCAATAAATACAAGACTTACACAGATGATAAAAAACTTATTCTCGTGATCCGTGATACGCTTGTAGAAAAAGCGGTAATAAAGTATGAACTTGCAGGGGCAAAGATCATTCACACATTAACAGAATTATGCTGACAGAAAAATTAACGGGACTGGTTGCGTGCGGCGGAAAGAGCAGCAGGATGGGCACCGATAAAAGTAAGATCGTGTATCACGGAATACAACAACGGTATTATCTATACGAGATGCTCAAAAGGTTTTGCGATGAAGTGTATGTCAGTGTAAATGCAGAGCAGGCTGAATATATCGACACATCGTATCCTTACATTCAGGATGATGAAGCCTATAACAATATCGGACCGGCAGCAGCATTACTTTCTGCGGCTAAAAAATATCCCGGGAAGAACTGGCTTGTCGTTGCATGCGATTATCCTTTTTTAGAAGCATCAGGGTTGGAGCGTTTTGTAGGTTACCTGAAAGACAAAACAGAAGCAGCGGCATTTTACAATCCTCCAAAGAAAGTGTACGAGCCTTTGCTTGGTTATTATCCTGCAAAAAGTATTGACTGGATGATCTCCATTTTGAAAGGTGAAAATTATTCACTGCAACATTATCTTAAGATCATCAACGCAGATAAGCACGTAGCGGATGCATTGGAAATAAAAAACATCAACACGCCCGATGAAATGCGTGCGGCAAAAGAAGCATTAAAAGAATTAAAAAATGGATCAGCAGAATAATGTTGCCATACGAATGATTCGTAAAGTAAATGCGGGCTCGCTTACTGATACAGCAGACGTACTCGCTGCTGAAGAACCTTTAGAGATCTCCTTAAATTATTGTACCGACGGAAAAGTGCAAGAGCAAACTGTTTCCGTTACGATGCGCACGCCGGGCAATGACGAAGAACTGGCTTCGGGGTTTTTATTTACCGAAGGGATAATAAAAAATAATGCGCAGATAAAAAATGTAGGCGCAACGCCTTTTACTGAAAATAAGATGACCGTTACATTAGTTGACAGTGAAGTACCCACCCTTCAAAAAACGGAAAGAAATTTTTATACGACTTCGAGTTGCGGTGTATGCGGTAAGGCGAGTATCGATGCGATAAAAACAGTTTCGGTATTTCTCAACACAACAGATGAACTGCAAATTGATGCATCTGTGTTATACGATCTGCCTTTAAAGCTTCGCGAAAAACAAATTACCTTTAACAGTACCGGCGGCTTGCATGCATCTGCATTGTTTGATCCGGCAGGAAATTTTATGATGTTGCGGGAAGATGTGGGCCGGCATAATGCGTTGGATAAAATTATTGGTGCAGTATTGAGAGATGAAAAGTTGCCTTTGGCAAATGCAATCTTATTACTAAGTGGTAGGGCAAGTTTTGAGTTAGTCCAAAAAGCAATGATGGCGGGGATAAAAATTGTTGCGGCGATCGGTGCGCCTTCTACATTAGCAGCGGAAGCGGCGGAAGAAGCGGGGATCACATTGGTGGGATTTTTGAGGAAGGAGAGTTTTAATATCTATTCAAATAACAGACGAATAAAAATATCATAAGGACAGGGATATTATGCTGAACTTTTAGACGCAGCATTATAGGATACGTTATTTTAATTGCGCTCGTAAGGCAAAGGTTGACAAATTGATTATTAAGTTGAGCGTGTCGAATCCGGGTAACAGATCGGCAACTCCCTTCGACAAGCTCAAGCTCACAAAACATAAATGGTATAAACATTTAATGAAACTAAGAATAAAAGGAAACTCGCTGCGACTACGTCTTTCAAAAACAGATGTGCAAACACTTTTTGAGACGGGAAGAGTTACTGATAAGATCTCTTTTGGAACGGAACAGTTGTTGTACACGTTGAAATCTGCGGAGAGTGTGCATACACTTGAAGCTTCTTTCAATATGAATAATATCGTGATATTAATTCCGGATTATTTTGTGCAGGATTGGTACGGCAATAATATTGTAGGGATCGACTCTACACAAACAACCGGAAAAGATCAGTCGCTGTTTATCCTTGTAGAAAAAGATTTTCAATGCCTTGATGAAACAACGGAGGACCAGTCCGACAATTATATAAATCCGAATTCAGTCTGTTGATATGGACAATTATACATTACACGAGCCCGCAGAAAATCCGGAAGGCTTTACCGGACTCCGCGAAGGAAAAATAAAAAAGGCCGCTGCGGGAATTCCTGCCGTTGCTTCCGCATTATCTATGGCGGTAAAAGAAGCGGGCGTAGCTCGTGCGTGGAAAGCATTGTTTCATTTAAATAAAAAGGGCGGGTATGACTGCCCGAGCTGTGCATGGCCTGATCCCGATCACGATCGGCACAGTATTGCAGAATACTGCGAGAACGGGGCAAGAGCGGTGGCTGAAGAAGCCACACAAAAAACGCTAAGACCTGATTTCTTTTCTGCGCATTCCGTTGCTGAACTGGCACAACTTTCCGATTACGAGATCGGTGGCAAAGGCCGTGTGGCACAGCCCGTATATTTGCCGGCAGGAGGAACACATTATCAACCGATATCCTGGGACGAAGCGTTTAAAAAGATCGGAAAACATCTAAATGAACTGGCATCGCCAAACGAAGCAATCTTTTACACATCGGGCAGAACTGCAAATGAAGCGGCTTTTTTATACCAGCTTTTTGCAAAAGAATTCGGTACTAATAATTTACCCGACTGCAGTAATATGTGCCATGAAAGCACTTCAACCGCACTGGGCGAATCATTAGGCCTGGGTAAAGCATCGATCAGGCTGGACGATATTTATGAAGCGGAAGTATTGATGATTATGGGGCAAAACCCCGGTACGAATCATCCGCGGATGCTGACGGCTTTGCAAAAAGGAAAAAGGAACGGTGCAACAATCATCTCGGTAAATCCATTTCCTGAAACAGGTTTGATGGGTTTTAATAATCCGCAAACGGTGAAAGGTGTTCTCGGCATTGATTCGGCACTCACAGATATTTTCATGCACATAAAGATCAACGGTGATATGGCGCTGCTGAAAGCATTGCAGATCCTGTTGATTGAAGCAGAAGAAAAAGATCCGGGATCCACACTCGATAATGAATTTATAAAAGAAAGTACGGAAGGTTTTTTTGAACTGAAGGAACATTTGAGTAAATATGATCTTAATGAACTGAGTAAAATTTGCGGTATCGATATTTCGCAGATAAGAGAGGCGGCGCAGGTGCTCGCAGCGAAAAATAAGATCATCATTTGCTGGGCAATGGGCCTTACGCAACAAAAGAATTCTGTTGACACGATAAAAGAAGTGGTGAACCTCCTGCTCATGAAAGGCAGTATTGGTAAGCCCGGCGCGGGAACATGCCCTGTTCGCGGCCACAGTAATGTGCAGGGCGATCGTACGGTTGGCATTTATGAAAAACCGAAAAAGGCGTTTCTCGATTCTATCGAAAAACATTACGGCTTTACGCCGCCGCAGGAACATGGTTATGATACGGTTCATTCTATTCATGCAATGCACGAAGGAAAAGCGAAAGTGTTTTTCGGGCTTGGGGGTAATTTTTTATCAGCAACGCCTGATACAAAATTCACTGCAGATGCGATGCGCAGTTGCAACCTCACCGTTCATGTTTCTACAAAACTAAACCGCAGTCATTTGGTTCACGGCAAAGAAGCGATCATTCTTCCTTGTTTGTCGAGAAGTGATGAGGACCATACCGGCGGCAAGGAACAATTTGTGAGTTGCGAGCACACGACAGGCGTGGTGCAGCTTTCAAAGGGAGTGCTTAAACCTGTTTCCGCAGATCTTAAAAGTGAAGTGGCGATCGTTTGCGAATTAGCGAAAGCTACACTCGGCGCAAAAAGTAAAATAGATTGGAAGAAATATGAATCTGATTATGATCATATCCGCACCGATATTGAAGCGGTGATCCCTGAAGTTTTTCAAAACTATAATGAGCAGGTGCGACAACCCGGCGGATTTTATTTACCTAATCTAAACAGGGAAAGAAAATTTTCTACAGAAAATAAAAAAGCAAAATTCAATATCGCGGAGTTGCAGCATATTGATATGGAAGCCGACGATCTGTTGATGATGACGATCAGAAGTCATGACCAGTTCAATACAACGATCTACGGATTAGATGATCGGTACCGCGGAATTTACAATGAGCGTAGAATTATTTTTATGAACCAAAAAGATATGAATGACCGCGGCTTTAAAGACAAAGAAGTGGTTGATCTTTTTAATTATTTCGGCGGCATTGAAAGAACGGCGCATCGGTTCATTGTTGTTCCTTATCCGATTCCCGCAGGATGTTGCGCAACGTATTTTCCTGAAGCGAATGTATTAGTGCCGATAAACAGCACTGCTGAAACAAGCAATACGCCGACCTCGAAACAGGTTGTGGTAAAAGTGCGGCGGGTTATGAATTGATAAATATCGAATGAGGAATAACAGGAAGCCGCAAATCACTTTGCGGCTTCCTTAATAATATAATGTTTGAAATACTATCTTCCTGAATTTTCGATATCGTTATTATTCGGGAGATCCGGCAGTTTATCGAGGCGACTCTTTATAATAAAGTAAGCTGCAAATGCACCTGCAAGTCCGACCAGCGCCCAGCTTACAACATTATCTTTTCCGAATATCGACATGCCGATAACGGCGCCGACGATCTCGCCGAGAATCCATGCCAACACAAATCCTATGACCCACTTCGTTACCGATAAACCTTTTTTACCTGCTAGTCCTGCCATGCGTATAGCAAGAAAAATTAAAATGATTACATCCACATCAATATCTTTTAAACAAGATCGATATCAAAATTCACCAGTTGCACAAATTGTTGAATGCGTGAATCGATATCTTCTTTCGTAATTTCTTTCATTCTTTCCGGGCCAAATTTTTCAACGCAAAAACTCGCCATTGCACTTCCTACGATGATCGCAGTTTTCATATTGTCGAAACTGATATCTTTTGTTTTTGCCAGGTGACCGATGAAGCCGCCTGCGAATGTATCTCCGGCACCCGTGGGATCGAACACTTCTTCCAAAGGCAATGCCGGAGCGAAAAACACGTGATTCTCATGGAACAATAATGCACCGTGTTCCCCCTTCTTAATGATTAAAAAGCCCGGGCCCATTTCCATTATTTTTTTAGCCGCTTTCACCAAAGAAATCTCGCCGCTCAATTGTCTCGCTTCACCGTCGTTCACCAGCAACACATCCACACTCTTGAGTACTTCTTTAAGATCGTCCATTGCAACGTCCATCCAAAAGTTCATCGTATCCATTACGATCAGCTTTGGTCTTTTCTTCAATTGGTTGATGACGCTTAATTGCAGTTTAGGCATCAGGTTGCCCAACATCAAAAATTCTGCACCCTGGTAAGTATCGGGAACTATCGGATTAAAATCTTCGAGCACGTTAAGATCTGTAACCAGCGTATCTCTTGTGTTCATATCCAGATGATATTTTCCGCTCCAGAAAAATGATTTTTTATCTTTTACAATTTCAACACCGTCAAGTTCCACACCGCGGCTTGTAAGCATATCCATTTCTTCCTGTGGAAAATCATTCCCTACAATAGATATCTGCTGAATCGGTTTGATAAAATTTGCAGCAGCATATGCTACATAAGTTGCCGATCCGCCCACGATCTTATCTACTTTACCAAAAGGTGTTTCGATAGCATCAAAGGCCATTGTGCCGACAGTAATTAATGACATGGTATATTGTTTGTAGTTTTAAAAATAAACGCGGCAAAAGTACCATAAATAATGGATAATTGCAGAATGAACAATGGTTATTGCAGAACAGTTAATGAATTCCTGCTGTTCCCGCACCGATCAACTAATCACCTAAGCAACAAAACCAATGCTCCTTCATATTCATCCCGATAATCCCCAGCCGCGGCTCATAAAGCAACTGGCAGAATGCATGCTCGACGGTGGCATCGTTATTTACCCAACCGACACGATCTATGGTATCGGTTGCGATATCCTTCAAACGAAAGCTATCGAAAAGATCTGCAGAATTAAGAATGTAGATCCTCAGAAAGCCCAATTATCTTTCATATGTAAAGACCTGAGTGATCTTAGTGAATACACGAAGAGTATTGATACGCCTTTATATAGGATGCTGAAAAATTATTTGCCCGGACCGTATACTTTTATTTTACCGGCGAGTAAACAGGTTCCGAAAATATTACAGAGTAAAAAATCAACGATCGGGCTTCGTGTTCCGGCCAATAAAATTTGTCATGACCTCGGCGAAGCCATCGGACATCCGATCCTGAGTGCATCATTGCCGGGCGAAATGGTGGAAGAATATACAGACCCTGAAGTGATCTGGGAAAATTTTAAAGATCGTGTTGATTTTGTAATTGATTCAGGACCGGGCGGAATGGTTCCGTCCACGATCGTTGACTGTACTACTGATGAATGGACGGTGCTGAGACAAGGTGCGGGTGAGTTTGAAGAATAAGACTAAATACTTTCGGCCTGAATAGAATAATTTGCGTGATCATTCAATTATAAAATGTCACAAAAATATTTCTCATGATCACAAGAGAGGGGACAAAGATCAGGCTGGCGAAAACGGCGGATGTGGCAACAAAATGGATCGGCTCTACGTCTTCCCTGGTGGTACATACATTGTTGTTCATTGTTGCTTTCTTACTTCCGTTTATTGCACATATCAGTTTTGAGCAAATGCTGCTGGGACTCACCACGATCGTTTCGCTTGAAGCGATCTACCTTTCGATCTTTATCCAGATCTCGGTAAACCGGAACAGTGAAGTGATTGAGATCATCCAGGAAGATGTAGGCGAGATTCAGGAAGACATTGAAGAGATCGAAGAAGACATCGACGAAATCCAAAAAGACGTGGATGAGATTCAGGACGACAGTGAGCAGGATCAGGCAACTGAAAAGAAAGAAGCAGAAACACTCGCTGCGATCCAGGCGATTTTGTTAAACCTGCAAAAAGAAATTGAAGCGTTGAAAAAGTAGAAATGAATTATTTATTGAATTGCCTTCCAAGCCATTCATCAGCAGTCATTTTAAATTTGATTTCCTTTGAACCGTGCGTGCCTGCTTCTTTCCAGCCCTGCATGCGATAAAATGTTTCCGCTCTGGTATTGAAAGCCGTACCGAGCCACACCGTATGATGGGTTTGGGAAAAATACCAATCCAACATCATATCATTTAACTTTTTACCGATCCCTTTTCCTTCATACTCGGGCAAAAGAAACAGTGCCCAAATATTATTTTCTTTGAGATCTGCAATCGAAAAGCCGACAATGCGGTCATCAATTTTGCAGACCCAACCTTTCCCGCGAACAAACATAAATTCTTCGCAATCTTTATCGGGCACGAGTGCAGGATCAGAAAGCATGTTTTCTTTTACTGAATTTCTTACGATCTGAATTTGAGGGATGTCGGTGAGGATGGCTTCGCGAAATATCATAACACAAATTTATATCAGATCAGGAAGAACATTAGCACCGATTATTCTACGCATTCATTTTTTTAACCGGAAGACGTTGAGAAAGAAATAGGAGAGAAAGTCGGTAATAGCCTCTGGCGCAGCAGGCAATTACCAACTTAATTTTCAAAACATGAAGTGGTTCCAAAGAACCTATTATTTTTCGCCTTACCGTTAAAAAAATAAAGAATCTGCGACCAACTAAACATACAATCAACGGCACCTTTCGAAATAAACTAATAAGCGTTAGTTTTGCAGCAGATCATGGCTAAAATAAAGGCACTCACTAAAGGGAATAAAAAAGAGCTTATCCTGAAGCATGCAGCAGAACTTTTTCGTAAAAAAGGTTTTCGTGCCGCCTCTGTGCGTGAACTTGCGGAAAGCCTGGGTATTGAAGCGCCGAGCCTGTATAATCACATCGGCTCAAAGGCGGAATTGTTGCAGGAGATCTGTTTTGAAGTAGCGAAAGATTTTACGGCGCACATGCAAACCATGATTGATTCAAAAGATAATGCGGCGAAAAAGATCGCAGCGCTTATCCGTTTTCACATACAAAAAATGAATACGGATTTTGATACGGTTTATGTTTCCGATAATGATTGGAAGCAACTGCATAAAAAACAAGCGGACGATTTTTTAGGACAACGAAGAGCCTATGAAAATTCGCTCACGGAAATCATTCAGCAGGGGATCGATAAAAAATTATTCATTGCGATGAATCCGCGGATCACAATGCTTACGATCCTTTCGGCGGTTCGCGGGCTTGAACTGAGACAAAAGCACAAAAACGAATTCACTATTGCGGAACTGGAAGAGAATATGGTTCAGCATTTATTAAACGGCATAACAAAATAATGGCAACACATTTTCATTCGCTCAAAGTAAAGACAATAAAAAAAGAAACGCCTGATTGCGTATCGGTAAGCTTTATCGTGCCTGATGAATTACAGGAAATATTTACTTTTCGTGAAGGACAAAATATTACGCTGCGCAAAAATATAAACGGCGAGGAGCTTCGTCGTTCTTACTCTGTGTGCAACGCCCCCCATGAGAAAGAATTGAAAGTTGCGATCAAAAAAACAACAGGGGGATTATTCTCATCATTTGCGAATGAGGAATTGAAACAGGGCGACATATTGGAAGTAATGCCGCCGTCGGGAAAATTTAATTCGAAGAATGAAGCAGGGAATTATTTAGCAATTGCTGCGGGAAGCGGCATTACGCCCGTGATCTCGATCATTAAACACACGCTGCAAACACAGCCTGAAAGCAGCTTTACGTTGATCTATGGAAATAAGAGCCGCAGCTCTATCATCTTCTTCGAAGATATTGAAGCACTCAAAAACAAATACATGCAACGCTTTTCCTGTATCAATATTTTGAGTCAGGAAAGAACGGATGCGGACATCAATTACGGAAGAATAAATATCGACAAGCTGGAAGCTTTACAACATTTGGTTGATTTCAAAAGCTTCGGTGATACTTATGTGTGCGGACCGGAAGAGATGATCTTTGCTTCTGCGGCGTTTTTAGAAAAGCTTGGTTTGCCGAAAGCGGGCATTCATTTCGAATTGTTCACAACGCCGGGACAAAAGAAATTTGTAGCGTTTGATGTTACTGCAAATGAATCAACCGGACCTAAGAGTCGCATTACCGTTAAACTTGACGGCCGCAGTTTTGATTTTGATCTGGGTTATAAAAGCAACAATATCCTGGACGCTGCATTAGCCGAAGGCGCCGATCTTCCTTATGCCTGCAAAGGCGGTGTATGTTGCACCTGCAGGGCAAAGCTTATCGAAGGTGAAGTGCATATGGACGTGAATTATGCGCTCGAAGATGAAGAAGTAAAACAAGGTTTTATTCTTACCTGTCAAAGTCATCCGCTGAGTGATAAAGTGGTGGTGGATTTTGACATAAAATAATTTTCATGAGAGCACTCCTGATCGTAATTTTTCTCGCTGTTAACTTTACTTCATTTGCGCAGACTTCATCGCACGAAAATGATGAACCGTTTGTTTTAGGCAGGATTAATCGCATTCAATCAACAGTGCTTGATGAAGAAAGAATATTAAATATTTATTTGCCTGAAGGATACAATGGAGCGGACACAACAAACTATCCGGTTGTGTATTTATTGGACGGCTCTGCTGATGAAGATTTCATTCATATAGCCGGACTGCTTCAGTTTGTAAATTTTCCATGGGTGAATATTTATCCGTAATCAATCCTGGTAGGGATTGCCAATGTAGATCGCAGGCGTGATCTCACTTTTCCGACAACCATCGCAGCGGATAAAAAAGAATTTAATACCACAGGCGGCTCATCAAAATTCATTTCATTCCTCGAAACAGAGTTAAAGCCTTTTATCAATAAAACCTATCGTGCCGGTCCCCGCAGCACGATCATCGGACAATCACTCGGCGGTTTGCTTGCAACGGAAATCCTGTTTACCAAACCGGAGATGTTCGATCATTATATTATCGTAAGTCCAAGTCTTTGGTGGAATAAAGAATCTTTGCTTGCAGTGAAGCAGGTTATGGCAAAAGAAAAAATATCTGTTTACATCGCCGTAGGAAAAGAAGGAAAGCAAATGGAAGTTGATGCGGCGAGGTTAAACACAATGCTTAAAGTAAAGCCAAATAATTTTCGGGTGACCTTTCAGCAATTTCCGAAACAGGATCATGGTAATATCTTACACAAGGCTGTAAATGATGCGTTTGAAAAATTCAATCAGTAATATTTTTCAGCCCGGTAAAGTTTTTGCTGTTAGGAAAGTCCCTTCCACACAGTCTTTTAGAAAAATTCAACATGCAGTTAGGCGTAAGTACAAGACATCGTTTAAAAAAAATATTTGATTCAACCGATAATCAGAACTTCAGAAGAAACTTTTTAAATGCTTTACCTTTTTGGTCGGGCGCATTTATCACCGGTGTTATTGCGGTATTGTATGCAAAATTATTTTCATACGCAGAGTCAGGAACGGCGTATATCTTTTCAAAAGCTGCATGGTGGTTCTTCATTGTAACGCCTGTTTGTTTTGTGGCGGCGTGGTGGCTGGTAAAGAAATTTTCACCATATGCCAAAGGCAGCGGGATTCCGCAGGTAACCGCCGCAATAGAATTATCCAATCCCAAACATTATTACAAGATCAATACATTACTTAGTATGCGAGTAATCATTGTAAAGATCGTTTCCAGTTTGGTGATTGTATTCGGCGGCGGTGCAACAGGGAGAGAAGGACCTACCATTCAGATCGCGGCTTCTGTTTATAAGAAGATCAATGATATCTTACCAAAATGGTATCCGAAAATCTCGCGAATGAATATGATCGTGACAGGAGCGGCGGCGGGACTTGCTGCAGCTTTCAATACACCACTTGGCGGAATTGTTTTTGCGATAGAGGAGCTTACCAAAACACATTTCAGCTACTTCAAATCCGCACTGCTTACTGGTGTGATCATCGCCGGTCTTACGGCATTGCATTTTCTCGGTCCGTATTTATATCTCGGTTATCCGCAACTGGACAGCGGCGAAATTTCATTGTTGCTTGTGATTGTTCCGCTTGCTTTGATCACCGGTTTTTGCGGTACGGGCATGGGCCAAATGATCTTATTTATTTTTAAAAAGAAAAGATCGCTGAAAAAAAATTATCAGCAATTGTTGTATGCCGTCGCCAGCGGCCTGGTGCTCGCAACCCTTGCGTATTTTATCGACCATCGCATTTTCGGTTCGGGTAAGGAGATCATGGCAACAACATTGTTCACGCATGATAAGCATGTGAGTGCGCAACTTACCGTATTCAGGATCCTTGGGCCGGTAATCACGTTTACCGCAGGCGGCGCAGGCGGTATTTTTGCACCCGCGCTTTCTGCAGGTGCTTCTATCGGTGCATTGGTATCCGGTTGGTTCCATCTCTCTCCAACAGCCGCAAACCTGGTGATCCTTTGCGGCATGGCGGGTTTTCTCACAGGGGTAACAAGAAGTCCTTTCACATCATCTATTCTTGTGCTGGAGATGACGAACAGCCACAATATTATATTCTTCATTATGCTTACGGCACTTGTTGCAAATATTGCATCGAAGTTGATGAGCAGGCATTCTTTTTATGATCATCTCAAGAATCAATATGTTCGGGAAATTCATCATGATGAAGAGCAGAAGAATAATGTAGCGGATAAAAAAGATGAAGAAGCGAAAGGATCAGTTTAGCCACAAAGACGCTAAGAAATTTGTGGCTTTGTGAATTTGAGAATGATTAATCAATTCGTATAAAAATATTCCGAAGATAACGCTACCTACTTTGGAGACATTGCTAAGAAAATCCATATATTTCGTGTTATCCGTGTTCCAAAGACTGCAGGGAAGATCCACCCGACGCCTTCGACAATCTCATACCGACATAGCGAAGCAATGTGTTCCGGAGATTAAACAGATTTCCACAAAGTTTTCCTGCAGATAAGGCAAAGTTCCTTCGGAAATATTGCCGGAAGATCTGTGTTTTTTGTTTTATCCTTGCTCCGGAGATTGCAGCGGAGATCTACCACCGTCTTCGAAAAGCTCAGGCTGACAGAGACAGATAATCTGATTAGCTCTCCGACTTCCCGCTAAAAAAATTCGTGTCGTTGTGTCTTAGCGGCAGAGGCTCATAAAATACCCGCCGCAGGGTATACCGCTCCGTTATTCTTCATCTTACGTTTACAAAAACAAATTATCATGAATAACGTAAGTAAATGGATGAGTTGGGAAGGCGGCATCGACCTGGTAGCAGTAACTTCTCCTGACCTTCAAATGCCTAACTTAATTGTACACCTTGGTCGTATGGTAAATACGCCAGTAGGTAATGCAGCAAGCGGTATGATCCTTTGGCAGCCTGATCCCAACGGCGCTCCGGCAGTTATGGGTTTTGTGAGCACGGATCAAAAGGTGGGCGATTATTTCGGGCCGAATATTTTTGCGGGTACTCCGTTTGAACAGGCACCTACATTAAATGCAACGATCGATATTCAGATCAGCAACGATAAAGCGATATCCAAATGCAGCGCGGGCGGCTACGATTTTGAAGTGGAAATGAGCGGTTTTTCAGATCCGTACCTGATCAATCGCGAACCTTCGGCAATGCCGCCGTTTCATCAGCAGGGCGTGGAGATCCATGCAAAGACAGTTGTGCTTAAAATAAACGGCGAGGTGATCAATATTATCATTCCTCCCGTTGGAATTACCGGCGGACCCGCAAGTGTGGTTTCGCCAAATGGTGTGTATGCCAGATAGGATTAATCACACATCATTCAGATTATCAAAATATGCGTTGATCATACTTGGGGAGTTTGGTCGGCGCATTTTTGTTTTCCGGATATTGTATTTTTATAAAAGAACTTTACCAAATATGAAAACTGTAAAACTCATCTGCACGCTGCTGTTGTTGTGCTTCATCAATGCATCCGCACAATTACCGTACAAGCTTATTGACGGCAGAACGCATAAATACTGCGAAGCCTGTAATGCCACTATTCAATCTATGCCGCCGGAAGTTCAGTTCGGAGTACAAATAAATGCTGATGGTGATATTTATTTTTCCATGAGCAACAAGCAATGGTTTGACAAGATCTTCAAAAGCGAATCTTATGGTATCTCTATCGATGTTGTTTCCAAAGACAGGTATAGTTGCAGAACAGACAGAAGCGAAGAAGGCGTCAAATTGCCAATGGGGTCGATGACGGTTCCGATATATCGTTCGCAAATTTTAAAAGGAAATGAAGAACTCGTAAAGGGACAGATCTTTTCGAGGGTCGGAAAAATTCCGCCTGCGCTTAAGGGCAAACAACTTGAAGGAAATCTGGCGATATTGAACGGCAATTATATTTGTTGGTATACGAATTTTCTTAACATAGATCGAAGTGTATGGCAACTGCTGGCGATGGGGTTCTTCACAGATTCATTGTTGAGAGAAAGCACATCCGATAATACACAACAAAAGGAATTCTTTACCTACACTAAAAAGATGCAGCTTGAAATTCCGTTTGCAAAAGGCAGCACGGAATTCAGCAACAACTATTTAAAATCGCTGTATGATTCGCTTGGCCTTGCGGGCTATCGTATTCAAAAAGCAGAGATCCGTGCATATTCATCAGTAGAAGGTTCAGAAAAAACAAATCAGCTGCTGATGTCGAAACGTGCAGATGCGATTGTAGCGGCATTAAAACCTTATCAGAAAAATTTGAGCAGAATAAAAGTGATCGCTGCGGAGAACTGGCTCGATTTCTTCAGAGATATTGAAGGAACAAAATTCAACACACTAACGGGATTGTCGAAAGTTTCCGTAAAACAAAAATTGTCCGATCCGTCACTGGCTGCATCCATAGAACCTTTGCTGGCAAAAGAAAGAAAAGCAGTGGTAACGATCTACCTCAGCGTACGATCTGCAGCAACCGATATGGAATCGAATTCAGTGCTTACAAATATTCAGGATGCGATCAGCAGTAAGGATATTACAAAAGCAAGAGAATTTCAAAAAGAATTAGCGGAGAGAATCATTGACAAATCGATTCCTGTTGATATGATCAGCAAAGTAGACGTACCAAAGTCAAAAGAATTTTCTTCGTTTCTGAATGACAGAGAAGTTTTTAAATATATATTAAAAGCCACTTCAGAATATGAGGCATTGGAGAATTTTCTAACGCTCAAAAAACTCGATCCGGATAACGGGCGCATTAATTATAATATTTGTGTGCTGCGTTTCTTTACCTGGCAATACGGTGCAGACAGCGCTTCTGCAAAGGTTTTGCTGAAAGAGATCAATGCGCTTTCCCGCCAGAGTGTGAGCGATGTATTGGTAAAAAGATTATTTGTGAACTATCATATTCTGAAATGTGAAGATCAGATGGCGGTAAATAATTACGCAGGTAAAGATTCTTCTTTGTCTTATATCCGTGATATCTACAACTCCATTAATGCGAATGATGAAGACGTTTATTCCATCGCAAAATACTACGCTTTTTATGCGCACACAGAATGGGCGGAAGAGATCATTGCGCCGCGGATCACGCGGATAGACGTAAGTGAAGACCTTGTTTTTTATTACCTGAATTTGCTGTTCTTTCATCCCACAGATTTTGACAGTGATGGTTTTCACACTGCGGCTTTAAATGCGATCAATCTTAATCCGAAAAGGTTTTGTAATTTCTTTTTACCAAATTATCAGGGAGGTGCGGGAATGCAGTTGCTGGAATATTCCGAAACGAAACAGTTGTATTGTGAAAATTGTAAATAAACAAAACCCGCTGATCACTCAGCGGGCTTTTTGTTGTGTTGCTTATCCCCGTCATAATTTAATAATACTGATCGTTTCTTTATTGCTCAGTTTTAAGTAATAAGTTCCCGACATATACTTACCGAGATCGATCGTCTGGCTGTCGGCTGTGATTTTTAGCACTTCCAGCAATCTGCCGCCCATGTCGTAAAGATTCGCCGTTGTTCCTTTTAGTGATCTGTCGCCGATAACCAGTGTGATCACATTGCGTGTCGGATTAGGATAGATGAGTGACTTCACAATTTCCTCTTTCTCTTTATAATTGAGCTTCACAATATTCGAATACACAAACGATCCGTCGGTGTTCAGTTCTTTCAGGCGGTAGTAGAATACGCCGCTTTTGAGTTTATCAATACCGATATCGGTGTAAGAATAATTCCTGATCGTGCTGCTGTTTCCTGCGGCAGGCACCGTTGTGATCGATGTAAAGTTTGCACCGGTGAATGATCTTTCCAGTTTGAAGTTGGCGGTATTTTGTTCCGTTGCCGTTGCCCATTCAAGGAAATTATTTTTATTCTGATTCGTTCCGCGGAAATACAACATCGTAAGCGGCAGTACTGCACCTACGAAAGTTGAACGTACTTCGCCGGGCCGCAATGTTTCCGTATTACCCACACTATCCGTTGCTAAAACGAAGAATGAAAAATTACTGTTCGGCGCTACGTTAAGCAAAGTATCCGTTCTTGTGATATGGCTTCTTACGATATTATAGTTCACACCATCTGTTGAAATATACAAAGTATAATATTTCAATCCGCAACCGTTCACATCATCCACGCCGCCCCATGAAAGCGGTACAGGATTATTGCTTGTTGCCGGCAATGCATTCATATGACTCGTGGGTGCAAATGCATCTACTGTATTCATATGATAATTCGTAGGGATCGTATCGTTGAGATCGAATACGATCTTTGCTTCTGCATGTATCGTATCCAATGTTATATCTGTTTGCTTCGGCTTAATGCTGAAGTTCACAAAGCCATGTCCGTTGTTTTGTTTTGCGCTGTCCTGCAGCAACAGGAAGCCTTTCAGCGGATCTGTAGGCGGCAATAATGTAAGCGGATCTATGGATTGAAATTCCCAGAAAGCAAGATTGCCGGTTCCGTCAAGTCCTGCTGTGATATCTACATATAGTCCGAGCGAATCTCTCGCGTCGAGTCTTTGCGAATACGTTGCAGTATTTGCCGGGATCGTAAATGTCTGATTATTGAAGCCGAAGTTACCCAGCGTAAATGTTGTTTTATCCTGCTTCGGATCTATCGGATAAGTGATCCGTACAAATTTTGCCGGCGCACTTGCCGATTTTGAATTTTCATACAGCACTGTGTATGGTAAAACATCGTGCACACTTACCCAATGTTTGTTTGGTTCACCATCCGGGCCGAGGATCGCGTTGGGATCGTGTGATTGAACAACTTCTGTTGAATCGCCATTTGGCAAATAAAACCAATACTTGCGTTTACGTGGTCCTCCCGGTGTTGCGTTTTGCGGACAGTCGATAGGTTTCGTTGGTCTCCAACCGTTGTCGCTTGGTCTTGGCGGCGGATCAGCCTGATAATTTCCGCCGTTTAATACTCTGAATGTACCGGTTATGATCGGAATGTCATACTCGTAACTCACTTCAGAAATACTTTTTCCGGAGAATGCTTTTCCGGCTTCATTTACCACACCATAAATAGCCAATCCGCCTGCTGTAGCTACCAATGTAAATCCTGCGGCTGTTCCTGTAATTGTTGCACCGAAACCTGTTGAAAAACTGCCGCCCGCACTCACTGCACTAAATCCGTTTACAATCTGAGTAGTGCTTACTGCAGCAAATGTTGAACTTGATACCAGTCCTATTGCACCGTTTGTTCTTTGTCCCGCATCCCAGCCGCTCCAGTTTGTTCCGACGTCTATCGCAGACCCTACAGCGCCGAGAATATTTACCGGTGCGAGGATACCTCCTACCACATTTCCGTTCAATGCATTCAAAAGGCGATTATTCACGAGTGCATTTTTATTTTTAACCAGATCGATCAGGGTATTTCTTACAGAAGCTTTACTTCTGTATTTCATCAGGGCATTTATACGCTCCATATATTCCATCTGCCATCCTTTTTGATAAACTGTTGTCACAGAATTCAGATTGGAAAGCACATTACTCAGGTACCACTGCGGAGTTGAATTATTAAGATCGGTGATATGGTCTGTAATACTCTTTGGCTTAGGTTCATCACAATCATCCAGCCCGAAAACATCAATACCGTTTGCTGGATTATCATGTACATATTGATACATTCCTGTTCCGTCGCCATAACCTATCGGATCACGCTGATTAAAAGTTCCGGTTACGGGATTATAATTTCTGAAATAGAAACGATAGCTGTTTGTTGCGCTGTCGTATTCCTGACCGGTAAATGCAAATCGATTTCCGGCAATTGATGACGGCAAAATATTATTTAATGAATCATATCTTTTTAATTGGCCGTACACATCATATTCGTAGCGCTCTATCAATCTTCCTTGCGCATTACTGATGGCTTCTACGGAATTCAATTCATTCTGATGGTAGTAAAATGTATTGCCGTTCTTTTCATTTACTACAGGTGTAATAAAGTTATTGTAGATCGTTCTTGTGTTAAGATCTCCTGTGACCCCGTTCCTTTCTTCGATCTGCTCAAATCCGGCGTAGCTGTATTTTAGCGGTGAGCCGTTGATTGTCTTTTTGGTTCTTCTTCCCAATGCATCGTATTCGTAAGTGATCACATTTGATACAGAAGAAGAATCTTTTATCAGTCTTTTTTCAGCGTCATAGGTTTTATAAAATGTTCCGTCATAGCTGAGGTTACCATTATTATCATAGGTATAATTTATCGCAGACAGACCGGCACTTGCGGTTACCTGGTTAAGATTATTTATGCTGTAAGTTGATGACGTGCCGTTTAGGTTCGCTGCTGTCCTGTTTCCCAATGCATCATAAGTATATGTATTTTGAATCACAGGGATACCGGCGATCGTTCCCCTTTTATAATTTACGATACGGTGATGATCATCATAAGAATATTGCTCAGAAGATGAGGGTAAATTCAACCTGTTTGTAGAAATTTTATCCTGATTATTATTGTAAGTAAAATCGGTGTTCTGTATTGCACCGCTTGCCGTATTCAAGTTATTGAGCCTGTTGGAAAAGTCATATTGCATCGCAGTATTCACACCGTTTGCAAAAGTTTTTCCGATTACCTGATTTACACTGTTGTATTGATAGGTCACCAAAACAATATTGTTTTTTGAGATACTGATCAGGTTACCTCTGACGTCGTATGATTTGGTTATGGCTGTACTGTCCGGATAAAGTGTTGTTTGAGTACGCCCGGAAACATTGTAGTTATACCGTGTTGTTCGGCCGTCATAATTTTCCGAAACCAATCTGTTCAGTCCGTCATAGCCAAGTGTCACAAGACCGTTAGCATTTCCGGCTGTCTTAATTCTGCCTATCGCATCATATGTGTAAGAATAGCTGTTACCGCCAGGTAAAATTTTTGTGATCACCCTGTTCATCGTGTCGTAAGCAAAAGTTACGTTGGTACCATCCGGCATTCTTTTCAAAATCACATTTCCTTTTATGTCATAGGTAAACTCCATAAATCGTGCATCAGGATATGTTGTTCTTTTTACTCTGTACATACTGTCAAAAGTAAAACCGGTGATGTGATTATTTTCATCAGTAAGCGTTACGAGTTCGCCTGCATTATCATAACCAAGTGTTACAATTCCGCCAACTGCGCTCGTAACAGTTTTGAGACGATCAACATTGTCGTAAGTATATTGAAGGGTTTTGCCCGTTCTGTCAGTCATAGACACAATCTTTCCGCTTTTATCATAAGCGTAAGTTTCGGTATTTCCCAAAGGGTCTGTAACCTGCCTGATCTGATTGATACTGTCATAAACCGCACTCAGTGATGCTCCCGCAGCATTAGTGAATAATGTGATGTTATTATTTTTATCATATTCAAAAGTTGCGAATGTTCCTGCAGCATCTTTCATTTTCGTGATCCTGTCTAACGCATCATAGGTGAAATCTACGGCTTCTCCCTCCGGCCACAACATAGATGCGATATTTCCTTTTGCATCGTAAGCCATCCCTTCTGTATTTCCAAGCGGATCAGTTTTGCCTGTTGGTCTGTTTCTCGGATCAAAAGCAGCTGTTGATGTGTACCCTTCTGCATTCGTAAACTTTGTAACATTATTCATACCGTCAAATGCAACGGTTGTTTTCTTTCCTGCAACATCTGTAATTTCTACAGGACGATTGCTTGCGTCATATTTTACATGAGACTGTTCACTCTTCTGATTTGTGATCGTTACCGGATTCCCTTCCGCATCGTAATTCATCAGGATAATTCCGTTAACCGGGTCAGTAATTTTTTTGAACCTGTCGAGTATGTCGTACTCCACTGCCGTAGTATTGCCTTTTGCATCCGCCAGTGCGATCAGATTCCCTCTTGCATCAAATGACAATGTACCGTGATATCCATCAGGACCATTCACTGTGGCGGGTCTCCCGAAAGCATCGTATGTATAAGTAAACACATTTCCTTTAGGATCCGTGCTCGTAAGAATATCTCCGTTGGCATTATATGTTCCGGTATAAATTAAATTTCCGGGAAGCACGACCTGCGTGAGATTTCCGGTGCTGTTGTAACTCATCGTTGTTACATATCCTTTCGCATCTGTAAAGCTTGTTACATGGTTAAAATCCGGGGAATACGTGTACGAGGTTATCTGATTAAGCGGATCTTTTATGCTCAACACATTTCCTTTACTGTCATAAGTATAGCTGGTAATGTTTCCGTTAGCATCCGTTTCTTTGATCTTGTTTCCGTTATTATCAAATTCAAAACTCATATTATATCCGCAGCAATTTCCGGTGAGCGTAGAGAGCCACGAGAAGTTGCCGAATGCTTTATAGCCGTATTTTGTAACCTGATTTGCGCCATCCACATAATCCGTTACAGTCGTTACCTGCAATGCGGTGTCATAACTAAAGCTTAACCTTTTGTTACATCCGATCAGTTCACTTACAGAATAATCACCGTAATAAATAATATCGATCGTATTATTGTTTTTATCTGTCATGGCTTTCATCGGACCGTTAACCAGATAACCGTATTTCATTGTGCTTCCCGCCGGATCTGTAACTTGTTTCAACGTGCCGTTGTTATCGTAAGTATAACTTAATGTTCTTGCGGGTGATGTGATCGCATCCGTAACACTGCTCAAATTTCCCTGTGCATTATAGGCAAGTGAAATACTTTGCCCTGCAGTATTAGTGATGGTTGTAAGTAAAGTATCACTATAAGTAAAATTTAAAACGTTACCGTTAGGGTCCTGAATTTTTGTTATGCGTTTAGTGGTGCTGTTATCGAAGTAATATTTTTTACCGTTTAATTCTGTTACTAAAAATTTATTGGGTTGATACTGCGTTAAAGCATTGAAGATGCCTTGTGGTGGCGTATAATTACTTCCGTTAAGTTTATAAGAATCCTCTCTGCCGTCTCCCCAGAAGATCGTTCTGCCACCGGCTGTATCGTTTTTGTAAAAGATCGTATACTTATTTGTCCATCCCTTACCAAAGCCAAAATTATCTTCAAAGAAATAAGCATTGTAATAAAACGTCAGGTCAATATCCACGCCGCGTGAAGGAACATGCACATCGGTTCTGGGTATGAATAAATTACCGGTGTTTGTATTAACCTGTGTACCCATCGGTCCGGATTTATTCGGATTATTAATATTCTGGGCAAAAAGCTGTGTGCTGCTGAAAAGCATCACCATTACTGCAATTAAACCGCCTGTTTTTTTATTAGAAGATAACATGCTTTGTTATTTATAATTTCTTAAATCGATCATTAATGTTGTTTCCCCGAACAACGGATATCGCTTCTTATTTCAACTCAAAATGTGCAAACTTATGCGCGGGATAAGTTACCGGGGCCTTTCCGTACACCACGATCGAACCGCTTCCGCCTGCACGGATAATTCCCGGCGGACCGTTTTGCTCAGTGAGTTCGAGGTACATGGATGTAGTACTTCCGGTCATGGTCTGCGACAGACTAATCGGAACGTCGTCTTTACTATACAACACCCTTGTTTGCGCAGGAATATCAACGTTTGTCGGATTGTTGTAATTGATCTGAATGAGGAAGATCCAACCACCCAGCACCCTGTCAGGAATTACGATCTCAGTTACCAACTGAGAATTTAATCCGCTCGCAGCACCCGGATCACAACCGGGATCATTGCCGTTTCCTGCGCCGGTATTTACTCCACCACCTGTAATAAGACCACCGTTATTCGGCGGTACGATGGAGAAACTGTTTGGCAATACTGCCGTAGTACTGTCGGTTGTTTTATGCAGCTCTACATTGTAAACGCCGAGCGGCTTGCCTTGCAGATTAAATGTAGCAAACACACTTGTGCTGTTTACGAAATAAACATTTGATGCAGTGATGGATGTACCTGCGTTATACAATCTCGCCGTCATCGCATTATTGAATAACGAACCGTTTATTTTCACTGTTACATTACCCGTGTTACCGCCGCTGCTGCTTTGCACCGTTAAAATTTCAAACGGCAGTTTCCGTGCTTTGAGCGTGATGCTTTGGTTGAGATTCGTGGAAAGCACTTTATTGATACTGATATAATACACACCTGTATCCACCGAGCTGATCACGATATCCTGATTGCCGTAATTCGGTTTGTCATACGCATAATCAAAATGTGAAGCGGTAGGAATATATCCTTTGCCGATATACATCTGATTGGTAGATGATAAAGAATCCGCACTTTTCAGCGTTACCAATATCGTTGACCCTTTAAGTGTATCGCCGATGATGAGCTTGTAAAATCTCGTGGTGCTTTGCAGTATATTTGATTCCAAAACATTTATCGGCAGCTCTTTCACTTTTACATACACAGGAGTTGCAGATATGCCGACATTATTATTTTTATTGCTTTCAAAAATGTTATTCAGCAGATCGGTTTTTACGATCACGTTGTAATTGCCTTCAGTAACATTTGTTATCAACGGTTGTTTCGTGATCGTATCATTAGCCACCGGCGCAATATTGATCGTTCTTGTATTAATGCCCATCAATATCGCCGTACTGTCGAGCACCGTGCTCTTGCTGAAATAAATACCATCGCTCGAAACACCCTGTGCAGCATTGGAAGAATTATTTCTTACTACCCATTTAGCGGTATCCATTGTGTAACCAAGCAATACGGTATCCGGCCTTGAAACCTGCACCACAGTAAGATCTGAAGGCGCCGGAGTGTATACTGTGATGTATTTGAATGTCAGATTATTTGCGGTATTTGTTTCCACCACATTATTTGCTCGGTTAGCCTGCACGATCAATACATAATTGCCCGGCGTGGTATTCAGCGGCACTATCGGCGCAATGGTATCGTTATATGATTGACCTGCGTTTAATGTTCCGTTAAACGTTTTGTCAACCAGGAAAATATCATTTCCGTTGCCGGGAACAAAATCCGTTGAAAGCCAAACAGAATTGTAAAAATTGTTTGGATAGGTTGCGCCGGCGCCGCTGTTCTTTATTTTATAGATCATGTTCAGTGGCTGACCGACCGCTACCAATACAGGTGCGGCAATTATGGTATCAGTTATATCCGGCAAAGGATTTAAAGTAACGTGTATTTTTTTTGCTTCGCCGCCTGCAGTTCGGATTATGTTGGTATTATTAGTTGTGTTATTTTCTGCAGTGATATTTCCATTACTGTTGGTTCTTGCATGCACATAGTAATCGCCCTCAGTAATGTTAGGTATTACAAAAGAGGTTGCCCTGTTATAGGTTTGATCAGTGAATAGTTTTCTGTCTTCCGGATTATAAGAAACACCTATAGCATTTCCGTTAAAAACAGAATCCGGGCTGAAATAAACAGCGTCATTCCAGTTGTAATAATAGTAACCGTAATTGGTGTAATACCCGATATTTTTTACCGTAAATGAAGCAGCATAATTTCGTCCTACAAATGCAGTATCAGCGCCGCTTACCTGTGTTACAATATGATCCACGAAAGGATTCACCAGTGTTTTTTGCGAAGCAGAAGTTGTGTTGTTGTTTGTTGCAGCACCTTCATAAACGATGTTGTCTGCATTCACTTTCACAAAGAAATAAGCAGGTGCATTGTTTACAGGGAAACAATTGTTGAGTTCGTACGTTAATTGCGGAACGGTAAGCGCAAATGAATCGCGATACACACCACCTGTAGTGATCACGTCACTGTGCGTTCTTTTTTGAAGGAACTTAGCAGTGTTGGAATTGAATGCCGGTGTACAGGAAACGAAAATACTATCTGTCCATGTGCCCTGAGTTGTACCTGCGCCGTTATTGGTCACTGCATATTTAAACAGGTATGGAGTCAATGTAAATAATGAATCATTCGTCACTGCAGGCAATTGCACGGTAGAAACAATGAGGTCATTAGGCGCAGCTGTTGTAACAACGATCACCGCTGCATTGCTGATATTATTGTTGCCATTGATCTCTTTAAATGCACTATCATAGTTGGTGTGCACATAAAAATATCTCGTGCCGTTCGGTGTTCCCGGCAGGAATGTATATGCGTAAGAGTGTGTAACGGAAGATCCTTCATTTATATTTTCGGTAAACGTTTGTGTACTGATCAACGTTGCACTTGCATTAAATGTCGGCGATGTGCTCACATAAATCTTATCGTTACGCAAATGATTGTAAACGCCGCCCGGGCCGTTATTGGCTACTGTATAGCTTATGTTGAATGTTTGTCCGCCGGTAACTGCAGCAGGAACATTTACAACAGGCGGAATAAGATCCGGACGTTGCACGGCAATTCTTCCGCTGATCTTATAATGACTCACAGCAGGAAATTCATACACGGTATGATTGGCATTGGTTAATACATACACATAATAATTTCCTGTTGACAAAGTATCCGGCACATTGAATTGGAAGCTGCCCGGATAGCTCGTATTTGGCCTGATAATATTTTGAAGATTACGATCATGATTGCCGCCCAACAGGCATGTATTATTATAATCATCGCAAAGGGGAGCAGAGCTTGCATAGCCGTGATCGAATGAACCGATCGGGATCAACGTTACCGTATTTATATCTCCGGAGTCTCTGCTCAGATAAATTTTATCTGTGTAAAAGCTGCTTCCCCATCCGAGAGAATCGGTGTATGAAAAGCCCGGAGAGTAGATCGGCTGCGAATTTGGCGGCGCTGTATACCCTGTAAGAAAATTGCCGCAAAAAGCTCCCGCTTTTGCATAATGCCCCTGATTCTTTTCAATATTATCATATAGGCCGCTGTTCGTAATACTCCAGTTTACACCTACAGGTTGCGTTGTGCTCGCTGTTGTAAGCGGAATGGTGAGTGTAGAAACCGTAAGTTCCGGTGTTGGTGTAAGGAAGATCTGTGTTTGTTTACTATTGGTATTATTGTTAATCAATGCGCCTTCATACAAAGTTGTTGTTGCATTAGTGATCACATGAATAAAGTAAGTGCCGTAAATAAAATTCGGCATTACCAGCGGAACTGTATTTGTATAAATGCCGTCTGCATTCACCTGCGTATTGTGCGTAACTGCATAGGGCTGCGTGTAGCAATCGTAATATTTCCCGGTACCCAATGGAGCATACAGCGGAACAGATGTAGCTGCATTAAAAGTTGCCGTTTGTGATAAGTAAAATTTATCTACCCATGTCACGCCCGGCGGCGTAACCACACCATAATTTTTTACTTTATAAGTAACGTTAAGCGTACCGCCGCTGAATGTGCTGTTGGATGCAAACACACTGTCTACCCGAAGATCCGGCGTAGGTGATAATGTAACCATGATCGGTGCAACTTTATGCGCCGTATCATTTGCATATGTTGTTTGTTGCGGTGCATTTCCGCCTGCGGGATAATTGCTGATCACAAAAACATACACCGGCTGACTGTAATTTACCGGCAGGGTAAAGTTGATGGAATTGTTATAGCTCTCGCCTACATTCAATGCGCTCACGTTTGGTTTTGTTTGTAAGAGCAACGGACGCAAAGGAAGAGATGAACTGCTCCATATTCCCGGATTCACATCAGGGGGAATATTAAAATTAGGATGATCGTCGAATGACATGAATACGGCATCCGTCCAGCTTTGATTGGTATTGGTAATGCCCGGGCCGTTGTTTGTAACCGTCCAGCTGATAGAAACATTTTGTCCGGAGAAGGCCGTTGCCGGTGCCTGCACGTTACTCACTGCGAGATCCGGTAACGGTATCAATGTGAATTGCTGCACAGGACCTGTATGAATTACCGTACATGATCCGTTGTGTGCAACCACCATCCATTTGTATGCAGTATTAGATAATAATCCACTGCTTACAGGAACCGTGTAATTTACTGTTGTGATGCCTGATACGAAAGGCGTTGAAGGCTGCGCCTGGCTTGCCTGCCAGATATAAATATCGAACGTATAAAAACTTCCCGGCTGCGCAGGCACCCACGAAAGCACGAGCGGTAATTGTTGATTTATTGAATTATTTGCCGGCAGCATATTGTGCACGGAATCCGGTTGAATGCCGCTGATCACATGTACCTGTAAAGTATCGTTGATGCATGCTGTACCGCAGTTCCCGCTTGCAGAAACAAGCAATGTATAATCACCCGGCATGGTCCAGTTCACACTCGCTGTGTTAGTTACTGACGGCAATGTTGCGCCGCCGGCAATGCGCCAGAAATAGGTTGCACCCGGAATATTATTTACTGAATAGCTCGCTGTATTCGGGCAAAGATTTGCAAAACCGCTGATCGGGCTTAATGTCGCAACACTCACACAGAAACTGCGATCTGCATTAAGTGCGGGAAGGTAATTGGTATCACCGGTTTGTGTTGCTCTTATCGTTACCGTACCGATGCCCGTAAATGTTACGGTGCTTCCGCTTATCGTTGCCGGGCCCGAAACAACGGCATAACCAACAGGTAATGTTGATGATGCGGTTGCGTTTAAATTTACTGAACCTGTTGAATAATCCTGCGGCGGAATCGTTGCAAAGTTGATCGTTTGCGCAGCTTTATTTACCGTAAAAGTTCTTGTGACCGGCGCAGCAGTATCATAAATATTATCTCCCGGTTGTGTTGCAGTAACTGTAACCACACCTGTGCCTGTTATGGTAAATACGTTGCCTAAAATATAACCCGGCCCGCCCGTTACGCTGAGCGATACCGGCAATCCTGAATTTGTTGATGCAGAAATACTGAATGCCGCATCACCGTAAGTTTTATTTGGAATTGCTGCAAAGCTGATCGTCTGCGGAACAGATGCCGCTGCAAATGTTATCGCATTGGAGATCGCATTTGGTCCGCACAATCCGGAATAACGATGCGTGTATATTCCGCCTAACGACGCATAGTACGATGATGAAGTTGCACCGCTTATCGGTGTTCCGTTTCTGTACCACTGATATGTGAGTGATGGCGGCGGTGCATTTACATACAACCACCTTCCGGTGTTGGTGATCGTTGGTGTGGCCACCGGATCGCCCGCAATAACATGCACGTAACTTCCGAACGGCGAGCCGTTGCTGCAACTGTTATTGCTTGCACAGGTAAGGTATTGATAGCCGGGTATCGTCCATGTTACAAAAGCTGTATCGCCCACCTGGGTAAATGTTCCGCCGTATGGCAATGACCATGTATAAGTGACGCCGGGCTCATGCACATTCACATAATATTTTACAACACCCGCCGATGTACAAACAGGATCCGGACCGGTAACGGTGAAATTTTGCGGGATAGCAATTCTTGAAACAGGCTTTACATTTACACTTGTATCCGGAAGAAGATTGCCAACCACCCTTATTTTATAATGGCGATTGTATCCGAGGAACGGCGATGCAAATGCATCAATGGTATCAACAAGCGCATGAGAAGCTTTTCCGCCGAGACCCGGATTAAAGAAAGTATTAAAATTGCCTGAAGAATCCGAAACCTCAACACTAAAATAATTTCCCGCAAGCGGTAAAGTATCCAATGCGATGGGTATGCGGAAATAATGATTCTCACAGATCAATGAATCGAAATTACCTATCGTTACAATGGGTCTTCTGATCGGTTTAAATGAAAATGCAATCGGACCGTATGTTGTAACCGGTAATCCGGAACTTACAGCACCGGCATATAACTGACCCGAAATATTGCCGACGCTCAGACTGTTCCATTGTGTACCCGACCAACTTCCCACCTGCAGATTATTTATGTCTGAGACCTGGCCGCTTCTCGCAGTATCAAACGGTAACGTCACTTTCACATTGTCGCTGCCAACCGGTCTGTTCAACATCCAATATTCCTTCCCTTGAATTTTTCCGAAACCCGGTGCGTAATGAGATGTATCATATCCGTCAACATTAGCATTATGATGAAAATATTCTGCAACAAACTCATTTGTTGTAAATGCAGAAGGGGTGATGGTGAAGGGTGCACGCCAGTAAGTATTTTGTTCAATCTTACCGATAGGGAATGTAAACGGATCACTCTGATTCATAATCTTTTTCATGGGACCATTGATGATGCCGTAGGTGTACTCAAGATTCAACTGCGCATTCCCTTCTAATGTAAGGAGGTTTGTTGTGGTGGTGTTTATTGCCCCGGAGAATGCGCCCAGTGTGAGTTTTTGGCTGATCTGCACCGGATTATCAAAATACAGATAGCCGTATTTTTCATTCGTAAGTTTTTCAATATTGATCACACCGCCACCTGTTTTGCTTAGATGGGACGTGTTGTAATCAAAGAAATCAATGTTCACAATATCAACACTGCCGGCATTTGCAGTGATATGAAAATCACCGTTTATTCTTAATGATCTTTCACCGGCAAGACCGATATTTAATCCGCCAAGAGAATTATTGATCGCGGTAAGATTTCCGTGAATGTCCTGAGAAAAATTTGAAGAAACATTGCCAAGATAAAAATTACCGTAGTCGCTGTTGTCAATGCAGATAAGGTTTTGAGCGAATGTATTCAGGTAAATATTTACATTTTCATTTCTGCCCGTACTGTCACTTAAAATCACATCTTTTTCAAAATAGCTGAAATCAAAATCTGATTGTCCGCTGAATTCTGTACAGGTAAACTTTGCGCTCATATAAACGCCTTCTACTTTGGGAGCGAATACATGCGTCGCAGTAAAATTATTTCCGTTGTCAATAACGGACGGTTGAAGATTAAGTGTACCTGTTACATTTATATTAAAGAAGTTAAGGTCGAGATGCGCATTATTTTCCATGATCAGTCCGCCGATAGCGATATCACTACCCGCCAAAGGAGAATTAGGGACATTATCCTGATCAGGTATCGTTACTTTACTGCAAAGTTGCGGAAGGCCCGCCGGTGTCCAGTTTGCGCCGTCGTTCCAGTCATCGCTCACACTGCCGTTCCATAATTTATCATCCGTTACAGGGCAGGGGAGTCCGCAGGCAGCTGTGATCTCTGCCGCGGAAGAACATCCCGCTGCATTGTCATGGATCTCATACTTTCCGCCGCTTGCTATATAATTACAAAGGGGCCCGAATGAACATGTTGAAAGCGCGTTATTGTCAAAAATCCTTGTCGTATCCTGATAATCCGTTCTCAATAAAAGATTTTGATTAAGCTCCGAGAGAGAGGTCAGTCCGGAATTATTGTGCATCCAAAGCGCCCCGATGGTAGTGATATTTTGCAGGCCGTTAAGATTGGTCAATTGAAAATTATACGCCAGTTCCACCACATTATCCTGGGCGCCTGTGATATTATGCAATGCACTCATATCGGTCATTGCTGTATTTCCGTAAAGTGAGATCCCTGTTTGCCCGGATAAATTATCGAGTCCGTGCAACGATGTCATGAACTGATTTGATGATATATAAAAATTAGGAGCAGATTTTACACTGTCCATTCCCGTCATATCTGTAACACCCAATCCTGATAAAATAAACGTTCCCATACTTTGAAACTGCGGATCAAGGTGATAGCTCAACGTGCTCATATCCGTCATTAACGGAGAGTTCGCGATGATAAAATAATGGCACTCGGTAAGATTATTAAAATGTACAGCGGTAAGATCAGCATTGCCGTCGAGCCAAAGCCAGCCGCCGATCGTATTGATATTTTGTACGGCAGTAAGATTGGTAACAGCACTTCTGTCTAATTCAAAATTTTGTACCACATGATGGATATTTCCCAAACCGGAAATATTCGAAAGCGAATTTGCAGAATCAATGAACACAAAATTGATGGAAGTAATATTGTTGCTCAATCCTGCAAGCGTTGTAAGCAGCGGCACATTCCTGCAATAAATTCCGCCGAGATTGGTAAGGTTGCTCAATCCGATAGAAGTGAGCACGGTATCCGTTCTTAAGATCAGCGAATCACCAATGTTGGTCAAAGCAGTAAGTTGAGATAAACTCGTAATCCTTGTATTTCTTATTTCAAGATTATTGATGATCTGCGTGATATTGCTAAGACCCGCAAGGCTTGTGATAGCAGGCGTTGCGCCCGTTCCGTCGATGATCAGGTATTTTGGATTTGTGCAGGTTGCATAAGATGTACTGAAGTTATTGATCTGCGCCTGCGACGTAAGCATGATCGTATCAGACGAACAACTCGTTGTTTGCGCTGTAAATGAAATTGCGGGCGACGGCACCTGTGGCGTAACGGCGATATTTCCGTTGCTGCTTTTGATCACTCTTTTCATCTGAGCACGAAGGCCGGTGTGTGCAAGTAATAACAGACAGCTGCAAATAAGTAATATTCTGCTTTTCATTCTCTTAGTTTTGACTTTATGCTACGCGAAACGACAGGGGAAGAATCTTCAGTTATTCGGAGGAAATTGGATGCTACAAATATGCAGGTTAACGAAAGCCCCGGAAATACTCAATTTGTAGTACCCGGATCAGGTAGCTTAAAAAAGAATACTTTTAATAATAAATTAATGTCAGACTGTATGAGACAGGTGAAGTCAATCGCTGTGATCATTCTATTTGTGCTTGCGGGCAATCCTTGTTTTGCGCAAACGCATGCAGCGGACAGCCTGAAGCACCGGATACTTGCTGCATCACCTGGCTACGACAGAGTGAAAGCAATTTTCGATCTGTGCGAATTGGGCTACACGCTTCACCCCGACACACTCATGAAGTATGCAGAGGAAGCAAAATCACTCTCACAAAAAGCCGGAAATAAACATGATGTATTGCAGGCGATGTATTACCAATCCGGTGCGCTTACTACAAAAGGTCTGATCGACTCTTCACTCAATGTTGCAAATGCAACACTTAATCAGTTGTCTTCTTCGGCAAACGATGCTTACCTCGAAGGAAGTTTGTATAATCAAAAAGGAAGATGCTACGTAAGAAAAAGCGATTACAAAGAAGCGATAGATATGGGTTACAAAACCATAAGCGCGGGAGAAAAAAGCAATGATGTGCTCATGCAGATAAAAGGTAAGACGCTCATCGGCTGGGCGTATCTCGAAATGGGTCAGTTAAAAGATGCACTTTCGTGGCACTTAAAAGCATTGCGCACTACACCGGATACGTTGTTGCTGCAGAAATATGCGATCCTTTATGCAAACCTTGCAACGAATTATAACGGTCTCGGCATGGAAGATTCCGCGTTCTATTTTATCGAACAAGGCATTCGTTACTCCCGAAAGTATGAAAACCTTTTTGCGCTGTCTAATTCTTTAGCGATTGAGTCGGAATTATTTGTTGTAGCGGGCAGGCCAAAGCTTTCCGAACCTGCACTGCAGGAGGTGGTAGCGATCAGGAAAATGATCGGCGATCCTTTTTATATCGCGTCGGATCTTTCTCAACTGGGATTTTATTATGCGCATAACGGTCAGCCGGAAAAAGGAATCATCGTCTGTAATGAAGGAATTGCGATCGCAAAAAAATACAACCTCTCCACTAAACTATTTTTCCTGTACGGCAGTCTTGCTGATAATTACAAAGCGCTCGGCAACACCCTAAAGTATGCGGAAGTTTTGGAAAACTTATTGGCGCTTAAAGATTCTGTTTATGGAAAAAATTCTGCAGAAGCATTGGTGGAAATGGAAACTAAATATGGTTTGCAAAAAAAAGAAACGCTGATCGTTCAGCAAAAGTTGGACCTGCAGCGCCAAAATTATTTATTCTACGGCACCTTGATCTTATTGTTTTTCGCGGTGCTTATTGCGTGGCTTATTTTCCGCGAATACACCCGCCGACAAAAGATCAGTCTCCTGAAAATGCAGGAAGATGAAAAGATCAGATCGGCTGTCGCCGTTACTAAAGCGGAAGAATCTGAACGCAAAAGAATTGCGGCGGACCTGCATGATAATCTGGGAGCATATGCTGCGGCTATTGCGAGTAATGTGGATCAGGTGGTTGCTAAACAGAACGGTGAAACGCCCTTGCAGGAATTGAAAGTAAATGCGCAATCTATTGTAGGGCAGCTCAATGATACTATTTGGGTGTTGAAAAAAGACAACCTTTCATTGACGGCGATAAGCGACAGGATGAAAGTGTTTATTCAACAGATCGGCGCAAGTTATCCGCAGGTAAAGATCGACGTGATCGAACACATCAGCACAGATATTCTTTTGCCGCCGGCGCAGGCCTTCAATTTGTATCAGATCACAAAAGAAGCTGTGATAAACGCGTTGAAACACGGCGCCCCGAAAAATGTAAGGGTATTGATCACAAGTGAAAAAAACTGGAGCGTTAATATTTCCGATGACGGTAATGGCATAACAGACGCAGATATAAAAATGGGGAGTGGTAACGGACTGATCAATATGAAAAAGAGAAGTAAAGAAGCATCATGGCTGATCAGCTGGCAAAGAAATGACCCGCAGGGAACCAATGTAGTGATTGAACCTACTACAAATTGATTATAGGAAGCAACAATGATGCTTCGGACTTTTAATGATTATTATGAATTTTTCAGTAGCACTTTCAGAAGACAATGTGATCAACAGGAGAACATTTACCCAAAAGATAAATACGTTCCCTGATATCAATATAACTTTCTCTTCAGAGAACGGGCATGAATGTCTTGGTGAGTTGAAAGGCTTACCGCATAAGGCTTTGCCGAATGTGATCTTTATGGATCTGGAGATGCCGGAAATGGACGGCATCGAAACGATATACATCGCAAAAACGCTATATCCGCAAATTCATTTTATCGTACTCACCGTTTTTGATGACGATGAAAAGATCTTTGAAGCGATCAAAGCGGGCGCTTCAGGTTATTTACTGAAACATGAACCCGCCGAAGTTTTGCATGATGCCATCATAAACGTTATGACCTACGGCGGCGCACCGATGAGTCCCGCAATTGCAAGAAAAACGATGTCGCTGCTTAGCAGATCATCGTCATCCAATGATGCGCCGGCAGCAACAGCGGTTCCGCAAATGCTCACTGAAAGAGAAGTGGAAATTTTACAGCATACTGTAAAAGGGTGGGATGCAAAACGCATTTCTGTTGAGCTCAGCCTCAGCGTACTTACCATTCGCAAGCATATTGCAAATATTTACCAAAAGCTTCATGTGAACAGTAAGGCACAGGTGATCAGTTTGGCGCACAGGAATAATTGGGTGTAGCGACCTCCCACCATGGACAACAGACCACAGCATAGCCGGGTTTTTGCCGTTGTTAAAAAAACTTCTCCGCATACTAACACTCGTTAGTTTTTTGTAGCTTTACACCCTAAATGTTCAGTTATGGAATTGCATGATCTCGAAAAAGCATTTCAGGAAAAAATAGACAAGGAAATAAAGATCGAGCCCAAAGATTGGATGCCCGAAGCGTATCGCAAAACGAACGTGCGGCAGATCAGTCAGCACGCACACAGTGAGATTGTCGGCATGTTGCCGGAAGGTAACTGGATCAGTCGTGCACCTTCTCTAAAAAGAAAAGCGATCCTCATTGCAAAAGTGCAGGATGAAGCGGGACACGGTCTTTATTTATATTCTTCTGCAGAAACGCTTGGCACGAGCCGCGATCAGATGATCGACGACCTGCACAGCGGTAAAGCAAAATATTCTTCCATCTTTAATTACCCTACGATCACCTGGGCAGATATGGGTGCGATCGGCTGGTTGGTTGACGGCGCTGCGATCTTTAATCAGGTGATGCTTTGCCGCACTTCTTACGGACCTTATGCGAGAGCAATGGTGCGCATTTGTAAGGAAGAAAGTTTTCACCAGCGTCAGGGTTTTGAATCATTAATGGTATTGAGCAAAGGAACGGATGAGCAGAAAGCAATGTGCCAGGATGCGATAGACCGTTGGTGGTGGCCGAGTTTGATGATGTTTGGTCCGAAAGACAGCGAAAGTACGAACAGTGACCAAAGCATGAAGTGGAAAATAAAGAGAAAAACAAACGATGAATTGCGTCAGCAATTTGTAGATATAGCGGCGGAGCAAATTAAAGTGCTTGGCATGAAATTACCGGATCCCGATCTTAAATGGAACGAAGAAAAAAAGCATTATGATTTTGGTAATATCAACTGGGATGAATTTTGGAACGTAGTAAAAGGAAACGGCCCTTGTAATAAACAACGATTGGAAGCCAGAAGAAAAGCACATGAAGAAGGTGCTTGGGTAAGAGAAGCGGCTGTAGCGCATGCTGCAAAGAAAAAATTAAGAGCTGCTCAAAAAGCTGCATAAAACAATACCGATGAATATTAAGATTCAAAAAAATTATTACGGCGACTTTGGCGGAGAAGAAACCGCGGGTGGAAATGAAGCTGAAAAAACTTCATCAAAGGAAACCTGGCCATTGTGGGAAGTTTTTATCAGAAGCAAGCAAGGTCTTGACCACAAACACGCCGGCAGTCTTCATGCAGCCGATGCTGAAATGGCGATAGAGAACGCACGCGACGTGTATACCCGTCGCCGGGAAGGTGTGAGTCTTTGGGTGGTTGAAAGTAAATACATTCACGCAAGCAGTCCTGATGATGCGGAAGCATTGTACGAACCGGCGAATGATAAGGTGTACAGGCATCCGACGTTTTATGATATTCCGGATGAAGTAGGTCATATGTAGTTTTCAAAAAAAGAATTAATGGATCAATTAACAGCATACGTTCTGCACCTTGCAGATAACAACTTGATTTTAACTCAACGCAACGGTGATTGGTGCGGACACGGGCCAATATTGGAACAGGATATTGCTATAACGAATATAACGCTCGACCTTATCGGGCAATCAAGGAATTTTTACCAATATGCCGCCGAACTGATCAACCAATCAACTGATCAACCAATCAACACTGCAACCGAAGATTCGCTCGCTTATTTACGCAAGGAAAGAGAATTTAAAAACGTACTTCTTGTTGAACAGGCAAATGGCGATTGGGCGCAAACTATTCTTCGCCAATTTCTTTTCAGCACTTACCAATATTTCCTTTACGAAAAATTACAAAACAGTAAAGACGAACAGCTTGCCGGCATTGCGGAAAAAGCATTAAAAGAAGTTACATATCACCTTAGCTGGAGCAGCGAATGGGTAATTCGTTTGGGTGATGGTACAGCAGAAAGTAATGAGCGCATGCAAAAAGCGATCGTTACATTGTGGCCATATACCGGTGAAATGTTTATTCCTGCTTATTATGAAACGGCAATGATCAGCGCAGGAATTGCTCCTGATCTTATAACATTAAAAGAAAGTTGGCTGGAAAAAGTTACGATTGTTTTTGAAGAAGCAACTTTAGCAGTTCCGGAAAAAGTATTTATGCAAACAGGTGGCAAAACAGGCGTTCACTCTGAACAACTCGGTTTCCTGCTTACAGAATTACAGTATCTGCAACGTACATATCCTGGCACGGAATGGTGATCAACGGATCACTTTCAATTTTGTAACCATGATCGTAATGCAAAATCCGATCAGGGCAATTAACGCGAACGAATATCGCAAACCAACGGCCTGAGCGATATATCCTATTATCGGCGGTCCCGATAAAAATCCTAAAAAACTGATACTCGCTACAGATGCAAGCGCTCTTCCCGGGGAAGTGGTAGAAACTTTTCCGGCAGTACTATATACTGTTGGTATTACAGACGACACCCCGAAGCCTACAATCAAAAAGCCGATCGTTGCTGTGATGAGATAAGGAAAAAGCACTGAAGAAAAACAAAGTCCTGAGCAGAAATAAAAAACAGAAACCGCCACACGAATTTTTATTCTTTCTTCCTTACTGTAAGTTTTTTCTGCCGCGATATTATCCGTCATCAGTTACTTAAAAAATTAAACGGCATTTCTCGCCGCATTGATTATTCCGAACGAACTGCGGATGATCAGTTTCCTGAACACTTCCTGTTCTTCCGGTGTTACATCATCATGAATTCTTCCGATCGCATATTGTTGAATGGTACTCAGCGGTAATACAATTCGTTCTCTCATTTGAACGGAAAGACTATCAACAGGATAATTATCCATCAACTCTTTTCTGCCGGAAATCAGCAGTACATATTTTTTTGTACGTTCAAATTCTTCCGAGATCAGATTATATATTTCGCCGTGCACCCGGCTGTCTGCCAGATGCGCCGTAAGCGGCAGCCATGTTTTCTTCATGGCCATCTCACAGTTTTCCATGAGCGTTTTAAAATACATGGATTCATTGTACAGGTCGATCGCTTCCCGGAATCTTCCTTCTTCATCCAGCTTTTGCAACGCGGTTCCTGTTCCGTAATAGCCGGTAATGTTTTGTTTGATCTGGCTCCATGCACCTACATAAGGAATTGCTCTGAGGTCGCCGAGGGTGAGTTTGCCGGCGCCACGTTTTGCAGGGCGACTGCCGATATTGGTATCGCTGTAAAATTGCAGCGGACTTACATCCAGCAGGTACTGCATAAAATCGGGATGCATTTTAAGATCGATATACTTTTGCAGGCTGTCTGCGGAAAGTTGCTCCAGCATTGCTTCCTGCGCATCGGTAAGCGTTGTTTGCTTTTTTGAAAAAAGCTCATTCGATATTCCCGCACTCAACAACTGTTCTATATTATAGGTTGCCGCCGCGGCCGTTCCAAAACTCGAACTCACCGTTTGCCCCTGCACCGTAACCTGAATTTCTCTATTGGCAATATTATGACCCATCGAAGAATAAAAGCGGTGTGTTTTTCCGCCACCGCGTGAAGGTGGTCCCCCGCGACCGTCAAAAAATACTACTTCAATATTATTATCGCGGGAAACCTCTGTGAGCATTTCTTTCGCTTTGTAAATTCCCCAATTCGCCATCAGGTAACCACCGTCCTTTGTACCGTCACTAAAACCAAGCATGATCGTTTGCCTGTTGCCGCGTTGCTTCAGATGTTCCTTGTACAAAGGAATATTATACAGTTCCTGCATCACTGTTCCTGCACGTTGCAGATCGTCGATCGTTTCAAACAAAGGAATAATATCAACCGTAAGGCTCTCTTTTTTCCATCCGCCGGCAAGCAGAATCGCATACACTTCCATCACATGCAATGCAGATTTGCACTGACTGATAATATAACGGTTACAACCTGCTTCGCCATTCTCCTGTTGAATTTTCTGAATTGCCGTTGCGGTAAGAATACTGTCTTGTATCATTCCTTCATACAAAGAAATATTTGCCGCGGAATTGATCTGACCGAATGCATTTATTTTATCAACGTTGCTTAAATCTGTGTAATTTTTCGGAAGCAGATTTTGTTTTGCAGAAATTTCTTCCAATACTTTTCCATGTATGCTGCTTTCCTGGCGCACATCAAGCGCAGCAAAATGCAAACCAAAAACAGCCACTTTGTTTTCCAATTCCTGTACAAGATCTATAAAGAGACTGCTGTGCCTTTCTTGTATTAATTTTTTTATTTCTTTTAATGTAGATAACAGATACTCAACAGTGATCGGTTCTTTTTTTGCATCGCCAAAAAGATGATCGTATAATTCTTTTTCCAGACTGATCATGATCTCTTCCACGCCTCCGAAAGTCAATCTGCGCCTTAGTTTACGCACCTCAACATAATAGCACTTCAAAATTGAACTTCTTAATGCTGCCGCAACCTGCAACGTAGTTTCTGCTGTCACGAAAGGATTACCGTCTCTGTCGCCACCCGGCCAAAAGCCCATCTTTAAAACAGGATTTCCGTATGATAAAACAGGCGGTGTAAATTCTTCAAACTGCGAAATGATCTTTCCCGCGGCATTGTAAAAAACATTTTCCAAATACCAGATCAAACTCACGGCTTCATCAAAAGGCGTTGGCTTCTGTTTTTTAAGAAACGCCGTTTTACCCAACTGTTGCAAATACATATTGATCTTATCGACATTATTTTCTTTAACGGCATTTGCCAGATCATTGATAATTCCCAAAACCGATCCCGGATAAAATTGTGTGGGATGCGCCGTGAGTACGATTTGTACTGCGAAGTCTTTTAATTTATTTCTCAGTTCATCCTCTTTGCCTGCGGCAGCGATATTGCTGAATAAATGTTTCAAGGTTCCCGGCCCTGTCATGTCATTCACCGCAGTAAATGCTGAATCTTCCAGTGCATCAAATAAAACAACCTGCCTTTCGGCAAACTGAATGAAGCGAAATAAGAGATCATTCTTTTCTTTATCAGTAATAAATGTTGTTTGCCTGGCAAAAAAATCATCAATGATCTTTTGCGGACTCTCGCCTTTTTGAAATCCTTCTTCACAAAGAGACAGCAGCATCGCCAGCAATACGCCCGTATTTTCTATCTTATGAAACGGTAATGACGTAAATAATCCGTTATACAACTGAAAGCCGATGCCTACTTTATCTGTGAATTGTCGGAGCGCCTGCGAGCCGGGTTGGAACATTAGCAATAAATTATTAAAATAAAATACCGGATATCGGCATTCGCTTAAAATTACACCGAAATTTGCATTATCATTTCAGAAAAGCACATATCACCGATCAGAGAAGCGAAGGTTTGGGAAATTTTAGAAACCGTTGCCGACCCCGAAGTACCTGTATTATCAATACTTGACCTCGGGATCGTAAGAGATGTACAAAGCAAGGATGAAGAAATTGTTATTACCATCACACCTACTTATTCCGGTTGCCCGGCAATGGACACGATCAGCATGGATATCCGTTTAAAGATGATCGAACACGGATATAAAAATGTAAAAATTATTTCCGTTCTTTCTCCCGCCTGGACGACAGATTGGATGACGGAAGATGGAAAACGAAAATTAAAAGCATACGGCATTGCACCGCCCGGAAGATCTTCCGATGAAGACAAGCCTGTTGTTTGCCCGCAATGCAATTCGACTGATACGAAGCTGCTCAGTCAGTTTGGCTCTACTTCCTGCAAAGCATTGTATCAATGTAATGATTGCAAAGAGCCGTTCGATCATTTTAAGTGTCATTAAGTTTCAGTAATTTTCCTGCTTATAATTCCTCATGGATATTTCAATTTATTTTGAAGAAGCGGCGCAGGTTTCATTCGCATTCGTCATTGGCGCCGTTATCGGTATCGAAAGAGAATTTCGCAGCAAGCCCGCCGGGTTTCGTACGATGATCCTCATTTGCGTCGGCTCATGTCTGTTTACAATTTTATCCAAGGAAGCCAATTCATCTACTACCGACAGGATCGCAAGTAATATTGTAACAGGTATCGGTTTCATCGGCGCCGGCGTGATCTTTAAAGAAGGTATAACCGTGAACGGGCTTACCACTGCGGCTTTGATCTGGATCACAGCAGCATTAGGCATGGCAATTGGCTATCATAATTATCCGCTTGCTGTGGTTGTTTCTATAATGGTGGTTATCGTTTTGTTTGTACTGGAGCCTGTACAACGTTTTATAAATCGCCTGCATCGTGTAAAAGATTATAAGATAAGAACGGTGGAAGCGGGGCTTGATTTCAAGCGTGAGTTTGAAGCATTTTTCAGTACCAACAACATGAATTTTCGCTGCATGAAAATCATCAAACAGGATATGGATGCGGTTTATTTGTATCGCATCAGTTCGCCCGACAGAAACTACGACGAGATCAATCATTTTTTATTAGCACATAAAGAAGTAAAAAGCTTCGAAGTATAAATCAATTATTATGGCATCGGTATTAAAAGAAATAAAAGACAATGTTGCGATCGTAACATTGAACCGCCCGGATAAATTCAATTCTTTCAACAGAGAAATGGCTTTTGAATTACAAACTATTTTGGATGAATGTAACGCGGACGAAAATGTACGTTGCATATTGCTTACAGGCAGCGGTAAGGCGTTTTGTGCCGGACAGGATATCGCTGAACTTACCGGAGATAACCCTGTAGGAATTGATAAGATATTATCAGAACATTTTAATCCGATCGTAAAGAGAATTCGCATGCTGGCGAAACCCGTATTGTGTGCGGTGAACGGCGTAGCAGCAGGCGCGGGAGCAAATATCGCTTTGTGCTGTGATGTGGTATTGGCAGCATCTTCAGCATCTTTTATTCAGGCATTTTCAAAGATCGGTCTGATCCCCGACAGCGGCGGAACATTCTTTTTACCGAGACTGATCGGCTTTCAAAAAGCTTCTGCGTTGATGATGACGGGTGATAAAGTTTCTGCAATTGATGCAGAAAAAATGGGGATGGTTTATAAAGTATTTGATGACGCAACATTTGCCGAAGAGAGTTTTGCAGCGGCATTTAACCTTGCGCAGATGCCTACAAGAGGATTATACTTTACAAAGATGGCGCTCACACATTCGATGCATCGCAGCTTTGAAGATCAATTGCACGCAGAAGATATTCTGCAACAAAAAGCGGCTGCTACTTCAGATTATGCAGAAGGCATCGCGGCATTCATCGAAAAAAGAAAAGCAGTATTCACAGGAAAATAATTTTATGTCTGCAGAACTATCAAAACGGGTTGTCGATCACATGATGGAGCATGATCTTTTCAGTCAGTGGCTGGGAATTAAAGTGCTTCACGTAAAAGAAGGTTACAGTAAGATTACGATGACCGTTCGCCCGGAAATGATCAACGGCTTTGGTATAGTGCACGGCGGCATTGCATTTTCAATGGCGGACAGTGCGTTTGCATTTGCCTGCAACAACAGAAATGTTTTGTCGGTTGCTTTGGATACGAGTATAAATTTTTTAAAGCCCGTTCATGTAGGCGATATATTGATCGCAGAAGCCAATGAAATTCACAATGGCAAAAGCACAGGTCTTTACCATATCAATATTACAAACCAAAATGATCACCCGGTGGCGCAGTTTAAAGGATTGTGTTACCGGACGAATAAACCGTTAATTAACCTATAGGCTTAACCAACATTTTACACAAATGCCCATCTATCAATTCGACAACTTCATTCCTGTTATCCATGAGTCATCATTCATACATCCGATGGCATCCGTTACCGGCAATGTGATCATCGGTAAAAACTGTTATGTGGGCCCGGGAGCGGCTATCCGCGGGGATTGGGGAGGAATAGTGATCGAAGACGGATGCAATGTGCAGGAAAATTGCACGATTCATATGTTCCCCGGCGTTACAGTTTTACTGAAGTCGGGTGCGCATATTGGTCATGGTGCGATTGTGCACGGCGCAACCATCGGAAAGAATTGTCTGATAGGTATGAATGCCGTGATCATGGATGATGTGATCGTTGGTGATGAATGTATAATCGGCGGACTGTCATGGTTGAAAGCGGGAACAAATATTCCCCCTAGAAGTGTTGTTGTGGGCAGAGGAAAAATTGTAAAAGTAGTAACTGATGAAATGCTGGAATGGAAAACTGCCGGAACAAAGGTATACCAACAACTGCCGGAAGAAATGAGAAAAAGCTGGAAGGAAGTAGAGCCGCTTCGTGAAGTACCGGCCGACAGAAAAATTCAGGAAAGAAAATATCCTACATGGGGAGAGGTGAAAGGAAAAAAGGAAGAATAGGATAAGATAAGGCCGGGGAACCGGAAGTATAGGAAAAAAGGGTTTTCTACGAAGGCGCTGAAACGCAAACATCTGTTGGTTCTGTTTTGCTTCTTAGCGCCTTTGCGGTTTTAATTCGTGCAATTCGTTTACCGCGTGTGAGAAAGGAAGCTACTTCCCCGCCCTCGGGTCGGACCACAACAATTTCTCATCCTTTTTATTGGTATTAAAATCGGGGAGTTTTCCGTCACCTCTCCCGGTAAAGCCGCCGTCCGGGTGGCCCATCATTCTGCAACTGTCATTATAAAGATCGCTGTAATTATCGCAGCAAACTGCCGGAACATAATACACTGTTTTATCATTGTACGTATAGCGGGTGATCTTTCGCGGCGGATTGGTCATCGGCTCGCTCTTAAATTTTTCGATCAATACGTTTACGCAAACCGGCAGTGAGTCTGCAACGACAACACTTCCTTCGGGGGCAACTTCATTTTTTGCATTAGCAGCTTTCGGGGTATGACAACTGTAAATAGTTGCGATAAGGACGGTAAATAAAAATTTCATGCTGATGAATTTAGGTTTAATAAAGTTCGTCATTTTTTCTGCCGCTTCTATAAAGCTAATCATAGGTATGCACTTCAAGTGAGTGACACAATAATGTTCCTCAATGAACTGCTGCCGGCAAACAAATATCAGCAAAAATCCTTCCTGAAATTTACCGGTAAATTTTACGGACCTTTGCGGCAATGGAAAGATCAAATTTTGTAGACCAGATCAAGATATTTTGTCGCACGGGGCACGGTGGTGCGGGCAGCAAGCATTTTATGCGTAACAAGCTTACAGCGATGGGCGGACCTGACGGCGGCGACGGCGGACGTGGCGCCCATATCATATTGAAAGGCAATGCGCAATTGTGGACATTGTTGCATCTGCGATACTTTAAAAACGTATTGGCAGAGGACGGCGGCAACGGCATGGGCAACAACAGCAGCGGTAAGAACGGAAAAGATATTATTATAGAAGTACCGCTGGGTACGATCGCAAGAGACGATGAATCCGGCGAAAAAGAAGCAGAGATCCTGCACGACGGTGAAGAGATCATTTGGCTGAAAGGTGGTCGCGGTGGTTTGGGAAACAGCAACTTTAAAACATCAACTAACCAGGCACCTGAGTATGCACAGCCTGGCGAAGATGGTATTGAAGGGATAAAAGTTCTTGAACTGAAAGTGCTGGCAGACGTAGGCTTGGTGGGTTTTCCAAACGCGGGCAAATCAACTTTACTGTCCGTGATCACTGCGGCAAAACCTAAAATCGCGGATTACGCATTTACAACACTGGTTCCTCAACTCGGAATGGTAGAATATCGCGACGGTAAATCTTTTTGTATCGCTGATCTTCCGGGAATCATTGAAGGCGCTGCGGAAGGCAAAGGTTTGGGCCATCGTTTCCTTCGTCATATCGAAAGAAACTCGATCCTGCTTTTCTTAATTCCTGCCGACAGTGTGGATCACCGTAAAGAATTTGAGATCCTCAGAAATGAGTTGGAAGAATACAATCCTGAAATGCTCCAAAAGGATTTCGTGATCGCTATAAGTAAATCCGATATGCTGGATGATGAACTTAAAGAAGCGATCCAAAAGGAATTGCCGCAAAATATCCCGTCAATGTTTATTTCATCCGTTACAGGTTCTAACCTTACTGTACTGAAAGACATGCTTTGGAATACGTTGAATTCCGGCGTGATGCCGGTAGAATAATATTTTGGTTGCAGGTTGGCGGATCGCGGGTTAACTTTCACATTGATGTTAGCTGTAAACAGCCGCATTCTTATTAAAGGCTGTTCTTCGCCTTAATAACCGGCCATTCGTCACCCGCAACCCGAAACTTTATCATTTTAGTTCGCTTTGAAACAGTTTCACTTCCATCCGAATGCTGTAATTTGCTCAGCTAAACTTTACTGATCATGCCTCACACAAAGATCGCGGGAATAGGAAAGTATGTCCCCAAAAATATAGTTACAAATAACGACCTCACCGCCTTTATAGATACAAGCGACGAATGGATTCAGGAACGTACCGGGATCAAAGAACGCCGCTATGCGCATCGTACAGAAGAGACCACAACCACAATGGGCGTTAAAGCCGCAGAGATAGCGCTGGAGCGGGCCGGCATCACTGCACAAGATGTTGACTTTATCATTTTCGCTACGCTTAGCCCGGATTACTATTTCCCGGGGTGCGGCGTGTTATTGCAGCGGAATATGAAGATGAATGAGATAGGCGCATTGGATATTCGTAACCAGTGCAGCGGCTTTGTATATGCGCTTTCCGTGGCGGATCAGTTCATCAAAACGGGGATGTACAAAAACATTTTATTAGTTGCAAGTGAGAAGCATTCTTTCGGTTTAGACTTCAGTACAAAGGGCAGAAATGTTACTGTGATCTTCGGAGACGGCGCAGGTGCTGTTGTTTTGCAACCAACTGAAGGCGCGGGGATTTTAAGTACACATTTGCACAGCGACGGCAGCGAAGCGGAGATATTGGCGATGTTCAACCCCGGCACACACGCCAATCATTGGGTATCTGAACCCGTGGCGGATTTTGACGAAGCTGAAAGAGCCGAGATGTTCATGAGCCATGCGATGATCGATAAAGCACAGAATTTTCCGAACATGGATGGACCCGCGGTATTTAAAAAAGCCGTTGTAAAATTTCCGGAAGTGATTATGGAAGCATTAGATAAAAACAATCTTACTGTTTCGGATATTGATATGCTTATACCACACCAGGCAAATTTGCGCATCGCACAATTCGTGCAGCAAAAGCTGAAACTGAGTGATGACAAGGTCTTCAACAATATCGAAAAATACGGTAATACTACAGCTGCTTCTATTCCGATCGCTTTATGCGAAGCCTGGGAAGCCGGCAAAATAAAAGACAATGATCTTGTTTGTCTGGCGGCTTTTGGCAGCGGTTTCACGTGGGCAAGCGCATTGTTACGGTGGTAGATTTATCTTTGAAAAAAATCATCTTGACAAAAAGGAATTTCATCGTTTTTATAAATCCGGTATCGGGCACAAAAAACAAAGCAGCCGCAATTGCGCTTGTCGAAAAAATGCTCACGGATAATCATTTGCCTTATCAGATTCTTCCTACAGATGCATCGGGCAAATATGAATTTCTAACAAAAAAAACAGCAACAGAAAAAATTACGGATGTCATCATTTGCGGCGGCGACGGAACCGTAAACCAGGTGTGTTCCTACCTCAGGGGATTGCCGGTAAATACCGGCGTGATTCCGATGGGATCGGGCAACGGGCTTGCATTTGCCGCAGGTATTCCTAAGAGTCCGAAGAAAGCAATGCAGATTATTTTGAATGGCAAAGCCAATTTTGTGGATGCATTCATGATCAACAATAATTTTAGTTGTATGCTTTGCGGATTGGGGTTTGATGCGCAGGTGGCGCATGATTTTGCAAAGCAATCTTCCCGCGGATTGTCTACTTATATAAAGCAGTCGTTAAAGAATTTTTTATCAGCAAAGACTTACCCTTTCGAAATAAAAGCAAATGACCAAACGATAAACACTGATGCATTTTTTATCAGCGTGGCGAATAGTAATCAATTCGGAAATAATTTTACCATTGCGCCCAAAGCAAGTTTGAGTGATGGTTTGCTGGATATAGTTGTAGTGAATAAAACAAGCAAGATCAACCTGATCTCAAAGGTCATCAAACAGGTTCGTAGCGGTAAGATAACTGACATGGCAGATCAAAAGACCATTCAGTATTTTCATACCAAAGAACTAACAATCTCCAATCCGCAAAACGCACCGTTACATATTGACGGAGAGCCCGCGACAACTGCGGCACATTTCAACATAAAAATTATCGCGAAAGCTTTTCGTTTGTTGCAGCCTTAATTATTGCTTAATGATCGTTGTGATCTGTTTAATCGAACGCTGATTCATTTCGTTTTTAAAAGAAAGGATCACGTCTCTTTTTTCTCTTGCGGATAAATGGAAATTAAGCGCGGCTGTCTCATCTTTTTTCTCCGGCGAATACATGATGAACGCCTTGGTGATATTTAATCCTGATGAACCGGCAAAATACGCGATCTGATCTTTTTGCGAATAGTCCTGCAATTTGAACCAATTATGTTGCAGCATGGTAGCGGGCGTTACGATCATATCGGTCATCGATTTCGTATCAAAAGGTTGTTGCCAGTCATCGTTTAGGCGATCACGAATTTCCAATATCAATATACCTGCAGTATTCTCCTTTATCCAGTCCTGAAAATTATCAATAAAACGCAGTGTTGTTTCCTGACCGTAATTATCGCGGAGCCCGGCATCCATTACATCAATTACCGGTTCCGTCGGCAACCAAACATTGGGCAATACGTAAGGAAACGTTGCATTCATCCGTAATGCAGTAAGCATACGAAGATCCAGTGGTTGCTGATTATGAAACATCGCCGCAAAATCAACGCCGTCAGGGCTCGCCGTTACATCATTTGCCGCCCCTGCCGGTTTCATCATAAAACTGATCGGTTGTGTACTGATCATCATTTTTCTTGCGTCACGTTTGATAACGGAATTAAAAATGATCATCGGAATTTTCGCGGAAGATTCATCTGCTTTTAGATCCTTCATCTGTCGGTTCAATAATCCGCCGGAATTTTGTCCCAGCTTTTTCTCAAATGCATAACCCCTGTCTTTAACATACTCAAAATTGCCTGCAGAAAATTTTTGCATCGGTGCAAAAAGATCTCTCGCCATCAACGAAGTAAATACCGGGTTAAGTAAGTCGCCCGCAATGTTGTCGGTATATTTTTCAGCCGCTATATGCAGACTTGTATCTGACAGTTTTTTTCTGTAGAGCTCGCGATAATAAGCTGCAGCAAGCATTCCGCCGCTGGCGCCGCTGATGAGAAAAGTTTTTCGCATCAGTTCTCCGTTTGTGATACTGTCTGTTTTTTGAAGCGTATTCATGGTAAACGCCGCACTTCTTAATCCGCCGCCGCTTACATTGATAAAGATCATCAACGGCTTTGCTTCTTTTTGTTTGGCTTTCCATTTGTTCAAAACACCGATCATATTTTGCTTATCCGCAGCTATTTGTTTCGGAGTGCAAAGTGCCTGCAAAGATGCTTTATCATATGTAGGTCTTGCAGTTGAATTTCTGTAATCTATCCCGTAAGCTTTGTTTCTCGGATCTATAATCTCTTTGCTGTACAAATAATTCAGTGTGAGCAGGATAACGATTACCGCCGGCAAACTCCAGCTTTGGAGAAAATAAGTTAGTGCGCCGATCACTGCAATTAACAAAGCGAATACCGTTAGAATGCTTGCTGCGGCAGGGATCTCAAAGATCTTATAATCCAATAAAAAGCCTGTGGTAACGATCAATACAAATGCGACAACGATACTGATGATCGCTGCAACGTGGTGCCGTTTAAAAACAGTGTCTAAAAAATCCTGGCGATAGTGCGTAACATTTCTGCATTGTCGAATACGAAAGCGCGTACTCAGGTATCATTTTACTTTAAGCGCAAATTCATCATACTTATTTTCTTTACCGGTAAATTTTTTATTGAATAACTGCGGGTTGCTGATGATCGGCAACATCGAGCGCTCGATCGTTTTTCCTGCACCGAAAAAGTAAGCGAAGGAAAAAAGAACCAATACCAACACCCCTCCGAAAATGCCGGCCATTTCTGAAAGCACAACTGATGTGCTCATCAATTCCCGGTATTCATCAAAGCGATATAATTTCAAAAAATAATAGACAAGAAAGATCAACGGCAGCAAACCGTTGTTGATACAGTACTTGAGAAAAGGATCCGATGTTGTCGCCAAAAATTTCAGGCGTCGACTGTGCAAAATGAACGTGGTTATGTTCCAGCTCATAATGAAAACTCCAAGCGCAAGTCCGGTAAAAAAAGCGCCCAGCATATTTACCGATCCTAAATATTCGGGTGTAAAAAAAAGTGCATCCGCACCAAATGTTTTCATTAAACTGCTTCCAACGGTACTAAAAAGCATATACCAGAAGATCAGCAATACCTGGTATTTTCTAAAATGAATAATAAGCAGCTGCACGGGCAGCGAGTAGAATATATTCTGCAGAAGTGACCATACGCTTTTCAATATTCCGGCTAACCATTTCATTTTTTATCGCAGCGGTTTTACAAGATCAGTAGTGTTTTTTGTATAGAGCAATGCAAATACTAATTGAGTGATACCAAGCGTTGCGAGCAGCAGGTGTAAAGGTTGTGCTACTGCCGGCATATCAAGATAATATAACGTGATACCGGTTATCATACTTAATAATACCAGACCCGTAAACCTTCGCAGATGCGGCGTGAGTGCGGGAACTTTTCTGCAATACCATGTGCCGTAAAAGGTGAAAAGCAGTACAAATAGAGAAAAAGACCGATGGATGATAAAGGAGAAAGGCATTGTGGCGAGCCATGCATCACGTTGTTCGTAATGTAGCGTTTTAGAAATATCGTCGACATACATTCGCACGGTTGTTCCCAACACACTTTGAATTAAAACAACAGTTAGCATCAGTAACAGGATGCGTCTGATCTTTGTACCTGCGGTTTTGCGGTATAATTTTCCTCTTACGGTCATCCATAACGCAAGCTGGATCTGCGTGAGTAATAATGCAAAAAATAAATGAACGGTTATGCTTAAATGAGCCAGGTTGAGTTTAACAACTAGTGCACCGAAGAGTCCGGTTAATATTACGATCGCCAAAAAAGCAATAGCGAGCTTATACGCATTTTCCATTTCCGCTTTGCGGCGATAAGTAAGCACAAGTTGAATGATAGCGAACAAACCGAGTAAAGCACCGAACAGGCGATTGAAATATTCTATCCAGGTATGATACACATTAAAGCTGTGATCGATCTCCTGCACCTTCAGGTATTTTTCAAAATCGGCGGGAAGTTCTGAGGCATTTGTGGGAGGGATCCACTTTCCGAAACAGCGCGGCCAATCGGGGCAACCCATTCCGCTTTGTGTAGTTCGGACAACGCCACCTGCAATGATCACTGTAAAAGTCAGGATAAACGTTGCCAAAACCCACTTTCTTATTACGCTCATGTGAAATGTATTGCTGCAAAGTTACGGCAGAACGATGATGGCCTGATGAGTTTATGAGAGTTCGGTAAAATTTCCACAATATTATTTTTGATCCTGCTCTTTTATAATTCATTTGCTTTGTGTTTTTATCTTTGCGCTGCAAATGCTTCAGCCATACTTATACAAAACAAAAAGGGAAGCCGGTCTTGATGAAGCCGGTCGCGGATGCTATGCGGGGCCTGTGTTTGCGGCAGCTGTTGTTTTGCCGAAAGATTTTCGCCACCCTTTTTTGAATGACAGCAAGCAGCTTAACGAGAAACAGCGTGATGAACTTAGGCCGTTGATAGAAAAAGAAAGCATCAGTTTCGCCGTTGCTTCGGTATGCAATAATGAGATCGATATCATTAATATCCTGCAGGCTTCTTTTAAAGCCATGCATCTCGCTGTAGATAATCTGCAAAAAAAGCCTGATCTATTGCTCATTGATGGTAACCGCTTTAAACAATACGGCGTTGTAAAACACAAATGCATCATTAAAGGCGACGGTATTTACGCATCTATTGCTGCGGCAAGTGTTTTGGCAAAAACGTATCGTGACGAATACATGAAAAAAATTCACACTGAGTTTTCCTTTTACGGCTGGGATAATAACAAAGGATATGGCACCGCTGAACATCGCAAAGCTATTGAGCTTAACGGTCTATGTAAATATCACCGCAAGAGTTTCAACATACTTTCTTTACCATCGGAAATTTCTATGCAGGTTGATTAAACCTTTTTGTACTGCTCTCGTCTTATATTCACAAAAGAAATAAATTATAAAACTCAAAATTTTTAGGTCATGAATTTGAAAACTATAGCAGCGGCAGCAATCTTAAGTATGGCTTCATTTGCTGCTTCAGCACAAACAGCAAAACCGGTGAGCACACTTCCTGCAGATAATGCAAGAATTCGCAACGGTGTAAAAAGCGGTGAACTCACTCCCGTGGAACGTGCAAGATTAAAATCACAGGAGAGAAACGTGCGTCGTGAAAGACGTTACTACAAAGCAGACGGTACGGTTACTTCCGGTGAGCGTGCTGACCTAAGAAAAGATAAAAAGAAACTCAGCAAAAATATCTACAGGCAAAAACATGATGGTCAGGTAAAAACACCTTAATTCAGACATGCGTTTTAGATCAGTTATATAAGGAGCAGTTTACGGCAACGTAAATTGCTCTTTTTCGTAAAGGTTCAATCTTTTGAAGGTTGGCAACTTCCTTATTATTATTTTTGCAGACTAAATTGTTGAATTATGCAGCTTCAACCCGTTGATGTCGTTGAGTCTATCTCTCCCGAAGATTTCAAAAAAAATTATTACAATACCAATAAGCCGCTCATTATAAAAGATCTTGCGAAGAAATGGCCCGCTTATAACAAATGGAACTGGGATTACTTTATAGATATCGTAGGCGGGAAAGAAGTAGGCGTATACAATAATATTAAGAGTGATTCTTATACGCCGATCAATACGGCAGATGCGTACATGAAATTTGGCGATTACCTTAAAAAAGTAAAAGCAGGACCGCTTGATCTGCGCATTTTTCTGTTCAATATCTTTCAACATGCCCCCGAAATCGTTAAAGATTTCGCCTGGCCTGATGAATTGATGAGCGGATTTGTAAAAAAATACCCGATGTTATTTGTCGGCGGCGAAGGATCTGTTACTCACATGCACTTCGACATAGATATGAGCCATATTCTGCACACCCAATTTGCCGGAAAAAAAAGAGTGCTCCTTTTCCCTCATGAAGAACAACACAAACTTTATCGCAAACCATGGGAGGTTTTGAGCATTGCGAATTATGCCAATTACAGCGAAGGATTTGATTATGAGAACTTTCCGGCAGTAAAAAAGGCGAAAGGGTACGAAGTAATCCTCCAACACGGCGATACTTTATTCATGCCGGCTGGCTTTTGGCACCATATGGAGTACATCGAATCCGGTTTTGCAATGAGCCTTCGTGCGATGCAAGGTGACTTGGGAGGCAAGCTGGGAGGGCTTTGGAAACTTTTTGGTATGCGCGGGATAGACACATTAATGAAGAAAACGGCACCCAAATGGTGGTACAACCGTAAAAAGAAAAAAGTATATGAACTGGCGGCAAAAGAACTTAAAAAGTAATTTCCGGCCTTGCCGGAAATATTTCATGCAAAAAAGACTTAATAAGAACTTTTTCCCCTAATTTTACTTCCTCGAAGCCTACCAAGGCAACGGATTATCCAACCCTACTAATATCCACATCCCGATCCTTTTTTAAAATCCTAAGTATTCATCAGGTCCATTTTTATTTTTTATTTTTCTATATACAGAAGAAGTTAAGCTTTTTTGTGGTTTCAGAGGTAAGCAAGGCCGGTGATATCTATCATCGGCCGTTTTTTTGTCCCACATACTGCCGGTTCACCGATAAAGTAATTTGCTTTGGAGGCAATTGATGTTGTTTGATCAATGAAGATTCCCGCGCATGCATCGTAGCTGCGCATATTGCGGGGTAGCTCATTTTTCTCTCTGTCACGATCTCTTTTCTTTTTTCACCGGGATCCGAATGGAAATTCTTTTTTCAAAAACCGGAGAAGCTTGTTTATTTTTTGATCTATGCGATCGTATTTTACGGCTACGCGATGATCAGCAATCTGAATATAAAACCCTGCGCTATTCAGCTGTATTCAAAAAATCAATCATTGGCTTTGCTGCGCTGAAAATTGAAGCGATGTTTTTTACAAAATTCTTGTCGGGTAATTCGGTATCCGGTAATTGCCTGTACACCACGAAGCTTTTCATTTTAATAAATTCAATCGCCGGGTTCTCTTCGTCATATCCTTTAGGTGCACGCTGCAGTGTATCTTTTTTGGAAACGCCTTCGGCAAATGTTGACTTGAACTTTTTGGCGCTTATAATTTTTTTCCATTCATCAAAATTATAATCGATCTCCTGGCGTATCGCGGCAAGTTGTTTTGTTTCGGGCCACCAACATCCCGCAGCCGCAAATGTCTGCCCGGGTTCAATATGCAGATAATAGCCCGCATAATCACTTTTCTTTCCGCCTTTGGAAAAATAGCCCGCAATATTTGTTTTGTAAGGCGTTTTATCTTTTGCAAAACGAATGTCTCTGTTGATGCGAAAAGTACAATCTTTCACCTGCAGCGATGCAATATCTTCGTCAAACGCACCGATCGCTTTTATCAATTCTTCCACCGTTCCGTAAATATCTTCTTTAGCCGCTTCATATCTTTTTCTGTTGGCATCAAACCACTCTTTCACATTATTCTTCTTAAGGTCAGATAAGAATTTCAATGTTGCTTTATCTATCATTGTAAATCTTTCAATTGTTATGCGGCGTTGCTGCGGGCTTTACCCACTGCATTTATATAATTGGTTATTCACATTAAACTTTTACGGAATAATGCCAACACGTGATTCCATCCCTTTTTCTCCTTTTTTCTATCCTATCAAAGAAATAAACTGATCTTCACTAATAATCTTTACCGTAGTGATCTTCTTCGCTTTTTCCAGTTTGCTTCCTGCATCATCACCTACAACGAGGTAATTTAGCTTGTTGCTTACGCCGCTTAATATCTTTCCGCCTTTTGCTTCCGCCATCGCTTCCGCGTCGCTTCTTTTTAATTTATTCAGCGTTCCGGTAAATAAAAATGTTTGCCCGGAAAGTTCACCGGAAGCGGCAGCCGTTTTTTGCGACTGCATCTGAACGCCTTCCGCCTGCAACTTATGCAGCATTTCAATATTGTCTTTATTGCCGAAGAATTCCGCAATACTGTCTGCAACTTTCACCCCTACATCATCCATTTGCTTTAGCTTTTCAGCATCCATTTCTGCCAGATCGAAAACAGAAGACACCGACTGCGCCAACGTTTTAGCTGTTGTTTCTCCTACATACCTGATGCCCAAACCGTAGATCAAACGATGCAAAGGTTGCTGCTTTGATGATTCGATCGCTTCCAATAAATTGGTGATAGATTTCTCCCCGAAACCTTCGAGCGTTTTTAATTGCGCTTCTTTTAATTCATAGATCGAGGGCACATCTTTTATAAAACCTTTCTCATAAAACCTGCGCACGTTGGCTTCCCCAAGGCTACGAATATCCATTGCATCTTTACTTACAAAATGAATCATACGTTCAGCCACCTGTGCTTCGCAATTAATATTTACACAACGCCACACTGCTTCACCCGCGGGGCGCCCGAGCGCATCATTACATACAGGGCAATTTTTCGGATAAACAATTTTCTGTTCTGTTCCGTCACGCAATTCCGTTAATGCTTTTACGATCTGCGGGATAACATCGCCGCTGCGCTCTATCAAAATACTGTCGCCGATGCGCAGGTCTTTTTCGTTTATATAATCTTCATTATGCACGGAAATGCTTGTAACCGTAACCCCGCCAACCTGCGCAGCTGCTATCTTTGCCACCGGCGTAACCGCACCCGTTCTGCCAACCTGATATTCGATGCCCAGCAATTTACTTGTTGCCTGTCTTGCTTTGAATTTAAATGCGATCGCCCAGCGTGGGTGATGCGACGTCATTCCTAATCTGTCCTGCAGATCAATATCATTTACCTTGATCACCATGCCGTCAATTTCATACGGCAGGTTATCTCGTTTGGATTCAAACTGATTTACATAATCGATCACGCCGGTAATTCCCTGCACGGTTTTCAGTTCTTTCTTCGGACTTTTAAATCCGAGGTTCCGGAGCATTTCGAGCATGCCGCTGTGAGAATGAGGGATGGCGGGTGGAGGGTGGAGGCCGGTTGATTGATTGTTAAGTTGATTAGTCGTAAAATAGCTTACGTGGTATAAAAAAGCCTCAAGATTTCTTTTGCTTACGATCGCGGGATCTTTGATGCGAAGTGCTCCTGCTGCTGCGTTGCGTGGGTTAGCAAGCGGTGGCAACCCTTCGTCTTCCAATCCTTTATTATAATTAGTAAAACTGTTTTTGTTCATCATCACTTCGCCGCGGATCTCTATCTGATCAATCCCATAATAAGAAAATGCTGCACTCAGCGGCACTGATCTTATCTGATGAACATTCGGCGTAATATCATCGCCCGTTTCACCATCACCTCTTGTGACCCCCCTTATTAATTTATCATCATCATACACTAACGAAATGCTTGCACCGTCAAATTTCGGTTCGATGCAATACTCGATAACCTCAAGACCGGATAGCTCTCTTACTTTTCTGTCAAAATCATTTAAGTCATCTGCATTATAAGAATTATCCAGCGATAACATCGGAACGATGTGCTGCACTTTCGGAAAATTCCTGATTAACCCTTTACCGACACGTTGCGTTGGAGAATCGATCGTAACGAGTGTGGGGTTTTCTTTCTCAAAGCTTTCCAGCTTTTTAAATAAAGTATCGTATTCGAAGTCGCTGATAAGCGGATCGCTTTCCACATAATATCGATGTTCGTGAAATCGCAAAATATTACGCAGTTCTTCCACATTTTCAGCATAAATATTTTCAGCCCCTCCGGCGAGCCATTCCAATGAATTTTTCTGAAGTTGTTTTACCTGTCGGGCGTTGAACATGAAACAAATTTATAACGGATAATTGATATTTTATGAATAAACAGTTGACTCCTTTATGTCAAAGCTGTCACCTGCATATTTAGAGAATTGATATCAATAACTGCTATTTTTGGCACATGAAAATTACACGTTTATTCACCGCTGTTTTCTTATTAATATGTTTGGTTTCCTGCAGCAACAAACAAAAAGTTTCGCTCATTGTTTATCATGCAACGATCTATACTGCAGATGACAGTTTTTCTGTTGCTGAGGCGATGGCAATCGACAAAGGAAAAATCCTTGCTATAGGAACTGATGAAGTGATCATGAAAAAATATGACAGTGATTCAAGTGTGGATGCAACGGGCAAGACGATCTTCCCCGGATTTATTGATGCGCATTGTCATTTCACAGGCTACGCTACAGATATGTGGAAATGCAATCTTGTGGGTACGACTTCTTTTACCGAGATCGTAGACAAAATAAAAACATACAGTACCAATGCGCCGATGCGATGGATCTATGGCCGCGGTTGGGACCAGAATGATTGGGCGGTAAAAGAATTTCCAAATAAAAAAGTATTCGATAGTTTATTTCCCGACAGACCGGTTTTTATAAAACGCATCGATGGTCATGCCGCTCTGCTTAATCAAAAAGCGCTTGATATGGCAGGCGTTACCGCGGCTACCAAGATTGCCGGCGGTGAAGTGGAATTGAAGGACGGGCAAATGACAGGCATATTGATAGACAACGCCATGAAATTCGCGGAAGAAAAAGTTCCGCTTATTGCTGATAGTCTGGCAAAAAAATATTTTCTCGCCGCACAGGATTATTGTTTTGCTGCAGGACTTACCGGGGTGCATGATTGCGGTATCAGCGAGCATACAGTTAATCTCGTTAAACAAGCGGAAAAAGACGGCATTCTTAAAATGAAGATCTTCGCGTTGCTTTCTGACGACAGCACTTATTACGATCGTTGGGTTAAAAGCGGTCCGTACATTTCAGATCGTTTTCATGTTGGCGGTTTTAAATTTTATGCGGATGGCGCTCTTGGTTCAAGAGGTGCATGTCTGATCAAAGAATATTCTGACAAACACAATTGGAACGGATTTTTGCTGAACGATCAGGAACATTTCCGCAGAGCGGCTGCATTGCTGGCAGGTACGCATTTGCAAATGTGTACACATGCGATCGGCGACAGCGGAAACCGTATCATCTTAAAAATTTATGCGGAAGCATTGAAAGGAAAGAACGATCTGCGCTGGCGTGTAGAGCATGCACAGGTGGTAGATCCTGCAGACTTTCATTATTTCGCGGATTACAACATCATTCCTTCCGTGCAGCCTACGCATGCAACGAGTGATATGTATTGGGCAGGCGACAGGCTCGGACCGGTGCGTGTAAAAACCGCTTACGCATTCAAGCAATTATTGCAAACGAATGGTTGGATACCGCTTGGCACCGACTTTCCGGTGGAGTATATTGAACCGATTAAAACTTTTTATGCAGCAGTTATAAGGCAGGATGCAAAAGGATTTCCCGCCGGCGGCTTTCAACCCGAAAATGCGCTTTCAAAAAAAGAAGCCATTTGGGGGATGACGATCTGGGCGGCAAAAGCGGCATTTGAGGAAAAAGAAAAAGGAAGTTTGATCGCAGGCAAAGCCGCTGATTTTATTATGCTGGATAAAGACCTGATGAAGATTGGAAATAAAGAAATTTTAGGAACGCAGTTATTGGGCACTTGGGTGAACGGTGAAAGAGTCTTTACAAAATAATGAAAACACCGGTTACCGGCTAGAAGAAAGAACAGGGTTTAAAAACAATCATTTTTTTTCAAGGTCACAAATTGTGAGCTTGAAAAATTTACACAAAAAAATATGCAAAGAACCTTCTCCTTTTATAAAACATCCGACCACGAATGGTTTGTAACGCTCCCGGAATGGAAGGGCGATAAAGCAGAATTGCAAATGGTTGAAGGTGCTGACGCAATGCTTGATATGATCGCAAACAACGGCACCGACTGCAATCTTGAGCTGAATGATGAAGAGTTTATTGATGCTGATCTGCTTACACTCACACACGCACGGAAACAAAATCGCGGTGGCGGCGGTGATTATTTACTTGAAATATACAACGGCAATACCGTCAACCAAAAATTATGGTTGTGTGCTGTTACTGAATTTGTCTTTGGAAATCTTCCGCAAAAGATCTGGTTTCGGAAGGTATAGTGTTATTAATTGTCTCCTTCCAAAACATTCCAGGAAGTATTATCTATTTCAGGATCCTCATCGTCTTTTATGTCTTCTATACCAGAAGTACTGTTCTCTCCCTGATTTCCTACATCTGTTCTGATATTATTGATATCCTCTTCCGAAACGGAATCGCTTTCATTATTAAGTATTTCGTGAATCCGCTTATCAGTACCCGGATCAAATTTTTTAGGTTCATTGCCCTGAAGGTTTTCTGTGTTCATAACGGGATGTTTTATTGCAGGTATATGCCAAAAGTCGTGCTGTAATTAATTTTAAACTATTAATTAATTAAAAACTAGCATTTGCCATATAATCGTGGTGGTGATTTTATAACGGGTATAATTAAAAGTGATAATTTTTTATTGAATTTCAGTAAGTTACAAACCATGCCTTAAAAATAGTCTTTCAAATCCTTCGCTAAAAACAAATATTGGTCTACTTTTGCACCTCATTAAAAAAGCTGCGGGGATGGCCGCGGTTCACTTAAACAAAAAATAAAATGAGCAAATTACATTTCACCACAAAACATGCGAACGAGGCTACCGTTACACACAACTGGTACGTTGTAGACGGTACTAATCAAACCGTAGGCCGCATGTGTGCCAAGATCGCTGCGATACTTCGCGGTAAGAACAAGGCTTACTACACTCCACACGTTGATTGCGGAGATTACATTATCGTTACAAACTGCGAAAAAGTTGTTTTCACAGGTAACAAAATGGAAGACAAAGAGTATTTAACCTTTAGTGGATACCCGGGTGGTCAAAAGGGTGAAACTGCGAAGAACATGCAAAAACGTCGTCCTGAAGTTATCATTGAAAGAGCCGTAAAAGGTATGCTTCCGAAAAACCGTCTTGGACGCCAGATGTACAAAAAACTATTTGTATATGCAGGTAGCGAACATCCGCACGGCGCACAAAAACCACAGGACCTAAACTTTAACCGCAAATAAAACAAAGGGCAGCGAAACGGAAAATGGCCATAACCAGCAAACCGCAAAACGCCACCCGCAACAATAATATAAATGGAAAAGCAAACAAACGCAGTCGGCCGCAGAAAAGAAGCTGTAACACGTGTTTTCCTTAGCAAAGGCGAAGGAAGCATTACAGTGAACGGTAAAGACTATAAAACTTATTTCCCGCTGGTATATCTGCAAAATCAGGTTATCGTTCCGCTTACAACAGTAGAAGCTGCTGATAAGTATAATGTAGTGATCAATGCTACGGGCGGTGGTGTAAAAGGACAGGCAGAAGCTGCAAAGCTTGGTATCGCCCGTGCTCTTATTGAAGTGAATCCTGAAATGCGCCCTGCATTAAAAGCAGCAGGCCTGTTGAAACGTGATTCCCGTTCTGTTGAACGTAAAAAACCGGGTCGCAAAAAAGCAAGAAAATCATTCCAGTTCAGCAAACGTTAATCGGATTCATTTTCAATTTCACAAACATTCAAATTTTCAAATAATAATATGGAAAATAACACTTCCTTACAACAGCAGCTACTTGAAGCAGGCGTTCACTTTGGTCACTTAAAGAAAAAGTGGAATCCTAAAATGCTTCCTTACATCTTCGCAGAAAAGAAAGGGATCCACATCATCGATCTTAACAAAACTGTAGAAGGTTTGCAGGAAGCTGCAGCAGCAATGAAAGCAATTGCTCGCAGCGGAAAAAAGATCATGTTCGTAGCTACTAAGAAGCAGGCAAAAGAGATCGTAATGGAATCAGCAAAACGCGTTAACATGCCGTTCGTTACTGAACGTTGGTTGGGTGGTATGCTTACTAATTTCAATACAGTTCGTAAGAGCGTAAAGAAAATGCAAAGCATCGACAAGATGTTGGGCGACGGTAGCGCAGAAAACCTGAACAAAAAAGAAAGGCTGACGCTTACACGCGAAAGAGATAAAATGGAAAAAGTACTTGGCGGTATCGCTCAGATCAGCCGCGTACCTGCTGCATTGTTTATGGTGGATATCGGCCACGAGCACATCGCTCTTGCTGAAGCAAAACGCCTTAACATCAGCACATTCGGAATGGTTGATACCAATTCTGATCCTAATAAAGTAGACTTTGCAATTCCTGCAAATGACGATGCAACTAAATCTATTGCGATCATCGTTAACTACATCACTGCAGCTATCGCTGAAGGTCTTGCAGATCGTCAGAACAGCAAAGATGATGAGAACAACGAAGAAAGCGAAGAAAGTGCGGAAGCAAGAGCATCACGTTTCGAAAACCGTCAGGAGGGTGGTGACGACAGAAGACGTGGCGGTAACGGCGGTGGTGGTCGTGGCCCGGGTGCAGGTAATGCAGGCGGCGGCGCTCCGAGACGCAGAACTACAGGCGGACCGGGTGGTAATGCAGGCGGCGGTGCAAGAAGACCGGCGGGTAAGTAAGAGCGTTTAGGTTAACTGATAACAGTGAGCAGAAACATCGATCTTATTGAAGCATTAAATTGCGACAAATACATTAAATAAATCAAAAAATAAACGCTCCCCAATTAAGGCTTTAACCGCTTTATTTGGGGAGTTTTAGAGGACAACAATTATGAGTACAGCAACAATAACAGCAGCAGACATAAATAAATTACGCCAGGCTACAGGAGCCGGCATGTTGGATTGCCGTAAAGCACTTACAGAAAGCAACGGTGATTTTGAAGCAGCGATCGACTGGCTTCGTAAACAAGGTCAAAAGGTAGCAGCAAAACGCAGCGACCGTGAAGCAAAAGAAGGCGTTGTACTTGCTAAAACAACAGCAGATAATAAAGCAGGTATCGTTCTCTGCATCAGCTGCGAAACTGATTTCGTAAGTAAAAATGCAGAATTTGTAGCATTCGCTCAAAGCATCGCTGATGCTGCGATCGAGTACAATGTAAAAACTGCCGAAGAGTTAAACGCAGTAACGATAAATGGTGCTAAGATTGAAGATATGATCAACGACAAGCTTGCGGCGATCGGTGAAAAGATCGGCATTCAAAAATTTGAAAGAGTGGAAGCTCCTTTCGTAGCAAGCTATATCCATGGTGCAAACCGAATGGGCGTATTGGTTGGTATGAATAAAGAAGCAGCTGAAGCAGGTAAAGACGTTGCAATGCAAATTGCTGCGATGAACCCGCTTGCTATCGATGAATCATCTGTAGATACAGCAACTCTTGCACGTGAAAAAGATATCGCTATCGAACAGATTAAAGCGGAGGGTAAGCCGGCAGAAATGGCCGAAAAAATTGCTGCAGGTAAAGTGAACAAATTCCTTAAGGATAACACATTGCTCGCCCAGCCTTTCGTAAAAGATAACGCAAAATCAGTAGGGGACTATTTGAAATCGGTTGATGCCGATCTTAAGCTTACTGAATTTAAAAGAGTTGCGCTTGGGTAAACAATATAATTTGATGATTTTCCAATAGATAATTGATAATGTGAAGCCCCGGATATTCGGGGCTTTCTTTTGTGATACACCCAAAGAAAATGCCTTCGAAATTTCGAAGGCATTTTCTTTATTCCTATAAACGTTCAAACGAATAAAAAAACCTTAAGCAGAAAAAATTATTCGTTACCTGTTTTAAAATTATCAATTAAACATTACGGCTTTTTCGCAGCTGCTGTTTTATTCGCTTTATACCGCATATCAGCTGTACCGTCTGCTTTTTTAGGACCTGCTACCGGAGTCGCAGCTGCTTTATTTGCTTTTAAACGCATATCAGGTGTGCCGTCTGCTTTCATACCTGTTTTCGATGATCCCTTTGCAACAGGTGCGGCTTTAACTGCAGTTGTAGTAACTGCAGGCTTTGCAGGGGTGGCCATTTTAACAACAGGAGCTTGGGTTTTTGCAGGTGCTGCTTTTGCTGCCTGAGCAGATGCGATTCCTGCAAATCCAAAAGTAAGTGCCAGTCCGAAGAGTAATTTTTTCATATTAATTTTTTTAGACGCTAAATGTACATCTGTAAATCAATATGAAATTTCATTCTTTAGTTAATCAAATGTAAAACGTATCAAAATTGTAGTTCATATACTACAAGCGCTTAGGGTTGAATTTCAGTAACAATATTGTTTCGTGAAGCCGCTTCCCGCGGTGGTCTTCCCGGCGCTAAATTATTTGTCGATTCCACCGGTGTTAGCGGCTCGCGTTGAGTAGGTTGTGTAGTTGCGGGTGGCGATGCGGGATAAATTAGATTAGGTTGTGTGGGCGGCGCAGTTACATTCCTTCCCGGCGCTACCGAAGTTATCGGCGTGGTAGGAACGGGTACCAGCGGAGGTTGCGTTACAGCAGACCGCTCTGTTGCGGTTGAATTAGGCACGGCCTGCGAATTTGCCGGGTTATTTAAATTACTCGGACTTGCGCTGTTTAATGTTGCAGGTGGCGGTGTTGTTATTTGCGCATTAATATTGATCGTAAACAATACTGCCGCTGAGGCGATGATTATCTTTTTCATTTTCTGCGATTTAGATAAACTATAAAAGACAAATCGCAGACCAAAGAAATACCGGTAAGATTATTCTCCTTACATTTCACTTAATGCCTTCAATACTTTTTGCATGTTGATTCCTTTGCCCAAAACGGGTTTAAAAATATCCCCCACGGCAGTTATTCGTGCCACCGCATTCTTTATATTAAAATCCGTCATTTTCAGACCCTTCTTCACTTCATCCCAATGCAAAGGCATAGATACTGTAGCAGCCGGTTTTGGGCGTAAAGAATAAGCTGCTGCCAAAGTAGCCTGAGGTCTGTTCTGCAAAAAGTCGATATATAATTTTCCTTTACGGTTTGCTGTTGGTCTTTCGATACTGGTGAATTTGGGCAAGTTTTCATTTACCAAATCCGCAATCAACCTGGCAAATTCTTTCGAAGCCTCGTAATCATATTTCTTTGCGAGCGGAATGTAAATGTGAAGACCCGTAGAGCCTGAAGTTTTACAATAACAATGCGCGCCTGCATTTTCCAAAATTTCTTTCGTAACTAATGCTGTCTCAATTACTTTGTCAAAATGATTTTTATCAGGATCAAGATCGATGATGCACCAATCGGGGTTGTCGGGCTTAGTATATGTGCTGCTCCATGGGTTCATTTCAATGCAACCTAATGAAGCCATGTATAATAATGACGCTTCATCATTACACAACATAAAATTTTTGTCCTCGCCTTGTGAAGTATACGGAAACAATTCCACCCAATCAGGCACTTTACCTGTTACATCTTTCTGATAAAAACTTTTACCCGTGATGCCGTTTGGAAAACGATTGAGTGATTGCGGCCTGTCTTTTAGATAAGGTAAAATATAAGGAGCGATACGATAATAGTAATTCAGGAATTCCCGCTTACTGATATTCTCCTTTGGCCAATATAATTTATTGAGGTTTGAAAATTTGATCTCATGCCCGTTGATCTTTTTAACCTGCATTTCTTCTGAAGGATTAAGCAATGTTTTTCTTTCGCCTTTTTTTTCCGGCGTTTTTATGTACTTATTTCCTTTTGCAACTACGTTTTCCGTTTTTACTTTTGTGTCTTTCGTCACTTTATTCGCAGGTTTATCTGTTCGCATTCCTTCAAAGGACGGGTGGCGCATTACGCCATCTGATGTGATCTCCCGATATGAAACTTCGCAAACCAATTCGGGCTTGAGCCAAGTTGCCATTGCTTTCGGCGGCGTTGGCCGAAAGCGTGACGGCTTGTTTACATCAGGAGCCGTATCAAAAGGAGATGCTGTAATGATGAGTGGTTTAAACTGTTTCATCATTTCTCTTTGTGTGGTGTCGCTAAACCCTGTTCCAATCTTTCCGGTGTATAATAATTTTCCTTTTTCAAAAACACCCACCAGTAATGAACTGAATTGTTTTGCCGTTCCTTCATTTTTTGTATAGCCGCCAATCACCACTTCATGACGCAATGACGTTTTTACTTTCAACCAATCAGTATTTCTTTGTCCTGTACTGTAGGGAGCATCTGCTTTCTTCGCCATAATCCCTTCCAGTCCCATTTTTTCTGCGGCTGCAAAAAAATCCAGACCGGAAGTTTCAAAGCTTTCGCTTAATAAAATATTATCAGAGACCGGCAGCACCGATTTCAAGATCGCTCGTCTTTCTGTGAGCGGTAATGCAGTGAGGTCTTTCCCTTCGAACCAAAGGATGTCAAATACGTAATACAATAAATTTCCGTCTGCCTCACTGCGCCAGTTTTGCAGATTGCCGAAATTCGCCATGCCGCTTTCATCAGCAACAATTACTTCTCCGTCAAGCACGGCGTTGATGCCCGTTTGCGCAAGCGCATCATGAATTGGGTAGAATTTTTCGTTGAAAGATTTATTATTTCGGGAGAGCAATTCCACGTTTTTTTTATTTATCACTGCTACTGCACGATAACCATCCCATTTAACTTCGTAGATCCAGCCGGGTGCATCAAAGGGTTTGTCTGTAAGGGTTGCCAGCATCGGGCTCACGTTTTTAGGTTGCGCTTTTGTAATTCCTTTTTTCAGCAGGTCATTTACTGCCAGAGTCGGTACTTTTTTTTTAACGGTCGTTTTCTTTGGCGCTGATTTTTTCGTTGCCGCCGTCTTGGTTTCTTTAATACCGTTCGGTTTAACTGCTATCTTTTTCTTTGAATTCTTCTCATCCTTTGCGGTACTTCCCGGCTTCACACTTGTTTTGCCATACACTTTATCCGGCTCCGCTTCCATTTGTTTTATTGTTTTGCCCGAACTTACCGACTTGTCTTTTTTCGTGATGTCTTTTACGGAAGCATATTTATCTTTTGCTTTCATGAGCAACCAGCCGTTCTCTCCCATGCCATGAGTTTTCACGAGATGGAATTCACCTTTTATTTTTTGTCCGTTCATTACGAATTTGAGATTGCCCTCCTGCAACATCTTCATCAGTATTTTCTGTGCAGCTTTCTTATCGCCCGCCTGTTTCAAACCAAGCGGTAAAAAATTACCTTCATCCCACACGATCACCGTTCCGCCGCCGTATTGTCCTTTCGGAATGATGCCTTCAAAAGTTCTGTAATCAAAAGGATGATCCTCTACCATCATCGCCAGTCTTTTTACAGAAGGATCAGTAGAAGGCCCCTTGGGTACAGCCCAGCTTTTAAGTACGCCATGTATTTCCAGACGAAAGTCATAGTGCAAATGTGAAGCATCATGTTTCTGAATAACGAATTTTAATTCGTCGTCAGAAGGCTTCCCACCGAACGGTTCGGGTGTTTCAGAAGCGGAGCGTTTTGCTTCGTATTTTGCTAATGGCAAAGTGTTTAATTTTAGAGCTGAGTGTTTATTGTGGCCGGATTAAACGATACACTCAATATTATTTATCCACTATCCAATTATCCGTTATTTAGTGTCCGTTATTTAATTCCCCCTGTATTCCGTCATCCATGGTTGTTCCTGAAACAAACGCAGCGGCCATCTTCGCCATTTGAATCATGCGGCCATGTTTACTGTCCCAGTAATGACCATCATCAAAACTCACTTTGATCACACTGATTCGCGGGTCTTCTATACCTTCAGTAAACCAAATTTTCGCAAGCGGTACCCACAGTTCCTTAATTTTTTCGCGGTCATAAGAAATCTCCGCAACACCGTGTAGCGATAGAAATTTATCATGCCCCGATGCAAAAAATAGTTCCACTGCTTTATTTTTTGCGATCTGTTTATTCTTGTTACTGTCTTTATCAGATAAAAACCAAATCGTACCGTCATCGTCTGCATGATGCGAACTCATCGGTCGGGATACCAGCTTGTATCCGTCATACGTACAAAACATGCAGGTACCTATCTCCTTTGCCAATTCCTGCACTTTTATATTTGCGTCCGTGCTGCTGAGGTTTTTTGTATCTCCCATAAAATGTTTTAGGAAAACACTTAAAAATGTGTGCCGGGTTTGAGGTAGATACTAAAAAACGGGAACGTATAACTAAGGTAAATGTTTGTGATAAGTGCATATTCTATGAGTAATACGTTATCTTCGCTGCCTGTCACACTCAATACTCTGAGTTGCTAATACATTGGGCGTAATTTTGTAATCAGCCGCTCCCGCTGGCGGGCTGAACCGCCTTTTTCGCCCCTTTTTTGATACAGTTTTACGATTACAGTTATTGCTTACGGTGACAGATAAACCATGAATTATTTAATTCCATGACGGAGCGCCATATTCTTTTGATCGATGATGATTCGGATGAACTTGATTTCTTTTTGCTTGCGCAAAATGAGATGCCCGGTCGTTTTAAGTGTAGCTACCTCAACAATCCCGTTAAGGCGGTTGAAACCATTGAACACTTGAATCCCGATCTGATATTCCTTGATATCAATATGCCCGGTATGAACGGGTTTGAGTGTCTCTCGGCAATAAAAAAAGAAGCGGGGTTTAAGAAGCCCGTCGTTTTCTATTCCACATCGATAGATCAAAACACAGAAAAAAAAGCCGCAGCACTGGGTGCCGCGGAATGTATTCAAAAACCAATACAGGTAAGTGTTTTCCGCAAAATGCTACAGGATGTGCTCAGCAAATATTAAAATTATACGGGAAAGAAACAACTGAAAGAAGCACCCTGTCCGTTACTTTCCGCAAGAATAAATCCGTTGTGTAGGTCCATGATTTTTTTACAGATTGCGAGTCCGATTCCGGAACCCTTATATTTATTCTTTTTTTCCGCACGATAAAACATGGTAAATAAACTTTCCGATTCTTCAGGGTTGAAGCCGATGCCGTCATCGCTCACCGTCATTCGATGATAAGACATGTGATCGTTGTTGCTTCCGGGGCGGCTATCCTGCGCATAAAGAATATTAATGACCGGACCTGCCTCAGGATTCTGAAATTTTATTGCGTTATCTATTAGGTGATAAAAAAGCAGTGACAACAGCAAGGGAAAGCCGGAGATATGGGGCATTTCTTCGACATTTATCTCTACTTCACATTCGTTGATCTTTTCCGCAAGGTCTTCCTGCACAAGGGCTATTATCCTGTTCACGTCAACCGCAGCCAACACATCGTCCAGCGTATGGATCTTTGAGAATGAAACGATATCATCCGTCATCAATTTCATCTTCTGAATAGCACCCTGCATTTTGCGAAGGTTTCCTTTACCGCCATCACTCAGGTTACGGGCATCTTTGGTAATGATAAATTCGAGGTTGGTATATAAATTCTGAAGGGTTTCTTTGTACTCGTTTGCCGCGATGTTGTTGAAAGTTTTCATTTCGGCATTCAACGCTTCGAGTTCTTTGTTTTTTGCGGTAAGGATCCTGTTGAGGTTTTCAATCTTCGCTTCCGATTCTTTGTGTTGAGAGATCTCACTGAGCACACCGGTTTTCTCGATCGCTTTGCCGTTCGCATCTACTTTGAAAACTGTATTACGGTCACGAAACCAACGGATATTACTCTTCGCATCAATGATACGGTAAGTGATCTCTCTGGTTTCGTTCAGTGCAGCGTTTTTCATTTCTTCAAGGTGTGCCAATACTTTGCCCCGGTCATCGGCGTGCATCACATCGAAAAAAGGTGAAGGCATCTTTTCGATCTCCGCTTCTGTAAAGCCCAGTAATTTTTCAACAGCACGATTGATGTACACAACATCTTTCGAATACAGGTTCATCACAAATAAAATATCGGGCGTTGTTTGTGTAAGACTGTGAATAAGCTGCGCTTCTTCCTGCAATTTCATTGGAAAATTTTCCGCGCCTGCATCTGTCGTTGAAGAGCCGACAATACTAACGCCGCCGGCCTCATGCGTTACCAAAATTCCGTCTGCGAGGTTGGTAACATTGTAACAAAGGATATCATTCACGACGCCTGACGTGTAATGCTGAATGAAGCTGTTTTCTGTGGTAGTTGCTGCACTAAGGAGCTTACCGAAAAGTTCGGGGGAATTTTCCGAATTGATCTTCCCTCCTGCACTTTTATTTTCTCCGTGGTATTTTGCCGCCGTCGAATTTAAAAATACGATCTCATAATTTGTAGCAGCGGCAGGGTGGTCAGCAACCGCTTTTAACAGCATTACACCCGATTTCATGATCTGGAGGGTATTGCTGAATATTGTTCCCTGTAGGGCGGTTCCTAATTCTTCGGTGGTAAGCGAAGCAAAATAATGTTGGCTCATATAGCAAACCGCTGATTATTACCTGCATTAAATATATACTCTGAAAGACCTGCGAAAGAATAGTGAAAATGTACGATGGGCTGATAATACAATTACTGCTATGTGTTAGCAAAGGCTGTGAGAGTATGTATTATCCTGCAGAGTAAAAGCGGTGCGCAAATATACAGCATGAAAGACATGCAAACGCAAAAATTGTACTTCTCACCGCAAATATTTTGGGCGATACGGTTACAAATCAATACGATCAGTAACTACTTGCGTTATCAAGAACATTCATATCATTTTCATCCAATTGCAGTTGCGCGGCTCTCATCAATTCTTCAAGTTGCGCGAGGTTTGTTGCGCTTGCGATGGGAGCTGTAACAGCCGGTTTTGCATTGAGCCATGCGATAGCGATCGCCGCGGGTTTGCTATTGTGTTTTGCGGCAACTTCATCCAGCGCAGTTAAAATATTAAAACCTCTTTCATTAAAATATTTACTCATGCCGCCGCCGCGAACACTTTTGCCGGTGTCTTTTTCGCTGCGGTATTTACCGGTAAGAAAACCACTCGCCAATGAAAAATAATTGATCACACCAATATTGTTTTCAAGACAAAGCGCTTCGTATTCCTTTTCAAATTTTTCTCTTTCATATAAATTATACAGCGGCTGTAATGTTTGATATGCGGGATAATTGTTTTGAGCACTGACATTGAGTGATGCTTTTATCCTTTCTACGCTCATGTTTGATGTGCCCGCAAATCTTACTTTACCGACTTTTACCAATTCATTGTAAGCAGCCATCGTTTCTTCAACAGGTGTGGCTTCGTCATCAAAATGTGTTTGATACAGATCGATATAATCCGTTTGCAAACGGCGAAGTGAATCTTCCACCGCAGTTAAAATATATTTTTTCGTCACACCTTTTTTACGGTCGCCCATATCATTGCCCACTTTTGTGGCAATGATCATTTTATCTCTGCCGCCTTTTTGCTTTTGCCATTTGCCGATGATCGTTTCCGATTCGCCACCTTTATTTCCCGGTGCCCATCGCGAGTACATATCCGCCGTGTCTATCATGTTGAATCCTTCGTGCATAAAGGCGTCCATGAGTTGAAAAGATTCTTTTTCATTTACTGTCCAGCCGAAAATATTTCCGCCGAAGATTAGCGGTGAACTATGGAGGGTTGTGGCGCCGAGTTGTTTTTGTTGCATGGGCAAATGTAAGGAAGAAGAAGGGAGCAATTTGCAGCGGTCAATTTGCAAAAAGCGATTGGGCTGTGCGTATCACGGGCGTAGTGTCGATGAGTTTCGCCATATTTCTTCCGGTTGCTCTGAAACGTCCTTTTATAGGCTTGCATTTTTTATGTTGATTTTCTATGCACTTCATTTGTGGAGTGTGCCCCAAGCGATGATTTGAAGGCAAAGATCATAATGAACTGAGACTCCATGCAGGTAAATGAGAACGGCTATAATCGGGCAAATATTTGCGAAACATTCATTGCCTGAAGGAACAATGGTAAAGGGCAATTCCCATGTTTAATTATAGCCACAAACATAGATTTTATGATCGCTATAGGATCAACCACCTGCAGAAAGAACTCCAACCGATACAAAATTTTCAGCTATATTGAATATTACAACCCTGTAAGGTTGGTAATTTAAAACGTTGTTTCTGTTCCGGAATGTAAAATAAAAAGTTCAAAATGTTGTGCTGAAGAATTCAAAAACTACTCCAATATTTAATCAGCTTCCACAAATCAGTTCCTCTGTGAAAACCGTACTTGTCATCTGTAATAAAAAACTCCTTTGCAGCTTTCTCTATCTTCAAACGTTTAACTCTATAAAATCACCACTATGATCCTACAGGTTTTATTGGCTTTCGTTACCTTTTTTTCATTACCTGCGTGTCTTCAAAACATCAAGACAGCGCACCGGAACAGATAAATAAAAATGTGCGCACTATTGAACTATCGGCTCAATTTCCAAAACTATCTTAGGCATTGCTGTGCGGAAAGCACAGGAATTGATTCCCTCAATGCTTTTTGTCGTAATTTCGGGCACCAAAACTAACTAACGGTCACTGTTTGAGCGCTTTTTTCACATGCGACAACAGTAGCTGCTGTTTTTGCGTATCTAACAAAAGCAGCTTTTGCAAAAAGCCATGAAAATTCAGCCTGATATAACTGTTCTTTTGCCCGTATACAATGAAGAAGAAAATGTGATGCCCGTATACGCAGCGGTTACCGGAATCCTGAAATCGTTAAGCGGGATCACGTATGAAGTTGTGTTTGCTGACGACGGCAGTACAGATAGAACATTGAGTAAGATAAAAATGCTGGCGGCAGAGCACGAAGATGTTTTTTTTATCAGCTTCAGCAGAAATTTCGGAAAGGATCATGCACTCATGGCCGGCCTGCAGCATTGCAGGGGAAAAGCCGTGATCACCATGGATGCAGACCTTCAGCACCCGCCGGCACTCATTCCGGAATTTATTGAACATTGGAAAAAAGGTTTTGATGTGGTGTATGCTTACCGCGAAGAAAAAAACCAACACGCAGGTTTTATGAATCAGCTGTTTTCCCGGTTCTTTTATACACTAATTAATAAACTCTCCGATGTGCAGTTGGAAAACGGCATTTCGGATTATCGCCTTATCGACAGAAAAGTAACGGATGTTTTAATCAACATGAAAGAAGACAATCCGTTTTTCAGAGGCTTATTAAAATGGGTGGGCTTTAAACAAATGCCCGTGCCTTACGAACCGGCGGAAAGACAGAACGGCGTTACAAAATACAACATGAAGGCATTGCTTAAACTTGCTATACATAGTATAACCTCATTCAGTACAAAGCCGCTTACGTATGCAATTTATGTCGGTTTCTTTTTCTCACTCGCGTCTGTTTTGTATGTGCCATATGCGCTCTACAGTTATTTTACGGATGTGTCTATTTCCGGTTGGGCATCTACGATCGTAACGATCGCTTTTTTCGGCGGACTACAACTCATGATCATGGGGATCATCGGCATCTATCTCGGAAAAGTTTTTATACAGGCTAAAGGACGTCCTTCATTCATCATCGCGGAATCTAATTTTAAATGAGTGCTATCAATAGAAATGCTGCATGGCAGTCGATAAAAAAAGGTTCGTTTCTTTACAGCAGACCCCTGGCATTGATCTTATGGTTTGGTCTCACCGCATACGCTTGTGTATTCAGGTTTATCCTTGGTGTTGACTTTAATAATTTCCAGGTCTTTCGCCACGTGTTTTTTCACGTTACGGCGCAGCAGAATCTGTATCTATATTATCCTACGGAATATAATGACGTGTGTTTGTACGGACCGATATTCAGTGCACTCATTGCGCCGTTTGCAGTGTTGCAACTCAATGTCGGCGTGATCTGCTGGGTGTTTTTCAACGCAGGTTTTTTGTTTTATGCGATCGATAAATTACCGGTATCAAAGTTGATCCGCAACGCGGTACTCATTATAAGCAGCGTGGAAATGATGAACAATGCGGCGTGGTCACAGATCAATCCGTTCATCGCCGGCTGTATCATTCTTGGTTTTGTGTATACTGATAAAGGAAAAGAAATGCAGGCGTTATTCTTCATCATGCTTGCGGGTTTCATTAAAATCTATGGTTTTGCCGGGCTTGCTTTTTTCTTTTTCTCCGATAACAAACCAAAATATATCATGTGGATGATCATATGGGCAGTTATATTTTTTTGTATGCCGATGTTATGGTCATCACCGTCATTTATCATAAAAAGTTATCAGGATTGGTATCACGGTCTCGTGGACAAATCTGGGATAGATACTTATGCAGCTTCGAGAGGAAATACACAGGATATTTGTGTACAGGGAATGGTGCGGCGTATTTTTAATCAGCCTGATTTTAACAGCGCATTTGTCGTGATCCCCGCGATGCTGCTTTTTGCGGCCCAATACCTTCGATGGAATCATTTTTCAGACCCTCGCTTCCGTGTCTACCTGCTTTGTTCGGCCTTGATATTTACTGTGATCTTCAGCATCGGTTCGGAAGCGCCTACATACATGATCGCCGTTCCGGCTGTTTGCCTTTGGTATTTTATTCAACAAAAGAGCCGATCAATAAATATCGTTTTTATTATTGCGGTCTTCATCACGATCTTCGGTTACTCCGACCTGCTTACGCCGTATTTTCGCAAGCAGATCATGATCCCTTATGCGTTAAAGGCACTACCTTGTTTTGTGATCTGGCTGATGATTGTATATGGCATTTTTACAAAGCAATTTCTTAAAGCGCAATTAAATAACACACAGGCGGCATGAGTACTGCAGCAACCATCTTATTGAGTTTCGATCTTGAAGAGTTTGATCTTCCAACCGAGTACGGGGATGACATTGCTTTAGCTCAACAATTTTCGATCGGGAAAAAAGGACTCGATGCGGTGGAGCATATCCTTGATGCAACGGGGATTACCACAACGATATTCACCACCGGGTGTTTTGCTCTGGAATACCCCGAAGCAGTAAAGCGATTGTCGGATAAGCACGAGATCGCATCTCATACACTCAACCATTCTGTATTTGAGATGGCTGATTTGGTAAAATCGAAAGAAGTACTGGAAAATGTTACACAAAAAAAAGTGTATGGTCTGCGAATGCCCCGCATGCAACAGGTAGATATGCAAGCGGTAAAAGATGCGGGATACCAATATGATTCTTCTTTAAATCCTACTTACATTCCCGGCCGGTATGACCACAGAAAGAAGCCGCGCATACTTTTTAAAGAAGCCGGTTTAGTACGCTTACCGGTATCCGTAACGCCTAATCTTCGCATTCCTTTATTCTGGTTATCATTTAAAAACTTTCCATATTCGTTATACCTCAGGCTTGCTTTGAAGACCTTAAAAAAAGACGGATATCTTTCACTTTATTTTCATCCCTGGGAGTTTACGGCCATTGAAGGATTTTCGATACCGACTTACATTACCCGCAATGCCGGAGAAAAGGGAGCAGAAAAACTCGGCCGTCTTATTGCCGACCTGAGCAACTACGCAAGCTTTGACAGCATCGAAAATTATATTCGAACGCATGCTGCTGCTGAAAATACAACGATATAAAAAAAATTTTGGCTTCATTAAACTTCTCCGGTTTTCGCCGGTCCCTTTCCGATGAGGATCTTTTTTAACGCAATCTTCTGCATTTTTGCGCTTATCTTTTTTATGTTGTTGTTTTTGATGTTCGGTAAAAAATGCCCTCGGTAAAAAAATGTTCTTAAAAAAATCTTTCCGGGAGTAGTTGCAACTGCGTGCAAATCTTAAAGTTATTTGCCGATTCGGTAAATCTTGCATAGATTTAAATACAATAATTTTACTAATGGCTTCTCTTAAGAAAAAAACCGCGCGGGCTAAGATATCGGTGTCGCAAAAGATAGAACAACTTCAGAAAGTCCGCACGGGAATCAGCGGTCTGGATGAAATTACAGGCGGCGGAATTCCTGCGGGCAGGCCTACACTTATCTGCGGTGCTGCAGGAGCCGGCAAAACGCTGATGTCTATCGAATGCATGGTTCGCGGTGCTATTGAATTTGGCGAACCGGGCGTGATCATGGTTTTCGAAGAAACTGTGGAAGACCTTGAGATGAATGTAGCTTCTCTGGGCTTTGACTTACAAAAATTGCAGCGGGATAAGCTGATCAGTATTGATCATATACATATTGATAAGAGTGAAATTGAAGAAACAGGAGAGTATGATCTGGAGGGTCTTTTCATCAGAATGGGATATGCCATTGATTCAATCGGTGCAAAACGCATAATGTTGGATACGATCGAGAATTTATTTGGCGGACTTACAAATGAAGGCATTCTGCGTGCAGAGATCAGAAGACTGTTCAGCTGGCTCAAAGAAAAAGGCATCACGGCAATCATCACCGGTGAAAAAGGGGAAGCGTTACTTACCAGGCAAGGTTTGGAAGAATATGTTTCCGATTGTGTGATCCTGCTCGATAACCGCATCATCAATCAGATCTCCACAAGATTATTACGCATTGTAAAATACCGCGGCTCATTGCACGGCACCAATGAATATCCTTTTCTTATTGATGAGGAAGGCATTTCTGTTTTACCCGTAACCTCACTCAAAATGGATAGTCCGGTGTATACGCAGCGGGTGTCTTCAGGTATTCCCGCGTTGGACGGTATGCTCGGCGGAAAAGGCTTTTTTAAAGGAAGTTCTATTCTTGTGTCGGGAACGGCGGGTACCGGCAAAACCAGTGTGGCGGTTAACTTTGCAAATGCAGTGTGCAACCGCAGAGAGAAGTGTCTTTATCTTGCCTTTGAAGAATCGCCTCAACAAATAGTAAGAAATATGAAGTCGATCGGCATCGACCTTAATGCACATATTGAAGCGGGTTTGTTACAGATCACCGGTGCAAGACCCACCACTTACGGATTGGAAATGCACCTGGTTGCCATTCACAAAATGGTGAAAAAGTTTAAGCCGAAGGCGGTAATTCTTGATCCTATTACCAATCTCATTACGGTAGGCGCGATGTCGGAAGTAAAATCTATTCTTATAAGGCTGATAGACTTTTTACAGGCTGAAGGAATCACCGTGATGTTCACGGCTCTGGTATACACAAGCGATACGACCGTTCAGGCTGACGAAGGTGTATCTTCTTTAGTAGATGCGTGGTTATTGGTGCGGGAATTGGAGTATAACGGTGAAAGAAATAGAGGGGTGTATGTAATGAAATCTCGCGGAATGCATCATTCCAATCAGGTAAGGGAATTTGTGATTACTGACGCGGGAATCGATCTTGTTCCTGTTCAGGTAGGAATTGACGGACAATTATTGATCGGTTCAGCGAGGACGGAACAGCAACTTAATGATGTGACAGTAAGCGAAATGACGAAAGTCGCAAGAACACGCAGTGATAAGGAAGTGGAACGGAAGCGACTGGTATTGGAAGCTAAGATTGTATCGCTCAAAGAAGAATTTGAAACCACACAGGCGGAATTAAGCAGGGTGTTTATTGATGAAGATCTTAAGAAAGAGATCATGGAAAAGAACAGAGTACATTTATCCAACAAAAGATCTAATCAATCTGATGATAAAACAAAGAGTAAGTAAGCCGAAAGTAAAGACACCCGTGAAAAAAAAGACCGCAGAAGCAGCATGGAATTTGCGCCTTTATATTGCCGGTAATACACCGAAATCTATGACGGCGCTGGCTAATTTGAAAAAATATTGCGAAGAACATCTGAAAGGGCAATATAAGTTAGAGGTGATAGATCTCTTGAAACAGCCGCAACTCGCGGCAGGTGATCAGATTCTCGCCATTCCTACATTAGTAAGAAAAGTACCGGTCCCTATCCGTAAAATAATCGGTGATTTGTCAAACGAAGAAAAAGTATTGGTCGGACTGGATATCAGACCGGCTAAAATATAATGCCCCAAAAGAAAAACAATACAAAGAAAGTTGTACGTACACTAAAAGCCAATGAGCCGGAATTTGTGCTTAAACTGTACATAACTGGCGCTTCGCCAAACTCAGCAAAAGCCATCGTTAACATTCAACAAATTTGTGAAGCCCACCTCGCCGGAAAATATGCACTGGAGATCATCGATGTATATCAACAGGCGGAACTTGCAAAACAGGAACAGATCATTGCGCTGCCGATGCTCATCAAAAAATTACCGTTCCCTGAAAAGAAAATGATCGGCGACATGTCGCAGGAAGAAAAAATACTTAACGGTCTCGGTCTGAAAGCCTTTTAATGACGGACGAAAAAAAGATAGCACAACAACTAAAAAAAGAGAATGAAGACCTGCGGCAGCAATTGTCGGAGGCAAATGATCTTATTGAAGCTATACGCACGGGGCAGGTGGATGCGCTGATAGTTGAGAAAGATGAATCGCACGAACTTTATACCTTGAACAGCGCGGATCAGGCATACCGGATCTTTATAGAAAAAATGACGGAAGGTGCGGTAACATTGAATAACCGTGGCGTGATTCTCTACTGCAATTCGAGCTTTGCGGGAATGCTCGATGAAGATCTGTTTGATGTCATCGGTAAATCATTTGAAGAATTTTTGACTGTTGACAGCAGAAATGATTACAAAGGTTTATTTGCGCATAGCCATGATGAAGATGCAAAAGGTGAATGTTCGCTCGCATCAAAGAACGGTTTTATTCCGGTGCAGCTTTCCTTTGCGTCGATAAAAGAAAAGGCCGGGGAAAGTATTCGCAGTGTAATCGTTACTGATCTGCGCAGTCAAAAAATGATTCAGCGTGAGTTGGAAAAAAATAACAAAGCCCTGGAAGCTACTAACCATGCGCTCGCAGCCAGCAATATGGATCTGATGCGTTTTGCATCCGTAGCTTCGCACGACCTGCAGGAGCCTGTGAGGAAGATACAGGTGTTCTCAACACTATTGGAAGAAAATGAAGCAAAAAATCTTTCAGCCGATTCAGCAAAATATTTAAGTAAGATCATCCGCTCCGCTTCAAGAATGAAATCGCTGATCCTGAATATGCTCGAGTATTCAAAATTATCGGATAAAAAAGAGGAACGTTCCGCGGTTGATCTTAATGATATTTTGGATGAAGTGAAAGAAGATCTTGAACTTACGATCAAAGAAAAAAGTGTTTCAATAACATCAGATTCTTTACCGGAGATAAATGCAAATCCCGGATTGATCCGGCAGGTATTTCAAAATATTATTTCAAATGCTGCGAAGTTTTGTCCGCCGGAAAGACCCTGCAAAATAACGATCTCCAAAAAGCGGATTACGAAACTTTCTTTTACGGCACCCGAAAGTGAGAACGGCAGATTCTGGCTGCTCACATTTAAAGATAACGGCATCGGTTTCGATGAAAGCTACGCGGAGCAGATCTTTCATCTCTTTCATCGGCTCAATGCGAAAGATGCATACGAAGGTTCCGGGATCGGTTTAGCGATCGCAAGGAAGATCATTGAAATGCACCACGGAATTATTTCTGCAAAGAGTAACGATACCGAAGGCGCACAGTTTCTTATTATTTTACCGGTGATATGACGGATAAGCGTTACAATATTTTTTTGGCTGAAGACGATGGAGATGACCGCGACCTGTTTCTGCTCTTCTTAAAGGACAGAACTGATATCGGCGATATCAGTTGCGTGATGAACGGAGCTGAACTCATTGAAGCGCTTAACAATTCCGATAAAAATAATTTACCTGATATGATCATTATTGATCAGAACATGCCGGTGCTGGATGGCATAAAAACGCTGCAACATTTAAAGCGGTACAAAAAATTCAACAGGATTCCGGTGATGGTTTATTCTACTTATGCAAATGAGATTCTTACAGAAAATGCTCTGATCGAAGGTGCTGTTATGGTTGCCGGCAAGCCGACAGATAAGCGGGGATATAATAAAATGATGGATGCTCTTTTTGCTCTTATTTGAAAAGTCGGACGGTCGCCGGTTTTTTTGATATGCCAAGCGGTTGTTAGTAAATTCAAAAAAAAATCCTGTTTCCGGCCTCAATGCTTTTAGTTGAGAGAAATACCATGCTCACATTTATTTTCCTCAATCAGTATACCAAATAGTTATTTACAGGTCGTTGAGTTATTGGTCGATACAATTACTCGTCTTAATGTACATTATCAATTCCTTTCTTCATCAGATTGTTGATCATGCCGTTAAAAATAAAATAATGAAACGGCAACACACTGTACCAATATAATCTGCCCCAAATTCCCTTCGGACGAAAGGTAGCGGTTTGCTGCAACTGTAATTTATTATCAATAGTTGCGATCTTAAATTCGAGCCACGCTTCACCCGGTAATTTCATTTCAGCATGCAGCAATAACCTTCTGCCGGGTTTATCGGCGACTAGCACCCGCCAAAAATCGAGCGCATCGCCGCTGTTGAGGATGTCTTTGTTGGTGCGTCCTCTTCTTAGTCCCACACCGCCCACGAGCCTGTCCATTAAACCACGGATGCGCCAAAGTGATGTGCCGTAATACCAACCGTTATCGCCGCCGATGCGCCAGATATTATTGAGCACTTTCCGCGGATCAACGTTTATTTCTCGTGTCTTTACGTCTTTAAAACAACCGAATTCGGGGACGTTCACATAATCCATCATTTGCTTGGAGGTATTGCTGCTAATGAATGCATCTTTCCAACTGCTGTCTACAAGGTTTTGCTCGATCTTATCGAACGCAAGTTTCACTGCTTTCTCATAAGGTAACAATTCAATGTTTAATTGTTTCGCGAGATCATTAGGCCGGCAAATCACATCTACCTTCATGCTTTCGACTAGATTGCTTGCAAGAGAATATGTGGTGGAAGTAACAAAATATAACCAATAGGATGACAGTTTCGGCGTCATGACCGGAACAATAAAAATGCGCCGCTTCAGTCCGCGAACCTTTGCAAATTTGAGCAACATTTCTTTGTAGGTGAGAATTTCCGGTCCGCCGATATCAAGCGCTTTTTTGTAAGAATCTTCTTTCAACAAAATACCCGTAAGGTATTCGATCACGTTTCTGATAGCGATAGGTTGGCATTTTGTGTTGAGCCATTTTGGTGCGATCATCATCGGTAATTTTTCCACGATATCGCGAATGATTTCAAACGATGCACTGCCGGAACCCACAATAATTCCCGCCCGCAGCACACTCAGTGCAATATTGCTTTTGGAAAGGAGTTCCTCCACCTGCAACCTTGATGACAAATGTTTAGACAACTCATCCGCGTTGCTGATGCCGCTCAGGTAAATGATCTGCTTAGCTTTTGTATCTGCAATAAGCCGTACAAAATGCTTTGCGCATTGCGCTTCGGCATCATCAAAGTTTTTTTTGCCGCTGCTCATGGAATGGATCAGATAATAAGCAGCATCTATCTCCTTTGGCAAAACGAAAGCCGAATCAGGATCGAGAAAATCCCCTTCTACTATAATGATATTCGGATGCGTATGCTCTTCTTCAAAGCGGCGACGGTGCCGCACGCAGCAATAGAGTACATGTCTCTGTTCAAGAAGAACAGGGATAAGTCTTTGACCAATGTATCCGTTTGCACCTGTGATCAGAATATTCAATAGATATTGCCGGCAGAAATATGACTGCTGTTATGGATATGCAATAAGTGAGCCGTGGCGGGGAATTTCATAAAAGAAGACTGTAAATGTTGCATCGTATAGCTCCGGGTAAAAATATTTTATAATGAAGACGGGAAAAAGTTTTATCCTCCGGTTAATAAATTAAATAACGGTTCATTTAAGTAAAAGTTATCGCTTCTTTAAGCATCTTCAAACAATTGTTTTTAACAGAGCTTAAAAATATCAGATTAACGTATTTCTACTTACCGGGATACCCCGAGACAAATGCAATTTTTGTAGGAATAATCATGTTCAACAAATTAAAATTTGTTTATGAACACACATCTTAAATCATAACGCTTACATGTTCCGATTCTCCCAATCATCCCCGGCAGTAACTGCACCATCTGTCCAAATCCATTGAATCTTTTGATATGTAAACGAAACTTCCTCGTACTCTGCATATTTTACGAGATCAGGGTTTTTGTCATTCAGCATTCGAAAACTAATGTCAGCGATATTTGCATTGGTAAGTTTTACGGTGTAGTGTTGCTTTTCGGTACCTGTGCCTACCGACCCGGCAGTCTGTGCTGTCCAAAACTGCAATTCAAATTCAGAAATATTTTCGTTGTTGCAGAGTGCAGTGTATAATAGCGGACTTGACCTGTCGAGTTCTTTGGTGATCACAAATGGTTTGTGGATGCGCTTGCCCGTTGGCAAACCACTTGCCGCATCACGCGGAGAAGCAATCTGGTGGCTTACGGCGATCACGGCAATTTTCCCTTCTCTGCCTTTTTGTGTTACAGATCCTTTGATCTCGCCCTGCTTTTGTCCTTTTAATTTTAAGTATGCATTAAGTGCCATGATATTATTTTTTCATATAATAAATGTAGGGTTTGTTTTTGGTTGTTGAATAAATGAATTTTTGAAAAAGCATCGATTCGCTTACGTTACTTTACATAGGCATCAAAATCATAAAAAATTTATACTTAACTTTCTTCTGTAATTAATCTCTATTGTTGACTGCGATCCGTTTAAATTTATCCATGAAAAAGTTATTTTTTTTGACGGCCGGCCTTTTTTTAATTTCTAACTGTTTTGGACAGTCAAAGTTTAACGTTGACAGTATATCATATAAATTCAGATGCGACACAATATTTTCTGATGCATTAAAAGAAAAACGGATTGTAAAAACGTGGCTTCCGGCTGATTATTTAAAGGAAAAAACGTACCCTGTTTTTTTTGTACTGGATGAAGATTGGATGTTCGAACCTTCCATGCTTCAGGTAAAGCAGTTTATAGACTCAAAGATCATTCCTCCTTCCATTGTGGTCGGTATTCACAGCGCTAACCGTTCTAAAGATCTGAGACTTGGTATAGATGGAAATTTTACCGAAAACAGCGCTGCGTTTTATACGTTCCTTAATACAGAACTGTTTTCTTATTTGAGCAAGACAATTACAAAACCGGCTTTCCCCATTCTTATCGGTCATTCTGACGCGGCAGTTTTTCTGAGAAAGTGCTGACCCGACCGGATCAGAAATTTCGGGCAATTGTTTCGCTGAGCATACAGCTGGCAGAAGGACAATTTCAGGAAATCAGTCAACTAACGAAACATACATTTTCAAAAGATTTATTTCATTTTGTTGCTTCCGGAACAAAAGACGCAACATACAGATTGAAATCAGCCTGCAAGATTGACAACCTGTTTAAAACGGTTAAGAATGAGCATTTGCATTTAAAAACAATGATCTATAATGTTGATCACTTTGCTGTGGCCGAAAGGGGCTTAAGCGATGCTATTGCATTTATATTTGACGATTTTGTTGAAGACAATGATTTTGACGATGCGTTGATTGATTCTTTAAGAAAAATCATGGTGAGTCCGCTTACATACATAAAAGATTATCAAAACAAGATCTTTAAATTGTATGATATAAATGTGCAGCCGCGAGAAGAAGGTGTTATTAGTGTAGCAAGCACATTGGTTCAAAATAAGCAGCAGCTCAGAGATTTTTGGGCCTATAAAATTTCAATTTATGGAAAAGATGAAAACTACAATTCCTTTTACGCTCAAAATTTGGAAAGACTTAATGAGTATGAAGAGGCATTACAATATTGGAAAGCCAATCTCACCGATAGTATCGGATCTTTCAACAAAAGTTTTTTTTATTACAGAAGGCCAATGGAACTAATTGCGTATAAACTGAACAGACCGAAAGAAACTATTGCATTTGCTGTTGAATGGCAAAAGAAAATTCCTGAATATGATTTATATTTTAATTACCGGATTGCGAAGATATGCGCAGACCTTAAAATAGAAAACGATGCTGGACTGATGGCTATTCGCTATTGCATTGATCACTATAAAAATAACGGATCTTTTTCAATGGAAAATGCAAAGGATATCGAGGTAAAACTTTTAAAATAACCGGAAATAGATTAACTGTAAATTAATGTCCTTCTTCCGGTATACTTTTCTCCGGCTTTCATGTCACGAATGTATCACCGATCATGTAGGCCAGCTAATAATGCTTTACAAATATGTTTGCCGTTGCTATTATTTGTCGCGATTATGACCGCGATCTTTTTATCACGAAAGCTAACGGAATAATGCCCCAACTATCATCGCAACCTTTTTTGAAAAAATGCCGTGACATTTGGTGTTGTAGAAACACCCAAGCCGTAGCTTAACACGATCCCATCATTGTCGGCACAGTCCGCGATCGTCTGCATAATGAGACTGAAAATAAGAATTTTTTCATCACTGATTTTCCTTTGCCGAATGCAAAGTTTTTCTTTGCTACACAGTAAGGTTGCTGCGCGTGAGCGTCAGAAAACCCAAACTTCCATATAAAAAAAGAGGGCTTCTGTAGAAACAGATGCCCGTTTTTAATCCGTACCCTATGAAAACTGTTTGCAATATAATGTTTCTCCCGGTAACATTGGTTAATCGATGGTTAACGGAAATATTTATGGTTGAGCGGTTTACGTTTACCTTAAATATTTAAAGTTGATCATATTGAACCGGCGACTCTATGACAGGTTTTATTTTATCGGATAAAACCTGATATTGCATGTTCGTTACGTAACTGCAATGCATGCTCCGCACAAAACAGTTAGCCGACATATGGCTCAAAAATTATAACGCTCTGATTTTTAATTTCCCTGCACGCCCAAAGTCTTTAGTATTCCCTTCCTTATGGTGTTCCAGATAAAATTGAAATAGTTGCCGTGATCACCCCGCGGCAGTGCCACTCTAACAGCAGTTGCTTTTTCGCTTCCCTTCGGGTTATTTTTTTTGAGAATAAACGCATTTGCGATAAAGCTCAGAAGGGTTTTCTTTTTCAAGTCAGTGCCCCCGGATTCTTTTTTTAGCGGTACCACATGAAGGTCATCGTACAACATCAAGACACTTGCAGTGCTGCCTGCGTTGTTTCCTTTCATGTGCACAGTGCCACTATGAATGATCCCTTTTTTTATTTGCACCAAACCGAGTGACATTGTTACAGGATTAAGCACGCTGCTGTCCATCGCCCCTGTTTCGAGATCGGCGGTAAAGTCACCGGACGATCTTACAAGATCAAAGCTGAAAGCTGTTTTTATGGGGACGATATTCATGAACATTGCTGTTGCATTTGCTGTGGAAAAGCCGTTCTTTTTAATAACAGCAGGCATGTTTGTAACGTTATTCAATGTGCCGTTGATATCGCTGAAATAAACCGTTCCGCTTTGTTCCGTCTCCGGCGCAAACTCTTCGTATGCCACATTCGCTTTGTGGATGTTTAGCGTTTTTACATTTACCTGCAACTCCAGTTGCTTTAATAATTGTTGCGGAAAATTTTTAAAGGTGATCCCGCCCGTAGAATGCGGCAAAGAACGGTCAAGATAATCATCGATCTGCGCATTATACATCTCTGCATTATCACAAATAAAAGTTTCACTGTTCATCAACTGCCACCATTTGATGCCGTCGAATTCCAACTTCGGAAAACGAAGCGTGAACATATCGCCCATATGTTGTAGTTTCTTTTCAAACTGAGCCTTGTTGCCACGCGGCAGTAACTCCACATCATTTGCCACCAGACTGTGTTTAACAGCATCAACGCTTATCGATCTGATTTTAAATTCATAGAGACTATCAGATGTTTTCGCTAAATAATTTTCAGTTGATAATTTCAATTCTTTTGAAAGCAATACCCGATCATTATTGTCGCGGGTTGATTCATCCAACAGCAGATCCCTCACCATTATATTTACATTTCGAAAGATCTTGCTGATGCTGCCATGCGCCACATCCACATCGGTAAATATTCCGTTTGTACCGGTGATCGATTTGATAGCAATGCTTTTAAACTGTTTGCGTACTTTTTGCAGAACAGTTTGCGAAGAATCTTCGCCGGGCTTCTGCTTGTTATAGGGCCGGCTTCTGTGATAAATGGTCAGTTGCGGATTCAGTAGTACAACACTGTCGAGGTCGATCCTGTCCTTATGCAAAAGATCCGCAGGAGTGATATTGGTGATGTGTAATCTGCTGAAAGAAATCGTAAAAATATCATCGGGTAATTGTTGCAGGCTGTCGAGATGAAGGACTGCTACCGAATCGGGAACGATCGATACGTTGTACAGATCCGCTTTTGAACTGACTACATCTGCATCAAGCTTTTCAATATTTACACTGTATAAACCGCCTGACTCGTCTTTTATTATTGACGCAATCTTGTTGATCATAAGCGGCTGCAGATCGATACCGGCGGTAGATTTGGGCGAAGGAACAGTACCGTCGGGCTTTAGGATCATCCATCGCAGGATCAGGTAACCTGATATAATAAGCAACACGATAACCCCTGAAAGGGTGAGCAATTTTTTCATTGTGTGCCTGAAGGGCAAATAACCATGCCGGCATTTGCAATATTCAATTGGTGTAACTTAGTTTGGAAATAGAGTCGCGTATTTTTTATAAAAGTACATTCATATTTCTCCGCCTGTTATCAACAATGTTTAACGGCCTGAAGCTATCCCGTACATCTCAAATGCCCTCTAACGTGATTGCGGCGCCGCAGTTAATATGATATGCGTTGAAGTTTATTATTCGTCTAGCAATGACCGGTTATTTTCTAAAATTGTCGTTGGGTTTTCTTCGTGAGTTCTTTGCGCCGGCCGTGTTTAAGAAACTCAATTCGTTGCCTTCTTTAGTTTCGCCAGATCTTCTTTAGTATCAATATCAAAACCTCCCGCCGGAAAATCAATGACTGCAAGGTCGTCCTGATAAACAGACAACAATTTTTTTGCGCCTTCGTTGCCACTCAAATTGAGAAGATCAGCAAAATATTTCTCATGAAACAATACCGGCGTTCCCACAGTGTCTTCATAAGCACATGCAACAATGCCCTTACCGGTTTCGGCGGCTTTTGCAATAAGTAAACGAAAAATAGAACCGGTTAAGAAAGGCTGATCGCAAACAGAAGTGATGATATAATCGCTGTGCTTCATCAGTGCTTTTACACCGGCAGCAATTCCCGTTCCCTGTCCCTGTTCCCAATCCGCATTGAACAAAACATTCACGTCACTGCTTTTTAATGCTGCGGAAACTGCTTCGGCTTCAGCGCCTGTTATCACCAAAACCTGTGCTGTTGCTGTTCTTGCCTCGTCGGCAATATGGTTAATTAATTTTTTATTTTTGAAAGGAAGGAGTTGTTTCGGTTCGCCCAATCTTATTGAGCTGCCTGCGGCTAAGATGAGAATTGCTGTGTTCATTGATCGATGGCCGTTCGGCCGTGAATAGGTTGTGTAAATGATTTGAGCGAAGTGCCGTCGCGGCGTGACAGGAATGCCCTGATCTCCGCAACAACAGATAACGCAATTTCTTCTGCAGTTTCTGCACCGATGTTCAAACCGGTGGGACCATGAATCAATTCGCATTGGGCAGGGCTGAATTCAATACCGTCAGAATTTAATTCAGCGATCATACGTTCGGTTTTTTTCTTAGGGCCGAGGATGCCGATATAGCCGCAATGTACGTCACGAAGCTCCTTCAACAGTGCGATATCATAATTGTAATTGTGCGTCATTAATAAGAATGCTGTATAACGATCAGAATTAATCGTTGAAAGCAACTCATCCGCTTTGAGTACCAACACCTGCGTGGCTTTCGGGAATCTTTTAAAGGTTGCTTGAGCAGGCCGGCCGTCTGCAATAATAATTTCCCAGCCAAGCAGTGCGGCCATTTCCGTCAACGGCATTACGTCGTTTCCCGCACCTGCAATGACAAGTTTTACCGGCGGCGGAATGAATTCCACAAATGCTTGCAGTTCCTCCGCTTCGTAGTCATAGATATTAAGTGAAGAATATTTTTCTTTCAATGCATCTGCAGCAGCACTTATCAATTTTTCGGTGAGCATTGCGGGTAAAGATGTTTGCAGCTCTTTTTCGCGAAATAATAAACAGGTACCCGGATGAAAAGAATGCTGCGGTGAGAACATTGTCACCAACACGGTATCGCTTCTGGTTTTCAGCAGATCTTGTAACAATGCTACGGGATTATTTTTCTCAGCAGGATCTATCGGTTCAAACAATATATGCACGATGCCGTTACAGCCAAGCTGTACACCGAATTGGGCATCGTCCTCATCCATGCTGTCGTAAACCACCAGTTTGTTTTCCTGTTGCATGATCGCAGCAAGCGCCTTGCGTAATGCATCTCGTTCGAGGCAGCCCCCGCTGATAGCACCCGTAAGCATGCCGTCTTCCGTTACCAGCATTCTTGCGCCGGGTTTGCGGTAAGAGGAGCCTTCTACTTTTACAACGGTTGCTAAAGCCGCCCGTTTATTTTCTGCCACAGCCTGCTCAAATGCAACGATGATGTCCGCTGTTTCTTTCATCAGATATTGTCAATTATTTTATCAGGTGTAAGCGGCAGATCTCTTACACGTTTGCCTGTAGCGTTAAAGATCGCATTCGCAACCGCAGCAGCCACGCCTGTTGTACCGATCTCACCGATACCACGTGCGCCGATTTTTGAGATGTGCGGATCCGGCTTGCCTATAAAATGAACGTCGATCGGCGGTACGTCAAGATTCACCGGTACATGATAGTCTGCAAAACTTCTGGTGACAGGATTTGCGTAGCGGTAATCATAGGTTGTTTCTTCCATAAGCGCCGCCCCTAAGCCATAAATAACGCCGCCGAGAATTTGTGAGCGTGCCGTTTTTTCATTCATGATCGTTCCGGCATCGTGAATACTAAGTACTCTTTTTACCCTCACCGTTCCCAGATCTTCATCTACCCACACTTCAACAAACTGCGCCCCGAAGGAATGGAACGAATATTTTTGTGCGTTGCTGTTCTCTTCAGCATCTGCTACAGCAGGCGTGCACATTGGTTTTGATGCACCCAAACCGCTACCCGATGTTGGCATTGCAGTACTGCATGCTTCCATCAAATTCCTTTTATTGCGTCGCATAATGTCTTTGTAACTATCCGTCTTTGACGGATCAGCTTTTAAGAACAGTGCGCCGTTTGCAAAACCGATCTCCTCCGGTTTTCGTCCCTGCAGTTTTGATTTTCGATCTGCTGATGCCAGCATCAACAAGTCTTTGCGCAATTCTTCGCCCGCCGCAAGTATCGCCGGATGAATGCTCGCAGTTGTCGTAGAGCCGCCCGAGACCGGTGCCGATGGAAATGAAGAATCACCAAGTTTTGCCGTGATCATATTCACCGGAATACCCAAAGCATCCGCGGTAGTTTGAACCATTACCGTGTAAGTTCCGGTGCCGATATCCTGCGTGGCACACATAACAGTTACTGATCCGTCTGCCGCCATTTGCACACGTGCAGATGCCGCACTGCGCATAGCAGGATACGTTGCTGTTGCCATTCCGTAGCCAACTAATTGTCTGCCGATACGCTTTTGACGCGGCTTTGCGCTTCTTTGCGACCACCCGAATTTTTCCGCACCGATGCGGTAGCAGTCCAATAAATATTCACTGGAAAAAGGATGCTTTTTCATCGGATCTTCCGACGTATGATTGATGATGCGTAATTGAAGGGGATCAATATTGAGTTCATGAGCCAATTCATCCATCGCAGACTCCAATGCAAATGTTCCCGGCGTTTCTCCCGGCGCCCGCATAAAAGTAGGTGAACCAATATTTAATTTTGTAACACGATAAGTGATTTCCCGAAGTTGAGCCCCATACAATACCATAGTTTGTTTGCCGGCCGGCTCAAAATATTCAGAGAGGTTTCCCCATGTATCACTGTGATGACGCATCACTGTAAGCTTTCCGTTCGTTTCCGCTCCTAATGCCACCGTCTGTTGCACTTCCGGCCGGCGCCCCACATTTGTTTGCATCATTTGCCTGGTCACCACAACTTTCACCGGGCGTGATACCTCTTTTGCTGCCATACCTGCAAGCATCATCTGTCCCCACTGCGAACCTTTACAACCAAAGCCACCACCCACATACGGAGAAATGATATGTACATTATCAGGTTGCAAATTAAAGAGATACGCCATCATTCCTTTTGTGCCGACAACACCCTGCGTAGCTTCATACAGCGTGAGTTTATCCATGCTATTCCAAACTGCAACAGATGCGTGCGGTTCCATCGGATGATGATTTTCATTCGGCGAAATATAAGTGTGCTCAATTTTCACCTGCGCCACATCCAGTAACGGTTGCGCTTTTCCCTGATTCACCTGCACATCCGATCCGCGTGATTTTTGCGGATATTGTCCGTTTGCAATTTCTTTTTTCAGGTCTACCGCCGGCGTCTCCGTATTATATTTTACCTGCACCAACGCGGCTGCCGCTCTTGCCTGTTCGTAGGTTTCTGCGATCACTAATGCGATGTATTGACCGAAATATGAAACCTTATCGGCCTGTAAGGGTACGTGTTGCTCACCGAGCATACCACCGGTTTTTTGCATCGCCTGCGGATCAAGTGATGCAAGTTTCGGGGCATTCACGTGTGTAAGAATTTTTATGACACCGCTGCTTTTCTCCGCTGCCGCCATATCGAAGGATGATACAGAACCCTTGCCGATAGTGGATCGTACAGGAAACGCATATACCATATCATGCTGATTAAATTCCGCCGCGTATTTAGCTCCGCCGGTTACTTTCAGCATTGCATCTACGCGGTCCATTGGTTTACCGATAACTGCCATACAAATATTTTTATGTGTTTACCACGTTATATTATTCATTAATACCGCCGTTGGCCGCTTGTTGCAACGCACGCAAGATCGCTTTTGTAGCCATGGAGATCTTGTATTGATTGTGCTCAAATGCTTTCGCATTTTTCATCGCGATGCTTGCAGCCGCTTTAAAATTTTCATCAGTTGCAGATTTTCCCTTCAGAAATTGTTCTGCTTCCGTTGCACGCCATGGCTTATGCGCCACGCCGCCCAATGCAATTCGTACGTCGCCGATCGTACCTGACCGAAGTTCCAAGGCAGCAGCCACAGACACCAATGCAAATGCATAGCTCGAGCGGTCACGCACCTTTAAATAATAAGAATTGCCGCTGAAATTATTTGCAGGAATATCGATTGACGTGATGACTTGTCCGTGTTGCAGGTTATTGTCTTTCTGCGGATTATTTTCCGGCAGGCGATGGTAATCGGTAAATGCAATCGTTTGTTCGCCCGCGGCGCCGGTAACTTTTACCTGCGCATCTAATGCAGCAAGCGCCACGCACATATCAGAAGGATTAACGGCGATGCAACTTTCCGACCAGCCAAACACAGCGTGCATACGGTTCACACCGGCAAAAGCCCCACAGCCCGATCCGGGATTGCGTTTGTTGCAGGGCATTGCAGTATCATAAAAATAAGTGCAGCGTGTGCGTTGATTCAGGTTACCGCCGTTTGTTGCCATATTCCTGATCTGGGCCGAAGCACCCGCCAGGATCGCTTGCGTGAGTAAAGGAAAACTTTTGCGGATGACCGGATCATTTGCCGTGTCTGAATTATTGGCAAATGCATTCAGCGAAACGCCGCCGGTGGCAGTTGTGCTTACGGCGTTTGCGCCGTTCACTTCATCTATATGTATCAGCACAGCGGGCCTTTCCACATCTTCTTTCATGAGATCGATGATATTGGTACCGCCCGCAAGAATTTTCGCGCCTTCATTTGCACCAAGCAATCCCACCGCCGTCACTGCATCTTTTGCCGTTGCGTATTTAAATGGTTGCATGATCACCTCCTTTTTGCAGCCCGTTGCTGCGGGAATTTTGCACCGCGAGTTCCCACTGTTGCGAGAGATCTTTTCCGGTATGTACTTCACGGATTGCGTGAAGAATATTATTGTATGCGCCGCAGCGACAAATATTGCCCGACATGCGTTCGCGAATCTCATCGTCGGAAAGCGTTATTGCATCAGCATTTACACGTACATTCCTGCTCACATAACTCAACTCACCTTTCTTCGCTTCATCCATCAGCGCAACGGCAGAGCATATCTGACCGGGCGTGCAGTAACCGCATTGAAAGCCATCGTGCTTCACAAATGCCGCCTGCATTGGGTGCAGATTTTTTCCTCTTGCAAGTCCCTCAATAGTAGTAACGGTTTTTCCTTCGCAGGTAGCCGCGAGTGTGAGGCACGATAACACTCTTTTTCCGTCAACGATCACCGTACATGCACCGCACTGTCCGTGGTCGCAACCTTTCTTCGATCCGGTAAGCTGCAATCTTTCCCGCAGCGCATCCAGCAATGTCATGCGGGAATCGATGTCCAGAGATTTGCGGCCGCCGTTCACTTTAAATACCACTTTCAACGCATTCTCTAAACTTACGGCTGTATGCGGTTCATCGCTGAACACCTGCGCAAACGCATGCCCGCCCAGCATCTGCAGCGCCATAATACCGCCACCGGTCACCATCAGGGTTTTTAGAAAATTTCGTCGGGCTTCGCCGAAGGGTGTAAGGTCGTTTTCGCTTTCGGCAAGCATGTCCTCGAGAATGAGGCGCTCGTCGTCGGAAAAGTCTGCATTTTTTTCTGCTGACATAACAAGATTGGTTTTAAAAAAGAGGAATGTTATCCAAGACTAATTTATGCAAATAAAAAAGATATATGTAATCAGGTGGATAACTATACAAGTAGCTTACCAAAAATGAGTAGCCTCAGGAGCAACCACATTATTATTTGTCACTTCGCCTGCGGCTGATCTTAGTGAATTTCGCTTTCCCTGTAAATGGCTTACTTCACTTGAGCCATATACATTGCGATCTTCCAGGCTTTTCATATTTTTTCCATTTTTCCTCATCGGGTACTTTTTTCAGTAAGGCATACCCCGCCCCGATATTTCCCCGCTGTACAGATTTCCTTTCACTTTGTGAGTCACTGTTCCACATCCTTCCCGGCACAGTTTTGAAGACAGTTTGGCGAAAACCCATCACCATGAGACCATTATGGACAGGCGCAATCGGCTTCGGCCTTGTAAACATTCCCGTTAAATTATTCAGCGCAACAGAGTCGAGCAACCTTGATCTGCAAATGCTGGATAAAAAGGATCACAGTCATATTAAATACATGCGGGTTAATGAAAAGACCGGCAAAGAAGTGAAATGGGACAGTATTGTGAAAGGCTACGATACAGGGAATAAATATGTGGTGCTCGATGACAAAGATTTTGAAAAAGCAAATGCCGTAAAAACAAAAGTTATCGAGATCACGGATTTTGTAGATGCAAACGAAATAGATAGTGTGTATTATGAAATGCCGTATTATCTCGCTCCGGATAAATCAGGCGAACGTGCGTACGCATTGCTTCGCGAAGCATTATTAAAAACGAATAAAGCAGGCGTAGCAAGTTTTGTAATGCGTAATAAAGAACACCTTGCTATTTTACGTGCTTCGGAAAAAGTTATCATTTTAAACCGCATCCGTTTTCACGAAGAGATCAGAGAAACGACAGAACTTACGCTTCCGGCAAAAACTTCCGTAAAGCCGGCAGAATTAAAAATGGCGGAAGCGCTCATCAAACAACTCACGCACAAATTCGATATATCAAAATACAAAGACACTTACAGCGCTTCACTCATGAAAGTGATCAATGCGAAAGCAAAAGGCAAAGCTACCAAAGAGCCGGTCCTTAAAGTGGTACACAGTAAGGCCAAAGACTTAATGGAACAGTTGAAGGCGAGTATGGAAACAAAAAAGAAGAAAGCATCTTAGGGGCGTGTGGAATATAAGTGATGAGTGTTGACTTAACTTTTTCGACTCAAATTATCGTTTATCATTCAAGTCTTAACTTTAGAGATGAAGATAATCCCGGGTACTATATTGCAAAGCGAAGCTTTAGCGGATGATGACTATTTTAATGATACCCAACTCATCATTAACGAAACAGATGCAAAAGGCACTACCGGGTTTATTTTTAATAAACTATTTCCGCGTTCCTTAGATGAGCTCACGGAGTTCAGCCACAGCAAAGGCTTTCCCATATACGAGGGCGGTCCTGCAGAACAGGAAAAATTATTTTTTATACATCAGCGCCCCGATCTTATTGAGGGCGGCACACTCATCTCCGGCAATATTTATTTCGGCGGTAATTTCAAAAAGGTTATGGCACTCATAAACGTAGATATAATCTCCGAAGCCGACATCAAATTATTTATCGGCTATTGCGGTTGGGATAAAGGTCAGTTGCAGGCAGAGATAAAAGACGGCAGTTGGGCGATGAGTGAAGGGGAAATTTTCCATTAATGATCGGGCGGTCTCCGTCCCATCATTAATCAAAAGCGTTGATCTGAAACTTTTAATAAAAGAAACAGATTTCTTTTTAATGTCGGACTGAGACCGACGACATTAAAAAACCGGCGTCAATGAATTGACCCGGCTTTTGCAATAAGCAATTTTTAGAGAATTATAACTTTTCTATCGTCAGCCCATCTACCTGACCGTTATTATCAGGCAATACCCGCGTCATTACAAACCTGTTATCCGAATGTTCATTGATCGTCCAACGGCCGGAAATATCAGTGAACATCTGAAATCCTTCAACCACATATCTCAAATTAAGTACAGTGTTACTATTATCAGTTCCTACGTTCCATGTTCCGTTTGCAGCGATGAAGGTATTCGCAGCAGTTGTACTTCGGTCCCCGCGAAAATTAAATACAAAATCACTAAAGTCTGTGGTTCTGTCAGTGCTTCCCATGTTGAAGGTGCTGACTTTCCAGGATCCCGATTGAAGTTGAGTATTTGCACCTGATGTATTTGCAGTTGTATCTTCTGTATTTTTTTTACAGCTGATCAGCAACATCGTGCATGAAGCCGCGAGGAGAATAAAATAATTTTTCATTGTGTATATTTTTAAAGTTTGAGACGTGATAAAAAACACAAGAATAGTACCTGATATTTTGAAGGAAAAATGAAATGATTAATGTAATAAATTCTACAAACGGGTACAGATTGTGCATACTTTGACATAATCAATCTAAATAATTAGGCGTTCCGATTACATTTCCTGAGAGGTGTGTAAACCTTCCGAAGCGGTAACCCAACTCTGCAATGGTACCCGCATATTGCATGGCTGGGAACTGTTATCCCGCAACACACTTGTTACGCTTGCATAAATATGCACATTTTCATATTCAACACTTACGCCGCGAAGTATTGCACTGCCTTCGGTAAAACGGAGATGATGCAGAATTAATAAAGCAGGGTATAAGTGATGAATTTTTTATTGTCGGCCGAGGAACATCCGACATTAAAAAGCAGGGAGGTAAATCCCTGCTGTATTAAGCAATTAGTCTGTTCTGTTCTAAAGTTAACCTTTTATCTCGAAATTTTCTCTGTTTGGGCGTTGATATCCATCCTTAAAATTGATGGCAAAAACCTGCTTAAGTATGCTTCCGAGTCTTCTGAAATCAGGGGGCTTGGTAATAAAATAATCAGCGCCGGCAGCATAGGTTAAATTCATATCGCTCTGCTCGGTAGAAGTAGAATAAATAATTACCGGAATATTTTTATACCGATCATCTTTTTTTATCTGTTCCAATGTGGCGTGCCCGTTCATCTTCGGCATATTAAGATCCAAAAAAATGATATCCGGCCGCGGTGGGATATTTCTCTCCATCGTTGCAAAAAGATCATAACCATCTGATGCTGTACTTATGGTAACGTCTGAAGACTGATCTTCCAGCACCTCTTCAAAAATAGAGATGTCGTCTATATCATCATCCGCTATGTAAATATTCTTTATCATTTATCGCTTTTAAATAAAAATAGCCCGGCTGTTGTAACAGTTGGGCTTCGATATGTATTGTGAAATCACCCGCGGTAATTCCGTCTGCAAAATAATAATTTATTGGAAACAACAAAATATTTTTAGTATGGGCGCAATAAAAAGCTGCCTTTTGATAGGCATCCATAATTGTCTTTTTTTGTGAGAATTGGCCGCACTCAAAAAACTTGGGTTAACTTTCGCTCAATGCTCATAAAGAACTTAGGGAAAGCTCCTTCAGGAAAAAACAGGTTTCAAAATATTGAAGCCACCGATGTAATGTCGAAAGATGCGTCCAAACTGAAGCTGATCGCAAAGCTGCTCAATAAACCCAAGTCGATAAAGCCGGCCAACCTTCAGTCAACAAATAAAACAGACCTGCATTTGTTGAATGCCGATGCGCTCTCGGTGGTATGGTTCGGGCATTCTTCCTACCTGCTCAAATACAAAGGCAAAGTGATCCTGATCGATCCTGTGCTGTTCGGTCCCGCATCCCCTCTTCCCTTTGGCGGCAGGCCTTTCAAAGGCACAGATATATATTCACCTGATGAAATTCCTGAGATTGACCTTCTCATTCTTACACACGATCATTACGATCACCTCAGTTATGAAACTTTAATGACGCTGAAAACGAAGATTAAAAAGATCGTAGCGCCGCTTAAAGTAAGCAGTCATTTATTATATTGGGGATTTGACAAGAACATCATCACGGAAACGGACTGGAAAGAAACAAATAACAACCTCTTGCCGGAGCTCAGCATTACCGCACTTCCTGCAAGACATTTTTCGGGGCGCGTCATTTCACGCAATAAAACACGCTGGTGTTCTTATGCCCTGCAATGGCAGGATCTTAAAATATTCATCGGCGGCGATTCGGGTTATGATGCACAGTTCAAAAAAACCGGCGATCAGTTCGGTCCTTTCGATATCGCATTTGTAGAATGTGGTCAATACGGTGATGAATGGCCGCATATTCATATGTTTCCCGAAGAAACAGCACAGGCTGCTTCTGACCTTCGCACCGCTGTTTTGTTTCCGGTGCATTGGGCAAAGTTTGCGCTCGCATTACATGCCTGGGATGATCCAATTAGCAGACTGATAACCGCAGCGAAAGGATTTAATTATGAGATCGTAACACCGATGATCGGAGAAGAATATGTGCTGGGACAGAAAATGAAAACTTCACCTTGGTGGTTAAACAGTTGATACGTTTACGATTACTGTGTAGAAAAAAACAAGCCTCCGAAAACCCGAAGGCTTTTTACTTTAAAGCTCTCTCCCGGAAATTTCTTACCCTGATTTCTCTTTATTATTTTCGATCAAACCGAAACAGCAAACATTTTTTTCTAACGCAATGTGATCAGACTTTCCTTCCGTTAATTACTCTGAGCAGAATAGCAATAATCGCTATCACCAACAAAATATGAATTATCCCCCCGGTAAAAAAACCGCCGATAAAACTGATTGCCCATATAACTATTAATACAACGGCAACTAAATACAATAGATTTCCCATAATGATTTTTTTAAAGGTTATTATTATTATAACAAAATACCTTGCCAATTTTAAAAAAGAAGCAATTGGGCAAAGAGGTGAAGCGGAATGATATGTGAGAAGTTGAAACGTTAGGCAATGAAGCGGTCTCATGGAATTTTGCTTCTTGCTTTTACATCGGAACAGAAAATATATTCAACCCTGCTACATATCGTGGCTTTCTGAAACTACCGGACAGAGAAAATGCAAATACCGGAGTACTAAAATATTAGAAACGGGCACTGATCTTTAATTTTTCTGATAGCAAATGTTCATGGAAGATATTTATTACAACACCGGCTTAAAATGGAAAATGCAGAGTTTAGAATAAAGTCATTGAATCTATCAAACTCATATGAATCAAACGGGATTTTGGATTTAGTTTGAACTGTATAATAACAATTTTTATCAACAGGATCGGAAGGTCAACGAGCACGCCACGCGGGTGCAGCATAAATACTTTGATTTCATCCCATAGTAGAAGATGCTCAGTAAATATGTCCCTCATTATTGCTTTCATCCCGTTCCCCTAAATCACTTATTTTTGCAACCCGAAAAGCTTTAAGCATCGCGGTCCCGTAGTTCAATGGATAGAATAGGAGTTTCCTAAACTCTAGATCCAAGTTCGATTCTTGGCGGGACCACAAAAACTTATCAGCACCGGCAAACTCAATTTTTTTTTATGAAATGGATGAATACCATCATTAAATACCGCCTCTGGCTCGGACTTGTGTTGCTTGCCCTGGCGATCTTTACACATTACGAAACGAGCTTTTGGCCGGCATTCATCCTGTACCTTTTAGGCGTAGTCCTGATATTGGGGCATTTCCTTTTCGGACCAATGCGTCTTATCCAGTCGCACATGGAAGCGGGTGATATGGAAGGTGCGAAGACGGTGGTGGACGGGATCATGTTCCCTGGACTCCTCATCAAACCGATGCGCTCTGTGTATTATACCATCAAAGGAAACCTTGCAATGGTATCTCAGGATTTTGAAACGGCCGAAAAGCACATGAAGAAAAGCCTTGAACTGGGCGGCGGCGCGCTTACCAAACAGGCGGAAGGACCGAACAAACTGCAGCTGGGAATGCTGGCGATGCAAAGAGGAAATTCGAAAGAAGCAGAATCTTATATCCGTGCTGCTATTCGTGCGGGATTGCCTGATAATGAGAACAGCGCCGCAGCCTACTTGCAGCTTTGCAGTATCATGATGAATAAGAGAGAATTTCGTGCGGCGAAGGAATATTTCCGCAAGGCTAAGGGGTTTAAACCTTCTACACCTCAATTGGTGGATCAGATAAAGCAAATTGAGAAGTATATTAATCGGATGCCGGGATAAAATTAATGTCGTGATATGCTGATGTGCTGATGATTGAAGCTAGTAGGTTTATCCTGAAGGTCGCAAACGACACTAAGACCGGATTCACATAAATTTTTTTACACACTGACAAATTCGGGTTCAGAAAAAAATTGCTGCAAAGACCCACCATCCTCTTCGACAAGCTCAGAGTGACAGATGGAAACGAAGATTGACATGAGGCCAAATCCAAAAAATCCAGGTTCAGGTGAATATTTCCTCAGTTTTTTTAAGCCTGAACGCAAAGATGCCGTTCAACTGCTTTTTCACAAACAACCAATTCGCAATATCACCAAAGAACCACATCGGTAATTTGTAATGGACAATATCTGTCATTTCGGTGCCGCCCGGTACTTCTCTAAAATGATGTTGGTGGTGCCATAAAGTATAAGGACCAAAGCGTTGCTCATCTACAAAAAATTCTTTTTCCTTTACATGCGTAATCTCGGTCATCCAATATAACGGAATGCTGAGCACGGGGCGCACGGTATATTCGACGATCTGTCCGGCGTACATGCGGCTCTGTTTTTCGCTGCGTACTTTAAACTTCATGTTCGGCGGCGTGATTTCCGGGAGCTTTGAAGGATCGCTGAAAAAGTCCCAGGCTTTTTCCAATGAGCAGGGTAACAGTTGTGTTTTGGTGAAATGATAAACTTTACTCATCAGAATTTTTATTACTTTAGGAAAGTACAAATATCGACCAAAATATTTAAGCATGCAATCATTCGTACAACAGCTTCAGGATAAATTTAAAGCAGATTATGAACGCCTCAATCCTGCGCAAAAATCGGCAGTGGATACAACAGAAGGTCCCGTAATGGTGATCGCCGGACCGGGAACGGGCAAGACGCAGATCCTCGCGGCACGCATCGGCAAAATTCTGATTGAAGGATTGGCGGAGCCGGATAATATTCTTTGTCTTACGTACACAGATGCGGGTGCGATCGCCATGCGTCGCAGGTTGCAGCAGTTCATCGGAGCGGCGGCATACAAAGTACACATCTACACTTTTCACGCATTTTGTAATGACGTGATCCAGGATAATTTATCGTTGTTTGAAAAAAATACATTGGATGCGATCTCGGAACTGGAAAATATTCAACTCTTTAAAAAACTGATCGACAACTTTAAAAAAGATCATCCGCTTAAGCGTTACCGCGGAGATGTGTATTACGAGATCAATAACCTGCGCTCGCTTTTTTCATCCATGAAAAGAGAAGGCTGGCAGGCGGAATACGTCAACCGAAAAATCGACGAATACATCGACTCATTAAAAGAGCGTGATGAATACATTGCCAAACGTGCGGTGAAAGATTTTAAAAAAGGCGATGTGCGCACGGATAAGATCGAAGAAGAAAAAGAGAAAAAAGAAAAGCTGCGTGCGGCGGTAAATGAATTTGAAAATTATCAATCGCTGATGCGGGAACGCAACCGTTATGATTTTGATGATATGATCAATTGGGTGATCAAAGCGTTTGAAGAGAACCCCGCGCTGCTGCTGAATTACCAGGAACGTTTTCAATATATTTTAGTAGATGAATTTCAGGATACGAGCGGTACGCAAAACAAACTGGTGCAGCTTCTTATTAATTATTGGGAGAAGCCCAATGTGTTTGTAGTGGGGGATGATGATCAGAGTATCTATCGTTTTCAGGGAGCGAATGTGGAGAATATGCTCACGTTTGCCAATCAATATGTGGCTGATCTTAAAACGGTTATTCTTACACATAACTACCGCAGCACGCAACCCATTCTCGATATTTCCAAAACACTGATCAATAATAATGATGAGCGTTTGATAAAACAGATCCCGGGGTTAAGTAAAGAATTGCTTGCATCAAACGAAAAAATAAATAAGCTCGATCACCTGCCTTCGCTGAGAGAATACAATTCGATAAAAGAAGAGATGGCGGGCATTACAGGCGATATCGCTGTATTATTAAAGCATGACGTTGCGCCCGGAAAGATCGCGGTCATTTATAAAGAAAATAAATATGGCAGCGAGCTGGCGAATTATTTCCGGCTGAGTGGCATTCCGGTCTACAGTAAACGAAGCGTAAATGTTTTGCAAAATGCTTTTATCGGAAAGCTGCTTACCATCATGCGTTATCTAAATGCAGAGCATGATATTCCTTACGGCGGTGATGAGTTACTGTTTGAAATTCTGCATTACGATTTTTATAAAATTCCGCCGATTGAAGTTGCGAAACTCACGGTAGAGAGTAACAGTAAAAGATATACGGATGAGAGGTCTTCGCTCAGGAGTTTATTATCGGATAAAGCCAATCGTCCGCCGAAAGATCTTTTTGATACCGGCCTTAATGCGAAGCTGAAAAATATGAGTGCTGTGCTCGAAGACCTGATCGCCGATGTATCCAACGTGCCGCTGCAAACCTTGCTGGATAATATTATCCGGAAAGCCGGCATTCTCACTTATATCATGCAGCACGAAGAAAAGATCATGCTGTTGCAATTGCTTACTGCATTGTTCGATTTTGTAAAAGATGAAACTTCCCGCAATCCTTACATGGACCTGAAGAGTTTTATCGACATCATTGAATTGATGGAAAAAGAAAATATCGCTTTGCCATTGGTACAGGTTTCGGGAAATGAAAAAAGCGTGAACCTGTTGACGGCACACGGTTCCAAAGGATTGGAATTTGAATATGTTTTCTTCGCGGGAGTGAATGCATCTTCCTGGGAGAAGAAAAGAAAGCCGGGCGGCGGTTATAAATTTCCGGATACGATGTTTGCCAGCATGCCTTCCGAAACCTCTGAAAGCGAAGAATTACGCCGCTTGTTTTATGTAGCACTCACGAGAGCGGAAAAGCATTTATACATTTCTTACGCTAAATACAACAACGAAGGAAAAGAGCTGGAGCCTTCCGTTTTTATTGCAGAAATTCAGCAGGAACATCATTTGCCTGTGAACCGCATCAGCATTCCGGAAGAGAAGATGACGGCTTTCCGTTTGCTGCAATTTTCTGCGCAGGCGCCCGAGATCGAACATGCCGAAGATGATTTTATCGACGGCTTGCTGGGCAAATTCGCGATGAACGTAACTGCTCTAAATAATTACCTAAAATGCCCGCTGCAGTTCTATTACAGCAATCTCATTCGCATTCCTTCGGGTAAAAATGAAGCCACGGAATTCGGGAGTGCCGTGCATTTTGCATTGGAACGTTTGTTTAAAAAAATGCAGGAAGGCGGAAAAGAAACATTCAATCCGAAAGAAGATGTGATCGCGGATTTTGAGTGGTATATGCGCAGGCACAGAGAGAATTTTACGAAGGAATCTTTTGCAAGGAGAATGGAATACGGTCAAACAGTTTTGAGTGAATACTATAGTAAATATGTGAACAGTTGGAACAGGATCGTGGCGATAGAAAGAAATGTGCGTGGCGTTACGGTGGATGATGTGCCGCTTAAAGGAAAGCTGGATAAACTGGAATTTGACGGCAAACAAATAAACGTGGTCGATTATAAAACGGGCGACATCGATAAAGCCATCCCGAAACTTAAAGGCCCGGATGAAAAAGAACCTAAGGGCGGTGATTACTGGCGCCAGGGTGTTTTCTATAAAATTCTACTGGATAACTACGTTCAAAAAGACTGGCAGGTGACGAGCACGGAATTTGATTTTATCGAGCCCGATAAAAAGAAAGAATATCGCAAATTAAAACTCGTGATCACGCCTCAGGATACTGATTTTGTAAGAGAGCAGATCGTGGATGTGTGGGAGAAAATTCAGAACAAGGATTTTTATACCGGCTGCGGAAAAGAGGATTGTCATTGGTGCAATTTTGTAAAAAGTAATGAGCTGGCGGTTACGTTACATGATGAGGGAGACGATTTGGAAATTTAATGACGTGGAAATTGGGTGATGTGCGTACAACCACGGATATATGTTCAGATGTAAGATGGTCAGGTTGAGTTTGTCGAACCCCGTTGATTTAATATAATTGATTTGACAATGCGAACACCCTCTACAGGCTCGAGCTGACGATGCTAAACGGCAAGATTCGTCATCATTCGCACAACAGGTGTCATCCGCGAATCCGTTTTTTAACAGCGCAGATAAAAATTATCGGGCTAATTTTGACCAAATACTATCGGGCGCTTATGAAGATCTCTGTTCCACTCTATAGCTCTATTTTTTTGTGCGGTATAATTATCTTATCTATTGTAGGCGGGGGTTGCGCCCAGATCGGTGTACCCACAGGCGGACCGAAAGATACGCTGGCGCCGAAACTCATCAGGGCGTCTCCGGTTTACGGCAGCAGAAATGTGACGACCAATAAATTCACGCTCGAATTCAATGAATATATAGATGTAAAAGATCTGCAGCAAAACCTGATCGTTTCGCCGTTGCAGAATAGGGCGCCGGTTATCACTTCGAATCCGCGAAGCATCACGATAAGATTCCGTGACAGTCTTTTGCCGAATACAACTTATACCGTAAACTTCGGTAATGCGGTGAGTGATATCAATGAGAACAATATCTACAGGGATCTTTCTTATACTTTTTCTACAGGCAGGAGCCTGGATTCGTTAACGCTTTCCGGTAATGTGGTAATGGCGGAAACCGGTATTGCAGACAGCACGATGATCGTGATGTTATACCGCAACGCGGTGGACAGTACTGTTCAAAAAAAGAAACCATCTTATATCGCAAGGGTTACCAAAGATGGCAGTTTTTCTTTCGATCATTTACCCCCAGCGCCCTTTCTTATTTATGCATTGAAGGATGGTGACGGGAGCAAAACTTACAATTCCTTATCAGAAGCATTTGCATTTACCGATAAAGAAGTAACCCCCGGAAGTGCCGACAAGCCTCAGTTGTATGCGTATGTGCAGGAAAAGAAAAAAGAAGAATCAACAACTTCGCCGCGTCCGTCGAAGAAAGATGCAGAAAAAAAATTGAAGCTAACAACCAATATTTTGCAGAAGCAGGATCTGCTGATGCCGCTCGAAATCAACTTTAATAATCCGCTTGCATTAGCTGATAGTAACAAGATCTATATTGCGGATACTTTTTACCGCAGAATTCCCAAGGTTAATTTTACGCAGGACAGTACCGCAAAGAAAATTACGCTTACCGCAAAATGGCCCGCAGATGCATCGCTTATTTTGATCGTGGACAAAGACGCGGTCAAAGATTCCGCAGGAAATGTATTAGCAAAATCAGACACAGTTCGTTTCGTTACAAAGAAGACAGAAGAATATGGTAAACTTACTTTACGCTTCAATAACCTCGAACTGAAAAATAATCCGGTGCTTTTATTTTATACCGGTGAAGAATTAAAATACAGTTATCCGCTTACCGCTTCAACCTGGACGGCCAACATGTTTGCGCCGGGCAGCTACAGCATCCGCATTTTATATGATACCGATAAAAACGGTAAATGGACGACGGGTAATTATATTAAAAAAACACAGCCGGAGTTGGTAACAGCGCTGCCCCAGACGCTCGCGGTGAAGGAAGATTGGGAGAATGAGCGGGAAATAGATCTCTAGGGTTTCTGGTTGCAAATTTTTTGTTTGACAGGATTTGTCAGCTTTCAAAAAATTTTTCAAATGGCGTGCAAGTTTCTGTTTTAGCTTCAGTTTCTCCCTGATTGTTCAATTCAGCAATCTTTCCGGTATCATTTAAAACGAAAGCCACAAAGTTCTTTGACTTTGGGTACTTATTGGCAAATGTCCACTTCCATCTTCAGCCCTCACGGTAAACCTTTTCTTTTTACTTCAAAAAATCCTGTCATCGTATTTTCTACAAAGTCATTTTCCGGCAATAGCGCTAACCCGTAACTTTGCGCCATGCAGTTCTCCTCACAACTTTTAGAAAACGCGGTAAATGAATTTGCGAAGCTGCCGGGTATCGGAAAAAAAACAGCTTTAAGATTGGTGCTTCACCTGATAAAACAGGAAGAAAATGAAGTGCTGCATTTCAGCCACATCATTTCAAAAATGCGCAGCGAAATTAAATTTTGCCGTCGCTGCTATAATATTTCGGATACGGAACTTTGCAATATCTGCAGCAATACAATGCGGCAACAGCAACTGATTTGCGTAGTGGAAAATATCCGTGATGTGATTGCGATCGAGAGTACGCAACAGTTCAACGGCCTGTATCATGTTCTCGGAGGTATCATTTCACCGTTGGACGGCATCGGCCCCGAACAGCTCACGATAGCGCCGCTTGTGGAGCGTGTAAAAACGGAAGATATTCAGGAAGTTCTCTTCGCACTCAATCCCAATATTCAAGGAGATACGACCATCTATTATATCGGCAGGCTCTTAAAGGACGTTCAGGTAAAGATCACCACCATCGCCCGCGGTATCGCTTTCGGCGGCGAATTGGAATATGCGGATGAAATGACATTGGCGAAAAGTATTTCCAATCGTATTCCCGTTGCTCAGTTGCTTAGCTGATTGCTTCTGCAATATTTACCGGAGACGGAATTTTTACTATTCTTTACGCGATCTGACCAATCAACAGGTAATAAATCAACTAAATCGCTACCTTTGCACTCGTACACGGGCAGGATTTGTTTATTGTTCAACCCCGTACATTTTGCAAAAGATTGAACTAATAAACGACTTACATTTCCTGTAATACTACTTTCTGCGGATCTGCAAATCGTTCATTAATCATCTTGGCAATATATAATTGTTTAAAAAACAAGGAGGTTTATTATGGACATCAAAGCCGAATTACAAAAAAGAATATTGATCATCGACGGTGCCATGGGCACGATGATCCAGCGCTATAAATTGGAGGAAGAAGATTACCGGGGCCAACGATTTAAAGACTGGCATACCGATGTAAAAGGAAATAACGATCTGCTCAGCATCACCAAGCCTGAAGTTATTATTGCCATTCATGAGCAATATCTCGAAGCCGGTGCCGATATCATTGAAACCAACACCTTCAGCAGCACCGTGATCGCACAGGCGGATTATGATATGCAGAAGATCGCTTATGAAATGAATGTTGAATCTGCAAGATGTGCAAGAATTGCTGCAGATAAATACACGGCAAAAGATCCTTCGAAACCGAGATTTGTAGCGGGTGCGATCGGGCCGTTGAACAAAACACTATCACTTTCTCCTGATGTAAATAACCCGGGCTTTCGTGCGGTAACGTTTGATGAAGTTGTTGAGGCTTATACGGAGCAGGTTAAAGGATTAGTGGAAGGTGGCGTGGATCTTATTTTAATTGAAACAATTTTTGATACACTGAATGCGAAGGCTGCGATTTTTGCAGTGAAGAATTATTTCCGCAAAGCAAACAAACAGGAATTGCCGGTTATGATCAGCGGAACAATTACTGACGCATCGGGAAGAACATTAAGCGGACAAACGTTGGAAGCTTTTTATGTGTCGGTAATGCATGCGAATCCGTTAAGCGTTGGTTTGAATTGTGCACTTGGTGCTTCGGAAATGCGTCCGCATATTGAGGAACTCTCGCAGATTGCCGGATGTTATACATCGGCGTATCCTAATGCCGGCTTGCCAAATGCATTTGGTGAATACGATGAGCAGCCGCATGAAACAGCGCATATCATTGAAGAGTGGGCGGAGAAAGGTTTTGTAAATATCGTGGGCGGATGCTGTGGCACCACGCCGGATCATATCAAACATATTGCGGAGGAGGTGAAGAAGTTTAAGCCGAGGGAGTTGCCGGTGATGGAGGAGGTGTAAAGGCTAAACACGAAGGGCACGAAGGAAACACAAAGGACACAAAAAAGTGTTGAAAGCCTCATCCTCCGAAGGTTTCTGAAAATTATATTGCGAAAAATAATTTCTGCAATATGAGTATAACTGAGAATGAAATAGCGAAGATCGTGTTTGAAGCCGGCCTTAAAATTCACAGAGAATTAGGGCCGGGGCTTTTAGAAAGCGCTTATGAAGAGTGTCTTTATTTTGAGCTCATAAATACAGGAATGATCGTCGAAAAACAAAGAGCGTTACCATTAGTATACCGTAACGTAAAATTGGAAACAGGATATAGAGTTGATTTTCTCATTGAAGGTAAAATGATTGTCGAGATCAAAGCGATTGAAACTTTGACAGATATTCACACAGCTCAGGTATTAACGTACTTAAAACTATCAGAATGCAAGCTCGCATTATTGATAAATTTTAATGTATTATTATTTAAAGATGGCGTCAGACGAATTATCAGGGGAACTTTGTGATCCTTGTGTTCTCTTAGTTGCCTTTGTGTTTAAAAGAAAATGGAAAAAAATATTATCAAATCTTTCTTACGTCTCTCCGGCCTTGAGCCACTCGTCGTTCGCCCGGAGTCGAATTTTGTGAACGTTGGTGAACGCACTAACGTAACCGGCAGCAAGAAATTTGCCCGCCTCATCAAAGAAAATAAATACGAAGAAGCATTGTCTGTTGCCCGCCAACAAGTAGAAGGCGGCGCACAGGTGATCGACGTAAATATGGATGATGCGATGCTCGAAGGCGTGGAAGCGATGACAACATTTTTGAATCTGCTTCAATCGGAACCGGATATCGCGAAGATCCCCGTGATGATTGACAGCAGTAAGTTTGAGATCATCGAAGCAGGATTAAAATGCGTGCAGGGAAAATGTATCGTGAACTCCATTTCTATGAAAGAAGGAGAACAAAAATTCATTGAGCAGGCGATCATTTGCAAAGACTACGGCGCAGCTGTTATCGTGATGGCGTTTGATGAAGTTGGTCAGGCGGATACCAAAGCAAGAAAAGTAGAGATCTGTCATCGTGCTTATAAAATACTAACAGAGGAGATCGGCTTCGCACCGGAAGACATCATTTTTGATCCGAACATTTTTGCGATCGCAACGGGTATTGAGGAACACAACAATTATGCGGTAGATTTTATTGAAGCTACAAGAGAAATAAAAAAACTGATGCCGCTTACAAAAGTGAGCGGCGGCGTGAGCAACGTTTCGTTCTCTTTCCGCGGGAACGATCACGTGAGAGAAGCGATCCATAGTGTGTTCTTATTTCATGCTATTCGTGCAGGCATGGATATGGGTATTGTGAATGCCGGTCAATTGGTAATATACGATGAGATCGAGCCAAAATTGAAACAGCTTTGCGAAGACGTTGTACTTAACCGGAATAATGACAATAATGAAGCGACGGAAAATTTAATTCAGTTTGCCGAAACGGTAAAAGCCAAAGGAAAAGAAATTGTAAAAGATGAGAAGTGGCGCAATGAGCCGGTAGAAAAAAGACTGGCACATTCGCTGGTAAATGGTATCACGGATTATATAGATGCAGATACAGAAGAAGCAAGGGTAAAGTATCCGCGCCCGCTTGATGTAATTGAAGGACCACTGATGGACGGGATGAATATCGTAGGTGATCTTTTTGGCGCGGGCAAAATGTTTTTACCGCAGGTGGTAAAAAGTGCAAGGGTAATGAAGAAAGCCGTTGCGGTGCTTACCCCGTTTATTGAGATGGAAAAAGAAGAAAGAAAACAGGCGCATATTGCAGCAGGAACAGTAAATGAAGAAGCTGCGGGTGCTGCAAAAATTTTATTGGCAACGGTAAAAGGCGACGTGCATGACATCGGAAAAAATATTGTGGGTGTTGTACTGGGTTGTAACGGCTATGATGTGATCGATCTTGGGGTGATGGTGCCTGCAGATAAAATATTGTCGGAAGCAAAAAAACATAAGGTGGATATCATTGGATTAAGCGGATTGATCACGCCGTCGTTGGATGAAATGGTGCATATCGGTAAAGAGATGACAAGACAAAATATGGACCTGCCGTTGCTTATCGGCGGTGCTACTACTAGTCGTATGCATACTGCTGTAAAGATCGCTCCGGAATATGATAACGGTGTTGTTCACGTGTTGGATGCAAGCAGAAGTGTGACTGTTGCGGGAAGTTTACTCAACAAAGAAAACAAACCGGCTTTTTTAAAAGGCATTAAAGACGAGTACACAAAACTGAAAACAGATTTCGGTAATAAGAAATCTGCGAAGCAGTACTTATCATTTGCAGATGCGCAACAAAATGCTGCACCGATAAATTGGGAAGGATTTGTTCCTGTTACACCAACATTTACCGGAACAAAATCTTTTGAAAATTATCCGTTGGCGGAGATCGCTGAATATATTGACTGGCAGCCGTTCTTCATTGCATGGGAACTCCACGGAAAATTTCCGCAGATCCTTTCTGATGAAGTGGTAGGTAAAGAAGCGACGAAGTTATATGAGGATGCAAAAGTTTTATTGAAACAGGTCATCGATGAGAAATGGCTATCTGCACAGGGTATGATCGGGTTTTGGGAAGCAGAAAAAACTACACCTGATTCGGTTAAGATTACAAATGACGGTGTGGAGATCAATCTCGAGTTTTTAAGACAACAGATTAAAAAAGCGCCCGGGCAACCGAATCTTTCTTTAGCCGATTTTATTCGTCCTGCTGAGAAAGGAAATGATTTTATGGGTGCATTCTCTGTTACTATTCATGGCATCGAAGAGCACATTAAGAATTTTGAAAAGAATTTTGACGATTACAATAAGATCACGTTGCAGGCTCTGGCAGACAGGCTGGCCGAGGCTTTCGCCGAATTACTGCATCACAGGAGCCGCGTTGATTATTGGGGTTACGTAAAAGAGGAGCAATTGAGCAATGAAGAGTTGATCAAAGAACAATACCTCGGCATCCGCCCGGCACCGGGATATCCCGCATGCCCGGACCATACAGAAAAGAATAAATTATTTGAATTGCTTGGCGGTGAAGAAAAGACCGGCATTCATCTTACAGAATCATTGGCGATGTTTCCGGCGTCATCTGTTTGCGGCTGGTATTTTGCACATCCGGAGAGTAAATATTTCGGCGTGGGTAAAATTGAAAAAGATCAGTTTGATGATTACACCGCACGCAAACAAATGACCGCGGAAGAAATGGAAAGGTGGTTGCGCCCGGTGATAGAATAACTATTGTCTGAAGGCTTGCATTTGCTGTGCTTCTCTGGCATCCGACAGTGATTTTATCAGGTAAGAAATTACAACGATCTTAAAAATAATTCCTCTATAGAGTGAACTTACATCAAGCAACGCATTGATCAGGATAAAGACGCCGTATAAAATAAGCGCAGTAATAATTGCGTAAAACGGCTTTTTCTTCGTCCAAAAACCCAGCGCAATGAAAGCGAATATGAAAACTCCCCATAAAGTAATGTCTATCCATATATAATCGACTAATTTCTTAGGGTAGGTTGCCATGAGTATGATGAGGTTCAGCGTCAATACCCCGGCTGTTGCAAAAATCGCATTCCTTGCCTGCCTGATATGTTTGTCATAAATATCTACATCAAAGTCTTCTGCTGAAAAAATTGACGTTTCATTTTGTTCATTTTCAGGAACGGGTGTCGGAGTAATTTCCATTTTAATTATTTCATTAAATATAGGAAAATTAGTTTCAAAAAAAGGGCGGTTCACTATCGGTCTCATTACATTTACAAAAAATAAACCAATGCGCATTATTTCTTACAACGTGAACGGCATTCGTGCGGCCATTAAAAAAGGATTTATCGATTGGCTCAAAACAAATCCCGCCGATGTGATCTGTTTGCAGGAAACAAAAGCTACCAATGCGGATATTGACGTAAAGGAATTGGAAGACCTGGGTTTCCATCACCACTGGTTCAGTGCACAAAAAAAAGGGTATAGTGGTGTGGCGGTGTTTACAAAAATTAAACCCGATGCGGTGAGCACAGGGAACGGTCACGAGATCAGTGATTTTGAAGGAAGAGTAATCCAGCTGCAATTTGGCGACGTTCGTCTGATCAATGCATATTTCCCCTCGGGCACGTCTGGTGATGAAAGGCAAGGGTACAAATATGTGTGGCTGAAGGAAATGCACGATTACCTTGAAGTGCTGAAGAAAACAAATCCGAAGATCATTCTGTGCGGTGATTATAATATTGCGCACAATGAAATTGATATTCATGATCCGAAAGGAAATAAAAAATCATCAGGATTTTTACAGGAAGAAAGAGAGTGGATGACAATGTTCCTCGGCAGCGGCTGGATAGATACTTTCCGCGAGTTCAATAAAGAGCCGCATCATTACAGCTGGTGGAGCCAGCGCTTTCCGAGTGTACGTTTGAACAATAAAGGCTGGAGAATAGATTACATTTCGGTTACAGAGCCAATGCGGAAACAATTATCGGATGCAAAGATTTTTCCTGATGTAAAGCACAGCGATCATTGTCCTATTTACGCAGAACTGAATATCTGATTTTAACAATCTTTATCATATACTTATTTTTTGGTATTATACCTTAGCCGTTCACCAACTCCGCCTTCATGGAAACGTTTGCAATTATTTTATTGATTGCTTTTATTATCATCGTGCTTAATCAAAACAGCACTATAAAAAATAAACTGGAAGGATTTGACAAGCAGTTTAAAAAACTCCATCGCGAAATCCTGGAATTAAAAGAAGACAATCCGGAAATAAAAGCGCGTGAACCCATTGCCCCGCTTGCCCCTGAACCAACGCCTCAACCTGTATACGAAGCACCAAAACCTTACGTAAGCATTTTCACCGAAGCAAAACCGGAAGTAGAAAAAGCAGCGGAAAAGATCATTGAAGAACCAACTCAACAAATATTTGAAACTGCTGAAGCTACACCAGTAGCGGATGTTGAAGAAGTTTATCCGACATTTAAGAAACCGGAACCCAAGCCATCTTTCTTCGAAAGAAATCCTGACCTCGAAAAATTCATCGGCGAAAATCTGATCAGCAAGATCGGTATTGCCGTATTAGTATTGGCTATCGCTTTCTTTGTAAAATATGCTATCGATCAGGATTGGATCGGTCCGGTAGCAAGAGTTAGTATCGGTATTTTGTGTGGCGGTATCCTTGTTGCACTCGCACATTATATGCGCAATACATACAGAGCATTCAGTTCTGTTTTAGCCGGCGGCGGTATTGCGGTATTCTATTTTACGATCACGCTTGGCTTTCATCAGTTTCATCTTTTTTCGCAAACTGTTGCCTTTGTTATCATGACCGTGATCACTGCATTTGCAGTAATGCTTTCTTTGCTATACAATAAACAGGAACTTGCAATTATTGCGTTGATCGGCGGTTTCGCAGCGCCTTTCCTTGTGAGCACGGGAGAAGGAAATTATAAAGTGATATTCAGTTATCTCATCATTCTTAACAGCGGTTTATTAGCCATTGCGTTTAACCGTTCGTGGCGATTACTTAATTTTTTGAGCTTCTTTTTTACCGTTATCACTTTCGGTGGTTGGTTGATCGCATTGCCGTACAAAGAGCCTGTAAGTACTTATCGGAACGGATTGTTATTCGGTGCTGTATTTTACCTGCTGTATTTTTTCATCAATATTGCGCACAACATTCGGGAGAAAAAGAAATTCATTACGTCTGATTTCAGTATCCTGTTGGTAAATACCTGCATCTTCTTTTCTGTAGGAATTTATTGTCTTACACAAATGGAAGCGTCACAATACCGGGGATTATTCAGCGCATCTATGGGTGTGTTTAATTTGGTAGCGTCGTACTTTTTATTCCGCCGTCAAAAAACGGATATCAATATTTTATACCTGCTTATCGGTATTACACTCAGCTTTATTTCCATCACTGCGCCGTTGCAATTACACGGCAATCATATTACTTTATTCTGGGCAACAGAAGCCGTGTTGTTGTATTGGCTTTTTGGAAAATCAAGGATCTCACTTGTTCAATATACATCAGTTTTCGTATGGATCTTAATGCTGGTAAGCCTTTTCATGGATTGGGTGCAATTGTATTTCAGTAACAGTGAGTCGCTGCAGATCATGCTCAACAAAGGATTTATCACCGGTTTATTTGCAGCCGTTGCTACCTATGCACTTTTCATTTTGCGTAAGAAAGAAAAGGAAACACGCACAGCATCTTCAAACAGTTTTGTTCCGGGTGAATACAGTTTCCGTATTGCGGCGGTATTGCTTTTATTTTTAACGGGTGCATTGGAGATCGGCTTTCAGTTCGGTGATCATTATCCTTATACGGGTATTAAAATGCTTTACCTCGTGCTGTATACAATCTCATTTGTCAGCATACTCACATTGCTCACGCAAAAGATAAAAGCACTTGAGCTCTCTGCCGCCTTCCGCGCTTTATTGTTGAGTCTTTGCATTTTGATCTATTTGTTGTCGGTCCCGCACAGTTTTGAAACGCAGTTTGAGATGCTCACATTGAACAGCAACGGTGCACACTTCATCGCACATTGGTGTATCGCAATATTGATGCTGGGTGTTACTTACCGATTGATCAATGTATTACGATTGTCAACAAAAGAAGATACGCTTTCTGTTTATACCTGGTTGATCTGCGGCTTCGTCGTTGTGTTCTTCAGCTGTGAATTCATGTTCATCGCCAACCAATATTTTTATGATACAAACAATAGCAGCCTCGATGAGATCCAACGTGTGTATGTAAAAACAGCATTGCCTGTGTTGTGGGGTGTTTGTTCCTTTGCATTTATGTGGCTCGGGATGCGTTATAAATTTCGCAACCTGCGGATCATTTCGCTGTCGCTTTTCCTGCTTACATTATTGAAGCTGTTTATCTTCGATATCCGCAATATTCCTGCCGGCGGAAAAATAGCGGCGTTCTTTTCACTCGGAGTATTGCTGCTGGTTGTTTCATTTATGTATCAGCGTTTGAAAAAAATAATCATCGACAATGAAAAAAAGGATTAGTGTATTTTTTTGCATGCTGATCGTTTTGTGCAGCAATGCGCAGATGAGTGGTTATAAATATGCCGCACGGGTAAATACAGTTCCGCAATCCGGATTTTACAATATTGCACTTACACCGCAAATGACAGCGCACCTTAAAAAAGATCTTTCTGATCTGCGAATCGCGAATGATTCGGGTAAATGGGTGCCGCATATTTTGCATATTCCGGCTTATGAAATTGTAAATGAATCTGTTTTGTTTGATGTTAGTTTTTCAATTGTTCAAAATAACAAAACATCAACTGTTGTTTCAATAAAAAGGGACACATCTGAAATTTCAAATCTGATCCTCAATATAAGTAATACAGCTGCGCAAAGATTTTGTACACTCAGCGGGAGTAATGATTCGAAAAATTGGTTCGTGATAAACGACAGTATTTTGCTTTCACCTTCACCTGAAGAGACCGGAACATCCGCAAGAATATGTATACAGTTTCCTGCTGTTAAATACCCGTTCCTTAAATTGAACCTTCTTAATAATAATAAAGATCCGTTCAATATTATCGGGATGCTGTCTTCGGGGAAACCTTGGCATCCACTTCATTTTAATGTACCGCCTGCGGTCGAAAACCCTGCTTCGGAGATTCAACAAAAAGACAGCGGCAACATTTCTTATATCAAAGTAACACAGGCTGATAATTATCAATTCAGCACGTTGAGTATTGCATTTGCCGGCGCAAAATATTTTTCCAGAGAAATGGACCTTTGTATTCCGTCATCAAATAATATTTTCGGAACGCCCGTTCAAACTTTTACTGTTTCCAATAACAGTACACTAAACTTTAATTTTACAATACAAAAGGTAAAGGTCTTTTATTTACTTATCCATAATGCTGATAATCCTGCGCTCAAAGTAAGCAGTGTGCAAACTGCATCGGAATATACTTTTCTCAGCAGCTACTTAGAAAAGGGTCAATCTTACCGGTTGTTAATGGACAATGCCGCTGCATTACTAGCTGACTATGATCTGGCGAAACTTAAACTGCCGAATGCAATTGACAGCACTCCTTATTTACAAACGGACGAAATTATTTCTATCGAAAAAAAACAGCCTGTTGAAGTTGTAAAAAAAGACAATGGTAAAATTATTTTATGGAGCGTCATCATTGGCATCTTGTTGTTATTGCTTTTCTTTACAATGAAAATGTTGAAAGAGATCAATAAAAATAAAACCGATGTTCATCTATAATGTTACCTTAAAAATTCACAGCTCCATACAACAAGAATGGTTGCAGTGGTTGAAAGAAATTCACATTCCGGAAGTGATGGGCACGGAATGCTTCACGGAATTTAAAATTTTAAGATTGCTTGAAATTGATGATAGTGAAGGACCTACCTATGCCGTGCAATATACCGCGGAAAGTAAAGCTGCTTATAATCAATATATAGAAAAATATGCCGGCGAAATGCGTGATCGTTCTTTTAAAAAATGGGGTGATAAATTCATTGCATTTCGCTCAGTGATGCAAATTGTGGACTAATTGTGTAAAAGCCAATTCCTCATTTTCGCGTAAAATTACGCGGCAGAGAAAGCCCTGCCACTGCGGCTTTTGAAGATTTCGATAAGCGGAAAATCAATACCATGGCTGATTTAGCTGTTCCGGAACGGTTCCCGCAAACTTCCACCGAAACTACTGTACGCCTGAAATACTTATGTACAGTGCATTGCAGCCGGCTTCGCCCGAAAAAATTTTGATTAAAAAAATTTTGTTGCAATTAAAAACCTTCTATATTTGTCCCACTATAAATTTTCAAAAAACTCATTATGAACAAAGCAGAATTAATTGCAAAAATTGCGGACGACGCAGGTATAACAAAAACACAGGCTAATGCAACTGTAGATTCTTTTGTAGACGCAGTTACAAAAACTCTAAAGAAAGGTGACAAAGTTACTTTGGTAGGCTTTGGTACTTTCTCTGTATCTAAAAGAGCTGCCCGTAACGGCCGCAATCCTCAAACAGGCGCTGTTATCAAAATCAAAGCGAAAAAAGTTGCAAAATTCAAAGCAGGTAAAGAATTGTCTGCTAAGATCTAAGTTATTTCAATGCAGTACAAAAGCAAGATGTATCTGCATCTTGCTTTTTTTATAACGTTAAAAAATTTAAATTATGGGACGCGGAGATATCAAAACAAAAAAAGGAAAGATCAAAGCCGGATCTTTCGGTAAAACAAGACCGGCAAAAACTACAGCTTCGATAGCTGCATCTGCAGCGAAAAAAAGCGCAGCGGAAAAAAAAGCTAAATAAGCTTATTTAAATATTTCAATTCGCGGATCGGGCGGATGAATAATTGAAACGGATCTTCTGTTTTGTTTATTTTTCCACCTTATCCGCGAATCTGTTTTAAGGCGCAAGCCTTTTTTTATTCCATGTATTTTCTTCGAGCGAATATTCGATCCTATCATGCAGTCGGTCAGGGCGACCCTGCCAAAATTCAAACAGCACGGGCTTCACGAAATAGCCTCCCCAAAACGGCGGACGGGTAATTTCTTTTCCTTCAAATTTTTCCTGTGTGGCGGCCACGTTTTTATCGAGCACTTCTCTTGAGCTGATCGTTTCACTTTGCGGCGATGACCAGGCACCGATGCGACTATTGTGCGGGCGACTTTTAAAATATTCGTCGCTGATATTTTCCGGGGCTTTTACCACAACGCCTTCAATCCGCACCTGTCGCTCCAATTCTTTCCAGAAAAAAACGAGGGCTGCATTTTCATTTGCCGCAAGATCTTTTCCTTTATGACTTTCGTAATTCGTAAAAAATCCGAAGCCGTTTTTGTCCACGCCTTTCACCAAAACAATTCTTGCTGAAGGGCGTCCGTTTGCATTTACAGTAGCAAGCGTCATCGCATTCACTTCATCGATATTACTTGCTACGGCATCATCCCACCACAGCGAAAATTGTTCAAAAGGATCTGCGTGTGCATCGGATTCGGAGAATGACCGTTGTTTATAATCCTTTCTGATATCTGCAATATTTTCCATGTCGTTTACTTGAAATAAAAAAGCATCTTTTTGCAAAGATGCTTTTAAAAAATTATTTAGCAGTGATCAATAACCCGTTGCCGCCAGTGCGCCTCTGCCCAATACAGCGAAAGCGATTCCGCCGATTATTGCAATCAGTATAAAATAGATCGCGATCATAATTACGAAAGCTACCAACATATATAATACCTTTTTATCTTCCGGTGTCTTCTTGATGGGACCTATTCCGAGATACATCAGGTAAACGCCATAGCACCATGCAGCTATTGAAATGAGCCAGCCGATGAAAGGGATGAATGACAGCAAACTGCCGATATAAGAAGGAGTTCCGGAGTATGCTACCAATTGCGCGGATCTGCCCATATTTTTTTCCGAGCCAAAACTTGGTGCAAGCATATCTACGATAAGCGTAGTTAGAAAAAACCCTAATGCAGAAGCAACGAGAGTGACCAGTGTAGATGTGATGATAAACTGCAGGCCATAAAACCCAAGGCCCCCGGCAAACAAAAAGAACCTGAGAAATGTGCCTGCTGCCGCAACGATTGATAACGGCAATACGTAGGCTGTAAGGATCGAAGCAGGCGTTGCAGTTTCCGTTTCAATAACAGCCCATTCCGTTTTAGGTGTGATGAGGATGTTCTTAACACGTTCGATTAAATTCATAAGTTTTAGTTTAGTTGATCTAAAATAGCATATTCTTTTCGCACCTCAAATTATTTTAATATCAATCAAACTTTTGCTTCTTCATGAGATTGATCAGGGATTCTAATTCTTGCTTCGCTGATCTCAGGTCATCGTTTTCTACTTGCAGAAGGTCATTTCTACTGTTTGCTTCGGCAAGCTGATCTTCGAGAACGGACAACTTTTTATATAGTAAGGCGCTTTCTTCCAATTCCCCGGAAACGATATCCAGTTCGGTCTTCACGGAGCCGAGGCTTTTAAGCATAGTTTCTTTCTGCTGCTTTTCTTTTATCGTACGCAGAAGATCTACCTCGAGCTGTTCATTAACGGATTCTACCGCCGCTGTCTTCTCTGACGCCTGTCCGTTGTTGTATTTAAGTTGCTCAATTTCCAGTAGATTATTGTCGATTCTGCTTTGCAGAGAAGCAACGGTTTCGAAGGATTCACCAAGGAGGTTGATCTCCTGATCTTTCTGCTTTAGGGTAATCCGCAGGTTGTTGAGCTCCAGCTGAAGCAGTTCATTTTCAGATACTAATGCCTCTATCTTTTCCTGCTGGTCCATAGCCTAAAATTAAGCAATAAGCAGCGGTTAGCACTCTGTCGGGTGTCTGTTTTGCGAAAGAAGCGGGTAAAACGTGACCTCCACCATACATCCGTTGAAAAAAAAACTTGTTGTATATTTAAACGGGCAGCAGAACAAGCCCTAAACGTATCTTATTTATAAACATAGGCTATCAACCCGAAGATATTGACAGATGCCGAACTGATAAAAGGTTGCATAAGAGAAGACGCGTTGTGCCAAAAAAGCCTCTTTAACCGATATGCAAGCTCCCTGATGGGAGTGTGCTACCGTTATGCCCGTAACAGGGAAGACGCGGAGGATATTTTACAGGACGCGTTCATCAAGATTTTTCGAAAGATGGAACAGTTTAAAGGAGACGGCTCTTTTGAGGGATGGATGCGGAAGATCATTGTAAATACGGCGCTGAAGAAATATACGGTGAGCCGTTACAGCAAAGAATTTTCGGTAGAAGAAGTAAAAGATCCATCCGATGCGGATATGAACGACGTGCCGGCCTTTAACCATCTCACGGAAAAAGACCTGCTTGCGCTGATCAATAATTTGCCGGACGGATACAGGGTTATTTTTAACCTCTATGTTATTGAAGGGTATCAGCACGATGAGATCGCTGATATGCTTGGCATACAGCCGGGCACCAGCAGGAGCCAACTTGTGAAAGCAAGACAGTTGCTGCAGAAAGAAATTATTAAAATGCAAAAGATCGCGGTATGAAGAATAATTTATTCGACAAACATGTAAAGGAACAACTGGTAGGTTTACGGCCCGAGGTTCCTGCGTATATCTGGGAGAACATTGTGGCTGTACAAGGCAGAAAAAAACCTGCAATTTGGGGTTGGTTTACCGGCCTTAATATGGCTGCGGCTGCATTGCTGTTGCTTACTGCAAGCCTACTTACTTACTATTTTGTTCACAATGCAAACACGGTCAGTTCTACTTCAATTATCGCGGATACGCAACAATCACCTTCAACAAACAAAACAACCAACGATAATAATTCAACAGCAATACCTGATCAATCTGCTTCAAATACCGGCACCGAAAATCAATCAAATAATACAAGTACAAATACCTCTGCAGTAAATAATAATGTTGCCGATCAGAACAATTCGAACAATTTAAGATCTGCAGTACAAAATAATGCGGCGAAATTGTCAATAAAAAGCAAAGCGGGCATCGCTTCAGAACAAGCCGGTAGCAATACAAAACAGCAGCATTCATCTCAACGTTTAACAGATCCCGGTAATGTTTCGCTGAACATTATTAATGTGAACGCAGATAAAAATGATATTCCTTTTGTTGAAAATCAAAAGAGCAATGGCACTGACAAATTTCTTTCTGCAGGATTTTTCTCTGCGGGTCTTTTGCAACAGAACAATCAATTCAATCCGCGTTTAAAAATGCCGGTATTTGCAAAGCTTGCGGCTGTTCCTTGTCCTAAAGCTGAAAGAGAAGCGGCAGGAAATAAAACTTATGTAGAAGTGTATGGCGGACCGGATCTTGTGATCCGGAGTATCTCTGATTACAACAACGGTGCATACGAACAGCAAAGAAGAGAAAGTTCACACACTATCCTTTCTTACAGCGCAGGAGTTCGTTACACTAAAGTTTTCGGCAGCGGTATGAGTATCCGCACAGGATTGAATTACAGCCAGATCAGCGAAAATTTTTCTCAGGTAAAAGGTCATGTAACACAGAACGTTTACATTACGAATGACAGAGGCGATACAACCGGTACTTATACCATGACCGGTACCCGGTATAAAAAGAATACAAACAAATTCAAAAGCATCGATATTCCTGTAATGGCCGGGTATGAATTCGGAAACGGCAGACTGCATACGAACATTAATGCCGGTGCCATGATCAATCTTCGCAGCTCTCAATCGGGGTTTGTGGTAGATCCTAACGGCAATACAGTAGATGTAAAACAATCTTCTGTATATCGCTACAAAAATAACACAGGCGTAAGTCTTGCAGGAGCGGTTTCGGTATATTACAAACTGAACGAAAAATTGCACATACTTGCTGAACCGTATTTCAGATACAGCTTATCACCGATCACACAGGACGAATTAACGCTGAAACAAAAATACCATACAGCGGGTTTGAGAGTAGGTTTCCGCCTTGATCTCTAGTGCAGGCAACGTTTTCATGCTACCGAAGGGTCTTACAACTGATAACTATAATTAATGAAGAATTTTTTTACACTGCTTACCGTTTTCTCGGGGTTCATCCTTTTTGAATCCTGTCAGAAAAAGATTGATTCATTTGTTCCGGACGGCGTGCAAAATGCGCCCGATACTGTTTGGACAAACCTGATCACTTCTACCTCTCCTGTTACTTCTTTGAAAAATGATCTGCGCATTGCAAAAGTGGCGGACAGTTTTTCTTACAATAATTCCGGGATCGTATTTAATTCCGGCAGCTATTCGCTTGGGATTCCGGCAAACAGCCTGGTAAATAACGGCGGCGTATTTCCTACAGGAACCGTATCCAGACAATCATTGCTGGTGCAGCATAAAGGCGATTTCATTGCTTTGAGCATCCCTACAGTTGCGGGCCTACGTTTGCTTGTTTCCGGCGGTGCTTTCTTTTTGAATCTGAAAAATCAAAATGCCGATCTTTCGATCGCGACGGGAAGTTCACTTACTGCAAAATATAACAGCACTACCGTATCGGGTATGAAAGTATATAATGGTTTGGATGATGTTGCTTCAGGTTTTAACTGGACAGAGAATACAGATGTTGTGTACAATAAAGTAAATGTGGGTGTGAACGGCTATGAAGTGCTTACTAACAAAACACAGTGGATCCAGGCGGCATATCTTTTTGATACGACCGGCATACCGGAAACAACGTTTGCATTAAAGCTGCCTTCTAATTATACAAACGGCAATACGGTTGCGTACATTTCATTTAATGATATGCAATGTGTATCCGGACTTCCAGGAATTGTTGCACAAAGAAAATTTGTATCTGGAGATCTTCCTGTCGGCAGACCGATCACGATCGTTGTGATATCAAAGCAGGCGGATGATTATTATTTCGCTATTCAGCAAACTGTCACTGCTGCGCCTTCATCCGGCACGGGCTCACAGGAGATCGCACTCACACCGGTGAAAACGCCTATGACAACGATCCGAAGCTATCTGAGCAATCTATAAGAGTTTTTTACTTTGGGGAATAATAAGAGCTGCCCGGAATACAGGGGCAGTTTTTTTGTGCCGGGGAACAAGGCTTCAAGTGTCAAAAAGAAAAAAAGGAGAAGAGGCAATTTACACTTTTTCTCCTTTTTTCTTTTTAGCATTTTGCTGTATGCAAGTCCCTTTTCGCTTAGCTTACTAATGTTCCGGTCTTTTCACCCGTAACAACACTCATCAGGTTTCCTGTTTTATTCATATCGAACACAACGATCGGAAGATTATTCTCCATGCATAAAGTAAATGCGGTCATATCCATTACTTTCAGATTTTTTGAGATACATTCTGAAAAAGAGATCTTGCCATATTTGGTTGCAGTAGGATCTTTTTCAGGATCAGCAGAGTAGATGCCGTCTACTCTTGTTCCTTTTAAAATGATATCCGCCTTTATTTCTATCGCTCTTAGCGAACCCGCTGTATCAGTTGTGAAATAAGGGTTTCCCGTGCCGGCACCAAAGATCACCACACGCCCTTTTTCAAGGTGACGCATTGCTCGTCTGCGGATATAAGGCTCAGCTATCTGCTCCATTTTAATGGCACTTTGCAATCTTGTAGTAACGCCTGCTTTTTCCAAGCCGCTTTGTAAAGCCATTCCATTGATCACCGTTGCAAGCATCCCCATATAATCTCCCTGCGCTCTTTCTATTCCTGTTTCCGCTTCATTCATACCGCGGTAAATATTTCCGCCGCCGATAACGATCGCTACCTGTACGCCCATATCCGTGATCTGTTTGATCTCCTGAGCATATTGTGCGATCACGTCCGAATCAAGACCGAAATTTTTATCGCCCATTAATGATTCGCCGGAAAGTTTGAGGAGTATTCTTTTGTACTTAGGTAGCATGAAACTTAATTTTTGCGAAGATAAGAAAGTTGAAGGTTTTGCGCAGTTCTATGCTTTCACGTCTAACGCATCCCGCAAACCCGTACCCAATAAATTAAAAGCCAATACGAGAAACATGATCGCAAAGCCCGGAATAAACGCCTGCATCGCATTATGCGTGATGATGAGATTATAATTTTCTTTGATCATTAAGCCCCAACTCGGCTGCGGCGGTTGAACACCAATGCCAAGAAAACTAAGTCCTGCTTCGATGATAATGGCCGATGCAAAATTACCCGCGGCGATTACCATTACAGGACCGATAGTATTTGGTAGAATGTGACGCAGGATGATCCGGCTGTTCTTAAACCCTAATGCTTTTGCAGCCTGCACATATTCCAATTCCTTTACCGCCATTACCTGCCCGCGAACTAATCTCGCAACGCTTACCCAGAGTGTGAGACCAACAGCTATGAAGATCTGCAGAAAACCTTTTCCGGTGGTAAGTGTAATTGCAAATACCAATAGTAAAGTGGGAATACTCCAGGTAACATTAACAAACCACATTACGAATGCATCAGTTTTGCCGCGGTAATATCCGGCAATGGCACCGAGGAGTATTCCGATGGTAAGTGAGATGAGCATTGCGATCAAACCCACGAGCATACTCACTCTCGTGCCGATGAGGATGCGACTGAGAATATCTCTGCCGAATGCATCTGTACCGAGATGATATTTTTTTATGATGATATTTTGTTGAATTTTCCCCGGATGACCCTGAGTGAGCAGACTCATTTTATATGTCTCCGCAACTGAAGTATCATCATCTACATATTTGTCTACAATGATGTTTTCGCCGGAAAAACGGTAATCTTTTATCGGTAAATATTGATACGAAGCAGGTTTTCCAAACAGCACATTTTCGATCCAAATTCGTACTGGTTGTTTTTGTAACGGGATCTTTAAGAACAATTGCGAAAAACCCGGCGCTTTTGATTGAATCTCTACGGTTTGCAGATCCGCATCAGGCGTGTTATCCGGAGCGATCACGTAGCCAAAAATGCAAACCAAAACAGCGAATATAATAATGACAAGCCCCGCAGCGGCAGTTTTATTACGCCACAATTTTTTCCCAATACCGGTTTTGTTGTTGCTGTTCTGCAAAAAATATTATTGTGTGTTTTGTAAATGTTCGAGGTATTTCTTTCTTGTGATCATCCTTGCGCCGAGGCTCATTAAATGATCACTGGGTATTTGACAATCGATCAAACTATATACATCATTTTGTGACAGCCATATCAATGCAATCTTTGATGCATTGCTTACTTTGCTGAACATACTTTCACCGCAAAATACATTGTTTATCGTCAGTCCATACGTACCACCGACTAATTCATGCTCTTTCCAAACTTCCACGCTTTGTGCAATACCGAGTTTGTGCAAATTGATATATGCCGCTTCCATCTCGTTCGTAATCCATGTGCCCGGTTGATCTTTTCGGCCGATATTTTTGCAATTGCCTATCACGTCTTCAAATGCGGTATTCATGGTCACCGTAAATATTTTCTTTCGCAGGATCTTTTGCATGCTGCGGCTGATATAAATTTCATCAGGAAAGATCACACAACGTTCGGGCGGAGAAAACCAGCAAATAGGTTCATCATCAGAATACCAGGGAAAGATGCCGTTATGATAAGCAAGTGATAATCTTTGTGCGCTCAGATTACCGCCGATAGCGAGCAAGCCGTCATCTTCTGCCAGTGCAGGGTTTGGAAAAGAAATATCATTTTCGTCGAGTTCGAAGATCATTGGCTAAAAGTATCAAAAAGAAAATTCAGGAGCGACATTATATCAGTGTACTTTTCTTTCTTTCCATACATAGCTGCCGAATTTGCCAAGCCAGCCGGCGATGACGGTGTAGATAATGTGAAAAGGTTGCAATAACGGAAATAACCAAAGCAATGATCGTTTACCGAAGAATTTTGCAACGGGATATAAGAAAAGCAATTCTGCTGTTATTTTTAAAACCAGAATGAAGATCCATGTATCAGGCACGGAGCTTATCACAGACATATGCCCATAGAATAAATTTATTGAAACAGTTTCATTATTAAATGCCGCAACGATCGGTAATGTAATAAGCAGCACATTAAAGAAATAAACGAGGATCAACACCGGTAAGATCCTTTTATCATCATATTTATCGGCTTTGCTTGCCCAACGAATGCGTTGATTAAAGAACTGCTTTATCGTGTGAACCGGTGCTGTGCGAACGATGACTGCTTTCGATCTCAAGAAAGTTACCCGATCAGGGTAGCGGGTAAATATTTTATGCATGAGTAACATGTCATCGCCGCTGGCGATATTATCTATGCCGGCAAAACCATTTACTTCATAAAATACTGAACGTTCGTAAACCATATTTGCGCCGTTGCACATCGTCATTTGCTTTTTTGAAACTACCGCACCGGTGATTCCCTGCAGCGTCATAAAGTCGAGCGACTGAAATATTTCAATAAAACGAAAACGGCAATCGATTGAAACGGGCGCTGCAATAAATGCGGGCTTTTTTTCTTCGTAAAAGGAGGCTATTGTTCGCAACCAATCTTTCGGCAGATGGCAATCCGCATCTGTTGTTACGATCAATGTTCCTTTCGCATGCGCAACAGCAACTTCAATTGCTTTTTTCTTGTAAGAATTAATGCGATTCATAACATGATCTTTCAGAAAGATCAGTTGAACATTTTTATCAGCATAGGTTTGACTGATCGATGCTGTATCGTCTTCAGAATGATCGTCGACGACAATCACTTCAAATAACTGCGCGGGATAAGATTGAGCAATTATTGAATCAAGACAGGCTTTAATGTTTTGCGATTCGTTTCTTGCAGGGATGATAACGGTGATCGTTGTTGATTGTGAAGTGAGTTTATCGGTAGATGAGTAGAGTGGTGGTTCATAATTGCTGATAGCTTTCCAGGCAATGCGGTAGTAGATGATGAGCGCAGTGTATAAAAGCGCTGTAAATATTGATATGGAAAGAAATATTGTCATTAAAGCTGTGTAATGATCGGCTGATGTTGAGTGCGATCCTTCAACGGGGGCAACTCTTACGTTAAACTCTCAAAAATAATTTTTTGACAATTAAAATCATTGTTTATCTTTATATAGTTGTCTAAACAACTATATGCCAAACAACTATTTTAAGAGGAGTGAATTGTACAGCTTTATCACAGGTAAGGCGAGTACGGCTATTGCAAGACGATTGCAGAAGAATTTTAAGCAAGCCGGTGTGGAGATCACGATCGAGCAATGGAGCGTGTTGTATCATTTGTGGAAAGAGGATGGGCAGAGCCAGCAGCAATTGTGCGAGGCAACATTTCGTGATAAGCCGAGCATTACAAGGTTAGTAGATAACCTGGAGAGGCTTGGTCTGGTGAAAAGAACTGCCAGTAAGGATGACAGGCGCATCAATAAGATTTGTCTTACCCCCGAAGCAGAAAAGCTACAGGAGCAAACGATGGAACTTGCCAATCAAACTTTGAATGAAGCGCTTGCGGGCGTAACGAATGGCCAGATAGAGATTGCGAAGGAAGTGTTGCAGAAGGTTTATGAGAATCTTAGTTAAGAGTTGCGGGTTACGGATTTGTTTAATTCGTGGCTTTCATCTGACCATTCAATCTCCGATGAGCAAGAGACACCGGCAACCCGACACCCGCATCACTGAAACAAATTATTAAAAATATATAAAATGAATACATCATCATCCACCACAACAACATCTTTGAAAGGCGGCGAATGGCTGATCAGGGAGAGCAATGCATTTGAAACTTTTACACCGGAAGATTTTAATGAAGAGCAGATCATGGTTAGAGATATGTGTCTGCAGTTTTTAAACTCAGAGGTTTTACCGGCTATTGATCGTATTGATAAAATGGAAGCCGGACTTATGCCGTCATTGATGGAAAAGGCTGGTGAACAGGGGCTTTTGGGCGCTTCTACGCCGGAAGACCTCGGTGGATTGGGAAAAGATTTTATCACTTCCACATTGGTAAACGAAGGACTTGGCGGCGGGTTTTCATTTAGTGTGGCGGTAGCTGCACATACCGGGATCGGAACATTACCGATCTTATATTTCGGTACTGACGACCAAAAGAAAAAATACATTCCAAAACTCAGCAGCGGCGAATGGAAAGGCGCTTACGGACTTACAGAACCAAACAGCGGCAGTGATGCACTTGGCGCAAAAACAACTGCAACACTTTCTGCGGACGGAAAATATTATTTACTGAACGGGCAAAAATGCTGGATCACGAACGGTGGTTTCGCAGATGTATATACTGTATTCGCAAAAATTGACGGTGATAAATTCACAGCATTTATTGTAGAGCGTGGCATGGAAGGATTTACGCAAGGTCCGGAAGAACATAAGATGGGGATCAAAGGTTCATCTACTGTTCAGTTATACTTTCAGGATGCAAAAATTCCGGTGGAGAATCTTTTAGGAGAGATCGGCAAGGGACATATCATCGCATTCAATATTCTTAATATCGGCAGATTGAAACTTTGCGCAGCAGCTATCGGCGGCGCGAAAATGGCTTTTACTTCTACCGTGGAATATGCAACTACAAGAGAACAGTTTAAAACAGCGATTGCAAATTTTGGTGCGATCAAACATAAACTTGCGGAATGCGCAACAAGAATTTGGGTGAATGAAAGCGCCTTATATCGTGCAAGCAAATGGATAGATGATAAAGAAACAGAACTCGAACATGCCGGTAAATCATTTGCAGAAGCACATCTTGGTTCAGCAGAAGAATATGCTATCGAATGTGCGATACTTAAAGTAGACGGCAGTGAAGTGCTTGATCTGATCGTGGATGAAGGCGTACAGATCCATGGGGGTAACGGTTTCAGCGATGAATACATGATCAGCCGTGCTTATCGCGACAGTCGTATCAACCGCATTTATGAAGGAACGAATGAGATCAATCGTTTGCTCACGGTAGATATGATGTTGAAACGTGCGATGAAAGGAAAGCTTGACCTGATGGGACCTGCAATGGCCGTGAGTAAAGAATTGATGAGCATTCCTGATTTCGGCGGTGAAGATGAGGGCGCATTTGCCGCAGAGAAAAAAACGATCGTAAATATGAAGAAAGCGATCCTGATGGTTGCAGGTGCAGCTGTTCAAAAACTGATGATGTCGTTAAGTACTGAACAGGAAATATTGATGAATATTGCTGACATGGCAATCGTTACATTTAATTCAGAAAGTGCATTGCTTCGTACGATCAAAATGACCGACAAGCAGGGTGAAGCTGCGGTATCTGTACAAAAAGATATGATGAACGTTTACCTGAACGATGCGGCAGATGCGGTGAACAAAGCGGGCAAAGAAGCGATCAATGCTTTTGCAGACGGTGATGAACAAAGAATGATGTTGCTCGGATTGAAACGTTTTACAAAAACACAACCGTTCAACAGTAAAGAGGCAAGAAGAAGAATTGCGCATAAACTCATTGCAGAAAATAAGTATCCCTGGTAAAAAATAAACAGCACATTAAAAAAGCCGGTCTGAATGAGACCGGCTTTTTTATTTATTTGATAACGGAGATCTTAGTATTTGTAAGCCATACCGTTTTTGATAGATTGCTTTACACCGTAACCGTCTGACTTATCAGAAGTCATCAATACGAACGGACAACCTTGCTCAGCTGCATCTTTCTTGATTCTTTCAGAAGCTTTCTTGTCAGATGATGCTGCAGAGCGGTAGCTGATCATACCTGCAGTCTTACCTCTTACTTCTTCACCCTCTTTAAGGCCAAGAACCTGAGATTTGTCAGTAAGTACTACGACTTTTTCCCAGTCGCCTTTACCGTCAACCATAATCTTTTCGCTGATAACTTCTTTACGACCACTTGCATAAGTGATAGAAGCAACCGCATATTTACCGATTGTTTGTTCTGCATCCTCATTCGGATACTTGTAGATAATTGTAGTTTCACCTACTTTTACCACTTTAACGGCTAATTTCTCACCGTTGTGTTTTACCATGTTGTCTTGGGCAAAGGAAAACAGTACGCATAGGGATGCGATCAAAAGCATTGTTAGTTTTTTCATTTGTTTTTTTTAATTTTTTACAAATATATAAGAAAGCTAACAAGTCCGCAAAATGTTATTTTACCAGTCTGATTACTTAAATACCTCATACGTAACCCAGCTTAAAAGGTAAGCCAGCCCTGTCATGTATACAAATTGAATCACGGGCCACTTCCATGTTTTGGTTTCTCTTTTTACGATCACCAATGTGCTCATACACTGCATGGCTATCACGTAAAAAACAAGCAGTGATAACCCGGTTGCAAGGTCATATACTTTGCTGCCGTCTTCTCTGACTGCTGCGGCCATTTTTTCGCGGAGGGTAGAGCTGTTCTCATCAGCATCACTGCCCACGGAATAGAGTGTGGCCATAGTTCCTACAAAAACTTCTCTTGCGGCAAACGAAGTGATCAATGCAATTCCTATCTTCCAGTCGTAGCCTAACGGCCGGATAACAGGTTCGATAAACGCTCCGAGCGAGCCTGCGTAGGACGTTTGCAGCAAGGCTGTCTTTCTTTGGTTCTCAAGAGTTGATGAATCCATTGCTGCTTTACTGATCAAACTGTCGTATATTATAATTACGGGTTTTGCTGAAACCGCATCAAGGCCTGAAATTCTAACTGCTTTTTCCTGCTGAAGATTTCCCGTTATTTTATTATTGTTTAAAACAAGCGCATCATATTTTGCAGTGACCGCGCTCATCTTTTTTGTAGGTCCGTAGCTGCTTAAAGCCCACAAAAGTAAGCTGATGATCATGATCACTTTACCGGCATCCAACACAAATATTTTTGCTTTCTCGATCATTGTTGTAATGATATTTTTCCAGCGCGGACTGCGATAAACGGGCAATTCTAAAATAAAAAAGCTGCGCTCTGTACTCTTGATGAACCATTTCATCACCCAGGCTACAATCAGCGCCAGTACTGTGCCCAAAAGGTATAAGGTCATCATCACCAATCCCGGCAGGCTTATAAAACCAAGGTATAATTTTGATGGAATGATGAGAGAGATCAATATGGTGTACACCGGCAATCTTGCGCTGCAACTCATGAGCGGTGTGATCATGATCGTAAGCAAACGCTCTTTTCTGTTCTCAATATTTCTTGCACTCATGATGGCCGGTACAGCGCAGGCATAACCGCTTATCATCGGCATCACGCTCTTTCCGTTGAGTCCTACTTTACGCATTAATTTATCCGTAAGAAAACTGATGCGTGCCATATAGCCGGTATCTTCCAGCAAAGTAGTAAGACCAAACAATATCATGATCTGCGGAACAAAAACGATGATACCGCTTAAGCCGGCAACGATACCATTTATAAAAAGATCGCTGAACCAACCCGAAGGCAATACGCTGGAAAGCCAACCGCCTAATTTTCCGAAGCTCCATTCAATACTGTTCATCGGAAATTGCGCCAGCCAAAAAACCGATTGAAATAAAATGAACAGAACAGAAATTAAGATCACATAACCCCAGGTTCTGTGCAGTAAAAGATTATCCAGCTTTTCACTGAACAAAGATTTTTGCAGCGGATCACTTTCGATCACCGTTTGCTGCATAATATGCTTTATGCGGCCATAACGCTGCATGATCTCCTCCGCCTGTGTTTTGGTGGCATTGAAATTATGATCATGTTTTATCGATTCTAGTTTATCGTACAGCGTCTTATCTGTTGAAAGGCTTTCATTATTGATGAGATAATGCAGCAGTTTATAATTACTTGCTTCGGGGAGATATTGTTTCGCCAAACTAACAGAAGGAGTATTGATCAATGATTCATCGATAAAATCGCGGGCCTGTTGCTGCGGCGCTTCAGCCAATTGCTCAATCGCTTTTTTAAGCGCGGGTATTCCTTTATTTCTTCTCGGATTGATGGGCACAATAGGCACGCCCAGCTCACGCTCCATTCCCGGAATATCTATTTGTGTTCCTTTTTGTTTTGCCAGATCCATCATGGTGAGAGCGATCACCAGCGGAATTTTCAGATCAATGATCTGGGAACAAAATAATAAATTTCTTTTGAGGTTACTCGCATCTGCAATCAGCACAATCATTTCCGGTTGCACGGATTCATCTACGCCCATCAATACTTTATAAGCTACCCATTCATCCGCACGCTTGGGATAAAGGCTGTAAGTGCCCGGTAGGTCAATGATATTTCCTATAATATTTTCAGATATATCGCAGTTGCCGGTCTTCTTATCAACGGTGACGCCGGGGAAATTTCCCACTTTTTGATTAAGGCCCGTGAGCGCATTAAATAATGATGTTTTACCACTGTTCGGGTTTCCTACGAGCGCTATGTTAAGTTTCTCTTTCAACAGTGATTTGACGCGGCTTTATTTTTGCAAAAATAACGATTGAAAACCTGCTGTCGTTACGATTTAGAGAATGATTGAGCGAATTGTGATGATTTACATATTGCCTTTTACCCGTTATACCTGCGATTATTAACAGTGAAGTTCCGCTTTCAACTGTGTTTGGTTGTTTACCTTTGCTGCCACAAATTAACCATCAGGATGAAATATATTTTAGCCCTTATTTTACTTACGTCGCAAAACGTTTTTGCGCAGCAATCCCGGGAAGATAAAAAGATCGAGGAAGGTGTAAAGAAAACGGTCCGTTATCTCGCTGATGATAAACTGGAAGGCAGACGCACAGGAACTCCCGGCGAAAAAATGGCTTACGAATACATTCAAAAAGAATTTAAAAATGCCGGCCTTCAAACATTTACCGCCGATAAAAGCTATATACAGCCTTTTGATGTGAATGACGGAAAAGAGACAGGCGCTGCAAATGCTTTTACGCTGAACGGTCGTGTAATGCAGCTTAACAAAGATTATTTTCCTTATCCTTTTTCTGCAAATATAACGGCGTTTAAATTCAGCGAAACAGATGATACCGTTGTGTATTATGATATCACCTCTGTTCTTCATGATAATGAAACAAATCCGCATTTTGACCTTACAGAAAATATAATAAACTACACGAAAGAAGTCGCAGCAAAGGGTAAGAAGCTGTTGATCGTGAAAAACTTTCCTTCGAAGAATGACGATTTCAGCTTTGATGCAAAGGATAAAAATCCGACCGTGAGTATTCCGGTGATTTATATTTTTTCGGGTGGTAACATTTCAAACGGCAGACGCTCCCCTGAACTCTCCGGTTCATCACTCACCGTTTCTGTGACAGAAAAAAAGCGAATTGGCCATAATGTGATCGGATACATCAACAACAACGCAACAAATACTATCATCCTCGGTGCGCATTACGATCACCTTGGTTACGGGGAAGATCATAATTCTTTATACGCAGGTAACCCGCCGATGATACATAACGGTGCAGATGATAACGCAAGCGGAACAGCAGCATTGATTGAGCTTGGCAAATGGCTGAAAAAATCGAATTACAAAAAATACAATTACCTGCTAGTGTCTTTTTCGGGTGAAGAACTTGGTTTGTTCGGGTCAAAATATTTTACCGATCATGCAAACCTTGATCTGAAAACGGTAAACTATATGATCAACATGGATATGGTTGGCCGCCTGAACGACAGCACACATGGGCTTACGATCGGCGGGTTCGGCACATCACCTTCCTGGGGAACGATCATCAATAAAAAAGATGCGTACTTCAAATTAAATCTCGACAGCAGCGGCAGCGGCCCGAGCGATCATACTTCTTTTTACAGAAAAGATATTCCGGTATTGTTCTTTTTTACCGGCAGCCATAAAGATTATCATAAACCAACTGACGACGCAAATAAGATCAACTACGACGGCGAGCTGCAGGTGATACATTACATTCAAAATATTATTGCGCAGACGGACAAGGCGGATAAATTGGTATTCACAAAAACACATGATGCAGCGGCAGGGAAAAACACATTTAAAGTTAGTCTGGGCATTATGCCTGATTATACGTACAGCGAAGCGGGTGTGAGAGTTGACGGCGTTTCTGATAACAGACCGGCGCAAAAAGCGGGAATTAAAACGGGCGACGTTCTTATTCAATTAGGTGATCACAAATTCACGGATGTGCAAACTTATATGGACGCGTTAAATCATTTTAATAAAGGCGAAAGTACAACCGTAAAAGTGAAACGTGGTGCGGAAGAATTGAATTTCCAAATTACATTTTAGCTTAGACCAAAGGGCACAACAAAGACACAAAGTATATTGTGAATTCCTGTTGCTCTTTGTGACTTCTTTGTTTCTTTGTATTTCAAAATACCTTCTTATGAAGCTTAAAATTGATACAGACACCCTTATCGAAGAGTTCTTCGATTCAGCCCGGCTCTTTGGTATCGTGGCGCCGGTGAAGGACTATGTTTTTTCATGGCATATCAACCAGAATCTTGGTTATAATTTCCGACTCAATCACAGCATCGAAATTCAATTGAAGAAAAAGGAACGTAATTATTTTTTTCCTATTTATGAATTTGAGGTTCCGGGCTGCTGTATGGTTCACTATTTGTATAATAATCAGGACGACGGCGAATATCTTTTACCGGAATTTAAGCACCTGGATTACATGTGGCTGGCAAAAGGCGAAGTGATGAATCGTGATGAGGTTTCGATATTGAAGCAGTCGTTAAAGCTCTTACCTTCTGTGCAACTTGTTACAGAAATGACGAACGAGAAAATTAAAAACAAACAGTTCCTGATATTCTAGCCGGCAGATTGGCGGTTTCAAATTGTATCTGCACTGTTTTATTACCATTTATTTCATGATCATGTGGACAGAAAAAAAGAGTGCACTTTATAAAAAATTTGAATTCGCTGATTTTTCCGAAGCATTTGCATTTATGACACGAGTGGCGCTTGTTGCGGAAAAGATGAATCATCATCCAAACTGGAAGAACGTGTATAACACTGTTGAGATCACGTTGAACACACATGATGCCGGGGATATCGTTACAGATAAAGATGTAAAGCTTTCTAAAAAAATTGATGCCATTGCGGGTGAAATATGATCAGCACTTTTTTTAGGTTTTCTTTCGGAAATAATTGATCAGTGCAATTAGCGAAACGATCGCCCAGGCTCCTTCCAAAATAATGAACGGAATAAAATGAATCACGATGCTGGATGCGCATGCAAGTCCGGCTCCGATCGTATTCAATAAGATATACGGCAAACTTTCCTGTTGCCCGTTCTTAAGAAGGTTCATCAGAAATGCAACGAGTAATAATGTCACCCCTAATGAACCTAATATTTCTCCGAGGTTAAATTGCATCCGCTTATTTTACCGTTACAAATTTTTCGTCTTTCGCTCTTAAGTGACCAACAGGCTGAATGAATTTTTTCAAACCGTTTTCTTTTAGGATCGTAACTATTTCTTCCGTTCTGTTCTTATCAACGGCGATGAGCAAGCCTCCGCTCGTCTGCGGATCAGCAAGCACCGCCCATTGCTCTTCTGTGAGTGTTCCTATTTTATGACCATAACTGTCCCGGTTTCTTGATGTACCGCCGGGAACAGATTTTTGTGCGATGTAATACTGAAGATCGGGAGTGATCAAAGGAATTGAAGAAAAATCTACGACCGCGCTAAGGTCACTGCCCTCAGCCATTTCCGTGAGATGACCCAGCAAACCAAAACCCGTAACGTCCGTCATCGCATTTACTGCAGTTGATTTACCCAATAATTCGCCGATCTTATTTAACTGCATCATTTGCAAAGCAGCAAGTGTTTTATGTTGTTCTTTTAAAATTCCTTTTTTCTCCGCGGTTGTGAGAATACCAACGCCGATCGGTTTTGTAAGGAACAGCACATCTCCTTCCTGCGCTTTATTATTTTGTTTGATGTTTTGAATATCAACGATACCGTTAACAGCAAGACCGAATATCGGTTCCGGCGAATCAATACTATGTCCGCCGGCCAAAGAAATACCGGCTTCTTTACAAATACTTCGGCTGCCGTCGATAACCTGCTGCGCAACTTCAGGTGATAATTTATTGACGGGCCAACCAAGGATAGCAATTGCCAGGATCGGCTTACCGCCCATTGCATACACATCGCTGATCGCATTTGCAGAAGCAATCCTGCCGAAATTGAATGGATCATCCACTATCGGCATAAAAAAATCCGTTGTAGAGATCAGTGCCGTTCCGTTACCCATATCCAACACTGCGGCATCATCTTTACTTTGATTTCCCACGATGAGTTTATCATTATCAGGCATTGCGATATTGCCTTTTAATATTTTATCCAGCACTTCGGGAGAGATCTTGCAACCGCAACCCGCGCCGTGAGAATATTGTGTGAGTTTTATTTCTTCCATGATATGATTAAAATAGTTTTTGTAAATTTTCTGCTTTGTCTACTTTTTCTGCAGGGATGTTTTTGATGAGTTCATCCGCATTGTTCCTGTTGTGCAATCCTTTCAAATAATACCTGTCGTAATATTTAAGCAGTATGCGAAAACTTTCTTTGTAATTACTTTCCAGTAAAAAATTGATCGCATTTTTTGTTTCGAGACCGCCAAGCCTTTTCTGAATACGCATTACAGCATTCACCAATTTTTCTTTCGCCTGCACTTTATATTCTTCCGTAAGGTAATCCAGTCTTGCTTCGAAAGGAATATCTAAAAATTGCACGGGGCATTTTCTTATCGTGTGCCAAAGCGACATCGGAATTTGTATATCACCGATACGTTGACTTTCATCTTCTATATAAATTGTTTCTGCGGTATGTTTTGATAAAGATTCTGCCAAAAGGTTCTCAAACATTTCCTGTTGCGGTTGTGTTCCTTTTCCCAATCCGCCGAGTGCGGATCCTTTGTGATTTGCCAATGCTTCGAGGTCGATAATCGCTCTGCCGGTTTTTGCCAGCTCATGCAGCAAAATTGTTTTACCGCTGCCGGTATATCCGCCGATGATATTAAATGTATAAGATTGCTCAAATTGTCGCAACACCCAATTACGATAGGCTTTGTAACCGCCGGCAAGTGTGTATACCCTGAAACCGTAAAGATCGAGGAGCCATGCAACGGCACCGCTTCTCATTCCGCCTCGCCAGCAATGAAGAAGAATTGTTGACGGGTTGGATGTTGCGGGTTGCGGGTTTTGTACGGAGATGATGTTTTCAACATCTTCAACAAGTTGCTTCATTTTAGGCCCGAAAAAATCGAGGCCGAACTTTATGGCTTTTTCTCTGCTTTGTTGTTTGTAAGCCGTACCTACAACTTTTCTTTCTTCGTCAGAAAACAACGGCAGACTGCAAGCACCGGGTATATGTGCATGGTTGTACTCGCCGGGGCTACGTACGTCGAAGACCGGATGCAGCTTAGCCAGTGTTAAAAATTCCTGTGTTGATATTTTTTGAATGCTCATCTGTTACAAACGAAGGTAAGTTGCAACCTGTATGATATTATTATTTGTATTGAAACTTCTTCCCTGCACAAACTGATACATGTATCCTGCCTCTACATCGAATTGTTTCGCAAGCCGGTAACCTACCGCACCGTATAACCTGTTTTGATCGAATACCTTACCGTTGACATTTTCTGTATTGCCGAAATTGAGAAAGACCTCATTTTGCAATGCAACGAATGCACCTTTTGTAAATGTTGCTTTATTCTGCAGAGGAAAAATATTTCTGATGAAATAACGGAACCTGTTCGCATAAAAATCTTTCCCGCCTTTCACTTTGCCGTTCTCTAAAACAGGTTTTGTCAAAAATCTTTGTTCAAGGCGAAAACGATGTTGCGTGTAGATCGGTTTGATGCGGTGATTGTACATGAATTGCTCCCAAATTCTATGATCGGCAATGTATCCGCTTTCACCGGCAACAACCGCACGCACGTGTGTATATGCGTAACCGCCTGAAACGATCATTTTCTTATTCAATTGATAGTTAATACCCGGACGGATCAGGATTTGATTCATATGCTCCAACTGATGCGTACTGCGGAATTGCACATCAGTGTGCACACTCCATTTCCCCTCAAGTTTAATCGTATTAAATGATGCAAGCCAACCGATGGTATTGGATTGTGCTGCACAAACCTTTGCGAGCATCGTGAAAACCAAACCAACAGTGAAATATTTAAAGCAGTTCATATAAATTTTTGAACTGCAAATTTATCGGTTAAAAATTGCCCGGCAAGGCTGTTAGCAAAGGTTTTCAGGCAAAATCATCAATCGGCCTCCTTAAGTCTTGTATTGCCGATCAGATCTGATAAAGCATTGATATGAGTCTTCCAAATCCCGTTAATGGTTACAGTCTTTTAAGGCAGATAAACGTAGAGGGAGCAAGTATATTTTCCTGTGGTCGCGTCCCAATTATTATACACGGAATAAGAAATACTGTCATTCGTAAAGTCGAGATTTTGAAATTCCATTCCTGCATTTTCCACACCGCCGCCTCTCATGTAGCTGCGAAATGAAAATTGCTGCCATGAAGCGCTGTCTAATTTGGCCGGGTATTGCAATTCAATCTCTGTATCTGTACCAAAGCGGTATACAATATAGTTGTCTTTTTTTTCTTTGCAGATGTATACCCATTTATTACCCGTAGTTTTAAACGCATGAATGATCACTTCATTTGCTTTTTTCAATTGAGCATTCGAAATGTTTGTGAGCAACAAGCAAGCGAAAAGAATAATATATTTCCCCATAAAATTTAATGATGTTCTAAAGCTAATTAAAATAAAAGCGCCTTCAAGTATTTGAAGGCGCTCATTTAATATTATAAACTTCAACTTGAAAGAATCACCGCATTTCCAAATCTTGAAATCGATTGTTACCCGTTCATCGAAGTCAAAAACTCTGCATTATCTTTTGTTCCTTTCATATTCTTCAACAATGTGTTTAATGCTTCTTCCGGATTCATGTCGGCCATATGCTTGCGCAATACCCACATTCTTTGGAAAGTATCTTTATCAAGCAACAGATCGTCGCGACGCGTAGAAGAACCAACGATATCGATTGCAGGGTAAATTCTGCGGTTCGATAATTTTCTTTCCAACTGCAGCTCCATGTTACCCGTTCCTTTGAATTCTTCAAAGATCACTTCATCCATTTTACTTCCTGTATCTACAAGCGCTGTAGCAATGATCGTCAGAGAACCGCCATGCTCTATTTTACGTGCCGCACCAAAAAACTGCTTTGGCTTTTGCATCGCATTCGCTTCTACACCACCGCTCAATACTTTACCGCTGCTTGGTGCAACTGTATTGTGCGCTCTTGCCAAACGTGTGATTGAATCCAACAGGATCACCACATCATGTCCGCATTCAACTAATCGCTTTGCTTTGTTCAATGCGATGGTAGAAACTTTTACATGCTTATCCGCAGGTTCATCAAACGTAGATGCGATCACTTCCGCCCGTACGCTACGTTCCATATCTGTAACCTCTTCCGGGCGCTCATCCACAAGAACAATCATCAGGTAACATTCCGGATGATTTTCCGCGATGGCATTCGCCAATTCTTTCAACAACATCGTTTTACCCGTTTTTGGTTGGGCAACGATCAATCCACGCTGACCTTTACCGATCGGTGTAAAAAGATCCATGATCCGCGTACTGTAATTATCAGAACGTGTAGTGAGGTTTAATTTTTCGAACGGAAACAACGGCGTTAAATAATCGAAAGGAACTCTGTCACGAACTTCTTCCGGTGATTTTCCGTTGATCGTATTCACTTTTAATAAAGCGAAATATTTTTCACCTTCTTTCGGCGGGCGAACAGATCCGTAAACGGTATCACCTGTTTTTAAACCGAACAATTTTATTTGTGAAGGAGAAACATAAATATCATCAGGAGATGATAGGTAATTATAATCGCTGCTGCGTAAGAAGCCATAGCCGTCGGGCATCATTTCCAACACACCTTCGCCTTGTACAACGCCGTCGAATTCAATATTAAAAACAGGTTGCGGTTTATGTTCTCTTCGTTGCTGATGCTGAAACACCGGCTCCTCCATCACTACTTCCGGCTGTTGAATATCCTCTTCCTGCAACATCTGCGCAATGGCAGCAGGGATGGTACTTTGCTCGCCCGTAATAGGTTGTAATTCTTCCTCTTCTTCCTGTGAAGCATCGTTACCGTTCTTTTCCTTTACAGGCTTTTCAGCAGGTTTTTCAACAGGCTTCTTCGCGCGAACCGCGGCTTCTTTTTTAGGAGCCTGCGGCTGAGGTTCCGGAGCTGTTTCAGGTTTGTCGCCTTTTACAATTCTTTTCCTTTTTGGCTTTTCGTCTGCCGGATCTTTTTCTGTGCTCATAGCTGATTGTTTGTCAAGAATGGCCTGTATCAGGTCGTGCTTTGTCAGTTTTTTTGATTGTGAGATACTGAGCGTTTCTGCAATATCGTGCAGCTCAGGAACGAGAAGGTCGTTCAGTTGTGATATGTCGTACATAAAAATGTCAGAATGCGTTATTAATTCGCGGTGATTCTGTTCTAAAAATTGAGGTTGAAAATTTGTTCTTTGATCGGAATGGCCTGAAGCAGTGCGATGTAACCGGGTATGTACATCACCAATTCCGATACAATAATAAGGATATTACCGCAAAACCAACAAATTTTTTCGTTAAACCTTTATTGCTGCCCGTTTTGCAGGGATTCGGGGAAATAAATCAACAGGGCTTTTGTTAAACTATTACAATCGAACCTTTTTCTGTAACACATGTCGTTTGTACACGTTACACGGATGTAACTGTGAAGGAGCTAAGGCGCAAAGGTGCACAGCAATGCGCTTTAGCGCCTTAGCATCTCCGCGGTAAATAGTTTGATTGCAGGTTTTATGATTGAGGGAGCCGCCGTGCAGTATTGTGCGGCGGTTCTATTTTATAAGCAGTTTGTGAAAACGTTCCAGTTCATCTCTTTCAGGAACAGCAAGTTTGCCGTCTTTATCAAATTTTATTTTGAAGAGCAGCACTCTTTTATGCTGCGGATATTTTGCGAGGATCGCTTCTATTTTTTCTCCGGAAGCTGTGTCTTTCTCATCCGCAACTTTTTGCAATGTAACCGTGCTGCGATGGGTAACGTGCTTTTTTTTAATGATCGCTTCAAGCGTTGCCATTCTTCCGGGGTGAATATCAGGAATACGCAGCGCTTTACCCTGTAAGCCTTCCAGCTGTTTCTTGCTGAGGCCGCCGCGTTCGATATATTGTTGTTTGAGGCTTTTACAAAATGCATCATCCGGCTTTGCCGCGATTACTGCGTCAAGAATATATGCGATGATATCGATGTCGGGATTGGTGCGTGAATGCATATTATAAAGATATTTAATGTTGCGTTTCATTAAACCCGGCACTGCTTTTTATATATCTAAGCAAATTGAAGATGATGAAACAAGTGTTACCTATATTGATAGCATTGATCGCTATTTCAAAAATATCATTTGCCCAGGATACAACAGGCGGAACAAGAGCAAACATCGTTATTCCCCTTCACAAATCTCCTGCACAAAGTAAAGTTACGCCACCGCCAAACGGTGAGGCGTATACATTAGATACATTTTCGAAATCTCCTCCGGTAAACAGTGATGACAGAAGATTACGAAGAGCTGCCGCAAATCACAAACGTGCGAAAGCAAAATCAAATAAAACTACTAAACCTTAGCAGGCAACCCTTTCGGCGATTTTAAGCCGAATTAAAGTTCTATTTTGCGCAGAGTTTAACCCTCAGCCAAAACATGAAATATCTGCTCATCATTACTTTGCTGTGTGCAAAGCACTGCTACTCTCAGAATACCCATGTATCAGACAGTCTGCTGAATGATCTTTCCAAACAACAAACAGATACCGGGAAAATAAAAACGCTTTCTGAACTTACTTTTTTTTTATGCATCATCAGACGGCGTACTTGCATTGAAATATGCAACTCAGCAGAAAAGACTTGCGGATAAAGTGATCAGCCCGAAATTTACCGCTAATGCTCTAAACGATCTTGCTATCGTTCAATATTACTCCGGAAATGTATCTGACGCACTGCAAAATAATAAAGCAGCGCTGGCCATTAGGGAAACGTTAGGCGACAATGCGCTTATCGTAAGTTCGTTAAACAAGATCGAGGTCATTTACCAGGAGCTTGGAAATAACGATACCGCCGCCGCTTATCTTTTCAGAATTTTAAGACTCGCTGAAGAATTAAAGAACGATGATTTTATTTCTAAAACGTACGGCAATCTCGGGTTTTTGTACAACCAAATGAAACAATATGATAAAGCCAAACAATATAATAAGTTATGCATCGAATACGCACGAAAAGTAGATGACAAAGGATTAATGGCCCGCGGGCTTTCGAATATTGGCTACGGCTTTGCCACTACAGGCGTTTACGACAGTGCGCTGTATTATTATAACCGAAGCATCAGATTTTTTTCAGAAGATAATGATCAGGGAGCGATGGCAAGTTCGTACAATGATCTTGCGGATGTGTATCACAGAAAAAAAGACAACGACGCGGCACTCATCGCTTATAAAAAAGCATATTCGCTCACCGGACATACCGGTAATGAAAATGACGCTTCATTTTACGCCGCCAATCTTGCGCAGGCATTACTCGAGCAGGGAAAAGCAGACGAAGCTTATAGTTATTTGGTCTTTGCAAGAACAGCGGGCATTTTCAATAATAATCTCAACGTGCTGAAACCGGCGTACAATGGCTTTCGCAATTATTTTTTTCTTAAGAACAATTCAGATTCGGCAACTGTGTATCAGCAATTGTATGAAAACGCGGTGGATAGTTTTTATGCCGGAGAATCTTTGAAACGTATCACAGAATTTGATGCAAAATATCAAACAGAGAAAAAAGAACAGCAGATCTCTTTGCTCAACAAAGAAAACACGATTCAAAAATTATCCCTTTCCAAAAATAAAATCCTGCTAGGCATCGCCATCGGCGTTTTCCTGGCAGCATTGGGTTTCGCGTTTTTAATCTGGAACAGAAATAAAATCAAACAGGAATCACGTTTGCAGTCAGAAGTTATGAAGCAACAGGAACTTGCAACAGAGGCCGTTATTCAGGCTGAAGAAAATGAGCGCCGCCGCATTGCAAGGGATCTTCATGATGGTGTGGGACAAATGATGAGTGCCGCAAAAATGAATTTGTCTTTACTTGAAGAAAAAATTCCGCTTGGTTCGGATGAGAAATCAAGTTTTGATAAAGCACTTGCCTTGGTTGATGAAAGCTGCAAAGAAGTAAGAAGCGTATCGCATAATATGATGCCGAATGCATTGATCAAAACAGGATTGGCTTCTGCAGTGCGTGCCTTCATCGAGCAGATCGAAAGCCCGTCTTTAAAGGTTCAGCTTTACACTGAAGGTTTGAATGAATCAATCAATAAGAATACGGAAAGTGTGTTGTATCGGGTGTTGCAGGAATGCGTAAACAATGTGATCAAACACGCAGCAGCATCTAACCTGGATATTGCATTGATCAAAGATGAATCAGGGATCAATGCAACTATAGAAGACAACGGCAGAGGTTTCGATACAGCTGATAAAAATAAATTTACGGGTATCGGTTTGGATAATATGCAAAAGAGGATCAGCTTTTTAAAAGGCACGATCGAATGGCAATCTTCGCCGGGCAGCGGAACGCTCGTCGCTATCTATGTTCCGGGAAATTAAAAAGAATTGAGGCCAGCTTTTACCTTACGGTGATGATGCTTGTTTTTCTTTTTAGGCTCGCCGTGCGCAGCTTGTGCTGCAATACTATCGGTGTCCAGATATGCCTGTGAACCGTCGCCGGGTCTGCCGCTTTGCTCATCCATATTTTTCAGACTGTCCGAGTTGAAAGATGTTCCTGCCTGATTTATTTTATCGTCGTTCATAACTGCTTTTTTCCCTTTTCCGTTTCAAATAACATGCCGCGGGACAGACATTAAAAATCGCGGGAGCTTCATACCGGCACAATTTTTCCTCCATTTAGCTCAAACGAAGGCACATGAAAAAACAAGACCCGAATTCCACAGATTCCAAAACAGACCTTAAGCATGACAGCATGGAATTTTCCGCATCTACTGACGGTGATGATAAGTTAGACCTTGATGATCTGAATAAGGATGATGATGCGATCAGCGGAGAGGAACTTGATTATCTCGAAGAGGGTGATGATCAGATGGCTGCCGCTATGGATGCTGTTGAAAACGATCGTCTTGCTGATGCTGATAATCTTCCGGAAGAAAGTGATGAGGATGATTACTATGACAATGATGAGCCTTCGGAAGGTGAATTGGACGGACGTATTTAATTTTTTTTTAAACATATATTATGTCAAACACAAACGAGACTGCAAAAATGTCTCCCCTCCCGGGTGGCAACTCTACGGATCCTTTAGCACCTGCAGAAAATAATATTGATCTGCCGAATGAGATTGACGGCGACGAAGCTGTGCATTCCATAAAGCAAAAACCTACAGAAGAAAATAAACAGCAGGACGGGGACGACGCTGTTCATAAAAATTATAAACCTGCGCCGGATTCTTCACACGAAAATGATGAAAGAGATCCTGATGATGCGGTTCACGGCAACAGATAATTACACTACAACTCTCAGGATGTTCAGCACGCAAAGTGCAGATCTATTCGGCGTTGATGCGCGAAGGGTTAAACAAATGTTTTGTTTCGTATAAAATTTATTAAGAGCACGCTATTGATAGGCTTGTAGGGTCGTGATCAAATGCACCAAATTATTTTCAAAAGAAGGCTCTTCCGCTTTCCCGTTGTGATAAATGATATGTGAATATTATGTGACATATTTATTTGTTCCGCACCCGGATCTGTAAAAATAACCGGATCAATATAATTGTAAAGACTAACCGCTGATTGTCAGTTCCATGTTTCGCAATGGCATGCCTTGTTAGGTTCCGGCGTGAGGCTTACTAAATATTCGAAAAGTTCCGGCGAATAATCCGTTGAGTCGTTCAATTCGTCTTCTTTTTTGTGAGTTCATTATACGCACATTTTAATGCATCTTTAAACATCCCTTTCCTTATTCTTTTCAGATCTACAAATGTTGCCCCGCCGGCACCCCAAGCTCCGGGAACGGGATAAAAAGCTTTTCCTTCGTATGCGCAAAAAACAGATTGATCGATCAATGAAAGCTTGAGCATGGCTTTGTTCTCCTGAGGGTGGTAAGTAGCGAAGATCTTTTTCTTAACGCGAAAAGAAACTTTATCAAAATGCGGCTCTTCGGAAGTTCCCGGAAATGAAAGTGCAAGCTGTTGGTATGCTTCAAAGCTGATCATGATGCTTAAAGGTAAATATTTTCCGCTGTGCAGTTTGCCGGTGAGTGCTGAAGAATGATCTGTTGCCGACGAGCGGCGGGATGGAAGCGGAAATCCTTTTGCTGCCTTTGAGCAAAAGATTGCAGCGGACAGCCCGGACAAATGTTGATTAAAGTACTATTGTCAACCGCCCGTTATTGCCTAAATTCGTTACTCAAAAACTCACAGATTATCATGAAGAAATTTATTATTTCCCTCGTGCTCCTCGGGAGCATATTTAAAGCTTCTGCCGACGAAGGTATGTGGCTGCCGATGCTGCTTGGTCAGCAGGTGTACAACGACATGGTGAAGCGTGGTCTTAAAATGACCAAAGAACAGCTTTACTCTGTAAACTCGGCGTCGCTGAAAGATGCGATCCTCATTTTCGGCGGTGGTTGCACGGGCGAAGTTGTGAGCAATAAAGGTTTGGTATTTACCAATCACCATTGCGGCTATGAAGCCATTGCAAATGCGAGTTCGGTAGAACATAACTATCTCCGTGACGGTTTCTATGCTTATAATATGGGGCAGGAAATTCAAAGCAAGCTTACTGTTACTTTTCTTGAGCGCATCGTGGATGTAACAAAAGAAGTTGAAGACCAGGTAAAAGGATTGAGCTGGGCGGACCGCACTAAGAAAATGTCGGACGCGTATAAAACGATCACGGATAAAGTATTGGATAAAGACAATGGCATTTCGGGCCGTGTATACAGCATGTTCAAGGGTAACCAATACCTTATGTACGTGTACAAAGTGTACCGTGACGTTCGCCTTGTAGGTGCACCTCCTGAAAGTGTAGGTAAATTTGGTGGCGATACGGATAACTGGGAATGGCCGCGTCACACGGGCGATTTTTCGATCTTCCGCATTTATGCCACTGCTGACGGAAAGCCTGCTGACTACAGTACGGCTAATGTTCCGCTTAAACCAAAATGGTCTTTGCCCGTAAGCATCAAAGGTATTAAAGACGGAGATTATTCTATGATCTACGGTTATCCGGGTGGTACTAACCGTTACGAGACAAGCTACGGTATTAAGTTGAAAAACGAAATTGAAAATCCTTCTCTTGTAAATCTTCGCGACATGCGTTTGAAATATATGCACGAAGACATGATCAAAGATCCTGCGATAAAATTGAAACTTGCAAGCAGCTATGCAGGTATCGCTAACTATTGGAAATTTTTTGACGGTGAAACAAAACAACTGATCAAGTTTCACACGTACGAACAAAAACAAGTCTACGAAACCTCATTCGCACAATGGGCTTCGGGCAAAACGGAATATGCAAACATCATGACGGATTATGCGGCGAACTATGCGGCATGGACGCCATACGCAAAACAACGTCAGTATATGATCGAGGGCATTCTTGGATCACCCTTACTTACGTTTGCGAGTTCTTTACAAGGTCTTGAAAATGCGTTGGTAAAAACGGGTATGACTGCTTCAGATGTACAGAAAGCCGCTGACGCTGCTTCTGCTGCACGCAAAACATTTATGGAAAGTGAAGACAGACCAAGTGATGAAAAAATTGTAGCTGCGGCGGCGATGATGTACTATAATGACATCGATAAAAATCAGCAGCCGATCGGAACTTTTGATAAGATAAAAGCGGTTGGTCCGCTTAGTGATGAAGCTACTTATAAAAAATGGGCGCATGATCTTTTCAATAATACTATGATCAACGATGATGCAAAGTGGAATACGTTCATCGCGAGGCCTGATGCCGTTACTTTACAGGGTGATCCCGCGTATGACTATGCATCTTCCTTCATTAAAAGCTACAACGGTAAGTATGCTTCCCTATATACAGTGTTTGTCAATAAGAACGCAGAGCTGGGCCGTGCTTATCTTAAAGGTATCATGGAGAAAGATCCGAAAGCTGCAGCTAAGATGTATCCTGATGCAAACTTCAGTATGCGTGTGAGCTTTGGTAATGTAAAGAGCTATAATCCACGGGATGCCGTCCATTACGACTTTGTAACAACGAGCAAAGGCATTTTGGAAAAATATGTAGCGGGCGATTATGAATTTGACCTTCCGTCAAAACAAATTGACCTGTTGAGAAAAAGAGATTTCGGTCAGTACATTGATAAAGCACATAATGATCTTGTGATCGGCTTCATAACTACAAACGATATCACCGGGGGTAACTCAGGTTCACCTGTTATGGATGCTTACGGAAACCTTATCGGGCTTGCGTTTGACGGTAACTACGAGGCATTGAGCCATAAAATAGCATTTGATAAAGATCTTAACCGCACGATCTGTGTGGACGTTCGTTATGTACTCTGGTGCATCGACAAATTGGGGGGTGCGAAGAATATTATTGATGAGTTGAAATTGGTGAGGTAGTTGGTTGATCGATTGAATTGTAGATTCGCAATTCCATTCATGCAATTATTCAAAATACAAAAAAGAGCGGCTAAATATTTAGCGGCTCTTTTTTATGTAGTAAGGAAAACTTATTATGAATCGTATACTAATCAAAACAAGATCATTTCAACCCTATTCCCCGAATATCTGCTGTTCTGTTCTTTCCTGTACCGGAATTTTTCTGATAAAATCATCATATCCTTCCCCGTCATTATTACTGTATACACCGTAAGCATCCATGGTGTACCCCACAGTTCCATCATTCGCCTCTATCAAATAAAGAATAGAATTGTCACCCGGATCGGATGCACCTTCAAAACGATATGTCTTTATTATTGCAAGTTCGTCAGGACGATATGATTTGCCCCCTGAGCCGAAAGTTTTATTTTTCTTGTCCCACAGAAATTCTGTGTCTTGTTTTCTTACGCGAAGTTTTTCCAAAACAGTGCTGAGGGTCGTCATATCATTTGGTTGTGAGATCATAAAAAAGGTTTTATTGTAGTGATAGCCTGCGGTTATCCAATCCAAATGCATACCGGTTATTATGGCATGGTTTTATTAATATGTTATCCGATTGATCACCCGAAAAATTTAAACCCATGGCTATTAATTTAATTGAAGAATTGAGGAAAACACTCAATCTTCCCGAGCTAAAAAAGGTGGATCCTAATTCTCAGCAGGTTGAAATAAAATCTGACAAAGAAAGGGAATATCGCCTTATTCAGGCAATTGTGCCGGCAGCCGTTGCCGGTGTTTACGATTCCGCACGTTCTGAAGCAGGACTGAAATTTCTTGCCGGAGAATCTTCCACACCCGACTGGCTTAACTTATTCTTCGGCGAAAATGCAGCGGAAGTAAAAAGGAATATTGAAAATTATTCGGATAACAGTCCCGAATCAGTGCAAACGCACTTCAACAGTATTTCCGCGGAAGCAGTAAAGATCATACGCGGCGCAGCTTCAAAAGGAGATGATCATGCGGCATCCATCAGGAATATTGCATCAATGCAACGTGATAATTTTCTTCCGTACCTTCCGGCAGAACTTAAAATAGGCACTTTGATCAAAGATGAACCCTTAGATGATCGGACAAATAAAATGGAAGGGCCCGTTTCTACATTCTTACACAAAATGGAAACTGTTCTTACCGGTAACGAATCTAAAGAAGAAGCAACCCGGAAGAGGGATTCTAAAATGTAAAGTGATAACAAGCATAAAAAAAGCCGCTTCGTATTTGAAGCGGCATTTTTTATGCTATGTCAAAAAGAAAAAACTCCATATGAACATTAAATTCGACGGCCTGCTCTTCTGCTGATCCTATTGTGTCTTTAGCTTTTATCTTTCTCTCTAATTATTCATTTCCTCAAACCCTTTGATCTTATTGTACAAAGTCTTGCGATCGATTTTTAAGATCTCAGCCGCCTTAGTTTTATTAAAATTTACTTGTTTTAATACATTCATTATCGCTTCATATTCTGCTTTTGATGCCGCGTCTTTAAGGTCGTATGCTTTTTTAGGCAATGCATTTTCTACTGAATTTGATGAAGGTACAGTTTGCTGCTCATCTTCATGGCGATGCGCAAAAGCAGGCGGCGCCTCACCTGCAGCCGTTGCAGAATTGGTGATCTCCCACGGAAGCGTTTTCGCATTTACCTTTCCGCTTTGCGTGAGCAACACAGAACGCCTTACCACATTTCTGAATTCACGCAGGTTACCCGGCCATGAATAATTGATGAACATCATCATCACGTCGTCTTCAAAACCTTCTATATCCCTGTTCAGTTCGTTTTTCGCTTTTTCCAAAAAGAAATCGGCGAATAACGGGATGTCTTTTTTACGATCGCGAAGCGGCGGAAGATTGATAGAAAATTCATTGAAGCGATGGTAAAGATCTTCGCGGAATTTGCCTTTACGATACGACTCCTGCAAATTTTCATTTGATGCTACGATAATTCGTACATCTACAGGCATTTCTTTATTTCCGCCAACCCTTTTGAATTTTCTCTCCTGGATCACCCGAAGCAATGACGCCTGAATTTCGTAGGTAAGATTCGCCACCTCATCCAGGAACAATGTACCGCCGTTTGCCAGTTCAAAATGTCCTTCCTTATCCGTGAGTGCGCCGGTGAAAGCGCCTTTCACGTGACCGAATAATTCACTCCCTGATAATTCTTTTGAAAGCGTACCGCAATCCATTGCCACGAAAGGCTTATCCGCTCTGTCGCTCATGCTGTGAATTGTTTTTGCGATCACTTCTTTACCCGTGCCGCTTTCGCCGTATAAAATGATGCTGTAGTTTGTAGGTGCTACGATCTCAATTTGTTTATAGAGATCTTTTGTTGTACCCGCTTCTCCCACTAAAAATTCGCCGGTATTTGCAGGGGATCTTTTCGCCGAAGTTCCCGAAGGTTTTGCAGCGCCGGAAGTTGAGACCGATGACGGTATGTGCGATTGTGCCGGTTGATCCAATGCGTTATTCAACACATTCAATACTTCATCCGGGATCAATGGTTTCGTGATGTAATCGAATGCGCCCATTTTGATCACATCCACCGCTGTCTTGATATCGGAATAACCGGTAATGATCAGTACGATCACGGAAGGGGTAATGGATTTTACTTCCTGCAAAATATCTTTACCGTCTTTATCACCTAATCTGAAATCGCAGATGACGATATCGAAATTATCTTCCTTGAATTTTGCAATACCCTTAGCACCGGAGTGCGCCGTTTCCACATCATAGCCATTCCTCGACAAAAATTTGCTGAGGAGCATACACATATCCATGTCGTCATCAATGATCAGTATCTTCTTTTTCATTTGTAGCATTTGTTTTAACTTCTTTTATATTAGTACAGTGAGATTTTTCGTTGTCCTTTAGGATCGGCTTCGCTACAGGGATCTCCGTTGTTTGGATCCAAACCGAAAAATCATTGGGTCGTATTTTTCCGCCGAAATTTGTTGCGTATACTTTTGTAAATACAGCGCCGAGATACAGGATAGCAGAACTGTAATATACCCAAATCATCAATATCATTATCGAGCCCGCAGCGCCGTAGATTGTTCCTACCTTGCTCTGACCGAGATAAAATCCGATCGCGTATTTACCTACTAAAAAAAGACAGGATGTAATAAATGCTCCCGTTAATACATCACGCCATTTGATCTTTGCATCAGGCAACACTTTAAAAATTGCACCGAATAATACGGTTGTGATGATCAATGAGATACCGGTATCTACTATCAGCAATAAGGAATCGCCCATCCCCGGAAACCATGAGGTAACTTTTGTACTTACCGCTGCCGCCAAAGCACTGAGTAATAGGGAAACGATCAATACAAACCCAAGACTAAGAATAAGAGAAAATGAGATTAGACGGTCGAGGATCACTTTCCACCAGGCTTTTTTTGCCTTTATCTTTAATCCCCAGATCCGGTTGAGTGAATCCTGAATCTCGCCGAAAATCCCCGTTGCTCCGATCACTAAAATAATTACACCTATCGTAGTCGCAAATACGCTGCTGTTACTAAGTGTTATATTTTGAATAGATGTTTGGATTTGCAGCGCAGCCTCACTTCCCACCAGCTTATTAATCTCACCGTATAATTCTCCGTTAATGGCTTCGCGGCCGAACAAAAAACCGGTAACTGATAAAATGATCACCAGAAGCGGAGCTATAGACAATACGGTATAATAAGCGAGTGAGGCGCTGTACTTTAAGATATTGTCGCTGATGACTTCAACGAAAACCTGCCGTAAAAATCTGAAAAACCGCCCGATCTTTTTTTTCATATGAGTTTCTGCCTGCTACACTATTCTATAATTGTACCACGTAACTATTTCCCCGGACATTTCGGCAAAAAAGTACACAAAGCAGTTATCCGATTGTAAAAGCCCCCCATATTTTAAAAGTTTAGCACATTTAAAATTACTAAAAAGGTCACCCCGTTGGCTTTAAAAAGACATATCTCATATAGAAGAGGTATATGTTTTGCTGTTAACGCGTGATCGTTTAGTAAAAACGGTCGTTATAGAATCCTTGTTGGCAGTAATATTGAATCTTATCCTGCAGAAAACCTGAAAACAAATGTTATTCGCAGACTACTTAAACCGAAATATATTGAAAGCGCTCATTATTGACGACGAAACGGACATATGCTATCTTCTGAGCAGACTTCTTAAGCAAAAAAATTTAGAAACGGCTTTCGTGAACAGCCTGTCTGATGCGGATAAAGCGTTGAAGCAGGAAACGCCGGAGATCATCTTTTTAGACAACCACCTGCCCGATGGTTTGGGTATGAATTATATCGGCTACATAAAAAAGAACTATCCGGATACTAAGGTGGTAATGATAACTGCGCATGATTCTGCCGACGACAGAGAGAAAGCTTTAAAGAACGGCGCCGACTTTTTTATCGGTAAGCCTTTTACGAGCGATATCATCTACAAAGCGGTAGATGCCGTATCATAATCCCGGATCGTAGAAAAAATATCCCTCTTTGAGAAAATTTGAATAATCATTTGAAATAAAAAAGATAATGGAACTGTTTACCGCCGGACTGACGTCCAAATTTTCAGGTCTCTTATTTTTCCTGAAACGTTCCAGGCAGGAATTTGAAATGGTTGGAGATGAAATTGAAGATCATCCTTTAAGATCTGCCCTCAACGGTTTATCAGCTGAAAGTAATTGGTACGCCGGCGAAATAAAGAATTACCTCACATCACTCGGCGTTTCCGCTCAGCTTACTGATCACCTTAAATTTGAAGAGAATGAATCATTCGGCGATTATACAGTAGCTGAATCAGCAGCTTTAGGAGGAAAGGTCGCGACGATCTGCACCCACAATGAAAAATCCCTTCTGCAGGCTTATTCCGAACTACTCGAAGAACATATTCCTTTTCAAACGCTGAAAGATATTATCAGTTACCAGCTCAATGCATTGAAGTATACTTTTCTTAAAGTAAAAACGCTGAATGATGCACGCTTTGCTGCCTGGTAAAAAATCCGAACAATTTATTGTGCCTGATATTTCCGTAAAGATGGAAGAGATATATGATCGTTGGTCTTCTGTATTGTATGGTTGCATCATTAAACTCGCCGGCGAAAAGCAATACGCAGAAGATATTCTCCTGAGTACGTTTCATGAAATAAAAGTTAAGCTGGAAGCGGGCTGTCTCGACACAGAACCCGGTTGGTATATTAAATGCGCTTTCAAAAAATCCTTTGAATATCTAAAAGAAAAAGGATTACAACAACCTTCTCCCGGATTGTATAATAAGCTTCACTTTATCCCTGTTTAATTTAGCACTATTTGTGCAAAAGGTAATTGCCTGTCATTCACAACTAACGGGCATTGCAAATGGATATCAATTATAAACAACTTCCTTTTTACATACAGTTCACGATAAAGCTGATCATGATCACGCTGCTGGGTTTAATGCTCGTGTATGGTCAGTCATTGCTGGTGCCGCTGGCATTTTCTATTTTACTATCTATTCTTTTATTACCACTGGCGAATTTTTTGGAACGCAGGTTATATTTTCCGAAAGGATTATCGAACATCAGTTCCGTACTTTTTGCATTGGCAATCATCGGTTGCCTTATCTGGTTTCTTTCTCATCAGATGGCTACATTTTTCCGTGACATTCCGTCTATCCGTGAGCATTTGGAAATGCACTACGAAACGCTGCAGCTGTGGATACAAAAGCGTTTTCATATCAGTGAATCACAACAAACAACGATCATCAACGGCGCAACTTCCGATGCGAAAACAACCGGAATGGAAATGCTCAGCGGCGCATTCCTCACTATTACGCACACCGCTTTTTATGTGGTGATCATCGGCATTTACACTTTTCTTATTCTGCATTATCGCCACACGATAAAGAAATTTTTGTTGGCCGTTTTCAGAAAAGAACTGGAGAGTGATGTGACAGATGTGTTGCAGCAGTCCAAAGGTATCGTTCAAAAATATATGCTTGGATTGATCATGGAAATGGCGATTGTAGCTGTTGCAAATTCATCCATCCTGTTGATCATCGGCGTGAAGTATGCGATATTTCTCGGCGTTTTCTCCGCTATTCTAAACATTATTCCTTACATCGGCATTCTTACCGGGATCATATTCGCGTGCCTTGTTACGCTTACCACAACTGCGCACCTAAGCGATATTCTTTGGATCATCATTGGTTTTGAGATCGTGCATTTTATTGACAGTAATTTCTTAATGACAAAGATCGTAGGATCTAAAGTGAAGATCAATGCACTTGTTACAATAATAGGAGTGGTAATCGGCGGCACACTAATAGGTCTGCCGGGAATCTTTCTTGCTTTGCCCGTAATTGCGATCCTTAAAATTATCTTTGATCGTGTTGAAGACCTCAAACCTTGGGGAATGCTGATGGGGGATGAAAAATATTCCCAGGGAAAGATATACATGAAGATGAAAAAACTTACGCGTAAAAAACCTCCCGTTACAACTGTAGCCCATTCGCATTCGGATACGATCTGATCTGCTGCAAAATAAAAAGACCGCAGCGTACGGATGTTTCTGTACAACTGCGGGCGCTCCTCAAAAGAAATTTATTTTTTCGATTTCCCAATCAGGAATATGATCAGAAATGCTACAATTCCTACAGCAAGTACGCCAACCCATATACCTGCTTTAAAAATACTGCCGATCGCTTCACAACTCGTAAGGGTTGCGGAAAGAAAAAATAATGTCGCTATTAATGTGATTGATAAACGATTCATCGTTTTAGGTTTTAATGATTAAATATTTATTTTTTAGTTGTTGAATGTGCCGGTTGTTTTCTTTGCGCATCGTAATCTGCTTCATCTAAAGAATGTGAAGAGAAAACAGATTCTTCCGCTCTTGTTTTTGCCGCAAGTACTTTGTAATATTTTTTTATCACCGCAAGTTCGTCTTCTGTGAGTTCTTCACTGTCTACCAACCGATTACTGGTAAACTCGTTCGCCGCTATCAACTCATTCAGTTTTAGATGCAACGCAAGTGTATCTTTGTTTTGCGACTGTTGGATTACGAAGATCATCAGGAAAGTAACGATTGTGGTTCCGGTATTAATAACCAATTGCCAGTTGGAAGAAAATTTAAATATCGGACCGCAAATAGCCCATACAATAATGGTAAGTAATGCCATCAGAAATGCATAAGACGAACCTGTCGCTTTTGTGACCCATTTTGAAAAGCCATCAAATTTGTGTTTCAGGCCCTTTTTCTTTTCCCGCTTTGGTTCGCTTTTAATCGCTGCTTCAATATTTTTTTTCATGACCGTTTATTATGAGCGGTCAAAAGAAAATATTTCCTGTTCCGTATTTTTTTTGCCTGCTATGATATCTTTCAAAATCTCTGCCGCAATAAGGCTGAAGGTGATGCCGTTTCCGCCAAATCCTAAAGCAAAATAACTGTGCGGTAATTTTTTGTATTCTCCTATGTAAGGCAATCCGTCCCGTGTACTTCCAAACGTGCCGCACCAACTGAACTCGGGTTTCATTTCTACACCCGGCCACATTTTTTCAAAATCTTTCAAAAGTGCTGTCTTTTTCTCCGGTAACAGCGCATCCCGCTTTTTTGCATTCTGAAATTTTTCATCCCGACCACCGATAAGAATGCGGTTGTCCGACGTCGTGCGCATATACAGGTATGGGTTTGCGGTGTTCCACAACATCGCTTTATTTTTAAACGGTGCATCAAAACCATTTCCTTGCTCGCTGCACATCGCATAAGTACTTTGCAGATCCACGATCTTCTTATCAATATATTTTACGCTTTCGTAACCGGTAGCATACACCATTTTTTTTGCTTTAATGTTGCAACCGTTCTCTGTTGTAATATTTAAGCCGTTTTTATGATGATTGATAGTGCTGATGCATGTTCTGTCAAATACTTTAGCACCTTTTTTTATAGAATGTTGGTGAAGGGCATGGGTAAATGAATAGGCATTTGTTTGTGCGCCTTGTTTTGAGTAGATCGCATTGGGTGCTGAAAAACCAAAATTCGTCTTGATATCTTCTTTTGAAAAAAGCGCGACATTAAAGCCATATTTTTTTCTCGCTGCAAATTCCTTTTCAATAAAGGAAGCATCTTTTTGAACAGCTGCATAATACAGACTTCCCTGTCTTTCAAAATCGGCAAACTTTATTTTGTGAGCGATTGTCTCCAGCGCATCAATCGCCTGATCACATAAACGATAGGCCCTCACAGCATTGTATGCGCCGATCATTTGTTCCAACTCAAAAAGCGGTGTGTCTATTTCATATTGCAACAACGAAGTGCTGGCGCAGGTGCTCCCGAAACCAATCGTTCTGCCGTCGACTACCACATTTTCAATTCCTGCATTAGTGAGATAATAGGAGACCAATGCGCCCGAAATACCACCGCCCATAATCACTACATCTGTTTGTATATTTTCCTGTAATTTGGGATAATCATATGGCGTACCATAACGCACAAGCCATAAAGGGTAACCTGAACTCAAATCCATACGCTGACTTTCTTCCCCTTTTATTCTATATCTGTGCCATGAAAAATTTGAAGCAGTTTGATTAATACAAAAAATTTAATATTTTAAAAGAGGGGAATTCCTTTCACAGTTATGTCCCGAAAATGTTTTTTCTTCCAATACCCGTCGATGTAAACGATTGGCAGCATTTTAGCAATATAGGATTTACAAATACCTTAAAAACAATTTAAAAATTACGATTATGAGCAAGAAACTATTAACAGGTGTAGTATTGGGCGCTGCTGTAGGCGCTGCATTGGGGATTTTATTCGCACCCGACAAAGGAAAAGAAACACGTAAGAAGATCGCAAAAAAAGGCGGCGATTTGGGTGATTCAGTAAGAAACAAATTCAATGAATTGGGTGAGGCGCTTCAGGAGAAATATGAAAACATTCGCGGAGAGGCAAACTCGATGATGGAAAAAGGAAAAGATAAAGCAAACGAGTATAAAGACAAAGCAAACGATTATAAAGACGAGGCGAAGAAAACATTTGCATAATTTGCCGCAGATTTAATCTTTTAATTTTTAGTACCGACGATAAATAACTGCAATGGAAAAGGAAACACATACAGGCGTATTCGAATCACTTTTTGACAAGACAACTGACTACCTGGAAACACGTGCTGATCTGGTGAAATTAAAGGCTGCCAGAAAAGCATCTCAGATAGTATCAGGTGCCGTTTCAAAAATTATTTTAGTGCTCGTGCTTTGCTTTTTTCTGATGGTACTTAATATTGCATTGGGGCTTTGGCTCGGCGAAATGTTGGGAAAAATCTATTATGGTTTCTTCGCACTTTCAGGCTTTTATGTTATCGTCGGTATTATAATTTACTCCTGCAGGGATAAATGGCTAAAGGTGCCCGTTGCAAATTCTATCATTAAAAAAATTCACAGTTAATGATGCAAATTAATACATCACAAGACCTTGACAGGGTAATTGAAGAGCTGGAACGCAAAAAAGAATTACAGGAAGGGATGCTTTCTGATCAGTTCAACGAAACCGTAGACCATTTTCGTCCCGGGAATCTTATTAAATCTGCAGTGAAAAAAGTTACCGACGGTTCAGGAATAGGCGGAACAATACTTAAAGCCGCCGGCGGTGTAGGCGCAGGATTTCTTGCAAAGAATGTTTTATTGGGAAAGAGCACTTCGTTTCTGGGAAAACTTGCAAGCAATGCTGTAAAAGTAGGGGCTACAAATACAGTGCTGCATAACACTGATAAGATCGCAGCCTGGGGTACGGCGATATACAACAACCTTTTTAAAAAGTCAAACAAGACAAAAGACGATTAAAATCAGCGCTTCATTTTTTAATCCTTAAATGAAATGTTATGTCTACAGATAAAAAACCGGAGCCTTCAAAAGATACTTCAAAATCGGGAAGAGAAGAGGAAGTAGTTTCTAATAAAGATAATATAGATCCTAAACACAACAAAAATCCTGAGGCATTGCCTGATAAAGGGAAAAATTCTACAGAAGGCGAAAGAAGATTCAAAGAAGGGATGGCGAACAACAGTGACACAAATTCCTGATCTTATAGAATTTAAAAGCAATGCGGTTTATTTAAAACCGCATTTTTTATTTTATCTCGTTGACGATTTTGCGCCTGCGAAAATACTTTTCCAAACCAGGTTAAAGAAGGTTTTTGTTGTCACTCTTTTAAATCCCATATCCCCCCGGCGCGGATTGGCTGCGTCATTTTTATCTTTTATAAATAAATTCGCCACAAGACTCGTAACGCCTTTCTTTTTAAGCTCGTTACTATCACCGGTATTCTTTAAAAGCTTGATCTTGAGATTATCATATAGAAGAATGCAGTCTCCATCCGCTCTGAGATCCGTTCCCTTCATACTGAATGTATAGCTACTGATATTTCCGCTTCTGATTGAACCCATCCCTAATGGCTCTATTACAGGATTCAGTTTTGTTCCATTAAAAGGACCGACTTTACCTGTAAGTGCAAATTCTCCGTTTGGTGAATTAAGAGCAAGTTTCCAGGAAGATGTGATCGCAGCCATATTAAGGAAAATGCAATTGGCCGTCAGGGTCATCACGTTATTCTTTTTAATATAGCTATTAATATTTGTGAAGTTTTTGATCTCTCCCTGGATTTTGCTAAAGATCACATCCCCGGTCTTCTTTGAAAGCGCTCCGCGTTCCGTATAACGCACATAAGCATCGGGCGCATGAACGGATTTTATATAAACCGGTATTTTCAATTTTTGCAAAAGCTGTTGCGGGTATTGCCCAATCTTACTTGCAGTGTCAGGCGTAACTGTTCTGTCATTAAAGATGTTCAGGTTTACATTCATAAAAGCGTCTTCAGCAATCACTGCTCTGTCTGTCAATAGCTTCTTTACATCCACGCCGGAAAGCCTGATATTAGCAAAGTGGAGGTTATACAGATCTTTTTGAAACTTTAGCGACTTCACAAATGCATCTTGCGTAACAATCTGAATGATCGCTGCACTTTTCACCGTTACTACAGAATGAAAATTATCCAACAGAAACGGACCGATATCTATCTTATACACTTTATCCTTAGTATTAAAGGAAATGCCGTCGGCCGAAAGATCCCAATTACTTTTTCCGATCAATTCAAGGATATCCGTTCCGGTATATGCGCTGTCAATTCCCGAGGCGTTGAATTTTAAATTTTTCAACACAAAAGGTGGTGCATTTTTATTTGCTTTATCTAATAACGTAAGCGTTGTACTTCCGAGTCTGATGTTTTTTACGATTGCTTCGTCGAAAAATTCGTTGTCGATATCAATGCTTTCTGTTGTGGTTGAAGAACCTGCCTTCTTTCCGCGGTAAAAGCTTAATGCGCCGCCGTCTGTTGTAAGTGAATCCGCCTTCACGGTTTTATATACAATAAATGCGTTAGTTGAAAGTCCTGATACACGCGTGTTTGAAAGTGCGATCATGGTTGTATTTGCCTTCGTATCCGTCTGTAAAAATTTGTCAATCTTTAAAAAGCGACCAGGCGCATTGTATTGCACGCCTTCAAAGACAAACAGTCTGTTGGCCTTTTCATTTTTTACATTTACAGATTTCACATCTGCCACAATACCTTTTACAAAGTAGCTTATAAGATTATCATAATTTCTCGTACTATCGATCTTCAGATCTCTGAAATCAATATTCACACCTTGTAAAGTAGCGTGGGGGCTTTTTTTTCCTTTGGCAAATGCGATAGTGCCATCAATAATCTTTATTTGCCCGGCTTGGATACTGTTGAATTTTCCTGTGAGTTTCTCATATAATGCCAGTGTATCTTCTGCGGTAAATTTCACTGCCTCATCCCTTCCTGTATTGATCAATGTGATCACAGGTCTTGTTATTTCAATAATACGGGCCTGCACTTTATTTTTCTGCAGAAACGCAGGGATATTTGCACCGATAACCGCCAGTTTTTCAATGTGCACATTAAATATCGTTTTTGCGATATCGGCGGTATCGTCGGTGTATAATTGTTGTTGCAATGAATCCGACTGAAGCACCAGATTATAAAATGTTGCATTGCCTGCAAGCTCTTCAATCCTGCTGCTGTCGTAATGAATGTAGTACGTGCTGTCTGTACCGCGGCTCACAGCTTTCTCTATCCTGTTTCGAATGAACCCTTTTTTATTAAGTTGCCACCACACGATACCGCCGGCGGTTGCAAGCAATACGATCCCGAGAATGTATTTGAATATTTTTTTCAAGAAAAGAAATTGTATGATTAAAACGGCAGACCTATGGCAATATTGAGGATTAAATTTTCCCTGCGCCATGCAGCCGATCCGAAATTAAATTGATTGAATACCCATCTTTGTCCCGACGGCAAATATGGCTTTCTGAGCGGCGTACCAAGATCTGCACGAATGAGCAATACTTGTGCATCAAAGCGAATTCCGATACCCGTTGCAACGGCGATCTCTTTGTAAAAATCTTTAGACAGTTTCCCAAGCGGCCCAAAAAGGATGGTATCCTTCGTCCAGATATTTCCCGCATCTAAAAAAACCGCCCCGCTCAATGCTTTTGAAAATGGAAACCTTAATTCTGTATTTGCCAGCAACCGGTAATCCCCGCCTATCACCTGAAGGAATCGTTGATCTTCATCTGTTGGTTTATATTTTCCCGGACCAAGTGTTCTTGAACGGAAACCTCTTATCGAATTTGACCCGCCGATTGTATACAATTTTGTAAAAGGCAACAGCCGGGAATTATTATATGGCAAACCGATACCGATTTGTAATCTGTTTGCCCAATCTACACCGCTTTTCATTTTATGCGTATAATGATAATCCCCGTCCAACTTTACATACTGTGCAAAAGGCACTCCGAAAATATTTTTGGAACGATAATCCTTTGCGCCTGTTACAAGTCCGGCGATATTTCCCGAAAGATCGATTGCAGCATTAAAGTAAATTTTATTACGTTTCGATCTGAAGTTTGAATTGTATGTGTATGATCCGTATGATCCTAAGATAGCTTCGTTATAAACCGTAAGTAACAAAGAAGGATTGGTGAGCGCTTCTTTATTAAACGAGTCGGTAATATTCGTTGCAAGTGAATAACTCAAGGCAACGGGCGATATCGTGTATTGCTTTTGTACGTTAGGTTTCCATGTAGCTTCATAAGCAAAGCGGAATAAGTTTTTTGTATAATACACGTCTCTTCGGTAATATTCATAGCCTACTAAAAAACTGGTACTTGGCGGATAAAAATTACTTTCTTTTATGTGAAAGAACGGCGTTACATATTTAGGAACTTTCAAAGTTACTTCCGTACCTAATCTGTAATTGTTATTACTTACAGCACCGCCTGATGTTGTTTCCAAAGCAACGTATGTCTTTACGCCGAATTGTTCCGCACCACGCCATAAATTTCTGTTCTTCCAATTCAAGCTTACCTGTCCGCCTACGTAATTATTCTCTTTTGTAAATCCGTCGATCTCACCCTGTATAGATTTTTGCTTTGCCGGCGTGAGATAATAATAAACATCCATTTTGTAAGACGTGTCTTTTCTTGTTGAATCTTTAACAGCCTGAAAACGATTTTTCACAAATTTGAACGTTCCTAATCCTATAAAGCGATTAAGCGTGGTATTCTGCGCTCTGCTGCTGTAAATGCTTCCGGGCCGGTATGTGATAGTTGTTGCAAATAATTTTTGTTTAAATTTATGCTGCTCATCTTTTATACGCAGTCTATCATACACTTCATAACCCGTTTTCGAAGTATCCAATTGATTTGATGTAAGTGTGTAGTTAGGGAACACCGTTATACTGTTGATCTTGTAGGCATGTTTCGCAGCTTCCGGTGTTGTCTTTTTAATGTTGAGGTAGAGATTCACTTTTCTGTCACCAATGGTTGTGTCTGCATAAGCCATCAAATAATCAGGGTTAAAATAATAATATCCCCTTTGCTTTAACACAAGATCTAATCTGTCACGCTCCGCGGTGATATCGCTTAATGTATAGGGGTTTCCGGCTTTGAGCAAACCGACACGTTGAGAATTTCGCTGCAGTAATTTTAAGATCGGTGTGCTGTCGCTTACCCATTCTATTTTTGCAAGACGATATTGCGGCTGCACCTGAACGGTGTAATTCGCTTTGGTAAAATAGCTGCCGGTGTTTGTTGTATCTCCCTGTGCTGTTGTATGAAAATAACCAAGGTTTTCCATTAGTGAAACGATGTTCTCCGCGGTCGCCTGGGCGTTAACCCTGCTGCTCAACACCGGCGGCTCTCCCAGGCGATTTCTCAAAAATGCCTTTAACCCTTTTTCTCTTTTCGGTTCACCGATCACGTACCAAAACCAAACCTTATAAGGCTGCCCGAATAAAAATTTATTTGGTTTTGGTGAAGTAGCCAGGGTGATCGTTTTTTTTAAAGATTTAGACGTGGCTGCTGTTTCTTTGTTTTTCTCTACTTTGATGTTGCTGCCTTTATACAATCTTTCACCGGCGGGCAAAAAGCGTTTTACACTGCACGATGATGCAATGACTGCTAAAAGAACGATCACCAAGCCCGAATATTTCCTCATTATTTATTTCTTTTCTTTTTCCTGAACAGCTCGCTGAATTTATCATAATCCATCGTTACCAAAAATGCAACACCCGTTTCTACAACATAACCATCAAGAACAACCTCAAATTGGTTTTTAGTATATGCCCTGATCATGTATTTACCGTCTGTTGTTAATTTATACGACACCGAAACATCAGGCTTAAATCCTGAATTTGCCGCACCGGCCTTTGATGCCGCATCACCGCCCTGCAGTCCGAAATTCTGTCCTACACTCACTGTTAGTCTGTCGTTTGCAAATGATTTACTTACCGCTATATTAAGGTCCGTACGTTCGGTATTACCTCCATTGGAAAAATCATTGTAAGAATTTAGGTTAAGATCCACATCAATTCCTTTGAACAGATCGCCGGCAATTTCATTAAGCGCCGATGACAGGAACTGACTCACACTCTGTCTTGCAAGGTCATTAAAATCTGCGCCGTTCCCTTTAAAGAAGTCACTGCTCTGCTCGCTCACAAATCGATTGAATAATAATAAAGAGAATACTTGTTTATTGATCGCGGCAGGATCTTGCCTGATCTGTACCAACTTATTTTCAATTGTTGTTCGGAGATCACTGCTCAATAAATTATTTGATTCGGGCAATTGAATATCAAAATTGATATTCGGTTTGCTTAGTCTTCCGGTAAGAAATAAGATTACCTGGAAAGGAAGCTGTTGATTGAATGAATTCGATAAAGTAGGGGAAACATCCGTAACCTCATTAGACAATAAGTTTTTCGAATTTGTATTTGCTATGTATGATGCTGTGATGTTTGCCTCCGCCTGCAACGGTTCTCCCGAGAAGGTAATCGTGCTTCCTTTTACCAGATTAAATTTCCTTTCGAGGAATTGATAATGCAGATCGTAATAACCCTGGTCAAGTACATAGGTTCCTGCCAGCACAAGGTTTCCGCCGGGATCAACACCCGCATTCAATACCGCATCACCCTGCACTTTTATTTCATCGCCCGTTGAAGGATCTAATAATATAGTAAGCGCTGCGGCTTTTGTAAGTTCAATATTCAGATTATAATTTAAAAATTGTGCAAATGCAGAGCCCGACAGTTTTTCGGGTTCAAAGGCGATCACCGGCGGATTAATATCAAATGTATCTCTGTCGATAAAACGAACGATCGTATTGTTGTCGCTTTTTGAATAACCCGATTGCGGCAACACGATATGCAAATCACTCTTATCATTTACCGAAATGTCACCTTCGATATTCGGTGCACCCGAGGTTCCTGTGATTGAAGCGTTTACATCTACAGAAGCGAACCCATATACTTCGCTGTTGATCGTCTTCTTCGCATTTACCAGAATAAAATCATTCGCATTGATATCTACATTAAGACCGTAATCCATCATGCTTCTTGAAGTGATATCACCATCTACGACCATTTTGTGATTTGCAGAATCTGTGATCGTGAATTTCGGGAAAGTTATATTCGGATAATTGAAAACGATCTTTTGTTTGTCGATGCTGTAAGGCGTTCCTAATTGCGTGAGTGCAAATTTTGCGATGTCAAAATTCAATTGACCGTTCCATCTCGGATCAGCGAACTTCCCTGAAAGATTTATGTTTCCCGAAATATTTCCGGATGATCTTTGCAATTGGCCCTCAGACAGTGCTTCGAGCGTGCGCATACTTAATTCTTTCACCTGAAGATCCGCATCAAATTCACGGTTCACATCATTAAGGTAATAATTTCCTTTTACAGAAAGATCGTTACCCGCACCAACCAAACTAAGATCCGCTGTTACATTATTATCAGAAACTTTTTGCGCATTGAATAATACGTTACCAAGCGGATGTTGTTTGAATTGTAAATTATCGATCGTCGCATTTCCGGTAAATGCCGGCAGTGCTTTATTAAGATCACTCACCGTTGCTTTCATATCAACGATACCCGCCAGAAAAACCGTATCCTGATTTATGATCGAGCTCACACTTTTCAGGTTGAAATTATTTACCGTAACATCTATCGGACTGTTGGGTACCTGCTGCTGACTGTTGATCGCAATATTTGCTGTATCACTGCTGATATTAAAATTGTGAATTAATAATCCCTGCGGCGAATATTGAATAAAATTATCGGAAGCCACGTTCCATTTTTCATAATTCAGCAATAAGGTATCATGCAGTCTGAATGAATAGGTATCATCACTTACGAATGCAGAACCCGCAATACCAAACCAGTTTACGCCTGCCGAATTTTGCGTAAGCGCATTTACCGAAATACTGTCTTTTGCCGCAGCACCTTTTATTGTTGTACCGTATAAAATATTACCGGCTGTTTTCAACGTGTCTGCCTTTACCAGGTAATTGATACTTTCATTTCTTGAATTGATATTGATAATTCCATTACCGATATGAGTTGTTGTATAAGTAAGTTGGGGGATGGTTGCATTAAAATTTAAAGCGCTGTCTGTGTCTGCCGATGAGTAACCTCCTGTGAAATTAATATCATTATATTTTGTAAGCCCCGGTACAAATCCTTTAATGATCGGGCTTTGTCGAATCACGCCTTTCATAGCGAATTGCTGATCAGGAATATTAATTGTTGTTGGCGTATACCCCGGCACTTTGTAATAAGTGCTCACGTAATTCAATATAGACGGGCCGATCTTATCGTAATCAAATGCACCGCCGGCGTGTAATTCTGCAAATGCCGAGTTCAGAACAATTGAATCCACTCCGTTTGCGGAAGAGGCAATTAATATAGTGCTGTCCAACTGATACCTGTTCTTTCCGTTTTGAAAACGAATGCTGTCGAGTATCAATGACGCATTCAAATTTCGCGGTTTAAGATTTTTCGCATCGATATTTGCGGTCAGAGAAAAATTCAATGTGTCTGCTATCAGGTGCAGTTTATTCAACTGCGCCGTGTCTACTCTGATGTTTCCTTTCACCGTAGGATATTGTCCTCTTACATCAGCACTCATATCATAATTCAGTGTGAGCGCACTGTCTTTGATTTTTCCGATACTCTTTATTAATCCGCCTTCCAGATCCGCATCGATCAGTGCATTGCGGTAATTGTATTTATTGAATTCGAGCGAAGCGATATTTGCATTTATTTTTGAACGCATCGATTTATAATCGAAGCCCGTTCCTTTCGCTTTAAATGCGCCGGCGATATTTCCTATCATGCTGTCCTGCCTGATCAAATGACCAAGCGCAAATCCCGGAGTGGTCAGATCAAGATCATAAGTTGCTCTTTGAGGATCCTTAATATTTTTGATAAATCCTTTTACGGTAAGCGGACCATAGCTGCTGTTCACTTTCAGATCTGGAACAATATCACTTGTAGTTCCCGCAAATTTGCCGGAAGCAGAAACCTGTGCAGGCAAATTCAATTGTTGTAATAATTCGGGCGGCAAAAAGCCTTCGATCACATTTTTACCTACCGTTGCGCTTGAAATGGCAAGGTCATATTTCAAATGAGCGGGATCGCTGATACTCTTCAGGTTTACTTTCCCTGTAAATGAAAGGTCTTTCGCCGATGCGCTTACATCCGCAGCCAGGTCATTCTTATTTCCTGCAATTCTACCTCTCAGGTTAATGATATCAGGAAGATTCGCCAATTGCGCCTGATTTGCCGGCGGTACGAATTTCAACAAGTCCTTTTTAAAGATTTGACTGTTATCTATATACAGATCGTAAGAGAATTTGTCCGGGTCCGTCATATTATATATTGTACCTCTACCCGTAAGTCTGGAGCCTGAAAGTCCGCTCAGTTGCAAATAGGGTAAATAAAGCCTTTGCAGGTTTCCGCGTAATTCCGTGTTCAGGTTAAGCAACTGATTAGCGAATTGTGCTTTCGGCAAACTCTTTTCTAAAGCAGGAACAAGCAGATAGATATCATTGAACGCAATCGTTGTATTACTAAGTGTCGCATTCACCAATGCATTTTGCGGCGCCGTCATTATTGCGGCTGTGCTGTCATAGGTAAGTTGAAATGATTTTTGGATCAGCGAACGCGGCGTTTTCACATAAAGTTCTGTGGCAGATAACAGCGTATCGGTAAGTAAAAAGTTTACATGCGTAGTATCTAATTGGAATCCGCTTTTGTCCCTGAATGCAAATTGTGATATCATAGCCGAAATGGTGTCTTTTGAAAAACGGAAACCTGAAACCGCTGCTGTTAGTTTTTTTGTATCAAGATGTGAAAAATCGAGACCTGCTGCGGCAGGCTTATTATTATCATCAAATTTGATGTCCGTATTTTTTATATGCAATTGTTTTGCAGCAAAAAACCACGGTGCTGCGGGAGCCGAAAGCGATGTATCTTTTTTTGCAAGCGCGTCGGTTTTCGGTGAAGAAAAAACAATTGCTGAAGAATCAAGTAATAAAAAATCAGCGGTTCCTTTTGATTGGGATAAACTGAATAACGCATTTGATCCGGAAAGTGTAGTCACCTTATTTGCGTAGTACATCCCGGAAACTTTATTGTCGATGAGCACATCAACATCTTTCAGATTTATTTTGTTCGCGGAAATAAATAATTGATACGGCGAAACAAAACTTGTATCCGCTGACGGATTTTGAACCGGTGTAATTTTCGATTCCGAATTCGTGTACATGAAAAATTTGACGCCATTTGCATCCAGCTTATCAATTCCGAAATTCAAACGATCGGGAGAAAATTTATTCGTTGTGAGGTCAAGATTTTTTATCACAGCCGAGAAATCAGAACCTCCGAATTTATCTTTAAAATTTAAACCTACATTTTCGAAAATAACATGCTTCAATGACATTTTTAATTCTGCCGTATCGGGATTTGTCGTCGTCGATTTATTTCCGGTAAAGGCCTTTACGATAAACTGATAATTGAAAACAGAATCATTTGCAGGCCGTGAAATATTTCCAATGATATTTTTAAAAACAATTTTTTCGATGTCGGTATTTCCGCGAAGTAACTTAAACATATTAAGATCAACACGCAATTCTTCGCCATACAAAAGGGTATCTTTTTGCTGATCTTCTATGTACACATTTTTGAGTTCCACCCACTCCGGCAAACTGTAATTTACCGAGCCGATATCAACCCTTGTTTTGAGTTTATCACGCAGGTATTTTTGCGCCTGATTTCTCACAAATTTTTTACCTGCATTTGTATTAATAAAGATTAGCACGCCGATCACGAGCACAAACAAAGAAAGCAGGATCCATAAAAGGATCTTTCCCGTTTTCTTTAAGATTTTTTTTGCGCCCGCCATGCTTTTTTGTAAGAGTTTATTTTTTGTTGGTATTTTATAAGCAGTTGTGTACCTGCCCCTATATGAAATTTTTATGCCTTTGTTACGGCATTTCCAGCCTCTGATTTTACAGGGCGATGGGCATAAAGGTAAATACGGGGCGGGGAATTCTGAGGACAGATTTACACAGCCACGTTTTATTAATAAAAACAGTGCATTGTGCCGGAACAGGCAAGTCGATCGGAGATTACTAAAAACACGTGTGTGAATTTTTGTAAGACCTACAAATTATATACAAAATAATCTGTAAAACGGTGGTAGAAAAAACCAACCTTTCGTGACTTAATAGTTTTAAATATTGGATAGTTTTTGAAAGCTCGTTTTCAATTCGATTCTAAAATTTTCATGATCGCTTTTTCCTCCGAAGTGAGGTCACTTTTTCCGTCATTTTTTTCGATAGAATCCAGACCTTTAAAATACTTTTCAAGGCTCTTATTTTCATACAAAGAAATGATCAGCGGATGCACATAATATTTTTTGCAAACTGTTCTTGTATTGCCTAAATGTTCTGCTACTTTATCCAATGCATGCACAACATTTTTCTTTGTTGCAGTCTCAGTTTCTGCAAATCCGATTTCTTTAAATGCAAGAAATGCATTCACGGTGCCGGACCAAGTTCTGAAATCTTTTGCGGTAAAATCACTTCCGCTGATTTCCCGGATATATTCATTCACCATTCCGGAATCGATGCTATGATGTGATCCGTCTTCTGCATAAAATTGAAACAATTCTTTTCCCGGAATGTCCTGACATTTATGAACAATATTCGCCAGTTTTTTGTTTTGTAGAGTGATGTCATGTTTGATCCCTTTTTTTCCGGTGAAAGTAAATTTTACTTTATCGCCGGAAAATTTCACGTGCTTATCTTTTAATGTTGTGAGTCCGAATGAACCGTACAATTTCTCGTAAATATTATTTCCTACACGGATGTTTGTTCGCTCCATCAATGCAACAACTGTTGCTAAAACTTTTGTTTTATTAAGTTCTTTTATTGAAAGATCTTTTTCCAATCGTAGCCTGATCGCCGGTAAAACTTTTCCGAACGAAAGCAGGCGATAAAATTTTGTATGGTTACGCAAAGCATTCCACGCCGGATGATACCGATATTGTTTTCTCATTTTCACGTCTGTTCCTGTTGCCTGCAAATGACCGTTCTCTAACGCGCAGATCCAAACATTTTCCCAGGCAGGGGGTATTACCAAACTTTTAATTCTCTTCAGGTCCGCTTCGTCTTTTAGCTTTTTATCTTTCTTAAGATAAGAAAAATCTTTTCCCGTTTTTTTACGAACGATTCCCGGTGCCGTGTCATTTACATAAACCAGATTTACAGCTTTTGCTGTTTTCTCCGGGTCATGAATAATCTTTTCTATTTTCTTCTTCGGCAGGCTCACTACCATTTCTGAGATCTCTTTCATCTGATGTATGTTTATAAAGACATTATCTATAGAAACTTCTGTGCCTTCGTTTACCGGGAATATTTTTCCTGTAAATCCCGATGCTTTATTTTAATTTCCTCAAACCACGGGTAGAGAATTCCTCGAAAATTGAGTTATGCACATAAAGTGCGGTTAAATCCATTTGGTATAGCCTTTGAATTTTCAATATCAAATTAAAACAATAATTATATGCAGCAGAACGATACATCCCTTTCCTTTCTCCGCGAAAAAATACAGGATATAAAAGTTGCGTTGTTCAAATCCGAGATTAACTCGGAAATAACGCTGCCTAACAATATTATACAAACGATCAGTACAGACGCGGACGGTCATGTATACTTCTTCACATCCTGCAAAGGAAATTATGCGGCACAGATCGATCTTCCTTTTTACGCTTACCTCGATTATCATAAAAAGAATTCTGATATCAGACTTCGTGTAAGCGGCAAAGCGGTGATCGTAAGAGAGGACAGCGATGTAGCAGCAGATGAAAATATAGATCACGGTGTTAATTCCCGCTCTGTGGTTTTGGTAAAAATGAAGATCATGCAGGCAGAGTATTTTGGCCAGCAGCAACAACACACTTCGTTAACACAAAAAATAAAAGCGACAATAAACCATTTGTTTTTTCCGTCGTCTGAACAACATTACAATTTCGGGTAGAGATCAACAACTATATAAGGCACAACGAATCATCAGCATGGGTTATTAAGCAAAAGCAATACAACAAAAAACCCGCTTCGTAATTGCAGCGGGTTTTTAAATAGGTTAGTATTACTTGCTTTTGAATTTCGCAATCCCCTCTTTCGAATGACTGCTCAATATTAATCTCCCGCTGATCAATGCACGCTCATGTAATAATTGGTCCCAATTTTCTGTTCCTTTCCAAAATGTCTTTTTTAGTTCCGACATTGCTTCGGGACTTGAGTGCGCTAAAGTATTTGCAAGACGTTTTACAGATTCATCCATATTCTCGATATTCTCATGTACTTCCGCAAACAGTCCTTTTTTCTTTGCCCAATCGCTGTTGCGCCACATCGTAGCATCTATCGCCAATGCACTGAACGCCGCCATTCCGATCTTTCTTTCTACAACAGGGCCTACTACAAATGGTCCGATTCCCACTGCGAGTTCGCTTAGTTTGATATCAGCACCTTCTACCGCTATCGCATAATCTGCTGCAGCAGCAATTCCAACCCCGCCGCCCACACATTTACCCTGAATCCTTGCGATGATCATTTTCGGGCAGGTGCGCATATTGTTGATCACGTTCGCAAATCCGCTGAAAAATTTCTCGCCTTCGGTTGCGTTATTAATTTGCATCAGTTCATCAAAAGATGCGCCTGAACAAAATGCTCTGTCTCCGCTGCTTTTTAAAACGATCACTTTTGTTTCTGCATGTGTTCCTGCAAAGTGAATTTCGTGTGCAAGTTGTTCCAATTGTTTACCCGGCATTGAATTGCTCTGCGGGTGAAAAAATTCGATCGTTGTGACACCTGCGTGTGTTTCACTTGTTACCGAACCTTGTTGTACCATCGTGTCCATACAAATTTGCTGTTTTATTTTATAATATTTTATATAGCTGTTTTCATTTCTACCATTGTAAGGATCGTACCCACACCAACGGCTTCATTTAATTCATCAAAAATTTCCACAAACCATTTTACAATTCCCTTCGGAATATCCTGGCCCTGAATAAATGGAATTTCGGGATTTGCTTCTTTCAATTCCTGCGCCGTTTTTTCTTTACATGTAAAACGAATGTAAATAGAATTGCCTGCATACACCGGTTTTGTAAATCGTAATTCATCGATACCGTAATTTAGTAACACCGGATTTTTCGCATAGCTGTCCACAAATAATCCTGCAGCAGCACTTATGATAAAATATCCGTGCGCTACCTGTTCGCTGAACATTGTTCCGGCAAAATCAGTATCCGTTTTGTGCGCATAAAAATTATCGCCGCTCAGTTCTGCAAATCTATCAATGTCTTCGGATGTGATCAATCGTTTTTCCGTGATCAACTGATCGCCGATATTCAATTCTTCAAAATATTTTTTGAACGGATGCTTTGTTTCAATATTTCCTTTGGCATGTGGTTGATACACATTGCTGATTGCAGTAAGCATTGTTGGCGAGCCCTGAATTGCCGTACGTTGTAAATAATGTTTTACACCGCGAAGTCCACCCATTTCCTCACCACCGCCCGCTCTTCCCGGACCGCCGTGAACCAATGATGGGAGCGGAGAGCCATGACCCGTGCTTTCTTTCGCACAATCCGCATTCAACACCAATATTCTTCCGTGGTGTGTAGCTGCACCGATCACATATAATTTTGCAATTGCGGGATCAGCCGTAACGATCGTAGAACAAAGACTACCCATACCTTTCTTACTCAATGCGATCGCATCGTAAATATCATTATACGGCATCAGCGTACTCACCGGACCAAAAGCTTCAATATTATGAGGCTCTTCGTTTTTAAACGGATCCGTGTTCAATAATAAAAGCGGGCTCATGAATGCACCTTCTTTTTCATCCGCATCAATAACGGTAACGCTGTCCAACGAACCGTAAACAATCTGTGATGACGCCAGTAATTTTTGTACCTGGCTGCGTACATCATCGCGTTGTTCATTTCCTGCAAGCGAACCCATTCTCACTTTTTCATTTGCCGGATCTCCGATCGCGGTCTTTGCCAGCTCTGCAGACAGTACGTTTTGAACTGCTTCAATTTTATTTTCCGGAACAAAAATGCGGCGGATCGCTGTACATTTTTGACCGGCTTTCACCGTCATTTCTTTTCTTACTTCTTTTATAAAAATATCCCACTCGGGCATTCCCGGCGCCACATCGGTACCAAGCACGATACAATTCAATGAGTCGGCTTCCATATTAAAAGGCACGCTTTCATTCAATAAAGATGTATGAGATTTTAATTTTAAACCGGTAGTTTTTGAGCCGGTAAACGTTACCACATCCTGCGACGTCACAAAATCAAGCATATTACCCGCGCTGCCGCAAATGAGTTGCAGTGCGCCTTCCGGTAAAATTCCGGAGGCTATGATCTCTTTCACAACAGCTTCAGTGAGATAAGAAGTAACGGTTGCAGGCTTTACAACAGCAGGCATTCCCGCCATTAAATTCACCGCGATCTTTTCCAACATTCCCCACACCGGAAAATTGTATGCATTAATATGTACTGCAACACCTTCTTTGGGAACAAGAATATGATGCCCCATGAAACTGTTCTCTTTGCTTAAGTTGATCGGATCTCCGTCAAGGCAAAAAGTTTCGTCGGGTAATTTTCTGCGAAGCGATGCATTAGAAAATAAATTTCCGATACCGCCTTCGATATCTATCCAACTATCAATTCTTGTAGCGCCGCTTTGAGCGCTGATCACGTAAAATTTTTCTTTCTGCGCATTCAAATGCAGCGCAAGCGCACGCAACATTCTTCCTCTTTGCTGAAACGTCATTTTTCGTAACGCAGGATTTCCTTTTTCTCTGGCGTATTTTAGTATCGCTTCAAAATCCAATCCCTGTGATGTGGCAACATTTATTGCTTTCCCTGTGATCGCGTTAAATAATTCCTGGCCGTTGCCTTCGCCTTCCTTCCATTTTCCTGTTACGTAATTACCGAGTTTCTGCATGTGAGTTTTTATTGTTGTAAAGCTATGAAATGAATTAAGAAAGAATATTGTAAAACTTATCAGTGGTAGCGCCGTTCCGGCAAATGTTTTGGGAGATCATTGAAAACCGCATTATGAAAAGATCATTGCTCATCATCATTACTGCAATTATAGTCGCATCCTGCAAAACAACGAAAACAGACAATTCATCCTGCGTAGGTACACCGGAACTGAATTGTATTTGCACAAAGGAATATTTGCCGGTATGTGGTTGCGACGGAAAAACTTATGCAAATGCCTGTGAGGCAAAATGTGCGGGGGTAAAATCATGGACCGAAGGCGCCTGCGGCAAGTGATCGCCGGCAATTATAAATTGAACTGATTTATGTGATGCAATACATGTTTGTAATGCAATCTTACCCATTGGTCGTAGTTCAACATCCCAAAAACCGGGTGAAGCGTTTTTTTTCCTTCATCTTCTGTAAAGTATTCCAAAAAGGTTTCTGTCGTTTTTTTAAGTTTTTCTTTCGCTTCGCTTAAAGAAGCAGTACGCAGCGGCAAAGGTACGTCCCCTAACATTTCTGACGGGGCTTTCGTGTTTTCTTTAAATAGTTTTTCGCTCATCAGAAATTCCATATATTTCGGCAGCTGTTCTTGGGGCGTGAAGAGTTTTACTTTTATTGTTTCCGTAGATACGTTGTAGAAATCAATTAGATGCTCTGTCATTTCCCGGGCATTCATCACGCCCCAGTTTGGCTTTGTATCTTCCTTAAGTAAAGTGAGTCTGTCAAAAGCTTCTGTCGTAATAAATTTCAGTTTCTGTTGGTCCATGATGATTGCTTTAATAAAAAAGCAGGCTTATAGCCTGCTGTCAATTTCTTTACATATTCTTTCAAATATCTCCTCTACCGTACCTTCGCCCGGCACCATTACCGCTTTTTCGTATTTCTTGTAATATTCTGCAACCGGTTCTGTTTCGTTGCGGTATATCCTTATTCTTTTTGCAATGATCGCCGGATCGCTGTCATCAGGTCTTCCGCTGGTAGCGCCGCGTTTCAGCAAACGGTCGGTTATCTCTTCTTCGCTCACATCAAGCGCTATAAGAACGTTAATGGTCTCATTTTTCTCTGATAATAATTTATCCAATGCTTCTGCCTGGGCAGCTGTTCTAGGAAAACCGTCGTAAATAAAGCCCGAAGCTGTTGGATTATGATCCAAACTTGAGCTGATCATACCCACAACTACACGATCAGGAACCAGTTGCCCCTTATTCATCAGCGTCTTTGCCTCCATGCCCAATAATGTTTGCTGCGCTATTTCAGAACGCAACAAATCACCGGTGCTTAAATGCTTAAGACGGTATTTCTCGATTATTTTTTCACTTTGTGTTCCTTTTCCGCTCCCCGGAGGGCCAAAGAGTATTAAATTAAACATAAGCCGACGCTAACTTTCAGTTTTGGTAAAGATAAGATAAAAAAATTTTTGTCTGAAATGAGAAAAAGGAGCGTGTTTGCTTTACAGTTCCGATCGTTTTGTAATCAATCTGCTATGGTTTACTTTTGCACTTTATTACTCACGTTGTAAATCTTTTCTATGTCGGGAATTAAACTCAGTACGCTTGCCCAAACCCTTATCGGATCTGAAATTGTAAAACTGGGTGCTGTAATTAAGGAAAAGATAAAGAACGGTGAACATATTTATAATTACACGATCGGTGATTTTGATTCTGCTATGTTCCCGATTCCCGCACAACTGGAGAAGGAAATTGAAACCGCATATCAAAAAGGATTTACAACTTATCCTGCAGCCGACGGCGACGCCGATTTGAGAAGAGCAGTAACGATTTTTTTAAAAAATAACGAAGGATTGGATTTCGACATTAACGAAATTCTGATTGCTGCCGGGGGCAGACCTTTGATATACGCGGCTTACCGAGCTATAGTGGATAAGGGTGACAAGGTAATCTACCCTGTACCCAGCTGGAACAATAATCACTATACTCATTTTACCGAAGGGCAACATATTCTTATCGAGGCATCTAAAGAAAATGACTTTATGCCTACCGCGGATCAGATCCGCCCGCACGTAAAAGGAGCGTCATTGCTTGCTCTTTGCTCTCCGCTTAATCCTACAGGGACTGTGTTTAAAAAGAAAGAACTGGAAGCGATCTGCGATCTCGTGATCGAAGAAAATAATTCCCGCGGCGAAGGAGAGAAGAAATTATACCTTTTATATGATCAGATCTACTGGACTCTCACGTTTGGCGATACGGTGCATTACAATCCGGTCAGTCTGCGCCCGGAAATGAAAAAATATACATTGTTCATTGATGGTATAAGTAAAGCTTTTGCATCAACAGGCGTGCGTGTGGGCTGGAGCATGGGACCTGCGGAGCTGATCGAAAAAATGAAAGCGATCAACAGCCACGTTGGTGCATGGGCGCCGATGGCAGAACAAAAAGCCGTAGCTCATTTTCTCGGAATGGAAAATGAAGTGAATGCATATTTCACGAATTTTAAAAAAGAAATTGAAATAAGACTTCGTAATATTCATGAAGGTTTTCAACAATTAAAGGCTGAAGGTTTTCCGGTAGATTCAATTACGCCGCAGGCGGCAATTTATCTCACCGTTCAGATCGATCTTGCAGGAAAAACGGTTGATGGCAGGGTTTTAAGATCTCAGGCAGAAGTAACTGATTATATTTTGAACGAAGCGAAAATCGCCATGGTTCCTTTCAACAGCTTCGGCGCAAAAAACGACAGTTGTTGGTATAGGATCAGCATCGGTTGCTGCAAAAAAGAAGAGATCGGTGAAATGTTGGGTAAACTGAAAGACGCCCTTAGTAAAGTGACCGCTTATTAATTCTTATTACTGAAGAAGATGAACGGTTTCGACAATTTATTCTGACGAATGATCTTTTTTAGCGAAGGAAGATCGCGGATGATCTTGTATCTGTTGATATCAAACACTTCATGAGCCGCAGCAAAATTATTGATGCGCTCTGCATTAAAAAGTAGCTGATTTAACTGTACGACTTCCCTTTCCATATCTTTCTGAGACATCAGATGTTGCCTGAACATTACAAGAATGTCGCGGTTAGGAGTCATAGAATTGAGTTTTATTTATAGCCGATCATACCGCTGCAACTGCAACCACCCTTCTTTGTAGAAGAGCAACCTGTAGCCACCAGTGCAACTGCTAAAAGTGCCAACCCTGTTATTTTTACTATCTTTTGCATAATTTTCTGATACAAAATAAACATTTTCCGGCGGTAAATATTGTGTTTGAGCGAATCTGATCTAAATATTAACAAAAAAACAGCCGGCAAGCGGGTTCTCCTTGCGCCGATGGATTGGGGCCTTGGTCATGCAACACGTTGCATCCCTGTTATTGAGGCACTTCGGGATGCCGGTTTTGAAGTGATCCTCGCCGGCGAAAAAAAAGTGGCGGCGCTCTTGCAAAAAGAATTTCCCGAATTGGTAATGTTGGCGCTGCCCGGTTACAATGTAAATTATGGCAAAAGCCGTATTTTTTTCTTTCTGAATATGCTCCTGCAGTTTCCCAAAATAAACACGGCGATCCGTAAAGAAAACGCCTGGTTACAAAAAACAATTTCGGAACATAAAATTGATATCGTTATCTCCGACAATCGCTTCGGAATGTATTCGGAAAAGGCGCACTGCGTTTTTATAACACACCAGCTTTTTATAAAAACGGGAAATAGTTTCACCGAAAAGATCGCCCGGCGAATAAATTACAAATACATTGACAGGTTTGCAGCATGCTGGGTTCCTGATAATGTCGGCAATGATAATCTTGCCGGCGAATTATCTCATCCGGAAAAAATGCCCGAGGTCAGGGTAAAGTACATCGGTCCGTTATCAAGGTTTATAAAAAAGCAATCCGCTGTTGCAGTTGATATCGTGGCTGTTCTTTCCGGACCGGAACCACAGCGTTCTATCTTCGAAAATGTCCTTTCGGAACAAATGGCGCCTTTCGGCAAAAAGGCAGTGCTCGTAAGGGGTTTGCCCGATGAAAAAGCCGTTCCGCTTTCTAAAAACAAAGTGTTGAACCATCTTCCGGCTGTTGAATTAAACGAATTGATGTCTTCTTCAAAAATGATCATTGCCAGAAGCGGTTATTCCACCGTAATGGACCTCGCAGCATTGCAAAAGAAAGCGATCCTTGTTCCTACACCGGGTCAAACCGAGCAGGAATATCTCGCAACATTTTTATCAGAGAAAAAATACTGCATCGCTGCAGATCAGGAGGGATTTGATCTGGCTGATGAGATAAAGAAAATGAATGAATCGTCCTTGAATGACTTTCCCTCTTCGGAAAAAAAATTGCTTACAGCTGCGGTCCGTTCGCTGTTATAAAAAAACCTCTCGTGTTTTTATCGTTACTTCCTACAATGCTCTTCGAATTTTTTGCATGAAACATCGCGATGCAATTTTCCGGCAGTTGCTGAAGTTGTCTAATGATACTTTTATTGGCGAAGCCATTCTCACAAAAAACGACGGCGTTAATATTTGAGTTTGTTATTGTTTTGATCAGATCTGCTTCGTTGCTGTTGCCGGCGTTTTCAAATTGCGTTGCATTATTTAATATCATAGCCGCATTTTCAATGGCCGGCGTATTTCCGGCGATCAGCGTTCTTCGGTTTTTTTTATCGTCGATGTTTTGCTCAGTAGAAGATCGGAGTTTTGCAATTATTTTGCTTACGGAGATCCCGAATTGCATGAACGTTTTTTTTATCGGAGAGCTGCTGTAATGCTTTACAATAAAAAGTTTCATTGCATTGTAAAAATGCTCGGAATATGCCGGCGATCCTTTTTGCGTGCTTTCACCTTTAAAATGAATAATCGTGCATTCACCCAGGTAATAGTTATACATTCCTGCTTTCGTGATCCTATAAGACAGGTCGATATCCTCGCCGTACATAAAAAAGTTTTCGTCAAATCCTTTGGTTGCTTCGATCGCTTTTTTGCAGAGCATCATGAAAGCACCTGCCAGCACATCCGTTTTGTTGTTTTTATTTTCCGGTAAATGATCTGCATAATAGCCGGAAATTTTTCCGAATCCGATCGCTTTAAAGAAGCCGGAAAAAGCCGTAGGCAAAGAGCGTTTACTTTCCGGTAAAAAATTTCCGCTGCCATCAATCATTCTCACGCCGATCGATCCGCAGTTTGTATTCGTTTTAAAAAAAGAAACACATGTTGTAAAACAATCTTCCGGGACGATCGTATCGGGATTTAGAAACAGTATATGATCGCCTTTTGCAATTGACAAAACGCTGTTATTTGCTTTGCCAAAACCAAGGTTGGCTTTGTTCCAAAAAAACTGCACCGTTGGGAATTTCGGCGAAAGATATTCCTGACTTCCGTCCGTAGAATTATTATCCGCAACAAAGATCTCCGCATCCAAACCTGTGCCCGCTTTCAGCACCGAATGCAGGCATTGCTCAAGGAAATACTTTGCGTTATAATTTACAATGATGACGGAGAGATCCATGAATGCGAATATAGAGCGCGGATCATCATCATGCTCATGATTTTTCGGAATGAAGAAAATAATTATATTTTATCAGCAGAATAACGAGCATCCGTATTGCAGAAACTATCTTTGCAGTATGTTACAATCTACGCTTCTCGATGCGGTGAAGGCCGGTGCCGCTCAACTGCAGCATTTTTTCAACGGAGAATTTAAAGTGTCAAATAAAGAAGGATTGAATAACCTCGTTACGGAAGCTGATCTGGCTGCAGAAAAAGCAATTTTTGCAGTTATTCAGAAAAATTATCCTGATCATTTTATTCTGAGCGAAGAAACCGGCGAGATCGCAACAACAAGTGAATACAAATGGATCGTGGATCCTATCGACGGAACGGTAAATTTTGCAAATGGCATTCCTTTATGTTGCGTGAGCATTGGATTGGAAAAAGCCGGCGAGATGATCATGGGTTCGGTTTATAATCCGATCCTCAATGAGTTGTTTTTTGCAGAAAAAGGAAAGGGCGCAACATTAAATAACAAAAAGATCTCGGTGAGCAGGAAAACAACCGTTGCAAGCAGTTGCCTCGTTACCGGTTTTCCATATACTTACGTTGACTCTCCAAACGGACCTTTAGAGGTTTTCGAAAAACTCATCAAACAAGGAATCGCAGTTCGTCGTCTCGGTAGCGCAGCTATGGATCTTTGTTGGGTGGCGGCAGGAAGATTCGACGGCTTTTATGAACACAGTCTGCATGCCTGGGACAGTGCCGCAGGATTTTTGATCGTACAGGAAGCGGGTGGGAAAGTTACAGATTTTGCCGGAAACACTTATTCGCCGTATCAACCACATATTTTAGCAACCAACGGATCAATTCACGCAGAAATGCTCGAACTCGTAAAACAATAAACATACATGGAAGAAAGAACAGAAATATCATCCCTCGGAGAATTCGGATTGATTGATCATCTAACACAAAATAACGAGACAAAAAATTCATCAACTATCTTAAGTGTTGGCGATGATGCGGCCGTGATCGATCATTTCGGCAGACAAACAGTGATCTCTTCTGATCTCTTGTTGGAAGGAATTCATTTTGACCTTTCTTACACGCCTATGAAGCACTTGGGTTATAAAGCTGTGGTGGTAAACCTCAGTGATATTTATGCGATGAACGCTACCCCAACGCAGATCACGCTGAACATTGCTTTCAGCAATCGTTTCAGTCTGGAAGCATTGGATGAATTTTACGACGGCGTATATGCGGCCTGCGAAAAATTTAATGTAGATCTTATCGGCGGCGATACATCCACTTCAAAGAAAGGTTTCATCATCAGCATCACCGCGATCGGTGAAGTGGCGCCGGATGCATATGTTACAAGAAGCGGCGCAAAACCTAACGACCTCATTTGTGTGAGCGGAGAATTGGGCGGTGCCTTTTTAGGGTTAACGTTGTTGGAAAGAGAAAGAAAAATATTTGAAGAGACCGGCGCGCAGCCCGATCTTGAAGGACAATCATACATCGTTGGTCGTTTATTAAAACCGGAAGCAAGAAAAGACATCATCGAATATTTCGCGGAACAGGAGATCATTCCTACATCCATGATGGATATCAGCGACGGCCTGAGCAGTGAGTTGATGCACATTTGCAAACAAAGTAATGTGGGTTGTGTTTTATATGAAGACAAATTACCGATGGCGGATGAGATGAAAGAATTCGCTTACAAACTGCAGACGGATCCTACGGCATGTGCACTCAGCGGCGGCGAAGATTATGAGTTGCTGTTTACTGTGCCGCAAACCGATTATGAAAAGATCCGCGTAAATCCATCCGTGAGCATCATTGGTTACGTTACTGAAGCTTCCGAAGGAAAAAATCTGATCACAAGAGGCGGCAATAAACACCCTTTAGTTGCGCAGGGCTGGAATCACATGAACAAATAAATCTAATGCCGCAGTCCGCGGCATTTTTTATTTTAAATAACAAGAGTTCTTTTTCTCTTCTCCTTATTTGATTTACTTTCATTGCGATTATGACCGCATTTAGACTTTGCATTTTTATTACTATCGTTACGCTGTTTTGCTCCTGTGCGGCAAGCAATAAAAATTACAATCCTGCAAAGAAATACTCCGCCGCTACACTTCAAAAAGATTATTCATTGTTGAGAAATATCCTGGAAGATAAGCACCCTTCGATGTATTGGTATATGCCCAAAGAGAAAATGGATGCTTATTTTGATAAATATTATGGCGACATAAAAGACAGTATGACGGAGCAGCAATTTGCCTGGCATATTCTTGCGCCCCTTATTCAAAAAATTCATTGCGGTCATACTTCCGTAGGCATGAGCAAGGCTTACGGAAAATGGGTACGGGGAAAATCAATTCCCGCATTTCCTTTGTATATGAAGATCTGGAATGATACCATGGCGGTAACTGCGAATCTGAATTATAAAACAGATAGTATTTTTAAACGCGGCACATTGGTTACTTCTGTGAACGGTATCCCTAATAAACTGCTGATAAAATATATGCTGGAGTTTTTACCGGAAGACGGTTATGCGGAAAACGTAAATTACATTCGCCTAAGCGCAAACTTTCCTTACTACCATCGTAATGTTTTTGGTCTCAATAAAATTTATTCCGTCGGTTATCTCGACAGCACCGGTCAGGAACAAAAAGTGAATGTTCCTTTATTTGTTCCTACAAAAGATTCTCTGCGCAAAGACAGCGTGATCCGCAAAGAAAGAAAAGAAGAGCCGAAAGAAAACAAACTGCTGCGTTTTCGGTCCTTACAAATTGGCAGCGGCAAAAAGTTTGCGTTGCTTACCGTAAATACTTTTTCGGACGGTCATCTGCGTAGTTTTTTTCGTCGTTCATTCAGACAATTGAGAAAAGAAAAAATAGATAACCTCATCGTTGATGTGCGCAGTAACGGCGGCGGAAGAGTAGGATTAAGTACTTTACTTACAAAGTATCTTTCGCGAAAACAATTTAGAATCGCAGATACATTATTTACACCTGATCGCGGCCTTGGTCGTTACGCAAAATATATCCGCGGTGGTGTTTTGAATAATATAGAGATGTTTTTTATCTCCCGAAAGAACAAAGACGGCAATTATCACATTCGTCGTTTAGAAAAGCATTTTTATAAACCGAAAGGGAAGGCTTACACAGGCAATGAATATATTCTTACAAATGGTCCTACTTTTTCGGCTGCTGCTCTTTTTTGCAGCGCGATGAAAGGACAGGATAGTGTTACCTTGGTTGGGGAAGAGACCGGCGGCGGCTGGTATGGAAACGATGGTATTATGATTCCGGATATTATTTTACCGCATACAAAAGTGCGGGTTCGTTTGCCACTGTATCGATTGGTGCAGGCAAATCATCCCGCTGTTAAAGGAACAGGAATTCCCCCGGATGTCTACATCGGCACAAATTACGATGCGCTCATTAACGGCTACGATAAAAAGTTATCGGAAGTAATTCGAATGATCTCGGAAAAATAAAAATTATCCGCGAAGGCTAAAATCATCGGCGTCTTTCAAAAAAGGAAATCTGGTTCTGATGTCGGTGAGTTGTTCTTTGTCAAGAGTGATCGTAAAAACATCTTCCGCGTCTGGTTTCTGATATAATATTTCTCCGAGCGGGTCAATGATCATCGAGTCGCCGCTATATTCCAGGTCATTAGCATCCTTTCCTACACGATTCACACCGATCACGTATGATTGATTTTCTATCGCTCTTGCTGTTAATAATGTCTTCCATGCATGACTCCGGCGCTTCGGCCAGTTGGCAACATAAATTACAAGGTCATATTCAGGACCATCGGCATTTTTGTTTCTTGCCCACACGGGGAAACGGAGATCGTAACAGATCTGCAAATTTATTTTCCAACCTTTTACCTGAGCGATAAGCCGTTTGTTTCCTGCGGAATAAAATTCAGTTTCTTTTCCGTAGCCGAATAAATGTTTTTTGTCATAAGCTCCGTATTCACCGTTTGGCAACATCCAAACCAGACGATTGTAAAATTTACCTTCTTCTTTTACAATGATGCTGCCGGTGAGAATTATCTTTTGTTCCGCGGCAATGCGCTTCATCCACCGGATCGTTTCGCCGTCCATATTTTCCGCAAGCATTTCAACATTCATCGAAAAACCGGTGGTAAACATTTCGGGCAATACAACCAGTTCTGTTCTTTCCGGGATAGCATTTATTTTTTGCCCTATCATTTGGAGATTTTCTGATTTATTTTCCCAGGAAAGATCTGTTTGGATAATAGTAATTGTAAGGGGCTGCATAGCGTGAAGTTACTGATAACAGGGTTGAACCAAATCAGGTATTAAAGGGGAAAGCATATTTTTTTCAAAATCTGTAAAATGAAAATAACTTTTTTTGCTTTCGTCTTTATCATCATTACCTCATTAAATAGCTTCGGACAAACGACAGGTCAAAATCCTGACCCTGAATATATGATCTTTACAATAGTAGAAGCAGTCTTTCCGGTAGGACCGGCTGCCTTCAGAAGTTATCTTGAAAAAAATCTTCAAAACCGCTTGCATAACAGAGTTTGTTCGCCGGCCCATCTGGCAATATTCAAAAAATGCGATCGCTTAACTGAGCAATATGAATTTCCAAATCGGCAGGGATGTGTTCTTCAGATTGCAGTACCAGGCAAACCTCATAAGAAATATTAAAGCCGGTGAGCAGCAGTATTTTGCGGATCATATTTTCATTCTTTTCTTTTAACAATCAGAAACCAATCGTTTTCTAAAGGTAAATAGCCGGTATCATAACAAAAGAAATAAACATTTCCTTTTTTGTTAGTGTAAGTATGCGTGATGTACCTGAACAAAAATCCTTTTTCGGAAAGTTTTTCTTTGGTTGTTTTTACGGTCTCTTCACCGGTTGCAAGAAGCGAACTAAGAATACGGCGATTCTTGCCGAGTGCATTGTTGATGTTGCGCACCATATTATTTGTATCAGATTTCAATGTGTTGTTGAAATCGTTCCTGCAATAGTCATTACAGAATTTTTTGTCGGCTCGCCCTTTCACGGGAGATCCGCAAGCCATGCAAAGCACGGGTTCTTTTTTTGTAATCATTTAGGGTAGGGTTGTACAGCCGAAAAGTTACAACGTTTTATTCATGTAGAAGCGTTTACAAACGGATATATCCAACTATAAACGATTAAAATACGAGTGTCGTTTTTCTGTGATCGCATCTTTGCATTGTCAATCGGATATCGGTTGAATGAAATAAATAAATTTTTAAAACCGCTCATAAAACAAAGGGCACAAAACAAAAAAAACATGTACGCACTAAAAAACAAAGTTCAATTGATCGGAAATCTCGGCAACGCTCCTGAGATCAGAAACACGGAAAACGGTAAAAAATTCGCACGCTTTTCCGTGGCTACAAATGAACAGTACAAAAATGCGAATGGGGAAAAAGTAACTGAAACGCAATGGCATAGCCTGTTTGCATGGGGAAGCATTGCCGAGATCATCGAACGCTTTCTCGCAAAAGGAAGTGAAGTTGCGGTAGAAGGAAGATTGGTAAGTCGCACTTACACCGACAAAGAAGGTAATAAAAAATATATAACGGAGATACAGGTTACAGAGTTACTTATGTTGGGCAAAGCTGCAACAACAGTGGCGGCGTAATTTTCCTCTTTAAAAAGTGCGGATTTTCTCCCGCACTTTTTATTTTCCTTTACTTTTATTCTTTTATCTTTTCACAAATTAATACTCTTGGATATTACAGTAGAACATAATGAGATCTTCGACCTTGCTTTTCGTTTTGTAACAGAAACGGCGGAAAATATTTTTCTTACCGGTAAAGCGGGTACCGGTAAAACTACTTTCCTAAAATACCTGCGGGAAAACTGCACCAAGGCAATTTTAGTTGCCGCCCCTACCGGAGTTGCGGCGATCAATGCCGGCGGTGTAACGCTGCATAGTCTTTTTCAATTGCCTTTTCATCCTTTTCTTCCTACACATGCTAGCAAAGATGAACTGCTGAAGAAAATAAAATATAATAAACAGCGGTTACAGCTGCTGCGCAAAATGGAATTGTTGGTGATCGATGAGATCAGTATGGTGCGTTGCGATACAATGGATGCGATAGATACGATCCTCCGAAGTGTGCGCAGAAATTACTCCGCGCCTTTCGGCGGCGTACAGTTATTATGTATAGGCGATCTGCATCAACTTCCCCCGGTGGCACAAAACAGGGAATGGAAGTTGTTACAGGAATATTACGCGTCACCTTTTTTTTTCGACAGTCATGCTATAAAAGAACAGCAGCCGTTATTGGTTCAGTTGGAAAAGATCTATCGTCAGAAAGAACAATCATTTGTTGACCTGTTGAATAATGTGCGAACCAATAAAATGGAGACTGCAGATTTCGAAAAGCTGCACGAGCGTTTTTTGCCCGGATTTATTCCCCCGGATAACGATCGTTTTATCACACTTACTTCTCATAACAACCAGGCGAATCTTCTCAATAACAGCGAGATCCAAAGACTGCATACTCCCTCGTTTGTTTATGAAGCAACGGTGGAAAGCGACTTTCCGGAAAGCATGTTTCCCACAGACGCATCGTTGATGCTAAAGGAAGGTGCGCAGGTAATGTTCATTAAAAATGATACGATTCAGAAAAGATATTTTAACGGAAAGATCGGAGTTGTATCAGCGCTCGAAAAAGATTCCGTGATCGTGGATTGTGACGGAGAAAAAATATCTGTGTTCAAAGAGGAGTGGGAGAATAGCCGTTATACGTTGAATAAAAAAGACGGAAAACTGGAACAGGAGGTGATCGGATCTTTTGCGCAATATCCTTTGAGGCTTGCCTGGGCGATTACGATTCATAAGAGTCAGGGTTTAACTTTTGAACGGGTGATGATAGATGCAGCGTGTGCCTTCAGCAGCGGTCAGGTATATGTTGCCTTGAGTCGCTGTACGAGTTTGGAAGGAATTGTGTTGCGCTCAAAAATTCCCGCTGCCGCTATTCAGAGTAACAGTAATGTTGATAAGGGTCATCAAACCCTCAGCCACCGGGGTTCTTTAGCGGAGCGCTTTGCGGGAGCAAGAGCGGTATACACACAAATTTTATCAGAGGAAATATTTTCTTTTGAGCATGCATCTGAAGCATGGGATATTCTTTCAGGAACTATTTTAGCAAATAAAGAAAAGCTGAATCGTGATGCAGAAGAATGGTCACGAAATTTATCGCTTCATTTCAGCGATATGAAAACTACCGGCTTAAAATTTCTGAGGCAGGTAAATGCCTTGTTGAAAGAAGAGAATGTTATTGAAAATAATCCTGCATTACAAGACAGACTTTCTGTGGCGGCGGCGCATTTTATTCCTTTGCTGGAACATTTTGTTTCACTGTTGAAAACTCAACCTTTGATCACAGAACATAAAGAAGTTGCAGATGTCATAAATCCTTTATTAGAAGATGCGTATCAGTCTTTTTTTGCTGCGAATTACATTATGAGTTATTGCAAAGAACCATTTTCGGTTACGCTGTTTCTTCGCCACAAATTAAATTATGCGCAACCTCAAATTACACTCACCTGTTATGCGGGCAGCAGAAAAGTGAGTAACACTGACAGTCCGAATCCGGATTTGTATGATACGCTCAAACGCTGGCGGGATATGGTTTGTGAAGACAGCGGTCAACCGATCTATTTGGTTGTTACCCATGCCGGACTGAAAGACATTTGTACTTTTTTGCCCAAAACGAAAGCCGATCTTTTATTGATCTCGGGTTTCGGAAAAGCTAAGGTTGATAAATACGGTGAAGAAATTTTGGACGTGGTAAACGATTATTGCGAAAGAAACCATTTGGATTCGCAGATCACTGCAATTAAAACAGCACCAAAAAAGGAAAGAAAAGCAAAAGCGCCCTTTGCGGATAAAACGGAAAAAGCAGATACACGTGAGCTTAGCTTTGCAATGTTCAACTCCGGAAAGTCCGTCAGGGAAATTGCGAAAGAAAGAGGATTAACTGAAGGAACGATCTCTTCTCACCTGGCAATATTTGTTGAAAAAGGTACACTTGATATCACCCGTTTTCTAACCGAAAGCAATTTAAATATTCTTGTTCACGCTTTAAACGATCGCGGCGAAAAAACAGCAACTGATGTAAAAAACAGTTTGCCGGATTTTACTTATGCCGAAATAAAAATGGCTGAAGCATGGCTTAAATTTAAAGAAAATCAACCGGTCTCCTGAATGTTTTCATATGAGTTTTACCTGCCGAAATCATCCTGCACTCGTACAATATCATCCTCATTGCTCGGATTTGATGCTTCCGTGTGTCGCCAAATCTCTGCAACTATACCCCAACCCTTGGTACCGATAAGTCTATGACGCTCGCCCTGCCTGAGTTCTATGATATCATTCTCTTTTAATGTTCTTCTTGTTTTTTCTTCGTCAGTGTCACTTGTAGCTACTGCAGATTCGCCGCCAATCTGTTTCCAGATCTCCGCACGACGATGATGATATTGCCAACTTAATCTTTTATCCGGCGCAACGACCAATATTTTCGGACTCAATTTTCCGGAAATAGATAACGTTTCTTTTGTAAGATGTGAAAAAAACGCGGCAATGAATTTTTCAGAATCGCCTTCGTCAATTACAAAAAATCCACCCCATGGTTTACCCGGTTCTATGGAACTGATCCCAAAATCCTTTTGTTTAAGGAATTTTTCAACCTCATCAAAAACTTCGTCTTTTTTTACTGATGAATCAAAAACAAGTGACATGTGTTATATTTTTCTTGAAGCAGTGCTGATTTTATGCCGGACTCTCAATTATTCGGCTTTCTTTTTAAAATCCCTATTTTTTCAATTAGCGTCCCATATAGACCATTAAGATCTGAACATCGCTCGGATTTACACCTGAAATCCTGCTCGCCTGACCTAACGTACGCGGACGAATTTTTTCAAACTTTTGCTTTGCCTCATTGCCTAAAGAAACCAATTTCTCATAATTGAAATCGTCAGGAATTGCCAGATTCTCCAAGAGACTCATTTTCTCCACAAGTTCTTTTTCTTTCTGTATATATGAATTATATTTAATTTGTATCTCTGCCTGCTCTAATATTTCTGGTGAAAACTCGCCAAGTTGTTGATTTACAATATGTATCTTCTTCATCATATCCGTTACGCCGATTCCCGGTCTTAATAGCAATTGTCCGACCTTTTGTCTGAATAATAGAACAGCAGAATTTATCCCGAGTAGATATGCTTTTGACTCTTCGGGCGATATAGAAAACTGATTAATGATTTCGATCGCTTTTTTTACATTTTCGTCCTTTTTCCGTACTTTTTCCATTCTTTCCTGCGAAGCAAGTCCAATTCTGTAACTCTTTTCTGTAAGTCGTAGATCCGCATTATCCTGACGCAAAAGTGTGCGAAATTCAGCCCTGCTTGTAAACATCCTGTATGGTTCATCCGTTCCCTTATTGATCAAATCATCAATAAGAACGCCGATATATCCTTCGCTCCTTTTTAAGATGAAAGGCGCTTCATTTTTCACGGCAAGGTGTGCATTTATTCCCGCCATCAATCCCTGGCAAGCTGCTTCTTCATACCCTGTGGTTCCGTTGATTTGTCCGGCAAAGAACAGGTTCTTTATTTTCTTTGTTTCCAGGCTTACCGTAAGTTGGGTAGGAGGAAAAAAATCATACTCTATTGCATACCCAGGTCTGAACATCTTACAGTTTTCAAAACCGGGGACTTTTCTCAATGCTTTCAACTGTGTTTCTTCATCCAAGGAAGTTGAGAAGCCGTTTACATATATCTCAACAGTGTTCCATCCTTCAGGTTCAACGAACAGTTGGTGTCTTTCTCTTTCTGCGAAACGATTAATTTTATCTTCTATACTTGGACAGTATCTCGGACCTGTTCCATGAATCCTTCCCTGAAACATTGGGCTGCTTTCAAATCCCGACTTTAATATATCGTGTACTTCCTCATTTGTATATGTAACCCAGCAGCTTTTTTGAGCTTGGGGGTTAAGCGTGGGTGTTTCGGCATAGCTAAAACCAACGATTTCTTCGTCACCTTTTTGCTCTTCCATCTTGGAATAGTCGAGAGTTCTTCCGTCTATTCTTGGGGGAGTACCTGTTTTGAGCCGGGCGCTTTCAAAGCCAAGGGACACTAACTGTTCCGTGATACCCGTGGCCGCCTTTTCAGCAACTCTTCCGCCACCAAAGTTTTTCGATCCTATATGGATCACTCCGTTCAGGAATGTTCCATTTGTAAGAACTACAGATTTAGATCTAATCTGATGACCAAGACCCGTCACCACACCTTTAATTTCTCCAGCTTCAATTAGTAGACTGTTTACCATATCCTGATAGAAATCGAGATTTGCCGTTCCTTCCAGCATCTCACGCCACGTTTGAGCAAACAACATTCTATCGCTTTGAGCACGTGGACTCCACATTGCCGGTCCTTTGGAACGGTTAAGCATGCGAAACTGGATCATACTCCTATCTGTAACGATTCCGCTATAACCACCTAATGCGTCTATTTCACGGACAATTTGGCCTTTTGCGATCCCACCCATAGCCGGATTACAGCTCATCTGGGCAATTGTCTGCATATTCATTGTTACAAGTAACACATTGCTACCCATATTTGCTGCGGCGGCCGCTGCTTCGCAACCTGCATGCCCTGCTCCTACTACTATAACATCATAATTTGAAAACATCTCTGCAAAGGTACTTTATTCAATTTTTACAAAAAGGGAAGGTTTAAAGTGAACGGTAAGCGAGATAAAAGGTTGTTCCACGTGGAACGTTGGGAGATTCATATTAGATGTTCCACGTGGAACGATCACTTAATAGCAAAGTATTGTCTTAAATAGTAATTCTCCTTCCTTCTCATAATAACTATTTCCTGTTCCGACTTATCGCCATATCCACAAAGGTGAAGAATGCCATGGAAAATAACACGATGGAGTTCGGTATTGGTGTCTGCAGCGTGCGTGTTTGCATTATCCTTGACGCGGTCAATGCTAATATAAAGCTCGCCTATACAAGACGATATATTCTCGGAAAGATCGAACGTGATTATATCAGTATAGTAATCGTGCTTTAGGTAGGACCTATTAATTTCCAACAAATATTCATCTGTACAGAAAATGAACGTCAGACTTTCGAACATGGTCTTCTCCTTCTTAGTCATTCGCTCAATGAATGCCTTGAGTAAATTTTTATGTCTGAGCGTAACCCGCGCCTGTTGATGAAAAGTGATCTTCATAATTTCCTCTAATCGAAATCGTTTGCCCGGGTTATCAGTTAAGTTTGCAACCACAGATTTATGATGTATAAAAAACTATCAGAGATAAAAATAGGAAAAGAGGTTATTATCCGTGCTTTTGAGAATGATGATATTTTTCTGAAGCTTATGGAAATGGGCTGTGTTCCGGGAGAGAAAGTAACCGTGGAAAAGATCGCACCGTTTAAAGATCCTATTTCAGTTTCTGTGGCCGGCTATATATTGAGCCTGAGGCTTAACGAAGCGGAACATATTTTAGTAGAGGAAATCTAAATTGCCCAAATGAAGATCGGATTATACTTTGGCTCCTTTAACCCTATTCACACAGGACACCTAATTATTGCATCGCATATTTCCAACAATACAAATCTTGATGAAATATGGTTTGTGGTCTCTCCGCAAAATCCTCTTAAAAATGCTGCAGGTCTGTTGAACCAACAACACCGTCTTTCACTTGTTCAAATTGCAATAGACGGAGAGAAAAAATTAAAAGCAAGCAATGTTGAATTTAAATTACCGAAACCGTCTTACACCGTAGATACCCTGGTTTATCTTTCTGAAAAATATCCTAAAAATGAGTTCTCTGTGATCATGGGAAGCGACTCATTTTTAAATATTGAGAAATGGAAAAACTATAAACAAATAATAAATAATTATAATATTTATATCTTCCTTCGACCTTCTTTTCCGGTAAAAGAACATGTTGCCCAAAACGTGAAAATTTTAAAAGCTCCTTTGCTGGAAATTTCCGCAGCAGAGATCAGAACCAATATTCGTGAAGCAAAGTCTATACGTTATCTCGTAACTGATGGAGTGATGAAAGAAATTGCCGACAAAAATTATTACGGCAGCAACCTAGAAAACCCAGCCGAGTAAAACGCAAAACACCACTATTACGGGCGCGGGGGTCTTTGTATATTTTAATAACAAAAAAGTTCCGGCAACTACCCCGCAGGATAACATTCCGTGAACCGAAAAAGAGTAATTCATACCCTTCAATAAATAACAGGCGGCGGCAGACATAATACCGACGACCACAGCATTTATTCCTTCCAATGCCCGATATACCGCGACAAACTTTTTTAAATATTGCCAAACGGGAAAAAAGAAAAGAACCAACAAAGCACTTGGTAAAAAAATAGCGACTGCCCCGATGATACAACCGAGCAACTGCATTTTCTGCCCGTTGTCTTTCATAGCCATCCCACCGGTAAAAGCCGCAACGGAGAATACCGGACCGGGCATGGCTCTTACAAATCCGTAACCGGTAAGAATATCATCTCTTTCAATTTTTATTGCATTTGGATTATTAACTGATGTTTGCCGGGCCGTCGGATGTTCCACATATTGATCAAGCATCATCGGCAGCAGCACATCCCCGCCGCCAAAAACAAAACTGCCGAAGCGGTAAAAATTCTCGAATAAATTATATGCTTTTCTGTGCGGCCATTCCTGCTTACGGGCCGTTTCACTCAATATACCTGCAATGATAAAAATGATCCCGAACAACCAGATGTTTGTCCAACGAATTTGTTTGGGCTTAATCTTCTCTTTCTCAGGAAACCTTTTACTGCTGAAACTGGTAGCGATTCCGCCGGCAAAAATAAGTATCGGAAATATCCACGGGGTTTTAAAAAAACAAAAAGTAATGATGAGTGAAATTAACATCACGATAAACGTAATCATGTTATTTATCGAAATGCCGAAAGCACGAACCGCAGCGAATATTAAAAAACCTATCGCCATGGGTTGAATATAACGAAACAGATTTGTTGTCAAATTTCGTGAAGGAAAAAGTGTAAGTAAAAATGAAAGTGCACCCATCATAATGCAGGCCGGCAGGATCCAAATTATCAATGTAAGGACTGCTAAAGAAACGCCGCCTCTCTTGAAACCTATCAGCGTAACAGTTTGTGTACTTGATGCCCCGGGCAGCAATTGACAAAAGGAATTATATTCTATCAATTCTTCTTCGGTAACATAAGGTCTTTTGTGAACAAATGTTTTGAGCATCATTCCTATATGCCCCTGTGGTCCGCCGAAAGCAGTAAGGCTGTAAAAAAATACAGATCTTAAAAAAGGAATATGCCGGAAGATATTCAAATTGGTAGTAGTTATCCCAAATGTAAATTTTTTGTGCAATAATTTCAGGACCAATTATTTCAAATAAAAAAGCCATCTTCGTCAGACGGCTTTTACATTTTTATTTCTTTAATCCGATTTCTCTCAAACGCTCATCGAGATATTCTCCTGCGGTTGCATCTTCGTAAGCTTTAGGATGTTGCGCATCCACACATTCATCGAGGCAACGAAGATTCATGCTGCTACGCGGATGCAAAAAGAAAGGAATTGAAAAACGGCTGGTATGCCATAATTCTCTCTTTGGATTTACAACACGGTGAGTAGTGCTGCGGAGCTTGTTGTTGGTGAAACGCTGGAGCATATCGCCTACATTCACTACGATCTGCTCGGGCAATGAAGTAACGGGTACCCATTCTCCCTGCTTCGTAAGTATCTCTAATCCGTCAGCAGAAGCTCCTACGAGCAATGTAATAAGATTTATATCCTCATGCTGCTCTGCACGGATCGCACTCGCAGGTTCGCTTGTAATAGGCGGGTAATGAATAGCTCTCAAAATAGAATTACCATTATTCACATATTGATCAAAATAATGCTCTTCCAGGCCAAGGTATAAAGCGATCGCCCGGAGCAACGCTGTGCCTGAAGTTTCAAATGCACGGTAAGCGTCATCAAAAGTTTTATTGAAAGGCGCAACTTCATTAACTTTTACATTATCGGGATATTCTTCTTCTTTATAATTATCTCTGGGCACCTGACCATACTGAAAGAATTCTTTCAGGTCCGGCGCATCACTCCCTTTTGCATGTTCTTTACCAAAACTGGTATATCCGCGTTGTCCGGCCAATTCCGGAATTTCGTATGTTCTCTTTTTTTCAAGCGGCAAAGAGAAAAACTCCTGAACATATCTGTACAGATCGCCGATGAGTTCATCCGGCACGCCGTGATTTTTCACAGCTACAAAACCTACTTCTTCGTAAGCCTTACCGAGCTTTTGAACAAAATCATTTTTTCTTACAGGATCGCCTGAAAGAAAATCCGCGAGATCAACTGAAGGAATTGACATATTAAGGGATATTTATTTGTGAGATTAAAACTTTATTCGGGCTGTAAATGTATGCTTTTCACTATTCCCGTAAAAACAGCATCAGAGATTATATTTTGCGCTGATCTCCAGCATTCTCTCAATTGGTTTTTTTGCGGCTTCCCGTAGTGCTGCATCCATTGTAATTTCCGGCGTTTCATATTTCATGCAGGTATATAATTTTTCCAAGGTATTCAGTTTCATATACGGACAATCGTTGCATGCGCAAAGATTTTGCGGCGGTGCGGGAATGAAAGTCTTCCGCGGATTTGCCTTCTGCATTTGATGAAGGATGCCGGCTTCGGTAACCACAATGAATTCCTGTGCCGGAGAAGTATGCGCATATTTTAAAATTCCGGTCGTGCTCCCGATATAATCCGCCAATGCCAACACCGGCGCTTCACATTCCGGATGAGCGATAACTTTAGCATTCGGATGACGAACTTTTAATTTAGTTATTTTTTCCATGCTGAACATTTCATGCACCATACATGCCCCGTTCCACAAAAGCATGTTACGACCCGTTTGCTTATTGATCCAGGCGCCCAGATTTTTATCCGGCGCAAAAATGATCTTTTGATCCTCCGGCAAAGTCTCTACTATCTTTTGCGCATTGCTGCTGGTGCAAATAATATCACTTAGTGCTTTCATGCCGGCACTGCAATTAATATAAGTAATCACAATATGATCAGGATGCTTTTCACGAAATGCTTTGAACAAAGGAGGCGGCGCACTATCGCTCAATGAACAACCCGCATTCAGATCCGGCAGTAATACCTTTTTATTCGGATTGAGGATCTTTGCGGTTTCTGCCATAAAGTGAACGCCGGCAAAGACGATCATGTCCGCATCTGTGCTTTGCGCTTTTTGCGCGAGGCCTAAGCTGTCCCCGATAAAGTCAGCGATGTCCTGAATATCCGGTTCCTGGTAATAATGGGCCAGAATGATGGCGTTCTTGTCTTTCTTGAGTTTTTCGATTTCGGCAAAAAGATCAAGCGACGGATCGATGGCAGTTTCGAAAAAGCCTTTCTCTGAAACAATTTTTTCGATCCCCTTTTGTGTGTGAATATCTACCATAATATGTATTAATACTTATTATTTATATAATCTCCTATTATTACTAGGGCTGTGGATTTGTGGAAAGATCAGGTTTCCTTTCTCTTGTAAAATTAAAATATTTGTCTTGTCCACAGTAATCCACATTTAAATAACAATTTTTAAGTAATGAAAACGATAATAAAAAAGCCATTAGAGTATGTTTAAAGCAAAGTAAGCCACATCTGTTAACAAAAATTGCGGGGGAAAATAAAAGGACGTTTTTTTTATCCTTCGCTGTTAACGAACCGGCGGTAAAATGAAAGTAAAAAGCCTGAAATAGAAAATTATCGGGATACGCCGTTTTTTATTACCGTTGTTTCCCCTTCGCAACTTTTATAAAACAGGGTTTATGAACATGAAAACGGGTTTTTAAACATCAGGTGTTAATAACGCAAAAATCGCCCCCGAAAAATGCCGCCGATCTTCCCTGGTGCCTTCACACAGACAACTTTATAACTATTAACAAATTGTGGATAATAGCACTAATTACCCTATTTTTGCCCTCCAAAAATTAATATTTAAGAGAAATGCAAATTATTCAAGGTATTCGCGACAAAGGTGCAGCAGTAGCTATCATAGTAATAGCAATATGTCTTGTCGGCTTCATTTTAATGGATGCAAAATCCGGCTCTAACACCAGCATGTTTGGTGGTGGTAATTCTTCTTCTATCGGGAAGATAAACGGTAAAACGATAGAATTATCAGATTTCAATAAAAGAGTGGATGCAGAAAAAAATAAAGAAGCGGGCAGAACGGGACAGGAACCATCCGGTGCGGCTTTGGAAAGAATCAGAGATCAGGTGTGGAACCAGATAGTTGCAGAAAATGTTTTCTATAAAGAAACAGATAAATTAGGAATTACACTTACTTCAAAAGAGTTGTCTGCTATCCTTGCAAGCGATGATCAGAGTAACCCTTTCATGCAGGAAAAAGGTATGATGGGTGCAGACGGAAAACTTGATCCGCAAAAAGTATCTGAAGCGATCACAAATATTAAGAAAGCAAAAGGCGATCAACTTGAAGCAGTTACTTCTCAAATACTTGAGCCGCTTAAATTAAGTACGGCTGCAGCAAAATACGGCGGTATGATCAGTGCCTCTGCTTATTATCCTACATGGATGAAAGAAAGAGACGCAGCTGATGCAAAATCTTTTGCAGTTATCTCTTACGTAGGTGTTCCGTATACAGAAATTTCGGACAGCACGGTAAAAGTTACCGATGATGAAATAAATAGCTATGTAGGAAAAAGAAAGACGATGTTCAAACAGGAAGCCGGCAGAACCGTTTCATATATTACTTTTTCTCAATTTCCTTCAGCCGCCGACAGCATTGCAACTTCAGAATCTGTTGCATCACTTAAAGAGTCTTTTGTAACAGATACAAGCAGCAAGACTTTTCTTTCAAGGAACGGATCTGCTACAGATTTTAAAGATGATTACACACCATCGTCAAAATTGGGCGACAGATTAAGAGACACTATTTCAAAACTTGCGGTTGGATCAGTTTATGGTCCTTATGTTGATAACGGAAATTTTGTACTTGCAAAAATGATCAGTACCAGGCAACTACCGGATAGCGTTACAGCAAAACATATTCTTATAGGTACTATCGATCCGCAAACACAACAACCTACAAGAAGCGATTCATCTGCGAAGGCTTTGGCTGACAGCGTTCTTGCTGCGATTAAAGGCGGGGCTAGTTTTGCAGAAATGGTTAAAAAATATTCAGACGATAAAGGAAGCGTTGAAAACGGCGGAGAGTATAAAGGAATTACCTACAATCAAATGGTTCCTGAATTTAATGAATTCATTTTCACAAAACTGGTAGGTTCAATGGACGTGGTAAGAACACAATTCGGTTACCATATTATTAATGTAGAAAAACAGGAAAACTTTAAACCTGCGTATAAGATCGCATACTTCTCAAGAAAAATTTTGGCAAGTGATGAAACGATCAACAATGCAAATCTTGCAGCAGCAAGAGCTTCTTCAAATAAGACAGCTAAAGAACTTGCAGATTACGCACAGAAGAACGGTCTTCAAATCGTAACCCTTCCTACTTTGATCAAAGAAAATGATTATACGGTAGGAACGATGCAGGACGCAAGATCACTTGTAAGATGGGCATTCGATAATAAAAAAGGTGCGGTGAGCGATCCGCCGCTGGTGATCGGAGATAACTTTGTTGTAGCTACGGTAAATAAAATTTTTGAAGAAGGAACGCAGGGTGCAGAAGAAGCAAGACAAATGGCAGAGGCTGCGGTAAGAAATCAGAAAAAAGCAGACCTGATCATCGCTAAAATGGGAAATACCATTGAAAGCGCAGCATCAGCATTTCACAAACAAATTGCGGAAGCGGGTGCAGATTCAACGATCACAATGTCGGCTCAGATCATCAACGGAATCGGCGCGGAACCAAAAGTGATAGGTGCGGCTTTTAATAAAGAAAATCAGACAAAACCTTCTGCGCCAATTGCCGGAACTGCCGGGGTGTATGTTATTAAAGTAAATAGCATTCAGGCAAAATTGCCGGAAACACCGGAACAAACTGGGGCTCAGGCTACAGCACGTTTCGCGGCTATCCGTCAACAAAGCAATAACTGGTTTGAAGCTCTGAGAAAAGCCGCAGAAATCAGAGATCAGCGCAGCAAATTTTTCTAAGAACAACTTATATCTTTAAAAAGCCACGATCGTTCGTGGCTTTTTTGTGCATTCTAATTCCTCATTTCAAAAAGCTATTCATGCAATAAAGTATAATTTTGCATTATGGCAGACGTATTCGTAAATAAAGTGGCGGAGAGCGGCATCATTACGCTCAATTTGGAGGATTATTATCCAAAAGGAAATATCGCCGTTTTTGATATGAAGGACCATCTTTTTATGGAACTGATCCTAAAGGAAAAAGATTTCAGAGAAGCGCTAAAAAATTTGGATACTTCTATTTTTGAAAATAAAACCGTTGCACTCACCTGCAGTGCCGATGCAGTGATCCCGATGTGGGCGTATATGTTGGTTGCCTCGTTATTGCAACCGATCGCAACAGAAATTGTTTTTGGAAATGAGGCCCAGGTAAAAGAAAAAATACTGATCAGAAATATCGAAGCAATAAATACAGAATCTTTTCAAGATTCCAGAATTGTTATAAAAGGTTGCGGAGAATTACCGATCGGAGAAGCGGCTTATGTTGCCATCACAGAAAAACTTCGTCCGGTTGCAAAAAGTATTATGTATGGTGAGCCATGCAGCACAGTTCCGGTATTTAAAAAACCGATCGTAAGAAATTAATTAAGGCAAAATTACATTCGGGTATTGTTTTCAAACCAACCGCGTTTTCTGAAAGTGCGGATCATAACCAGCGGAATGATAAGCATCAATCCTACCGCTGTAAGAAATCCCCATTTATTATGAAGTAAAGGAATACTTTCGAAATTCATTCCGAAGATCCCTCCGATCACCGTTGCCGGCGCGAGTAGGCAGGTAACAACCGCCATCACTTTCATCACTTCGTTCATCCGCAGATTTACATTACTCAGGTACAGATCCTGTAAGTTCATCATCATATCGCGATAGTTCTCGGAAAGGTCCGAAGCCTGAATAATGTGATCATATACGTCCTTCAAATATTTCTGTGTCTTTTCGTCTATGAGTTCGCTTTCGCTGCGCATCAATCCGCCGATCAATTCTCTCACCGGTGCAATACTTCTTTTGAGCACGATCATTTCTTTTCTGATAACATTAATTTTTACCAGGCTTCTGTTGTTGGAATTTCTGATGATATCTTCTTCGAGCATTTCAATCTTTTCACCCATTTTTTCCATCACGATAAAATAGTGATCCACTATATAATCCAACAAAGAATAAAAAAGAAAATCAACGCCGTTCTGTCTCACTTTGCTTCCGGTAATTTTTATTTTATCTCTCAACGGATTGAAAGGATCTTTAGCCGCTTCTTCCTGAAAACTTATCACAAAATTTTTCCCGAGGATAATACTGATCTGCTCTGTTTCAACACAGGCGCCCTTTTCATTGAAAGATAACATATACAACAGGCAAAAAACAAGTCCGTTGATCTCATCTGTTTTCGGTCTTTGACCGATGCTTAATATGTCTTCAGCAATGAGCGGGTGAATTCCAAAGTGTTCGCAAATATTTTCCACGTCATCCTTTCTCAGACCGTCAATATTGATCCAGGTATATGAAGGAGAGTCCAGATATTGATAAGCTTCCTGCACCCTGTCCAGTTTTTTACAAACGGATTGTTCACTGCCGTATTCAAAAACGGTGATGTAACTTTTTGCAGGCTCCGTTCTTGTTGGTGCCGCAGTAGGATTTACCTGAAGCACTTTTTTGGTGCGGGAGAGTCCCGCGGTTTGTAAAATATAATCGAGAGGATTAAACATAAATATCTTTTGAAAAATTATTGCAGGCTTACGATAATAGTATTGATTTTTTCTCTGACACTATCTAAACCCGCTTGAGCATTTTCTGTTTTATCCAATACTTTAAAAGCCGCCGCAATTTCCTGCTTTCTGAGATCAATGTATTGTAAAACAATGTCAGTTTTTTTCTTTTTCGCCGGACTTATATCCATAAACTGAGCTGCTTTCATTTTTACTTCTGCTTTGTCCCACTCAGGCACTGCAAAAGCGGTTAGTGCTTTTTTCATTCCGGCGTTATCAAGTGTCGTATCAGAAAAGACCTTCAGTGCCACATTCTGCGATTCAACAAAGTCGTTATAATTTTGATTGAATTTGTCATCATCCTTAAAAGAACCTTCTTTTACTTCCGACAATATTTTTTTTCTGTCTGCTACAGGCGATTTATGTTGGTCAAGAAATGCAAAGGATATACCAAATGTGACAACAACAATAGCGGGTATAACCCATTTCGTTTGTATATCTTTTTTCCCTGCACGGATCGCGATCACATATAAATACCCCAAAACAAAACCGCTCACCAATCCGCCCACGTGCGCCGAATTATCAACGCCGCTTTTCATACCATAAGCTAAATTGTAAATGATGAAAATACCAATGCTTTTCAACAAAGCATCACGAACTGATTTCGGAATAAGGTCTGTTGTGAGCAATGCCAGGAACAAACCGTACATGCCGAAAACCGCACCGGAAGCGCCGGCAGAAACAGTAGGTTCTGTATGCCACCAAAGACTTACCACGCTCGCCAAAATCCCGGTAGCTAAATAAGCAGTAATGTATTTCACCTTACCCAGCATAGGTTCGAGATATATGCCGATCGTATACAGGCAATACATGTTCATCAAAACATGGATGATCCCGAAATGAATAAACGTGCTTGTAAGAAGTCGCCAGTAATCCCCGCTTAATGTAAGCGGCCCATAATTAGCGCCCCATTTTATATGAATCAATGTGTTTGTTTCCATAATCCCCGCACCGTCAAAAACCATTAAAGTAAATACGAGAATGTTAATCGCAATGATACCGTATGTGATATAAAGATTACTGCCCGAAAGATTCATTGCTTTGTCAACCAACTCTGCTTTTTTAATTTCTTTTTCTGCAGCCACGATGGTGTCTTGTTTCAGCTGATCGATGGCGATAACGTTTGCCGCGATCTCTTCCGGTGATATACTTTGATAAATATTTTGAAATGCCACCGAAAATGCTGCTACATTTTTTTTGTTTATGCCGCCAAGATCAAAAGACTCTCCGCTCACCATTTTACTTTGAACAGCAACCTCACTTGTATCAGATTGTACAAGGATCTGCTGACCTTTTGATTTCCAGTTTTTAGCTGTGGCTCCTACGAGCTGGGCTTCTCCGGCAAACATGACGGTCCAGCCAAGAGTATAAAATGTTTGATAAGCCACGGCCAGTGTTTTGTTTTTATCCGTGCCGGGTAAAGACATCTTATCCTGAAATTTGGGCATGATATTAATTTTTATAAATGTAGCGAACAAAACCACATCAACGTAAAAGGGCGTAAAAACAAAACCCGCAATCATTGCGGGTTTCATCAATATCTATATTTTTAAAATGCTGCACTTTTAGGGTAGCGCGGAAAAGGAATTACATCTCTGATATTCGTCATCCCCGTTACAAAAAGGACGAGGCGCTCAAACCCAAGTCCGAAGCCGGCATGCGGACATGCACCGAAACGACGCGTATCCAAGTAGAAACTCATTTCTTCAGTAGGAATATGCATTTCATCCATGCGTTTTGTGAGCAGATCCAGTCTTTCTTCTCTTTGTGATCCGCCTACGATCTCTCCAATGCCCGGCGCAAGAATATCCATTGCGGCAACAGTTTTACCGTCATCATTCATTCGCATGTAAAATGATTTGATTTCTTTCGGATAGTTCGTAAGGATCACGGGTTTTTTAAAATGCTTTTCAACTAAATATCTTTCATGCTCACTCTGAAGATCTACACCCCATCCATCAATGAGGTATTGAAATTTTTTCTTCTTGTTATGATTACTTTCTCTTAAGATCTCAATCGCTTCTGTGTAAGTGAGGCGCTCGAAATTATTATCAACGACAAATTTCAATTTTTCAACAAGGCCCATTTCGCTTCGCTCAATTTGCGGCTTTTGTTTTTCTTCTTCTTCCAGGCGTTGAGCAAGAAAAGCAAGATCATCCGCATTGTTTTCCATCGCGTACTTAATAATGTATTTGATAAAATCTTCCGCAAGATCCATGTTGTCTTCAAGATCGTTAAAAGCAACTTCCGGCTCGATCATCCAAAATTCTGCAAGGTGACGGGCGGTATTACTGTTCTCCGCACGAAAAGTAGGACCAAAAGTATATACGTCACTGAACGCCATTGCAGCGAGCTCGCCCTCAAGTTGTCCGCTCACGGTAAGATTTGTACTGCGACCGAAAAAGTCTTCTTTAAAGTTCACAGAACCGTCGTCATTTTTTGGTGCGGTGCCGTCAACAGGTAAAGTAGTAACACGGAACATTTCGCCTGCACCTTCCGCATCACTTCCTGTGATGATCGGCGTATGCATATAAACAAAACCGCGTTCGTTGAAAAATTTATGAATTGCAAAAGCAAGTGTATGTCTCACACGAAATATTGCTCCGAATGTATTGGTACGAAAACGAAGGTGAGCGATCTCACGCATAAATTCCAATGATTGCCTTTGTGGCTGAATCGGAAATTTTTCCGCGTCACTATCGCCGAGAATTTCTACAGCGCCGGCTTTGAGTTCAAACTTTTGACCTTTACCCTGTGACTCAATGATCATTCCTGTGGCTTTAATGCAGGCACCTCTGGTGATACGTTTGAAATTTGCCTCATCAAGTAAACCCTGTTCAACAACAACCTGAAGGTTATTATTGGTGCTGCCGTCGTTAAGCGCAATAAACTGGTTGTTACGAAAGCTGCGAACCCAGCCCATAACAGTTGTTTCAAAATTTGCTTTGTGGCCTTCCAGCAAGGCTTTGATCTTTGTGCGCTTATTGAACATATCTTGTTTTTAAGGCTGCAAAGATAAAGATGAAAAGGGACGTTTTCTGGCTAAAAAAGACTCCAACGAAAGAAACAAGCGGAAAGCAAAAGATAAAGAAGGCTAAGGAGAAACCAGGATATCTTCTGCGTAAGCATGGAGAGAGCCATTCAATATAGTAGTCATTGCCCCGTTTTTCCAGCAACGTATCGTATCATTTCCTCCAGCAACATATATATCATTCCCATAAGTACAAACAGCATCAGCATAACAAGACCCGGTAACACCTGAAAGCGTTTGTTCTATATTATTAACCCACAACTTTGCAATATAGGTTCCGGTACCGGAAGCAACGGCTCCTGATACGTAAAGGGTGTTATTTGAAAAAGTAGCATCTCTCACTATCGCGTCATATGCTGATGTGGCAAGAACAATCGGAGAATTATTTTTCCAGTACAACGCTTTATAATCAATGTAATTATAAGTGGAACCGGAAACATAGACATCATTTCCATTAACTATGATAGATTTTGGGATTGATGCAAAATCACCTGTACCTAAAATCACCTCAGAACCGTTTTTCCAATATTTTATTTCATTAGTATTAACCCCCGCAACAGTATAATTTTTTACACCAGACACGTAAACATCTGCACCTGCAACAAATATCGAGTATGCTTTTGTTCCGTTTGGCAGGATTACTTTATTTCCATTTTTCCAATAGACTGCTGTGTGAGAGGTTCCTACATCTTCATAACCGGCAATATAAACGTCATAGCCGGAAATAAAAATATCGTTTGTTCCCGAGAGCTGGCTAGAAAGCAATACCGCAACACCATTTTTCCAAAAAGTAGCTAGCGACGAATTGGTTGTCTGTGTTGTTCCGCAGATATAGATATCACTCCCTAATTTGGCAATTCCTCTTGAATTAGACGCGACTCCGTTAGGAAGAAAAGGTAAAGAAACACCCATACCGTTTTTCCAATATTTCGCTTTTGTTGAAGTCGAACTAATAGATTCCTGCCCCGTTATATATATATCAGGAGCTGTAACTCCTGCCGTCGTAGTAGTGGTTGTTGTTCCTGATGTAAGCGAATCGCCTCCGGATTTTTTACATCCTGAAAAAAACAACAATAAAAAAATGGCTGAAAAAAGATTTAAAGTTTTCATGTTTACGGTTTAAGTAATGAAAATAATGAAACCAAACTAAAATTCAAATTCAACGACCGGAATAAATCTAATTATTGATGCTAATGCAAAGTGCGCCTGCGTCAAAATCCCCGTTCGTAAGGGTGAACAAAACGCCGTTTTTCCAATACTGCGCTTTGTAGAAAGAATTAGGGTTACGCTCAAGTCCCGAAACAAAAATGTTGTTTTCGCTTATAATGATTGAAGTTGCTGCTGTATAATCGGCGCTTGTATTTAAAATGAGCGGTTGATTATTTTTCCAATATTGTGAGTGATATTTTCCGTTCAAATATTCCATCCCAGCCACATACACATCTTTATCCGAAACAAACACCGACCAACCTTCCGAATGCTGCGCTCCGGCAATAAATGTAGAGAGTTCCGTTTTGTAATTGTTTTTCCAGGTGACTGCAACCCCGGGATCTAAATATCCTGCAGTGAAAACTTCATTGTCTTTTACAAAGAGGGAATAAGCATAAGAATTTTGGGGAGTTGAAAGAAAATAAGGAGCACCGTTCTTCCAGTACACAGCTTTGGTAGATGTGGTATTATTTGTAGCCGCAGTGCCGGAAACATACACATCATTATTTGCTACAAAAACGGAATAAGCTTCGGCGCCACTGTTTAATATCGTCTCCGTATCATTCTTCCAATACTTCGCAATATTTACGGCGCCATCTTCATATCCTGAAACATATACATCATCATTTTGCACAGCAATACCGGTAGCATAATTATTTTTCGTTTGACTGCTTAAAGTAACAGCCACACCATTCTTCCAATATTTTGCCATAATATATCCTGCATCATTGGTTTCATAACCGGATACGAAGACATTATTGTTTAGGACCGTTATTCCTGTTGCGTATGCATCACGTGATCCGTCTGTCAACGAAACGGGAATGCCGTCACGCCAATATTTTGCGACAAAATGTTTTCCGTTTGATTCATAGCCGCAAACGTAGACCTTCCCTTTAGTTTCAGGGATTGAAGCTTTTGTATTTGAGTGAGAAAAATTTTCCGCAACCTGTTTTTTGCAGCCGGATAAAGCAATGCACAGTGTTGCGGAAAACAATAATAGATATGTTTTCATGAGTACAGTTTAAGCAACGAAACTATTGAACAGCGTAATAATTCCGGCACAGTTTTCACCACTATTAAGTGCTTAAATCACTATAAAAATTTCGTTATGAACACATCACAAACACCGCAGCATAATCCTAAGGCGAACAACAATAATCATCGTCCGGAAAATAAAGACAATCTTGACAGCCGCAAGAATGAAGAATATGATTTCAAAGGAAATGACATCACGAATAATAAAAAAGACCACCACAGCGAAAAAAAACAAACCAATAAAAAAGATAAATAATGAAAATATTAAGATCACTTATCGGCGGACTTACAGGCTCACTGATTCTGACCGCGATGCATCAACTTTTGAAAAACAATTATGCTGCAGCGCCGAGAATGGATCTGCTAAGTGAGGAAATTATTGAAAAAGGGTTCGATAAAATAGGAGCCGACCAACCATCTGAGGAAAAGTTACACAATATTGCTTTAGTTAGTGACATTGCAGTAAATGCACTTTTTTTCAGCGCAGCCGCAATTACCGTAAGCTCATGCAGCAAAGGAACATTGCTCGGAATTGCAGCAGGACTTGGCGGTGTTTATTTACCTGAAAAATTGGGACTTAATCCCGAGCACAGCAACAAAACCCTTCAGACAAAAATTCTTACGGTTGGGTTGTATGCACTCGGCGGCTATGTTTCAGGAAAAGTAATTGACAGATTGAGTTAGTCATCCTTACCGGATTTTTCTCCTACAAAATTGTGTTCCTTATTTTTAAATAAAATGTTGAACGTTGTGAGTGAGCCGTAACAGCGGGTAATGTATTGTTGAATATTTACCTTATCCTCATCATTTAATTTTTTATGGCTGTTGATATTTTGTTCAAGCACACGAAGTCTGTCGCGCAACATTACAATTTTATGAAAGAAATCCTCGATCGGGATTTCTTTTGGTTTTAAAGATTTATCAGCCGTTTGCAAAGACATCAAACCGCCAAGCCACTTGTCGCCCATTGGAACAGTTTCTGTTATACCACCCCAAAGCTTCAATATTTTCAAGAGGGATTTTTCTACATCATCCGTGGTTTCTACATCTACAGTTACATTTTCCGGGATGATCTCTTCCAGCTTATCATCATTCTTATCAATTTCTTTTACACCAACATTAATAAAAGAGATAAGGTATGTTGCATATTTAACGGCAACGATGACGCCGGGCCCGTGTTGTGTATGTTGTAATCTTGTGCCGATGCCCAATGTAAGCTGATCCATAAATTTATTTTGAACAAATATAATTGAGCAAAGGGAAAAAAGAAAGCCGGTCTTTTAAGTCCGGCTTTATAATATTATCAGGTGAATCTTTAAGAGAACAAATACTCCACATCGGATTTACTGAGCGCTTTCACAAAATTCGCATCATCTGCGATTAATTCCTTCGCAAGAATTTTTTTACGCTCCTGCAATTGAAGGATCTTATCTTCGATGGTATCAATACAAATCATACGGTATGCAAAAATGTTTTTCGTTTGCCCGATACGGTGCGTACGATCTATCGCCTGTTGTTCTACCGCCGGGTTCCACCACGGATCTACAATGTATACATAATCTGCCGCAGTAAGGTTAAGACCCACACCACCGGCTTTTAACGAGATCAGGAACACGCGGCATTCATCATTGTTCTGAAAATTCTGAATTGCTTTTTCGCGATCTGTTGCCGATGTACTGCCATCAAAATATTCAAATGGAATATTCGCTTCTTTTAATTTTTCTCTGATCAAGCCAAGCATTCCGAGGAACTGAGAAAAGATAAGCGCTTTGTGATCTCCGATATTTTCCGTGATCTCCCTGGTAAGTTCATCCAGCTTGATAGAATTGTTAGGGAATTTTTCTTCTTCATTTAAGATCGCCGGACTGTCACAGATCTGGCGGAGTTTCATCAAACCTTGCAGGATCGTAAGCTGCGAGCGCTCGATACCCTGCTGATCAATTGTACCGAGAATTTTATCACGATAACTGTTGCGGTAAGCATCGTATACTTTTCGTTGTTCCGTTTCCATTTCGCAGAATAAGATCTGCTCTGTTTTTTCCGGGAGATCTTTTGCCACCTGCTCTTTCGTACGACGCAAAATAAACGGATACAATAATTTTCTTAAATGCTCTTTCTGCTCCTGCTCGCCGAATTTATCGATCGGATTCGCAAATTCATTCCGGAAGAATTCCATACTGCCCAGCAAGCCGGGATTTAAGAAATTCATTTGCGCATAAATATCAAATGTATTGTTCTGCAACGGCGTACCACTCATGCACACACGGTTTGTTGCATTAAGTAAAGTGGCAGCCTTTGTAACTTTTGATGACGGATTTTTTATCGCCTGGCTTTCATCCAACACCACATAGTCAAAATGAATTTTGAGCAGCAGTTGAATATCGCTGCGCAATGTGCCGTACGTGGTGATAATGATATTCGCTGCTTTCAGTTCGTCCACATTTCTAGTGCGTGCACTGCCATGATGAATATGCGCAGTGATCTCCGGCGTGAATTTTTTAATCTCATTCTGCCAGTTGTAAATAAGTGTTGTAGGGCAAACGACGATCGCTGTAAGTTTGCCGTTATGCGTCCGATAGTAATCGAGCATCGTAAGCGCCTGAACGGTTTTACCAAGACCCATGTCATCCGCAAGAATACCGCCCCAACCAACTTCGTTCAAATAATTCAACCAGCGGTAGCCGGCCAATTGATAAGGACGAAGGATCGGCTCAAGTATTGCCGGCGCGGGTGTTTCCGGAATGTTTTTGAATTCACGAAGGCGCTCATATTTTTCATCCAATGCAAAGCTCATCTCTTCTTCATTTCTGTTTTCATACAAGTCGTCAATCACACTCATATGATAGCGGGAGAGGCGAAGTTTGTCGCTGCGACCATCGCCTACTTTAAAGAGAAGAGAATATTTTTTAAGCCACTCATCAGGAAGGATTCCAAGCGTGCCGTCACTCAACTGAACGAATGAACGTTTATCAGCGAGCGCCCTTTTTATATCAGCGATACCAACCCTTTGCTCGCCAAATTCGATTTCCACTTTTGCATCAAACCAATCAAGGCCGCTGCTTACGTGGATATGCGTATTTGGTCGTGCAGTATTAAAACGGAAATTCTTCAACGCTTCAAAACCAAACACCGGAATTTTCATTTCTTTCATCGCATCCACAAATAAGAAAAACCAATTGTTGCGCAACACATCCGCACCACGCAGCACAAGACTTCCTGTTTCCGGTTTGCTGATAAAGCCAGAGTGCAGACTTTCCAGCTTGCGCATGAAATTATTTTCCGCTTCTTTATTTCTGTGGATCTGTAAGATCTTATCACCGTCAGGAATGATGATGGTTTCTTTATCGCCTGCTTTTGTTTCAAAACCTTTGTAACTGAATACCGGCTGAAACAATAGATACTCGCCGCGTTCCTGCAGCATCAAACGAATGTCAGGAGTTGTTGCCCGCACTTCTTTGATGAGCGATTTATCAAACTCCACATCATATTCTTTTGTGAGCGGAAGAATGATCTTTTCCAGTTTGTCGGCACGGGAAGTTTTGCCGCCGATATTTCCTTCACGAATAAATTTCTCAGCCTGCATCACATCTTCCGTTCTTGCCCAGGTATATAATACTTCATCATACAGAAACACCAAACCGGCGGGCGCTTTGTTTTCATCCGCCGAAAGCATTTCACCGTTTACCCTCACTTTGCAGGAGATCTCCAACTGCGTTTTCTTTGCGGAAACTTTGAACACAGGCGCAAGAAAATCGTTACTCAGTTCTGTTTCTTTAAGATTCGCTGTTTTTAATTGTTTACCCTGCGGCAAAATATACACGAAAGGATTATGCGACTGTTCGTCAAATAATTTCTTAAGTTTCGGATGCAAATATTCCGTGATCAGCCCTTTTGTTTCGTCCGGTAATTCATCACCATCTGTGTGAATGATGTTTTCCCAAATGCCGCTGAACGGAGAATTTCTGTTAAGGTATTTATTGATCTCGTTTTCCTGCAACTTGCGTACCTGTTGAAACAACAGTTTGTCGTCTTCAGAAAACGATTCGATGTCAACGAATTTTGTAAGATCGATCTTCTCCGCTTTGCCGAGGTATTTTTTATTGTCTTCATCCGCATCACCCTGAATAGCATCAACGGTAAATCCCGGATAATTTTTAATATTAAAATTGAACACCAAACCCAGGCGTAATTTTGTTTGCGGCCCGGCAATGATCTCCGGGGTTATAGCTGCTGCAACAGGGGTAAAGGCAGGTGCTGCTTTTTGTGAAGGCAAAGAAGATTGCGCAGGCGCAGCCACTCTTTTAATAGAAGTGTCCAATACTTTTAAGAAGGGCTTACCGTCTTTATATATGAATTCAAATTTATCAGTAAGATCATCGCTGAGGCTGTAACCGTAGATCTGCAGCAACTTATTTTTTTCTTTATCTCTGTTTCTGATCCCGTCAAAATAATCAGAGCCATAATTGTGCAGCAGTTGGAGCAAGAGCAATACTTTGTGTTCGCAAAGCGGATGCATTACTTCTCCGCACATGCAGGAAGTATCAAAATTTCTTTCGTCGTTCTTTTGGATCACCAACGGAAACTTTTCCCCGCCAATCACCAATTCAGCTTCTACTCTTTCATCTGCGGCTTTTATAATCGTTGCCTTATTAGTTTGCAATAAGGTTTCTGCTTCCTGAAATACCGCGGGCGAAGACAACATTTTGATCATCTTCAGATCTATGTTCTTCATCTTCACCACAGAGTGCATTTGGTTGTATTGTATGGCTGCACTGTGCAACAAATTTTTATCAACCATATCCTGCAAACGCATGAGTGACGCTGCTTCGTGGCGACAAATGTCCCCGAGATTATACGGACAGCTGCAGCGAAGATTCATCGCTTTTGCATCGCCGTATTTCTCTATGTACACTTTATAAAATGTATTGTACACATCATCCTTAACGCGAAAAACGATATTGCTCATCAGTTCATCGTGCTCTACGAGCTCAACGTAACCGAGTGCGTGAATTTTTTTTCCGCGGCGGATAACTTCGTCTGTACCGTTATTGTATACGTGTTTGATAAGGTGTGGTAATGCCAATCGTCTGCTGATTTAATTAATGCTGAAAAGAATACGGGTTCGAAAAAATGCATATGCATTCCGGCAAACTCATTTCGCAAGGTACGAAGAGAAAGGGAAGACGCAAGGTTAAAAGAAAACTATTGTTGGTGAATGAAAGTTTAAAATAATGGAGGAAGTATAGAAGCAGATATGTATATCAATTTTTGGAGTTGTCGTTTTTAATAATGCGGCAGCAAACTGCTTATTAAAAAGTTTATTTCCCTCTGTTAATAAGCTTTCCTGCTTCGTACACCGGTAAAGAAGGCGCACTGTCCGCAAGCAGGCAATAGCGGATATCTTTTTCCAGATGATAATTGGTGAGGCGATGATAGTGAGTGGCGTTGCGCTCTTTCATGAATTCGTAAAGGTCTGGTTGTGCGGTCGTATATAAACTTTCAGCAAGTTGAGAAGAATCGCATTGAATGCTGAAATGTTCTTTGATCCGGTTTACAACGGCACCGGCAAATAGTGTATCCTCAAGATTAACGCGATCTTTCCATGCGGCGCAGGCCAGCATCACGTTCATGTTCTTTTTAATAAGGTGATCGCACACGGCGGAAAGATTTACAAATGCGCCCGTAACGATTTCTTTTGCGCCGCGGTTATGCGCCATGTGCAGCAACTTGGTTCCGTTAGTTGTTGTAAGTACCAGCGTTTTTCCTTTCACGAAACTTTCCGGATATTCAAAAGGCGAGTTGCCATATTGAAGTCCTTCGGCAACCTGGCCGTCACGTTCCCCGGCGGTGATGCAATTGAGATCACGGCCGATACGGATACAATCTGCAACACTGTCTACCGGCACAATATCTTTTGCACCGTTATGTAAAGCTGTAGCAACAGTGGATGTTGCACGAAGTACATCAATGATCACAACAATGCTGTTGCTGATATCATACAGATCAAGCAAAGCGGGAGACAGAGAAGTAAAGAGCGCAGGTTTGTTCAACGTGAATTATTTTTTAAGATTGTATCTGCAGAGCCATTCTCCGCATACTTTTTTATAATATTATTTCTTTCCGTGAGCAGATTTTTAAAATAGTTTTTCAGGAAAACCGCCATTACTATTTTTCCGGCGATGCCAAACGGCGCTTCAAGAACTACGGTGTCCTTCATGCGTGTGCCGCCGTTGTACCGTTCAAAAAAATGCCTGTGCGAAAAACTTTTCAGATCACCCGCTTTCATCTCATCAGTGAAAGAATGCGGAAAATCAAATGCGGTGATAACGGATGTAAAAGACCTTCTTTTAAAAAGATGAAATGCCTGCCAGGTAACACTTTCATTCAATCCGATCAATCCGGAAGTTACACCTGCAACAGCTTTCTCATTTGTTTTTTCAGTTGAGATAATATGAAGATCAATGCTTCGGCTCAGATTGAAAACGATCTCCGGAGAATTGTTGATATCCGTTATTATTTCAAACTGTGCCAATTATACAAAAGGCATTTTTACCACAACAGCTTTCAATAAAGTGGTACGAACTTTAATATAGATCTCGCTGCCGATGGCCGCATATTTTGTTTCAACATAACCCATGCCGATCGCCTTTCCAAGAGATGGTGCCTGTGTACCGGAAGTAACGCAACCAATCGTTCCGCCTTCAAAATCTTTGATATCATAATCATGGCGGGCAATTCCTTTTTCCAACATTTCGAATCCGACCAGTTTTTTTAACGGACCAAGTTCTTTTTGTTTTTGGAAGATCTCCCTTGAATTAAAGTCTTTTGTGAATTTTGTGATCCAGCCAAGACCGGCTTCTATCGGCGAAGTTTTATCATCGATATCATTACCGTAAAGACAGAAACCCATTTCCAATCTTAAAGTATCTCTTGCACCAAGGCCGATCGGTTTGATACCCGAAGCGTTACCCGCTTCAAAGATCGCATCCCATACTCCAGATGCGTTATCGCCCGCGTCTTCAAAATAGATCTCCACACCGCCACTGCCGGTATAACCCGTAGCGCTGATGATCACATTTTCCACACCCGCAAATGTGCCTTTTGCGAATGTGTAGTATTTAAGATTCAGGATATCAATATCAGTAAGCGTCTGCAAAACTTTTGTTGCATTCGGTCCCTGGATCGCAAGTAAGCAAGTCTTGTCAGAAATATTATGCAGTTCTGCATTCTTTGTATTGTGTTGTGAAACCCAATTCCAATCCTTGTCAATATTGCCGGCATTCACCACCAACATGTATGCATTATTTTCTTCGATGCAATACACCAACAGATCATCAACGATACCTCCTTCGTTATTCGGAAAGCAACTGTATTGCGCCTTTCCCGCAGTAAGCTTTGATGCATCATTTGTGGTAATACGTTGAATAAGATCAAGCGCATCAGGACCTTTCACCATGAACTCACCCATATGGCTCACATCAAAAACGCCGGCATTTGTGCGAACCGCCGCATGCTCATCATTGATACCGGTATAAGAGATCGGCATATTAAAGCCTGCAAAGTCAGCCATCTTAGCGCCCAGCGCAATGTGCTTGTCAGTAAAGGGAGTATTTTTCATGTATAATTTTTGTGACTGCAAATGTAAATAATAAGATGTTTCCGGAAGGAAATAGATAACCACGAAATCGCTGTAAAAAGAAAGACCCTGCCGTTTCCGACAGGATCTTTTATTCAACCTCAACTTAACTATCGTGGTTATTAATTAAGGAATACAGTAGGATCGTGCGTAGGTAAATATGCGGTTTCGCCGTTCTCGTTCACATCTATGCTTTTGTTGATCGCTTTATCCAGTCTTTCTTTCACCTTATTCATCGAATCGTTGTAGCGCTTTTGTTGTTTATCAATTTCCAGCTTTAACGAATCGATTTTTGATTTTTGCGGGCTGCCCGGCAAAGGATTGTAACGATATGTTCCGCCACCACTGCTTTGGTCATTATCGCTGTCATAGTCGTCACCGTCAATAGTAACACCATCACCATCAATTTGAGTAACCTGTTTGCCGTTTCTTATTTTGATGCCTCTTTTATTTATTTTGATCTGTTGTCTTTTATAAGAGTCGGCAGGCGTACCATCTAAAGTATACAGGCCGTCATTTGTCATCATATACCATTCGCCTTCATCCCAGCCGTGCTCGATGTTCTCAAATTCTATATTATCAAGATCATCTTCGCTTCCGAAATGAACATCCGATGACCAGCTCCTGACATTTCTGTTGATCTTGATCTGTTTTCCTACCGGTACGTAGATCGTAAGCACTACACGTTGATTGCGGAATTTGTCATGCTTATTCACCGTGATCGCCTTATCTGCAACCAATAAAGAATCGAACTGCTGCGCATTAAATTTGATCTGTGATGCCAAAGTATCCGCATACCATTTTTTGTAACCGCGGGCAGATTTTATTACCGTCACTTTGAAACTGTCGTTCGATGATTTAGCGATATGAATCTCGATATTTCTTACGAAAGCCGTATCATCATCGGTTCCGTCGAATGGATCGAGTGAGAACCAACGATTGCGACTGAAACGTTGTCCCGGGGCGATTGATGTAACCTCCATTGATTTTACCGTCGGATTAGACAGATACACTTCCTGCTCATGGATATTTGCCGATGCTCTGAAATCTTTATATACAGAAGAAACAAGACAGGTTACAGAAACCCAGCCCAGGATCCACATTGCGATAAATCCGAGACGTAACATTTTGCTGCCCGTTCTGATCTTCGCCAGCCGGCGGATGATCCACGTGATTACACCAATCATCGGTACAAGAATGAAGAAGATCAATGTGCCCCATGCGAATGCATTTTGCCATCCTGCTGTAAGTACAAAATCTTTCATCGGGAAAACACCTATTGCTGCTATCCCGAAAACAAACAGTGCAACTACTAATCCGAAGCATATCGATCCAAGGATAAAATATCCGAACAACTTCACCAAAAACACGATCACATCGCCGAGTGAACGGCTGCCTCTTTTTGCTGCAGTTCCTGCTTCCGTACTAAATGTTTTTCCTTTTTCTCCTGCAAAAGCAACAGCTTCTTTACCGAATTTCTGCGCTCTTTCCTGTACACCTTTCATTTCTGCGGCTACAGAGTTTTTGATCGAATTCATATCTACTTTTTCACCTTTCATTTCCAGCTTTTCCGCCGTGCTGTTTGCCTCAGGCAACACCAGCCAAAGTATAATGTAAACGATCATTGCGCCGGGGCTAAAACCAAGACTGATAAAATTAGGGAAGTCAGCGATGCGGCCCCAATGACCGAAGCGGCTCGCAAATGTGAGGAACGGGATCACAAAAAGTAACCTCGGGATCCACACATTTATACCGAAGTAATGCGCCAATCCGCTGCAAACCCCGCCGATCCATTTGTCATCCGTGTCGCGGTACATTTTTTTGCGGAGGCTCCCGATCTCTGTAGTTGCACTGCTGGGAACCGCGATCCATAGTATAATGTAAGGGATAAAACCGATACCGAAAGAAAACAACAGGATAAGGAATACTATACGTACGATCACCACATCTATACCGAAGTAATTTGCTACGCCGCTGCACACACCGCCCACGATCTTGTGATTTTCATCACGAAACAATCTTTTTGGCCCCTGATGAGCGAAAGATGACTGCTGATGTGTTTCATTAGATTCTTGTCTTTCGTCTGCTCGTGCCGCTGCAGCTTCGTCGGTTTCAAAATCTTCCGGTCTGCCCATACTGCGGATGATTGCATTTACATCGTCATCGGTAATGCAGGTAGAACCGTCTTTTAATCTTTCCTGGAAAAGCTCACCGATACGACTTTCGATATCGTTGATGATCTCGTCTCTGCCTTCTTCTGTTGCAAAGTGACGGGAAAGGCTTTCTATATATTGTTTCAATATTTCATAAGCAGATACTTCTATCGGAACTACCCTGCCTTGGAAATTGATGTTTATTACCTGTTTCATTTTGTAATAATTAAACTTTGAATTTGTTAGTTGAGTTGAATAAGGCGTCATCCTGAGTTTGTCAAAGAATAACAATAACGTTATCCCGTGAGCGCCTGTACCGCATTTGCGAGCTCGTTCCATGTGGATTCGAGTTCACGGTAAAAAGCATCCCCCTTCTCCGTTAATGAAAAATATTTTCTCGGCGGACCACTGTTGCTTTCCACCCAGCGATAAGTAAGAAATTCTGCGTTCTTCAGCCTCGTGAGGAGGGGATATAACGTACCCTCAAAAATATTAAGGTTGGCCGCTTTCATTTTATCAATGATATCAGACGGATAAGCTTCTCCCTGTTTTATCACCGACAGGATGCAAAACTCCAAAACTCCTTTTCGCATCTGGCTTGCTGTGTTATCAATATTCATGACTTTCTTTTTAATGTTTTCTGTCAATCTAAGGGTTCATTTCCGGGAATGTTCCCCTTTGACATCACAAAGATAGGCTTAAGTTGGTACTATGCAAAACAAACTACCATATATTTTAAGGTAGCGGGTGATGTATTTGGGCTTTAAATTATTGAAACCCTTATTGGTACTGGATTACGGAAAAATTAACATTAAAAAATATTCTCAGATATTGGGATAAGCGGTTTAAAGAAAGTGGTAAATGGTAGAAAAATTGATCAATTTTAGCTCGGTTGGCGGTCAATTTACTGTTAAGTCTACTACTTTATTCACTCGTAATCCACAAATACGGCTTTAAAAACGTACCTTTGCGGCAGTTCATTTATTTAGCGGCATTAAAAGCCCGGAGTTTATCTCAGATTTTATACTTCCCAGATAAGATGCTTCAGTTAAAAAGCATTTTCCATTTTTAGTGATGAAGCACAGCAGCTTCATTTCCGCACTCATTTTATTAAACAACATAATGTTATTTACAGACTTAAAACTCATTAAGCCCATCCTTGATGCGCTTGAGAAAGAGGGCTATAGTAAGCCTACACCTATTCAAAGCGGAGCAATTCCGCACATTTTAGAAGGTCGCGACCTGTTGGGTTGCGCCCAAACCGGTACCGGTAAAACTGCGGCCTTTGCAATACCAATGCTTCAGTTGCTGGCAAAACCAAAAACAATGCAAAGCGCGGGACAACGCCCGATCCGTGCGCTCATCCTCACACCCACACGTGAATTGGCAATCCAGATCCAGGAGAGCTTTAATGCTTACGGGTCTAATATTCGCCTGAGAAACCTCGTGATCTTTGGTGGCGTAAATCAGGGGCCGCAGGTTAACGAATTGAAACGCGGCGTTGACATATTAGTAGCAACACCCGGAAGATTACTCGACCTTATGAGCCAGGGACATGTCAATTTAAAAGACGTAGAGATCTTCGTATTGGATGAAGCCGATCGTATGCTGGATATGGGTTTTGTACACGACGTAAAAAGAGTGATCACAAAATTGCCGGTGAAAAGACAAACGCTTTTCTTCTCTGCAACTATGCCGAAAGAAATTCAGGCACTTGCAAACAGCATCTTAAGCAATCCGGAAAAAGTAGAAGTAACACCTGTTTCTTCTACCGCAGAAACAATTAAGCAGTCTTTATTCTTTGTTGAAAAACAAAACAAACCATCATTGCTTAAATTTATTTTGTCTGACGATTCAATTGAAACGGCATTGGTTTTTACCAGAACAAAACACGGAGCTGATAAAGTGGTGAAAGACCTGATCCGCACAGGCATAAGTGCCGAAGCGATCCACGGAAACAAATCACAGAATGCAAGACAACGTGCCCTCTCTAATTTTAAGAACAGGGAAACAAGAATTCTTGTGGCAACCGACATCGCCGCACGCGGTATTGATGTGGATGAATTAACGCACGTGATCAATTATGAATTACCGGATGTTCCTGAAACATACGTTCACCGTATCGGCCGTACAGGTCGTGCAGGATTGAGCGGAATCTCTTTTTCTTTTTGCGAAGCAGAAGAAACTGAAGCATTGCGTGATATTCACAAACTGTTGGGAAGACATATTCCGATACAGGAAAATCATCCTTACCACACGGTGTTCAACACGATCCAAAAAAGACCGGCTCCTCAACAACAGGGACGGCCGCAAAGAAGTTTTGGCGGCGGCAGAAATAACGCAGCGAGAAAGCAAAGCGGCTTCACTAATACCCGAAGCAGGAATTTTGATAAAAAATAATCTCTTAACCGCCATCTCAGGATGGCGGTTTTTTTATTGATTACATTTGAGTAAATTGTTTGCATGGTTCCATACAATCAAAAAAACCCTTTTTCTTATGTCTTTCGTTTTCACAAGGCGGACACATTTCGAAAGTTGGTCCCGTTCATTCTGATCGTATCGGCATATGCTTACGGCATTGCTTACCTGGAATTGGAATATTGGAAGATCTCGAAGAGCAGCTATGTGAGTAATATCTCTGTGATGCACAGCCTGCTTGGCTTTGCGATATCCATGCTGCTCGTATTTCGTACAAATACGGCTTACGATCGCTGGTGGGAAGGAAGAAAACTATGGGGAAGCCTGGTGAACAATAGCCGCAACCTTGCAATGAAACTCGCAGCGTTATTACCTGACAGCGAAGACGATAAAATATTTTTTCGCAAGATGATCACCGCATTTGCTTATTCATTGCACGATCACTTACACAAAGAGAATACAAGGATCGCATTGTTTGAAGACGAAGAGCATGCGCATTTATTTAATGAGATAGATGGCGGCAAACATTTACCCAACCAGATCATTGCGCAAATGTATAAACGCATTCAGCAACTGTTTAATGAAAAGAAATTAAGCGGCGGGCAATTGCTTTATCTTAACGATGAGTTGCGCTCGTTCGCGGATATCTGCGGCGCCTGCGAAAGAATCAAAAATACGCCAATCCCTTTTTCTTACAGTGTGTTCATCAAGAAATTCATTTTCATTTATGTGATCACGCTCCCGTTCGGTTATGTATTCAGTCTCGGTTATTATGTGATCCCGGTGGTGGCATTTATTTTTTATGTACTCGCCAGTTTGGAGTTGATCGCGGAAGAGATTGAGGATCCGTTCGGCGGCGATCAGAACGATGTTCCTACACATAAGATCTCGGAAAATATCGGCAACAATATTGCTGAATTATTGTAATTGTGTCACGAAATCTCTTAACAACTAAACCGGCACCGGATTACGTATATAGTATATTAAAAAACAAATTATGGAATACAACAAACTCACTCCCGAAGAAGAATATGTGATCCTCAAAAAAGGAACAGAACGTGCATTTACCGGCGAGTACACGGATAATAAAGCATCAGGAATGTATGTGTGCAGACGCTGCGATGCGCCGCTGTACAAGTCCGAAGATAAATTTGACAGTCGCTGCGGCTGGCCGAGTTTTGATGACGAAATTCCGGGTGCAGTAAAAAAGGAGACCGATGCAGATGGCAGAAGAACAGAGATCCTGTGTAATAATTGCGGTGCGCATTTAGGGCATGTTTTTACCGGCGAAAGATTTACAGAGAAAAATACCAGGCATTGTGTTAATTCCATCTCCATGAAATTTATCCCGGCTGTTTCTTAAATGTGAATTCACAAATCGTTACATCTTATCGCTTTCGGAATGCCGTAATTTAATGGTGCAAACATTAAACAGTATTCCATGAAAAAAATATCGTTAGTCATTACGGCAGCTTTTTGGAGCTGCCTTTCTTTTGCTCAGCAGGCGGAAAAGCCTGTATTCGTCTGCAGCTATTATGGTGAACCGGTTTCGATGCCGATCAGCATTATCAATTCATCCGCAGATGCGATGAAAGCCATTCGGTCTATCACGGATGTTGTAGGTCTCGAACCGAATTTCGAACTAAAGCAGGCGAATATTCCCAACGCTGCTGCGATCATCATCAACAATAAGCGATACATTTTATACAATCCCGCATTCATCAGCAGGATAAATAATGCATCAGGTGATAAATGGGCGGCGATAGCGATCCTTGCGCACGAGATCGGTCACCACCTCGACGGACACACGTTGTCAGGAACGGGAAGTCAACCGAAAACAGAACTTGAAGCCGATCAGTTCAGTGGATTTGTGTTAAGTAAAATGGGTGCAAGTCTTGCCGATGCGCAATCTGCCATTCAGGTTGCCGGTGATCAGGAGGCAACGGCAACGCACCCCGGAAAGGAAGACAGGTTAGTCTCTATTGATAACGGCTGGACGAAAGCAGCAAACCAGACCATTGGAAAAGCATTTACTGCAAAAGCAATTCCTTCCACACAACAACAGCAGCAGGTAGCAACGGCGGTATCCAATGTGAGCTATAGCCTGAAACCGGAATTTGTACATTTCAATATTCATTTCGCTGCGGATGCTGTGCATCCTTATTACATCACGAAAGAAGAAAAATTAGTAACGATCCGCGGCGATAAAGTGATCGAACTGGGTAAGATGGTCGGAACGGAAGACGAAGATTTTCCATTCATGATAAAGACATACGAAGGTGCTTTATTTCTGTTGACGGGCCGCGGCGTACTGTTGAATAAAAATGCGGAAAAAGCCGGATATGCAACGCAACCATAAATGAAAATGCCACCGTAATTGCGGTGGCATTTTTTTATTTCTGTATTTCCAATTGGGAAATATCGTAGACGATTATTTCGGGGCGGTCCTTAAACAAAACTACTCTGCCGCGAACACAAATATTTTTATCTTTCAGATCAGCTTCCGGAACATATCCGAGCTTTCCGCGAACAGTTCCGGGAATCATGATCGTGAGCGGGCTCGCAGGAAATGCAGCACCCATATTTAACAACGTAGGAGAACCGTTTGACGTTTCAAAAAAGCGACCGCCGAATATCTTGCCGCACACTTTAATACTGTCGCCCACGTGCTTTGCAGCTTCTTCAGGTGTAAATGTTTGTGCTGATGCAACATGCGACGCCACAAGTACTGATAAGAGAATGTATATTTTTTTCATAGACAGTTTTGAGCTGATAAATTTAAGTGATTTGCCCCATAAACAACGGGGTATTTCATTTACGAAATGAAACTTAACATAGGTTTGCGAAAAGTGATACTTTACTGTTAACCATTATATAAAACAAGACAGCCCTTTTGATTCAAAGGGCTGCATTTGAAATAAGCTGTTACCGTTAATTATTTTGCAGGCATTTCCTGGTAGAAAACTGAATACCACGTGCCGTTTCTTTTTACATAAACAGATGAAGCGGCCACTTCCGGGATCCATTTATCACCGTCTGCGGCCGTTACATCCTGTACAACATCATAATAAATGATCGCGGTATTTTCTGATACCGGTTTCACCACAATGTTTGACAAATGATAAGAAGTAAAAGTGGTGTTGCGCAGCAGGTTGATCACTTCGCTCGGCTGCATATTTCCCGAAGTAAAATAACCGATATAATCATCCGCTAAAATTTCGCGGAGTTTATCAAATTGTTTTGTCTTCGAAAATTCCCAAATGCTGATCTCCCGTTGTGTGATGATCTGTCCATCTTCCTTGCTCATTTGAGGAACCGCGGCGTTACCGGGTTTGGCAGGAGTGGATTTGCACTGAGAAAGAGTAAAAATGACGGCAAAACCGACGATGAATGCTTTGAAATAAGCCATGACATTGAGTTTTATTGAGTAAAAAAATTCCGTGTTACGATTACAATTATTCTACCGGAAAATTACCGAAAAACTACCGGAAAGTTATCCATACAATGTGCATTGCTTTCGTGGAAAACTTAGCTATCCGTTGCCCTTATTGAGTCCGGTCGGTTTGTAAACACCCTGTGAAAAACTCTTTTTATTATGTGATTTTAATCATTAGTATTATTGCTTTCAGACAGTACAAAAACGGAGGAAAACGATTAGCTGCGACGAAAACGGAGAAAAGTACTTTTTGAGCCCCGCAATTTTTAAATAATCTTTTTTATAAAGTAATGATTAACGAACCGCTTCTGGCTGATAATAAAGACCGCTTTGTACTTTTCCCGATTACCCATCAGGATATCTGGAAAATGTATAAGCAGGCTGAGGCGAGCTTCTGGACAGCAGAGGAGCTTGACCTTACGACAGACGTACAGGATTGGGCCTTAAAGCTTTCTGACGACGAGCGTTATTTCATCAAACACGTGCTTGCATTCTTTGCGGCAAGCGACGGAATCGTGAATGAGAACCTGGCGGTAAACTTTTTGAAAGAAGTGCAATATCCGGAAGCTCGTTGCATGTACGGTTTCCAGGTGATGATCGAAAATATTCACAGTGAGGCTTATTCTTTACTGATAGATACCTACATAAAGGATCCCATCGAGAAAGATCGGTTGCTTCGTGCTATCGACACAATTGAGTGCGTGCAGAAGAAGGCAGAATGGGCTTTGCGTTGGATAGATAAAGGAAGCTTTGCAGAAAGGCTGATCGCATTTGCGGCGGTAGAAGGAATTTTCTTCTCGGGTTCTTTCTGTTCTATTTTCTGGTTGAAGAAAAGAGGGTTGATGCCGGGCCTTGCATTTGCGAATGAGCTTATCAGCCGTGATGAAGGATTGCATTGTGATTTTGCATGTTTGCTTTATACCAACCATTTGCAAAATCAACTACCGAAAGAAACGGTAACACAAATTATAACAGACGCGGTAGAAATAGAGAAAGACTTTGTAACAAGTGCATTACCGGTAAAGCTTATCGGTATGAATTCCGATCTTATGTGCAGCTATATTGAATTCGTTGCCGACCGGTTATTGCTTGCGCTCGGCTGCAGCAAAGTATACAATGCCACAAATCCTTTCGACTTTATGGAACTGATTTCATTACAAGGCAAAACGAACTTTTTTGAAAAACGTGTTGGCGAATATCAGAAAGCCGGTGTAATGAATGAAGGAGCAAGCAAGGCATTCTCAATCGACGAAGATTTTTAATCAGAATTTTTAAGATATAATAAAGCATTGGGGCTTTCCGGCCCCTAACACTATCCTCACCCCTGAAATGCAACAATGCAGATCCCGGCAGAGGAAGCGTTACACCGGAAAACATTGAAATGATAACAACTACTAACCGCTAAATATATAAGTTATGCAGGTAATTAAACGCAACGGAAAAACAGAAGCCGTACACTTCGACAAGATCACGTCGAGAGTAATGAAACTAAGCTACGGTCTTCACCTGAAAAGTGAAGATATTATTGAGATATCTAAAAAAGTAGTAGCGGGGATATACAATAATGTAACGACCACAGAACTGGATAACCTTGCTGCGGAAACTTCTGCATCTTTTACAACACGTCATCCGGACTTTGCGGTACTCGCTGCAAGGATCGCCGTGAGCAATCTCCATAAGAACACGAAAAAGTCCTTCACGGAAACAGCAGAATTACTTTATAATTATATTGACGACAGAACGGGTGATCACGCTCCGCTTATCGCAGATGATGTATACGCGGTAATTCAGGAGCACAGAGATCTTCTGGATGCGTCTATTATTTATGAAAGAGATTATCATTTTGATTTCTTCGGATTTAAAACACTTGAAAAATCTTACCTCCTTAAAGTGAACGGTAAGATCACTGAACGTCCGCAGCATTTATTTATGCGTGTGGCGCTTGGTATTCACAAAGCGGATGTGCATGCTGCTATTGAAACGTATAACCTGATGAGTGAAAAATGGTTCATTCATGCAACACCTACCTTATTTAATGCAGGCACGCCGAAACCTCAAATGAGCAGCTGCTTTTTGCTGAGCATGAAAGACGACAGCATTTCCGGTATTTATGATACTTTGAAAGACTGTGCGATGATCTCACAGTCTGCCGGCGGTATCGGGTTGAACATTCACAACATCCGCGCTACAGGCAGCTATATCAAAGGAACAAACGGCACATCAAACGGTATCATTCCGATGCTGCGTGTGTTCAACGATACGGCACGTTACGTAGATCAGGGCGGAGGAAAACGTAAAGGCGCTTTCTCTGTATATCTTGAGCCATGGCATGCTGACGTGTTTGAATTCCTTGAGCTGCGCAAGAACCACGGTAAAGAAGAAATGCGTGCAAGGGACCTTTTCCTGGCATTGTGGATCCCGGATCTTTTCATGCAGCGCGTGGAAGCGGATGCAGACTGGAGCTTGTTCTGTCCGAATGAAGCGCAAAACCTGCACACCACGCACGGAGACGAATTTGATGCATTGTACCTGAAATATGAAGCGGAAGGAAGAGCTAAAAAAACTTTCCCGGCGAGAGAATTGTGGAATGCCATTCTTGAAGCACAAATAGAAACAGGAACGCCGTATTTGCTGTATAAAGATGCAGCGAATAAAAAGAGCAACCAACAAAACCTCGGTACGATCCGTTGCAGTAACCTTTGTACAGAGATCATTGAATACAGTGATGATAAAGAAACAGCGGTTTGTAACCTTGCTTCGCTTTCATTACCAAGATTTGTAGAAGGTAAAACATTCAACTTTGATAAGCTGCTTGAAGTAACGAAGATCGTTACCTGCAATCTGAATAAAGTGATCGATGGTAACTTTTACCCGATCCCTGAAACAGAAAGAAGCAACTTCCGTCACCGTCCTATCGGATTAGGCGTACAAGGTCTTGCAGACGTTTTCATGATGCTGGGACTTCCTTTCGAAAGCGATATGGCGAAACTGCTGAACAAAAATATTTTTGAAACGATCTATTTCGCTGCAATGACTGCATCATGTGAGCTTGCGAAAAAAGACGGGCATTACGAAACATTCCATGGCTCACCGTTGAGCAAAGGTTTGTTCCAGTTCGATCTTTGGAACGTACAGCCGGGTGAGCGTCACGATTGGGAAAGTCTGCGCAAAGAAGTTGTTGAGCACGGTGTAAGAAATTCATTGTTGCTGGCGCCGATGCCTACTGCATCTACATCACAGATCCTCGGCAACAACGAATGCTTTGAACCGTATACCTCAAACATTTACAACCGTCGTGTACTGAGCGGAGAATTCGCTGTGGTAAATAAACATTTGTTGAAAGACCTTGGTGCATTGAACCTGTGGAACGACAACATGAAGCAACGAATCATCGCTGCAAACGGTTCAGTTCAAAACATCGAAGAGATCCCTGCAGATCTCAAAGAGATCTACAAAACGGTTTGGGAGATCAAGCAGCGTAATGTAATTGATATGGCTGCAGATCGCGGCGCATTCATTTGCCAGTCGCAATCATTGAATCTGTTCGTAGAGCAACCGAATTTTGCAAAACTGTCTTCTATGCACTTTTACACCTGGAAAAAGGGATTGAAAACAGGTATGTATTACCTGCGCACAAAAGCAGCAGCTGATGCGATAAAATTCACTGTGGATGCATCCGTACTTTCACAAACGAAAGACGAACAACAGGCAGCAATAAGCTGTTCTCTGGATAATCCGGAAGGATGTGAAGCATGCGGATCATAAGCACTAACCGTTATTTATATACGGCCGTCCTTTATGGGCGGCCTTTTTTATTGCACACAAAAAAGTAAAAAGTACTTTTGCAAAAACAACCTCAGTTTTATGAAAAAACTTTTACTTCCACTGGTGCTCTTAAGTTTGGCAGCCTGCAGGCAACAAACAAAAACAAGTACGGAAAAATTTACCGATACACAGGTAAGAGACACTACGCCCGGCATGCCTGCTGCGGCAACAATAAAAGACACGATTACAAAAGCACCTTCTGCAAACGACACGATCAATCCCGGAAAAAGCATCGGACATATTTCATTGAATGAAAAAACAGCGGATGTAATAGCGGCATTAGGAAAGCCTGATGCCGAAGACGCGGCCATGGGTAAAGCAATGCTTACCTGGAACTCAAAGCCCACAATGAATGTAAACGATACGATCCCGCACACAATTAAAATATTCACTTCAACAAACTTTGGCGGAAAAGATGAAGCAAGCCGCGTAAAACATATCCGTGTTACATCGCCGTTCTTTAAAACAGCGGAAGGCGTGGGCTGCGGCAGCACGATCGCGTTCATCAAAATGCAATATAAGGACATTAAAAAACCTGCTGCATCCTACACCGATAAGAGCGGAAAGAAAGTAATGATCTACGACAAAGACGGAATTGCATTTGAAATAGATGAGAACACAAAATGTGTGGGTATTACGGTGCACAAACCGGGCGAGAAAGCATGGGAAACTTATATCTCTGAATTCGGTGATGTAGAGCATGAAAAATAAAAGCCGGCAGAAAGAATTCCGCCGGCCTAACATATGAACCAAATAACCCTCTTTAATTAGTTTTTACCAAGGCCGTCTCCTTTTTTTTCTTCTCTTATTTGCGAAGCATAAATTTCCTGTGCCTTTTGCACCAGTCCGATAAATTCTTTTCGATAACCTTCAGTGTCCGGGCCGGCAGCCGCAGTAGCGATGCTTAGCACCTGCGGGTAATTCGCACTTCCTTTGAATCTGCTGTCGCGCAACAGCATGGCAAAACCGGCAACAGCCGCAGCGAAACGAAAATTGTCAGAACTGTTTGAAAAAAGGATTGCCTCATCTTTTAACGTATGCACGATCAGTTCACTCCTGTCGGATTCAGGCGCTTTGTAACGGAATTTAACCGTGAGCAATTCATCAGCTGATGATACAGTTTTATTTTTTGCTTTTTTCTGATATTTCAAGGGATCAACGGAACCAAGGAACTCAGAACTTACGCCTGCAGGAACGATCTCATACAACGCAGTTACTGTGTGGCCACTTCCCAGCTCACCCGCATCTTTTTTATCGTCATTAAAATCTTCTTTGTTGAGTAATCGATTTTCATAACCGATCAATCGATAACCTGCAACTTTTGCAGAGTTGAATTCGAGTTGCAACTTTACGTCTTTCGCAATGGTAAACAGTGTGCCGCCAAATTCATTTACCAATACTTTTTTAGCTTCATTGATATTATCGATATACGCATGATTACCGTTTCCTTTATCCGCAAGCTGCTGCATTTTATTATCCTGATAGTTTCCTGTACCATATCCGAGAACAGTTAAAAAAACACCTTCATTTCTTTTCTTTTCTATTAAACGTACCATGTCATCATCGCTGCTTGCGCCTACATTAAAATCGCCGTCGGTACAAAGTATAACACGATTGTTGCCATCTTTCATAATGTTTTCAAATGCTGTTTTGTAAGCGAGTTTGATCCCCGCACCACCGGCTGTGGAACCGCCGGCTTCGAGGGCATCTATAGCAGTTTTAATTTTAATTTTATCGCTTCCCGACGTTGGCGGCAGCACCAATCCCGCATTTCCTGCATACACAACAATGGAGATTCTGTCCTTTTCCCTTAACTGATCGGTGAGCAATTTTAAAGAAGCTTTTACCAGCGGCAATTTATTTTCATCCTGCATGGAACCGGATACATCTATCAGAAAAACAAGATTGGATGCCGGTAAACTTTGAGTAGGAATGTTTTTGCCCTGCAAGCCGATCAGTACAAGCTTATTATTCGCATTCCAAGGGCAGCTGCTTATTTCAGTGTTGATCGAGAACGGATCTTTTCCTGAAGGTTGCGGATATTGGTATTTGAAATAGTTGATCATTTCTTCTGTGCGCACTGCCCCTGCCGGGGGAAGATCACCGTCATTTAAAAAGCGGCGCACATTACTGTATGAAGCTGCATCAACATCTATTGAAAAAGTAGAAAGCGGATCATCGGTTACTTTATGAAAGCCGTTTTCCACGATCGGTCCGTAACCCTCTGTATTGGCAGTTATGCCATCTTCGTCCTCATTATCTTTCGTAGTGATCACTATAGCACCGTTCACGCCTTCCGCGCCGAAAAGTGTGGCAGACTGTCCGCCCTTTAAAACATCAACACGCTTAATATCATCTGCTTTGAGACTTTTGAGCACACGTGCGGGAACCGCTTTTCCGTCTAAAATAACCAATGCGGCATTATTACCCGATATCGAACGTAAGCCGCGGAGAACTATTCTCGGAGATTTGTTTTCGTTCAACGTATCGTGTATAATTTGAAATGCACGGGACTTCCCGGCGAGTGCGTCGGTAACATTTACAGGATGCGCTGTTTGTATTTTATCAGCAGTGATTTTCGCACGGCCTGCTGATTTAGATCGCATACCGTATGCGCCTACGGTAACAGCGCATAATTCCATTTGTGAAATACTTGCTCGGGCTAGCACAATATTTATCGTATTAACATTGGTAGAATTCACCGTTCTGGAAATAATGCCTATGCCCGACACAATTAAAAGTGCATTTGGCGGAACATTGGATAACCTGAATTTACCTGATTCATCCGCCGCAGTAATTATTTTTGTTCCCGCAATCATCACTGTTGCACCGGCAACCGGCGTTCCGTGTTCATCTGTTATTGTTCCTGTTATTACCCTGTTTTGACAGACTGCAAATAAAAAAAGCAGGCACATCGGCAGCATTAATAAAATGATCTTTTTCATAAAATGTATTTAAAATGATAACAGTATATTTTTATCTCAGTCCGGTTTTTACAACCCGCTGCCTCTTCGCTTTCACTTCCTCTTTTTTCTCTTCCGGAATGTAATACCCATACGCAGGATCAGGATAAACAAAAGAAAGATTTACAGCAGCACGCCCTTTAATATTTTCCCTCACCGGCCAGGTGCCCGCTGTTTCAAAAACCAATGTGCAGGTATCGCTTGCAGCGTAAATGCTGTAATGACCGAGAGAATCTGTTCCTGTGCTGGCTTTGGTAGAAGCAATGCGGACAGAAACTCCTTCAAGCGGAGCGCCTTTGTCATCTGTAACCACACCTGTAATGATGGAGCCCCCCATACCGGGTTGAATTCCTGTTCTGCCGTTTATAAGCAGCCTTGAGTCAACTGGCGTTCCATGATAGCTTTGAGTACTCCTTTTTCTGATACCTAATGCACCTATAGTCACCTGAGCTAATCCTGAATCAGCAGTTCTCTGAATAACAACATTCACATTTACTGAAGCGCTCACATTTACTGTTTTCGTGATGATATTAATAGCAGACACTTGAAACGTTGCATTTGGCGCAACATTCGCCAATCGGTAATTACCAAACTGATCTGTTGTTGTTCCGATCCTTGTTCCCTGAATAATTATCGAAGCAGCTTCAACGGCAACGCCTTTGTCATCAGTTACTGTTCCTGTAACGACTCTCTTCTGACAGACTGCAAGTAATGCAAGCATGCACATCGGCAGCATCATTAAAATTTTCTTTTTCATAAATTAAAATTTTTGGTAGGGTGCGGATCACTGCAGTAATTGCACGAAAGTTTTTAACAGGATGCACGCATGTTAAAAATTGCATAAGCACCTCAAAAAATATTTGAATAACTTTATTGTATTGGCATTCGTAAAAAATATATTGACGGCGGAAAGTGATGCGGAGCTTGTGATCAAATACAAAGCTGCCGGCGATATGGATGTGTTGGGCACCATCTACAGTCGCTACATGGATCTCGTGTATGGTGTTTGCTTAAAATACCTGCAGGATTCCGAAGAAGCAAAAGATTGCGTGATCAGCATATTTGAAGAGCTCGTGGCCAAGCTTAAGAAGTATGAGGTAGATAACTTTAAGGGCTGGCTGTATCAGCTCGCAAAGAACCATTGCCTGATGAAGATCCGCAGCAAAAAGGGCAAACCTGTTAATGTTGATGCCGACCTTATGCATTTAGCAGACAATTGGCATCCTGATGATGCGGAAAAGAAAGAAACCGCCCTCAACAGCATGGAATACTGCATGGAACAGCTGCCTGCAGAGCAAAAGCAGGCGGTACAATTGTTCTATTTACAGGAGAAATGCTATAAAGATATAGCGGAGCAAACAGATACTGATATCAATAAAGTGAGAAGCTTTATACAGAACGGCAGACGAAACTTAAAAATTTGTATGGAAAAAACGGCTTTGCAAAAAGCACAATAATGAACACAACAAACAGGTCATATTCAGCTACGGATTTTGAACGTTACCATGCGGGAACCATGAGCGGCAAAGAGATGCATGCGCTTGAAAGAGCCGCATTGGAAGATCCGTTCCTCGCGGATGCGCTGGAAGGGTATGCATTTACAAATACGCAGGAAGAAGATCTGGCGCTGTTGCGGGCACAGCTTTCGGGGAAGACCGAACGCAAAAAAATATTCTTCCTGTCACCGCGTGCAAATAACGGCTGGCTGCGCATTGCAGCAATGCTGGTGATCATCGCCGGTGTTGGAACCGTTTTCTATCGCATTAATTATAAAGAAGCAGCAGAAGGCCTTGCGGTAAATAAACCGATACCCGTTATACCACCTGCGCAAATACCGGATTCGCAAACCGTGGTTAAAATAGATCCGCCTGCCGTGAATCCGACGATTAATAACGGTCTTACAACAACAGCCTCAGTTCCGGTTATTGCCAAACGTATACAACCAAACAATATTAAAACAGCACCCCAACCGGTAGCGGATGATAATATTGGCTATGCAGAAACGGTACAATCAAAATATTACAGAAGATCAGATTCTTCTAACGTAAATACTGTGCCCCCGCCGGTTTTGGCAGAAGTTACCCGGAAAGAACAAATAGCAGATGTGTTTAAAAAAGTACCGGAACCTGTTGCACTACAAAGCGTAAAAAAATCGATCAAAACAGACAAAGACGGAATAGCTGATTATAAAATGGAGGGCCGGGTAACCGATGATAAAGGTGCACCGATACAAGGTGCGGCAGTGCAGGTAAACGGCAGTACATTGGCGATCACAGACCGCACGGGAAATTTCTCCGTTCAAACGAATGAACCTGTTGTTACAGCATCGGTAGCCTCTGAGGGATATGCGGCAAGGGATATGGTGCTCAACAACAAAACTTCAAACAATGTTTCGTTGGGTAAACAAACGGAAGGCATGGTATCTGCAACAAATCAGATAGGCGCAAAAGATGAGAATGCAGATCTGCTGAGACGGGCGATACAAAATAAGCCTTTCCCTAATGCTTTGGAAAAAGCGAAAATGGACCCTGTAGATTCAGTTGCGTTCATAAATTACGCAGATAAGAACCTAAAAGAGGAAAAGCGGGGGTCGGGAATTCCCTATTCGGGAAAAGTTATTCTCTCTTTTACGGTAAATAAGAAAGGTGTGCCGGAAAATATAAAAACAGAGCAATCACTTTGTGATGCCTGCGATAAACAGGCGGTTTCATTATTAAAAGCCGGTCCTAAATGGATAAACAGCTTCGGACGGAGAAGACAGGTTGTAATAGAATTTAAGGCTGCCGAAGGAGAATGACCCTTTTTTCCGGAGTTTAAAAACCGCCGGCATTTTAATTGCGTAATTGGTTAACTCTTAATTTAATTAACCAATAACAAAACAAAAATGAAAAAAACATTTCTATCAGCTATGCTTGTTGCATCTGCAGCAGTATTTATGATTTCTTGCAACGACGAAAAGAAAACAACAGAAACAGTAGCTACTACTGATACCATGGCTCCTAAAATGGACGCAGCTCCTAAAATGGAAGAAGCAGGTGTAATGGTTGGCGGTGCTAACATGGTTCCTTCTAAAAACATCGTTGAAAATGCTGCAGGTTCTGCAGATCACAAAACACTTGTAGCAGCTGTAAAAGCAGCAGGTCTTGCAGAAACATTGAGCGGCCCCGGCCCTTTCACTGTATTTGCTCCTACTGACGAAGCTTTTGCAAAACTTCCTGCTGGTGCGGTAGATAATCTGCTTAAGCCTGAAATGAAGAAAGACCTTACAGGTGTTCTTACTTACCACGTAGTACCGGGTGCGTTAAAAGCAGCTGATCTTAAAGATGGTATGAAATTGAAAACAGTACAGGGTCAGGAATTGACTGTATCTGTAAAAGACGGAAAAGTAATGATCAACGGAGCGAATGTAACTATTCCTGATGTTGTATCAAGCAACGGTGTAACGCACGTAATCGATGCGGTTCTTATGCCTAAAAAATAAGTGTTGGTTTTTAATTCTAATTTTTAAAAAGGGCCGCTTTTAACAGGCGGCTCTTTTTATTGGGTAAAATGTAAATGGGAATTTGGAATTGGGAGGAAACGCTGATATTCTTTTTACTACCGAAGTTTAGATCTTCTACAGCAAACAGAACGTCAAATTATAGAATCCCGATTACAAATTCCCAATCCCTTTTTTATGATCTCCGTTGTAATAATAAACATCAATGATAATGCATCATTGTCCATTGTCAATTATCCATTGTCAATTCTTTAATAGTCTATCACCTGCTCTTTCATCGCAGGCATTTCACGCCAGCCATATTGCTGATTACGCAGTTGCGGTTCAAAACCCGCCATACGAATGGCATCCTGTATACTGTTTGCAGTAAAGCGATGCGGCGCACCGGCAGCACTCACTACATTTTCTTCGATCATAATGCTGCCAAAATCATTCGCACCGGCATTCAGGCATAATTGTGCAACCTGTTTCCCAACGGTAAGCCAGCTTGCCTGAATGTTCTTTACATTCGGCAACATGATCCTGCTCATTGCAATCATGCGGATATATTCTTCCGGTGTTGTAAGGTTATGTACGCCGCGGATCCTGGCAAGCAAGGTATCCGCATCCTGAAACGTCCACGGAATAAAAGCAAGAAAACCATTTGCATCTTCCGGTTTGCGATTCTGCACTTCCCTTATTTTCACCAGATGCTCAAAGCGCTCCTGTAATGTTTCCACATGACCAAACATCATTGTAGCAGATGTAGTAATATGAAGTTTGTGCGCTTCATGCATAATATCCAGCCATTCCTGCGCACCGCATTTTCCTTTGCTGATAAGGCGACGCACGCGATCCGTGAGGATCTCCGCACCCGCACCCGGCAAACTGTCCATACCCGCTTCTTTGAGTGCAACAAGTACTTCTTTATGCGTGCTTTTTTCGAGCTTAGTGATATGTGCGATTTCCGGCGGCCCGAGGGTATGTAATTTTATATTCGGATAAAGGCTTTTAAGTTCTTTAAAAAGATTCACATAGAAAGACAAACCCAGTTCCGGGTGATGCCCGCCCTGCAGCAGCAACTGATCTCCGCCGTAAGCGATCGTTTCTTCTATCTTTCTTTTATACGTTTCAATATCGGTTATGTAAGCATCTTTGTGCCCGGGAATGCGGTAGAAATTGCAGAATTTACAATTGGCGATACATACGTTCGTGGTATTCACATTGCGGTCTATCTGCCAGGTAACTTTTCCGTGCGGCACCTGTATTTTGCGCAGCTCATTGGCTACATACATTAATTCCGTTAACGCAGCGTTTTCAAATAAAAACACGCCTTCTTCTGTGGTCAGAAACTCAAAGGCAAGGGCTTTTTTGAGGAGGTCATCAATATTCATAAGAACCGTTTAAATAATAGGGCACAAAAGTACATTCAATAACTTGTAAATTAGAATAACTGCTGTTTTATAAAAGCGATATTTACCATATTAACATTCCTTGCAGTATTGAACTGTAATGCGCAGATCACCGAAACTTCTGTTCGCTTCTCTGAGGCACATCCGGAAAATTTTGATGCGAACCGTGACAGCCTTATTGAAACGATCGCCTTTAAGACTTACACCGGAGGCGTAATGGCAATTGAGGCAAAACTGAACAATAGTACCGTTCCGCTTAATTTCATTCTTGATACGGGCAGCGGCGGTATTTCTTTAGATTCTGCAACCTGTGAAGCGCTTAATCTGCAGCTTAAACCAACCGATACGGTCGTTTACGGAATTGCCGGAAAAAATAAAGTGTCTTTTGCCTTTGATCAGCAATTACAAATGGGCAAACTGACTGCGGAGCACCTTGATTTTTATGTAAATGATTATTCTCTTTTAAGCAGCACATACGGTGAAAAGGTAGACGGTGTGATCGGTTACAGTTTATTGAAACGTTACATTTACAACATTGATTTTGATTCGATGAGCATAAAGATATATCGTACGGGAAACTTTAAATATGACCGTGGCGGCAGAATGCTGCATCCTGCTTTTACCAAGCTTGCCGCATATCCGATATCCGTAAAAGACAATGGAAGATCATCGGGCGATATTTACCTGGACAGCGGCGCCGGCCTCAACCTCCTGCTGAGCGAAGCCTTTGTGAAAGACAGCAGTCTGCTCCTTAAAAGACGGAAACCGTTTCTCACACAGGCTGAGGGGCTGGGAGGAAAGAAACCGATGCGACTTACGGTGGTTAAAGTATTAAAATTCGGGCCTTTCAGTTTCAGAAACGTTCCAGCACATCTGTACAAAGATGAAGACAATATTTTCGCGTATCCCTATCGTGTGGGCCTGATAGGAAATGACCTGATGAGGCGTTTTAATATGACGCTCAATTATGCGCAGAAAGAGATCTACCTGGTTCCAAATTCTCATTTCAACGACAAATTTGATTATGCGTACACGGGCATGTCGCTGTATGTGCAGGATGAGAAGGTCTACATCGACGATATCGTACCTGATTCACCCGCAGCCAAAGCTGGTTTAAAGAATGAGGACGAAGTTATAAGCGTTGCCAATAATATATCCGGCAACATACAGGAGTATAAAAACCTGCTTCAAAATACCGACAGAGACGTAAAGCTTATTGTGAAAAGAAAAGAGCTATTGGTATTTATTTCTATGCGGGCCGCCAGCATTCGCTGATTTTGATCTGCATTGGGATTTGCGGGATGGAACCGTTACCGCTACCCTTACACAAAGTCAACTCATCCTTAAAAGAAGTCATCCTACAAGTTATAAATCAGGAGTTGCAGAGGCGCCTTGAATTGTTCGGTCCCGCCGAAGGCGTGATTGTTCCTGATGCCGCAGGCATATCAGAAACAAAGAAGAATTCGCAGCGCCGGAGCAGCTACGGGGCCAAGCGTCCTGGAACGATTAAGACTAAGTAATTGAAAAGAGGATATGATGGAAATTTACTAACATATATAAATTGATGGAATAATTTAAACCTGCAGAAAAAATCCAAATAAACGCTGCGTCCCGCAGATTCCCTTCGGTAAGAAAAACGCTAACACGTACATTTGCGCATGATCAGTTTTGATAAGTTTACTTTAGATAACGGGCTGCGTGTGCTCGTGCATGAAGACAGCAGCACGCCGATGGCAGTGGTTAATGTTTTATACGACGTAGGTGCAAAAGATGAGGATCCCGAAAAGACGGGCTTCGCACATTTGTTTGAACACTTAATGTTTGGCGGCAGCGTAAATATCCCTGTATACGATGAACCTTTACAGGTAGCCGGCGGAGAAAACAATGCGTACACCACAAATGATCTCACCAATTATTATTTACAGCTTCCTGCGGAAAATATTGAAACAGCTTTTTGGCTGGAGAGCGATCGCATGCTTAGTCTTGCCTTCAGTAAAAAAAGCCTGGAAGTGCAACGCAAAGTTGTAAGTGAAGAATTCAAAGAGCATTACATCAACAAACCATACGGAGATGTTTGGCATAAAATGCGTGAGCTTGTTTACACCAAACATCCTTATCGCTGGATGACGATCGGCGCATCATTAAAGCACGTGGAAGATGCAACCTTGCAGGATGTAAAATCATTCTTTGCAAAACACTATAACCCGGCGAATGCCATTTTAGTTGTTGCAGGAAATATTAATACCCCACAGGTAAAGGAACTTGCAGAAAAATGGTTCGGTCCCATTCCTTCCGGCGAGAAGTATAACCGTGATCTTCCTGTTGAGCCTAAGCAAACAGCACCAAGATTTATGGAAGTAACGGCTGACGTGCCTTTGGACGCATTATACAAATGCTGGCATATTTATCCGCGTACGGATGATCGTTATTACACCGCAGATCTTATCTCTGATATCATGAGTGGCGGCGGATCTTCAAGGTTATTTCAAAGTCTGGTAAAAGAACAACAACTTTTCAGCAATATCGAATGCTATCACATGGGCAGCACCGATGCGGGCATCATGGTGGTAGAAGGTAAGCTGGTAAAAGGTGTAGACATCAAAAAAGCAGAAGACGCGGTAAATGAAGAAATAAAAAAGCTGCAGCAAAACGGCACAGCCGAATTGGAGCTTGAAAAAGTAAAGAACAAAACCGAGAGTGCGATGGCTTTTGAAGACATGAGTGTGATGAACCGTGCGTCAAGCATTGCGATGTATGAACTCCTCGGCGACGCGGATCTCATCAACAACGAACTTGATAAATACAAAGCCGTAACCGTTGAACAAATAAAGGAACAGGCGAATATTATTTTTGATGAAAATAATTGTTCTACGATGTATTATCTGAGTAAAACACCGGTTCTTAGTGCTTAGTTTTTAGTGTTTAGTTGCGCAGCTTTTATTAAGTTGACGCCGTATCTAAACCCACCGCTATGCCCTACGGACCGATTTATCAAAAGTCTTTTGATTTTGCATTGAATATCATCAGGCTTTGTTACGAATTAAATAATGCGAAAGAATATGTTCTTTCAAAACAATTATTAAGAAGTGCAACGTCGATTGGTGCAAATGTAAATGAGGCTTCTGCGGGTCAATCCAAAAGAGACTTCATTGCTAAAATGGCGATCGCTTCAAAGGAAGCAAGAGAAACACTTTGTTGGTTGAGACTTTTAAGTGCCGGCAATGTTTCATCAATAAATTACACAACGTATATTTCTGATTCCGAGGAATTGGTTAGAATACTCACCGCAATAATAAAGACTGCTCAGTTAAAAGCACTCAACACTAAGCACTAAAAACTAAACACTAAATTAAAAATGCTCGATAGAAAAACAGCTCCCCAAATAAAGGATGCAACCGAATTCAACCTTACCCTAAAGCCTTACGATTTTTTTACGCTGGATAACGGTGTTCCCGTATATGCGATCAATGCAGGTGCGCAGGACGTGTTGCAAATTGAACTCGTGTTTTATGCAGGCAATTGTTTCGAAAAGAAAAAAGGCGTAGCTGCGGCTACAAATTATTTAATGAAGAACGGCACCGGGTCGAGGACCGCACTCGAATTAAATGAAGCCTTTGAATATTACGGTGCACATTGCTCAAGGGCATGCTACAACGAAACTGCTGTATTGTCGTTACACACGATCACATCACATACGGCAAAGCTGTTACCCGTGATGAATGATATGCTTACAGAAGCCACATATGCACAGGAAGAGCTGGACATATTTGTGCAAAACAGCAAACAAAGATTGATGGTGAACCTGCAAAAATGTGAGTTTGTTGCGGGTCGTTTGATCGATGAATATATTTACGGTAAGGATCATCCTTACGCAGCATTTACGAATGCGCCGGAACTTGATGCGCTTACAACGGAAGACCTGAAAGCATACTACAAAGCGTTTTACGTGAACGGGCAATGCGCCATTTTCATAGCAGGGAAATTACCCGGAAATATTCAGCAGATGCTGAATGATAATTTCGGAAAGCTTACCATCAGTAAGCCACCGGAAAAACTGATCGATATCATCCCTGTTCCTGCAACGGAAAAAAAGTATCGCATCGAAAATGATCCCAATGCGGTGCAGGGAGCGATAAGAATTGCACAACCTTTTCCAAACAGGAATCATCCGGATTTTAAAAAGGTGATCGTGCTCAATAATTTATTCGGCGGATTCTTCGGCTCAAGATTGATGAGCAATATCCGCGAAGAGAAAGGCTATACCTACGGCATTTACAGTTACCTGCAAAACCACATGCAGCACAGCGGGTGGCTCATCAGCACAGAAGCCGGCAAAGATGTATGTGAAGCAACGATCGCGGAAGTATATAAAGAAATGGAATTGCTGCGCAAAGAAAAAACAGACGACGAAGAATTATCACTCGTGCGCAACTACATGATCGGCGGCATTCTCGGTGATCTTGACGGTCCGTTTCAGATCATTGCGAAATGGAAAAATATCATTCTGAACAACCTTGATGAAACTTATTTCTACGAATCGGTAGATGCAATTAAAAACACATCAGCAGAAGAACTACAGGCGCTTGCGGAAAAGTACCTGGTGCCGGAGAAGTTTTTTGAATTGGTGGTTTATTAAAAGTGCAGGAGAATAGTGCTTAGTGTTGAGTTTTCAGTGCTTAGTTCTTTCGGGTTGTAGTCTTTGCTTCAATCTCGTTTGTCTTTGCGAGCCGATACTAACGGTCAAATAATTATAGCCTTGCCGGCGAAGCAATCTCATTCGCTGCAATCATTTGTCTGAATTGGGATTCGTCAGATTTTAATGAGATTTTTGAGATGTTGAACATGCTATATTCTTCGCTAATATCTCGTTCGTCTTTGCGGGCCGCATAATAAACTCCGACTTTCTCAGAGAAATGCGGCGCGGCAATCCGGTGATAATATGATACTGCATTTATACTACCCGATTTTTTGTAACCGGAATCCATTAAATAAATGAATTTTCCTGATCTCCTTCGGCTTAGCGACGTTGCGTTCCCTTAGCCCCTTTGCGTGAAACATCCCCGCCCCCGTATATAAAACACTAAGCACTAATTCATCGGTAACTGCATCAAAAACCGATACGGGTTTATCGTAAACACTGCCTCCGGTAGTTCATCTTCTTCACCCAATTTCAAATAAAACAAACGCTCACCCTCACCGATCTCCCAAAGCGGCAACGGTCTGTTGCGCTTACTGATACTGATCTCGGGAAGCAGCTGCGGCAGCATCCCGTTCCAACAGGCATCTGCCAGTTTTTCTTTTGCCGGGCGCTTCGGTTGTTGCGCATCAGCTTCCTTTTCATTGTATTCTCTCGAAGCAAATTTGGAATCTGTTACCAGCAGAATTTCCTGCGAAGTAGAAAATTTGTTCATAGCATAGAGCTTTAAGTGCTCAATATATAGATGGAAAAAAGATGCGAAAGCATTAAACGGTTTGGGTAAAAGTTTGTTAAGAAGTAAAGCTGTTTCACACAAAGGTTTTACACAAAGGTGCAACGGAGACACAAAGACCACAAAAAGATATGTCTTCGTGCGGTTGTGATTTTGTTGCGCCTTTGTGAGAAATTAACAATCTGTCTGAATTGAGATTCACTGCCACTCTCAGTCTGAGCTTAGCCTGTCCCGAAATGGTCGGGAGCGAAGAAGGTTGCCGGTCTCCGCACAAATCTCAGCGTCCTTGCGAGCCGCAAAACGAACTTCAACTTTTATAAAGCAATGCGGCACGGCAATCTGCTGATGATGTGTTGTTGTTTTGGAACACTGATAGGGCAGATGACACCAATGCTTAACTATCTGACCAATTTACCGGGATCCAATATACATTACGAGTGACCTTAATTTTTTACTGCTACCATCTCTCCATGGAAATATCTTTTAAGAGGAGCGGTTCGCCAGGTGCCAAAGGCCGCGCAGCGGCTTGCAGAGACAGGAAGTTGAGTTAAATTCGAGGGGTCAACGGCGGCGGAGATATTGACTTATTGCAGCATTATAAACGATGAGAATGAAAACACTACTTTGTATAATTTCTTTTACTTTTTTTTATTCCAATATTTATGCACAGGAAGGGGGATTAAAAAACGTAATCATAAAATATGATACTACGTATGAATGCAATAATATGCATGAAAGCGCGGCAATTACAGATGTGTATCTTGACAAAGGATTAATGCTGTATGTTTATGACGGACCATACCTTATTTCTCATATTTTAGAAAAAAAAAATAACATAGAGGATGGTATTTCATTAGCCTTTTATATTCCATCCAATATGCCAAAAGAAAAGGGATTTTTCTTAGCCGGCGAAAAAGACAAGGTCTGGTATTACTGGAAAATAAACGGGGAATTATCAAAAAAGGAATTTTGGAGACGTGGTAAACTGCTTAAAGTTGTGAAGTACTAAAAGTTGTCCGTTTCATGGTGGGGCAAAGGCTCGTTTCCTTTGTCTATTCGCTTTTCCTTCGTTGGCAGCCGCCTGGTTCAATACCCCGCAACCGCGATAATGAAAATCTGTTTGCTGCAGATGATGCGATCATTAAATCCTGCTAAGTTTCCCACGAAATAAAAGAGTTAAGCCTTTGTTGGTGTTCCTATTCATAACGAGCCCGCACTGCGACCTGCAAGTGCCGCCGTCGGGGTTTTCCACCAACGGATAATAATAAAAACAGCTTAAATTTTTTTGGTTTAACTCGGTTTAGTAAAATTCTCGTCTGATTCAAGTTTTGTCATAATCAAGTGCAAAAAAATATTACATCGCCGGGCACAATTTGTTGCGGCGTTCTTCCAGTTTGTGACCAAGTCAATTGTCAGTCCAAAACAGTGCGTAGTTCGCTGCAGAAATTATCATTATTTACCCGCAGTCACAAAAAGTTTGAACTTTATTTTATGGATAAAGATTTATGTCAAGAAAATACATGAACGGTTATAATAAGACCGCTCATTTTGTAACCTTCAGCATAGTTGATTGAATTAATGCTTTAACAAGAATTGAATACAAAGCAATCATTCTCCATTCTTGGCACCGTAATTTAACCTTCCGTTGACGCGACAGCACGGAAATGAGGCTAAGACGTAGGCGTGTGATTTCCGTGCCAATAAAACAATAAAGACTCACGTTCGCATAAACCAGGAGCTTGCCGGTATCAAAAATTATTTTACCCCTGCAGAACCTCCTGCACTGTCTTTTACATTCCTTCTTCCCTTGCGCTTTGGGGGTCGGTAAATCGTTTAGTCAGTGTAATATGTAGCAGTTTTGATGATAATCTTTGACGAATAGAGGCATTTCGCACGAGCACACCCCCATCACTCCGTAACAATAATACTCAACGAACTCCAATCAACTTTTCTCATTTGTGCATTATGACCATCTACAATGATTGTTACTAGCATCCCGGGTACGAGCCGTTTAAATAATGCAGCGGTTTGATCATTGAATTTGTTATTCCGCAAAGCCACTGTTATTATCTCACTCGTATAATTTCCGCTGCCGATATACACGGTCGCAGAAGTAATATTGAACCAACTGAAATTAGCAGTTACGGTTTTTGCATTCAACAGTTCCGCTTTGGATATGCGTAATACTGAATCACCGCACAACGTGTTATCGAGGCAGAGCCGGAAATCTTTTATGGTTAGCTGCGCATTACAGAACGTTGTGCTGAGCACGAGGCTAAGCAGCAATAATATATGGCGCTGTATTAACCTTTGCATCTTTACCCGCGGGTTGAAGATCGCCCTGTGATCAGTTGTAAGATCTCCATGCAATAAAGTATGTTTCGGGAAGGCTTTCATGTGCGGGTTTTACAGTGATGGAATAAACATGGTTACTCAACCGGTACGTAACAGTAAGTGATGCGGATCTGTCTTTGCTGTACATGCGACCAATCATTTTAAATCCGCTGCTATTGAGATACCGAACTGCTTCAAGGTACTCTGTTTTGGACCGGCTTTGATAGCCGATATATTTATGCAGCATTGTTTCCTGCACGACCTTTATCTTTCGCCTATAAATAGTATCATGCAGTGAATCCTGCCGGTAATTCATTACTACAGATGAGTTGAGCCCTTTATCGATGACGGGCCCGAAGTTTTTGCGCTTCATAAAACTGTCCAGGGCCGTTCTCGAATAAAGATCCATCTTTGCGATTTCCGGTAAAGAAATACCCTGACCTTCTGCCGTGTATATGAGAAGACATGCAGCTATCAGCAGGTTAATATGTAAGCTGAACTTTCGTCTTAGTTTCATAGGATAAAAATAAGCTTCATTTTTATGCGAGAACCATCTCCGTGCCGCAGTAATTTACATTTCCGCCGTCGGAATCCACCGATATACATCACAACATACAATTCTACCTGCAGATCGGGATATTTATAAAACAAGTGATGGCTGCAACCGGGGCGCAACGATCAAAGTGGTTTATTGCAGATCATTAAAGATTCGTTCATCTAAATCATGATTCACACAAAGAAGTAAACTTCGATCTACTCTACCGATGTAGAATTCCTGAACCTGAGTTCACTATGCACCGAAGCTGAATATTGCTGATCCGCGGGCCGCCCTGTCATCGGCGTGGGGTCTTTTTTGTTTCTTGGCGGCTGTACCGATTTTTCGGGAGACCAAAAGGAAAGAGAAATCATTGAAAAGTTACAATAAAAACGGAGATTTTAAAAAGTGTAACAATGCCGGTCACACAAACAACGCAGATTGCCGCGCCACTGAGATCGTATCAATTCGAAACTTTATTATGTGGCTCGCAAAGACGAGGAGATGGACGCAAAGATCGAAGGGGTCATTGACGAGTTACATCAAAGACGGAGATTTAAAAATTGATAAATACTGCCGGTCAAACAACCAACGCAGATTGCCGCGCCACTAATGTCATATTAATTCGAAACTTTATTATGTGGCTCGCAAAGACGATAAGATAGGTGCAAAGATCGAAGGGGTCATTAACGAGTTACATCAAAGACGGAGATTTAAAAATTGATAAACACTGCCGGTCACACAACCTACGCAGATTGCCGCGCCACTAATGTCATATTAATTCGAAACTTTATTATGTCGCTCGCAAAGACGACGAGATGGACGCAAAGATAGAAGTGGTGATTGAAGAGTTAGAACATAAACGGAGAATATAAAAAGGGTAAACATTACTCGTCAAACAACCTACGCAGATTGCCGCGCCACGGAGATCCTATCAATCTGCAACATTATTATGTGGCTCGCAAAGACGAGAAGATAGGCGCAAAGATCGAAGGGTGAAATCCAAAGAAGTAAACTTCGATCTGCCACGTCGATGTAGAATTCCGGAACCTGAGTTTACTATGCACAACTGCTGAACATTGCTGCACCGCTGCCCGCCCGGTAATCGGGCAGCGGGCTCTTTTTTGTTTCTTGGCGCCTGTCCCGATTTTTCGGGAGACCAAAAGAAAAGAGAAATCATTGAAAAGTTACAATAAAAACGGAGATTTTAAAAAGTGTAACAATGCCGGTCACACAAACAACGCAGATTGCCGCGCCACTAATGTTATATTAATTCGAAACTGTATTGCGTGAATTCGAAACTGTATTGCGTGGCTCGCAAAGACGAGAAGATAGGCGCAGTCCGAAAGAACAGCTTTCCTTTTCTTTGCCGCGACAACAATAACAAGTTTCTTTGTATCTCAACCAACAGGCATTCGCTAATGGATCATCAATTTGAACTTTCGGTCATTTTTAAAGGAGAAGAACTTTCGTTGAATGCCCGATTGGCAGCTTTCGGCTACAGCTATAAATTTTTTGTGGAGGTAGCGGGAAGAGCGATCATTTTCGAAAAAGATGATGAGGGTGAGTATCGGGCACTGACAGATGCTGCAGACACTGCAACTGATAAAGATCTTCTTCAGGCGATCGTTACCGCACTCGAAAAGATTCAGCAATAAGCACATTTCGATCATCCCGCGGCATTGCTGAGCTTATACTATTTCGAGGCGGCATCAACCGGCTTCGCTAAGCTGCGGAGATATCATCTGTCGCTTTCCGCGGATCATGATTAAACAACTCCACCGCACACTTACATATACAAAGTGTGCCGATAATAACCGCACTGCTGTAGCTGCCGAAAGCCGTTTGTTTTACTAAAAACAAACTGCCGAAAGTACCCAGGATGATTGCCACATGCATGATGAGCTGCCGGCTGTCAAACAGTGCCGCAAAATTATCGGGGTCGGAACTGATGTACACGCCGTTTCTGAAGAAGTAAAAGATCAGGTAATATGACTGTGCTATAAAGCTGATGAGCAGACTGAGATTAAAGAACCTGTTTTGAAAAAGCAGCGTACGCAGAACGGAATGCTTATCGCCCTGGCTGTTGGCAATAAAACCGATAAACACGATAATGAATATAGAATAGAATAAAAAGATACAGATGCGAGTGAACAAATAACCGATTCCTTTACTGAGGTGATAGGTAAATGCTGTATCGGATTGTCGTGTAGCCGGGTCGGCGTGCTGACTGAACACGATCCGAATCCCGTTAAAAACAGCGATCATTAAAGTCTCGAGCCAAAAAAACCAAAAAGCTTCAAAAGGTTGCCAGTTGTAAAAAAGGGCGCCCGCAACGGGAGCCATATTAAACGCAATAATAAAGAGAACAGCAAGCCGGTTATTCATGCTGTAAAATAGCACCGTTTAAAATGGCTGCAACTACCCGGTGGCACGGATAAATGTTGTTTAGAATGTTTCCGCTGCAATCTTTTTGGCGATGTAGCATTCCTGAATTTGTGTTCACTATGCACTGAAGCTGAACATAGCTGTACCGCGGGACGTACTGTCATCGGGCAACGGGCGCTTTTTTGTTTCTTGGCGCCTGTCCCGATTCTTCGGGAGACATTTTTTAATCCCGATCCTTCGGGAAGCAAAAAGAAAAAGAGAAAAATCTAAAGTAAGACAATATCATCAGATTGCCGCGCCGCATTACTTTAATTATACCGTGCGTTCACTCTGCGGCTCGCAAGGACGGGGAGATGGAAGCGGAGATTTTCGCGAATCGCTCGGGAGTCATCCGTGTCATCCGCGCTATCCGTGTTCCAAATCAATAACACCTCACAGGTAGATTCACTATTCAGAAAAGCCCGACGCAAGCGAAGGATCGCTAAAAAGAAAAGTCGGACAGAGTTGTCCGACTTTTTGCTGTTTTACTAGATTACTGCGAAAGATGAATGTAAATTAGGAGCTACCCCGGCGATGTATCCCACCTCAAATATTGATTTTTCATCTCCCGGTAATAAACCCCGAAATATAAAAAATCACGGATTTTGGTCATCTTCGCCCTGCAGGATCTCTTCCTGGATGGCAACAGCATCCGCTTTTTTGCGGTCGCTTTGCTTATCTCTCGATTTCTTGATCATACCTTCCAGCACTTCAATACATTCCGAAACAGCTGTTTCAAAATGCGCACCGTGTTTCTTCACAAAATGGTCATTGCCCGGCACTTCAAGCCTGATCTCACAATAATTATGTTCGGGGTCGTTTTGCGCACCAAGGTAAAGTGTAACATTCGCACGCACGATCGTATCAGATTTCAACGTATTCACTTTTTCTTTTACGAAAGTTTCTAATGATTCCCCGGCTTTAAAGCCCAATGATTGAATGATAATATCCATAGCTTTTTTTTACATTGAAATTGCGATTATTATGCCACTTATTAATCCGTAAGTACATTTTGCGATTGCCGAACAGCCTGCTCCTATCAAGGCAATTATGGGAAAACGCGTTGAAATCGCATGCTTGTTCCGGCTTCAATTCATCCGCGTGTTTCACGTAAAAACCCTAATTTTTTTAAATGTGTACAAACCGGCGTCTGATAACCTTATGTTAATAGCATTTAATTTATATTTGTACATCCAAAAATTAACCGACATGAGCACACGTCTACTCCTCTTTTTGAGTTGCATCATATTCTCGTTTTCCGTGAAAGCACAAAAAGTAACAACACAGGGAAAAGAGTTTTACATGTCTTTTTATCCGAATAGTTCCGTTTCGGCAACAACTACGTTGTATCTCGCTGCAAAAAATAACACAACAGGTACGATAATCAATTCGAATACAGGATATTCTCAGCCGTTTTCTATCTCTGCAGGCGGTGTTACAACAGTGGCGGTTCCGGTAGCGCAGTGTCTTACGGGTATTTCCGGCGTAGTTTCAGCTCAGGGATTGCAAATCAATTCTCTGGATACGATTTCCGTATACGCAGTAAGTAATGAAAATTATACCAGCGACGGAACGAACATAATTCAAAAAGAAGCATTGGGTACGGAATATGTAGCTGCGTGCTACACGGCCTATACTACATACCCATCCTATATACTGATTGAAGCCACAGAAAATACCACAACTGTAGCGATAACCCCGAAGGTGGCTACCGCAAATGGAAATGCGGCCGGCGTACTCTTTAACGTTACACTTAATAAGGGCCAAACCTATCTGGTAGCTTCCACCGCGGATCTTTCAGGATCTAAGATAGAAGTAACCAATGGCTGTAAACCAATCGCCGTCTTTTCGGGAAATCAACTCGCATTTGTGCCCACCACCTTTGGCTACGGCGATTATTTATATGAACAACTTTTTCCGAAAACATCATGGGGTAAAAATTTTATTACCGCAACGCTCAAAGGAAGAAATTCAAATAAGATCCGTGTGTATGCGGGCTACAATAATACAATTATCAGTATAGACGGGGTGAACACCGCTACGATAGCGGCGGGAACTTTTTATGAATTTGAAACCCTTAACACCCCTAAGTTCGTGAGTGCTTCAAACCCTGTACAGATCATGATGTTTGGCGTAGGGCAGAATTATGATATTACAAAAGGTCCGGCAAATGACGGAGATCCCACTATGCTTACCATCAGCCCCGTTGAACAGGTGTTAAAGGACGGAATATTTCTTTCGCCGAATATCGGCGTAATAACAGCACATCGTGTTACTATAATATGTAAAGCCGTGGATGCAGCCCTCACCACACTGGACGGCGCATCAATAGGCGCATCCTTTGTTACAGTTCCCGGCAACCCGGCCTACAAAACCTTCTCTGCCAACATCGCAGCGGGTCAACACCGCATAAAAAATTCCAACGGATTTATTGCATATGCTTATGGTTTTGGCGCATACCAGGGTTATGGTTTTAATGTGGGCTCTGCTGTTGAAAAGATCAACAGCTACTTTACCATCAACGGCACGAGTATTTTAAGCGCAACAACACTTAACCTTTGCAAAGGCCAACCCGTTACTTTTGATGCGGTATCGTCAGAAACCATCACATCATACGATTGGAATTTTGGCGACGGTACACCGGTCGTAAGTACAGCAGGCGCTGTAACGCAGCAAACGCACAGCTACAGCACAGGCGGTAATTACACGGTTACCCTTACTTCCATACGCACATCTACAAACACCTGTCAGGAGAGTAATACAACTGTATCTACTTTTAACATAACGGTGGCTCCGGATCTGGGTGCGGATAAAGCAATAAACGTGTGTGCAGCAACTACAACAGACCTCACCACACAATATAATACCGCAGGGCTTACAGCGGCATGGACGCTCGGCGGAACGCCCGTAGCAACCCCAACGGCCGTTGGCCCGGGAAATTACCGGCTGGTAGTCTCCAACGGCAGCTGCACTGATACAGCATTCGTAAATATTACCGGCAGCCCCGCACTCACACCGGCTGTATCCGTCGCGATCACTTCAGGAGCACAGGCTATCTGCGCCGGCACTTCGGTAACATTTACCGCAACGCCTGTCAACGGCGGCACAACGCCTTCCTATCAATGGAAACTGAACGGCGCTAATGTTACCGGTATCGGTAATACGTATACGTCAACAACACTTGCAAATACAGATGTGGTAACGGTTGTGCTCACCAGCAGCGAAGGTTGCGTAAGTACAAACAATGTTACCGCTGCCGGAATAACGATGACCGTAACACCGGCTGTTACGCCAGGTGTTGCCATAGCAATTACAACCGGCACACAAACCATGTGCGCTGCGGCCGCACTTACATTTACCGCAACGCCAACGAACGGCGGTACAACCCCCGCGTATCAGTGGCAGGTGAACGGTGTAAACGCCGGAACGAACAGCAATACTTTTACACCGGCTTCGGTTGCCACCGGCGACGTGATAAAAGTGATCCTCACGAGCAGCATAACCTGTGTTTCCGCTAATAATGTACAGAGCAACACCATCACGATGACGGTTACGCCGGGCGTTACGCCGGCTGTGACCGTTGCGATCACTGCCGGCGCACAAAATATTTGCACCGGCGCATCGGTAACATTTACCGCAACGCCTTCCGGCGGCGGTGCCGCACCGCTGTATCAATGGCAGGTAAACGGCGCAAATGTTACGGGTACGGGAAATACATATACATCAACAACGCTGAATAATAATGATGCAGTTACTGTTACGATGACCAGTAATGCAAACTGTCTTTCTTCCAACAATCCGGTAAGCACGCCGATCACGATGTCTGTAACAAGCAGTATATCTCCGACGGTTTCTATTGCGATCACATCGGGTGCGCAATCCGGTTGTGCGGGATCTTCGGTTACATTTACGGCTACACCGGTGAACGGCGGCGCATCACCAACCTATCAATGGCAGGTAAATAATGCGAATGTAACAGGCACGGGTAACACATATACATCAACCACATTAGCCAACGGCGATATCGTAAAAGTTATCATGACGTCCAACGCAGCCTGCTCCGCTTCCGGCAATGCAACGAGCAATACGATCGCGATGACGATCAACAGCAACCTGATCCCCGCGGCGTCTGTGGCGATCACATCAGGATCACAAACCATCTGCGCAGGCTCATCAGTAACATTTACCGCAACCCCTGTAAACGGCGGTACCACACCGCTGTACCAATGGCAGGTGAACGGTACGAATGTTACCGGTACCGGTAATAGTTACACGACAACAACTTTGAACAACGGCGATATCGTAAAAGTGATCCTCACCAGCAGCGAAACCTGTGTTGCCACAAATAACGTGAGCAGCAATGCAACAACGATGACGGTGAATCCCAATCTCACACCTTCGGTAAATATTGCGATCACTGCCGGCGCACAAACGATCTGCGCGGGAACCCAGGTAACATTTACCGCAACAGCTGTAAACGGCGGTACTGCACCGGTGTATCAATGGCAGGTAAACGGCGCAAATGTTACGGGTACAGGAAATACATATTCATCCGCCACATTAGCCAACGGCGATATTGTAAAAGTTATCCTCACAAGTAACGCAGGTTGTTTAGCATCAAACAATGTGAACAGCAATACGATCGCAATGACCGTGAATCCTAATCTTACCCCTTCTGCAGTAATAGCGGTAACAACCGGCGCACAAACAATTTGCGCGGGAACTGCTGTAACATTTTCTGCAACGCCTGCCAACGGCGGCACAACACCCGTATATCAATGGCAGCTTAACGGCGCAAATGTTACGGGCACAGGAAATACGTATTCATCAGCAACATTAGCGAACGGCGATATCGTAAAAGTTATTTTGACAAGCAATGAAGGTTGTCTGTCCTCAAACAATGTAAACAGTAACCTGATCACGATGACGGTGAATCCGAATCTTACACCCGCGGTTTCTGTTGCGATCACGTCCGGTGCGCAAACGATCTGCGCCGGTTCATCAGTAACATTTACCGCTACGCCTGCAAGCGGCGGTGCCGCACCCGCTTACCAATGGAAAGTGAACGGCGCAAACGCGGGAACGAATTCCGCCACATTTACTTCAACAACATTAGCAAATAATGATGTGGTGACTGTTGTACTTACAAGCAGTGAAACTTGTCTTGCAACAAATAATGTATTGAGTAATCCGATCACGATGACGGTGAATCCTTTGCTTACCCCGACTGCGTCTATAACAGCTTCACAAACGACCATCTGTGAAGGAACATCGATAACGTTCAATGCCACGATAACAAATGGCGGTACAACGCCGGGTTACCAATGGAAAATAAATGGCGGCAATGCGGGCAGTAACAGTCCTACTTTCTCTGTTTCTACGCTGGCAAATAATGATGTTGTTACTGTTGTGTTGACGAGCAATGAAACTTGTTTGGCGACAAACAACGTGGTGAGTAACGGAATTTCCGTCACGGTAAATCCGAATCTTACGCCAACGATAAACATTGCGATCCCAAGCAATACTGTTTGCGTCGGAGATTTTGCACAGTTTACTGCAACGATCACCAACGGCGGAACGACACCAACCTATCAGTGGAAAGTAAATAATGTGAATACCGGCAATAACAGTCCCTCGTTTGCATCCGCAACATTGGTTTCAGGAGATATTGTTTCCTGTGTGCTTACAACAAGCGTTACCTGCTACACGGCATTAAATGTTTCGTCCAATAATATCGTGATCACGGTGGCACCCATCCCTGTTGTTACACTAACGGGAGTACCGGAAATATTACAGGGCGGCTATGCACAACTCAATTCATCGGTGAGCGTTCCAAATGTTGCTTACAACTGGACACCTTCCGGTTCATTAGACAATGCATCCGTTGCAAACCCGATCGCATCGCCTGATGTAACAACGTTGTACAAGCTGGAAGCCACGAGCCCTGCGGGTTGTAAAGGCTCATCAACTTTCCCGGTGAAAGTTGTTCCGGGTCCGCAGATCGCCAATACATTTACGCCGAACAATGACGGTATTCACGATTTTTGGGAGATCAAAAATCTCTTCACTTATCCGAATTGCAAAATTCAGGTATTTACAAGAACCGGTAAATTGGTATTCGAAAGTATCGGGTACAAAAAACCTTGGGACGGAAACCTTAACGGCAAGTCATTACCGTTTGATACTTATTATTACATTATTGAGTTAAACAATCGATTGGCAACAAAGCCGATAACAGGCTATGTGACGATCGTGAAGTAGTGGATTAAAATAAAATTAAAGAGGAGAGCATCTTGTTCTCCTTTTTTCTTTTAGCAGTTTAGCGGGCACTTCTTCAATATTAATATTCAGCTAAACAATATTATAAACCTATTTTCACGTATTCATTTCTTTGATCATCCTTTCATCAAAACAATAACCGCCTGATGAAGAAAATGCTATTTTCTGTCTTCCTGACTGCTGCATGTTCAATCGCACTAAAAGCGCAGCAGCAATTTACAGCAACCTCCGTTTCGCTGCAATCAGCCGCATTACTTACAAAAACATTTAAGGTATACAACCTCTTTTCTGTGGATGTGGGAGCGATAAATGCCTTCGTAAAAGCAAAGCAACCCGGGCCGATCCGCTTTGATCTTTCGCTGCCGGGTTTCGCAGAACTTCCTTTTGACCTCGCTCCGCGTGATATATTGAGCGCGGATTATAAGCTTGTAACAGGCGAGGCCGATGGCAGCAGGAAGATCTACCCTAAGCCGGCATGTATGACCTACACGGGAAGCCTCCGCAATATGCCGGGCAGCAGAACTTACATGACCGTTACGCCGCGGATGATCTACGGGATGGTATCCACCGGCTACAAAACATATTTTATTGAGCCGTTGCGCTATTTTGATAAAAATGCCGGCGATAATATTTTCGTGATCTACGAAACCAAAGATGTACAACCAAGGCCCGAACTTACCTGTGCTGTTACTGAAAGAGAACAATACGGCGGCGAAGCCGGCAAAACAAACTTCACCGCCGGTATCGGAACCTGCAAACTTACCGAACTTGCTATCGCTTCCGATTTTCAGATGAGGCAGCGGTACGGTAATGCTTCTGAAACACAAAACCACAATATCGCCGTAGCAAACTCTATGGTGAATATCTACAGTGATGAACTCTTTGGGTCTAATTACCTGGAGTTTAAAATCAAAGGACAATACGTACCTAATTCGGTAGCAACGGATCCTTTCGGCGGCGATCTTACAACGGATGCACCTACACTTCTGGGCGAATTTCAAACCTGGGGACAGGCCGGCAATTTCGGCGGTGTATATGATGTGGCCGTTGTATGGACCGCCAGAGACATAGCTGCAAGCGGATCGAACGGGGTGATAGGACTGGCGTATGTAGGAACTACCTGCAATTCATTTCGCTATCAGATCCTTGAAGACTATATCGGAGCCTCGGGGCCGGCATTGGGCTCATTGGAATCTCACGAAACGGGACATAATTTCAATGCATCGCATGATGCTTCCGGTTCGGCATTTATTATGGCACCCTCTACAAGTACGCCGCCGGCAACCACTTTCAGCCCCGCAAGTATTAGTTCGATCACAAATTATATGAACACGATCAGCTGCCTTTCGTCCTGCACAGCACAATTGCCTGCGGCAGAATTCAACAGTTCAGATGCGAGCATCTGCACCGGCAGCAGTGTAACGATCACTGACGCAAGTACAGGAGATATTACTGCCAGAACCTTCAGCTTCCCGGGCGGCTCTCCGGCAACATCCACATCAGCAACACAGGCAGTAAGCTATGCAACATCGGGCGTGAAGACGATATCCCTTTCGGTGACAAATGCTACGGGTACGAGTTCGATATCAAAAGATATTTTTGTAAGTGGCGCCGTTACATCTGCTAACTGCCGTACCACATTCGCCGGCAACGCCGAAACACCGGTGATCCTCGGATTACTCGCGGGCAACCTCTCCTATGTGGCGCCTAATTTTTCCCTCAGCGGATTTTACAAGGATAATACCTGCTCTGATAACACAACCCTGCTTCCGAATACAACATACACAGCTACAGCAAACGTAGGTATTAACCAAAATCCGTTTAATATCTCAAGTAAAATAGAAGTGTATATCGATTACAATAACAACGGCGTATTCTCCGATCCCGGAGAATTTTTAAATGCTTCGGGATGTGTGCAGGGCCTTTACAATTTTACTTTTACTACGCCCGCTTCGCCCGCATTCAATCAGTTTCTTCGCCTGCGTTTGATCACATTGGGATGCACACAGGCAGCAACAAACGGCTGCTCATTACCTGCCAATGCTCAAACGATAGATTTCGGTATTGCATTCAACAGCCTGGCAGTAGTACCGGTGAATGTGGTCCGTTTTGAAGGTCGCCGCAGCAATGCAAAAAATATCCTCAGCTGGCAAACAGCAACGGAAATTAACAGCGATCATTTTGTACTGGAAAGAAGTGTTACCGGATCAGACTTCACATCAGTAGCTTTCGTAAATGCGGCGGGAAGTTCATCAACATTGCGCAGCTATAGCTTCACAGACCCGGTAAATATTAAAGGCGTAATTCGTTATTTCTATCGCCTCAAAGCTGTTGATTTTGACGGACAATTCCAATACAGCAATATCGTTCAGCTGAATGTATTAAATGATAATTCGCTTATCGTGTATCCTAATCCGGTTAAAAAAGGAGCCGTTCTGCAGATCGAAGCACAACAACAAAAGACGACAACCATTGCTGTTTTCAATACTGAGGGGCAACTAATATATACCCGTAACGTAAGCTCCGTATCAGGAAACATGACCATCGCTGTTCCTGCCATATGGTCATCGGGATTATATCTTTTAAGAATCAACGACGGAGAAAAAATAAGTACGCAATCTTTCCGGGTTACAGATTAAATACCTGTTGTATAAAGATCAGCCACGAAGGCACAGCGGCACAAAAACAGACAGCATTCATCTGTGTGCCGCTGTGTCTTTGCGGCAAAACTTTTCCCGCTGTTTTTTGTTCAAAAGATAAATCAGATCCGTGTTATCCGCGTCATCCGTGTTCAACGCACGTCCCAGTCTGCTTCCGTTTGCACCCAACGCCAAAAATCTCTTTTTAATCACAAAAAGAAACCATCTTTAGAAACCCTCCTACGTATCTTCGCACAATGAATTTCCCGCAAAATAATCTCACAAAAGAAGAACTCATACAATTATACAGATCCATCCTTTTGCCGCGCATGATCGAAGAAAAAATGCTTGTGCTGTTGCGCCAGGGAAAGATCTCAAAATGGTTTTCCGGTATCGGTCAGGAAGCGATCTCCGTAGGGGCTACGGCAGCAATGCAGCAGGATGAGTGGATCATGCCATTGCACAGAAATCTCGGTGTATTCACCGGCCGCAAAATGCCGCTCAGTAAATTATTCATGCAGTGGCAGGGCAATAAAGAAGGCTACAGTAAAGGACGTGAACGCAGCTTTCACTTTGGCAGCAAGGAACATCATGTATGCGGAATGATCTCGCATCTCGGTCCGCAGTTAGCGATCGCAGATGGTGTGGCGTTGGCGTATAAATTAAAGAACGAACAAAAGGTATCACTCGCTTTCACCGGCGACGGCGGCACCAGCGAAGGCGATTTTCACGAAGCCTTAAATACCGCGGCAGTGTGGGATCTTCCGGTGATCTTCGTCATAGAAAATAACGGTTACGGATTAAGTACGCCGGTGAATGAACAATACCGTTGCGAAAATCTGGTGGATAAAGCGAAAGGGTACGGCATGGAAGGCGTGCGCATCGACGGGAATAATATCCTGGAAGTGTATGATACCATAAAAGGCATCCGTGATTACTGCATTAAAAATCAAAAACCTTATTTGGTGGAATGTATGACGTTTCGGATGCGCGGGCACGAAGAAGCGAGTGGTGTGAAATATGTTCCGCCGGAATTATTTACACAGTGGGCGGAAAGAGACCCGGTAAAGAATTACGAAGCATTTCTCATCGAACAAAAAATACTGACAGCAGCAGACGCTGATAAAATAAAAGCTGAAACAAAAATATACATCGACTCGGAATTAGCGGAAGGAAGCAAAGCAGCAAAAATTGTTGCGGATACAAAAGAAGAGGTTGCCGATGTGTATGCGCCGGGGCCTGATGCGTTGCGGCTTGCGGATGACAGCTTAAGCACGCCATCCGAAAATATGAGCAATGAATCGAATGGCTCATCCTATGCCCGACAGGGCGGCAGGTTCAACAAATCCCAAACGCCAAACAGCCAACCGGCTTCTTCCGAAAAGAAATTCATCAATGCCATTTCTGACGGCCTCAGAGCATCCATGCTCGCTCATCCGAATCTCGTTCTCATGGGGCAGGATATTGCGGAATATGGCGGAGCGTTTAAAGTAACGGAAGGATTTGTACAGGAATTTGGCAAAGCCAGAGTACGCAATACGCCGTTATGTGAAAGTGCGATCGTAGGCAGTGCGTTAGGATTAAGTCTTGAAGGATATAAAGCCGTAATGGAAATGCAGTTTGCAGATTTTGCAACCGTTGGCTTTAACCAGATCATTAATAATCTTGCAAAGATATATTACCGCTGGGGACAAAATGCTGATGTGGTCATTCGTATGCCTACAGGCGGGGGTGTGGGCGCAGGGCCGTTTCACAGCCAAAGCAATGAAGCCTGGTTTGCTCATACACCCGGCTTAAAAGTGGTGTACCCGAGCACACCGGAAGATGCAAAAGGCTTGATGATCGCTGCGATAAATGATCCCAACCCGGTGATGTTTTTTGAGCACAAAGCATTGTACAGAAGCATCAGCGGAAATGTTCCTGATCAATATTATGAAACAGAAATAGGTAAAGCGAGATTGGTGCAAAGCGGAAATGATATTACCATTATCACTTACGGTGCGGGCGTGCATTGGGCAATGGAATACGCCGAAAAGAATAAAGACAAAAGTATTGAGATATTAGACCTTAGAACATTATTGCCGCTGGATTATGATGCGATAAAACGTTCTGCGGAAAGCACCGGAAAAGTATTGGTATTACACGAAGATACACTTACGGGCGGCATCGGCGGAGAGATCGCAGCATGGATCTCCGAGCATTGTTTTTCCAAATTAGATGCGCCGGTAATGCGCTGCGCAAGCCTTGATACACCGATCCCTTTCAGCATTGAACTGGAGAAGAATTTTATGGCTTACTCCCGATTAGGTGAGACGATTCAGAAATTGGTAAACTATTAAGGTAATGTGCTGATAAGCTGATGTGCTGATATGCCGATGCCTGGTCTCAAATGGTTTGACGCCCGCATCGCCACATCATCTTATCAGCCCATCAGTACATCAGCACATCCCCGAACTAATCATCCTCTTTTTTAAGTTCCCCTATCCCCGTAACTTTCTGAAATTGGTAGTAAGCATTCAACACGTATTGGTTGAACACGATCTCCGTGCTGTTGCTGGTAAATTCATACGAAGGGCGATACCAAACCACAAAACTATCCAGCGCCTGCCCGGTTAAATGCGTAATACGGCTCACATTCTTTTTGCTGAAACGATAGTCGACATATTTATCCTGCTCCTGCGTTTCCAAACGCTTTTGAAAAGCTTTAAGGCTGCGGTTTCTGCGGAAGCGGAACATATTAATAAGCTCGTCAAGATCCATACCCACACCGCCGCCGGGCGAAATAGACGTCTCCACACGCGGCTTATGATAATCAAAAACATTGGCGTAATTATCGCGGTTTTCGATGGAATCCTGCCGGTGACTTTTAGTAAATACGATAGCTTCGGTAAGCGTGCTGTACCTGCTTTTTACGGGAACTAAAACCGAAATGTCGAACTGGGAAGGGTTGGCGATATCGGCCACAGCAAATTTTTGCGTGGGCTTACCGTTATAAACAAAGAAGATAGAATCACTTTTTAAAACGGCGATATGATAATGACCGAAGGAATCGGTATAGGCGATCTGTCCGCCGGTGCTGATCACGCGGGCCCCTTCCACATAATTTTTTTTGCTGTTGTCCACAACACTTCCGCTTACATCAACCTGCGCTTTGAGTGCGCCGGAAAGAAAAAAGAATAAAAGGAAGAATAAATATTTATGCAAGCCCGTAGTTTTAGCGGGGTAATATTACAACGCAAAAGACTCACATCATAATTGCTTCGCCCATTTTAACGGGGATTTTGCGAATGAATGGTTTTTGCGATCACTTCAGGATAATGCTGATGTTCAAGCACGTGTATCTTTTGCGCCAATGAGTCGGGGGTTTCATCCTTCGCCACTTCGCAGGCTGCACGAAAAACGATCTTTCCGTTGTCGTAGATCTCATCTACAAAATGGATGCTGATGCCGCTCTGTGTTTCACCCGCATTTATCACGGCTTCGTGCACCCGGTTTCCGTACATTCCCGCACCGCCGTACTTTGGCAACATTGCGGGGTGAATGTTGAGGATCTTTTGCCGGTAGGCTTTTACAACGCCGGGCGTGATCTTTTTGAGATAACCTGCCAACACGATGAAATCGATCTGATATTTTTTTAGCAACGCCAAATAAGCAGCGTCCTTTTCTTCGTCAGTTTTACCTTTTAATGCGATGATCTCCGCCGGCACCTGAAAACCCCGAGCAATATTTAAAACACCCGCTACGGGATTATCGGTGATAATCAATGAAATAGCTGCGTTTGGTGCTTTATCCGGAAAGAATCCGCCCAGCGTTTCCATGATCTTTTTTGCATTCGTACCTGCGCCGCTCGCAAAAATGGCAATGCGAACCGTGTTTTGAGAAAGTTTTTTTCCGCTTAATCTGCGAAAAATGCGGGAGAGATAGCGCTTAAAGAAGGGAAATTGTCCGAGCGGAATGCTGATAAGCAATACGGCAAATGGCCAAAGGATAGTGATAACGACCACATATATAAGTATCCAAAGCAAGCCTTTTTCCAAACCGATAAGCCCAAGGATCTTCCTCCCGGTGTAGCCGCAAAGGCTTCCGCCGATAGCAAAAGTGGCAATAATAAGCACTAACCTGCCCGCGCTCACTTTCCATTTATCCTGAAGCCTTTTAAGCATGCGCAAAATTGACTTAAAAATTCGGGAATGAAAAGGATGGGGTTAATAATTTTCATTTTTCGTAACCCGTTACAAAAATGTGACAATCAGATTATAGCAACCACAGGCTTCCCGTCGTTTAAGTGTAAATCCGTTAAAAAAAACTTAAGGAATGTTGATACTTTGTCAGTATCCTGTCTTATTTTTGCCGGGATTTGGTTTCTTTTCCACACAAAAGCCCGGCTTATTGTATGACTCGCTACAGAAAATTCATCTATCGGTTTCTCGCAAGCTTTATTCTTATATCGTTTATTTCCAACAACAGTGCGTTTGCACAGGGCGAAGCGCTATTCAAAGCAAAATGTGCCACCTGTCATAAACCTGATGAGGATTTTACCGGTCCGGCGCTGAAAGGTGCGCAGGGAAGAGAGCCATCAAAAGATTGGGTTTACGGATGGATACATAATCCGGCAGGAACGAACGATGCTTATGCTACAAAACTTAAGGCTACCTGGAAACCAACGATCATGACGGCTTTTGCCGACCTGAAAAATGAAGAAATTGACGCGATCCTTAAATATGTTGAAGGGTATACCAAACCTGTAAAAGCGGGACCAGTTAACGGAGAGGCAACGGAAACTGACGGCGATTCAGGAAACAACTCACTTTTATTCGGGATCCTTACATTGATCCTTGCAGTTATTGCTTTTATCTTATTACAGGTAAACAGCAACCTTAAAAAATTATCTGACGAAAAAGACGGTATTCACTACGGAGAGCCTGTTCCTTTCTACAGAAACAAAGCTTACCTGATGATGGGCATATTGGTATTATTCGCTATCGGAGGTTACTACACTATTAATGCTGCAATGGGCCTTGGCCGTCAGCAAAACTATCAGCCGCAGCAACCGATCTTCTATTCTCATAAAGTGCACGCGGGTACCAACCAGATCAGTTGTTTGTATTGCCATGGCGGTGCTCAGGACAGCAAGCAGGCAAGCATACCTTCGGTAAATGTGTGTATGAACTGTCACGTTGCTATTAAAGAATATAAAGGCGATCCGATCAAACGTGATGACGGAACGGATGTGAACGGTACAGCGGAAATCCAAAAACTGTATGCATACGCAGGCTGGAATCCTGAAAAGAAAGAATACAATCCTGATAATAACGCCGACGGTATCCCCGACGGGGCTCACCCGATCGAATGGGTGAAGATCCATAACCTGCCGGACCACGTTTACTTTAACCACAGCCAACATATTAAAGTAGGTAAACAGCAATGTCAAACCTGCCACGGTAATATCCAGGAAATGCCGGAAGTGAAGCAATTTGCTGAACTGAGCATGGGCTGGTGTATCAATTGTCACCGCGAAACAAAAGTAGATTTCTATAATAAGAGCGACAGCAGCGGTAACAAATTCTACAGCATTTACGAGAAGTTCCACAATCAGATGCAGGATTCTGTTAAAGGAAAAGACGGCAAAATGATGCTGAATCCGAATAAACTGGATAGCGTAACAGTAGAAAAGATCGGCGGAACAGAGTGTCAGAAGTGTCACTACTAAGAATAGTAAAAGTGAAAATAGCTCAATGTGAAGATGAAAAAGTGCGGGCGTTTTCAAATTTTCAAATCATCGAATTTTCAAATTGTTTTATGAGTAATAAGAAGTACTGGCAAAGTTTCGGAGAGCGCACGGATTCAGCGGCGTTCACAAAATCTACCGAAAAAGAATTTCAGGAAGAGTTACTTCCTTTGGAAGATCTTGACGGTAAAGGTTTGCTTGATCTAAAATCTCCGAGAAGAGATTTCCTGAAGTATCTCGGATTCAGCACCGCAGCGGCGGCAATAGCAGCAAGTTGCGAAATGCCGGTTCGTAAAGCGATCCCTTATCTCCAGAAGCCGGATAACGTTATTCCCGGTGTGCCTAATTATTACGCTTCTACTTATGTGAACGGCGGCGATGCGATAAGCGTTGTGGTAAAACAAAGGGACGGTCGTCCGATCAAAATCGAAGGAAACGAATTATCTGCACTTACAAAAGGCGGTACCAGCGCACAAAGCCAGGCTTCCGTGCTTGATCTTTACGATCCTACAAGACTTCGTCATCCTTTGCAAAAAAGCGGCGCAGACTTTAAAGAAGTAAGCAGCTTTGAGAATTTTGATAAAATGGTTGGCGATGCAATGGCGGGCCTTGGCGGCAGAGCTGTTGTATTGTTGACTTCTACTATTCATTCACCGTCTACATTGCAACTGATCGGTGAATTCCTTGCAAAATACCCGGGCAGCCGTCACGTACAATACGATGCGGTGAGTTACAGCGGTATGTTGCAGGCAAACGAATTGAGTTACGGCAAAAGAGCGCTGCCTGCTTACCGTTTTGATAAAGCAAAAACGATCGTGAGTCTTGGTGCTGATTTTCTCGGTACCTGGTTAGCGTCTACCACATACAGTAAACAATACGCTGAGAATAAAAAAGTAAAAGGTAATACACCTGAGCTTAGCCGTCATATCCAATTCGAAAGTATGATGAGCATGACGGGCAGCAATGCTGATGACCGTTACACACATAAGCCTTCTGATACAGGTAAAGTAGCGCTTGCGCTTCTTGCGAAATTGGGCGGCGCGGTAAGCGCACCGGCTTTGGATGCAACCCTTACAAAAGGAATTGAAAATGCAGCAGCTCAGCTAACCGCAGCAAAAGGCGCGGCATTAGTGGTTTGCGGCAGCAACGATGTAAATATTCAGTTGGTAGTAAATGCTATCAACGAAGCAATAGGAGCAAACGGAACAACGATCAACTGGGGCGCTACGTCGAATATCCGTAAAGGTATCGATGCTGATATGTTGAAATTGGAAGCTGATATGAAAGCAGGCGGCGTAGGTGCTTTGCTTGTGTACGATTGCAACCCTGTTTATTCTTATGTGAACGGGGACAACTTCGGCAAAATGCTTTCTGCATTGCCGGTGAGTGTTTCCTTTAACAGCACCATGTGCGAAACAACAGAACTCTGTAAATATGTTATTCCTACTCACCATTGGCTGGAAAGCTGGGGCGATACTGAAGCGGTAACAGGTTATGTAAGCGTTATTCAGCCGATCATCAACCCGTTATTTAAAACAAGACCTTTCCAAACTTCATTATTGAAATGGAGCGGAGCGGCTGCTGCAGCGCCTGCGGCAGTTGTTGCACCTAAAATGGATACAGCAACCGGCAAACCAATAATAATGCCTGCGGTTGCTGCAGGAACGGATGCGTATGAAGCCTATCACAAAAACTTCTGGTCAGCAAAACTGGGCAGCGTGGAGCTTTGGGATAAAGCATTACAGGATGGTGTTGTGGAACCTGCGGGTGAGCCGGCCATCTCCGGCGGTGCTTATAACGGCGGTTCTTTGGCTGCTGCTGCTGCAAAAGCAGGAAGCGTAAAAGCAGGCAACTATGAAGTTGTACTGTATCAAAAAATATCAATCGGTACCGGTAGTCAGGCAAATAACCCTTGGTTACAGGAGTTACCTGATCCTATATCTAAAGTAACCTGGGATAACTACGCTATGGTAGGTCCGGCAATGGCGAAAGCGATTTTCGGAATGGATGTAAGCAAACAAAAAGAAGCGGATGCTTACGAAGTACACCCTGAAAAACCGGTAATGAAAATTACGGTCAACGGAAAAGTACTTAACCTGCCGATGTTGATCATTCCGGGTATGCAGGCTAATACGATCGCAGTTGCAGTCGGATACGGCAGAAAAAGTTCGAATACAAACACGGATGTAAATCTTGACAGAATAGGGCGTGCCGCTTACGGTGCGGGTCAAAATGCTTATCCTTGGATAGGATTTGACGGAACATCTTTCGCTTACAGCGTTCCTGCGACTAATGTAGAAAAAACGGGAGATACTTATCCGCTTGCGCAAACACAGGTTCACGGTTCTTCCGAGAGCCGCCCCGTGATCTACGAAACCAGCCTTGCTGCGTTCCGTAAAGACCCTACGGAAGTTTTGGCAGAGCCAAGAAAAGAAAGAGAAGAAATCACTCCGCACGGAAAAGAAGATTTCGTGAGAGATGCAACAATATATCCTGATTTTTCCAAGCCCGGCATCAAGTGGGGCATGAGTATAGATCTGAATACCTGTACGGGTTGCAGCGCCTGCGTTGTAGCATGTACGGCTGAGAATAATGTGAGTGTGGTGGGTAAGATCCAGGTACAGCGTGCGCATGAAATGCACTGGTTACGTATCGATCGCTATTTCACGGGAGATTCGGAAAATCCGGATGTGATATTCCAGCCGATGCTTTGTCAGCACTGCGATAACGCACCTTGTGAGAACGTTTGCCCGGTAGCGGCAACGAACCACAGTTCGGAAGGTTTAAACCAAATGACTTATAACCGTTGTATCGGTACAAGATATTGCGCTAATAACTGTCCTTATAAAGTACGTCGTTTCAACTGGCTTGATTTTAACGGTGCGGATAGTTTCCCTGATAACCAAAAACCATTGATTGGCGTTGATACCAATGAGGTGATCAATCAAATGAATGATGATCTTACAAGAATGGTATTGAATCCTGATGTTACTGTTCGTTCAAGAGGTGTGATCGAAAAATGTTCTTTCTGTGTTCAGCGTTTGCAGGACAGCAAACTGGAAGCTAAGAAACAACAGGATCCATCTTTGGTTCGTAATGTAAAAGTAGCATGTGCGCAGGCCTGCCCTGCTAATGCAATAAGCTTCGGGAATGTAAACGATAAAGAAAGTGAAGTATATAAAATAAGAAATGTAGAGCAGGTTAATCGTAATTTCTACGTGTTGGAACAATTACACGTATTGCCGAATGTGAGCTATCTGGCTAAAGTAAAAAATACAGACAGAGAAGTAACAAACGAGAAAGAAGAACACGAAGAAGCAGCTGCGGAAAAGAAGGAAGCCGCGCATGCATAGATTTGATTTGGAAATGATTTGAAGATTTGGAAATGAAAGAATCCGCAGATGGCGGTGAAAGCATAAAAAATTAAAAGAATAAAATTTTAAATGTAGAGACTGGTGCAGGTCTTTTTTCCTGCATCGTTTGTCTAACATCTAATTAACGAGATATGTCATTACTGAAATACGAATCGCAACAGAGGGAGCCGCTGGTAGACGGTAACAAGGATTACCACCAGGTTACGGAAGATATCATCAGCCCCATTGAGATGAAGCCGAGCAGGCTTTGGTACATTGGTTTTTATATCAGTGTTGCCTTGTTGCTATTCGGGGTATATAGTGTTTACCGTGAGGTAACTTACGGTATCGGCCAGTGGAACCTTAACAAAACCATCGGATGGGGTTGGGATATTACCAACTTCGTATGGTGGGTTGGTATCGGTCACGCAGGAACACTGATCTCTGCGATCTTATTACTATTCCGCCAGGGATGGAGAACGGGTGTGAACAGAGCAGCGGAAGCCATGACGATCTTCGCCGTAATGTGTGCGGGTCAGTTCCCGATCTGGCATATGGGTCGTGTATGGATGGCATTCTTCGTATTACCTTACCCTAACACAAGAGGTCCGTTATGGGTGAATTTTAACTCACCGCTTTTATGGGACGTATTTGCGATCTCAACATACTTTACCGTTTCATTATTGTTCTGGTATTCCGGTCTTCTACCGGATCTTGCAACAGTAAGGGACCGCGCAAAAACAAAGCTTCGCAAAATGTTATACGGTGTGGCTTCTTTCGGTTGGACCGGCAGCACGAAGCATTGGCAAAGACATGAATCGCTTTCACTGGTATTGGCTGGTTTGAGTACGCCGCTTGTACTTTCTGTACACACGATCGTATCTTTTGACTTTGCGACTTCAGTAGTACCCGGCTGGCACACAACGATCTTCCCTCCGTACTTCGTGGCGGGTGCGATCTTCTCAGGATTTGCAATGGTGCAAACCCTCCTGATCGTTGTAAGAAAAGTATTAAATCTTCAGGACTATATCACCATCGGTCACCTTGAGGCAATGAACAAAGTAATTGTACTTACAGGTAGTATCGTGGGTATCGCTTACCTCACCGAGCTTTTCATAGCATGGTACGGTCAGAATCCTTACGAGCTTCATGCGTTCTTCGAAAACAGGGGTAACCTGTTCAGTCCTTACGGCTGGAGCTATTACCTGATGATGTTCTGTAACGTGGTTTCTCCGCAAATGTTCTGGAGCAAAAAACTCAGGAGAAATATCACTTTCACTTTCTTCATGAGTATCATCGTAAATATTGGTATGTGGTACGAGCGTTTCGTGATCATCGTTACTTCTGTGTACCGCGATTTCTTACCGAGCAGCTGGAGTACTTACTACAGCCCGAGCATTTATGAGATCGGTTTCTATTTGGGTACGTTTGGTTTATTCTTTACCTGCTTCTTCCTGTTTGCGAAATACTTCCCTGTTATCGCGGTAGCTGAGATCAAATCTATTTTGAAAACGAGCGGTGAGAATTACAAAGTGAAAATGACGGATATCGAAAAAGAAGACGCTGAGAAATTTTATATTGAAGAAGTAGAACACGCTCACTAATTGGGAGTGTGTTGATTTGATCCGCCGCGGCGGATGTATATGTGGAGTTTGAAATGTGAGAGAGTTATTAATTATTAATTTTTAATTGATATGAGCGGAATTAAAAAATTTGTGGTTGGATCGTTTGATGATGAAGCGGTGCTTTTTCCTGCGGTAAAAAACGTAAGAAAAGCAGGCTATAAGATCCATGACGTATACACACCTTTCCCCGTGCACGGATTGGATCATGCAATGGGATTGAGAGAAACAAGTCTTCATACGGCAGGTTTCATTTATGCGATCACGGGTACTACCACGGCGCTCACTTTCATTAGTTGGGTGTTTACTAAAGACTGGCCGCTTAACATCGGCGGTAAACCGCATTTTGCATTACCCGCCTGGATACCGATCACATTTGAGTTAACAGTATTGTTCTCAGCCGTGGGTATGGTGCTTACATTTTGCTATTTGTGCCAGCTTTCTCCTTTTGTAAAAAAACATCACTTTAGCCCGCGTGCCACGGATGATCATTTTGTAATGGCGATCGAATGCACAGATAAAACAAACGACGGGGAACTTTCGCACTTTTTACAACAGGCAGGAGCAAAAGAGATCAATGTTCAGGTAGCTGAAACAGGCTGGTGGCTTGGCAGATACGACAGAGACCAGAGGTTGTACAGAGACGAAGCAGGATATTAAGAGTTCAATGTTGAAAGTTCAAAGTTGAAAGTTATAATTCTCAAACGAGACAGGTTTTATGAAAAAAATTACAATAGCATCAATGATCTTACTCGCAGGCACGATTGCTTTTACGGCATGCGACAGCAACCGTGAGCCGGGTAAGGTATATATGCCGGACATGGCGTATAGCCGTGCGGTGGAATCTTACTCTGAGCATGATTCTGCTTTTACAAGAGATATCCATGCTGTAGGCGGAAAACTTATTTTTTATAACGCGGTACCGCCAAAAGGAACTATAAAAAGAGGTGAACTTTTCCCTGATAATATGCCTGCCGATACAACGGGATCTTATGCTTCAAGCGCAAGTTTTAAAAACCCGTTCGATTCTTTATCTAAGAATCAAATGGCTGAAGCAGGTCGCTTATTCAATATCAACTGTGCGATCTGTCATGGTGCTAAGGGGGAAGGTAATGGTCCGATCTACGACAAAATCGGCGGTGTGGCGAACCTGACCGAAGCATCAAAAGTGGCATTGGCAGACGGAACGATATACCATGTGATCAGTTATGGTAAAGGTGTAATGGGAAGTTATGCGTCACAGTTATCAAGAGCACAACGCTGGATGATCGTAAAATACATCAGAACAGAAATTCAGCCTAAACCGACAGCATCGCCTGCAGCAGGAACAGCAGTGGCTGACACAGCGAAGAAAGCAAAATAAAATTCGAAAACGACTACAAGAACTCAAAAATACTTTTAGATGGATCACAATTTTCAATTACCGGCAAGTTATAAAAAATGGACATGGGGGCTTATGGCAGCCGGTTTAATAGCGTTGCTTTACGGTCTGATCGCTCTTCACCCGTTCACAAGTCCTGCGCACGGGCACGGTGAAGGAGTTGTTCCTACTCAGGATCAGTTAGATGCTACCCGTTTTTGGGCAGTATTGCTGCAAAACAGTGTGTACTTCTTGCTTGTAGTAAATGCGTCTATGTTCTTTATCGGAGTTACAACATTGGCGATGGGCGGCTGGCAGGTAGCTATGCGCCGTGTTCCGGAAGCTATTTCAAGTGTTGTCCCTGTTTTAGGTGTGATCACATTTGTAATTTTATTGGCACTTATCCTCGGCGGTCGTACAGATATTTACCCTTGGCTTGATAACGAGCTTTATAAACACGGCTCATCAACTTTCGATAAAATATTGAATGGTAAACACGGATTTCTTAACCCTAAATTCTTCATCATTTGGTCTGCAGTAGCCATCGGTCTTTGGTCGTTTCTTGGCTACAAGATCAGAAAACTGAGCCTTGATTCTGACAAAGAAGGTCAAATGGATCATGTTCAGGCAAAAAGATGGATCGATAAAAACTTTACTTATACGGCTTTATTTATTGTGTTCTTTGGTCTTACCGTAGGTTCTACAGTTCCTTGGTTGTGGCTTATGAGTATCGATGCACACTGGTACAGTACAATGTATAGCTGGTACACTTTCGCCAGCACATTCGTATCCGGAATGTCATTGATCGCGATCTTTATTATTTATCTTAAGAACCGCGGCCAGTTGGAATATGTTACAGAAGAGCATTTGCATGACGTTGGTAAATTTATGTTTGCATTCTCTATATTTTGGACATACCTCTGGTTCAGTCAGTATATGTTGATCTGGTACAGTAACCAACCGGAAGAAACACGTTATTTTGTAGACAGATTGGGAACAGCTACAGAAGCAGGTCCTTATAAAGGAATTTTCTTCTTTAATCTGGTGATCAATTTCCTTGCACCGATTTTGATCCTCATGAAAAAAGGAACAAAAAGAAGCTGGACGGTAGTAACATTCACGGCGGTGCTTATCATCTTTGGTCACTGGATTGACTTTTTCCAAATGGTTATGCCGGGTACATTACACGAAAACTGGAAATTGCTTCCTTTCGAATTCGGAGTGGCATGTTTGTTTATAGGTGTGATCATGGCAGCAGCAGGAAGATACCTGAGCAGGCATTCATTGCTCGCAAAGAATCACCCGTTCCTGAAAGAAAGTATGATTCACCATACTTAGTACAATTGGAGTATACAGAATAGAAAAAGAAGAGCGGCGGATTTAAAATGAAAATTAAAATTATCGTTTAGGACAGGACAGAAGTCATTAATCTTTTGTCTTTCGTCCGACATCTAATTAAACGGATATGAAAGGACTTTTTTTACCGGTGATTGTAATCATGATTTTTGTGATCATATTTCAGATCGCAAAGGCAAGTGAATATGTAAGCGTTCTTAAAGGCGAAGAGAAAAGCCGTAAGCAAAATAATAAGATCAACGGCTTTATGCTGATTGCATTTCTTATTGTGGGACTTATAGGTGTATACGTGTGTAACGAATGGTTCTTCAAGAAAACATTGTTCCCGCAGGGGTCTGCATCGGTAGAAGGTGAGCAGATCGATTTTATGTTGTACCTCACGTTTGGCGTAACAGGTGTCGTCTTTATTATCACACAGATCTTATTATTTTGGTTCGCATTTAAATACCAGGAAAAAGAGGGTAAACAGGCATTCTATTTTCCGCACAACAATAAGCTTGAATTGTTGTGGACAACGGTTCCGGCGATCTTCCTTACGGTATTGGTTGTATTCGGTTTGATCAATTGGTTTAAAATGACGGGTGAACCGCCTGCAAATGCGATCACCGTTGAAATTACAGGACACCAGTTTGGTTGGGAGATGAGGTATCCGGGCAAAGACGGTGTATTTGGTAAGAAGAATTTCCGTTTGTATAATCAACCTTCAGGAAATATTCTCGGAGTTGATTTTGATAATGATCCTACAAGTCACGACGATATTCACGTTTCTACGGATATGCATTTGCCGAAAGGTATCCCGGTGAAGTTGGTCATCAATTCACAGGATGTAATTCATGATGTAGGTCTTTCCCATTTCCGTATGAAAATGGATGCGGTTCCGGGAATACCGACAACGCTTTGGTTCACACCGAAATATACAACAGCAGAAATGAAAGTTCGTACCGGGAATGCAAATTTTGTGTATGAGATCAGTTGCGATCAGATGTGCGGTAAAGGTCACTTTTCTATGAGAGGAACGATCATTGTAGATACACCGGAAGACTATAAAAAATGGCTTGATTCTCAGAAGTCGGAGTATTACACTTTCTTCCCTGATAAAGATCCGAGTCCTAAGCCTGTTACAGATACCGCCGCAAAAGGTCCGGTAACCGCAGCAATAATGACAACAAAACCATAATTACAAGAAGGTCAGAAAAATAAAGAATATGAGCAGCGCAGAAACATTACATGAGGTATCAGTTCACGGAGCACACGATGCACATCATGAACATCACCATAAAGAAACGTTCATCTCGAAGTACGTTTTCAGCATGGATCATAAAACGATTGCAAAACAATTCCTGATAACAGGGATCATTTGGGCTATCGTAGGCGGATTGTTCTCTGTACTTTTCCGGTTGCAGCTGGGTTATCCGGATAGCACTTTTCCGTGGTTGGAAGACATTCTGGGACATTGGGCTAAAGGCGGAAAGATTTCTGCAGAGTTTTATTATGCCCTCGTTACCATGCACGGAACTATTTTGGTATTCTTTGTATTGACGGCAGGTTTGAGCGGAACATTCGCAAACTTCCTTATCCCTTTACAGATCGGTGCGAGAGATATGGCTTCGCCGATGTTGAATATGCTTAGCTACTGGTTCTTCTTTATGGCATCTGTAGTAATGGCTTCTTCATTATTTGTACAAACAGGACCTGCAGCAGGTGGCTGGACGATCTATCCGCCGCTAAGTGCGTTGGGCGATGCTTCACAGGGTAGTAAGATCGGTATGGATCTGTGGCTTGTGAGTATGGCATTGTTCATCGTCTCTTCTTTGCTAGGCGGTCTTAATTATATCACAACGATCCTCAACATGCGTACAAAAGGTATGAGCATGACGAGAATGCCGCTTACTATATGGGCGCTGTTCTTTACCGCGGTGCTTGGTGTACTGTCTTTCCCTGTATTATTATCAGGTGCAATATTATTGTTGTTCGATCGTAACCTCGGTACCAGTTTCTTCTTAAGCGACATCGTTGTTGCCGGTAAAATATTACCTAACGAAGGTGGTAGCGCCATTCTGTTCCAGCATTTATTCTGGTTCCTTGGTCACCCCGAAGTATATATCATTTTGTTACCTGCGATGGGTATGTCCTCAGAGATCCTTTCTGTTAACAGCCGTAAACCGATCTTCGGTTACATGGCGATGGTTGGTTCTATGTTCGCGATCACTATCCTTGCATTCCTTGTATGGGCGCATCATATGTTTGTTACAGGGCTCAACCCGATATTGGGCGGATTCTTTGTATTACTTACATTGTTGATCGCGGTACCATCGGCTATTAAAGTATTCAACTGGCTCACAACTTTGTGGAGAGGAAAGATCCGCTTCACACCTGCGATGCTTTTTGCGATCGGTTTTGTAAGCTTATTTATCAGCGGCGGTCTTACCGGTATCTTCCTTGGTAACTCTGCGCTTGATATCCATCTTCACGACACATATTTCGTTGTGGCGCATTTCCATATCGTAATGGGTGTGGCTTCGTTCTTCGGAATGTTTGCCGGCGTATATCACTGGTATCCGAAAATGTTCGGCAGATATTTAAATAATACACTTGGCTATATACACTTTTGGGTAACAATCATCGGTGCTTACTGTATCTTCTGGCCAATGCACTACGAAGGTCTTGCAGGTATGCCGCGTCGTTATTATGATTATTCAAGTTGGGAATCATTTAAAAACTTTGGCGGACTTAACGAATTTATCAGCTTCGTGGCGATGATCGTATTTGCCGCACAGCTTTTATTTGTATTGAACTTCTTCTACAGCATCTGGAAAGGAAGAAAGGTAACCACTTTGAATCCATGGGCTGCAAATACATTGGAGTGGACAACACCTATTCGTCCGGGTCACGGAAACTGGGTCGGAGAAATTCCTGAAGTACATCGCTGGCCGTATGATTATTCCAAAGACGGAAGAGACCATATCATGCAGGATGTTCCGGTAGGCGATGATGAAAGTCATCATTAATTGATTTGGAAATTTGAAAATGGCAGCATCGGTAAGTGAACAGAGCCGGTAGATTTTTGATAATGACGAATAGTGAAAATAAAACCATAGCCGGTTCGGGATCTTTTGCACTGGCAAGTAAGGTGAAAGATTATTTTCAGCTTATTAAGTTCACGCTGAGCTTTACGGTGGTGTTCAGCACAGTAGTTAGTTTTTTGATTGCACCGTATGAATTGATTTATACGAGGCACACATTAATATCAGTTCTTTTACTTTTTGTTGCAGGTCTATGTATCACAGGTTCCGCGAATACCATCAATCAGGTATTGGAAAAAGATACGGATGCATTAATGAAACGTACGGCTAACCGCCCTGTCGCAAGCGGCAGAATGAGTACTAACGAAGGGTACATTTTTGCGTTGATCACCGGACTTTTAGGAACGGGGATCATGTGGTATTTTTTTAATCCTGCGAGTGCTTTGGTTGGTTTGGCAAGTTTGTTTATTTACGGTTTTATTTATACGCCGTTAAAAAAAGTAAACTCAGTTGCGGTGCTTGTAGGCGCGATACCCGGCGCTTTACCTTGCCTGATCGGCTGGGTGGCAGCAACGGATAACTTTGATATCGGCGGCTGGATCTTATTCGGAATACAGTTTATTTGGCAGTTCCCGCATTTTTGGGCGATCGCCTGGCTGGCACACGAAGATTATTCTAAAGCAGGATTCAAATTATTGCCGAGTGATAAGGGGCCAACGAAATTTACTGCTGTGCAAACGGTGGTGTACAGTGCGATGATGATCCCGATGGGTATTTTGCCTTATGTATTTCATTTGACAGGTATAGTAAGCTTGTGGATCGTATTAGCCTGTAACCTTTGGATGGTTTACGTGAGTATAATTTTATTTATGAAAATGGATAAAGGCTCTGCAAGAAAGGTAATGTTCAGTTCTTATTTTTATCTGATGATCGTGTTTTTGGCTTTATGGGCGGATAAGATGCCGGTGCCAACCACATGATTTGAAAATTTGGAAATTTGAAACCTGTAATTCTTTGTATTCTTAAAGAAATTAGGTTAAAATATAAAAGCGATGAGTGTTGTGGCAACGGTAAAACAAAATAAAATACACCCTCACAAGTTTACGTTGTGGGTAGGAATAGGAAGTATCCTGATGATGTTTGCGGGTTTAACAAGCGCATATATCGTTAAGCGTAATCAGGCAAACTGGATAACATTTGAGCTGCCGAAAGAATTTTGGTACAGCACAGCAGTTATCCTTATCAGCAGCCTGACAATGTTCTTTGCAGTAAAAGCTTTTAAAGAAAGGTTAATGAGCCGATATCGTACGCTGATATCTGTTACGATGATCCTCGGCCTTCTTTTTATAGGCTTACAGATATTGGGCTTCATACACCTGTGGGAAGCAGGGATAACGCTAAAAGGCGTGTCTTACGCATTTATGTATGTGATCGTTGGCTTGCATGGTTTGCACGTAACAGGTGGTGTGGTTGCATTGATTGTAATGGCGTTGCAGGCGTTCATGAGCCGCAAAAAGAGTTACAGTGTTGTGCCGGTCGAAGTAATGAGCACATATTGGCACTTCGTTGATATACTCTGGATCTATTTATTGGTGTTTTTATTGCTGATAAAATAAGTAGGATCTGAAGATTCGGAAACGTGTTGAGGATGAAGTGAAGATTAAAGTTGAATTAAAGTGTAACTATAAATTATTAGTATTCAGTTTCGATACTCAGTACTAAGTACTTAATACTTGATATTATTATGTCTACAACAGCAATACCGGCAGGTACAAAATGGTGGAACGGCGGCAGGAGCCCGTTCAACGCCAGCTATGGAAAAGTGATGATGTGGTATTTTTTGATGAGTGATGCTTTCACGTTCGGAGCATTCCTGATCAGCTATGCTACGATACGTTTTAGTGTAAATGATTGGGCGGATCCGAATGAAGTGTTTAATTCGTTCCCTTTTGCCGGTCATGCAAATTTGCCGTTGGCTTTTGTGAGTTTGATGACGTTTATCCTCATCTTCAGTTCAGTAACAATGGTACTTGCTGTGCATGAAGGACATAACATGAACAGAAAAGGCGTGGAAAAATATATGATCCTTACGATCATTGGCGGTATTGCTTTCTTAAGCTGCCAGGCTTGGGAATGGACGCATTTACTTACCGGTGAGCACGTGGCATTGTTGCACGACGGTTCTTTATCTGTATTACCTACAACTGTAAGTTCAAACCCGTGGGGGCATCACCTTTCCCATGAGGAAATTGTGACGGCATTACAACATACACCGCATTTACAGTTGGCGGATATTGCAGCTACATTACATCATGGCGCACCTGAAAATCATGAAGCAATGACCAAACTCGGTGATGCAGAACTGATCAACATGATCAGCAATAATGCAGAGTTTCATGCAAATCACGTTGGGCGCCCGGCATTTGGTAGCTACTTCTTTGGTATTACCGGTTTCCATGGTTTCCACGTATTCAGTGGTGTGATCATCAATATCGTAATGTATGCTAAAACGAAACTCCGCCACTTTGACCAGCGCGGGCATTATGAAATGATCGAGAAAGCAGGTCTTTACTGGCACTTTGTAGATCTTGTTTGGGTATTCGTATTCCTTTGCTTCTATCTGGTATAAAAAGAAGAAAAATAAAGGATCAAAAACAAAAGAAGTTAATTAAAAAATTTATGAGTCAACATACTATATCTCCGGAAATCACATTTGCACCTGAACACTCAGGCAGCACAAAAAGAATTTGGCAGGTGTTCATCCTTTTATCAGTTATCACGCTTATAGAATTGGGACTGGGACTTGCGATCTATAATATCCACAAGGGTGAAAATCCGAGTGCCTCACTGGTGCTGTTTTTTAAAGGCCTGGTATGTATACTCACGCTTGCGAAAGCATACTACATCGTATCAGTATTTATGCACCTCGGCGCAGAAGTAAGAAATATGATCATGACGATCATTGTTCCGTTGATGTTGTTCATCTGGTTCATCATCGCATTCCTTTGGGATGGTAACAGTTGGAAAAATATGCGGAATACAGACGCGGGCAGCAGACCAAACACCGAGTTGAAACAGGAACATGTTGTAAAGCAAGGCGCTAAAGAGTAATAAGAATTAAGAAAACATTATATGACCCTCCTGAATTCAGGAGGGTTTTTTATTGTAATAAACGCGGTGCAAAAAATTACATGAACTATCTTTGCGCCGTCTTTAGCACACCTAAAAACTTACCGGTGAATAAAAAATCTGCTCTTGCTTTACTGCTTGCTATCATGCTGCCGATGACAGGTTATTTGCTGGTAAAATATTTCAGCAAGGATGCGGTTCACATGCCCAAACATTATTTTTTTGATGATGTTGTAAAAAATGAAAGCAACGGCAAAAGATCAGAAGACACGGTATGGCACCGTGTAAGAAATGTACACTTTACTAATCAACTCGGCAAAAAGGTTTCGCTGGATGATCTTCACGGGAAAATATTGGTGGTTGATTTTTTCTTTACATCCTGCCCGAGCATTTGCCCGGGTCTTGCAAGAAATATGAAACGGCTGCAGGATTCTTATGTGAAGAATGATACCATCGTACAATTTTTATCTGTAAGTATTGATCCTGAAAGAGACAGCGTACCAAGACTTCGTGCATTCGCGGATCGTTTTCAGGCCAATCATGACAGCTGGTGGTTTTTAACCGGCAACAAAAAGGATATATATGACCTTGCTATAAATGAAATGAAAGCCAATGTAGCAGACGTGCATGCCGACACCGCTTTTCCTCATACCTACAATTTCTTCGTTCTGGATTCCAATCGCATTGTGAGAGGTTGGTATAATGGCTTTGATACTACACAACTTGCGCAGCTTGCAAGAGATATTCCTACATTAATGCTGGAGAGAGATAAAAAAGCGCCCTCTGTTTTCCGTGATTTTATTCCGATCCTGCCGGTGATATTTGTCGGCATCGGCATTATCATATTAGGTGTAGCATTACTTTCCCGTAATAAAAAAATAAAACCGCGATACTGATGAACGATCAACATTTCCCAGCGCCCGTGATTGCGCAAAATGATAAGAAAGCAAAAGTGATTATTTGGGTGGTATCCGTCGTAGTATTTTTGGCAGTGGCCGTATTGAGTAAATATAAGCTACACCTCAATTTGCCTTTTAATGTGCATTTGTTCGCAAGTGCTAATGCATACATAAATTCCGCAGTAGCAGTATTCCTTGTTGCAGGATTGATCGCAACAAAAGTTCAAAAGTATCATTTGCATAAAAAGATCATGATGACGGCAATTGTATTGTCTGTATTGTTCTTAGTGAGTTATATCTGTCATCATCTGCTTGCGGGAGAAACTAAATACGGAGACCTTGATCATAACGGAATACTCAGCATCGATGAGAAAATGGCCGCGGGTACGTCAAGAATTATCTACTATATTTTATTGGCTACACATATTCCTTTAGCGGCTATCATCCTGCCGTTTGTTTTATTTACGGCATATCGTGCACTTACGGGTGAATATGAGAAGCATCGCAAGCTGGTGCGCATTACCTGGCCTATCTGGTTCTACGTTGCCGTGAGTGGTGTTATTGTATATTGGATGATCTCGCCGTTCTACAGTTAAGCTCAGATCATTTTCTTTACCAATTTTCCGAGCAGCATGAGCCCGCGGTCAACATCTTCATTCCATGGTTTTCCGAAACTGATGCGAATGCAGTTTGAATATGCGGAGCCGGAAGAAAATATTTTCCCGGGAACGATATGAATATCGTATTTCATTGCTTCGGTACGCAGTTTAAATGCATTCACATTTTTATTGAGTTCCAGCCAAAGAATAAAACCGCCGAGCGGGCGTGATACTTTTGTATCCTTTGGAAAATAAGTAATGATCGCCTGCACATAACGTAAACTTTGTGTGTATAACGCTTTGCGAAGATTCTTTAAATGATATTCAAATCTTCCGTAGCGTAAATAATGTGCAACAGCCGCCTGCGTTATTGCGGGAGAGGAAATGCTGTGAATGCGTTTCATTTGGTTTACCCGGTCAAAGAATTTTCCGGGGATCGCCCAACCGATGCGATAACCGGGACTCAAAGATTTTGAAATCGAAGAACAGTACATCACCATTCCTTTTTTATCAAAATGCTTGCAGGGTTTTGGCCGGCTTTTACCGAAATAAAGATCACCGTAAATATCATCTTCGATGAGCGGAATATTATTCGCCGTGAGCATCTCTACTACTTGTTTCTTATGCTCATCAGGCATCGTACTTCCTAAAGGGTTGCTGAAATTTGAAACCAACACACAAGCTTTGATCGGAAATTTCTTTATTGCTTTTTGCAGTTTATCCGGAATGATCCCTGTAGCAGGATCAGTAGGGATTTCCGCAACATTTAATCCAAGACTTTCGATCGCCTGATAGATCCCAAAATAACCGGGCGATTCGATCGCCACTGTATCACCGTAATTTGTAACGGCTTTAAGGCACATGATTACCGCTTCCAGGCAACCCGATGTGATCACAATATCTTCCGGCTTTATTTTTCCGTCCCGGTTAAAAGATAAGCGAGCGATCTCTTTGCGAAGATCCGCACTTCCCTGTGTGTCTTCATAATTGATGCAATGGTATTTTGAATTACGCATCGCCTGCACAACAGATTTGCTCATTTTTGCAGCAGGCAAAAGTTCGGGATCAGGAACAGCCAATGCAAAATTCATTGCTGTATCAGAACCGATGTCTTTGTAAATAGAACCGATCATTTCTGCAACACTCACTTCATGTAAAACTGTTTCCTGCACGGGCTGATCAGGCATTTCGGGAAAACGTCTGTGACTGAACTTTACGTAATACCCGGATTTAGGTCGGGATTCAATAAGTCCCTTAGACTCAAGGTGGTAGTAAGCACGGAATGCTGTACTCATGCTTACTCCCTGCTCTTCGCTAAGCATACGAACGGAAGGGAGTTTATCACCGATCACCAAAACCTCATCCGCGATCATCTTTTCAATGCCGCCGGACACCTGCAGATAGAGCAGGTCATTTGAATCTGATATTGCTTGTTTCATAATAGATCTGATATGCTCAAAAATAACAAAACTGAATCTGTTTTTTTATAAAAAAATCAACAAATTTTGCTATAGAAATAAATGCGAAATGGCGGATATCGTAATTGAAACATATCGAACCGAACACCAACAATATTTTGAGCAATTCAACAGAGATTGGATCGAAAGATCTTTCGTTATGGAACCGGTTGATGAATTTGTCTTAAAACAGCCGGAAGAAGCGATCATAAAACCGGGCGGTGCAATTTTAATGGCGATATGTGACGGCGTACCTGCAGGAACAGTGGGATTAAGAAAAGTGGCAGATACCGTGTTTGAATTTACAAAGATGGCTGTAGATGAAAAATTTCAACGAAAAGGTATCGCGGAAAAGCTGAGCCTTGCGTCTTTTGAAAAAGCAAAAGAACTTGGTGCGTCAGATGTGATACTCTATACAAACAGTAAACAAAAAGCAGCCATCGCATTATACGAAAAACTCGGGTTTAAGCATTTGCCTGTAGAACCCGGTGTTTATGAAAGAGCGGATATAAAAATGACGATCCCTGTTTAAAAATACTATCTCACAAACTAAACACAATCAATCATGGAACTTCTCACAAATTTCCCTGTCACAAAAACAACAAATTCAAAACTCGGCGAAGTAGATTTTGAAGCGTTGGAATTCGGTAAATACATCGCTGATCACATGCTCGTTTGTGATTTCAATCACGGCCAATGGCAAACACCCGAGATCGTTCCGTACGCTGATATCGTTTTGAGTCCGTCAGCGTTGGCACTGCACTATGGTCAAACGGTTTTTGAGGGAATGAAAGCGTTTCGCACTGCATCTGGCGAGATAAACATTTTTCGTATCGAAAAACACTACGAACGTTTTGTACGCTCACTCGAAAGAATGTGCATGCAACCTGTACCGAGAGCAGTTTTTGAAGACGGCATCACGCAACTTGTAAAGCTGGATGAGCAATGGGTTCCGTCTGAAAGAGGCAGCGCATTATATCTGCGTCCGTTTATGTTTGCAAGCGAAGCACGCTTTGGCGTGAAGATCTCTGATGAATACAAGTTTATGATCTTCTCCGGACCGGTACCGATGTTATACTCAAGACCGGTAACTGTAAAAGTGGAAACACATTATACCCGTGCTGCGAAAGGCGGAGCGGGTTTTGCAAAATGCGGCGGTAACTACGGTGTGTCTTATCTCCCTACGAAAATGGCGAAAGAAGAAGGGTATGATCAGGTATTATGGACAGACAGCAAAGAGAATAAATTTATTGAAGAATCAGGAACGATGAACGTGATGTTTGTGATCAATGATACGTTGATGACGCCGCCTTTATCAGATTCAATTCTTGATGGTGTAACCAGAGATTCATTATTGACGATCGCAAAAAGCATGGGTTTCAAAACTGCGGAGCAACCGATCTCAATCGAGGATCTTAAAAAAGCATTTGCAAACGGCAGCATTACGGAAGCATTTGGTGCGGGTACTGCGGCGATCATTTCTCCGATCTCCGTTATCGGAATTGAAGGAGAAAATTATCAACTGCCGCCATATTCACAAAGCAGCATTATGAACAAACTGAAAGATAAACTGGACAACATTCGTTATGGTGCTGAGGCGGATCCTTTCGGTTGGAACCATATTATTTAATCTGCAGATTTTTCTACTGCGATCTTGTTCTTGCCGAGGTATGATATCACGACTTTCATTTTGTCGCCGGTATTAATGTTCTCTTCAAAAGGGAGCTTGGCCTGAATTTTATCGCTGATAACATTAAGATAGATGCTGTGAGGTGTTACTTTAAACACTTCGGCATCTATCGGTGTTTTAGCCTTAGAGAGTTTTACCGCTTCCCTGAATTCGGGGATATATTTATTATCTACAAGCGCAGCGAAGATCTTCTCTTTCTTATCAATATTTTCCAGTGTGAATGTAACCTGTTCATTTAACTCTTCTTCTGTAGGCCTTAGTTGCCAGGGTGAAAAAGGCACGGCGAAAAATAAATAGCTGTCGATCTCTTTTACAAAATATTCATCGTCATCAACCAGTTTGAGATAACCGAGAAACCTGTTGGTAGTTCTGCTTTTGTCGATGAGCGCATCAAGTGCATTATTGTATAAAAATTCTGTATTTACCGCCATCATTCTGTCCCCGCGTTCGGACAGTTTCACCTGAAAACTCACCACATCCCCAGTCATAAAATGATGGGTTTTTTTGATCAGCTTTTTATCCTTCATTTCTTTTTGGGTCTTTTCATCAATAGCCACACGCACGGTTTTCTTTTTGTTGCCCTGCTCATATTCTGCCATGGCATACTTCTTCTCGTGGTTAATGAAAGTTATTTTGCCTTGAATTGTTTCGCTCATAATTTATTTTTTAAAGACCCAGTTCCTCCGAAGGGTCCCAATAATATTTTTCAAAATCTACGATCTTCTCGTCTTTCACTTTTATCTTTTCTTTCAGCAATAATTCTTCCATTAAAGAAGGCGGATCAAAATGATGTTTGCCTGTAAGCATTCCGTTCCTGTTCACGACTCTGTGTGCGGGCACTTTTGGTTTTTGTACGTGCGCTGCATTCATTGCCCAGCCCACCATTCTAGCGGAAAGTGCTGTACCTAAATATTTTGCAACCGCGCCATAGGATGTTACCCTTCCTTTCGGGATTTGACGAACCACTTCAAAAACATCATCAAAAAAGCTGAATGAATCCTTCTTTGACTTTACAGCCGGAAGTCTCGCGGCATCTTTTTTTGCGGCAGGCATGATCAGTCATTTTTTTGTTCGGGTGCTTTCATTAAGATCACCGGCGGTCTTTCTTCCAGTAACGCTGTTCTTCGCGGCTCCGGCACATTCATGTATTCAAAAGGACAATGCGTGCAACCTTTACCGCAACACCTGCCGCGCTTTAAGTGGTAAGCAGAAGTGAGCACCATCAGGTCATCCGCATTGTAATAAAAATCTACGCCTTCAATGAAATTGCTCATTGCTCCGCTTCTTTTTCTTTTTCCAATGCTGCCTGCAATGCTTTATCAAGATCCGGAATTACAGCCGGCAACCTGAATTTAAGGTAATGAATTTTTTTACTTCCGGCGATATCGAGGCTTTCGTAATGCGTTTTTATTTTGAGTTCGGGAGAAATATCGGCAACTGCATATGCATCATCAAGATCTTCTGCCAATTCAAGCCCATACATATTGATCACCTTTTTGGTAAAATCGTACAGCTTAGGCGAATCAGTTTTGAGATGAATAAATCCGTCTTTTTTCAGCACCTGCTGATATAACCTTAGAAACCGCGGATGCGTCAATCGCTTTTTAGACTTTGAAACCCGCAACTGCGGATCAGGAAAAGTGACCCAGATCTCATCCACTTCACCCGCAGAAAAATAATCGGGCAGCAATTCTATCTGTGTACGAAGGAAAGCCGCATTATTTGCATTGTTGTCAATCGCTTTTTTGGCGCCGATGTACATCCGGTTTCCTTTGATATCTACACCAATGAAGTTCTCTACCGGATGAAGTTGAGCAAGACTCACGGTATATTCTCCCCTTCCGCATGCAAGTTCCAGGATCACGGGATTGTCATTCTTAAAATGCGTGTGCCATTTGCCCTGCATCTCTTTCGGATATTCAAAAACATTATCGAATGTTTTTATCTGAGCAAAGCGATATAATTTTTTTTGTGCCATTGAGCCGCAAAGATAACGACAGGTAAATTTCCGTCACATAAAACAGTTATTGATAATAGTACGTATATGTAAACAGGTACAACAATATATTCGCAGCGTAAATCCCTCTTCGCTATGATCAGCCAAATCTTCCCGAATTTCGAACCGGAATTACAGTCGGCCCTTCAGGCAAAATGTATAACCAGATCTTACAAAAAAGGAAAACGTTTTCTGCTCAAAGGACAATCCTTACCCGGCGCTTACGTCATTTCAAAAGGATTGGTAAGTATTTATCGTGCCAATGACAAGGGGAATGAATTTATCCTTAGTTATCTGAAAACAGGCGATAGTTTCGGAATGTCTGTTTGCGATGACAGTCCCGCATTGCATAAAAAGGCTGTGGTTAGTTTTGCCGCAGCGGAGGATGTGGAAATTTTGATATTGTCCTTCGCCGAAAAAGATGCCCTCGCCGGAAAGTATGAGCAATGGTATAAATATATTTTGTCGTCATCTATCGCTTACTATAGTTTTTACCTTGAATTATTTGATTGTATCGTTTTTCAAAAAACAGATGCGCGGATCGGTTTTTTTTTGAATCGCCTTGCAAAGACCAGAAATACAAATGAGCTTAAAGTGAGCCATCAGGAAATTGCAGAAGGTTTAAATACATCCCGGGAGGTCGTTTCCCGGCTGCTTAAAAAAATGCAAGCTATGGGGAAAATTGAGCTTGCCCACAATCATATCAAGATCTGTTGAAGTGTGACATAAGTCACCAAAAAAAAGTCTTCTAATTTCCCCCGGTAAAAATTAAAAATAAGACCCCGCAAAATTCCATGTCTTCGGAATACCTGCAAAGCCTTTACTATATTGAGTTTCGGACCCTTCCAAAATGATTATTTTTTGCTTCGGAGCGAAAGAAGTTTTTTATTCTCACAAAATAAAGCATGGAAAAACACGTTTTAGTGTTGCGCAAAAGTTTCAATCCGCATATTGGGCTTTTTCGTATGTAGCAAAATATAAATATCATAAAGCGCTTAAAATCCCGCTTTAGATCATTTTAAAAGAACAAAACTAATATCCATGTTTTTGAAAAACTATCGTGAAGCGCCTGCTTTACCTGATGCTGATATATCAGCTAATCATTTTTGTGTAATAGGGGAATCCCTCTCCGCTCTATATCCAAAACAACTTAAGATGAATCAATTACAGAAGCTCCTTCGCGGGCTGTTTTTCTGTGCCATCCTGATCGCTTCCCTGAAACCTGAAGCGAATGCACAATGTGTTGCACAAAGTTTAAACATTGTTGCAGCAAACACGGTTGTCGGTACTGCCGGCGCCGTAGGCACGAAATACCGCCACAATAATGTGGCACCCGGCGTGGATGCCGAATTTACGATCGTATCGCTGAACAACGGCGGAACGTTGAATCAGGAAGATGATCCCGGCGCTCCAACCAACGGTTATGCAGGTTCGTGGCAGCCATTAGTAGATGTTACAAACGTGGTGGGGTCTTCCGGCATTACATGGAACATCAACTTTTTCACCACAGCATCTAATTACACCGTTCCTTACAAATTCAATTGTTTGTCGGTTGTGGCATTAGACGTGGATGGAACGAATGCTTTCAGAGATTACGCGGAATTTTTAAACCCTTACAGCTATAAAGCAAGAACAGGTCCTGCGCCGAGTTTCTCGGTAACAACGGCAGCGAATTATGTGCGGGCTGAATCTACTTCAACTGCTGATGCAACAGGTAATGATACTACAGCCGCCAATTACGGTGTGATCTTTCAATACAACTTTGTAAATGTATCGAGCCTCACATTTACCGGGGGTACCAGAAAAGTTACCGCAACCGCAGGTCAAAGAGCGGTTTCTTTACTCTTTGCTGATGTGAGAAACATTACAAATGCTTCCACCGGATTTTTTAATACAGATAATGACGGCATTGCCTCTTTAAACACGTCTACTGATCTTGATGACGATAACGATGGGATCCTTGATACCAATGAATATCCTGCAGGTTATGCAGATCCTCTCGGCGATAACGACGGCGATGGTTTATTTAATTACCAGGATCCTACGCCGGGCGGTACGGGCGTTCCAACCTTTGTTGATGCAAACGGCGATGGTATAAACGATAATTATGACAGCGACCGTGACGGTATAATAAACTCCCTGGATCTTGACAGTGATAATGACGGCATACCTGATCTTGTCGAAGCCGGCGGGATTGATACTAATGGTGACGGCGTTGTTGATAATCTCACTGATAGTGATAATGATGGTCTGGCTGACATTTACGATGCAACAGCAGGTGGTGTTACGCTGGCAAATACAGATACTGACGGTGACGGCATTCCAAATTCCCGTGACCTGGATTCAGATAATGACGGTATACCCGATGTAGTGGAAGCCGGCGGAACCGATGCGAACAATGACGGAAGAATAGATTCATACAGTGATCTTGACAGCGATGGATTATCTGACGCTGTGGACGGTGATGTAGGTAATGACGGGGTTGCGGAAAATGCTGCAGCAGCACTTATTCTTACTTCAGGAGCAGGCGGAACACCCGGCAAACCCGCATCGTATCTTAAAGCAAATGCAGACGGAAACGGTCTGCCTAATCCTTATGATCTTGACGCAGACGGCGATGGTATATTAGACTCAAGAGAAGCCGGCATAGCGCAGGATACTAACAATGATGGTGTAATTAATGCATCGGATACAGGATTTACGGATGGTAACGGCGACGGCTGGAGCGACCAGGTGGATGCTTTGGTAACACTTACTCCAACAAATACAGACGGCGACGGCAGACCAAATTATCTTGATATCGATTCAGATAACGACGGGATCATTGATCTTGTTGAAGGTCAAACTACGGCAGGTTTTACAAACCCTACCGGTACAGACACTGATGGCGACGGTATTGATAATGCATACGACAATGTACCCGGTACTTTTGGCGGAACTGCCGGCAACGGTGTAACGCCTACAAATACCGACGGTGTTGATACAGCTGATTATATTGACCTTGATTCGGATAACGACGGAAAATCCGATCGTTTGGAAGGTTTTGATACAAACGGTAACGGTGTCATCAACGGTGCAGAAAAAGCTTATGTAGGTACAACGGATACAGACGGTGACGGCTTGCTCGATGAATATGATACGGTAAACGGTATTTTCACAGCCAACAACGGTACAAACGGTGGTACTACTCCTTCAACTTTCCCTGATGTGAATAACCCGGGCGGCGACAGAGATTACCGCCAGATCACAACATGTGCGGGCAGTAATTTGCTGATCAACGGCTCATTTGAATTACCTGTGCAGGCCGGCAACGGTAACCATATTCTTGCGGCTACTTTTAATATCCCGGGCTGGAGAATCGGCGGCGGCTTTGCTCCTAACCTTGTAATAGGCGGAGGCAGCTACGCAATGGGACCTAACAATGCGCAAGCGGGTACACAATACCTTGATATTGCAAACGGTGCGGGAAGCCTGTACCAGATCATAGATATTACCTGTCCTTCTATTTTAAATTTCAGCGGTTATTTTTCAAGCAGAGAAGCTTCAGGAACTTATGTGAACTGGACGGCAAGAATCGATATTACTACCCTTAACGGAACAGTAGTAGCAAGTTCTTACAGCAGAAACTTTACAAACGCAGACGGTGACGGCGGTACGGATGCCATCTGGTATCAACTGGCAGGAACAACGCCTACATTGGCACCGGGCAGATACATCTATAAAGTTGTGATGGGCGACTACGGCAACTTTGATAATGCAACAGTTTGTACAAATGCAGCAACCTGCTATAAAAATCCGGATGCAGACGGCGACGGCGTGGGCAGCACCAGCGATATCGATGATGATAATGATGGCATTAAAGATCTTACAGAAAACGGTGGTTTTGATGCATATGGTGATACTGATAATGACGGTGTTCCGAATTATGCGGATGCTACACCGGGTACGGGTCAACCGGCCTTTACGGATACAAATTCAGATGGCATCAATGATTTTTATGATACAGACAAAGACGGCATTATCAACTCTGAAGACCTGGACACAGACGGCGACGGTATCCCGGACATCGTGGAAGCTGGTGGTATTGACATAAACGGCGACGGGCGTATTGACGGAACATTTACTGATACAGACGGGGATGGCCTTGCGAACGTGTACGATACAGACAACGGCGGAACGGATATAGTGAACCTTGACACAGATGGCGACGGCATTTCTAATTTTAAGGACCTTGATTCTGACAATGACGGTATCCCAGATGTAACTGAAGCCGGCGGTATCGATACAAATAATGATGGACGTCTTGATAACTTAACAGATACAGATGCTGATGGTTTATCAGATTCAGTAGATGGTGACGTAGGCAACGACGGTATTGCAGAAAATACTGCGGGTGCATTGATCATCACTTCAACAGTAGGCGGCACACCGGGCAGACCGGCATCGTACCTGAGAGCGAATGCTGACGGAACGGGTTTGGCTAACCCTTACGATCTTGATGCTGACGGCGATGGTATCCTTGATACAAGAGAAGCAGGCATAGCACAGGATACAAATAATGATGGTGTTGTAAATTCTTCTGACACAGGATTCACTGACGCCAATGGCGACGGATGGAGCGATCAGGTGGATGCGTTGGCAACACTTACTTTCACAAATACAGACGGCGATTCAAGACCAAATTATTTGGACATTGATTCAGATAACGACGGTATCATCGACCTCGTTGAAGGCCAAACCACGGCAGGTTTTACAGCTCCTGCCGGAACAGATACAGATAATGACGGTATTGATAATGCTTACGATAATACACCGGGTACATTTGGCGGTGCCGCTAATAACGGCGTAACACCAACGAATACCGACGGTACTGATACAGCAGATTACCTTGATCTTGATTCCGATAACGATGGTAAATCGGATCGTTTGGAAGGCTTTGATACAAACGGTAACAACTTCATTAACGGTGCTGAAAAAGCATACGTAGGAACTACCGATACAGACGGCGACGGCTTGCTTGATGAATATGATACGGTGAACGGTATTCTTACTGCAAATAATGCTACCAACGGCGGTAATACACCGGCAACATTCCCTGACGTAAATAATCCGGGTGGTAACAGAGACTGGAGACAGGCTGCTGACCGCGATAACGATGGTGTTGCTGATAATGTAGACGTGGATGATGATAATGACGGTATCACGGATCTGGTTGAAAACGGTGGTTTTAATCCGTTCGGCGATACAGATGGTGATGGTATCCTTAACCTTGCAGATCCTACACCCGGTGCAGGCCAGCCGGCGTTCGTGGATGCGAACGGCGATGGCATCAATGATTTTTATGACACAGACAGAGACGGCGTGATCAATTCATTTGATCTTGATACAGACGGCGACGGTATCCCTGACCTTGTAGAAGCCGGCGGTATTGATACGAACGGTGACGGCAGAATTGACGGAACATTCACTGATACAGACGGTGACGGTCTGGCAAATACTTATGATACAGATAACGGTGGTGTAAACATTGCCAACCTTGATACGGACGGCGACGGCATCCCGAACTATAAAGACCTTGATTCTGATGGTGACGGTATTCCTGATGTAGTGGAAGCCGGCGGTATTGATGCAAATAACGACGGTCGTTTCGATAACGTAACGGATACAGACGCTGACGGTTTATCAGACCTTGTAGATGGTGACGTAGGCAACGATGGTATTGCTGAAAACACTGCAGGTGCGCTGATCATCACTTCAACGGTAGGTGGTACACCGGGCAGACCGGCATCTTACCCGAGAGCAAATGCTGACGGTAACGGTTTGCCGAATCCTTATGACCTTGATTCGGATGGTGACGGTATTCTTGATTCAAGAGAAGCGGGTATCACGCAGGATACAAATAATGATGGTGTTGTAAATTCCTCTGATACAGGATTCACTGACGCCAACGGCGACGGATGGAGTGATCAGGTGGATGCTTTGGCAACGCTTACGATTCCAAATACAGACGGCGATACGAGACCAAATTATCTTGACATCGATTCTGATAATGATGGTATCACAGATATCATTGAAGGTCAAACAACAGCTGCTTACGCAGCACCTTCCGGAACAGATACAGACGGTGACGGTATCGACAATGCTTATGATAATGTAACAGGTACATTCGGCGGTAACGCAAATAACGGTGTAACACCTGTAAATACGGATGGTGCGGATACGCCTGACTATATTGATCTTGACGCTGATAACGATGGTAAATCAGATCGCCTGGAAGGGTTTGATACAAACGGTAACGGTGTGATCAACGGGGGAGAACGTGCATACGTAGGAACAACAGATACAGACGGTGATGGTTTACTGGATGAATATGATACAGTGAACGGCATCTTCACCGCTAACAATACAACAAACGGTAACACACCTGCATCTTTCCCGGATGTAAATAACCCGGGTGGTGACAGAGACTGGAGACAAGCCGTAGATACTGATTTTGACGGTATCCCGGATAATGTGGACCAGGATGATGACAACGACGGTATTCCTGATGTAATTGAAAATGCAGCAGGTCCGGATACAGACGGCGACGGTATTCCGAACAGCCTTGATCTTGATTCTGATAACGACGGCATCAGTGATCTTTATGAAAGCGGTAACGCTGCGGCAATCGCTGCTGATACTAACAGCGACGGTACGATAAGCAATGCTGAAAGTGCAGCCGGTGCGGATGGTATTCCTTTAGCAGCTCAGGGAACTGAAGGTTCAGCACCACCTGCGGTAAGAGATACAGACGGCGACGGTAAAGCCGATCCTTATGATCTTGATTCTGACAATGACGGTATCAATGACCTTACCGAAGCAGGTAACGCAGGTATCATCGATGCAAACAGTGATGGTGTGGTTGACGGGCCCGATTCTGATCGTGACGGTATCAACGACAGTGCTGATGCAAATAATACAGTATTTGGTGATCCGGATCTGAATGATACACCAAGAGATACAGACGGTGACGGTGTTGCGGATTTCCGTGACCTTGATTCGGATAATGATGGTATCAATGACCTTACAGAAGCCGGCAACGCAGGTATCATCGATGCAAACAGCGATGGAGTGGTTGACGGTCCTGATACAGACGGCGATGGTATCCGCGACAGCGCAGATGGTAACAATTCGGTATTCGGTGATCCTGATCTTAACGATACACCAAGAGATACAGACGGTGATGGCATTGCAGATTACCGTGATCTTGATTCTGATAATGATGGTATCAATGACCTTACAGAAGCCGGTAATGCAGGCATCATCGATGCGAACAGTGACGGTGTGGTTGACGGCCCGGATACAGACGGTGACGGTGTTCGCGACAGCGCGGATGGTAACAACTCCGTATTCGGTGATCCGGACCTGAATGATACGCCAAGAGATACAGACGGCGACGGTGTGTTTGATTTCAGAGACCTTGATTCTGATAACGATGGTATCAATGACCTTACTGAAGCAGGTAATGCCGGTATAATAGATGTAAACAGCGATGGTGTGGTTGACGGCCCGGATACGGATGGTGACGGTGTTCGCGACAGCGCAGATGGTAACAACTCATTATACGGTGATCCGGACTTAAATGATACACCAAGAGATACAGACGGCGACGGTGTTGCTGACTACCGTGATCTTGATTCTGATAATGATGGTATCAATGATCTTACCGAAGCAGGAAATGTTGGCATTATCGACGCAAACAGCGACGGTGTGGTAGATGGTCCTGATTCAGACGGTGACGGTGTTCGCGACAGCGCAGATGGTAACACATCAGTATTCGGTGATCCGGACTTAAATGATACACCAAGAGATACAGACGGTGACGGAGTTCCTGATTACCGTGACCTTGACAGTGATAATGACGGTATTAATGACCTTACGGAAGCAGGAAATATCGGTATCATCGATGCAAACAGCGATGGTGTAGTAGATGGCCCTGATACAGATGGTGACGGTATCCGCAACAGTGCAGATGCGAACAGTTCGGTATTCGGCGATCCGGACTTAAATGATACACCAAGAGATACAGACGGTGACGGAGTTCCTGATTACCGTGACCTTGACAGTGATAATGACGGTATCGATGATCTTATCGAAGCGGGTAACCCGGGCATCATCGATGCAAACAGCGATGGCGTAGTTGATGGTCCTGATACAGATGGCGATGGTATTCGCGACAGCGCGGATGGTAACAACACAGTATTCGGTGATCCGGATCTTAATGATACTCCAAGAGATTCAGACGGTGATGGTATTGCAGATTACCGCGACCTTGACAGTGATAACGATGGTATCCTTGATCTTACAGAAGCAGGTAATGCAGGTATTATTGATGCAAACAGCGATGGTGTTGTAGATGGTCCTGATACAGATGGTGACGGTATCAACGACAGTGCTGATGCTAATCCGAATGTGTTTGGTGATCCTGATACAGCAGATGCGCCGAGAGATACAGATGGTGACGGTGTTCCTAATTATCGTGATCTTGATTCTGATAATGACGGTATCAATGATATTACAGAAGCAGGTATCGACCCTGATACAGATGGCAACGGTACGGTTGATGGTCCTGACTCTGACGGTGACGGTATAAGAGATGCAGCGGATGCAAACGATGGTTTATTCGGAGATCCGGATAACAGCGATACGCCAAACGGTGCGGTGCTTATAGTAAACGGCACGCTGCTTACAGGTCCTGATACAGATGGTGACGGTATCCTTGATGCTGCGGATGGTGCGCCATCGGTGTTCGGCGATAAGGTTCCTGATCTTACACCTACAACGGAAATTGATAATTTGAGCTTCGTGGGCAATATCAGCAGAGACTTCACCGTTAATATCTATGAAATTCTGAACGCATCACCTACGGGTACGATTTCATTCCGTATCACAAGGATCAGCGGTTGGGATATCACAGTTCCGGGATTAACGCTTACAACAACAGATCAATCGGGTATTTCCGGTACAACTAATGTGAACGGCGGTACACCAAACAGTAACGGTAACTGGTTATTCAGACAAAATGCTTCTCAAATAAGCATGACCCTGAAAGCAGGAAGTTCGATACCTGCCAACGGAGCCCTTACATTAGGATTTACTGCAACAAGAAAAGCAGGAACGTTTAACGGAACATCACAGAATATTACGTGCACGATCGTGGCAAATTCGGGCAGTGAAGTAAATGTGACAAACAACAGGGTTATCACAACAATATCAGCTAACTAATCTAAAATTCAAATTCTGATGAAATACGTAAAAATCAAATCACTTTTAGCGGCGCTCCTTGTCTCCGCAGCCGCAATGGCTCAGGACGTCGATATGAATATAATCACACAGGAAAATGGTGTGAACGACGGAAACTGGACAATCGGCTCTACGACCTGTACCGTTCTGATGACGGTTTGTAACAATGACGCAGGTGCATCAATGGTACCTTTTTATAAACTCAGACCGTTATTGTCTGTGCCGAGCACGATCGCACAGATCGCCCCTAATGCACAACAAACAGGTTTACCTCCGGGATGGACCATCATTTCAAATGACGGGGTTTCAATTCGTTTGTCAAACGGAACTGATACCTGGAGCTCATCGGATGAGTGCAGAAATATTGTGATCGCAATCATTCCGATCGCACAGGGCGGACCCGGAACTTTTACCGCAACCATGGCTTTCGGTAACGGCCTTGCACCGGGAAATACACCCGGACCACAAACGGTAGGTAACGATCCTGCAAACGATAACAGCACTACAGCTGCCGTTGTAGCAAGCGTTCTTCCTTTGAACTTTCTTTCATTCGATGCTGCAAAACAGGCAGGTTCAGTCAACCTAACATGGAAAACTGCGAATGAAGTCAACACAAATAGGTTTGACGTACAGTTCAGCAAAGACGGTAACGCATGGGCTTCTATCGGAAATGTAGCGGCTGCAGGAACGAGCACTTCAACACACGATTACAGTTTCGTACATACAAGTCCGATCAACGGCGCTAACTACTATCGCCTTAAACAAATTGACCAAAATGGTGCATTCAAATACAGCGAGGTACGTGTGGTTAAATTCTCCGGCGGAGCTGTAACATTCGAGATCTTCCCTAACCCAGTTAAGGATAAAGTGTTCATCACTTCTTCAGGTAAAATTCAGAAGGTCTCCGTGATCAATGAAAGCGGTAAACTGATAGTAGAAGCTACCAACTTCATCTCCGGTCAAAGCATCGATCTTACGAAATATGCAGCGGGTGTTTATCTCTTCAGAATTACTGATGAAGCAGGAAATACAGAAACGAAAAAGATCGTTAAATACTAATCAATCGACAGCACAATTGCAAAGCCCTCCGCAAACGGAGGGCTTTTTTTTAAGGCATAACCTTTGCTTCGTATAGGTACATAAAAACATTCTGATATGAAAAAAGCAATAATGTTCCTGTTGGTTTCACTAGGTATAACCTTGGGTGCGGCAGCACAAACAACAGACGTAAAAGTAAAAAAAACAAGTACTCCCGCACAGAAGGTTCACAATACCTTTAGTAAGCACAAGCGATACAACGGCGTTAAAGCGAAAGCCAAAGTGAACGGCCATAAAGTAAAAGCGGAAGCAAAAAAAGAAGAAGTAGAAATAAAAGGTAACTAGTATTTTTTCTTAATTGATATTCCTGTGCAGGCAACAAGCTGCACGGGATTTTTTATGGTCGGACCGTTTTCGTCCGACCATAAAAAATCCCGGTAAGTGTCTGAATCATAATGTACAGATCATCAAATGTTGCAGAATGAATTACAGTCCTTGCATATTCTGATCAATTGATTAAAGAATTTTATTTCGTACAACTTTCCCAAACAGCATAGATTTGACAAAACTGCTTTACGATATATGTTCTCCGTTCCCCATTTTGGTTTGTTTGCGTTATCGGTATTGTTGATCAACATTTCACCGGGCGCAACTTTTGTGGCTGTAACATCAGAAGCCATTACCAAAGGATTTCGTGAGGGTATCTTTACTGCGTTTGGCGCCTGCTGCGGCCTGATCGTTTACGCGATATTTTCATGGGCGGGGCTTTCCGCATTCATCATTCACTCACTTGTGTTGTTCAATATTATCAAATATGCAGGTATAGTCTATTTATTGTATTGCGGCATAAAAGCTTTTCTGAAAAAAACGTTCGACGTGAACCAGCCGGTAACAACACGCAAAGCAGAAAGTTTTAAAAAAGGTTTGTTTGTTAATCTGCTAAATCCGCTCGTACCCGTTTTATTTCTTACACTTATTCCGCAGTTTGTGAATGTTGATGCAGACGATAACCCGGCACAAATATTATTCATGGGCATCTGGATCTGTTGTTCCGCATTAACGGTGAATATCATTTATGCTTTATTGTTTTCTTCCATCGGAAAATACCTTGTTTCAAAACCTTCCTTTTGGAAATGGCAGGGCAAATTAACAGGGTTAATGTTTTTATATCTGGCGGTGAGGTTTGCGTTCAAAGAAGTTTTCTGAATCTCAGCCCGGCGTTAATGCTTCGTTTGACCATACATGACGGATCAGTAAAAGTGTTACAAAATCGTAAAACAAAATGAATTAAATTCAATAGACGAATTGCCAATATGAAAACTACAATTTTGATTACTTTACTGTTATTGATTTTATACCATCCAATTTGATTCAGCCAAAATTAATGCGAAGCCTATTATCTCCGCGACGATTTTAAAATCGTTTCAAGTAAGATCTGCGGCAGCAAATTATTTAAATACGAAAACGATCTCACGGGGAAGAATTTCAACGACACCTGTTATCGCTTGGGTAAGTATCTCCGGAATATCATCTTGATCGTATTGCATTTGATCACCTTGTCATTGGCCTGTAGAAACGCATCATACATGCATCTTCAAAATTTTCATAAACTGCTGCGTATTCACCGCTATTACTGCTGATGAATTTATCAAACAGTATCACTTTATTTTCCGGATAAGGTTGATAATCTCAAGTACGTTGTCACCGCCGTCCATACCATGCGGAATGATCACGCTACATCTGTAATGATCTTTGTGTATGCTCATCAATTCTTTGAAGTTATTATGCGTAATATTTTCAGCGTCAATGCTTTCATTTGCCCTTTTTGCTCAGCAAAAAATCATGTTGAACATGGATAACATTCGCGTAATATTTCCTTAACTTTTTGTTCATCGTGTCTACGCAATTAAAAGTTCCTGTTTAACATTTCTTTGCATTCTGAATAAAAAGCCTGCAGATTTTCTTCAGGATTTTATTTAGATATACAATCAGGCATAACTATGGGAATGAGAAATTTACACAAGGCAACAGCGAAAATTCGGATATTAAAATTACTACTGATCGCACTTTTCTTTTTAGTGAGTCACGATCTTTTTGCACAATCCAAAACACTAAGTGGAACCGTGAAAGGCTTGCCGGACGGTATTCCTGTGGCAAATGCAACCGTGCAGATAAAAGGCACAAAGCGGGGAACAAAAACTGATGCCGACGGAAAATGGAATATCACTGCTAATCAAAATGAAACGATCGTTATTTCCTCAGTCGGTTTTGTGTCATCTGAAATAAAAGTAAACGATAAAAATACTTTCAATACCGAACTTAAGAAAGTAAGTACTGATCTTGAAGGCGTTGTTGTAACCGCACTGGGTATTAAACGTGAAGAGCGTGCGTTGGGTTATGCAACTACTACCGTAAAAGGAGAAGAACTTACAGGTGCACTTTCGGGCAACTGGACGGATGCATTGTCCGGTAAAGTTGCGGGACTTAATTTGGTAAGATCAAACAGCGGACCTGCGGGCTCAAATAAAATAATTCTTCGAGGCGAAAATAATCTTACCGGAAATAACGAAGCACTTATTGTTGTGGATGGTGTGATCACTAACCAGGGAAGCGGGCGCAGGAGCGATGTTGCCGGCGAAACAGTTTATGGTACGGGGAGCGATAACATGCCTGCAGATTACGGTTCGGGGCTTAATGATATAAACCCGGAAGATATTGAAAGCGTAACAGTGTTGAAAGGCCCTGCTGCTGCTGCATTATACGGTCAGCGTGCTGCGAACGGCGCCGTAATGATCACCACAAAAGCAGGAAGCAAAAAGAAAAAAGGGATCGGCATTACGATCAACTCTAATGTTTCTATCGAACAGGTTAATCGCTGGCCTGATCTTCAATATGAATATGGCCAGGGAACAGGCGGATCAAATTATTATTCTTTCGGTGCATCGGCAGACGGTGCAAGCACGAGTGCAACGAGCTCGGCTTATGGTCCCCGTTTCAACGGTCAAATGTTTTATCAGCTTGATCCTGTAACACAGGCGCAAACTGCAACAAGAACGCCTTGGGTCCCTTACAAGAACAGCAACAGAGATTTTTTTCAGACAGGAAATACATTTACCAATACGGTTTCAATAGACGGCGGCTCGGATAAAACATCAGCACGTTTTTCATTTACTAATGTTACTAATAAATGGATCGTTCCGAATACAGGTTATGATCGCAACAGCATTGCACTCTCGGTAAATTCTGCGATCAGCGATAAACTGAAGATCAGTTCTAAAATAAATTATACAAACAGATCGAGTGATAACTTACCGGGTGCGGGTTATGGTAATCAGTCGATCATGTATTGGTATATTTTCTGGCAGCCGAATTCCGATGTGAACTGGCTAAGAAATTATTGGGTGAAAGGACAGGATCAAAGAAAAATATTTTACCCCTACAGTACTTTCCCGGAAAACCCATACGCGATTTCTTACGAATTTCTCAACGCATCAAAACGCAACAGCGTTACCGGAAATGTGCAGGCAAGCTATGACATTACTAAAGCGTTGAATTTACAACTGAGAACATCGGTGGATATGGGTTATGAGCAACGCTCACAACGCAGGCCTTATGACGCCGGTTCAAAATATCAAAAAGGAAGTTTCCGCACACAGAATATTTTCTCGCAGGAACTCAGCGGAGATTTTCTGTTGCGGTACACGAAAAAAATTAACCGCAACATTGAGCTTACGGCAACTGCCGGCGGAAGCGCAATGAGAAATAATTATAACAAAGATGAAGTGCGTGCGGATTCACTTACTTATCCCGGCCTTTATTCTGTAGCTAATGCAGCAGGTCCGTTGATTACCGTTCCTGTTTCAAGCAGGTATGCAGTGAATAGCTTTTACGGATTGGTTTCCGGTGCGTATAAAAACTTTTTATACCTGGATCTTACGGGCAGACAAGATTGGACAAGCGTATTGGCCAGCCCCACACGTACCGACAATTCAGGATTCTTCTATCCTTCCGCAGCAGCTAGCTTTATTGCATCTGAATTATTTAAACTTCCGAGGCAGATCAATTTCGCGAAGCTCCGCTTTTCTGTAGCGGGTGTGGGTAGCGGCGGTACAACACCTTACCTTACTTCTTACTCTTATCAATCTGCAGGCAGCATTTATTCCGGCGGATTAACAAATCCTTCAACACTTGCAAATCCTGATCTGCAGCCGCTTCACACCACTACCTACGAAGCGGGGCTCAACGTAAAAATGTTTAAGAGCAGATTGGTTGTTGATCTTGCACTTTACAGCGGCTTCACAAAGGACCAGATCCTTAACCGCATATTGGATCGCTCATCAGGTTATGCAAGAGCGATCATTAATGCCGGGCGTGTAAATAATAAAGGGATCGAACTCGCACTGAGCGGTACACCGGTAAAAACACACGGAGGATTTACATGGAACACAAGTATCGTTTATTCGGCAAACAAAAACAGGATCGCAGAACTTGCAGATAGTTCTGTTGTATTGCGCACAGGTCCGGTGGGCGGCGGACAGATCGTTGCGAAAGTAGGAGGCAGCATGGGTGATCTTTACGGAACAGGTTATTTACGTGCACCGGACGGGCAAATCGTGTACGACGCCAAAACAGGCGTTGCATTGTTATCGCCGGGTGTTGTTTATCTCGGTAATACCACACCGAAAGGTAAGATTGGTTTCACCAATGAATTTAAATACAAAGGGTTTAGTTTGAATTTATTGTTTGATGCACAATTCGGCGCAGTAGCACATTCACTCACACATTACAAATTGGCAGAGCAGGGTAAACTTACAACAACATTGCCGGGCAGATATAACGGTATCATCGGAAACGGTGTAACCATGGATGCTTCCGGAAAATATATTCCCAACACAGTTGTGGCAACCGATATCGATCAATACTATCGTTCGCATTGGGGCATTGACAATGCAGAAGGAAATACATTCAGCACAGACTTCATCAAGTTTCGCGAAGCACGTCTTGATTATACACTTAAAGCAAAATTCATTAAGAAGATGGGACTGCAACGTGTAACGCTTGGTGTTTACGGAAGAGATCTTTTCATCTGGTCGCCGTGGCCGGGCTTCGATCCTGAATTCGGAACACTTGCAGGAACTGACATTGTGCAGGGTTTTGAGGTAGGACAGTTTCCATCAACACGCACTATGGGCTTTAATCTTGTGATCGGTTTATAAAATATACCACATGAAAAATATATTCACAAGAACATCGGTTTTTATCATGCTCTTCTGTGCATTGCTCGGAACATCATGTAAAAAAGATTTTCAGGAGATCAATACGGACCCTAACAGTACACCATTTGCATTGCCGCAACAATTGCTTGCGCCTGCATTGGTGAATTCTCTAGGATATAACGAGATCCGTAATCGCAGTTTCAACAACGAATTGATGCAGGTGACTGTTGATCTTGGTGACGGGGAAGGAAAAGCATTTCGGTACGATTATAAAGCAACCGTATCCGATTATTTATATAACGGATTGTATTCGGAACTTACGAATTTTAAAGACATCTATAGCATCGCAAGCACGCAGCTTAACCGCAACGAGTCTTACATGGGCATCTCATTGATCTGCCAGGCTTATGTGTATTCAATTCTTACAGATACTTACGGCGATATTCCTTACACAGAATCGAACAAAGCAAAATTTGGTATCACAGAACCAAAGTTTGACCGACAAAAAGATATTTACACTGACCTGTTTGCAAAACTTGAAGAAGCAAATACCTTATTAAAACTCGGTAAAGCGATCTCCCTGAACAGCGATCCTGTTTATTACGGTAACGTATCACGATGGAGAAAATTCGGCAATAGTTTGTATTTGCGTTTGCTTTTAAGGGTTTCGGGTAAAACTGATGTAACTGCATTGGTTGCTGCAAAGATCAAAGACATAGTAGAAACAAGCGCTGCGGATTATCCGATCATGGCAAGCAATGATGAATCTGCAATTTTGAGGTGGACAGGTGTTGGTCCTTATTCATCACCGCTCTTGCAGGTAAGAGAACAGGATTTCAGAGCGCCGGGTATTGCAAACTTTTTTATCGACAATCTTGTTATTTGGGGAGATCCGCGAATTGATATTCCTACTTACGGCACAAACGGAATTAACAGATGGGCGATCGCACCTTACACGGGCTCTTTCGTCGGGATCCCGAGCGGATATTCTCCGGGAACGGTTGCTGCAAAAAAAGCATATTTCTATTCCAATACTTCTACGTCAAGCTTAATGACAGAACCGCTTACCGGAATGATGATGAATTATGCAGAGCTTAAATTCATTCTCGCGGAAGCATCTGTGAAAGGTTGGCTTACCGGCTCAGCAGAAACATATTATAACGACGGCGTGCTTAACAGCATCAAATTATGGATCCCGACATGGAATGTACCCATCGCAAGTTATTTAGCTACAGCAGATATCGCTTGGAAACCGGCCGGAACGTTCAGCGATAAAATGGAACAGATCCATTTGCAAAAATATTATGCATTATTCCTTACTGACCTGCAGCAATGGTTTGAATATCGCCGTACCGGTCATCCTGTATTGCCTGTGGGCGCAGGTTTACTCAACGGCGGTGTAATGCCGGCAAGAATGGTGTACCCCATTTATGTACAGTCAACCAATCCTACAAATTATCAGCTGGCTCTTGCTGCACAGGGTCCTGATGCGATCTCTACAAAAGTGTGGTGGCAAAAACCATAACAATCACCAACTAAAAATTTAAGACATTGAAACATTTTATTTTTTATACCTGCATGCTTGCCGCAATCGTGTTCTTTGCCGGCTGCAAGAAAGATAATTATCCGGGCGGAACTGTAAGTCCTTATATTTCTTTGCTTGATGTGAGAGACATATACCAAGGCAAAGATGTAACGCTCAATACAGATAATATGTTCGGCGCTGAAAATATTTCCGGCGTTGTGGTTTCCGATCACCGCGGTCATAATATGCCGGCGGGATTACTTGTAATGCAGGATAGTCGAAGGCTTGGACAACTCAGGGGAATTGCTGTTCCGATCGGCGCTGCTGCTGCGAATTATATTCCGGGTGATTCTGTGATCATAAAAGTTACAGGAACAGTTTTGAAAAAAATAGATGGTATGCTTCAGCTTACCGGCGTAAGCGAAAGCAATGTCAGAAAAGTATCTTCGGGTAATGCGATCGCAATTCCTGTTGTAAAAGCGAATGCGATCCGTGCTGCCGCGGCAATTTATGAAAGCACATTATTGTCTGTTGAAAAAGAAAGCTTTGATCCCGCACTTCCGCTGAACACTACTTATGCGGGAAGCAGAAAGATGAATGATGCTTCCGCCAATCTTATACTGCATACGGAGGCAACAGCTAGCTTCGCAAATAAGCCACTGCCTTTTCTTTCTGACTATAAAGGAATTCTTTTTAATAATACTTCAGATTCGATACCGCAATTATGGGCACGCAGAGATTCGGATATTTTTATTCGTACTTCAGTTCCTCCAAAAGTTGCAGCGATAGTAATCACCGGATACCTAGTAGATCCGCAGGGTACGGATGCGAATTATGAATATGTTCAGTGCATGGCAACAAAGGATATCAATTTCGCTACAAATAATTTTTCTTTGGTTACCACCAACAATGCCGGGGCTTCTACGCCGGTTGGTTATCCTACAGCCGGTTGGGCAACGGGAGATTTGAGAACATACAAATTTGATCTCACAACAGGTACGGTTTTAAAAGGACAGTACTTCTATGTGGGCGGGCTTAAAAATATTTTCGGGCTTGGTTCTACAGACATCAGTTCATCTAAATGGTTCAGCAAAACATATGCAACCGTTGCGGGTGACGGCTTTGGTACGCCTACAACAAATCTGTTGGCAAACAGCGGAAACGCCGGAGGCATCGCACTTTTCGATCTTACAAACGTAACAAACGATACCATTCCGATCGACGTGCTTTGGTATGGCGGCGCGGGAATGCTATACACAGCGGGTCCACCGGAAAAAGGATTTAAAATTACCAACACGGATTATTATGATATCAACAATACGACCGCAACACCTTATCAACCTTATATGACGATGGGTACCAACACATTTAAGTTTCCGTTTCCCGCAGCTACACAATATGTAAAATTGGGAGGTACTTATAACACAACAACGGGACGGTGGACAGCTACCAGAACACTCACGCCTGTTGCGCTTACCACAACATCCACGGTGTCTGCAATTGAAGGAAGCACTTCACTCATACAGTAAAAATTTACAGCAATGCTAAGAAGACAGTTTTTGGAATATGTGGCGAAATCATCTGCGTTTCTTTTTGTCTCGGCAAATTTACCCGTCGCAAAATTTATCGGAGAGGCTAAGAAAGTAAAGGGTACAGTAACAGCAGGGGGTAAAGGAATTGCTGACGTTGTAGTGAGCGATGGTTACACGGTAATGACAACAGACAAAAAAGGACGTTTTGAATTTGAGACCAATCCTTCAGCAAAAGCCATTTTTATTTCAACCCCTGCCGGTCATGCATTCCTGCATGAGAACAGCATTGCGAAACACTATCGCCTTATCAAAGAGATCGGTGATAAAGACAAGACCAGCTTTGAGCTGGAAAAATTAAGTACGGATGATAACGAACACCGCTTTATTATCTGGGCAGATCCTCAGGTGAAGAATGATAAGGATGTAGAAAAGATGATGACGTATTCCGTTCCTGATACACAAAAGACGATCGCTGCAATGGGCGCCGGTACATTGTTACACGGGATCACGGTAGGCGATATCGTTTGGGATAATCACGCATTATTTGCTGATTATAATAAAGCGGTCGGCAAAATGAATATTCCTTTCTTCCAGTGTTTGGGAAATCATGATATGGATCTGAACCAGGGTGGCGATGAAAATTCTGACAACACTTTCCATGATCACTATGGCCCTACTTATTATTCTTTTAATCGCGGTAAAGTGCATTATATGGTGATCGATAATGTGCGCTATCTTGGAAAAGATAAAGAGTACGACGGTTATATACAACAGAATCAATTGGACTGGATACAGAAAGATCTTTCTTTTGTTCCGAAAGATAAGCTCATCGTTTTCAGCACGCATATTCCGATCCACAGCGGTACAAAAAATAAAGAAGCGTTATATGCTTTATTGCAGGATCGCAACGTGCATATCATGTCGGGGCATACACATTATCATCAGAATAATATCAACGGAAATATTTTTGAGCACAACCACGGAACGGTTTGCGGTGCATGGTGGACGGGCACTATCTGTTGCGACGGCACACCAAACGGTTACGGGGTATACACAGTAAAAGGAAATGAATTGAGCTGGCATTACCAGGCAACGGGTGAAAATGCAGATCATCAGCTGAAGATCTTTGTGAATGATTTTAATGAAACACAAAAGCAGGCGATCGTAAATATCTGGAATGCAGACCCGCAGTGGAAGAATGAATATTTTGTAGATGGCGTGAGCAAAGGTTCATTGCAACAATTTTCCGGCTTTGATCCTTATGCTTACAACACTTTGTTTGGTCCCGAAATGCCGAAGGCAAGGGCTTTTGCAGAACCGAATATGACGGATCATTTATTTCGTGCGGTACTTCCTGCAGGAGCGAAGAATATAAAAGTTATTGCAACGGATCGCTTCGGAAAAAAGTATGAATCGATTTCTGATATTTAGAGCTAAAAACTTTAAACACAAAGAACACAAAGAACACGAAGGCATCACGAAGAGCACAAAGATTTTACTTAGTGAAACCCTTCGTGTTCTTTGTGTTTAAATTCTTTTAATCATTCTTCTCAATGGAAGGCGTTCTGATAAATCCTTCTTCCAAAGAAATAAACGTTTCTGTTCTTTCGATCCCTTTTATTTTTTGCAGGTCATCGTGTAATACACTACGCAGTTGATTAATGTCTTTGCAGACGATCTCAATGAACATACTGTAATTACCCGTGATATAGTTCAACCGCACTATCTCCGGGATCTTCATTAATTCTTTCGCCACATTATCATACAACGAACTCTTCTCCAAATAAATGCCGACAAAAGCCGTGCAGTCGTAACCCAATTGTTTCGTATCGATATGCATTCTCGTCCCCTTGATGATACCGGCTTCCTGCAGTTTTTTGATGCGCACATGTATTGTGCCCGCGCTTACGAATAACTTTTTACCGAGATCCGCATAAGAAATACCCGCATCTTGCATCATCGCATTGATGATATCGTGGTCTAATTTGTCAGGATTTAATTTGACGCTCATTTAGTTACTGTTTTTAAATTAGTATTAACAAAACTAGGTAAATATTGAATAAAAACTAAACTTTCAAATTATCCTTGAAATCTGTTCAAGTATATACCTCAATTTACTATCTTTGATATGTCAAACAGCCGGTAAAGACCGGGTAATACTGTGGGGTGATGAAATTTTTGGCAGACATGCCCCCTTGTCTCGGGGGTGAGGACAACAGGATAAACGAAGTATAGAGCCGTTTGTTTAGCAATAAATGAACGACCGGGGTCGACCACCGAACTTTGTACTTTAGCTAACTGCCTCGTGGAGGTTCGATCCCTTCCCCTACAGCAATTTGAAGCCTTCTCCAACGAGAAGGCTTTTTTATAAATAGCAATTCGGCTTTGCAGTTTAAAGACTGTTGGCCGCGGGAGATAAATTCCCTTCCCTACAGCATTGAAGCCGTTTGCAACGGGAACGCTTTTTTTATGAAATGTTTCTATGAATATCACGAAGCCGAAGCAGTCTCTACGATCGTCGCTATCGTCTTATTAAAATCAACGATCGACGTAGGTTTTGTGATGTAGTGATTGGCGCCCATCTCTTTTGCATAAGAAATATCTTCTTTGGAAGCGGAAGTAGTAAGCACGACCAGCGGCACATTAGAAAATTTTTGCGAAGCTTTAATAATAGAAAGGATCTCTCGGCCGTGTAATTTCGGCAGGTTAAAATCGAGTACGATAATGTCGGGGATCTCCGCGCCGGATGACAGGTAATTCACTACTTTGTCACCTTCTTTAATCGAAGTAAGTGTATAGTCTACGGCATTGCTTTTAAGCGCTTCTTCCAGCAACTCAATGTCATCTGCATCGTCTTCGATCAATAAAATGTCAATTGCATTTTTCATGAGGCGGCAAGATAGTTTTTTTTCCAAAAATGAAAAAGCTAAAATCAGAAAAATCGGGCGACCCGGCCTGCAGTGCGAAGGGTTTCTTCTTAAGTCCTTCGCACACTCATTAATCATAATTCATCACCTATATCTAAAGTACTACCATTCTCTGTTCAAAAATTCCTTTAGCGCAGCTTGGTACACAGATCTCACCTCTCCGTTTCTTTTTACGAAATCGGAGCGAAGGATCTCACTGTTATTAATTGATTTCGCATAGGCTACAGCTTCCGCAAATCTGCTGCGCTTTTGTAACTGTGGTTCGCTCGGAATGATATTGGTCATGTCCGGGTATTTACTCACTACAGTTTTACCTGCGTATTGTTTTATAATGATGTCACCCGGTTTTGCTCTGCTGTATTTCTGTACGGGTCTTTCTAAAGTTTGCATGTTTGAATATTTCGTTCCGTACAAAAATATTTTAAATGAATTGTTCTACCGGCGAATTCATCTTTCGTTTTTGCACAAGTTATCAAGCGAATGATAAATAAATTTTACAGCACTGATGACGCGGATCAAACTGATATTTATCATTATCATAATAACTGATCATCACATTCATCGTTCTGTTTTAAAAGAGGGTGCATTTTTTGCTGCTCTCCGTACATGAAAATTTTATGGAAGTATCTCCGGCCGCAAAGGAAATTCGTATTCATCGCTTTGCTGCTCGCCGGCGTGGCCCAACTGCTTAGTCTCACAGATCCGATCATATTCGGGAAGATCATCGACGATTATGCGATTCATCCAATCACTACCGATCAAAACAACCTTACAAACGGCGTACTTGGCTGGCTCGGACTCGCAGTAGCAATCGCAATGCTGGCAAGGGTAGCGAAGGCTTTCCAGGATTACACGACGAGATTAGCCGTGCAAAAATTCGGGATGCAAATCTTTAACGACGGACTTAAACAAACACTCCGCCTTTCATTCCCGGAGTTTGAAGAACAACGCAGCGGCGAAACATTATCGGTTTTGCAAAAGTTACGCACGGACACGGAAAAATTCATCAATGCTTTTATTAATGTATTGTTTTCTTCAGTTGTCGGCATCGGTTTTCTTGTTTGGTATTCCATCACGAAAAACTGGATGCTAATCCCGGTTTTTGTGATCGGCATTTTAGTGTTAGGCGGCTTAACGGGATTATTGAGCAAAAGAATAAAAACAGTGCAACGTTCTATCAATAGAGAGACGAATAAAATGTCGGGCATTATTACTGAATCCTTGCGGAATATTGAACTGGTAAAAAGTCTGGGGCTTACATTTCCGGAGATCAGAAGGCTGCGCCAATTCACAAAAAATATTTATGATCTCGAAATGATGAAGACGAAAAAAGTGAGGTCACTTACTTTTTTACAGGGCACCACATTGAACGTGCTCAAACAATCCATTTTATTTATTCTGCTTTTTCTCATCTTCCGCAAAGTATTAACGACGGGCGAATTGATCACCATGCAATTTATTTCTACATCTATCTTCGGTCCGCTGCAGGATCTCGGCGGTATCATTTTAAATTATCGGGAAACAGAGGCGTCCGTTCATAGTTTTGATATCCTCATGCACAAGCCGGTAGAGCAGCGCCCGGCAACGCCTGCAGAAACAGGGCCGCTGCAAAAGATTAGTTTCGAGCACGTGATATTTCGCCATAAGACTGCTGCACAAAATGCGATAGATGATATCAGTTTTGAAGTAGAGAAAGGAGAAACTATTGCTTTCGTTGGTCCGTCGGGTTCCGGGAAAAGTACACTGGTTAAATTATTAGTGGGATTATACACGCCTGTCTCCGGTCTTATTTTATTCAACAACAAAGACAGCAGAGAGATCCGTTACAATGAGCTTCGTCGCCAGATCGGTTTTGTAACGCAGGATACGCAATTGTTTGCCGGCACGATAAAAGAAAATCTGCTTTTCGTGAAGCCAACCGCAACCGATGAGGAGTTGTATGATGCATTGCACAAAGCATCCTGCGACGGATTACTTGCACGTACTTCGCATGGTATCAATACCGTGCTTGGCGAGAACGGGATGAAACTCAGCGGTGGTGAAAAACAACGGATCTCCATCGCACGTGCATTGCTGCGCAAACCAAAGCTCCTCATATTTGACGAAGCAACATCAGCGCTGGACAGCATTACAGAGGAAAGCATCACGAACATTATCCGCGATGTTTCGCAAAGCAGCGAACAGATCAGCATCCTCATCGCTCACCGGTTATCTACGATTATGCATGCAAATGTGATCTACGTTTTGGAAAAAGGAAAGATCTCCGAAACGGGATCGCATGATGAATTACTGCAGCAAAAAGGATTGTATTATGCGATGTGGCGCCAGCAGATAGGTGAGAGAAGAACTGATATTTTGTTAAATGAAGATGAGGAAGTTGTGGAAACAGAGCCTTAGAAAATTTGTCCCATGGGAACTCACAAATGAACAAGGCATTGATCAGGCGATCATCACTCAGATCTGTAAGGCTGACATTGTAGAAGACGATTGCCGTTCTTCGCTTTCAATCACCGGCGATTCGAAAAAGTCAACCTGACATCTGAATCAATAGTTACCCTTTCATTTATTTTTCATGCAAAAAAAAGCAGCAGATAAACATCTGCCGCTCTTGATTTATAAAACTAACAAAACATTTTTATTTCATCTTTCCTTTCACATCCATCGTCATTTCAAGATGATGTTGAAAAACAGGAATCTTAGCGCCTGTCCATGCTTTAAGATCAGCATTCATCGTTGAGCCGTTCTCTTTTTGAAACATGTCGATGGTTTCTTTATGATCTGCTTCCAACATAGCTACATAAGCTTTATCGAAATCCGCGCCTTTTTTCTTTCCCAGGTCATCCAGCTTTTTCTTGCTGTCATCGTTTATAGAAGGAGGTAACATCAGGCTGTTTTTTTGTGCAATAGCTTTAAGCTCGTCGCCTCCGGTCATATGATCTGTGATCATCATTGCAGCAAGATCTTTAACCGCCGCAGTGCCGTTGGATTGTGCCAGCTTGCTCGCTTCTACTTCCGTCATGCCGCCGTTTGCCGCTTTCATCGCAAAATCAGCGTCAGCAGTTGCGGTGGCAGCGCCTTTCATTGCGCTCGTGTCGGGAGCCGGCGTCGTTGTCGTTGCTGTAGAAGCATCCGATGAAGTTGTCGTAGTTTCTTTGTTGCTGTCGTTGCAGCCTACTGTGTAAATGGTTGCAGCGATAACAGCTGCGATTGCTAATATTTTCATTGTTGTGAGTTTCGGTCAATTATCAAAAAATGGTGCCAAACCCCTTACTGTGCGGAATTGCACTCGCAAGCTGTACACAAAAGAAAAAGAGCGGAAAATATTTCCCGTTATTAAGTTCCACCGCAATGAACCGCCTTTGATGCGCAGCAAAAGGGTATACCGAAAGTGCTATTCAAACAAAAAGAATATCTTTAATATAACCGCTTACCAAACTTATGCCCGCACAACTCCGGAAAATATTTCTTTTGATATTGCTTTGTATAAATGCAAATGCATTTGCTCAGCAGGGCGAGTTCCCGCAAACTTTTTACAATCGCCCGCCCGCAGAGCAACTTAGCTTTTTAAGAAAGATCATTAAAGATTCGATGGACGCCGGTTCTTACGCTAATGTGCCGCGTTTTATCAAAATGGCGATGCCGCTTGCAGCAAAACTTCCGAATGATACCGTCACCGGAAAACTCAATCAATACCTCGGTGATATTTATTCGGAAACAGACCCGGATAGCGCATTATATTATTACCGGGCATCTTTGTACGGCTGGAAAAATATCAGCCTGCAATCAAAATTGTACCTGCTTCAATCTCTTGTAGATATTTATGCGCAGGAAACAAAGAAAGATTCAACTGCGAAAACGATCATTCAATTACAAGCGATGATCAGATCATTGCCGGATACCAATCATAAGAAATTACTTATTGTAAATTCTATTGCAAAAGCTTTTGTTTCAATGAGTAAATATGAAGAGGGCATTGAAAATTACCGTTTCATTTTAAAATATGCGCTAATTGCAAAAGACAGTCAGGCGCTGCGAAACGGCTTTGTGAACGCGGGTAATGCGTATAATCAAACAGGCAATGATCGCATGGCTATTTATTATACGATGCAGGCTATTCCTTATTTACAGGGAAATAAAATGGCGGGCCTCATTACCTATATGAATGTGGGCGGTTACTTTGCCACTATACAAAACATCGACAGCTCAATAATTTTTTACGATAAAGCATCAGCAATCGCTAAAGAAACGGGCGATGAATCCGTGATCAATAATGTGGACATGCAACGGGCGAATATCTTCGTTTCTCAGGGTAAATTTGCGGAAGCGGAATCATTACTTAAAAAGGCGCTCAGCTTTTACGAAAAGCAACCGCACGATGTAGAGATCGTAAATACTTTGCTGGTATATGCCGGCCTTGATACTTCACGAAAAGATTACCCGGCAGCAAAAGATCATTTGCTTCGCTTAAAATCAATTACAAAAAACGGCATGAGCGCTTTTTATGGTCAGGCATTGGAATTTATTGTAACCGTATATGAAAAGTTGGGCGACTATAAGAATGCGTATGAGAATCAGAAAGAATTTATGGCGATAAAAGATTCCATCCGCTCCGATAAAGTGCAGGAAAGTTTTGCAAAGCTGCAAACGGAATACGAGACCTATAAAAAAGAGGAACAGATCAAAATATTACAAAGCGAAGCGCAGATCCGGGAGCTGCAATTAAAAACGGCAAGGAGAAACACCGCTTTATATTTTATCGCGGGGATTTTACTTGTCGGCATTTTTGCTGTGGTTTGGTATGTGCGCAATGTGCGCAACAAAGCGCAGATGGGCCAGCTGAAAGCCGAACTGGAAATGAAAGCGCTGCGCAGTCAAATGAATCCCCATTTTATTTTCAATTCGCTCAACTCTGTTCAAAAATATATTTGGGAAAACAAACAGGAAGATGCTGCCGAATACCTTACCAAATTTGCGCGGCTCATCCGATTGGTGCTGGAGAATTCGCAACATGCTATGATCCCGTTATCCGGCGAACTGGATGCATTGCGTTTGTATATAGAAATGGAGCATCGCCGCAACAATGGTAAATTTGACTACAGCATTACCACGTCGGAGCATATTGATACAGAACACATCATGATCCCGCCGCTGCTTTTACAACCCTATGCGGAGAATGCGATCTGGCACGGCCTCAGCCGAAAGGAAAGTCGCGGCAGTTTGAATGTGCATATAGATAAGAAAGGCGATCAGTTATTATTCAGTATCGACGATGACGGCATCGGGCGAACAAAGGCTGCGGAGTATGATGAGAACAGGGTAAAGAAAAAATCGATGGCTTTAAATATCTCAGCACAACGGCTGGCCTGGCTGGAAAACGAAACAGGTAAAGTAGCAACGGCAGAGATCATTGATAAAACCGCAGCCGGCATTGCCTCGGGCACAACTGTTATCATAAACTTACCTGTAATTCAAGATACATGAGAACCTGTGTGATCATAGACGACGAGCAGGATTGTGTGGATACACTCACAGCAATGCTGCGTGCAAAATTTTCCGACAGTATCACCATTATCAGCACTACCACCGATAGCCGCAAAGCTGTAGCGCTGATCAATGAAGCCAATCCGCAGATCGTTTTTATGGACGTGGAAATGCCGCACATTAACGGTATTCAGTTGATGCATTCTTTCCCTGAAAGAAAGTTTTCGGTGATCTTCACCACGGCACATGAACAATATGCCCTGCAGGCTTTGCGTACGGGCGCAGTCGATTATTTGCTTAAGCCCATCAGTATGGAGGAGCTCACAGAAGCGCTGGAAAAGACCGCCGGCAAAGCTGCACTGCAAGCCGCCGCACAGGCACCCCAAAAATTATTACTGCCTGCAGCACACGGAACGATGGTAGTAAATATTCCCGATATCATTCGCATCGAATCCGACAGCAACTATTGCACTTTTCATATTGCGGGCAAGCCAAAAACCGTTGTTGCAAAAACGCTTAAAGAATATGAAGAACTGCTTAGCGGCGCTAACTTCTTCCGCGTGCATCAATCGCATTTGGTGAACCTCAACTACGTGGAATATTTTCATCCCGGAACGGAAGAATATGTGATCCTTACAAATGGTGAGCAGGTTGAGGTATCCAGGCGAAGAAAGGCGGAATTTTTACAACGGCTTTCGGGCCTGTGAAGGGCAATCATTTTAACACCCCGCTGCGGTAAAAATTTACACACAGTCATGCACAGTGTTTGGCATAGACCAATGAAGTTTGCCACTTTTCATTCCAATCCGACCGAATTCTCAAAACCTTGCCCCGTGCACTCATTCCATCCAAATCATGCTGTTTTGCACGGTAATTTGCTCCCGTAACCAATAAGCATCAATGCTCGAAGTCTCCATATTTCCGCCGGTAGTAAAGAAAACTGTAGCAGTATCCTGCGTGGTAAATGGAAACCTGCATGCAACCAAAGCCTCTTTGCTCGGCCCTTCGGGTGAAAGACTTAAATCATTTTTATTGACAGGGACAGAAAACATTTTATCGCTCGATGGTATTCCGGGAGGCACTTATATGCTGCGCATCGAATCCGGCAGTGAGGTGTTGGTAAAACAACTCATCATTCCTTAAAGAATAACATAAAAAGTATGAAACAAACATCCATTCTTCTTTTTGCAGCTGCATTTTTGGTTACTGCCTGCAATGAAAAGAAAACAGACACAACGACACCGGCGCCCGTAGAAACACCCGCCGCCACCCCGCCTGAAACTGCTACCGGTGCACATGCAGGTGTATACACAGAGAACGGTAAAACTTACAGCGGTAAAGTGGAAACATCAACAGCCGACATGATGAAAACATTTTCGGTTGTGTGCAAAGGAGATATGATCAATGAGATCAGTTTCGTTTTCAAAAATGAGGCAGCAGCAAGAAAGGGCGGTCCTTATAAAACAGGCAGCATGGCTCCCGCCGATGATAACGAAGTAGGGATCATCTACGGCATCGGTTATCAGTCAATGGGTGCACCCGAAGGAACAATCACGGTTACCGGGGGCGGAACAAACACCATCGAATTCAATGACCTTGTACTTTCTGCCGGCGGAAAGAACGTAACAGTATCAGGAAGAATCCCTTTCTAAGTTTGAAATATATCACTTTGCATATCATCTTCTTTGCATTTTGCAGTTATGCATTTGCACAGCAGTCCTTAAGCACGGACTATACTGTGCTAAGCAATGCCGCCACAGGAGCCCTTCACGCAACAGCCCTACTTACAACCGAAGGAAAGCTGAATTGTTATGCAGACAAGATCCCTTCGAAAGTATTGGTTACAGTAACAGAAAGCGGCACACTCGATATATACGATTGGAACATCAGTAATAGAGACGCGTCAGTTTATAAAAAATCATTTGAAGCGATCAGCACAACAAATTTCTCTCTTGATATCAGCAACTTGCAGCTCACTGCATATTACGAGATCAAAATAGAACTGTTCAACAAATACGACAAGCTTCCGGCGATCATTGTATTGCGCAAAAATAATACAGCAGAAACCCGGATGATCCGCCGGCATACACAGATCGACAAGCAGGATTTTTATCCGCATATGAGAAAGCAGGATATTTTGCGCCGGGAACGTAATACTTTTTGGAACGCAGCTGCTCAAAGATGCTACGTGCGCATCAGTACAAACGGTGATTTCAGACACCGTGCCGTTGTAGGCTTATTTGTGGGCGGTGCACAAACAGTACCGTTGAATACCGCTTATGATGATAGGACGCCGGGTGAATTATTAAAGCGCATAGACAGTATGGTGAACAATATGCTGCTCTGCAAAAGTGCTAAAGTGCCGGATAAAACTGCGGAGGTGAATGAGGTGATCGGAAAGTATACAGATCGCATCAGTAATGCTGATGCAGACACCGCAATGTTTGCTCCTGTTGTCTATCTCGTATATGCCAAAAGTGCCGACGGGATTGTGAAACTTCATTACATCGCATCTGCCGGTTGGGGTAAAAACAAAACGGTCATAGACGCACTCGATAAATTATTTAAGCAACCTAATATTTATTAAACACTACTAAAATAAACACAATGAAAAAATTATCACTGATCACATTAGGCGTTGCATTCATGCTTTGCAGCTGCAACAGCAAAGGAAAAACAGAAGCGGGTGCAACAACAGCAGCTGCGGAAACTTCAGCCGTAACGTCGGGAGATCTTTATTTTGATTATACCGTAGATGGAAAAGAAATGCATATCGCTCCCGGTGATATCAGCAGCAACTTTAACAACACCGGCGGTCATCCTGTTTTCAAAATATTTGCCGGGGCAGACGGCGCGACAGGTGTAATGCTTGTAGTTCCGAAAGACATGAAAGGGCCGTCGAGCACGCCATCCGGCTCAACAAGCTATGATGAACAAATTACACAGGGAAGTGTATCACTGCAAAACTTTCCGGAGAAAAATTACACAACAAACAGTTTTAATACAACTTACCCGGAAATGTCGCGGCCTGTTGCTGATGCAGTTGTGATCAGTTCAGTTGCTGCAGACGGAAAAGATGCCGCAATTATTACGGGAACATTCTCCGCAAAAACTTTCGGCAGTCACAGCAAGAATAATACTGATGCAAAAGATACGGATCATACCGTAACGGGTAAATTCAGGATCAGGCACGAGTTTACATCAATGAGCGGAGATCGTTTTTAAGAATTGTTCCCGCAGATTTTTGATGATTGATGCGGATAACTGCTGAAGCTGCGATATCTGCTATGATCTACTTTAATCTGCGGGAAATAAAAAAAATATCATGAAAAAAATAACACTTGTACTCTTCACATCAATCGCTTTCCTCTTTGTACAGCAAGCTGCTGCGCAATCTTTGAAAGAGATCATGCGCCAAAAGAAAGAAGAAATGGCGGCAAAAGCAAAATGGAAAGCCGATCAAAAAGTTTCCGAAGGAATGGATAAAGCCATAGATGCACCCGGGGAAGCTATCAAAAAAAGCAAAGAAAAAAAGAAGAACGGAAAAACAAAAACAAAAGTGGTGACGGAAGACGGTACAGTAACGGAAACGATGGAACCGCCTGCCGCTGCGGGCAGCAATATCAGTAGCAAAGGAACGCAAACAGTCATTCAAACAAATATCACCTGCGAAAGCGGCCGTAAAAAAATGGAGGCCTTGCTCAAGAAAAAGACGGCGTTTTTGATGCTAAAGTGAATAAAGAAAACGGCGAAGTAGCTATTGATTACAGCAACGATGGTACCAGCTACAGCGATCTTTTAAAACTGATCACTGATGCAGGCTTTGAAGCAGACGGCAGCAAACCTGCAAAACCGGGAAACCCGTGTAAGAATTGATAAGCAAATTTTTATTTCTGCCATGCGGCTCAAAACTTTTCTATGAACAAATATCTTTTATTGATCACGGCTTTCCTGTGCTGCGCCTCTTCCGCATTATTTGCGCAGGCAAATGAAGGAGCGCCGATCACGGTAACGGCGTCACCATCGGTATTGATCGCGGGGAAGTCGGTAGAATTTTCCGGTAATACGCTTATCGGCAAAGAGCCGCTGCCCGTTACGTTTAAGTTGCGCACACCGGGCGGATCAGTAGTAGAGCTGCAAACTACCACCGACAAAAAAGGCGACTACAAATTAAGTTATGCCAAAGCATTTGCAACCGGCAGGTATATCATTGAAGCGCAAACCGCAGATGAAAAAGGGATGTCGGCTGATACATTTACGGTAGCAACTATTACAGGCGCTGTGAATGACATTCAAACCGATTTCTTTAAAAGTACACAGGCTGTTCAAAAAAGTCTGACGGGCGTTATCGATGCTATCAGCAAGCTTCCACCTTCGGCAGATCTTGATGCGCAGAAAGACAAATTAAAAACATATTTAGGAAAGCTCGGCGAATTGAAAGGTTCGGAAGAGAAGGTGGCGGTTGCGCTGAAAGAGTTGATAAAATCAACAATGGATGTTGCTGTGTCTGATGCTTACCTGAAAGATCTTGCCAAGACAAACGCCAAAGTAACAGATGCATTACCGGCCATTGAGGCGAAGGCTGCAGAAATGAAAAACAAAAGTGAGATCTGTGAAATGATCAATAACATGATCGAAGTATGCGGATTTATGTCGGTCGTACTTGATTTTAAAACAACAGCATTAAAGACACTGCGCAATAATCTGGTATCGGATAAATTAATTCCCGGCGGATTGGACAGGCTCATTACGAACGGCTCTGATGAACAAAAGGAAACAAGAAAGCTTGCCATCAATACTGCGCAAAAGAGTGCGCTTGCAGCAACAGATGGTGCCGCGGGCATCGCTAATTTTATCGGCACGGGGCTGAGTCTTGATCTCTGCTCCTACATCGGAAAGATCATCTATGCAAAATATTGTGATGAATTGAAAGGAGATTTTGCAGGAACATTTAAAGGAACGTTTCAGGCAGACAATGGTCTTGCCTGGTGGATCTACGACCTGGATGTAAAAGGGGAATTAAAACTGCGTTATAAAAAGGAAACCGACCTCAGCAAAGGTGCCCAGATCTCCGGTGAGTTTACCGGCTATCGTGTGCGCTATGGCGTATTCGAAGATTTTGAACAGGTAGAAAAAATTCCTGCAGGAATGACCCTTTATAAAAAGTTTATTAAAAGTCCGACTGCAGTCGACTTCAACAAATTCAACAGCGATCTTGGTGCAGGGGGAATGGCATTGGTTCCCGGCTCATTCCGGGTAAAAGTAAAAGGTACGGTCACAACGGATAATCAATTGCGATTAACGGTAGACCCTACGTCATTCGGCATCAATAAAGAAGAGCATAATACACTTTGGATCATTTTGCTCAACAATATTCTTCCGATCCCTGTTATAAAAAGTTTTGAGATCCCCATCGCTACAGACAAGATAATTTTTACCGCGATGCTAAAGGACCAGGTCTTTAAAATGCAACAGGTAAAAGATAAAGTGACGGTAGACGTAAAGGCAAACAAAACGCATATTCCGTTAGGCAGCGGCGTTGCGGTAGATTCGAAACTAACCATGTCCTTAAAAAATTAAATACTTCCACATGACGATGCAAAACAATAACCGCAAAAAGCAGATCTCTATTATATTGATCTTATTATTGCTGATCGGCTTCGGTGTGTGGTGGACATTCTTCCGTCTCAAAGCTGCGCCTTCAGTTGTTTTCACAACACAAGGCACTACAAAGATCACGGACAATGATCCGGAGATAAGGATCTGGGATTACAGTGCTATCGACGGCGATACGATCAACGTATACTTTGATGACAAGCTCATTTTTGATCACTTGGGCATCACAGATTCACAGGTAGTGTACAAACCCGGTAAGCTCGCAAAAGGAATGCACTACATCGGCATTAAATCTATCAACGACGGCATGATGGGTTCGGCATCGCCGCATTTAACTATTCGTGCCGGCAAAGATTCAATAGACTTCGACATCGATTCTTACAAGGATTCTGCATCGGGAAGCTGGGGAGTAGAAGTGCAGTAACGAAACACTCAACAAAAAATTAATTCTCTTAATCTTAAAAATCTGAGGGAAACATAAAAATCTATTATGAAAAAAATTCTCCTTTTGCAAATCTGCCTCATCATCGCTGCAGCTTGCACAGCCCAAACCAATTACACAAGATTTGGAGGAAGCAACAGTTTTAATGCAAAATATAAACTCACTGTAGTATTTGATGAAAAGAAAGGGATCATGAGCGTTACAAGTAATGCATCGTTTATGAATGTGAATTTGTTGTCTTTTACCCGCAAGCAGTTCGCAGTACGAAAGGGAAACAGTTATAATAAATACTTCCCGGCAAAAGTGAGAACGTTCACCTACGATATGAAAGCTAAAGGGCTAAAAGATCGCTATTACTACTGGCTTAAATTAATTACGGAAGACGGCACACTCGAAGAATTTACGTTCAAGAGAAAAGATGACGCTCCCGCAGTAAATGAAGCCGCACAGGATGCGGAAGGCATTGAAAGTGTGGACGACACGGAATCTTCCAAATATGAATTCTATGAACAAAGCATGCGTGACCTGGCCGCAGGTAAAGTATCAAAAGAAGCTGCAGGTTCGGGTACAGAAATAAAAACAAATATAACCTGCGGATCAGGAAAAACAAAAGTGACGAAGGCATTGATGAAAATGGACGGCGTAAAAAGAGTGCTGATCGATATTAAAACGGGAAAGATGAATTTGTATTACAGCAGTGACGGAACATCCTATGCAACTATCTTAGATACCATCAGTGAGAACGGTTTTAGTGCAGACGGGCAACCCGCGAAACCGGGAAGTTCCAATCCATGTGCAGGTAAGAATTGACACGTAGCGTGATGGAAAAAGCACTGCAGGACTGAGTGTCATCACTCGGACAAGTGAGGTGGTTTCCCATCATACCACTAAAAAACATTCGCTTTACAAACCGGCTTAGAACCGGTGTTGTGTGCGCCTTTATATGCAGCGCGCAACGACGACTATAAAATCACGCACATGAAATATTTTCGAATTGTTATCAGTTTTTTTATGCTTCTCTTTGCCTGCAACAACTTGCTTGCGCAAACTGCCGGCAATGCCCGCATCAGTAAGATAAGTTTCATATTCGCAATGGGAAATAAAAATGTACAAACATTTTCCTACGATGAAAAGAATAGAATTAAGGAAGTGGCTTATTTGATGCCCAACAGCAGCAGCATCTCTGTTTCATTCACTGATTTTAAATTTGATAATAACAACAGGCCGGTTGCTTATAAAATAAATTATGTTCGCGAAGGCGGTACAGGAGATGTATCACTTCGCTACGACGGCAGAGGCAGGCTTCTTGAATTACTGCGCCGGGTAGACGGAGTTACTTACAGTTTCAATTATACATACAATTCTGATGGTGGTTTTACAGAGCTGCAAAAGCAAACTTCTGAAACAACCTTCAGCAACAACAGATTTGTTTTTTATACCGAGGACGGCGATTACCGCGAAATCTATTCAGATATTCCAAATAAAACAGTGATCGGTATTTTAAAGATCAGCCCGGGCCGTACGCCCTCTGCTCACCCGGCAGAAATGCTGGGCGGGTTTCAATATCCTACATTCATGGGAATACAGGGTGTAAGCAACAGCGGAGATATTCCCCGCATCGCAGATACTAAAGATGCAAACGGACTTACCGTTTTAAGAACGATCACCGTATCGGGCAATCCGACGTTGACCAAAATTGCGTATGAGTATGCGGCTAAGCCTGTAAAAATCGACACGAAAAAAGACAGCATAAAAGTTAACATTCCTATTCCCGCGCCTAAGCAAGCAACCACCACTACATTTATTACTAATGCCGATTGTTTGGCGGGAGAAAACAAGATCAAAGCAATCTTACAACAACAGCAAGGCATATCATCAGTGGGCGTAAATATTGATAACGGTTGGGTTTCAGTTGCTTATTTTAAAGATGTCATCTCAGCAGAAAAGATCAGTCAGCTCATCAACGAAGCCGGGTTCAATACGGGTAAAAAGAATTCGGTGAATCCTTCCGCAAATCCATGTATTCGCAACTTTCCGAAGCCTGATGCAAATACGCCGCAGACTGCTGTGATCCCGAAAAACATCCCGCCGGAAGTAAAGCAATTAAAAGTGAGTACGGTAAAAGGTAAGCTGTTGTATCGTTACAGAAACGATAATGAAGCACCGCTGAGTAAACCGATCATTTTCCCGGCAGCAGATCCTTCTAAAAAAGCGATACCGTATCCGGAATATATCGGCGGGCAGCGCTTTGCAAAAACTGCGGAAACAAAGCCGCTAAAAGGTGTAAGAGTATTCCTGGCTTATCAAACGGTATCGTCTGTCAATAAAGTGCCGCTAAAGTTTGAGGATCTCGTGCGTGACATGAAGCCAAGCTCCAATGAATGGGTATACGATAATTATAAAATGTCTGCAACCAACTATATCGTGGGTGAAGGGATCACGGATGCAACAGGGAATTTCAGCATTACGTTCATCAACAATCTTTACCTTGGCTTTCTAAGCAAATTTGCAGAAAGTCATGTGGTAGCAACGAAGGCCGGCGATGGTTCACACACGATAAACGACACGAAAGAAAGCAGCGCCGGCGACTTTTATATGCATGGTACGCTTCGGCTTATTGTTGACAAATTCGATTATTGCAGTCCGGATATCATGCTGTTCCCTGAGCCCGGAAAAACCGTTCAGCTGCCCGAAGAAATTGCATTTGTAAATTCATTCAACCTATCCGTGAAAGTGATGAATAATGATCAGTTGGATCAGGCAGTGAATACCTCTATACAGCTCTCAAACTTCCCGGTAAAGATCGGCAGCACAGAAAAATTTAATCCGATCGCACCGGTAGAAGGACCGGCATCGGGAACAAACCCTGCGGGACTCACATTCGAAAATATTCCGCTGCGGGTGATAGAAGGAAATGTAACGGATGCAACCGGTACTTACCTGTTTCGTAATTTGTGCAAATCCAAAACTCATGTACTGCAGGCTGTTGACGCAAAGTACGATGGCAGTCTTGTGTACGAGGCACAGGACCTGAATTTGAAAGCAGATCGTACCTATCAGCCGGAAACCTATTACAAGTTCGTAACAGGCGATTACCGAAAATACGATACACTTATAGAGCGGGGTCGCTTCAACAGTGAGCATGTTCCGCAAACGGTCTTCAAAACATTGATCCTGGCTCCGCGCCTCCCCGAACTTTATGTACGAAGTATTGTGAAAGTAAAAGCAGAAACGGTTGGACTGGACGGCGTAAAAGTGCGGCTTCAAAGTACCTCGCTTTTCAATCCCTATGTTGATTATACAACTGCAGGCGGTGGCTATGTGCAGCAAACAGATCTCGCGTTAAAAAATGCAGGCGAAGACGGTAAACCAAAAAAGCTTACGCCCGGAAGACGGCTTATACTGTCCAAGCCCGGCTACAAAACAGCTTATTTTCCTACGAACGGCTCTTATGATACCGTTCGTTTCGGACAACGCTGGCCCAAGCCTACAGAGATCTTAATGACGGGCAGCGGGGCAGTGAGCGGCAATGTAAAGAATGAAAAGAACGAACGCATTGCCTGCGACATTCGCGTGGCAGACGGCCCTTACGTAAAAACAATTACCGTATTTGGCCGTGATGGTTATTTCTACATTGACAATTGTGCTTCAGGTAAAAAAGTGCCGGTAGAAATCGTTCCTTCCACCGATCAGTATTTTCCGGAAATTATTCAAACAGATATTGCTGCAGGTGCAACAACAATGATGGGTACCGTGGTGCTCAAAGAAAAACTGCACCGCGTAATTTTTAAGATCGTTGATGAAAATAATAAACCGGTAGGCACAGCAAGTGTAATGGTAAATAAGAATGTGTCGGTATGGAACACAGATGGCAAGGGCACTACACAAATGATTGAGATCTCCAGCCCCGGTGATGAATTTCCGGTGAAAGTATCGGCACCCGGCTTTGTGGATTATGAAGGATATGAAACAATTCCCATCAGCAAAACTGCAAAGCCCGTAACGATAACAATGGTTCGCGGTATGCTCATCAGCGGTTATGTAACTGATTCAAAAACAAAAAAGCCGATTGACAAGGCACGTGTATATACAGTTTCCGGAAGTAATGAAGACGGCGAGATACAGGTAGAAACATACACTGATGCAAAAGGACATTATGAATTGCGCGGCATTCCGGTGAAGGGACATTTTTTAAACGGCTCATCGATGACAGTGAGTTCTGCGAAGCTTACTGTGTATGCCGTGAGAACAGGAAAGCCTGCTTACATCCGCGGCGAAGCAAAAGCATACAGCGGGAAAAATGGTGATGTGAATCTGGAACTCCAACCCTTTGAATGCAATGCAGAGATCTGGGGGCTGCCGGTGGAGATCAGCAGCGCCGAGCCTAAAAAAGGAAGCACAAATGTGATCATCAGCGGCGCCTTTGTAAACATTCCGGGCAACGCTGCTTTCAAAATGGCATCAGAACATGCACGACTTCCCTTCACTGCTGTGGAGGTAAAGATCCTGCAACCTAAGGAGATCGGCGGCGATCTGAATAAAAACTTCGGCGCAAAATCCTGCAGCATGGAGCCTTTGGCTGATGCCGTTACAACCGATGCAAGCATGGTGAAAATCCTTGTTTACGATAAATTCAATGCAGACCTGAGCGGTGCGGCACAGGGACGCGGATATGAAAATTTAATGATCACAAAAACAAAAGTAACCGGCTGCGGTGTGCTGAAAGGCTATGTAACAACGTCGCTCGAGTCTTTTAATTTTAGCTACGCTTACAATGGCAGTTTCACGTTACAAAACTGGAGCAGCAATCCGCTTAAAAATTATTCGACCAAAATGGACATGCTGGAAGTAGCCGCTGCGGGCAATTGTATCAGCACAAAAGAAAAATACCGGTTGGCCGCAGATCCTGACCGGAACAACTTTATCGTCCACAATTTTGATGCTTCCTTCCGTGGTTCAGATTCCTATGTGGTGCGTGATACTTTTTCGCTGGGCGCCGATATCAACTTGGATATTCCTTTGGTAAAAGCAACGGCTTTAAATGCAGGAGCCATTAAAGTGCTGCAGAATAATATTATCTGGAATGATTTCAAGGGACCTATCCGGCTCGACATTGAAAAATGGAACATCAGCGGAACAGGCCTTACCTATAATAAAAACAAAGGCGGTTTTGAAATTACCGACCCGAAATTACAAACCAACCTGCCGGAACTTGCTTTAAAATCTATCGTGATCGAACCCCACGATATTCAGGTAGGGGAAGATAATATAGATCCCGGTGCGGGCGTAATGCTTGCCGGTATCGCCAAAATGGAACTGAATAAAGTGAAACCGGGTTTGCTCCTTGATCCCGTAGCGCCGCATGATCACAAGCCGCACTGGCGCCTCAACCTGGTGGGCAGCGGAAAAGAGCCTGTGGCTTACCTGCGTGATCTTCCGGGGATTGGTGATGCTATCGCGATCGACTACTTAAGTGACTACAGCGACGGTAAAAAAACAGTGCGTGTAAATGCTGCGTATCATCCGTTCTACAACGTGCTGTCACAACAGGTGAATGACATTGAGATCGGAAAAAATTCTTTTATACTGCTTGGCACTACTGACCTGTTGATCCCCGGTTCGTCCGGCTTCAGCGGCAGATTAAAATATATGATAGAGAACGGAAAGCTCGTATGCAATCCGGAAATATTGCGTGCCGAAGTGGAGCTGGCCGGTGGTGTTTCATTCGCAGGCGGGCAATCGCTTAAAGATTTTGAACTGCGTGACAAATATTTTTCATCTAAAGGAAAAGCGACCATCTATGATAAAGGCGGTGCCATCGTGCTTGACGGCACCATTATAAAAGACGGTTCAATTACAAAACTCGATCTCAAGGCGGGACAGGCACTTCCGATAGCTACCGGCAAGCAAAGAATGAACATTGAGAAAGGGACGGCGCAGGTTGCCGGCGCCGGCTGGAACAATTTAAAATTTACCACAATACTGGAAGGTTATGAGGTGGTAAAAAAGGGCCAGGACAAGCTCGACTTTGAAGTAAAAGGCGCACTGAGGAATGATCCCGACGGGCAAAAATTGCAGCTCGAAGATCTTCAAACACCTTTCGGGGGAATGGAGATCAGCTTCGATTTCGCCCGAAAAATATTCTTTGGCTCACTTAAAATTGACGCACCGTTGGTGCTGCCTCCCGGGTTATTTACCATTAACACCGGTAAAGCTTCGGTACAATTAGATGATAAAGGGTTAATTGTTACGGGAGCATTCAGCGACGTAAGGTTCTCGCCGCTTTCGGTGCTGGGACCCTTTCAGGCAGGTCTTGCTTTAGGTTATTACGCTGCGCCGTTACCCATAAAAATGGCAAACGATCTTAAAGCTGTTACGGTTCGAAAAAGCCTGCCTTCGGGAATGGATAAAGAATTGAAAGGCATCTATATTTCGCTTTCGCGGCAGTTTCATTATGATATCAGTGTGCCGGGGGCAGATAAGATCCCGCTGCCGCCAAAGGTGGAGTTGCCAAATGCAAGCATTGATGCGGGACTCGATATTTGTGCGCTCATAAACCTAGGCAATGGCGGAAAAGTCTTTGCAGACGGTTACGGTTTTGTAAAAGCTAAAGCGTCGGTTGCGTGCTTCAGCCTTTCGCTTGATACGAAGATCAATCCGGCGTTTAGCTATGATAACGATACGAAAATTTTCACGTTGGCAAGTGATCAATCGATCGGCCTTAACATAGGCGCATGCGGTGCAGATGTAGGTATGGCACTCGGTCTTAAGATCGGCATTGTAAATAATGAATTAACGGTTGATCCATCCATAAAACTGAAGTAATGAAAAACAAAATAGTTGCAGCTTTTATTTTTTGCATCATCCAACTTGCGGCATACAGTCAGCAAAACACTGGCCGCCCTGCACCGTTCACAGCTATTGCGTCCGGCAAGTCTGTCACTGTTCGCTGTGTGCTTCCGGCAGAGCGGACGGAAGAACCCATGAGTGTGGTCCTTTACCGCGGCACTGAGAAAAATGAAGAGGTGAAAGCCGTTAATGCCATGACGAATTTTGGTGCAGGTGCCGAATATACTTTTAGTGACGTTGCCTTGCCGAACGGCATTTATCTGTACACGATTGACATTTCTGCCGGCACTCAATTGCTCAGCCGGCGCACTGCAGTTGCCTACGTCTATCCCGCGGGTACTGCACCTTTCATCAATACGCTCGATGCAACACCCAAATCACAAAGCAATGAAGTAACGCTCACCTGGAAGATCCGTGATGCAGTGCTTGCAGGCAACATCACCGTATTGCGCAGCAGGAGCTACGACCGCGATTATGAGGCAGTAGCCGAATTAAAAAATAATGAAGAACGCTTTACAGATAATGTGAATGAAGCCAATGAAACGTTCTATTACAGGTTGCAGGTGGCCGATCGCAGAACCGGAGATATTATTTATTCTCCTACGGCGCTGGTGCTTTGCGAATACAGCATACAACCGCGCCGACCGCAGCAGGTTACGGCAAATCTCCGAAAGAATGTTCCGCAAATAAGCTGGATAAATGATGACGAAGCTGCACGCGGATTTTACGTTTGCAGCAGAACCTCCGGTGATAAAAGCTTTCGTCGGGTGTCGCCTTTTATCAAAAGCGATTCGATACGTCGTTACACCTGGTTGGATGAAAGCGCAGCAAAATCTTCCGGGAAAACATTTGATTACGTTGTCATGTCGGAAAGCAATTCTTACACCGCAAGCAAATCATCCGATACCGTAAGCGTAGCGATTCCTTCAGATGAAACAGATCCTGCTGCGCCTTTTCATGTTCGCTTCATTGCAGCAGCCGGCAACGCGATCAACATTAGCTGGGATGTAGACTCTGCGAATGTTGATGATATCGACAGTTATATTGTGTATGAAAAAAAGCCTGACGCGAAAGAATTTCGCCCGGCAGGCAATAACGGCGCAAACCCGGATAAGAATTTTGTAACCATAGATAAACCGGCAGCGGGAAGTTCATACACGGTACGTGCTGTGCGTGGCGAAAGGGAGAGCGCATCGGCTACACCGGTGATGTGGCGCGGAAAAGTAATGGCTGATTTTGGACCAATGTATATCAAAGCTGAACTGATCAACGATGCATTAAACATCTCCTGGCGAAAAGAGGAAACGAATTCAATCAAAGAATATCGTTTGTACAAATGGGAAAGAACAAAATTTGTGTTGGCAGAAACGATCGCTGCGGGAAATTATACCGTCATTACAGGAAGCTATGTGCCGGGTCAATTAAATATTTATCAGCTAAAGGCTGTTGATCGCGGGAATTTGGAGAATGAAGGAAGTAAGATCCTGCAGGTAAATTAAAAAACAGATTCGCAGATGTAATGCCTAAACATGAAGAGCACAAAGAAGACAAAAGGACGCAGTGCCTTCTTTCCTTAGTCCCTTAGTCCCTTTATGGGAAACCCGCGCCATCTGAAAGATCTTCGTTACTCGTGCCTTTGCCTGAAACCTTCGCCATCCGAAAGATCTCAAATGGAAAGCGCAGTATGCCTTTCCTTCGTTCCCTCTGTCCCTTCGTGCCTTTGTGGGAACCCTTCGCCATCTGCAAGATCCTCGTCCCCTTGCGGGAACCCTTCGCAATCCCCCGTTTACCGTCCTCCTTCCCCCGTTCACCGACAATTCCCCGCGAACAGCCTATCTACACTTCCCCTCCGAACAGTCCCGCCATAGATTTGTATAAAATTTATAACATGATACAAAACGACATACAACAAAGAAGACTTGAAAGAAGAACAGGCAAGAGCAGGTTATTCTCCGGCTTAATGCTGCTGATAGTTGGCGGCGCATTGCTCCTTCAAAAAATGAGTCACCCTTTTCCGGATTGGGTTTTCACCTGGCCGATGATCCTCATCCTCCTGGGTGTTTTCACCGGAATTCGTAAAAAGTTCCGGGATAACAAATGGCTTATCATGGTTGCAATCGGCGGGTTGGCATTAGCAGGAGAGATCAATCCGGCATGGGATGCGAAAGAATATTCTGTACCTGTCATCATCATCGGCATCGGCTTACTTTTTTTGTTTCGTTCAAGAAGAACGGAAGATTGCGATCCCGATGACATGCGCAACCGCTTCCGCAGAAGATTCGACGGCTTCGGTGACCGGTTTGACGACAGATTCAACAACGAAAAAAAAAACTTCAGCAACACGACATACAATAGTACAGGCTCAACTGAGGACATGCTTGATGTAGTGAGCATTTTCGGGGGTACGAAAAAGATCATCACGTCAAAAGATTTCAGGGGCGGAGAGATAACCAGCTTTCTCGGCGGCACAGAACTGAATCTTACACAGGCGGAGATCAACGGACGTGTGGAACTCGATATCACCAACATTCTCGGCGGCACAAAGCTTATCGTGCCTTCGCATTGGGACATCAAACCGGAAACTGTTTCCGTATTTGGCAGCATCGAAGACAAACGCAATCTGATCGGCGGTGTGGATCCTACAAAAGTGTTGGTATTAAAGGGGAGTTCGGTGTTTGGGGGGATTGAGATCAGAAGCTTTTAAACACAATTTGGAGATTTGGAAATTTAAAGATGTGAGTGCTTCAATTTGGGTGGCTTTCTTTGTGTCCTTTGTGAGCCCTTTGCGCACTTTGCGGGAAACAAAATTCGCTTCACTCTCCGCGTTCTTTCATTTCCAAATCTTCAAATTTTCAAATTAAACAATTCTTAAGTATGAACAGTTTCATCATTAAGCTCTCCTTCCAAATAATCTGCGGCTCCGGCTTCCACACCGCACAATTCGACGAACAGCTTCGCCTCATTTTTGCGGAAGATGCAGAAGCGGCATTTGAAAAAGGAATGGAAATAGGAGAAGCGGAACAAAGCAGCTTTTACAACATGAATGAGCAGCTCGTGCAATGGAAATTTACCGGCATTGCCGATCTGCAACCGCTGCACAATATGGAACATGGTGCGGAGATCTGGTCGGGTATCACGGAAGCGGAAGACGGCGAACAATACATCAACAATATCATGCTGCGTACAAACGCAATCAAAAGAAAGTTTTCACAAACAATCACCGAAGAGGCATAATTTAGTGCATGGCGCAACCGCAACTATCACCGCGAAATTTCCTCAAAGCATTCACCCTGTGGTGGCTGGTATGGGGCATTTTGCATGCTGCGTTGTTGCACTGGCTTGATCTTCCGCTGAAGACCGCTATGGTTGACAGTCTCGTTTCCAATCTCTTTTCTGCCGCGGGTTGTTTGTTTCTTTATTACATCATGCAATTTTATTTACCGCAAAAAGAACGGTACTGGTATATTCTTTTCATGAGTATCATCATCAGCAACGTGATCGTGTTCAGCAGCCGCACATTGCTCATGTATCTCTATCCCGATAATGCGGATTATTTACTGATGCTCAAATATTCCGTACCTATACGATTGGGCTTTGCATTTTTATTGACTGTTTGCATGGCAATGATCTGTATGATGTGGTACAGCTTTCGCGAACAAAATGAAGCCGATCAAAGAAGGGCAGATGCAGAAACATTAAGCAAAGAAGCCGAGCTCAGTTCACTGCAGCGAAGATTGCAGCCGCACTTTTTATTCAACAGCTTAAATTCCGTAAGCGCCCTCGCCGGCACCAGGCCCGAGGAAGCGAGAAAGATGATCCAGCAACTCTCCGATTTTTTACGCGGCACAATAAAAAAAGAAGATGACGAAACGGTAACCCTCGCCGAAGAATTACAACATTTACAATTATACCTGGAAATAGAAAAAGTGCGTTTCGGTCACCGGCTTTCTACAACCGTTTATGCAGATGAACAGAGTTTGAACATGCGGTTACCGGAACTCATTCTGCAACCCATAACAGAGAATGCGATCAAGTTTGGCTTGTACGACACCACAGAAAATGTAACGATCAGCATACATGCCATGGTAAAGAATGAGCAGCTGATCGTAACTGTACAAAATCCTTTCGATCCCGAAACGGCGCAGCCGCGGAAAGGAGAGGGCTTCGGCCTGAGTTCTGTGCAACGAAGGCTATACCTCATCTTTGCCAGAAACGGTTTGCTCACCACGCATGCCGAAGAAAAATTATTTACAACAGTTATTAAAATACCTCAATTGATATGAAGGCGCTTATTATAGATGATGAACCGCTGGCGAGACTGATCGTAAAAGAATATTTGCAGCAATATCCTGCCGTTACTTCCGTGCGGGAATGCGGCGATGGCTTTGAAGGATTAAAAGCGATTCAACAGGAAAGACCCGACATTATTTTCCTCGACATTCAAATGCCGAAGATCAACGGTTTTGAAATGCTGGAGTTGTTAGATGAATCGCCGCCGGTTGTTTTCACAACGGCATTTGATGAATATGCCATTAAAGCATTTGAAGCGCACGCCACGGATTATTTATTAAAACCATTCAGTAAAGAACGCTTCGCAAAAGCCATGGAAAGAGTGACACTTTTATCCGAAAACGTGATACCTTTTTTGAAAACACCCTCAAATTCATCGCAGGAAACATCAGCTGAAGCTGAAAAGGTGACACCTTTTTTAAATAGCCTTTTGGACACGGCAGCCGAATCTCCCGCACAGCGCAACCGCATCGTTGTGAAGATCGGCAGCAAGATCAGGATCATCCCGGTAAAAGAAATTAAATTTCTCGAAGCTGCCGACGATTATGTGAAGATCAAAACGCCCGACGGCTCTTTCTTAAAGAACAAAACGATGCAGCATTTCGAGAACCTGCTCGATCCCGCAATCTTTGTGCGCACCCATCGTTCTTATATTTTAAATGTGCAGCAGGTAGCACGAATTGACGTATATGAAAAAGATAATCATGTGGCAATATTGCATACCGGCGAACAGGTGCCCGTGAGCAGGAACGGATATGTGAAGCTGAGAAATGTTTTAGACATGTAAAGGCACGCAAAAACCTGTAAGGTTTGCAAAATCATCCAGGTTTTAATACAAAAAATTTTGTCGGGATGGCTGTGAAACGAAAAAGAGCCGATCAGGTACTAAGGCAAGACTCAAAGATTTCGAGCCCTTGCCTCTAAGATTTTCTTCCCTTCCTCCCGCCTACCGGTAATCTCTCACCAAATCAACTCATTTCCAAATCTACGTTCTTCAACTTTATCACCACGTTCATCATCTTCTCAAAATAAACCCTACAAATAATCGTTTCTTTAAATTGGTTAAGAATTCAATTTCAGGCTTCGAAAGGGCCGCAGGAGCGCAGAGATATTTTCTCAGCGCTTTTTTTTTGGAACATGATTTACAGACGGGCGGTTGGTAAACCTGCTGCGATGTACCCGCGCGGCGTGCTCTCAAAAAACGGAACACGGATTATGCGGATGGCAGATCACATTCCTTTTGTCTGAATTGGGAGTAGTCACAGTTTTAATAATAATCTTTAGATGTTGTGCAAGCGGTGTATTTGCTTCGATCTCTCCGCCACCGTGCTCTTTATGCGTCGGTTGCGCGCTTTTTGTGAAACTTCTTCTTTGGTCTGAATCATGATTTACAGATAAACGAATATTTAAGCATCTGCGAAGATCGGCGTGTCTTCAATCCGTGAGCAACTGCCGAAAATTTCTATGTTGTCAACTCAATACTCGCTTTTCTCTTATCCTCAACTCCTTACAAAACGCCTGAATTTCCCATATTAAATTATCGTTGTTTTTTATTGTTCCGTGCAAAATAGTTATGTATCTTGCTTGTCGGCACAGGCCTGACCGTATCATCTCGGAACAGTTGAATTTCGATCGCCGTGCTTATCCAAACCTTTATAATTCCACCACTCCAATTCCGGTATCAGGAAGTAAGCAAATGAGCATTGATGTGCGCCGGCAGGTTTTGCATGCGATCATCAGTTGTGAAGTTGTTTGAAAAACAGCAATCTTTAAGATTTTAAGACACAACATGAAATTTTTCACATACCTCAGCTTTATATTTTTGGGCACCACGCTCTTTTTATTCCGCGATGCGGGTCATGAAAAAATGCCGCAGGCTGACAGGAACTGGCTTATATTTTATACTTCAGACAACCCTTTTCCCGACGAATCGGGAAATGACGACGCCAATAACTATAATGGTTCCGATTACCAATATCAAAATATCCCTGTATACACTGGTCACTACCAAAGCAAATATGGCATCGCCGGGGCCGATGAGAATGGTAAATCAGTTTCCGGCAATATCGAAATCCGCGGCCGCTCCGGCTCGGGTGTCGTTGCAGACGCCAACGGCAACAAAAGAGAAGTAGACGTGAAGATGACCGAAAGCGGTTCGCTGGTAGGCGTGGATGAAAGCGGCAGAAAGTATTCGTTAAATCATCAATAGATCTCCTGCGTTTTTAGAGTTCAGTGCGAAGTATTTAGTTATTACATCTATAGAGAAAGCGAACTTGTGCGCAACCGGGTTTGATATATTATCTGTTTGCAATCTCCGCCACAATATCGCAAAGACGAGGAGATGGGTTTTAAAATTGAATCAGTTTTAATGAAGGTCATTACCATTAGTTCATTTTTCATCATGATTCAGACAAAAATTAAACTGCGGTCTCATTAGCACTTCACTGAAAACTCATTAAGCACTAAAAAAATCACCAATCTTCCCCGCTACCAACTCCGCATCCACCTGCGCTATCACATGCGGCGTATCAGCCAGTACCATCATCTTTGCATGAGGTAATTTTGCAAACACTTTTTCGGTCTCTTCCAATGAAACCATTTGGTCTTTTTCTCCGAGTAATAACAATGAAGGCGTATTTATGGCCGCATAGTCAGCATCTTTCAGCGGACTGTCTTTTCCGATATCGGTAAGCATGGCAACTGTGCGCTCAAGGATCTGTTTCCAATCTTCCGGTGCATGCATTTTTTGTAAAGCTGCGGCGAAAGCGGGAACTTTTAATTCAATGGTTGCCGCGTTAAGCATCTTCACTTCTTTTGCTGCGACTGCTTCATTCCAATAAAACTTTGTTCCGAGTGTGATGATCTTTTTAATGAGTGTGGGATTTTCTTTTGCCAGCAGCATGGCTATATAACCGCCCATGCTGTATCCGAATATTGACGGCTGCGCAAGTTCATTGCTTTGAATGTATCGAAGTACCGCATCTGTAAATAAAGAAATTGAGAACGGTGTAGCCGGCAACGCTTTACCGCCATGACCCGGAAAATCAAACAGGTGCACATCGAAACGACCGGACAATTTATCCGCGATATTTTTTAATTGTGCGGAAGATCCGATAGCACCGTGCAATAATAAGAGGGAAGGTTTCATTTGGCTAAAATAAAACTATTTAATTTTTGAACGTAACAATGTTGAGTATCGTTCCGCATCCTCAATTCCAATGCCGTAAAGCTTTTGTCTGAAGATGAAATTGTGATCAGGCTAAAGGACCTTTCGAATTTTACGTTCTTGCTATTGTAATAGATCGCCGTATTAACGTTCATGAACTTTACTTTGCCGAGATATTAAGGGAGGGTGCCGCCACCATCCGGCATTTCATTTAGGAATGCTTAAGTATAGAATGTTTTTTTTAGACAACGATCAGTATTCGTTTTGGCAACCGCCTTTCTGATTGCAACTATTTTTGCAGAACCTTCATTCAATGTTGTCTAAATTTTTCTTCCGCTGAATTAACGCTTGCGTCGCTGCAGATAGCGTAAATGCTTGCCTTAAAGTCTAGGCAAATAAAAACCGCAGATAACGGTCATTTGTTGACCCCCAAATGCGGTATATTTTATATTTTCAAATCGTATTATTTCTTCCTGCCGGCTTTCCTGATTGTTTTAGTTGCCGCCTTTTTTATCGGTGCTACTTTTTTTGCTGCCTTTTCGATGGTCTTTTTAACTGCTTTTTTAGCAACGGCAGCTTTCTTTCCAACAGATTTAACGGCCTTCTTAGATGGCGCTACCTTTGTATTTACAGGTTTAAATGCTTTCTTCAACGCCTTCTTTGCAACGGCACCTTTTTTTGTTGCTGCCTTTTTTACAAACGCTGCTTTTTTTACAGCCGCTTTCTTCACTGTTGCTGCTTTCTTTACTACCGCTTTTTTAACCGTCGCCGCTTTCTTCGCTACAGGTTTCACCACAGTTTTTTTTACGGCTCTTTGTGCATCAGCTACTTTCTTAACTACCGGCTTCGCAATTTCGTTCTTCACTTCTGTTGCTTTTTTAGCCAGGGGCTTTGCAACTTTCTTAACTGCTTTTTTTACGGTAGGCGGAACGGGAAACAAAGTTGACTTCGTTTTTGCAGCGGGTGCAGTTTCTTTCTGCTCTTCTTTTTCAGCGGCTGGTGCCTCAGGTTTATTTTCTTCAGAAGTAGCGTCCGCAGCGGGTTCCGAAGTCGTTGTAATATCATGGATCTTTTCTTTTACCACATCTACCGCATGAGATGCCATTTCTGAAACCTGTTCTGCTTTTACAGAGATCTCACCGGCAACTGTGCCGATGGCCTCGCCGATTTTAGTCATAGTTGACTTTTCTTCAGCTTCGTTTTTAGGGGTGCTTTTCTTCGTTGCCATTGTAGTTTGATGTTTTAATATTTTACCTTTCTGAAATTAACGCTAAACGCAATACCTGCCGGAACCGATATGTAATTTAATTGTTAATACATTATTCATACCGGTAATTTAACAAGCGGAACTTCTTGCCGAAGCTAAACTTCTTCTCTCATCTGCGCTAATCTTTTATCTTTAAACAATGGAAGAACAGCAGTCAAAACCTCAAAGTCAATTACGTATTTTTTTTAGCAGTATCGTTCCTTCCTTTGTATGGCTGCGCAAAAATGATCCGCTTCGGCTCGGTGGCGCAACAGCTTTCTTCACCACTTTCGCTTTACCACCGATCATCTTCATACTTGCAAGGATCTTTGGTTTGATCTTATCGCCGAAGACCGTTGGTCGCGGGCTAATTGAAAATCTAGCCAATAACCTGGGGCCGGAAGGAGCGGAACAGGTGCGGCAGGTGATCCGGAGTATCCGCGGATTTAGTAACAGTTGGCTCGTAATCATACCGGGTTTTATATTTCTGTTGTTCGTTTCCACCACGCTCTTCATCGTGATCCGCAATTCACTCAATCAACTCTGGCAGGTAGAAAAAAAGAAGCACGGTCGCTTTTATATTCTTCCGCGTCTAAAATCTTTTGCCGTGATCCTGCTCGTCGGGTTATTATTTTTTGCAAACCTCTTTTTAAAAAGTGTGGAAACGCTCGGCGGCAATTATCTGGATAATTACACGAAGAACGGTGAGTTCTATTTCCGACTCATCTTCAGCGAAATAAGCGCTGCTGTGATCGTCTCTGTTTTCTTCGTGCTGCTCTTTCGTTTTCTTTCTGACACCAGACCTTCCTGGCGCATTGCATTGATCGGCGGAGTTGTTACCGGCTTGTTTTTCACCGCAGGTAAGTTTGTGCTGCGTGCCTTATTGGTAGACAGTAATATCGGTTTGCTTTATGGCACTGCGGGTTCGTTTGTGCTCGTACTGTTGTTCGTTTTTTATACATCCATCATTATGTATTACGGGGCGGCTTTTATTGCGGTGTATGCGGAACGAAGCGGGTCGGCATTGCATGTGCCTGAGGCGCAGTCGGGGGAACAGGAAGAAACGGAGAAGAAGTTTTAGTTCGATTTCTTTTACCTGAATTTTGATGTACAAATTGATGTAGCTTAAAAAGATCTTCGTGTATTCAATCTGCGAAAATCTGCGGGAATCTCTTTCGCGTTGGTATGTGAAATCCGTGAAGATTTCTTTTTCTGTCTTTTCCATGACAAAAATTTTATCGCAGTCACCACCATTCTTCTGATTATAATCTAATTTTATTGCTATGGCTGTTGAGAAATACGACTGTATCATTGCGGATGATATGATGCTGGACCGTGACGTGATGGAAATGTTTGTTTCAAAGATTGACTCACTTTCTCTGAAAGCTATTTGTAATGACGGACTTGAACTCGTAAATGCACTGAAAAAGCAACATGTAGATATCGTTTTCAGCGACATCGATATGCCGGAACTTTCCGGTACGGAAGTGATTCAAAGTATCGAAAACCCACCGGTATTTATTTTTATAAGCGCTCATCCGGAGCATGCCGCTGAAAGTTATAATCTCGACATCGTTGATTTTATTGTAAAGCCGGTAACCCTGGCACGACTGATGAAATCGGTAGAAAAAGCTATCGCATATATCAGGATAAAGAATGAATTGCCTTCTGCAAAAGAAAGGACGTTACCGCCTGCTGCAGATGATTCTTTTTTCATCAGAGAAGAACTGCATTATGTGCAGGTAAATTATGCGGATGTGTTGTTCGTCGAAAGCATGGGTAATTTCAGTCGACTGCAAACTGTACAGGGGAAGCGCCACGTAACATTGGTAAGTCTCAAGCAAATTGAAGAGCAGTTATCTGCCGCAGGTTTCATGCGGGTGCACAAACAATTTATCGTAAACCTGAAACATGTGCAAAGCATTTCCGGCGAAGGCGAGATCCTGCTTAAAAATGAAATGACGATTCCTGCCGGAGCAGTGTATAAAGCTGCGTTAATGGAAGAAGTGGCAAAGAAGACGTTGTCCCGTTAAGACATTGGTTTTATAATTTTCCCGCCAGTGTTTGTTATTATCACCCTGCCTTTACTAGTTATCTTTTCTTTTAATTGCTTATAGCGGTATCGTATTTTCTCCGGCGATACGAATTCTTCCATGAACAAAACGTGCTTTGTATTTTTTCGATAACGCTTCGACATAACCCGACAATTAAAGGTGCCTTTGCAAATACCGGATAATAACCCGGAGGCTTATTGCTTAGGATGATAAATCTATGTTATCCGGATGTCTATAAGTGGCAGGTTGATCAGGCGGGCAGCGTTATTATAAATGTCATTCCCTGCTCATCGTTTTGCGCAACAACATTTCCGCCCATTTGCGCAGCAAAAGTTTTGCATAATAACAACCCGAGGCCCGTACCTTTTTCATTGCCGGTGCCGCGCTTGCTTTCCGTGATCACAGCGTCTTCGCTGTTGAACTGTCGCACCATCTGCACACTCATGCCGGTGCCTTCATCTTTAATATGTATAGCTACTTTATCTGCAACGGGTTGCGCAGCTATAGTTATTTTGCCGTGGGGGTAAGAGAATTTTATCGCGTTGCCGGTGATATTTCTAAGCAAAACCGCGAGCATATTTTTATCTGCCTGAACCGTGAGCCGCTCAGGCACTTCATTAATGATTGATATGTTTTTCAGCTGCTGATGATGCTCTATACCCGCGATCATAGTTGCGATGATCTCCTGCAACTTCAGGGTTTCTGTTATTGTACGAAAACCTTTCATTTGTGATGAGGCCCACAACAAAAGGTTGTTCATTAGCGAAGAGGTATGCGTAAGATTCGTTTTTAATTCAGCGGCGTACATCGCCAGCTTTTCCTGCTTCAATGCGCCGCTTTCCAAAATATCAATAAAAGAAATCAATGAATTCACGGGTGTACGCATGTCATGACTTACCACACTGAAGATCTTGTCCTTTACTTCAGACAATTGCTCCAATGAAGTTTTTTGAACACTGATGGTCTTATTCAACTTCGCTGTACGGCGCTGATTATAAAAAACAACTCCCGCCAATCCAAGCAATAAACCAAGTCCGGTAATCAGGTATAACTTTGTTTTTTCGTCTTCGGCTATCAGTCTGTCACGGCTGTTTATTTTTTTATCATTCTCCGCATTCTCCAGTTTTGCCTGCACCATGTTTTTTTCATTCTCCACGACCGCAAGATGCTTTTCATTTTGCAGTTTCTCCTGCTGTTGCAAATAGGCAAGGCGTTCCAGGTCTTTTTGCTTTTTGATCAATTGCAATTGTTGATACTGTAATAATAATTCCTGTTGCTTTTGTTCGGCTAATAAAACATGTTGCTTCAGTTTATAATCAGTGGCGGCTTGCGCAAGCTTGTAATCATTTTCTTTGATTGAAAAATCAAGCTTCATTTGCCGGCGGGCAATATCTTTTTCTTTTGCGGCCGTTACCAATTGCTCATTGATGACCATATGTTTTTTAAAAAAGAATAAAGCACTGTCTGCCTTGCCTTCTTTTTCATATAACTCACTTAACATTTCGGAAGCAGTTTCTTCATTCTCTAATCTGCCTGTTTCTTCGCTTAACTGCAGGGCTTCTTTCAACAGGAGTTTACTTTTCGCCCATTCGTTTTGGTGTTTACAAAAATCACCGAAATCCAATAGTGTTTTAATAAGGTCGTCTTTAGTTTCCGTCTTACGGGAAATAGTCAAGGCACGTTGAAAATAAGTAAGTGCTGTTGTATACTCACCACCCGAGTCATAAAACTTTGCAAGAGACAGATATGCAGGTCCTTCATGACCGGCCGCCGATGCTCCGTGTTGCGTCGCATACAAAGATCTGTTCAGGTGGTCTAATGCCAGGCTTCTTTTCGCCGCAGGATCTATTCCTGCGATCTTTAATTCTGAATCTGATGCTTCCAAATAATTATTGGCGAGTTCGCTGTAAGCCAGTGCGGTACCATAATCCAGCTCGCCATATAATTTTATGAATATCGCTAATGCTTTTTTCATGTATGCGATCGCCTGATCGTGTTGCCCCATTTGCGCATACACATCACCAATGTTCATATAACAGCTGCTGAGGCCATCATTGTTTTTCAGATCGTTAAAAATATTTACTCCGCGCTGACTCGCTTCGAGTGCTTTCGCATAATCCGGAATGTTGCTGTACAATTCACCGATATTAATGTAGAGTGATCCCACACGATATTTATTATTCGCCGCGGCAGCGATATCCTGCGCCTTTTGATAGAGGTCGAGCGCCCGTCCATACATTGCATAATGATGGTAAGTCAGTCCCCACTTTTCATAAACGGAGATCATCAATTCTGCATTGTTTATTTTTTTTGCGATCGCAAATGCCTTGATGGAAATACGGTCCACATCATCCGGCAACTTTGCTGCTGAGTAATAGCGGCAAATATTCTGAAGTTGCCTTACTTTAAGTGAATCATCTTTCGGATTTGCATTTGCCACGGCAATAAGACTGTCAAGCTTAGATTGTTGAGCATAGCACGAAATACATACTGAGGTAAGCAGCAGAAGCAGAAAGAGGTAATGTTTCACTGCCTCAAACTTAAATCATTATCGCTGAAGCGCGTGGCGTTTCGGCCTTTAATATTTGATTACAAGCTGTTTCCGCTGATACTTTACATCAGATTCGGAATTGCATTAACCTCTCAATTTGTTTTGACGAATTTGAGCTGCGCAATATCTTTTCCTGTTTTATTTTCTGCATCGGGAACAAGGTCTGTGAATTTCTGTTTAAGGTCTTCTCCCAAAAAGAATTCATCGGTTACTTTCAATTCAATTTTGGTAACGGCTCTTGTTACATATTCCAATACCGTTTTTTTGAAAATATAGACCGGAAATTTACTGTTCATTTCCGCAGTGTAGCTAAAATCAATGATAAAGCGTGCATCACCTGCAAGTGTATTTTTTCTGATTTTTTTACCGGAAAATTGTAATATTTCCGTGAACATTGCTTTGAAGTATTTTGTAGCAGAAGGGGCATCACCGGTGAACACGGCTTCAAGTTTAACAGTTTTGTCTTTTGCAGAAGCGGACGTCCATTCTCTCGACAATACACCGGTGATGAGCGATTCGTTCAGACTGTTATATGTCCGCGCCGGTCGCTCTGATTTGTACTTTTTAAAGCTCGGGATATCATACATATTGATAAAGCTGAGCATCGGGCTGAGAAATACCTCGAGTCCGTCGTCTGTCTGCAGATCTTTTTGCAATCTTGCCACAGCATACCTGTTTGACGGAAGTAGCTCCTGTGTGGTGATCATGGAATCCACGGATCTTGCTATTCTTCTCCGCGTGCGTGCATAATTTACAGAGTCTACAGACCAAACACCATCGCCCTTTAACCAAAACATAAGGCTTATACCGTTGCTTAATACAGAGATGATCGTGGAAGCAGAAAGTTCTTTATCCTGCGGCGCGAGTGTGCGCACACGGTATTGGATCCAATAGCCGCCCTGTGCAGTATCTGTCACTAAGAATTGTACAAAATATTTTTCGTGAATGCGGTCAGAAAAAGGGAACATTTCTGTTTTGGATAAGCCCGAAACGGAATAGTTGCGATGATCGCCGATTTTAAAATTTGGTCGCGTCTCAAAACTGTCGCGCCAATAATCCGTTTTTTGCGCAGCGGCATTAAAGGAGATCAATAAAAGAAGAGGAATGATAACTGTTCTCATACCGGGGATTTAAAAAACAAAGATAACGGCCGGCATGATACCACGTTAGGAAAGTAAGAAGTTTAGAGTTTCTGTAAGGCTATCCTTCACACAATTTTGCACTAACGCCCCTTTACCAAAACAACCCTGAATGAAACGTGTCGCTGCACTCTTTGCGATTATACCATTATTCTTCTCTTTATCAGCACAACAAAAATTAATGTGATTCGCTTGCAAAGATCTACGTTTATATCGTTGCGGATTCCCCGGCCCGATTAATGATAATTTACAACTCATGAAATTCATCTTTTTTACCGGGCTCTTTATTTTAATGCTTTCCGGTTGTGCGTCGCTCAAACCTGAAAGTTTCAGCCGCAGTGAGCCCAAGCTTGATCCCGTTCATTTTTTCGGCGGCAAAACACATTCTGCCGGTGTGCTGGAATCAAAAAAAGGTAAACCTTCGGTAAGGATCACAACGAATACAACAGGCACTTTTAGCAACGGAATTTTAAATATTGAGCAGGATCTTTTTCCGGAAGGGTCAACAAAAAGACATCGCAGCTTTCAGTTAAAGATCATTGATTCCAATAACGTGGAGGGAACAGGCAGCGATATTGCCGGTAAGGCGCACGGAAAATTATACGGCAATTATTTCACCTGGACGTTTCGTTTGAAGGTAAATAAAGGCATGGTAAAGCACGTGACGATGATGCAGCATATGTATCTGATGCCGGATGGAAAGACGATGATCATCAGAAGTGTGATCCGCAAGTTCGGAATGATCGTTACGGAGATCACGGAACAGTTTTATAAAGAGTAGGATCACAACTTCAGCGTGCGCTGAGAAAACTTGATCACCGATGAGTCTGTATCAATGTTCCAACAGCATACGAATATCGCTAACGCGTAAACAACCCGGAATCCGCACCCGCAACTTTCCCATCTTGCTTCCTAAACTAACAAAAAAACTTCCCCTCACTTATCGTAAATTCGCCCTCATAATCAATAAAATTTGAGCAATGGCAGAACATAATAATTCCGATACGCCGGACGGATCAGTATTGTCCGAAGTGAATAATCAGAGCAGTGCGAAGTGTCCGTTTTCGGGCGGGGCTTTAAAGACAAGTGCGGGCGGCGGCACACGCAACCGTGACTGGTGGCCGAACCAATTGAAATTAAATATCCTTCGTCAGTATTCGGATCTTTCCAATCCGATGGATAAAGATTTCGATTATGCGGCAGCATTCAAGTCGCTGGATCTTGCTGCGGTAAAAAAAGATCTCAATGAACTGATGACTACATCGCAGGATTGGTGGCCTGCGGATTACGGACATTACGGCCCCTTCTTCATTCGCATGGCATGGCATAGTGCAGGTACATACCGCATTCATGATGGTCGCGGCGGTGCAGGTTTTGGCACGCAACGTTTTGCGCCGCTTAACAGCTGGCCCGATAATGCGAACCTTGACAAAGCACGGTTGTTGCTTTGGCCGATCAAACAGAAATACGGTAAGAAAATTTCCTGGGCAGATTTGATGATCCTTACCGGAAATGTGGCACTTGAATCAATGGGTTTTCCTACGTTCGGTTTTGGCGGTGGCCGCGCAGATGTTTGGGAACCTGCTGAAGACGTGTATTGGGGTTCTGAAACAGAATGGCTGGGTGATAAAAGATATGCGAAAGACCGTGATCTCGAAAATCCTTTGGCAGCTGTGCAAATGGGTTTGATCTATGTAAATCCGGAAGGACCGAACGGTCATCCTGATCCTTTGGCGGCGGCAAAAGATATTCGTGAAACATTCGGCAGAATGGCAATGAATGATGAAGAAACGGTTGCGTTGATCGCAGGCGGTCACTCATTCGGTAAAACACATGGTGCTGCAGACCCGGGTGCACACATTGGCAAAGAACCTGCAGGCGCAGGCATCGAAGAGCAAAGCATGGGTTGGAAAAATTCACACGGAACCGGTAACGCGGGCGACACTATTACAAGCGGATTGGAAGGTGCATGGACAACAACACCGGCAAAATGGAGCCATGATTTCTTTAAGCATTTATTCACGTACGAATGGGAATTGTATAAAGGACCGGGTGGTGCAAACCAATGGCGCCCGATAAATAACGGTGGTGCAGGTTTGGTTCCTGATGCACATGATGCATCAAAATCTCATGCACCTTTTATGCTTACAACGGATCTTGCATTGCGCTTAGATCCGGCTTATGAAAAAATCTCCCGCAATTTCTACGAAAATCCTGATCAGTTCACCGATGCATTCGCAAGAGCGTGGTTCAAGTTAACGCATCGTGATATGGGTCCGGTTGTTCGATACCTCGGCAACGAAGTTCCTTCAGAAGAATTGATCTGGCAGGATCCGCTCCCGAAAGCGGATTATGAAACGATCAATGATGCAGATGTTGCTGCATTAAAAACAAAAATTCTTGCATCAGGTTTATCCGTTTCACAATTGGTATCTGCTGCATGGGCTTCTGCATCTACATTCCGTGGTTCTGATAAACGCGGCGGTGCAAACGGCGGACGGATTCGTCTTGCTCCTCAAAAAGATTGGGAAGTAAATAATCCTGCGCAACTCGCAAAGGTGTTATCAAAACTTACAGAGATCCAAACTGCATTTAATGCAGACAGCATGGGCAATAAAAAAGTATCAGTTGCTGATCTGATTGTCTTGGGCGGATGTGCAGCTGTTGAAAAAGCAGCACAGGATGCCGGACATATTTCGGTAAAAGTTCCGTTTACTGCAGGCAGAACAGATGCATCTCAGGAACAAACGGATGTGGAATCTTTCATGGCGCTTGAGCCTGCTGCAGATGGTTTCAGAAATTATTCAAAAGCGCTTCATACTTCTTCACCGGAAGAAATGCTGATTGATAAAGCACAATTGTTAACATTGACATCTCCTGAGTTGACAGTGTTGATCGGCGGTATGCGTGTACTCGGTACAAATTTCAACGGTTCACAAAACGGTGTGTTCACTAAAAATCCGGGACAACTTACGAATGATTATTTCGTGAATTTATTGGATTTGAGCACAACATGGAGCGGAACATCAGATGCACAAAAGGAATTTAAAGGACGTAACAGAACAACCGGCGAAGTAAAATGGACAGGCTCAAGAGTAGATCTTATTTTCGGCTCAAACTCTGAACTGCGTGCTGTTGCTGAAGTATACGGCTGTGCGGATGGTAAAGAAAAATTCGTGACTGATTTTGTTGCTGCGTGGGATAAAGTGATGAACCTCGATCGTTTCGAATTGTAGAACCGCAGATGCCTGTGGCGTTGCAAGGAAACAAGGAGAAGGGAAACCCGGAGTGTGGCGGCTAAAAGCTAAAGAAGAAAAAAAGAATAGAAAGGAAGGTGGCTCGATTGTGAGCCACCTTTTATTTTTTGTGTTTTTTATATTGACTTATTCTTTTATCTGTATCATGATTTACGAATTGACTGATGTGTGAAAATTTGCGTTGTGTACTTTGTATGAATTTTTTCCTGCTAAGCAGCAATTCAATATACTCCAACATTAAAAACTCAACACTAAGCACTCAACTTTACCTCACTATCATCACGGTTCCTTTATTAAATATCGGCGTAGCATTCGCATTGCCACGGATATAAGTGCAGGTCCATACATACGCTCCGTTTGGTTGTTGTGTACCCTGCCAGCTGCCGTTCCAGCCCGAACCGATAGTTGACGTCGTGAAGATTGCCTGGCCCCAACGATTGTAAACCGTAAAGTAAACAAGCACTGCATCACCCGGAATATGCGGAATTAAAATATCATTTTTTGAATCACCGTTTGGCGTAAATGCTGTCGGTATAAAGAAGCCGTCACTATATGATGTGCCGTGACCAAGTCCCGGATTACTGTCGCCGCAACCGGTAGGACCACTTAACGCGATCACGCTGATGTTTGTTGTTTGCGATGGTTGTAAACCCGTAACGGTGTATGTATTTGTTGTTGCCGGAAGAATAAAACTCGTTCCGCCGTCTATAGAAATCTGATAACCTGCGACACTGTTTACCAAATTCCAGGTGAACGTAACACTGCTGATGGTTGCTGATGTTGCGGTCACAACAGGTGCAGTAAGAATCGGTAATAATGTTACAGATACCGGTGTGCGAATGCTGTTACAAGTGCCGTCTGTCGCTTCTGCATAATATGTTGTTGCAATTGTTACCGCAGGCGTTGTAAATATTGTTCCTGTTGCTAATACTGTTCCGCCCGTTGCACTGCTGTACCATTTATAGGTGTATGAAGCATTCGGGCTTTGCACCGCGAGTGTTGCGGATGTATTTATGCAAACAGCTGCCGGCGTTACAACAGGCGCGGGGATCGTGGTAACCGTAACAACGATCGGCTGACTTCTCGGACTTACGCATGAGTTGCTTGTAGCTTCTGCATAATAAGTTGTTGTGGTGCTGAGTGCCGGTGTAGTAAATGTTGTACCCGAAAATAAAATTGTTCCGCCGCTTGCAGATGAATACCAATTGTAAGTATATGCAGCATTCGGACCTTGGATCGTTAATGTAGCAGAACTGCCGGTACAGATCGCTGCGCCGTTTGCCGCAGGCGTTGTAACAGTTGTTACTGTAACGTTCACAGGTGTTCTCGGAATGGTACAACCTGCATTTATAGTTTCTACATAATAAGTTTGATCAGCAGTTAATACAGGTGTTGTAAAAGTTATTCCTGTTGCCAATGCTGTTCCGCCGGTTGAAGCACTGTACCAATTATAGGTATAACCCGTCTGTGGATTTTGCACCGTAAATGTTGCCGCCGTTCCGGTACAGATATTTTGATCATTTACAAAAGCACCAATGACCGGCGTGATCGTAATATTCACTTGTGTACGCGGACCGGTGCATGTTCCGTCTGTTGCATCTACATAATACATTGTAGGGGATACAGTTATTATCGGCGTTGTAAATGTTGTGCCTGTTGCTACTGCCGTTCCACCGGTTGATACTGTATACCAGTTGTAAGTATATGCGGCGTTCGGGCTTTGAACTGTAAGCGCTGCTGAAGCTCCGTTACATACCGCCACACTGTTTGCCACAGGTGCAGGGATCGTTGTAACCGTTACTGTCACTGCTGTTCGCGGACTTGTACATGATCCGTTCACTGCATCTGCATAATACGTAGTTGTTGTTGTAAGTGCCGGTGTTGTGTAAGATGTACCGGTAAATAATATTGTTCCGCCGGTTGCTGCCGCGTACCAATTATAAGTGTATGCTCCATTCGGACTTAGCACAGTAAGTGTTGCGCTACTGCCGTTACATATAGCTGCGCTGTTTGCCGAAGGCGTTGTAACTGTTGTAACGGTAGCGGTTACAGGCGTACGAGGAATGGTACAGCCGGCATTTATGGTTTCTATATAATAAGTTGCGGTGGTTGTTAACACAGGCGTTGTAAATGTTGTTCCTGTTGCTAAAGCCGTTCCGCCTGTTGCTGCTGCGTACCAATTATAAGTATAGCCTGTCTGCGGATTTTGTACCGTAAACGTTGCTGCCGATCCGCCGCAAATACTTTCATTGGTTACAACTGCACCGATAACCGGTGTAATGGTAACATTTACTGCAGTTCGCGGACTGGTACATGTGCCGTCTGTTGCGCTCACATAATATGTTGTGGGCGAAACCGTGATCGGCGGTGTGTTAAATGTTGTGCCCGTTGCCGCTGCTGTTCCACCGCTTGAAACTGTATACCAGTTGTAAGTATACGTTGCATTCGGACTTTGAACTGTGAGCGTTGCGCTGCTTCCGTTACACACAACAACATCACTTGAAAGAGGCACAGGTATCGTTGTAACCGTTACTGTTACCGGTGTTCGCGGACTTATGCACGATCCGTTTCCGGCATCTACGTAATAAGTTGTTGTGGTTGTAAGTGCGGGCGAAGTGTAAGACGCTCCGGTAAATAATATCGGTCCGCCGGTTGCTGTTGCGTACCAATTATAAGTGTATGCTCCATTCGGACTTTGAACCGTAAGTGTTGCCGTACTGCCGTTACATATCGCAGCGCCGTTCACCACCGGTGCCGTAACTGTTGTAACCGTTACGTTTACAGCAGCACGCGGAATGGTGCAGCCGGCGTTTATTGTTTCTACATAATATGTTGCATTGGCGGGAAGTATCGGTGTGGTAAATGTTGTTCCCGTTGCCAATGCCGTTCCGCCCGTTGAAGTGTTGTACCAATTATAAGTGTAACCCGAAATCGGATTGGTTACCGTAAACGTTGCTGCGGTTCCGCTGCAGATAATTTCATTATTTACAATTGCTGCGGTAACAGGTGTGATTGTAACATTCACTGCTGTTCTTGGCCCTATGCAGGTTCCCGATGCTGCATCTACATAATATGTTGTAGGTGAAACAGTGATTGCCGGCGTGTTGAATGTTGCTCCGGTAGCTAATGCTGTTCCGCCTGTTACCACATTATACCAGGTATAAGTATATGCTGCATTCGGACTCTGAACCGTAAGTGTTGCGCTGTTGCCGTTACACACTGCAACATCACTCACAACAGGATTTGTTGGTGCAGGTGTAGGTGTGATCGGGAACGTAAAGTTTGCCTGACAAGAACCCTGGCTGATGGTTAATGTGTAGGTCTGGCCCGGAACATTGCTGATGTCCGGTGTTGTTTGTCCGGTTGGCTGCCACAAATAAGTAAGCGGCGCTGTTGTTCCGCTTTCATTGATAACGATCGATGCGCTGTTCGGATTTGAACAGGTAGGCGGCGTTACAACCGGTGCAAGAATAACCGTGTCTGTTGCGTAAGTAAAATATTCATTGTTGTTCAACACAAGATCCGCGAACAGTTTATTATTTGCTGCAGTAAGCGGATGGAACGTTGTTGCGCCCCGCGGAAAAGTCGGGTCTGGAGACGAGATAATATTGGTAACGTACGCCGGAACCTGCGATGCATCTATCGTGTACGTTACAGGTGTAGAAAGATTACTGTTGGCCACTTTCCAAATTCTTGACATTCTTTGTCCCTTACCGTCAAAGATACAGCCGGTGATCGATGTAGGATTTCCGTCATCCCCGATCAGTAAATATTGTTTATCGCCGGGGATGCCGTTTGTATTATTCACATTACTCGCAGGAAAAACGCCTGTTGAATAACCGTTACCATTGTACAATGTTACTACCGGCGATGTGTTGATCGTACGTGATTGCTTCTGCAATAAATTCTCAATATCATCTCTGCCGATACCGGTAATGTTGTTTGCGTAGCCGCTGTTGGCACTGTTGTTCCAGATAACTGTTCCGTCTGTTCCGGTATAATTATTTGCGCCTGTAGTTTGGTTTAGCGTGAAGCCGTATTTGATGGCGAGGTAGGTTTCTACTTTGTTGATCTCAGCAAGTGTGAGCGCTCTTGAATAAATGATCACTTCAGACATATAGATCTGTGCAGGAAGGTTAAGCAGATAATCGTTACCCAGACAAAGCTTGCTCGACGGAGAAAAATTGCCGGGAGTGGGCGCTGTGATGGTATGATCTGTAAGACCATTGAGGCGGTTGGTTGATGTTGATGCATCAGCAAAACAACTGGATAAAGCAAACTTATTGAGCACGTCTGTTACGCCGACATTTTGTCCTGCAGGTGCCGGCTCTGCTTTCGGAAAATCGAAACGGATCCTGTTGGCATTATTCTCAAATCCAAGTCTGGCGCCTGTTCCCTGCTGATCGGTCTCCCACTTGAGCCATACGATACCACCTTTAAGATAGATCACCTGAAACACGGTGCAGCTTGAATTGGTAACGAGTGATGTTCCGGGGAAACTGTTCACGCTGGTGAGGGAACCGGTAGTGCCGTTAAAAAATACAAAGGGGTTAAAATTACCTAGTGCCTGAGAAAAGCCCGGAGCAGTCTGCGCGGTAGCCGTACCCGGAATATTCTGCACGGTAAAATTTCCCGTAACACCTGCAGCCGCAAGATCCTGCCACTGAGTTACTGTATTTGCAGCCAACGTTACACCTGCATCCGCACGAAGCCACATGGTATTGCCCGTGCCGATACCGCCGGGAGTCTGTGCTTTTATAAGTTCGGAAGAGTTAAGTAAAAGAAGAAATGTAATGGAGCGTAATAGATTTTTCACGCTCTGAAGTTACAAAAGAAAATAATGCGTGACGAAGTGAATGGGGTAAACTGCAGATTTTTTTACAGGAAAAGGAGGAAAGAATGGTTGAACACGGATAGGTTGTGATAAGAGGCACAGCAATGAGACTAAGAAAGAGGGGAAAAGAACTTGACGTGTCTCTGCTGTCATAAGTTACAATGCTTTACGGGAAAACAAAAAAATGCCGGAGCATTGCTGCTCCGGCAAAAACAAAGGGTAATAATATTTTATCTTCCTGCAGTATCTGTTGCCCATTTCACTACGTGTGAAGGACCGCTATAGATTACCAGGTTACCGTCATTTTGCATTACCAATGCGTTTCTGCCTTTTCGTTGGTTCATGAATACCGTGCTTTCAGTTGCGGTCTGCGGTAAATTCTTATTTGCCTGATCACCGAATGCGTTGAAAATGTCTGTGCCAGATGCGTCTTTGATCACTAAATTTGCATCTCCCTGAAAATAGCAGGTAACACCACGTCTGTCCGTTCCGGACGCCCATAAAGATTTTTCATCAGAAGTACGTGCTACTACGAGATTACCGTCGCTCTGAAAGCGGAAATAATAACGCTTATCCTGGGAGTAATAATTATTGTCAGGTTTAATAGTTGTGTTTCCGAATATCACACCGTTCTGCGCAGCATATACTCTCCTAAGTTGTTTCTTGTATTTGTTATTATTACGGTTATTGTTGTAACGTCCGTATTGCGCCATTGTCATCGTGTGCAATCCTATAAGAAGCACCAGTGATGTAAGAATTTTTTTCATGCTTAATGTTTTAAAAGGTTGTTCAATACAACCACATAATGCAAAGGATATGCCGAAAGGATAAAGGTATTGTTACCAAACAATTGAATGGAAATGCGAATGACTGCGGCTGAAGAGAGTACATGGGGAAAATGGAACAAGGAGTTGAACCAGGAATGACTGAGGCGCGGAAAAAAGCACAAAGAGAAAATGAGAACAAAAAGTTAGCAAATATGCGTTAGAATTTATACGATCTTTTAACGTTGCGTCTCTAACTCTGCTGCTGAATCTGCGTTAGTCTCACAGCAATAAATTCCGCAGGTCTTACTACTGCAATAAGTACTTCAACTATCAGTCTTCCTTCAAGTATGTCAAGCGCCGTCATGGTTTTATTTAAGCCTGTTTGCACGCTAAAGGCTTGTTCAGGTTTTGCACCGGCAAGCGCTCCCTGTCTCCAAAGTGCATTCATGAAATTTTCGATCATCGCTTGTACCCGCGCCCGGGTGTTGGCATCATTAGGTTCAAAGATAAAACTGCGCATAGCAAGTTGCACACTGGTTTCTATCATGATCATCGTGCGCCGCACACTTACATAACGCCACTCATTATCGTTTCCGGCAAGTGTGCGACCACCCCAAACCAGTACGCCTTTACCGGCGAATTCGCGAATCGCGTTTATTGATTTTCCTTCCGTCGCATCAATATTCATAGATTCCCGGTCGTAGTTGTTGATCTTTATTGATGCTGAATTCACTTGTAAAGAAACATTAGAAGGCGCTTTCCATACGCCGCGTTGATTGTCAACAGCGGCAAAAACTCCGGCTATTGCTCCCGCAGGGGGTAACAGATTTACCTGTGCCGTCAATTTTGAAATGATCAATTTATATGTAGGACTCGCAGCCATAAATACACTGTGGAAATATTTTATGTCCGCATATCTTTTAGCATTTTCTTTTTCCAAACTATCTTCTTTCGCCATCAACTGATCATATTGATAGCTGTACAATAACGGGAGCGGTAAAGTTTTTTTTTCGTCGGAAAGTATGGCTATCGGTTCGGGCAATAATGCGGCAAGCGAAGTTTTTGTAGCGCCGGAGAACTGTGTAAAGTTTATACCCACATCAGTATTGTACTGCAAATTATTGAGCCAGGGATAATAAGCCGCACCGTAGCTAAGCGCATACTTTCCGATACTGTGTCTGAAATTTGCAATATCAGAAACCAAATTACCGCCTGCACTTTGAGGAACATCCAGTATCGCGAATCTGCTTTGCATTTTTGCGCAGTGCGCCAGCATGTTTTGATACAGCGTATAAAAATCACCGGCGGCGCTTTTGCTTATTGCGGGAAGATCAGGAATCAAAACAATTGATGGCTCTGACTCTTTTTCAAGGATGGTAAAAACGTCAGCGTTATTTGCGTCGCCGGAAAAATGTTTTGCAAGAATACCCTCTTTTGCAACTGTTTCATAAGTACCTACGGAAAGTATATAACAGGTACCGCCGCCATGAACATAAAAAAGCAATAATGCGTCATAACAATACAGTTCATTATTTGGTAAACGATCGATCGATGTAGCGTTGGAAACAGCAAATATTGGCCGGAACTCACCGCCAAACCGGGATTGATATTCCAAAATGGATGAAACAGAAACCGGCACACGTAAAAGTGATTTTCCATCCAGCTCCGCTTTTTCTGTGTAGCCGATAAACACCGGGATATCTGTAGGAACCGGCACAATCGACGAAGGAAAATGATTGATCTCTTCAATATAAACACCAGGGGTTTTGTATTCAGGCATTGATAAATTTTATTTACAAATTAAAGATCTAAAGCAAAAATCTATCGGGACAAGTCTCACATTTATTCACTATCCGTACAGCCACTATAGTTGACAAATTATCCTCAGCTAACCCGCAGAGCGCAACTAAAAATTAAATACTAAATACTCTTCTTCTCCATCATCTTCTTAAAAAAAACTCCCGTTAATCCCGCCAATATTATTTCCGCCCCAATGATTAATACATAATGCGTAGATGAAGTTTCATAATATCCTGCGAGCCAAAAGTACAGTGCTGTTGCAAGTGCGCATACCAATGCAAAAAGTGAAATAGTCCATTTGATGATCACCATTATTTTATAGAAGCTGAAGAAACCCGCGCTTTGCGGCTGCATGTCTTTTTTTATGTAAGTTAACAGGTAAATATTTTCGATAAGATCGCAAAGAAATGGGATAAGCTGCAGCCACGCCATCCAAATGAAAAAACCTTCGCCGTGTATCGGCATCTTAAAAGAAAACTGCATGCAAATAATAAAAACGGCGCCGTATGCCGCCGGCATAAAAAGAAAATCAACGAGCAGTTGCCATCTAAGTGCGCTGATGATACGCGATCCGCCGTCAGGCATATTATACACACCTTTGATGAGCGCTGCGATCTCAGCCCTGTTTCCCGGAAACTGCAGGTCCATGATACTGAACTTTCTTTTAACGATCTTAAAAGTATAGAACAAACTGCCGAGTTGCGACATGATCAATGAAGTGATCAACACTACGCCGATAGCGATACAAAAGATCAGCCAGGCGGATGGAATTAATAGTTGCATAAAAAATTATTTTTCGAGTTCGGCAAGAATTCTCGTGCCTTTATAATCGTACCAGTTGAAGCCGTTGAGGAATTTTTCAGCGGCTTCTGCTCCTTTTATAAAAAGTGTTTTCTTTTGCTCATCTTCCATAAAGAAATTAAGCCAGTTAAATTCGGCAACAGGAATACTGCCGATACCCCCCTGATAAATTTTATTCTTCATTAAAAAATCCTTGTCGTAATAATTACGAACGGTGTTGAAGAGTCTGCCCGCGTAGCCGCCAAAACTCCATGCTGCGCTGTTGTTACTCGAATCTTCCGGTGTGCTGTCATCAAGATCGATACCGAACACCGGCAATCGCGGGGATACAACATTCGGATTATAAAACAGACTGATCGGAAAATTGGATAATATACCGCCGTCAACAAACCTTACTGTAGACGGTGCATTTTTTACACCCAACGCGGCCCACGCATCGATGATCTCTTTTTCCGTGCATGGAATATCAGTGATCATGTACGACTCAAAAAATACGGGGATCGACATAGATGCGCGGATAAATCCTGCCGGTGCAAGACTATCGATATCATTCGCTTTGCGAAATAAATTACACATCGCCGGAAACTGAATTTTATTTTCCGTTACCAATTCTGATGTGATGAAAGTGACATCGCCGGTAAGGTCGTTTAATCCCTCGTCGTGCTGCACCCTTAATTTCATTCCGGGTATAGGTGCTGCAGCTTTTGCGTTTAGCTGCGACACGGTATCCACGCCGTATTTGTTCAGTTGCGCCTTGATCCAATCATAAAAGAAGTTTCCCGGATTGATACCGAAACCGGAATTTTTTAACCGCCGCATGAGCGAAGCGGCATACGATGCGCCTGCGCCGATGATAAGCAGAATAATACCCGTAAGCACAAATGAAAGACCGGTGATAAATGACAGCGAATTATTTTTATGTTCCAGCCCGAGTAGTAATGTATCTGATACGATGAGCACTGCCAGAATGGCAAAAAGCCCGACGATGATCTTCTTCACTCTCGTGACGAAATTATTATTCTTCACAAAATTCTTTATGATCCATCGTGCGGCAGGATGACCATCAACAAGCGAGAAAAAATTAAGTCCGCAAATAGCGTCTAAGATCTTTTCAGACTTTTTATCCTGCTTCCTGTCGATCACCGTCATCAGCGCGGTATTTATCGCACCTGCGCTGGTACCTGCCTGTCGGAGAAAACGCACACCCAATTGCTCCAGCACGTATGTGTACCCAACGAGTGCCACACCGAGTACCCCGCCTCCTTTTTGCACGAGATTCACATATTGGTTTCCTTCGTCATCGATAACGTCTGATACCAATAATTCCTTTGACGTTCCTTTCGGAAATTTTGCCTGCAGTCTTTCCACACAAGCTTTTACACGGTCATTGCCGGTAAAGTCTTCTACGGATAATTTTTTCGGAGCATCCATATTTTTTCGTTTATACATTGATTTAGTTTCTCACGGCGTTCACAACACTGCTCTGTGTTGTCTGCTTTCTTACAAATTGAATTTAAAACCCAAAGAATACATTGCGTTATTCGTTCTGTCGAACGGCAATTTGCCATACGCATAACTGAAAAAATAGTTATCTGCGGCGGTAACAGACATTGAGAAATAAGAATATTGTTGAAGCCCTGCAGCTTTTATCATTGCAGGGGCATTCAATTCTCTGAAGTATCGATATGCCGCGTTAAAATATAAAGTCGTGTTATTGATATCGGCAATCAACGTTCTGAAATTCGCTTCCACACGAAATCTTGTAAAACTTTTATCATTCTGCGTGAGACTTTTTCTCAGCGTATCTTTTTGCGGATTCACTATATCTATGCCCAGCGTAACGATCGGCAGTGCGGCACCGTAAGGATTTACTGACTTTGATGTTCCCGTAAGGTAACGGATCAATGCAAAAGGGTAATCAATCAAATTCAATTGTGCGAGTGCATTTTTATCCGAATAAGATTTTGCAGTGAATCTTAATTGTGCCCCGTAAGTTAACTGCGATGTTTTAAAATCCTGTTTTCCTTCCCAACCACCCGTTGCGGCAAAGTCGTAGTGGTATTGATTCGTGATGCCCATAGCTGACGTAAGCTCATCCCACAAAGGAGAACGGGCAAGTTCGTCTTCATCATCGATAGCGGCCAACTGCTGATTAATGGCATTTAGTTTTGTGATCAGTTTTGAATCAGATTTATTGACAGTGCCACCGAAAAATCCGCTCGAACCCATGTTCAATTTTGCAGATTGAAAATCCATGGGGTTTAATTCTTTTTTAAAAGCAATATTTCCTTCCGCATTTATTTTAGCGATAAATTCCGTGCGCTCATAATCAGATTGTTTCTTCTTATTGATGTCGTAATCATATTTGTAAGAGAAGCCAAGTGATGTTTTATTACTGTCTGTCGCCTGAAATGTTTTAAAATCAATCTTCAGATTCTTAAGAATAAACCGGTCGTCTTTTTTGCGAAAATTATTGTAAACCCTTGCCCATATTTCGTTGTACACGCCGGGTTCATTCAGGATCAGGTTCTCAATCGTCTTAAACTTTGTTCCTGTCAATACATTCGGATCAAGGATAACGCTTTCAATTTTTGATCGCAATGAATCCAACTGCGGATTTTGTTGCGCACGTAATATTGATATACATCCGGTAAGCAATAGCAACAGCAGCAATTTTTTGGGGAGCATGTGTGTCTGTTTAGAAATTATAATTGTCATCCGTTTCCTGTGCAAGATCTGCCATCGTTTTATTTTTTACGATAAGCACTGCGGTAAGATCTTTCACCGCTTTTGCTTTGTCTATGCCTTCCTCATATTTTGCACCGTATGTATTTCGGAAAACATTGTCCAGAAAATCGGCGATGCCTTTTGCTTCAAACTCCAACTCATCTTTTGTGAGCAGCGGATTATAGAAAAGTAATTCATTCATTTGCAAAATGCCGGCTTTCTTAAATGTTTTCCTGTGCTGCTTCATAATATAAAGCGTGCTCCACAGATCAACGCAGGCAAGGTTGTTTGTCGTCCAAATGGCCATAGAAAATTATTTGTGCCTACTCTTTATTCCCTTTTCGGCTTACGGGATGTATCGGTAAAGATCAGAACCCGCCGCTCTTTCCTTTCATGCTGATCATTTTATTATTGAGTTTCACTTTCGTATTTGTATTGACAGTGTTTGTCTTATTCAGTTTAGAAAATTCATAATTTTTTATTGCTTCGGTTGCATTACGATTGGCAACATATGCCGATACCCACTCCTGCAAACCATAGGTGAGTGAATCTATTTCGGATTTACTTAGTGCTGTTCTCAGGTATCCGGGATTGCTTTTGATCATATTGAGAATATCAATATTCACCCCGTATAATTGGTCGCCCACACTTGTTTCAAACCGGCTCTCATTAAAGCCTTCGTTCAGATGTCTGCTCAGATCAAGCTTCGCCGAAAGTGCATTGTATACCGAAAGCGTATCGTTACGGGGATAGCTTTCGGTGATCGTTTGAATATTGTGTTTTTCGCCGGCTCCCTGAGCATCGAATCCATCGATATCTGACGGAAAAGGTGCGGTAGCTGTTGCGGCAGGCTCCGTTGCTTCTCCGGTGAGCGGTGCAGTTGCAGAATCCGTTTCCGGAAGCGGAATGACGTGCTTTTCTTTATCAGTAAGCTCAGCGAATTGATTTGTCTTTTCTGCAGAGCCGCCAATGAGTCCGGGAATGCTGATAAACATGATGCATGCGATGGCAGCCAGCGAAATTACCATGATCACCGTCTTTCTTTTTTTACTTCCGTCGGCATTGATACCTTCATCCGCTTCTGAGCCTTTAACCCGCACATAAAAGTTTGAGTATTTTTGATAGTTACGCATGATGGTCGTAGGCGGCAGGCCAAACTCTTTCGACATTTGCGATACGTCTTTTATCTTACTCAGTTTTTCTGAAAGTGTATTTGCTTCCGCCTCCGACAAATTCATCTTGCCGATGAGTTGTTGCAGATTTTCATTTGGCGACGGTTTCCAATAATTGATCAATACATTTTTTACCCGCATGAACGGATTCGCCGACTGGCCGACCGTTTTCAACAAAGGTGCATAGATTTCATCCCATTTATCCGGCGCTTCAACCGCGGAAAAATTATTCCAGAAAATATCAAAATTAATGTGGTCAACAACCCTGTCCAGCACAGATGCGGGTTCAAATAATATCTTCTCATTATCGAGCTGATGCGTGTAGCGGATCATGATAGAAGACAATAACGGCGGCTTGTCAGACAAAGGATATACTTCGCTTTGGTCATTGTTGCAATAAATAAGATCCGGTAATTCCAGTTGTTTTTTATCCGCCACCGGCGAAAGTAATTTAACGCCGTCGTCTCTTTTGAGCACGTCATTATTAATTACGTTGAACAAAATATTCACGAGCGAAACGAGATAAGGATGATTGCCGATAGCATCCATTTCCGTCGGAGTTATCTGTTCAAAGTTTTTGAAATTGGAGAAGGCGCAAATTATTTTTTCAAGAAAGAGGTATTCTTCTCCTGATTCTACAAATCTGCCGGAGTCGGAAAAGAATATTCTGCTGTTCACAAAATCCGGCAGTTCCGCATAGCGAATAAAGAATTGCGTTTGATAGCCGTCGTATACGTACATCGGAAAGATCCGCGGCGTTTTATCGCCCGCATAATTCAGGAAATATAATCCGGGTTTCAGGTATATTGAAAAATATACTTTGCCCACTTCATCTTCGAAAATGGAATTGAAGGAGTTAAATTGTATGTTGACCGTTTTATCAATATTCGACAAACTGTAATGCTTCATCCATTGCTCCGCAGTCTCTTTTGACGGTTTGTCTTTATCGTATAATGCAGCGAAGAATAAAAAATTAGGCGGATCGATATCTTCCCCTTTCATCGTTGCTTCGGTACTGAAGCGCATGGCGTCGTAAGAATAATATTCATGCGTGGTAGCATAACCCAAAGCCGGCACGGTAAAAGGGTAATCCAGATTCAGGTGCAGGTGTGTATTCTCCGTGAGCGAAAAATATTTTTCCTGAAAATAATCGAGGTAAGAGATTTTCAAATGATAAATACCCTGCGGTAAACAAAGTTCCGCTTCCAGGCTTTCCGCATCGTACATCGTTACAAACCCGCCATTGCTGAGGTGCAGTTTTATCCCCGGCACCCGCTGATTAAAGCTGATCACTAAACTGTATTCCTCAGAATTGCTCATTGGTAAGCGTGTTTAAATTGAAATTGGTAATATATTTTTCCTCTCTCGAATTATTGTCTTTGATCTTGATCAGTCCTTTCGGAAGTTGGATCTTCAACTCCTCATCCATCGCAACATCTGCTGTTGCAGCACCATTGATGAGTATAGGATTGAATGAACCGTCGTACAGACTGATATTTGAATTCCTTTTGAAAGTAATGATATAGTTATAATCAAAACCCGTTCTCGATACGGGGCAGATATTAATATTGATCCCGTTCGAGCTCGCAAACCCGTCGGCGTCCTGGGTTTTGTTATATTTTAAAGCATAGGTTTTAAAGTTGCTGTTGATATGTTTCAACAGATCATCTCCGGACACTGCTCCGTCACCATCTACATCCGCATCACCTTTTAACCCTTCAAGTAAAAATGAAGTGAATGCACCGCGTCTGTTTTCGGGATCATCATTTTCCGGATCTTTTTTTATCTCGTGACTTACTTTTCCATATACGGTAGAGTAACAAATAAGGTAGCTCGTTTGTCTTGTGCCAACGAATCCCGTATCCAATGCAGGTTTGCGGGGATCAATTAAAAAATCGTAATCACGGCAGCAATCAAGAAATATGATAATCTCATCAAACACCGCTTTATTTACCAGCAGATCGCTGTAAGCGTTTGAAGAGATATTATAGTTGGGCAATTCGTTGTCCCACATCCGCAAACACAGGCCGGTATTGGAATAACTCACACCGATACCATGTCCGGAAAAATAAAAAAACAATCTGTTCTTTTCTTCGGCATGCACATTTGCATCTTTAAGGATCTCTAAAAATGCTTTGTCAATATGATGATCCAATGCGATCTCATTGGCTTCCGTTGAAACCAACAACTTCAGATTTTTCTCTTCTACCTGTTTACTTTCTTTTAGCCAGTTTGCAAATGCCGTTGCATCATTTACCGCACCCTTTAACGGGCGTTTGTTGTAATGGTTGATGCCTACTACCAGTGCATAATTCATAATTACATTGCTTTTAAAATAGACGTAAGCGTTGGAACATCACCGTCAAAGTCGCCGTGCTTCAAGGCTGTGCAACGCAGACTAAGATCATCATTGATATTATCGTCTGACAGGATCACTGAGTGATCAGATAAGAATCGGTTAAGTTTTTTGAGCTCATCAAAATCCGCATAGCGTCCCGTTGCCGGATATTGCTCACTCAGTCCCATGATCTTCGCGTCCGTTTCGCCGGCATCATTGGCGTCTTTTTCAAACAGGCCGGACACCATGTATAAAAGTGAATGCGTGTACACATAAGGAATGCAGTGATCTTTCTTTTCGTTCTCCGCCTTCATGGTGAACATCCGGAACTTGTTGAACACTCCGGCATCTTTTGCAGGAACTGCGTGGCTGAGGAAAAGATCCGTTCTGCAAGCCGGTGCAAGGAAAAATACCGTCCCGAATTTGAGGTCAGGATGTTTCTCCAAAGATGTTTTGAGGAGCGCACAGATCACGATGGAGCCGGCGCTGTGACCGATAAGATGGATCGTGAAATCTTTATGTGCAGCGATGCGGCTTTTATAATGTGCTTCAAGCTTGTCTAAAAAATAGGTACCGGTATGAAGTCCGTCACCGCTTAGGCCGGTATTGTCCGCAAACATTTTATCCGCTTTATTTTTTATACTGCCCCAGCCCCAGGTGCCGATGCTGCCGATGTACAGCTTGCGGAAAGTTTCTTCCACAACGGTCGGATAAAAATCATGATGTGTATTTTTAAAATATCTTTTAAGCACATTGAATGCGATCTGCGCCACTACTTTTATTACACCGATCGCACCAAAACCTTTACTGTCGTCGTCATCTTCGCCCGCGGCGAGTTCCGGCGTAAGATCAGGATCATCCGCTGTCGTTGTTTCTTTGAACTCCTCTGTAGCCTGCGCTTTGATCAATTGCTGACTTTCTCTTTCCAGTTTTGCGAGTACTTCTCTTTCTTCGTGCGGCTCTATCGATAGTTCACCGGGGCCGCCTTTCGTGCCTTCCATTTGTTTGTCGAGATCTTCAAACGGAAATGGTTTTTGTTTTTCAATTGCGATGGTGCTGTCGCTTAGATATTCTCCGCCGCCACCTTTGGTGTCTTTGATGCCCAAACGTTTCCCTACAAGCTTTATCACAAAGTCCAATGCTTCACGGTAAAAAGGAGATCCTGATTTTTTGATGATATCAGCAAAGTTTTGGGTGACGATCTCTTTTGGGCCGGTTTCCCACACAAAGCTGAGTGCGTGACGTTTTTCTGTGAGGCTTGTAAAATTATCTTTCATTACCTGCGCAGCTTGCAGTCCGTCTTTTTCAGAAACCAGTCCGCCGTGAAAATATACGACCAACTTTTCCATTTCTTTTTCTTCGAGGTATTTAAAGAGTTCATCCACCTGTGTCGCGGATGTTTTCGTCTTCCCGGAATCAACGAATGTGCCTTCTTTGCCGGCGTTAATAAAATCGAGTGCAGTCAGATCTGACATAGAACTATTTTTAGATTAAAAGAATAACAGCTGAACGCCGGCGGGCACGTTAAAAATGTAAATGGTAAATGCAGAGCGATAAGCATCCGGTGATGCTCAGGGTCATTTTCAGAATATAATGATTTCTTAAAGCTTAATGGCCTTCGAAGCGGATATGAAATAATGAACTGCAATATACGGCTAAACGCATTGCACTTTTTACGCAATTATGAAATAATAAGTAAGATGAAGAAAACAACTTTTTTTTATTGTCTAAATCATTATGTTAGAATTTTCAAATTCCGGGAAATGTGATTATTGTAAGATCCGCAACCTGTCACCCGCAATTATCTTACACTTCTTCCCGAAAATACACCTTGTAATAACTCATCTTCTTCTTTTCATCATAACCTTTTTCAATTAACTCATTATCGCCATGGATGTAGATATGAAAATTCTTATCCAGTTTCAAAACACTTTTAAAAACACGGGCTTGTTTTTTTACCGCCTGATCGGAGATGTCGAAGCGGTTAGATATGTCAATATTGTTTTGTTCAGAGTAAGTTGCACCATAACGTTGAAAAGAATCGATCATTTCATCACTTTCCAATACCGCAGATTGAAATTCGTTGATATCAAATGTATCATTGGCCTTAAAATAACTGATCGACTTGTTGAGCAAATTAGCCTGGTCTGTTTTTGATGTTTCAAATTCCTGCGGCAAAGCAGCGGTAATGAAATCCTTCGTGAGTTTTAAAAAGTTATTCGTAAAGCCGTATTGATTTTCTATCTGTACGATATTTAAAAACTCACGCTGCCAGTAATTCGTGTTGTCATGTTTGTCGAGTGAAATGATCTGATAACCCGTTTCCTCCTTAGTATCAACTATCAGGCAAGCCTTATCATATTTTTTAACGTTGATGCCCGCGCATATTTCAGACACCAGTTTGCTTTTGTTCATCTCACTCGTGATGAATAGATTTTTATAATCGCATTTGATGATGGCAATCGCTGCAGCTTCTTTTTCTTCGATCTGCACTTTATCCAAAAAACAAACAACGAGGTTACCGGAATTAATATTCGGTGCATTTCCCTGCTCATAAAGATGTATTGCAATATCTTTTGAGTGTTGCAGGAAGGTAGTTCTGTCTTTAAAAATCTTTTTTGCGAAACTATACATTTCGTTCAGATTGGTATCGTTTGCATGATCAAACCGATACACTTCGCCCGGTGTGGTAAAGAAAGAAAATGAATCAGGAAAGAACATTTGAGCATTTTCGGAAGACAGGTTCATTTCTTCATCAGAATATACGGAACCCGATTGATTATACTTATTTCCAATGCTGTGAATGACCATTTTTAATAAGTGACTTCCTGCGAGATTTACCATACTGTTTTCATTTGGCCGCAAATTAATGTTTCGGCGCGAAATGCCTGCGGCGCCTGCAAAGGGAACAAGGAGAAAAAGAGGATAAGGAGTTATGAAAATGCCCTTACGCCTTCACGCCCAAAGCAAAAAATCCATTCCCGTTTCCGGAAATGGATCTTACCTAAACAAACTATGCAATTACTTATTTATTTCTGTGAGCACTTTTGCATCTGCGTTTTTGCCGATGAAAGTTGCCAGATCACCTACCGTAGTTAAGTTGCTGTAATTGTTCGCAACCGTTGTAAGCGGAATTTTATAACGTTCTGCTACTAATACCTGCAGACCTGTTTTCAACAAATCGCTTTTTGCAAAAGAATTGAGCTTTGTATTTTCATTAAAGTTGGTGGCAAAATCAGGATTCTGCGTAAGGCTCGCAAAAGTTTTACTGCCCCCTACGGTATTAAGAACCGATTTCAACAGTTTTGACAGAAGGATCAGTCCTACAACTGTGGCAACTGTCTTTACAACGGTAGCTCCCACACTTGTACCGCCACCCAACACATCTTTTGTTGCATTTTTACCCGCTCCGCAACCAACGAAAGTGATACTGCCGAATGAAAGCAGCATAATAAAATTGTAAATACGTTTCATGTTAATAATTTTTATGGTTAATATTTTAATATGCGTCTGTATAAGAGAACGGCTAGAGAGGATTTCGTTTAACGCCAATCCGTGCTTTAATAAAACATTCACATCTGCGGGGAAATTTCCTGCGTGTAATTAATAAATACCCTGAAGCGGGTATCGTCAACGGCTATGGAACCGGTAATTTCATCCTATGAAAATCAGCACAGTCATTTTTATATTCCTGTTGTCGCTGTGCAATGTGCAGGGCTTTGCTCAGGATATGTCTGCAGCCGAGAAAACGGCGCTGGAACTTGCAAACGACGGAAAGTTTGCAGAAGCAGCCGCAGGTTTTGAACTTGTGCTGGTATCCGAACCGCGAAACCTGAATACACTCAATATCCTGGTAACGATTTATGAAAAGTTGAACAATAAAGAAAAACAATTTGAAGTAGCTTCTAAGGGACAGGCACTTATGCCCGACGATGAAAATTGGAACTATACAAAAGGGGAACTTGCAGTGCAGACAGGCCGTTATGATGAAGCGATTTTGCTTGCAGATAAATTCACTGCAAAATTTCCGGACAGCGCTTATATGTATCTTATAAAGGGATCAGCGCTCGATGCACAAGGGAAAATTCAGGCAGCGATTGGAGCATATTCTAAAACTTTAAAACTGCATCCGGGCAACGCCTACGCCAGGTTAAACCGTGCAAAGGATTTTGCTGCGATCAGCAGGTATGAAAATGCGATAACTGATTTTACGGCAATCATTAATATGGGGCAGGAGCTTGACGAGATATATAACAGGCGCGGACTTGCATATTACAGCCTGCAAAAATATGCGGAGGCTTCAGCAGATTTTACTAAAGCGATCACGATCAACCCCGATAATCAATTTGCATACGCCAATAAAGGTTGGGTAGAATACAATAACGCAGATTATATCAATGCTGCAAAAGATTTCGCTGCCGCTGCTTTCAAAGATGACAACTATGCCGATGCCTGGTACGGTTTGGCAAGCACTGCCGATAAACAAAAGAATTATTCCTTGTCTATCAACCATGCCGAAAAAGCAATAGCACTCGATAAAAAAATGCCGGCTTATTACGCGGTATACAGTAAGGCATTGATGGGCGCAAACCGGGACAACGATGCATTAAATGCCGCGGATAAGATCATTTTGACAGACAATAAAAATCCTGACGGCTATATTTTAAAAGCGTCGGCGCTCAGTAATCTTAAAAGGTATCCTGATGCTTTGACGGCGATCAACAGCGGCATTAACATTTACCCGGAAAATTATTTGATGTACAGCGTTCGCAGCTTTATTTATTCGCAACAAGGCAATACGGCCGCTGCAAATGCCGATACAGAAAAAGCGAGAACACTCAGCACAAAAAATTAAATACTGAAAACATTTATAACGATAGCAACATTTTTTATTCATGGCTTTTTACATGGACAATGCGTAAGTGGTGATTGTAAGAACGGTCATGGCAAATATGATTTTGGTTGGTGCGTATATGAAGGTGATTTTAAAAATGATAAGCCCGAAGGCAAAGGCCTGATAAAATATGATGACTACTCCTATAGCGGCGATTTTAAAAATGGTGTGGAAGATGGCAATGGCACCATCACCTATAAAGACGGAAGAACAGAAACCGTCGTTTACTATGCGGGGAAAAAAGCAGATCAAAAACCTTTAAGGCTTGCGCCCGGTGAGTATGCAGCGCTTAAAGGAAAAGATCCCAATTGCCGCGACGGAAATTGCAGAAACGGTTATGGAACTTACGTATATGAAAGCGGAAATATTTACACCGGTAATTTTAAAGAATTTGCACGCGAAGGCAAAGGCGTATTTTATTTCACTAACGGCTCCATGTTCAATGGAAATTGGCAGAACAACATGATGACTCAGGGAACATATACTTATGCTACCGGTGCGCAATACAGCGGCACCTATGATGCCTCAGGAAATGAGCTTAACGGCACCGTTACAGCCGGCAGCCGGCGGGTGGAAATCACAAACGGCAGAGCCGTTATCGTAAAACAGGAACTCTACGGTTATCAAACAGCAGCCGATCTGCAGCGTGAAGCAAAAATGAAAGAGTGGGCAAAAAAACCTAAAGTAAATTATACGCCATGGGGCTTCCCGGAAAAATCAGCCATTGAAAAAGACAAAGAATCTTTTGAGAAGATGATGCGGGAGTCTGACGCAAGAGACAGATACTATAATGCGAAATGGGGCGGTTAATGAAATCATTATTTATATTACCAAACGATAGTTTATGAAAAAGATCTTCTTATGGTGTTTTGTCTGCACCGGCTCTTTGCTGCACGCACAAACAACGCCGGGCAAAGTAACCCGTTGCATTTCCGGCAATTGCAAAGACGGTCCGGGGGAAGCCCTCATCAGTGAGGTGGATCAAGGTAGTGACCAGGTGTGGTATAAAGGGAACTTTAAAGATGGTTTGGCAGACGGCGACGGCGTAATGGCTTCTGAAGGAAGATATTGGGCGGGTCATTTTAAAAACGGATTTCGCGACGGGCATTTCGGAGTATTCGGCCTGAAGTGGGACGGCGATCATCCGATGCCCGACTCAGGTACAAAGGTTTCTTTCGCAGATTACGACAGCCATTATGGTTTTGAAAGTATCATTATATATCCTGACGGCAGTTTAAAAAATTACTCCGTTCCCACCAGGCACCGCAGCAATTGGGATTATGATAAAAAGATAAAAGACAAATGGATCAATGAGCAGGTGGAATTATTCATCGCTTCAAGAAAAGGAAAATTTACAGCACCCGCAGCGCCCGTAGAACAGCCCGGAAAACTCGCCATACGAAAAGCCAACACCGCACGTGATCAATGGATAGAAGCGATCCAATGGGATTGCCTTACGGACAGGACATATTACCTCCAGGCCACGCCGCAAACTAAATATCACGCAATGCCTTTTGGCGGGCACTTCACCATGCAAGTTGTAGCTTCTGATAACACCGTTGCATACGAAGGTGAATTGGGTAATTACTGGACGCCCCGCACGCCGGGTAAATACACTTTCCTTATCAAATTTTATCAGGATAAAATACTGGGCGGCAATGGTTCCGATTATGTGAGCGGGGTAAGAATTGAATGGGAACTTTGGGCGAAAAAATAACAAAAAACGTTTAGTCGTTTGAATAAAAAAAACCGCCGCGATCTTTATCAGATTGCGGCGGTTTTTATTTAAAGCAATGAAGATTATTGACCCATTGCCGGTGCAGCTTCTTTCTGTGCTTTTTGCGTTGCCTTAAATATTTTATATTTAGCATCGCCCATGATCGCTTTTAAGGCATCGTTGCGTTCTTTATAGATCGCTTCAAGTTTTGCTTTTTTATCATCATCGCTTAACGTTGCATCCGTTTTAATCGGTCTTGCTTTATCATTACTTGCGTCCATTGCTGCTCTGCACTTGGTTTGTTCATCAGCAGTTACGCCCGCTTTTGTAAACGCTTCTACGAGGTCGGCTTCTTTCTTTGCTTTAGCTGCGTCTTTATCTGCTTTACTCATTTGCGGCATTGGCGTAGCAGGAGCGGTTTGTGCTGATGCATTTGTAAACATCGCACCGGCAACTACAGCCGCTAACAATAATTTTTTCATGGTGGTTTTAATTTTGAATGGTAACCTTTTATTTTTCGCTAATGAAAATAGGCATATTTCGGTAACGAATCAGGTGAAGCGGACAGCTTAACGAATTTTTAGGGCAAACAAAATAAGCGGAAGCGTTATCGGTTCAAGAAAAAAAGTCAAGCCTTGAAAAAAGCTGACAACTTGAAGAACAGGTAACAGCTTTTCATCAGTTTGAGCGAAACCTAAAATACCCAATAGCACGTATCAAACCACTATCATCTCTCAGATAATTTTGATAAAAATTCTGAAGATGAAGAAGTTATTGTTGTTTGCATTTGTTTTAATGAGTGTCGTGAATGTTTTTGCCGGCGGCAAAGACGGCAAACCTGCAGTTGCCATGAGCGGCATTTACACCGTGAATCCTGCAGCAGCAGTTTCTTCCACAAACTTTATTCGCATCGGACAGGCAGATACGGCGATGATGAATAACGGTATCAGCGGTCCGGTAGAAATTCAGATCTACAACGGAACCTACAACCAAACCAATATGAATCTGGGTGTAGTGCCCGGATCTGATCCTACGAACACGATCACGTTCACGTCTTTTTCGCAGGACAGTGTGCAAACCATCATCAGCAGCCCGTTCAACTTTTACGGTACTTCCAATATCATCATCAAAAAACTGAATCTTTTTAATGTGGTGATCGATGGAAACGTAAGCAATTACACGATCACCAATAACCAGATCAAACTGTTCTCCTGGCTTGGGGGCAACAACGTAAGCTTCATCAACAACTACATCAAGCCCCTCGCCGATTTTAATAATCTTACCAACTATCCGCCTGCCATCAGTTTCGCTTCCAAGAGCGGCGCATTCATCAGCAATGTGATCGTTGATAATAATATTTTTCGCCAGGCCACGTATTATAACCAGGCGGGCGTGGGAACAACAGGCTATTCAAGCACCATAAGCTGGACGAAAGTATCAAAACCGACACTTCGTAACAATCGCTTTCAAAATATTAATGCAATTAATGTTGGCTACGGACTTATCGGTTGCTGTACCTATACTACTTACGCATACGGCAGCACTTTTCAATTTGACCGCTGCACGGATACTGCCTTCATCGAAAGAAACAGGTTCGACAGTATCTCTACTGATCGTTTTGTACATGATATAGATGCAACCAACCAAAATAACACGTCAGCGAGGCTTTCATCGATCGTGATCAGGAATAATTTCTTTTCGGTTACGGGTCAGTTAGGTATGATACCTTATGCGCAGGGTGCTTGTAATATTGAGTTCTATTACAATAATATCAACAGTCGCTTGAATGGTTCCGGGGTTGTGCTCTCGACCAACATGATTAATATCAAGAACAATATTTTTGCATCTACTGATGGCAGTCGCGTTATTACTTATGCGGCTCATCCTGCAGTAGCGGACTACAATGATTTTTATACAACAGGCCCGGTATTAGTAACCAATACATCGCCGACCACGGTGAATTATGCAACGCTTGCACAATACAAAGCTGCAACGGGACTAAATACAAACAGCATAACTGTAAATCCGAAGTACATCGACGTATCAAATTTGCATGTATTGCATCCGGGACTTCTTGCAAAAGGAACTCCTCATCCGCCGGTAAATCCGGTGATTACGGATATCGACAATGACAATCGTAATACCCTTAATCCCTGTATCGGTGCAGATGAATTTCAGGTGCCGAGTAATGATGTGATCGCTTTGCAATACATCGGCCCTAAAAAAGATTTTACGGCATCAGCGCCAACGCCCTTGTCATTAAAAATTTTGAACTATGGTTCGGCGCAACTGAATGCGGTAAATGTTCGCTGGAGCGTAAACGGTGTGGAACAAACGCCGCCGTATTCCTGGACGGGCAGTCTTGATTATGACAGCACTGCAACGATCCAGTTTGGCTCTTATGTTTTTGATATGATGAAATACAATTCATTAAAGATTTGGACAGACCTGCCGAATAATGCACCGGATATGGTACCCGCGAATGACACACTGCGCATAGACAGCATCATGCCGTACGCAAGAGGTACATTTACCCTGGGCGGTGCAACTCCACAACTGCCAAACTTTGCAAAGGCAAATGAATACTTAGTATATGGCGGTGTGGACGGAGCGGTTGATATTGCTATTCGCAACGGAAAATATACAGAACAACCGATCATGAAATTTTCCCGCGGTGCAGGCATTGTAAATACGATCACATTTCGCGGAGAGAATAATGACGCATCACTCGATTCATTGTCATTCTCATCAATTACCAACGGCGCCACACCTTATTTTACGATGCGCCTTGACAGTGCTGCGTATTACAGGTTTAAGAACATCACGTTTCAATCGCTGAGCGCATCTTCAAGAGAAGTAGAGTTTTCCCGGAAAACAAGGTTTATCACATTTGATAGTTGCATGTTCACTTCCGCATCAACAAGTGCAAACCTTGCGCACATAGAAGGTAATACAATTTCAAGTCTGCCGCAGTTAGACAGCAACGTGGTCTTTACGAATAATAAATTTACCGGCGGATACGGTGGTATTACATTGCCGTTGCGCAACGGTCTGATCAAAGGAAATCGTTTTGAGAATTTCCTTTCAGGTAATTCATCTTTCGGTACGCTGAATTTCACCGGTAGTTTCGCACCGCTGAATAATACGATCGTTATCGACAGCAATTATTTTTCCAACCCGGTAGTGTGCACATTCAGTTCCGGCGGTATTTGCTATATCACAGGATACAATGCCATGGCAGGTATTCAGCTTAATTCAACTTCTGCGGAAAATGATTTTACCGTCTCCCGAAACCGCATGAATGTGATCTTCCGTAATGCGATCGATTTACGTTGTTCGGGTACAGCAGCAAAGCCGATCCGTATTTTTAATAACATGATCACCATCAGGGGTAGTGGCAGTGCCGTTACTTCTGCCACAAACGCAAATTATGTAGAGATCATGCACAACAGCTTTGCAGACAGTTTGAACAGCGGTTCCAATCTCGTTGAGATCCGCGGGACAAATACCACGATGAAAAATAATGTGCTGGTGAAAGGTGTACCGAATATCACAAGTACATCAGCAGCAAATCTTTTAAATATTGCATCAGCAAGCATTGCCACATTTACCGCTACCAACAATGCTTACGCCATCAATGACAGTACGAAGGCAATCAATAACGGCGCTACAAATCTTACTTTAGGTCAATGGAAAGCAACAGGTAAAGATGCAGCCAGCTCACCTACGACGCCGGCATTTATAAATATTGCGGCTGATCTGCACATTGATAAAAACAAATCAGGCTCGGTAGATCTTGCGAAAAAAGCAACGCCGATCGCATACATTATCAAAGACATTGACGACAGCACGAGAAGTATTGGCACGCCCTGCATCGGTGCGGATGAGTTTACCCTGAATGCCGTAGACGGAGGCGTAATGGCGATCAATGCACCGGTAGCACCCATGACTGCGGGCAATAACCCGGTGATCGTGAGCATCAGAAATTTTGGCGAGACAACGATCAGCAGTGCAACGGTAAACTGGACCGTAAACAATGCACCGCAAACTGCATTCAATTTCTCCGGATCAATTGCAAGCGGCGACAGCGCTATAAATATTAATCTCGGCAGTTTTAATTTTAATCAGCTGCAGGGGTATACTATTAAAACATGGACAAGTAATGTAAACGGCGGCGGCGATATTAATCAGCTGAATGATACGATCATAAAAACAGTATATCCTGCACTTTGCGGCAGCTACACAGTTGGCGGCACGACGCCTGATTTTATAACGCCAAAAACGGCGGTACAGTATGCTGCCAGGGCAGGTGTTACCTGTCCGGTGGTTTTTAATATCCGCGACGGGCAGTACAATGAAGCAGATACCATCACAGCGATACCCGGTTCTTCGGCAGTCAATACCGTAACGCTTCAAAGTGAAAGCCTTGACAGTTCAAAAGTTACCGTTTACCAAACAGATTATACACCTTCGACTTCGGGCTACATCATTACCGTGGACGGTGCGAAATATATAAGGCTGAAAGCACTTACGATCAAAAGAACACCGGGAACCTTTCACGCTTTTTATAGGGTACTGGGTCTTACCAATGACGTTACCGGTCTTAGCATCAGCAATTGTGACCTGAGTTCTACAAGTGCGGTTACGCTGTTGGAATACCCTCTCGCTGCTTCCAATATTCCTTCCAACATTGACATCCTGAATAATAATTTCACCGGAGGTGTGGCAGTAGGTTTATCCGGCTATCCCGGTCTTCCGATGAATAATGTGAATATCAGCAACAATAAATTTCGCAGTCCGCAACCGATCAATAATTATGCACAGGTATTGCTGGCTTACATGGGCAATACAACGATCAATAATAATTTCTTTGACAGCAGTGCTTCCAATGCCACATTGCCGGGCATTAGCCTCCAGGCCGTTACCGGTAAGGTATCCATCATCGGTAACAGGATTATTAAGCGTAAAGGATCTTACGGTATTTATTTACAAAGTGTAGCGGCCATTCAGCATCCGGACAGTGCGGTGGTGATCGCTAACAATTTTGTAACAATGGATTCTATCGGCAGCGCCGCAGCCATCTATTGCACAGGAATGAGCAGGAACACAAAAGTGGTGTATAATAATTTATTGAATAATTGTTTCAATGCCGGCAGCGCCAATTCTTACGCTTTGTTTTTGAGCAGCAGCTTTTCTGCAGGTACCTTAAAGGATACTGTTGCTAACAATAATATTGTGGTAACAGGAACCGGATATGGTATTTATCATGGCTACGGCTCCGCAGGAGATCAGGTGTGGACGAACAATAATATCTGGCTCTCATCGGGAACAAAGTACGGACAGGTGAACGGCTCAGGCTATACAAGCCTTGCTGCTATTGCAACAGCAACCGGAACACATACAGCAACAGTATCGATGAACCCGGCTTATGTGAGCAATACAGACCTGCATATTACAGAGATCAATTTGCGTACCCTCGGTAAACCAAACTGGTATATTCTCAATGATATCGACGGTGAAGTTCGCGGTACGACGACTTCTACGATAGGTGCAGATGAACTCATCATCGCCAATACAGATGCAGGTATCACCGCACTCGTTTCGCCCGTTAAACCTTTTGCCGCGGGCAATCAAACTGTAGGCGTAACGATCAAGAATTTCGGCAACAACGCACTCACAAGTGCCGTGATCAACTGGAGCGTAAACGGTGTAATGCAAACGCCTTACAATTACAGCGGCAACATTGCATTCAACACAACAGCTACAGCAAATATCGGTACGGTGAATTTTGTTACGGACAGCGCATTCGCCATAAAAGCGTGGACAACAATGCCGAATAATTCAACGGATCTCAATAACAGCAACGATACAATAACGGCCGGCAATATTTATCCGGCATTAAACGGCATTTACACACTCGGTGGTATCACGCCCGATTTCAAAGGTTTTGCCCGCAGCTACAATAACCTGAAATACGGTGGCATGCTGGGCAATACAACGTTTAATGTTCGTGACGGCAAATACAATGAAGCACTTGCGATCGATTCCATCGGCTTCCAGAATAATTATTCCGTAACGTGGCAGGGAGAAAGCGCCGATAGCTCAAAAGCAACACTGGCATACAGTACAATAGCCGGCGATAATATTACTGCAGTCGTGCAACTGAGTAATACGAGAAATATCAATTTTAAAAACATCGGTATCCAGGTGAAGATCCCGCTTACGAATGCATCCACGAATTATATTTCGATGGTTTATATGCTGAAGGCGAACAGGAATATTAAATTTCAATCGGTGGCATTTACCGACAGTACTTATAATATCATTGCCGCTTCAAATACGAACGGTTCCAGGTTTTTTTACAATTTTGATGCATCATCATCAGGCAGCTCAAATTCTGTAAGATCTGCCGATTCTGCCATGGTCATTGACAATTCATTGTTTCGTCAGACCAATCTTTCAACAAATCCTGTTATCGATCTCGGCGGACCTTCGACATCTGATTTTCAGGGGAATCTTACTTCCGTTAAATATTTCAACAACTTTATTTTTACGAATAATAAATTCAATATGCAATTGTTCAGCAAGCCCGGCGTAACCATCGGTTACACCGACAGTTTGCGCATGATCGGTAACAGACTCAGCGGGAACGTTACGGTATTCGGCAAGGATCTGATGATCGTGGATAAAAATGATATTTACCATGAAGGCAACGGCGCAAAAGTGCTTACGGTTACATCTTCTGCAGGGAGAGCAATCGGTAAGCCCGCCATCATAAGTAACAATACGATTCAGTCAAAGATCGTCGGTAATTTCAACGGTTATCCTGTTCCGAATGCTGTTGTAAGTATCACGGGCGATCGCGTGAATTTATTCCACAATACGATGGCGGCAAATGATACAGGTTACATTTCCGGCTACGGCCAATCGGCTGTACTCAACATCAGCGGTGCAAATGATACCGTTCGCAATAATATCTTATACAATGTAAACGGCGGCTATTTATTATTTCATGGGGCGCAAACCGGAATGGTGAGCAATAACAATGATTATGTATACAGCGCGCACTTTGCAAGCGGTGCGGCGAACCTTGCCGCATGGAGAGCACTTACGGCACAGGATGCACAATCGGTTGAAAATATCAATCCGTATTTCCGCGGCCCCAAAGACCTGCATGCAACAAATATTTTATTGAAGATTGCACCGGCCATCTCCCCGGCAAATGCTTATTCATCAACTGATATTGACAGCCAAATGCGTGTGGCGCCTGCCTGCTTAGGTGCGGATGAGTTTACACAACCGCTTAATGATATGATCGTACTGGATGCAACGCCGAAAAGAGTTTTTGCGGAAGGGCAAAATACATTCAGCATTCGGGTATACAATAATGGCGTGAACCCGATCACGACGTTTAATACAACAGCTTCGTTGACAAACTATGTTGATAATTTCAATACGCCTTCCACTGCCGGAAGCTTAAACTATACGTATAACGGCAATATCGCATCCGGTACAGAGGCAACGATAACACTCGGACAAATGAATGTGCCGCTGTTCAGGAATATTTTAAAAGTAAATACAACTAATCTGAATGGGGTGGGCGATGAAGCAGCATTTGACGATTCACTGCAATACGATAATTATTATGCGGGATTGAACGGTAATTATACCTTCCGCGATTATCCGAATAATACCCCTGCAACTTTCAAAACGTTTAATGATGTAGTGTTGCAATTGAAGCTGGGCGGTGTTTACGGCGTATCCGCATTGAATATGTTGCCGGGCTTATATACACAGAATATGTATATTGACAGCATTCCGAATCGCGGCGCAATGAGTCCGCTTTCGATACAAAGCGCAAACGGCGACAGTAGTACAACCGGCTTTAATATCAGTTCAACTTATCCGCTTGTTATTTACCGCGCAAATTATGTTACGATCAAAGGATTGTATTTCGGTCAGCCCTTCGCTGATACGTATAATAGTCTTACGCTTGGTTATAACAGTCAGAACATGACGGTGCAAAATTGTTGGTTCAAAAGACTCGGCTTCACAGGAAATATTTCCACACCAAATAATAACCTGCTTAACCTGATCGGCCAGTATACCGGGCAAAACGGTTACACCGACAGTAATCATGTGATAAAAAACAACCGTTTCGAAGGCGGGTACGCGGGTATCTATACAACGGGCGGCGGAAATACGTCCAATGCAAACATGCGCATCACAAATAACAGTTTCATTAATCAGGGTGGCTATGCGATCGCAACGGTGAATTTAAAACGCCCGCTTATCGACAGTAATGTGATCACCACCAATACAACAGATCCAACCTATATCGGCATTTCATCAGAAAGTAATTTCGGTAAGATGCAATACACGAAGAACAGGATCTTCATTCAAACAGACGGTACAGGAATTAAAACCCTCGAGTCTTACGCACCTGCTTATGCATTAACGGACACATTACTCATCGCGAATAATTTTATCACCGCCGGGGCAACCGCAGCGAGCATCAACATGAGTCTTTCTGTAACGCACAGGAAGCAAACTTCGATCTATCACAACAGCATGCTCAACAGATCAACAAACACCGGTGCGATCAGTTTAAAAACACAGAGCGTCAATAATTTTGGCGGCCGTTTCGAGATTTTAAATAATATTTTGTTCAACAGAACTGCGGGGCTTGCCCTCAGTGTAAGTAAAGACGCAAACGGTGCGTATGTTCAACACAATGAAAATTTGTTTACTGCAGGCGCAACACTTGCCAATGTAAATGGTACGAACTATGCAAATCTTGCATCGCTTTCAGCAAGCACCGGTATCGAATACAGCAGCGTTTCAGGCGATCCGTTATTTATTTCGGATAATGATCTTCATGTGGATGGTTCTATCGTGAACAACACCGGTAGTTATGATTCCTACACCGTCATCAATACAGATATTGACGGCGATACAAGGAGTAACAACATGCCTGATATCGGGGCGGATGAATTTACGCTGCCTAATTTCGGCGCCGTACAATTGGAAACACCGTTGAGCAGTTGCTCGCACTCATCTACAGAGACAGTGAAAGCATGGATTAAAAATTTCGGTTCCACAGCACGTACGAATATTCCTGTGGCGTATCGTATCAACGTTGGTACAATTATCAGAGATACAGTTCGGGTAAGCATCAACCCGGGTGATTCCGTACTCTTCACATTCACCCAGACAGCAAACCTTGCCGCACCGCTTGATTACTATTTTGATGTGTTCACTAATTATCGTGGTGATAGCTTACCGGCGAATGATACGTTGAAGCAATTCCTTGTGGCAACCACACCGGCAAACAGTATCCTTCCTTACTACACCGGTTTTGAAGGAACGAATGCAGGCTGGTACACAGGCGGACAAAACACGAGCTTTAAGTGGGGCGTGATCTTCAGCGGTATAATTGATTCGGCTGCGAACGGATTGAATGCGTGGAAAACAAATCTTACCGGTCCGCACAACAACAATGAAAAAAGTTATCTCTACAGTCCCTGCTTTAATTTAAGCAGCGTTACCTCAGATCCGACATTGAATTTCAATCTCGCATTCCAATTGGAAACTGCGAATGATAAAGCTTGGGTGGAATACAGCAGTGATGCAGGTGCTACATGGACAAAGCTCGGTGCGCAGGGCGACGGTATGGGCTGGTATAATGACGCAGGAAATTATTGGACAGGCGATCATCATTTTTGGCACAATGCAAAACATGTATTGCCGGTGATGGCATTGGCAGACAGAACATCGTTCCGCGTGCGATTTGTAATGCAGACCAATGGGTCTGTAGTTCAGGACGGGCTTGCGATTGATGACATCAGCATTTACACAGGTGTAAATCCGCCGGTAGCAGCGGGCACTTATCAAAACCTTACGGCACAAAGCACGGGAACCGGAAATTTCTTCCGCGTAACAACACCGGGCGGCAACACAGTTATTGAAATGAATGACAACACACAAAACCTGGGTACGATCTCGGTTGATGTAAATACGAATGCGGCAAATGTTCCTACGATCTACAACGGTCAGAGTTATCTCGGCAGAAGTTTCGTGATCCATACACAAAATCCGCCGACAGCACCTGTTACTGTAAGATTATATTTTACGCAGGCGGAATTTGACGCATGGCAGGCTGTAACGCCGCAACTGCACCAGGTGCGTGATGTAGAAGTGTTTAAATTCAGCGGTGCTAATGAAGATAATTCATTGGGAAATAATACAACCGGTACGCCGCTCACGATCGCAAGTTCGCAGATCACCAAGATCCCGTACCTCGATGGTTATTTCTTAGAATTTAACGTGAATAACTTCAGTGAATTTTGGATAACGTTCAAAGGAGTAGCTGTAGTGCCCGTGAAATTTGTAGATATAAAAGCAAAGTTGCAAAACAATAACGATGCACTTGTTACGTGGAAGATTGCAAGCGAAGTAAATGTGAATCGTTATGAAGTAATGCGTTCAACCAACGGTAGCACATGGGTGATGGCCGGTGTAACAAATCCGATAACGGCAAACACGCAAGCCGAAACTATTTACAATTTCACAGACCGAAACATTAATGACGGCACCAATTATTATCAGATCCGGGAAGTGGATAATAACGGGCGCATTACGGTGAGCAATATCGTTTCGGTTACCAAAGGAAAAGCAGTTGAGGTTACGGTTTATCCTTCACCGTTCGTATCTGCATTCACGGTGAAAAATGGTTCCGACAAAAGCGCTTTGCTCACGCTCTATACCGCCGACGGAAAAACGGTGATGAGTAAAAAAGTTTCCGCCGGAAAAAATACGATCGATGGTGCTTCGCTGGCAAAAGGTATTTACCTGTATAAGATCAGCGGAGGAGACGGAACAGTATTTGTGACGGGAAAAATCGTAAAGGAATAAACAGAGAGACAAAAGGCAAATGACAGGGTCATCCGCAAGGGTGATCCTTTTTTTTGTGTGAGTTGCAAATGTGCTTAAACCCAAAGAGCTTAAAGCATACACGAAGCACACAATGCTTCCTTTGTCCCCGTGTTCCTTCGTCCGGTTGCGGAAAACCGATTTATTTGAACGGGAATTTATTCGATCATAAGAATCGCGGCTCAAAATTTTCGTCTATTGCGATAAACCTTTCAAATTCCGGCCGTTTTTTTGCCTTCTTATGCAACAAAAAAAACATCATGAAAAAGTTCAGCATTAGTGCCGCATTATTCCTCTTCGTCATCGCTCTTTTATTTTCTTCACAATTAAAAGCGCAAACCAAACAGGATAAAATTGCAGCAGATGCAGAAACCGCGAAAGCAGCTTTTATTAAAACAGATCCCACCATGTCGGCCCTTTTTGAAAGATCGTACGGTTATGTGATTTTTCCGAATGTAGGTAAAGGCGCTTTCATTATCGGGGGTGCAGGTGCAAACGGGGCTGTGTATCAGGATGGAGCCATCATCGGGAGTGCAAAGCTCAGACAGGTAAGTGTTGGTCTGCAAGCCGGCGGACAAACATATCGTGAAGTGATCTTCTTTGAAAGTGAAGACGCTTTGGAACGTTTTAAAAATAATAAGATCGAATTCAGCGGGCAGGTATCGGCAGTTGCTGCAAAATCAAATGCTTCTGCAAATGCAAAATACACAGATGGTGTGCAGGTATACACTGAAGGAAAGAACGGCTTGATGTTGGAAGCTTCGGTTGGCGGTCAAAAATTCTCCTATAAACCAATCTAGCTTTTTAGACAGCATAGATTTTCACAAAAAGAATATAAAGGGAATACATAGAACACAACCTTGCGGGGATTGACGAGGACTTGCAACATGTGCAACAATTTTATAAAGCTCCGTTGAATCCTATATCAGACAGCAGCAAAGACAGAAAGAATAAATCAACGCTTAAATACTGTCATGTCTTTCCTTGGCAATGGAAATGTGAAAATCCGTTCCTTCATTGATCACAGAAGTCACTGAAATAGCACCGTTGAAATTTTCCACGATCTTTTTTATGGTAGGCAAACCAATGCCGTGGCTCTTGATACCAAACACATCTTTCTTTGAAACGGTTTGAAATAACGAGAAGATCTTGTCATAATTTTCAGGTGCGATACCGATGCCGTTATCGCTCACAACAAACCGATAAAATTCCGTTTCTTCACGAAAAGAGATCTTTATCTGCGGAATCGGTTTGTCATTGTATCTAATACTGTTGCTGATCAGGTTAAAAAAAATCTGCTCCAGTTGTGTTCTGTTCATGTAGATATGATCAGACGTAAGATCATAAGTAACTTCTATTTGACGTGGTGTGATTACCGCATCAATAATGGATTTAAGAAAACCCGCAAGCTCAATATTGTCGCGGCTCTTGCTGCTGTCACCTTTGTAATATCCAAGAATGCCTTCAACCAGCGTTTTTATTTTGGATGCCGCATTGTTCGAAACTTTTACCATTGATAAACCTTCAGGACCTAATGCTTCGCCAAATTCTTTCTCCAGAATTTCATTGCCGAGTAAGATGCCGGTAAGCGGCGATTTAATGTCGTGCGAAACCACCATTGCAAATTGTTCCAGATCACTGTTTCTTGTCTCGAGTTCCATTTTGAGCACTAAAAGGTCGTGATTTGTTTTGCGCATTTCCAACAACTTCATGACCTGCCCGGATAAAACTTCAAGTGCTTTTACCTGATCTTCATTCAACTCATGTGTTTTAGAATCAATCACGCAGATCGTACCCAGGCTAAATCCTTTTTCAGTCACCAACGGAAAACCTGCGTAAAAAACAATATTCGGGTCTCCGGTAACCAAAGGATTATCGCGGAACCTTTCATCATTTTGTGCATCAGGAATGATGAACGCTTTATCAGGAGTATTAATCGCATGCGCGCAGAACGAATATTCTCTGTCAGTTTCCGAAGCGGATAAACCTTTATGCGATTTGAACCATTGTCTGTCCCGATCAACAAAACTGATCAATGCGATCGGCACATTGCAGATCACTGATGCGAGATGCGTGATATCATCATATTCTTTTTCCGTGATCGTATCCAGAATATTATATTCCTGTAATGCCGAAAGGCGGTCCGATTCATGTTTTGCCGACTGGTAACTCATATACGCTTGCACGATTTAGGGGATGTAAATTACTAATATTTAAGTGGTTTTCCCGTTAATTGTTCGTGAAGTGTAGCCGCAATCAGCCCCCTTAATTGTCTGTTTTAGCCATCGCCGTTTATTTAAACAACGGTTAGCTTTGTGTTATAAGCAAAGCATTTATTATCACTTAAAAAATAATCATCATGGCAAGCGTAAGTACTTATCTCAATTTTGCGGGAAATACAGAAGAAGCATTTAATTTTTATAAGTCCGTTTTCGGCGGAGAATTTTTTGGCAACGGCATCATGCGTTTCGGCGATATTCCGGAAGCACCGAAATGTCCGCCTGCGGCAGAAGATACCAAAAACATGGTCATGCACGTGGAGTTAAAAATTCTTGGCGTACACAGTTTAATGGGAACCGATGCACCGGAATCGATGGGCTTTAAATTGAATTTCGGAAATACAAGTTCTATTAACCTTCAGCCGGATACCAGAAAAGAAACGAAGGAATTATTTGACAAATTATCCGAAGGCGGTAAAGTGATGATGGAGTTGCAGGATATGTTTTGGGGAGATTATTTCGGAAGCTGTACGGATAAATTCGGTGTGCAGTGGATGTTTAATTGCGGGGAGAAAAAAGCAGCATAAAAGTGTTTGATGTTGAGTTTTTACTGCTGAGTTGAATGATCAACTCAACAGCAAAAGCCAAAAAGTTTACGAAACTAAATATTTATTATTTGCCGTAAAAGCATTCGGACCTATTCCCGGGCTTTTCGGGTATGGATCACGGCGGGCGCTTGGATATGGCTAAGTTTGCGCTTTCCGGCGGGTGTTGACAGCGATAATTCTTAGATATGAATAATAATGCGATCGGTATCTTTCAGGCAGATGAAAATGCGAAGTTAAGGATCACTTCAGCATTTCAACTTTTCCGATAAAACTTATCGGCGACCTGTTCGTCATGTTCACATTCAGCGTAGCGCTACCGTTAGGAAAGATCGTAAAATACATATTCGAGATCTCGCGCTGATCTTTGAATTTGACCGATACTTCCTTACTTCCTTTTTTACCGTCATTTGTTTGCAGGGTAAAATCTGTTGAGCTAAAATAAAGCGGACTTCTTTCTGCAAAAACATCAGCGCCGCCATAAGCCCTGCCGTAGTAAGGAAGGTAAGCTTCGATCTTTGCCGAAGAAAAATTGAGCGAATAATCTGCCGGCGTTATTTGCCGGGAACTGCCATATTGCGGATTTACCTGGAATGGGGTAAACGTCCATTCTATACTGTCTGTAATTGCGGGATGAAAAGAAAGTGTAATTGGTTGCGGGTGACTGTTAACAGCTTTTATATTAATCGCGCCGATAAAAAGCATAGCTGCAAAAAGCAAAAAAGTGTTTCTTTTATGGTACTTCATAACAATTTTTTATGCAATAAATGAACCGGTTAATGTTTGTTTGAGTTAATGCGAACCTAATGTTTACGGGCATTCCGTCCTTCCACATGACAGATGCACTGATCATCTGAAATACATAAAACCGTTTTGAAAAGTTTGAATTGATACCGCTTATTCGTTGCCGGCGCCGTTACTCATTCAAACTGCATACATTACAATCGCGTAGGTTAAACAAAGCATTCTCATGATCAGATCTTCTATAAAATCATTTCGCGGCAGGGCTACAGCTATTGTTATTACATTAATGAGTATCTCGGGAACAATTGCTGCGCAGAACTTTCAGGATACATCTGCAGCGGTGGATCAGATATTTTCCCGCTACAAACCCTCAAATCCGGGTGCGCAGGTAAGCGTGAGCCGCAACGGGCAGGTGATCTTTTCAAAAGCATGGGGGATGGCAGATATGGAACACGATATCCCGCTTACTACAAATAATGTATCCGAAGCGGGATCTGTTTCAAAGGAATTTACCGCTGCGGCAATATTGTTGCTCGAACAGCAGGGCAAACTTTCACTTAACGATGATATCAGAAAATATTTACCGGAGATTCCTGATTATGGTTCAGTGATCCGCATCAGGCATTTGATGCACCACACCAGCGGTATCAAAGACTGGAGTTATGTGGCGGATATCGGGGGTTGGGCGAGGGGAACAAAAACCTATCGCAATGAAGACGCATTGGAAATTATTGCAAGACAAAAAACTTTGAACAACAAACCCGGGGATGAATATGTGTACAGTAATTCGGGTTATAACCTGATGGCGATCATCGTACAAAGAGTAAGCGGAATGTCTCTCGCTGAATTTTCCAAGCAGTATATTTTTACGCCGGCCGGAATGACCCACACACAGTGGCGTGATAATTTTAAAAAGATCGTGAACGGCCGTGCACTGGCATATGAAAAAGTTTCCGCGGGTTATCAGACTGATATGCCGAATGAATACGTGTACGGCAACGGCGGATTGCTTACCACAACGGAAGATCTTTGTAAATGGGTTGATTATTTTACTGCAGCAAAACTTGGCGGACAATCCATATTGAAAAAGCAAATTGCCTTAGATACCTTTAATAACGGTAATCCGCATTATTATGCTGCGGGGTTACGCATTCAAAAAAAGAAAGGATACAATGTGATCCGCCATGACGGCGCTACGGCGAGTTACCGTGCATCACTGGAATATTTCCCGGAGCTCGGTCTTACCATAGCGGGATTGAGCAATACTTCAGAGTTTGATACATCGGCTTATGATGTATTCAGTAAAATTGAAGATGTCTTCTTACCTAAAAAAGTAATTCCGGTAACGGCTCCTGTAGCGGTGATGGTTGCACCGGAGAAGTTGCAATCTTATTCGGGCATTTATCGCAACAGCAGATCAGGCGAGGCTTTGCTGATCAGCAGGAAAGATGATAAATTATATTCCGGTAAAACAGCGCTTGTGCCAATGAGTGAAAACAGTTTCCGCATGGGTGCCGATATGTTGCAGTTTACCGGCAAAGGAATAAGCTACATCAATTCAGATAAGGATACGATCTCGTATCCGTTAACGGATGCGCCGGCAATTACACCGCAATCGATAAAAGAATATTCCGGGAATTATTTTTCAACGGAAACAAATTCGCCTATCAACGTTGTTGAAGAAAACGGCGCAATAAAAATTTATCTTCATCCTTATCAGTCGTATACTTTAGAACCTCTTTACAAAGACGGTTTTGTGGTAAAAGGTTTCAGCGCTATCCTGTATTTTGATCGTGATAAAAAGCAAAAGATCACGGGCTTTAAGATCAGTAATGCAAGAGCGAGGAATGTTGCTTTTGTGAAGCAATAAAAGAACACATGGGATTAAGCCGCGGCGGTGCGAAGAAGCAAAATAAACTCAGCGCCTTAACGTTTCCGCGGTTTTCTTTTCCCTCTCTCTATAGCCATACAGATCCGTAATATCCGCTCAGCCGCCTCATCCGCGAATCTGCCTTTCTATACCTCTTTGTTCTCCTGATACCCCTTGCAGCGCCGCAGGCATCGTCGCCTATAACAAATTTCCTTCCTTCCCTTCAATCATCTTTGTATCCTGCGTATTCTTTTGCACCGCAATGGCCGCAAACATACTCAGCACAAATGCCATCGCATAAAATCCTTTTTCACTTTTCGCGATATCCGCATTCCACAATCCTATTGTAAGCAATACGATGGATGTAAGTGTACAAAACCAAGATACCCCGTAATAAATATTGGTCACCGGAATTCCTTCGAGTTTATCACGTACAGCTTTTTGTACGGAGATTGCGGCAAATAAACCGAAGAGCAGAATCGTAAAGTAATATCCTTTTTCGTTGAGCTGCATTTCGGCATTTGACAAGCCGATCAAAAACGCCGTGATGCCTATGACCAGCGCTGTCCACGATGCGCCGATAAAAGCGGGAGATGGTGCCTGCACCTTTTGTGTCTGTTGCGATTGTTGCTGATGTTGTTGTTCCATGTTTTAAATTTTATGAAACAAATCTACCTACGGCTTTTCGCTGTTCTTTTGACCAATGTCAAAAAGCAATAAAATAAACGTTAAAGCCTGCCGCGGATGCGAATGAGTGTTTCCTGACTGATGCCGAGGTACGCAGCGATATAGCCCAGGGGTACCCGATTGAGCATCTGCGGCGAATCCTGAATTAATTGCTCATATCGTTCCTTTGCCTTTTTAAACTGGGCATTTACAAAACGTTCTTCCAACCGGATATAATATTTTTCGTAGATGATTCTTACGAGTCTTTCTGTTTCGTGAAACTGATCAAAGAGCTGTGTAAGTTTTTCTTTTGATATCGAAAAGAGTGTAGTTGTTTCTATCGCCTGAATATTTTCTACCGCCGCCTTTTGAGTAATGAAGCTGTGAAAGGATGTAACAAAATCATTTTCAAAACTGAACCAATGCGTGATCTCTTTGCCGTCCAGATTATAAAATCCGCGAAGGGCGCCATTTTGCACGAAATATAAATTGCGGCAGATCTGTCCTTCCTTTACCAACAATTGATTTTTGTAAACGGTGATCTCTTCAAAGCAGGATTGCATGGCTTCCTGTGCTTCGGGAGAAAGCAAAGCATAGTTTTTGATGTGGGCCAGAAAATTGTGCATCTGTTGAAGATAGTGCCGGGAACTAACACCTGCAAGTATTTTTTTACCGTCACAGATTCGCAGATTACTTCTTTATTTTATCAGTAAATCTTTTGTCTTTCTTCCTCAAAATCTTACCGGGCACCTCGTCTTTCTCAATTCATCATTATATGCATTTAAGAAATCACGATACACAAGCGTTACTTCATAAGCGCCGCGTAATTGCGAAGCAGGTTTAAGCTTGCTGATATTTACGTCATAACTCATACCGAGCGCTACTTTATAATAATCAAGTTTTACAACCGGGATCACCGCATCATTCCAGCGATAGAAACTGCCGGCACTGATGCTGATCTTTTCCGCATCTTCATTATTGCTTTCTGTAAGATCATGTTTGTACAACAAGCCGCCCTGCCACTGACTATTACCGCCCTGTACGAAATAATCCATATACAGGATCATTCTGTTCTCATCGCTTGCAGCAATACTAAGGCCACCGTTCACAACAATCTTTCTGTTGAGGCGAAAATCATTTGATCTGTCAAATGCAACTTTGGGTTGCGTGAGATGAAAATAAGATGCGCCGATATATGCTTCCGTATTGCCGATCTGCGTGCTGTAACTCAAACCCATATTAAGATCCCAATACAATAATTGCTGAGAAGAAAAAGTTTGTTTCGTCGGATTCATTGCGCTGTATGCGCCGTTCACAAATTGATCATCAAATTTTAATTGCGATGCGTCAAAACGTTGCTGCACGGCGCCTCCGAGTACACCGATGGATAAATAAGAATTCTTTTCTTCATTGATACATTTACTAAAAGCCGCCATCGGAAAAAACTGTGTCCTTCCCATTTTTGAATCGCCGGCAATATCATTTGTTGCCTGCATACCAAGCGTGATATAATCGCCCTGAAATGCGGGTATCTTTATTTCCGCCGCAAGCGATTGTGTTTGGTACGGCACAGTAACGCTTCCCCACTGACTTCTGCAGGAAGCCATTACACGAACATCACCTTTAAAATTAGCCGCCAGCGCCGGATTGCGCAGCAAAGGCAATTCATAGAATTGAGAGAAATTAATATCCTGCGTAAATGCGGTTGTTGCGCAGGCAGTAATCATGAGGAAGAGTAGAATTTTTTTCATGGCTATTTGATTATGGATACATTCCCTTTGAAAATATTTTTCATGTTGTTATCGCACACAACTTCTACGGTGTACACAAACACGTCCGGCGGGCCTTTGACGCCTCTTATCTTTCCGTCCCAACCGCAGGCGGGATTATTTGGTGAGAAATTGTTTTTCTCAAAAATGAGCTCACCCCACCTGTTGAAGATGCGCAGGTATTTAACGGAAATAATTCCGCTGCCCCTGATCATAAAAATATCATTGATGCCGTCCCCGTCAGGTGTAAATGCGTCAGGAATAAATACCTGTGAATTTTCGCAGAATGTTTTGATACGGATCTCATCACTCGCTACGCAACCGTGAATATTTTTTACCGTAACGGTATACGTCATGTCTTTATGGATCGTTGCAACGGGTGCCGGGCAAGTGTTACAGTTTAAGAAATTTGCCGGCGTCCATAGCCATGATATAATCGGCCCGTTTGTAATGTTTGCATTTAACACTTGTGTTGTGCCTGTCGGTAAAGTAAGATCGGCGCCAAGCGAAACTGCAGGCAGTGCAAACACAGTTACCGGAACCCAGGCTGTATCGGTAAAGCAATGTGATGTGTCGTAGCCAACAACAGTGTACATCGTAGTTGACAAAGGCGCTGCAGTCGGATTAGAAATGTCCGTTCGGTTAAGTCCGGCAGCAGGTTGCCAAAAATAAGTAGCGGCACCGCTTGCGTGCAAACCTGTTGAACCGCCTACACACACATTTGAGCCCAATGCCTGCATCGTGAACGGTTGGATCACAGTGATTTTTACCGTGTCTCTGCCGGCGCAATTAAAATTATTTAAACCCGTAACGATGTAACTGATATCTGTAAGGGGTGTGGCAACAGGATTTGCGCAACTGCTGCAATTCAAAGCAGTTGCGGGAAACCAATTGTATGATGATCCGCCGCCGGCATTCAGTGTAATGCTGCTGCCGCGACAAATAGTTGCGGAGGTTGTTGTGCCTGCAATGATCTGCGGATTCGGATTGATCGTAATGAGTTGCGAAGTGCTGTCGATGCAACCGTTGTCACTTGTTGCGATAAGTTGTACGGTATACACTCCCGTTGCTGCATAAGCATGCGATGGGTTTACCAACACAGAAAAAGTGCCGTCACCAAAACTCCAGTGGTAAGAAATGCTTCCTGTTGTGATCAGCGAATTGTTTGCAAATGAAATAGTATTACCTCGCAGACATTGCATGTTTGCCGAAGGCGCAAATGCAACTGTAGGTTTCGGAAATACAATTAATGAATGCGAAATATTATCCGTGCAACCCGTGGGAGAAGTTACGGTAAGTACCACATTGTAATTTCCGGAACTCGTATACTGATGAACAGGTGTTTGTAGATTGGAAGAACTGCCGTCGCCAAAATCCCAATGATAAGTTAACGTTTCACCAGGTAATGAGGATGTATTGGTAAATGAAAAACTGTTGTTGATCAAACATTGCGGGGGATCTGTAATACCGAAAGCCGCAACCGGTAAGGCTGTTACAACAACGCTTCCGGTGATACTGTCTGTGCAACCTGCAGTACTTGTAACAACCAGTTGCACGGTATAATTCCCGGATGCAGCGTAATGGTGCGTCGGATTTTGTTGCGTAGATGTTTCGCCGTCACCAAAATGCCATACATAGGATAGTCCGCCAACGTTGATCGTAGTGCTGTTGTAAAAAATAAAATTATTATTCGTTACACATTGAGTAGGGTTGTTCGGTAAAAATGATACGCTTGGTTTTTCCAATACAATTACCTGCTGTGTTTTAATATTAATACAACCAAGGTCACTTGTTGCGGTAAGTGTTACAGTATATGTTCCCGGAAATGAGTAATGATGTTGCGGATCATTTGCAGTTGATGTTGAGCCGTCACCGAAATTCCAAACAATACTATATGTTCCGCCGGAAATTGATGTGGTGTTGTGAAAAGAAAAATTATTCTGATAGATGCACTGATCAATATCAGCTACCGTAAAATCAGGTGCCGGCATGGCGTTCATCATCACGGAAGCTGCATCGCTTGCGATACAACCATACGCATCTGTTACCGTTAATGTGTACGTTACCGGAACGGGCGCTGAAGAGATCGGGTTTGAAATATTCGGATCGGATAAATAATCCGGCGGCGACCATTGATACGTGTAGCCCGGTACCGGCGTTACTCCTATCGGAATGCTTTGTCCGGCGCAGATCTGCTCATCAGGTCCCGCATATGCAGAAGGTAATGAGGGATTTACCACTGCACTTAATGTATCTCTGCATGAACTGTTATTGATCGGAATTAATTCCACATGAAAAGTTGTTCCTGTTGCGGGCAAAGGACTCATTGATAATGTTGCGCCCGTTCCTACGATCGCTGAATAGTCATTGTTCCACCAATTGTAATATTGAAAGCCGGGAGGTGCTGTAAAATTTGCGACACTTGGCGCGCATTGATATTGCGATGTAACAGGCTCGTTGCATGGTCCCACATCAACATATCCATAACCGAAATGTGCACCCAACGTGCAATCGGCGGTTAGAAATTCCAGGTACAAGGTTTTTCCCGCGTATGCACGGAGATTTACAAACACAGGTGTCCATGCTTTGCATTTTACATTCGGATCAACGGCTGAATTATAAAAGCCCGGAATAGAACCCGCCGCCACGTATAAAAAATCTGCGCATTGCACAACGGTGTTTGTTGTTGCATCAATTACCTGCGCCGTCATTCTTGGTTTTTGATCCGGCGTGTGCCGGGTATTGTTAACCGGATTTTCCAGAACGACCGCATATTGAAATGTTACAGAGAAATCAACAGCATTTACGGGCACATGAATAATATATCTTACTTTTTCCGCAGAGTCGTGAATATCGTCATTACCCAATTTTATCGCATGACCGCTGCCGTTTGGCGGATTGATCGGAAAGCCGCCGTAGTAATCCAATTCTGAATTGGCCGCTGCAACTATCATCCTGTGCCGTCCTGCAACAGGCGCATTTGTTGAAGGCGTGTTGTTAAACATTGTTACGATATTGTTACCCTGCTGATTCGTTCCCACCAAGCCGGTGTAGCAATACCAGTTGGAAAAATCGCCGTATTCGAAATCGATGTTCGGCGGACAATTACCTGCTGTAGGTACCGGCGTAAAATTGCCCGATGAAGAAAAATTATTTTTATTACCCGGTAAAAATCCCGGTGCGTTCATACCGGTAACTGATGCGGCGAAAAATCTTTTTGCCTGCGCATCGGTAACTTCGTTGATGATCTTTCCTGTGGTATCGATGAGTAGATATTTCTCAGCATAAACAACGGCATTATACTCAATAAAGTCACATGCTTTTTTATAAAGTAGTGGAATAACTTCCTCCCGCGACCTATTGATAAAACCCCATTTGTTTTTCCGGCAAACAGCCGCAAAGCCTTCACGGTAAGGTCTTTCAATATCGTAATGTACAGCAGAACGATTTGCAACGTTACGGATAGCAGCAGTTGATTGTGCCTTGCAATCCGATACAGAAGCAAAATAAAATACTGCACTCAGAAGTAGCAAATATTTCATAAGCAGTTTGGTTTAAAAGAAGATGACATTGCCCGTGACGGCAATTATTATCACATGTTTTCAGAGGGACAGCAGCCGCAGGCATAGGGTTAGCATGCCGCTTGCTTAACTGCAACGGCGAAGTAGAATGTTTAGTATGAAAAAGTGATATTATTTTTTGGCGGATGAAGCCGGGATATTTTTCATTTGCGGTTTATACCGGGTAATAAGAACATGATCCGGAGTGGTTAGCTTTTTTCACAGCAGATACACCGGGTATTTTTACTGCAAAGCAGATGCAGAAATAAGGGTGCAGAAAATACCGCGTTCAACACAAGAATAACATATGGAGCACATGATTATTTTATCTGTGCTTTCACCGGCAATGTGACTGTGAAGACCGCCCCTTCACCTTCAATACCTTCAGCCGTAATACTACCGTGATGGCGCTCTGCAATTCTTCTGCACAAAGCGAGCCCCAGCCCCGTGCCTTCGTATTGATCTTTTGCATTAAGACGGGAAAATGTAGTGAAGATTTGCTCGGCATATTTTTGGCCGAAACCGATACCGTTATCAGAGACCTTTATCACTGCGTAATCTGCCCCGTTCATTTTTTTGAGAGAAGATGAGACGATTATGAGTGAATGAGTATTGATTTTTGAAAACTTAAGTGCATTATATACAATGTTGTAAAACATCTGATAGATCAGCACGGCAGCACCCTCTAATTGCGGCATTGCATTAATGCGAAGTGTTGCATTTTTTTGTGCGATCAAAATTTCAAGATCGGATTGAATATTTTCAAATAAAACATTCAGGTCAATCTTTACCGCGGGTTCCTCGCTCGATTTTACGGAAGAGAAAGTCAATACACCTTCGATCATATCAAGCATTCTGTCGGCCGCTTTTTGCACTTTTTCTAATGCCTGCTTTCCTTCATCAGGTAATGTTTCGCCGAATTGCTCCTGAATTTTATTGCTGTAAATTTTGATTTTTCTGACGGGTTCTTTGAGGTCGTGACTGCTTACATGCGCAAATTGTAAGAGATCTTCGTTTGAGCGGTTCAGCTCTACCGTCCTTTCCTTTACCTGCCTGCTGAGTTCTTCAGAAAATAATTTCATTTTAGCCTCATTCTCTTTTTTTTCCGTTACATCCTGCACCACACCGAGCACTCTTAACGGCTTTCCGCTTTCATCGAAATACATTTTGCCCATCGCACGCACCCAATGTACCGATCCGTTGCGCCACACAACCCGTGCTTCATAATCCATAACACCCGTTAAGGCTGCATTTTCATAAGCTTTCGCTCTCACTTCAAGATCATCGGGGTGAATGGCTGCGATATATTTATTGTGCGCTTCACTGTTATTCACATCATAGATCTCATCAAAGCGAACCGAGCCGTATAATTTTCGGGTAATAAGATCTATTTCAAAAGTTCCGAGATCTGCCGCCTCAATCGTGAGCCTGTTCTTCGCTTCCGCCTCTTCCAGTTTTTTTCTTGCAGTTGATTGTTCGGTCACATCTTCCAGCGTGCCGTTAAAGCGATAAGGTTTTTTTTCTTCATCAAACCATGCCCGCCCCTTCGCTGCAACGACTATTTCTTTTTTTGTGAGCGGATTCACAATCGTGTATTCAATGTCATAAGAACCGCCGGAAGAAAAATTCATCGCTTTTTCAATAGCATCGCTTACCCTTTTTCTGTCTTTTTCCGCCATCGCATCTACTGCAAGTGAGAGTGGTATCTCTTCTTCAGGTTTTAAACCAAACCACTCCTTCAGTCTCTCGTTGCCGGTAAATTTTCCGGTAGCGGGATTATGGTCCCAAGTGCCGAGCTCTGCCGCATTGATCGCAAATGAAAGCTGCTCTTCTTTTTCTTTGAGCACATTGAGGTTTTTCACCTTTTCCGTTGTTTCTGAACAGGTAACAAATACGCCTGCAGGTTTCCCTGTCTCGTCATTTACCGGACTGTAGCTGAAAGTCCAGTACACCTCTTCCATACGACCGTTTCGATATATCGGCAACAACTGATCTTCGTTCCACGTAGCATCGCCTGTGCTGAGCACGCGATCGATCAGGGGTTTAATAAAATCCCAGATCTCCGGCCACAGATCAGCTCCTTTGCTGCCCAACGCTCCGGGATGCTTTCCGTTATTTCCCAAACTTGGTCGATATGCATCGTTGTAAAAGCAGATCAATTCGGGTCCCCAAAAAAGGAACATCGGAAATTTTGAATTAAGAATTATACTGAGTGTAGTGCGCAAACTTTGCGGCCATTGGTCAGGAACACCTAACGGATTATTTGACCAGTCGTAAGAGCGGATTATTTTTCCCATTGCACCGCCCCCGTGAAGAAATCCGGCGCCGCTTGTAGAAGATGATTCCATTGATGATCGTATTCTGAAATACTAATTTAGTAAGAAGCGAAATAATATCATCTATTATCATCAAAATGTTGTCCGGGAATTGACTGTGCAAATATTATTATCCGCTGATATCGGGGACGATGCGCAGCAAAAGTGATAGTCCAACTAACCGATGGCAAACTTTAATTTCTTTCTTATCTCATTTCACGCGATAAAATATTTACCGTATAATTTGATTGCTGTTCCTGAATGACTAGTCTATATCCGCCGGCATAATCGATTCAAGCGTATCCTCTTTTTCCCCGGGGACTAATTATCAGACGAACCCTCTGCTATAACCAAAATTGTTGTGCTTTGCCGGTAATTTCAAAGAAAAACAACACAACAATGAGGAGCAGCTTTTTCATTGATCAGATGAGCTTTTGCGTGACCGCCAGTTTTACCAATGCCGCTGAATTTTTTACTTTAAATTTTGTAAGCATGTTCTTTCGATGCGAATCAACCGTTGTTACCGAAAGAAACAACTGTGCGGCTATCTCCGGATTCGTTAAACCTTCCGAGATGAGTTCCAATACTTCTTTTTCTCTTTTGGTGATCAACGGTATATCGGATTGCGGCATATTGTTCTTCAATGACTGCGCAACGGAGAAATTCATATAATTTTTTCCCTGCGCCGCGTCTTTAATAGCAGCGATGAGCTCCTGTTTGGACGCATCTTTTAGCAAATACCCGGTTGCGCCGTTCTCCATCATCTTTTTGATCACGCTTGGCTGATCGGAAGTACTGAGGCCGATGATATTGATCTGCGGATATTTTTCTTTTACTTCCAGGCAAAGTTCCAACCCGTTCTTTTCCGGTAAATTAATATCCATCAACAATACATCCGGCTGTGCATTTTTTAAATATTGCATCAGGTCAGCAGGATGTTTTGCGCTGCCCGTCCATGCCAGTTCTTTCTCAGCTTCCAGCAAAGAGTGGATGCCTTCAATGATCATGGAGTGATCGTCTATGATGAATACTTTTATCATGCGTTGATGTCGGGGATTTCAATGTTTACAGAAACGCCTTTGCCGGGAGAAGTGTGAAGATCCATCGTTCCCTTGAGGTAAGTTACGCGGTTTTGAAGATTTGCATAACCGATGCCGTCATTTTTATCCAGGGTTGAAGCATCAAATCCCTTACCGTCATCTTCTACTGTAATGCTGAGTGCAATTTCGTTCACGATAAATTGTACCAATGCGGTTTTTGCTTCTGCGTGCTTCATCATATTGTTGATGAGTTCCTGCACAATTCGATAAATGACAGATGCTTTGGAAGCAGGAATGGTTTCGTCCGTCATACCAAATGAACGATAAGATAATTCGATCGCACCGCTTTGATTGATGCTGTTGCAATAATCCGCGAGTGCGGTATTGAGACCGAACTTCATCAATGCCTCGGGCATCATGTTGTGAGAAACCCTGCGCAGTTCACTGATAGATCTGTCGAGCATCGCCATGCTTCTGTCGAAAGCATCGGCATTCTCGGGGGTAATGATCATATTACTTTTCATATTGCTGAAGGAGTATTTTGCTGATGATAAAATGCCGCCGAGCCCGTCGTGCAGGTCCTTTGCGAGCCTGCTGCGTTCTTCTTCCTGCCCCTGCAGCACGGATCTCGTAGCGGATAATTGTTTTTCGTTTTCCAATTCGGTGATGCGTTGTTCTTTTAATACTGCATCAGCCGTGAGTAATTTTTTCTTTTGGCGATAATTCTTATTGTATAAAAATGCCAGCAGCAGCAATACGACCACCGCACCGATCAAGGCAATATTGATCGTTTTTCTTTTTGCCAGTGTGAGGTCACGGATCTGTTTTTCTTTATTGAGCTTGTCAATTTCTGATTGCTTTTTATCGAGTGAATATTTCGCTTCAAACTCTGCAGTGTTCTTTCTCACCCTATCATTTATAGTAAGATTTTTAAGAGAATCCTGCAGGTCGCTGTAGTATTGATATTTGCTCACATCGCCCGATACCAATGCGATCTTTGAAAGCGCCAGATAAGTTTTTTCCATGACCTGCGGCAAACCGTTTTCTTTTGTTATCGCCAGCGCTTTTTCTGCGTAACCTTTTGCCGAAGCATAATCCTTTTTGTAAAAACTGTAGTTTGCCAGGAACAGGATAGATTTCGCCATGCCTTCCTTACTGTCTATTTCTGTTGATAATTTTAACGCCTCATCTGCCAACGGCTTTATATTATCATACTGCAACATCGTCTGATAAAGATCTGCTACATTGATGTCTACCGAAAGCTGTTCGTATTTATCATCCAATTCAAGTGCAAGCAATTTGGTTTCCTTTAGTAAGATCAATGCACTGTCTGTTTTGCCGAGGTACGCGACAGCAGAGCTTGTATTTATCAGTGCTTCTTCGAGCGAATACTTATCATCAAGTTCTCTTGCCAGCTTTATAGCTTTGAGCCCGTAGCTGTATGACTTTCCATAGTCATCTACCTGGTTGAACAGTCCGCAAAGATTACCATAGCCGGTTACAAGCTGCGGCTTTTTATCCAATTCTTCCAGCAGTGGTATGGATTTCAAAAAGTAATCAATGCATTCCGAAAAGCGTTTAAGTCCGTAGTAGCTTGCGCCGGTATTGCTGTATGCGCATGCCAACTGATATTTGTTGTTGATCGATTTCGCAAGATCGATGGCCTGCAAATTGAGTTGCAGACTTTCATCGAATTTATCATGCAGGTTCAATACTGCTGTGTAATTTGAAATGAATTTTATCTCTCCCAATTTCCAGCCGAGCTTTTTACTGAGCGCTCTTCCCTGCAAATAAAACCATGCTGCAGAATCCGGCTGACTTCGTTCATACAGGAGCCCCGTGCTGTTGTATAACAATACTTTATTCGTGTCTTCTTTTGCAACAGATAACAGGTGCAGCATGCTGTCTCGGTCGCGCGGAGAAAGATTTTGTGCATTACCATGCAACAGAGCGGCAGTGAATGCAATAAGTAACAAAAAGAATTTCATATCGCCCGCTTTGGTTTATTCCTTAAATATACTTCACAGTTGAGCGCCTGCAATTTTTACCATACAAAAATGATCAAATAATCATTTCGACAAATTCCCCTTTTTAGGGGGTAATGACTGAGCGGTGCTCAAAATATTTTTGTGTTCAATAAAAAACTAAAAACTACTTCATGAAAAAGAGATCATTAGCCGCGGTAATTACCATTTGCTTCATCAGCTTTTCTGCCGGTGCGCAGATCATCAGCGTGAAGGATGCCGCTAAAACAAGCGCAACCAACAAAGCAAACAGCAATATTCAGACTGATGTAAATACCGTAGCTGATAAAACAGAAGCGGGTATTAAAGGGTTATTTAAGAAAAAGAAAAAAGCTGATCCCGCACCGGCGGAAACGCAAACGGGCGGCGGCATAAAGGAAACGACTACAGTACAGGCTACAACGCAAACTGCAGGTTCGGTAAACACCACTTCGTCTTCAGCTGCACTGAAAACATATTCTAATTATGATTTCATTCCGGGCGACCGGATCATTTTCGAAGATAATTTTTTGGAAGATCAGGACGGAGAATTTCCTGCCCATTGGGATCTTGGTGCGGGACAGGCGGTACTGAACATGATGGGAACAGAAAAAGTATTGAAACTTACCGACGGTAACTACGCACACGTAAAACCCCTGATGAAATCAAAACAGTACCTCACAGATACGTTTACCGTAGAGTATGATCTGTATCCTACGGAAGCATCTTACCCGCCGCATTTGTATTTCTATTCTGTGGACGGTTCTACAAGCGATCTGGGAAGAGTATCGATCGATAACGGTGTGCAGTTTAAAAATCAGGATGAAAGTAAAGTACTTAGTGCAGATACGAAAGGCGACATGCATGAAAACTGGCGTAATCACTGGCACCATATCGCTTTGGCTTACCGTAAAGGGCAAATGAAAGTTTATGTGGATCAGGAGCGAATGCTTGTGGTGCCGAATATCGGTTTTGTGCCTAAGGCATTGGACATAGAGGGAATAGGTGATAAAGACAATCCGATCATCATAAAAAATATGCGCATTGCAAACGGCGGCGGCATGAATATGCTTGGTAAGAAATTTACTGATGCTAAGATCGTAACGCACGGGATCAATTTCGATATTGATAAGGCAACGATAAAACCGGAGAGTATGGGAACGCTGAATATGATCGTTGCTGTATTGAAAGAAAACCCTGAGATCAAGTTTGAAATCGACGGACATACAGATGGAAGCGGCGCCGCAGCACACAACCTTACACTTTCACAACAACGTGCGGATGCAGTAAAGGCAGCGCTTACTGATATGGGTGTGGATGCAGGGAGACTTACAACAAAAGGTTACGGCAGCACAAAGCCGATCAGCGATAATACCGGCATTGAAGGAAAAGCAAATAACCGCAGGGTTGAATTTGTAAAACAATAATCAATAAAATAACAGCCTATGAAAAAGTATTTTGTTCCGTTGATTATTGTGTTGATCACAACCGCATCATTCCGTCTGCAACATTTTAACGGTCGCGGAAAGATCACCGGATCAGGCGGTGCAATGTTTGCCAAATCAGACGCTTATTTTTCCCGTGCGGAAGATACGATCGCCATAAAAGCCATGATCGATTCGGGTACGGATCATGCACGAACGTTTGTGCTCGGCGTTGCTGCAAATAAGGCCGGCAGTTACAGCATGAATAATTTTGCCGCTAACCCTGCGGGAAATTATACCACCGGCGCAATTTGTTATTATATCTACACAAACACAAATACTGAAGGAACACTGATCGCTCATGAGTTTTTCGTAGAGTCGGGGAGCGTGACCGTGACTAATTTATCTGCAGGAAATATCAGCGGAACTTATGTCGGCAATTTTGTTGACGCCAATCATAACAACGACGCACCCATTACCATTAAGGGAACATTCAACGGAAAATTCTGATCATGCTAAACACATTTAAAATGTACAAACCGATATTATTTTGCGCCGTATTGAGTATGCTGGTTTGCGCAGCAGATGCACAGGCGCAGCAAACGCCGCAACCCGTTACAGATTCTTTACCAATAACGATAAACGGACTCACGATGAGTTATCGTATAAAAAGTGCGGAAGAAAAAGAAGTGGGCAGTAAAGGAAACTTCAGTCGTTACTCGATAAAGTTCTCTGTAACTAATTCCACTCCTGAAGCAAAGATCATTCTCTACAAAGAAGGTTGGAATGTACTTGGGAATGTATCCGATCAGTTGGCGCAGTTCAATTGTCTTAATGCAACGGGAGCGAGACTTACGAATACAAATGTAACGATCAATGCAGCTGCCTGTAATGTACTTGCGATAACGGAAGGAGCGGACGGTAAACCGGAGAAGACAAAGAAATTCGTGCAGATCGGATACTGGATAAAGGCCGGGCAAACAATCTCTACCGATGCGATCGTGATCGTGCCGCTTAATGAAAAACCAAAAGTGCAGGTGATGTATCTAGCTAATTCGTTGCAGCCGACGGCTTCCGCAACTTATGAAGGCGGACAAACTTATCCCGGAACAAACGCAGGAACTTATGCCATTAACAATGCGGGCTTTGCAAAAATTAAAAATCTTTCCGGCAACACTTACATCAATAACCAGAACGGTCCGCTTTCCTGCGGCAATATTGAAAGTGGCTGGTGGAGCGCACAATGGCAGATCAGCCCGGTGCAGGGAACAGGATATTACACAATAAAAAATCGGTGGAAGGAAAATTACATCAGCACGGAATCACCGGTGAATTTGTTGTCGCAGAATAATCAGTCGACTGCCGCTATGTGGATCGCGGAACCGATAAACTCAAATGTATTTCGATTTAAAAATGCGGGAAACGGCAGTTACCTGAATATCGCCGGCGGAAATATTCAGTCTTCATTTATCAGCGCAGATTCGCCGGGTGAAAATTGGTTGCTGGAATATTGATCAACTCTAAAAAAAATAATCATGAAAAAAAATATTGTATTGACGCTGTTGAGTATTTGTTTTTTAACATCTGTTCATGCGCAGTTCAGGAAATTGCGCAAGGATGAGATCGATTACCTCAACAAAGCCCATCTTGCTATTTGGAATGCGATCCCGCATGAATACAAAGATTGGACGCCAAACGGCGATGAGAAAGCGTTTGAAGCTGCTCAGCACTGGGCGGGCGGTGATGAGAAATATTTCGGCACCTGCCCGGTCTCGGTTGGAAAAAGTGAACCGTACAACATCAATGTATTTCAGGATTTTGCCATGAGCAGTAGTGAGAGCGGTACGATCGCGATGGAATCGATGAAGAAGATCACGGATTATCAGAACGGCGCACAAATAGCTGCTGCATTAAAGTATTCCGCTAAAACCAAGATACAGGTGCATGTGTACAGCAATGTAGATGGCGGTGCCTTTGTCATCCGCTCATGTGATAAAGTATCGTTGGTAAAAATAGAGCTGCCGGTAAAAGCAACATTGGCTTACAAAGCCATCCGTTCTGAAAGTTGCCCGATGTATGAATCAGGAACAAAAACGGTGGATATGCATGGTGATTATTATGATAATGCGTTGATCTTTCTCGGGCAGCCTGTTGCGAAGAAAGAAAATGATGACAGGCATGACGGCATCACCCGCACGGTGTACAATGTGGGCCTTGATAAAACAAAGCTGAGCAAACCGTTGATGCAGAATATTATTGTGCAGATCACCGGTAACTCCGACGACATTGACGCGGTCATAAAAGCGATCGACTGGAAGGCATTGAATGATATGATCGGTAAATAAATATTAGCAGAACCAAAACTAACAAGATGAAAAATTGCTGCTGTATAATTGCAGGGCTTGTATTTGCTCTGCATGCATTTGCGCAAAGACCTGCAGCGCCCGGCATGTCTGATTACAAAGACATCATGAAGATGGCGCAGCAAAAATTAGACTCTGTAAAGAAAGAGCATCCGGAGCTTGCGAATATTCAATTGCCTAAACAACCCAAGGCACCCGACCTGGAGAAGCTTAAACGGGATACGGATAAAAGCAAAGCCGCGTTATCGAAACGGCAGGAATACACAACACAGCAACGGGAGCAAAGCCTGCCGGTAAGTAATGCCTCGATTGATGTAACAACACTTGCACCGTTTGGCCGGGAAGATATTGCGGGGGTAGCAAAACAAATGCTGCCGGTGATCATCAAAGGATTAGACAGTGCGGATATCACATTGCGTGAAGCGCTTGACCGAACGGTAAATGATACCAATGTAAATGTTGCGGGTACCGGGATCATGTTCATGGGTGCCGGTGTATTAAAATATATTCCCGAGTATCTTATTTGCAAAGATGTGATCAGCAATCCTGATCATGCGTGGAAGTTGAATGACCTAGGGATCATTTTGCGGAATGAGAGAAAATATAAACAAGCCGTTCAGGTTTTTCAATATGCCTGCAATAATGCGGATTCTGCTTATGTGATCAAAACAAACCTTGCATGGGCCACTTTTTATTACGGTGATTTTGCGCATGCGAAAAAATATTTCAATGAGGCGCTGCTGATCAATCCGAAATTCGGCAGTGCGCTGGAAGGACTTGCACTCATCGCATATCGTGAAGGAAATTTGTACGCATTGTTTACCTGTCTTCAAAAAGAAGTGAAATCATTCGGCAGCGGCGGTGCAGGGCCTTCGGCAGAATTTACGAATATCTGCGGCGGTGTAATGGATGAACAAAAGATGGATAAGATCAAAGATCCCTGGCAGGCGCCGCCACCTGAGAATACTTCGTTTGATAATGCGGACGGTGGTGAGGGGAATGAAGAAGTATTGCCGGAGGGAAATGAATCTCCTCCTGATTACAGAGATTACGGTGGTTTGTTTGCAAGCAGTATCGAGGAGCTCTTTGATCAGGCTACAAAGTATCAATTTTATGTGGAGCAGTTAAAGCGTGAAAAGTTGAAAGCGGCTGCAAAAGTAGCTTCGAAGCTTCCGGCAGCAAGGCTTGCCACGCAATCCAAATATGATGCGGATGGGAATAGGGTAGGCACATATGATTTCTCCCGTTTCTACAGATTATTTGATTTGGTGCATGAAGAGTTTGAATCCAGGATGACTGCCATCTACGGCAGGTTTGATGAGGAGATGGAGCCGCTGCTGAAAAATATCGCACTCGCGAATATAGATCTGATGAAACAATACCAGGACGCCTTAAATAAGTGTACCAATGAAGCATGCGCTCATGAAACGGATTGCAATTTTGCACCAAAATTCAAAGGGATGAAAGGGGCAGACCTGGGTGCTATCTCTGAAGTGTGGACAAGACACTTTAAAAAAGTTATGCAACAGACCGATTGGTACGTCAACGCCTCATCGCCATGGATCAAGAGAATGCTTCGTGATGACTGGAACGGCTATATGAATGCAATTCGCGAAGCTGATATCCGTGATGCAAGACTTAATATGTATCTGCAATGGGTAAGGGTGCAAACAGCGATCGGAACTTCGTTTGAACCTTACTTTAAAAAGTTTGAAGGGCAGGTTTGTATCACTCAGGTAAGGGTACTTGAACACGGCCCGGATCCGAATGATGTGCCGCTTAAAAAATTAAAGACCGCACCGGATTATTGTGATCCCAAAGCATCTACCTACAGTGCCGAGGCCGGCTTCGGGAGTTTTTCCGCAGATTGTAAAGGTTGGAAAGTAACACTGGGCACGGAAGACAATCATCTCGTATTTAAAAAAGTGATCGGTAAACATAAAGAAGATGATTTTTACAGAGGTGGTGTTGCGGTTGGTTTCGGCGTTTCCAAAACGATAAAAGCAGACGGTGCATTGGGATCATCGGCATCCATAAAAGCGAGTGCACATTTAGAAACCGAAGCGGGTTATACTTTTAACAGCGGCGGAGAAGTTACCGGTAAATATGCGGAGCTTGATCTCTCGATGGGAATAAAAGGAGAAGTAACAACGGGAAATGATAACCTTGACGGCTATTTGCACACCGCCAAGTTCGGGCATGGTATGGATGTGCATGTGGAGCTCAGCGCAACAAAAGGTCCGGATGGTTATGGCAGTTGGGGTGGTACGATGAGCGGAACAAAATATTAGTGTTTCTTTTTGGTATTGAAGCGGAAGGAAAAACCTGCGGCAATAAAATGATCCGGTGCATTATCAGTTATAGCAAAACCGCCGGAAAGATCTAAAAGTAAATTATCATTTATGAGATAAGTGAGGCCGGCATCAAAGCGATGATCGGCTTTCTCTTTTTGCGGTGCGAAGCCGTACAATTCAAGATATGATCCCAACTTACGAGTGAGTGAGATGCCTGACGTTAAAGTGTAAATGAAAGTCGGCTCAGGTGTTTCGCCGTCCCACTCCGCACCGAGATTGTAGCTCAATGAAACGTTTTGCGATAAGCTGTGTTGCATGGTAAAACGAAACGACGGTGCATAATAAGTTGACTTAAAATTTTTAGAAGATGCAAAGGGTAATGATAGATCGGCGATCAAAGATGCCTTGGGTTTTATGCCGTTTTCTTCACAGAGGTTTATTTTCATACCTATTGCAACGGGTGAAATACCGGATATTGTTTTGCCTGCATCCTTATCGGAATGGAGTTCTGTAATGATGCGCAATTCGGTCTTATCGCTTAGGCCGTACTTAAAAAGTGATGCAGGGTAAAAGAATGCGCTGCTTTGCCCGGTGCTTTGTTCTTTGGAGCATCCGATCTCAGCCTGTATATATCCTTTGGGTGTTGTGTAGGGTGTTTCTGTTTGGTCGGGTCTGTCTGTCTGGATGCTGCCGGTATTTTGTGCATTTGCTTTAGCAAACAAAAAAAAGAAGCAAAATAATAGAAATAGTTTCATTGTTTCAATTGTATAAATTCAAAGTTAGGTAAAGCTAACAAATATCTGTATGGTTTTAAGTAAAATTGTTGCAACCGGTTTCCGCAACGGAGAAAAGCATGCGGCGGGTTTCCAACAAGGGGATAACGGCGCGAAGTAACTCAACGGAAATGCATAAGAAGTATTCCCACAACGGAGAAAACATGCCAATGTTTTCCCGCAAAGGAACGAAGTGACGAAGTAACACAAAGGAAATATATACACGGATTTCCAGCGATGAAATATCAGAAAGAAAACTTTCACATTCGAAATGAGGAATGTTTTTATATCGGCAGCATCGGCACTTGTAAACAATTGTACTTTTGCAGGCATAAATGTTTAAGCAGCAGAATATAAGACGTGTAGATCCGGAAAATCCGGGATTCAGTACATGGCTCGCATTTGCGCTGTTGCCCCTCGCCGGATTTGCAACAGATATTTACATTCCTTCTATGCCGTCAATGTCAACTTCCTTAGGTGTGAGCAGTATTGCGGTGCAAACGACACTCACCGTTTTCCTGATCAGCTACGGATTTTCGCAACTTTTTCTCGGGAGTATTTTAGACAGCTTCGGCAGGTATCGTATCGGAATTGTAGCGCTGATCATTTTTGGGATTGGCAGCTTTACTATTGCACAAACGGATCTCATTTGGGTGATCTATCTCATGCGCATGCTGCAGGGACTTACCGCAGGTGCAGTGGTAGTTGCAAAGCGGGCATACTTCGTTGATATATTCACCGGAGACAGATTGAAGAATTATCTCAGCATGTTCTCTATCATTTGGTCTGCCGGACCGATCGTCGCACCGTTTCTCGGCGGTTATTTGCAAGCAGGTTTTGGATGGCGTTCTAATTTTTATTTTCTCGGCGGCTTCGCGATCATACTTGCGGTGTGCGAATATTTTTTTAACGGCGAAAGTCTGCGGGAATATTCCCCTTTCCGTTTTAAAAGCATTGCGCAGGTTTATCGCAACATGCTCGGCACCGTTCCTTTTACATTGGGTATTGCAGCGATCGGACTTTCCTATTCGATGGTGATGGTATATAATATGACGGGCCCCTTCATCATCGAACATCATCTGATGCTCACACCGGTAATTGCGGGTTATTGTGCGCTCATTTCCGGTATTGCCTGGATGACGGGCGGCTTCATCGGAAAAGGCACGATCAATGTTGATTTTAAAAAGAAGCTGCTGATCGGGATCCTTTTGCAGATTTGTTTTGCCGTTGGGATGTGGCTCAGCTTTCCGGCGATGGAAAATATATTTACGCTGATGGCATTTGCATTTGCCGTGCATGTTTGCGCCGGCTTCACCTTCAATGTGTATTTTACTTTTTGTCTCACCCGCTTTCCGGGTAATGCGGGCATTGCCAGCGGACTCACGGGCGGAGTGATGTACATGATCGTGTCAGCATTCAGCTACGGTGTTGTATTTGCTATTCCGGCGAAAGATCAGCTGCATTTGAGTTTTAGTTATATGTTGTTGATCGGTTTGTTGGGAGTTGTGTTTTATCGGGCTTTGCGGTCAACGCAACGCAAATAAATACCCTCATTTGTTTTAAGCAATCCTTTACAAAAGCTGCAAAGATTTTATCTTTGAATCGTGAAATCACTTCAGCCGTTTAATATCATTTTTCAATACAACTTCCGCAAATATAAACTACTTGTTAAGCAGATAGAGTTGGACGACCAAAAGGAGAAACTTCAGATCGGTTTTGAAAAGCGACACATGATCATTGAGACCAATCGCCCGTTATTGAGAGATAAGGGATTGAAGAAAAAGCAGCCGAACATAAAAATGCTTACCAAAGGGCTCTACTTCGGCGCAAATCTAGCTGCGTTGATTGCTAATGTGATCGAAGCGGCGGATGGGTTTTTGTGATTTTAAAAGCGTATCAAAATAAAAAACCCCAACATTTCTGTTGAGGCTTTCCGTGGTGCGAGCCGGGGTTGAACCGGCGACACACGGATTTTCAGTCCGTTGCTCTACCAACTGAGCTATCACACCGTATTCCCGCAAAAGAATTCGCAGCAATATTTCCCCGAAGGGGTTGCAAAAATAAGGAAGACAGCTCAAACGGGCAACAGAAATGTCAAATAATTTGAAGAAAATCAATGTGCTGGTATGCTGATGTGCTGATGTGACGTTTCTGCCGGAGCGGAGTCAGGTATAAAACAGACCTTTTTGGCTTTGTTTTCTTTTCGACTTTTAGCAGCGCCGCAGACACTCCTTATACTCCATTATAAAGTTTTGGACTAAGTGAAACTCTGTGGTTAAATTTTTACCACAGAGTTTCACTGAGTTGTGGCACAGAGGGAAGGGAGTTAAGGAACCGCTTTTTGAAGTAACGAAAAATGCCGAAACTTCGTTATAGGACGAAGTTTCGGCATCAGCACATCAGCATATCAGCACATTTTATAATCAGTTGCCGTATTCCGATAAGAATTTAATCCTCATTAATTTGAGCTGCTCCCAATTAAAATCACTGTCCGCCAGTTCTTCCTGCGCTACTTTGAGGTCGGAAGTTTGACAACCTTTGAAATAATCGATGATCTCTTCCTGTTCATATTCGTCTACCATTTCATCGATGGCGTAACCGAGGTTCAGTTTTGTACCGCTTGCCACGATCGTTTCCATTTCTTCGAGCAGTTCTTCAATTTTGAGCGCTTTGTTTTTCGCGATGGTTTCGAGCGCTATTTTCTTATCTACATTTTGAATAATAAAGATCTTGTTGTTATTCCTGTTTGCTACGCTCTTCATCACAAAATCATCCGGGCGGATAATATCATTTGCTTCCACATATGCATTGATCACATCGAGGAACGGCTTCCCGTAACGCAGCGACTTTCCTTTACTCACCCCGCTGATCTTTTCCAACTCTTCCATCGTAGTAGGAAACATTGTTGCCATATCTTCCAGCGAACTTTCCAGGAATATCACAAACGGCGGAAGATTTTTTTCTTTCGCCACTTTTTTGCGCAGTTCTTTTAATTGCTCCAGTAATTTTTGATCAGTCACGCTTGCAGGTTCCGCCTCAATGCCGCCGTCTTCATCATCCGCATTCGCATCTTCAAACAAGTTATTAAGTACGATCTTAAAGGAAGCCGGTTTCTTTAAAAACCCACGACCTTTCTTCGTGATCTTCAACACACCATATTCCACGATATCTTTTTCCAGCATGCCGTCCAGCAACATTTGCCTGATGAGACTGTTCCACAAATGAACATCTTTATCGTTACCGCAGGCAAAAACATCCAACTCTTCATGGCGGTACATTTTTACCGCAGGAGTAGCCTTACCGGTAAGAATAAGAATTACATATTCAATCGCAAATTGTTCGCCTAATGCATCAATTGTTTTAAGCACGCAAACTGCTTCTTCTTTCGCTTCAGTTTTTTCTTTCGGATGCAGACAATTATCGCAATGCCCGCAGCTTTGTTTGTCGTCGTATTCTTCACCAAAATAATAGAGTAAAGTTTTGCGGCGACATACGCTGCTTTCCGCATAAGAAACCGTTTCGTTGATCAGCTGCGCACCAACTTCTCTTTCACTCAAACTCTTGTCCCGCATCAGGTGTTCGAGCTTGCTCACATCCTTGTGAGAGTAGTACAGGAGGCATTTTCCTTCCATACCGTCGCGGCCCGCTCTGCCGGTTTCCTGGTAATAATTTTCAATTGATTTCGGAATATTATAATGGATCACAAAACGCACATCAGGCTTATCGATGCCCATACCGAAAGCGATCGTTGCCACAATAACATGTACATCCTCATTTAAAAATTCATCCTGTCTTTTTGCACGAAGCTTTGCATCCAATCCTGCGTGATAAGCAACAGCTGTAATACCGTTTGCATTTAACATTGCCGCAAGTTCTTCCGTCGTTTTTCTGTTGAGCGTATAAATGATCCCGCTTTTATTTTTGTGCAGCTGAATAAAACGCACGATGCTTTTATTCGTTTGTTCCACATTTACTTTCGGCTGAATTTCGTAATACAAATTCGCGCGGTTAAAGGAAGAGATAAAAATATTAGGATCACGCAGACCTAGATTTTTTACAATATCGCTCTGCACTTTCGGCGTTGCTGTTGCCGTAAGTGCGATGATCGGAACATTAGGATTAATAAGCTCCGTCACTTCTTTTAATCTGCGGTATTCCGGGCGAAAATCATGTCCCCATTCCGAGATACAATGCGCTTCATCCACAGCGAAAAATGAGATCTGCAGCGTTTTAAAAAACTCAACATTCTCTTCTTTCGTCATCGTTTCCGGTGCTACGTACAACATTTTTGTATGGCCGGCAATGAGGTCATCTTTTACCGCTTTTTGTTGGCCCTTATTTAATGTACTGTTCAGAAAATGCGCCACATGATCTTTACTGCTATAGCTGCGCACAAGATCTACCTGGTTTTTCATCAAAGCGATGAGCGGCGAAACGATGATCGCAACACCCGGACTCACCATTGCGGGCAACTGATAGCATAAACTTTTACCGCCGCCCGTTGGCATGATCACAAATGTATCTCTGCCTGATAAAAGGCTGTTGATGATGTCTTCCTGCGGTCCGCGAAAATCATCCAGGCCAAAATATTTTTGGAGGTGTTTTTTAATATCAGGGAAAGCTGCGGAAGGGGTTTTGGTGGTCTTAGCCGCTGCGGGCTTTTTTGTTGCTGTTTTTTTCGTTGCTGTAGCCATAATTAAGGTCAAAAAAAGAACCGTTGAAGGTCTTATGAACAATAGCACAAACGTGCTTTTTCATAACGGGCAGCGAAGTTACTCAAATACCTCCGCAGTTAAAATCAACAAAGGGTTAAAGTATGCTGTGTCCGTTTCCGTTATTAAGATAGTGAAAATTGCCGGGGAAAAGCGAACATATTATATTTTTTTGTTTTCTTATGTCAGATAAAGATCGAAGCGAATTCTTTCTCACGCCGGGACGGCGATAACACGGCGAATACGTAGCCCGCAAGATAGATGCGAATGGTTTCAAGCGAAGGGCTCAAGAGTGACGCACAGGACGCTAAGGCGTGACGAAATGTACTTGTGCTCCCGTCGGTACCTCGCGCCTTTTGCGTGAAACACCATAAATTTGCCCCCGTGATCAAAGCAACAAAGGATCTTATCCTACAAAGTGCGCAGCGCACCATTCAAATGCAGGCAAATGCTATATCCGGGCTCGCCGGATTTACCGGTGAAAGCCTCGTAAAAGCGGTCGAAATAATTTCCAACGCCAAAGGAAGATTGGTTATCAGCGGGATAGGAAAGAGTGCGATTGTAGCGCAAAAGATCGTTGCTACGATGAACAGCACAGGTACGCCCGCTTTATTCATGCACGCGGCGGATGCCATTCACGGTGACTTGGGTATGATACAGCAGGATGATGTGGTAATGATCATCAGCAAAAGCGGTGACAGCCCGGAAATAAAAGTGCTTGCTCCCCTTATAAAAAATTTCGGCAATACTTTGATAGGAATGGCAGGAAATATGCAATCATACCTGGCCGCGCAGAGCGATATCGTGTTGAATACCACTGTTGATCAGGAGGCTTGTCCGAACAATCTTGCACCTACAACCAGCACTACGGCTCAAATGGTGATGGGAGATGTACTCGCGATCTGCCTTATGGAGGCGAAAGGATTTGCCGCGGCAGATTTCGCCAGGTACCATCCGGGCGGCATGTTGGGTAAAAAAATGTACTTACGGGCGGCCGATATGATCATGCATCACGAAAAGCCTGTGGTAAATGCAGACGACAATATAAAAGCTGCGATCATTGAGATCACAAAAAAGAGACTTGGTGCTGCGGTGATATTGAATGCAGCGGGCGGCATTTTAGGAATTATTACCGATGGTGATCTAAGAAGAATGTTGGAGAAGCATGATAATTTTGAAACGGTAACCGCGAAAGATATTATGACGGCTTCGCCAAAGATGATCGAATCTGAAATGCTTGCAATAGAAGCATTGGAGATTATGAAAAAAAATAATATTACGCAGCTTATCGTAACGGAGAACGGCAAATACGCAGGTATTTTGCACTTGCACGATCTGTTGAGAGAAGGCATTATTTAAAATAAAATTCAGGTTAATACAGAGCAGATAATGAATAAACACAATTACGTAGCCATCATGGCGGGAGGAATAGGTAGCCGTTTTTGGCCGATGAGCAGAACGGATATGCCGAAACAATTTCTGGATATTTTAAATACCGGGCGAACGTTGATACAGGCTACTTATGATCGTTTTGCGAAATTTATTCCCGCGGAAAATATCTACATCGTAACAGCGGATCAATATTTTGAGATCGTAAAAGATCAATTGCCGGATTTGAATCCCGAGAATATCCTTTGCGAACCTTCAAGAAAAAATACAGCGCCCTGCGTGGCATATATTTCTTACAAGTTGCATCAAAAAGATCCGTTGGCAAATCTCATTTGCGCACCTGCGGATCACCTTATCCTGGATGTGGAAGGTTTTATTGATGTGTGTAAGAATGCACTTCATTTTACCTCGCACATTAAAGCATTGGTAACGCTGGGTATCAAACCGCTTAACCCTAACACAGGCTACGGCTATATACAGTATGAATCACTGGCGGCGGGTGAGAATATTTACAAAGTAAAATTATTCACCGAAAAACCGGATCGTGAGCTTGCGGAAACATTCATCGCAAGCGGAGATTTTTTATGGAATGCGGGCATTTTTGTGTGGGAAGTAAAAAATATTATCCGTGCATTTGAGCAACATATGCCGGAGATCCATGAAGTGTTTGATGCGGAGAAAGAAAATTTCAACAGCGACAGGGAGCAGGAAGCGATCGAAAGAATTTATCCGCAGTGTACCAATGTTTCTATTGATTATGCGGTAATGGAAAAAGCCGAAAATGTGTATGTGATCCCGGCTTCTTTCGGCTGGAGCGATCTCGGAACATGGGCCAGCGCTTATGATACATTTGAAAAAGATTATTTGGAAAATGCAGTGGGGGGCAGAGAAGTGATTGTGATAGATGCGACAAGAAACATGGTTCAGGCGCCGCATCACAAGTTGGTGGTGTTGCAGGGATTGGATGATTTTATTGTAGTGGATACGGATGATGTATTGCTGATCTGCAAGAAAGATAAAGAGCAGGAGATAAAGACGTATGTGGCCGAAGTGAAGCGAAATAAAGGGGATAAGTATCTGTAGGAACATCGCCTTTGGCGTGTTAAATTCGAATACCTGCGGCGCGGGCTAAGAAAACAAGGAGAAAAGAGGAACAAGGAGAAAATGATAGAAGGGGAACAAAGAAGGCCTGCGGCGCGGCAAAAAGTTTAAAAAAGAAAAGAAGAAAAAGGGATTCCCGCAAAGTTCGCCGGCGAATTCGCAAAGGGCGCAAAGAAAATGTTGATACATTTCTTTGCGCCCTTTGTGTTTCTCGTTGTGCTCTTTGTGTTTAAAGTGTAAATTACGGCTCACTCTTTTCTATTTTTATGTCTCCGAAAATAAACAGCAAGTTGCCGAACGCGGGCACCACAATATTTACTGTTATGAGCTCGCTCGCAGTTGAACATAATGCGATCAACCTCGGTCAGGGATTTCCTGATTTTGCGATGAGTGCAGAACTCATAGATCTGGTAAATAAAGCGATGAAGGATAACCACAATCAGTACGTACACATGAACGGTCTGCCAGCACTGCGTGAAAGCATTTCCGAAAAAGTGAACAAACTTTACGGTGCTGCGATAGATGCAAATGATGAAATAACGATCACGCCGGGCGGTACCTATGCCTTGTACACAGCGCTTACAACAATTCTGCAACCGGGCGACGAAGTGATCGTATTTGAACCGGCCTACGATTGTTATATTCCGGAGATTGAAATGAACGGCGCAGTTGCGATAACGATTCCTTTAACGACACCGGATTATCGAATAGATAAAGAACTCGTTAAACAAAAAATTACGCCACGCACAAAAGCGATCATGATCAATTCTCCGCACAACCCAACGGGTGCGGTATTGGATGAAACTGATATGCAGTTTTTGGAAGAGGTCACAGCAGGTACTAATATTTTTATCATCAGCGATGAAGTATACGAGCATATTATTTTTGATGATAAAAAGCATTTGTCTGTTTTAAAATATCCCGGGTTGTATGAAAGAAGTTTTGTGTGCTTCTCTTTCGGAAAAGTGTATCACTGCACCGGCTGGAAGATGGGTTACTGTATTGCGCCACCGGCAATGATGAAAGAATTCCGGAGAGTACATCAATTCAACGCATTCACGGTTTTTGGTCCGGTGCAATATGCGCTTGCTGCATTTTTGAAAAAGGAAAATGAATATTTGGATCTCGGTAAATTTTTAGAAACAAAGAGAGATCATTTTAAAAAGCTGATGGAGCCGACGAGGTTCAAACCTTTGCCAAGCTACGGCAGCTATTTTCAATTGTACAGCTACGAAGGCATAAGTGATAAGACTGAATATGATATGGCTGTGACTCTCGTGAAAGACCACGGTGTTGCTACCATTCCAGTAAGCTCGTTTTATAAATCCCCGAAAGAAAACAACGTGTTGCGGTTTTGCTTCGCAAAGAAAGAAGAAACGCTGGAAGCCGCGGCGCACAAACTAAAAAACGTATGATCCTGAGAAACACTTTTCTTATTGCTGCTGCAGGTTTATTTTTCACTGCATGCAGTCCCACCGTGCAGGTTAACAATTTCGACAGCATTAAAAAGCAGCATAAAATGATCGCTATTCTTCCTGCTGATGCAAGATTTACTGTAAGCGAAGCCGAAAGAATACAACTTGGTGATGCAAGGATCAAAGAATCCGAACAACAATTGGCTTTTACGATCCAGGCAGAGGAAAACAAATACTTCCGAAAAAATAATAAGCATTATACTGTTGCCATTCAGGATATTAAAAAGACAAATGAATTGTTGTTTGCCTCCGGCAGAAGTTTTGAAGAATTCAGAAGCATGCAACAGGATTCGGTAGCGAAATTACTTGGTGTGGATGCAGTGGTATTTTGCAATACAAGTCTTTCCAAAAAAATGTCTGATGGCGCATACGCCACTAAAGAGGTTGCAACGGCATTATTGTTGCCCATACCTTTTGCAGCGATGAGCGGCAGTCAGTATAAAGTTGTGATGCAGGTAGGACTCGTGGATAAATATTATCCCACCATAATTTGGAATACTACTTATAATCCAACCGGCAACAGAGAAGAAGATATTTTCGGGATCATGAAAAGAACACTGCGCCGCTCTGCTGAAACCTTTCCTTACAATAAATGATCTTAAAAGGCAAATGAAATACGCTCTCTTTTTTTTATGTGTACTGCTCACCTCCTGTAACAACACCGGAAATACAAAAATCGAAACGAAAGGAAGTATCACTGCTGCAGATTCTGCAGATTCTGCGATTACTTTAGAAACTCAAGAACAGGCAACACCTGTTGAAATAAATATTAAACCGCTATCAATTCAAAGAGATTCCGTTCCTGTTCATTTGCAAAAAGGATTGGATTTTAACCTCAGCATTCCTGCAGAATATAAATTAAGTGTAGCTGCGGAAGGCTTTCGCAGACTGCGTTTTATGGCGTTGAGCCCTGACGGAAGATTATTCTGTACAGATATGTTTGACAAATCCGATAATACAAAAGGAAAGATCTTCATTTTTGATAATTGGAACGACAGCACAAAAAAATTTGATAAGACAACAACTTATTTGGAAGGATTACACAATCCCAATCAATGCGCATTTTATAAAGATTTTATTTATGTAGCGGAGACAGATAAACTGGTACGTTATAAATATAAATCAGGTGATAACCATCCTTCTGATACCGGACAAGTGATCGCAACATTTCCTGCTTATGGTCTCAGTTACAAATACGGCGGCTGGCATCTTACCAGGAGCATTTCATTTCACAAAGATAAATTGTATGTGAGTGTGGGCAGCAGTTGCAATGCCTGTATTGAAAACGAAGAGATAAGGGCATCTGTTGCGGAAATGGATCCCGATGGTACCAATATGAAATTCTACGCAAGAGGATTAAGAAATTCCGTTGGTATAAAATGGCTGGGCGATGAACTGTGGGCGACAACGATGGGCCGTGATCTGATCGGTCCGGATAAACCGGAAGAGCTTTTCCTGAAAATAAAACGTGACGGATATTACGGCTGGCCTTTTTACTATCAGTTTCACGACAAAGTGTACGATGATGATCAGTTCAAAGATTCTGTAAGAGCGGCATGGGTAAAGAAACCTGAGGTCGGTTTCGCAGGATTTAAAGCGCACAGTGCGCCGCTTGGTTTTGAATATTTAAAAGATTTTAATGATGATTACCTGCGAAACAGCGTGCTGGTGTGTCTTCACGGAAGTACGACTGTTTCAAGAGAAAGGGGGAATGCTGTTGTGAGAGTTGAAGGGGGAAATAAATACACCGAAGTGGTGGGTGGTTTTTTGCAGGGTAAAACAGAAGATAAAAGATTCGGCAGGCCATGTGATATTATGATGAAAAATAAAAGGTCGTTTTATTTTACGGATGATGCGAACGGGGTGTTATATTATTTGTGGAAGTAGGATCATGCCTGAAGGCGTGTTCTAAGCTGTGCCTGCGGCGCTGCAAGGAGAATAATGAGAGAAAGAGAACAAGGACGAGCCTGCGGCGCTGCTAAAAGTGTCAAAAAGAAAAGAAGAAGAAAAAGGGGTTTCATGCAAAGGGCGCAAAGGAATGCACTGCATTTTCCTTTGCGCCCTTTGTGTTAACCTTCGTGCCCTCTGCGTGAAACCCTTACACAGCGAACTGTTGCAAATGATGGTCTACATGCTTGTACATCGATTTGCCCCATTGTTCTTTTGTGAATTTTCCAAACATCGGGTGCGGATGTTTGCCGATGTTTTCCGGTCCGGCTTCATGAAAATCGTCGATGAGGGTAAGCAGCTTTAATTTTTCTTCCGCAAAATTTCTTTCATCTTTTATTACAAAATCAGGTGATGTAGGAAGGCCCGGTTTCCACGGCGATTCATTGTATAATTTCGGTTTGATCATCCAGCCTACCAACCTGCCGAGCATCATCCGCGGCATAGGTTGCTCACTCATTGATACATCGAAAGTTTTTTGTACGTGCGCCATCATTTGCGCCACGTTCATCTTGCCCCATTGCCTCTGCGTATCCGGATCCAGTTTGTGTACACGTTGTGTAATCTCTTCGTAAGCGTCTTTTTCGAGTAAATTTTTCATGATGCGTAGTTTTTGGTGTGAGCGAAAATTATGAATGTTCCTGTAAGTATTTTTCTGCTTTAGCAAGATCTTCCGGTACATCTATTTTCACACCTGCATCTTCAGTTTCCACCATCCGCAATGGTATACCGTTCTCAAGATAGCGAAGGCATTCTATCTTTTCCGCAGATTCTAAGGGCGTCATTTTCCATTTGGTGAAACGCAGCAAAGCTTCTTTTCTGAATGCGTACACGCCGATATGTTCCCAAAAAACAACTTCCACGTTTTCATCACGGCGGTAGGGTATCGGACTTCTGCTGAAAAGCAGGGAGTTCATATTCTTATCAACGGCCACTTTTACAATATTCGGATTGGTAATTTGTAAAGGGTCGGTGATCCGTCTTACCGGTGAAACAACCTGAATATTTTCAGTTTTATCATTTTTAAAAACATCGAGCAGATCTTTTAAGAGTACTTTATTTACAAAGGGTTCATCCCCCTGTACATTTAAAACAATATCTGTTTCCATATCAGCAACCGCTTCCGCTATCCTGTCGCTTCCGCTTTCATGTTGTGCTTTGCTCATGATCGCTTTTCCGCCGTGAGTCGTGATCTCTTCAAAGATGAGTTCATGATCCGTAACCACGTAAACCTCATCAAACAAACCGGTTGCCACCGTATTATCATAGGTGCTTCTAATTACGCTTTTGCTGCCTAAGGGCTGCATTAATTTAAAGGGAAATCTGGTAGCCGCGTAACGGGCAGGTATCATCGCGATGATCTTCATATGTCTAATTTGTCGTTTTGTGCGTCGGAAAGGAGGGTTGATTTCCAACCACAGTTACGGCAAAGAAAATACGTATCAACAGGAGCTACGTAATCTTTAGAAATTCTGCTCAACAGTCCGGTTAAAATATTTTTAACCGGTTTTTCTACTTCTATGATAGTTGAAAGCCTGCATTGCGGGCACACAGCTGCTCTGAGTTCATCGTCATGAAAGTCTTTCAGCAGCACTGCGGCTTCGTCCTGCTGTGTTACGTCTACAGCTAATTTGATTCCGCCTATTGCGGCAGTCAGCAATGGATCGATCGTTACAGTATTTTCATCTTTAAGGTAACAGCGAATGCCGTGCTCCTGTAATCGGGTCAATAAAATATTCGCTGAAAAATAATTCCCGAAAGTGCGCATTACAACTGTTTCCATATATTAAAGTTATTTGGCTTTTTTTGTTTCACATAAAAAATCCGCAAAGAAAACTTTGCGGATAATATGCTTTTTTTGAGGCGATTAATTATTCAACATCAGCGGCATTACCAGCATCAGCAGCTCTTCATTGGCGTCCTGCTCGCTTGGTTTAATGATACCTGCTTTTGTAGCTGTGCTCAGTTCCATATTTATATCAGCCGTTTCAGCGCCGTTCAACATTTCAATTAAGAATTTTGCATTAAATGCGATCTGCAGATCTTCTCCGTCGTATGTACAAGCCATTCTTTCATTTCCTTCAAAACTGAAATCGACATCCTGGCTAGCCAACTGCAATTCATTACCGCTGATCGTAAGTGCCACCTGATTTGTACTCTTGTTACTGAAGACACTTACACGACGCAATGCGCTTTGGAAATCGCCGCGGCTCACGTTCATTTTATAAGGATTGTCAACAGGAATTACCACTTTATAATCCGGGAAACGTGCATCGATCAAGCGACACACCAGTTCAGTACCGCCGTGCTTTACAAACAAATGATTGCTGTTGTAAGAAACGGTCAATTCATCATCATTATCAGGCAATGCGCCTTTCAATAAGTTCAACGGTTTTTTAGGAACGATGAATGCGTCTTTTTGCGGACAGTTTACATCAGTTCTTGTATATTTTACCAGTCGATGCGCATCTGTTGCAACAAAGCTGATCCCTTTTTTATCCAATTCGAAATAAACACCAGTCATAGCCGGGCGAAGGTCATCATTGCTCACCGCAAAAATAGTTTTGTTGATCGCCGTCACCAATGCAGTTGATGTCATGGTAAAATTATTGGCATCATCGGCAGCCGGTTCTTTCGGAAAGTTGTCAGGATTTTCACCCATTACTTTGTACTTACCGTTATCACTCGTAAGTTCTACAGCAAAATTCTTATCGATGTTGAACGTAAGCGGTTGCTCCGGGATATTCTTCAATGAATCCATCAGAATTTTTGCAGGGATACATACGCGGCCCGGATCTTTCGCCTCGATATCAAGGTGCACTTTCATCACGGTTTCCAAATCAGTAGCCGTTACCGTCAATTTATTTTTTTCTATTTCGAACAAAAAATCTTCCAATATAGGGAGAACGGTGTTGGCATTAATAACCCCGCTGATCTGTTGCAATTGTTTCAGCAATGCTGAAGAAGAAACGATGAACTTCATGTTAGTTTTTTAATATTGCCAAAGATAAAATAATGCGGTCACAAATTATTTATGTTTTATCCCGTGTAAATCCACATTTTTGGGGCTAAATGACATTTGAAAGGAAAAATATCGGCACCGAAGCGGCTTTTAGAAAAATAAAGCATTATTGTGCTTATCAGGAAAGGAGCCATACAGAAGTGAAAGAAAAATTATATGGATTCGGGCTTTATAAAAGTGAAGTGGAATTACTAATGAGTGAGCTTGTGGAAGAAAATTACCTGAATGAAGAACGATATGCCATAGCCTTTGCCGGCGGGCATTTTCGCATGAAGCAATGGGGCAAAGCAAAGATCAAATATGAGCTCAAACAAAAGCACGTGAGCGATTACTGTATTAAAAAAGCCCTTGCCGCCATTGATGATGAATCGTATCACAAAACTTTTGAAAAACTTGCCAACGAAAAACTTGCCGGTTTAAAAAGCGAGCCGAATATTTTTATCAAAAGAAAAAAGTTGCAGAATTATTTAATCGGAAAGGGGTATGAGTTTGATTTAATCGGAGACTTTCTTCGAAGTGTTTAGTTCTTAGTTTTTAGCGTTGAGTTATGACCCGGAAAAAACTAAACACTAAGCACTAGACTATCTCACATTCATCCGCACATTTCCTGCAGCATTCCGCGGTTTCTCTGCAATGTTCGTCGTTGTGCTTGCTGCATTCATCTGCGCACGCATCGCAGATATTTGCGCAAAGTTTGCACACTTCTTTGAGTCGATCGCTGCCAAGACTCATCAATTCTGCAGCGGCATAACAAATAGCGGCACATTCCATATTCAACTGAATACATTGGGCACGCATATTGGCATCCTCCTCATGCGCACAGGCAGAAGCGCAATGGTTACAAATGGCTGCACAGCGCAGACATGCTTCAATAGCGATCTTGTATTGGTGATATGCGGTCATTGGTTTTGAAGTTTAGTTTATTTTATTCCCAAATTTTAAGCCAATATATCGGCTTGCGCAAATGATCTGCGAGAGTTGTAACGACAGTGCATTAATTTTGTGAATCATTAAAAAATTATTGAATGGCCGAGGATCTGCAGGTTATTTCCGGAACCAAAGAAGAAGAATACGAAACCTTATTGCCGCAGATCGCCGCGATCATTGACGGTGAGCCTGATCTCATTGCAAACCTTGCGAATATTTGCGCAGCGCTTAAAGAACAGTTCGGCTGGTTGTGGGTTGGCTTTTATATTGTAAAAAGTGATGAGCTCGTGCTTGGACCATTCCAGGGCCCTGTTGCCTGCACCAGAATTAAAAAAGGAAGGGGTGTTTGCGGAGTTTCGTGGGCCAATGCGGAAACGCTGGTTGTGGAAGATGTAGAAAAATTTCCGGGCCATATTGCCTGCAGCAGCTTATCCCGCTCGGAGATCGTAGTGCCGGTTATCAGGAACAGTGAAGTGGTGGCGGTGTTGGATGCGGATAGTGAGGTTTTAAGAAGCTATGATGGGGTTGATAAGAAATATTTGGAGGAGCTGATTGCGAAGATTGTGTGGTAAGTTTTTAGCCACAGATTCGCAGATTAAGGTTTAAATTATTTGCCCGGTTCAATAATTATTGAACCCCTTTTCTTATCAATCCTGAGAACAATTAAAGGCCTTCGGCATTTCGCCAGCCCCACAAATACTTACACGCATAAGTTCTGTATGGGCGCCACTTTTCTGCAATGCGTACCATGTCTGCTTTCATTTGTTTTTTATTGCTGCTGTTGAGCTTGTAGAGCTCGGTAATAGTTTGTTGGATCACGAGATCATCCATGGCGAATACATCTTCGCGGCCGAGTGAGAACATCAGGATCATTTCTACGGTCCAGTGACCAACCCCTTTAATTTGTGTGAGCAGATCAAGTAATTCCTGATCCGTCATTTTGTGAAGCTTGGCATCAGTGAGTTTATGCTCCGCAAAAAAATTACAAACGTTGTGCACGTAAGATGCTTTTGCATACGAAAGACCAATGCTGCGAAATGTTTCCACATCCACGGCGAGGATCTCTTTTGCAGAAGGTGTTTTCTTTTTGAAGAGGTTTAGAAATCTTCCGTAAATAACCTCTGCTACTCTGGTGCTGAGCTGTTGTGAGATAACGGATGCGCAAAAGCGAAGATGGATGTGATTGCGTTTTTCAATTACATATTTATCCTGATCCGCCATGATGCGGCGGAGGGTTTTGTCTTTTTGAAGGTGTAGTTGATGCGGCATGTTTTTTCGGGCTAAAAGCGTAAAAAAGAAAAAAAGATAAAAAAGTTACGATTGTTCATCGCCGTTATTATTATAGATCCTGTGAATGCCGTTCTTCATCAATTCCGTTTTAAAATTCAGGATCAGTCCATACTTTAAATTTAAAAGACACAGCTGTGTTTTGATTTGTTTGAAATAAACAGAAGGCAAAGGATATACTGACTTCAACTCAACAATTAATCTGGTATCAATCAGAAGATCCAATTTATAAGCATTCTCTATTTCCAATGCTTCATATTGAATCGGCAACAAGACCTGACGATGCACAGGAATATTTAGCTGTTGAAGTTCGTAGTATAATATCTCTTCATAAACTCTTTCAAAGCAGCCGGGGCCAACCTTGGAGTGTATCTTAATGGACATACCAATAACAGCATGGATCAATTCTTCAATTTCCATAGTAGTACAATTAAATAAGTTAAGCTTTTGTGCTTGCCTTTTTCTTCTTTTTGTCTTTTTTACACTTTTAGCAGCGCCGCAGGCATCTTCCTTGTTCTCCCGGCCCCAAGCGCAGCGCTATTCCACGCCCCAGCTCATTTCTCCGTTCTTCTCATCTTTCAACAAAATACCTGCCTCTGCCAATTGATTCCTGATTTTATCAGACGTTGCAAAATCTTTTTTCGCTTTCGCATCTTTCCTCATTTCTATCAGCAATTGCATCACATCATTCAGTTTACCGGAATTGCCTTCTGTTGCAGGTTTGAGGCCGAAAATATCTTCGAGATAATCTTTGAATTTTTCTTTTGCCGATTCAAATGTTGTTTGTTCAAGTGCACCCGTTTTTATCAGGCCATCTTTTATTGAATTGATCACCGGCACTATTTCAAACATATTCGCCAACACTTTTGCAGTATTAAAATCATCGTTCATCGATTCATCAAAACCGTTGATGGCTGTCAATACTTTTTCATTTAATTCCGCATCCGTTTCACCGGCAGCATATTCCAGCTTTTGCAATAGTTCATACGCATCCCATAATCTTTTCAATCCTTTTTCAGATGCCTGCAATGCTTCGTTACTAAAATCAAGCGTGCTTCTGTAATGCGTTTGCAGCATAAAGAAACGTACCGTCATCGGCGCATAAGCTTTATCGAGCAGGGGATGATCGCCGGTAAATAATTCACCGGGTAAAAATCCGTTACCCAAACTTTTACTCATACGTGTTCCGTTCACCGTAAGCATATTCGTATGCATCCAGATTTTCGCCGGACTTTCATGAAAGCAGGCTTCATTCTGTGCGATCTCATTGGTATGGTGCGTTGCCGCAAGATCCATACCGCCGCCGTGCAGGTCAAATTGTTTACCCAAATATTTATTACTCATCGCCGAGCATTCAATATGCCAGCCCGGAAACCCTTGTCCCCACGGACTTGGCCATTGCATCAAATGCTCCGGTTTTGCTTTTATCCAAAGTGCAAAATCAAGTCTGCCTCTTTTTTCATCCTGACCGTCAAGATCACGTGTGCCTTCCAAAAGATCTTCGAGCTTGCGGTTTGTAAGAATACCGTAGGGCTTCTCTTTGCTGTATTTTTCCACATCAAAATAAACGGTGCCGTTCACTTCGTATGCATAACCGTTCGCCAGAATTTCCTGCGTCATTTTTATCTGCTCGCTGATATGCCCTGTGGCCGTGGGTTCTATCGTTGGCGGTAATGTATTGAACATCGCCATCACGTCATGAAAACCCAACGTGTAACGTTGCACAATTTCCATTGGCTCCAGTTGTTCCAGCTTCGCTTTTTTGCTGAATTTATCATCGCCCTCATCACGGTCACCTTCAAGATGCCCGGCATCAGTGATATTGCGCACGTATCGCACTTTGTATTTCAAATACTTTAAATAACGATAAATGATATCGAAAGAAATGAACGTGCGGCAATTGCCGAGATGCACGTCGCTGTATACGGTTGGTCCGCAGACGTACATGCCCACATAATCTTTATTGATCGGCGTAAAAATTTCTTTCTTTCTGGTAAGTGTATTATATATTTCTAACGGCATAATTATGTTTTGAGCCAGGCAGTTGTTGTTTATTCAGCATCATTGGCAGCCTGTCCGCCGCGGCGGATCGCACGCTTCAGGAGCGATTCGTTAATGAGCTTTTCCGGTAATTATCAGCAAATGTATTTTATGAAAACGATTTTGTGCGTATCGCACAGGATTAAATATTGCCCGAAGGGCAACAACAGCAGGAGAATATTTGAAAGGAGCGTTGCATTGGTTCAAAGATAGAGAAATTATTGCGGAGAAAACGCTGAATAAAAAGAGTAGCTGGCTGAGGCCAGCTACTCTGCGTTTAATTTATGCGGAAGGTACTTTCGCACTAACCGCGGAACTTATATTCTTAATTTTTTTCCATTTTTTCTTTTCAACCTTGCTAGCGTTTTTTAATGTCTTGCCCTTATAAAATTCCATACACTGATTAAAAACGTTTTTCCCAGCTGCAGCTTCAGCTACAGTTTGGTATGATTCAGCAGAATCTTTTTGAATTGCAATCATTTTAACTGCTACAAGCTGATCAATGGAACTATCAAAGATCGCCATGGCTAAGGGATCGTATAATGATCTGTCCACACGAGCTATCTTATTTACAATAGCAGTGTCTTTATATCCTGAAAGAAGGCACTTACATAATGCTCTGTCCTTGTAAGATTGTTGCCAATTTTTATAATACCACATTCTTCTTTCAGACTTCATAGATGAATGACAAGACAGAGAGAATATTGTAATCGCCGAGATCATTACTAATAAAATAAATTGTTTCATGCTTTAAAATTAATGTAAATCCCAAAATGATATCTCTTTGATGCCTCCTTTCACAATAAAGAAAGGATCTCCGTCACAGAGTTTAGGATTCGAAACCGTTGCCAGATCCACATGACCCGTTGCGCCGTATCCAGTAGCTTTAGCCGGATCATTTGGAAGCAGAGCATATATACCCTGTTTGCCATCAAACAAAGGAAAAAATAATTCTCCATGTGTTCCACCATCAGCCTGCGTGTAGTGATGATAATCAGGATTTGTGGCTGTACCAAATGTGATTTTCATCCAAGCTATCATATTTGCAGCACCCAAAAAATAATTTTTACCGTCTGATCCTTTAAAGCATATCATCAGGTTCGCAGTCTTCGTTTCCAGTTCGTAAGTCATTCGAGCCGCATACCAGACTTTAAAGGATTTTATCTTCATTGCGGCGCTTTGTTCCCCGTAATGACGGGGAGATTTCAACGAGTCTGAAAAATCGTAAAAAGATTGAGATTATTTTTTAATCTCCATGTTTGCATGCTCAAAATTCAGATCCGCCAATATCGGAAAGTGATCGCTTAATTTTTTCTTTACCCGAACAAACTGATCGGTTGTAAATTTTTTATCTGTGAAGATATTATCAATGCGAAGGGTTGGTGAAATGGAAGAAAAAGTTCTTCCGATGCCCGCGCCTTTTTCCGTAAAACAATTATTCATGTTTTTGCCGATGAGGCTGTAAGCGTAACTGTTGGGCACATCATTAAAATCGCCGCAGAGGATGATCGGGTACGGACTTTCATCCATTACTTTTTTAATACGTTCACTTTGGATCTGTCTTTTCAAAAATCCTGTTTTGAATTTTGAGATCAGGTTCTTTGATTTTTCAAGATCCATATCGCTCTGCATGGAAGGATCATCAATGTATTGCCTGTTTGTATTGCTGAATTTGAGCGATTGCAAATGAATATTGAATACCCGGAAAGTGTCATAATCTTTCACGATATCTACATACTGAAAAATAGAATTGTAATCATTCGGCGCAAAACTGATGGTATGTTTTTCTATGATCGGATAGCGGCTGAAAATGATGATTCCGAAATGATGTTTATCGTCGAAATTTATTTTTTCATTGTAGCTGTACCAGTAATACGGCATATGAATGCGCTGTGAAAAAAACGGCACATAATTTATGGCATCCGAATATTGATCACTGCCTACCATTTCCTGGAAGCAAGCGATATCGGGCTGGTATTGACTGATAAGATCAAGCATCTCAGCTTTTCTTTCAGGATGTGTTTTGTGCTCCAGGATGTCGAAGTGTTCTACGTTCCAGCTCATCACACGTAAGTCGCCTTCTTTTTTTGCGAGCTTAAAATCGCCCGGGAACTTAAATTTTATCAGGTGACGAAGCGGCACCCATGCAAGCAGCATCGCAATGATGCTGATGAACATTAATTTTTTCCCGGCGAAAAGCCAAAAGATGACGAACAACAGCAAAACAACAAGTAAATAGATGGATGCCAGCGTTAGAAACCCGATGAACCAAAAATGTTTCGGGTTAAACCACGAGGCATAGCAGCCTGCAAGGAAAAGCAATGCCGCAATCACATTACAGGTTACAAAAAAACCTTTGGTAAATCTTCTGAAAAAATTGCCCGCCATGCACTAAAGATAAGTGTAAGTTAAAAATGTTAACATAAAAATTCCTTAATAGCTTTGCAAATATCCCGGTTGGCATTATTTTGTATAACAGGGGGGTGGACTCAATCATTAAACTAAATTTAATCAGACATGAAACACATTTTACTTACACTATCTGCAGCCGTGATTTTGCTTGCTGCATGTAACTCAAACAAGAAGGATCTCGACGCAAATAAACAACAGATCGTTTTCACACCGGATAGCTCTTCTTTAAAACAAAGTAATGCGAGCACGGATGTGCAGGCTCAGGGTGCAGAAACTTCCGCGACAACAGTTGCGCCTCAAACAGCACCGCCGCAGGTGCGTACGGTAACCAAAGTTGTAAAAGTGTATGAAAAACAAAAAGCACCTGTTACAACAACGCCTCCGGTGGTAGTAACGCCTCCTGCAACGGTACCTCAGTCCACAACAACCGCGGGTACCACCACAGGAGAAACAGGAAACTCGGGCATCCCGGGATCCGGTACAACCGGTACAACCCCTGCACCTGCAGAGAAAAAGAATACCGGCTGGAGCAGTGCTGCTAAAGATGCAACGATAGGCGCTGTGGGTGGTGCTGTTGCCGGTGCAGTGATCGGTAAAGGTGCAAAAGGTGCTATTATCGGTGGTGTGATAGGTGCAGCCGGCGGGTATATTTTGGGTAGAAAAAATGATAAGAAAACCGGAAGAGTAGGTAGTACAACAACGACCACTACTAGTACAAATCCGTAAAAATAAGCTCAATCAAATTGCTGAAAAACGAAAGCCGCAAATCAATTTTGCGGCTTTTGATTTTTATAGATTCTCATCTTCTGAAGCTTTTTTTAAAAATGCTTTTTCTTCATCGGTAAGAAAGTGATAGCCTTTTTGGTTGATCTTATCCAACAGTTCATCTACTCTTTTTTGCGTAACGTCGGTTGTTTTTGTGAAAGGTTTTCTGTTGCCCGTTTCGTAAAAAATCTTATCTCTTGCGGAAGACCTTGGCGACTGCGGTTTGGGCTCAAAAAGATTAATGACCCAGTCGTAAAATGTATTCATCCACACACTCAGATCCGTACCGCGGCGAAGTAATACCACGAATAAAAACCCTGCGAGTGCACCGCCTAAATGAGAAAGACTTAAAGCCGCGCCGGATGTAGCAATGCCTGCAAAATCGATCAGCAAATAGATCATCATCAACAGCCAGATCGGAATACCGCCGCGTAATTGTGTAAAGAATCGAAAGTTAGGCTCTAATGTGGTAGTTGCCATTGCAACGCCTATCACAGCTGCATTTGCGCCCAGCAAACCGGATAGTTCACGAGCGGGCGCAAGCGTTCCGATAATGTAATGCGACGCTATATAAAATATGCCGCCGAGCAGACCGCCGTAAATGTAGATCGGGATGAGTTTGTCGTTGCCCGCCATTTGTTGCAGCATCGAACCAAAAACCCAAAGCCAGATCATGTTGGAAATACCGCGGAAAATTGCAGGAGCACTCAAACCTGTTTCGGTAAACATGTAAGTCAGCAATGTCCAAGGCCGTTCGCTGAGTTTCGTAAGACTCGCCGGCAGATTGAACCACTGCAATACATTAGTATAAAAATATTCCTGTGTATGCTCGCCGGCAAAAACGCCTACCTGAATGATCATCAATACTAAAAAGAAAATAACATTGATGGCGAATAGGGCCATCAATGCATTGTTGCCTGCGCCCAGCGTAAAACTGTTCCGGTTTTTCTGCGACCTTTCGTTCCGGTGGCCGCGGTCTGATTCTCCCATCTGCGTTAAAATTTATTAGTATAAAAATACAGTTGAAACCCGTGAAGGTCAGTTCTGTATCAGTAAAAAGTTTTTTTATTGAACCTGTTTTGAAAAAAGACGATCAAAAATCCCGTGAGTGCGCCACCCACATGAGCGAAATGTGCAACGTCATCACCGGGTCTTGCAGCAATGCCGCTGAACAGATCAAAAGCAACGTAACCAATCACAAGCCATTTTGCTTTTATCGGAATCGGAATCGGAATGATCATCATTTGAGTATTGGGAAACAGATAACCAAAAGCCGCTACCACACCCATTATTGCACCTGAAGCGCCTACAACAGTTGCATTTACCATATCTACCATATCGCTATAAAGTTCATACTGATCAGCGTTAGCAGGCATAGCCCCTATACCGCGAAACTCATACGCAAAACTTATAAGCTGCGCTACCGCGGAACCTAAGCCACAAAGAAAATAAAAGATCAGGAAACGCTTTGGTCCCCAAACTCTTTCTATAAATGAACCAAACATCCAAAGTGCATACATGTTCAGAAGTATATGCAGAAAGCTGGCGTGCATGAACATGTGTGTGATCACCTGATACAATCGGAAATTCGATGATTTATAATGATGCAGCGCAAATAAATCATCTATTGACGGGGTAGCGTTGCGAAACATTAGTTGCGCAATAAATACGATCACATTTATGATGATCAGATTTAAAACAGCCGGCGTTGTTTGCTGAAACCTGTTACCGAAATTATTAAAAGCCATAAAAAAGTTTAATGTTCATCATTCAAAATTCACTCACAGAAGTTCTGATACAAAGTAAGCAATTAACTATTCCTCAACACCATCCTCGCTACACATTCGATATGATGTGTGTGCGGAAACATATCCACCGGTTGCGTTTTCTCCACATCATATTTTTCGCTGAGCAACAATATGTCGCGGGCCATGGTGGCACTGTTACAGCTTACATAAACAATAACAGGTGCGGCAATATCCAAAAGTTTATTTACCAGTTTTTCATGCATCCCCGCTCTCGGCGGATCGGTAATCACCACATCGGGACGGCCGTGTTTTGCAAAAAAATCATCGTCACATATTTTGATTACATCGCCGGCGAAAAATTCTGCGTGCTCAATATTATTATTCACCGCATTCTTTTTTGCATCAGTGATGGCGTCTTCGATCAGTTCTACACCGATTATTTTTTTAGCACCCGGACTTAAAAATATACCGATACTCCCTGTGCCGCAATACAGATCGTACACCACTTCATTGCCCGTAAGCTGCGCAAAGTCGCGGGTGATGCTATATAATTTTTCCGCCTGTTTCGTATTCGTTTGAAAGAAAGATTTCGGGCTGATGATGAATTCAAAATTCTCCAGTTTCTCTGTTACATAACCTTTGCCGTAATAGACGATAGGCTCAAGATCATAAATGCTGTCGTTCCATTTAGGATTTACCGTATATAGCATTGTGGTTATCTCGGGCACTCCTGCCAGTAAACCGTCGAGGATTTTTTTTGTATTTTCTGTGTCTTCATAATTGATGCAAAGGTTTACCATCAGCTCACCCGTAGTGCAATACCTGATGATCAGATTGCGCAACCACCCTGTGTGTTCTTTGATATCATAGAAAGGAAACTGACTGCTGACCGCAATCTCCCGCATCGTATTTCGTATACGATTGTTTACGTCGTCCATCAAAAAACATTCGAAGATGTCGATCGTTTTATCAAAGATCCGCGGCACATGATAACCCAGCGAATCCTGGTAAGGCACTACATCATCAGTTGATATTTCGGCAGCCGTGAGGTAACGTTTATTGCTGAAGGTAAATTCGAGCTTGTTGCGGTAATGCACCTGCTCATCGGCCCCTGCAATCGGCAGCATGACAGCATCCGTTACTTTTCCGATACGACGAAGATTTTGCTCGGCTTCCTGCTGTTTGTATTGCAGTTGTTTTTCGTAGGGGAGCATCTGCCATTTGCAGCCACCGCAGATGCCAAAGTGTTGGCAGAACGGATCGAGCCGGTCGGCCGCGGGCAAAGTAATGCGGAGTACCCTTGCTTCCGCCCAGTCTTTTTTGTTCCTGGTAAGCAGGATATCCGCGCTGTCGCCGGGCACTGCACCCGATACGAAGATCACTTTTCCTTCATGCCTGGCTATCGCCTTCCCTTCTGCGGCATAATCCGTAACCGGAACATTATGCAGCTCTATTCTTGCTTTCTTTCTTTTCACGCTGCAAAAATAAACTTTCCCGGGCTATAAGCTGTTTGTTAAAATATAGGGAACAATTTCGCCATACACGGCTGAGGCAGTGTTTTAACGGCTATTTTGAATACATTTGTCAACTTTTTATATCAAGCAGAATGAAAAAACTTTTATCGCTTATTTTTTGCTGCCTCGGCGTATACGGGGCAAAAGCTCAGGGCTACACGATCACGCTTAAAAGTAACTACCGGTCGGGTATCGCATACCTTACTTATTATATGGGGAAAAAGGATTTTATCCTTCAGGATTCCGCTGCTGTCGGCAGCAATGGAATTGCAGTTTTTAAAGGAACAAAAAGACTTCCGGGAGGCATCTACTCGATGGTATTTCCGGGCAAAAGATTAACGGCCGATTTTCTGATCGATAAAGAACAGGTATTGTCGGTCACAGCTGATACGGCAAATCTTGATAAGATGATTGTTACAGGCTCTGCTGCAAATCTTGATTTTAGAGCCTATCGTGCCTATGTTTCTGTAAAAGGGAAGCAACTGCAGGAAGAAAAAGTTGCTTTCAATACTGCTAAAACCCACGCTGACTCTACCTTACACGAAACGAACTATAAAAAATACAGTAAAGAGCTGAATGATTACAGAGAGAATATGATAAAAGCAAAGCCCGCTTCGATGATGGCTACGTTACTTAACGCAATGAAAGATCCGCCTTACCCTGCGAAGACGCCGGTAACACATCAGGACTCATTGGATAATTACAATTATTTTAAAGATCATTATTGGGACGGCATTACTTTTTTGGATGAAAGAGTGATCCGCACGCCCTTCTTTATGCCAAGATTGGAAACATATTATCGCCAGGTAATGTCGCAATCATCAGACAGCCTGATCCGTGATATCGACTATCGTTTATTGCTCGCAAGAAGTAATCCGGAGATGTATAAATTTTTACTGAATTGGTTCACCGATGAATATATCAATCCGAAATACATGGGTCAGGATGCGGTATTCGTGCACCTTTTTCAGCAATACCATAGCCTGGGTGTAAGTACCTGGCTCAGCGATGATCAGCATGAAAAGATAACCAGAGCAGCTTATATGCTGATGAGTAACCTGATCGGCGAACAGGGTGCTGATCTGAAATTTACCGACACTGCCGGTAAGATCTCTTCGCTCTATGATGTGAAGGCGGATTATACGGTGTTGGTCTTTTGGGATCCTACCTGCGGACATTGTAAGGAAGAGATTCCGAAATTAGATTCGATCTACCGTGCTTCCTGGGAAAAGAAAAATATTAAGATCTACGCCGTGCTTTCAGAAACGGAAAAGCTGAAACCGGAATGGTTAAAATACATCCGCGAACATAATATCGGCGATTGGGTAAACGTTTACCAACCAAAGGAATCAGTGGAGGCTGAAGAAAAAAGTCAGCTGCCTTCTTACCGTCAACTGTATAACGTAACGCTCACGCCTACCATGTATCTGCTGGATAAGGATAAGCGCATCATCGCTAAAAAACTTACGAGAGAACAGATCAATGATTTTCTTGAAGTGAAAATGAAGCAGGCGAAAAATTAATAAAGACACCAACACTATATGCAACAAAGGATCAAAAAGTTATTTGTTCTGTCATCAATTTTGTTTTCCGGAGGCGCAGCTTTTTCTCAAACGCTGATCACTTACGGTAACAGTACTGTTGATAAAGATGAATTTTTGCGTGCTTACAATAAAAATAAGCCGGGTACGGAAAGCAAAGAAAAATCAATGCGTGATTATGTGGAACTGTACAGCAACTTTAAGCTGAAAGTTAAAGCTGCACAGGAACTGCGCCTTGATACACTTTCTCAGATCCGTTACGATACAGACAATTTTCGCGATCAGGTGATGCCTAATTATCTCACTGATGATAAAGGTTTGCAGGTACTTACTGATGAAGCGATCGAAAGAGCGGGCAGAGATCTTCACGTACTTTATTTCTCCGTTCCTGTTGCGCCCAATGCAACGCCTGCGGATACATTGAAAGCTTTCAACACAGCAAATGATCTGTATAAAGAATTGAAGAACGGCAATACGGCCTACGCCGATCTTGTAACGAATATGTCGGGCAAGTCCGGCTCACAGGTAAAATATAATGACGGTGGTTTTGTGACGGCATTTACACTGCCTTATCAATATGAAGACCTGATATATAAAGCCGGAAACGGCAATGTGAGCGCACCTTTACGCACAGAAAAGGGTTGGGTGATCTTTAAGATGACGGAAGAAAGAAAAGATGCAGGCAAATGGAAAACGGCGCAATTGTTATTCGCTTATCCGCCTAATTCAGACTACAACACAAAACTTGCGGTAAAAGAAAAAGCGGATTCAGTTTATGGTTTGTTGAAGAAAGGTTTGTCATTTTCAGAAGCTGCAAAAGTATACAGCGATGATCGCATGACCTATCTGGCCGGCGGTGAATTACCCGAATTCACTACGGGAAAATACAGTGCTGATTTTGAAAAAAATGTTTTCAATCTGAGGAATGACAATGACATCACAGCACCGTTTGAAACACAATTCGGCTATCATATTGTAAAGCTTTTGGGTCATACAAGTCTGCCTGAAAAAAATGATGCAAACTATCATTTTGAAATGCAGCAAAAAGTCTTGATCGATCCGCGCATGAATCGTGAGAAAGAAAAATTCGCAAGAGAGATTGGTGTTAAGGCCGGGCTTAAAAGGACATCGGTAAGTGATGCGGACATGCTGGCATCAGCTGATACAGTAGTTAAACATTACGGGATTGATTACTCTGCAAAAATGCCGATCAGTAAAAAAACGGTGATCTCTTTTAAAGACGGCACTCAGATAAAAGGAGAAGAGTGGCTGAAATATGTGATGAGCAACACGAATGCAGAACAGGTGGCGATGCCGGACAAACAGATGATCGAAAAATTCATTTCATTGGTAGCGGTAAATTATTACAAGAAGCATCTGGAAGAATACAACCCGGATTTTAAATATCAAATGCAGGAATTTCGCGAAGGAAATATGTTGTTTGAAATTATGGAACGCAATGTATGGAGCAAAGCAGGGGCTGATTCTGCAGGGCTCGAAAAATATTACAGTGCCAACAAAGAAAAATACAAATGGCTGCCGAGTGCGGATGTGGTGATTTTGAACTGCACAGATGAACAAACGGCAGCGCAGGCACTGCAATCTTTAAAAGCGGGTAAAAGATGGATCACGATTGCGGAAGAATCCAACAATAAAATACAGGCAGACAGCGGCCGTTACGAAATGGCGCAGATCCCGGGCGGCGGAATTGTAAACACGCAGCCGGGCTCTTACTCAGACATAATAAAAAACTCCGACGGCTCTGCATCTGTAGTAAAATACCTTAAGAATTATGACGGTGGTCTTCAAAGGAGTTTTACCGAAGCGAGAGGTTTAATCATTAACGATTATCAAAATGTATTGGAGCAACAATGGGTTGCAACACTAAGAAAAAAATATCCTGTTAAAGTAAATGAAACAATACTTGAACAGATCATAAAATAATTTCTTTGATCTTTTTTTAAAGCCTGCTGATGTATTGGCAGGCTTTTTGAATTTGTGGCCGTCATCTAAATAAAGATGTTCACTAATAAATTTAATTATGAAAAAGATTGCGGTAATATTGATGATCATATTCGTCAGCGCAAAAGTAAATGCACAAAGTTTTTATTTACAGGGTGGGGTTAATCTGGCAAACATCAGCACATCCAACGACGGCAGTTCGCAGAAAAGTAATACGCTTACTACGTTTAATGCAGGCTTTATGAACAGGTTCGATACGTCTGGTGTAATTGGTTTTGAGGCAGGTTTGTTATTTACGGGTAGGGGGGCGAAAGCTGAAGCTGACCTGGGCGGCGGAGATTATGTAAAAGCAAAATTTAATCCGTTGTACATAGAACTTCCGGTAAATGTGCTGGTTAGATTTCCGATAGGAAACGGAAGTAACGTATACATAAATGCCGGTCCGTATGCCGCAATCGGCGTTGCCGGAAAATCAAAAACGGAACACAGAATATTTGGTGTTACCACATCCGGCGAAAGCAATATTAAATTTAATAACGATGACCCGACAACATCAGGTCAGGAAGACGCTTCGTATAATAAATTGAAAAGATTTGATTACGGGCTTAATTTCGGCGGTGGTCTTTCATTCAAACATATTATCATCAAAGCAAACTATGGCCTGGGTTTGGCGAAGATCAATTCCACGGATACCAACAACAGTTCCAATGATAAAAATAAATACAGAACGGTTTCTTTGTCGGTAGGTATTCCCCTTTAATAAAATAAATAGTATAAATAAGATCCCGCAGTCATTGGCTGCGGGATCTTTTTATACTAAGCCGTTAAGATCCTGTTTATATAGAACTGATCAACTAAACAATCTGCTTCACCACATCAGCAACCAAATTCGGTCTGCCTAATGTGTAATAATGCAAAGCAGGAACACCGGCTTTCTTTAATTCGCGGGATTGATTGAGCAACCATTCCGAACCTACAGCTTCAACGTCAATATCTGTTTTACATTTTATGATCGCATCGGAAAGATCGGTCGGAAGATCGATATGAAATACTTTCGGCAGGATGGTAAGTTGTTTTTTCGCATATACCGGCTTTAATCCCGGAATGATAGGAACCGTTATTCCTGCTGCTCTGCAGGCATCCACGAAAGCAAAGTATTTTTGATTGTCGAAGAACATTTGTGTGATGATGTAATCTGCACCGGCATCCACTTTCTGTTTGAGGAACTGCAGATCGGTATCCTTATTCGGTGCTTCAAAATGTTTTTCCGGGTAACCGGCAACACCAACACAAAATTTAGTTTTGGTGGTATTCTTCAGGTCCTCTTCAAGGTAAAGTCCGGCATTAAGATTCTGAACCTGTTTCAAGAGATCGATCGCGTAATTATGTCCGCCCGGTTCCGGTTCAAAATTCGTTTCATTTTTTGCCGCATCGCCGCGAAGTACGAGTACATTGTCAATTCCTAAATAATTAAGATTGATCAATGCATCTTCCGTATCGCCTACGCTGAATCCTCCGCAGATCAAATGCGGAACGGTATCCACATTATATTTATTCATGATTGCCGCGCAGATAGATTCGGTTCCGGGGCGCTTTCGGACGATCGCTTTGCGAAAATTTCCGTCAGCCGTTTTCTTAAACACATGCTCACTGCGGTGATAAGTTACATTGATGAATGCGGGTTTAAGCTCCATCAACGGATCAAGGTGATTATAAAGCGATTGAATTCCCTTGCCCTTAAGCGGCGGTAAAATTTCGAAAGATATAACGGTGTCTGTTGCTTCTTTAAGATGATCTGTAACTTTCATGTGCTGTGCTGATAACCCTTTCTGCGGGATTCGTGCAAACTTACATAAGGATGCATACATTATCAAAACTGCGCTGCTGTTAAATCTTACCCGCATCACCGCAGCCAAAAACATCTTTCTTACATTTGTTCAAATATTTGAGCATTGAGCCTGACCATTCAGACAAATAATCTTGTAAAGACCTACGGCAGCAGAACTGTTGTAAATGATGTTTCCTTTAATGTGAAACAAGGTGAGATCGTAGGACTTCTTGGTCCGAACGGCGCCGGCAAAACCACTTCTTTTTACCAGGTTGTGGGATTGGTAAAACCCGATAAAGGCGAAGTATTTCTCAGCGATATCAATATCACGAACCTTCCCATGTACAAACGTGCGAAAATGGGCATCGGTTATTTGCCGCAGGAAGCGAGTGTGTTTCGTAAACTTACGGTGGAAGAAAATATTACTGCAGTGTTGGAAATGACGAAACTTAAGAAAGATGAACAAAAAGCAAAGCTTGAATCCTTACTGGATGAATTTCGTTTGCAACACGTAAGAAAAAATAACGGCGATACGTTAAGCGGCGGCGAGAGAAGAAGGACAGAGATTGCTCGTGCGCTTGCAGTAGATCCGAAATTCATTTTATTGGATGAACCCTTTGCCGGTGTGGACCCGATCGCTGTGGAAGATATTCAGGAGATCATTGCAAAACTCAAATTCAAAAATATCGGCATCCTTATTACGGATCATAATGTAAATGAAACGCTGTCTATTTGCGATCGTGCTTATTTACTCATCGACGGCAGCATCTTCAAACACGGCACTGCAGAGCAACTCGCAGGCGATGAGCAGGTGAGAAGATTATACCTCGGCAGAAATTTTGAATTGAAGCGGAAGGATTATTTACATGAACAAGCTTCAGGTAAATAAGAGACGACAATTTATCGCAGCGATCACATCAGCACAACTCCAAATCAGCACATCATCACATCGTTTTCGTTCGTTAACAAATTCTTAATAAAACTTTCTTTTGATGAACGGTAACTTTTGGACGGGTTACTACGTTTAGTTTCGTACTGTCATCTTTGTTTAAGATGAACGACTGCTAAAACTAGGACGATGAAATTGCTGAGACTAATATTTACCGTTACAACTATGTTTGCCTGCGGGCATGCATTGGCCCAACAGGCGCCTGTTGTGAAGAAATCATTGCAGATAAAAAAAACTTCTACCCCGATAAAAATTGACGGAGAACTTAGCGAATCCGCATGGAAGGATGCCGCTAAGGCTGAGCATTATATTCAACAACAACCAACACCGTTTATCCCGGAAGGACCTGATAATCCTACCGAAACGTATTTGCTTTATGATAACGAAGGCGTGTACATCGGCGGATATTTACATGAAAAAGTAAAAGACAGCATTGCCGCGGAGTTGAACGGGAGGGATGGCTTTGGCAATAATGATTTTTTTGGTGTGGCATTCGATACTTACCAGGATAAGTTGAACGGTTTTGAATATATCATCACCCCGCTTAATGAACAATGGGATTCAAAGATCTCGAATGGCGGAAACGAAGATTTTTCCTGGAATGCTGTATGGCAAAGCGCTGTGAAAATGCACAATGACGGATGGAGTTTTGAAATGTTCATTCCTTATTCAGCTATTCGCTTCGGGAAAAGGAAAGTACAGGATTGGGGCGTAAATCTTTTTCGCAACAGAAAAAAAAGCGGTCAGAAATTCTTTTGGCAATCCCTTGATCCGAATAAGAATGGTTTTTTGCAACAGGAAGGAACGCTTGCGGGGTTTGAAAATATTAAACCGCCGTTACGTCTGCAGTTGTCACCATATTTTTCAACTTATTATAATCACAACGGTGAAAAGGATTACGGTGCAAAAAACGGCGTGAGTGTGAACGGCGGTGCTGATATCAAGTATGGCATTAACCAAGCATTTACCTTGGATATGACATTGATCCCGGATTTTGGCCAGGTGCAGTCGGATGATGTGGTACTTAACCTTGGTCCTTTTGAACAACGCTACACGGATAACCGGCCTTTCTTCACCGAAGGAACCGAACTTTTTACAAAAGGAAATTTATTTTACAGCAGGCGCATCGGCGGTTCGCCCTTACATCAATATGATTACACACTCAATTCAGGAGATACTGTAATTGAAAATCCTGCAAAAAGCAAATTGGTGAATGCAGTCAAGATAAGCGGACGTACCCAAAAAGGCTTGGGCATCGGTGTATTGAACGCCGTTACAAAACCTCAGTATGCGATCATTCAGGATGCGTCTAAAAGTACGAGGAAATTCGAGACAGATCCGCTCACGAACTACAATGTATTTGTGTTGGATCAAACGCTGAAACATAACAGCAGCGTGTCTTTCGTGAATACAAGTGTGTTGCGGAGCGGTTCAGATTACGATGCCGATGTGATGAAGGGAATGTTTGACCTTAATGACAAAACAAATACCTGGAATACCGGCGGCGGAATAAGCATCAGCAACACCATTGATAAAGGCAAAACAACAACGGGGTATAACCACAATCTTTATTTTGGTAAAACGAGTGGTAAATTCAATTTCAACGTTTCGCATGAGCTCTTCAATGCAAAATATGATAAATCGGATCTTGGTTATTTTACCAATAATAATACGATCAACAATGATGTATATGCATCGTATAATTGGAATACACCAAAAGGAATTTACAACCGCATGAATATAAACGGTGACGTATTTTATTCGCGACCGCTTATCCCTATTGATTTTTTGAAAAGAAAAAAATTCATGTTCACCACACTTGATCTGAACATGAACGGCTATATGCAAACAAAAAAGTTATGGGAGTTTTCCACGAATATTCATGTGGGAACGGATTATAATGATTTTTATGAATCCCGCCGGTATGGCCGTGTGTGGCACAATAAAGGAAGCATGGGTATTGATCTTTTTGCGCAGACCAACCCTACAAAAAAGATTTCGGGCTATGCAGAAATATTCACAGGCACGGGCGGAGCATTTAACCGCACAACATTTAATCCCGCTTTATCCTTTAAGGTAAGGTTCAACAGTAAATTTTCTGTTCAGGAAACTTTTTCGATAAATCATAACAAAAATGCTGCAGGATACGCGGCTACATTCGCCGGAGCACCGGGCGCAATGGGTACAATTGTTTTTTCCAGAAGAAATCTTGACGGAGTGGATAATGTATTGGCTGTGAAATATAGTATCAATAACCGCATGAATTTTAATTTACGGCTGCGTCACAACTATACGAAAGTAGCGCCGCAACAGTTATACGTATTGGATACTGACGGAAAACTATCAACGACCTATACCGCCGCCGATCCTGCAAATTATAATGTAAACTTCAATAGCTTTAATGCAGATATGATCTATTCCTGGCAATTTGCACAGGGTAGCTTTATTACTGTAGCATGGAAGGATATCGGTTTTCAATCAGGTAAGCAATTTTATCAAAATTATTTCAGCAACCTGAGTAAAGTAACTTCGGAAGATCAATACACATCAGTATCCGTGAAGTTTATCTACTTTTTGGATTATGTAACATTGAGAAATAAAATGAAAGCAAAGAAGTCTTAATAAAAAAACCGAATCAAATAAAAAGCGCTGCATAAATTTTATGCAGCGCTTTTTATTTGTGTAAATGTTTTACGGCGTAATAATAATATTTTTTTCCTGCGGATCAATAGCAGGTTTTTTATCTGCAGTGATCTTCACGTTAGTAAAATTGATCGCCTTAATACTTTCTGCGATAACACCCGCTGTCGCGTAAATAGCAATATTGTTGAAATAAAGATCGTGCACCGGCATCTCCGGTAATCCTCGGAAAAAGAAAGCTGTCTTCGCTCCTTTGCAACTCACATTACTGATATAAAATCGGGTAAATTCCGGCAGCTTATCATCTTTCGTGGCCACTCTCTTTCCGGGGTTTTCTTTTCCTGCGGTAACGTCCTCATAATAAGTATCAAATAAAATAGCTTCGTTGATGATGTTTGCCATTTCAATATTGTTGATGTAGATATCATGTACCAATCCGCCGCGGCCGCGGTTGCTTTTTACACGGATGCCGATATCTGTGCCGATGAATTTACAGTTACTTACAAAAATATTTCGCATGCCGCCGTCGGTATTGCTGCCGATCACGAATCCGCCGTGACCTTGCAGTACCGTGCACTCCGCGATAAGGATATTTTCAAGCGCGGGTTTTGTGGTGTCTGCATTACCGCTCGATTTCATACAAATGCCGTCATCTCCTGCATTCACCGTTGTATGGTACACAACAACATTTTTACATGCACTGATATCAATGCCGTCACCATTTTGCGCCCAATAATCATTGTGCACATTGGTATTGCGGATGATTAGGTTGGTGATATTTTTCGGATTTATCACGAAATTCGGGGAGTTCCTGAACGTTGGACCGTCGATCAATACATTTTTACTGTTAGAGATCACAACCATTTTCGGACGGAGAAAATCACGTGCCGGTAAATAATCAGTTGCCGTAACATTTTCTTTATCCTTTAGTGTTTTCAGGTACGCTTCGCCGTTCATTGCTTCAGCAGACGGCCACCAGATCTTTCCGTCGCTGCTCAAGACACCGCCCGATGCAACCACTCTCTTCCATTCTTCCGGCGTCACTTTCATTTTTTTGAGCGGGCGCCATGTTTGCCCGTTTCCTTCAAATTCTCCGCTGCCGGTAATCGAAATGTTTTCTAGTTTATCACCCCAAACCGGCGAAGTAACATCATATTTATTTTTTGAAACGGAGATGATCGGAAACTGAGTATGATCGGGTGTGAAAATGATCATCGCGCCTTTTTCTATATGCAGATCAATATTGCTTTTTAATTCGATCGGTCCGGTGAGCCATTTGCCCGCAGGGATCACTACATGACCACCGCCCGCTTTTGCGCATGCTTCAATCGTTTTTGCAATGGCGATTGTGTTTAATGTTTTACCGTTTGCAACAGCCCCGTAGGAAGTGATCGAAAAAGTTGCCGCAGGAATTACCGGATCGGCAACATCAGGCATTTTAAAGGGAGCATGTACCGTATAATATTTTACAGTATTTGTTTGCGCCAAAGATTTTGCACAAATTAAAACGCACAAAAAAAATACGGTAACCGATCGCATGATATGTTTTTTCATAACTCAAATCTAATGAAGTGTTTTGCTTTCATCGGATTTAGTCATGCAATCGTTGCCGTAAGATCTTGTTATTTGTTATGCCACAAAGTCATTAATAACCGGCAATATTTGACGGAGAATATTTTATACTAAAAGGCACCAAGCCACGGAATCATTTCTCTGTGTCTTAGTGCCTTCGTGACTATGTTTATTTATCTCAGCATTCCCGCCGGTACCGGTTTTTCCAATAAGTAACGGTAAATGAATTTTGTTTTCAGATTTTGAAAATGGATCCCTTTGTTGCCCGGCCAACCATGACGACCCGTAGGGTATAACATGAATTCAAAATCTTTTTTCGCGTCTTCCAGCTTACTGATGAGTTGCAGACTGTTTGCCAGATGCACGTTATCGTCTATCACACCATGTACGATTTGTAACATTCCCTTGTAATTGTCTGTGTAGTTCAATACAGAGCTTGTTTTGTACCCGTCGGGATTATCCGCCGGTGTGCCCATATATCTTTCGGTGTAATGCGTATCGTATAATCTCCAATCAACAACACTGCCGCCTGCCATACCGTGTGTGAATACGTCAGCATTATGCGTAAGCGCATAGCAACTCATATAACCACCATAGCTAAAGCCTGTAATGCAGATCTTTTTCGGATCAGCACCGCCGTTTGCGATCAGCCATTTTACCATGGATGTATAATCCACCATTTCCCAATGCCCAAGATCATGATACATATAGTTTACGCCTTCTTTTCCGAAATGCCCGCTGGCTCTGTGATCCATCGCTACCTGGATCAATCCTTCTTTTGCATAAAATTGTTGATTGCCGCTCAGTCCCCATGAATCCATTACGGTTCCGGCATTTGGTCCGCCGTAAATAGAAATGAGTACGGGGTATTTTTTATTCTTATCAAAGTTCAACGGCCAGGTTACTTTCATCGGAAGATCATATAAGCCGTCATCACTTTTTACCCGGATCAATTCTGTTTTTGCAATTGCATAATTATCAAGATCCGCACCTTTGCTGTCGCCGAGTTCTTTGATGATCTTACCGCTGTTATTTACCAGCGTCATTTTAGGCGGCGTGCTCACATTGCTGTATGTCGTTACAAAATAACTTCCGTCAGGCGACAGATTTATTTGCGCATGATTGTATTCGCCGAAAGTAAGACGCTGCATATTTTTACCGTTAAAATTCACACGATACAGGTCTTTTCTCGCCGTGTTCTCTTTACTTCTTGCAGAAAAGTAAATGATGCTTTTCCCTTCATCGATATAGTTGATATCAGTAACAGTAAACTTACCAGGTGTGATCTCATTCACCAATTTCCCCGTCATGTCGTACAGGTACAAATTGTTCCATCCTGTTTTATCACTTTCCAGAATGAAGTTTTTATTGTTCGATAAAAAGTGAAGGCGCTCATAACCGTCTTCCAATTGTACCCATGTTTTTTGCGTTTCGTCGTACACTTCTTTCTTGCTGCCGTTTGCCGGATTCACCGCGTAGATCTTCAGGTCGTTTTGTTTTCTGTTCATCCACTGCACCCAAAGAGAAGCACCGTCATTTGTCCAGTAAGGCATCCCGAAATATTGGTCATCCTTTTCATTAAAATCTGCCCAGGTAATTGCGCCGCCCTGCGGCTGTACGATGCCAATCTTTACTTCAGGATTTTTATCACCTACTTTCGGGTACCGTTCTGTTTCCACATAGCCATGTGTTCCCTGCCCGTCGGTGATCGTATACACAGGCACCGGCGAATCGTCCGTACGGAAGAATGCGATGCGTTTGCTGTCCGGGCTCCACCAAAAAGAACGATACCTTGATTGGCGACCGAGAATTTCTTCCGTATATACCCAACTCGCATAACCGTTCAGGATCACGTCGCTGCCGTCGTTGGTGATACGTGTTTCTTTTTTTGAAGTGAGATCGATCGTATAGAGATCATTTATTTTTGTATAAGCCACAAATTTTCCATCCGGACTTACCGTAGGATTTATCTCCGGCATCGTATCATTCGTTAAACGGACTTCCGTTTCACCATCTTTAAAATACAGGTCTTTATTTTTAATATAGGGAGCAGGTTTTACTGCAACCTTAGTGATGTTTTTATCTGCGTCCGTTGCTACTTTTTCTTCGCCGGTCTTTGCATCCACGATATTTACTTTTCCTTCACGCATGAGGAGGAAATGCGAATTGTCCGTCCAACGTGTAGCATTTGGCAGCTGATTGATCATTCCTTTAAAGCTGCTTTTAAAGTACTGATCATCCGTGAGTTGCTTTTGCTGTGCAAATGAAAGCGTGCTTACGGCAGCCATGACCGCAACGCCTGCCATCGATTTAAATAAAGCCATATGATAGGTTTTGGTTGAGAAAATTTACGGGTTACAATATAGGAATTTTGAGGAGAGGGGAAAAAAGGGATTGATAAGCGGGAGGGAGTGGGGACCGGGAAGTAGCAAGCGGGACTTCCTTCTTGCCAATCCCTTCTTGCCAATCCCCAACTCGCTAATCCCCACTTGCCATTTCCCTCTGAAAGAATTAACTTTAAACCTCATACAATCATCACCGCAAATTATTTATTATGATAGTGATAGCGCTTTACAATCTTAAAGGCGGCGTGGGTAAAACTGCGAGCTGTGTAAATTTTTCTTACCTGGCGGCTAAAGAAGGATACAAAACATTGCTGTGGGATATTGATCCTCAGGGTGCTACTTCATTCTATTTTAATGCGAAGCCCAAGACAACCCCGAATATCAAAAAAATGGTGAGTAAGGATGCAGACCTCGCTAATGTTGTGATGGCTACCAATTATGAAAACCTGGACATTATTGCGGCAGATAATTCCGCAAAAAGCTTCGACATAATGGTGGATGAAATGCGCAGTTCAAAAAACAGGTTAAAGAGCGTGCTTAAACAATTTGACGGCGAATATGATTTTGTATTCATAGATTGCCCGCCGGGCTTTTCCGCACTCAGTGAAAATATTTTCAGCGCATCAGATATTGTGTTGATGCCTGTGATACCGACCACACTTTCTGTGCGCACTTACAATATGGTAAAAGATTATTTTAAGGAGAAAGATATTGATCAGGCTAAGCTGATGTGTTTCTTTACCATGGCAGATCTTCGTAAGAATATGCATAATGAGATCATGGAACAATTGTTTAAGGACAAACGTTTCTTTGGTAACTATATTCCTTATTTATCTGATGTGGAAAAAATGGGTGTTCACAAAAAACCTGTAGAAGAATTTGCAAGAAGCAGTTATGCCGCTAATTGCTATCGTGAATTGTGGACGGAAATTACGGAAGGGGTGTTGGAATGATGTGCTGATCAGTTGATTTGGAGATTTGGAAATTTGAAGATGAAATGCATTTCTTTTATAATTTGATCAACAAACATTATCTGACTTACAGATATTAAAAAGCCTTCTCTAAGAGGAAGGCTTTTTAAATGAGGATGAATCATTGTCAATTGTCAGATGGCAGTTGACAGCAAGAAAAACTTTACAGTCTTTCAGGCCCTCCTGACAACTACCATCTGTCAACTACAATTAATTTATGGGATTGTTGCGCTGATAAGCACATGGTGCAATATCTGCGTGCCGCTGAAGTCATCAATACTGACGCTTTCGATCAGACCTTTTCCTCTTGCAAAATAATATTCGCTTTGTCCGGCAGGAATAATTCCGATTCCGGGAACGTCGATAGTTGTTTGTTCGTGCACGTGGATCACATCAGGATAGCTGTTTCCCGCAACGGTTCTTGCAGTTCCTTTTGAAATGATCGTGTAGGTGTAAGTTGCATCCTGGCCGCTGCCGTTACTGATGATATCAGCCCACGTAGCGGCTACAGGTTCGTTAGCCTTTAATGCTGTGATCTTTGCGTAGGGGATAGTTGCGCCGCCCTGTGTAGTACCTCCCAAAACGATGCTTGTGGAAACACCGGAAGTACAGTTAAAATAAGTGTTTTGTTGACCTGCACCGGTCATTTTTTGATAGATTTTACCGGAGATCAACGTGTCTTTTACGTATTGCAGCGTATAATTGTTTTGCGTTCCTGAAGTGGAGCCCGCAGTGGTATCGCTGTAATGATAAACAGAACCTGAGCAAACAGGATAATAGATACAATCTTTACAAGTGGAAGCATTGCTCAAACCCGATGTGTTTGATGAAAGTCCCGCGGTGTCGGGTAGCTGGCCGTATTCTTCACTCAGGTCCTTATCGCAGGATGAGAAAATAACAGCTGTCAGTGCTGCGAGTGCAGTAATTTTCAATCTCATAGTCTTGGTTTTTTGTTGGCTGCAAGCCGGTATTTTCTCAGAAATATCCGTTTACAGGTTACTATAACAGAATTTTCGATAAAATATTGTTTCTATATTTACAAAAACCGATTATTTATTTAAAAAAAAGATATGCAAAAAGACACTTCAGGCTGGTTCAGCCCCGCACTGCAAAAGGAAATGCCGATCGTTTCTTACGGACACGGCGGGTTTAATTTATTACTGGTGCCAACGGCTGCCGCGGATTACCTGGAGTATGAGCGTTTTCAGTTGATGGATACGCTGGAGCCTTATATCAACAGCGGAAAAGTGCGCATCTTTTCGGTAAACAGTATCAATAACGAAAGCTGGCTCAATAAAGAAATGGACGGGGCGCATAAAGCAATCCGCCAGAATCAATTCAACAATTACATTTTTAATGAAGTGATTCCGTTCATTAAAACAAACACACATAATGAAGCAAAGATCATTTTGTCGGGTGCATCTTTCGGTGCATTGCACAGCATGAATCTGTTCTTGAAAAGACCGGATATCATCGATGGCGTTATTGCCATGAGCGGTGTGTATGATCTTACAGAATATACCGATGGCTATTGGGATGAGCAGGTATATTTTAATTCACCGGCGCATTACATTCCTCATTTATCGGATGAGTGGTATTTAAATCATATCCGCAAAAGCAATCATATTCATATTCTTACCGGGGGCGGCGATTATGAAGATCCTTCCGCAACGGCTAAATTCTCCGAGATCCTTCGGAACAAAGGTATAAATCATGACGCATCAATATGGGGAACAGAATGGAAGCACGACTGGCCTACATGGAGAGCGATGTTGCCATTGTATATTGAGACGAAATTTTAGTTTAACGCAAAGGCCGATAAGACTTCGAAAAGGGCGCAGAGAGTTTTTCTCTTTGCGCCCTTTGTGTTTTCCCTCACGCCTTTGTGTGCAACAATAATAAATTAACTTTGCCCGATGGAAAATCAAGAGAAAAAATTATTCCTTTTAGATGCGTACGCACTTATTTTCAGGGCTTATTATGCGCTCGTTCGCAGCCCGAGAATTACAAGCAGCGGAAGAAATACAAATGCGCAATTCGGGTTCACGAATACATTAGCGGATCTGCTCAACAATCAAAAACCAACGCATATCGCGGTGTGTTTTGATACGAGTGCAGCAACAGAACGACATACGAGTTTTGCGGATTATAAAGCAAACAGACAGGAAACACCGGAAGATATCCGCTCTGCCATTCCTGATATTAAAAAGATCATCAAAGGATTTAATATTCCCTGTGTTGAGAAAGATGGCTACGAAGCCGATGATGTGATCGGCGCATTGGCAAAGCAGGCAGAGAAAGCCGGTTATGATGTGTACATGGTTACGCCGGATAAAGATTACGGGCAGTTGGTTTCAGAAAAAATTAAGATTTACAAGCCCGGTTATCAGGGCGGAACAGTAGAGATCATGGGGCCTGCGGAAGTTTGTGCGAAATGGGATATCGAAAGAGTGGATCAGGTTATTGATATTTTAGGTTTGATGGGAGATGCGGTAGATAATATTCCTGGCATCGCGGGCGTGGGAGAGAAGACGGCTGCAAAGCTGATCAAAGAATATGGCAGTGTGGAAAATATTTTAAAGAATGCGGATATGATAAAAGGTGCACTGGGCGAAAAAGTGCGAAACGGAAAAGAGAATGCAATCATGAGCAAACAACTCGCAACGATCATCCTTGATGTACCGGTAGAATTTCATGAAGAAGATTTTCGCAAAAAAGAAATGAATCGTGAAGCACTTACGGAGATATTTACCGAACTGGAGTTTAAGACCATGGGTCAACGTATTCTTGGTGCGGAAATAAAAACAGGTCGTGAAGTTGTAACAGAGCAAACTACAATTGCAACAGGGCAAATGGATCTTTTTGGTCAGCCGGTAACTGTAACAACACAGGTTGTACAGGTTGCTGCAGAAGAAGAAACAATCATTGCCGATAAGCATATCGGCAACACACCGCATAATTATATGCTGGCAGATAATGATGCTGCGATTGATACGTTGGTGGCAACATTAAAAAATGAATCAGAAATAAGTTTTGATACTGAGACAACTAATATTGATGCAAACTGTGCGGATCTTGTAGGCTTAAGTTTCGCGATAAAACCCGGTGAAGGTTGGTATGTGCCATGCCCGGAAGATCGTGAGCAGGTACTTGCGATCCTCCAAAAATTTAAGCCGTTGTTTGACGATGAAACAAAAACATGGGTGGGTCAAAATCTCAAATATGACCTGCTCATGCTGAAGTGGTATGGTTATGGTTTAAAAGGACAGATCTTTGATACCATGCTTGCACACTACGTTTCAGACCCGGAAGGAAAGCGAAACATGGATCTGCTGAGCGCAAAATATTTAGGCTACGTTCCGGTAAGTATCGAATCACTCATCGGTAAAAAAGGAAAGACTCAAGGCACGATGCGCCAGGTGGAAATTGAAGACGCAAAAGAATATGCGGTAGAAGATGCGGATATTACATTGCAATTAAAAAATGTTTTTTTACCTGAATTGCCGAAAAAGCAAGTAGAGAAAGTTTTTTACGAAGTGGAAAATCCTTTGGTGCGTGTACTTACGGATATGGAGTTTGAAGGCATCAATGTGGATATGAATTTCTTAAAGACCTATTCAAAAGAATTAGATACGGATGCGAAGATCGCGGAAGAGAAAGTGTATGAGTTGGCGGGTGTTCGTTTTAATCTTGCTTCGCCCAAACAATTAGGCGAAGTACTTTTTGAAAAATTAAAGCTTGATCCGAAAGCAAAAAAAACAAAAACCGGGCAGTACGCAACGGGTGAAGATGTACTCACAAAACTTGCCGTTACGAATCCGGTTTGCGATGAGATCCTTACATTCCGTGAGCTCACCAAACTCCGCAGCACTTATGTGGATGCATTACCGGAGCTGATGAATGCACGTACCGGTCGTGTACATACGAATTATGCGCAGGCGGTTGCGGTTACGGGAAGACTGAGCAGCAATAATCCGAACCTTCAGAATATTCCGATCCGGACAGAAAAAGGAAGAGAGATCCGTAAAGCATTTATTCCGCGTGATGAAAATCATGTGTTGGTTTCTGCGGATTATTCACAGATAGAGTTGAGGATCGTTGCTGCTATCAGCGGCGATGCGAATATGTGCGAAGCATTCCGCACAGGAAAAGATATTCATACGGCAACTGCCGCCAAAGTGTTTAATGTGGAAGAAGGGGATGTAACAAAAGAAATGCGTTACAAAGCGAAGAGCGTAAACTTCGGGATCATTTACGGCCAGGGTGCTTTCGGTCTTGCGCAGAACCTGGGCATTCCCCGCGGTGAAGCAAAAGATATCATTGATAATTACAAGAAAGAATTTCCGGGCATTCAGAAATATATGGATGACACGATCAACTTTTGCAAAGAGAACGGTTACGTGGAAACGTTGATGGGTCGCAAGCGTTGGCTTCGCGATATTAACAGTGCAAACTTTACAGTGCGTGGTTTTGCGGAACGAAATGCGATCAATTCACCCATCCAGGGAACAGCTGCTGATATGATAAAGCTGGCGATGATAAAAGTTGATGCGGCTTTGAAAGCAGGAAATTTTAAAAGTAAAATGTTGCTGCAGGTTCATGATGAATTGGTTTTCGATGTGCAGAAAGATGAGTTGGAAAGAATTAAACCTTTGATACTGGAATCCATGAAGAGCGCAATGTTATTACCGAATGACGTACCTGCTGAAGCAGAATTGGGCTCAGGTATCAATTGGCTGGAAGCGCATTAATCTTAATTCTAAAATCTTACATCTTGAATCTCATATATTGCTACGATGCTTACTGCGGCTGGTGTTACGGCTTCAGCCCGGTGATCAAAAAGATCGCTGAAGAATATAAAGACATCATGCCTGCTGAAGTGCTGAGCGGCGGAATGATCTTGCCGGAAAAGCCGCAGCATATCAGCGCAACTGCAGGGTTTATTCTGAATGCATATAAAAACGTAGAAGATCTTACGGGAATAAAATTCGGTGAGGATTATTTGTGGCATATCAAAAATCCTGAAGAGAGTGACTGGTATCCAAACTCTGAAAAGCCGGCAATTGCAATGTGCATCTTTAAAGAATTCTATCCTGATCGTGCGGTTGAATTAGCCGCCGATCTGCAATATGCATTACATTATGAAGGTCGCGATCTTACTGACGCTGAAGCGTATCGCCACCTGTTGGAAAAGTACAGCATTCAGCCTGAGATCTTTTATGAGAAGCTGAAGAGCGAAGCATACATAGAAATGGCCTACTATGAATTCTCACTGATGAAACAGTTGGAGGTGACCGGCTATCCCTGTGTATTTATACAAACCGGCGAATTGAAATTTCAAATGGTGGCAAGAGGATACACGGATTACGAAACGTTGAGAGAACGTATTGAAATAGTATTGAGTGAAAATAAATAATATCAGCTCTCAAGAAAAAGCCCCCGTAAAAATTACGGGGGCTTTTTTTAAAATATTGAGGCTTAGTTGTTACCGCCTCTTCTTTGCGGACGCATAGAGGGCTCAACAACATCCTTCCATTTTGTATACTGATCAGCAGTGAATAAAGCTTTAAGCTGTACATCTCTTTCGTCAGCAAGTTTCGTCATTGTTGATCTCATCGACTCCCTGTCACCACCATTAGCACGCATTGCTTCAAAAGCTTTTTGTTGCTGAGTGTAGTAATTCGTAAATATTTCCATCAACTTACCACCCTGATCGTTGCTGACGCTAAGATCTGACTGAAGTTTAAGTACTGTTTCTTTAGCACGCTCATTTGGTGCTTTCATTTGCATACCCTGACCCTGAGATGCTCCCTGCGCACCTTCCTGTGCCATTGCGGTTCCTGCCATTGCAAAAAAAGCAAACATGCCTAGAACTAATTGTTTTTTCATTTTATCTGTTTTTTAGTGTATAAATGTAATGCAATTTTATTTCTTTTTGGCCTCTGCCGCTGCTTTATCTGCTGCTACTCTTGCCATCACTTTATAAAAGCCGGTGTCAAACACAACACGCTGTGCCGGCGTGCAAAGGTCCCTGATATCCTTAATATGTAACAGGAGATTGAGTTCGAGTATTTTCTGCTCCTCAGCCGCTGAAACAGCCGCCATATTTATAGAACTGTCGCTGAAAGCAGAAGTCCCTATCGCGATAAGATTTGTTTGCCGGTGATTACGGATCTGTTCATAGATCGATTTCACTTCTATACGATGCGCCGTTTTTATCGTATCAAAATCCTGTAATTGTTTGTCCGAAAAACCAACTTCATTTTTCAGGTAAGCTCTCATGTAACTTTTACGTTCTTCCGGTACCAAAGTTTTTTTGCTTGCCAACATTGCAAGTGTTGCAATATTTGCAACAAGCAATAATGCGATTACAATGATGAAGATCCGGTTAGATGAATTTTCACTCCTCATGGTTCCTGATTTTCAATATCATAGATACCCGATACGTTGATAGAAAAATCATATCTCGAAGTTGATGCTACACGTTTTGCAGGACTGTTTTTCGTAGCAAAAAAACCACTCCCGGTAAAGGCGGCAACATTCACAGCAACTACCAACAACACCGCAAATGTAGCAACCGCAGGCCGTTTGATGAAGGTTGCTACCTGCGACCATGTGCTGTTTTCCTGCCCTGCTTCTTTAGAAATTAATGCATGCACCCGGGTAAGCAGGAACGGCTTAGGCTCTGCCGGTGTGAGACCGTTAAGGCTTTGCAGTGTGTTGTTTATTTTATTTTTTATGTTGTCGTTCATGATGAACAGTGTTTACTTATTTATAATGCTTTTCATAATATTCCTTCAGATAATTTCTCAGGTTATTTTTTGCCCTTACCTGCAATGCTTCGGCAGCCTGCAAAGAAATGCTTAAAACCGCCGCGACTTCTACATTAGTCAAGCCTTCCGTTTTATGCAGCAAAAATGCCGTTCTTTGATTATCAGGCAATTTTTTTATGGCATGAAACAAAACCGCCGCGTCTTCTTTTTTATCCAATTCTACTCCCGGATGATCGAACTGAGGTGCATTTTCTGCTTCCGACGATCCGAAAACCCTTTGTAATAATCCACCTCTCTTATGGCGCTTCTTTTGCTTTTCAAAATCAAGCGCCGTCGTTATCGTGATGCGATAGATCCAGGTGGAAAGATTTGCTTCCTGCCTGAAATCATTGATCCGCTGATACACTTTTATAAAAACTTCCTGAGTGATATCTTCTGCGTCTTCTTCATTTTGCACAATACCAAGAGCCGTATTATAAACCATTTGTCCGCGGGTATTTACGATATCCGCGAAGCTGAGCTCTTTGTCGTGTTCAATAATACCAATATCCTTACCCTTCAAAAAAATTAGTTTTAGAGGGACTAAAGATAATTAAATGCCCGGAACGCCGCCGCCCTGTTGCCCGCCCGCACCTCTAGCGCCACCCTCCCCGCGGTTACCGCCCTGCGATTGTTTTGCAGGGGTACCAAAGTTTTTTAGGTTATAAGTAAACGTAAGCAGGAAATAACGTTGCAATACATTCGTTTGTGAATCTACGATTTGATAACTCTCTACCGTTCTCGTTATACTTTGATTTTGCTTTAACAAATCAAATACAGAGAGCTTAAGCTCTCCTACTTTATTTTTCAAAAATTTCCTTCCTAATGCCGCGTTCCAAAGTGTATATTTTTGATTCAACCCGGCAGAAAGGCCGGAATTAACCTGATAGGAAACATCATTCTGTAAAAACCAACCTTTCTTATCAAGTAGATTGGCTGAAACGCCGGCAGCCTGGTTAAGATACCTGCTGTTCACTGACCCGTAAGCGAAATTGAAATTAGCATTGTAAGAAACATTGAAATCAACATATTCGCTGATATTGCTTCCTAAAACGGCACCGGCATTGTATACCGTATTGTTAGTAATATTGGTTACGCTGTTAGTCTGTCCCGGCAATCGGGAATAGCTGAAACCTGCATTAACGTTAAGATTGGATTTAATAAATTTTACAGGCATTGCGTAAGTGAAAAAAGTTCTTACGGTATTGTAACCGTTAATATTAATTGGTTTGGTTAGTTGTCCGTTTCGCGGAAGTACAACTGACTTGGTTCCGTTCTGAATCAATGAATCCGCATTTACCGGGATAAATAACGCATTGGTAATATAATCTGAAGCCGTTTGCAAAAACAGGTTAGCAAAGAAGCTATTGCTTGTTTTTGAATTTGTATAGCTGTAACGGCCCGAAACGAATTGTGTGTAAGATTGTTTAAGCAAAGGGTTACCAACTGTCGCTCTTAATCCGTTTGTGCTTGGCGTTATAACATCCTGCAACTGATTGATAGACGGGAATTGGGTAGATGCACGATAGAAAACACGGATGTTAGAATACGTCCCGATCTTTTTGCGCCAAATCAGGTTAGGCAGTACTGCGGAAAAGTTCTGGCGCACTTTTGTTACACCCGGAAAAGTTCTGTCACTTTGCAAATTAGTATTTTGGTAACTCACGCCCACAGAGAACATTTCATCTTTGCCTGGTGAAAAACGATAAGTAACACCGCCATTATTTGTAACGATCCTGTTTTCAAAAATGTTGGAGAAAACAGTGTCAAGTGCAGAGTATTTTTGACCGTCATAATTGTAGGTTTTCTGGTCCGCATTATTGATCTGAACAGACGGATTGTAATCAAACTGAAATTGCGACTTTTTCCCGATAGGCTCCGTGTAAGCTATTGTACCGCCTATGGTGTGCCCGTCTGCATTATTGTCAAAAAGTTTATTGGCCACGGAGTCCTTTATTAAAAGACCTACGTTATAATACTGATTGTCCGAGATACTTGTTCTGTCACTGTTATTTTTGGTGAAGTTTGCATTAAATCCCAGAGAAAGTGATCTGCCTCTTTTTGCGAAACCGTGTCTGAACAAAACATTATTCCTGATATTATACCCATCTCTATCGTTGTTTTGATTGCTGATGATATGACTTTTCAAATCAGTCAAAGCCGTTGAACCTGAGCCGCCATAGCTCACCAGGTCATTAAATGAACGCGAATTATTTTTTTGCAGGTTAATGCTCGGTATAAATATCAGACTGTTGGCAGAGTCAATTTTATATTCCAATCTTAAATTGATCCTGTGGTTGGTATTCTCTGTAACACTGTTGGAGGTTTCTTTTGTAAACTGCAGCGGAGCTACGGTAGTTTGTGTTGTAGTGAGTGATTGATTCTCATTCCGGCTGTTATTGTAAAAATAGCTTCCCGTAAGCGTAACTTTTTTACCGTATTGATTTCCGTAATTAAGTCCGAATGCATTGGTGCGACTTATTCCGGCAGACTGTCCCACATTAAAATCAACACCGCCTCCACCGTTTCCGCCACGACCGCCGCCACCGCCACGACCGCCGCTGCTACCCGAAGAAGTAACACCCAACAGATCCTGAGAGGCGAAGTTTTGAAGATTTACATTATTAAAGTTTCCAACAAGAGATAACCGCCTGTTCCCTTTAAAAAAACTCGCATTACCGCCCGCACTGTACCTGTCATCTGTTCCGTAACCCGCATAGATCCTTCCGAAACGACCATTCTTAAGTCCTGATTTTGTCACAACGTTGATCGCTTTTACAGAATTACCATCATCAAATCCGGTAAGCTGCGCCTGGTCACTAAGCCTGTCAAATACCTGAATCTTATCGATCACCTCCGCAGGCAAATTCTTCAGTGCCGCCGATGCATCATCACCGAAGAAATCTTTACCATCGATCGTTACTTTTTTCACTGTTTCTCCCTGAGCTGTAACCGTCCCGTCTTTTGCCACTGTTATACCCGGCATTTTTTTGATCAGGTCCTCTGTTGTCGCATCAGGATTTACTTTAAACTGGCCGGCGCTGAACTGCGCTGTATCTCCTTTAATAACAACCGGCGGCGTACGTGCCACCACAGTTACACTGGCAAGATCCTTATCCTGCCGATCAAGAACGATCGGTGCCAATGTTCTGATCGTATCCCTCAATGTTACGAATGTTACATATTCCTGGTAATTGAGTCCTTGAATTTTAATAAAAAGGCTGTCGGGAGTTAATCCAACGAACTCAAAACCTCCGTTTGCTGCAGAAACTGTTTTTGCCACTTCGGAAGAATCAAGCTGTTTGTAAAGCGTAACCGTAGCGCCCGAAACGGATTTTTGATCCGCCCTGTCGCTCACAGAGCCCTTAATACCCGCTGTTTGCGCTATTGTGGCGCCTGTAACTGCTAAAAATAAAAGTGTAAAAATGTATTTTTTCATAAATGTTTTTTCCGGTTTATTAGACGATAACGGCACACGAAAACATTCGTCTTACGAATTAGTTTTATTTGTGTTAAATAAGGTTAACACTTATTGTGCCGAATGCTTTGTCATTTATATCAGTTAAATTGCACGCCTAAATTTTTCGTTTTTTATGAGTTACAATAAAATAGTATCCGTTACCGGAATGAGTGGTTTGTATGAGTTGGTTTCTTCGAAAGCCGATGGCGGTGTTGTTCGTTCTTTGGAAGATAAATCTTCAAAATTCGTAAGCAACCGCGTGCATAGTTTTTCACACCTGGAAAGCATCGAAGTATACACAAAGAAGGATAACGTAAACCTTGTGGATGTATTTCAGGCGATGCAAAAAAGCACAGAAACTTTACCTGATGCAAAAGCAGACGGCGCAACGATCCGGGCTTATTTTGGAAAAGTATTTCCTGATATGGATATGGAAAGAGTGTACGGCAGCGACATGAAGAAAATGGTTCGCTGGTTTGATATCCTCAACAAAGCAGGCGTAGAAATTAAAATGTCTGAACATTCTGAAGATACTGCAGCGGAAGATAAACCTGTTGCAGAAAAGAAAACAGCAGCTGCAAAACCTGCAACACCTAAAGCGGCAGCAGTAAAAAATGCCCCCGCTAAAAAAATAAATACGCCAAGGAAAATGGCGTAAGAAATAAATGCGGTTCATTAAGGGTTGAAGGTTGAAGGTTGCAAGTTTCCGATTATACGGGAACCAACCTTTAGCTTTCAACCTTCAACTTTTATACTATGCAATATTCTGCAAATATTAAAAAACTCCCGCGCACCTTTCTGCCGGAATCCTTTACCGTTACCGATTGGGCGGAACTGGAACCTTATTTCAAGGAGCTATTAGAAAGAACCATAACAGACAAAGCTTCCCTTGAAAAATGGATGCTCGATATGAGTGAACTGGAAGCTGCGGTAAACGAAGACGCCTGCTGGCGGCAGATCAAAATGACCTGCGACAACGAAAATAAAACACTGGAAGATGCTTTCAATTTTTTCTGCATGGAAATTCAGCCAAAAATCCAGCCTTTCAGCGATGCGCTGAATAAGAAGCTGGTGAATTCTCCTTTGTTGAAAGAACTCGATGAAGAGAAATACCACACCTATCTGCGCAGCACGAAAAAAAATATTGAGCTTTTCAGAGAAGAGAATATTCCGATCCAGGCAGAAGTTGCGGTATTACAACAACAGTTCGGACAGATATCCGGTGCAATGATGATCACAGTGAACGGCGAAGAATACACGTTGCAACAGGCAGCTAAATTTCTGGAAAATCCGGATCGTGACCTTCGTGAAGAAGTGTACAGAAAAATTCAGGACAGAAGATTAGAGGATAAAGTAAAGCTGAACGAGTTGTATGATACGCTTATCGCGCTGCGCAACAAAGAAGCGGCTAATGCGGGTTTTGATAATTACCGCGATTACCGTTTTAAAGAACTCGGTCGTTTCGATTATACGAAAGAAGATTGTTTCCAGTTTCATGATGCGGTAAAGCAATATGTATTGCCGCTGGTAAATGAAATTTATAAAAAGAAAAAAGAAAAGCTGGGGCTTGAAACCCTTCGCCCGTGGGATATTGAGGCGGAATCTGCAGGAACACAGCCTTTGCATCCTTTTGCAACAGGTGATGAATTGCTGCAAAAATCTATCGCGTGCTTTACCAAACTGCGACCTTTCTTCGGTGAGTGTTTAACGAAGATGAAAGAGTTGAAGCATCTCGATCTGGAAAGTCGCAAAGGAAAATCTCCGGGCGGCTATAATTGTCCGCTGGCAGAAAGCGGGGCGCCGTTCATTTTTATGAATGCTGCCGGACAAATGCACGACGTAACTACGATGGTGCACGAAGGCGGACATGCGATACATTCATTTCTTGCACATCCTTTGCCGCTCACGGGTTTCAAAGAATATCCGATGGAAATTGCGGAAGTAGCCAGCATGGCTATGGAACTGATGAGCATGGATCATTGGGATGCATTTTTTGATAATAAAGAGGACCTGAGCAGAGCGAAAGAACATCAATTAGAAAGAGTGATCACTATCTTCCCTTGGATTGCAATCGTTGATAAATTTCAACATTGGGTGTATGAGCATGCAACACATTCGCATGAAGAGCGCACAGCAGCGTGGGTGAGCATTCTTGCCGAGTTTCAGGACAGCGTGATCGATTACAGCGGATTGGAAAACTACCGTAATAACGCGTGGCAAAGACAGCTGCATTTGTTTGAGGTTCCGTTCTATTATATCGAATATGGTATTGCGCAACTGGGTGCTATCGGAATGTGGATGCAGTATAAAAACGATCACGAAAAAGCCATGGATAACTACTGTAATGCGCTCAGCCTCGGCGGTACAAAAACATTACCTGAATTATACAAAGCCGCCGGATTGGAATTTGATTTCAGCCCGGAGAAGATAAAAGTGCTGATGGACTTTGTGAAAAAGCAACAGAGCGCATAGTGAGTGGTTTTTAGTGCTTAGTTCCCGCCTTCTAACTAAAAACTAAGCACTTTTTTATTTACAATCTTCACAGATCCCCGTAACTACCATCGCCGCTTGCTGTTTTTTAAAGTTTTTCGGAAGTTTTACTTCAGGAACGGTTACATCATCCAGACAAATTGTTTTATCGCAATTGCTGCAAATAAAATGCACGTGGTCATCATGGTGATGACCGGCTGCGCAATTATGTTTGCAAAGCGCATATAAAATTGAGTTATCCGTTGTAGGGATCTGGTGAATAATCCCTTTCTCTACAAACGTCTGTAACGTGCGATACACCGTCACCCTATCGAATGCGGCCGCTGTATTTTTTTCAATATCGCCGTGTGCCAGTGCACCTTCAGCATCCAAAAAAAGATCAAGGATCTTTTTTCTGCTTTCTGTTACGCTGAGGCCTGATTGTTTTAATATGTCCGGTTGAGTTTTCATTTTCTTATTTTTTGGTAACGCTGATGATTATCATGAGTGGCATTCTATGTTGGCGAATTACCAAAGCCGGTCATAAATCTGGTGTGGTCTATTTTTTCTTTCAACAATCCTTTGATATCGTGAATTAATTTTTGCACTTCTTCTTCTTTCAATCCGTCATAGATTCCGCGAACACGACGATAGCGATCTACCAATGCGAAGAATTGTGTATGAATGAATTGCTGAGAAATATTCTGCGTACTGTCCGGTTTACCGTTATCAATAATATACCCCGTTCTTGCCAGTTTATACAAGTCCTCTTTTTCACCGGTAACAAAATTCCAGTTTGGATTTGGATAGTGCACTTTTATCGGCGCGTTACCGATCGTGTAAGATCCGCCGGCGCTTCTTACAAGTTGCCCGTTCACCATTTTTTCTTCATACGCCTTAAGCAAAGGTACACTGTCCGTTTCGGGCATGCAGGTATGTGAGATGATCAAAAATTCTTTCTCATCTTTAAATGCGTCAAATACGAGGCGCATATTCGCATTCATCTTCGGGCAAATGCCTTTGCAGGTAGTAAAGAAATAATTCGCCACATACACTTTATCATCCGTATTACTTTGTGTGATCGTTTTGCCATCCTGATTGGTAAAGCTGAAAGCGGGAACACCGGGATTGATCACAGGAAGCGGCGAAGCCTGAAAATCGTAATTCCTGAATGCAAAAAGGTAAAATCCTACGAACAACAGCACGAAGAAAACAAGGTAGAACCATATTTTTTTACTTATCCTCATAGTCATAATTATTAAGGCAAAGGTAAACCGAAAAATTGATACGGTTAAATATTTGCAATATTGTTGCAAAAATGATTTAATGAATTAACTTTGCAATTCATGAGTTTCAAAATAAACTGGGACGGACTTGGAATTGCAACATCGCTCGCCTGTGCTATACATTGCATTGTGTTGCCGCTGGTACTTACAAGTCTTCCGCTATTTGGTATTAATATTATCCATAACCTGTTTTTCGAATGGGGAATGATCATCCTTGCTTTTGCCGTGGGTATTTATGCTTTGCTGCACGGTTATAAAACACACCACAGAATTTTATTGCCGGTTTGGCTTTTCGCGGCAGGTTTTTTCTTCCTTATCATGAAGCAATTTTTTTTGCCATATGAATTCATTTTTCTCGTCCCGGCTGTTATCCTCATCATCAGGGCCCATTATCTCAATTACAAATTGTGCAGGAAAAGCAAATGCAGTTCTGTACATCATGTGCATTGATTATTAACCGATCCGTTAACTTTTCCGGTCCTAAAAAATCTTAACTTTAGGGTTCGCATGCAAACAAAAAGACGCTTGTTCAAAGTCAAAGCACGAAGACTTTTATTCTTTTCAGGGAGATTGCTGATCACGCTATTTTTCTTTTTTACGAAAGGAAATATTGCGTTAGCTCAATGCCCCGCAAATATCGATTTTGAGACAGGCACGTTTAACGGTTGGACCTTATACACGGGAACGGTAAGTGATGCTAACGGTCAAAACAATATTAGTCTTACGGCAGGAGCCGGTAACTGTGTGATGCTTTCCGATCCTCCCGGAAACGGATTGGATTATTACGGAGGCTTTCCGGTAAATTGTCCCAACGGCAGCGGACATTCTATTAAGTTGGGCGATTCTCAAAGCGGCGCACAGGCAGAGGGCTTATCTTATGAGTTTACCATTCCTGTGGGGCAAAATACATTTTCTCTTACTTACTATTATGCGGTTGTTTTACAGTCTCCCAACCATCCGCCTCAGCAACAGCCAAGACTGGACATTGAAGTACAGGTGAACGGATCCTCTGCAAATTGTTCTACGTTTTCATATATTTCAGGAGGAGGTTTGCCGGGCTTTGTAACATCGCCAAAAAACAATACGGTGTTGTACAGAGATTGGTCTGCAAGTTCCATTAATCTCGATAACATGGCAGGCAGCACCATTAAGATATTTTTTAAAACAGCGGACTGTACACCCGGCGGGCACTTTGGTTATGCTTATATAGATGTTGACACAAAGTGCGAGAACGTTTTTCCGGGCTCTTCTTTTTGCCCCGGTGATACAAGTGTGGATGTTGTGGCACCGATCGGCTACCAACAATACAACTGGCACTATCCGAATTCGTCACAGGTGTTGGGCACTCGACAAACACTTCATATTGCGCCTGCTCCTCCTGCAGGAACAGCTGTTATTGTAGATGTGCAATCCTATCCGGGTTATGGTTGCTCGGCTACTTACTCTGTAAATCTTGTTGACGATCTTATTGTCGTAGCAGATGCAGGACCTGATAGAACACAGTGTACAAGCGATTCTGTACAAATAGGTGTATTCCCCGTTGCAGGAATTGTGTATTCATGGGCGCCAATAACAGGATTAAGTAATCCTCATATTGCAAATCCGAAAGTTTCTGTAAATTCAACGACAACTTATACACTTACTGCAAAGTCGGGCGGCGGTGGTTGCGTTGTTACAGATCAGGTAGATGTATACAAAGTGACCCTTGATAAAAGCATTACCCTCATCGGCCCGTCACCGCATTGCGAAGGTGTTGGTCAAACTATTTTACAGGTAAATCCTGCGGATCATATTCAATGGTTCAAAGACGGCATAGCTATCCCGGGAGAAAATCAAACACAATATATCGTTACACAAACGGGCGATTATAAAGCAGAAATATCAAGCCTCCTCGGCTCAGGATGTGCGGTAACTACTGCAGTAAAAACAGTATTAGTTTATCCTACACCGGTTGTTTCCGGTGGGGTAGATAATGCGATTCAATGTTACCCCGGAAATAATTTTGTCTTCACCGGCGCAGCTACGGTTACTACAGGTGTTGCAACTTATCTGTGGGATTTTGGTGACGGTAAAACGGCAAATACTTCGAATGCAGAACATAAATACACTTATCCGGGAACATACAATGTAAAACTTACCGCAACAGGTCCTTCAGGTGGATGTTCTGATGATACCTCAATTGTGATCACGGTAAAACCCGGTGCCATCGCTGATTTCACAACAAAGCCTGTTTGTATTGATCTTGTTGTGCCGCTGGTAAATAATACTGACGCACCGGGTGCAAATATCATTAATTACTTATGGGATTTTGGAAATACGTACGTTTCCACACTTCAGAGACCCACATACATTTACACCGTTCCGGGAACTTATACAATAACATTATCTACTTCAACACCGGAATGCCCGCAGCCGACAATAAAACAAATTACGATCGCCGTTGATGAACCAACTGCAAATCTTCGGTATCAGGATCAGTTGGCGATCATTGATTTTCCGGAACAACTCACGGCAAGACCGATCGGGAAAACGGCCTTTTGGTCACCGCCTGTTTTTTTAAGCAATCCTACTATTTATAAACCATACTACAGAGGCAGTGCAGATCAGCTATACACAATCGATCTTACAACAGTAAGCGGTTGCGTTACAACGGATACACTGCTTGTAAAGCCCTACAAGAAAGTAGCGATCAATATGCCTACTGCTTTCACGCCGAACGGCGACGGCAAAAATGATCTTCTGAGACCGATGTTATTTGGCTTCAAAAAAATTAATTATTTCCGCATTTTCAATCGTTGGGGTAAAATGATCTACCAAACCCAAAAAGAATGGGAAGGTTGGGACGGAACCATCAACGGTATTAAGCAGGATACGCAAACTTATATATGGATGATCGAAGCTGTTGATGTAGATGGAAAGGTTCACACAGAAAAGGGAACGATCATTTTGATCCGTTGATCATAAAATAATATTATGAAGAAATTAGTATTTTTTGTTTTTATCACCTGTATCGGATTATATGCACACGCACAATCGAAAGATGAAGGGATGATAAAAAGTGCAATGGATGAACAGGTGAATGCCTGGAATGCCGGCGATATAGATCGCTATATGAATACTTACTGGCATGATGATTCATTGATGTTTGTAGGAAAGAATGGTATTACATACGGTTGGGAAAATACATTAAAGAATTATAAAAAAGGGTATCCTGATACTGCTGCCATGGGCAAACTGGATTTTCAATTGGTTTACGTAAAACGCCTGTCTGATCAGTATTACACGGTAGTGGGTAAATGGCATTTGAAAAGATCGATCGGCGATCTTAAAGGATCCTTTACGCTGCTTTTCAGAAAAGTAAAGGGACAATGGATGATCATTCAGGATCACAGCAGTTAACATACTTACGTCAAACAATAAAAAAGTAAAAGAGAATCGTTTTGTTTTTTACCTTTTTTATTCTTGATAATGATGCCTCAGAAAGTTTTTACTTTTTTCCATTTTTTGATAAAGTATTTTAGCAAAAAGAAAAAACTGACAATAAATACGATGTAATAAACATAATTTTTAAAAGAAGGAGTACCCTCAAATAATCCCAGTTTAAGTTTGATGCCGATAATAATATTTACCAACATCCAAAGGATCAGCAGTGATACAGTTTGCACGATCGTGATCAAAAAGATTTTTGCTTCATCTTCCATTCCCATTGTTTGCCCGCTTTAATGTGTTACTGCAATATAAACTTCATTTAAGTAAGATTTTTTGAAATGCCAGACTGTCGCCGTTAAAAACATTGAAATCAACATTGGTTCTTATCCCGTTTACATTTCCGTTCTCATTGTGCTGCCAAAAAATCCAGCTGCGTGTGATGCGTGGTTTGTCTTTTACCAGGTAATGTGCCACCCAAAGCGGGTAGTCATCAAATCTGCCCGCAAGAAAAGTTTTATAAAAGCCAACATTGGTGTAGATGATCGGCTTTGTTTTATATCTTTTCTCAATAATATCGAGCCAGTCTTGTATCCGTTGCTGAAGATCCGCCACAGAAGCACCGTTCACAGACTCTACGTCGAGTACCGGCGGGAGATCTCCTTTCTTTAAATTCACGGTTTCCAAAAAATTATACGCCTGCACTTTGCCGCTTACGGAGCCGATAAAAAAATGATATGCACCGATGGTCATCCGTGCGTTTTTTGCCGCAGCAATATTGTTGCGGAAATTTTCATCCGCCATATCGGTTCCTTCCGTTGCTTTAATAAAAGCAAAATCGATCTTCACATTTTTTACCTGCATTGCTTTCACATCGGTCCACAAAATATCTTTTTGGTAACGGCTTACGTCAATGCCGTGAATAGAATAGTTAGCGGGAATATCGATTCCGAATTCGGTGTAGTGAACAAATGCCGGTTTAAAAAACAGGTCTCTCAGGTAAGAGATACATACAGAAATGAGTACGATAATGAGGGCTGAGAAAGATATTATTCTTCCTGTTCGCTTCGGGCGCTTAGCCATAATGGTAGAACTTAGGATGCAATATTACCGCAATACCTGCTTCAAAATCGTTTTACCCGCCGTTATAATTTTTATAATGTACGCACCTCTTGCCCAGGTTGAAGAAGGCACCGGCATGATCTCGGCGCCGTTTACCAGCGTTGCATTTTTGCGGTATACTTCCTGCCCCGCTTTGTTGAAAATGATCACCTGTGCCGAAACATCGCTGAAGTCGTGCAGATAGATCGTGAACGGATCAGAGACAGGATTCGGATAGATCTCTGCAACGCCCGCACCGCTGTTTGCAGTGCTGATCTTCTGGGTTGTATTTCCTTTAGTGATGAGCCACGCTTCCTGATCTACTAAAACAGTATCAGGCACAAAGCCAAGCGTGCGGATGAATGTTTCGTTGTTGAAGCTATTATCTACAATGATCGTTTTTTCGTTGGTCGAATTTTTAAATGTGAGGGGAACAGATAATTTAAAAAAAGGAACAGACACATGCGATGTTACCTGGTTCAATCTGATATTTACGCTGCCGGTACCGAGTGTGCTCCATTGAACATTGTAGGTGGGATAGCCCTGGCCTGTATACCATTGATCAAAATAATAGGCAAGATCTTTTCCGCTTTCTGCTTCAAGATTTCTTTTGAGGTCCGCTGTGCGGGCGTTTCCGTATGCGAGCGCAGGGTCATTCAGGTATCGTCTTAAACCTTTAAAAAACACATCGTCTCCGAGAACAAGTCTCAGCATTCTTAAAATGCATCCCCCTTTATTATAAGACAATCGGCCGCTGAATATGCGGTTTAGATTTGTTGTATCAGGTACTTTTACAGAACCGTCAGGAAGATTTGTAATGCTGCTGTTCAATGATTTTCTTGCAGATATTGCGGTTTCGGGATGAACTGTTTCCATGTAGTATGATGCACAAAATGTGGCAAAACCCTCATTCAACCAGATATCTTCCCAGCTTGCACAAGTAACTTTATCGCCAAACCATTGATGTCCCAATTCATGCGCCATGAGTGCTTCATCAGGCGTAACGATAAAGGTGGATGTTTGATGTTCCATCCCGCCGCCCCAGCCAAATTCCACATGGCCGTATTTTTCTCTCATAAATGGATAATCGCCGAATGTTTTATTATACAGTTTCATGGCCCGTAACACGAGATCAGTATTTGTCTGAAACAATACCTGATCCTCCGGATAGCAATAGGTTACCATTGGTAAAACCGTATTGCCTAACTGTACAGCGGTATGAAGAACAACATAATTTGTAACCGCCATGCAAACCAAATAAGAGGAGATCGGATAATTGTGTTTCCAGTGCGTTATTGTTTTGTTGCCCGCTATCGGAATTTCAGATTGCAGTATGCCGTTGCTTGCCGCTTTGTATTGAGCAGGATGCGTGATGTACACATCAATTGAATCCGCTTTATCGTTTGTGTTGTTCTTGCAGGGCCACCAGTCTCTTGAACCATAAGCTTCGCTGAGGCTCCACGCCACCGGTGTGCCGGCATGGGTATCCTGAATATATGATCCAAACCCTGTATTGGCGGGTACTCCCTGATAAGAGATCGACACCGAATCTGTTACACCCGCATTTACTGAAGCCGGAAAATTTACAATGAGTGTGTTGCTTGTTTGAGTATAGGTAAGTGTTGAAGCGTGTTGCGTCACAGACGTTACATTAAGTACATTAAGGAGATCCAATGTGATGGAATTGCCGGCTTCTGCCATTTTATAATACACGGTCACTTTCCCTTTGATGTAACGGATAGCCGGATCTATTTCCCATTCGCAACGATAATATTTTACGTCAAAATTATTTGAAGCTGTTGTTTCCCCGATGAAATTGCTGAACTGCTGCAGGTGCGCCTGCATCTCCATTGCAGCAATAGATTTCGTGTCATGTTTTTCAATGATTTCCTGACCGAAACAGGCATTTGCAATAAAAACGCAGCAAATTAAAAGTGATTTCATCTTTATAAAATTGGACTAATATTATAGAACGTTTATTCTTTAGATAAATTATGTGCTATTGATAAATGTTAGGAACAATCGGGCGGTTTTTACACAAAATCACATGTGGCCGATTAGCACGCTATTTGAAGTTATCATTTTTTCACCTCAATCAGCGTAAAAATGAACTGCAAAAGCCTTCTTTCAGCCCTTTTGATATTTTTTCTGCCATTTTCTGCGGCGGCACAACAACCTGCCCAAGGCGATACACTTATTAAGAAACTGGATAGTCTTGCACGTAAAACAGATAGTGCAGGATCACAGGTAAATATTATTGATCCGGGTGCCTATAATGAAACCACTAAGCTTAACACAAAGAGCTATTTTACTTTATTAGGAAGCAGTATTAAGCAGACTTTCACCAAGCCTTTTCATATGACAAGGAGAGATTGGGGAAATTTGGGAAAATTCGCATTAGTGGATGTTGCTGTGTCATTTGCCGATGAACCTATACAAAAAAATGCGCTTAGGCTTAGGAATAAAAGTTCCTTTGTACGAACCTCGGGTAAGTACATCAGTAATTTCGGATTCAAATATGAATTGATCACATTGGCCGCATTCGGCACATATGGTGTTGTTTTTAAAAGTGAAAAGGTGAAGACAACGACGTTATTGGCAACACAGGCCGTCATCTCGGCATTGCTGGCAGAAGCAGCCGTAAAGACACTCACAGGAAGGACGAGACCAAATTATTACAGTGAATTTGCTGAAGCAGAACCGAAATTTATGGGACCTTTCCAAAATTTGTCAAAAGATGCACAAGGCAAACGATCGAACAGTTCCTTTCCTTCGGGACATACAACCGCCGCGTTTTCAGCAGCAACAGTATTTGCGGTAGAGTATAGAAACAAACCTTACATACCGATTATTGCTTACAGTATGGCAACGCTTGTGGGTATAAGCCGTATTACAGAAAATAAACACTGGACGACAGATGTGCTTACCGGCGCAGCTTTAGGATACCTTACGGGAAAATTAGTTTCTTATAACTATCATCGCTTCGCTAAAATAAAAAATGCGGAAGCAAGAAAAAGAGCTGAAGCAGGAAGACGAGTGACTTTTAGTTTAGGATATGATTACGGAAGAGTGATGCCGGGGTTAATTTGGAAATTATAGAGAAATTTTATCCACAGATTAGCAGATTATATTTTTTAATGTTGATAGTTATGCATTTTCCATAAATGTTTTCTGATAAATTGCCGGAACAATTAAGGAGAAAAGTTTCATACATTAATCCGCGAATCTGCGGTCAAAAACTATCGTAATATTTTCTTCAAAATTGCCTTGGCAGTTGCCTGAATGGCGGGTACCGCAACTGAATTTCCGAATTGTTTGTACGCGGGAGAATCCGCTTTCGGCAAAATATAATTATCCGGGAAACCCTGCAGCCTTGCACATTCGCGGGGTGTTAGTTTTCTGATCCCTTCTGTATTGATGCTCCCTTTTATTCTTGTTGTGGGTGTGAGATCTTTGGTTCTGTTATCGATCATCAGGTTTCTTTCTCTCCCCATTCCTCCGACCACTAAAGCATTGGTAATTTCATGATCCCCGATAATTTCAAAGCCAAATCCGTTGCCTTTGTGCTTATGCCTTTCTTTGTGCGCACGTAAAGTTTTGAGGTATTGGGTCGACAAATAATATTTTGCCGGTACCGGTTTTTTTTCACGTATATCTTTCAACACAACTTTATTTGCAGATGCTTTCGGATATTTAAATTCTTTTATTGCCAGGTCTTTTCTGAATGCCACGATGTAGATCCTTTCCCTGTTTTGCGGCATTCCGAAATTTTTTGCATTTACAATCTGCGGCTCCGGAACAAAATAACCAAGATCATTGCGTAACACATTCAGTATCGTTTCCAATGTCTTCCCTTTATCATGATTACGCAACCCTTTTACATTTTCTAAAAAGACCGCTTTCGGTTTTCTTGTTTTGATCACTTCCGCCACATCAAAAAATAATGTACCTCGCGTGTCATTGAAGCCACCTTTTTTCCCCGCTATCGAAAATGCCTGGCATGGAAAACCTGCGCAAAGCACATCAAATTTTTTCGGAATCGCTTTTTTTGTTTCCGCTTTTGTGATATCACCAAATGGCTGCTCCCCAAAGTTCGCGTAATAAGTTTTCTGTGCAGACTTATCCCATTCACTCGTGAAAACACATTTGCCGCCGTTGTTCTGTAATGCAAGCCTGAAGCCCCCTATGCCCGCAAACAGATCAATAAAAGTAAAGGTGGGCTTTGAACATGGCGGAAACGGAAAATCATGTGCGCTATCTTTTACAACTAATGATCTTTTCTTTTGCATGGTGCCTTTTCGGAATGTGTCGGAGCGAAACTATTGAAAAATCCGGGAATATCCGGCGGCGTTTTCGTCAGTTATAAACAAATCATATTATGATTTATTTGCGCTGTATATCTCAGCGATCCTCAACAATTAAAAGTAAATTTGCGTATGCCCGATTTCAATTTTAATGACACGATGAATTTTGCAGGTAAACTCACGCCTGCACGTGTGTGGAACGGCGTAAAAGTATACAGCAGTTTTTTCCTGAGCAGGTTCACTAAAAAGCCGGTCCAATGGGGCTATCCCGTTTCCGTTTCTTTTGAACCCACAACAAGTTGTAATCTTCGCTGCCCGGAATGTCCGAGCGGATTGCGTGCGTTTACGCGACCGACAGGAATGCTGCAAAAAGATTTTTTCACAGAAACTATCGACGATATTTATAAAGAGTTGCTCTACCTCATTTTTTATTTTCAGGGTGAACCTTATCTCAATGCTTCATTTTTGGATATGGTAAAATATGCATCGGATAAAGGCATTTACACCGCCACCAGTACCAACGCACATTACCTTACTGATGAGAACGCAAAGAAAACCGTGGAAAGCGGGTTGGATCGGCTTATTATTTCAATTGACGGAACAACGCAGGATACCTACAAACAATACCGTGTGGGGGGTAACCTTGATAAAGTGATCGAAGGCGCAAAGAATATTGTGAAATGGAAAAAGGATTTGAACAGCAAAACACCATTTGTTTTCTTTCAGTTTTTAGTGGTGAAACACAACGAACATCAGATAGAAGAAATAAAAGCACTCGCAAAAGAAATAGGTGTCGATCAGGTACGTTTTAAATCGGCGCAGGTATACGATTATGAGAACGATCCCAATAACCTGATTCCCGTAAATGAAAAATACAGTCGTTATAAACGCAATGCAGATGGCAGTTTCAAAGCAAAAAATAAATTTGCAAACCGCTGCTGGAAACTTTGGCACGCAAATGTGATAACATGGGACGGATTAGTGGTGCCGTGTTGCTTTGATAAAGATGCCATGCATCGTTTGGGTAATCTCAAAAATGAACCTTTCAAAAAGATCTGGCACAACGAAAACTATAAGCAGTTTCGCGGTGAGCTCATGAAAAGCAGGAAGAACATTGATATCTGCGCCAATTGCAGTGAGGGCGAATCTGTCTGGAAATAACCTTTAAAACTTCAGGATGGCTCAAACCTCATTCAATAACAGGCTGCGGCAGGTATTGGTTTTGCTCCTTATTATTTTAATTGCGGCATTACTCGTAAGCGAACTCTCTTTGTTCTTACCCGGATTATTAGGCGGGATAACATTATATATACTGAGCCGCAGTTACTACTTCCGCTGTGTTTTCAAAAGGAAGTGGAAGAAGGGATGGACGGCAATGCTTTTCATTTTGGTGTACCTCATCCTCATTTCTGTTCCCGTGTATTTAAGCGTAACCCTCGTTACTCCTAAAATCAATCAGCTCGTTCAAAATCAGGATAAGATCATATCGAGCCTCCAAAATTTCTCCGCGAAAATAGAGGATAAAACAGGGATCGCAATCTTATCTACCGGGAATATCCGGACAGCTACACAAAAAATTTCTTCATTCGTGCCTAAGCTCTTAAGCGGTACCGCAACCATTTTAGCAAATTTGCTGATGATGTTTTTCCTCTTATATTTTCTGCTGATAGGCGGAAGAGAGATGGAAAAAAATCTTAACCGAATCATTCCGCTCAAGCCGAAGAATATTGACACGCTTGCCGGCGAAACAAAAATGATGGTGAAAGCCAATGCACTCGGCATCCCGATAATATGCGTGGTGCAGGGTATTTTTGCCGCCCTCGGATATTGGATCTTTGGTATGGAAGATTGGGCGATGTGGGGGTTCATCACCGGCGTCTTCGCATTTTTTCCGCTGGTGGGAACGATGATCATTTGGGTGCCGATCACGATATATCTTTTTTCTCAGGGTCACACCTGGCCTGCGATCGGGCTCGGCATTTACAGCATCGTGGTCACAGGAAACGTAGATTATGTGGCGCGGATAAGTTTTATGAAAAGAATAGGAGATGTGCATCCGCTGATAACCGTTCTTGGCGTAATTGTGGGATTGAATTTGTTCGGATTCGTAGGCCTTATCTTCGGACCTTTATTAATCAGCTATTTTTTAATATTGACTAAAATTTATGTGAATGAATTTTCCATTAATACAGAGATACCACAACTGATTAACAAAGCGGAAACAGGCGAACCGGATGCAAAAAAGTAATACTTTTACCGGTCACATAATTCCTAAGAATGAGTATAGATAAAGATATTAACCAATCAAAATTCAAGAGTGAGCACCAAAAAGTGGTTATTAATATCATATATACGGCGAATTGGCTGAGTGAACAGAATAAAAAATTCTTCGATAAAGAAGACATTACTTCTCAACAGTTTAATATACTGCGAATTCTTCGCGGTGCGGGCGAACCGATCTCCACATTACAGATCAGGCAACGCATGCTGGATAAGATGAGCGATACCAGTCGTATTGTAGACAGGCTTGTGGTAAAAGGTTTGGTGAAAAAGAATACCTGCGAAAATGACAAACGCATGGTAGATGTGAACATTACTACGAAAGGAAAAAAACTCCTGGAAAAAATTGACGCATCCGAAGACGAGATGAATGCTGTTGCCGGTGCATTAAATGAAGCCGATGCAAAAGCACTCAATAAGTTACTGGATAAAATGCGCAAGAGTCTTTAATTATTTTTATTACGCCCCGATATATTTCTCCATGAAATTTCTTTGCACGTTTCTTCTGATCGCGATCTCTTTTTTTTCTCAGGCACAAAACAAAAAGGAATTTCGCGGCGTTTGGATCGCTACGGTAAATAATACGGACTGGCCCGACAGGCCGGGGATGAGCGCCGACAGTCAAAAAGCAAGTTTTATCAGATTACTCGATATGCATAAACGAACCGGCATGAATGCTGTGATCGTGCAGGTTCGTCCGTGTACCGATGCTTTTTATGCATCACCATTTGAGCCCTGGAGTCAATGGTTGAGCAATGTGCAGGGTGTTTCGCCGTCTCCTTATTATGATCCGATGGATTTTATGATCACTGAAGCGCACAAACGAAATATGGAATTTCATGCCTGGCTCAATCCGTATCGTGCGGTTTGGAACCTGCGCGGGACTGTAGTTGAATGGCATATCAGTAAAACACATCCGGAGTGGTTCATCAGTTACGGCGATAAAAAGTATTTTGATCCGGGAAATAAAGAAGCGCAATATTATGTGACGAACATCATCAAGGATATTGTGACGAGATACAAAGTAGACGGCATTCATTTCGACGATTATTTTTATCCTTATCCGATTGCAGGAAAACAATTTCCCGATGATGCGACCTATAGAAAATACGGCGGCGGCTTAACGAAAGCCGCATGGCGCAGAAGCAATACGGATTCTATCATCGCCGGTATCGGAAGAGAAATAAAAAAGATCAACAAAAAATGCCGCTTCGGCATCAGTCCGTTTGGTATCTGGCGCAATTATCCCGCGGATCCCGACGGCAGTAAAAGTCGCGGCCTTAGCGGCTATGATGAATTGTATGCTGATGTTTTATTGTGGTTAAAGAACGGATGGATAGATTATGTAGCGCCGCAATTGTATTGGGCGATCGGCAACAGATCAGCACCATTTGAAGTGATGGCAGATTGGTGGTCCAAACATACTTACGGCAAAGATTGTTATGTCGGCATCGGCTATTACATGGCGGGTTACAATGCCGCATGGCGGGAGACAGACCAGATCCCGAAACAAATTCAGCTCATCAGAAATACCCCGAATCTTAAAGGAATGATATTTTATAGCAGCCGGAGTTTTGAAAAAAATCCTTACGGATGGAATGACAGTTTGAGGTTGAATTACTTTAAATAGAGAACCGGGAATTTGTGATTGGAGATTTGATGTAAGTGTTTTAATTATTTGAAGTATTTACTACTGCTTTCAAATATTTTCGGGAAACTAAAGAAAACCCGTTTGTAAAAAATCATCGATTATCCATTCCCTGATTATCCATTAATAAGACCTCGCCGCCCCTTTTTTTCCTTCCAAATAATCCACATACTGCACAGAGCCTAAACGAAATTTGAGGTTGATCTTCGTAGCTTTTTCAAATTTATATTCCTGTCTGCAAAAGAACGGAAGGTTATCGGTGTAAAAGCCGGGAGAAATGAGCATCGACGGAGAGATCGTCTGCACAACAACTGCAGGCGTCGCAGCCAAAGGAATTATCGGTGTGGCAGCCTTTTTAAAAACTGTTTTTCCGGTAATACCGGCCGCAGTGGTCTGACACATCGATGAAGATGCGAAACATACACTTATTAACAGGAAAAATATAATTTTTTGCATAGCAAATAAAGCCGAATGGTTGTAAATTTACGCACTTATCAGTGAAGAGGATTTGATCGCTTCGTTAATGTTTGAATAAGTAAGCCTTTTTAAATTTTTGAATCAGCAGTATGTCGTTACACCAGAGTTTACAACAAAAATTATTACAGAAATTATCGCCCCAGCAAATCCAGCTTATGAAGTTGCTGCAGGTGCCTACAGCGATACTGGATGAGCGTATCAAAGAGGAAATGGAAGAGAATCCGGCATTGGAACAAACGGACGATTCGCATGAGGATGAATTTGAGAAAGATGAATTCACCGAACCGGGTGAAGAAGAATATCAAACCGAAGGCACGGAGGATGAGTATGAGAATATCGACATCAGCGATTACGTACATGAAGGTGATGATGATGTAGGCGATTATAAATTAAGAGATGATAATTATCCCGAACAGGATGACAGCCGCGTGATCCCGCATAAGGTGGAAACGAGTTTTATGGAGATCATGCTTCAGCAACTTGGTTTGCTTAAGCTTTCCGAAAAGCAAATGAAGATAGCGGAGCAGTTGGTGGGCAGCCTCGATGATGACGGTTATTTGCGCAGAGAGATCAGTGCCATCATTGATGATCTTGCGTTCAGACAAAATATTGATACCGATGAAGCAGAGATTGAACAACTGCTGTTGATGATCCAGCAATTTGATCCGCCGGGAGTTGGTGCAAGAAATTTGCAGGAATGTTTGTTGCTGCAATTGGAAAGGAAAGCAAATCAGGGAAAGATTATTGAAGTAGCGATCAAAGTACTGGAAAAATATTTCGATGAGTTTACAAAGAAACATTACGAAAAGATTCAGCGTGCGCTTAATCTTTCGGATGATCAGCTTCGTGAAGTGATCAGTCAGATCGTAAAATTGAATCCGAAGCCGGGTGGTACCGCAGGCGATACGGGTAAAAATACCAATTACGTAATTCCTGATTTCTTTATTGCAAACAGTGCAGGGAAACTGGAACTTACGCTCAACAGCAAGAATGCGCCTGATCTTCGCATCAGTGAAGGTTACCGCGATATGCTGAAGGATTACGATAAAGGAACGAAAAAAGATAAGCGTCAGAAAGAAGCGGTGCTGTTTATCAAACAAAAAATTGACAGCGCTAAATGGTTTATCGATGCCATCAAGCAAAGGCAAAATACATTGCTTAATACGATGGAAGCGATCATGAACTATCAGCATGATTTCTTTTTAACGGGCGATGAAACGGAGTTACGTCCGATGATCCTGAAAGATATCGCGGAGCGGACAAACCTTGATATTTCTACAGTGAGCCGCGTGGCCAACAGTAAATTCGTGCAGACAGAATTCGGAACTTATCGCCTTAAATTTTTCTTCAGTGAAAGTCTTCAAACAGACAGCGGCGAAGAAGTAAGTACAAGAGAAGTAAAAAAGATCCTTACCGATCTTATCGAAGAAGAAAGCAAGAAACATCCTTACAGCGATGAAAAGCTTACAGAAATGCTGCAGGAAAAGGGATACAATATCGCAAGAAGAACAGTTGCTAAATATCGTGAGCAATTGAACGTGCCGGTGGCAAGGCTCCGAAAAATATTATAAGATGACACCTGACCTGATCGACAGCGCAGTACAAAATCCTGAAAAGAAATATGTGCAGCCGGCATTAAAAATCCCGGCTGCTTTTTTCTCCTATCTCTTTCATCCGATCTTTATCCCGATGTACGTGATTGCTTTTTTAGTATTTATACATCCTTCTTATTTTTCCGGATTTTCACACAGAGAAAAGTTACAGGTTATCGCAATCTCGGCAGTAAATCTTGTTGCGTTTCCGTTAATAAGTGTTTTGCTTACGAAAGCAGTAGGCTTTATCGATTCCGTTTTTTTGCATACAAAAAAGGACCGCATTATTCCCTATATGATCTGCGGAATTTTCTTTTTCTGGGCATACCTCGTATTTAAAAGACAGGAAAGATATCCCGGGATCATTCCGCAATTTTTATTGGGTGTTTTTCTTGCGGCAAGTGCGGCACTTATCGCGAATATTTATTTTAAAATAAGCATGCATGCCATCGGTGTTGGCGGATGGCTGGGGATATTTTGGGTAATCGCCCGTGAAAATTCTATGCTGATGACCTGGCCGATTGCCTTGGTACTCCTCATCACCGGAATCGTTTGTACTTCCCGTTTCATCATCAGCGATCACACACAAAAAGATGTGTATGCGGGATTGTTATTGGGTTTTGCCTGCCAACTGGTAGCTGCGTTCGTAAATTAGAAGGCCATCCGATTGTAATTTTCCGACTTCGATGTTAGTTTTTACCGATTATATCACTCAATCAACAATTCATAATTTTAAACTACGAATCGATTTTTATTGGTTTAGGTCTGAATCGTAAAAGATAACGACCGATGGATTATCAAAGTATATATAGTGAGAAGTAAATAAGGAGAACGAATAAAAAGTATTTAAGTTGACTATAGAATGCAGTCTATGACACAGTAATTTTTTTTCTGCGCCTTTACGCCAGTTTTTTCACATACCCTTCGCCGCTCTTTACAAAACCATTTACCAGCAGGAATTTCTCATGTCCTTTGTTGAATACGTTATCGTACACAACACGCTTCACACCTTTGGAAATCAGGAATTGTTTTCCTTTTCCGAAAATGAATTTCCCTACCTTGTAATCGCGGTATTTTTTAATCGTAAAGTTAATATTCACTGTTGCATCGCCGTTTACAGCAACATGTGCACTGAACATATTTGCAACCGCAACATCACGCAGCACAACAAAATTGAGGTTGTCTTTCAACGCGGGAGTTGTAAAATCAGGAAAATATCCCGCAATATCTTTTTGATAAAAGCTTACAAATTTTTGCGCAAGCTTTTCTTCTCCTTCAAATTCTATCAGGTCGAAATCTTCTTTTTGATTGTATAATTTGTAGAGATAATACACATTCAACACGAGGAGAATCGCATTAGTGATGATCACAGGCCATGCATTAAAAACAGCTCCGTAGATAATGAATGAAACGGTTCCGATGATATTATACAAACGAAACTTGCTGTCTGTTTTTGCGATGATAGCCAGGATAAGTGCGAGTGAAGCAAGGTATCCGAAATATGGTGCGATCTGTTGAAGCATCGGAATACGGTATTACAGCCAATTGTTGTGTTTATACATTGAACATGCCGCTTCAGTTATTAAGGAGTAATGATGATCGTTCCTGTAGCGGAGGGTTTGCCGGCCATGCGGTAGATGATCGAACCTACAGTATCTTTTGTAAATACAAATGAAGTGTTATCTGCGATCCCCTGTTTATTGATCACGATACTATCCGATGAATAAATGCCTTTCGTTGAGCCGGAATGGTTCACAAAAGTATATGTATTGTTTCTCACCGCTCTTACAGTGTCGGGAGAAAACGATGCGTCATTTATAATAATGTAATGAGTAACTAAATTACCGCCTGCTGGTTCACCGATACCTTTATTGTCTTTGCCGCACGATACCATTAAAGTCACTGATAAAACCGCGGAGAACAGGAAGGCAAAATTAAATTTCATAGCAATGAGTCTTTTTGAGCATACAATTTAATAAAAATCCGGCAAATGGCCGAAACTCCTTGCAGGCGGCTCTTCAATAAGCAAAAGAGCCTTCCTGCAGAAGGCTCTTTTCAGAGGGGTTTGTATTTCGCGGTTTCTCCCGAGGATTTTGGATTGGTTCTTTCCGGATATCGAACTTCTTTACTAATTGGATAATCAAAGCTAACAATTGACATTTTTTGAAGATGTAGCCGGCGTTTTTTATTGGCTGTAGAAAATGTACTGATGCCCCGGAATTTATTCTACGCATAAAAAATGTAATACGTTATCGGCGGGGCCGTAAGAAGGTGAAATCATCGGTGCCATTGCCTATATTTGTTCTCCACAACAATCTCTTATTAATGGCAATATTTGATATCAAGCTTCCTGCATCTGTTGCTAAGGCGTTGAATATCCCTGTAAGTGATCCGAGGCGGCAGCAGTTGAAAGTGCTGAAGAAATTATTGCGCAAGGCAAGATTTACGCAGTTTGGTCAGTTGTATAAATTTGACGAGGTCCTGCTGAGCAGGCATCCCGGCAAATCTTTTCAGCAAAACGTTCCTACTTATAATTACACAAAAATTTACAACGAGTGGTGGTATAAAACACTGGAGGGCATTCCTGATGTATGCTGGCCGGGTGTTATCAAATACTTCGCACTCAGCAGTGGTACAAGTGAATCGGCGAGTAAATATATTCCTATTACAAAAGACCTTATTCGTAGTAATACGATTACAAGTTTTAAACAACTGATCAGTTTTACCAAATTTGAAAATGTGCCGCGTACCAGCATAAGCAAGGGTTGGTTGATTATCGGCGGAAGCACGCAGTTGCAAAAAGGTGCTACTTACTATGCCGGTGATCTAAGCGGTATCCAACAAAAAAATATTCCTTTCTGGTTTCGGGGCATGGGATTGTACAAGCCCGGCAAAAAAATAGCGAAAGAAAAAGAGTGGTCAAAAAAGCTGGAAGAAGTGGTAGAGAATGCCCCTAATTGGGACATCAGCTTTTTGGTAGGTGTTCCGGCGTGGTTACAGATCTGCATGGAAAAAATAATAGAACGCTATAACCTCAATAATATTCATGAGATGTGGCCAAACCTCGCATTCTGCGTACATGGCGGCGTGGCGATGGATCCGTATAAGAAAGGATTTACCAAACTGTTAGGGAAGCCCATCACGTATATAGAAACGTATCTCGCAAGTGAGGGTTTTCTGGCTTATCAAAACAGGCAGGGAACAAGAGGTATGCATCTTGTATTGAATAATAATATCTTCTTCGAATTTGTGCCGTTTGACGATAAGAATTTTGATTCCGACGGAAACATGGTTGATGAACCCGAAGCGCTGATGATCCATGAAATAGAAGAAGATAAAGAGTATGCAATACTCATCAGTACGAATGCGGGCACATGGCGGTATCTGATCGGAGATACCGTAAGACTGATCGACAGAGATAGAAGTGAGATCATTATCACCGGCAGAACTAAACATTTTTTAAGCCTGGTGGGAGAACATTTGAGTGTGGATAATATGAACCGTGCAATTGAAATGGTTACGGAAGAAATGAATGTAGTGATCCCGGAGTTTACCGTTGCAGGTGTGCCTCACGGCAGTTTTTTTGCACACGAGTGGTATATCGCCAGTGATGATAATCCTGATCCGATCGTATTGGCGAAATTAATAGACGAGAAATTGAAAGTGCTTAATGATGATTATGTGGTGGAAAGAAACCATGCATTGAAAGCTGTTACGGTAAATGTATTGTCTGAAAATGATTTCATGGATTTCATGAGATCAAAAGGAAAAATGGGCGGGCAGCATAAATTTCCGCGTGTGCTCAAAGGGCAGATGTTGGAAGACTGGAAAGCCTACCTGCAAAAAACAGGAAAATAATTTTATCAGTTCCAAAAAAAGAAGATGACGGAAGCCATAATTTCAGGATTGCTGCTGGGCCTGGCATTGGTGTTTTCCGTAGGGCCGGTGATCTTTACGATCCTGAAGCTGCGTATCAACTACGGATTGAGCAGCGCATTTTATTTTATCGCCGGTGTATGGCTCAGTGATCTGATTTGGGTAGTGGTAGCCAATCTTTTCGGCTCACTATTGGAAAGTCTTAAAACATACAAATTAGAGATCGGAACAGCCGGCGGAATATTTCTTATCGGTCTCGGAACCTATTATCTCTTCTTCAAAAAATATCATTCAAAAGCGGAACTTGACGAAGGCGTGAAGATCGGAAACGCTACGCACGCACGTCTTTTTATTACCGGTTTTCTCATCAACACACTTAATCCCGGTGTGATCGCGTTGTGGCTGGCTGCGGCAACAAAATCATTGAGCAACACACTGGAAGAAAAAATCGTAACATTCTCTATATGCCTTGCAATGAACATCAGCGCCGATTTTTTAAAGATCGAGCTGGCAGGTAAAGTGAGAAAAAAATTAAATGACAAGAACATCGTGATCGTAAACAAGATCTCCGGGCTGATGTTCTTAACCTTTGGTGTGGCGCTTATTTTTGGCGTATGGTATGCGAAGTTGCATCACCCCCATCATTGATCTCTTTCAACCAAAACAGATGAGTCCAAAACTTAAAAAAAGATTTCGACTTGCAAGAAAGATCTTCCTGTGGATGTTTGTTGCGCAATTCTTTTACATCATTTTACTTCGTTGGGTAAATCCGCCGTTCACGGTTACACAGGTCGTTAGTCTTATAAAAGGCAACGGATTGCACAGAGATTATGTGTCTTACAGCAATATGAGTTCCGATGCAAAGCTCGCTGTAATGGCCGGTGAGGATCAACTTTTTCCTGATCACAACGGCTTTGATATAAAAGCGATCAAACTTGCGATGAAATACAATAAAAAACATCCGACTAAAATAAGAGGCGCAAGTACGATAAGTCAGCAGGTAGCAAAAAATGTTTTCCTTTGGCAGGGCGGCGGTTTTTTCAGAAAAGGACTGGAAGTGTATTTTACTTTTATGATCGAAACATTCTGGAGCAAAGAACGCATCCTCCAGATGTACCTCAATGTTGCAGAAATGGGCGAAGGTGTGTTTGGTATTCAGGCTGCCGCCCGACATAATTTTGGTAAAGACGCCAAAGATCTTTCAAGAAGTGAAGCTGCGCAAATTGCTGCAGCGTTACCCAATCCCGTTCGTTTTACAGTAAAGCCTTTGAGCAGGTATGTCTCAATACGGTCCGGCAATATTATGCGACAAATGGGCAATCTCCAGGGCGATCCGGATATACAGGAATTGATACAATAGAAGATCAATCAGGTAATCAACGGGTCAACTGCATTTATTGCAACCTGCAATCTTTCCTCATAATTTCCTCTGATCAATACCCACGGCGTTTGCTGTTCCGTCATTGATTCTTTGTAAAAATGGAAAAGTTTCTCTCTGGATTCAAGGTCGGGATATTCACGAAGGTTATCCTCAACCCAAGGCAGGTCTATATCACAGAGCAAGTAAAGGTCGTAGTTTCTTTGTGTGATGCCTTTGAGAATACGGTTATCACATTTATTAAAAACGAATTCGCTCCATACTTTCATTACGTAAAGATCTGTGTCGATGAAGAGCGGTTGACAGTTGACGGTTGACGGTTGACGGTTGATCAATTCGGAGATTGCCTTTTCTTCTCCGGCAATTTGTCCCAGGGCTATCGTGTAAAGATCTTCGTATCTGTATTCCGTTCCGTTTGTTTCGAGGTATTCGCGGGCATATTCTTTTACCCAAATCGTTTTGTAATGCGCAGCAAGCTCTTCACAAAGTGTGCTTTTACCCGTGCTTTCCGGTCCGATGATAACAATCTTTTTTATTTGGCTTTTTGCTTCCATGCGGGATTTGCTTTGAGTACTTTTTTGTGAACGGCACAACTTTCATCATGTGCTCCCGGAAGATAACCGGCGCTCATCAGGAATTCATTTACAATTTCGCCGCCGGTAAAACGAAATGTTCTTTTGAACAGTTTCACCCATTCATCTTTTGTTTTCGGATGATGCTGATCGATCCAGTTCTTAAATGAGCCCGATTCTTTTTGTATGGCGAGAATCGTTTTCGCATTTTCGATCGCGGCATTCACTTTTAATTTATTGCGGATAATGCCCGGATCGTTGAGTAAACGCTCAATATCTTTTTCTTTGTATGCCGCTACTTTTTTTATGTTGAAGCCGCTGTATGCTTTGCGAAATGTGTCTTCTTTTTTGAGGATCGTCGTCCAGCTCAGCCCCGCCTGGTTGATCTCCAATATCAACCGGCAAAATAATTCATCATCGCTCTCTATCGGAAAACCGTAAAGGTTGTCGTGGTATTTTTTATGCAGCTCACGGTCTGCATCTTTCATGGTAGGAATGGCGGAGCAATAAGACATGGTAATTTTTTTGGCGAAGCTAAGAGAAATGAAGAGAATTTCGGGCAAGGAGAACAAGGAGAAAAGGAGAACAAAAAGTTCTGCATTATATCAGTGAATATCTGTATTATCCATGGGACACTTTTTCGGCTTTTGCTTTCTTCATCCATGAGATCAATCCGAAAACTGCCATCACAAGCAGTACAACATAATACACGCTGGTAAATACATAATGCTTTACGAAGTATAATGGTATAGAAGTAATGTTCGTAGCGATCCACCAATACCAACTTTCAATTTTCTTTTTTGTCATCAGCCACATACCCGTGAATGCTGTTGCGCTTGCAAGCGCATCGGCCCACGGAATTGCGCCGCCGTAGAATTTAGTTTTATAGTAAGTAAGCGCAAAAAATATCACTACGTAAAAAAAACTGAAGAATAATAATTGCAGCAACCAATCTTTGGCCGAAGAAGGAGTAATGTGCAGCACTTTTTCATTGAACGTATTTCGCTTCGCCCACATGTACCAACCAATTACACTCATTATCGTGTAATAAAGATTTACTGTTGCTTCGCCAAGCAAATGACCCTTTACGCTTATGTAGATGTAGATGATCGTATTGAGCAAACCCGTGGGATAAACGAGCAGGTTCTCTTTCCGACTGTACCATACGCTGATAATTCCGGAAAATACCGCAATGTATTCATACCACGTGGTAAGCCTGATGTCTGATAAAAACTGATCGTAGATCTGCTGTAGGTGCAAGAGATATTTTTTTCAAAAATACGCAACGCCAATTTGAATGATTAAACTAAAGTTTTCAACAGAACTGCTCTGCGCAAATTCTTTCGACTCTGCCCTTTGCGATAATTAAAAAAATCTACCCGGGCTTTCGATAACTCTTCAACGGCTTCAAATATTTATCGCCGCTTTTTGTTTTGAAACGGGTAGGGATCATTGTGCGTCCGCGAACCGTAGTGTCATTTCGCCAAACGATGAAGTGAAGATGCGGCGCATAAGCATATCCTGTTTTACCGCTGAGTGCGATGGGTTGGTCCTGTTGAACGGTGTCGCCCACTTTTACGAGCAGACTATTATATTGTAAATGCCAATAGCCGGCTTTGCTGCCGTCGTCATGTTGGATCACCACAATGTTAGCATCAGGCCGATATTTTTTGTTACCGCCACCGCGGTTACCGTCGCCTTTCGCACGGATCACTATCCCGCCCCTTGCAGCCGTGACGGAAGTGCCGCGTTTCATTTTAAAATCCAATGCGATACTTTCACGATGAGTAAAGCGGGTGAAATAACCCTGCACCATCATGTGTTTTTTGCCGGCTTCGTAAGGAAGATGATACACAAAACTCGTATCCTCTTTTATCGAACCTTTTTCTAATTTTCTTACAAAGCTTCTTTGCGGATTATTGCTTACTGCACAAGACGACGAGCCGGTGATCAACATAAATATTGCGAATGCCGCGAAGATTATTTTCATCGTATACAAAAATAAATATTGCGCTAAACCCTTTCTGTTAAAGGAACGTACATTACCTTAAGCATTCGTTAAAAGATGAAAATGATAAAAAAAGCAGGGTTGATATTGTTGATTGTATTGTATATCGGTGCAGGTATTAATCATTTTTGGCATCCCGCCGGATATCTGTCTATCATTCCGCCATATCTGGGCAATAAGCATTTTATCAATATGCTTGCAGGCATGTTTGAATTGCTGTTCGGCATTATGCTGATGATCCCCAACCTCAGAAAGCTTGCCGCATTAGGTATCGTATTAATGCTGATCGCTTTTATCCCCGCGCATATTTACATGATTCAGGAGAGAGTTTGCATGGGACCAAAACCGGCGCTCTGCATTCCGCTTTGGTTGGCATGGGTGAGACTGATTCCCTTGCAATTTATTTTGATATGGTGGGCATGGGTGTATACCAGGAGGCAATAGACAAAAGATACTGTCAACTGCCAACTGTCAACTGCCAACTGCCAACTGCCAACTGCCAACTGTCATCTGTCAACTGTCAATTGTCAACTGTCAACTGTCAACTGTCAACTGTCAACTGTCAACTGTCAACTGTCAACTGTCAACTGTCAACTGTCAACTGTCAACTGTCAACTGCAAAAAAAAAAGGACCGCAAGTTATTGCAGTCCTTCAAATATTAAATATTACTTCTTAAATATTAAACTCTTTTACTCCGATTCCGCCACCACTTCTTTCACCTCAGGAATCATGCGCTTCATCATTCCTTCGATACCTGCTTTAAGCGTGATCATCGAAGAAGGGCAACCACTGCAGCTTCCCTGCATCATCAGATTTACCTTTCCGTCTTCGTAGCTTTTGAACTGTATTGCGCCGCCGTCCATTTCAACCGCAGGCTTCACATAATTTTCCAATAATTCTTTGATGCGTTTTACTACATCGTCATCATCGGCGTGAACGGTATTCGTGCTTTCCGGTTTTGCTGCAGCTACTGCTTCTTCATTTACCACTGCCTTCCCGTCTTCCAGGTACTCTTTCAAAAATTGTTTGATCGCCGGGATCACATCCTGCCAGTCATCTGTATCGGTTGTTTTTGTAAGCGTAACAAAATTGCTGGCTATAAAAACAGATTTAATGAAAGGGAAACTGAATAATTCCTGTGCAAGGGGTGATGGTTTTGCGCTCGCTTCATCGGGGAAGTCGATGCTTTTTCCGGGATATAAAAGTTTGTTCGCCACAAATTTCATGGTTTCCGGGTTGGGCGTCATTTCAGTATATATGCTGATCACCGGATTTCCTGTCTTTATCATATGCTTATTTTAAAACTTCGGCTCTGCCGAAGCAACTGCAAAATTACTTTATTAATTGTATTTCTTATACAGTGAGGTTTGCGAAAAACGAAAATGCATTGCCTTTTAACAAAGATTTGCCCCTGCCATCTCTTAGTGAAAATGCTGATTATGGATTAAAACAGGGTAAATTTGCAGCCATCCGTCTTATAAAAGCCAATTTATTAACTAAATCAAAGTTTTATGAGATATAGATTTTTATTGGCCGTACTCCTGATCTTCATTTTTCAAACTGTTTCTTTTGCCCAATATACCCGCGGAGGTATGCGCCCTGCAAACATATCCAAACCGGCACCCGCACCTGTCGCTCAATTTAAAGTGGAACAGCTTAACGGTAAATGGCAGGAAGCAGTTCGTGCAGACAGCAGGAATAATGCGCAAAGTTTTACCGATACGCTACTAATCTCCGTTAAGAACAATAAAGGGATGACGAAAGATGCAACTGCAATGTCGATGGCGATGAAAGGTGAAGTAACTATAGACGCACCTGCAACTTTAAGTATTGCAGGATCTGTTTTTACCATCCAAAAACTGAGCGACAACATACTCATGTTGCAGGATGAGAATTATGTGCGCACTTTAAAAAAGGTAGCCGTCTTTAATTATGAGATCGCCGGCGATTCTGTTAAACACCCCGAATATTCAAAGCCTGTAAATGCGCAGATGGATAACGTCAAAGGCAAATGGGATATCTATCGCCGTCAGGCTGCACCGGGTTTTATTACACCGGAAACGGATCTTGTAAAATCACTCACTATCGCCGCAGGCAGCGGTGCTTCAGGCTCCGGCGAGATCGTTATTTACAACGGCGACAATCTCTCAACAGCTTATCCCTGCGTGATCACACTGATGGAAGGACAGATAAAATTGTCTTCTACCAAAGGAACAATGATCTATAACATTTATAAAGCAGACGGAAATGAATTCATTTTCGGAGATGAAAAAGGGGTTATGAATTACGGGAAGAAATAGACAATGGACAATCAAAAATGGAAGTGCAAGTTATAAAAGAAGTGAATTTCAATCAGCACATCAGCATATTTATCTTCAAATCGCCAAATTCTCAAATTATGCGCAGCTTCGCATAGTTAAGCATGATCTTCTTCTCACCATTGGTTTCAAAATTGATCGTTGCGATCGGATTATGGGCTGCGCCCTCCATTTTAACTACTTCACCAAAGCCGAATTTTTGATGCTCTACTTTTTGGCCTGCTGCTAAGTTGGTGGTATCACTCCCCGCAAAATTTTCTGTAGGCACATGTTCTTTTAATTGTGGTCTTGCCGGAACAACATAAGAAGGCTTGCTCTCTTTTTTTTGCGGAAAAGCCGGCCCGCTTTCACTGTTACTGTTTTCAAAACCATTGCGCTGCATCCGTTCAAATGCAGTACCCCGGCTCCATTGTGAAGACGCATTGTTTTTTGCCGCGGCACCTGCATAGCTCTTATCCAAATGAGCTTCCGGGATCTCATCCAAAAATCTGCTCGGATCATTTTGCTGCAATTGACCGAAACGATAACGTGCATTACTGTGACTTAAATAAAGTCTGTGCTTCGCTCTCGTGATCGCCACATAAAATAAACGACGTTCTTCTTCCAGCTCTTCCCTGGTATTAATGCTCATCGCATTCGGGAACAAAGTTTCTTCCAAACCGCCAACGAAAACCACTTCAAATTCCAATCCTTTAGCGGCATGGATCGTCATCAGCTTCACCGTATCCGCATCTTCTTTTTCATCATCAGTATCTGTGAGCAAAACAATTTGTTGTAAATAGGAACCCAGACTTTTATCACCCACTTCACCATCCTCTTCATTCATCGGGGTTTCAGTGAATTCTTTTATCGAGTTGAGCAATTCCTGTACGTTCTCATACCTGGCCAAACCTTCCGTGGTCTTATCATTGAAAAGATCTTTTACAAGACCTGTATTTTTCCCCGCAAGAAATGCAACATCATACGCATTCTTTTTGGGCAACTCACTTTGAAACATCTTGATCATCGTTACAAAGTTGTCGATTGCTTCAAGCGTGCCGCTTTTAAACCCATACATCGCAGCATTGCACATGATATCCCACATGCTCAGGTCCCTTTCATTTGCATAAAGAACCGCCTTGTCAATGGTGGTCTTACCGATCCCGCGAACCGGATAATTGATGATCCGCTTCAGCGCTTCTTCATCCCGCGGATTTACGATCACCCGTAAATAGGCGATCAGATCCTTTACCTCTTTTCTTTGATAGAAACTCATACCGCCGTAAATGCGGTAGGCAATTCCCATGCGGCGCAATGATTCCTCAAAACTTCGGCTCTGCGCATTCGTACGATACAGGATCGCAAAATCTTTATTGAAAAAATGATTGCGTAATTTATTTTCCTGGATGGCATCGGCAACGAATTTTCCTTCGTCGTTATCCGTCATCGTGCGCACCAGTTTTATCTTTTCACCTTCACCGTTATCGGTAAATAATTTCTTTTCTATCTGACCTTTATTATTGCTGATGATCTCATTGGCAACGCTCAGAATGTTTTTTGTGCTGCGGTAATTCTGTTCCAGTTTTACCAACGTTACACCGTCATAATCTTTTTCAAATTGCAGAATGTTCTCGATCGTCGCACCGCGGAAGCTGTAGATACTTTGCGCATCATCACCCACCACACACACATTTTCATGCATCGCACCAAGTAATTTGATCACTTCATACTGCGCCGGGTTCGTATCCTGATACTCATCTATCATGATGTATTTAAACTTGCGCTGGTACTTACTCAATGCTTCCGGAAAATTCTTCAGCAGGATGTACATCTTGAACAACAGATCATCAAAATCCATCGCACCGTTCTTAAAACAACGCTTCACATAAGCATCATATATCATGTGCAGCATCGGCCTGTTGGCACGGGCATCTTCCTGTTGAAGCGTGTAATCATTTGCGTATTCCGCCGGGCCCACCAATGCATTCTTCGCAGCTGAAATGCGGTTGTACACTACGTTTGGCTTGTATAATTTATCATCCAGTTGCAATTCATTGATCACCGTCTTCACCACACTCTTCGCATCATCAGTATCATAAATGGTGAAATTGCTCGGGTACCCGAGGCGCGGTGCTTCGGTGCGCAGAATGCGTGCGAACACACTATGGAACGTTCCGATGTATAAATTTCTTGCTTCGTTATTTCCCAGCGTACGCTCCACTCTTTCTTTCATCTCCTTAGCCGCTTTATTCGTAAATGTAAGCGCCAGTATATTGAATGCATCCACATTGTGGTGCGACATTAAGTGAGAAATTCTTGTGGTAAGCACCTTCGTTTTTCCGCTTCCCGCGCCCGCAATGATCATGATCGGACCGTCTTTGTGAAGCACTGCTTCCCGCTGCGGATCATTCAGCTCATCTAAGTATTTTGACATGCGGCAAAGGTAAACAATAAGGAATTGAAAGGTAAAAAAGTTGAGAGTTGAAGATTGAAAGTTCACGAAATCGCAATAACGCACAACCTGTCAACCCGTAACAAGCAACGCTACTTTCCCGGCACAATTCTTACAGCTCTTTACTACCTTCAAACAATTAAAAATTTATATGTATAAATCAATTACAGTAATGATCATGGTGTGCGCTTTTTCAGCATGCGCCCAAAAGCAACCCACAGGAAAAGCAGTAGTTGTAAACACAAGCGATAACCAGGCAATTGATTTGCCGCAACCGTACGCAACAAAATCCACCAGTAATTACAGCAAAGTGATCGGGTGGAAGGACAACGAAGCACCAGTTGCACCGGCAGGATTTACGGTGTCAAAATTTGCCACAGGTTTAAACAATCCGCGTTGGATCTATCAGGCACCAAACGGCGACATTTTTGTGGCTGAAACAAGTACAAAACTAAGCGGCGTAAAAAAATTCGGTGCGCAGATCTCCCGTAAGATCCGCACACAACATTTAGGAGAAAGCGCCGACAGGATTACGATGTTTCGCGACACAGACAAGAACGGTACTTATGAAACGACCTATACTTTTGAGGAAGGGTTAGACAGGCCGTTCGGTATGTTAGTCTTAAACGGCAGCTTCTATTTAGCATATACTGCCGGCGTATACATGTTCCCCTATACAACAGGAGATACAGCCGTGCAGGCCGGCGGAAAGAAGATCGTTGAACTTCCCGCAGGAGGATATAATAATCACTGGACCAGAAATATCATTGCCAACGATGCGGGAACAAAGATCTACATCACGGTCGGATCAGGCAGTAACAATGCCGAGCATGGCATGGGTAATGAAGTGCGTCGTGCAAATATCCTCGAGATCAATCCCGACGGAACAGGTGAAAAAATTTATGCAGCGGGCTTAAGAAATCCTGTAGGACTCGGCTGGCAGCCGCAATCTAAAGTTTTGTGGACAGCGGTAAATGAAAGAGATAATCTAGGGGATGAACTGGTACCTGATTATGCAACCGGTGTTCAACCCGGCGCATTTTACGGTTGGCCTTACGCCTATTTCGGTCCGAATCCTGACCCCCGCATGAAAGATGATCCGCATACTGATCTCGTAAATAAAACTGTTGTGCCTGATGTATCGTTAGGTGCACATACGGCTTCCCTCGGCCTGGCATTTTATACAAAAACAAATTTTCCTGAACGCTATCGCAACGGTATGTTCATCGGACAACATGGCTCTTGGAACCGCACAACGCTCTCCGGCTATAAAGTGGTATTCGTTCCTTTTGCAAACGGCAAACCATCAGGCAAGCCGGAAGATTTTCTTACCGGTTTCGTTGCAGACCTTTCAAAAGATGAAGTGCATGGCCGGCCGGTTGGTGTAACAATGCTGAACGACGGATCGATGCTGGTGGCTGATGATGCAAGCAATACGATTTGGCAGGTGAAGGGGAAGTAAAGTTGACGGATGACAGTTGACAGATCAACGTTTGCGGAATACGGATGGACGGAACATGGATGAAGGAACACGGATGAAGCGGAAAACACGGATTGTCAGACTGAGCTTGTCGAAGTCGGTTTTACTGTCAACCGTCAACTATCCGTCCTCCGTCAACTAAGTTGAACGAAATTACAAACTGATTATAATTTTCTCTTTCTTTGCGGCATTCAAAATAAACTCCACATTCAAAAAAAATATTATGACAACGGGAACGATTGAAACAAACAAAGGCAATTTCAAATTTGAATTGTACGACGACGCAACGCCGATAGCTGCGGGTAATTTTAAAAAACTGGTATCGGAAGGTTATTATGACGGGATCAGTTTTCACCGTGTGATTCCTGATTTTATGGTGCAAACGGGCGATCCTACAGGAACAGGTGCCGGCGGCCCTGGTTATAGCATCAACTGCGAAACAAGTGCGGATAAACAATACCACGATCGTGGTGTATTATCGATGGCGCATCGCGGAAAAAATACCGGCGGTTCGCAATTCTTTATTTGCCACAGCAGACAAGGAACACAACATCTCGATGGTGTGCACACCGCATTCGGAAAAATTACGGAAGGGCTTGAATTCCTGGATGATATTCAACAGGGAGATAAAATGACGAAGGTTACGATCGATCAATAAGAACGCAGATCTTCATGATTCTAATGATCAAATAATATAGCTTAAAGCGACATTAAAAGTGTCGCTTTTTTCATGTCATTGCGAGCCGCATAATAAACTTCCGCTGAGAATGCACTAACTGCGGCGCGGCAATCTGCTTAGTCCGGCTGCAAAAAGCATATTCATGACAAATTACTTTTCTTCTTTCAGTGATTTGATGTTAATGCAGATAATATACACATCGTAAAATATACGACAACCTGCATCGGAAAAAGCCTCAAGTCTTTTTTTCAATAGGTGATAATTGTGCTTGGTATTAGTACGTAAAAAATTCAGTACAAGCCGTATTGCGCAGGAACATGCGGCGGGCTATCTTGCAGTAGAGGAAAAGCTACAAAATATTGTTGTTGCGATCTGACCGCAACATATACGTTCATGGTTTTTCAGTGGTTGGATAGAGCCCGTTAAGTTTGGTTAGCGGGCTTTTTTTATTGTATCAACCGGTCATTCTTCAAAATAAAAATGATTGTGATTGCTGCACTTCGGATTGAATGCCGCACTGCAATGCGGGCAAGAATAATTGCAGGAAAAATATTCGTTGATGCTCATCTCATTTTTGCAATTACCACATAAGATCGCGGTTGTATTACGCTCTTCTTTTGTCCAACGCTGCGGCCCGTGATCCGCATTTTCTTCATGGCAATGAATGCAGGCGTAGTATTCACCGCAGCATTTAAATTTGATCGCAATGATGTCCTGATCAGAATGATAATGCGTACAACGGGTTTGATCATCCGTGAGCGATCCTTTAATCATCCGTGAAGTTTTTTCCATGTTTGTTGGTGTAAAGATAGAAACCAATCAGGAGACTGACGGGCGATATGTTACAGGTAAATGCTATTCTAAAATTTCCGAACTTCATTGCCTAAGTTTTGCAAATGAAAAAGACCGTCGCCCTTATCTTCCTGCTCTTCATATGTACACTCGCCGTTTCCGCGCAGCAGATCACGGGCACCTGGAACGGTGATCTCGACAATGATGAATTTATACAGATCAATATCGTTCAGGAAGGAAATACAGCCTATGGTTACAGTTGGGATTACGAATACAATAATGATTCAAGTTTTTGCAAAGCCTGCTTCACGGGTACATACGATGATGCAACGTCAACCTGGTTCTTGACGGGTCATAATTTTTTAAATAATTCCGGCGGACATGTATTGATGGATCTTAAGTTTAAGATAAAAACGGAAAAAGGCAAACTCGTGATGTATGGTTTTTGCAGAACAAAAGCGATGCTTTTTGTTCCGGCAGGGGATCCTGTACAAATACTGCTGTCGCGGGTTTCAAAAACGGCATCTATTCCTACGTATGTAAGAAGTTGTAACCCGGTGAAGACGCCCGAAAAAAAGAAAACGGCCGATAAACCAAAAGCGATCACGAAAACTCCGGTGGTTACAAAACCCAATCCGCCTGCACCTAAAAAAACCGCACCTAAAAAAGATACGCCGCTAAAGCCACGCACGATTGAAAAGCTAAAGGATACTGTTCCGAAGATCGCAGCGCCGCCACCCGTTGCTAAGAAGCCACTGCTCAAAGAAGTAATACCGGCTACAACCGCCGGCAGAAAAAATAACGAGTCGAGCCATATTATCATTCACCAAAAAAAGATCACCCTGAGTGTGTATGATAACGGTGAAGTGGACGGCGACTCCGTAAGTATTTATTACAACGGCAGGTTACTCATGAGTCATATGCGTCTATCTCAAAAGCCGATCGTTGTAAATGTGGACCTTGATGAAAATACAACGCTGCACAGCTTTGTGTTGTTCGCGGAAAACCTGGGTACTGTTCCGCCGAATACCGCACTCGTTATTTTTAATGATGCGAAAGGAAAGCGCTATGAATTATATACAAAATCTACTTTGGGAGAGAATGCACAGTTGGTTTTTGAGTATGTACCGGAGTGATCCTGATCATAATTTACGAATTGAAGGATCGTAACGATAGTTTGCTACGAGAGTGTAAAATAAACTGTGTCAGAAGTTAAGTTATTAACTTTAAAACACAGAAAATGGAAAACAAAAAACCTGAGGGCTTCGATTATGAAGAAGCCAAGCAAAAATTAAAGACACAACTGCGAAGTGGAAAGTCGCTGTTCGGGAAAGGCGGTGCCTTTGCGCCTTTACTGGAAGAGATGATCAACTCCATGTTGGAGGGCGAGCTTGATGCACATCTTGATGAAGAACAACGTGGCTCCGGCAACCGCAAAAACGGTAGGGCAGTAAAATGCTGAAGACTTCAGCAGGTAATATTGAGATCAATACGCCACGTGACCGTTTGGGCAGTTTTGAACCCGAGATCATCCGGAAGCGGGAGACGATCATGGCCGATAACCTGGAAGAGAAGATCATCGGGCTGTACAGTTTGGGTACAAGCCTTCGTGACATCAGCGCCCACATCAAAGAAACATACGACACTGATATCTCTGCGGCGACCCTGAGCAGTATTACCGATCGGGTTATACCATTGGTAAGGGAATGGCAGCAGCGCCCGTTGGAACAACTGTATTGCATCGTATGGCTGGATGCCATGTATTACAAAGTAAAAGAGGAAGGAAGAACACAGACACGCTGTGTTTACAATGTTCTGGGCATTAATAAAGACGGCCGCAAAGATGTTTTAGGTATGTATGTGGCTCAAAGCGAAGGTGCAAATTTTTGGCTGAGTGTCATCACAGATATGAAGCAGCGTGGTGTGGAGGATATACTTATAGCTTGTATCGATAATCTGAAAGGCTTTGATGAAGCCATCAGAACAGTGTTCCCTCATACAGAGATACAAACCTGCGTAGTTCATCAGATCCGCAACAGTATCAAGTATGTGGCGAGTAAGGATCAAAAAGTGTTTATTGCCGATCTGAAACCCGTTTACAAGGCCGGTAATGAAGCTGAAGCGCTTGATCAGATGGAACTGCTTAAAGAAAAATGGGGGAAGAAATATCCGATGGTAATCAGTTCATGGGAAAACAACTGGCCTAAGCTCAGCACCTATTTTAAATATCCGGACAACATCCGAAAGCTGATCTACACCACCAATACTATTGAAGGTTATCATCGTCAGCTAAGAAAAGTAACGAAGAATAAGGGTGTTTTTACAAGCGATATGGCACTCCTTAAACTCATCTACCTTGCTACCGAAAGAATACAACGTAAATGGACAATGCCTTTATTAAATTGGGCGCTCACAGCTGCTCAGCTAAAAATTATATTTGCCGAAAGAATGAAAACAGATCTCTGATATACGCCGTAAAAAAGAAGCGGCGCCTTGCTCTTTGGTGGAGCCGACACCGCTTCTTTTTTACTGACCTTAATTATATTTTGACACAGTTTAATTTACAGACCCTTTGCTACATCTGAAAGGTTTCTAAAACCTCACAATGTTTTCCATCTGTTAGGGTTTTAAAATCCATCTTACCGTAAACCTGTGAATGCGGGCCAACTACAAAGCAGCCTTTCAATAGCTTTCAGTCGGGGCAGTTACAGTAACAAACGGAGTTAGCTGACTGTTACCCGCATATGAAACAGGAGTAACAACGATGCTACCGGCAGGTAACATCATAGTTGCATAAGAGTAACCACGGTATTACTTCAGATGAAAGTCCTGTGAATGTCCTGTGAATGTCCGGTGAATGTCCCATGAAAGTCCCATGAGGTCCCGAAATATCCCGGAAAGTCCCGGAAAGTCCCAAAGCAGGATGCAGAAACCGCTGAACACCCCGACAAAGTATTTTCAAATATTCCGTAACCGTAAAAACACTTTTATGGAGGCGCGGTCGGGAGGGAAACGCTCTGCAAATTTACAAAATAAATATACAACAGCATGATCCGCGTGTCTGTTTTTGTTCACGCTGTTTTTTAACGGACGTACCAAGTTCGGGATCGAATACCTAACGGCACTAAGATAACTGAATATGTACAGACAGAAACCCATTTAGCTGTTGAATTGTTTACACCGGTTGTGTTTTATTAAACGTTAGATTATATTCATAACAATCTTATCAGTTTAACATTGTGTACTTTTCCGGGAGAACATAAAGATCCTTTCTATTATTTTACAGGACAGGCAGTGATGAGACAAGGTTGTTGAAGCATTGGGTGGAGGAATTGTAGACGATGGTCTGGCCTTCGTGATTGCCTGAGGTTGGAGACCGGGCAGCGTCGTGCCGGCGTAAGGAAATGAATTATATTCGATACACAACAAAGGCGAATTTATTTATTACATTCAAATACTATGAAACTTCAATTTGGTTACATACTATTTGTGTTGCTGTGTTTGACTCTTACCTCCTGCGAAAACGTCGATAAGAGAAATTCAATTTTTAATACCCAAATCGGCAACTACTGTATAGACCTTGACCGTACATTTTTAAGTTCATATACAGAAGACTCTATAGCGTACAGAAACTTAAAAATAGTATTTAGAAGCGATTCAACTTTTAGTTTAAATTTTAAAGTGCCATTTATTTTTGATACCACAGGTACATGGATACCATCAAAAGGAGGGGTGGAAGATTGGAATTATTTGCGGTATCAAAAATCAGCTATTACAACACAATTTTCTGTTCAGTTCGAAAACAATAATTTATTTTATCTAAATAGTACGACGCCGGAGAAAGGTAGAGAGGTATTACAAAGAATATATTTTAAACGTTGCAGCGAGGATAAATAATAAACAAAGCAGAAAACAACTTTAAATATTAGACGCTAAATTCAGGTGAATTTTATCTTTGCACCAAAAGTCTTTTATCAAAAAATTTATTATTTACATCGCAATCCGGTTAATAGGGGCATTTGTTGGCGGTTTTTTCGGCGGGATATTAGGATCAATGGCAGGTAGCGATGCAACTATCGGTATATATAACAGACTAAAAAGATAATATGAATGTAGTCATTGAAGACAATGATGGGTATAGAGTTTTTTTGAATTTACCTTTCTCGGAAATAACAAACGAAGCAACAACAGAATGGGAAATTTTCTGTACAAAGGTTTTATTAAAATTGTATCAAAACGAAAATACGTATCTCTTACATACACGCAAAGAATCAAAGCAAGAAAAAGGCGAAAAAATACAATCTGAATTTGCACTGAATTTGCCAAAAAATTATTCTATCGAAAATTTTCCTGTTACTGAAGATACTGTGCGAAAGCTAATGCATAATCAACTTTTTTTTCTCGGATATATTTATTTAGTAAGCGTAAAAAATCTACAAAGTATTTATTTAGACATAAATAGGTTCAATGAATATTTAACTTCTAAAGTGGAAACCTATTCAAGTATAGAATTTGAATATTGCACCTTAACAGCGGATGGATATGAGATGACGTATTATTCTAACAATAAATCATTTCTAAAATTCAAAGAAATGATAAAAAAGGAGCAAAGATGCATTTAATCGTTAAGAAGTATAAATCAGAAATATTGGGAATACTATTTTTAATGTTAATTAGTATAATCCTTATTTTCATCCGTAAAAACGAGAGAAATTTATTGGACGAAAAAGGACTATACGTTTTAGCCAAATTATTTTCTTCATCTTCTGAAGGGGAGATAAGCTGGGTCTACGACTTTGTATACATGTTTGACAATAAAACTTATCACAGAAAATTCACAGGACCGATCCCTCCTAAAATTAAAAATGATAGCTTAATGTTTCTAAAGTTATTGCCGGAAAATCCAAGTGTCTGTCAGCAATTAGAGGAAATAGACGTACCTGAATGTTTGAAATTAGAGAATGTTCCCCAGAAAGGCTGGGATACTTTACCTGCGTGCCCCACAATGGAAAGGTAGAATCTTAAAATTGATAATAATAACAAATTTTTGCATTGGTCGGCACCCGCCTATCCCGGCACACCACCGCCCGGTTTTTGACCCGCGGCGAACCACGAAGTCAAAACTAACCTGACCAGTGACTTAATAAATTGTGAACATCGATGCCATTGGAATGTAATAATGCTGATGAATATTTGTATTCCTCAGGCAATTAAAATAATCCCGCACGAACTGAATTGTAATGAATATAATTCATGTTCTTATAAAATACCGCAGGGTGAATAATTCGACGCCTAAAGCATCACGTGTCCAAAATGCACGCTTTCCGTCGGCAGCGTTCGGGCCTCGGCGTATTAGAAATAGGCGAGTGCCAACGAAGAGAGATGGTGCCAACAAAGGCGAAGTGGATCCGAGCGAAGGCGAGAGAATTATCTCCATAAGGTGGATATGAGTAGAGAGGGTATGGCCCAAGCAATTTTAAAACCCTTCTTTACTTTTACGCAATTCAACCAAACTATATTTTTTTATATCTATAATTTTTCCTTCATAGTGTTCAAAAATAGTTAGCGAATCATTTTGACATTGGATGGAATACCCCCCATGCTCATTGTCAAATTTGCCGACATATATTCTAAAGTTGCTTGAATCTGTTAGGTAATAATAGGCGACATCAATAAATTTATGTTCATATCTCTCCCCAAAAAGTTTCCCGTCACATACCGGAATTGTACGACTGTATTTTTTATAACAAGCTGCTAGAAAAAAAGAAATCATTATAGCAACAATAAATATTGAGTTTTTTTTCATTTTCAATGCTATTTAAAATTTTAAAACTGTGCCCCGGCGGGGTTTTCACCTTGAACACTTCAAATAATTATTTTCTGACCGTGAAACCCCGACGAAGAAAGAACTTCAACATTATATAATCGATAACCTCATGCTCATCGCTAAATATCTTTATAATGTTTGGGCATGTAGTGTACGAACTTTCCTGTTTCATAAAATAATGCACTGCTGTGTTCGTAACTGATATCATCGTTGTGCCCCGGCGGGGTTTTCACCTTAAACACTTCAAATAGTTATTTTCTGACCGTGAAACCCCGACGAAGAAAGAACTTCAACATTATATAATCGATAACCTCATGCTCATCGCTAAATATCTTTATAATGTTTGGGCATGTAGTGTATGAACTTTCCTGTTTCATAAAATAATGCACTGCTGTGTTCGTAACTGATATCATCCTTTGCAAGCATCCATTTCCCTTTCACGGGATTAACGTGTATATAATTAAGTTTTTGAAAAAGAAATTTTTCGGACCAAACAGGTTTCGCGTCAAATGAATTTTCAAAGACCCTGTGAAGTTGCCCTTTTCTCCTGTCCCTTTCTGTCAACCCGGATTGCAGCATATTAATAATTTCAGTGTTACCTGCTGCCTCCAACCTGTTCACAATCTCATAAGCCATAAAACGTTTGGCATTCCCGATCAGGTTATTGAGGTTATAACCTGTCACGGGAAAATATAAAATACAATGCAGGTGATTAGGCATGATCACGTATCCCGCTATATCTATGTCGTCACTTTTTAAAATATCAAACCAATTATAAACGATGTCATATGCGTTGGTAACGGCAAAAAGCGAAAGCCATTTGTAACAGGTGAATGTACAATAATACATGGAGTATTCACCGGAGTGCTTAAATTTTACGGCCTCAATTAATTTCATAATTTGTGCGGATAAAATTATTTAGGCTTTATAAGAAAGTGAGTTTACATTACTTTGTTTTATGCTTTCAATAGTTGTTTTAATACCTAAAGATTATCGTGTAAATACGGAGTGTATTCTTATTCGTCGGGGTTTCGCTGTCGATCTCAAACACTTTAGAACTTAAGAGGCGAAAACCCCGCCGGGACATTTCTTTCGCTACGGCGCTTCTGTTGAATCCACAGGAAAATTAGAATATATTTACCCTTACAAACAACTCATCATGAAAAAAGCTTTCCTCTTTTCAATCCTCTTTTTATTAACCGCAAACCTCTTTGCCCAAACTTTCCCCGATAGCTTCACCGGCGGAAAATATTACACAGTTAACGGGGCAAAGCTCTACACCGTTACTTCAGGAACGGGCGAACCCGTGATCATCATTCCGGGCGGACCGGGTGGTGCGCATTTAGGTTATCGCGTATTTGATTCACTTACACTTAATTCAAATATTCAGGTGATCTACTTCGATGCATTCGGCAGGGGAAAATCTGATACGGCAAAAGATGTAAAAGAATATTCGTTAGAACGTGATATCGAAGACATTGAAGGATTGAGAAAAGCAATGCACCTCGATAAGATCAGTCTGCTCGGGCATTCCTACGGAAGCCTTGTTGCACAGGGTTATGCGGTGAAGTACGGCGAACACCTCAGTCATTTGATCATTGCAAACGGCTTTCACAGTTTCATCATGTGGCAGGAAAATGATGACAACAGCAATCATGAAATAAAAACAAATTATCCGGAAGTGTGGACGGCTTTGATGGCGATAAGAGAGAAAGGTGCCGTATCAAGTGATGATGCACACCAGGATATTTACGGCAGAGTACCTTACGGATTTTTATATGCATACAACCCCGCAAAATTTACCGGCGGCGGCAGCAGAAAACCTTACCCGAATGCCTTCAACTCAAAATTGTATTATCAGATGGTTGGTAAGGACGGTGATTTTATCGTGGGCAGCGATATCGGCAATTTTGATTTCCGGAAACAATTAAAAGATCTGAAAATGCCGGTACTCATCATCGCCGGCCGCTTCGACAGAGTTGCCGTGCCGTCGATGCAGGTAAAGTATAAGGAGTATTGTCCGCAGGCAAAATTTGTAATGTTCGAAAAAAGCGGTCACAATCCGCAGGTAGAAGAGCCGGAAAAAGAATTTCCGTTGATAAAGGATTTTTTATCGCATTGAGTATTGTTAGCTGAATGTGTATTGATCTTCGCTGTGCGCTGTCAGCCTGTGCAGGAGTTTATCCCTGAGTTGATGGAAGGGAAGGCGGTAATCGATCTTTGCACATCCCGTGTATCCCTGAATCTGACGAATCCCGATTCAGATAACAAATCAGTCCCGTCTGCTGAATCGCGTCATCCGCGGATCCGTTTTAATATTTATCTTTAGCGCCATTTAAAACCAAAAAAACAACAACATGAAAAAGTTCTTCTTCGCATCTGCGGCAATCGCAGCATGTTTCTTAGTTTCCTGCAAAGATGAAAAGGCGGGATCCGCTGATAACAACGCGGCCGTTAAAGAACAAAGCGCGGCATTTATGAAATCGATAGAAACAGGTGATTTTTCTAAAACAAAAGATTGGCTTACTGCAGATGCTGTCGATCACGGCAGCGGTGCGAATATGTCTGACGTAAAGGGCGCTGACAGCATTGTTGCTAACCTTAGCAGGATCCACGCTTCTTTTGAACCCGGCTATAAATCTGAAGTAATGAACCAATCTATCGACGGCGACTATTTATATGCAATGATCCACATGAAGGGTAAAACAACCGCAAATCCGGGAATGGGTATGCCTGCGGCAACGGATATCGATATGAGATCTGTGGAAGTAACAAAACTGAAAGACGGTAAAGCAGCAGAACACTGGAGTTTCGCAAGCGTGGAAGATATGATGAAAATGGCACCGCCGCCACAGCCTGCACCCGCAGTACAGGTTGATACCGCAATGAAAATGTCTCATTAAAATATATTTATGATAATAAAGTGCCGTTCTGAATTTTCAGAGCGGCTCTTTGTTTGTAGTCATTGCGAATCGCATAACAGACTTTAAAGTATTTTATTCAAACCGCGATGCGGCAATCTGCTTGGTTATTCTGCGATGTAAATGGATGTGCTTATTTTGCTTGCTTGGTTCTTCTCAGCACCCGGCAAAGATGGAACCGCACGCTACTTTCGAAAGACAGAATTCCTACAGATCCGTGTCATCTGTGTTTCTGTTTCTATAAACCATATTATTCTTCTTTTCCCTTTGTGCCCTTGGCCCGCGCCGCAGGCCTGCTTGTCAACTTTGTGTTTGCCTTTGTTCGCTTTGTGTTTAAAAATGATAACGTCAATACGTATAAAAGATCCCTGCAATAATATCGTGATACATTCAATATACTATTAAAACAACCGGCTCAAACTTCAACCATATTTTTACGTAATGTATCAACAAGTAAAATCATGAACATTAAAATTCTCAGTGCGGTTATTGTTATCCTGATCTCTTTCAATGCATTCGCCCAACCTTCTCTTTATAAAAATGACAACGTCGCTTATAAAACCATCACCGCAAAAGAGTTTTGTGAAATACTGCAGGCAAATCCAAAACTTACAGTAATTGATGTGCGTTCGCCCGGCTAATACGCGGATACTTCTTCCTCAGGAGGATTGAATTTGGGTCATCTGAAAGGTGCGGTGAATATGCCGATCGCAACATTTCCCAACGCCGCAATAAATTTGAAAAGCAAAAAAGATGAACCGATTGTCTTGTACTGCTCTCACAGTCAGCGCAGCAGAAGAGTGAGCAAAATGCTTGCAGACAACGGGTTTACACATATTCTCAATCTGAACGGCGGTATAACATCTTTGAATCGCTTTGTGCAGGCGGAGTTTCCGTGCAAGACAGACATGATCGTTCATGGGCTTCCCTTTAAAAGTGTAAATGCATATGAAGCTGTTGATCTTATGAAAAACAAGAAAGCAATTGTTGTTGATGTGAGAACCGCCGCTGCATTTGCCGAAAAAGATTCTGTGGAGGAAAACAATACAGGCAGAGTCAAAGGTTCGATCAATATGCCGATCGAAGATTTTGAAAAGCATTTAGATAAGATCGCTGATAAGTCAAAGTCATATGTTATCGTAGATAATTCAAATGATAATTGGGGAAATGTGGCTGCGGAATATTTGGTTGACAGTGCCGGTTATAAAAATGTTTATCATCTTACGGGTGGCCTGGAAACTTTCATCGGTGAAGAAAAAGAAACACAATCTTTTCGAAACACAATATTGGAAGATCAGCCCGCATATCATTTATTGAATGCGAAAGAATCACTTGATTTTTTAAGCGCCAGTAAAAAGTCACTGATCTTCGATAAAAGAACTCCGGAAGAGTTCAACCATAGAGCTGCTTCCAAATGGATGAATCTCGGTCATATTAAAAATGCACTGAATGTTCAGGGTGCCGGTTTCAATGCTCATTTATCTGAATTTGAAAAATACAAAAGTTTACCTGTGCTGCTCTACGGCAGCAACGGCGATGCGGCTAAACTTGCCGCAGAATTAAAAAGCAGGGGCTTTACCAATGTAAATATCATTTATCCGGGCATGTGGGGTATGGTTTCCGCTTCATCCAATTACACGGAGCTGAAAGGCATCAGGGAATTCCTGGCAGATCATGAAGGGCTTTATTGATTATTTTCAAGGGCAGGGAAAATCAACAGACTGCTTTTTTTGCCGCAGATTCGCATATTACTTTTTTAATGCAGAAATTCATTTATCACAGCGACAATTTTTCTCAATTAAATGTATAAAAAAATAATTTACCTGAAAGAATCACGACGGTAATCTGCGAATCTGCGGCTAAAAATGTCGGTTTGGTTTTTGAAAATCGGGGGAGATGGAAGCATGCTTTGAGCTGCGCTGCTCCCTCACCCTCAGTCCCTCTCCATAAATGGAGTAGGGAGATCGGCAAGATTGACGCAAAGATCCACTTTGGTAACGTTCCATTTAGAACACCGGCTTGTCAGTAAAAGAAGCCATACTCCAAGTTATAAATCAGTAGTTGCAGAGGCGCCTTGAATGGTTCGGTCACGCCGCAGGCGGGATTTCTTTTGATGCGAAGCATATCAAAAGCAAAGAAGAATTCGCAGCGCCGGCGCAACTATGGGGTCCCGCGGCCGGGAGCGATTAAGGCTGACAGGTGTAATGAAAGGCATGATGAAACATAAATAAACTCCTGATTTGTAACCAACCTTCGCTCAACCTGCTTCAAATTTATCTGCTTTTATCTTAACACATTGAATAACAATATTGGAAACCATTCCATAAATAACAATTTAACAATATAACAATACATCCCTTCACCTTTCCCCTTGCCATCCCGCCGAAAAGCCATACTTTTGCGCCTTCAAAAACAGCCGCTTTAAATCTGTGGCAATAAATAAGTTACATGAATATTCGCAACATCGCAATCATTGCGCACGTAGATCACGGTAAAACTACATTGGTAGATAAGATCCTTCACGCCACTAAAGTATTCAGGGAGAACCAGGATGCAGGTGAATTGATCATGGATAGTAATGACCTTGAAAGAGAAAGAGGAATTACCATTTTCAGTAAAAACGTTTCTGTTACCTATAAAGACGTTAAGATTAACGTTATCGATACACCCGGTCACAGTGACTTTGGTGGTGAAGTAGAGCGTGTTTTGAAAATGGCTGACGGCGTATTATTATTAGTAGATGCGTTTGAGGGCCCGATGCCGCAAACACGTTTCGTATTACAAAAAGCATTGGCGCTCGGCCTTAAACCGATCGTTGTGATCAATAAAGTAGATAAAGAAAATTGCCGCCCGGATGAAGTACACGATGCGGTTTTTGAATTGTTCTTTAACCTTGATGCTACGGAAGAACAACTTGAATTTCCTACCATCTACGGAAGCAGCAAGAACGGCTGGATGAATACCTCACTCACGCAAACGGAGAACATTCTTCCTTTGTTGGATGCGATCCTTGAATTTGTACCGGAGCCTAAAGTAAATGAAGGCTATACGCAAATGCAGATCACGTCGCTTGATTATTCTTCTTTCCTTGGCCGTATCGCGGTAGGTAAAGTTGCACGCGGCAGCATCAAAGAAGGTCAGCAGATCGCATTAATGCAGGCGGACGGAACGATCAAAAAAATGAAAATCAAAGAGCTCTATGTGTTCGAAGGCATGGGCAAAAAGAAAGCTGCGGAAGTTTTTGCAGGTGATATATGTGCGGTTGTAGGATTGGAAACATTCAATATCGGTGATACCATCGCCGATGTGGAAAATCCGGAAGCATTGCCGGTCATCAGCGTGGATGAACCAACGATGAGCATGTTGTTCGGTATCAATAACTCGCCTTTCTTCGGTAAAGAAGGAAAGTTTGTAACGAGCCGTCACCTTCGTGATCGTTTGATGAAAGAAACGGAAAAGAACCTGGCACTTCGTGTGGAAGACAGTGACAGTGCGGATAGCTTTAATGTATTCGGCCGCGGTATTCTCCATTTGGGTATCCTTATCGAAACGATGCGCAGGGAAGGATTTGAGTTGACGATCGGTCAGCCGCAGGTTTTGGTTAAACAAATAAACGGTCAAAAACAGGAGCCGTATGAAATATTGGTGGTGGACGTTCCTGCTGAATACAGTGGAAAAGTGATCGACCTTGTTACGCAGAAGAAAGGTGAAATGCTGATCATGGAAACCAAAGGTGAAATGCAGCACTTGGAATTTGATATTCCGTCACGCGGTTTGATCGGGTTGAGAAGCAACATGCTTACCAACACTGCCGGTGAAGCTGTAATGGCACATCGTTTCAGCGAATACAAACCTTGGAAAGGTCCTATTCCCGGAAGAAGTAATGGTGTGTTGCTGAGCAAAACAACGGAAAAAACCACCGGTTATTCTATCGATAAATTACAGGATCGCGGACGTTTCTTCGTAGATCCGGGTGAAGATGTGTACACAGGTCAGATAATTGCCGAGCATATTAAGCCGGGCGATCTTGTGGTAAATGCCACGGAGCCTAAGAAATTAACGAACCACCGTGCGAGCGGATCTGATGATGCATCTAAGGCCGCACCAAAGATCTTAATGTCTTTGGAAGAATGTATGGAGTATATTCAACAGGATGAGTGTATCGAAGTAACCCCGAAAAGCGTACGTCTTCGTAAAACAATTCTTAATGAAGATGATCGTAAGCGTGTGAGCAAATCAATGAGCGCTCAGTTAGCTTAATATATTTTTAAAATATTATGTACAATCCCGCCTCTCTTGGCGGGATTTTTTTTAACCCAAAGACCGCAAAGAATACACAACGAGCACAGGCAAAACTTTGTTGTCTTCCTGTATTCCTTTGTTCACTTTGTGTTTTATCAATTAATTTTGCAGCATGAAGAAATTCATCCTCCTCCTTTCTTTTTTCATCCTCCTCATTTCTTATGCGGAAGCGCAGTGTGCCATGTGTACTAAGACTGCACAACAAATGGGCGAGAAGCCCGCACAGGGTTTAAACTCCGGCATTTTGTACCTCATGCTTGCACCTTTTATGATCATCGGTTATATCGGTTACAGATGGTGGAAGAGTAATAAAATTCGGGAAGCAGAAGCCTGAAGTTATCCTTGACCTTTAAGATATATTCTGTCTTTTTCAAAACTCGTTAGGTTCATTATTTTTATCTCGATATTACTTATTTTGTAATGTTTCTTTCTGTTTAAGAGTTTTTGTAAGAAGGTGGGTTTCGGAGGATTTTTTACAATTTCACTCAATGATCTTACGATATTTTCATCACTATCGTTAAATTTTTTCCCGTCGAGAAATACCAATATGCCGCTGCTTTTTTGTGCATCAAACGGTCTGAACTTTTCTTTTAGACTAATTTTCGTTTTAAATTGTTCTGAAGAGATGTAAATTGTGGGGTCGTGATCAGTATAAACAATAGCACAGCAAGGTTCAATGATTTGCAATATATGATCTGTCGCATTTTTTACAACGATTCCAATATCATACGAACATTTCGCAGAAGAGTCATTCCTGAAAAACCACTTGCGGAAAAAATTACGTTGCGACTGTAATTCGATTGCCTGCGTCTTATTTTTGTATTCATCGGAAAAGCGGGATGTTTTGCTTATAAAGTGATAGCATATGGCATCCTGTGAAGTGAAAGTCTTTAAGCCTAATAACTTCATCCGCAAAATAAGGTCGTCGTCTTCGCAAAACATCGGATTAAACAGATTATCTAGTCCGCCGATCTTCAATAAGGTTTCTCTGTGTGTACACAGAAAGAAAAAAACTCCATCCTCTGTTTGGCCCGCTTTTATTTTCTGCTGCGCTTTGGAAAATTCGTAAAGTTCCGGTAATCTAAGGCTTTTAAGGTCACTCCCAAAATCATGATTTATTTTACCGGGGCGTACATGGTCATCAAAAAGCGGCGGCTCGATAGTCGTATACCCGACTACCGTTTGAGGAGAAACGTGCTTTTCAATATTCTCTATAAATTTATCTGTGATTACGATGTCATTGTGTAGATACGCTACATAATCTTTGGTGGCGAGCTGGGTGCATTTATTGTAAGTATCTGCGAGCGTTTTCGATGAAGCTTCATAATAATATTTTACACACCCATCATTCAAAGAATCCAACCATTCGTGAGTTCCGTCGGTACTCCCATAACTTACAAATACTATTTCCGAAAGCGGGTAAAGGCGACGTGTTGATTCATAAAAAAATTTGGAATAAGAAAGGTTGTTTTTTATTCCGACCAGTAAAGAGATATTATGCATACGCTGTTTTTTATAACCGGTTAACTCAGCTGTTTTTCAAAAATAGTATTTCGCTTTTTATTCTTTATGAATAAAAATATATCAGAGGTAATACAATCTTAAAATAACCTGTGCGATCTTGCGTATTTTACATTGATTAGTGTACATTTATTTTACAACTACAACACAGGTTTACATTCCTGGATCTTTAAATTCGTCTTTTTCTGTAGAATATAAATTCAAATTATGGGACTCAGAACAGTCATAAGAAGCATTTGGAATAAATATAAACCGTTGTCAATTACTTTCGGAATAACAGTTTGTAACGAAGCCGATGAACTGGACGCATTGTTAAAAAGTCTCATTCCGCAAACTTCATCGGAAGACCTTATCCTCATCCTTCAGGATATTACGCACCCAAGCCCTGAAGTAGATAGCGTGATAAAAAAATACAAAAGCAAGATGAGGCTCATTCGCTCAAAACTGAATAATAATTTCTCTGAATTCAAGAATAATCTTATTGCAAATGCAAAAGGAAATTATCTTTTCCAGATCGATGCAGATGAATTACTTCCTCTTGATACGGTTGCATTAATGAGAAAAGACATCAGGGCTAAACCCAAAGCAGAAGTGTTTTTAATATCACGGGAAAATTATGTGGATGGTATAACTCCTGCCCATCTGGAAAAGTGGAAACTGAAAGTGGATGAAAAAAACAGGATCAATTATCCTGATTTCCAATACAGGGTTTTGAAACTGAATGGTAAAATAAAATGGAAGAACAAGGTACACGAAGTATTTACCGGCTATACAGAACAGGCAGAACTTTCTAAGGACATTTACCTGATCCATAAAAAGGCGATCAAAAAACAGGAACAACAAAACGCTTATTACGAAACATTAGAAGTGCCCGCTGCAACGTGATAATTTTTCTTAGTAGTTTTAACGCTTAATCAACAATGATAATTTTATGAAAGATACCATCAGATCCCTCATCACGGCATCTATTGAAACCAAACAAAAAATGTTGCTGGATGATCATATCACGGATACATTGCACGACGTAACAGCTGCAGTGGTTACTGCATTGAAGAACGGCAACAAATTATTGTTCTGCGGAAACGGCGGCAGCGCTGCAGATGCACAACATTTGTCCGCGGAATTTACGGGGCGGTTTTACAAGGATCGCCATGCATTACCCGCAGAGGCCCTTCACGTGAATACTTCTTATCTTACCGCAGTTGCAAATGACTACAGCTATGATGTGGTATATTCCCGGATGGTTACAGGGATTGGTCATAAAGGTGATGTCCTGTTCGGATTGAGCACCTCCGGCAACAGTCTGAATATTATGAATGCAATTGAAGCGGCTAAAGAAAAAGGGATGATCACTGTCGGACTCACCGGTGAAAGCGGCGGCAAAATGAAAGTGATCTGCGACTACATGCTCAATGTTCCTTCAACAGATACACCGAGAATTCAGGAAAGTCATATCCTGCTCGGGCATATCATTTGTCAGCTCGCGGAAGAACAATATTTCGAAGGGAAATAGTTTGTCATTGCGGGACGCTTAACAGTCATGAAACAATAATGGATTAGCTGCGGCGCGGCAATCCGGTTGTTGGATAAGCGATATAAATAAACCCGACGCCCCGAAAAACATTTGAAAAGTAGCGTACTGAATACACTCAAAAATAAAACAGGCATGTAATTTAATATTGCATGCCTGTTTTATTTTTTGTAAATGACAAATACTACACTCCCGGATTATTATACAACTGCTCCGTCAGTTTTTCAAACTGCGGCTGAAATAAAAAGTCATAACCGCCTTTCCCTTCCGGAATTACATTCGGCGCGGTGAGATAAGTTTCCAGCATACGATTACATTTCAACCCTTCTGCTATTGAGTATGGGAATGATTGGTTGCCGATAAAAAGCCTGCAACTGTTGATCACGGCTGCCATTTCCAAAAAGTCTTTCACTTTAATGTGTTCAATATTCGGAATGCTTTCTTTCATATCCTCGTACTCTTCATCCACCCCGAGGAAAAATACTTTCGGGTATTTCCTGATAAAACTATAGTCGATGTATTGACAACGATAACGGTGACTTCTTGCAATTACGATCGCATCCTTCACTTCCGTCCTGTTCTTCGGCGCTATCAGCCACGGCCCATCCAGCGGGCGTGTAATAGCATATACCCAAAAATACCAGCGCACGATACTGCCCCGATCCAATAAAAAAGGATAGCTCCGGAACAGATCAAGATCGTAATCAACGGCATCATTTTCATGATAAGCTTCCACGCACTCTATCTGCGGCTGATATTCTAATAAGGGCCGGAGCATCTCCAGCATCTTTTGATTCAACATCACATTACCCAACGGATGATATGCAGAGTAAGTTCCCTCCCTGTCAAGGTGCAGAAATAGTTTAGCCTTGCCGTTTTTACTCAATTCATACACCGTCGGGAGCGAATAAATTATATCGCCGCTGTTACCGCTGTGTTTAAAAGTGGTGAGCGTTTTATAAGGGTGATCCAGTACAGGGAATTGCAGATCCGCAATGCCCGGATGATATTCTCTTCGCATCGCAGCCTTGTACTGCTTATACGCCGGCCTGTCGGTATATTTTAAATACCATTTCGCCAGATTATTCAGTTTCTTAGGTTTCTGAGGTGTGATCATGTTGCAAAAATAATTTTTTAAAAGAAAAAATTAAGCCGGAAGATCCGTCATCTATATTTTTTTAGAAACCTGTACAGGTTAAACTGATCTTCAGTAATTAATTTTCCGATCTCGTCTTTTAATTCCGCTACACGAATATCTTTCATACGTTCTTTCACGATCAGCGCATATGCTTTACGTGCGTACAACGAGATCTTATTGTCTGATATTTTTTTAGTTTGAAGCAGTTTTGTGATAGCAACAAACAGTTCCGCCGTTCCCTCATCTTTACTCGCAACGGTTTTTATCACCGGTACTTCTTCGTGCTTGGCGGAGAAAGCCGGCGCAAGCATGCTCTTTAAATGTTTTACAAAAATATCAGCACCGGCCCTGTCCGCTTTATTCACTACAAAAATATCCGCGATCTCCATGAGCCCGGCTTTCATCGTCTGCACTTCATCACCGCCTTCGGGAACAAGCACTACAACCGTTGTATCCGCGAGTCCGCAGATCTCAATTTCATTTTGCCCCACACCGATCGTCTCAATAATGATGTGATCAAATACCGATGCTTTCAGCAGATCCGTGATCTCGATGATCTTCGGGCTCAATCCGCCTGCTGCATTTCCGCCCGCAAGTGAGCGGATAAATACCAACGGATTATCATACCATCTGCTCATCCTTATTCTGTCGCCCAGCAATGCACCCATATGAAAAGGCGATGAAGGATCCACACAGATCACCGCTACCTTTTTTCCGTCTGCGGTAAGTAGTTGTATGAGCCTGTCGGTGAGTGTGCTTTTACCCGCACCCGGCGGCCCGGTGATGCCGGTAACCGGCGTATCCGAAGCCGGTAGTGTGGCCATAATATCAGCATAACCTGCAGCCTCATTTTCTATTAATGAGATGCAGCGGGAAAGTGATTTAAAATCTCCCGTAAGTGCATTATGTAAAAGCGTTGCGAACATGGTGATGTATAGATGCAGCTAAAAATAAACTTTAATACAGACTTTTATAAACATTGAGGTGTTCACGTGCGGCATTTTCCCAGGTAAACATTTTTGCCCGCGCCCTTATTTCATTTTCTTTTTCCGGGTGCGCCGCGAAATGCATCAGTGCAGCGCGGTAATTTTGTTGCATCACGGCCGGCTCAAAACTGTCAAAATAATAAGCCGCGGTTCCGCCTATTTCCGGCAAAGCCGTAAGCGCTGCAAGGACAGCGGGCTTCCCAAAATACATGGCTTCAATTACCGGTAACCCAAAACCTTCAGCAAGAGACGGGAATACAAACGCCTCACAATTTTTCATGTACCATTGCTTGTCATTTTCTGAAATGGCCCCGGCAAAGATCACCCTGTCCTGCACGCCGTATTTCGCCGCTTCTTCCGCGATCTTTATTTTATAATGTTCATCATCAGTGATGCCCGCAATGATGAGTTGCTTATTATTTCCTTCAAGCAAACAAGGCAATACATGAAAGTTTTTCTTCGCATTGATGGTTCCGATCGTGAATAAAAACGGCGCATGTGCAGGGATTGCAGGGGTTGCAGGATTTTCGATCTGTTCAAAATTGCAACCGTTGTAAATGACCGATGTTGGTTTGTTACCGATCTGCAAATGTTTTTTTACATCACTTAGGGTGAATTCTGAAATGGCGATCACATGATCGGCCCTGTTGATCTTCTGTTGAATTTGCGCCAGCTTTTTTTTGATGGTCTCCGCACTGAATCTTCCTTCATGAATGATATTAAGGTCATGAATGGTGAAGACTACTTTCGTTCCTTTCCGCATCGGAAAATAATTCGTTGCCTGGTAAGTACAGTGCCACACATCAACCCCGCGCAGCGGCATGTAAAATTTATCCAACTGATTTTGCTGCAGGTAGTTCGCATCCCTGCCGAAGATCTCGGGCGTTTCTTTGCGTACATAAAAAAACAGGTCTTCCTCTTTTTCGGTGATCGCTTTTAATGCACGGCCCAGCTGCAGGCAGTAGTGATACAGACCCGTATGCTGATACTTCATTCTTTCACAATCCAGCACAACTTTTTTTAATTTCATATGAGCGCTTAATGCACCGCGGCTGCGGCTTTTTTATCGGCGTCTGCTTCAATCGCGGCTTTTAACCACGCAGGTTCTATCGCATTGATGCAACTGCAAAGGTCCTTATTGTTGCGGCAATCGCTGCAAGCTTTATCCAGAACAAATACCTGTGCTTTCGGTCCCAGCGGTGCCCATCTTCCCGGATGTATCGGCTTTAGCGGCGGAAATAATCCGTAGGCAGAAATGCCTAATGCCGCTCCAAGATGTAAAGGTCCGGTAGCATTGGCAACAATGCCGTCGCTGCTTTTTAGGAAAATCATGAATTGTTCCAATGACATCTTTCCGCCGATATTGATCACGCTTCTTTTTACGGCGCTTTCTATTTCCTGCAGGTAAGCTTTTTCTTTTTCCACGCCCGAAAGAAAAATAGTAAAACGATCTTCCGGCAGCATATCGATCAATGAAATAAACCTGCTGACCGGCCACTCTCTTGAGCTTCCCTGGGATTTCGGATGGATGATCAGGTTGAATTTATCGGGACTCAGCAAGGCAGCAAATGTTTTATCAAGCGGTTCAAAACGTTCGAACCCGTACAGATTTTGCAATTGTTCAGTGGAATAATTATTTGTTATCCCGAGCGGCTCCAGCAATTTAATATTGAGTTGTGCTTCGTGCAGCTTTGAACTTTTGCGGTGAAGCTTTACGAGCTTGTTACAGGCGGTAAAATGATAGAGTCTGCTGCTCGTTCCGATCCGTAAGGGGATCTTTAATTTTTTCGCTCTTTTCGCAACGGCTTTATTGGTACGTACGTGTATGATCGCTTCCGGCACTTCTCCGCACACGGAAATATTACCGCTGAAAAAATCTTTCTCATCAATAAATTCATCCACATAAATGCAGGCATCCGTAAGCGCCTTTGTGTAGGGCTTTCCAAGTACTGCGATCTTTATTTCAGGAAAATGTTGTTTGAGTACACCCGCCATCGGCAGTGTTAGTACCATGTCTCCAACCCCGTCTGTTCGGCTCAATATTATGTTGGACGGCACTTTCATCGATGCAAAAATTTAGGTTGCAAAATAAGATTTTAAAAAGCGGTGTCATAATATTTTTTCTTGCGGCAGCCTTCACAAAAATGATCTTTCCGGTAAAATCAATCTCCGCTTCGTCTGTCAGCCTGAGCCCTGCGAAGGCGATTGCCGGTCTTTCTCATACCGGTTGGATTTATTATCGACAAATTCTTTCCACGCCGGCGCAAACTACTGAGCCCCGCAGCCTGTCTCGATCTGATCGGGAGCCGGGAGCGATAAATAGTAGCAAACTGAATGCCGCCCGGTGACTTCAGGATAGAGCAGCAGATCAAAAACGACATCTTCGTTTCGATGTAGAATTCCTGAACCAGAATTCACTATGCACTGCAGCTGAAGATAGCTGTGCCGCGGCCCGCCCTGTCATCGGGCTGTGGGATCTTTTTTGTTTCTTGGCGCCTGTCCCGAATTTTCGGGAGACATTATAATCCCGATTGTTCGGGAAGCAAAAAAAAAATGAAATTAGAATCATAAACAAAATGAAGATTAAACCAGGAGCAAGCAAATGCACATTTTATCGCATGCACATTAACCGGATTGCCGCGCCGCAGGTACCATACAATCTTTGAAACTTAATATGCGGCTCGCAATGACGACCGGAAGAAGTAAAACATCAACAACATAAAAATCCATTAATGCTGATCATAATTCATACAAAGAAGAAAACGTTCATCTTCTTTTCGATGTAGAATTCCTGAACCTGAGTTCACTTTGCACTGAAGCTGAAGATAGCTATGCCGCGGCCCGCCCTGTCATCGGGCCGTGGGTCTTTTTTGTTTCTCGGCGCATGTCCCGAATTTTCGGGAGACATTATAATCCCGATTGTTCGGGAAGCAAAAAGAAAAATGAAATTAGAATCATCAACAAAATGAAGAACGAATCAGGAGTAAGCAAATGCACATTTTATCGCATGCACATTAACCGGATTGCCGCGCCGCAGGTACCATACAATCTTTGAAACTTAATATGCGGCTCGCAATGACGACCGGAAGAAGTAAAACATCAACAACATAAAAATCCATTAATGCTGATCATAATTCATACAAAGAAGAAAACGTTCATCTTCTTTTCGATGTAGAATTCCTGAACATGAATTCACCATGCACTGAAGCAGAACATAGCTATCCCGCGGCCCGCCCTGTCATCGGGCCGTGGGGTCTTTTTTGTTTCTTGGCGCCTGTCCCGAATTTTCGGGAGACATTATAATCCCGATTGTTCGGGAAGCAAAAAGAAAATAAAACAGACTCATCAACAAAATGAAGATTGAATCAAGAGCCATCCGGTTCACATTTTAGCGCATGCTTAATAACCGGATTACCGCGCCGCAGTTAGTATACAATTCTTTAAAATTTATCATGCGGCTCGCAATGACTGCATTTCAGAAAACATAATCAGCCATCACATTCTCTATTTTTCTTAATTTTATCGCATGACGAATTTTATTCCCCTCTTCCCTTTAGGAATCGTGGTATTCCCCGGTGAAGAACTCAACCTGCATATTTTTGAACTGCGGTATAAGCAACTCATCAATGATTGTTATACGGCTAAGAAGCCTTTTGGTATTCCGCCGGTGATCAATAATAATGTATCGGAAATGGGAACGCTCGTAGAGATCATCGAGATCTCAAAAGTGTACGACAACGGCGAGATGGATATTAAAACAAAAGCAACGGTCGTATTTAAAATATTGGAAAAGATTCAGGAACTGCCCGAAAAGCTTTACCACGGCGCTATAGTAACTTATCCGTATACCGGGTATCTCGGCAGTGCATCGCTTATGAAAAAAGTTTTACAAAGCATCCGCGATCTGCACAGCCTGCTTAATGTATCAAAGGATTTTAAAAAACCCGATGATCAGCTCACGAGTTTTGATATCGCACATCATGCCGGCATGCCAATAGAAGATGAGTATCGGGTGTTGGAATACGAAGAAGAATTGCATCGCCAGGAATTCATCAAAAGACATTTGGTAAAAGTGCTGGAAGTAATGGGACAAATGGATAGTCTGAAAGACAGAATAAACCTCAACGGACATTTCAAAAATCTTGAAGGGTTTAAATTTTCTTAGTCATTGCGGGCCGCATAACCGACATTCGGTTATAGATAACTAACTGCGGTGCGACAATCCGGATAATATGTTCTTCAGAATAGGATCTCACAGCACTTAAACACAACAGCATGATCACCATATGTTTTGATTTTGGAAACACCCGTTTGAAAGCGGCGATCTTTGAAAATGATCAGATGTTGGATGAAGTGACGCTGCCCAATGATCAGCCAAATACCATCGCCGTACTGTTGGATAAATACGAGCCCAAGCGCACGATCCTTTCATCTGTTATCAAGCACAATTACCAGGTAGATGAATTGCTGGCAGCAAAAACGGATTTTCATAAACTGTCTCCGGAAACAAAGATCAATTTTACCACGCCTGTCGGTAAGCCGGAAACCATCGGTGCAGATCGGTTAGCATTGTGTGCTGCAGCGGTACATTTTTACCCTGAAAAAAATAACCTCATCATCGGCCTCGGAACTTGCATCACCTACAATTTTATTGATCAGTCGCACCGTTTCCTCGGCGGTGGTATTTCACCCGGAATGGACATGCGTTTTAAAAGCATGGCGGATTATACTGCACTGCTTCCTTTGGAACACGCCACTTGGAATTTTCCGCTCATAGGTTATGATACAAAAACGAATCTTCAAAGCGGCGTGCTCAACGGTATGGCAGCAGAGATCGAAGGAATTACAGAGCGCTACAACAGCAAATACGGGAACTTTAACGTGGTTTTAACCGGCGGTAATTCTACCTATTTTGCCGGGCAGCTTAAAACCCGGATATTTGCCGACCATAACTTTTTATTTAAAGGACTGTATGCACTTAGCGAACTCAACAACTGCGGGATTTAAGAGAACTGCCGTATTTATTTTAGCAATCTTCACTTACACTTTAGCTTCAGCACAGGAAAATTCACCTTATTCAAGATTCGGACTCGGTAATGTTGTGCCTGCACAGAACATGGTGAACCGCAGCATGGGTGGCATTTCCGCAGGTTCTATAGATTCATCGGGATTTTATCCGTATTCTTCGCAGTCTATCAATCTTGCAAACCCCGCTTCATTATCAGGTTTGCGTTCAACAATATTTGATATCGGCGGAGATATCACATTGCGTACTTTAAAGAGCAATACGTCTCCTTCTAAATATACATCCACAAATACCAACATCGCTTACTTTCAGATCGGGTTTCCGATCACACCAAAGCGAATGGCGGCGAAAGGAAATGCATGGGCTGTTTCCTTCGGACTCAGACCGATAACAAAAGTAAATTATAAGATCTATCAGGATAAGCGCCTTGTTGGCATCGACAGCCTCACTACAGTTTATGAAGGAAGCGGCGGACTTAATGCGGCAAACATCAGTTCCGGGATCAAGATTAATAACTTAAGCCTTGGCTTCAACGCAGGTTATGCATTCGGTAACAGAAGCACAGGTACAAAACTTGTTCTTATTAATGATACGGTAAATTACCAAAGTTCAAATTCGGAAGCTACGTCAAGGTTTACCGGTGGTTTTCTTGATCTCGGTGCGCAGTACAGTATAAAAGTTGCGAAGAAACATTTTGATAAAAATAAAAGCATTAATGCTAATAATGTACTCAGACTCGGTGTGGCAGTAAGTCTTCAACAGCAGCTAAAAGCAAAGAGAGATTATATTGATCAAACATTCATCTACGCAAATGACGGTTCATTGAGTTCTATTGATACGATCTCGTACGCGAGGGATGAAAAGGGAACAGTGAAACTGCCTGCTAATTACACTGCCGGCTTTACTTATACTACTGACCATTGGGTATTGGGTGCGGATATAAATCTCACGGGTTGGTCGCAATACAGTTATTTCAACGCAAAAGATCCTTTGCAAAACAGCACGATGGTTCACGTAGGCGGACAATATTTTCCTGCAACAACTAAAACACTTACCAATAAATACTGGAGCTTTGTTAAATACCGTGCGGGTGCGTATTTCGGAAACGATTACGTTAAACTCAACAATGTGAACAGACCTGTTTATGGTATTACATTAGGTGCGGGTATGCCGCTTACTTCTTTTCAAAGTCTGCGCTATTCCGGCGATTTCGTTATGCTAAATGCAGGCGTTGATATCGGGCAGCACGGTAACAAACAAAACGTAAGCATTCGCGAAAATATCACCCGTTTCAATATCGGTGTAGCGATGTCGGCAAATTGGTTCCAAAGAAGAAAATACAATTAATCGATCAGGTTAAAAATTCAAATCATCAGCATGAATTTTTTGTCCCGTAAAAATATCACAGCAGCCTTTTTTGCAGGCTGCTTTTTTTTTGCATCCTGTGTGAACAGTGAATCCGACGTTAAAAAAGCAACCGCAGAAAAAGTATTGGGAACGGAAGAAGCTACCGACATAAAGATCAATTATACTACCGGCGGTAAAGCAAAAGCTATTCTTACCGCACCGCTTATGCTGCACGTTCAGGCTCCGAATTCTTATTACGAATTTCCAAAAACACTCTATGCGGAATTCTTTAATGAGCAACAACAAAGAGAATCAAAACTCACTGCGCTTTACGGAAAATATAAAGACGGGGAAAGCATCATCTATCTCAAAGACAGCGTCAAGATCATCAACATGCTCAGAGGTGATACTATTTATTGTGAAGACCTGTGGTGGGACAGAAACCGCACCAATATTGAATTTCATACAGATAAGAAAGTGCGCATCCGTCAGCCTGATGGTCAATACTTAAACGGAACAGGAATGGAAGCAAGTCAGAATTTTAAGAACTATGTTATTCTGCATCCTTTCGGTCAGCTCAATTCAAAAGGGGATGGAATGCCTGGGCAATAAAGAATCTCCGCTCTTCTTCGTCAGCCTGCGCTTGTCGAAAGCGTTGGACGATCTTCACCTCATGCGCTTTCACCTGATGCGTCGATCTCCCCGTCATTGCGGGGAACGACGCAATCCCGGTTGCAGGTAAAATACTACCCGGTTGCCGCGCGGCGGTTTTTAAAATACTTTAAAGTCCGTTATGCGGCTCGCAATGACAGCAGATAAAAAATAAAGAAGTAAACTGATCTCCACCTAACTTCAACCAAAACTATTCTTCATGGTAAAGCTCTACGGCATACCCAATTGCGATACAGTAAAAAAGACAATGGTCTGGCTGAAGAAAAATAATATCACATTCGATTTTCACAATTACAAACAGGAAGGCATCAGTAAAAAAAAGCTGGAAGAATGGCTCAAATTACAACCGCTCGAAGTGATCTTCAACAAACGCAGCACCGCCTGGAAAGAACTCACTCCCGCACAACAGGAGAAAATCGGAACCAAAGCCGGCGCCATCGCACTAATGCAGGAATACAATAATTTGATCAAAAGACCGGTCGTGGAAATATCAGGCACAATATTGGTCGGCTTTAATGAAACAGCTTATAAAACACAATTCGCCTGATGGCAGCAAAAACGCTTTTCGTTACAACAGACAGACTGGAAAATTTTAGCGACGGTGTTTTCACCATCGTACTTACGTTGTTGGCATTTACTTTTAAAGTGCCCAAACTGAGCTTTCATGCAGACTTTCAAAAGAATTTTCATGAGCTAATGGTGATTGGACCTTACCTGATCGGCTTTGTGTTCAGCTTCGTTTTTGTGGCGGTATTTTGGGTGAATCACCACCACCTCTACAAGACAATTAAAGAGGCAAACAGCAAACTGATTTGGTATAATATCCATTTCCTTTTTTGGGTAACCATGATGCCTATCGTACTGGAGATCGTAGGTGATGAACCCCGTGTACCCCTCGCCGCGATGAGCCTTGGCATAGTTATTTTTATGGCCGCTCTTTCCGCTTATTTTTTGCGTCGGTATTGCTATGTAAAATCGAAATTGGCCGATCAAACCCTGTCACATGAATCGGTGAGCGGCGGTCTCATTAAAAATGCATGGGCCATCGCATTTGCGCTCTGCGGAATTTTTAGTGCACTCATCTCCGTTTATGTATCTTATATCATTTACTTTGTGGTGCTGGGAATTTTTATGATCCCGCAAAAACTGGAAAAAGAAACAGGCACAAGATCAAATTCATCAAACTAAAAATAATCACATGAAAAGAAATGCAACAGCCGTATGGAACGGTACAGGGAAAGAAGGCACCGGTCATCTCACCACACAAAGCACAACGCTTAATAAAACACAATATTCTTTCAACAGTCGCTTCGCGGAAGGTGTGGGTACCAACCCTGAAGAACTCGCAGCGGCGGCACATGCAGGTTGTTTCACCATGAAGCTTAGCTTCTGTCTCAACGAAGCAGGTTTTACCGCAGATGAACTGGAAACAAAATGCGAGATAGAATTAGCTGATGGCGCTATTACATCTTCTCACCTTACGGTAAAAGCAAAAGTGCCGGGTATCAGTCAGGAAAAATTTGATGAGTGTTTGAAAGATGCGGAAACCAACTGCCCGATCTCAAAATTGTACAACACTAAGATCACCGCAGAAGGAACATTAAATTAAGAGAACGAATTACGCTGATCATCATGATCTGAGTGATATTGGTCGGATAAGTTTTATATTTATCGTGACTGATCTGCTCAACTATGATGATCAGCGTTCTTATTTTTATTCGGTCTTAAAGCAAAACTGCCATGAACTTCCAAAATAAAACTGTCATCATCACCGGCGCAAGCCGCGGTATCGGAAAAGCGATCGCACTTAAACTTGCAACAGCAGGCGCTAATATCGTTATCGCCGCAAAAAGCACAACAGAAGATCCGAAGCTGGGCGGTACCATTTATTCCGCCGCAAAAGAGATCGAAGAAGCCGGCGGTAAAGCCCTCGCTGTTCAATGTGATATCCGCGATGAAGCGCAGATCCAAAACGTGGTGGATAAGACCATAGACACGTTCGGCGGTATTGATGCCCTCATCAACAATGCTTCAGCCATTTCACTTTCGGGCACGGAAGCCACGGAGCCAAAGCGTTTCGACCTGATGCACGATATTAATGTTCGCGGAACTTTCTTTATGAGCCGTGCCTGCATTCCGCATTTAAAAGAATCGGAAAACGGGCATATCATCACATTGTCTCCGCCGCTTAACATGGATATGAAATGGTTTAAAAGTCATCTGGCGTATACCCTCAGCAAATACAATATGACGATGATCGCTCTCGGCCTTGCGGAAGAATTGAAACCATTCAATATCGCATCCAATTCACTTTGGCCGAGAACAACGATCGCAACCGCAGCGGTGCAAAACCTGCTCGGCGGAGATGCGCTTATCAAAATGAGCCGCAGCACAGATATCGTTGCCGACGCGGCTTTCGCCATCCTCAGCCGTAAGTCTGCGGAATGCACAGGCAACAGTTTCCTCGACGAAAAAGTATTGGAAGAAGAAGGCATCACAGATCTTGCAAAGTATGCGATTGTACCGGGCGGAAAACTATACAACGATTTGTTTTTGTAATTTGTTCTTTTACCCGTAAGGCGACGAGAAAACAAGAATAAGAGAAAGGCGGGGCAGCGCTTCGCATTATTTAAGCGCAGCTTCTTTCTCCGCCTTAAGAGTAACTACAGGTCTTTTTTTGACGTCTTCCCGTTAAATTCAATGCGTTTGTATTTCCATGTCCTTGTGACTTTGCTTTTCGCTGTGTTCTCCTTTTCTCCTTGTTCTCCCTGCAGCGCCGCAGGCTCATACAATTAGCCCGTCACAACACTTCTTCTTATCCTCACCATAATTTTTTATCTTGCCGCAAATGAACCTGCTTTCAAGAGCCATATCATTTCTCGCAAGGCTGCGCTACAAACGCATTCACAACTGGATCAATCATCCCGCTGCAGCGCAGCGTCACGTATTGCAATCGCTCATTACCGATGCACAATATACCGTGTTCGGTAAAAAATACGGCTTCTCAAAGTTATTTACGCTCAAAGAATTCAAACAGCGTGTCCCCCTCAGCGAATACGATGACATGCGTCCATATATTGAGCGAATGATGAACGGAGAAGATAACGTTTTGTGGAATACCCCCGTAAAATGGTTCGCAAAAAGCAGCGGCACATCAAATAATAAAAGCAAATTCATTCCGGTGAGCGAAGAAAGCCTGAAGAAAAATCATTTTCAGGCAAGCAAAGACGTTCTCACAAAATATTACAACAACTTTCCTTCGAGTGATCTGCTCACCGGCAAAAGCCTTGTCGTTGGCGGTTCTCATCAGTTGAATAAAACAAATGAAGATGAAGAAAGTGAAATTCAATTCGGCGATCTGAGTGCGATCCTTATGCAGAATTCTCCGTTCTGGGGACAATGGTTGCGCACGCCGGAACTCAGCATAGCATTGCTGGACGAATGGGAAAATAAGATAGAAAAGCTGGCACAGGTAACTGCGGAAGAAAATGTAACGATGCTCGCCGGCGTGCCTACCTGGACATTGCTATTGCTCAAACGCATTCTCGAAATAAAGCAAAAGAAAACCATCGCGGAAGTATGGCCCAATCTGGAGCTCTACATCAACGGCGGCGTTTCATTTATTCCTTACCGTAAACAATTTGAAGCGATCATCGGTAAGCCGGTGAATTTTCTGGAAATCTATAACGCAAGTGAAGGCTTTATCGCCGGACAGGAAAAGCCAGGAGATGAAGGCATGATGCTGTTTACCGAGCACGGTATCTTCTACGAATTTCTTCCGGTAGAAGAATATAAAAAGCCGAACGCAAGAACACTCGGTCTCACAGCTGTTCAATTACATAAAAATTACGCAGTCGTGATAAGTACTACCGGCGGCCTTTGGCGCTATATTATGGGAGATACGGTTGAATTTACTTCACTCAATCCATACATGATAAAGATCACCGGCCGGCTTAAACATTATATGAATGCATTTGGTGAAGAAGTGATCGTTGATAACGCGGATAAGGCCATTGCAACTGCCGCGCAAAAAACAAATTCGATTGTAAGAGACTATACTGCTGCACCGGTTTATTTTACAGAACAGAGTAACGGCGCACATGAATGGATCATCGAGTTTGAAAAAGAACCTGAACGCATTTCAGATTTCACCCGTGAAATGGACAGCGCTTTAAAAGCAGTGAATAGTGACTACGAAGCAAAAAGGCAGAAAGATATTGCACTGCGGATGCCGATCGTACACAATGTGCCGGCGGGAACATTTACAGAATGGTTGCGCACTAGAGGTAAAGTAGGCGGACAAAATAAAGTGCCTCGATTGAGCAATGAAAGAAAGATCGTGGAAGAAATACTCGCACTTAATAAAGTTCAGCGCTGAAAACATCCGGAACACTTATTTTTGTTACCCCTAAATATTAAATATGAAACTGCTAGAAAATAAAACAGCCATCATCACAGGTGCGGCACGCGGGATCGGCGAAGCCATAGCACGAAAATTTGCAGAGAACGGTGCAAACATCGCCTTCACTTACGTGAGCGACAGCAGCACGGATAAAGCAAGAAAGCTGGAAGAAGAATTCGTTCGACTCGGTGTGAAAGGAAAAGGCTATCAAACAAATGCGGGTGATTACGCGGCATCTGAAGTTTTTGTAAATGAAGTGATGAAAGATTTCGGACAGATAGATGTTGTGGTAAATAACGCCGGTATCTCAAAAGATAATCTCCTCATGAGAATGACGCCCGACCAATGGGACGACGTGATGAACGTGAATCTCAAAAGTGTTTTCAATATCACCAAACAGGTGATCAAACCGATGATGAAAGCCCGCAGCGGCAGCATCATCAATATGAGCAGTATCATCGGCGAAACAGGTAATGCCGGACAAAGCAGCTACGCCGCAAGTAAAGCAGGTATCATCGGCTTCACAAAAAGTATTGCGAAAGAATTGGGCAGCCGCAACATTCGTTGCAATGCCATCGCACCGGGATTTGTAGAGACAGATATGACCTCTTATCTCAGCGACGGCGAAGCCGCTGAAAAATATAAATCAGCCATTCCTTTAGGTAGATTCGCCACGGGCGAAGACATCGCAAATGTGGCGTTGTTCCTGGCTTCTGATATGGGTAATTATATCACAGGGCAAACGATCAGTGCCTGCGGAGGATTGAATATTTAATGTTAAGGCAAAAGGCAAAAGTGAAAACCTAAAAGTGTGGAACGTTCCGATCTCGCCGTCATTGCGAGGTACAGCCTGTTCCGATCCTTCGGAAAAGCAATCCGGGTTGCAGATGAACACATCGTCAAAGAAATAGAGTTTGAATTAACTACCGGATTGCCGCGCCGCAGTCAGCATTTTTTTATTTAAAGTTTTTTATGCGGCTCGCAATGACGTGTATATTAGAAGCGGTATTATGAAGGCATAAAACTATACCAATAAACTGCACTTTTTGGTTTTGCCTTTTCACTTCTTACTTTTTAGTAACGGTCATTTAACGTATCACCAAAATATTTTTTACTATTTTCGCAGCAATAGTGAAAAAATTCAGCACCATACTATTCCTTTTCATCATCAGCATCCAATGCCTTCCTGTAAAACAGTTAGGTAAATGTTTGTTCGACAGCAGCTTCGTAGAAGAAGATTGCTGTAAGAAAACGGATATTAAAAAGTTTGATGCTAAAGAATGCTTCGCAATAGATTTCTCTGCATATATCATTGCAAAAAAAACACCTGAGCATATTCTTTGTGCATCAGATGACATCTTCCCCGGTCCTGCGAGCGATGTGATGACGCCGCCTCCAAATGCTTAGTTAAGCACCCATATTCTACAAATCATTTTTCTTTTAGCTGATCGGTTACGGGCATTCCTGTAAGCAGTCGGCTGCAAAATATATTTCATGCAAAAGTATTTTAAGAGCATCGGCAGTGATCTGCCGTCGGCTATCGTGGTTTTTTTGGTGGCTATCCCTTTATGTCTTGGTATTGCGGTGGCGAGCGGAGTGAACGAATTTTCGGGTATCATCGGCGGTATCATCGGTGGCGTAATCGTTGGTTTGCTGAGCGGCAGTCACCTTAGCGTGAGCGGGCCCGCAGCAGGACTTACAGCGATCGTAGCGGGAGCGGTTCTAAAATTGCCTGCTGTTGAGGCGTTCTTTTTGGCGGTTGTTTTAGCCGGCGTTTTTCAATTGATGATGGGGGTTTTTAAGCTTGGTGTTATCGGTGACTACATTCCCAACAGTGTGATCAAAGGCATGCTTGCAGCCATTGGTATCATCCTTATTTTAAAGCAACTGCCGCATTTGGTAGGCTATGATAAAAACTATGAAGGTGATGAAACCTTCATCCAATTGTCGGGAGAAAACACTTTCTCTGCTGTTGTTAATTCCCTTAATCACCTTACACCGCTTGCCGTATTGATCGGCGTGCTGGGAATATTAATTCTTTGCTTGTATGAAACACGTTTCATCAAAAGCAGGAAAGTATTTCAGTTACTCAGCGGTCCGCTGGTGGTAGTGATCACGGGCGTTGCATTGCATTATCTCATTGGCGGCACCACATCGGTACTCACGATCAAACAACCGGATCTGGTAAATATTCCTGTTGCAAAAGACGCATCGGAATTTATATCTTTCTTTCATTTACCTGATTGGTCATTCATCGGCAATAAAGATGTTTGGATCACCGCTGTCACGCTCGGATTAGTTGCGTCTTTAGAAACATTACTTGGTATTGAAGCCGTAGATAAATTGGATCCGATGCAACGTTTCACACCGCCTAACAGGGAACTCATGGCACAAGGTGCGGGTAATATCGTGAGCGGAATGCTTGGCGGTTTGCCGCTTACCAGTGTTATCGTGAGAAGCAGTGCCAATGTGAACGCCGGCGCCAAAACGAAAGCCAGTGCGATCTTACACGGAATGCTGATCTTTGTATGCGTGGCGTTTTTGCCGAACGTGCTTAACTTTATTCCCAAAGCCGCCCTCGCGGCGATCCTTGTTTTCACAGGGTATAAGCTGGCGAAAGTTTCCATCTTTAAAGACTATTACCGCAGAGGTTGGGATCAGTTCATGCCCTTCGTTATCACCGTTTCAGCGATCGTATTTACCGATCTTTTAAAAGGAGTTTTGATCGGTATTGCTGTCGGAATTTTTTATATCATCCGCAGCAATTTCCGCACGGCGATATACACTCAAAAAAATGATGATCATTTCCTGATCAGGTTGAGGAAGGATGTATCATTTTTCAGCAAACCCAAACTCAAAAATTGCCTGGAGAATATTCCTGAAGCATCAACCGTGATCATTGATCTTACCGGTGCGGAATTTATCGACAGGGATATTATTGAAACCCTGAATGAGTTCAATATAAATGCACCGGAAAAAAATATCCGTGTCATCCTGAAGAAGAGTCTCTATAATGAATCGCACAAGCTTGTGGAGAAAGACTCCGTTAATTTGAGCGACAGTGCACACTAATAAAATGTAAATCTTAATTTTAAATAAATAAAACAATTATGCTGTCATACGAAAAAATACTGGCAAACAACAAAGCTTGGGCTAAACAACAGAATGAAGACTATCCCGAATTTTTCAGCGGATTAAGTGCTCAACAGAAACCGGAGTTTTTATGGATCGGTTGCAGCGATAGCCGTGTGCCCGCTGATAAGATTACCGGTACTCAACCCGGCGAAATCTTCGTGCACCGCAATATTGCAAATCTTGTTATAAATACCGATATGAATCTGTTAAGTGTGTTGCAATACGCAGTGGAAGTCTTGAAAGTGAAGCACGTTATCGTGTGCGGACACTACGGCTGCGGCGGGGTAAAGGCTGCCATGGGTAATCAGTATTTAGGTGGCGTTATCAACCATTGGATCGGTAACATTAAAGATACTTATCGCAGCAATCGTGACGAAGTTGACCGTCAACCTTCGGAAGAACAAAAGCTGAACAGATTGGTCGAGCTCAATGTCATCGATCAGATATTCAATCTTGCTAAGACGTCCATTATCCAAAAAGCGTGGAAAGAAGATCAAAGCCCGCACCTGCATGGTTGGGTATATGGGTTAAATGACGGTATCATTAAACCCGTTCATGAAATGAAACCCGGTACAAGATTCGATCATTTGTACGAATACGATAACCTGTAGGAACACCGCCTCCGGCGTGTTCATTTAATACCTGCGGTGCGGCAAAGAGCACAACGAGAAAAGGAGAACAACAAGTTTTGATAAATAATCCAATGGAATACAGATGATAGTTAAGACACGGATAAAGAAACTTTATTCGTGTCTTTTTATTCCCCCCGTCAATCTGTTACACAAATAACCATTTAACAATACATCCATATAGCCCTTACGTTTCTACTTCGGTATGATTTTTATTGTATAAGTTCGAACCTTAAAACAGTGGTAATGAAACTATCTACAAAATCAGCATTGATCCTCGCAGGGATCGGCGCACTCGCCGTTTATAAATACAACAAAATGAGCGATGAAGAAAAACAGGCGCTTAAAGACAAAGGGAAAAAGATATTTGATGAGCACATCAGCCCCCTGATAAAAAATGCATTAGGACTAGCTGATCCTGAAGGTTTGGTGGAGCAGGAAGCGTCGTTGAAATAGTTATCCGGTTGATTGGTTGCTTAGTTAATCAGTTGATTAGTAGCGTAGCGGTCGGATTATTTAGTGATCACCCTTACCGGGCAAGTAATGAACTAATGATCTAATGAACTAATCAACTAATTTTACAGTCTTCAAAGAATTTTAAACTTACTACTATGTCAGAAGTTTTCGGAACATTTATCCTCTCAAAAAATAACGGCCAATACAAAGGCGAATTTTTCAACAACAAGATGACATCATTTTCCGGGGAAGATGTGAAAGCGATCGAAACAAGCGCACACAACGAATTCATAGGAAGCTTTGATGCCGCCTGGCAGGAATCTGCGGGCAGCGTTACTGCCGTGTTGCAGATCGATATGGAAAGTGATGATGTGTATATGCTCACCTGGACAGACGTTCGCATCAACGGCGAATCTCAAAATGTGAATTTCACCGGCAGGGGAGTACTTCGCAATGATTTACTGGTAACGGTTTACAGTATGCACCATCTTCAGTACAGCAATAAATAAAATTACAAACGAGGTATGTTTGTCAATCTGAGTCCTGAAGCATTCACGCTTGCAGGTTTGTAACACGTTTGTCAATCTTAGCCTGGAAGCTTTCAAGCATACAAGTTTATATTACGTTTGTCAGTATGAGCCCGTAAGCCTTCACGCTTGCTAGTTAGTATTACGTTTGTCAATCTGAGCTTGTCGAAGACGGATTTTGTGATTACGAATATCGAATAACAATAACGAATCTAAATCTTCACGAATGTAAGATCACATTATCCTTGCTTGTCAGTCCAGTCTTTTCGAAGGCCCGCCAGGGGAGCGATAACAGGTTTCGGAGTCTAAAGAAACGCATGCTGTAACAGAATAAATCGTCATTGAACAATTTTGTAATTTTGTTCAATGAACAAAAAGCGCTTACTCCTCTTCAGCAGCTCCCGCACCGGCAACGGCACCTTTTTAGAGACCGCAAAACCGGAGATCAAAAAATTCCTCGGTGATAAAATACTTACCATCGCTTTCATTCCTTTCGCATCCGTGCAAAAAGATCATGAAGCATATACGAAAATGGTTAGCGATGCCTTAGCTGATCTGCCATATAAAGTAGAAGCTGTGTTGTATGATAATGCAACAGAAATTATTTCAACAGCGGATGTGATCATGACCGGCGGCGGCAATACTTTCAAACTGCTGCACGATCTCTACAAATACAAAGTAATAGACCTCATCCGCTCACGCGTGCAGCAGGGCATCCCATATATCGGCTGGAGCGCGGGTTCAAATATCGCAGCGCCCACCATTTGCACCACGAACGATATGCCGGTCATCGAGCCGGAAAGCTTTACCGCACTCGATCTGCTCCCTTTTCAGATCAATCCCCATTACTACAATGTTTCCATTGTTGGCTTCAACGGCGAAACAAGGGATCAGCGGCTCACGGAATTCCTTATCGTAAATAAGACAGCAAAAATTGTCGGTCTGCCGGAAGGAACGGCTTTAAAATTTGATGAAGGCGGTTTACAGTTCATCGGCGAGCAGGGGATTTTATTTACCGGTGTTCACGAAAATGGCGTCGCAATAACCCAACAGATAAGTTCTGCTGACGATCTACGGCCCCTCACGGGAAATTGAACGTTGATATCAAACTGATTTTGTCGCAGTAGTTTCGTTGATGAATTTCCGAAATAATTTTGGAAGGCTTGCCGCTCAGCAATATTTTCTTGCAAGGCGATTTTTAGTCTTTACTTTAGCATTCAGTAAAAATACCAAAACCATTTTCAATGGATATAAATATTGATGCGCCGATTTTAAGGGTGACCGACCTTAATATTTCTTACGGCAGTTTCAGAGCAGTAAGCGGCGTTTCTTTTGACGTGCGCCCCGGAGAGATCTTTGGCCTGCTTGGTCCCAACGGTGCCGGCAAAACGAGTACACTCAGTGCGGTGGAGGGCCTGCTTAAACCAAACTCCGGTGATATTACACTTGCCGGATTCAGCGTGCGGGAAAAACCTTTGTATGCCAGGGCAAACATGGGCGTACAATTGCAATCCACCTCTTTTCAACCGGAATTAAATGTATCCGAGATCATTAAATTGTTCGCGGGCATTCATGGTATTGACATCAGTAACGAAAGAATGCAAACCATTTTAGAAGATATCAAATTAGGTGATGCATCATCAAAAAGATACGGACAGTTATCCGGCGGTCAGCAACAACGCGTATCATTAGTGATCGCAATGATCCATGATCCGCAGATTGTTTTGCTCGATGAGCCAACTACCGGTCTCGATCCGCAAAGCCGCCGTCAGCTTTGGGTTCGCATGGAGGCATTGCGCTCCAAAGGCCACGCTATTTTACTTACCACGCATTCGATGGAAGAAGCAGAATCCGTGTGCGACCGCATCGCCATCATCGATCACGGAAGAATAATTGATATCGATACGCCGCAAAAAATGATCGATAAACATCGTGATAATCCTGCAGTGATCAAAGCGAGCCGCCGGGGGCGTATCACTTTGGAAGATGTATTTATCGGTCTCACCGGTGAAATGGTTCGTTCATAAAAAATTAATAAAATCATGCAAACTGTTATACCTACTTCATCCGCTGCTTTGCGTTCATTGCTTCGTGCAGATCTTATGGCGCAATGGCGCAACAGGCGTTCTGTTATTCTCGTGGTGCTTGTACCCGTGATCATTTTATTTTCATGGAAGGGGTTGGTTCCTAAATTGGGCGGTCCTTTTGTACTGTCAAACTGCATCACTATCGGTCTTAATGCCATTGGTTTGATGGGATATTCAAACGCCATCGCACGGGATCGGGATAAAGGCGTTTTTCAGAGATTACGTGTTGCACCCGCACCTTCCTGGTGTATCATGATGAGTCGCCTGCTCGTGCAACTCGCCATGATCATTATTGTAACGCTGGCAGTCTTTATTGTTGGTTTTTACGGCGACGGAATAAAAATCTCTGCATCGGGATATGTTACCGCAATGGCAATGGCAATCGTGGGCGGGGCACTGTATCTCGGCCTCGGACAAGCAATTGTAGGACTTGTGAAAACAGCCGATACCGTAAATGCGGTGAGTCGTTTGGTTTACTTCGTTTTCATTATGGTAGGGATGTTTGGCGAACTTGGCATGCTGGGACAAAAGATCGGCAGCGCTGTAAAGTGGTCGCCTTATGGTGTGGTACGTCATATCGTTTCTGTCGGGCTCACACCGGAACTTTGGAGTAATACCACTACTATCTCATTACTGTTATCGCTGGGCTATACAGTGCTGTTTGCAGGAGTAGGAATTAAGAATTTTAAATGGAATACCAAATAAGGCTGCCTGCAGATTTCTAAAGATTTGAGCAGGGACGACAGAAAACTTAGCGAAATCTTTTTGGAATCACCTTACATCTGCGGGAAATAATCATGGAGATCATTATTGCAAATACGCAAACAGAATACAAAGCAGCTGTATCACTCTTCAAAGAATACGCCGCATGGCTCAACATTGATCTTTGCTTCCAAAATTTTGAAGAAGAATTGAATGACGTAAGTAAAATGTATGCGCCGCCGCTTGGAGGAATTTTATTATCAAAAGAAAAGGATGAATACACCGGTTGTGTGGCAGTAAGGGACAAAGGAAACGGCACTGCAGAATTAAAGCGGATGTACATCAAACCAATAGCCCGCAAAGCGGGTCTTGGAAATTTATTGTTGCAAAAAGCTTTGAAATTTGCTAAGGATGCGGGTTATAAAAAAATAAGATTGGATACGCTGGCAAATATGACTCCTGCGATTAGTCTCTATAAGAAAGCCGGTTTTTACGAAATAGAACCTTACTATTTCAATCCGGAAAGTAACGCGGTATTCTTCGAAAAGGAATTGTAAAGAGCAAACGGTTTTATTCTTGTGTTGTTTAATGGTCAGGTCCGTGATGATTGAAGTTCATAATCATAAAATCCCTCTCTGTCATCTGTCAACCGTCATCTCTAACCTATTCTTTCGGATATTTAAAAAACAAAAACCTTTTTTCCGCTCCCTCAAAATCCTTCCAGCTCGCCACATCAGCCTCCACCGAAAAAACACCGCAGGTAGGCATGTTATCAATGTGCACGTCATTACAAAGTGAATTCACAAAATCCGTAATACCGGGATTATGTGCAAACACCGCAACGGAATTATTCCCATCATTAAAACCCTTTATCGCTTCATAAAAAACAGGGGCAGGAGCGTGGTATAAATGCTCAACAAAGGAGATATCATCTTTCTCAACCCCATAAGCTTCCGCAAAAGCCTTGCATGTTCTCTTCGCACGTTTCGCCGGACTGCTCACGAATGCATCGATCACTATCTTGTCTTTCAATAATCTTTCGGCCATTTCCGGCGCATCTTTTTTGCCTCTTTCATTAAGCGGACGGTCAAAATCACTTTGCCCCATATCCGCCCAACTGCTTTTTGCATGACGTACAACGATTAGTTTTTTCATATTTCAAATTAAGAATTTATTTATTGCAATTACTATGCAGCAATTATGATTTGTTTATCGGATAAATTTTTTTGAATTGAAAATTTGTGTTGAAAGAGCTCATCCTTCAAGTTATAAATAGTAGTTGCAGAGGCGCCTTGAATTATTCGGTCACGCCGCAGGCCTGATTGGAAAAAATGCGCAGCATATTTTTTCAATCAAGAATTCGCAGCGCCGGCGCAACTATGGGGGCCCGCGCCCCGGAGTAACAGAGACTATCAGGTGGAAAAGAAGGCATGATGGAGCAAAATAAATTCCGATTAATCTTAAAACTTTACCAACTATCTGCAGCAATAAAAATTTATTTTTGCAAAAAAAAACTCATCGCCACAGTATTCCTCATAACGCCGCCCTTTACCCAGCTCAACACGCCTTACCCTGCAACAGCATACCTCAAAGGATTCCTTAATACGAAAGGTATTTCGGCGTTTCAAAGCGACCTGGGTATTGAAGTAACTACGGCACTGTTTTCCCAAAAAGGTCTCACCGCTTTTTTCGAAAGAATAAAAGAACCCGAAGCCGGTTTCTCCGGGAACGCGAAAAAGATGATCGCCCTCAAAGCAGATTATATCAATACCATTGCGCCGGTCATTTCTTTTTTGCAGGATAAAGATCCCACGCTGGCACACACTATCTGCAAGCGCACCATGTTGCCCGAAGCTTCAAGATTTGTACATACCGACGATCTTGAAAAAGCTTTCGGTACGATGGGTATTCAGGACAAAGCAAAATATATCGCTACCATGTACCTCGAAGATCTTTCCGATCTTATCAAAGAAACGGTTGATGATCATTTCGGTTTCAGCAGGTACGCGGAAAGATTAGGACGCTCGGCAAACAGCTTTGATGAGTTATATACAGCCCTACAACAACCTTACACATTTGTAGATGAACTGCTGCTGAATATTTTGGCGGAGCAAATGAAAGTCGTGCAACCCAAGCTGGTAGCGATTTCTGTGCCCTTCCCCGGAAATTTATATACATCATTACGCTGCGGGCAATGGGTAAAACAACATTATCCTGATGTAAAAGTGGTAATGGGCGGCGGCTTCGCAAATACCGAATTGCGTTCGTTGAGTGATCCGCGTGTATTTGAATGCTATGATTTCATCACGCTGGATGACGGCGAAGCACCGATAGAAAATCTCATCGCCTTCGTCACAAAAAATAAAACGGAAGACGAACTCAAACGTACTTTTTTATTGAAGGACGGTGCTGTCGTTTATATCAATAATACATTTGTAAAAGACTATCGCCAGGGTGAAGTAGGCACGCCGGATTACAGTGACCTCAAACTTGATCAATACATTTCTGCTATCGAAGTAGTGAATCCCATGCACCGCATGTGGAGCGACGGAAGGTGGAACAAGCTCACCATGGCGCACGGTTGCTATTGGGGTAAATGTACATTTTGCGATATCTCCCTCGATTACATAAAGCTCTACGAACCTGTGGCGGCGGGCATCCTCTGCGATCGGATTGAAACGATCATTGCTCAGACCGGCCAAAATGGGTTTCATTTTACCGATGAAGCCGCGCCTCCCGCACTTATGCGTGCGCTGGCGATCGAACTCATCAAAAGAAAGATCACGATCAGCTGGTGGACGAATGTGCGGTTCGAAAAAAGTTTTACAAGAGATCTTTGTCTGCTGCTGAGTGCTTCCGGTTGCATCGCGGTTTCCGGCGGTTTGGAAGTGGCGTCGGATCGTTTGCTACAGCTTATTGATAAAGGTATCACAGTTGCACAGGTTGCAAAAGTGAATAAGAATTTTACGCAGGCCGGCATTATGGTGCATGCGTATCTCATGTATGGTTTCCCCACACAAAGCGATCAGGAAACGATCGACTCGATGGAAATGGTGCGTCAATTGTTCGCAACAAATATTCTGCAATCCGCCTTCTGGCACCGGTTTGCGCTTACGGCACACAGTCCTGTGGGATTGAATCCTGAAAAATATAAGATCAGAAAATTGACGGAAGCCATCGGCACATTCGCCAATAATGATGTGGAATACGAAGACGAAGCCGGCGGTGATCACGACAGCTTCGGTTTCGGATTAAAAAAATCCTTGTTCAATTATATGCACGGCATCGGCCTTGATGATCCTTTGCAAAAATGGTTCGACGAAAAAGTACCCAAAACAAAAGTGCCCGCCGATTATATGGAAAAAATATTGACCGAACCGGAATTCACGCCTTTCCGTCCTTCTGCAAAAGTGATTTTTCTCGGCAATCAGCCTTCAGTAGAATTCTTCACGCAATCCAAAAAAGGCAGCAGCCGCGAAATGGCTACGCTCAGTTTTATTAACAGGCGAAATACACAACAGGTGCAAATGCTCAAAGCACAGGCGGATTGGTTCATACCGATGCTGGCACAACTGTCAGTAATGAATCCAAAACAATCAAGTCTGCAGGAAATTAAAGACAGTTATGAGGCCGCCGGCCTCGAAGACTTCGAATTATTTTGGGATAACAAGCCCGTAAATACATTGAACCAATCCGGATTACTGATGGTTTAATGACAGATTCACGGATAACACGGATGCAGCGGATAAACACGGCTTTCTGTAATGTGTATTCGGAAGCCGGCCACTGTGCCCGCCGTCACCTCCGTAATTGCCGCGGAAAATCTCTTCCGGTTCCTCAGCACCGTTGCGCCTTCCGTTGCGCCTTTGCGTGAAACACTATGCCTTTGCATAAAACCCTCTGCCTTTGCGCGAAACCCTTTTTCGCACCCATCCCGCCGTTCTTGCGGGCCGCATAATAAACGCCGACCTTCTCAGAGCAATGCGGCGCGGCAATCTGTTTATTCAGTGTCACGGCATTGGAACACCGATAACGCGAATGAAACGAAGTCTGCGCTGGCGACCCGTAAGAATCTTTACCTCACCATGCAATAAAACCAAATCATTGCTATTGTGAAACATGGTAAAGCAATATCACTACAAATAAAATAGCGTGTAAAGCTCAATCAGCAGCATGCCTCCCTAAATGTAAAGTTTTTTCAGTCAGGATATAATAATGCTGTCGCCATGGTATCGCCATGGTATCACCATGGTATCACAATGGTATCAGCATGGTATCAGCATGGAGTCATCAGTCACATCGATAAACCCGGGTTAAAAGCCGGTGAAAAAACATTCCCACCCGCTTACCACCCGCTCAGCACCCGCTTGCCACCCGCTCAGCACCCGCTTACCACCCGCTCAGCACCCGCTCGGCACCCGCTCCGCACCCGCTCGGCACTCGTTTGGCAAGGGTACCATCAGGGTACCATCAGGGCACCCGGGCCGTACCTGCATCGCTGACGAATACTTTTTCCGACGTATTTATCAACGATAATTATGATCACAGGGCGGATAAATGAATCTTTCAACCTCCCGCAATCTGCAGCATTCGCTTTTGGAACACGTGTAAGAAAATGTAAGGTCAGGAGAATATGAGCAGTATTTCAATCGCTTCTGAAACCAAGGCGCCACCGGGTCGCAGGTAATTGGTGACCGGGTCAAAACTAAGCTGAAACCAAGGTAAAAGAATTGTACAATAACTATATCAGAACTATAGAGATACTATAAGTAATTGTCAAAATTTCTTATTTATATGCTAATCCCGGGACGGAGGAGTTTATCCGTTGGAAACTCATAAGCTATTAAGATCAATTTTATTTTAATAAAGATCCGCAGGTAGTTGCATCATCCCTGTCATCCGCGAATCTGTCAGATTAATCTACATCAGCTTCACCCTCCCGTCTGTTTTAAATTCTTTTCGATCCTTTTATCCGGTATCAACCACATCACCGCCACCACTACATTACACGCCAATCCAAGCAGGGGATGCAAAAATGCAGCGCCTATCGCAACCAAATAAATCACCACCGACGCCTTTCCTTTAAGATCTGTACCGATCGCCTTTCCCAGCGCAGACTCCCTGTGATGCAGCGGCAACAGGCTTTGCACCAAAATAAAATATGCAATGCCGCACATCATAAGCACGAACGTATATATGATAACAGGCCATTGCGCAAAATGATTCTCTCCCATCCACGCCGTTGCGAAAGGCATCAGCGAAAGCCAGAACAGCAAATGCGTATTTGCCCATAAAACTTTTCCGTTCACATGCTCCACCACCTGGAAAAGATGATGATGATTGTTCCAATAAATGCCCACGTATAAAAAACTTAATACATAACAAAGAAACACCGTGGAGATCCCTTTTAATTCTTCCAAACCCGCACCATGCGGCACTTTCAGCTCAAGCACCATGATGGTGATGATGATGGCCATTACGCCGTCGCTGAATGCTTCCACTCTTCCTTTTTTCATAGTTAGTTTTTTTTATAAATCTTCATCTTTCGCTGATTTGCGACACCGCTAAAATAACCAACGATCGCCGTTTCAGCGTTTAAACTTCAAAAATTGCGCGTTTAAACAACAGCTTTTCCCCGGGAAATTAGGTGCTCCCGCTCAATTAAATAATCGTTTTGCAGGGGAGGATAGACCGTTTGCCGCAGTAAATTTACTGTTGGTTTTGTGTGTGATAACTACTTGATCTTTAATGTTATTCACATTTTTTCTTTCGTGCCGGATATTCAGCTAAATCTACAAATCCCTTCAGAATCAGGTTAAATGGTCAAATTTGTCTAAAATTTAATCTGTATTTCACTGTAAGTTATTAACAATCGCATATGACCATCTACTAATTAAAAAAAATCTTAAATTTTTTTAATTTTGTTAAAGTTTTTGACTTAGTATTGCAGTCGGAATATTCTACGCCCTCGTAGAACTACTTCTACAATACCAAAATAACTGCTGATACAAAATCTCAGCAAAAGATCCACTTCCGAAACCGACAATTTCTCCGCTAAAGAAATTTTCGGGAATACCAAACTAACTAGCGCATCATCTACTTATCCACTGTTGCTGTATCCCGAATAGGGGCAATACAGAACTTTGCTGTTTTAAACAGCATGAGAAGCCTTCGTTGTCTGAATGAGACAAACTAAGTGCTTAATTTATGGCTCACATCGCCACAAAAACAAATTTATTTAATACTTCAACTATAGGGTCAACCTATGCTGCCAACGGCGGCAATTTGTGTTTGTACCCGAATGAACTCAACCACCAAAACAATCAGGTTATGCAAACGGTAAAAGCAGCTAGGAAAAGCAGTTTTAAAATGATTCTGAGATCATTTGTTATTATTTTAATGATTACTGCAGGCTGTGCCCCGGCATCGGATGCGCAAACTGCGAAGCCCAATGCTGGTATCTCACTTACGGCCGTTGAGTTTTCCAATTACGCCTTGGGTTATCAGGTAACAGAAGGCGGAACCATTACCGGGTTCCTTCCCGGAATCGTGGCAGGAAAACCTTTGTATAATTCTGAAGCGGAAGCAATTTCGGCCATTCCTAAGGTTGAGGCTGCAATAAAGGCAAGTGGGAAAACTTTTGCAACAGTGACTAGAAAAGATAGAAAAACATTGATTAGTAACGCCAAAAATATAACCAGAAACTAAATACCCAGATGCACAACGTTGTTGTGTAGGATCAAATACAATCACTTTTGATATGCGTACGAATAATTTAACAAAAAAAACCGGGATTATGCAAATTTTAGCACTAACTACAGAAAAAGAGACATCAGATAAACTGCTGAACATCTCGCCTTTTTCTATTTTTAAGAAAGCAGGGCTTATGCTCCTGATGCTTTTATTTGTGATGAGTGCCTCTGCAAGTCATTTCCGTTTTGGGAATGTTACTGCGACAAGAATTTCAGAAACCGCTACAACGGTGACATATCGAATCAATACAACCATTTCATCACGAAATGATTTTATTATAAACTCCGCGCAATTTTCTTTTTCGGGTGGTAATAGTGGAAGTATAACAATCCCACTTACCACCTATCTCGATCCTTCGGGAGAATATACCACAGGGAATGGTACAGCAACTGTTACGTTTAACAAATCTGCCACTCCCACAAAGATTTCATTTTTCAGCAGTGCGAAGCTCAGCACGTTGATTAATAATCACGATTTGAGTTGGGATGTTTACACTATTGTAAATACAAACGGAACCGGCAGTACGCCGGTATCATCATTTCCGGCAGTAATTGATTTGCCGGCAGGAATGACCGCTGCTTCTTATCAGGTTCCGGCTTCTGATCCTGATGCGGGAACAACACTGAGTTATGCTTTCCCAAGCTTCACAGGAAATCTGGCAGGTCAATCCGAACCACCTACGTTTGCTGTAAATAGTTCAACAGGTGTTTCTACCATGAATACTGTAGGTCTGACTATAGGTAATCTTTACAATGCTTTGGTTACCGTAACAGACCAACAGGGGAATCAAATTTTACTCGATTTTATCATACGTATCGTTGGAACATCAAATGCCCCGACGTTTATTTACGGCGCCGGTGCAACGCCTGCAGCAGGAACAGTTTATAATATTGTTGCGGGACAAAACATCAGTTTCAATATCAGAGCTTCAGATATTGACGGGGGTGATCTGGTTCATCTAAATGCAGCCGGGCTCAGTACATATATTACTACCGCAAATTTTTCACCTGCATTGCCTGCTACTGCAAACCCTGCTCAAACTACTTTTAGCTGGACACCTTCAGCAGCGCAAGTAGGTACACAAAATATTTTAAACTTTGTAGCATCAGATAACGCGGGCGTGCAAACAACAAGTTCTGTAACAATTAATGTTGTAAATGAGCCTGCCCCGGTTTTTCAAACACCAACACCGGGGGAAGGTAATATTCGCCAGATTGTTACAGGTGCAGCTACAATTACCGATCAAATCACTGCATCCAGCTCTATAGGTTCAAATGTATCTATTGCATTTGCGACAGTGCCTGCTGGCGCCACGCTAAGCCCGACAGTGCCTACACCTGGTGCAAATCCTGCCTCGACGACGATGACCTGGACCCCAACTGCGTCCAACTTCGGCGACAATACTTTACAATTTCAGGCTATTATAAGTGGTAATAATTCCATTTTTACAACTCGTACTTATCACATTATTGCCAACTCGCTTTCAAGTTTTACCTCTTCGCCTGTAACATTTGTGACGCCTGGGCAAACATATACTTACAATGTTGTACTGGCTGATGCCGATATACCGTTCGGAGATATCGTGGGTGTTCAGGGGATGACTTTGCCGGCTTGGCTTACACTTACTCCGGGATCGAACGGACATGCGACTTTAAGCGGTTCTACAACTGTTCCCGGAACATACCCGGTTGTTTTGCACGCCGAGGATACTTATCATGATGGTAACCCTGGAGAGATCTTACAATCATTTAATGTTACTGTTGCTAATTTTAATGCAGTGCCACCGGCACTTGCAGTCGGTTGTACAACAACTACAAATTTTGCAATAAACCCTGTACTTACTCCAACGCCTGTTTCAGGTCAATGGTATCCGGATAGAAAAGCGCCGAACGGCTTTGTTTCAAACGGTTCCGCTTTAATTGAATCTATCGTTGCAGCAGATGGCGTTACCCCGCTTAATCCAAACAACCCGCAAAGTTCAAATAATACGCAGGGAAGAACGTTGGATACAAAATTGGGCACAAACACAATTTCTGTTAAGCTTTTCGTTCCGGCAGCATGGCAGACCGCCGGCCCCCAGATGGGAACCGATAATATAAGACGAATGGCAGGATTTTGGCCGGTTGCTAATAAAACTGGTAATACCGTTCAAGGCAACTTTGCTTATCCTATTATCGAGTTTGTAAATGACGGCACTAATGGATATTTCAGAGCCTTTAATACAATAGACGGAACATGGGTGAATTTCCCGACTTTCACTGCATATAATTCATTCGTCACTCTAACAGTTCAACTTAGCTCAACGGATGCTTATTATACAGTGCAGGGCCAGGGTACGTTATCATTACCTACTGATCCTGATCCTGCGGTTCACCCGGATTACCTTAGAGGTGTTATTCTTCAAGGTTACAATTCACAGGCGGGTTTAACTTACGACATCACCTGGGATGATCTAATATCATCCGGGTCGGACTGTCCTACATTCTCAATTGCTAATAATTCATTTTGCTTTGGTCCTTCTGCAGTGATTACTGCATCGGGTCTTTTGGCAAGCGCTCCGAATACCGTTATAAACGGTACGTACACCACCGCACCTGCGGGCGTTTCAAATCCGGTGTTTACCGGAACCACTGACGCTTCAGGAAATTTGGTTTACACAAGTCCGACTAACTTACCCGGCGGTCATTACGTACTACATTTCTCAAGCGTAGACTTAAATGGTAATGTTACAGCAGTAAATTCAGATGTAACATTTGATATAGGACAGCCAACGGTTGACCAACCAGCGAATGTTTCTGCTACCTGCTCAGGCATAACTGTTCCTTCAACAGTATTTACTTCAAGTACGTCTACAACGAACGTGGTTTACAATTGGACGAACAGCAATACAGCGATCGGACTTGCAGCAAGCGGTACAGGAAATGTTCCTGCATTTACTGCTACAAACCCTAGTTCTTCTACTGCTGCAACTGCTACCATTACTGTAACGCCGGTTTATACAAACGGTGCAACAGTTTGTACAGGTGCAAGTAAAACGTACACAATCACAGTTTTCCCTACATCAACTGCAAATATTCCCGGTGCGGCAAATACAATCATATGTGCGGGCCAGCCAACGAGTGTGAATGTGATCCTTAACGGAACACCAACATTCAACGGAGTATTTAATATAGCATTACAAAGTGGTAGCGGTGCTTCAAGCACGCTTGCTTTCAGTTCTGCTACAAGTCAGGCGATCTCGATCCCTGCAGGTAACGGACATCTTACCAACACGGGAACAAACAACGCGGTTTATATCATTTCATTCGCTTCTGTTACTGACGGTAACGGTTGCGCGATTACGCCTGCTAACCTTACTGGTTTTGTACAGGTAACGGTTGAACCGGTTGCGGATCTTACTGCAACACGTACTACACCTGCAGCTATTTGTTCAGGCGGAACGGTTTCTGTAACTGTCGCAAATCCTAACAGCGTAGGCGGAACTTATAACAGATCTGCAGTTTATGGTGCGGTTACACACACAGCTTCATCTCCTGCTCCAAATCAAGCTTACGGTGTGTTCACAGAAACATTGACAAATGCTACTAATGCGCCGATAACCGTTGTTTATACATTCACACCAACAAGTCCGGGTACATTAGGTTGTAACGGTACGCCGGTGAATGTTAGTGTAACAGTTAACCCGCTTCCTGCAGCAACAATTTCAGGTTCGGCTAATGCATGTCAGAACGCAACTGCCCCTACGGTAACATTTACCGGTTCTAACAGCACAGCTCCTTATACATTTACTTATAATATTAACGGTGGCGCATCTCAAACTGTTGTTTCCAACGGTGCAGGTGTGGCTACAGTAGCTGCGCCTACGACTGCTTCAGGAACGTTCACTTATAATTTATTAAGTGTTCAGGATGCAAGCAGCACGACATGCAGCAATACAGCAACAGGTTCTGCATTTATCACCGTATTCCCGTCTGTGCCTGTTCTTACAGCACCGACGAATACTTGTAACGCAGCCTTCATTTTACCCACTGTTGCCACTATCGCACAGTTCACTACACAATTTAGCATCGACGGCGGAACATACGCAACATCGCCAACTATTCCGACAACAACAGGTTGCCATACGGTAAAAGCGAGATATGTTCTAACCTCTGCATACGGAAGCAATGCAGCTTTAGCTACTGCGCCGGCGGGATGTTTGGAAAGTGCAACGGTGAGCACGGTGATCTATCCAACAACACCTGCGATCACAGCAACTGCAAATACCTGCGGAACAATGTTCGCATTACCTACGGTGGCAGCGGTAACCGGCTTCTCGGTTGAATACAGCCTTGACGGTGCTGCTTACACAGCGAGTCCTTCAACAACAACAGCGGGTTGTCATACGATTGCAGCGAGATACGTTCTTACAGCAGCGTGCGGCGGTACAGCAGCAGGTGCGGCAGGTCCATGTGCGAACTCTAATGTAGTGAGCACGGTGATCTTCCCGACAAATCCTGTGATTACGGTTCCTTCGAATACATGTAACGCAGCGTTTACATTGCCATCAGTAACAGCGGTAACAGGCTTTACAGTTCAATACAGCATTGACGGCGGAACATACACATCAACACCAACCGTTTCTTCAACACCGGGATGTCATACAGTAAGTGCGCAATATGTACTCACAGCGGCATGCGGCGGTACAGCAGCAGGTGCAACGGGTCCTTGCGGTCCTACAAATACAGTGAGCACGGTGATATTCCCTACCGCACCTGTGTTAACAGCACCGACAAACACATGTAATACAGCATTTACGCTTCCTGCAGTAACAACTGTAGCAGGCTTTACAACACAGTATAGCATCGACGGCGGCGCTTACACAGCAACACCGGTCGTACCTGCAACAACCGGTTGTCATACAGTAAGTGCACAATATGTACTTACAGCTACCTGCGGAACAACATTGGCGGGTGCAACGGGATCAGGCGCTTGCGGTGTGAGCAACACAGTGAGCACGGTGATCTATCCAACAACACCAGCGATCACAGCAACTGCAAATACCTGCGGAACAATGTTCGCATTGCCTACGGTAGCAGCAGTAACCGGCTTCTCGGTTGAATACAGCCTTGATGGCGGTGCTTATACAGCAAGTCCTTCAACAACAACAGCGGGTTGTCATACGATTGCAGCGAGATACGTTCTTACAGCAGCGTGCGGCGGTACAGCAGCAGGTGCGGCAGGTCCATGTGCAAACTCTAATGTAGTGAGCACGGTGATCTATCCAACAACACCTGCGATAACAGCAACTGCAAATACCTGCGGAACAATGTTCGCATTGCCTACGGTAGCAGCAGTAACCGGCTTCTCGGTTGAATACAGCCTTGACGGTGCTGCTTACACAGCAAGTCCTTCAACAACAACAGCGGGTTGTCATACGATTGCAGCGAGATACGTTCTTACAGCAGCGTGCGGTAACACGTTAGCAGGTGCGGCAGGTCCATGTGCAAACTCTAATGTAGTGAGCACAGTGATCTATCCAACAACACCAGCGATCACAGCAACTGCAAATACCTGCGGAACAATGTTCGCATTGCCTACGGTAGCAGCAGTAACCGGCTTCTCGGTTGAATACAGCCTTGACGGTGCTGCTTATACAGCGAGTCCTTCAACAACAACAGCGGGTTGTCATACGATTGCAGCGAGATACGTTCTTACAGCAGCGTGCGGCGGTACAGCAGCAGGTGCGGCAGGTCCATGTGCAAACTCTAATGTAGTGAGCACGGTGATCTATCCAACAACACCTGCAATAACAGCAACTGCAAATACTTGTGCAACAGCATTCACGCTTCCTACGGTAGCTGCAGTATCGGGCTTTACAGTTCAATACAGCATTGACGGAGGAACATTTGCAACTGCACCTTCAACAACAACACCTGGTTGTCATACGATTGCAGCGAGATACGTTCTTACAGCAGCGTGCGGTAACACGTTAGCAGGTGCGGCAGGTCCATGTGCAAACTCTAATGTAGTGAGCACGGTGATCTACCCTACAACACCAGCGATCACAGCAACTGCAAATACCTGCGGAACAATGTTCGCATTGCCTACGGTAGCAGCAGTAACCGGCTTCTCGGTTGAATACAGCCTTGACGGTGCTGCTTACACAGCGAGTCCTTCAACAACAACAGCGGGTTGTCATACGATTGCAGCGAGATACGTTCTTACAGCAGCGTGCGGCGGTACAGCAGCAGGTGCGGCAGGCCCATGTGCAAACTCTAATGTAGTGAGCACGGTGATCTTCCCGACAAATCCTGTGATTACGGTTCCTTCGAATACATGTAACGCAGCGTTTACATTGCCATCAGTAACAGCGGTAACAGGCTTTACAGTTCAATACAGCATTGACGGCGGAACATACACATCAACACCAACCGTTTCTTCAATACCGGGATGTCATACAGTAAGTGCGCAATATGTACTCACAGCTGCATGCGGCGGTACAGCAGCAGGTGCAACGGGTCCTTGCGGTCCTACAAATACAGTGAGTACGGTGATATTCCCTACCGCACCTGTGTTAACAGCACCGACAAACACATGTAATACAGCATTTACGCTTCCTGCAGTAACAACTGTAGCAGGCTTTACAACACAGTATAGCATCGACGGCGGCGCTTACACAGCAACACCGGTCGTACCTGCAACAACCGGTTGTCATACAGTAAGTGCACAATATGTACTTACAGCTACCTGCGGAACAACATTGGCGGGTGCAACGGGATCAGGCGCTTGCGGTGTGAGCAACACAGTGAGCACGGTGATCTATCCAACAACACCAGCGATCACAGCAACTGCAAATACCTGCGGAACAATGTTCGCATTGCCTACGGTAGCAGCAGTAACCGGCTTCTCGGTTGAATACAGCCTTGATGGCGGTGCTTATACAGCAAGTCCTTCAACAACAACAGCGGGTTGTCATACGATTGCAGCGAGATACGTTCTTACAGCAGCGTGCGGCGGTACAGCAGCAGGTGCGGCAGGTCCATGTGCAAACTCTAATGTAGTGAGCACGGTGATCTATCCAACAACACCTGCGATAACAGCAACTGCAAATACCTGCGGAACAATGTTCGCATTGCCTACGGTAGCAGCAGTAACCGGCTTCTCGGTTGAATACAGCCTTGACGGTGCTGCTTACACAGCAAGTCCTTCAACAACAACAGCGGGTTGTCATACGATTGCAGCGAGATACGTTCTTACAGCAGCGTGCGGTAACACGTTAGCAGGTGCGGCAGGTCCATGTGCAAACTCTAATGTAGTGAGCACAGTGATCTATCCAACAACACCAGCGATCACAGCAACTGCAAATACCTGCGGAACAATGTTCGCATTGCCTACGGTAGCAGCAGTAACCGGCTTCTCGGTTGAATACAGCCTTGACGGTGCTGCTTATACAGCGAGTCCTTCAACAACAACAGCGGGTTGTCATACGATTGCAGCGAGATACGTTCTTACAGCAGCGTGCGGCGGTACAGCAGCAGGTGCGGCAGGTCCATGTGCAAACTCTAATGTAGTGAGCACGGTGATCTATCCAACAACACCTGCAATAACAGCAACTGCAAATACTTGTGCAACAGCATTCACGCTTCCTACGGTAGCTGCAGTATCGGGCTTTACAGTTCAATACAGCATTGACGGAGGAACATTTGCAACTGCACCTTCAACAACAACACCTGGTTGTCATACGATTGCAGCGAGATACGTTCTTACAGCAGCGTGCGGTAACACGTTAGCAGGTGCGGCAGGTCCATGTGCAAACTCTAATGTAGTGAGCACGGTGATCTACCCTACAACACCAGCGATCACAGCAACTGCAAATACCTGCGGAACAATGTTCGCATTGCCTACGGTAGCAGCAGTAACCGGCTTCTCGGTTGAATACAGCCTTGACGGTGCTGCTTACACAGCGAGTCCTTCAACAACAACAGCGGGTTGTCATACGATTGCAGCGAGATACGTTCTTACAGCAGCGTGCGGCGGTACAGCAGCAGGTGCGGCAGGCCCATGTGCAAACTCTAATGTAGTGAGCACGGTGATCTACCCAACAACACCTGCAATAACAGCAACTGCAAATACCTGCGGAACAATGTTCGCATTGCCTACGGTAGCAGCAGTAACGGGCTTCTCGGTTGAATACAGCCTTGACGGTGCTGCTTATACAGCGAGTCCTTCAACAACAACAGCGGGTTGCCATACGATTGCAGCGAGATACGTTCTTACAGCAGCGTGCGGCGGTACAGCAGCAGGTACTGCAGGTTCATGTGCAAACTCTAATGTAGTGAGCACGGTGATCTATCCAACAACACCTGCAATAACAGCAACTGCAAATACCTGCGGAACAATGTTCGCATTGCCTACGGTAGCAGCAGTAGCGGGCTTCTCGGTTGAATACAGCCTTGATGGTGGTGCTTACACAGCAAATCCTTCAACTACAACACCTGGTTGTCATACGATTGCAGCGAGATACGTTCTTACAGCAGCGTGCGGCGGTACAGCAGCAGGTGCGGCAGGTCCATGTGCAAACTCTAATGTAGTGAGCACGCTGATCTATCCTACTTCACCAACGATCACAGCGCCTACAGCTACTTGTAACACAGCGTTTACGTTGCCGACTGTAGCTTCGGTTACCGGCTTTACAACAGAATACAGTATCAACGGTGCAGCATATAGTGCTAACCCGACGATTCCAACTACACCGGGTACTTACACTATCCAGGTTAGATATGTAAACACTGCAGCATGTGGTAACACAGCAGCAAGCACAGCAGGACCATGTCCTAATTCAAATACAGTTACCACTTACATAAATCCTATACCTCAGGTTGACCAACCGGCTGACCAATTGTTATTGTGTAACAAAACTTCAACAGCTGCTGTTGTATTTACAACAACAACAACAGGCCCGGGTGTTATGTCTTACACATGGACAAACAGCAATACGACCATCGGTTTAGCGGCTGCTTCAGGTACAGGAAATATCCCGTCATTCCTTACTAATAACCCAAGCCTTTCAAATGTCAACAGTGCAACATTCGTTGTAACGCCGCATTACACACAGGCAGGTGTTACTTGCGACGGACCGACAAAAACCTTCACGATCTCGGTTCAACCGGGTTCTACAGGTCAAATCACAGGTGCAGGTAATACGCAAATTTGCGCAGGTACTGACGGAAGCGTAAACATCAACTTAGGTGGTGTTGCTCCGTTCAACGGTCACTTCGTGATCAGCGTGGTAAGCGGACCTGGTACAGGAACGCCGTCATTCGCATTCACAAGTCCTTTCAGCGGCGGAACTTCAGTAATCATTCCGACTGCAAATCTTTCAAATACATCGGCAACGCCGGTGATCTACAGAATTCAGTTCCTGGATCTGTTCGATGCAAATGGTTGTTTGGCTAATCCGCTTGCAGGTCAGGTTCAAATTACCGTTAACCCGCTTCCTATCGCAACGGCTACTCCGTCGTCACAAACGATCTGCAGCAACACTGCAACAAACATCGTATTGACTTCAACGATCGCAGGTACTACATATACTTATACTGCAGCAGTTGTAGGTGGTCCTAATGCAGGTGTTACCGGCTTTAGCGATTGTTTCTCTAGTTGCAGCACTATCTTTCAAACGATCAGAAATACGACGGCTACAAACCAGGTAGTTCGTTACACGATCACTCCTACAACACAATCTGCACAAGGTTGTCAGGGTCCGGATATCACAGTAGATATCACGGTTCGTCCTGAGCCTGTAGGAACGGCAACACCGGCAACTGCAATACTTTGCAGCGGTCAAACAACAAACATTGTATTGAGCAATCAAATTGCAACAGGTACTACATATACATGGACTGCGGTTCAAACATCAGGTGGTACAGTGACAGGCTTCAGCGGCTGTACTTCAGGTTGCACGAGCCCGGTACAACAAACGCTGGTTAATACAAGCGCTACACCGGGTGTGATCACTTATACGTTCACCGGTACATCAGCTAATGGTTGTGTAGGCGCTACATTCACTTCAGTAGTTACAATAAACCCTGCTCCTGTAGGTGTTGCAACTCCTGCAACATCAACGATCTGCAGCAAAGCGACTACATCAATTGCGCTTAGCAACCAGATCATCGCAGGCGGCGTAACTTATACATGGACTGCTTCACAAACAAGTGGTACAGGTACGGTTACAGGTTTCAGCAACTGTACTACCGGATGCGGAACAACAATTGCACAACAATTATTCAATACGGGAATTACGTCAGGAACGATTACTTACGTGATCACTCCGGTATCAGCTAATGGTTGCCCTGGTGCAACGTTCACTGCCACAGTTACAGTTAATCCTGCACCTGCGGTTACGAACTCAGCAACAGCAACAACATGTAGCGGTACATCACCAAACGTTACGCTTACATCAAGCATCCCGAGCACGTTCACTTATACAATCGGTACAGTTACCGGCGGTATTACAGGAGCAAGTGCATCAGCGGGTAATGTTACGGCGATCAACCAGGTGTTGACAAACCCTAGCAACACATTATCAGGAACAGTTCAATACATTGTTACACCGACAGCTACAGGAACAGGTTGTGTAGGCGCACCGTTCACGATCACAGTTACAGTTAATCCTGCACCTGCGGTTACGAACTCAGCAACAGCAACAACATGTAGCGGTACATCACCAAACGTTACGCTTACATCAAGCATCCCGAGCACGTTCACTTATACAATCGGTACAGTTACCGGCGGTATCACAGGAGCGAGTGCATCAGCGGGTAATGTTACGGCGATCAACCAGGTGTTGACAAACCCTAGCAACACATTATCAGGAACAGTTCAATACATTGTTACACCGACAGCTACCGGAACAGGTTGTGTAGGTGCACCGTTCACGATCACAGTTACAGTTAATCCTGCACCTGCGGTTACGAACTCAGCAACAGCAACAACATGTAGCGGTACATCACCAAACGTTACGCTTACATCAAGCATCCCGAGCACGTTCACTTATACAATCGGTACAGTTACCGGCGGTATCACAGGAGCAAGTGCATCAGCGGGTAATGTTACGGCGATCAACCAGGTGTTGACAAACCCTAGCAACACATTATCAGGAACAGTTCAATACATTGTTACACCGACAGCTACCGGAACAGGTTGTGTAGGCGCACCGTTCACGATCACAGTTACAGTTAATCCTGCACCCGCGGTTACGAACTCAGCAACAGCAACAACATGTAGCGGTACATCACCAAACGTAACGCTTACATCAAGCATCCCGAGCACGTTCACTTATACAATCGGTACAGTTACCGGCGGTATCACAGGAGCAAGTGCATCAGCGGGTAACGTTACGGCGATCAACCAGGTGTTGACAAACCCTAGCAACACATTATCAGGAACAGTTCAATACATTGTTACACCGACAGCTACCGGAACAGGTTGTGTAGGTGCACCGTTCACGATCACAGTTACAGTTAATCCTGCACCTGCGGTTACGAACTCAGCAACAGCAACAACATGTAGCGGTACATCACCAAACGTTACGCTTACATCAAGCATCCCGAGCACGTTCACTTATACAATCGGTACAGTTACCGGCGGTATCACAGGAGCAAGTGCATCAGCGGGTAACGTTACGGCGATCAACCAGGTGTTGACAAACCCTAGCAACACATTATCAGGAACAGTTCAATACATTGTTACACCGACAGCTACCGGAACAGGTTGTGTAGGTGCACCGTTCACGATCACAGTTACAGTTAATCCTGCACCTGCGGTTACGAACTCAGCAACAGCAACAACATGTAGCGGTACATCACCAAACGTTACGCTTACATCAAGCATCCCGAGCACGTTCACTTATACAATCGGTACAGTTACCGGCGGTATCACAGGAGCAAGTGCATCAGCGGGTAATGTTACGGCGATCAACCAGGTGTTGACAAACCCTAGCAACACATTATCAGGAACAGTTCAATACATTGTTACACCGACAGCTACCGGAACAGGTTGTGTAGGTGCACCGTTCACGATCACAGTTACAGTTAATCCTGCACCTGTAGTTACGAAATGCAGCAACAGCAACAACATGTAGCGGTACATCACCAAACGTAACGCTTACATCAAGCATCCCGAGCACGTTCACTTATACAATCGGTACAGTTACCGGCGGTATCACAGGAGCAAGTGCATCAGCGGGTAACGTTACGGCGATCAACCAGGTGTTGACAAACCCTAGCAACACATTATCAGGAACAGTTCAATACATTGTTAACCGACAGCTACCGGAACAGGTTGTGTAGGTGCACCGTTCACGATCACAGTTACAGTTAATCCTGCACCTGCGGTTACGAACTCAGCAACAGCAACAACATGTAGCGGTACATCACCAAACGTAACGCTTACATCAAGCATCCCGAGCACGTTCACTTATACAATCGGTACAGTTACCGGCGGTATCACAGGAGCAAGTGCATCAGCGGGTAATGTTACGGCGATCAACCAGGTGTTGACAAACCCTAGCAACACATTATCAGGAACAGTTCAATACATTGTTACACCGACAGCTACAGGAACAGGTTGTGTAGGCGCACCGTTCACGATCACAGTTACAGTTAATCCTGCACCTGCGGTTACGAACTCAGCAACAGCAACAACATGTAGCGGTACATCACCAAACGTTACGCTTACATCAAGCATCCCGAGCACGTTCACTTATACAATCGGTACAGTTACCGGCGGTATCACAGGAGCGAGCGCATCAGCGGGTAACGTTACGGCGATCAACCAGGTGTTGACAAACCCTAGCAACACATTATCAGGAACAGTTCAATACATTGTTACACCGACAGCTACCGGAACAGGTTGTGTAGGTGCACCGTTCACGATCACAGTTACAGTTAATCCTGCACCTGCGGTTACGAACTCAGCAACAGCAACAACATGTAGCGGTACATCACCAAACGTTACGCTTACATCAAGCATCCCGAGCACGTTCACTTATACAATCGGTACAGTTACCGGCGGTATCACAGGAGCAAGTGCATCAGCGGGTAATGTTACGGCGATCAACCAGGTGTTGACAAACCCTAGCAACACATTATCAGGAACAGTTCAATACATTGTTACACCGACAGCTACCGGAACAGGTTGTGTAGGCGCACCGTTCACGATCACAGTTACAGTTAATCCTGCACCTGCGGTTACGAACTCAGCAACAGCAACAACATGTAGCGGTACATCACCAAACGTTACGCTTACATCAAGCATCCCGAGCACGTTCACTTATACAATCGGTACAGTTACCGGCGGTATTACAGGAGCAAGTGCATCAGCGGGTAATGTTACGGCGATCAACCAGGTGTTGACAAACCCTAGCAACACATTATCAGGAACAGTTCAATACATTGTTACACCGACAGCTACAGGAACAGGTTGTGTAGGCGCACCGTTCACGATCACAGTTACAGTTAATCCTAAACCTGTAGTTACAAATGCTGCAACAGCTGCAACATGTAGCGGTACATCACCGAACGTTACACTTACAGCGAGTACGGCTAGCACGTTCACTTATATAATCGGCACAGTTACCGGGGGTATCACAGGAGCGAGTGCATCAGCGGGTAATGTTACGGCGATCAACCAGGTGTTGACAAACCCTAGCAATACTGCATCAGGAACGGTTCAATACATCATTACACCAACATCAACACCTGCGGGTTGCGTGGGTGCACCGTTCACGATCACAGTTACAGTTAATCCTGCACCTGCGGTTACGAACTCAGCAACAGCAACAACATGTAGCGGTACATCACCAAACGTTACGCTTACATCAAGCATCCCGAGCACGTTCACTTACACAATTGGCACAATTACCGGCGGTGTAACAGGAGCGAGCAATTCAGCGGGCAACGTAACAGCGATCAACCAAACACTCAATGTTGCAGGTCCTACAGCAGGTACAGTACAATACATTGTTACACCGACATCAACTGCAAACGGTTGTGTGGGTGCAGCATTGACGATCACAGTTACAGTTAATCCTGCACCGGCTGCAACGATTAGCGGAACAACGGCGGTTTGTCAGAATTCGACAGCTCCTACAGTGACGTTCACAGGATCTAACGGTACCGCACCTTACACATTCACTTATACGTTGAACGGCGGTTCAAATCAAACAGTTGTATCAACAGGAAACACCGCAACGATCACAGCACCTACAGGTATACCGGGCACATTTACTTATGCATTGGTAAGTGTAAGAGATGCGAGCTCTACAGCGTGTTTGTCAGTTGTTAGCGGCCAATCAGCGGTGATTACTGTAACGCCTATTCCGGTTCTTGTCGCTACAAGAGTAGGTACGGGTGATGTTTGTCCGGGCTCAAACATTGTATTCAATGTTTCGGAAACAAACGGCGGTGCAGGTACATTCAGCTGGGTAGCGAGAGATGCTGCTAATACTGTCCTTGGCAGTGCTACAGGTGTAGCATACGGCAACGGTGCAGTAAGTACAAATCTTGGTCTGAGCTGTCCTTATAACAACGCAGTAACATTTACATTCACACCTACAGGTTCTAATCCGCTTAACTGCGCAGGAGCTCCTGTAGTAAGTGCACCGGTTAACGTAAGGAATATCGTTAAGCCTACATTCACATTCTCTGCTTCGCTTCCTACTACCTTAAACGTAGGTGCGGGAACAAACTGTACAGTGCCAATGCCTAATTACGCACAACTATACGTAACAGGTATCTCTAACTGCGGTGGTACGGTAGCACTTCAACAACTCGCACCAAATGCGCCGACTTCACCGGTTATCGGTTACGGCGGTACAAGAACGATCGTGATCCGCGGAACGGATGCATGCGGAAACACTGCTGATACAAGCTTCATCATTACGCTTGTAGATGCAACTGCTCCGACGCCTGTTTGTCAAAACATCACGGTTAATCTTAACGCAGCAGGTAATGCAACAGTAGTTCCTTCTGCGGTGAACAATGGTTCAACAGATAATTGCTCAGGTACATCACTTACTTATGCGTTGAGCAAAACAACGTTCGATTGCAGTAATGTAGGACCAAACACGGTAACACTTACGGTAACTGACCAGGCGGGTAATTCAGCAACATGTACTTCAACTATTACCATCATGGACGTAACCGCTCCGGTTATCTCTTGCTTCGGTGATACTACAATTGCTAAAGGTGCGAACTGTACTAACACAATGCCTGACCTTACATTCAGGGTTACTAAATCTGACGCATGCGGATTCAATGCAAACAGTGTAACACAAAGTGTTCCTGTAGGTACTGTAATCGGTGCATCGATCACAACATTACCTGTTACACTTACTGTAACGGATAAGAATGGTAATTCTTCTCAATGCACGTTCAACATCACATTCAATGACCAATCTGCTCCGATCATCACAACTTGTGCGGCACCGCAATCAGCGCCTGCTTCAGCAAGCTGTTCGGCAGCGGTACCTGACTTCACTTCAACAGTAATCGCAACAGACAACTGTACGGGTGCTGCAGGTTTAACAATAACTCAGTCTCCTGTTGCCGGTACAATTGTAGGCACAGGAACTACAGTGATCATGATCACTGTGAAAGATGCGGCTAATAACACGTCTACGTGCAGCACTTCATTCACAGTAGCGGACGTAACTGCACCTACGATCACAGCATGTGCTGCTAATCAGTCTGCAACTACAAACGCAAGTTGCCAGGCAGCTGTTCCTAACTTCACAACAGGTGTAACGGCTACAGATAACTGTACTGCTTCCAACGCTCTTGTGATCACTCAGTCACCTGCTGCAGGTACACTGGTTGGAACAGGTACATTCACTGTAACGATCTCTGTAAAAGATGCTGCTAATAACACATCTACATGTACTGCAACATTCACGGTAACCGATGTAACTGCTCCTACGATTACTACATGTGCTCCTGCTCAAACAGGAACAACAAACGCTACTTGTCAGGCAGCTGTTCCTAACTTCACAACGACTACGATAGCTACAGACAACTGTACTGCTGCAGCAAGTCTTGTGAAAACCCAGTCACCTGCTGCTGGTACACTGGTTGGACCTGGTGTTACAACAGTAACGATCACTGTGAAAGATGCTTCTAACAACACAACAACATGTACAACTACATTCACGGTAAGCGATGCAACTGCTCCTACAATTACTACATGTGCTCCTGCTCAAACAGGAACAACAAACGGTACTTGCCAGGCAGCTGTTCCTAACTTCACTACGGGTGTAGTAGCAAATGACAACTGTACTGCTGCCGGTTCTCTTGTGATCACTCAGTCACCTGCTGCAGGTACACTAGTTGGTACGGGTGTAACTACGGTAACGATCACAGTGAAAGATGCTGCTAATAACGCAACAACATGTACAACAACATTCACGGTAAGTGATGTAACTGCGCCAACGATTACTACTTGTGCACCTGCTCAAACAGGAACAACAAACGGTACTTGCCAGGCGGCTGTTCCTAACTTCACTACGGGTGTCGTAGCAAATGATAACTGTACTGCTGCCGGTTCTCTTGTTATCACTCAGTCACCTGCTGCAGGTACACTGGTTGGTACGGGTGTAACAACAGTAACGATCACAGTTAAAGATGCTGCGAATAACACAACAACTTGTACAACTACGTTCACGGTAAGTGATGTAACTGCACCGGTAATTACTGCATGTGCTCCTGCTCAAACAGGAACAACAAACGGTACTTGTCAGGCAGCTGTTCCAAACTTCACTACGGGTGTCGTAGCAAATGATAACTGTACTGCTGCCGGTTCTCTTGTTATCACTCAGTCACCTGCTGCAGGTACACTGGTTGGTACGGGTGTAACAACAGTAACGATCACAGTTAAAGATGCTGCGAATAACACAACAACTTGTACAACTACGTTCACGGTAAGTGATGTAACTGCACCGGTAATTACTGCATGTGCTCCTGCTCAAACAGGAACAACAAACAGCAGTTGCCAGGCAACGGTTCCAAGCTTCACGGGTAACGTAACGGCTACAGACAACTGTACTGCTGCTGCTAACCTGGTGATCACACAATCGCCTGTTGCAGGTACATTGGTTGGCTTAGGTGTTACAACAGTAACGATCACAGTAAAAGATGCTGCTAACAACACAACAACTTGTACAACAACATTCACGGTAACGGATGTAACTGCTCCTGTATTCAGTGCATGTCCTCCTAATATCACTGCACCGATCAACGCTGCAGGATGTTCAGCAACGGTAAATACACTGAATCCTACTGCAACGGATAACTGTAGCGCGGTAACACTTACCTACACATTATCAGGTGCACAAACGGGTACAGGTTCAGGTAACGTAGGCACGCATACATTCCCGGTAGGTGTAACAACGGTTACTTACAGAGCTACTGATGCGGCGGGTAACTTCTCATTGTGCTCTTACACAGTAACAGTGGTGAATAACCTTGCGGCAACAATCAGCGGTACAGCAACGGTAGCACAGAACACTAGTACTACTTCGAACGTTACGTTCTCGGCAACGGGAGGAACAGGTATCTACACGTTCACTTATAATGTATCAGTTAACGGCGGAACAGCTGGTGCACCTCAAACGATCAGTACTACAGGTACAAATACGATTGTTACGGTTCCACAATCGAACGCGGTTAACGGCACTTATAAATACACATTGTTAAGTGTAACGGATAACTTCGGTTGCGCAGGTACAGTTCCTACAGCTCCGGCAAATGCAGCAACGATCACAATCGTAACTACATTGCCTCAGCCTGACTTTACAACGGCTCTTGACATCGATGCGTTGTCATTGCCTGCGAACGGAAACAGAGACTTCGTGATCTACGTGAGTGAGTTGAAAGGAAATTCTTCAACAGGTCAGTTGACTTTCAGAATTCCGAAATCTGCGGCATTCACCGTAACTTACGGCGCAACCAATACAACATCGAATGTTTCAGGTGGTACTCCAAACCAAAATGCGGATTGGACAATCACAGAAAATGCTTCGTTCGTGGTTTGTCAGACCAAACCTGGCGTTACCATTGGTGCTTTCCAAAGCAGCATTGTCGGATTCAAAGTAACGCGTCCTGTTACAACAGCGTCAAATACAACAGCAAACATTACAGCGACGATCCAGAACGGTACAGGTGGTGATTCAGTAAATGCAAATAACTCATCTGTAACACAAATTGTAGCTCAATAAAATCTAAATAGAAAGAGTATGAAAAAGGTATTATTATTTTTGATCGGAGGGATGGCCAGCCTTGCTTCCCTTGCTCAGGCAGATCTTGCTATCACTGCAATGACTGCAAGCCCAAGCACCCTCGCAGTTGGTGGTACAGGCGTGATTACGATCACGGCAGGCAACGGTGGTCAGGATGATGTGTTTGCGAGTTCTGCACGCGTCCAGCTTACAATATCGGCAAACTGCACGATCACGGGAATCCATGCAGGTTCTGATCCACGCTGGACACAATTTTCTTTGACTGCAGGACCGGCTAATACCATCCAACTTCGAAACATCGGCGGTTCATTTGTGGCTTTCGCAGGAGATGCTTTCGGGGATATTCTTTTGGATTTTACAGCTGTAGTGAATGGCGGACCATCTACCTTTACTTCTAACATTAGCTACATTCCTGCTAATCCGGGTGCTGCTCAGGGAGATGTTCCTCCTACTAACAATAGCGGTACAACTCAACTTACCGTAACAACACTTGTTGCTTTAGGTAATGATGTAGTTGCTACTGCTGCAGGTGACTGTTTGGCGAGGGTTACATGGAGATCTTACAACTCTGATCTCGGTGCAAGGTTCATCACTGAATACAGCCCGGATGGTATCAACTTTACTAAGGTTGCTGAAGTGAACGGTAAATATCCTAACGGAGGTAAATATGAAACTGCTTATAATCAAGGCGCGGGCGCAGGTTACTACAGGATCAAAACAGTCCTTATCAACGGAGAAACGGAATACACTTCGGTTGCAAGAACTACAGTAAATTGTAACGTTAAGAAAGTATTTATCTATCCTAACCCTGTTCAACAAGGCCAGGTGCTTAATGTGAACGTTACCGGTTATGCAAACGGCATCAAAGGTGAATTGTCTACGATAGGCGGCCAGGTGGTTGTAGTTCGTGATCTTCAGAATGGTCTTAACAAGATCCAAATGTTGAAACTTCCGGAAGGTACTTACAACTTTAAAGTTACTGATGACAACGGCGGAAGCCAGAACTACAAAGTAGTTGTAGTTAAATAAAATAATAAGCTTTAATGAATACAGAACGGGTTGCTTTATGCAACCCGTTCTTATTTTATTCCGCTAAGACAAAAAGTAACCGCATAAAAAAAGGGCTGCCTCAGCAACCCATATAATATTTTAATCTTTTGTCTCTAATCTCTTGTCCCTTATTATGCCTGTTGATAACCCACCAACTGTTCCAGCGCCTGTCTCATTTGATCTTTTGTGAACGGCTTTGCGATAAACATATCCGCACCGTTTCCGATAGCTTTATCCTTATCTGAATTGCTGCTGTTGCCACTGATCATGATGATCTTCATTTCGGGATGGCTTGCCTTTATTTCGGGAATAAAATCAACACCCTGTCCGTCCGGGAGTTTATTATCGATGATGATCAGATCAGGTTTCTCTTCCTTTAAAAATACTTTAGCCTGTGCGAGTGTGTTTACGTGATCTATCTCTGTATCATCTTTTTTAAGCATAAGATTCAACAGAAAACAAATATCTCCTTCATCTTCTGCGATAAGTATATTCAGATCTTTTTTGCTTTTGCTGTCTGTTTGCCCGGCATTGCCTGGGGTTCCTTCGTTCATAATTTATCAGTTTTGATAATGTTTTAAAAATGGATAACTACTCTCTGTGAAAACTATGCCAAACAGGAGGGACTAAATGATCAGTTTAAAAATTAGTAACCCCGCACATTTTTCCCTTCCATATAGTTCATGAAGGCCCTGTTACACACGCGGTTTCCGCCCGGAGTAGGGTAGTTGCCGGTAAAATACCAGTCGCCTTTATTATTCGGGCAGGCTTCATGAAGCGTTTCTATCTTTTGGTAAATAACCTGTACAGGGATCTTTACCTCTTCAGGCGTGATCAGTTGGGCAATTTTATCCGAGATCTCATCCAGCGTGAATGGCTTATATACCATTCGCACCAGGTTCTCTGTGTGCAATTCATTCTTCCGCTGAAGCTCGTTACATTTTTCAAGGATCTCTTTGAGCAGTGATTCCCGGCCGCGTTCTTTTAATAACGCAACTGCAGCTTTAAAAGCAATAAAATCTCCCATCTTACTCATGTCGATACCATAACAATCGGGATAACGAATTTGCGGCGCAGAAGACACCACGATGATCTTCTTAGGTTGAAGCCTGTTAAGCATACGAATGATGCTTTCCTTTAGTGTTGTGCCGCGCACGATACTGTCATCGATCACCACCAGACTGTCTTCTTTTTTGCGCACCGTACCGTACGTGATATCGTAAACGTGCTGCACCATTTCATTTCGGCTGCTGTCTTCCGTGATGAAAGTACGCAGCTTCACGTCTTTGATCGCTATCTTTTCGATCCGCACCTTTCTGTTGATCATTTCCGTTAATTTCTCTTCGGAAAAATCTTTACCCCAGCTAAGAATGCGCTCTTTTTTTATTTCATTCAGGTAATCTTCGGCGCCTTTAATGAGCCCGTAAAAAGCAATTTCCGCGGTATTCGGAATGAAAGAGAAAATGGTATTCTTTAGGTCGTAATCAACCGCTTTTAATACTGTGCTGCTGAGGTTATAACCAAGCGCTATTCTTTCGCGGTATATTTTTTCATCACTGCCGCGGCTGAAATAGATCCTTTCAAAACTGCAGGCTTTTCTTTCCTTTGCGGGTACGATCTGCTCTACAGACCAGCTGCCGTCTGCATTTGAGATCAACGCAGTGCCCGGCATCAATTCTTTCACTTCATTTTCTTCGAGGTCAAATGCCGTACGGATGGCCGCACGTTCACTCGCCGCTACAATAATATCCTCATTCACATAATAATAAGAAGGACGAATGCCGTGCGCATCTCTCACCACAAAACCATCGCCGTTTCCGGTGATCCCGGCAAAGTGAAAACCGCCGTCAAACATTGGCATCGCTTTCTTCAGCATCGCCACGATATCAGGATTGCCGGGTCTTTGTTCATCTGCTTTGATGAGATGATGATACAACACTTCCATCATCGCTGCCAGATCACTCTGGCAGGCAAAATCATCAGGCGTCATATTAATGAGCTTGAATAATTCTTCTGTATTTACAATATTGAAATTTCCTGCAAGCGCAAGATTTCTGGAAGGGATCGTATTTTTTTTAATGAAAGGATGACAGAATTGGATATTGTTTTTTCCCTGTGTTCCGTAACGTAAATGGCCCAGCATAACTTCTCCCAAAACGGGTATATGGCCTTTCATCAAACCCGGGTGATTTTTGATATCGGGTTGATATTTTTCTATCTCTTCTATCTCGGCGCCGATCTTCGAAAAAAGATCAGCGATCGGTTGCGGCGCATTGCTGCGAAGACGGTACATAAACGGATAACCGGGTTCTGTGTTAAGTTTTACAGCGGCAACACCGGCGCCGTCCTGGCCGCGGTTATGCTGTTTTTCCATCAGCAGATACAGCTTGTTGAGGCCATACAATACCGACTTATGTTTTTGCTGAAAATAACTAAAAGGCTTGCGTAAGCGGATAAAAGCCAGTCCGCATTCATGTTTTATTGCATCACTCATAACAGGGGGCTGTTGTGCATTGAAGTAAGTTGCAAAAGTAATGAAAGCTAAGGCAAAAGTTAAAAGGCAAAACCCAAAACGTTGCTAATGTATCGGCAGTATCTCTCTGAGTAAGCCTTTCAGGTCAAAATAAAAAAACAAAACCCATAAGCGAATCTGTCACTTTTGGGTTTGCCTTTAAACTTCTTAATTTTTCTTAAAGACCGCTGATCGTAAGACCGATCTGTGCACCTTTTATATCCGGCGCTACACCGTCTTTAAAAACATTCGTGATGCTGTATGATCCGAATAAAGAAAAGATGCCGTAACCCACACGTGCGGTTGCAGCAAGCCTCGTGCTGTTGAAATATTGACGTGTATTCTCTTTTACAGAAAAGCCGTTAAGCTTTGTTCCTGTTGAGTTCTCGAGTGTTTTACCCTTTGTGTGTGCGCTGAGCAACGTCCCTAATTTCACACCGATAGCACCCTTCCACGACTTGTTAGGTGTTTGCGGGCGGCTCATGAACCTTAGTTCGATCGGCGCTTCAAGATATGCTGTAGCCAGCTTATATTTTTTATAATGATTACCCGTGTCTGTTCTGATAAACGGAAGCTTGTTGTTGAACGCTGCGATTTTCGTTTCCATCTTATCAAAATAAATATTGGCTGTGCCTACACCTACACCGATTGCCGCGCTGAATTTTTGATTCCCTTTAAAAGGTTTATCAATCATAATATACGCATTGGCACTGCGGTTGAAGGAATTTACATAATTCTTCACACTGTCAGCAGTTCCGCTCCAAAAATTAGCAGCAAGCTGAAACATAAAATGATCTGCGGCACGATTCACCAGCGGAACAGATTTTTTTGGAGTGGTATTCTGAGCGAAAGCTGCAGCAGAAACAAGCAGCGCAAAAACAATGACCGACAATTTTCTCATAAATAGTTCTTAGGCGGCAAAAATAAAGGCGCCGGGGTTAATGAAAGGTTAAACTTAATGCTGTAATTTTTTAAGAATTATGAATTCATTTTTCTGTCAACGCATTGATCATTGAGACGTTCTTTCAATTCTTAATTTGTTTTTCTCTTATGAGTGCAGATGCTTTGTTATTAAATTTTATGTTGCAACTACCCGCCGATCTTTTGGTTTCCCTGTAAAAGCCTGGATGATTGGCGGGATGCTTTTTCAATCTTTCGGGCACATTACGGGATGAGCTTACATAATATTTATTTAGACTTTCGGACAAAGAATATAAACAAAATAGTTTTGCATAAGGATTTAAATAAAAAAAGGGTTTCGATTTCCCGAAACCCTGTGCTTTGTGGGCCCACCTGGGCTCGAACCAGGGACCACCTGATTATGAGTCAGGTGCTCTAACCAACTGAGCTATAGGCCCTTCTATAATCTCGGTTTACAGGGACAGTCACGATATAATCGGGATGCTCTAACCAACTGAGGTATAGGCCCTCTTATTTAAGAGGATTGCAAAAGTAAGCAAAAACAGATATTTGCAAAAAATAATCAGCAAAATGGCGGCACTAAAGAATATCATCTTCGATCTGGGCGGTGTATTATTGAATATCGATTACAGAAAAACAGCGGATGCTTTTGTGCAACTCGGCTATGATGAGTTCGATAAAATGTACGGTCAGTTTACCGCTGATGAGTTATTTACAAAGTTGGAAACAGGAAAAGTAAGCAATGATGATTTTTATCAGGTATTGATCAGTGCACGAAAAAAAGAAGTGTCGGAATCGGATATAAAATCTGCGTGGAACCGCATGCTGTTAAACTGGCGCACGGAAAGCCTTGCTTTTTTAGAAACACTTTCAGCAATTTATAAGATCTATTTACTGAGCAATACCAATGCAATTCATCTCGAAGCATTTAATGATATCCTCAGGAAAACAAACAGTATGGAAAGTATTGATCACCTGTTTACCAAAGCATATTATTCTCATGAAATAAACTTTCGAAAACCTAATGCGGATATTTTTGAATTTGTAGCAAGGGATGCCGGCATATTGCCCGGGGAAACTTTATTCATAGACGATTCTGAAAATAATATAAAAACCGCAGCAGGATTGGGTTTTAAGACACATTTGTTGTTAGCCGGAGAGCAAATAGAAGGGTTAGATTTTGAAAGTTATCAGAGCGTGTAGCTACGTGCTGAAACAGACTCCGCAGTTTATGGCGTGTCAACTGTCAACTGTCATCCGTCAACTTACCCGACTTCGACAGGCTCAGTCTGACAATTTGCTTACCCCTTCACTTCTTCATAATCAATATAATCATCTGAAGATAACTTCTTAGTGCGCTTTGCGAGTTCCTGTTCGTACTGCTTTTGTTGTTCCGCCTGTGCACGCTGCTGCTGTTGCATGCGTTCCTGCATGTCGTTCATCTTACCTTTTATCTGAGAAGTGGTATTGTAGATCGGAATAATAAAGTCGAAAACTATTTTGTAAACGATATATATGACGAGCAACTCGCCGGCCAGTCTGAGAATGTTCATGGCACAAAGGTATTATCGGGAAGATGATTTTGTTGTTAAATCTTTAATTAATGTGCTGATATGCTGATGTGGCGGTACGGAAACATGACCCTGCCACTCTTCGAAGATTATTCTCCACATCAGCACATCAGCACATGAGCACATTTGGACATTCATTATATCCTTCGTATATTTGCAAAAGATAATGAAGCAGAAAGGAAGGGAACCCAAGGTTCCCTTCTTCTTTTATCAGGAATTATGAGTACAGATACAAATTTAGAACAGGTAAAAAAGCTCCTTGAGCCGTTACTCACTGATGATATTTTTTTAGTGGATATCAGGGTGAAACCGGTAAATAACATCAAGATCTATCTTGATGCCGATAGCGGATTAGGCATTGAAAAATGCATTAAGATCAACCGTGCTTTATACAGACAAATGGAGGAGATGGCGATCTATCCTGATGGTAATTTCTCATTGGAAGTTTCCAGCCCGGGTATTGATGAGCCGCTCAAACTGCACCGTCAATACGTTAAGAATATCGGCCGCAGCGTGGATATCGTGATGAATGATGAATCAAAAAAGGCAGGTAAATTATTGGAAGCTGATGAAGAAGCAATACTGATTGAATTTACCGAAGGAAAAGGCAAAAAAGCAGTGACGCAACAATTGAGCGTGCCGCTCTCAGATATAAAACAAACAAAAGTTCAAATAAAATTTTAATATCAAACCCCCGCGCCGGCGGGAGGAAGAGAACCGGCAAGGAATATGGCAAGTATTAATTTAATAGAATCTTTCCAGGAATTTAAAGAAGCAGAAAATATTGATCGTCCTACGCTCATGAAGGTGATGGAGGACGTTTTTAAAACGCTGATCCGTAAAAAATACGGCAGTGATGATAATTTCGACGTTATCGTGAATGACCAAAAAGGGGATCTGGAGATCTTCCGTCGCCGTACGATCGTAGACGATGATGATCTTTACAATACCCTCACGGAAATTGAATTGAAAGATGCCATTAAGATCGAACCCGATTATACGGTGGGTGAAGAATTATATGAAGAAGTGGATATTCAGAAGGAATTCGGCCGCAGGGCTATTCTTGCAGGTAAGCAAACTTTGGCTGCCCGTATCAATGACCTGAAGAAAAATATCCTCATCAAAAAATATGAAGATCGTGTAGGTGAGATCGTGAGCGGTGAAGTATACCAGGTTTGGAAAAAAGAAGTATTGATCCTTGATGAAGACAGTAATGAAATGCTGCTGCCGAAATCTGAACAGATCAATGCGGATTACTTTAAAAAAGGTGAAAGTGTACGTGCGGTTGTAAAGAAAGTAGAACTTAAAAATAACCAGGCGGTGATCATTTTGTCAAGAACCAGTCCGCTGTTCCTGGAGAAATTGTTGGAAATAGAGGTTCCGGAAATATTTGATGGTCTTATTGTTGTTAAGAAGATCGTTCGTGATCCGGGGGAGCGTGCTAAAGTTGCGGTGGAAAGCTATGACGACCGTATCGATCCGGTTGGTGCCTGTGTGGGTATGAAAGGAAGCAGGATCCACGGTATTGTACGCGAACTTAAAAACGAAAATATTGATGTGATCAACTGGACGGCCAATACGCAATTGCTTATTCAGCGTTCACTTACGCCGGCAAAGATCACCAGCATAGATCTTGATAATGAAACAATGCACGCCAAAGTATACCTTAAACCTGACCAGGTTTCGCTGGCGATCGGGCGTCGGGGTGTAAATATCAAACTTGCATGTGAGCTTACGGGTTACAACATTGATGTGTTCCGTGATAATGAAGGTGAGGAAGACGATTTCGATATTGATCTGGAAGAATTCTCGGATGAAATTGAAGCATGGGTAATTGAAGCGCTTAAGAAAGTAGGTTGTGATACGGCACGTTCTGTGATGAATCTTACTGATGAAGAGCTGGAAAGAAGAACGGATCTTGAAAAAGAAACGATCGCCGATGTAAAAAGAATTTTAAATGAAGAATTTGAAAAAGAATAAATCGTGCGTATGAATTGAATCAAAAATTAAAAGAAAAATACCGGTAATTTTTATCGGTAGTAAAAAGAAAGAATGTCAGAAGTAAATACACCAAGGTTGATGGCAGCCGCCAAAGAGTTTAATATAGGGGCAAATACCCTTATTGACTTTCTTGTGTCTAAAAATTTATCCGGCAGCGACGACCTTAAGCCTACATCAAAGCTTTCGGACGAAATGTATCGTGCCGCACAGGGAGAGTATGCGCAGGATAAATCTGCGAAAGAAAAAGCAGACAGGGTAGAGTTGATCAAAACTTCTGCAGGAGACACGAAGAAGAAAAAAGACGAACAGGATATTTCTGTAAAAAAGAAAGAAGAAAAGCCTGCGGCACCGGCCAAAGAAGAGCCCGTAGCGCCGCCGCCGGCACCGGAAGAAAAACCGGAACCTGTAAAAGAAGAGCCGGTGGTTGCACCGGTTGAAGAGCCTGTGAAAGAAGCCCCGGTAGTAAAAGAACCGGTTGCGGAAAAACCAAAAACAGACGTTACAAATATCGAAGCGCCGGAACTGGAAGCGCCTAAAGTATTGGATAAGATCGACCTTGATGCGATAGATTCTTCTACCCGTCCGAAAAAATCGACGAAGAAAAAAGAAGAGCCTGCAGCACCGGCCGTTCCTGAAAAAAAGAAAGAAGTTCCTGCACCTGTTGCGGAAGTAAAACCTGTACCGGTAGCACCGGTTGTGGCAGCACCTCCTGTTATTGCAGCGCCGGTGATCGAGAACATTCAAACGGAAAGACTTACCGGACCGAAAATTCTCGGTAAGATACAGTTGCCTGTAGATAATGATACAAGGCCGAAAAGAGAAGATGCGCACAAACGCAAAAGAATTCCTATCCCTAAAAAGCCGGGTGTTCCCGGTATTCCTGATAACCGTGGTCCGAGACCGGGTGGTCCTCAGGGAGCGCCGGGCCAGCGCCCTCCTGCCGGAAGCAATCGTTTCCAACGCCCGGGCGGCGGCACGGGAGCGCCTGCACGCAGAGAAGATAAAGTGATCGACGCGAAGGAGATCCAGGAAAAACTAAAACAAACGCAGGCTAAACTTGCCGGTTCGGGTGGCCGTGGTAAGAGTCTGAAAGCTAAATACCGTAAAGAAAAAAGAGATCAGGCTGCAGAACAGGAAAGCAACCGCGCAGTAGAGGGAAACAAGCTGCAGGTAACGGAATTCATTTCCGTGAGCGAGCTCGCAGGTTTGATGGATGTAAGCTTCGCGGATATTATCAGCAAGTGTATGAATCTTGGTATCATGGTGTCTATCAACCAAAGGTTGGAAGCGGATGTTATCGAACTTGTAGCAAGTGAGTTTGACTACGAAGTGGAATTCATCGGTGTGGATGATGCTGCGGAACTGGAAGAAGATGAAGTGGATGATGATCCGGAAAATCAAAGACCGCGTGCGCCGATCGTAACGATCATGGGTCACGTAGATCACGGTAAAACATCATTGCTGGATTATATCAGAAATACAAATGTAATCGCAGGTGAGGCCGGCGGTATCACACAGCATATCGGCGCTTACGAGGTTACTTTACCAAACGGCCGTGCAATAACTTTCCTTGATACTCCGGGTCACGAAGCGTTTACCGCGATGCGTGCACGTGGTGCGAAAGTGACGGATATCGCCGTGATCGTAGTTTCCGCGGATGATGCCGTGATGCCGCAAACAAAAGAAGCTATTTCGCATGCGCAGGCTGCGAATGTGCCGATGATCTTTGCGATCAATAAAATAGATAAAGACGGTGCTAATCCGGAGAAGATCAAAGAGCAGCTGGCGTCTATGAATATATTGGTAGAAAGCTGGGGCGGTAAATTTCAAAGCCAGGAAATAAGTGCGAAGCAGGGTCTGAACATCGACCTGTTGCTTGAAAAGATCCTGTTGGAAACCGATATCCTTGAGCTGAAAGCTAATCCTGACAGAGCCGCATCGGGTACTATCATCGAAGCATCGCTTGATAAAGGCCGCGGTTACGTTGCCACGATCCTTGTACAGAACGGTACATTGAAACAGGGTGATATGATCGTTTCCGGTCAGTTCTTCGGTAAAGTAAAAGCAATGTACAATGAGCGTAATGCCCGTGAAGACGAAGCACTGCCATCAGCACCGGCATTGATCCTCGGATTGAACGGCGCGCCGCAGGCGGGTGAAACTTTCAAAGTGTATAAAGAAGAAAGTGAAGCAAGAGAAATGGCATACAAGCGCGGACAAATTTTGCGTGAGCAGGGTATGCGTGCGAAAAAACATATTACGTTGGATGAGATCGGCCGTCGTTTGGCACTCGGAAACTTTAAAGAACTTAACGTTATCATTAAAGGTGACGTGGATGGTTCGGTTGAAGCATTGAGTGATTCATTACAGAAACTGAGCACGGAAGAGATCGTTATTAAAGTAATTCATAAAGCGGTAGGTGCGATCACGGAAAATGATGTGAACCTCGCTGCCGGTTCTGATGCGATCATTATAGGGTTTAACGTTCGTCCGAGTATTCAGGCGGCACGTCTTGCAGAAAATGAATCGATCGAGATCAAAATGTACTCTATCATCTACAACGCCATCGAAGAGATCAAGAGCGCGATGGAAGGTATGCTTGAACCGACGGTTGAAGAGAAGATCCTCGGTAACGTGGAAATTCGCGAAACCTACAAATTTGATAAAGCAACAGTTGCGGGTTGTACCGTGTTGGACGGTAAACTTGCAAGAAACAACCGTATCAGGTTGGTTAGAGAAGGTATCGTAATATTTACCGGTGAACTGGCGAGTTTGAAACGTTATCGTGACGACGCCAAAGAAGTTACTTCAGGTATGGAGTGCGGATTGGTGATACGTAACTACAATGATATCAAAGTAGGTGATATCGTGGAAGCTTTCGAAGAAGTGGAAGTGAAACGTACTTTGTAATATCATTCTGAGCCTGTAGAAGGTTAAAAAGAAATAATCAGGATTGCAGCACGTTAAACTGCTGCAATTTTTTGTTAAATGAAATGGCGGACAGGGCTGCACGCCTTGCGAAACTTAACTTTGGCGCCTGAAGCACATTTTAAAATAACGGAACGGCTTGTATGTGTCTTTCAGGATATACACTGCCAAAACGAGATAACTGAACATATGAAAAAAGCATTTTTATCTTTCTCATTTTTATTGACGATCTGCACTGCCGCATTCGCACAGCCGGGTACGGGAGTAAAAGTTACTGCCGATAAGATCATTGCTGTTGTAGGTAACAAAGTGATACTTAAAAGCGATGTGGAAGACAGAATAAACGATATGCAACGCCAGGGGCAGGAATTGCCGGAAAATGCAAAATGTTTCGTGATGCAGGATCTGTTGGGGACCAAGACATTAGTACTTCAGGCTGAAAAAGATTCTTTACCTGTTACCGATGAAGAAGTGGAATCAGATATCGACAACAGGATTCGTCAGTACATCGATCAGTTTGGCGGTAAAGATGAATTGGAAAAGGTGGCGGGGAAAACAGTCTATCAGTTAAAAGACGAATTCCGTGATGCCATTCGTGATCAAAAGCTGGCGATGGCGATGCGTAATAAAATTGTTGACGGCATTCACATCACACCTTATGAAGTAAAAAATTATTTCAATAAAATTCCTACAGACAGTCTGCCTTATTATGAAACGGAAGTAGAGATCGGCGAGTTGATCGTTTATCCGAAAGCGAGCCGGGAGGCGGAAGAATATGCAAAGCAGCAATTGTTGGATATCAGGCAACAAATAGAAAGCGGCAAGATCGATTTCAAATCTGCGGTAGCAAAATATTCGGACGAACCGGGTGCTAAAGAAAGATTCGGGCAAATGGAAATAAACAGGAGCCAAAAAAATATCGATGCTGCATTTATGGCTAAAGCATTTACGCTTAAGCAGGATGCGGTATCCAGTCCTTTTCGTTCTAAATTCGGCTATCATATCATTAAGCAGATCAGCAGAAGCGGTGATGATGCGGTGGTAATGCATATCATTAAGATTCCGCAGGTAACCAAGATTGAGATAGCGCAGGGTTATGATAAGCTTGATTCTGTAAGAGCAAAGTTGATCGCAGGCACGATTGATTTCGGTAAAGCAGTTGACCTTTATAGTGATGATGAAAACAGTAAGTTTACGGCCGGTATGCGTCAGGGGCAGAATGGTACTTTCCTTACCATTGATGAACTGGATAAAGACCTTATTCCGATCTATAAAAATCTGAAACCGGGCGCCTATTCTCAGCCGATCGAATTTGCTGATCCTGCAACAGGTAAAAAAGGTGTTAAGGTGGTTTACCTTAAAACACAGACTGCGCCTCATCGTGAGAATTTAAAAGATGATTACGATAAAGTATCGCAACGTGCGTTGGAAGAAAAGAAAAATGATGCCCTGGAAAAATGGTTTGATAAAAAACTGAGCTCTTATTATATTATGATCGATCCGGAATATAAAGGCTGCGATGCACTTAAACCTTGGTTGACAGCGATGCAGGCCCGAACTAAATAACGAAGACGGTTAAAAAATTATAAAAGCGGATGTTATGCATCCGCTTTATTTTTGTAATATACAATTAGATTCGCCGATGACATGGAATGAGCAGATATAACGGATCTAAGCGTGGTCGGACGGTCTCCGGCAAACTGTCTGAAAAAAGATTTATGAATATCGATCTATATTGTCAGACCGGGCCTGTCTAAGTCGCATTGATATATAACGGATAAAAACAAACAAAATAATTTGATAGAAAAAAAGCAATTAAGAGAAGAGAAAGCTATCCTGGTAGGCGTTGTAACAAAGGACCAGTCTGAAGTTCAGCTCACCGAATATCTTACAGAACTTACCTTCCTTGCGGAAACAGCAGGTGTGATAGCAGTAAAAACCTACACACAAAAACTTGCGCATCCTGACAGCAGAACTTTTATCGGTAAAGGAAAGCTGGAAGAGATAAGGCAATACATTTTGCAAAAAGGGGATATCGGTCTCGTGATCTTTGATGATGAACTTACAGGTTCTCAGATCCAGAATATTGAGAAAGAATTAAAAGTGGTAACGATTGACAGAAGCGATCTTATTCTCGACATCTTTGCCGCAAGGGCACAAACGGCGCAGGCTAAAACGCAGGTAGAGCTTGCGCAATACCAATATATTCTTCCGCGACTTAAGGGCATGTGGAAGCATTTGGAAAGACAGGGTGGTGGTGTAGGTACACGCGGTCCCGGTGAAACGGAAATTGAAACAGACAGACGTATCGTAAAAGATAAGATCACCTTGCTGAAGAAAAGGCTGGGTGAGTACGATAAGCAAGCGTTCACACAAAGAAAAGAACGCGGTGAATTTATTCGTGTGGCATTGGTTGGTTATACAAACGTGGGCAAGAGTACGATCATGAATGCGTTGAGCAAAAGCGAAGTATTTGCGGAAAATAAATTATTCGCAACGCTGGATACCACCACAAGAAAAGTAGTATTTGAACAAACGCCTTTTTTGCTGAGTGATACGGTGGGCTTCATTCGTAAGCTTCCGCATCATCTTATCGAAAGTTTTAAAAGTACATTGGATGAAGTGCGTGAAGCAGATGTATTGTTGCACGTAGTGGATATTTCTCATCCGCAATATGAAGAACAATTGGCGGTGGTAAATAAAACGCTCGCCGAGCTTGGGTGTACGGAAAAGCCAACGATAACAATCTTCAACAAGATGGATAATTTTGAAAAAGTAACCTTTGATGAATGGCTGGAGGAAGACGTGAAGAAAGAGATCCTGCGTGAATTAAAAGAGAGATGGGAAGAGAGCACAAAGGGCAATTGTGTTTTTGTAGCAGCTATAGAAAAAAGAAATTTTGAAGTGCTTCGTCAAACAATATTGAACAGGGTGAGAGAAATGTATCAGATCAGGTATCCTTATAAAGCGGAATATTTTTATTGACGAATCACAAATAATTGGCGGAGTTGCAGATGGATGGATGGTCAGACTGAGCTTGCGTTTATCCGTAAGTCGTGCAAGTAAAGCCTGATTTCAGAATATTACAATGGACAAAAAATATACCTGGCATAAGGTTGCTGATACACTTACTGAAATCGGTTTTTCGCCGGAAGGGATTACAGAATTAGAGGTCGCCGGGAAAAAGATCTGCCTCACGTTCCATAAAGAAAAGCTTTATGCCTGTGCAGCCAAATGTCCTCATGCCGGCGGTTCGCTTTTCGGCGGGCATGTGGATGCTGCAGGAAATATCGTTTGTCCGCTTCATCGCTATAAATTTTCGTTGGAAAACGGCCGCAATACTACGGGAGAAGGTTATTTTTTAAAAACATACCCCGCCGAACAACGGGAAAACGGCATCTTTATCGGCATTGAGGAAAAGAGTATGCTTAGTTGGCTAAAATAGTTCCGAATATATTTTTTTTAAACCTGAAAATCTTTATTTTTGCATCCCGCCGGTAAAACGACGGGTAAATTCCTCCTTAGCTCAGTTGGTTAGAGCATCTGACTGTTAATCAGAGGGTCGTTGGTTCAAGTCCAACAGGGGGAGCGCAACAGGACAAAGCCGAATTTTTCGGCTTTTTTCTTTTTTTAGAATCTTCGAAACCCGCATCAGGCGTAGTTATCAGCTGAAGGAGAGGGTTAGGTTGAGCGGTTCGAAAAGTTTTATTTTCAAAAATCAATTTTTCGGGGAACATCGAACCAATTATATGCTGACGGGCAGTCAAATCGCCTGTAATGTAGAACTGGTCAAGGTTTCCTAAGAACTGTGTTCCAAACTCTAACATTTGGTCTAAATCATTGCTTTCTGTTGAAAGGTTATTGATCTTGCTTTCCAAGGCTCGTATTTCAGGCTCTAGCTTTCCTTTAATTTCCTTGTAGTCTGCTGAATCTAATGTTCCATCCAAGAGTAAACTTTGGGCATTTGTAAGCCTTTCTTTTTTCTTAGTTATGTCCGACTTTATCCTTTCAATTGAATCCATTGAAGAAGTTCCACCGGCGTTATACATATTCTTTAAGATGACATTTCCCAGATTGAGGGTTGCTTTGTTTATTGCAATTTTCTTTAGTTCTGCCGCAAATAACATATTGGCTTCATCGGCGTGAAATCGCTCACCGCACTTTGGCGTACAATGATAATATAGGTAATGCGCATTTCTCCCTTTAGAAGCGCTGGCAGTTAACTTCCCTCGGCATTTTTTACAAAGTAAAAATCCTCTTAAAGGGAATTCAGCTTTTCCTGATTGCTTCACAGGCCAGTTTTTCCTTTTTCCTGTCATTACATCCTGCACTTCATTAAATAATTCTTCGGTAATGATCGGTTCATGAATTCCCCTGATTTGCGTTGCCTCTTCATCCTTATAAGCAGGCATATTGATTATCCCGCAGTAAAACGGGTTACGAATCATGTGATAAAAGTTTGAACGAACTCTTGATAAGCCTTTTTCTGAAGCAATAGTAAAAATTTGATCAGCACTATAAACACATTTCTTAATCTCCTCAAATACCCATTTAATTACCGGTGCCAATTCTGATTGAAGAATAACCGGACGGTTACGATCATCCCTTGCATTTTTGTAGCCAACCGGAGCTTTACCTGTCCACCTACCCTCTTTGTTCGCCCGTCGCATTCCGGCAATAGTATTTAATGCTCTGCGATCATTTTCCACTTCGGGAGCTGCAAGATAAAAAGCGAGCATTATCTTGTTTTCGGGAATGTTCAGATCCAGCGGTTGCTCAATCGCTTGCGGTTCGATGCCGAGTTTATTTAATGTGCTTATCATGTAATATGCATCCGCAGCATTTCTCGAAAACCTATCCCACTTTAGGAAAAGCAAGAGGTCGGCAAGTTTTTTATCTTTCTTTAAAGTACCAAGCAACTTCGTAAACTCAGGTCGCTCAAAACTTTTTGCCGAATGGTCTTCTCTGTAAAATCCAACAACATCGATGCCTTGTAGCTGGCAATAATTTCTTAAGCGTTCCTCCTGATGCTGTAAGCTGAATCCCCGATCAGCTTGCTCGTCTGTGCTCACCCTCACATAAAGTATTGCTTTCTTGCGTGTCATTATTTTTATTTAAATGAACAATTCTCAATTGCTGTTTGAATGTTCGTTGATAAAAGTCATAATAGATCCTTACTAAAATCGTCATGTAGTCTCGGATAGCAATTACTTCTTCGTCTGTATATTCCTGTTGATCTTTATTTAAAAACTTTTTGCATTGATCCAGACTTAATTCCTGACCAATGCGTTTTTTCTTAATGCTGATAACTTTTGCGCTCATTTTTACTTTTTTCTAAAAGTAAAACAGCTCCAAACTCCACTTTCCACTTTACGTTCGTTTATGTCGCCTTATGTAAAACATTGTCGAAAAATGTTCTCGTGTCTAATATCATTAATAAGCAAATATAATTGATAATCAACTAGTTATGATAATTATTAGCTACTTTAACAATTCAACTTCCCACTTTACATGGCATGCCGAGTCGATCAAAAATTATCTTTACCTGCACAACAGAATAGTATCGACCATTCTTTGTTCCGATTTCCTGAGAAAACGGGATAAGCCACTTCTTAAATGTTTTGTCGCACACCTGATAATAAGCCGCTAAATCCTTGGTAGAATAAGGCTTAATTACTTCAATAAGGCTGATCTGTTCTTTCATCATTTGTTTCATTGCTATTCGTTTATGCGTATAATTCCATGAATTCGGCAGTGTTTAAATAAAATAAAGCTGCAATCTCCGCCGTGCCTAACTTGCCTCTTTCTCTTAATTCTCCAATCCATCTTTTTAAAAGTCTGGGCTGTTCAGTCTTTATATCAAGGTCAATTGGTTCACGCTTCCTGATTTTTAGTTGATTAAATTGCTGTACCAAATAGCGCTTCTGATTTGGGGTTAAATAACCGAGATCATCTGCACGATATACCAATGATATCATTGACACTTTCCACTTTCTTTTTAATTCACCCAAATAAGGTATCGACAATCCATTTTTGAAATCATTTCTGATCTCGCTTTCCGGCATTAGCAATTCTGCAGCAAAGGCGTTAGCCTCCCGAGAAATATCTCTCTCAAAAGGCACAACATTAAATGTGTGCATTACCAATTGTGCCAGCTCATACGCCAATGAAAATCTTTGGCGATCCCCCAGGAGTGATGAGTTACAGAAGATAACCGGAAAGCCATTTTCTGTAATAATGCTCCTGCTATCGACACGATCTGTTTCAAAAGGAAAAGATCTAATCACGATCCCATTGCTCTCCAACAGATCTGTGAGGTTTTCAATAACAGCAGTGTTTATATTCCAAAGTTTTCGGACCTTGGCCGCAATCTTTTGCGGTGTTTGCGTCTCCGATACCTCCAACACAGGCAAAATCGGCACTTTTACATTCAGTATTGACGACAGAAATCCAATTTGATTCCGTGAGATATTTACCATTGCGTGGATGGGTGTAATCAACTTTTGCGCAACAACCTCTCGCTTTCTGTAATTCAAATTTTCCGGGATAATTTCCCCTTTCTGGCTAAAGAAATGAGGCGGATATCCTGTTTGCTCAGCAATTGCCTCTACCGTATCACTACTTATATTGATATCCTGCCGTTCAATCTTGCCTAAATTGGTCGCACTCATTCCGATCCTTTCTGCTAATTCCCCTTGGGTAAGTCCTCTGGATTCTCTTGCCAGAATGATCATGCTCGGGTTAAAAGTATCTATCATCTTTCGCTTTTATTTTAGCAAACATACAAAGTTGTTTTTGTAATTCGTCAAAATAAATGTCATAATGCTAAAATATTTATCAACAGTAAAACTGTCTTTTTAATTGATTAAATTCCTAAGTTTGCTAAAAAAAGATCAAACTAAAAACGACAAACCTAAAAATGACAAGTTTCGGGGATTTTCTTAAGCAGGAACGAGAGAAACATGACTGGACTCAAACAGACTTTGGAGCTAAAATCGGCATTAACTCAAGTGCGGTAAGCCGTATAGAACATGGTACAAAGCAGCTTAACTATAAAAAATTACCCGTAATTGCTAAAATATTTAGTTTAGATGTAAATAAACTAAAGGAACTTTATTTTGGGGACAAGTTCGCCAGGGAGGTTTTTAAAAACAATTGTCCGGAAACTGTGTTTGCTTTGGCGGAAGAAGCGGTTAAACATATAAAAAGTAAAAATACCAAACAGAGTAAAATCAATTTTGAGTAAAACCTTATGCAGTATAAAAATCTCATACATAAGCTGGGTTACAAGCCGAAGGAAAACTCAACAGGTATTTTTTATAAAAAATATGCTGAAGCAAAGAATTATTTGATTGAAGTAGATCTTGAAAAAGAAAAGTTCAATTATGGCAAGCTTATCAAAACCGGAACTCAGTCAACCCTGAATTTTACACAGGCCGAGAATTGGGTTGTCTTTGAATGCGTAAACCGCTTATTGGAAAAGGGGTATCAACCCCAACATATTTCACTCGAAAAAGTATATCCCGCCGGTCACGGCTTTTCCGGAAGGTTAGATATCTGTGTAACCCGTTCCGATGATTCGGAATATCTTTTAATTGAGTGTAAGACATTCGGAAAGGAATTCGATAAAGCATTAACCAAACTGCATAAGGACGGTGGACAGTTATTTACTTATTTCAAATTCAGCAATAAAGCCGATGTTATAATGCTTTATGCTTCTGAATTAAATAAAAATGAAATTATCTATAAAAATGAGATCGTAAAAGTTGAAGATGATTACAGATCCGGTGATGTAAAGGACTTTTATGATAAATGGAATAAGCTAACGAAAGATAACGGAGTTTTTGATAAATGGGTAAGTCCATATGAATTTGTAAGCAAAGCATTAACGCCAAATTTATTAGAACCAATAAAGCAGGAAGACAGCAGCTTTATATTTAACAGGTTCCTTGAAATATTACGGCACAATGTAGTTTCAGATAAGCCCAATGCTTTTAATAAAATCTTTACCCTTTTTCTTTGTAAAATTTACGATGAAAAAGTAAATGAAGGAACTGAGAACGAGTTAGGTTTTCAATGGCTGGAAGGAATTGATGATGATATTTCTTTCCAATTACGCCTAACAGATTTATATAAGAACGGCATGTTCGAGTTCTTAGAAAAAAAAGTTACTGATTTTTCTGAAACTGAGTTTGAAAATAAATTCAAAAGCCTTGACGAAAGCGTAAAAAATGCTTTACTCACAGAGTTTAAAAAAATTCGCCTTGAAAAAAATAATGAGTTCGCCATCAAGGAAGTATATGATGAGAAGTCGTTTAAGGAAAATGCGAAGGTTGTAAAAGAGGTTGTAGAACTGTTGCAAGGATATAAAATCAGGTACACAAAAAAGCAACAATATCTTTCTGATTTTTTTGAATTATTGCTGACTACCGGCCTTAAACAAGAATCAGGACAATTCTTTACTCCGGTGCCAGTGGCTCAATTCATTATTAAAAGTCTTCCTCTTGATTCTATTTTGGAAGAAAAATTAAAGAAAGGGGAAAGCGGAAACCTACTTCCCTATGTAATAGATTATGCGGCCGGAAGCGGGCATTTTCTTACGGAAACTATGCATGAAATGCAAAGGTTGATTGATAAAAAAGATGATAAAAAATATAACCCAAGTACTGCGAAAAAAATCCGAAATTGGAAAGATGACCATTTCGACTGGGCATTAGATTATATATATGGTATTGAAAAAGATTACAGGCTCGTTAAAGTTGGAAAAGTCGGCTGTTACCTGCATGGCGACGGTTTAGCGAATGTTTTACATAGTGACGGTTTAGCTCATTTTAACCATGCCGATTACAAAGGAAAATTAAAAAATACTGATAAAGATTTCCCTTCAGACAACAAACAGTTTGAGGTATTAGTTTCAAATCCTCCTTATGCTGTATCAGCATTCAAAAATGCTGCAAGAGAATATTACAGGGAAAATAATTTTACGCTTTATGACAGGCTAACTGATAATAGTTCTGAGATTGAATGCCTTTTTATCGAACGCACAAAGCAATTATTAAAAGATGGGGGTGTAGCAGGAATTATTTTACCGAGCTCAATACTCAGTAACACTGGTATTTACACAAAATCTAGAGAAATTATTTTACAAAACTTTGAGATTATTGCAATTGCCGAATTGGGTTCCAATACTTTTATGGCAACGGGCACTAATACAGTGACATTGTTTTTAAGGAGAAAAAGCAACTACGACAGTATTAACTTAAAAATAGCCGTTGATAATTTTTTTATCAATTTGAAGGATTTGAATCTAAATGGAATTGAAAATCCTATTGCTAAGTATGTTGATCTAGTATGGGAGAATGTTACACTCGCCGATTATTTAAGTTTATTAAATAAAAATCCCAACACTAATATTCTTGAACACGAGATATATCAGGAATATAAAAAGAAAATAAAAGTAAAAGGAGACAAAGAATTTTGGGAGGTTTTATTTAACAAAGAGCGTGAAAAGGTTTTATATTTTATAATAGCATATCCGCAAAAAATCGTTTTAGTGAACAGCGGAGATAAGGATGCAGAAAAACGATTCTTGGGTTACGAATTTAGTAACCGGAGAGGGAGTGAAGGAATACATGCAATACAACGAGATAAAAGTATTGATGAGTGCACGCAACTTTTTGATGCGGACGAATTTGAAAACCCGCTTAAAGCTAGCACCTATATTTACAAGGCATTTTCAGGAGATTATGATTTTCCGATAGATAACAGTTTAAAAAATAATGTTAGTCGTCACAATCTTGTTGACATGCTTACTTTCGATAGAATAGATTTTGAAAAAACAATTTCTCTTTCTATTAAAAAAAAAATAAAACTTGACAGTAAATGGGGCCAAACTAAATTAGAAGAAGTGTCTCTTTTTTTAAAAAGGGGTAAGTCAGCAAAATATGGAAACTCTGACATCCAAATAATAAAATCTGGTCAAGCAAGAGGGTATAAAGAGTTCGACTTCTCCGAAAAACATTATGTAGCTAAAGGGTTTCAGTTAGATGAACGTCAGCTTCAGAAAGGGGATATTTTAATTAATTCTTCAGGCGTAGGTACAGCAGGGCGGGTAACCTTGTTTGATAAAAACGGGGTTTTTGTAGCTGATAGTCACATTACGATACTTAGACCAAATTTACATAAAATATTACCTGGTTATATTTTACAAGTTTTAGCAACAATTGGCTTTAAAACAATTGAATCCCTGGCACTCGGACAAAGCGGCCAGATCGAATTAACCATCCCAACAATTCAAAATATAAAGATTCCCCTACCTCCAAAATCAATACAAGAAAAAGTTGTCATTAAGCTCGAATCTCTGGAACTACAAGAACGAAATGCAAAAGCAGAAATTGAGACTTGTCATACCATTCTCAAAGATTTACTTATGCCTAGTTCAAAAGTTGAAAATGCGAAACTTGGGGAAGTCTGTGAGATGAAAGCAGGGAAATTTGTTTCTGCTTCTGATATATCAGTAGACAATCAATTGAATACTTACCCATGCTATGGAGGGAATGGATTGAGGGGATACACTAAGTCATTCACACATACTGGTAAATTCCCCATAATAGGTAGACAAGGGGCACTATGTGGAAATGTCTGCCTCGTGGAAGGAAAATTTCATGCGACTGAACACGCAATTGTTGTCAGTCCTATTCCGACAGTAAATAAAGATTGGCTTTTTTACCAATTAAAGCAATTGAACCTAAATAAATACGCTACAGGGACGGCACAACCTGGACTATCGGTGGAAACTTTAAAAACGGTTTCTATCCAAGTTCCATCACTTACTGAACAAAAGAAAATAGTATCAGAAATTAATAAAATGGAAAATAAAATTTACAAACTACAGAAAGTAATTCACGAAATGCCCGCACAAAAAGAAAGCATTTTAAGAAAGTTTTTATGATCTTGTTACTCAAGAACTTTTAGTATGATAACTGGAAAAGCTGTCGATAGATATTTTGAGCTTAATGATGCACTTGCAAAGTTCCATGAACTTTTTATCTACAATGATGGCGATGATCGTGCAATTGTAATTGTCGGCGAATCCTTTCTAGATATTATTTTAGAGCATGTACTACTTGCTTTTCTTCCGGAAGACGACACAGAAGTTAAAAGGCTAACGGATTTTGATCAGCCGTTAGGAACTTATGGAAATAAGCTAAGATTCGCATATTGCCTTGGACTTATCGAGAAAATCGTTAAAGACGATATTAAGCTTATTGGTAAAATAAGGAACCGATTTGCTCATGATCTTTACGCTTCATTCGAAGACAGTAACATTAAATCTTGGTGCGCAGAATTGAAGTGGCATAGGATCTCAATGATGAGGGATGCTCCAGCCGACGCAACTACCAGGGATATATTTCAGGTTGGAGTGAATCAGCTGATCACATACCTTAATGGTGCAGTACTTTTGGCGCGGAATAAAAAAGTTGTCATCGCAAATAATTTTGAACAATACTTAAAATAAGTTACTCCCATGGAGTGGTGATAGATGGATGTTCAAAAATATTATCGTTAAGCTGAGTAGTAATGCCAAGAGTTTTCACCGCATGAATTTTCTCATATTTTATTTTAAGTCTTTTATAATACTCAATATGATCTTCTACTGCTTTTAGCCTGCTTGCTCTTAAGGTATCTGCAGCTTTTTCTAGATTGAAATCTTTAGTGAAAATCAATACCGGTGTGTATTTGATTGACTTAATTTTATAGCTATCTATAAAGTCTAATGAAACGTAAATCGGCTGCTGCCTCTTATTAAATGTGATTTTCAGACTTCCTGTATTTGAAATGGATAGTAAACCATAGAATCCAATAAACTCGGAGAGCCCAAACCCCGAATTTGTTTCTGCTCCCACTACAAATTTTACATCTTCTGCCTTGAAAGTGTTCTCCATAAATCTTCTTTAAACATTCCGCATTCTTTTAAATAACTCCTTAATTACTCCGTAACTATTCCGCCTATTATAATGCTAAAAAATTTATTTTCTTGTAGGCAATAAAGAGAACAATATAGCAATACTTGGAATAAATCAGAAAATTAGAGTAACAGGTTATCAATCCTGACATTTTTTCGGACGATTTACAAACTTCTAAACATTGTTTTACATCTTTTGACTTTGTTTTTCATAATCCGACCAGACTTGTCCCAAACCGATAATCGAGTTTTTTGAGCCGATGCATTTTTGTGTTCTGAATCATTCACAGATAAAATAACACACATGCAAAAAAGACAACAACTACACACAGAAATATTCTTTCGCCCTGTCTTCACAATAATCAGAGGCGGTAAAGATTTACAAACACAAATAGACAAACTGGTAAGCAACGCATGGAATTTTTCATTCACCGCTTTGTGGAACAATGCATCTTTCTCGGAAAAAGAAATAGCCGCAGCTCAGGCAGTTATCAGAGAATTTATCTCTGCGTACAAAAAGCCGGAGAAAGGATATAAAGATTTCTGCCAGAGGGTACTTCTCGCCAGAAATTACATTTCAGGACATGCCGGCAGATATATTCCGCTTCCTTCTGTATGGCTCAATAAAGAAAACTCAACCGGCTTTGCAGGTACAAAAAAATGGTACAAGGATATCCTTGCTGTACGGAGTTCTTTGCCTGATTATAAGATTGAATTAAAAGCACTTGCAGAAGCAGTTTTAGAAATGCAGGATGAGTCGACCTCAGAAAACTATATCTACTGGAGAAATTATTTCCTTGACAAGAAAGCTCCGGGACTATTGATGCTGTTTCAGGCAATCGTTGCTAACCAACAATATTTATAAAAGACCGGAATACGAATATCATGAAGACAAATACCATCGCACTAAAACCTTACTCACTTACTGACCTGGCCGGCCTATACAGCGTGTGCGGAAGAACAATGAAAAAATGGGTGGCTCCTTTCGAGAATGAAGTTGGCGCAAAGCAAGGTCGCTACTATACAATCGCACAGGTGAAAATCATCTTTGAAAAGATCGGGTTGCCGGGAGAGATTTCAACAGACTATTAAGTACATGAACTAACAATGTTTTACCAAAATAAACATTGTTTAAGCAAAGAGAACACAAGCGAACTCAAAGTATGAAATGACATTTTTTAGCCATCGCATCTTTGTACAGTCAAAAACAAAACACAAAAATGGAAACAAAAACGACAGCAGTAAATTCAGCAAGCAGTCTCTTTCTGACCGGAACAATATTTCTTGCAAACCTTGATTTTGCGGGCCTCGCAGACTACGCCATCAAGGCTGCGGTAGGCGGTGCGATATGGCTTGGCTATAAGCTTGTAGGAGACTACATCGATAAAAAAAAGAAACAATAAACGTTCATGAGTTCAATCACAAAAATACTTGGAGGAACTGTCCTGGGTGCAGGTTTGCTTGCAGGAATAAACTATTTCCGGAACCTGCATAAGGCAAAGGCAGAGCTGGAGATATTGCCAAAAGCAAATCTGTATGCGCTGACTTGGGATGGAATCACAATTCGTGTCGATGTGCTTTTAAAGAATCCGACAGGCGCACACTTTTCAATCAAGTTTCCTTATGTGAAGCTGCTTTATAAAGCATCAGTGATCGGTAGTTCGCAGGCAGTCAACAAGGATATAAAAATTCCGGCCTACGGTGAAGTGAATATTGAAAAAATCTTAATCACCATTCCGGTAACCGGTGTATTCTCTATAGTGTTCGGGCTTATAAAATCATTGCATAACAAAGAGCCTATAAAACTTACAGTTACCACGATGACCACGGTAGATGTGGGGATTGCGAAGATTCCCTATGAAAGCAATACAGAAGTAACAATCAGGAAATAATTATGGAAGCAGGCAGAAAAAGAAACATCTTAAACGATGAACGGTATTCTCATCTCTTTCCGGCAGCAACTAACAGCACTTCAACGATCCTGAAGGATGCGAATGTTTATCATACTGTAGAATTTATTCCGAAGGTGGTGAATGAGACACTCGATCAAACAGCGGGGATTGCAAAGGAATTGAGCGGAAGGAATTTGTATGAGACGTGCGGCAACATCTGGCGGTTCGTTTACGGACATATCGCTTACAAGAAAGATGCAGATGGATATGAGCAGATCCGCAGTCCTGCGAGGGCATGGCACGACAGGTTCAGCGGAGTGGATTGTGATTGTTATTCGGTATTTATTTCAAGTATACTGACCAACCTGAAGATTAAACATGTGCTCAGGATCACTAAGTATCACCGGGATTATTTTCAGCATATCTATCCCATTGTGCCGACAGAGAAAGGCTATATAACCATTGATTGCGTCACTGACAAATTTGATTTCGAAGTGCCGTTCAGCGAAAAAAAAGATTATCCAATGGACTTACAATATTTAAACGGTTTTGATAACAGCGGCTCGTATGATTCGTCCGGAATGAGTGACCTCGGGAAAGTAATTCAACAAAGATTTGCGGCAGGTAGTAAACGTGCAGCGCCCGTAAAGCGATCCGCTCCTCCGAAACACGCAGCGGCAGTACGCGGCAATCATCCGGTGAAATCCGGAGCAAAAGGACATGCAGCAAAAAAAGTAAAAGCCCCCAAGGCAGGTGGCAATGCCGTAAAGAAAACGAAAGGATTAAAGAAAGTTCTTAATAAAGTAAATAAACTTAATCCGGCAACCATCGCACTTCGTAATGGCATCCTCGCCTCTATGAAACTCAATACAATGAACGTAGGTAGGCGATTAAGATGGAGTTATCTCACAGCAGCAGATGCAGTTAGAAAGGGAATTGATCCGAATAAATTTCAGAAGATCATTCACGCCAGACAAAAGCTGGAAAGCATTTTCTATAAAGCAGGTGGCAAGCCTGAAAATTTGCGCAAGGCTATTATCAAAGGAAAAGGGAATAAGGATAAAGCTGTGCAGGGTCTGGACGGTGTGCAGGGTTTCGACGGGCTGATAAAATATATGAATGAATACACACCGATGGGGCAACTGCTTGGACAGGAAATATACTTTTCCGAAAACGTAGAAGGCATGGAAGGCTTGGGCGAATTAGGAGAACCGCTTACGCTTGCAAGTATAGCCGCAGCATCGGGTGTAATCGCAGGAATTGCAGGGATGCTGAAGCAAGTCGGTGACATATTTCTGAAGAAGAATAAAAACAGCGAAGACTTTGCCGAAGCTACTAATGAGCAGGCAGAAAAAGAAGCTGCAGCACTCCCGATTGATCCCGCAGATGTGCCCGCTCTTCCTGAAGTATCAGTACCTGAAGTGAAGGCAACGCCAAGTGGAGAAACCTATCAGCCACCGGCAGCAACTACTGACAGCTATCCTGTTCCGGCAACATCGGTAGTAAAGAATTCATCCGGCAGCTCGGAATCTGACAGCGGCGGTCCGGTAACGATCGCAGAGAATACAGAAATAAAGATTGTCAAGGCCGCTGAAGATCAGGATGAAGCGCAAGAAAGGAGTTTGACAAAAACTGATTCGGGAAAAGTTGCAGACCCTGAGCCAACTGAAGGCTTTTGGGATAAAAATAAAAAATGGCTGAAACCTGTAGCAATTGGAGTCGGCGGCATAACAGTTCTTGTCATCTGCATGAAGATGCTGAAAAGTAAGGACAGCAAATCAAAAGCACCTGCGAAAGCATTGAATGGCTTTCCCAAAAAGAAGTACAAAAAATCTCATCACAAACGTGTTAGCAAAACGCACGGTTACAAAAAAGCAATTGCGCTGCTCTGACAGCCGTATAAAAATTAAAAAAATAAACAATGGCTAAGAAAAAAAGAACGCCACGCAAAAGGCAAAATAACTATGCGAAAAAGGCGAAGCACAAAGGCTTTGTTCACCATGTAAAAACAAAGCTTGACGGTAAGGGAAATATTAAGAACACGGTTGTGGAAACTTTTAAAGATCTCGTCGTCGGTGTAGTAGGCGGCGGGCTTGTGGGAGCGGCGATAGGCACACCATCGCTGTTGATCGGTATCGGTATGACAGGACTCGGGCACTACAAGAACAGCAACCTGGCTAAGATCTTCGGCATCGGCATGATGGCTTCAAACGGATTCCAGCTCAAAAAATCTATGAGCGGATTGGATGGCATCGATGGAGTCAAAGAAAGATTGCAGGCATACAAAGATTCTTTTTCTGAAAAGCTTTACATAGGAAAGCTTGTGTCAAAGAAAGCGGCAGCCACAAACGGTATCGGTGACGTTCAGTATTTCACTTATCCGAATGAAATGAACGGAGATCTTGCTGCTCTCGATTATATCGAAAATCAAATTACAGAAAGCGGGCTGCAGCAAATGGAAGGCAGCGGAATGCGCTTTGACGAACAGGTAGAAGGCATCGATACGGATGACATCATTATGTAAGAAAATAAATTTTTAATCGCTTCACACGAAGCAAAAAACAAAAATCATGTTAGGAATGTTAGAAGGTACAGAAGAGTACAACAATCAGGGCGCACTGCTCGGTATCGACGGTGTGGAAGGCGAAGAACTACTTGGCGCACTGCGCCGTATGAATCCGATCCAACGGCAAAAGACGATCAACAAACTTGCAAGCACAGGCTCAGTGAGTAAAGGCTCCCGTGCAGAAATGGAAAAGCATTTTGCGGAATTACCGCAGTCGATTAAAGACGGCTTGGTAAGAGGTGATCTGCGCCTGGCAGACAATATCATCTATTCTATTAAGCCGATCACTTCAAAAACGATTAAGCTTTTTGAAACACAGGATGATAAGGAGATAGGGCTGCGAAATATCTCAAACGCAAAACTGCCGAAAAATCAGGCATTGCTTGTGAGCGGCGTGTATATCCTTGCAGGTGTTGCGGCGGATGCTACAAAGGATAAGATCATTGCGACCGGCTTTAAGGGACTGGAAGATTTCCCGGCAATTGCAAATGGAGAGTTCAATCTGAAAAGCAATAAAAAGCAGATCGTTCCGGAAACCAGCAATGTGATTTTTAAAACATCTAATAACCGCAACGTGCCGATGGGTTATTACAAACTTGCGAATCCGCGAATTATTCAGGACGACGAATTGGTTGAATTCACCATTGAACTCGGCAGTGTGGACGGCATACCTGCAAACACTTATGTGTATGCTGCTTTGCACGGAACAATCACTACACCATAATCCCCTGCCTCATGCATAGCGGTTAAACCATCCGCTTTGCATGAAGGCTTTCAAAAGATCAAAGATGAAGAATATTGTAAAAAAGCGTTTTGACATTTTGGTAACGAAGCCTGATAAAACTTTCTCCAAAACATTCAGCCTTGATAAAACGATTGCATCAGTTCAGGGAATACTGTTTACATCGGATAAGGATGACTTGCTGTTTTATCGGGGTTCACAAAAGGTGGAAATCAATAAGCAGGAAATCTTTCCGGATGATTATGAAACAAAGCTCTTAATGACAGGAATTAATGTGTCACCAAACCAACGCTATTATGAATGCGGTGATGTACCTGCGGGAAACGGAAATGTAAAGATTGATTACAAGGATTCAGCGGACGGGCGAACAAATTTTGAAGCCTATCGTGTATCTGTTTATTTAAAATGTGAATTGGCAAACTGATGCAGGACTTGAAAGTAAAAAAGATTGTGATCACGAAACCGGGTGAGCGACATTATTTCCAAATGAATCTGCCCCGTTATGCAGAGAGTATTATCGGTGTTGAAACAGGTATAACAATTCACACATTGGTGATGGTGCCGCCAACTTTTCAAAGTGAGCGGCTGACCATCAAGCGGAAGAGACTATGCGGTGAATTGCAATTGCAGACCGGTGATCTTGCTAATTTTTTCTATACTCAAGAGATCGTACAGGAGGAATTAAATGATTCTGTTATGCCTTTTTCACACCCTGATTACAACGGTAATCTGCAGCATCCGACAACACCTCCTGCGGTATTATCAGATTGGGTTTCAAAGTCATTTTCTGCCGGCCGTGGAAAGGAACCTGATCCGATTACTATCAAAGATGAGAAAGTAATCTACGGCTGCTATACAGATATCCTTGGAAGAACGCAAACGGGAAACTGCACATATACTTTGATGTTGTATGTATGGTATGAATATCAGGACTAAAAACAGAATGATGACTACAGCAATGGCACTAGAATATATCCCGAGGCGTATGCAGGAGCTCGGTTACGGCATTGATTACAACATTCGGTTTCGCCATTATGTATTGCAGCCGGAAGAGAGCAGAATTATAAATGCAGATGATCATTTGTTCATCCTGATTGAGCCCGGTGATACTGTAGGTGTCACAAGCACATTTGGTGTTTTTGATTTGGCGGTAACTAACGTAAACGAGCTGCAGTACGAACACCAGGGTGATATTATTCTAAACAATTACTCGGGCATGAGGGAACATGTCCGCTTTATCCAGATCATTCCAAAACAGAAAAGCGATGCCCGTAAATAATGAAAATTTTGATCAGCTGAAGATTGACAAGCTCAAATATTTTCTGGAGGATATGAACACAAAGGGGCTGCCCCGTCCTTATGAAATATTTGTTGACGGCTTAAAGGTTGTACCGAAGACAGAAGATCCGAAGGACTTTGACAGCTATGAATACTACATGAATGAGGATACTGAGAAAGTTCGCATCCTGATCTACAATACCAACCTATCCCCGAGAAATGATCAGTATAATTTTTTTGTCCAAAAGAACAGACAGGACAAATCACTAAACGGGTTAGGTGAGATTGACAATATCATTCAGGAAAAGCTTGCAGCAAGAGACAAGGAATATGAAACTCAAAGGCTCAAAGAAGAGCTTGAAGAAACAAAAGCAAAGCTTAGCGAAGCAGAAGAGTATCACGAAACCCTGCTGGAAGAAATGGAGGATCTGAAAAAGAATCGCTTCAAGCTCAACGGAACAAATGTAGCAGAGCTCGCTTCTGTAGCCCTTGAAGGATTGGTGAGACGCAATCCGCAAATGCTGTCAAGGTTTCCGGGCGGTGAGGCACTTGCCGGATTAATTGAACAGGATAATAAAGAAAGATCAGCTACTCTTGTTTCCGCAGAAGGTGAAGCAACGTTTCAGAAAAAAGCAGAAACAGAAACGGGCTTGAGTGAAGAGCAAAAGAGGCATTCGGCTTTGCTCGCTCATCTTGAGTCAGTCTTTAACGAAGAGCAACTTGATGATATGATGCTGATCATTCATAGGCTTGCAGAAGTGCCTGATAAGATGCCGGAGCTAAAGCAATTTTTAAACATTTAAAACAAAAGCATGAAAAAATACAATTATGATTTTGCCATCACAGCCGCCGCAGAAAAGGATGCAGATGCAAAGATCAAAGCATTAAGCATCCTTGCTTCAAAGCTGACTTCCATGGAACTGACAAAGCTTGCGAATGTAGTAAGCACTGACCCGGTGAAAACTGCTATGGCAAAAAAATATCTCGGCGTATAGATCAAATCAAACACGCGAAAAGATGAAAGATAAATACAGGGATGAGCAGGAAGACTTTACGGCAAAGGAAAAGATTCAATACGGCTTGCTCAGCATCGTTGTTCTCGGAGGCAGCTTTTTTGTCGGAAGAAAATTAATTCGCAGCGCAAAATCAACCAGTGAAGAGAAGAAGACCTATGAAGAGGGCAGCGCCGCCACATATGCGAAGCAAATAAAGATGGCTTTTGATAACGATATGTGGTTTGGCTGGGGCACGGATGAAGAAGCCCTAAGAAAAGCGATTCGAAAGATTTCAAGCAAAGATGAATTTCGGAAGGTGATCAATTCTTATCAGTCGCTTTACGCACGCAGCATGATGAAGGATATGCAGGAGGAGCTCACTTCAACGGAGTACAACGAAATGCTTGCGATCATAGCCGGCAAACCTGGAAAGTATAAGGAAGGTTCACCACAACCGTTAAGTAATGTCCAGATCCTTTCCTGGGCGAAAAGATTAAAGGCGGCATTTGATATTTCTTACGGTCCTTTTCCGGGAACCGATGAAGACGCAATCAAAGCGGTATTCACGGAAATCCCTTCACAAGTTGTATTCTCCGCAGTAGGGAAAGCTTACAACACTGAGTACAACCGCAACCTGATAAAGGATCTGAAAAGCGAACTGGAGTTTTGGGAATATGACCCGATGATGCAGATCATGAATGCAAAACCGAAGCAATGAAAAAAAAGATAACAACGATTAAATACATGCCGGTAAAAAGCCCAAGGCAACCAGTTGTAAAAACAACCGGCTCGAAAAAGCAGCAAAAAAAGAAGATCGTCCTTACAACAATTGCGGTTGGCGCAGCAGGCGTATTGGGATATTTCGGATGGCAATACATTAAGAAGCAAAAGGAAAAAAAATCCGGCGATGCTGATATCATTTTAAAACCGAAAGTACCTGCATCAGTGCCTTATGATTATCCGTCATCAGATAATATTCCCAAGCCGACACCAAGGGCTACGCCGAGAGTAAAATCTCAAAGAAACAACAGCTCATCAAATCTGTCGGCTGACTTTCCGCTAAAAAGAGGAAGCAAAGGTGAAAAGGTTAAGGCACTGCAGGAATCGATGATAGCAAAGTACGGCAACGCCATCATGCCACGATACGGCGCAGACGGGCAATTCGGATCGGAGATGGCAGCCGCATTAAAGAAGCTGAAAATGCCGTCAACTATTGATCAGACGACTTACAATGTACTCGTTCAGGGACATGTTGCTGATAAAAGTATGACAGCCCAAAAGCTTTATCAGGCTGCATCTGCTGCTGACTATCGTACGGCTATAGCACTTCTTAAAACACTCAAAAGCAAAGAAGATTATCAAACAGTCGGCGCAAAGTTTAAGGACTATCGAATCAACGGCGTACGGCAAACATTGGTGAATGCTATGCTTAGTGTGTTCACCTCGGACGAGCAGAAGCAGGCGATCCGCTTTGAGTTTATCAGGATGGGATTACAGTACGACGGCAATAAATGGAGCTTATCCGGCTTGGGTGGATTGCCCGTTATGACCAATGAAGAAACAACCGTTTGGTTGAACGCAAAGAACGGGATAAAGGTTGCCTATAAGACTGTCCTCGGGAATGAAGTTTCGAAACGGCTTGACTATACTCTGTTTGAGAACAACGGCAAATATTTTCTTGTGAGGACTGCCGCTATAAAATATCTATAACAATTAAAAACACTTTTGTGAAAAGACACATTAAATATATCATCGTGCACAGCACGGCAACATTCGACCCAAAGGTCTCCCAATTCTATGGTCTTTTCCATTATGTGGTGGAAAGAAATGGTGAGATAAAAAGAGTGCATCACGACAGCACCATTATTAAGAACGTAGCGGGATTTGATGATGATGCAATTCATTTGGCTTATGTAGGCGGCCGCAACAAATCCGGCAACCTTGGTGACACACGTACACCGGTTCAGGAAGAAGCATTGTTCAATAAGCTTGTTGCATTAACCGTGAAATATCCTTCCGCACGCATCACCGGCCATGACGAATTAGAAGCGTCGGCAAACTGCCCCGGCTTTAACGTAAAGGAATGGCTTAAGCACTATGAGCCCGAGATCGCACTTGCCTAATTTTTAAATCAACTTATCATGTTAGAAATGATTCAAACCGCCCTTTCGGAAAAGGGGTACAGGACATTCTCACGCCCTTTCGAAATGAATATAGTCGGCATACGTGCGGACAGCACCACACCAAATGCATTTGACGACAGCCTGAATGTATTTTTCAAAACGGCAGATGGGAAATGGCAGATCTATCAATTTCCTGCGACGACAGATCCGGGTACCTACTGGCTTAAGAATCCGTTGAACCCACAGGGCACAGCGATCCTGAAGCACGGACAATATCTCAATTCCCACAAGATCGGCTTGCATCGTGGAAAATACACAGCACTTGTGCAGCAAAGATCCGTAACGGTGTTAAGAGATTATGATCGTAACGCAGCATTAGACTTCATGAATGGCAGAGAAGCAACCGGCTTGTTCGGGATCAACATTCATCACGCTTCCGTGAACGGCACAACCAAAACTGTGGATAGATATTCCGCAGGCTGCCAGGTGTTTGCGAACATCAACGATTTTAATCTTTTCATGCAAATGGCAGAAAGGCATAAGGCGCATTACGGTAACAACTTTACCTACACACTGATTGATCAGCGGGCACTCGTGCGGGAAGCAAAAAAAAAGTAATGCTGAACATGACAGGTCTCGCCGCAGGAGGCGGGCTTGCTTTCATCACTTATCAAATTTTAAAATTAAGAGCATGAAAACATTTATTCAGCAGATCCTCCGTGATAAGGATGGCTGCTACAGCCTCAGAGAGGTCATCATTATGCTGCTTGTAATAGCAGTACTGGCAAGTTGGATAGCGAAGCAATTCTTCAATAAGGATGTGCCGGAATTTATGTTCTGGTCATTCATCAGCCTAATCGGCGGTGGCTGCTTTGGCTATTCATTGGAAAAGAAAACAACAAGTGAAAACTAAAAAACAACATTCATGGAAAAAATAAAAAATGTATTTCTGCTGATATGCGGCGTAGTTATCGGAACAGGCTTGAGCTATTTGCTTAACGGGTGCGGGAATAATAGGGAAAGTTCAATGGTGACTATCGTACCTGTTAAACCTAAGAATATCATTAAGGAACTGAACCAATCTGAAAATCTATTTCAGAAGCAGGCAGATTCCCTTAAGCTTCATGGCGCAGAATTATCGAAAAAATTGGCTGTAACGAAATTATCGCTTGCAGATGTAAGCCAACAGAATCGGGTATTGCAATCCTTGCTTTATGATCTTGTCGATAAACAACAAAGTGAGGTTGAAACTTCTGCAAAATTGCAAGATTGCGATAGCCTGAATAATGTCGTTTCTGCTTTTCTTACAGCAAGCATCTTAAAGGACAGTCTTCAGGAAGAGGTCACTGCAAATATGAATTCACAATTACAGAACAAAGATTCTGTCATTTCATTACAGGACGATCATTTGAAATCCGTAAAGGGAAGACTAAATGAAAGCCTGTCACAACAACAGATATTATATAATCAAAATGCCTTTTTTAAAAAGCAGCTAAAGCGACAGCACAGAAAAGGAAAGCTGATATCATTCGTTGCTACAGTTCTTGCCGGTTTTGCAGCAAATCAACTAATTCAACATTAGCATGAAAGAAAAAACCCTTGTTTCAACATTGACCCTGATTGCCTCTCTGAGTTCATACTGGTATGCAAAGGAAACAGGTAAGGACAGCACTCCTTATTTAATGGTGGGAGGTTTTATGGGAGCAGTAATCGGAGAAGTAATTTATGAAAAGACGAAGACGAAAAAGAATGAACCAAAAAAGAATTGATATGGAAATTATTAATGGTGTATATGACAGTAATGCGTGCATTCAGTTAGCATATAACGGGAAGGTCATCTATGTAAATAAAGCGCAAATCAGGTCGGTTGATATCGTGAGAGCCGATACAGTTCGTCTTGATCTGGGGCTTGGGGCACTTCGTAATATTTACATCAGGCTAAATGATGTGATTTACCCCGGAGATCTCGCAAACGTGGACATGCTACAGAACTATATAATGCGACTGATGTCTACTAACGCAGTGGCAAATGAGAATGCTGAACAAATAAAGGCAATGATAGATGCACTGTTAGCATCACTTCAGCATAACGTAGGTTCTTTTAACAGCGAACCTTTGCGGGAAGATGAATCACAACCGTCGATTGTATATAAAGGGTATGCAATTCCGGGAGCAATTGGAGATCAGAAAGTTTGGGCAATCGTCAGAATTACAAGACGTGACAGCATCAATATTTCAGAATGGGCAGAAGGAAATCAAACTTTCGATAAGGTTTGGGATAACAGGTATAATCTCGAATACACACCACCATTTTCACTTGGTTAATTCTATAGCACAACATGAAAAAATATAAAGTTGTTCCTGAAATCGTGTTCGGCAATATACCGGACGTAGATGTGCCGGAACTACAGGTTAGTTATTCAAGAAGCAACAGAAAGCAATTTGGAAAAATCAGCACGTCGAAAGACGCTGCTGATTTTATTCGTAAAACTTTCATCGAAGGTCATATTGAATTGCAGGAACACTTTGTTGTGCTGTATCTGAATCAGGCAAATCAAATTATAGGATATTATCGCCATTCTTCAGGAGCGATTAATGCAACTGTAGCTGATGTGCGTATCATTCTTGCAACGGCACTCAAATCTCTGGCAGTCGCCATGATCATCTCCCACAATCATCCGTCCGGCAATCTCAAGCCATCAGGCGCTGATGAATCGCTTACAAAGCGGATAAAGGAAAGTGCAGCAACAATGGATATAAAACTGTTGGATCATATTATCGTGACACACGAAAGCTATTTTTCTTTTGCAGATGATGGCTTGCTTGGTGTTGAAGATAATTATCCTCATGCGGCGTTCGTGAAGAAGATGGAGGCTGAGCTTGCAGGAAAGATAAAGCATACTAAACTGTCGGTCGAGAAACTTGCAACCAAATTCGGGATTACAGACAAGACCTATGTAAAGGAACTTACTGAACTTGCTATTGTAAACATTGCAAGAAGCATAGCGCATGCACCCGGAAGTATAAAAGACCGATACGATAACATTGTGGATCTGTATCGCTTGCAGGTAAATATCTCCCATCGAACATCTCAAAGTATATTATTGCAGCAGTATTCTACGCCTGCACCAATCGGTTATATCTCTGGTGTCTTTTGCGGTCTTGATAGTCTGGATATGAAAGGCGGCTATGCGTTTGAGCCTTCAGCAGGAAACGGTTTGTTAACGATAGCAGCACGCCCGTCACAGGTCTATGTGAATGAGATAGACAAACTGCGTAACAGCAACCTGCGCACACAAGGATTTGCGAACGTTTGGAATCGTGATGCAACAAAATCTTTTTTTGATGTTCAGCATCATTTCAACGCAGTTATTACAAATCCTCCGTTCGGAAAATCCGAAGTGAAAGTGATGTATGACACGTTTGAAATTAAACCGCTGGAGCATGTAATGGCGCTTTGTGCGTTGGATTGTATGGTTGCATCCGGCAAAGCGTCCATCATCATAGGCGGGCACACAGAATGGGATGAGAAAGGCAGAATACAGGCAGGCAGAAACCGCATCTTCTTTAATTATCTCTTCAGCCGGTATCATGTGAAGGACGTAATCAACATTGACGGACACAAACTTTATTCAAGGCAGGGAACTTCTTTCAATGTGCGATTGATTTTAATTGACGGCAGAAAGGAAAAGCCCGAAGGTGCAGCACCAATCTACAATGAGGCAAGCGATTACACAGTTCACACATTCGATGAACTTTTTGAACGGGTGACGTCTGCAATGGAAACAAAAAATACTCCCATGAAATCAGTAACAGAATTAGAGAACGAAGCAATTATGCTGCAAAGCCTTTTTGGCTTAACGGGACTCGGTGCTCCTTATGAGCCTGCATCGGAAAGCTGTGTCGTTCTTAATACACAAGTTCCCGATAGTATGGCTTCTGAGACACGGAGCGCAGTTCATTTTATCAAAGACCAAACAGGTGGCGACATAGATAATTTCGTAAGGCATCGCCTTAAATACTCTTCCAAAATTGCTTTGTGTAAGGTCTTGTCTGCTGAACAGATTGATGCTGTTGCAATGGCGATCTACAACATTGAAGCAAGAGGCCAGGGAATGATCATAGGCGATCAAACGGGTATCGGTAAAGGAAGGATCGCAGCAGCAATGATTCGTTATGCAGTTTTGCAGGGTGTAAAGCCGGTGTTCCTCACAGAGAAAGCAAACCTTTTCTCGGATATCTACAGGGATTTGTCCGCGATCGGCTCCGGCCATTTAAAGCCATTGATCATTAACAGCAAAGAATCTAAAACGGATATTAAAGATGAAGACGGTAATGTAATTTATCAGGCACCACCGGTGACTGAGCAGGAAAGTATTATTACATCGAGAGAAGTGCCATCTAAGTATGATTTTGTTGTTGCTACTTATTCGCAATTTAATTCGCCCGAAAAGAAGCCCTTAAAGCCGTTGTTCTTACAGGCGATAGCACAGGATAATATTTTTATCCTTGATGAGGCGCATAATTCCAGTGGGTCATCGAATACGGGTGAGTTTCTGCAAAAAGTTGTAAGTAAGACAAGAGGCATGGTGTTTTTATCTGCAACTTTTGCAAAGCGTCCTGATAATATGCCTATTTATGCAATGAAGACTTCTATCGCTGATTGCAATATGACAAAAGAAGATTTGGTAGAAGCGATCACCAGAGGTGGTGTGGCATTACAGGAAGTATTATCGTCACAACTCGTTGCTGAAGGACAAATGATTCGCAGAGAAAGAAGCTTTGAGGGTGTGGAAGTGAATTATATTTCTTTGGATGCAAAGAGCGAAGAGCATCGAGCTATCGCCGATAATATCACGGATATTCTTCGTGACATTATCGGTTTTCAGTCTGCACACGTAGATGAACAGATTGAAGAGCTTGATAAGATTGCTGCGGCTGAAGGAAAGGAAGTAGAATTACGTGAAGGAACATCACAAGCAGGTGTAGATAACCAACCATACTTCTCAAAAGTCTTTCAGGTGATTAATCAAATGCTTTTTTCACTGAAAGCGGAAGCCGTTGCAGAGCAAACTATCCGAAGATTGAAAGAGGGCAAAAAGCCGGTGATAGCTTTTGCATCAACGATGGGAAGTTTCATTGAGCAAATGGAAAATGAACGAGGCGCACCTGTCGGTGACGGCGCTACGATCAATACTGACTTTACAGAAGTATTGCGGCGTGGCCTTGACGGCATTCTCAGGTATTCTGAACGAGATGTAGATGGAAATCTTATCCATAAAAAGTTTGACATCAGTGAGCTGCCGGCCGAAGCGCAGGCAGAATATCATCGCATTTTTGAAAAGATTAAAGCCGCATCTACAGGTATTACAATTTCTCCTATTGATATTATTATCAAAAAAATTCAGGACGAAGGATTTTCTGTAGCGGAGGTAACGGGACGTAAATATGAATTGCAGATTAATCCGAAGACAAGCAAAGGATTGATCCGGCAACGAAAGCGTCTGAATACAAATGATGCATTCAGGCAATTCAATAACAATGAAGTGGATGTGCTAATGATCAATCAATCCGGCAGCACGGGTGCTTCTGCACATGCAATCCCGACTGCAAAAGTGTCGAAGGAAGATGTAAGGCAAAGGGTAATGATTGTGCTGCAGGCTGAGCTTGATATCAACACAGAAGTACAAAAGCGTGGACGCATTAATCGGACAGGTCAAATCTTAAAGCCAATCTATGATTATGTTACTTCAGCCATCCCGGCGGAAAAGCGCCTAATGATGATGTTGCAGAAAAAATTGAAGTCACTTGATGCAAATACGGCATCAAATCAAAAGCAGTCTAACAAATTATTGGACGTTCCCGATTTTCTGAATAAGTACGGAGATAAGATTGTGAAAGATTATCTCATGGAGAACAGAGATGTAAATGAATTGCTTGATGACCCGCTTCACTTGAAAGATTCAAAGGCTGATAGCAGCCACCAAGGAACGATCACAGAAGATGCTGCACATAAAGTTTCCGGTCGTGTTGCAGTGCTGTCTACCGAGATGCAGCAAAGTTTTTATAATGAGATTGCAGAGCGTTACAACGATTACGTAGAATATTTGAAACAGGTTGGCGAGTATGATTTGGAAGTGGAAGCGATGAACCTTGAGACTGAAACAATAAGCAACCGCATTATCAAAATGGGTAAGGGCAGTGACAGCTCGTTCGGTGAAGATAGTATCATGGAAACCGTACGTGCTAATGTGCTGAAGAAACCTTTTACAAAAGCAGAATTGGAAAACCTGATCTTGGAATCCCTGAAAGGCAAAGATCCGCAAATCCAGCAGGCTGAAGCAGCTCAGGAATATGCTGATGATGTAAGTGTACGATTATCGCAGGAGAAGGAAGAAATCGGATTAAAATATGATGAACTGATCAAAAATATTGGTCAGGAGAAAAAAGTAAAAAAGATCTTAGAAAAGCAGGGTGAGAACTCTTGGTTAAAAGCTATGACAGAAAGGGAAACGGAACTTAATGAAGCCCGGATAGCCCAAGAACAAAACACTGAGAAGATATTTCACAATCGCCGCCAATACATGGAGCGAATTTTCAGCTTCTTTTTCGTGAGTCGCAATCTCCAATACCCGGTTGAATCCTACGGAAGCGGTAATGAGTTTATCCCTGCAGTTTTCTTAGGATTTGTAATTGATAAAAAGAAAAAGAACCCTTATGCACCGTCTGCAATAAAACTGCGCCTTGCTATTGCAGGCAGCAGCAAATATCTCGCTATGCCTGCATCTTATTCTGAAGAGATAATGGGCATTATAGGAGCAAGCAGCGGTATTCATCAGCCGTCCCTGAATGTACTCTATAATGAATGGGAACGCTATACGAAAGAAAACAATGTTGATCGAAGAGTAAGACATATAATATCAGGCAATTTGTTGCAGGCTTTCAGTGATTTTAAAGGAAAATTGGTGAGTTACACAACAAAAGAGGGAGATACAAAGAAAGGCATCCTTATGCCGGAGAACTGGAACCCTTCAGAACAAATACAGGATCGTGTGGTTGTACCGATAATGAAAGCCGCGTCGCTGATAAAATCGCTGACGCAAAACAATCACATCACTACCAATAATGGGATATCGTTCTTTCGTCACGGCGATTATTTCAGGATCATTGTTGCCGCATCAAAAGCAAAAGGCGGTGATATTTATTTGGATAAGGACATCCTTGAATTGGTTGCGAAAAATAATTTCGAAAAGACATCGGACAAGATGGTTGCGCTGCTACCAGAGAATAATATTACAAAGCTGATCGAACTTTTACAAATCAATCACAGCTGCAGTATGACGATCACCCAATCGCAATTTAATCAGCTGAAGGATACAGGAAAAAGATACAGCAGCCGGAAACCTATATTGTTGCCACCGGAGAATGAAGAGCCTGAAAATACGGATGTATTGATGTTAGAACTGGAGGCAGAAGCACTCACACTGGAACTACAATTACTTGCTGCATAAGCATCACACAAGAAAATTAAAGCAATGATCACTACAAATAATTATTTTGAAAAGATTGCATCGGTGAAGATGAATACGTTACCTGATGCTATGCAAAAAGGACATGAGTTTATCATTAAGGCAACAGGCAACGGAAGTAATTGGAATGCTTATCAAAACAGTGAAGCAATCAGGAATACGATTGATTTGTATTTATCTAAGTTAAATGACCTGGTTGGGCAAATTACACCAAAGCCAACTCCGGGCCGCAAATCCGCAACTAAAGCCGGAGAATCGAAAACTGAATCCAATGCCTCAACAAATCCTGTAAGTAAGAAAGCAAAAGTAAAACCGTCTTCACAAAGTTCTGCCTTGGTGGAGCGAATCCCAGAAGAGATACGATTTATTCGAAGGTTTGTAAATCTGAATGGCAAAACAAAGATGAAGGAAGATATTTTGAGATTTGTGAACAGTCTTCAAAAGTCAATTGTAGAAAAAAAGATTCGCAAATCTTCCCCGTATGCAGAGCAAGTGAAGTTTATTCAAATCCGTCTTATCAAAACTTACAATACAATGAAGGCTAAAATAAAAATTGAACTGAAAGCTGAAACACTTGATAAATTAAAAGAAATAATCGGAGAAGAGAAGGTATTGCCCTCTATCAATTTTATTAAGCAATATATCAATATGAATGGTAAGCCAGGCATGAAGGAAAAGGCAAAACAACTGCTTGCCCAAATTAATAACGCAATGTTGAAAGGCACTGTAACAGACGGGGATCGCTATATAATTGAGATCCACGAATTGAAGAAGAATCTAAAACAGTTTACTACTACTACACAGAAAGTACTGAAGATTGAGCAGGCAACTTTGAATGGCCTTGAAGGGGTTTTAGGATGCACTTGCAATTCGCTTAACGGAGTTGATGGCAAACCTTCCATTATGAATAGTATGGACTTTGCCAACATGCAATTTGACACCATAGGACTAAAAGGAAAATGGCTGGACCTGATCGGCGATCCTTCCTGCAATTTCACGGCGATGGTATTTGGTAAACCAAAGATGGGTAAGTCTTATCTGTGCATTGATTTCGCAGGGTATCTTGCCCGTAATCATGGAAAGGTAATATATGTTGCGCGTGAAGAAGGATTGGATTACACCTTACAGATGAAGCTGAACGATAAGGAAGTAAAGCATCCGAATCTTTTTGTCTCATCTTTTTTGCCCGATGACCTAAGCAATTATGATTTTATATTTCTCGACAGCGTAAATAAATTAGGGTTAGCCCCAGAAGATCTCAATCGCATAAAAACTGCGAATACCACAAAGTCATTCATCTTTATTTTCCAGGCAACAAAGACAGGATCATTTCGTGGCGATAATACTTTTCAGCATGACGTAGATGTTGTGATTGAGGTGCCTAAAAAAGGAAGGGCGGAGCAAATGGGAAGGTTTAATCAAGGAGGGATGATGGACATATTTTAGTTATTTTTTGTATACAATTGAGCTCATCTAATCCGTAATCGTGTATTAAAAAACTTTATCTTACCTACTAATAAAATTTTATGCCTCTAGTTGTTATTAAAACACTACTCAATAGAATAATTAATATCCATGGTACGTACCTTAAAGAAGCTAAGAGCGATATCCGACCGTATTATCCAGGGGAAATCAATAGTCCTTTGGCCAAAGGGTATAGCTATTATGGAATAGAGGATCGAGATAAAGAATTCATCTATCAATCTGTTATTGCCCTTGGAATTATTGTTAATGATCCTTTTGAAGTAGTCCACTTTGATATAGACCATGTTTATGGCACAGAAACAAAGGCTATGAAAGCATTAGCGGAAGCATTTGAAATTATTTCACACAATTTTGAACGTCTTAAGCAAATTAAGGAAAAGTATCTTGATATAGATCATTCGACTTATCCAATTACTGTAGCGCTCGAGCAGTATGAGTCAGTACATGACATTTTATCCGAGATAGCATCTTCCGATGAGTATGTGAGTTTTAAATACAAGACTACTACAGCAGATTTACTTGCTCAAAATCGTGATTTGCATTTCTTAATCTACTGGAAAAAAAGAAAATGGAGATACTATATCCATCTTATTATGTTTCTTCCTTTTTTAAGTGGCGCAGCTTACTTTATTCTACAAAAAGATAATCAAAAAATAATTGAACCTTATAAATCTTTGATATTAGTTGCGGCGGGTGTTTTAACAATACTATTTAATCTATTATTTAATAATCACGATTCATTTAAAAATTCCTTCAAACTGTTTTTAAAAAAAAGCCGCAACCTCTTAATTGAAAAGGAAAGGAATTCTTATTTGAAAACTTTAGAAACAAATGACACCCAAAGAAGAAAAGCTTAAGAGTTTTCTAGATTCATTGTTAGAGGCAGAAAGGATACTTAAGTCAAAAGGAATTTTAGAATTCGACAGTAATTCGATCTGGAAAATATTGCAATTTAGATTTGAATGTCGAGACAATCCAACCGAATTATTATTTTTAAATTTAAATGGAGAGGAAATTTCAAAAATTGTTTTAGAAATTAGAAACCCGAATTGTTTTTTAGGAACAATAACGTTCGAAAACCCAGAATTACATATCAACGGTGGCGGTAACGCATTGCAAAAAGGGAAGGTGAAATTTAATGGTGTGATTTGGTATTTATATCGTTACGACAAGGATAAATTTCCTTCTGACCCTCATGCTCATAACTATGAAGATAACAGCAAGCTTCATCTTGGAAATGGTTGTATTTTTAGTGGCAAATCTGAGATATCGAAACTTTCTAAAAAACAATTAGATCGCTTTAGATTAATACTTCAAACTAAAATGCCTTGGCTTGAGTTACCCGTCCGCTAAAACTAGGGCTCTTTCAGTAATAATTCTTTCTTATCCTTTGTATATTTACGTGAATTCAAAAATACGTAATCATATATAAAATAGTGTTATTAGACACATAGGTGGAGATGATAAAAATTAAGGAGAAAACCACACGGCCATTTTTAAAATGGGCCGGGGGTAAAACCCAATTATTGAACGAAATAGTTTCTCGTATTCAGGATTACGATAGTTACATTGAGCCATTTTTAGGCGGCGGAGCATTGTTTTTTTATTTAAAACCTGAAAAAGCGATTCTTTCTGATTCAAATCCTGAACTCATAAATTGTTATGAGATAGTCAAAAGTGATGTTGACGCTCTAATAAAAACGCTTGAAGTTTATCAAAATACAAAAGATTTTTTTTACAAGATCATGAAGCCTTCCCATTTTTGTAACCTTCCCCTTTATTAAGACATGCTAAAATTAGACTCAAAAGAGTAATTTTAAATTGTCAAAATATGAAAAAGCAAAGGGGAAGGCTTCAAAGGGAGAAAGTCAACATCGATGATTGTAGCACTTATAATCTGCATTATTTTGTTTAAGGAGCTTGTAAAAATAGAATGCTTTTTCAACAGGTGGTAAATACTCATTTAAGTTTTGTTTATGTACCCAATCCTTTCCTTGAAAATTTGAAAAACTACTGATGTCCAACACCAAACAAAAGACTTTTCACGCCTCAAAAAGACATGATACCCAAATACACAATATGTTTATTTAGCCTTCTACAACAAATCTTTTCTATTAGAAAATATATTATTAATACTTCTCAAACCAATCAAACTTTTCCTTAATAATATTTCCTTTTTCTTTCTTTAAATAGTTCAAGTATGCGAAGGCAACCGGTGAGTGTCTTTTTCCCTTAAGCCAAATTAAATTCCAAACAGATTTGATCGGGAAACCTTTGACAGGAACAATTTGTAATTCACCATTTTGTAATTCGTTTTTAATTCCTATCAGTGGCATGATAGAGCAACCTATCCCGGCTATTACCGCTTGTTTTACTGCTTCGTTGGATGTGAGTTCCATTTTTTTTGTTACAGGCAAATTATTTTTCTGAATAAATTTCTCCATTGTTTGTCTTGTTCCGGAACCCTGCTCTCTGTAGATCAGAGGTAAATTTTCAAAAACACTTTTATCATAGATACGGTTTTTAAATTTCTGTCCTGTTTGGCTTACAACGTACAATTTATTTTGCATCAGGTCGGTTTTCTCAATTTGCAAATTTTCAGGCAACACCGATACTAACGAAAAATCTACTTCATTTTTTTCCAAGCTCTCAAGGACTCTCACTTTGTTAGTTACATCAAGGAGCAATTCAACTCCATCATGTTGTTTTAAAAAATCAGTTAAGAAATAAGGCATTACATATTTACCGGTGGACACCACAGAAATTTTTAAGCGTCCTGCCAATTTCCCTTTATGTGCTAATGTTTTGTAGTTAATTGCATGAACCTGATTTAAAATATTTTCTGCTGCTTCCGCGATCTCCTTTCCAAAATCAGTTATAAATATTTTTCTACCTACCATTTCTGTTAATGGAATTTCAAACTGCTCCTGAAGGTTTTTAAGTTGTATAGAAACTGCCGGTTGCGTAAGGTGTAGTTCTTCAGACGCCTTTGTAACGCTTTGTGTTTGACAGATCTTTAAGAATATCCTGAGTTGGTTAAAAGTATAGTTCATAAAATATATTTATGGTAATTATTGTGAAGATAAATGAAATATTATGAACGATAGTTGCCAAATTTGCCCTGTAAAAAAATCTGAAACATCCTGTCTAAAAATTACCGGATACTCAAATGATAATAATAAAGGGAATGCGACATATCGACAAGGCATGTAACCTGCAGAAAGGTTGAAATGATATTAAAAAAAATGAGAGAGGCAACACACGTCCGGTTTAAATACACCCATAACGTTAATACAGCAGCAGGTCTGCCACGGTAAACTATAATAAATTTAATCATTAAACCATTACAATATTTCCTGATGGCATTTATTAATTCTGTATCAATCGGCAACTCTCTCAGGAAATTTTATCAAATTCTCCGGCTGGATAAAAAGGATATTTCTTCCATTTATGCTTTTGCTATCATGGCAGGTATAGTACAATTATCACTTCCATTGGGTATACAAACGATCATCAGTTTTGTGATGGCGGGCTCAGTTTCTACTTCGATTGTGATATTAATTTTACTGGTTGTTTTTGGTACTTTTTTAAACGGCTTATTGCAGGTGAGGCAGCTAGAAATTATTGAGAAATTAAAACAGAAGATATTTTTGAGGTATGGCTTGGAATTTAGTGACAGGCTCCCCAAATTAGATAATGAGAAATTAGATAGCTACTACTTACCCGAACTGGTGAATCGTTTTTTTGATACTATCTCTTTACAAAAAGGAATCGAAAAACTGTTACTGGATCTACCGGCTGCTATTATTCAAATCCTGTTGGGATTGCTGCTGCTATCTTTCTATCATCCTGTTTTTATAGGCTTTGGAATAGTTTTAATTTTCATTATTACACTAATACTTTATTTTACTTCACCACAGGGCCTGGCACTTGCGATACAATCAAGCGATTATAAATATAAGGTTGCAGCCTGGCTGCAGGAAACTGCCCGTGTGGTTAAATCTTTTAAATACTCAAAAAGTAACCTGCACATTTCAAAAACAGATGAATTTATTGTTGGCCATTTGAATGCCCGTACTAATTATTTTAAAATATTGCTAATACAATTCTGGAGCCTGATCAGTTTTAAGATAATTGTAACCGCTGCGATGCTTATTGTCGGAACAATATTATTGGTGAACGAGCAAATAAATGTCGGGCAGTTTATCGCTGCCGACATTGTAATAATAGCTATTATCGGGTCAGTAGAAAAGGTAATCATCAGCCTCGATAAGGTATATGACGCGTTGGTATCAGTAGAAAAGCTAGGTAAGATCACTGAAGCAGCTATTGAAACAGGCGGCAACCTCCGGTTAGACGATAGTCAACAAGGGGTATCTATACAATTCATCAACACAAGCTTTACGTATCCTGATGGAAAAAAAATATTGGAAGACATTAATTTTAATATCGTTGCCGGTAAGCTTGTTCATATAAAAGGCGCTTCAGGTTCGGGAAAATCCACGCTGCTGAGGCTATTAACCGGGGCTTACAAAGATTTTGAAGGAAATATATTGTTAGATGGGCAGTCAATTAATAATTACACCATACAAAGCGTTCGTAATGCAACCGGCATTCTTGTTAACAGTCAGGACATTTTTACAGGCAGTTTATTGGAAAATATAACGATGGGTAATCCGGCTGTTACTCTTGAGCAGGTAAATGAATATGTGGGGCAATTTGGTTTAAGAACTTTTGTACAGTCCGATAAAAAAGGGATTTACATGTTACTCGACCCCTTGGGGAAAAGACTGTCAAAACAAGTAAGGCAGAAAATATTACTTGGCAGGGCCTTGCTTGGCAGTCACAGGTTATTACTGCTGGAAGAGCCCTTTGAATATTTAGATAAATCAACAGCAGGCATTCTGATAACCCGGTTGAAAAACCTAAAGAATACAACCATATTAATTGCATCCGACGATGAAAACCTATCTGCTGAATGCAATGCAGTATTGAGCCTTTAAAAATAAAAAATTGAACAGCTTATAAAATTACTGATGGATAAATATATAACCGCCGATATAGAGTACCAGTCACAGAAGAGCACTTTAAGCTCTTTTAAAAAAGTATATAAAATCGACACAAAAAACAATGTAAAAAAATGGCTGTATGGAATGCTGATTATTTTGGTTTTAATTATGTTTTTACCGTGGACACAGAATATTCGTGCAAAGGGAACCATCACTACACTGAGGCAGGAACAGCGACCACAGGAACTGAATACCATCATAGCCGGGCGCGTAATAAAGTGGTATATAAAAGAAGGCGATTTTGTTAAAGAGGGCGATACTATTCTTCAATTAGGCGAAGTAAAAGTAGATTATTTTGACCCGAAATTGTTAAGCAGAACGCAGCAGCAAATTAATGCCAAACAGCAAAGTATTGAAGGATATAGAAATAAGGCAGGCACAGCAGTAACACAAACTTTGGCTTTATCACAAGGACAAAGTTTGAAACTGCAATCGTTGGATAATAAACTTCTGCAGCAGCAACTAAAAGTCAGCAGTGACAGTACCGATGTAATTGCTGTAAATAGTGAATTGATTGTATATAAACGACAAATTGATGCTGCGAAACTGATGCTGGACAGTGGTGTAATATCGCTGGTTGATTATGAAAAGCGACGGATAAATTATCAAAATGCTGCTGCAAAAAAGATTGGCGCCGAAAATAAATATTCACAGAGCAAACAGGAGTTGATTATTTTAAGAATAGAGAAAAACAGTACGGTGCAGGAGTATACTGACAAAATCTCTAAAGCAGAAGGCGATAAATATTCCTCTCTTTCCAGTGCTGCTTCAACAGCAGCCGATGTAGCTAAACTGGAAAATATGTATTCCAGTTACGACGCAAGGAATAAATTGTATTACATCAAAGCTCCACAAAACGGCCAGGTAACCAAGGCAAAAAAGGCGGGTATCGGTGAGATATTGAAAGACGGTGAAATGATAGTAGAGATTGTGCCATCCAATATACAATACGCAGTGGAGATGTTTATAGAACCAATGGACTTGCCCTTGATAAATATAGGGCAAAAAGTACGCTTTGTTTTTGATGGCTTCCCGGCAATTGTATTTAGCGGGTGGCCGGCAAACAGTTATGGAACATTTGGCGGTAAAGTATCCGTTGTAGAAACATCCGTAAGCAATAACGGCAAGTTCAGAATATTAGTTGCTGAAGATCCGGCAGAAAAAAAGTGGCCTCAACAATTAAGAATGGGTGGCGGAGCTAATGGCATTGCCCTACTGAAGGACGTTCGTATTTATTATGAATTGTGGCGAAACATTAATGGTTTCCCACCTGACTACTACAAGAAGGCTGCAATAAATGAAACTAAAAATGGCAAGAATGAATAATGCGAAATCTATAGGAAGAAGATCTTGTTTTGTAATTATCATATTTTTCAAAACAATCTTAAGTGGCCAAGCTCAGGATAAAAACGCCAATGTATTTTCTGTAGATGACTTTATACAGCAGGTTAAAAAATATCATCCCGTGGCGCAGCAAGCTAAGATCGCAGTAGAATATGCAGATGCAGAATTGCTGACAGCTAAAGGAAATTTTGATCCTGCCTTTGCCTTTAACGCCGGCAGAAAAAATTTTGACGGTAAAAATTATTATTATTACAACAACCCGGAGTTAAATATTCCTTTGCCGGTTGGAAATATCAAAACAGGGCTTGAAAGTAATGGCGGCGATTATATTACTCCAGAAATTGCAAAGGGAAAAACAAGTTATCTGGGTCTTGAAATTCCATTGGCAAATGGATTACTCTTAGATAAAAGACGTGCCGCAGTACAACAGGCAAAATTATTCCGAAAACAAAGTGAGCAGGAACGCCTGTTAATATTGAACACTTTATTTTTGGAATCCTACCTCGCATACTGGAACTGGGCAACCTGCTATCAGCAATACACGGCATATACAAAGTTTACTGAAATAGCCAATAGCCGTTTAAGGTTAATCCGGATTGCGGTTACTCAAGGAGACCGTGCCGTGATGGATACTGTTGAAGCGTATAGTCAACTGCAAACTTATCAACTGATGCAGTCGGAAGCCCTTTTGAAATTGACCAATGCAAAGCTGGAGCTGAGTAATTATCTATGGTTTGAAAATTATACCGGTTACCAATTGCCTGATACCTATTTGCCTGACAGTTTAAATTTCAATATTGCTGCTATCTATCAAAATTCAGAAGAGTTAATTGGAGCATCTACAAGCCAAAACCCGGCTTTGAAAGTGTACGACTTTAAGCTAAGCCGCTTGGAAGTGGAGCGTAAATTGAAACGACAGAGCCTGTTGCCGTATTTATCATTAAAAGCAAATTTTCTCAACAAAGACTACTACGCTCTCAAAAACCTAAGTACCAATTTTATCCGGAATAATTACCGATGGGGCGTAGATTTTAAAATTCCTTTATTCCGCCGGCAAGCCCGTGGGGATTATAAAAAAGCGCAGTTAAAAATTAAAGAAGCCAATTTGGAACTTATCAATAAAAGACAGCAGACAGAAAATAAAATACGCGGTTATTACAACGAGTTAATTGCTTTAGCCAGCCAGATGCAAACGGCACAAAGCATGTTTAATAATTACCAGTTCTTACTACGCAGTGAGGAATTGAAATTTGCCGGGGGCGAAAGCTCTCTTTTTCTGGTCAACAGCAGAGAAATAAAAGTCATTGAATTAATGCAAAAAAAAACAGAGCTGGCTTCAAAATGGTATAAAGCTAAATACTCACTGGAATGGGCATCCGGTAAATTATTTTAACGTATAAAGAACTCAATCCCGCGTTCGAATTTTAAAATTATTCTTTAATCAATTTCTTGTTTGTTCACTAACAGTAATTGTTAATTCATGGCAATCTCTTAGTGATGTATTTATGATCTCTAAATACATAAATATAATTTATGCTTATTATAGATAATATAAATGAAAACTTATCGATTGTTCTGCTCATTTTTGCACTATCAAACTAAAACAATTATAACTATATGACAAAGATTACTGTAGCAAAGGGTGACGGTATAGGGCCTGAAATAATGGATGCGACGCTGGACGTTCTCAGGGCGGCGGGAGCAGCAATTGAAATAGAAGAAATTGAAGTCGGAGAAAAGGTTTATCTCGCAGGCAATACTTCCGGAATAGCCAAAGACTCGTGGGACACTATCCGCAGGAATAAAGTTTTTTTAAAAGCGCCTATCACCACTCCGCAAGGTGGTGGTTACAAAAGTTTAAATGTTACAACCCGTAAATTTCTCGGACTTTATTCTAATGTTCGTCCATGCATGAGCTTACATCCCTTCGTAAAAACCAAACATCCTGTAATGGACCTGGTGATTGTGCGGGAGAACGAAGAAGATCTTTATGCCGGTATCGAACATCAGCAAACGGATGAAGTGGTGCAATGTTTAAAACTGATCAGCAGGCCCGGTTGTGAAAAAATCGTTCGTTATGCTTTCGAATACGCAAAACAGCAGAACAGAAAAAAAGTCACCTGCTTTACCAAAGATAATATCATGAAGCAAACCGATGGTTTGTTTCACCGGGTGTTTGATGAAATAGCAACAGAATACCCGGAAATTGAAAATGAGCATTGGATAGTTGATATCGGAGCAGCAAAATTGGCAGATACTCCTGAGGAATTTGATGTCATTGTAATGCCTAATTTATACGGGGATATTTTATCTGATGTTGCCGCACAGATCACCGGCTCCGTAGGTCTTGGCGGTTCAGCAAACATCGGCCAAGAATGTGCGATGTTTGAAGCTATTCATGGCTCAGCGCCGAAAAGAGCGGGACAGAACTCCGCTAATCCTTCCGGTTTGCTCCAGGGGGCTGTGATGATGCTGAATCATATCGGACAAACCTCTGTTGCGGAAAAAATTCAGAATGCATGGCTCAGAACTATTGAAGACGGTATTCATACCAACGACATTTTTAAAGAGGGCATAAGCAAAAAAAAGGTAGGAACAAAAGAATTCGCAACAGCTGTAATTGCCAATTTAGGTAACAAACCTTTATTACTCAAAGAAGTGTTCTATGCTAAAAGTTCGGCGCTGAATTTACCTGAGTATAAAAGAAAGCCTGCTGCAAAAAAAGATCTTGTCGGTGTAGATGTATTTGTGCATTGGCAAGGAAACAGTGCTGAAGACCTGGCAAAAATAATTCACGGACTTGATAAAGATGAAGTAAAGCTTTCTATGATAACAAATCGTGGAATTAAAGTGTATCCTGAAGGATTTGCAGAAACCTTTTGCACTGACCATTGGCGTTGCCGCTTTAAGGCACATGACGGGGATAACATTAACAAAAAAGATATTATCGACTTGTTGATAAACGCAGCAGCAAAAAATATTGACATTATTAAAACCGAGAACCTCTATGCTTTTGACGGCAAACCGGCATTTTCATTAGGACAGGGGCAATAAAAAGACAATTATGGAAATACAACTTATAAATGGCCAATTCAATCGCCAAGATGCTATGGATATCATTTCTCAAATGATAACTGTAAAAATAAAATACCACGAAAATAAAATTTCCGCCACTTCCGGCGAAGAAGAGGTAAAAATGCGGGAAGCCAAAATCAAGACACTTCAAAAAGAAATGTTTGAGTGCCGAAACAATATATTCGAAAAAGGAGAAACGATCAAATTAAATGCGATCATTCAGGTGGAGGGATGAATGGAAAAATTCTATTATAACAGAAACTAAAAAATATGATAAAAACCCAGAAACTCAGACTTATTGAAGGTAAATTCCTGCATGAGGAAGCCAAAGAAGTTTTAAGGAATATTTTTTCTGCCAAAATTCATTTTCATCAAATGAAAAACTTCAGCTCACAGGAAAGATTGGGAATAGATGATAAAACAGCTGTAAAAAAAATACCTGCGTTGAAAAAGGAACTTGTTAAGTTAGAAAGAATATTAACTGAAGCTAAAGCAAAAAAATTGAAGCTGATAATTAACTCAGAAATTTATATTTTACTTTCTGAAGATTAATTGAAATGTTTGAAGGACGAAAACTGGTTATTGCTACCAAGCACAAAAAGGAAAGCGTTCTGACCCCACTGTTGGAAAAAGGGTTAGACGTAAAATGTTTTGTACCCGATTATTTTGATACGGACCTGTTGGGTACTTTTACGGGAGAAGTAGAAAGAACAGACGACCCTATTGCAACTGCCCGTAAGAAATGCCTTTTAGCCATGGAAGAGTTCGATTGCGATATGGCAGTCGCCAGCGAGGGTTCTTTTGGTATACATCCTGCCATGTTCTTTGCATATGCTGATGAGGAAATACTTTTTTTTATCGATAAAAAAAGCAAGTTGGAAATTTCGGTAAGAGAAATTTGCACCGAAACAAATTTTAACGGCTCAGAAATAAAAACAGCCCAGGATCTGAAGGATTTTGCCAAATATGCAAAGTTTCCAACCCACGGTTTAATCATTAAAAAATCAAAAGAAAAGTTTACAGAAACAGTCAAAGGTATTACCGATTGGAAAAAACTGAATACTACTTTTCATGAGTTTATTGAAAAATATGGATCTGCCTTTGTCGAAACTGATATGAGAGCAATGTATAATCCCACCCGGATGAAAGCAATTGAAATGGCAGCTAAAAAACTAATCGATAAAATAAATTCATGCTGTCCGAATTGCAACACAGCAGGTTTTGGAATTACGGATAGAAAGGAAGGACTGCCCTGTAATTTATGCGGTTTTAAAACCCGCTCCACATTAAGTTACATTTACACCTGCCAAAAATGTTTTTATACAAAGGAAGCTATGTATCCAAATAACATTACTAAAGAAGACCCGACATATTGCGATATGTGCAATCCCTAGAAAAAAAGCAGCCGAACAATATACGTTTTTAATAGGATAAGCATAATATCTAAAAAAAACTATTCATGGCTTAGCAGGAAATATCTATAGTGGAAAACAGTGTAGTAAATATCTATGTTTTCTTATGATCGCTGAAGGATTCCCACGATGCGAGATCTGGAGAACTATAAATGATAGATTGTAAAGAGCACCAAATAACCTAAGTATGGGTAGCTATTTAATCAAAGGCGCAAGCATAGTAAATGAGGGCGAAATCCGCGTTTCTGATGTATTAATTGTTAATGAAAGAATTGAAAAAGTTGCTGCAAGTATTAAAACAACCAATGCCAAGATTGTTGAAGCGGAAGGATTGTATCTAATTCCGGGAATGATCGATGACCAGGTTCATTTTCGTGAGCCGGGACTCACATACAAAGCAAATATATTTTCTGAATCTAAGGCCGCCGTTGCAGGTGGCATTACTTCTTACATGGATATGCCAAATACAATTCCCAATACACTTACACAGAAATTGTTGGAAGAAAAATATTTAATAGCATCGCAACAATCTTTGGCCAATTATTCCTTTTTCATGGGTATAAGCAAAACCAATTTGGAAGAAGTTTTAAAAACAGATATGCAAAATGTTTGCGGCATTTCTGATGATGGACTTTATTTTGATGACAAAGAAGGCATATTGGCAAATCATCCTGATTATTTAGAAAAACTTTTTTCAAGAACCGAAGCATTTGTGGCTCTGCACTGTGAAGATGATAACATCATTAAAATAAACACAGAAAAATATCGGAAAGAATTTGGCAGCGATATACCCTTTAAACTGCATTCAAAGATAAGAAGTGAGGAAGCATGTTTAAAAGCAACCAAAAGAGTTTTAAAGATTGCGAACAAACATAATACACGACTTCATCTCTTGCATATCTCAACTGTTGCGGAAGCAAATTTGCTTGACAATAAAATCCCTGTCAAACAAAAAAGAATTACTGCAGAAGCATGTGTACATCATCTTTGGTTCTCAGAAAAAGATTATGAAAGAATGGGAAATAAAATAAAATGGAATCCATCCATTAAAACAGAAGCCGATAACAAAGGATTGCTTCAAGCACTTCTCAGTAATAAGTTAGACAACATTGCCACAGACCATGCCCCACATTTGCTTTCCGAAAAAAAAGGAAATTATTTTCAAGTAAAATCAGGTTCCCCTTTAGTTCAACACGCTTTGCCTGTACTAATTGAGCTTTACCATAAGGGCAAAATAAGTTTAGAAAATATAGTTAAAAAAACAAGTCACCATGTAGCAGAAATTTACCGTATAAAAGAAAGAGGTTACATCCGTGAAGGATACTTTGCTGATTTGATTTTAATTGATATAAATAAACCGTGGCAAGTTATTTCTGCCAATCTTTTGTATAAATGCGAATGGTCGCCATTTGATAATTATAAATTCAAAAGCAAAATAATAAAAACATTTGTAAATGGAGAACTCGTTTACGACAATGGAATTTTCAATGAAACTACAAAAGGCAAGAGGTTAAAATTTGAAAAAATTCGATAAGTATAAATAACAATCTTTTTAGCTTATGTCTTTTTGCTATACTTCAAAGTTCATTTTTAACATGGCCATGAACGTAGCAGTCAGGTCAGCGTACCAAGTCACATATTTGCCTGAACTCAACAATAATCATTATGACAAGTATCCCTTTTCTGCAATTATGAAATTACCTTGGTCTGATTGCTACTGTTGTTCTTTCTTTCAATATCCTTTTAGGAATGTTGCTTGGCACTGCTTACAAAAAGCATAATTATTGGAAGATGCTGCCGGTCCGTATTAAGCAAATAGTATCCCTGATTTTACGTTTAATTTTCGTCAAAATTTGTTAGGTTTGTAATGCTAACATATTTGACCTCGGAAAAATCCGGACATGCAGACGATTTACCTTGCTGATGACGATTCAGATGATGCTTATCTGTTTATAAGTGCTGTAAGGGATGTTAATCCCGAAATTAATGTCGTAGTGGCGGAAAACGGGAGTGCTTTATTAGAAATGATGAAGTCTGCTTCAACAAATTTTCCTGACGTCATCTTTCTGGATATCAATATGCCTGTCATGAATGGCAAAGATTGTTTGCAGGCGTTGAAACAAGATCCTGCATTTCGGAATCTCCCCGTAATTATCTATTCAACCGCTTCCCTGAAAAGAGAGATAGAATCAACTTATAAACTCGGCGCACATTATTATTTCCAAAAGCCCGATGACTACAAGGATTTGAGGGACTTTCTTAACAACCTGTGCAACCAAAATAGTCCTGACATCTCTGTTCGGCCGGCACCGGCGAATTTTTTTATCACGGCAGGCGGAAGAAAATATCCATTTTTGCACTTAGATGAAGAATTTTGGAAGACATAATCTTCCAAGATCGGCAGCTGTTTACTCCTGAATTTTTAAAGGATCATTACTTGGTATGATAAACAAGCTGGCTTCCAGACTATCGTATTGTGTAATTTTTAGGTATACTAGTCTGAAAGTAACCTAGGTTTGATAAATATTCATGTCAAGATTTTTAAAACACGATAAATTTTATGAGTCACTCTGAAACTAATAGCGGTCATGATAGTGAAGAATTTAAAAGATTAGCCGATAATATTCCTAATCTTGCCTGGATGGCTACGCCTGATGGAGCTATTTATTGGTATAATAAGAGATGGTATGAGTATACTGGAACTACTCCTGAACAAATGAAAGGGTGGGGATGGCAATCTGTTCATCATCCTATGGAACTGGACAGTGTTTTGGAGAAGTGGAAAGAAGCTATTTTAAAAGCCCAAACCTTTGAAATGACATTTCCATTAAAAGCGAAAAACGGCTCTTTTCGGCACTTTCTTACGCGTGTGATACCAGTAAAAGATGAAGATGGAATTTTAACACATTGGTTTGGGAGTAATACTGATATCACTGATAAAATTATTGCTGAAAAAGCATTGAAAGACAGTGAGCAACGTTTTGCTGCTGCAGTAAGGGCGGTTAATGGCATTATCTGGACCAACTCTCCCGAAGGCAAAATGACGGGTATACAATCCGGGTGGGGCATCTTAACGGGGCAGTCCTTTGAAGAATACCAAGCATACGGGTGGGCAAAAGCAGTCCATCCGGATGATGCAGATAACACGATTAAAGCCTGGGAATTTGCGCTGAACAACAGGATTACTTTTGAATTCGAGCATCGGGTGAGGAAGGCATCCGGCGAGTATGGTCATTTTGATATCAGGGCAATCCCTGTGATTGATTCGGCCGGAAATGTAAAAGAATGGGTAGGGGTACATACGGATATTACTGAAAAAAAGCAACATGAGAAAACATTATCAGAGAGCGAAGAAAAATTTCGCTTATTGGCTGATTCATTGCCTCAAAAGATTTGGACTACAGATGAGCATGGAGCTATAAATTATCTAAATGCGTCATTTCTTTTCTATACAAACGCTGAGAAATATACAGGAGATAAAGATTGGCTTGCTTGTCTTCATCCCGATGAAAAAGAGGGATACCAAGCTGCATGGATCAGAGCGGTTAATGAATGCAACGAATTCACTTTCGATCATCGATTTCGGGATGCCAACAATAATTATCGCTGGCATCAAACCCAAGCTGCACCACAACGCGATAACAAAGGCCGGATAAGAATGTGGGTGGGAACTACCACCGACAATCATGATCAAAAACTTTTTATGAATAAATTGGAAGCCGAGGTCAAGGCAAGGACGTCAGAGATAAACAAAAAAAATGCGGAACTGCTTAATATTAATGAAGAATTGTCGTCTTTTACTCACATTGCAAGCCATGATTTAAAAGAGCCTTTAAGGAAAATCAAAATATTTTCAGGGCAAATTATGGCGGAAGAAAAAGAACAATTACCTGAGTCAGTCAAAGAAAAAATGCTAAGGATTCAAAAGGCGGTTGAGAGAATGCAACTTCTTATCGATGACTTACTGGATTTTTCTCAGACAGATCACACCATTTTTGAGGAATCTGAAACAGATTTGATTGAAATTATTAATGAAGTGTCAGATGAATTCAGAGAAGACATAAAAAATTTTAGTGTTAAGGTGAATTTGACAACCACCTGCACTTTTCCTGCGATAAAGTTTCAAATGCTTCAGGTATTCCAAAACTTAATGAGTAACGCTCTTAAATTCAGAAAGAAGAATGAGCCACCCGTAATAAATATTAATTGCCATAAAGCAAGTTCTTCCGAACTTCCTTCGGTGCTGAAAGAAACAGGTATGAACTACGCATGCATTCAATTCAGTGACACAGGAATTGGTTTTGAACCTGAATACAGTAATAAAATTTTTGACATGTTTCAACGTCTTCATGGACAACATGAATACCCGGGAACTGGTTTAGGGCTTTCTATTGTGCGAAAGATCATCGTTAATCACGGCGGGTTAATAAATGCATCGGGTACTTCAGGGCAAGGTGTAACATTTGATATTTACCTGCCGACAAAATAGTCGCGTTTATGAATAATTACTTGTCCTGTTAATAGCTACCCCTACATGACTCCTGCCCATTTGTTTGTTCATCAATAATAATTGCGCGTGTTTAGCGGTTTTTTTTCTGCATTTCCGCTTGGTATATTGGCAGATAAGATTGGGCTAAAGAAAATATTTATTGTCGGGTTATTCATTTTTGCTATTGTATATGCAGGTATGGCCTATGCAGAGCAAGAGTACCTGATTTATATTTTGTTCTTTTTATACGGCGTTTATACAGCAGCAACCGAGGGTATTTCAAAAGCCCGGATAACAAATATTTCCGCTAAAGAAGATACAGCAACTGCAATTGGCACTTTTTCTTCCTTTCAAAGTATTTGTACTATTTTGGCAAGTTCTTTAGCCGGGCTGATATGGTTTCGATTTGGCAGTGAAGTAACTTTCATCCTTTCAGCAGTAGCAGTGTTGGGAATTGTATTATATTTTGTATTTATTCCTGCGAGGATATAATAAGTTTACGGAAAAATGTAACAAAATCCTTTGTGCTTTCGGTCATAGTTTTTATACTATTTTATTATTATTTATAATCCCTTTTAAATGATAAATCTGCCTTAACCGATCTGTGATTTGGTTCAATGTATCAACATCTTGGGGAGCAGGCTGGTTTAGGCTACTTAATTCAAGGTTGTGGAGAAATGTGCAACCTTTTTACGTTAAAGTAAGCCAAATTCCGGTTTTGTTTAAAATTATACCGTACTGTTTTGGGTAACTCAGGACGAAGAAACATATAAGACTCCGATGAAATGCTGTATTTGCATTCTATTCTTTAGTTTGACTTTTGTGTAAAACGTTGGGCTATGTATTACTCCTTATTGAGTGTGAAACATATTATTTTGAGAACGAATTATCCTCTGACTAACAGATTGAGAATTAACTTGTGCAAAAAAATTTGAGAAACCGGTACTACTTTCTGTTACTTATATTAACTTCTTCAGCTTGCAGAAATCGACATACCGGAAACATTTCTGTATATAATGCGGATTCTGCAAGAGTAATGACCCTAATCAACAAAGGGGATATTGTGTACCGTCGGAAATCAGGCTATGCTGACTTTTTGCAAAGCCTTGAATACTACGACAGTGCCTTTCAGATTGCGCAAAGTGCCTCAGATACGTTTTTGTTGGCGCAAACTTTCTTTGCAAAAGGTCGTGCGTACGATGCCATTAACAAAGACCCGCAGAAAACAATTGACTATTACCGGGAAGCAGCTGCTCTGATGAGCCGAATTCCGGGACAATATAATACGACGCTTTACCTGCGTCATCTGGTAGCCCACAGCTATGATAAAGTACAGGACAGCACTGACTGTATAAGAGTTCTTGAGCAATTGTACCAAGAAATTGATCCGAAACCTGATTCTATAAAACGGCAGTTCCGGTTTACAGCAGAAATGGCCCTGATAAGCACTACAGTAAAGAACTATTCTTTTGCTGCTGATATACTTCAACATCTTACAAAACGCGAATGGATAAGAAATGACAGCCTCGAATACGATTACCTTAATCATTATTATCTCACGAAAGCACGGATAGATGTGTTCGGAAAAAACGAAAAGTATTCATCTTTTCTCGATTCATTAGAAACTGTTTTTAGGAATAGCCGGAATTTTTCTGACAGTGCTTATATTGGTAGTGAATTACTCAATTTGTACAGGCATTCCGGAGATGCGGTAATGGCTAACACATTTGAAAATATAAACTCTTTCATTGCCGAAGAATTAAATAATCCCAACGGTATCCAAAAATTACAAAGCAGGCTTTCTGAAATGGAAACAGCTGCAATAGAAATTAAGCGCGAAAAAGCTATCGCGGAGTTAAAAAGCAGAACAGTTATAACTTGGCTGTTGGCACTTATCCTCCTTGCCGTCGCATTTCTTGTTTTTTTTCTTTTAAGAAAGAACCGTGAGATTCTAAAAAGTAAAAAAATTCTTGGTCAGGTCAATAACGAGCTTTCTGACAAAAACGTACAAAATGATCTGCTTAATAAAGAAATGCACCACCGAGTAAAGAATAATATGCAGATGATCCTAAGTTTAGTGTATATGCAGGAACGGTCAACCGAATCGGAGGAAGCAAAGGATAATTTGAGGGATATACGTTTACGGATTGAAAATGTTGCGGCTTTGCACAGCAGGCTTACAGATCATGCCGCCGAAAAAACAGACCTGAAACCTTTTGTCACGGGGCTTGTAAATGCTGTAGCAGGCCTGGTAGACAATAATAAACATATTCTTACGCACCTTGATATCGAACCAATAGTGCTGCCCTTGAAATGCAGCTTCCCTCTCGGTCAATTGCTTAATGAATGGATCACTAACTCCGTGAAGCACGCAATCAGCGATACGGGTTATCTTGTAATTAATATAAGCATTAAAAAAGAGGCTGATATTATCCGGGTTGTCTATCATGATTCCGGTCGAAGCAAAAAAGATGAGAATATGGAGCCCAGGCTAGGTATGAGCATCGTTGATCTGCTGGTAACACAATTGAAAGGTGAACTTGTAAAAAGAGACGGAAACACTTATTTTTATGATTTAATCTTTACATGTGAATGAACCGGAAAAAATATCCCTCCTCCTAATTGAGGACGATGCGTTAATAGCCCATAGCTTGAGCCTTTTGCTGACCGACTTGGGATATGCGGTTGTTGCAGTTTGCAATACCTATGAATCAGGACTGGAAGCCCTTGACAATTATCAATACGATCTTATTATCAGCGACATTAATCTTGGTTATGGCATCAATGAAAAAAGCGGCCTGATATTAATGAGCTATGCGCGCGAGATAAAAAACTGCCCTTTCATTTTTCTTACCGCTTTCAGCGATACTGATACCTTAAGAGAAGCCGCCTCTATTAAGCCTTCTGCCTACCTTGTGAAGCCTGTTACCGAGGCAAACCTGCATGCGGCAATTCAAATAGCTATTGAAAATTTCAAAACGCCGCAACCGGTTCAAAAAACAGGCAATAGCAAAGCATTACCCGAATACTTCTTTGTAAAACTGGGCAATAACTTCTTGCGTATTTCGTGGCGTGGGGTTCATTCGCTTGAGGCTTTAAAAAATTATGTCCGCATTTGCACCAACGAACATAAGGCCGGTGTTTTGGTGCGCGGATCTTTGCAGCATGTAATCAACAATCTCATTCCCTCCGAATGCATACCACTGTTCATCAGAGTTTCCCGCTCCATGTATATAGCACGGGATGCCATTAAAGAGATAGGTGACGGTTGTGTAATTACCGAGTTTGGTAAAGTAGAAACGACAATGGATATCGCTGCAGAATTCGTAAAAGGCAAACAACCTGGACAGCCGTATAATTAATTCCTGCTTTCATCTTCCTAAAAAATAAGTTTTCCAAGATTTCGTCAATTTCTAATAAGGGACAATTTTATAGAAAATAGGTAACCTTAGCAAAAGTTTCTGCGAAGCAATGTAGAGGGTATCACAGTTGAAGAAAGCTTAATTCCTGCTCGAAACAAATTTCAACCTCAAAAAAGACTGGTTCAACCTCAAACCCAATCAGAACTACTTGGAATCGTGTAGGATTTCGTTTTTTTAGGTGTCAAAATTCAACGATATGATGAAACTAACCTTAACCGTTCTGTTTTCGGTTTTCTCTATTTGCCTTTTCGCCCAAAACAATATTGGAGTTAACAATTCTAACCCTCCCGCTTCAGCTGCACTGATGGTGGACACTGCATCTACGGGTCCGCAAGGTATGCTGGTCCCACGTATGACACAGGCACGCCGTGATGCTATAGCAACGCCTGCTACAGGCTTAATGATTTATCAAACAGACAATACACCAGGCTTTTATTATTATAATGGAACTGCATGGACAGCCGTAAGTGGAGGGGGTTCTCTGCCTTCCCAAACAGGAAATGCCGGCAAATTCCTTAAAACAGACGGCACTAACCCGAGTTGGGGGAGTGTTAACGGCTATGAGCTTAATGTAAGTAAAACTGCTAGTGAAGCACAGACCACGTCAGTTGGCAGTTCATTGGTTCTTCCGGACATTGTAAATTTTACGCCAACTAACGGCAGCAATGCCGCATTAACCGGTGGTAACACATGGGATGGTAATAAGTTTACCGTTAGTGCGGGAGGAGCGGGATTTTATCTTGTGGACGTAACACTTATTTCAACAGTGGTTGCAGGAATTCCAATGATTGATATAAATAATTCAGGGAACAGTTCAAGTAGTTATTATGGGATAGGGCAAATATATGCAACGACAGCTCAAAACCCCCACAAAGGGAGGGGGCAGCTACAAAAAGTTATGTATTTGTCTGCCGGCGACTTTTTCCAAATTCGATGTACGCCATCTACTACTGTGCAGGGCACGGATTTGTCCACAGATGGCACAACTCTTTTACGGATCGTAAAACTACGATGACGAAAGTGACTCGCACTAATTAATACAACTTGTAGAATGAAATAAGAAGTTAATGAAGATAAAGCCGATCTTTTTTCTATGCACAGCTCTGTTACTTACAGAGCTTTTGCTTTTTCGGGAATTTATCTTCGGTAAGGCTATTTTTATTTTTAAAGATCTCGGATCAGATTCTTACAATGTAGAATATCCGAATTTGATCAACCGCGCAGCCTTTTTCCATAATTTCGCTTTCCCGAATTATTCCTTTCACAATGGGTTGGGCGAAAATACATATGGTTTCTCTTTTGAGCCTGTAAGTTTTTTATTGTGTCTTTTCCGTATTCCTGCTGAAACTATCATGCTTCTCACAGCACTGATCTATATATTTCTCAGCGGCATCATGATGTACCTGTTCCTTCAACTTTTTTCCCTGCACGACAAAGGGATGATCACTGGCGGATTATTTTATGCATTCGCGGCCTATTCGCTTTTATCCTCATCCTGGTGTGTAACACTGCTTGCACCGCTTTCATTCCTGTTTATATTTTTGTTGTGGGCATTGGAAAGATCATTGCAAACGGGCAGATTTTGGATACTGATCTTCCCCGTCGCTCTTTTGGGAATAAACCAGCCTGTTAACCTGTACTTCGCAGCGCTAATTATTATCTGCTACCTGTGTGCAAGAGCTTTTCTGTACAAAACGAACCTAAAGAATTTTTTTAGGCAATTGGTCAAAATAAGTCTTTGGTCCGCTACAGGTATTGGCATAAGCGGCTTTATGCTGTTCAGCAATCTTTATTTGATGCTGCGCAGTCCGCGCGGCACGGGCATTGTACAACCAATTTTATATTCAAAAGGAGTTTTGGTCGAAAAGGGCGAAGCTTTGTCGCTTATGTTACGCTTAATCTCACCGAACTCTTTAGGTAATGTTAATCACTTCAGAGCTTACTACAATTATTTAGAAGCGCCCCTCCTGTACAGCGGATTGTTTTTTATACTGCTTATTCCTGCATGTGCAAATTTGCTTTCTGCAAGGGCAAAAAAAATAATGACTGCCGGCTTTGCTGCTTTTGTATTAATCTTTCTATTCCCACCTTTGCGACATTTACTTTGGCTGAAAACGGGTGAGTATTATCGTTTGCTTAACATATTTTTTGTTCTTTTCGTAATTATTGTCGGAAGTTTTATTTTCTCTAAATATTTGAATGCGCCGAAAAGAATGAATCTGCTCATCTTGTTGCTCACTTGCGCTTGTATTTTAACCTTATTAATCCTATCAAATGAATGGTCACCTGGTTCCTCTTCATCTTTCTCATTTCCCGCGATAATAATTTGTTCTTATGCTTTTTTCATTGGATATTTTCGAAAGATAAAGTCAATCTATATTTTCAAAATATTTTTTTTATTGGTTTTGGCAGATATTGTGTTTGCGGGGAACTCCGTCATCAATGATCGCGATGCTTTTACTGCTGCTCAGTTGCAAAGCAGCGGATACAATGACGGTTCAAAAAAAATAATTTCGAATCTCAATAATAAAGACAGTTCGTTTTTTAGGTTGGAAAAAACTTTATATTCCGGCAACTCGATGTTTTACTCCTATAACGAAGCGCACGTCCAGGATTTCAATTCATCTTCCGTTTACAGTTCATTCAACAACGCAAACTATATCAACTTTCTAAGCCTGTATGGCGTTATCAATTCCGCGCAGGAGCCGGAAACAAGGTTCGTTGAAGGTGTGAGAAAATTTCCTGCGATGGCAAAACTGTTATCTGTAAAATATTTCATAGAAAAAGACGATCCCGTAACCGAGAGCGTACTGTCGGGATTTACGATAAAACAAGAAAACGGAAATTTCCGTCTCCTGGAAGATACCGCTTACCTGCCTTTAGGTTTTTTCTATGATCGTATTATGCGTCTTTCTCAATTTGCTTCTTTACCCGACAGCACAAAGCAGCAGGTCTCTTTTAAAGCTTTGGTTGTAGATGATAAAAACCTCCCTTTTTTTTCCTTGCCGCTGCCTGAGGGCGTTGATTCTATTCCCGAAAGACAAAATATTGAAAGTCTTCGGCAAAATGCCATGCGTATTAAAACCTTCGGAGCCGGTGTCATCACTGCTGAAGCAGAGAGCGCAAAACAGGCAGCGATTTTTTTCTCCATACCATTTGATAAAGGATGGCAGCTAACGGATAACGGCGAAACCCGGAAGATATATAAAGCTTTCGGCGGCCTTATGGCTGCCCCGCTTGGAAAAGGGTTTCATAAAATAACTCTCGCATTTAAACCGCCTTACAAAGTTTTCGGAATATGGATTACTATTTTATCCCTTACCTTTTTGATTTTGATTGAGGGATTAACGCATTTTAAAAACAAGCTTATTAGTGCGAAAAATAATTGAATACATAAACGATGCCCGCTTCGCAGGACGCTTCATTGCTGCCCTTGCCATATTAATTTACGCAAACACAGTCCCTAACAAATGGGCGGTGGATGATGGTGTCGTAATTCATCAAAACCGTTTTGTGCAGAAGGGGATTTCGGGCATCGCTCAAATTTTCAGCCACGATTATATGTACGGAAGCACGGGACAAATTTCTGATGCTGTATCCGGTGGAAGATACCGGCCGTTGGCCCCGGCCATATATGCGGGCTTTTCCGAAATTTTAGCTAAACCAAAAACGAATCACTCTATAAATAGCAATGCAGAAGAGAAAAGCGGCCGCGTTCTAAATGACCTTTCTGAAAACACGACGTTCCCGAATCTCATGCATATTCTCAATGTGCTGCTGTATAGCTTGCTTTGCTTTGTGCTGTACAGGTTTTTGCTGACCATATTTGAACAACAAAAACAACGAATGTTGTTGGCATTCCTTACAGCTTTATTATTTACAGTTCATCCTCTCCATACCGAAGCAGTGGCTAATGTGAAAGGCAGTGACGAAATTCTTTGTTTACTTTTTTCGCTGCTCTCCGTAACAGCTCTTTTTCGGGCTTATGCCGGCAGCTTAAATACAAAAATCAAGCAGATGCTTTTAGGACTTGCTTTCTTTTTCTTAGCACTCCTTGCCAAAGAGAATGCGACCATGTTTATTTTTATCACGCCGCTTACATTATGGTTTTTTGGAAAGCTGAAATTACGCAGTGTATTGTCTGCAGGTATTCTTTTGCTGATTCCGACAATCCTTTATCTCGGTCTGCGGCAACATGCCTTGGGATCAATTAAATTAACTCACTCACCGGGTATTGAGATGATGAACGATCCCTTTCTTGAAGTGAGCAAGAAGGCCAAATTTTCACCGCTGATAGCAGGTTCCGATGTACAGGTATTGCAAAATCCTTCGCAACAAAGCATCAACGAAATGCCCCGTGCAAATCAATTCGCTACAAACATCTTTACTTACGGTAAGTATGCCCGCCTTCTGGCTGTACCCTATCCGTTAACTATAGACTATTATCCGCGTTATATCCGGGTAAAATCATTTTCCAATGCTGAAGTCATTATTTCATTGATTATTTGTCTGCTGGTTATCGGCATTGCTTTGTTTGGAGTTAAAAAGAAAAAGCCATACAGTTATGGTTTACTGTTTTTTTTGATCAGCTTTTTTCCGGTATCGAATTTATTGTTTCCTATAGGTGTAAATATGGCGGAGCGTTTTATGTTCATGCCATCTTTAGGTATGTTCATCACATTTTCTTCGTTGCTTTTATACATTGCTGAAAGAATAAGCTACAGGGTTGTTTTTTTAACGACGGCGCTTCTTTCTTTATTTTATATCAGCGTTGCAGTAAAAAGAAATTTTGACTGGTATGATAATTTTAAATTGATCTCTCATGACCTGAAAATTTCAACAGGATCAGCGAAAATAAAATCGGACTACGGCGAGATCGTTTTACGCAAGATCAATGATGAGCATATTAATGCCGCAGGGGAAACACATTACCTCACTAATGATGAAAAAGCCGCACAAATACAGCTGCTCAAAACTACGCTGCCGCAGTTCAAAGAAGCATTGGATGTATTCCCGATGTATGGCCTGGTATGGATGAACCTGGCAAGGACGAATCAATATCTTGGAGATCTTGAAGATATTGAACCCCAAAAAAGTTTAAATTATTATCAGACAGCATTGGCCGCATACCGGCAGACTGATATGTATCGCCCCCGCCTGTATGCAGCACAACTGCGCGAAAACAAAAGCATTTGTTATGCTTCACTTGGAAAAGTATATGGACAGCGTTTAAAAAATATAGATATGGCAATTTTGAATTTTCGCGAAGCCATAAGAACTGATACTGCAAATTCATACGCTTATTTTCTGTCAGGTACTGCTTACGATCTAAAAGGTGATGCTGACAGTGCATTATATTTCGCGAAAAAATCATTTGTTCTTGATTCGGCCAACAGAGATTATTCTGAAAATTACGGATTGCTCGTTCAGAAGCGCGCCATAGCTCATCACAACGATAAACTTGAGTTGATGGAAGCGGAAAAGATTTTGCTGCACACCATTGAAAGCAATAAACTTTTACCGGTAGATTATCCTAACAGAAAATCTATTTCTATTACGACATTAACAGCGTTATACAACAATTATGTGCTTCAGGAAAATTTTGGAAAAATGAATTCGGTATTCGAAAAAATACAAAAATTAAAACAATGAGCCACGATGAAGTGTTAATTATGGTGCCTTTGTATAATGGTGAAGCCACAATCGCAAATGTACTCACCCGCCTTAAAGCTCAAAATTTTAATCAAATCGTTGTGTGTGATGACTTTTCCGTGGACAAGGGCGTGGAGATCGTGAAATATAATTTTCCGGAAGTACATTTAATTGCACACACGGAAAACAAAGGATATGGCAGCAATCAAAAATCGCTTTATAGCTATGCTGTTGAGCAATTAAATTTTAAATATGCGATCATGGTGCATGGCGACGGACAATATACGCCTGAACTTTGTAGTCCGATCGCCGCTATGCTCGGCACAGGTATTTATGACGTGATTATAGCGTCAAGAATTATTACTTCGGGGGCCGTAAAGAATGGTATGCCGCTGTATAAATATTTAGCCAACCGGGCGCTGACGCTGCTGCAGAATTTAGTGACAGGCGCAAAGCTTTCTGAATATCACACGGGTTTCAGAGGCTATACGAAAAATGCACTTAGGCTCATAGATTTCCATTCTTTCCGTAATGATTTTGTTTTTGATAATCAGTTTCTGCTTTCTGCTATAAAAAAAAAGATCAGAATCGGAGAGATTTCATGTCCTACAATTTACAATAAGGAAAGCAGCAGCATCAGCTTTAAAAACTCTGTAGTCTACGGATGGGGCTGCCTGGCGCAGACAATTCGCTTCGCCTTCAAAAGATACTAAGCAAAAGCGTAGCTAGGTATGCACAAACAATATAAAGTGAAAGAAAGTACATTCGCAGTAATAATTCCAATGGCAAATGAAGCCTGTCATTTTGTGCCATTAATCAAAGGCCTCAAAACAGTTTTCGATAAGCTCAGGAATGGACATGCTTTTTTTGTGGTGGATAAAGTATCTGTTGACAATACCCTTGAACTGTGTACCACACTCAGTGAAACTGATAACCGGTTTAAGACCGTGTACGAACCCCTGAATAAGAATGTGGTTGATGCTTACCTGCGTGGGTTCCGTGAAGCATGTAAAAATGATTATAGCTATATCATCGAAATGGATGCAGGGTTGGCTCATGATCCTGTAGAAATCCCGAAAATTCTTTTGCTGCTTGAGTTTGGTTATGAATGTGTCTTTGGAAGTCGTTTTACTAAAGGCGGTGCAATAGAAAACGCAGGTTTAAAGCGACTTTTTTTTTCAAAGGGCGGTACTCATATAGCCAACTTGTTACTCGGCACCAATTTAAAAGACATGACATCCGGGTACCAGGGATTTCATACAGATGTGGTGAGGAAACTATTAACGCAAAAAATACTTTCCACGGGCCATTTCTATCAAACGGAAATCAGGTACTTACTTCGTAAAAAACATTTTATTGAACACCCTATAAACTACTTAACGAGTTCACAAAGGCTGCCAATAAAATCCGTGCTCAATGCAATCGGCACACTCCAATATTATATTGTAAAACGCATCACATTCAATTCTCCTTCCTTATAAGATACATCATGTCCACCGCTTTAGTAATTACCACCATAAACGACTCCGATAATGAAGTTTTGAAAAAGTTTTCCAGCCTATGTAACGAGAATGGTATTGATTTAATCATTGTCGGAGATATTAAGACACCGTCAAATTTCCTCCTTCCGTTTGGTAATTTTCTGAGCTTGGCTGCGCAGAAAACTTCGGCTTTTCAGTTAGCGCATTTGCTCCCCGATAATCATTATTCAAAAAAAAATATCGGCTACCTACACGCTATGCTTGCTGGATCTGAAACCATCATTGAAACTGATGATGACAATTTACCTTACCCTGCATTTTGGGAGCCTAAATCAATTTTGGTAACAGGAAGATTTGAGGAACAAACCTCCTGGTTAAACATTTATAGGGAGTTCACTAATGCACATATTTGGCCACGTGGGTTCAGTCTCCAACATTTAGGGTTATCCAGAAAAACAGCAGAAGAGGACAACAGGTTTTTTGAGTGCCCAGTGCAGCAAGGTCTTGCAAATTTGAACCCTGATGTTGATGCAATTTACAGGCTTACACGGGCGCTTCCATTGAATTTCGAACAAGAGTCTCCGGTAATTTTAGGAACCGGCAGTATATGTCCCTTTAACAGCCAAAATACAGTTTGGTTCAAAAAGGCATACCCATTAATGTATCTGCCATCATATTGCAGTTTTAGAATGACAGATATTTGGCGAAGCTTTATAGCTCAACGTATATTTTGGACATGTGATTGGCACCTTGCTTTTTTTTCACCGACGGTGTACCAAGAACGTAACCATCATGACCTTTTAAAAGATTTTGAACTGGAAATACCCGGCTATTTACATAACGCTAATATTATGAAGGGTCTTATTGAACTGCCTTTGCAAAGAGGAGAGAAATTTATCTTTGAAAATTTAAAATCTTGTTATCAATTTATGATTGAAGAAAATTACATTGATCAAGAAGAAATACCTTTACTCAATACTTGGATTTCAGATTTTAAAAGAATATTTGAGAGTACTAATTACTGAATTATTTTAATTTTTTCAACCTCAAAAAAACGGATTTCAACCTCAAAAGTAGCTTGAATGATAGGAAACAGCTGAATATTTCGTTTTTTAGCATGTAGCCTTGCATTGTCATTTGGATGGAAATAATTTCAGTTTTAAAGATTAGCTCTAAATTAAACAAAATGAAAAAAATATTTTTCTCGATACTGTTTTTACCCTGCATACTCCACGCCCAAGTTCTTTATAACAACGGGGGAATATTAGCAATCAAAACCGGCTGCACCGTACAGGTAAAAGGGAGTGCCCAATTTCAAAGCAGCAGTACTCTAATTAATGACGGCACCTTGGCTGTAACCGGAAATATCATCAACAATGTAGTAATGCCTTCTGCTAACTCAGGTACATTATTAATAAATGGCAGCATAGCACAAACCCTCAGCGGGACGGGAAGTTTTTTTACAAAAAATATGAACGTAAATAATCCGAATGGACTGACCTTGTCTGAGCCCGCAATTGTTGATGGAGTATTTAGCTTTGTAAATGGTTTGATTGCTGCATCAAGTACTGCTGCGCCGCTTGCTCTTACCGCGAATGCATCGATAAGCAATACCTATTTGCCAACCGATGCATCGCATGTCAACGGATATGTGCAGAAAGAAGGAACAGGCAATTTCAGTTATCCTGTCGGTGATGCCACGAGGTATCAAAAAACAGATGTAAATCTTTCGGCAAATGCAGGAGGTATGCTTGTTAGTTATTTCAGCGCTAATGCTGGTACGGCACCCTTTACAATTGGGGGAACAGAAGCATTACCGCTTGCAAGTTACAATACTCAGGAGTATTGGAATATCCAACCCGTTTCTACGGCTACTGGCACAGTAAAAATTTATTGGGATGGCTATAACGATGTATACAGCAATCCTGTAACTCAACGCCGTGTTGCACACAAAACCGGGGGCAATTGGGTAAATGAAGGCAGTGTACTTAGCGCAACAGGAACAACTGCATCCGGCAGCGTTACGAGTAACAGCATCAGTAGTTGGAGTCCTTTTGCTTTGGGATCTGTAGGAAGTGTATTGCCGGTGGAATGGATTAGTATATCAGGCACGACAAATAATTATGATCAGGCATTCGTAACATGGACAATTCAGGAAATAAGTGCATTACGCTATGACGTTGAAAAGTCTTTTGATGGTATTCATTACCAAATTATTGGCAGTCTGCCAGGTGTAGGTAACGGCACACATACTTATCACTTTACCACACAAACAAAAATTGCAGGAACAGAGTATTATCGGGTAACACGAATTAATATAAATAACCAGATGCTGAAATCAGATGTAGTTAGAATTTCTGGCGCACCTATTAAGAAAGTAAGCATTTATCCGAATCCGGCTTATGACCATATGAATATTGAAATTCCAGTTTCGCAGATCGGATTACCTGTAACATTAACGGATATAGAAGGACGAATAATTGGATCTTACCTGGTAACGGGTCAGAACTCAGTGATATACATTGATAAGCTTCGTCCCGGTATTTACATAGTGAAGTTTACTAATGGGAGCGCGCTTAGATTTATTAAAAGGTAGGTAATTTCTTTAGAGGAATTATTCCGTGTGTTATTGATATAAATAAATTCCCTGAAGAATTTAGTGATAAGCGCAGGAAACTCTTACATTATTTACATTATTAATTTTCCGGTTTTATAACACCTTTCAAATGATAGATCTGCTTTAATCGTTCTGTAATTTGGTTCAAGTCTTCTATACTTGGGGGAGCAAAAGCCTTGACAAATGTCAGGGCTTTTTTAATCTATGTACTACATCTATATTCTCAGATCCGAGTCATCGGAAAAATTTTACGTAGGATATTCCGAAAATCCATACAGGCGAATTGAAGAACACAACAGCAAACCTTTCAATAGCTATACTTCAAAATATCGTCCATGGATAATTACAGCAATATTTGAGTGCGGAATAAACAGGTCCGATGCAATAAGAACTGAAAAATTTATTAAGCAACAAAAGAGCAGGTTATTTATAGAACAACTTATCTCATCAACAAAATTACATTCCTCCTTAGCTCATTTGATTAGAGTCCCGAAACTTCGGGATTAATCAGAGGGTCGTTGGTTCAAGTTCAACAGGGGGATCAGGTTAAAATAATTAAGGTTGTGCAGAAATGTGCAACTTTTTTCTATTTTATGTCTACTTAAGACCAATCTTTTCCATCCAGAAAGTCCATCGGAAATTAAATACATTAGAGCCTGAAATTATTTGTAGCAGACGACTTTATTATAGATTTTGAAAGCCAATTGAAATAAGAATGCTCAAAAATTGAATTGATAACTAATAAGGGTGTATGGATCCTTTAGCGGGCAGACATCCACGAAGCCTTCATGTAGTAAACCGACAATTTGATTTTCAGGGTCTCGAAGCGGGTTGAGTTTGGCGACGGTCTTGCTATCGTTGAGAAAAAAATAAACAAACGGTTTCCAAATTTTTTCTCATGAAAAGGTTATTATGTCTGCGGCATATGCTTGAGCACTTGCCTTTTCTTTAGTAATAACGGCGGCTTTTCAAGCCATCAAAACTTTTTGGAACAGTACAATCCGTATCGTACGAGCGATTATGAGTACCGGATACCCAAAGGCTTTTTAAATGATATGATGGATAGCGGTTCAGAACCGACAGGTTTAAGCGGCATTCAATTTGATAATGTTTCAGGTTATACCAATGCGCAATTCTACAATGCGTTAACCGGTGCCGTAGCAGATATGAATGCGTACAAAAACCTTCTTCTTCAGCAGAACAATTACTGGCAACAGGCAGCAGTTAACCAATTATTAAATGAATATGGATACTAAAAAGCACTATACCATTTTTTCGGCGGTTATCGTTGCGTTGAGCTGCTTTTTCGCTACCTGCAAAAAAGCGGAATGTGTCGGTTACAGCTATTCGCTTAAAGAAAGCTGGTCGGTATCGCCGGGAAGCGACAGCATTTCCGTTGGTGATACGATTACAATTTATTCGGCTTTTCCCAACCACCCCTTTGATTATTCTTCCAATAAAAATGTGGATTTCAGCGGCAATGCCGAAATAGGCACGACACTGGGGGTATATGTGCTGAAGCCAGGCACATCTAATTTTGGCTCGGCGGTAGACTCATTCAGGTTTATTCAGATGATCGGAAGAGCAGAAAGTGCCATCAATGCCGATCATGTGAAACAGATTTATCATACGGAAACCGGAAATATGTATATACTTCAGTTAAAAATGATCGCCCTCAAAAAGGGCATATATTGCCTTGGAATTTCAGACGGCATCGGCAGGAGGAAAAACAGCAGTTCCTGTAATGATAATGCTGGCATTCTTTATACCATAAGCAACAGCGACAACCATATTTATTATTATGAGCAATTTTACAGTACGGTAAATCTTCCGGCAGGTGAGCGTGAACATGCATATTTATTTAAAGTAAAATAATTATTCCGGGCTCTTCATGCTGCATACGAAATTAATATGGGTATTAAAAAACGTTATACCATTTTTTTTGATTGTCATCATTGCATTGTGAAAGGGAGGATAAACGTTTATATAAATAAGACCCAAGACGATGGAAAAGTCACGGCTCATTATTTCCTTCAAAATGGCGATCAATGGCCATTAATAAAAATGACACCGGAGTCATTTCGCGAAATGACAAAGGATAATGAAGAAGCTTATGCTGTTGTTAAGACCATGAAAAACATTGTGACAAATGACGCCAAAATGGAAAAGGCGGTGAAAATTTACAATGAATAATTTTAAAACTTCATTCCACCGATATTGAATATTAATTGCGATCAGTATTTTTTATAAGCTACACTAAAATAAAATCTTAGTAAAACTCTATTCAGTTTTCTTTTTATTTATAATCCCTTTAAGATGATAAATCTGTATGAGTCGAGCTGTGATTTGGTTCAATGTCTCAATATCTTTGGGAGCAAAAGCCTTGACAAATGTCAGGGCTTTTTTAATCTATGTACTTATTTACATCCTGTATTCCGAAATGTAGGACAAATAGTATATTGGATTCTCTGAAGACCCGTACCGTCGGTTGTCAGAGCATAACAGCGATCCCCGCAATAGTTACACTTCGAAACACACGACATGGGTCATAAAAGCAATTTTTGAATGTGGTAATGATAGGTCTGTTGCATTGCGAACGCAAAAATTTATTAAGAATCCGAAAAGCAGAGATTTTATCGTCGGTTTAATTGATAATAGATTTTACAGTCCGCCTTAGCCCATTTAGTTAGAGTCCCGAAATTTAATTATAAAAGGACCGGAAAGAAGTATACGTTGTATTGAAGAATTGCCCGGTACAAAAAATGGCATTTTTCGAAGTATTAAAACAGAGACTGCTAAAATAGGGTTGCTTAAATAGATGACAATAAAAAGCCTTAACTAATTGGAGATTCCGTGCCGCACATATCTTAGCGTAAAACGTATCAGATTCAGCAGCTTTCTTCCGGCGCCCGTCTCGGGTCAGCATTATTAGATCGTGTATTCATGACCATCTTCGCGATGTTCTTTTTGATACCAATGATCATTAATAAAATTACCGATACTGCAGGCGACAGTAACGGTATTTATTTTTTTTTGGCAGGCCCGGCGATATATTTTTGCAAAGATTGTATCAACGGGCGAAGCATTGCCAAAAGAATTTTAAAACAACAGGTTGTTGACAATGTCACCGGAACCGCCGCATCACCGCTCAAATGCCTGGTCCGCAACTTATTTATGGTGATCTGGCCGGTGGAAGTGGTCATGTTGCTGATCAATCCTTCAAGAAGACCAGGTGATAAAGTGCCGGGGAAAAGCGTTGTTTCCATTGATCCGGAAATAGAGCAAGCGCGGGTAAATTATCTGTCAGTGCTTGTTTCACTTGCTTTATCGTATGGAATACTGTTGCTTGCAAATATCTATTTGCTTTCCCGATACGACTATCCGCGTCACCCTGTCGAAGCTTCGTACAACGCAACTGAAAGCAAATCGCTCGAAAAATTATTTGCAGACAGCATGGGAACCAAACTCTCTGCAGACGTAAAGATCTACGACAGCATTCAACACCATAATGTGAAATTCATTAAGATCATTTATTCCCTGAAGCAGGAATACTTTGCAAACCTTTTCCTGAAGCAGTCATTGAAGCATCAAACGATGAAACTGATTTACAGCCTTTTTCCTGAGTGGAGTTTTACCGGCGTGGCCACTTATATCTACAGAACAGCAAAAAGCTACAGGAGCGGAAGAGAAGATATCGGCAGAAAGATCTGACACGTATACCCTAAAACTGCTGAAAGTCTTTCTCCTGCAATCTTTGCACAAGTTTTCTACGACGCACATGGCTGTATTTTTATAGTGTAATTTTGGTACTTAAATTACGGGACTACCATGCGACATTCATTTACCAAAATCTTTTTTGCGATTTCAATATGCAGTGTATGGTGTGTGTATGCTCATGCGCAAAGCAGCATGCCGGTAAAAGTTACCGGTCCTGAAATTTATGCAGGGATCGAGGTCGGATCAAAAGGTGTGAAGCTGAGCATTATCGAAATGGGAAAGAACGCAGCAGTCACAGGAGCTTTCACTGCATTGAAAGATACGGCAGTGAACACGGATTTTATTTCATTTACACCCGCTACATTTTCCGCTACGGTTGTCGGGCTGGGCGCTTTGTACAACACTGCAATGTATCGATACGACATTCCTGCTTCTAAAATTTACACTGTGGTGAGCAGCGGTGTAAAGAGCCAGGCTGAAAAAGAAAATAAACTCGGGGAGATAAAAAGTCTTACAGATTCTTTCCGCGCATACATTCACGAGCCGCAAAGATCAGTTCCGGTGGTGGATGTTACAGAAGAAGCGAGATTGTCGCATCTTGGTATCGTTCCTGAATCCCGACGCTACAACACCTTCCTTATTGACATCGGAAGCGGTAATACGAAGGGCGGCTATTTCCGTAACGGCAATACAAAAGACCTGCGTTTGTTCATACTTTCCTGGGGAACAAAAACCATTACAAACGCTACTGAGAAAAGAACGGATGAAGATAAATCGATCGGTAATTACCAGCGCCAGCTTACCCGTGTGCTTGCCGGTGATCCCGACAGAGAGATCGTATATGCGGTGAATGAAAGTGATGCGTATAATATGAACGATAATTTTGCTTTCAGCGGCGGTATTGCATGGTCCGTAGCCACGTTGCTTTATCCGGAACTTACTGATAACTCGGTAGTGCCGTTGAATTATACTGATCTGGTAAATTTCAGTAACAGGCTTGCAAATGATTATGCGTCATTTTCTCCGGAAAATATCACGAAAAATATCACGGATAAATCTGTAAATAAAGAACTGATCGCAGCAGAAGCAGCAAAAGTGAAGAAGGTCTTTGATCAGCGTGCATTGATGGCCGGCACAGGTTTGCTGTTGAAAATTGTAAGACAATTTGAAGGAACGCTGGATAAAAAGCATTTTTTTCTGGTGAAGAACGGACAGGTAGGTTGGATCTCCGCCTATGTAAATCAAAACGTTAATAACTAAGCATAAAAACAGCTGCGGGAAGAAAAAAATTCCGATAATTTTAGTCATCTTTACGTTCTATCCACGCCATCCTCAGGATCACCGAATCCCGTCCGCATTGCCGACGATATGAGAGAGAACAAATACGACAACTTACTTAATGTTTCCATTGTGATATTGATCGCATCCGCAATTATGTTGGGTGTGACGGGTTATAATATTTTCTTTAAAGGGAACAAGACGTTTGCCGGTAGCGCCATCAACAAAGAACAGGTACGGGATTCACTGCAGAACATATACAGAAATACAGTAAAGAATATTGATAACGGTATGCTCACTGCCGACGTTGCAACGGATAAAGCGGCGCAACAAAAGCTGAGTGAAATGCTTGTTCTGAGAACAGAGATCGATTCATTGCTTAAGCAGCACGGCTCGGAAGAAGATCTTGCAATTGCAAAGATCAAGATAGCGGAATTGCAATTGAAAGTTTCAGAACTGCAAAGCCGTTATGCAAATATGGAGAGCGAGAATAAAAGACTGCAGGCTTTGCTGAGCAAACTCATTTCATCTGACAGATCAGTAAAAGCCTCCGCAATTGCATCAGGCGAAACTTCCAGGAGCGCACCGGCGGAAAAAACCTCATTTCAGAATTCTGCAATGATCACATCAATGCATTTGTTTGTAATAACTGCGGATAATTCGAAGGAGCAGGAAACGAGTTCTTCTGAGGAGGCTGAAAAGATCGTCGGCTCTTTTCAGGTAAAAAATTCGGCTTCCAAATCAAATGGGGAAATCGTGGTTGTGGTATTACAGCCCGATGGTAAAGTGATCAGGAATTCCGTTTGGGAATCAGGAACCTTTGATACGCGTGAAGGCAAAAAAGTATACTCCGGAAAATTACATTTTGATGCAGGCGACGACAATCGCCTTAATTTTTCTCTGACGCCGGATAAATTTCTCCGCGGCGATTACACGATGCAGATCTGGTACAACGGAAGTATGATGGCGAAGATGGTAAAGACGCTTTCTTAGAACTACGAATTAGGAATAATGAATAATGATTGACTAATTCTGAGCCCCGGCGGCTTTGCGGTTGCTGTTTTTATTTTTTCTATCAATATCATGGCATAAAAAACCGTCCTTAGAAAAGGACGGTGTAATACTTAATAACCCAACTTAAACTTTTGATGTATAAGCTATGATTTTGTTGATTAAATGAAGGCTATGATTTTGAAAACCGATCATAGTACTACGTAAATCATTTAAATCATAGTTCAGACATTTTATTCTCCTTTATTTTCTTTGATCTTTTCCCTGATCTTTAATTCTATTTCATCGGCCATTGCAGGATTATCAACGATAAGTTGTTTTACCGCTTCGCGACCCTGGCCTAATTTATCACCATTGTAGCTGAACCAGCTTCCGCTTTTTTGAACGATACCCAATTCTACACCCATATCGATGATCTCGCCGGATTTTGAAATACCTTCTCCGTAAACGATATCAAATTCTGCGATGCGGAAAGGGGGCGCAACTTTATTCTTTACCACTTTTACTTTGATATGGTTACCAATGACTTCTTCACCGTCTTTGATCTGTGCAAGGCGACGAATATCCAGGCGTACAGAAGAATAGAATTTTAACGCATTACCACCCGTAGTTGTTTCGGGGTTACCGAACATCACGCCGATCTTCTCCCGAAGCTGGTTGATGAAAATACAAACCGTATTTGTTTTGTTGATCGTAGCAGTAAGTTTTCTTAATGCCTGACTCATCAGACGTGCCTGGAGACCCATTTTGCTGTCACCCATTTCACCTTCCAATTCACCTTTTGGTACCAAGGCAGCCACAGAGTCAATAACCACTACATCCAGCGCACCGGAAAGGATCAGTCTGTCTGCGATCTCCAGGGCCTGCTCACCGTAATCCGGTTGGGAGATAAGCAGGTTATCAATATCAACACCCAGCTTTTGCGCATAAGTGCTGTCAAAAGCATGTTCCGCATCAATGAATGCGCACATACCACCTTTCTTTTGTGCTTCTGCAATAACGTGTATTGCCAATGTTGTTTTACCTGAAGATTCAGGTCCGTAAATTTCGATCACTCTTCCTTTCGGCAAACCGCCGATACCAAGCGCTACATCCAGCCCGATCGATCCTGTAGAAATAACTTCCTGTTCTGTAACTCCCTTTTCATTCATCATCATCACGGACCCTTTTCCGAAATCCTTATCAATCTTATCCATTGTAAGTTTAAGGGCCTTGAACTTTTCTGCTTTCTCACCTGTTTTTTCTGCTGTGCTCATTTTGTTTGTTTTAATTGATGTATCTGTTTAATGTTATAGAGGTTTCAAAACTAAAACATTTATTTTAAACAGACTAATTAATTTAGCATTTATTTCCTAAATCATTTAGTTGACCTCGTTACATGATGTAATTTATAAGTATTCTGCAGGAGTGAAGCATAAGGCCGGCTTCTATTTTCCACGTTTCTTCCGGTGTTTTCCTCAAACCTTAATTCTCCGCGAATTCCTTTAACTTTTTACCTATGATCGTGGTCCAACCTTCTGTAAAGCTTGCCAATGAAAAATCGGGTCCGTTTTCAGCCATTGTCTCAATGCCATCGTGTGTAAGCCTTACGGTGGTTTTATCGTCGTCGGCAAATAATTCAAAAGTTACGTACGACATGCCGGGATGATCTTTATAACTCCAGGAATACGTTAGCTTTTTTCCTTCGATCACCTCGGTTATCTTACAGAGGTGAATATAATCTTCGCCATTTCTACCTTTACCCGCGAATGAAAATTCAAAGCCAACTTCCGGCTTAAATTCTTCGAGGTGGAAATACCATTGCTTCATCCGGTCTTTTTCAGTAATGGCTTTCCATACCTTTTCTGCCGGGGCATTGTACGTTCTCTCAATAACAAATGGTTGTTTCATGATCTTACTTTTTTGATGATAATTTTTTTGAAGTAATTTTATGTTTCGATGCGAGGATATCACCCAAAGCATCGAGTTTTTTATCCCAAAATGACTGAAAGAAATTCATCCATTCCTGCAGGTCATCGAAACCTTCGCGGCGCAGACTGCAGATTCGTTCTCTGCCTGTATCTTTTATAATTATCAAGCCGGCGGAATATAAAACCTTTACGTGTTTTGAAACAGCGGGGCGACTCATGTCAAAATTTTCTGCGAGCATACTTATGCCTGCTTCCTTTTTTGTGAGCAATTGAAGGATCTGCCTGCGGCTTGGGTCTGCGATTGCCTGAAAAAGATCAGAATTGCTTTGTTTCATTGTGTAACCTTTTGGTTACACAAATATACAGGTAACTTTTTGGTTACGCAATGATCCGGTAAATAAAATGTAGCTGGTCAGTGGCAAAAAAAATCCCCTCCTGAGGAATCAGGACGGGATATTGTTCAAGCATGAGAAAAATCTGCAGCCGAAGCCGCAAAAAAGATAGTTAGTTTTGGTAAACCGATTTCTCTGATACAAATAGACGGTAGTTTTTTCACCAATCCTATACCCTTAATAGGGTATATTTAACGTTTTTTCGGGCAAAAATGCATATTTTTGTCATTCAAATTTAAAAATACATCTATATGAAACTGTTTTTTGTATGTGTGATCAGCCTTTTGTCTGCCACCGCATTTGCGCAACCTAAGTCTGCAAAAGCAGGTGTTACTTACGGCGCCGGAACAACTGCAACCGGAGCATTGGAAGTAAATCTTTTAGAGGCAAAACTCGACGGAGCAGATGAATACAAAGGAAAAGTAAAAGGAACGGTGATCAGTGTTTGCGAAAAGAAAGGTTGCTGGATGAAACTTGCACAAACAGACGGCGAAGGCATCATGATCCGTTTTAAAGATTATAAATATTTCATGCCGAAAGATATCGTGGGTAAGGATGTAGTGCTTGAAGGTGTTGCCCAAAAAACAACAACAAGCGTGGAAATGCTGAAACATTATGCGGAAGATGCAGGTAAAAGCAAAGAAGAAATAGAAAAGATAAAAGAACCAAAAACAGAAATAGAATTTGTAGCTACGGGTGTTTTGGTGGTAAGCTAATCAATTTGGAAATGGATTGATTTGGAGATGAAATATGCTAATGTGCTGATGTGTGAGACTTAAATAATTTAAAGCCTGTTCCGGAAAGAGCGGGCTTTTTTATTGCATCTTTTGTTTGCATCTGGATTTATGAATAAACTGATTTTCAAAAATTCCCGGAATACAATATTGGCATAGTCTTTCCTTTGTAAGGGATAAACAATATGCTTCACAGATCATTCATTTTAGTAATATCCGCGACAATATTTCTTTTTAGTTGTAAGAATAACAATACAGCTGAACAGGCTGCAAACCCTGCGCTCCCCGAGATCAAAGTTGAAAAGAGAGTTGCAATGCAATATCAACTTGCATTTCCAAAAGACAGTATTAAAAAAATATTAGCTGCCGATTCTGTATCACTTGATGCGATCGCTGCTGTGAATCGGGCGGATAAAAATGTGTTGAAGAATTTTGATACACTCGTGATTCCTTCAGATCTTAAACAACCGATCGAACAATATTTTCCTTTTCCTTTTAAGGCAGATTTTTTAAGAGACGTCAATAAAATTATTTTCTTCTCCTATCCTGCGCAATCATTTGCGGCGTATGAAAACGGTAAACTCATTCGTACGGGTCCAACGAGCATGGGTAGAAAGGCGGATCAAACGCCGACAGGATTATTTTATACGAATTGGAAGGCGGAGCAAACCACCAGTACTTTCAACGATGAGTGGGACCTTAAATGGAATTTCAATATCGAAAATAAATTAGGCGTAGGTTTTCACCAGTATGCAATGCCCGGCTATCCGGCTTCGCACTCCTGCTTACGGTTGAAGGAAGAAGATGCAAAATATTTATATGGTTGGGCAGATCAATGGAAACTGGAAGGCACCGATAATATCATTGCACATGGTACGCCTGTGATCGTGTACGGCAACTATCCGTTCGGCGCACAACGGCCGTGGCTGGCTCTGACGCAAAATCCCGATGCGCTCAATATTTCTGAAAGTGATCTGCAAAATGTTGCCAAAGAGTATCTCTCCGATATCATGCTTAAACAGCAGGAGAAAAAGTAAGTCTGTTATCAACACTTTTGGCTTTGGCTTGCTTTGTGCAACTTTTACGTGAACGAATTAATACTCCACATATGAAGATTGTTTATATAGCCTCCTACGGTCCAAGAAAATGCGGGATCGCAACGTTTACAGGGAACACATATATTGGGATGAACTGTAAATCCGGCAGTGAAGGAAATGAAGGGATCGTTGTTGCAATGAATGATGCGAATAATGTATATGATTACCCTGAAGAAGTGAAGTTTATAATTCAACAGGAAAAGGCGGAAGATTATACGGCAGCTGCCAAATATATAAACGAAAGTGGCGCTGATGTATGTGTATTGGAACATGAGTTTGGTATCTTCGGCGGTCGTGACGGATCTTACATCCTGTCATTGTTGCACAGATTACGAATTCCTGTAATTGCTGTACTGCACACGGTTTTGAAGAATCCTTCCCACCATCAAAAAGATGTGACGAAAGAAATTGCAGCCCTCGCAGCGCAAACTGTGGTGATGAATAATAAAGCTGTTGAATTTCTTACACAGGTCTATGGAATCCATTCAAAAAAGATATGCGTTATTGATCACGGAATTCCGGCCTTTGAATTTGACCAAACGAAAATGAAAAAGGAATTAGGACTGGAAGGAAAAAAAATAATGCTCACATTTGGCCTCATCGGCAGAAGTAAAGGAATTGAAACAGCGATCAAAGCACTACCGCCTGTTGTACAAAAGCATACTGAATTATGCTACATCATTTTAGGTAAAACGCATCCGAATATCGTAAAAGAATCAGGTGAAGAATATCGGGATCACCTGAAAGAACTTTCTAAACAACTTGGCGTTGAAAATAATGTGATGTTCGTTGATGAATTTACCGATGAAGAAAAATTGTTTAAATATTTGTCTGCTGCTGATGTATATGTTACGCCCTATTTAAATGAAGCTCAGATCACCAGCGGAACGCTGTCTTATGCCGTTGGTGCCGGTTGTGCGGTTGTATCCACACCGTATTGGCACGCAACAGAATTACTCACTGAAGATAAAGGAAGACTGTTTGATTTTAACGACAGTGAAAAATTATCAACTATCCTCGTTGAACTTTTTGATGATGAAATATTATTAAAGAAGCTTCGGGACAATTCGCGTGCTTACGGTCGTGACGTAACATGGCCAAGGATCGGTGAAAAATATCTTGCGCTTGCTGCAAAGATGATCAGGGAATATAAACAACGTTTCACCGCGAAAGAAGGAAGATTTGATCCGGAAGTATTACCTGTGTTTTCTTTGGAACATATCCGTCGGATGACAGATGATACAGGCTTACTCCAGCACGCAAAATTCGGTATACCTAATTTTAAAGAAGGATATTGTCTTGATGATAACGGAAGAGGTTTACTGATGGCTGTGATGGCTTATAAAGAGGAAAGGCACCTGCATGCGATGGAATTGATACCGATATACCTGAGTTATATCCATTACATGCAGAATGATGACGGAACATTCAGAAATTTCCTGAGCTATAACAGAAATTTTTTAGATGAAAAAGGCTCGGAAGATTCTTTCGGCAGAACGATTTGGGCATTGGGTTATCTGGTAAATCATCCCACAACCGAAATGCATTATTATTCAGCAAGAGAAATATTTTTAAATGCATCTCCCAACTTTGAAAAACTGGAACATATTCGCGGTATCGCAAATACGATCATCGGGATCAGTTATTATTTGAAGGCGAATATTGATGACGATAATATGCGGAGGATATTAAAAGCGCTTTCATACAGATTGGTAAATCAATACAGAAAAGAAAGTTCAAAAGACTGGCATTGGTTTGAGAACATGCTTACGTATGACAATGCAATATTACCCTTGTGTTTATTGCATGCAGGGGATGTTTTGGGTGATGAAACATTGTTGTCTACCGCAACTGAAAGTATGAATTTCCTTTCGTCGATCGTATTAAGAAGTGGTTATCTATCGGTCATCGGGAACGAGCAGTGGTTTGCCAAAGACGGCCACCAGTCACTGTTTGCGCAGCAGCCGATAGATGCAATGATGATGGTATTGTTGTTCCAAAAAGCGTTGCAACTTACCGGTGAAGAACGCCATGCAAAAGATCTGCAGACGTCATATATGTGGTTCCTGGGGGAGAACGATCTTCGCATGCAACTGTACGATAGGGATACAAAAGGTTGTTTCGACGGGTTGGAATCTTACGGAGTAAACAGAAACCAGGGAGCAGAAAGCAGTCTGGCATATCTTATCTCCTACCTCACGGTAAAAGAATCATGTGTTGCTGAAGAAGTGCTTGCGAAACAGGCAGCAGTTTCGATAAAATTGCCCAATGTTTCGGGTATTGCGGTTTAAGATTTTGTAAAGAGGATGTCGCGGATCGGGGGGATAAAAAGCGATCAATAATATTATAAAAAAAGGGGCAATTTTTAAGTTGCCCCTTTGCTTTTATTACTCAATAAAGTTTGCTGCAGATTACACTTTTAATTATTTAATGCCTTCGCAAAATGATTAAACTGATTTTCATTTTATAATGAGGAAATAAATAAAAAAAAATAATTTTCGAATCTGTGGTTTTTTTAAAAATATCGATTACATGCTTAACGACATTTTCTGCTTTTTTCTCTTTCTGAAAAAAAGATCATGGCAAAGGCTCAATCCTTACGGATCCGAGTTTCGATAAAGACAGCGCCTTACCGGATTCGCGCTTGTTTACTTGACTTTTAACGCAGCCAGTAACTCACTCACATTAACCGTTGCATAAGTAGATGCATGATCCGACATCGCATAAGGAATGATCAGGTTATCATTGTGAATGATAGAGCCGCAGGAATACACCACGTTTGGCACGTATCCTTCTCTTTCTTTTTCATTCGGTGAAAGCAACGGTAATTTTAATCGACCAAGTTCCTTCTCGGGATTTTCAAGATCGAGCAATGTTGCGCCGAGTGAATATTCTCTTACCGGTCCCACCCCATGCGTGATCACCAGCCACCCTTCCTCTGTTTCTACCGGCGAACCGCAATTTCCTAACTGAACCAATTCCCATGGATAGATCGGTTGCTGCAGCAATTGCGCTTCCCGCCAGATGGCAATATCGTCAGAGTAAGCAATAAAATTACTCATGCCGTCGCCTCTGCATAGCATCGCATATTTGCCGTTAATCTTTCTGGGAAACAATGCCATTCCCTTGTTGCGGGCAACCTCTCCGTTGAGCGGCCTCACTGTAAAATGATAAAAATCTTTTGTGATCAACAGTTTCGGTAAGATCGTCATGCCGTCATACGCAGTATATGTGGCGTAGTAAGTTACTTCGCCGTTGTCTTCGGTAAACTTTACAAATCTTGCATCTTCAATTCCTTTGATCTCTGTATCGGCGATCGGAAAAATTACTCTTTCAGAAATCGCGGTATCAACAGAAAACTCCATATCATAATGCGACGTTGCGAGCCACTTCATTTCATCGAGCATCATTTCCGCAGCCCTGTTGCCGGCAAATTTTTCCCTTACTTCTTCCGCATATTTTTTCATCTCCTCATACGTAAATGAATCAGGCAGTATCTTATTCATCTGCTCATAAACGTGTTCGTCGGGCTTTTGCATATCATGCAACTTTTGCAGGAAGGATGCTTTTTCATAACGATAGTTTCTGATCCTTTCCGGCGACTCTAATAAGCGTCCCGGCGGCTCGATCAGAATATTACTTTTCTTATCCAAAATGCCGGAGCGGAATGCGATCGAAGAAATATGACCTTCTCCCGTTGCACGAAAACTGATGATAACTCTTTTTTCTCCGGAAGAAAGTCCCGTCTGATCAGGATCTTCCATGATGGACGGATTGAAAAATGCGGCGGCTTCAATAGAATATTCCATAGTGAAATAGGAGCCCACTAAAACCTTTTGCGCTGTAGAAAGTAAATCAGTATCCAGTTCCATTTTCTTAAAGTACTCCCCAAGCCTGTTGAAATTCTTTTCAAAAGCTTTTGAGATACTTCTGTGTCTTTGTGAAAAATCGCGAAGCACGTGTACAAGCGTTTCTCTCTGAAGCGCTTCGGGCATCGCCAGGATCTTTTTGATGAGCTGCATGTTTCTTTCTTCACTGCTGGTGAAGAATCGTGCGATCACCCTGCTGGCATCCGGTTGAAAGATGATGTTTTTTCTGATTACGTTAACGGGCATAAGCGGTTTTATTTGGTTTGCCGGTGAAATATACTTGGGTGAGCCATCATTAGCAAAAACCCTGCGAAGGTTTGCCAAACTTACAAAACAGATAATATATTTTCTTAAATTACTTCAAATTAAAAAACGCATTATGAAAAAGTACCTTATTCTTCTTTTAATGATCAGCGCTGTTGTTGTTCAGGCGCAGCCGCTTAACAAGCCGATGTATGATGCATTGAGTTTTAAAGGCAAAGATGCCGCACAACAAGGGCAGAGTTTTGCCTTCAGTTTTGATCAAAAAATGTCACCGCTAAAAAATGAAAATAATATCGATATTGCTATTTATCAGTTCAACGGGAAAAGCTGGAAAGTAACAGAGCCTGTAATTAAAAAAACGGGAACTATTTATAGCAGCACAATTATGATTGATAACGATGCTACGGCATTAGGTTTTTCAATTACTAACGGTGACAACAGAGATGATTTTGGCGGCAAAGGATATCTTGTTCCGGTAAAAGGAAAAGACGGACGAATTGTACAGGGCTGGTACAGAAGTGCGGGCTTATTACAAATGAATAATGGTGAACAACTTTTCGGAATAACAAAAAATCCGCAGAAGGCTGTTGATCTTATGGAAGAAGGCATGAAAGCTTATCCCGCAGCTAAAAATGACCTTACTTATACAAGTGCTTATTATTCTGCAATCGGCAATTTAAATAAACCTGACAGCAAAGCAACTACGCTTGCATGGCTTGACGGCCAAGCTGCACGTTCAGATCTTTCAGAGACAGATTATGGAACGATTGTTTCCTGGTACAGCCGTTTAAAAATGAAAGCTAAAGCGGATTCACTTACCGCTATGATGAAACAAAAGTTTCCTGCGGGAGACTGGAAATTAAACGAAAGTGTATATCGTTTGGTTAGAGAAAAATCTGCTGATAAGAAAGTAGCCATGTATGACAGTATTGTTGCTGCTACGCCTGCTGACAAATTAGATGCAAATATGAAAACGCTGATGAAAAGTCAGATCGCAAGTGCGTACACTAAAGAAAAAAATACGGTCATGTTTGCAAAATGGACAGCCGATCTTCCTATGCAGTCAAAAGCTTCTGCATATAATGATGTAAGCTGGAACATGGCAGAAGCGGGTGAAAACATGACGGAAGCAAAAAGAATGAGTGAGGAGGCAACGATGTGGGCTAAGAATGAAGTGAAAAGCCCGAAAGAAAAAAAGCCGGAATCTATTACAAAAAAGCAATGGGAAGACGAACGCAACAGCACATACGGTATGTATGCTGATACTTATGCATTCATTCTTTATCAGAACGGCGATTACAAAACAGGATTGCCTTATGCAAAAGACGGCGCTACATCACGCAAGATGGAAGACCCGGAACTGAATGAGCGTTATGCAATGTTATTGGCTAAAGGTTCAACTCCTGCTGTTGCAAAGCCGATCATCGAAGACATGGTGAAAGCCGGTAAAGCTTCCGCTAAAACGAAAGATGCGTTGAAAGAATTGTATGTAAAAGAACACGGCAGCGATGCAGGTTTTGATAAATATGTTGTTGCGCTGGAAGAAGCTGCTGCAAAGAAAAAGAAAGAAGAGATCGCTAAGTCGATGATCAACAGAGCATCGCCGAAATTCGCATTGAAAGATTGGGAAGGAAATGAAGTAAGTCTGGAAAGTCTGAAAGGAAAAATTGTGGTGGTTGATTTTTGGGCTACATGGTGCGGTCCGTGTATCGCTTCTATGCCGGGCATGAAAAAAGCGCAGGAGAAATTAGCTTCGAGAGATGATGTGAAATTTCTGTTCATCGACACCTGGGAAACGGTTGATAATAAACTGACCAATTCGAAAGATTTTATGGCGAAGAAAAAATATCCTTTTTATGTGTTGATGGATAATGAAGATAAAATGGTAAAGGATTTTGAAGTGAGCGGTATTCCTACAAAATTCATACTTGATAAGGAAGGAAATATTCGTTTTAAAGCGGTTGGCTTTGAAGGCAATACTGATGCGCTTGCGGAAGAAGTGATGACGATGGTGGAAATGGCAGGAGGGAAATAGCAGGCATAAAAGTATTTATGTATAAATGCAGGAAGCCTGTAAGAGATTGCAGGCTTTCTTTGTGTTTCTCACAATCATACAGAGCAGTATTGTCTGCGACAAAGACACAAAGCAGAAAAGGCGCAAAGCATAGATGGTATCCCTTGTTCTTTTGTGAAAAAAAATTATTGTGCGCTTAATTTTCCGGAAACATTCTTGTAATTATTCAAACATAAAATTTCGCATAAAAAACAGTCGGCTTCGTAACAGCGTATCTTTAAATTTGTAAAAATATTTTCCTTGTCTCAGTTCAACATACAATCTCCTTATTCTCCTGCCGGCGACCAGCCCGGTGCCATCGCACAATTAACCGAAGGAGTAAACGAAGGAGAGCGGCACCAGGTATTACTCGGCGTAACGGGTAGCGGTAAAACATTTACCATGGCGAACGTGATTCAAAATACGCAGCGTCCTACTCTGGTCATCACGCACAACAAAACATTGGTAGCGCAGTTGTATGGCGAGTTCAAACAATTTTTTCCTGATAATGCGGTTGGCTATTTTGTATCCTATTATGATTATTATCAACCGGAAGCATATATCGCAAGCAGCAATACTTATATTGAAAAAGACCTGAGTATAAATGAAGAACTGGATAAATTACGGTTGCAGGCAACGGCGCAGTTGCTGAGCGGAAGAAGAGATATCATCGTAGTGGCGAGTGTGAGCTGTATTTACGGTATGGGCAACCCTGTCGATTATGAGAACGGGATCATTCGCATCAGAAAAAATCAGATCATCAGCAGGCAGGGTTTTTTACACGCATTGGTAAACAGTTTATATAACCGCAGTCAGGGCGATTTTACACGCGGGACATTTCGGGTAAAAGGCGATACGGTCGATATCAATTTACCTTATGTTGATTACGGCTACCGGGTAAGTTTTTTTGGTGATGAAATTGAAAGTATTGAAACGCTGGAACTCAGCACCGGTAAGCGTATTTCGCAGGTAATAGATGCGGCGATATTTCCGGCGTCATTATATTTGGCGCCGAAAGATCTGCAGGCGAGAGTGATCAGTGATATTCAGGATGAATGTTTTGCGCAGGCGGAATATTTTAAACGTTCGGGTAAATTTATTGAAGCGCAAAGGATAACGGAGCGTGTGAATTATGATATTGAAATGATCAAAGAACTTGGTTATTGCAATGGTATTGAGAACTATTCGAGGTTTTTCGATCAACGATCGCCGGGGGCAAGGCCTTTCTGTCTGCTCGATTATTTTCCGAAAGATTTCCTTTGCATCATTGATGAAAGTCACCAGACTGTGCCGCAGATCAGCGGTATGTATGGCGGTGACAGAAGCAGAAAATTAATTTTAGTTGATTATGGCTTCCGTCTGCCAAGTGCAATGGATAACAGACCACAAAATTTTCATGAGTTTGAAAATCTCGTCGGGCAAACAGTTTATGTTTCAGCGACACCGGGAGATTATGAATTGGATAAGGCGGGAGGTGTAGTGGTGGAGCAGGTTGTACGGCCTACGGGATTGTTGGATCCGCCGATCGAGATCCGGCCTTCTGCAAATCAAATTGATGACCTGCTGGATGAAATTGATAAGACGATAAAAAAAGGCGATCGTGTTTTGGTAACAACATTAACCAAACGTATGGCGGAAGAAATGGACAGCTACCTGCATCGCATCAACATCAAATCAAAATACATCCACAGTAATGTGCATACGCTTGATCGGATAGAGATTTTACGTGAGTTGAGATTAGGGATCATCGATGTATTGGTTGGGGTGAATTTATTGAGGGAAGGTCTGGATCTTCCGGAAGTATCATTGGTTGCGATCCTCGATGCCGACAAAGAAGGATTTTTGAGGAATGAAAAAGGGCTCACGCAGACTGCAGGGCGTGCCGCAAGAAACGTGGACGGTAAAGTGATTTTTTATGCGGATAAGATGACGGAGAGTATGCAGAAAACAATTGACGAGACCGATCGTCGCCGCGAAAAACAGGTAGCTTATAATATCGAACATAATATCACTCCTAAAACGATCAGCAAAACAAGAGATCAGGTGTTTGCGCAGGGTAGCGTGCTCGACATAAAAGGATTTGATGCAGCCAATCCTAATTCAATCGGTCCTGATCAGGAACTCTTGAATATCGCTGCAGAAGATCAGGCAGAATACAAGACGATACCGCAGATGGAAAAAGGCATCGCAAAAATTAAAAAAGATATGGAGAAAGCCGCACGTGATCTTGATTTTATGGAAGCCGCAAGATTAAGAGATGAAATGTTTAAGATGCAGAAAGAGTTGGAAACGATGAAAAGCTGATTTGACACTGCGCTTATGTGCTGATATGCTGATGTGAGAAATTCAATGATGTGAGGTTCTTTTATTTGATCAAATTTTTAAAAATCGCCGTAACGATCTCCTTCAAACTCCCTTTTCGGCGAACATATCAGCGCCTCGCCAAATCAAACCATCTGCACATTTCCGAATTATATGTTCTGCGTGCTCTTCAGCGCCCACCACATCAGCAGCGGTTGAAAAAATAAACGTACAAATCTTTTCTTATCTGTATCCAATCCCGGCATATCACGATGATGTTGATATTGTGAAATATTTCCCGGGTAGACTGCCGCAAAAAATGCTGCCGCACTTTTACCAATTGCTTTCTCTTTTTTTCCCGGCGCAATTATCGCCGCACCTAATGCGATTTCAACAATTCCTGAAAGTATAACAGTAGTATCTTTTTTTAACGGCACCCAATCCGGAACCTGCGCCTGAAAGGGTTTTCTCGCAAATGTGAGATGCCCGATTCCTGCGGTTATTAAAAATGTTCCGAGTGTAATGCGGGAGATGGTTTGTAATTGGGAATTGTTCATGGCTAAATATTTCAAAGCATGAGGTTGCTGAAATCGTGCCGAAAGCGATCATCAATTCTTTACCCTGTTTTGTTCATCTTCAGCCCCGCCGGTTTTTCTGCTGTCAGCGCTTTTTGCGCCTTTACTGAAACGATACGTAAATGCGAGAACGATTGCCCTGCTGTCATTGCGGTTATAGTAATATCCCGAGCCGTCTTTCAAACCGTTGATGAAACCTTCGTTTCTTCTTGTGTTCAACAAGTCCTGCACTGAAAACTTCAATGTGCCTTTGTCTTTCAATATTTTCTTTTGCGATGCGATATTTACGACCAGCGTTTTCCCGGTGTTGAACTGCCCGTCAAGAATTCCCGTGCGGCCGCGGGCAGCAAGCTCTCCGCTCCATCCTCTCGTGAATGTAAATTGGTTTATGATCTTCATACTATACCAACCGCTTTTTGTGTTCACCGTTTCTGTATATATTTTGCTTTGCGTATGTTGATACAGGTATTGAAAATAGGGAAGGATCACCCACCATTTTTTGGGTCTAATGGTCGCATCGATCGAGTATCCGAAAATATCTTTTTTGGCGATGTTGCCGGTGCGGCTGATAAATGTATTTCCGTTCAGTTCGATCGCTTCATCCATCTCATCTTTTATGCCGTCGAAGAAAATTGTTGTTGTGAGTTTGTTTTTGTAAGAGTGTGCCAATTCAACATGCTGCGTAAACTGCGGCTTCAAAAAAGGATTGCCGGCATAGTAAGTGAATTTGTCCAACGGTGAAATAAACGGATTAAGATCCTCGTAATATGGCCTGTCAATTCTTTTACTGTAAGCAAGATTTAATTGATTATTTCCCGCACTGTCTAATTTGTAAGAGAAGAATAAGGTAGGGAAGAGGTTGGTATAATTTTTCTTGAAAGACGAATCAGGTTTTTGCGGATTGCCCAACTGGTGCCCTTTTGAGATAGTATTCTCCGCACGCAGACCCGCCTGAAATGAAAATCTTGTAAGGTCGGTGCTAAAATTCGCATACACCGCATTAATATTTTCCCTGTACATAAAATGATTTGTCTTTTCATAATCCGGTGCGGAAAGATTATTGACTACGATAAAATAAGAGCCGGTATTATTCGTGCTGATGTAACTTGCTTTAATTCCTGCCTCCAGCTTCGATCTTTTATTGACAGGATGTGTATAGTCTGATTTAAAGGACCAAATATCCAGCGCGGAAGGAAGGATGCCGGTAAGTTGATCCTGCGTTTTTAAATTATTATTCCCCGTAAAGCTTGCGTTTTTATACAGCTGATCATTACCCGTCGTGTATCGCAAATAATCCACGTCAATACTTATCGTGTTTCCGATACTGTCGGGCGTATAGAGAAAATTAAAATTGATCCCGCTGTTATTGAATCTGCCGTCTTCACGGTTATCAGCAGTGATCACCGAATCGGTAATATTTGCTGCGTGAGAAAACATACCGGTGTTATTCGTCTTTTGATAAGATGGTCTGGAAAGCCTGCTCAGATTCAGGCCGAGCGTGGTTTTTTTTGAAAGCGTATAATCCATACCCAGCCTGATGTTTAAACTGCTGTACCATCTTCTGATGTAAGAATTTTGTGCGAATGCAGAACGAAGACTGCCGTCAGGATTATAATAACTCCGGGTGATATCAAGGTCATTAAAGTTTTTTCCCTCAGAATAACTGCTGTTGCTGAAAAAATTGAATTTATTGTTGCGGTAATTCAATGAAAAAGTGTTTCTCAGATCAGAATATCTTCCCTGGCGATAACTCGTTCCCACGTTACCGTTGAGTCCTTTGAGTTTAGATCTTTTTGTTTTAATATTTATCACACCGGCATTGCCCGCCGCATCATATTTTGCCGGCGGCGTTGTCATGATCTCTATTTTATCAAGTGATGCTGCAGGTAACGATTTGAGGTAAGCCGCCAGTTCGGCACCGGAAAGATAGGTGGGTTTATCATCTATGTATATTAACACGCCCTGCTTTCCTTTGAGACTGATCGATTCATTATTGTCTACATCAACGCCAGGCGTCTTCTCTAATACTTCCAACGCATTGCTGCCGGCATTTGAAACGAAAGCATCTACATGTACGATTGTTCTGTCTGCACGTCTTTCTATCAATGGTTTTTTTGCTGTTACCGTTACCGCACCAAGCGTGGCTGTTTCCTTTTGCAGATTGATCTGTCCGAGTTTCTTTTCATTGCTGATGTGGAAAGTATCGCTGTAATACTTTTTAGAACCCGCGTAGCTGATCATCACCATAACCGGTAGGCCGGTGCTGTCTTTTAGCTCAAATTTACCGGATGATGCAATGAATGTGGACTTCAACACTGTACTGTCAGAGGCTTTCAATATAGAAACCACTGCGCCGGAAGCAGGTTTGTTATCTGCACCTGCCACAATACCCGAAACCTGTGCAAATGCAGGCCTTGCGCTGCATAACAGCAATATAAGAACGGCGATTGATTGTATAATTTTCATGTTCATTGTTATTAGGATGAGTTTGGGCAATAGTTTTCCGTTTCACATCAATGTGATTTTTTTTTGCTCGATATGTATGTTTACGCAATGCTTCTTCAGAAGATACGATCTGGAAGAAGCATAAATAAGAAGGTTATTTAATGATTGATTTGTTTAAGTAGTTAATAAGGCATTCGGCGCAAAGCAGTAGCTTCCTCATGTGACCGATGCAGGTAATTATTTGTTTAAAATAGTTTGATTAACGGCTTTCTTTCCAATTGTACAACAACTTCCAGTCTTCGCTTTGAAGGTATTTGTCTTTTAGTTTTTTGTGGATTCTTTCCGGCTGAACTGCGCCGTTCACAATCAATGACTCAGCGCTCATTTTATAAGAAAGTCCGTTTGTGCCTGTAATAATATTGGCCGCGGAAAGATCATTGATAAAATCTTTTGTGAGGTCCTGTATATCCGTTTCTTTTCCCGGAGAATAACTGCTGTTGTATTGCACACCGGTGATGGTATAATATCTTTTATCGTAAGCTGCGGGTTGTGCAGGCGAATAATGTGCGTTTACATTTGTATTCACACGCGGATACGCAATGTTGTTATTTATATTTGTATTGATAGAATAGCTGAGTTTGCTCACGATCTGCGGTTTACCATCCTCGCTTTTCCGCCATTCAACTTCTTTTTTTGTTTTTTCCTGCGTGGCCTCTTTGGCGTTCTCCCCTGCTCCTTTTTTTGCATCTTCCGCCGCCGCTGCTTTGGCGTCTGCTTCTTCAAACCTCCGTTTTTGCTCGGTTATACGGCTGTCCTGTTCAGATACCCTGCTATCCTGATCTGCTATCCGACTGTCCTGATCGCGAATGCGACTATCCTGATCGGAGATCCTGCTGTCCTGATCGGAAATTTTATTATCCGCGGCTGCGGTAGCGTCGTCACGGGAAGTTGACCTTTGCTGTTTCTCTGATATAGAGATCACCGAATCTGAAACAGGTGCGGAGAATGTTGTTACGCTTATTGCAGAAGTGATGCCTGCATTTGAAAAAAGGATCATCGTCGTTGCAACTGCCAGCAGGCAAATAGTTAGTGAAGTTTTTTCACGATTATTCAAACTTCCGGTATTGTCGTATAACATACGTTTAACCCGTTGCAATAAATGCTTCTCAGTATCTGCTAATGCCGGCGCGTATTGCATATTACTTAAATGATATTCCTGAAATGATACCAGCGCATTGATATAATTTCTTTTGTTTCCGGTATTTGCAACGGCAATATCGTCACAGGAATTTTCTCTTTCTATTTTTATCAGCGATGAAACCCACAGTACGGCAGGGTTAAAGAAGAATAAGATCTCTGCAAAATGTTGGGTCATGTTCACCAGAAAATCTTTCCGCCTGATATGTGCCAGTTCATGGATCAGTATTGCTTCTGTTTCTTCGGGGGGCAACGATAAAAGTAATCCCGCAGGAAAAAGTATGACAGGCTTGAAATGTCCTGCTACCATAGGTATCGCAGCGATGCCGGATTGAAAGAAACTTACGCTGCGCTTAATTCCCAACTCTTGCGAAAGCACGCGAAGCTTTTTATTCCAATGATCACCGGCTGTAGTTAATTGTTGATTTCTGAGTGCATGAATTTCTTTGATGCCGCCGGCGAACCTGATGCTGCGATAAACGATAATAATAAACCAACACAATACAATCGTACTTGCGTAGCTGTCAAAAAAGCGACAGATCGCTGATGTGATGCTCCCGGTATCTGGAATAAAATAAAATTGAAGTGCTGCATTGGTACCCGTTATACCGGATGCCGATGAAGCAATAAGCGGTGCATTGAGGTTCGCGGAAGCTCCTGCGATCTGCAGCACAAAGACAACGATCATGGCTATCAGGAAACTGAAGAAGACACCGGTGAGCAGGTTGTAACGTAAGGCTGCGCTGCTTTTGCGGGTTGCAAGCATGATGAAGCCTGTGAGCAGCGAAAGGAGCAGTCCGAGCCAAACGGAATGTACGAGTGTCCAACACAAGGCTTTTATCAGCGGTGCCGAAAAAATATCATTTAATGAAAACAGTTGCATAAAAAGAGTTGAAGATTATTTATTATCCTTATCCAGTCTGGCTAAAATTTCTTTTATCGCCTGTAATTCTTTTTTGGAGGTTTTTTTATTTCCGAGTAGCTGCATCACCATGCTGCTTGCAGAACCATCGAACATAGCGTCTACCATTTTATCCAATAAAGCGCCTTTCGTTTTTTGTTCTTCAACAGCGGCGTGGTAAATATGCTTCATGCTGCTTTCATCACGCGTGAGCATTTTCTTTTCCGCCATCAGTTGCATTTGCTTCAGTGTGGATGTGTACTGCACGGCTCGTTTCATTTCATTGAGCACGTCATTTACAAACCGAACGGTAGAGGGACCGTTTTTCCAAAGCACCTGGAGGATCTCCAGTTCCGATTTGGTAGGCTCGTTTGCAGATATATCTTTTTCCTTCATAAATTAAAGGTAGGAAATAAATCGTACGTATATTTATTTAGGTTATTTTTTTTGTTAAACATTTCGGAAAGAAATTAAGAGGAGATCTCTGATTCCACGAGGCGCCTAGTTTTCACAATGCTTTCGTCAGGAACTGACCGGATCGTGTTTGGTACAGGAATGATAACTTTTACCTTACAACCTTTCCCGGCTGCTGAAAGTGTGATACTCCTGCCGTTAAAAATTTCCGCTCTTCGCCTGATGTTCGTAAGACCGATCCCTTCAGCTGTTGTATTCATATCAAAGCCGACGCCATTATCTGAAATACGCATGATCAGATCTTTTTGTTTTAATGCCACTTCAATACGGATTGCGGTAGCCTGCGCATATTTTAAAATATTTCTCAATTGTTCCTGAAGGATCCGGTAGATATTTAACTGGATCTCGTTTGAAACATTGCAACTGTTTACGGCCGTGTCAAACAATAATTTGATCTTATATTTTTCTTCAACGTTAAATGCTGATATCGCTTTTTTAAAAGCCTGCTCAAGTGTAGTGTGGTCTAAAAATGCCGGCATCAGGCGATGCGATAATCTTCGGATTTCTTCTAATGCCATTTGAACATATGTTTTTCCCTGGTTAAAAAACGGGAGTTCTTCCGGAGGCACATCCTGTTTGATCATACCCATGCCAAGCAGTGAAGTTGCAAGCAACTGACATACATTATCGTGCAGTTCGCCGCCGATATCTCTTCGTTCATCTTCCTGCGCTTTGATGATCGCTCTTGTGATCTTTTGATCAATTCTGTTTTTTTCTGTTACATCAAATGCTATGGTAAACCTAAATAATTCTTCATTTATATACAGCGGGTTGTTGTAGATCTCTGCTTCTAGTACCTCACCGTTCTTTTTGCTCAACAGGCATCGAAGTTTATTTATCCTGAATAAGGGATCAGCGTAACGTGCAAATAATGAATCCGGCGATTCAAATTCCGGTGCGATGAATTCACGAACGTTATAAGCAAGAAATTCTTCTTTAGTATATCCGAACAGGTCTAACGCAGCTTTGTTTACATCGAAAAACTGAAGTGTCTTCGCATTGAATACCCACATCGGTTGCGGACTAAATTTGAACAGATCGCGATATTGTTTGGTGAGACTTTTTTGTGCATCAATATTTTTTTTTCTTTCTATCGAATACAAAATGCTTTTGCACAAAAGTTCAGGTGAGAGTTCAGACTTGAGTAAATAATCATATATCCCTGCGGATATCGTACTGATGCTGAAGTTAAGGTCCTCATGCCCGGTAAGAATGATAACGGGACAATCTGCAATGGCTAATATCGCAGGCACAAGTTCTTCCGGAGAAATATCGGGGAGGTTAAGATCAAGTAAAATAACATCAAACTTATTTTTTGAATCAGTAAGGATCGTTCTGACATCAGCAAAATGTTCTACATTTTCTATGTATGCATGTTTTAGAGATTCGTGCAGGCATGTACGAATAAAAGAAAGGTCGGCAGCATCCTTTTCAACTATCAAAACATTATATGCTTTCGTGTTCATGTTCAGACGTTAAAGTGATCAAAAGAGGTACGAGAATTCAAGGCAAAGCATTACAATAAGTTCGCCGGTATGAGTTCCTCTTATTAGCATACGGGATTTTCTCACTAATGGATGTATACATTTAATTATATAATACAAATTATAATAAAATTAAATAAGGTTTCCGCTATCAGTTTATTATTATGGATTTAATATCAAACGATTAGCGGGCGAGTTGTGATGGCTAAATTTGAAAAGCAGAAAAACTATTTCTCCGGTTTTTGGAAATGATAAAAAAATGCTGAATTCCGCACAGCGTTTTTTTCTTGTGTTTATAGTTTAGTCAGATCAGCGGAATAACCACTCTTAATGTGCAACCTTTTCCCGGTGCTGAAATGATCTGTGTTTTTCCGCGGAATAATTCTGCGCGTCTCCTGATATTGGTAAGACCTATGCCATCCGTAACATTTCCTGTATTGAAACCGACGCCGTCATCCATCACCTGCATCACGAGTGACGTTTGGTGGATGCAGAAATTTACATTGATTGTTTTTGCGCCGGAATATTTCGATATGTTCCTCAATTGCTCCTGTAAAATTCTGTATAGATTCAATTGAATATCGTCCGCAACAGTTTTTCTGTTGATGTTGTGATCGAAATCTAAATTGATCTCATATTTTTCACCGATGTTAAATGAATTGAGCAATCTGTTAAATGCCTGTTCCAATGTGATCGTATTGAGGAAAGCAGGTACTAATCTGTGTGACAGCTTACGGATCTCTTCAAGCGACATTTCAATATATTCTTTACCCTGATCAAAGAACTGCATGTTCTCACTTGACACTTCTTCTTTGATCATCCCGATACCAAGCAAAGAAGTTGCCAGCAGTTGGCACACATTATCATGTAATTCACTTCCTATTTCGTGGCGTTCATCTTCCTGCGCTTTTATGATTGCTCTGGTAATGCGGTGTTCCAATTGATTTTTTTCCGTTACATCGATTGCGATCGTGACGCGGTGTAATTTACCGTCGATCATCAGCGGATTGTTATATACTTCCGCTTCTACGATATCGCCGTTCTTCTTTTGCTGAAAACATTGATACTTCGCGATCTTGTATTCCGGGTCAAGGTAATTCTTCAGCAATGTTTCTGAAAGGCTGTAATCCGGTGCCACAAAATGATATACATCCAATGCCAGAAATTCTTCTTTTGAATAACCGAACAACGACATCGCCGCATGATTTACCCGCACAAATTTTAATGTATCGGCTTCGAACACCCACATCGGCTGCGGACTTTGATCAAAAAGGTCAACATACTGTTGCGTGAGACTCATCATCGACTCCATGTGCTTTTTTCTTTCTATTGCATAGAGGATGCTCTTGCTGAGCATAGAAGGCGTAAGGCTGTCTTTAAGCAGGTAATCATAAATGCCCGCAGAGATTGAACTGATACTGAAATTTAAATTTGCATAACCCGTAAGAATGATTACCGGACACTTCGCAATAGCCAGAATGGAAGTCACCAATTCGTTTCCGTTCTTATCATTCAGCATAAGATCAAGGAGCAATACATCAAAGCGTGTTTCCTTGCACGACAATATTTGTTCAGCCTGCTTAAAAGTTTTTACACTCACCGGCAAAGCCTCTTTAAGGCCCTGATGCAGGTATTGCCTGATGATCTCTAAATCCTCATCGTCTTTTTCAACGATCAGGACTTTGTAGGGTTTAGTGTCCATGGTCTTGGTTTTTCAAATTGGTTTTCACAGGTATTTTCAGAATGGTCAGAATTTGGCACAAATAAAAAATATTTTATAATCGCTTACTGTAGTCCAAAAGCCTGATAATACGTAGTTGTACGATATTTTGCGCAAACGTTCCCGCTTACGAAAAAAACAACACGCCTTCTCAACAGAATAAAATTACTCTAATGAAGGGAGCTAAAATATGCGGTTACTACTTATTTACATAAGTGGTAACTACGCATTAATTACATGTAAAATGTGAAATTTACGGGGAAGGAGGTTTGATTCTGACCAAATAAATGCTCAAGTTGCAAAATATCATGGTTTTAATTTTTATAACCTGCTGATAAGTAATACACTATTTCGAAACCCGGGCACTGTATTTAGTATCTATCTGATTTTTTTTAAATACACAAAGCGATTAATTGATTTGTTTTCAAGCTGCATTTTGCTTTAGTAGAAAAAACGTTTTGAGAAATTTGCAGGAATCGCGAACATTAAAATGCTAATAAATTAAAAAAGCTGTTTCGCTAAAGATTTTTGAAACCCGTGTAAATATTCATTTTATCAATGACGAACATGCTCCCAAAAGTCACTTAACCATTTCCACAGGAAAATCATTGCCAAATCCGTAACTGGCAGGATATTGCGGCGAAGCACTGTGCTTTTTCATGAGTTCGGGCACCTGTACCTGCATAAACGCTTTCAAACCATTCACAGTGATCATTTTATCAGCTGCCGCCTGTCCCTGAAGTGCCTGCAATAAAACATAGGTAAAAGCGCCATGCTTAAGCTCTGCGAACTCCTGCGCAAACTGTTGACTGCCGCTGGCTGCCATCCAATGTGTACCCGTTGTTCTTGCCACTACGGCTAAGCTTTTTTGTTGATTAGCATCAGCCGTGAGTAATGCTTCAAAAGCGCCGGCGCTTTGGCAGGCATCTAAAATAAATATTTGTTTTTGTGCGGAAATGTCAACGGCATACGACTGAAGCATTTTTGAAGGAATGCCTTTTTGAAGTAAAGTTTCATCTACATTTTTAAGGTCGGTCACATCAGTGGGTACGAGATAAAACTCTTTTGTTTTTTCGGAAATATAGCCATGCCCGGCGTAATAAAATACAAAAACATCCTTTGGTCCGGCATTTTTTTGAACATCATTCAGCGCATCCGTTATACCTTTTTTATCGGCAGTATTGTCAGTTACAAAGTAGGTCTTCACATTTCCTAACACTGTTTTAGCATCCTTTTCTATTTCATTTTTAAATGCAGTTGCATCAGCCAGGGCGTAATTAAGTGACAGCTTTTCATTTTGGTATTTGTTGATCCCGATCACGACAAGGTACATTGTTGCAGCCTTGTCAATCGCATCAATCATTACCCCGTTTTTCCCGGGCGCCGGTTTATTAACCGGTGGTTGTATCGCTGCTTTGTAATTTACACCTATCTCATCTGCGTTGCTTTCTGTTCTCTGTCCGTTCAATGCTATTGCACTAAAGTTATTTTGCCCGGGCAATAAATTGATTGTGTATTTTTTTGTTTCATTCCCTGATACGTCGTCGGTTACAAAAAGGCCGCGTGTTGCGAGGTTTACGATTTTTCCGTTGTGAAACAAACGGATCTCTTCAATCTTATCATCCTGTGCGGTTGCAGTAACGGTAAGTTCGGCAACTCCTGTTGCATTGGAATATAACGGAATATCGTCACCCACCTCAAGGTTTCTCGTTTTTTCTGCATACCGTATTTTTATCTTTGGCTTCGGGTGAATGCTGTTTATATCCACATCTTCTTTATCTATTTTTTCCCCGTCCAGAATGCGGGGTAATAAATGAGGAGTATAAAATTTCTCATACATATCGCTCAGGTTGATCGTATTCAGCCCTTTTACATAATACATATTTTCCTGTGCGCCTTTGGTTCCGTCAAAATGGCCATCCGGCGTTAGTACCGCCCAATCATCCGTTTCCGGAAATGAATAGAGTGTAGCTAATAATTTTTTAGTTTCCCTGTCAAACACTTTGATGGTATTATCAGCAAAGTCAGCGAACATTATTTTGCCGTCTTTTGAAAAGCGAATTCCTTTTACCGCCTGATTCGTTGTATTAAAAGGTTCGAAAGCAATTCCGTATCCGTCACCCGGCAGGTAGGTTATTATAGTTCCGTCATTCTTCCCTTCCACAAAATACCGGTCATCAGGTGTAAAGCAAATTACTGTGGTAGTTCTGTCTGCACGCCCTTTTAACTTGATCGTTTCCTGTGTAATCAAATTATACAAACAGTATCCGTCTTCGTAATCATCAGCATATTTAACAGCGAGATATTTGTCGGTATTGGAAAACAACATAGGCGAGTAATTATTAACAGGATCAGGGAAGCTGATCGTCTTTAATAATTTACCGGACGGTATTTCGAAAAGACTCACATTGCGGCTGTCCCAATCCGGCTTTGTGGCAAGCACGTTTTTTGTATTTGCAAAGACTCCTTTAGATTCGGTAGCAGGTATTGACAAAATTTTCTTTCGCGTTGTCATATCGTAGATGGAAGATGGTACAGGATTGACCCTGGCAGATTTTTCTTCTAAAAAACGATAAGTAAAAAGATATTTATTGTCAAAGCTTCTGCTGATGCCATTAATATTCCGATCATCACCATCAGCGGTTGTATAGTTATCTTTTTTTGTGCTGTCTTTTAAATTTAATTCTTTGATACCGGAATATCCGGAGGTATACGTGATCTTTTTGCCGTCGGGCGACAATGTGTAGAGCGCTTTGTCTTTATTTTCATGCGTGGAAACAGATTTTTCCAATGTTCCGGTCACCAGATCCCAGTTTATGATGAACCTGCCTGAAGACATAGAGAAGAGGTGCGTTTTGTCGAGGTTTTGTTGCAAGTCTTCCAGGTGAGTATCCGGTAAGGTTGGGATCTTTTTTATGAAATTCCCCGTTATACTGTTCAATACTGCGAGGCCACCGTTGTTCGCAAAAAATATTTTATCACCAATTGTATTAAATGCAGCAATCCCGTAATTATTTAACCATGAAGCTGCATCCTGTTCGGCGGAGATGTATCTCTTCTCCCATACGGTCTGCTGTGTTTGAATGTTGATCAGTTCCATGCCGTTTTCCATCGTCAAAAGGGCATTTTTGCCATCAGGACTTATTGCCGCCGAATTGATGAAACCATACTTATTTTTATCTACCTCTAAAACTTTTATTAAGCTGCCCGATGAAAAATCAATTACCTGTACTTCAGCAGAGAAAACCGAAGCTGCCAAAAGCGTATTGTTATCTTTTGAAATACTCAAAAAATCAGGATTTTCAATGTGCCCGGCATTGGTAAAATCGAGGTAAATGCTTTTTAGTTTTTTACCGGTGGCCACATCAAAAAAATACAGGTTGTCTTCTTTTTTTCCGTAGGTATTTCTGGCCCAAGCTGCCTGCCCTTTCAGCGGTGCATAACATACGGCATCAAAAGAAGTTTTAGGGACATCATTGCCGGGTTCCATTTGTGTAACGGTAAAAGTTTTTATATTGGATACATTTGTTCGGTAAAAGACCAGGCCTGATTCCTGATCATACTTTACCTGATTAGGATAACTCATGTCCTTCAGAAAAGTGATGTGATCAAATGAGGGTATCGATGTTATATTAGTTATAAAATTTTTTGAATCAAAAGAACCGTTCTGATAAACGACGTAGAGTGAGGTATTTTGGTTATCAAATTGTCCGTCTCTTGCATCACTCACTGTTCTGAGTTTTTTTCCCGCATTCACATCCCATAGTATCCCGAATGAATTGATATCAGTTGTAAATACTTTGCTTTCATCCGGCGAAACTGACAGGTATTTTACTTTGTTCTGATGCCCTGTTTGAATCATCAGTTTTGTCCTTTGCGCAAAAAGTTCTGTGGCCGATAAAAAAAGGGCAACATGAACCAGGTAACATTTAATTTTTCCTTTGAGTTGCATGGTGAGCAGTTTTTAAAACAATTCAAATCAGCCGTACGGCTTTTTATCTTTGTGCTTTGGGTAAAAGTAGAAAACTGTTACATTGAGGGCGTACCCTCCCAAGGGTATATTTTTTTAACGTTGAAGACACGCAGAAAGCGGAACGAACTATTTTATTAATTGCATTACACATCTATCCGACTCTTTCTACAGAAACCTATCTGCAAAAAAATGTGAGCACTATTTCAGATATATTTCTTTTTTTAATGATGAATAGATTAACTTGTTGTGACAATCCACCCATGACACACCGGTCCGGCGAATGACACATATTCTTAGTCAGAGAATTATAGTTAAAAAGTATTCAAAAACAATTGCTCAATTAATCAACATGAAACAACTTCACCATTTTTTAGCCTCGATGGTACTTACTTTAATGTTCACATTTTTTTGCGGTATTGTATATGCGCAACCTGTGTGTACTACGTTAACGGGAACAGTGAGCGCAACAGATCCAACTACATCGTTGCGTAGTTTCCGGGATGCTGTGTCTCCGACATGTGCCACGCCAAAGACCTGTACAGCAGGTATTGCGGGAACATTTCAATATAAAGTAGTAACCTGGACAAATCCTTCAGCAACCGCACAGTGTGTTACGGTTACGAACTCTACAACAAGTGCAAACTTCAGTTTTGTTGCTGCGTATACCGCTACACCCACATTGACGAACCTTTGTACAAATTGGGCTTCCGATGGCGGTACCAGTCCTATGCCGGGTACACCTTCTACGTTTTCTTTTAATGTAGCGGGAAGCGCAACGATCTATTTCCTTATCACCAATGTAACTGGAGGGCAAACGATAGATTATTCGATAGCGATAGCAGCACCTATTTGCGGCGCTGCGACTGCTCCTTCGGTAACGATCAACCAGGCTGCACCACAGGCAGATCCTACTGCTGTATCACCGATCAATTTCACGGTTGTATTCAGTGAGGCGGTTACCGGCTTTACTGCTGCGGGCGTAACACTATCAGGAACAGCGGGCGCAACAACAAAAGTTGTTACGGGTGGACCGACTACTTATAATGTTGCAGTATCAGGTATGACGGGCAGCGGAACAGTGATCGCAACCGTTCCGGCCGGGGCTGCAACAGGAACGGTAAATGTTTCTGCTAACACTGCATCAACAAGTACAGATAATACAGTTACTTATAATGCAGCAGCGGCAGGAGTTTGTACGACTTTAACCGGAACGGTGAGTGCAACAGATCCGAGCACATCGCTTCGTAACTTCCGTGATGCGGTATCACCAACCTGTGCAACGCCAAAGACCTGCACAGCAGGTATTGCGGGAACGTTCCAATATAAAGTAGTAAGCTGGACGAACCCTGCTGCAACGGCACAATGTGTTACAGTTACCAACTCAACAACAAGTGCAAACTTCAGTTTTGTAGCTGCGTACACTGCCACACCTACATTGACTAACCTTTGTACAAACTGGGCTTCCGATGGTGGCACCAGTCCTGCACCGGGTACACCTTCTACATTCTCTTTTAATGTGGCCGGCGGTGCAACGATCTATTTCCTGATTACGAATGTGACAGGAGGACAAACGATAGATTATTCGATAGCGATAGCAGCACCTATTTGCGGCGCTGCGACTGCTCCTTCGGTAACGATCAACCAGGCTGCAGCACAGGCAGATCCTACTGCTGTATCACCGATCAATTTCACGGTTGTATTCAGTGAAGCGGTTACCGGCTTTACAGCTGCAGGCGTAACACTATCAGGAACAGCAGGTGCCACAACAAAAGTTGTTACGGGTGGACCGACTACTTATAATGTTGCAGTATCAGGTATGACGGGCAGCGGAACAGTGATCGCAACCGTTCCTGCCGGGGCTGCAACAGGAACGGTAAATGTTTCTGCTAACACTGCATCAACAAGTACAGATAATACAGTTACTTATAATGCAGCAGCGGCAGGAGTTTGTACGACTTTAACCGGAACGGTGAGTGCAACAGATCCGAGCACATCGCTTCGTAACTTCCGTGATGCGATATCACCAACCTGTGCAACGCCAAAGACCTGCACAGCAGGTATTGCGGGAACGTTCCAATATAAAGTAGTAAGCTGGACGAACCCGTCAGCAACTGCACAATGTGTAACTGTGTCCAACTCAACAACGAGTGCGAATTTCAGTTTTGTTGCTGCGTACACTGCCACACCTACATTGACGAATCTTTGTACAAACTGGGCTTCTGATGGCGGTACCAGTCCTATGCCGGGTACACCTTCTACTTTCTCTTTTAATGTGGCCGGCGGTGCAACGATCTATTTCCTTATCACTAATGTAACAGGAGGTCAAACGGTAGATTACTCTATCGCGATAAGCGCACCTCTTTGTACTGCTGTAATTTCACCATCAGTAACGATCAATCAGGCGGCTACGCAAACGGATCCTACGGCAGTATCACCGATCAATTTTACGGTTGTGTTCAGTCAGCCGGTAACAGGCTTTACCGCAGCAGGTGTAACATTATCAGGAACAGCAGGTGCCACAACAAAAGTTGTTACGGGCGGTCCCACAACTTATAATGTTGCTGTATCAGGCATGACAAATACAGGTACCGTTATCGCAACCGTAGCTGCTAATGCTGCAACCGGAACAGTGAATGTTACGGGTAATACTGCATCGACAAGTACAGATAATACGGTTACTTATACTGCGCCGATTCCGGGTGTATGTACGACATTGGCAGGAACAGTAAGTGCGACAGATCCGAGTACGTCACTGCGTAACTTCCGCGATGCTGTATCGCCGACCTGCGCAACACCAAAGACATGCACAGCGGGCATTGCAGGAACTTTCCAATATAAAGTAGTAACCTGGACGAACCCTGCTGCAACGGCACAATGTGTTACAGTTACCAACTCAACAACAAGTGCAAACTTCAGTTTTGTTGCTGCGTACACTGCCACACCTACATTGACTAACCTTTGTACAAACTGGGCTTCCGATGGTGGCACCAGTCCTGCACCAGGTACACCGTCAACATTCTCCTTCAATGTGGCCGGCGGTGCAACGATCTATTTCCTTATCACAAATATTACCGGCGGACAAACCGTGGATTATTCAATAGCGATAAGCGCACCGATCTGTTGTACTGCTACCGTTAATCCCGTAGCTAATCAATCGGCATGCAGTAACGCGGCAACAACTCCGATAACATTTACAGGAGCCCCTGCAGGAGTTACATTCAACTGGACCAACAGTAATCCTTCTATTGGTTTACCTGCAAGCGGCACGGGCAATATCCCAAGCTTTACAGCAATCAATAATTCATCAGCACCGGTTGTTGCTACCATATCAGTTATACCGACAAGCGGAACATGCAGCGGTTCGGCACAAACCTTCACTATCACGGTGAATCCTGCCCCGGCAGTACTTCTTACAGCTACAAATGTTTCGGCTAATTCTACAACTACAAATCCTGCATTACCGATCACCCTGTTTGCAGCAGTGAGCCCTGCAGGTAATTATATTTATAGCTGGACACTCAACGGTTCTATACTGCCTGTGCTCGGAAATTCTATTACAACTGCGAACGGATTGTTCAATGAATTCGGAACTTATCAGGTGACGGCGATAAATATTACTACCGGCTGTACGGCTGTTTCAAATAAAATAACAGTAACGGATATTCCCGGGCAGCGCAATCACCTGTTCATTACACCGAACCCGACAACGGGCGTTGTAAATGTTCAATTCTACAGCAGTACTTCTGCTGCGCAAACACGCAGTATAAGCGTGTTCACTTCTACCGGACAGCGAATCATCAATAAGCCATACTCCGCTACCGGAATTTACGGCAATATGCAGCTTGATCTTTCCGCTTATCCCGCAGGAACTTACATGGTTGTATTGCTGGATGCAACCAACAAAAGGATTGCAGCAGCAGGTGTAGTGAAATATTAAATAATTGTGTTAGAATACATAAAAGAGTATCTCCGGTTTTTGGAGATACTTTTTTTATTAAAGGGAGTATGTCAGCGATTGGCGCTGAGAGATCTTAGGGATTCTTTCTCATGACTCGGCTACTGTTCAACATTTCTTATTGAGATCGGTTGTAACTGCTGTGGTGCAAATATTCCTGCTTGTCGTATGATGATCAATACGAATCAAAGGCCCAAACCTGATCAATTATCCGGTAAAGGGTAAGGCTAAAGGTTGCTGTTCGTGATGTTGATCTTCCCGCCTGTGTAAATTTTTTAAAACATGGACCTCTTTTGAAAAAGTCTCTCCTCTTCCGCCTTCACCGTCAGTTACGGCAGATTCTTTTAAAATAATCGTATGCCCTTTTATTTGATAATTCATTTGATAAGCTCGGGATTCAGCCGAAAAACCGAACGCGGAAAGGATAACCTGCGCTGCTTTTGTTTTGGTATTTATTAAGACCACAAAAGTTGCAGTCAACTCCGCTGATCTTTCAAAGCAGGAACAAAAGTTTTTCTGTCTGTCGGTAAATTTTTGGTTTATTGTATACACTTTGTACTCGCCGATATCAAGAAGTTGTTTATTATAAAATTTCCACCAACGCACTACACTATCGGCGCATGTTCCGTAGGATATATGCGCTCCAAAGCTGTAGGGACGGATAAGATCTTAAGCGATGCGGTTTGAGGTAAGCGAAATTTATTCAGCGCTGTTTGTTGAGCGGCCGCACGTATGCAAAGTGGCGTCAGTACAATAATCAGGATCTTTGATTTATTAAAATTTAACCAACTCATAGTTTTCGTTTAATGGAGACTCTGCGAATCTTTATGAAAATTCTATGCGTATAATAAACAGCGGAACTATTTCTTTTTTATCGTTGTATCAAAAAATCCCAAATCCTTTTTACTTACCCATTTGATGAACTTTCTGATATCGTCATTCTCCCTGATCCGCTCTATGGTATGATAATAATTCTTTTGTTCCGTATCACTAAATACGGCATGCACTTTTGCCCGGCAAATTTATGCATTGCAACTGTTGGTGAATCTTTACTGCCTTTACTTGGTGGTATCAAATGATGAGGTACAATTGGTTCGGCCAGGTCCCTTTCACACAGCGGACATTTTCTATATCAGGCATCGTTGTTTTTAGTTTTACGGTAAATTTATTATTTGGAAGGGAAAAGGAGAAATGTGTTGCATAAACCCGGAACGGGCTGAATAAAAAAACTCAGTTTGGTTAAAAGTTACTGCAAGTTGCAGATCTCTGCGATCATCTGTGTGCTGCGCGGGAATAGTAATATTTTGTCGCATTTCACCCTCATCCTGCCGCCATCATACAGCATAATATTCTCAAACAACTTCGATATTTGTATTGTCAATAGCGTTCAAAATAATTTAAATGACGTTATGAAATAAGTATTCAAAGGATATAAGGCGTTGAGATCGCTATTAATGACAGCGATCTTTTTTCTTGCCGCATTTCAATCGCAAGGTCAACATACCAAACCTTCTGCGAGTGGCTATGCGCCGGTAAACGGCACTAAAATTTATTACGAAGTATATGGTAAAGGCAGACCAATCGTTTTATTGCATGGCGCTTTTTATACTATTCAAATGAACTGGGCGGAACTGATCCCGGAATTATCAAAAACAAGAAAAGTAATTGCGATCGAAATGCAGGGTCACGGGCATTCACCTTTCTCTGAAAGAAAATTGACATCGTCACACCGGCAGATGATGTGAATGATGTAATGAATTATTTAAAAGTTGACAGCGTGGATATTGCCGGCTACAGCATGGGCGGCTCCGTGGCGTATCAGTTTGCGGTGAAATTTCCAAAACGGGTAACAACATTGTGATCATTTCTTCTACGTATAAAAGCAGCGGCTGGCTTCCTGTTATCAACACCGGCTTCAAAGATTTTAAGCCGGAATTTTTTGACAACACAGCTTTAAAAACAGGCTATGATGCAGTGGCACCGGATAAAACAAAGTGGCACAACTTCGTTATGCAAATGATCGAATTTGCCGATGTGCCTTTTAATGTTGGTGATGAGAATATCGCAAAGATCACAGCGCCTGTTTTGCTGATCTCGGGCGACAATGATGGTTTGGATAACGTGGAGTTGATGAAAACGTATCACTTATTCGGCGGCGGTGTTGCGGCTGATCTCGCACCGATGCCGAAATCGCAATTGGCAATCGTTCCTGCGCAAAGTCATGTGAGTTTGATGATGCAAACGAAAACGATCCTCAATTATCCGGAGGAGTTTTTGAAATAGATGAGACAGGGAAGACGAAAGACGTAAGACGAAGGACGAAAAGCAAAGGACGAGTAGAGCGGATCGGACATTTAACATTGAACCTTAAACAATTGTTACAATGAGAAAGATAACCGTTTTGTCAATGATCTCCTTAGACGGCGTAATGCAGGCACCGGGCGGACCGGGTGAAGATACTTCAGGTGGATTTAAGTATGGGGGCTGGACAGTATCTTATGGCGATGAAATGTTCGGTGAGATCATGCAGGAAGAATTGAAACCCGCAGATTATTTATTAGGCAGAAAAACATTTGAGATTTGGGAATCTTATTGGCCGCAACACGGAGAGTTTTGGCCGTCTATTAATGAGGGTATGAAATATGTTTTTTCGGAAACAAGGAACAGTTCCGATTGGAAAAATTCATCATTCATCAAAACAGCGGAAGAAATCAAAAAGCTGAAAGATTCGGAAGGGAGAGATATCCAGGTATGGGGCAGCCGTGAACTTATTCATCTGTTGCTTGAACATGATCTAGTAGATGAGTTAAGAGTGAAGATCTATCCGGTGATACTCGGTGATGGAAAAAGATTATTTGGCAATGCTTCTGTTGCTGCGGCATTTACGCTTACAGACAGTAAAGCAACAACGAAAGGCGTTGTAGCCGCGGTTTACAAAAGAGCAGGAGATGTAGTTACCGGAAATGTAGGACCGGAATAACAGTTGAACAGTTTCATTAGTAAGAAGAAATTTGTAGTACCCTTGCTACAAATGAAAAGGCACTTATACCATAAAATTTATTTTAACAAGGCTTTAGATTTGCAATACCAAAATAAGTTGTTGTTGATTAAAATGCTACCAAAACCAACTGCTGAGAGCCCGCGAAAAGCGGGCTTTTTTATTTAACTGAATTGTTATCTATGCGGCATCCAACGCCGGGATCCTGATGGCTTTACCTGACGTTTAGAGAACGATGAGTTTTTTAACCCCTTATAATTCCGGCGGTGAGATCGTTATTTCTGTTAGTTGAAATAACGGCTCCCTTTTGTTATACATCCTGAGGGAAGTTTCGCTTAACTTTCAGCTGAGACATTCAATAGCAGCACTTTGTTAATAGCCGGCAAAGCTCTTTGTTAATTTATCGCTGCCGGTGCAACACTGATGCCGCTCATACTGATTACGAGCTGCGTAAATTCGGCCTGCATTGCAGAGCTCATATTTTTGATCCTTGCGGTAGCGTGATTTGCATTCGGGATCACAAATCGCTTTGCATTTACTGCAGGAGAGGGAATGATGCCGGCGGCGGTCCAGGTATCCGATCCGCCGTAAATATAAATGATATTGTTTCCTTTTTCCGCCAGCCATCGCTGCACTTTTTCATTCAATGCAGGATCATAAGGTTTCAACACAACACCTTTTGGCGGTAAAATGGAAGAAGGATTTTCTGTAAAATAATGCAGGTCGTTTTTAAAAGGTTCAATGTTGTAGCCGTAATACCCACATTGAGTTGCGGCCTGGTAATAGTGGTTAGAAAACATCGCTATTCCATCATCGGTGAATGAGGAAATGTCTGAAGTTCTCATGAGCGCACTCAGGTGGTCGTTGAGATCATCATTGTCCGGAATGGAAGCGCAGACATCATTGTATTGCCAAAAAGAAAATGAATATTCCAACACGGCATATTCAAATGATCTTCCGATGCTGCCGGTATAATTATAGGTGAGGCCGTTCGCTTTAGAGTAAGCAGCCAGTTTAACGAGCGCTTCTTTTTCATGCTTTAATAAATAAGTTTGAAAGGCTTTTATTTTACTGCGGCAGGCAGCCGTTCCGATCGTATCGAAGAAAGCATAGATCCTTTTATCTTCCAAACTGTTATCCAGCGGTGCTACATACGGAATAGCAAGATCCACGTCTGCAGGGTAAAAATATTTATAGTAGATCGTTGTAGACCCGCCTTTGCTTACCCCGGTGCTGATCCATTTGCCCTTGTAAATTTTACGGAACAACTCATTGATGTGATGAAGATCTGCAGCTTCCTGTTCCACGGTAAGACAGGTCCACTGCATCGGGGCCGTTACCGACTTACCGTAAAAGCGGTATTCGATATTGAGGTTATTTGCGGAAGCGATTTGTTCAGGCTCATTGGGACCCGGAAATAATTCATAACCCTGTGTTTCCATAACAGACGGATGATCGAAGCCGCGGTGCGTGAGAATCACCTGCTGATTGAAAATTCCCTTTTCCGGATGCTGATGATCGATGGGTTGTTGTACCAGCAACTCATATTGCAATGACGCTTGCGTACTGTCAATTATTTTTCTAAAAGAAACGCCCGATAATTTGCTCAATGCGCTTTCCAATTGTTCCTGATCGGTTTGCGAAAAACTTTGCAGGGAAATGCTGCAGAGGAGGGAGAGGAGGAATAATTTCATGAGTACAAGTTAAAACTCATTGGTAAGAAATGGTCGGATGATCTTTTAAAATTCATCGCATTGCAGGTATCCGATGAGCTCACCGGTAAGTTCGTCACCTGTTCCGAAACGATACCATCAGTGTAGCATGCAAGTACCATGATGGCAGCTGCGCCGCATCTGCCGAAATCGAAAAACACGAAACCAAGCGGCGGGAAGATAATAGGAAAAAATTTTTCTTTGAGTAAGACAGGGATAGGATTGGCTTTATTCAACGGTTCGGCAGGGGACCGCTTTGGGAGGCTTTTATTCCATTGATGTTCCTCAAAGGTTCCTCAAACCTTCCTCTAAACTTCCTTAAAATTACCTGAAAGTAGTAGTTGATTTTTAGCTGCTGTTTGATAATTTTGGCTATAAAACCAAAACTATGGCTGAACAAAAAGGAGCGCTGAGGTTGCGCGGCAAACACGGAGATATTGTTTTTACGCAAACAAAATTCGGTTCTAAAACCCGGCAAGCCCCTACCCTATCGGAAGCAGTGAGAGCAGAGCGATCTACGCGGCCGCAAAATCAAAGAACGTCATCACTGAATAAATTATCAGGAACGATCGTAAGGGGATTGCGGCAACATGCACCCAAGCTGATCAATACAAATGTATATGCTTATTTGCAATCTTTTATTAAATCCGAGCAGACTTTAGAATTACCGATACTGCTCGATAAAATAAAGAAAGTCGACCTTAGGCCGGATAATCCTTTCTCCAGATTTCATTCAGGGCCGGAATTTATTATTGAGCCGACAGAAACATCATATCGTGTGAATATGACCATCAGCGGATCACCGTTGTCCATAAAACGCAGCAATAGTTTTTATGCGCAGGTCATCTTGCTTGTGTGGCGGGGAGACATGACGCAATGCATTTCTGTTGAAGGTTCAACAGAATGGATGTTGCTCACGGACAAATTCCCGAAATCCGTGAAAATGGAATTCGATAAAAGTAAAGATGATACTGATTATTTAATTGCATGCCGTTATGTGTGCGCTAAGAATTGTATCGAGGATGAAAAAGTTGTTACGCAGGGCATTCGTTTTTACACTGCAGGCACGCTTACGAAACGCGGACAAAAGATATTGGAAAAACATTTGGCAGAGATAAAGGCCAAGCAGGAAGCGCAGACAGAAGTGGCAGTGGTGGCGGAGCGGAAGAGATGGAAGATGGAGTGAGTTTAGTTGGCGGTTGACAGATGACTGATGACAGATGACAGGTGACAGCTGACAGGTGACAGATGACAGATGATAGGTCACCGTTGACAGGTGACCGTTAACATATGGCAGTTATTTTAGGGGTTCTCACGAAGACGGATAGAGATGCGGAAAAGCTCGCTGCCATGAAAACTAGGTAAAATTTTTTCCTTTATCAATCCGAACTGTCATTTTAATTTCACTGCATTTTTAAGCACAAATCCTTTTCCGCCGTTAGCCAAAGTAATCCGATAAAAATTTTCCGAGACGGCATTTATGCGCACGATATCTCCCGGTTTTAATGCTGCGGCTGAAGATGATTTATTCGCTTCAGTAAACAGTTGCGTTTTCTTTTGCAAGGTAAAAACGCCATTTGCAAGTGCACCCGTTTCAGTGATCTTTTGCGGCAGCACCGGTTTGATAAACAGCAACGGATCGATAGCGCCGGTGTTGGTATAGATTCCGAAATGTAAATGCGATACCGTATTTTTTGCATTGCCAGTATTGCCTGTGAGGCCAAGCACATCACCACTGCGCACATGCTGACCATCCTGCACCATTTGAGAATCAAGGTGTGCATAATAAAGGCTGAAATTGCTGCCGTCAGGCCGCATCGAAACCGTTTTTCCACCCAGGTCATTTTCAGAAACAGAACTCACTACACCGTCTGCGGCAGCAACTGCATATGAATGTTTCGGCGCCATAATATCCACTCCTTCGTGTTTTCGCACACCGCCGTCGCGTGCGTCGTTCCATACACTGCCGATAGGTGCTTTCACACCGGCGGCAATCGGGAATTGCAATGAAGGTCCGGTATACATGTGCAAAGAATAATTGCCGTTGAAATTCAATGCAGCCTGCATTCTTATGATCAGCTGCATGTCTTCATTGGGGATAAGATCAATGCTGTTTGTGAGCGTATCGGCAGCATTTAGAAATTCCGGTGTTGCTGAAACTTTCCAAATATCCGTATAGATGTGCCGGCGGGGATCGGTGATACCGGTAAGTGAAACAGATAATTTTTGTCCGCGTTTAACACTGATCAAAAAAGCGACAGCACTGCTGTCTGCCGGCTCAATTCGTCCTGTTTCCGAATAATTATTTGTCACCGGAAAAGGATTTGATAAAGCGTATTTACCGGCATTGATCCATCGCTGTACTGTAGGATCATTCTTCGGCCACTGTTTTTTCAGCGCTTCTTCGTAATGTTCCCTTGCCGTTTTCTTTGTGAACAATCTCGTGGATGAATTGCAGCTGTAGAGCAGCGCGAAGAAGAATGCGAAGAATAGATATTTGAGCCCTGTATTCATTCACGGATATTTTCAAATATCGGGCCTGTGTGATAATTATTTATTGTTCGTCAAAAAAATCTTCATCTATTTGTTTGATCTCATATGTTGTTTTAATTTGGATTCCAACATTAAATTGATGCATTAGGTTTACTAGTTTATTGCCGTCTATGCATATTATTTTATGATGAGCAGATCGTGCTTTTTCGATTGCTTTTTGATCAAATTCAGACGTGGTTACAAACACACCTTTGTTAGTGTCTCCGCTCATAGCTCCTATGAAGTTTCTAATATCTTTTTCTCTCACCTTTCCATCGTTAAATCTTTTAGTGTGGCCTCGCCAGGAATCGAACCTGGATCCGGAGCTTCGGAAACTCATATACTATCCATTGTACTACGAGGCCAGTAGTGTTGAGTTTTTAGTGCTTAGTGTTGAGTTAAGAAACTTCGTACTTTTTGAAGTTTGTTATTCATCGGTCACACTGTACTCATCATGCAGAACTGAAGGGTGCAAAAGTGCTGAAAAATCGGGCAAATTCCTAATTAAAGAGTGCTTAGTGTTCAGTGCTTAGTGTTGAGCGTGTCGAATGTTATAACGGGTTGTGGAATAAATGCGTATTGTTAAGTGCTTGGTGTTGGGTGTGGCGATTGTTATAAAGTGTTGTGGAATGAGTTCGTAATGTATGGTGCTTAATGTTTAGTGCTTACATCCGTGATCATCCATGTGATCCGTGTTCCGTTTTCTTTATATGACATTTGTCAATTTACCGGGGATTCGACAAGCTCATCCTGACAATCAGCCGCACGATCAGTATTACCCATGAATCTTTTTTTTGCACAAATAAAACGCGATAAGGTTTTACAAACCTGATAGATTTTGCGAAACTATCTTCCGAATTTCACAATGTTTGTTCCGAAGATCTTTACAGCGATTGCTAACAGAATTACACCAAAGAATTTTCTTACCACCAGCAAACCGTTTGGTCCCAGGGCTCTTTCGATCCATTTGAGCGAGCCGAGCACAAGAAAGATCACCACACAATTGATGAGGATGCCCATGAGAATATTTACGTCATCATAGTTGGCTTTGAGAGACATGATCGTTGTAAGCGTGCCGCTGCCGGCGATAAGCGGGAAAGCGATAGGTACAACGCTGCTGCCTTTGCCGCCGCCGTCTGCTTTAAAGAATTCAAGTCCTAATACCATTTCAAGACCCAGGATGAAAATTACAATGCTCCCCGCAACAGCAAATGATTGTACGTCGAGTCCAAGAAGTTTTAAAAATTCCTGACCGAGAAAAAGAAAAAGTATCATTAAAAAGCCGGACGCGGTCGTTGCCTGCCATACGCCGATCTTACCGCCCATTTTTGCTTTTAGTGAAATAAGAATAGGCGCAGAGCCAAGCATATCGATAACTGCAAATAAGGTGAATGATGCGGTGATGATCTCTTTAACGTTGAATTGTCCGAGTTTGTCGAGCATGCGGTTAGGTTTGTATAAAGGTAATTTTTTGTTTTTAAACACAAGGAGCACAAAGACCTTCTCACAGGAGGCACAAAAATAGATTCGCTCACAGAGACAGGATAGCTTTTGCATTCCATGCTTTCCTTTTTTTACCCCTTAGTTTTCATTTTGTTTAACCTTTTCAAAAACGCAAGACCACTCCTCCTGCGAAACTCTGCATCGCCGAAGGATTAAAGAACCTGTTCGCATCGGCATTTAAGTCATTACCCAAACTGTAATTCCTGTTGAAACTTTTCTGCATAGATGCAAAAATATCTGCGGTTACTGTAGATGATAGTTTTCTTTCCCAGCCCAATTTTACAAAAAGCAAATTATATGCTTTCGCGAAAAAAGTATTCGCGTCGTTTAAAGGAATTTTATCGGTATAAGTGTAAATTATGTTGCTGTAAATACCGGGCTTAGTGGTGATATCTGCAAGCAGGGAAAAAATGAAAGGTGATGTACCCGTGAGTTTGTTCCCGGAATATTTTGCGGTGCCTTGTTGGTAATCCGCAAACCTTGCGTGTACATAATTTAAGGTTGTTTGCAGTTTTAATTTCTGTACAAAACCGGTCATTTTATTTACCGGAAAATAACTGAGTGAAAATTCAATTCCCTGTTGGTTTGTTTTGCCGGAGTTCACATAATAGCCCGCACCCGATCCGTCTGTTCTGCTCACTATCGTGTTTTGCAAATGAAAGATATAGCCGCTGAAGTCCGCATACAGCTTGTTCTTCAGCAGATTTAATTTTATACCCGTTTCATAATTCGTTCCGCGTTCCGCATTAAGTGCTTTGTTGAACAAACCATTGGTAGCGTGGATCTCATCGATCGTTGGCGGCGAATATCCTTTGCTGTAAGAAATATATACGGAGCCAGTATTGCTGAGTTTTTTGAGCAATGCAACCCGCGGAATATATTGAGCCGGAAAGTCGCTTTCGTCTTTTAACGTAGGTGTACTTACCCTGTTAAAACCATAATGAAAATTATTATAGCTGAGTCCGGCGGTAAGTTGAAAATTCAACGGAAGCACAACATTTGCCTGAGCAAAAATATTTACCTGATGCACCGGTATCTTATCATGGTATTGCAAAGTGCTGATGACGCCATGGTCATTATTGGAAGTTGTAGTATTGATGAAGGTGTACTGATATTTGCCGCCGAATACCGCTGCATATTTTCCGCTGTTGAATTCAAAGGCCGTTCTTCCGCCCGTACCTTTTTCGTTCTTCTTTTCGTAATTTCTTATCGCGGGATTTTCAAAATCAGTGTAAGTAAAATAAGCACCTGTTGTATTTTTAAATTTACTGCTCAGCTTTATTTCATCTGATACAGAGCTGTAGATCGTTTTTGCATAAATGGTTGCTTTCTGCGTTACAGCACTTGGGAACACCGGTGTTGCGGGTCTGGCCTGACGCGGATCTGCCTTCATTTGTGCCAAAGTTAATCCGCCGGGTGTTTGATATAATAAATTGCTGTAGATCGCATTTCCCGTGATCACATGGTGTTTTCCTGCGTTGGCAACTACAGTATATCCTGCGACGTCTCTGCGCATTTTTGTTTGTTGGCGATAACCATCGGATTGCTGATGCGTGAATGAAACTGACTGTTGCACATTTTTATTGCCGAAATAATATTTTCCTGCCACAGAAAATAATCCGTAGCTGCCGCCTGCGATTTGTACCGTTGATCTTTTTTGTGAGGGATCATTGCTGAGCAAGATAGTACCGCCGTTGCCCGGGCCATACATGCTTCCTGCCGGTCCTTTGATGATCTCCATTTTATCGATGCTGTTCAGCGCAAGCGCATTAAAGTAAGTATTGCCGCTTGCATCAGTAAAGGGCAGACCGTTGAGGTATATCTTTACATTTCTTACACCGAAAGCGGAACGCAACAGATTTCCTCGAATGCTGATGCGGTAACTGCCGGGGCTGCGCTCGTCCATTTTTACACCGGGAACAGTATTTACTGCGGATACAAAAGATGTGGGATCATTTCGTTGAAAACTGTTTTTATCGAGAATGCTTACCGCCGCTGATGTGTTAATCAGCTTTGTTTTTTGCCCGAATGCATATACCACGGCTTCGGCATTTGTTTTCTCTTTATTGATTGAAGCAGAATCGTTGATAACAGGTTTCGTGGTTTGTGCAGTTGCACTGAAACAGAAAAATGAGAAAAAAAGAATCGTAATAATTTTAGTCATTTGTTTAAGGTTGGTCAGTAAGGGTTGAGTAAGTTCATGAAGACAATTGATGCAGAGACAATCATTGTAGCCTGATAAAAGTTCTGCCGTTTTTCCCCGGGAGATATTTTTCGTTCTGCATTCGCAATTGGCGATATCATCAGCTTTACATTCGAAACTGTTTCCGCACTTATTGCAGGTTTTATTCATGCTGTGAACAATCAAAAGTTAAAAGAAAAGGTCAATTTTTCGGTGCCTTCAACATTAAACGTTTGTGAATTGAAAATTGTATCTGTTATCCGTTGTAAAATTATCAATTCTGACCAACTATCCGCCGTGTTCTCAAATCTTAGCTGATATTAAACCCGTTTATTGAACCAAGTGGTTTCATCGGCGAAATATTATGGATTATCCATTGCCCGATTATCCATTTCAAAAATATTATCTTCATAAGATGAGCAAACCAAAATTAAATCTCTTCGACTTCACCATGATAATGGTTACGCTGGTGATAGGAATGGGGATCTTTCGTACGCCGGCAAATGTAGCGGCTTCTTCACCTAATCCTGCCGTATTTTTTGGGGCATGGATAGCAGGCGGTGTGATAGCAATCTGCGGCGCGCTTACCTACGCAGAGATCGGCAGCCGTTTTCCCGTGACGGGAGGTTATTATAAAATATTTTCTTATGCTTATCATCCCTCGGTTGCATTCGGCGTGAATTGTATCATTCTTATTTCAAATGCTGCGTCGCTGGCCGGTGTTGCATTGATCGGTGCGGAATACATTATTAAAGTTGTGATGCCCAATGCTGCCGACACGCAAAGCATTCAATTGGTGATTGCTATTTCTTCCATTGCTATTTTTTATGCGGTGAATCTTGCGGGATTAAAAATGAGTGCAAGAACCCAAAGCGTCCTGGCGATCATAAAGATTTGCCTGGTTATTTTGTTGATCACGCCGTTGTTCTTTTACCACGGCCATGCAACTGCCGCGGACGTAAGTACAAAGATCGTAAATCCTGCATTTAAAGAATACCTTAAAGCTTTTGGTATCGGTTTGGTGGCTGTGAGCTTTACCTATGGCGGTTATCAGCAGTCGATCAATTTTGGTGAAGAGGTGCAGGATCCTGCACGAAATATTCCCCGCGGAATATTTTTAGGGTTACTCATTATTGTTGGTTTGTACCTCACGATCAATTATGCTTATTACAAAGTGATTGGATTCGAGAACCTGAGAGTTGCATCTAATATCGCTGCGATAATGGCCGGACATGTATTTGGCAGTGCCGCCGGAAATATTTTATCAGTTTTGCTATTCCTCAGCGTATTGGCGTATGTGAATGTGTTGCTCATGAGTAATCCGCGGGTAATGCAGGCGATGAGCGATGAAGGCGTTTTGCCGAACGCTTTTGGTAAACGAACGATCAATACTAATGTGCTTTTTACATCACTCAGCGTTTTCGCATCTCTTTGTGCACTGATCGTTTTTTGGGCGAAGACATTTGATGAGATCTTAAGCTTCACGATCTTTTTGGATTGCTTCGGGATGGTGCTTTCTGCAGCTACGATCTTTAAACTTCGGAAAAATACAAAGCACCTCGACGGGACAGGGATCTATAAAATGAAATTATTTCCGGTATTGCCGGTGATCTTTATCTTGGCATATTCCTTTGTGGCGGTAAGCATTTTTGCGGATAAACCAATGACCGGGCTTACAGGATTGGCGATCCTTGTCGGATTTATCGTGCTCTTTTTAGCGGTACAAAAAATAAGCGGCAAAGGAGATAAGAAGCAATTATAAAGCGATTGGCGCAATAGGAAAAGAGAAATAACGTATTTACAGAGTCGGGGAGAATAAGCAGAAGTTTTGTTTACCGCAAATTCGCGGATTTTAAGAAAAGCAATTGCAAAGAATGATCTGCATAATTACTGTGACCTGTTGTTTCAGCGATGAGAAAATCAATTACCGTTAAGAATGGCGATATCCAAAATAGTTACCGGTGATTTGCCTCCAAGCATTTCAGCCACATCATAGAATTTTTTGACGAAGATATATTCAACATTTTCTGTTTGATCATTAACTATAACAAATCCGCTATTAGTTTTTTTGTAAACAGTGCAACTCATTTTATTATCTCTGATCTTATTGTAGAAAATCGCACCAATTATATCGTTTAAGCCCGCACTGTCGTGATCACTTATTTTACGGTTAAGAATTAAGGCGGAAGCGATTAATGTTTCCGGTTTTCGCAGCTCTCCTCCCGTAGTGCTGAAGTGTTGTAACATTTTTTGCATGTCAATATTCGGGACAGCCTTTTTAACGCTTGCTAATGTAATATTTTCCATATCCCATGCCTTGAAATCAACGGCAATGCCTGCCATTACCACACTAACTGACCTGTCCGGCGCCTTCTCTTTGCAGGTACCCCCCGGTGTACACTCTGCGGAATTTTTACACGAATAAAAAGCAAAGGAAATAATTAAAATTAGCAAAGAAAGTGAAGCAAGCCGGGGGTAAATCTTTTTCATAATGGTGAGTTTTATACGGTGCGTTAAGCTACGCGATATTTTTGAAAAACCCCTGAAGTATAATGATTGTAAACCGCTAATTTTATAGGTAAACATTAAACTTTTTGCATCCTCATGGATATCTCTTACATCATCAACGAGCTCGGCGAAGACAGAGAAAATTATTTTAACGCCGTTGTGCCACCGATATTTCAGACAAGCAATTTTGCTTTTAAGACCGTTGATGATATGCGCAAAGCATTTACCGACGAATACAGCACATACATTTACAGCAGGGGTAAAAATCCTACAACAGATATGTTGCGGCAAAAGCTTGCGGCGTTGGATGGTGCCGATGATTGCCTCGTGTTCAACAGCGGTGCTGCGGCGATCTTTGCTGCCGTGTTAGCAAATGTAAAAAGCGGCGATCATATCATCAGTCAGAGAGATCCTTACAGCTGGGCGAAAAAAATGTTTACCGAAATTCTTCCGCGCTTTGATGTAACAACCACATTTATCGACGGTACAGACATCAGTAATTTTGAAGCTGCAAGAAAAGAAAATACCACACTGGTTTATTTAGAAAGTCCGAACAGCTGGTCAATGGAATTACAAGACCTGCAAGCCGTTGCTGCTTTTGCAAAAAAGTATAACATCATCAGCATTTGTGATAACAGTTATTGCACGCCGTTGTATCAGCAGCCGATAAAATTCGGGATCGACCTTGTGTTGCAATCAGGAACAAAATACATTGGCGGACACAGTGATACGATCGCCGGTATTTTAAGCGGCGAAGCAAAAATGATCGAACGCATCTTCAACAGTGAATACAATAATATCGGCAGCGGTATTCAGCCTTTCAATGCATGGTTGTTGATGAGAGGTTTGCGAACGCTGCCGGCGAGACTTGAACGCATCAGTGCTACTACTGAAAAAGTGGTCTCTTTTTTAGCGCAGCATGAGCAGGTAGAAGAAGTGATCTTTCCCTTTCATCCTTCTTTTGCGCAATATGATCTGGCTAAAAAGCAGATGACCGGTGCCTGCGGATTGCTCACATTCGTTATCAAAGAAGATACTGTGGCCGGAATTGAACAGTTTTGCGAAGGATTACAGCATATTTTGATGGCGGTGAGTTGGGGTGGTTATGAAAGTTTGGTTATTCCCCGCTGCGCAGGCATGAAAAGCTTAGATTTTGACCCCACCATCAAAGAGCATCGGATGATCCGCCTTTATGCCGGAATGGAAGATGCGGAGTACATTATAAGTGACCTGCAACGGGGATTTAAGTTAATCTACCGGTAAATATTCAGAAAATTACTACAGCGTGGTGGAAAATACGCTACTAAAAACTCAGCAAATGTCCTATTGTATAGGTTTTTAAGGCAATATATATTTGTCGTCCAAATCTAATAGTATGAAAAAAATTAAGGACAAAACTGTCTTGAGCAGTTTCTCGGGAGCTTTAGCTTCATTCTTACGGAGCCTCTTTGCAAACCCCTCCAAAAACGACTTTCTCAGATTGAAAAATTTTATCTGCTGAGTAACTAAGTTGATTGTTATTGCTTACCACTGATTCCAAAAAACATTGAACGGGTCTTTGCCGAACGGCGGGACCCTTTTTTTTGTGTTTATACTCAATTGGAATGACTTTCTTTATTGCCGGAAATTTTAAAGATCGTAGTAAAACGTGAAAGCCGGGCAGAGGTTAGCAGAAATAAGTTATCTGGTTTGTATTTTCTCCTGTTTTCTTCGGTAAAAATCTCACTTTCCGCCTGTAAAATTCCTTTCATATCCTCCCTTACAATTGATATTTTTGCTTATGCGTATTTTTTTAACCCTTATTATTGTTTTAGCATTTGGCTTTAGCAGCCCGGCACAGCAGAAATGGAATTTGCAGACCATTGTGGAATATGCGATGGCCAACAATATCAATGTGAAATTATCCGACGTTCAGGCAAAGGTGGCGGCGATTAATTACAAGCAAAGTAAGTTGTCGCAATATCCAACTGCAAGCTTCAGCGGAAATACCGGGTTGAATTCGGGAAGTAATCAGGATCCGACAACTTTCAGCAGGATCACGCAGACGTATCTATCTTCCGGCTTTCAACTGCAATCCAGTGCCGATATCTTTAATTTCTACAGCAAAAAAAATACCATCGCGGCTTATAATTGGGAATTGCTGGCTGCACAGGCTGCAACAGATAAAGCAAAAAATGATATCGCTTTAACTGCAGCAAACGCATATTTGCAAATATTGCTGAGTAAATCTCAGGAAAATATCACATCGGTTCAGATCGGGCAAACGCAGGCACAGCTTACGAACACACGTAAACAGGTAGATGCGGGTGCACTGCCCGAATTGAATGCAACACAACTTGAAGCACAGCTTGCTTTAGACAGTCTGAATTATTTAACAGCAAAAGGGAATACAACAATTGCGATACTTACACTGAAATCATACATGAATTTTGATGCTGCCGCGCCCTTTGATGTTGATTTGCCGCCGGTAGATCAGATCCCTGTTGAGCCGATCGCTTCTTTGCAACCGGATTATGTGTATGACCTCGCGTTGAAAAACATGCCGCAGCAGAAATACAATGATTATAAATTGAAGGCGGCGGAAAAAAATGTAGCTGCAGCAAAAGGATCGATGTATCCTACATTTAGCACATACGGAAGTTTGGGTACAAATTATAACAGTCAATCAAAAACGATAACAGGATTTAATGCGAGTCCTTTTATCGATACGGTGGGAATAGTTTCGGGCACGAATCAATTTGTAACAGCTAATAAATTTGATGTTTCGCCTTTGTCAAAAAATACACTTTTCTTTAATCAGCTTTCAGATAATTTCAGGCAGTCGGTAGGAATAAGTGTAAGCGTTCCGATCTTTAACGGCGGATCTCTGAAAAGTAATTACGAGAGAAGTAAACTAAATGTGAGCACGATCCAACTGCAAAAAGAACGTGACGATCAGCAGTTGAAAAATGATATTTACCAGGCCTATAACTCAGCATTGATCGCGTATCAGAAATTTAATACCGGAAAAAAATCTGTTGATATCAATGAATTGAATTTAAGCTACGCACAAAAAAGATCAGCAGTGGGAATGCTCGGTACGTTTGACCTGATCACCACACAAAATAATTTACTTCGTGCAAAACTCGAGTATCTACAAAATCAATTTGATTATGTGTTTAAGATGAAAGTGCTCGAGTTTTATAAGGGGATGGGATTGAAGCTTTAACGGATAATGGAATAATAAATAACAGATACTTTGTTCATTTTGGTTGTTCATTTTGGTTGTTTGTTTTTAAAAAATGAACTTTCAAATTGAATAACTTTTAGGTTTTTACTTTTTACTTTTTGACCTTTTTATTTTATGAAGAAATCAACAAAATGGATCCTTATCGGCCTAGGCATTTTAGTCGTGCTGCTGATCGTGTTGTCTAAGGTGGGCGCATTCGGAAAAGACGAAGGATTAAAAGTAACTGCCGAGAATGCGGAGAAGCGCAATATCACGGAGATCGTGAATGCGAGCGGAAAAATTTATCCGCAGGAAGAAGTGAAAGTGAGTCCGGATATTAGCGGAGAGATCACACAACTTACCGTAAAGGAAGGTGACACTGTAAAGAGAGGTCAGTTGCTTGCACGCATTTATGCGGATGTATACAGTATTCAGCGCAACCAGGCTGCGAGCGGCGTTACCCAAAGTCAGGCGCAGGTTGCAAATTCTCAGGCCGCCCTTGACGCGTTGAGAGCGCAGCAGGAGCAGGCTCAGCGAACTTATGATATGCAGAGGAAATTGTTTGATGATAAAGTAATCAGCGCAAACGAATTCAATGTGGCTGATGCGAATTATAAAAGTGCGAAAGCCAATTATAATGCGGCATTACAGGGAATTCGGGGCGGACAGGCAGCTGTTCAAAGCGCAAGAGAAAATCTGGCGAAAGCAAATACCGATCTTGGCAGAACGACGATCACTGCACCCATGGATGGCGTGGTAAGTTTATTGAGTGTGAAAGAAGGTGAGAAGGTTGCCGGTAACAGCTTTAATGTGGGTACCGAAATGTTGCGCATCGCAAATATGGATAAGATCGAAGTGAGGGTGGATGTGGGTGAAAATGACGTTCCGAAAGTAAAGCTCGGCGATACCGCATTGATCACGGTAGATGCATACAGCGAAAGAAAATTCAAAGGGATTGTAACGCAGATCGCGGCGAGTAATAACGGTGCAGTTTCCGCAAATGCATTAGCTTCTACAACCAGCGATGTTACCCAATACAAAGTGTACATTCTCATATTAAAAGAAAGCTACAGCGACATGCTTGGCAAAGGAACATTTCCTTTCCGCCCGGGGATGAGTGCCAACGCAGATATTCAAACAAAAACACAGCTTGGTATTGTAAGCGTCCCTATAAATGCCGTTACAACAAGGGATAAAAACGACAGCACGGGCAAGGATAAGATCAAAAAACCTGCTGATGAAGAGAACACAACTGCCAACACAATAACGCCGGATGATCTTCAGGTAGTAGTGTTTGTGAAGGGAGCGGATAATAAAGTGACCAAAGTGCCAGTTAAAACAGGTATACAGGATATTAATTATATAGAGATAACGCAAGGGCTCAAAGGCGGTGAAACCGTTGTTACAGGCCCTTATGATGTAGTGAGTAAGACCCTTAAAAAAGGAACGCAGGTGAAAGTTGTCGATAAAAAAGAATTATTTACCAAAACGGATTAACAGATTGATATCGAATGAGAAACGATTTCAACCTATCTTTCAATGCCGGTAGCCGCACCGCATGATGAAAACATTAAAACTAACAGTATTTGAAGCTTAAATTCCGGGCATTATTCACTGTAATGATGATGCTTTCCTGCTGCTGCGTCGCACAAAACCAAAATGCCGCTGTTAGGATCACTGTAAAAAATGAAAAAAAGGAGAACGTACAGAATGCGACTGTAAAGGTATTGCATGCGCCGGATTCATCGCTTTTTATTGTAAAGACCCTTAAAGGAAACGACGTTTTTTTCTCACTCAAAAAAAATACAACGTACTTTTTACAGATCACTTCGGTTACGATCAATGATGCTTTCCGCACGATCCGCATCGGTAATGCAGATACCACCATCAATATTATTACGCAAACTAAATCTTCAGACCTTGCAGCAGTGACGGTTACGGCACGCAAACCATTGGTAACGCAACAGGATGATAAAACTATTGTGGATGCGGAAGTATTGGCAAGCAGCAGCACGAATGCTTATGAAGTGTTGGAAAAAACTCCCGGCGCAATTGTTGACCAGGATGGCAATGTTTACCTCAACAGTCAGTCGCCCGCAACAATCTACATTAACGGGAGAGAAGTAAAACTGAGCAGCAGCGATCTGGCTTCTTTGCTGAAGAGCCTGCCGGCAAACAGCATTTCTAAAATTGAGATCCTGCGCAGTCCTTCTGCAAAGTATGATGCATCAAGCAGCGGCGGTATCGTAAATATTGTTCTGAAAAAAGGTGTGAAGCTTGGCCTGAACGGCAGCGTTGAGTATTCACATTACCAGGGAAAATATCCGACGAATAGTTTTGGTTTCAGTCTGAATAATAATGCCAATAAACTCAACAGCTATCTCTCGGGAAATATTACGCGACGCACAAACTATGAATACCTCACATCTGAGAGACCGGTGAATCATTTAAATTTTATTCAGTCATCTTATACAAGGTATCCGAATCTTAATAATTATATCGGCGGCGGTTTGGATTATGAGATCAATAAAAAATGGAGCATCGGATACGACGGGCGTTTGGTGGCCAATCAGAATAAGAGCTATGCGCAAAATATTATTGATCAGTATTACGGTTCAATGCAAACGCATGTGGGCAGCAATATTTCTTACATCAACAATACCGGGCCTTCAACCTATTTCGGAAATAATTTTTCTTCGAAATTTAAGATAGATTCTTTGGGCAGTGAATGGGAAAACTCACTGGATATTAATTTCTCCCGGGCTACCAATGATCAAAATTTCAGCAATACTTATTTTCTCCCTGCAGCCGGCAAACAATTGAGTGACGGGAATTCTCAAAACAACAGAAATACCTTTGCGTTTAAAAGTGATCTTGTGTTGAAGACTAAAGCGAAGTATACCATTGAAACGGGAACGAAACTTTCGTTCAGCAGTAACAAAAATAAGGCAGACTTTACAAGTGATAACGGTGCGGGTCGTTTTTATGATACGGTGCAATCGAATAATTTTCGATACAAAGAAAATATCGCAGCCGCTTATGTGCAGGTTGCAAAAACATTCTTTGGCTTTACGATGAAGCCTGGTCTGCGGCTGGAATACACGGATATCTCGGGTCATCAGCTTTATCCGAACGACACGGTTTTTCAGATAAAGCGCACGGATCTTTTTCCTTATGTATACCTCCGTCACGATATCGCAAAACTATTCGGCTTCAAACTCGTGGGTAATGCTCTCTATCGCAGAAGCATCAGCAGACCTTCGTATGACCAATTGAATCCTTATGCGAAAAGGGTTGATCAGTATACAACGGATATCGGTAATCCTACATTAAAGCCGCAGTTCACCACAAACTATGAATTCAATATTACGGCTGAAGATTTTCCGATCATAACTGTAGGTCTCAATCAGATCAATGATATTTTCAACAGCCTCACTTATCAAAAGGATACGGTATTGTATCGTACGTTTGATAACCTCGGCCACAATAAAGAGATATACCTGCGTTTTGCCGGCGGAATTCCTCCGGGAAAAAAATATTTCTTTTACATGGGTGCGCAAATGAACGCTGTTGACTACGATGGCATTTACGGCAATGCGCCATTCGCATTTAAGAAAACCAGCTGGACGTTTTTCATGTACCACAATTACAAACCGATACCAACGCTGAATCTTAGCCTGAACGGCTTTATGCGAACAAACAGCGTCATCAATTTTTTTGAATTGAAAAAATTCGGCGGCTTAACTTTTGCAGCAAATAAAAGTATCCTCAAAAGAAAAATGAATGTGGTGGTTTCGGTAAATGATATTTTCCGTACGAACAGAAATGAGTTTACCATCAATGTGCCGGGCTTTACCGGAAGCGGTATGCGCTACGGGGATACAAGAAGAGTGGGTGTAACCCTGAAATATAATTTTGGTATCAAGCCGAAGAAAGAAGAGTCGAAAGAAAATTATGAAACACCCGCGCAGGAAGGGAATTAGGAATTATGAAAAAGGAATTATGAAAAAGGAATTTGGAGGACGTTGCCAATACTCCGACCTGTAATATTTTAGGGAACTATTAAGACTATCAATTTATAAAGCCTAATTCCAAATTACCAATTTCTAAAACTACACAAACATCCTTTCCGCTTTTTCAATGCTTTCCGGTTTTCCTACATCAATGAATTTTGAACCGCTGTGATCAAAAGCTTTGATGGTATTTTCTTTTGCAAGGCGCAGGTAAAGACCTACCATAGAGAATTTTCCTACTTCCTTGATCAACGGAAATATTTCCGGAGAGATCATGTGAATACCGCTGAATGCTTTTTTATTTCCGGTGAGTCCTTTTTGTTCGCCTGTCTTATCATTGAGCCAGCCGCATAAAGTATTTTCATTGGTGAACAACAGGTAGCGACTTGTGTTTCTGTCTGTAACAGCTAATGTTGCAAGCGGATTATTTTGCAAATGAAAGTCTTTCATTTGAGTGATATTTAGATCACTAAGGATATCAACATTCATCAGCACAAAAGGTTCCTTGCTTCCGGTAAAAAAATCCGCCGCTTTTTTTAGTCCGCCGCCTGTTTCCAATACTTCAGCTGTTTCGTCACTGATCGATATTTTGCAATCATCTATATTCAGTCTTTTAATTTCATCCACGATCTGATCAGCGAAGTGATGTACGTTTACAATGATCTCATCTACGCCGTGCGAATGCAGGTACTCGACATTTCTTTGCAGTAACGTTTTACCATTTACAGTTGCCAGTGCTTTGGGATGTTTGTCGGTAAAGGGTTTAAGTCTTGTGCCAAGACCTGCGGCGAGGATCATACCTTTCATTCGGAGAAGTTTTGTTCTACGTGTTTTATTTCTGTGCGAACGCCGTATTTGTTTTTTAAATGTCTTGCCATTGCATCTGCGGCATACACACTTCTGTGCTGACCGCCGGTGCAACCGAAATTCACTTCAAGGCTTTCGAAGTTTCTTTTGATATAATCTTCCACAGCGATATCTACAACGCTGTATACGCCTGCAAGAAATTCTTCCATTCTTGTTTTGCCGGTAAGGTAATCCTGCACGGGTTTATCACGGCCGGTCTGTTGTTTATGTTCTTCGACACGGCCGGGATTTAAAATGCCGCGACAATCAAATACAAATCCGCCACCGTTATCAGAAACGGATCTCGGATAGCCGGTCTTGAGAAAAGAAAAGCTTTTTATCTTTACTGTGAGCGGTGTTTCGGTTGTTGCCCGAACGGGTTCAAAACGATGAACGATTTCATCTGCCGTAACGATATTTAATATGCGTTCAAACTCCGGCGTACTGATGGCGACTTTTTTATTTTGTAAGAACCATTTCAGGTTTCTTAAAGCCAAAGGAATGCTGGTAAGAAAATGTGCTTTCCGCTCAAACAAGCCACGGAAGCCATATGCTCCTAACACCTGAAGTAATCTGATCAACACGTGGCCGTTGTATTGATTGGTGAAACGTTGCCTTTCAATTTTTTCACCCAGCTCTTTTTCAACACATTCAATGTAATATTCGAGTAATTCATTTTTCCATTCGTCAGACAGATTTGCTTTTGCCTGCCAGAGTAATGACGCGGCATCATATTCTAATGCGCCTTTCATGCCTCCCTGGTAGTCGATGAAAAATATTTCATCATCTTTTACCATTACGTTTCTGCTTTGAAAATCGCGGAACATAAAATATTTATAATCGGCTTCGCTTAAGTATATGCTGAGCTTTTCGAGATCCTCGCCCAACTTTTCTTTATCGTATGGAACTTTGAGTGTATCTAAAAAATAATACTTAAAATATAAAAGATCACTGAGGATCGCCTGTTTACCAAACGCTTTGCTGGAAATGCATTCATCATAGTTCAGGCCTTTATCACCCCGGATCTGAAGTTGTGCTAATGCCGCTAAAGTTTTCTGATACAATATTTTTACAGATGCTGTTTGGCCTGCTTCTTCCAGCTTTGCAAGCAACGATATTTCGCCGAGATCTTGCTGCAGGTATGCTGTGCGCTCTTTATTTACCGCATAAATTTCAGGTAATGGAGCACCGGTCTTTTTGAAATGTGCCGTGAAATATAAAAATGTATCGTTTTCTTTTATATTGATGCTAAATGTTGCGATAAAACTTTGCTGCGCTGTGCGAATACGAAAATAGATCCTGTCGCCGCCGCTTTGCGGAAGTTTTTCTGTAGCTGTTATTTCGTCGTTGCTGAATTTCTTGAAAAGAGAAATTATTTCTTCCTGTGGAGTTGTCATTGCGGCAAAATTAACTGAAAAAATTTAGGGAAGGAGACGGGGTTTCATGATAGGGTTGTTAGCCGCAGATTTGCAGAACATCCTTTTACGTAGAGTCTGTAAAAGAACAATAGCCATGTTTAATCCAATCCCGTAGAGAATTAATTAGACAAAAAATTAGAATAAGTAAGCTGCGGTAAAACTGACAACGGAATCATCTCACCAAACTTTCATATAACTTCTCCAGCATTTGCCCGGGATCATCGCAAAATCCGGGATGCACTTTGGAGGTTTGTACGATCGTACTTCTTGTTGCCGTTAGCCAGCGGAATCGTGCGGCAGGAGCCAGCTTGCTGATGGGTCCGGCATCGCCCAAGCCTTTACAGATCTGCACAAAAGCTTTTAAATATTCTTCCGCTTCAGGTATGTCGCAGGCGCCGCAAAATGCGCTTACCCGCGGCATATCAATTTCATATTTCGCCTGCAAAAACTTTCTCGAGGCGCAATACAATGCTACTCCTACGTTAATGAATTCCTCACGTTCCACCCGCGGCATGATGCGTATCACCGCATACTCATATAATAGCTTCTCTTGCATGGATGGCTTCGTTTAAAAATAGATTTGAATTCGCGATCCGTATCAGAAGAAATTGAATGTACGCTTCGCGATGCGTATCAACGGTTTCAAAAGGTGAATCAATCAATAACCATTCATCAGGTACCAGTTGTACGATCGCTCTGATCAGTTCTTCAGTTAATATTTTTTTGAATCGTTCGTTTGTTTCTTCCAATTCGCCAGCCTGCGGTAACAATACATGATCCTTTACCAAAGTGAAAGAACTGATGGCTGATTTTTGTGAATCAGTCCAGGAATGATGAAAATAAAGGGCCGCGCCATGATCTATGAGCCATAATTCTTTTTGCCACAACAGCATATTGGTGTTGCGAACGGTTCGGTCTACATTTACCAGCAAGCAATCCAACCACACTATTTTTGATGCAAGCGATGCCTCTACTGTTGTAACCGCGGGGTCAAAAGTAATTGCGCCGGATAAATAATGCAGTGCGAGATTTAATCCTTCACTGGCACGCAACAGGTCCTGGATCTCTTCGTCGCCTTCCGTTCTGCCGAAGGCTTCATTAAGATTTGCAAAAACCAACTCCGGAATTTTGAGGCCTAATGCTCTTGCAATCTCTCCGCCGATAAGCTCTGCTATCAAGGCTTTCGGTCCCTGTCCGGCGCCGCGAAATTTGAGCACATATAAAAATCCGTCATCTGCTTCCGCAATTGCCGGCAATGAGCCGCCTTCCCGGAGCGGGGTTACATAGCGGGTTACATTTACCGTGCGTAATTCTTTGTTCATCGTTTTCGAAAGTACGAATTAACTGCTTGTGTTTTAGCCGCAGATTATCTGCCCTATCAATTAAAGTCAGTTTTTTTCCTGAATATTCAAATAGCCCACAACCGGCGGTCACAATTCATCATTACAAAAAAAGTAATCTGCGAATCTGCGGCAGAACTAAATCATGTTCCTCAACGAAACCGGCGTAATTCCTGCAAATATTTATTCATGAAATATATCTTCCTTATTCTCACGATAGTTATCGAAAGCAGTGCAGTGGTCCTTACCAAATTGTCGGACGGATTTACCCATAAATTATATGCAACGGCAGGGATAGTATGTTATGGGCTGAGTTTTGTATTTCTTACGCTGGCGTTAAGACAATTGCCTGCGGGAATTTCTAATGCAATTTGGGCCGGCGGAGGTACAGTATTAGTGGCGGTTGCAGGAGTGTTTATCTTTAAAGAACAGCTTAATTGGTTGCAGCTAGTTTTTCTCGCAATGATCGTGATAGGTATAGCGGGATTGAATTATTCGAAATCGGTATAATTAATAAACGCAACGCAACCAATACGGGAGAGACGGTTATCGAGAAAGATCACTTGATATCATAAGAATTAGCGAGTTCTTTCATCTCTAATAAATTCGTGACTTTAAGTTTATTGAAGATCCGTGCCTTATGCGTGCCTACTGTTGAAATGCCCAGGCCAAGATCCGCTGCGATACTGCTCAGTGTTTTACCGCGGAGAAGCATCGATACGATCTCAAATTCCCGGGACGAAAGTGAGTTGAAAGGATTGCTGTTCGCACCCGGTGCATTGCCTTCGGCCAAAGAAAACAATAAGGTTTCGCTGATGTATTTTTTATCGCTCAATACAAGGTCGATCGCTTTCTTAATTTCTTCCAAAGGTGCATCCTTACTAATAAATCCTCTTGCACCCGCTTTGATAAAACGCAGGGCGTAAATATTTTCCGGGCTCATTGAAAAGACGAGCACTTTAAGGGAAGGGTAATTTGTTTTGAAGAATTCCATGAGCGCAAACGTATCTGTGTTTGGCATCTGAATGTCAAGCATCGCAAGGTCGTAGCTGTTTTCCTTTACACAATGGATAGCTGTTTCACCATCTTTGGCTTCATCCACATGGGCATCTTTATAAAGACCGGACAGGAGTGTTTTGATCCCGGATCGTACGACGACATGATCGTCAATGAGCAGAAATTTCTTCAATGTATTGGGTTTAAGAAAGTGATTTTTTGCAAAGAGATCATCGGAACGTACTGCAATCTAATTAATTCCATGAGGCGTGCGGCATTGTGGCGTAAATAAATTATTTTTATACAGAGCAGCTCAACCTCTTATGGACCAACACGATACCGATATTACTATCATAATTCTTAGCGGGGATCGTAAAAATGCGCAATTTCTGACGGAAGCATTGCGACACTCCCGTTTAAAAATAAAGTCTGCGAAAACCGCGCAAAACGTTGCGGCTGTTCAAAAATTATACAGCAAAAAGCTACCCTCAGTCGTCTTTTTCGACGCCGGCGAGCCGGGAAATTTGATTTCATTTTCAGAGCTTATTAGCCTTAACCGCGCTATTCCGGTGATTGTGATCACCAATAAAAAGGGCAGCAAATCCGGTTATTCTTTTTTGGAGAACGGCGCAACTGATTTTAGTTTTAAAACAAAAAAATATGATCCCTTGCTGCTCGAAAAATCGGTTCGTTTTTCGATCGAAAGCAAAGTCACTGCAGAATCGCTTCGCCTCAGTAACGAACGATATGAATTGGTTTCCAAAGCTACGAGCGATATGGTGTGGGATTGGGACCTGATGAATAACCGCGTTTTCAGAAGTGCGGATGGTTGGGATAAAGTTTTCGGTAAGGCAGAGAACAATGAAAGCGTATATGCCGATAGCTGGTGGGACAGGGTGCATCCCGACGATAAGAAAAAATCAAACGATATTTTGGAATCGGTGATGCGAAATAAGAAAATCCAACATTTTGAGATCGAGTGCCGCATGATGCGCAACGACAATACGTATGCAACGGTTGTAGATCGTGGCTATGCCATCAGAAATTCGGCAGGAGAAGTGGTAAGATTAATAGGCGCCACACAGGATATCACGGAAAAGAAAGTGGCGGAGAAAAAATTTGCCGAAGAAAGAACAGAGCGCCAGAATGAAATTACGGAAGCGGTGATCAGGGCGCAGGAACAGGAAAGGGAAGACCTCGGTAAAGAATTGCATGATAACATCAATCAGATATTGGCCACTACAAAACTCTATATTGAATATGCACTCACGAATGATGATATGCGTACCGAATTGTTGAAAAATGCAAAAGGGTTAGTGGAGTCGGCAGTTGCGGAAATAAGAAGGTTGTCAAAAACGCTGTTGCCGCCGTCATTGGGTGAAGTAGGTTTGATCATGGCGTTAAACGAACTTACAGACAGCATTGCACCTGTGAGCGAATTTACGATCAGCAAAGAATGGAACGACGTTACAGAAGAAAGCCTTTCCGAAGGATTGAAGCTTACCGTTTTTCGCATCATTCAGGAACAGCTCACTAATATCGGGAAACATGCTCAGGCAAAAAAAGTGTGGATCACCTTAAAGAATGCGCGGGGCAGGTTTGCGGTACATATCAAAGATAATGGCAACGGGTTTGATCCGAAACAAAAAGTACACGGTGTGGGATTGAAAAATATTTTCAGCAGGGCACAATTGTATAACGGAAAAGTAACGATTGCTGCGGGCAAAGGAAAAGGCTGCGAATTAAGTATACTATTTAAACTTTAATACGGATGAAAGCACTCCGGCTGATACACAGAATCAGGATCGCATTCGGCGCTTCGCTTTTATTTGCGGCGTTCGTGCTTGTGATCATGTACGCCAATATGCGTGAAGGAAAAAAGGAATCCGAGCAGGTAAGGATAACGCTTGAAAGATTGGATCATTTGCAAAATGTATTAGTAAAAGTGAACACAATCGAATCCGGTCAACGCGGATATGTGATCTCCGGCGACACTAATTTTTTAAGCGGTTACAGCAAAGCGATCAGTACACTGGATTCAGATCTGATCGCATTATCAGCGCCATCTTTGAATAAAGACGCATCCGCAGCAGACGTGAAAAATCTGATCGGCCTTGTTAATCGAAAAACGGGTCACGTAAAGCTTGTTGTGGAAACCAGGAAATACAGCGGATATGATTCTGCGGCATCGCATGTGCAGTCGGGCACGGGCAAAGAACTTACTGACAGTATCCTTACCGCCGCCGCCGTTATCGATCAAAAAGAGCGTAACTATCTGGAAAGAACAAATGCTGACCGGGCTTCAAATGCAAATGTATTTTCAGGTCTGTTCTTTTTGTTAGGCGCATTATTTTTTATCAGTACGATCGGAGGCTATCTTTTTATATTTAATGAGTATAAAAAATCGGAGCGGGCAAACAGGATTCTTACTTACAATACTACATTGCTTAAGAATATTTCTGATGCAATTATCACCACCGACAAATATTATAAGATAACTGACTGGAATGTACACGCAGAAAAACTCTTCGGATATACAGCGGTTGAAGTGAGGGGTAAACAATTGAACAGTGTTTTGCATTTACAGTTTCTCAATCTTGATATTGACAGCGCAAAAGCGCTGCTCATTAAGAATGAAATGTGGAAGGGGGAAGTGATGCAGTATCACAAAGACGGAACTGCAGTGCATGCAGATGTTAGCACTTCGGTTTTAAAAAGTGATTCGGGCGACTTTATCGGTACAATCAATGTTATTCGCGACATTACGCGCAGGGTAAAACTGGAAGATAATCTGAAGAGGCTTTCAAGCGATCTGCAACAACAGGTTAATATTAAATCAAACGAACTGAGTTTATTTTTTGATCGTATCGCAGATGCTTTTATCGCTGTAGATAATGACTGGAACTATACATACCTGAATAAAGCCGCGCTTGATTTTCACGGCAAAGAAGGAGACGAACTGATCGGAAAGAATATGTGGGAGTTGTTTCCCGATGTTGTGAAAGAACCTTTTTATGAAGCAATTCAGGAAGCAAAAAAAACACAACAGCCGCAACGAAAAGAATTGTATTCTTCAACCCATGATAAATGGTTTGAAGATTTGATCTATCCGGGAAAAGACGGTATTTCGGTATATTATCGTGATATCACCGAAAAGAAAAAAGCAGAAATGCAGCTAAAGGTTTCTGAAGAGGCATTGAAATTTTCCAACGAAAGATTTGAACTTGTTGCAAAAGCAACAAACGACGCCATTTGGGATTGGGATATGGCAACAGACACACTCACCGGAAATGAAAGTTTTTGCATTATGATGGGGATCGGGCCGGGAACTAAAGTAAAGTATGAAGACTTTAACAATAAGGTGCATCCGGATGACAGAGAGCGAATGAAAAATAATTTTAAAGCGAAGCTTAAGCAAAGAGAGTCCGTCCTCACGGAGGAATTTCTTTTCGCTGACAGAGACGGAAGTTATAAAGTGATATACGACCGCGGATACATTTTGTATAATGCGGAGAACCGCGGCTACAGGATGCTTGGCGCTATGCAGGATATTACGGAAATGAAAGAAGTGGGTAGGAAATTACTATTGCAAAAAGAATTGTCTGATACGGTAATCAATAGTTTGCCCGGCATTTTTTACATCTACAACAAACATGGGCAATTTTATGTGTGGAACAAAAACTTTGCAACCGTTAGCGGATACAGCGACGAAGAGATCCATAAAATGAATCCGATCGAGTTCTTCGATGATGAAGAAAAACCGTTGCTTATGGAGAAGATCGGCAATGTATTTATTAGCGGCAGTGATAATGTGGAAGCGCATTTTCTTACAAAGAACGGCAAAAAGATCCCGTATTATTTCACGGGGATGCTCATCAATTATGAGAACGAAGAATGTTTAATGGGTGTGGGTTTGGATATTTCGGAAAAAGTAAGATCGCAAAAGGAGCTGGTTACAAGCGAAGAAAAATTCCGGACATTGGTTCAGCAGGCATCTGACGGTATTACTATAACAGATGAAGACGGTAATTTCATTGATGTGAATACGAGTTTTGCATTGCTTACCGGTTATTCAAAAGATGAATTATTGGGAATGACCGCCTATAAAGTCTTCCGTGATCATGACAGCATCACAAGGCCTTTTCGATATAATGAAATGAGCCGCGGTATGGTGGTGCTTTCGGAAAGAATGATCACAAAAAAGAACGGTAAGCTGGTGAATGTGGAGATCAGTGCAAAGCAATTACCCGATGGAAATTTTCAGGGTATCACCCGTGATATTACGGAACGCAAACAAGTGGAAGAAGCATTGCGTTTGTCAGAAAAAAAATACCGTTTGCTCTTTAATGAAAATCCGCTGCCGATGTGGATCCTTTCGTTGCCTGAAAGAAATTTTATGGATGTGAACAGTGCGGCGGTTATCTCATACGGTTATTCTAAAACGGAATTTTTGAGAATGACGGCATTGGATATTAATCCGAATATTAATCTGCCGTTGCAACCTGAAGATGCAAAAGACGGAACACTTCGGCATCAGGGCGTTTGGGATCATCATACAAAAGACGGCACCATCATCAAAGTAAATGTAATTGCACATAATATAGTATACGAAGGCGTTCCGGCGATATTGGTTTTGGCAAATGATATCACGGATAAATTTCTTGCAGAAGAAAATCTCCAACGTTCGCATGAAGAATTGCGTGAGCTCGCTTCTCATCTCGAAACGATCAGGGAAACAGAAAGAACGCATATGGCGAGAGAAATTCATGACGAACTTGGCCAACAATTGACAGGATTAAAAATGGATATTACGTGGCTGGGCCGAAGAATAAAATCTGATGATGATGCGATCAAACAAAAATTAAAAGATACCGTAGAATTGATCGATAAGACCGTCATTACGGTAAGGCGCATCGCTACTGAGTTACGGCCGAGTATTCTGGATGATCTGGGCTTGGTGGCCGCGATGGAATGGCAGAGTGATGAGTTTCAGGGGCGCTCGGAGATCAAAGCGGTTTTCACCAGTAACGTAACGAATATTAAAGTTTCACCGGAGATCGCCACAGGAATTTTCCGCATCTTCCAGGAAAGTCTTACAAATGTGTTGCGGCATTCAGGTGCTACAGAAGTTGTTTCCTCATTCTTTTCTGAAGATGATAAGCTCACCCTGGAGATAAGGGATAACGGCATTGGCTTTGACGAACAGAAAGTAGCATCCAAGAAAACGCTTGGATTATTGGGTATGAAAGAAAGGGTATTGCTCATAAACGGCACTTACGACATAAACGGCCGTCCCGGAAAAGGAACTTCTGTAATAATTACTGTACCTTTAAGCTAACTTTTAACATTTTGAATCATGATCAGAATTATAGTCGCTGATGATCATACAGTGGTAAGGCGCGGATTGCGTCAGATACTTAATGAAGGATTTCCCGGCGCCGAGATACAGGAAGTAGGCGATGCGGAAGACCTGATAAAGCAGGTTATGGCCGCTGAATGGGATGTGGTGATAAGTGATTTGAGCATGCCGGGCAGGAGTGGTCTTGATGCGCTCCAGCAGATTAAACAAATGTATCCCAATCTTCCGGTACTTATCCTGAGCATACATTCCGAGGAGCAATATGCATTGCGTGTGTTAAAAGCCGGCGCTTCCGGTTATCTCAGTAAAGACATGGCGCCTGATGAATTGGTAAACGCCGTGCAAAAAGTAATGCTGGGGAAAAAATATATCACGCCTTCCGTTGCGGAAAAACTCGCTTCCGTTTTTGATCGCGAAAAAGACAAGCCGCTTCATGAATATCTTTCAGACAGAGAATTCAATGTATTGAAGCTCTTGGCTGCAGGCCGCTCTGTTTCTGAGATCGCAGAATCTTTATTTCTCAGTGTAACAACTGTGAGCACTTATCGTGCAAGGATCATGGCTAAAATGAACCTTAAAAACAATGCTGAGCTCACCCTCTACTGTATCGAACATAAACTATTGTAGTCATAGAATTTGTACTACAGAATACGGCGGCTTATACTTACAATAAGGCTTTTTTAAGTCTATAATTTTGCTCCCCTGATGGAGCGTATTCAAAAAAATATAAAGGTATTGGTGGTCGATGATGCAGAGCTTATTACAGCCCGTATCTCAGCAATGGTGAGAGAAACAGAATCTGTATCTGACGTATTCGTTTCAGCAGGATATGCAGCGGCCATAGATGTGCTTGCCGAAAAGCAACCTGATATTGTTTTGCTCGATATTCATCTTCCGCAAAAAAACGGAATGGAATTACTTTCATATATCAGGAAAAATTATCCCGATATAAAAGTTATCATGGTTACCAACAAGGCTTCTGATTATTACCGTGAGATCTGCGCAGCAGCAGGCGCGCATCATTTCGTAGATAAGTCGAAAGAGTTTGAAACAATTCCGGCTATCATCGCTTCTTACACGAAGTCTTAATTTCTTTTATTTATAGATCCTTTCAATTGCAGGCTGATATTTCTGCATGATAACTTTGCGTTTAAGTTTTAGCGTAGGCGTGAGTTCGCCGCTTTCTATTGTCCATTCTTCGGGCAGCAATTCAAATTTTTTCACCTGCTCCACGTGGTTAAAATTCTGATTAAAACCTTCGATCACTTCTTTATACATTGCAGATACCTCAGGATCATGCACGGCCGCTTCATTTGTTGTGAACGGAATATTTTTTGTGTGCATCCATTCTTTAAGCTTGGCCATTGCAGGCACAATGAGCGCACCCACAAATTTTTCTTCCGCGCCGATGATCATGATCTGCTCAATGAAATTGGATTCTTTCATTTTATTTTCGATCGGCTGCGGCGCAACGTATTTACCGCCGCTTGTTTTGAACAATTCTTTTTTTCGATCAGTGATCTTTAAATATTTACCGTCTTCAAATACGCCGATGTCGCCGGTGTGCAACCAGCCGTCAATAACTGTTTCAGCAGTTAGGTCCGGGCGTTTATAATAACCCATCATTACGCTTGGGCCTTTGACACAGATTTCGCCGTCATCCATCAGTTTTACTTCCTGGCCGTCAATAACAGGTCCTACTGTTCCGAATTTTGTTCCCGCTTTTCCTCTTCTGTTCACACTTATCACGGGACTGTTTTCTGTAGGCCCGTATCCCTCATATAACGGGATTTTTGCAGCGTTAAAAATCCGCAAAAGCCTTACCTGGCAGGCAGCACCGCCGGTAATGATATAAGAAATATTATTGCCCAATGCTTGGCGCCATTTAGTGAACACCAGTTTATTAGCGATAGATAACTGAATATCGTAAAAAATGCCCGGGCTTTTCAGGTTATCATATTTATTGGCAAGATCCACGGCCCAATAAAATAATTGCTTTTTAATTCCTGTTTGCTCCGCACCCCTGGCCATTATTTTTTCGTACACTTTCTCCAGCAGTCGCGGAACGGTACAGAAAACGGAAGGCTTTACTTCTTTTAAATTTTCGCCGACCGTTTCCATACTTTCCGCGAAATAAATGGAGTGTCCGCTCAGGATAAAAATGTAGGAAACGAGTTTTTCAAAAATATGATTGAGCGGCAGAAAACTTAGTGTTCTTCCTTTTACCCCACTGTCAAACGGAAAGCTTTTTACCGAGTTGGAAATATTACTCACGATATTTTTATGCGACAGCATTACACCTTTCGGCGTGCCCGTTGTTCCTGATGTGTAGATGATCGTAGCGCAATCGTCTTCGGTGATCTTACTCTTTATTTCTTCAGCAAACGCAAGATCCTGATCAGTAACATCAGCCATGATAGCTGTCCAGCATTTCAGACCCGGCATTTCATCAAATGAATAAACCGGTCCCAATGACGGTACTTTATCTTTTATAGCATTTACTTTTCCGGAGATCTCTTCACCGCTTACAAATGCGATCTTAGCTTCAGCGTCATTGAAGATAAATTCCAGCTCATTCACATTTGTAGTAGGATAGATTGGACAAAGCACGGCGCCTGTTTGCTGACAAGCCAAATCAAGCATCAGCCACTCCGGCCTGTTGCGGGAAATGAGCACCACTTTATCCTGCTTCTCTACCGTCATATCATTTCCGCCAATGCCCATTTTGAGTAATCCTGCAGCAAGTCTGTTCACCGTTTTCACGACTTCATCTGTACTGATCGGCTTCCACTCGCCGTTGATCTTCCCGGCAAACATATCCGGCTTGGAATATTTTTCCTGCTGGTAAGTTAAAAAATCAAAAAGTCTTTTCGGCTGAATAGGTGACTGCATAACTGGTGAGGAATTCCTGTTTATAAAAAATATGCTTGTTAATGCGAATGTTTTAGTAGTAACTAAGGTATATAAAAAAAGCCACCCGGTTTGCGTGTGGCTGTATAAATGAAATTTCGAATTAAGGATAATATTGTCCGTCCGGCACCTTGAATATTTTTGAACGCTGAAAATCAACGAAAGCATCCATCTCGGTTTTGTGTGCTTTTATCCAGTTAGTATAACCGTTGAGATCTTCCGCGGGACTGAATAACCATTTATTATATGCATCAAACATATTGTTCTCGATTAGTTGTTTCTGATGTTCAAACAAGCGAAATGCAGGTCTGCCGGTAACAGCATACCATTGCGTGATGAAATTCTTTCTTATCGCCGTTAAAGATTGTGATGTAATACCGCTCGCTGCAAGTGGTGATTGCTGATTCATGATCTGCAAATAGGTTGTGGTAAATTCATTTTTGGTGTTATACCCTTTCGTGACATCAGCGTTAGCGAATAATTTTTTATATCCTTCCGACAACAACTGTTTTATTTCGCCGGTATTTCTTCCCGCGGGCTCCATGTTGATGAACATTTCTGAGTAAATAACACTCCAAACAATGTTTGGCGTGTAAAAATAATATCTTGCTGCGTTGTAATAATTACGGCTGTAGGACGGATCTACCTCAATTCCTTTTTCCCAACTTTTAATATCACTGTTGCCCTGTCCGAGCACCTGCAACTCTCCAAGTTCATTGTAAAGCGGTCCGCTTTTAGGGAATTTTTTCAGGCCTTGTTTATAAATCTTCTCGCATGTTTTTTTGTCACCGATCTGCTTGTAAATATTTCCGGCAATCTGATAGCATTGATCGTCCGCATCAGGAAGATCAAGTGCCGGTTTGATGGTAGCTTTTGCCTTATCGTTATCGCCGGAAAAATAGTAACTCTGCGCAAGGTCTTTAATCACTTCAATATTTTTCGGACTCATCGACAAACTGCGGTTGAGTATCAGTGATGCGTTTGCAAAATCACCCTGCATCAAAAATGTTTTGCCCGATGCATGAAGCTGTTCAGCCGTTTGCGCTCCCGCCTGTTGCACAAATAACGCAGCAATCAAGAAACCTGAAAGAAGTATTTTTTTCATAAGCCGTAAAGATAGATAAGCAGATTATAAACTATCCGTTAATTATTTGATCAGATGGGTAAGCAGCCCGTCACGTAATTTGGGTTCAAACCAGGTGCTTTTCGGCGGCATAACTTCACCGCTGTCTGCCACATCAAAAAGTTGTTGAATGCTTACGGGGTAAAGGCTTATAGCTAATGCCATCTCACCGCTGTCCACTCTTTTTTCGAGTTCCTGAAGTCCACGGATGCCGCCGATAAAATCAATCCGCTTATCGGTACGCTGGTCTACGATATTTAGAACAGGTGTTAAAATATTATCCTGCAGAATATTGATATCCAACACGCCGAGCGCATCTTCTTTGATTATCGCCTTATTTGCCACGAGTTTATACCATTGTTTGTTTATGTATAAACCGAACTCATGGATTGCCTGCGGGCGGTAAGCATCTGCTTTCTTTTCAACGGAAAAATGCTTTTCGATCGCCTTCATAAAATCTGTTTCACTTAAACCATTAAGGTCTTTAATCACACGGTTATAATCCATGATACTGAGTTCATCCGCAGGAAATAATGTAGTTAAAAAGATATTTGCATCTGCTGTTGCTGAACCGCCTAAAGCTGCACGCACTTTTGCAGCAGAAGCTGCACGGTGATGACCATCGGCAATATATGAAGCTGGAACATTTTCTTTGAATAGCTCCGTGATCGTTTTGATCGTCTCCTCATCATTCACCACCCAAATATTGTGTTGAATACCATCGTCTGCTTTGAAGCTGTATTGGGGAAGCTTATCGCTCATGCAGGTTGCGATAAGATCATCGATCGCCTTTACATTTTTATAGGCCAGAAAAACATTGCCTGTTTGCGCACCGGTTGTTTTAATATGGGTGATCCTGTCCAGCTCTTTTTCCGGACGGGTAAATTCATGTTTTTTAATTAAACCATTTTCGTAATCATCTACCGAACTGCCGCACACCAATCCTGTCTGCGATCTGTTGTCCATGATGAGTTGGTATATATAATAACAAGGTTTGCTTTCTTTAAATAAAATATTGCGGCTGATAAATGCAGTAAGATTTTCTTTTGCTTTATCATACACTTCCTGCGAATGAATGTCAACTGATTCCGGAAGGTCAATTTCACTTTTGGTGATATGTAAAAACGATTCAGGATTTCCCTGTGCTTCTGTTTTTGCTTCTTTACTGTTTAATACGTCATAAGGTCGTGATGCCACAGCTTTTGCAAGCGGTGCTTCGGGACGTAATGCGGAAAAGGGGGAGATGGTGATCATTATTGAAATTTATTATATTATTTGATTAATGTTAAACGATGAAAGTTGAAGGTTGTGAAATCCTGGATAAAATGCACTTTAACCTTCAACTTTCAACCTGTAAAGGTCTAGTTTGCCAGCGTCTCAAATTCCTGCATCAATCCTACCAAATATGCCACACTGCTTAGCGGCATTGCGTTGTAGAGTGACGCGCGGAAACCGCCGACGCTTCTGTGGCCTTTGATACCAATGATATTTTTTGTTCCGCTGAATTTCAAAAAAGTTTCTTCGAGAGAGGGATCATTCATTACAAAACAAACATTCATTTTGCTGCGGTCTTCATTTTCAACCGTCCCTTTGAATAAACTGTTGCGATCGATCTCTGCATAAAGCATTGCTGCTTTTTCGTCGTTTATTTTTTCGATGGCCTTTACACCGCCTTGTTTTTTTAACCAGCGTAAAGTAAGCATGCAGGTGTATACTGCAAATACCGGCGGTGTATTCAACATACTTCCTTCTGCAATATGATTGCGATAATCCATCATCGTAGGGATCGCACGTTTTGTTTTTCCGAGTATATTTTTATTAACTACAACGATCGTAACTCCTGCCGCACCTATATTTTTTTGTGCACCGGCATATATCAGATCAAAAGCATTAAAATTCATGTCCCGACTCAGGATATCACTGCTCATATCCGCCACCATTGAGTTTGACGTGACGGGCACTTTCTGCCATTGTGTTCCGTAGATCGTATTGTTTGTCGTGATGTGTAAGTATTTCGCATCATTAGGAACTGCAAAATCTTTTGGCAGGTAAGTATAGCTTTTATCTTTTGAAGAACATACCGTTTCTACTTTACCAAACAGCTTCGCTTCTTTGATCGCTTTTGCAGCCCACACGCCGGTGTCAGTATATGCGCCGGTCTCTTTTGTATCCAATAGGTTCATCGGAATCTGCATGAATTGCGTGGAAGCACCACCGTGCAGAAATAATACTTCATGATTGTCATCAAGGTTCATCAATTCACGCATTAGCGATCTTGCTTCCTGCATGATCGCTTCAAATGCAGGTGTGCGGTGACCATATTCTAAGATGGATAAACCCGAGTCATTGTAATTAAGAACTGCGGCGGCGGCTTCTTCGAAAACTTCCTTTGGTAAAATGGAAGGTCCTGCGTTAAAATTGTGAACCAATGTTGATTGTTTTTTGAACGAACAAAAGTACAAAATTTAAAAGCCTTTTGGGAAGTAAAGTGCACCTGTTTTTTTGCAATAGAAGCCCGGGCTGTACTGCGTATGTGTTTCGTAGTAATAAAAAATATATAGTTGCAAGTGAGCGTTATTCTTCTTTCCCGATCATTTTTCCGCCGTTGCTCCATTTGATATTCAATTCTTCAAATTCTTTCAGGTCTGCTTCGGAAAAATGTTTCCCGGCCAAATCCCTCAGATCAGGCTGACCGGCATTCACCCAAGCTGTGTACCAAAATGATGCAACGCTCAATATTGACATACGCATTCTTCTTTCTACCATACCATTCAGTTTTTTATCGAATGCGATCGTGAATGCGGAAGAATATTGCCGGATCGTTTTTCCGTTGCGGTCCTCAAATGCATATTTTTTATCATCCGGAAATTGTTTCGTCAGTTCTTTTTCAAACAATAAAACACTGTCGCTTGCTTTCGCACTTTCCAGTACTCTGTCCCAAATATATTTTCCCGGATCTTTTATGTATACGGCTTTGCCGATCATAAAATCCCATTGCTTTTCTGCAAGCAACTCGGGAACACGGCTTTCCCAAAATCCGTGGATACCCTTTTGGTTGCTGAACTGACCGTTGTGATTACTGTTTGCATGAAGCGACACGTGGGCATCTGCGATATAATGTCCAAGCTCTGCGCTTGTTTTCATAATGGCGCTGAAGTTTTTTTCTTTGAACGCATTGGTCAAACGTTGTAACATGAATTGTACGTGCCAGGGAACAATGCCGTATTCATTTAATGAGTCTTCGGAGAATTTAGCGACTGCTTTTTTCCAACCGTGCGGTAATGAATCATAAGGGTATTCGCCGTAATGATCAATGTCGATGAAATGGCGCGGACCTTCGGCTGCTACAGCGATACGACGTTTGTCTGGATCCGTTGCGTGTTCGGAGATGAAGTTAATATTTGGTTTGTAGAGGGCCATCATTTCGGGAGGCAAAAGAAAGACGGAATAGTAGTTTATTTTTTGATGGGCAAAGAAACCCCAGCAAAAAGCAGGGTATGTAATAAGAGTGAGGGCAATGATTAAGAGTGATGAACGGAATGATTGTTTCATAATTCGAATTGAGTGTGATGCCGGAATTCTTTTGTCACGAATTCGCAGATTTTAGGAACTGTTACAAATTATTTAACCATGATCGACGATTTTGTTTTGCCGCAAATTTTTGCTGAGAAAACATTAGCCGCAGAATCTGCGGCAAAGACTATTCGATTCTGATTACCCTTCTGTGCTCAAGAGAGTTTTCAGAAAAATTGAGGATGAGGCCTACTTGTAGCCCGGTAACAGGAAGATAGTTAAGAACCTGAGCCATGTGTTCTCTCATGATTTTTGACCTGCATTTGACCTCCAATATTATAGTTGAGTCAATTACAAAATCTGCATAGAATTTATGAGGCAGGATAATGTCTTTGTATTTTATAGTAAACTCCTGTTCCCTTTTGAAAGGAATTTCTCTTTCAGTTAATTCATGGTCTAATGCGTCTTTGTAAAATATTTCTGCGAAGCCTTTGCCCAAAATGCGATACACTTCCATGGCAATGCCTGTGAGAACATATGTTTCTTTGTAAAGCGGAAATTCGTCTGAATAAATCTGATTCATATCAACAGCAATTATCTATCGAAACTAAACAGGATCCGTTAAAAATCTGCTCAGAAAATGAAGTGATAATTACTGTAAATCGATGTGCATTTAATCGAAATATTATGCGGCGTTCTCATCCGTAATATCAGTGACACCGCCGCTTACAGCGAACTTCATCGTTTGTGCGCTGTTGATGTTGGTGATGGGTTTTATTCTTGTTCGCGGAATGATATAAACGTTTCCTGCAACGGAATAAGCCATGGGAATATAAACGGCTACATATTCTATAAAACCGAAATCACTCATATCATCTTTGGTAATAAAACCCATGCGCCACACATCGTTATCGTCCACGTTTGCCAAAACATTCTGCGTAAATTTTTTCTTATCACCCGCAAATGCTTCAAAGAAATCTCTTGTGGTTCCGTAGATATGTTTAATGCCGGGCATTCGTTGCATCAGTTTGTCCATAAAACTTACAATTCGCCCGGTGATAAAGAAAGAACTGAAATAGCCGATTAGGATAATTACGCCGATGATGATTAAAAAGCCAAGTCCGTAATTACGTACATGAACAATCCCGGCGGGATCTGTGTACCTAAAAATGGGCAGCCAACTGTCGATGGTGGACACAACAAAATACAATGCATAAACAGTAATGGCTACAGGTGCCAGAATGAGCAAGCCCTGTAAAAAATATTGTAAGAATTTCCGGTATTGAAAAGGCTTTTCCATAAAACGATTATTCGGCAAAGATAAACATATGCCCGCGCAGCTATAATGAATTTGTGGTTACGCATTTTATCAACAAAAGCATTTGCAATTGGCTGTTTTTATACATTTGCAGCGTACAAAAAGTGAAAATATGAAAAAGATCTTGCTCCCTTTGATGGCAGCGTTCATGTTATTAATTAGCTGCACAAAAGAAACAAGCGAAGAGAACGGCTTTGCGCCCAATACATTACCCACCGCAGGTTCTGGCGGAACCGGCACGGGCACAACGGGTGTTACCGGTGATTTTCGTGCTAAAATTGACGGCGTTCAATTCATCGCAAATCAAACGGCATCAGCATCACGTTTAAACGGTATCATAAATCTTACTGGTCTTGCAACAGACGGAAAATTGATCACGATCACTTTGATGGATTCGGGCGTGCACGTGTACACCCTTAATGATGTGAGCTTTGGTGCGGGTGCTTACGGCGAATCGCAAAACGGCAGCACAATCTCTTTTACTTCAAACGGCAGTTCCGATCCGGCGGTTGCAGGCGGTAGCTGTACGATCACTTCTATAGATGCGGTGAATCATAAAATGACCGGCACATTCGCGTTCAAAGTATTCAGACAAACGGATAGTACTTCAAAGAATATTACGCAAGGCGTGTTCACCAACATTACTTATTCAACAACACTTCCTGTTCCTGCAACAGCTGCTACAGATACATTTCGCGTAAAACTGGATGGTGTAGACTGGACAAATTACAGTGTTATCGGATTGCAGCCGCCGGGCTTTGGTCAGATCTCTATCACATCAAATTCTGATGCGGCGGGAACAAAAAATATCGGAATCATTTTTTCAAATACCATTACGCCGGGAAGCTATCCCTTCGATCTGTTCACTACAACAGGAATATATAACCCCACAAATTCGCTTACAACGCCAAATCCTTATGCGGCAAACAGCGGAACATTGCAGATCATTGAACATAATACCGTAACAAAAAGAATACGGGGAAATTTCAACTTTATCGCAACGCCATTCTTAGGCACGGGTGCTGCAATAAATTTTACGCAGGGATATTTTTCTATCACCTATCAATAAAATAAACTCATAACTATTTGTTAATGCAGGCTTTATGCCTGCATTTTTTTTGACTTGGTGTGTTATCAAAACATCAAGTTTTACGATAAACCGCAAAATAATCTGACGGAAACTTTTGTTACATAAAAAGTTTCCGTAGTTTTGCGCCGTAATTATGGAAGAAATAATAAATATAGGCGAGAGAATAAAGTTGGCGGCGCATGAGCTTTTCATGCAGTTCGGTTTGAAGAGCGTGAGCATGGATGATATCGCATCGAAATTGGGAATCAGTAAGAAAACGGTGTATCGTTTTTATGAGGATAAAGACGCTTTGGTAGATGACGTGATCGAAACAATGCTTACCCACAACCGCGATTGTTGCGAGAAGGATAATATGAATTCCGACAACGCGGTTCACGAGATCTTTTTAGCGATGGACTTTATGATGGATGTGTTTCGTTCAATGAACCCTTCATTGTTATTCGACATGCAGAAGTATTATCCCCGTGCATTTCTAAAGTTTTCCAAACACAAGAATGAATACATCTACGGCGTAATAAAAGAAAATATTCTCCGCGGGATCAAAGAAGAATTATATCGTCCGGAATTGGACGTATCTGTGATTGCAAGATTTAGAATGGAAAGCATGATGCTGCCTTTCAACCCGGAATTTCATACAAAAGTGAAACAGAATTTAGCAACAATAGAAGAAGAACTGATGCTCTATTTTCTTTTCGGCCTCGTATCACCGAAGGGATATAAGCTTGCAGTAAAATATCAAAACGACAGATTAAAAAAGTAACATGAAAAGAATAATTCAATTATTTGCGGCGATCATGGCGCTGCTGATATGGGCACACAGTGCGAAAGCACAGTCGGCAAAGCCCGCACCGGTGGTGAACCGGTTCAGCGTGCAGCAGGCCGTTGATTATGCAAAGAAAAATAACGCAGCTGTTAAAAATGCTATTCTCGATTATCAGATCCAAAAGCAGACCAACAGAGAGATCACGGCGGCTGCTTATCCGCAGATCAGTGCTTCAGGAACCTTTCAGGATTACCTGAATATTCCTACGAGTTTATTGCCGGGAGAGGTTTTCGGCGGAACGCCAGGGTCTTTTATTCCGGTAAAATTCGGTACGAAATACACTGCTACCGGTGGATTTGATGTATCTCAGTTGCTATTTGACGGAACAGTTTTCATAGGCCTGAAAGCCCGCCCGGTGGCACTTGATTTTTACAACAAGCAAACAGAAGTGACGGCTGAAATGATAAATGTAAATGTGCAGAAAGTGTATTATCAATTGGTAGTAGGTAAGCAACAGATGACGTCGATTGATGCAAATATCGACAGGTATGAAAAGTTGCTTAATGATACGAAAGAAATTTTTAAACAGGGATTTGCGGAAAGACTGGATGTAGATAAAGTGACTGTTCAGTTGAATAATCTGCAAACAGAAAAGATAAAAACACAAAGCCAACTTGATGCGGGTAATGCGGGACTAAAATTCCTTTTGCAAATGCCGCAGAAAGATTCTCTTGTGCTCACGGATTCTATCACGGAAGATAAGATTCTGGAAAATGTTTTGGTAGCTGATTATAAATACGAAGATCGGAAGGAATTTCAATTGCTCGCATTGTCTAAAAAACTTGGTGAGTACAATGTGAAACGCTATAAGGTAGCATATCTGCCGACACTTTCCGCTTTTGGCAACTATCAAAAAAATGCGCAGCGAAATGATTTTAATTTCTTCAAAGGCGGATCTGACGGGCAATGGTTTACGACTTCATTGGTAGGGCTCAGATTGAACGTGCCGATCTTTGACGGTTTTGCTAAAGCATCACGTGTGCAAAAAGCAAAGCTTGAACTTGCTAAAACGAACAACAACATCGAACAGCTTAAAGAGTCGATCGACAATGACGTTGTACAGGCAAGATTGAAAATAGCAGCGGCAGTTACAACTGTTGAAAATCAAAAAAGAAATATGGCGCTTGCGGAAAAAGTGTATAATTCCACAAAGTTCAAATACGAACAGGGGCTTGGAACGAACCAGGAAATTTATAACGCACAGACTGATCTGAAAGTAGCGCAGAATAACTACTACAGCTCATTGTATGACGCGATCATCGCGAAGATCGATTTCTTAAAAGCAACAGGAAAATTATAATCTAACAGACTAACAAAACAGAGATGAAAAAAATAGCACAAATAACTTTCGCAACGGTTCTCCTTTTTTCACTTGCTGCATGCAAAGGCGGTAAAAAAGATAAAGACGGTTCTTTGAACGACAAAAAAGTACCGTTGGAGAAATTGAAATCGGAAAAGGATAAACGTGATCAGGATATCCTGAAGCTGCAGGAAGAATTATCCAAGCTGGACACTACAAGCAGCAACCCGGCAAAGATCAAACTCGTTGCTTTTACGCCGATCGCCAGGCAGGATTTTGAGCACTACATTGAACTGCAGGGCCGCGTGGATGCTGAAAATATTTCTTACATCTCGCCGAACGGCCAGGGTGGCTTGGTAAAAGCAATTTATGTAAGGCAGGGTGATAATGTGAGAAAAGGTCAGTTGTTGCTGAAGCTTGATGATGCGATCCTCCGTCAAAATGTACAAACAACAAAGCAACAGGCAGGTGCATTGAATTCTCAGCTTGCATTAGCCAGAACTGTTGCACAACGTCAGAAAAATCTTTGGGATAAAGGGATCGGCACGGAAGTACAATTACTCACCAGTCAATCAAATGTAAGTACGCTTGAGAATCAGGTGCAGCAGGTTAACGAAGCAGTTAAACTTGCAAATGAACAATTGAATACTTCTAATGTTTACAGTAACGTAAGTGGAGTAGCCGACGTAGTATCAATTCGTGTAGGGGAAACATTTACACCGGGATCAATGTCAATCAAAATCGTAAACACCAGCGTACTTAAGGTAACAGCAAATATTCCTGAAAATTATTTAGGTAGTGTACAAAAAGGAACAAAAGTGATGGTGGATATGCCGGATGTAAACAAAACATTCAGTACTGCTGTAAACTTTATCGGTGCATCGATTGACGCGGCCAACAGAGGTTTCGTTGTAGAAGCAAAGCTTCCTTCCGATCCCGCATTAAAACCTAACCAGATCGCTCTCGTGAAGATCAGAGATTACAGTTCACCGGGCAGTATTGCAATTCCGTTGAATACTTTGCAAAATGATGAGAAAGGAAAATTTGTATTGGTTGCTTCTGATGAGAACGGAAAATTGTTCGCACGTAAGCGTGTGATAACAATCGGGCAGCTCAGCGGAAATTTGCTGGAAGTTAAATCCGGATTAAAAGACGGAGATAAGCTGATCACTGAAGGATACACAGGGCTTTATGAAGGCCAGCAGCTTACAACAGCGGGGAAGTAATAAGTTGACGACTGATCTGCAGCTGATGCAATCATGCAACTACACTTTTACAACTCATCACTTATAACTTATAACTCGATATGAGCGCATTAGAAAATATAAAAGAAAAATTCAAGGAGTTTAAACCCACTTCCTGGAGTATAAAAAATAAAACATCCATCTATTTGATGATGTTGATCGTAACACTGATCGGGGTTTATCAATTCCTCACTTTACCAAAAGAACAGTTTCCCGATATCGTTATTCCAACGATCTACGTGCAAACTATTTATGTAGGTAATTCACCGAAAGATATCGAGAACCTGGTAACAAGACCGATCGAGAAACAGATCAAAAGCATTACGGGTGCAAAGATCAAAAAATTTACAAGTACATCGCAGCAGGATTATTCCGCGATTATCGTGGAGTTTGATACTGATGTAAAAACAGATATCGCTTTACAAAAAGTAAAAGATGCGATGGATAAGGCAAAGCAGGATCTTCCGACTGATCTTACGCAGGAGCCTACTGCACAGGAAGTAAATCTGAGCGATCAGCCGATCATGTACGTGAATTTGAGCGGTGATTACGATATGACCAAACTGAAGAAGTTTGCGGATGACATGAAAGATAAGCTGGAAGATATTTCGCAGATCAACAGGATCGATATCGTAGGTGCGCCGGAAAGAGAATTTCAGATCAATGTAGATAATTATAAAATGCAGAGCGCAGGTGTTACGTTTGATAACATCGCACAGGCTGTAGAAGCTGAGAACCATGATGTTTCGGGTGGTTTGCTGGATGTAGGAACGATGAAAAGGAATTTGCAGCTAAAAGGACAATTTCATAATTCGTTCGATATCGAGAAAGTGATCGTGAAAAATATTTCGGGGAATCCGATCTACCTGAAAGATATCGCCGTTATCAAAGACACTACAAAAGATGCGGAAAGTTTCGCACGTCTTGACGGTAAAAATGTTGTTACGCTTAATGTGATCAAACGTAGCGGTGAGAACCTGATTGAAACAAGTGATGCTGTTCAGAAAGTTGTGGCGGAAGCAAAAGGTGTCACCTATCCGGAAAATCTTAATGCAGTAATTACGGGTGATCAGAGTATTAAAACAAAATCGTCCTTTAACGAGTTGGTAAACTCTATCATCATCGGGTTTATTCTTGTATTGATCGTATTGATGTTCTTCATGGGTGTTACCAATGCGTTCTTTGTGGCGCTTAGTGTGCCGCTCTCCATGTTTATGGCGTTCGTTTTTCTGCCGGGTGCGGATCTTATCGTGGGTACTCACGTTACTTTGAATTTTATAGTACTTTTTGCATTGCTCTTCGGTCTCGGAATTATTGTGGATGATGCCATTGTGGTGATAGAAAATACGCACCGGATCTTTGCCGATGCAAAAGGAAAGATGCCTGTAATGACTGCAGCTAAAATGGCTGCCGGCGAGGTTTTCGTGCCGGTACTTGCCGGTACGCTTACTACACTTGCACCATTCTTTCCGCTCCTCTTTTGGCCGGGAATCATCGGGCGCTTCATGGTATATCTTCCTACGATGCTCATCTTTACGCTTGCGGCTTCATTGGTTGTAGCGTTTATCATGAACCCGGTTTTCGCGGTAGATTTTATGAATCATCCGGAAGGGGAAAAAGAAAAGAAATCTGCGATCTTCAAAAAGCCAAGATTCTGGATCTCTATCGCAGTGGGTATTGTGCTTGATATTATCGGAGCGCCGTTCTTCGGTAATCTGTTGATATTATTTATGCTGTTGAGTTTGCTTAACAGATATGTATTGGATGATGCGATCCATAGTTTCCAAAATCGTGTATTGCCGTGGATCATGAGTCACTACGAGAATTTGTTGAAGTGGGCGCTTAAAGGGTGGAGACCTGTTCATTTATTATTAGGTACGGTTTCTTTACTTATACTCTCTGTTGTGATCTTCAGTATTTCTGTAAGCAGCGGAAGGGTGGGTATTGCATTCTTCCCGAAAGGTGATCCTAATCAGATTTATGTGTATTTGAAATTACCGGTGGGAACAAGTGTGGAGTATACCGACTCTGTTACGAAGACGTTGGAAGCGAAAGTGGACAAGGTTTTGGGGATTGATCTTGCAACGGGTAAGAAAAATACGATCGTGGAAAGTGTGATCAGTAACGTTGCCATCGGAGCCAGCGATCCTTCCGCAGGAGACAGAAGTACGAGAAGTGAATTGGGCAGAATCCAGGTGTCGTTTGTTGAATATGAAAAGCGTGACGGACAAGGCACAAAACCTTATCTTGATCAGATCCGTTCTGCTATGAGCGGTATTCCCGGTGCGGAAATAAGTGTGGATCAGGAAAGTTCCGGTCCGCCGACAGATCCGCCGGTGAATATTGAAGTAGCGAGTGATGATTTTGATAATTTGGTAAAGACTGCAGTGAACCTGAAAAATTACCTGGATTCGATCCAGGTGCCGGGAGTGGAAGATCTTAAAATGGATGTAGATCTGAACAACCCCGAGATCACCTTGACAGTAGATCGTGAGCGTGCATTGCTTCAGGGCGTTTCATCTTATCAGGTTGGTGGTACAATCCGTACGGCATTGTTTGGCCGCGAAGTAAGTAAGATCAAAGAAGGAAAAGAAGAATATAAAATTCAATTGCGTTCTAATGAAATGCAGCGTAAGGATCTTTCGAATTTGCTGAATCAACCGATCGTGTTTAAAGACATGTCCAGCGGTATGAATAAAAGTGTTCCGATCAGTGCTTTGGTAACCATAGAACCAACCAGTACTTTCGGGAGCATCAAAAGAAAAAATCAAAAGAGAGTTATCACACTCCGCTCGAACGTATTGACAACACAGGGTTATAATGCAACGGCCGTTAATCAGGTAATTGCGGGACACATCGCATCATTCACTAAAAAGGGTGACGGTGTTACGATCAAACAAACCGGTGAAGGTGAGCAGCAGGCAGAGACCGGTGCATTCTTAGGAAAAGCATTGGCAATAGCGCTCGGGTTGATCTTATTGACACTCGTGTTACAATTTAACTCTGTGAGTAAATCTGTTATCATTCTTACAGAGATCATTTTCTCTGTGATCGGTGTATTGCTTGGCTTCTCTATCTTCGGAATGGAAGCATCAGTATTGATGACAGGTTTGGGTATTGTGGGGCTTGCGGGTATCGTAGTGAAAAACGGTATTCTTGTGATAGAGTTTGCGGAAGAGTTGCGGCATCGCGGTATGAAGACAAGGGAAGCAGTTATTGAAGCGGGTAAAACCAGGATCATTCCGGTATTGCTTACAGCACTTGCTGCGATACTCGGCTTTATTCCGATCGCCGTTGGTTTCAATATCAATTTCGTTACGTTATTCTCTGAATTGAACCCGCATATTTTCTTTGGCGGCGATAACGTGGCGTTTTGGAAACCGTTGAGCTGGACGATCATCTTCGGTCTCGCATTCGCATTCTTTATGACGTTGATCATCGTTCCGGCGATGTATCTGATCGCGGAAAGATTACGTCGTCCGATGCGCAGAATGTATGGTGGTAAATGGATCAGCTTTATGGGTATTCCGCCGTTGATCTTCCTGTTTATTCCGCTGATGATCTTTACGATGATCAAGCACAGACTTGAAGTGGCAAGAAGAAAAAGAAGATTAAAAAATGCTGATGATAAATTTGTCGGAAGCTGGTTTTAAATAGAGGATAAAGAGAGTTAGTTTTAGTTTTTGGTAGTGATTAAATGAAGAAGATGCCAGCCTTTACGGTTGGCATCTTTGTTTTCTATTGCAGCAAAGGTTCTTTAGCCGCAGTACTTGTCCGATGCTTCGGGATTCGCAGATTACTCCTTTGAAATTTGATAAATCTTTTTTCTTTGAAACTATAATCTGAAAATCTTTTCTAATTAATTAAACCCGACAAAATATTAAGAGGATAATTTGCGAAATATGTGTAATCTGCGGCTAACCCCAATCGCTAAGATCTCTGTAAATCAATATGCCATGGCTTTGCGCCTTGGTAGTAAATTTTTAATTAAAAATAAAGATGCCAACCATCACAGTTGACATCTTCGTTTTCAATCGGGTAAATTCTTAAAATCACATTCTTGTAATTCGCTTAATTCGTGTAATAAAATTTATTACTCACCTGTCAGCGTTTCTTTCACATCACTCTTTCTCCGAAACTTCTTCTTACGCGGGTCTGTACCATCCATCTGCACAATCTTCGGATGAAATGTTCCGAGCACATCTACCAATGCGGTTTGGCTCTTCATCACTTCACGGATATCTTTATATGCAAACGGTGCTTCATCCAATCCGCCGCCGATCAGTTTTACACCATGATCTGCAAGTTCTTTTCGAAGTGCCTCATGGGTGATGTTTGCAAGTGCTTTCGTCCGGCTCATCTTTCTTCCCGCACCATGAGATGCGGAATTTAATGCTGCCGTTTCACCTTTGCCTTTTACGATAAATCCCGGTGCCGTCATAGATCCCGGAATGATACCCAACACATCTTTACCCGCCGGTGTTGCACCTTTTCGATGCACGAAAACTTCTTCGCCTTCAAACATTTCTTTCCATGCAAAATTGTGGTGGTTCTCAATTCTTGCCAACGGCTTTTCACCGATCGCTTTCGCAATTTTATCATGGATCGCATGATGACAGGCACTTGCATAATCACCGGCAAGGTTCATCGCCATCCAGTATTCCACGCCTTCCTGTGTATTCATATCCAACCAGGCCAAATGCTTTGCATCCTGCTGCAATACTGTTTTTTGCATAGCGATCTGCGTATAATGAGATGCGATGTTTGCACCCAATCCGCGGCTTCCGCTGTGAGACAACAAGCCTGCATATTTCCCCGGCGGCACATTAAAGGAATTGTCCGCATCAGTAATTTCCACGATACCGAATTCCACAAAATGATTTCCGCTCCCGGAAGAGCCGAGTTGTCTTGCAGCCTTCCCTTGTAAATTCTTTACAAACGGGATCTCGTCAAATACATTGCTGTCAATGACTTCAGCGGAAACATTGTCGTTGCCAAAATCTCTTCCCGTGCCGAACAAGGTATGTGCAACCAATTCTTTTTGAAAATAAGATTCACGTTTTGTCAATTGCTCCGGTTCAATATTGAAAATACTCAAGCACATTCTGCAACCGATATCCACACCAACCGCATAAGGAATGATCGCATTCTTTGTTGCCAATACACCACCGATCGGTAAACCGTAACCGCTGTGCGCATCCGGCATCAACGCACCCGCAACAGCCACCGGTAGTTTCGCCGCCGTTTCCATTTGCTTTAATGCGCCTTCTTCAATATGCTCGCTTCCGAAAATATTGTAATGAATTCCTTTTTCATTCAAAGGAATTTCTTCGTTTGTAATTTCTTCTGCTTCGATCAGCTCATCTGCGATCTTTCCAAGTACTTGATCCACGGTAAATTTTTCCGGTTCCTGCAATACATTTTTCAGGATCTCTAGTGCCTCATCTTCTGTACGAAATTTATAGTTGGTACACATCACATGCATTGCAATGCTCACCACAGGTCCTTCCGGATAACCGATCGCTCTGATCTGCTTTCCTGTTAGTTTTAATTTGCTCATTTTTAATTTTATTTTGCGTTGATATATGATCTCTCATCATTATCAATATTTTATTGAATTTTAATTAAGGTTATAACTTTTTTGTGTTTTCTCAGACTGGTTTTCTGTTTTCCATTCTGATAATTTTTATTTATTCGCTGTAAATAACCGCTCCGGGGCAACATTCAAAAAGCGTTGTACTGCTCTACCACTGAGCTACCGCTCTGAGAGCGGGCAGGAATCGAACCTTCGACCTGTTCGGTGACAACGAAGTAACACTTATCTACGGCACCCGGATCAGTCATATTAATTACAGGGTAACAAATTGAAAAGACACTTTTTGTTATTTGCTTAGCCACTCAGCCACGGGCTTTAACAGCCGGCAGGATTTGAACCTGCGTTGAATAATCCCTGAAGAAGAACTTCTTTTCTACGACACCTGTAATATTTTAAAACAGCTTTTAAACTGTTAATGATTTATTTAATGAGCGACAGGCAAACAGGGGCTTTGTCCGGATTCGAACCGGTTCTTTTCACCGTGGTGAAACATCTGACCAATAGAATTTCGAAGTAACCCTGTATTACGGCATCATTAAAATATCCTGAGGGCAATCATCGAAAAGAAAATATTCCGCCATGCAAACTTTCGTTTACAGCAGGAGTTGAACCTGCACATCCTTTTCAGGATCCGGATGAATATCACCCGGTGCGTCTTCCGAAGTATTCCTTTCTACGGCACCTCAAAAAAGTTAAGGAGTAACAAGCGAATTGGGTGTATGGCCGCTGTCAAGCTGAGGAGTTGCACCTCTTTCCGGATCACTCCGGAACCCTGGCCCGTGTTGGAGACGAAGTAACACAATTCTACGACATCCTTAATTCTCTTAAATATTTTTATCAAAGATCTTTAAAAGAGCAGCTTCGCCGGTTTGCGAAACTGCTCATGTTTATATTGCTATGGCATCAATCAGGTTTACTGCATTGCTGCCTGCTTCCATGGCTTTAAGCACATCGAAGATCTTGTCGCTCCAGCCTGCGATGAGGAACACATCGTCTCTTTCCACATTCAGCGGTGCATTTCCATGACCCGCAAGATCAAACAGGTAAAGCTTTGCGGAAGGCGCAATTTTTTTATAATTCTTCCACATGTCTGCCATTGTTTCGTAAGAAACTGTACTGTTCCACATTTGCAGATCTGTAAACATCATCACTTTGTCAACAACCTTACGGCGTTGCAAAAGATCTTTGATCACCAGAAATCCGTTTGTGCTGTAACCCACTTCACCTTCGCGTCTGCGAAATTCTTCCACATTGGAAAGAATATTCTTCTTCGGCACATTGATCGTTTTCCATGTGTCACCAAACATACCTGTTGTTACATCTTCACAGCGGCTTTGCAGCAGCATAGAAAGCATCAGGCCTATGTCAAAGTTTTGTACTTTACTTTTTGCACTTATCGGTGTATACATGCTTCCGCTTACATCTGCAGCTATAACCACTTTTGTATCCTCATCATAACCTGCAATATTCGCAGCGCTGTATATTACCGCATCTTCCAATGCGTCCAATACTTTACCGACTCTGCCGTTGTCCACAGCTTTTATCTCACGATATGCGGAAAGAAAACGGAAAGGCAACTGTTTGCTTTTTGCAACAGCATTCTCATTGCTGATGAAATCGCATACTTTGTTCAATGCTTCTTTGCTCACTTCTGCTTCCAGAATATTACGCAGGTTACGCAGCATTGCCATGTAACCGATCTTATTACTGAAGATCATTTCTTCCCATTTTGCAGTAATCGCTGCCTGCTTCGCATCTTTAGTTTCAAACTTTCGTTGACCCAATGCGCTCAACTCTGTTTCCCAGGTATATGGCACCTGCAATTCGTCTTTCACGATCTTATTGAAAATCATTTGCTGCGCATCGTTTGCTGCTTTTGGGTGAACAAGAAACAAAGCGTCTTTCAATTTTACCGCAGAATCTCTGTTATATTTAGCGAACTGATATTCATCAAACTTATTGAAAGAAGCCGCCAAACCCTTTTGTAATTGTCTGCTTAATTTGTTCAATTTCTTTTCTTCAGTTCTTTCATTTGCCAATGCATAATAAGAAAGCAATTCAGTGATCTCATCTGCACGTTGGATCACTCTTGTTGTAAGTCTGCCTACCAAAGCATTTCCGCTTTGTTGTTTTGCAAGCTCAACTGCCAATACAAGCGGCACGCTGCGCAGGTTCATTTGCTCCCTTGCATACACTGCAAGCTGTGCTACGAACAACGGATCATTTGCTGCGATCAGTTTACGGATACGCATCAGTTTGGCGTCAACTTTTTCATAGAACTGTCCGTTCAGAGAAGCAGTCGCTACCGTAGCATACAATTCCTTTTGCGGTGTAAGCGCAAATGCTTTTTCACCTTCATAGTTTACCGTTTCTTTTACGGCTCTTTTAATGCGGAAATTAAATTTCATTTTATACCTCCTTTGTTTGATTACACAAACCTCAATCACAACTGTGCAATCTTTTTGCACAGTAAAATTTATTTTTATTATTTTTAAAAAAAAGTTTTTATGCCCGTTAACCGCAATGCCCTGGTCCGTTACCGCACCATTGATAAATGCCTTCAAAACCGCCGTCGTAAATGGACGATCGAAGACCTCATAAAGGCCTGCAGTGAAGCATTGTACGAATATGAAGGCGTGGATAAAGACTTGAGTATGCGTACAATTCGCCTCGATCTTAATGCCATGCGCAGCGATAAACTCGGCTACAATGCACCCATCACAGTCACTGAAAAAAAGTATTACAGCTACAGCGATCCTGATTATTCCATCACCAATATTCCGCTTACGCCGCAGGATCTTGCGATCCTGCAGGAAACCTCACACTTACTCCGGCAGTTCAAAGGTTTCAGTCATTTTTCTGAAATGAGCGAAATGATCAATAAGCTGGAAGACAAGATCTATAGTGAGCAAAACAACCAGGAATCCGTAATTGATTTTGAAAAAAATGATCTGCTTACCGGAATGGAATGGCTCGATGTTTTACATAAGGCAATCGTAGCGCAAACTACAGTGTCACTTACTTATCAGTCTTTCAAAGCACGCAGTGCAAACGAAGTCATTTTCTTTCCGTACCTGCTTAAAGAATACCGCAACCGCTGGTTCATTCTCGGTATGAAAAAGAAAGGAAAAGAGATCTGCACTTTTGCGCTTGACAGAATTCAACGTATCGGTTTATTGCCCGAAGAAAAATATTTACTCAACAGATCATTTGATCCTTTTACTTATTTCAGCAATATTGTTGGTGTAACAAGAAATGCTGAAGAAGGTCTCTCTAAAATAATTTTTATTGCAGACAGGATCCAGGCGCCATATATCAAAACAAAACCTATTCATGCTTCTCAGGAAATTCTGGATGAGTCAAACGGAAATGTCACTTTCTGTTTGTATCTGATTCCAAACTATGAACTGGAACGGGAGTTACTCGGTTTTGGTGAAGGAATAAAGATCATTGAACCCAACAATCTTGTTCGCACTATGAGACGAAAAATAAGGCTGATGCACAATAATTATTTTGATCAAAACTAATTTACCAATTCCTCACTTCTCCTGAAACCGATCACTTCAACTCTTTCCGGGGCAACTGTTTTTTCATGCTGATTAGCAATTTCGGCAATCGTCATCGGCTGATTGATCAGTGTATCAAATCCTAAATGCTGCGACAGCCTTTGGGATTTGTTGATCCCCAGTTTTCCGAATTCATATTTAGCGATCAGCCTTCCTTTGCGCAGCAATGCACTATCGACAAGCGTTAGCGAATTGTTGAATGTACAGATGATCTGTACATTTAAAAAATCTGCCAGCAATCCGTCGGAAATATTCAACAGGTTTGATACCGATGAATTGTTACTGATCTTTCTGTCCATAATTATATTTTCCGCATCTTCTATCACCAATACACAATCAGGATTCTCGATCAGCAATTCGATAAAATCAGGATCCATAATATTTGCTGCCGCACCGGGAGAAAGAAATAATACTTTCTTTTTTATCCTGCCGATGAGGTAACGCAGATAAGTTGTCTTTCCTGTTCCGGGTAAACCATGCAGCAAAACGATCCCTTTATCTTTTCTCTTGTTGAGCCTGTTTGAAATGACCGAATCAATTTCTGAAAAATCATCTTCGTAATAAAGTCCAAGATCGAGTTTCGTTCGTTTGATCTCCATTCCTTTCAAACCCAGACCGTTTCTCGATTTAACGATGAGGTTTATTTCAAGCGGTTTTCTCCGTTGCTTTTCTTTGAAGGTCTGCATCAGCGAAATACAATCGGCTATAAACGCATCCTGTGTGCAGTCATGATAGATTTCACAATAGTTACTATCAAATTCGATCACGCACCTGTTGCTCAAAACCATGTATGTTTCATTAAAACCGGCTGTCTTTTCTTTAGCGCCGTAAAAGCGATAACCATGCACGCTTACAACTAATGAAGCATATTTTTCCTTGATCGCTTCAAAAGCTTTCGCACCGTCCACATAAGAAACATAAGCGGCGTTGGGTAATGTATCAAATCGATACAGGTACAACGATTTTCCGCAGATGAAACCTAAGTTGAACAGGTCTGTTGTGTTTACTGATTTATGTTGTGTGTATTCCATTTCAATTGACTGATACATGTTCAGTCCTCCTAAGTTTATTTTATTATTGTACTACTTTATTTGCGCAGCTGGAACTTGCAAACGCATCCGGCTTTGCCCTGAATACAAATCCCATCCCCATGATGTAGCCCATTGCTTCTTTAAATGCATCATGGCTTTTGAAGTTCGGATCAGTGTTGATGTCGGCATGTACTTCCATATCCACATTGTACAAAGTGAACAACCTGCAAAGCTTGTACGCGATGTCGATACTTTTTTGTACTTCCGCGAGCATCCTTTCTTTGATACCCATTTTTTGTAAAGTGATATCGTTGTTGATGAACATGTAGCCGCCTTTTCCTTTCCGGATAAAAACGATCACGGTAGCAAATTCAGTTTCCTTTCCTTTTACCTGGCTGTCGGTGCCGATACAAACCTTTAGCTGATTACCGTTTTCTTTTTCCTCCAAAATGGCTGTGCGCACTTCATCTTCGATATCCCGGATGATCTTTTCACCGTTCAATTTTCTCCATTGTTGCTGCTGCTCCATGGTTTTTTGTTTTTAAAATTTTATAAGGGAAAACTATCCCTTTCAAGTTAGAGCATTTGCTCACGCAGGATATGCTTACTTTTCAACACTGCTGCACAACTGCGTTGAATGTTATCCTAACGTTATCAATATGCGGATGAAACAGGATTCGAACCTGTACAACTGCAGCTTCAATGCAGTGCTCTACCATTGGAGCTATTCATCCTTTTCAATCGGACCGTTTTAGTCTGACTGAAGTTTTATTTTCTTTTCCATGAACGGACGGAGGCCGTCCGATCACTGAATCTTGCGGTTCGTATGAGAGTTGAACTCATGACAACAGATCGACAATCTGTGATGTTACCGTTACACCAACGAACCTTGCATGGACTCAGACTTTAGCTGAGACTACGTAATTAAACCTCATATAGAACACCGGACTTTTACCGGCTTTGCGTATCAGTATCATAAAGTTGCGCAAGCTTTCTGCCACTTGAAGTACTCCCGTATTTTTGACTGACCATAAACTGTACGACTTTCAGATTCGAACTAAAAACCACCGCCTCATATTTGCCTCTCAGAAAGAGAGGGAGCCGGCTGTGTTGACCATTACACCAAGCCGTATTTTCTTTATCGCCGGACCCGGATCGTCCGGCGATTTTGTATAGAAGGTCGGACTCGAACCGACAACCTCATGATACCAAATCACGAATTCTGCCAATTGAAATACTTCTATATTTTGGTCGGACGATTTCCTTCCGACCATTCCTTTCACGGTAAGACGGTCTCCGTCTGACTGTGAAAAGAGGCAGCCCTGTTGCATCTCACAGGAACTGCCGATCCCTCCTTTGCATATCTCTTCAAAATATCTTTCAATAAAAAACCCGGTTGTTTGTATCAACCGGGTCATTACTTTCTGTAGAAATGCTCACGCATTTTCTCGTAAAAACCACGGTATTTTTCTGCTTTCATCCATTTTCCAATCAGCCGGATATGCAGCGCCTGCCTGTTTTGCGCAGTTTCCTATTGTTACGGGAAGTAACGAACTGATCATTTTACTAAACAGCTGATGTAGAAAATTGATTACCTGCATATTTTATTTTTTTAATTAAGTCAGACGGTCTCTCTGTCAGACTGTGTTTACATTTTGTTTAAAATATAAAGCCCCGCTTTGCAGGCGGGGCTTAGGTTATAGAGAATTAAGTTTGATCTTATTCATCAGCGTAACATGCCCCGCAAATCGTATTTAGCCCTTCGGGACTAAAGCGATTCATCGCATCGATATGTAATTTTATTGTTGACATGCAGCTGTTATTCATTTTTGTTTTGCGATGCAAAGATGAAATTATTTTTTTCAATCCGCCAAATATATTTTTAAAATAATTTGAAAATTAAAATTTGTGATCTTCTGAAACACCAGTAAAATCAATGCTTTTGGCAAATAAAATTATTTTTTACATCAGGAACAGTGAAAAGCCATCTATAGTATAGCACTGCAAAAATAAAATTCAGCTCAATATTCACCGTTAACACTTCCTCTTTTTTCTGTGAGATAGCGCCAATATCTTTTCGGCATATGCTGAATGTGCAGCTTCATATTTTTTCTTGCGGCGATGTTCACGCTGCTGAAGTAAGTGCGCCATAATTGCTGATACAATTCCTCTTTTTCATCACTGATAGAACGAATAAATTCTTTGTTTTTCATGTCGTCACCAAATAATAATTTGATCTCCTGAACTTCTTTAAGATCATAGTAAATGCCGTACTTCCGGCGACTGTCAAAAATGAGCCATCGCTGATCCGCATAACGCTTTTCAAAATGATCACTGATCAGCGGAAGCACATTAAAATCCGGCTGAATAATGCAGTAATATAAATTATCTTTTGTGAGTTCAAATCGAACAAATGCTTCCATGCGATGCTTCTCCCGGTGCACCTTTCGGCTTGTTTGCTGCAGCATTAAAACATCCGGATCCGCGAAATTATTTTCAACAACATCCTTCGATCTCAACACATATTCTACATAACGAAAGATCGAATTTTCAATATTTTTTATTTCTGATAAATAGGTTTTATACAATTGTGAAAATGCATTCGGCGTAAGCTTTTGTTTCAGCTTTTTATTTACCCTTGCAGCTTTGATCGGGTTGGTATGCACATGGTGAATATTTCCGAACAAACTTCCTGTCTCAGATTCCCCGTTCACAATTTGCGGCGATGCAATTTTATATTCATAAATTTCAAACACGGCAGTCATCAAGCCTTCAAAACTACCGTCGTATATCACCGGATTCATCAGAACATTTTTAGCTGCGGTGAAAAATTCGGTTTGTATTTGCTGTTGCTTTCCTGCAGAATAAATTGTTTGATCTGCATGGGCTGCAAATCACGCATTTCAAACTCGGCATCGGTGTGAAGAAAATACCTTGCGCGGCTGATCGATATGCCGATCTTTTTTAAATGTTCCCAGGTGATGCGGGCAAATTTTCTTGCATCATAAATTTTCTTTGCACTTTGAATGCCGATCCCGGGTACTCTCATCAACAATTGATAGTCAATCGTATTCACATCCATCGGAAAAAGATCAAGATTGCGCAAAGCCCATCCCAGCTTGGGATCTATGTCAATATCCAATAAGGGATTTTCTTTATCGACGATCTCGTTCACTTTAAAACCGTAAAAACGCATCAGCCAATCTGCCTGGTATAACCTGTTCTCACGGATCATCGGAACAGGTGTACCGATCGCCGGCAAACGATAATCATTACTGATGGGAACATAACCGGAATAATATACACGGCGCATGTTGAGCGATTTGTAAAAACCATTTGCCAGATATAAAATTTCCAGATCCGTTTCGGGCGTAGCGCCGATAACCATTTGTGTACTTTGCCCGGCCGGCGCAAACATTGGTGCTTTCTTAAATAATTTTTTCTCTTCTTTATTTGCAATGATCTCCTGCTTTAAATACTGCATCGGTTTGATCATGTCTTCCCTTTTTTTATCAGGCGCCAACAACGCAAGACTTTTTTCTGTGGGCATTTCTACGTTGATGCTGAGTCGGTCTGCCCAAAGACCGGCTTCTTTCATTAATTCTTCACTTGCACCGGGAATAGTTTTAAGATGAATGTATCCGTTAAAATTATGTTCCGTCCTTAATTTTTTTGCAACGAGCACCAAGCGTTCCATAGTATAATCTGCATTTGTAAAAATGCCCGAACTCAGAAATAACCCTTCGATATAATTACGACGGTAAAAATTTATCGTAAGATCTACGACCTCCTGAACCGTAAATGCAGCTCTTTTAATATCATTACTTTTTCTGCTCACGCAATAAGCGCAATCGTAAATGCAAAAATTCGTAAGCAGTATTTTTAAAAGGGAAACGCAACGTCCGTCTTCAGTGTATGCATGACAAATACCATTGCCTGTATCACCGAGACCTTTATTTTTGTTCTTTCTCGTACTTCCGCTGCTGGCGCAACTTACGTCGTACTTTGCCGCATCTGCGAGAATGCTCAGTTTTTCTGTAATCCTGTCGCTCATGCCTGTTTTTCCTTTATGTAAAAATACTAACTAATTTAGTAAATTATCCGCAAGCGTATTAACTTTAACCTAAAAATTATCCACATAACTTTAAATAAAAAATGCGCATTTCATTTGTTGTTTTTATGAGCTTTTTATCAATGTCTCTGTTTGCACAGGTAAGAACAGAAGAACTTACTTTATCTTCCGACACATCCGGTAACGAGCTTAAGGGCACATTAGTACTGCCTTCTAAGGGAAGCAAATTCAGCCTCGTTGTAATTCAGGCGGGATCGGGTCCTACGGACAGGAATGGCAATAATCCGCTTGGCGTAAAAGCAAACAGCTACCGCTTGCTTGCAGAAGCCTTAGCGGAAAGTGATATCGCTACATTGCTCATAGATAAAAGAGGAATTGCGGCAAGCGCCAAAGCAATGAAGCGTGAGGCGGATCTTCGATTTGATGATTATGCAAATGACCTTGCGAATTGGATTCGATTCGTAAAGAAGCAAAGGCGTTTTAATAAAATTTTTATCGCGGGGCACAGTGAGGGATCGCTTATAGGAATGATCGCCGCGCAACTTGAAAAAGTGAACGGGTATATTTCTATAGCCGGTGCGGGCGAAAGAATCGATAAAATCTTAGTATGGCAGGTAACGAACCAATCACCGCAGGCGGGCGCCGTGCTGGATTCTATGCTTACCCGATTACGCAATGATCAAAAAATTGATACTGTGCCAAAATATTTAATGTCCCTGCTTCATCCTTCCATTCAACCTTACATGGCTTCGTGGATGAAACATGATCCCTGTGAAGAAATTAAAAAATTAAAAATTCCTGTGTTGATCATTCAGGGTACAACAGATATTCAGGTTGAATTGATAGAAGCGGAAGCTTTGCATACCTGCAAACCTGATGCTGAATATAAGATCATAGAAGGCATGAACCATGTGTTGAAAGCCGCGCCTGCAGACAGAAAAGAAAACATGTCAACTTACAATAACCCGTCCTTACCGCTGATGCCCGGTCTTGCAAATGCTATCATTAGCTTTATAAAAAAATAAGTTTTGCAGTATTTTAAGGTTTTGATAGCTGATCATGTGGATTTTATTTCTGAAGTTTCACACGACCGCGCTCCGTCACAATATCGCCTGCATCCTGTTGCATTTAATTAAAGGATCTTCGTACTTGATTGTATGCTGCAGATATCAGCTTTCCTTCGAAGCTGAAACCGGCAAAGTACAAAGAACATTTTTCCGTCAGCGATTGCATTTTATTTTCTAAAAAAATAAAAAGGGAGATAGATTCGTTAAAAACTAGATGCGGTATTTTTAAAGATGAATTATCTCGCACATGCATATCTTTCCTTTAATGATCCCGATCTTTTAGCAGGTAATATGATCTCTGATTTTATAAAAGGCAGGAAGCAATTCGATTATCCTGAAAGAATTCTGGCCGGAATTAAACTCCATCGGGCGATTGATGAATTCACCGATAGTCATGCCGCAACACGGGAAATTAAAAATCTCTTCCGTCCTGCATATCGTTTATATGCCGGCGCAATGACGGATGTGGTGTACGATTATTTTCTCGCAAATGATGAGCGTGAGTTTTTGTCTGAAGAAGCGTTGGAAGAATTTACCCAAACAACCTATTCTCTGTTGAATGAAAAAACGGATTTCTTTCCTGAACCTTTTGCAAAGATGTTTCCATACATGCGCAGTCAGAACTGGTTGTTTAATTACCGTTACGATGAAGGAATGCAAAAAAGCTTTGGCGGGGTGGCACGGCGGGCAAAATATATAACCGAGACGAGTTCGGCATTTGAAGTCTTTATGGGAAATAAAGCACTAGTTAAAAATTCTTACGATGCATTTTTTCCGGAAGTGAAAGCCTTCGCCGCTCATACTTCTGCACGGTTATTGACAACCTGAATCATTTATCTTTGAGAAAACATTTATTTATGAAGAAGTTGATTTCACTTGCAGCATTGGCGATCGCATTTTGCGTAAACGTTAATGCACAGAGCACACCTGTTGCTAAAATGGATAAATCTCCCATGGATCTGAGCAGTTACCCGCCCAATTACGCAGGAATGCTTGCGCAGGGCAAAACTGTTGACCCTATAGTTGCCCGAGTGATCTATTCACGACCACAAAAGAACGGGCGTGTTATTTTTGGTGATTTGGTAGAGATGAATAAAGTATGGCGTTTCGGAGCGAATGAAAATACAGAGATTGAATTTTTCTCTGATGTAAAGATCAATAACTCGAAAGTGAAAAAAGGAAAATACAGTTTATTCGCAATTCCTACGGAAGGCAAATGGACGATCATTGTTAACAAAGACCTCAACCATTGGGGCGCATTTTCTTATAATATGGCTAATGATCTTTTACGTGTAGATGTTCCTACGCAAAAGCAAACAAATGTTGAGGAAGCATTTTATATCAATTTTGAAAAAGCAGCTGACGGATTTTTAATGAATGCGGGCTGGGATGATCTGAAAATATCTTTACCGATATCAATGTAAATTATGAAGCGTCTACTCTTTATTGCAGTTGTAATGTCGACGGTATTATTTTCCTGTAAACAACCTGTGCAGCAGCAAACTGCAGCAAACCCTGTTGATTCATTACGTAATTCAAATCCGTACGTAACGGCTGATCAGTCGCCGATGGATATGAGTTGGTGCCCTGCAGAATATCCAATCGAAAAAATGAAAGGCAACGATTCGCTCAAACTGATTGGCAGAGTCATCTACAGTCGTCCGCACAGAAAAGGAAGGCAGATCTTCGGCGATGCCGAAAATAATCTCTGTCCTTACGGAAAGCCCTGGAGGCTCGGTGCAAATGAAGCAACTGAACTGGATCTTTTTGAAAATGTAAGTATCGCCGGCCATAATGTTCCGAAAGGCATGTACATATTATACTGTATTCCGCATGCGGATCACTGGACGATCATTCTGAACAGTAATCTTAATACATGGGGGCTTCATATCAACAGTGAGAAGGATATTTTTAAAACAGATATTCCTGTTACAAAACAATTTCCGGCGCTTGAAGATTTTACCATGGTATTTCAAAACACCGATACCGGCGCCGATCTGGTGATGGCTTGGGATAATGTGAAAGCGGTGTTACCGGTTACTTTCGCTAAATGAAAAAAATAGAAGGCAAGAAAATAACGGGCAATATGCAATGATCTGAATATTGCCCGTTTTCTTTCTGCTGTTGCCAACTGCTCATTGCCCATTGTCAACTATCTTTAACCTATGTGTGGAATTGCCGGAATTATTTCTCCTGACAGCTCGTTTGTGCATAAAGAACCGCTGAAAAAAATGTCGGATTCACTTGCGCACCGCGGTCCCGACGGTGAAGGATTGTGGATCAACAAAACTAATATCGCAGGCTTATCGCACAGAAGACTGGCGATCATTGATCTTTCTGAAGCCGCTGCTCAACCGATGCATTACGCCGAAAGATACACGATCGTATACAACGGCGAGATTTACAATTACAAAGAAGTGCGCTCCGACCTGCAAAAAGCAGGTTATCATTTTCGTAGTGAAAGCGATACCGAAGTTATTCTTGCTGCGTATGATTTTTACAAAGACAATTGCGTAAAATATTTCGACGGCATGTTTGCCTTTGCAATATGGGATGATGAAGCAAAGCAACTTTTTTGTGCGAGAGATACTTTTGGCGAAAAGCCTTTCTTCTATTTTATTGATAAAAACATTTTCGCTTTCGCAAGCGAGATGAAAGCACTTTGGGCATTAGGTGTTAATAAATCTGCCGATGAAAAAATGATGCTCAATTTTTTGGTGCTCGGTTATGTTCAAAGCGGATCAAATGAACCGCATACTTTTTTTAAAAATATATTTAAGCTGCCGCCTGCACATACCGGAATTTTTACGCCGGCTACGATGCAGTTCACCGTTACCAAATACCGCGACATCAATAAAGAGAACAGCATTAAGATCACGGAAAAAGAAGCGGCAGAAAAACTTGAAGGATTATTAGCCGCATCGGTAAAGTACAGGCTAAGAAGTGATGTGGCCGTGGGTTCCAGCCTTAGCGGCGGAATTGACAGTTCAACGATCGCATTGCTGATCGATCAGGAGCTGAAACAAAAAAATAACGGAAGCTTCAATACTTTTTCTGCCATATTTCCGGGTTTTGAAAAAGACGAAAGTAAGCTGATCGAACAGGTAACCAAACAGGCAGGAATAAAAAACTTTACTGTAACGCCTACTGCTGCAGAACTCATAAAAGATTTTGAAAAACTTTGTTATCACCAGGAAGAACCCTTTGCTTCTTCGGGGATCTATGCACAGTTTAGGGTGTTTGAGCTGGCATCAAAGCACAATGTGAAAGTTTTACTCGATGGTCAGGGTGCGGATGAGATCCTTGCGGGTTACACAAAATATCTTCATTGGTATTTGCAGGAACTCACCGGCAGGAATAAATTTTTGAAAGCAAAAAAGGAACGTCATGCTTTTGAGAAAAATAATATTTCGGTCCGCTGGAACCTTAAAAATGCTGCAGCGGCTTATCTGCCCGCACATGCTGCATTGGCACTAGAAAAAAGAGACTACAGCAAGTTTATCAACAACAGTGTCATAAATCCCCAATTACTCCACAATGTAAAAGGTAAAGAGTGGTCGGGTCTGTATAAACCTGTCGTGACGAAACTCAATGATATTTTATATTATAATACAATGGAACGCGGGCTTGAAGAATTGCTTCGTTATGCAGATCGCAACAGCATGGCACACGGCACGGAAGTAAGATTGCCGTTCCTGAATTTTGACTTGGTAAGTTTTATTTTTTCTCTGCCTTCATCATTTAAGATCAGGGATGGCTTCACGAAATATATTCTGCGCAAAGCAATGGATAAAAAAGTGCCTGATGATATTATATGGAAAAGAGAAAAGACAGGCTTTGAAACCCCTCAGAAAAGTTGGATGGAAGACAAAATGACGCAGGAACTGATAAAAGATTCAAAGCAAAAGCTCGTGAATGCAAAGATCCTCAAAGCTACAGTGCTCGATAATCCCGTTATTTCTAAACATATTCACGAAGCTGATAATAATGACTGGCGATACTTAAGTTTGGCGCAGATAATTTAGCGCAGCTTTATGGCCCGCCTCCGATTAGTTTCAGCTAATTTTGCATCTTAAATCATATACGATGAGTAACTCACATAAACTCGGTACAAAATTCATACATGCAGGAGCAGTTCCCGATCCCAGCACAGGCGCTATCATGACACCCATTTATCAGACCAGCACGTATGTGCAGGAAGCCCCTGGTGTAAACAAGGGATTTGAATATGCACGCAGTCAAAATCCTACGAGAAAAGCGTTGGAAGAAGCGCTGGCGATCATTGAGAATGGTAAACACGGGTTAGCATTCAGCAGTGGTGTTGCGGCAACAGATGCAGTAATTAAATTGTTGAATCCGGGAGATGAAGTGATTGCTGCAAATGATATGTATGGCGGCACCTACCGTTTGTTCACGAAAATATTTGAGAAGTACGGCATCAAATTTATTTATGTTGACACTACTGATGTACAAAATATTCAAACTGCTGTTACGGCAAAAACAAAATTGGTTTGGATCGAAACACCAACCAATCCACTGATGAACATTACAGACATTCATGCGGCATCAAAGATCTCAAGAGCAGCAGGCGCATGGCTTTGCGTGGATAATACATTCGCATCGCCTTACCTTCAAAATCCGCTTGATCTTGGTGCTGATATCGTAATGCATTCGTCTACAAAATACCTCGGCGGGCACAGTGATGTTATCCAGGGCGCATTGATCATGAATGATGATTCTTTACGTGAGCAATTGTATTTCATACAAAAAAGTTGCGGTGCCGTTCCGGGTCCGATGGATTGTTTCTTGGTCCTCCGCGGAATAAAAACATTACATGTTCGTATGAAACAACACAGCGAGAACGGATATGTTGTTGCCCACTTTTTACGCGAACATCCGAAAGTAGATAAAGTATATTGGTGCGGTTTTGCGGATCATCCTAATCATGGTATCGCAAAAATACAAATGAGGGGCTACGGCGGTATGATGAGCTTTACACTAAAAGATAATACAGTTGAAGCGGCTAATCAGGTTTTGTCTTCTACTAAATTATTCGCATTGGCGGAAAGCCTTGGTGGCGTTGAATCGCTGATCAATCATCCTGCAACGATGACGCATGCAAGCATTCCCCGAGAAGAGAGAATAAAGAACGGTTTAACGGATGGCCTGATAAGACTGAGCGTAGGTATTGAAGATGCTGATGATCTTTGTGAAGATCTGAAACAGGCTATTGGATAACTTGCTGAATGGTTGTATTGTTATATGGTTAAGCACTTCCATTCACTTTGGAATTCTTTAGAGGATCAATAACTATTTAGCAATCTAACAATACAACTATTCGTCTTTTATGATCTCTCCGGAATTACAAACCTTTCTCAATAATAAAGTCGTTGAATACGATCAACCTCTTTTTATTGATGCAGATCCGGTTTGTATCCCGCACCTCTTTACCAAAAAACAAGATATTGAAATAGCGGGATTCTTTGCGGCGATCTTCGCCTGGGGAAACCGAACAACGATCATTAATAAAAGTCGGGAGTTAACAGAACTTATGGATAATGCGCCGCATGACTTCTGTTTGCATCATTCGGATGAAGACCTTAAGAAATTGCTCGCATTCAAACACCGCACTTTTAATACCACGGATCTGCTTTATTTTATCGATTTCTTTCAGCATCATTATTCAGAAAATGATTCGTTGGAATCTGCATTTACAAGATCTATGAATAAGGATGATCAGAATATTGAAAACGCTTTGAACGGTTTCTACGATTACTTCTTTTCATTGGAGCATGTTCCGAAACGAACATTAAAGCATATTGCTTCACCGGCAAAAAAAGCAACCTGTAAAAGATTGTGTATGTATCTCCGCTGGATGGTGCGCCAAAAAAGTAAAGTCGATTTTGGAATATGGAAAAAGATCTCGCCGTCGCAATTGGTAATTCCTTTAGATCTTCACGTAGCAAGGGTTGCGAAGCATTTTAACCTTATCAGCCGTAAATCTTCTGATTGGCTCGCTGCATTGGAACTTACAGAAAATATGAAACAACTTGACCGGAATGATCCTGCAAAATATGATTACGCCTTATTCGCTTTAGGCGTCCTTGAAAAATTCTGAGATGAACGATGAGATAGTACATATCGTAAATGAATCTTTCAGTTTGCAAACAACGGAAGATGATCTTGTAAAACTACTCGGCGACAGAATAAATTACCTCATCGTAAACGACTTCAATAAACTCATTTCTGTTTTATACCGTGCTGATATCAGCGACAAAAAATTGCATAATTTATTAGCCGAACATAAAAATGAAGATGCGGGTAAACTCATCGCTGCTTTATACATTGAGCGGCAGTTGCAAAAAATAAAATCCCGACGGGAGCACCGACGGGATAATGATAATATTGCTGAAGAAGATCGTTGGTAATTAAGCTGATTTCTTAGTAAACATCAACTCCTGAACCTTCTCTTTATCTTCTTTTTCTTTCTTAAGGTCGAACATTGTTCCGAATACATGATCCCACAATGTGCTGCTTACACCAAAGCCCATATCAGAATGTTTGTAATGGTGCAGGTGATGATTTCTCCATAAACCTTTCATCCATTTGAACGGCGGATTCCATGCGTGAATCGCATAATGCATACTTCCGTAAACCAAATAACCCAGCATAAACCCGGGAAAAAAGGGGAATACATATTTACCCAATGCCAGGTAAAAAACGAAAAAGAACGCCGATGCGATGATCAGGCTCGGTACCGCAGGCATGAATAATCTTTCTTTATCTCTCGGATATTCGTGGTGATTACCGTGTAATACGTAATTGATCCTTTTCCCTCTTTCCGTGTTCGGATGATGGTGAAAGGCAAAACGGTGAAGGATATACTCCATAAATGTCCAGAAGAATATACCTCCGATATACACCAGAAACACCGTTAAAACCGGCATTTCAAGGGAAGCTGCGGCATAATAAGGCAAAAACAGTAGCACAGGCATGTACATTCCCCAAATTACTAAGGGATGCGTTTTGGTCAGATATTCCAGGTAACCGTTCCGGAACAACTGTGCCTGACCTTTGTTATGTATCTTTTGAAATTCCATGTATTAAATTGATTTTGCAAATATACAAATTCATTTTTTTGATTGAACAGCTGAAGCCTAAATTTGTGTTTCTTAACAATCCCGCAACTGAACGCAATTTAAGTTCCGGGTTACGCATAAATACTTACTAAAACCCTCACATGAAATTAGTTACATATCTGAAACACGAGCAGGAACAACTTGCCCTTCTTATAAACGGAAAATTATATGATACGGATACTTTGCATCCGGATCTGCCGATAAGTATGTCGATGTTCCTTAATTATTGGGATGATGTATTGCCTTTGGCGCTTGCCGCGGAAATGCGCATCAAAGACGGCGGAATGGAAAATAAGAGAACGACTGATGTGACAGAAGCGCAAATTATTGCTCCTGTTCCTCATCCTACCAGCTGTCGCGATGGTTATGCTTTTCGTCAGCACGTTGCTGCGGCAAGAAGAAACCGTAAAGTGGATATGATCGCGGAATTTGATCAATACCCCATCTTTTATTTTACAAATCACAACAGCATTCAGGGACCGGGCGAAATTCATTGTATGCCCGATCATTTTGAAAAACTGGATTTTGAACTGGAAGCTGCGATAGTAATCAACCGTCACGGTAAAAATATTAAAGCAGCGGAAGCGGATGATTATATCGCCGGGCTCATGATCATGAATGACATGAGCGCAAGGCGTTTGCAAATGGAAGAAATGTTGCTTAACCTTGGTCCGGCAAAAGGAAAAGATTTTTCAACAGTGATCGGACCCATGTTGGTGACACTTGATGAACTGGAAGAATTTGTGGTGCCTTGCAAAGAAGGTCATACCGGTAAAGCATGGAATTTAAAAATGAAATGCAATGTGAACGGCGTTACTGTGAGCGAAGGAAATCTTGCGGATATGGATTGGACCTTTGCAGAGATCATCGAACGTTGCAGTTATGGCGTTGATGTTTTTGCAGGAGATGTTATCGGCAGCGGAACGGTAGGCACAGGTTGTTTCTTAGAACTTAACGGTACCGGGAAATTGAATGATCCTAATTATAAAGAGCAGTGGCTGAAGAACGGTGATTCTGTTGTTATGGAGATTGACGGATTAGGGTTGTTAGAAAATATGATTGTTGCTGAGGAAACCGATTTTAGTATTTTGAATTTAAAAAAAGTTTAAAATACGGATCATCGTGATTTTCACGATAAGCGCAGAGCATAAAAGATCATAACGTTCATGAAAATCTGCGTTGCAAAATAAATTTTATGCTGACATTAAATCTCAGAGATCTTGCTGCTGCTGATGCGCAGAACTATTTACAACATGCCGTTGCGCCAAGGCCGATTTGCTTTGCATCAACAATAAATAATCAGGGTGAAGTAAATCTTTCCCCGTTTAGTTTTTTCAATTTATTTTCTTCGAATCCACCGGTGGTAATTTTTTCGCCTGCGAGAAGGGTAAGAGATAATACGACAAAGCATACATTGGAAAATGTTCAGGAAGTTGCAGAAGTAGTGATCAACATCGTGGATTATGATATGGTTGAACAAACCTCATTAGCAAGTTGCGAATTTCCGCAGGGAACGGATGAATTTGTGAAAGCAGGATTTACAGCGGAAAAGGCTACGCTTGTAACACCACCGATGGTAAAAGAAAGCAAGATAAAGCTGGAATGTAAAGTACTTGAAGTAAAACCTTTGGGTACAGAGGGCGGTGCAGGAAATCTGGTGATCTGTGAAGTGCTTTGCATGCACATTGATGAAAGTATTCTGGATGAAAATAAAAAGATCGATCAGTTGAAAATGCAGCATGTTGCAAGACTTGGCGGCGATTGGTATTGTAAAGTTGATAAGACAAATTTGTTCAAAGTAGCAAAGCCAAATATCAAATGCGGTATCGGAATAGATGCATTACCGGAGCATATCCGCAACAGTGAATTGCTTAACGGAAATCATTTGGGGCAGTTAGCCAATGTGCATGATATGCCGGTGATAGATCCTGCTTTTGACAGCGAGGATATGAAGCAGATCGCTCAATATTATAATCTGCAGCCGCAGGAAATGGAAAAAGAAACACACCGCCTTGCTGCAAAATTATTAGATGCCGGGAAAGTACATGATGCCTGGCAGGTATTACTTTAAAATGCAACGCTGATTTAACGTGCCGAATCATTGCGCCGGAATATTTCACTTTACATTTAAGCCATGAAAATATTGTTGCTGCTGTTGTTTCCGGTATTTGCTTTTTGTCAGGAAACAACTGTTTACAAAAACCTGGCGCTTGAAGGTGGCGGTATCCGCGGTGTTGCTTACGCCGGTGCTTTTAAAGTAATGGAGGAAAAGGGCGTTTTACAGAATATAGAAAATGTTGCAGGATCATCTGCAGGAGCGATAGCGGGCCTGATAATATCTATCGGCTATAATGCTACCGAAATGGACAGCATCTTAACGTCTCTGCCTTTTCAGGAATTTAATGACGGCGGTGGCGGATTACTTGGTAAATACAAGAGAATAAAAAGAAAATACGGGATCTATAAAGGCGACAGGTACGAAAAGTGGTTACGTGAAATGCTGCTCATCAAAACAGGGAATGCAGATCTTACATTCAGACAGTTACATGAAATGAAACTCAAAGACAGATCTTACCGGGATTTGTATGTTACAGGAACAAATATCAGTAAGCAAAGACTGGAAGTTTTTTCATTTAAAAGCTCTCCCGACTTTTCAATTGCAACTGCGGTGCGCATCAGCGGAAGTATTCCCTTATATTTTGAACCGATAAGTCTGGATGATCATCTGACGAAAATAAAAAAAGGCGATACTTCATCCTATGTGAATTATTATGTAGACGGCGGTATGCTTTGTAATTATCCGATCAGCATGTTCGATAGCTGTATTACAGGCGGAGAGCCGCTTTTATGCGATGATCTTATTTTTAATCTGCAAACAATCGGCATTAAACTGGAAAGAAAAGAACAAATCGATTCATTTCTGCATCGATCCACCGCGATCCCCGGTTATGATCCGAAAAATATCAAAGATTACATGGGCGCTTTTTTGAACCTTATGATGGAAACGATGGCGAGAAAATATCCTGGACTGAAAAATGAGTTGGGACGAACCATTTACGTGAGTTACGGCAATGTAAATCCGCGGATCAAAAAACTGAGTAAAGAAAACAAGAAAATATTATATGATAACGGTGAAGCAGGAGTGAGGCAGTTTTTTGAAAATAAGCTCCGGTAAAGTAAAAACCCGAAAGTGTACGATACTTTCGGGTTTTCACTTTTTACTTTTTCACTATTTATATGCTCCGCCAAAAACCTTTTGCAACAAAGCAGTTGTTCTCGCGGCAAAATTTGTTCTGATGTTCAGTTCTTCTTTTGCGATCAGATTGAACAGCGCATCTGTAGCACGTTGTGTTACGTACCCCGTAAGATCGGGATTAAGTTTTTTAAATGTTGTCGGAAAATTATTATACTTCGTGATCAGGTCGCCGTAATATTTTGTGGCATCTACTTTATTAAGCGAAGATTGTATCACCGGTGTAAATGCAGCGATGAGTTTGTCTGTTGTTTTTTCACGGAAGAAATGCGTTGCACTTGTATCGCCGTTTCTGATCAATCCGATCGCATCACTCAGCGTCATACTTTTTATCGCATCAATAAATATAGGTTTTGCAAAACCCGCTGCATCTTCAGCACCGCGGTTTATTTGCAGGATCGCTTTATCTACCATCGAATTAAAACCAAGATCACGCAATGTGTTCTCTATCTTTTTAGCTTCAGGCGGAAGCAGAATTTTATAAAAAGCATTTTTAAAAAAACCATCAGTCGTATTTAACTGAACGACAGCTTTCCCGATACCATTACCCAATGCTTCTTTAATGCCTGATGCCGCTTCCGCATTTGAAATGCCCGTGCCCGATGCACCCGCTGCAGTAGCTACCTGCTGTAACTCTTCGCATGATCCCAGTGTAAGACAAATGGTGAATAAAGTGAATAATCTTTTCATATTTATATTTTGTAATAAAGGGAGTAAATATTTAAAGCACTTTAAATATAAAATGAAGCTAATCATTATTCTATAAACACATTTTTCGTCTCCCGATAAAAAATAACAGGGGAATTTCTTTCTCCGGAATGGTAATTGTAAATACCCCGTGAGGCTGAGAAAAAACCAGCACATTTTTTATTAAAACAAATTATTATGAAATTTATTTTGAGTACAGTAGCAGCTGTAGTATTTATGATCGGTACTGCTAATGCACAGCATGGCAGCGCACATTCTGCCTTTGGTATTAAAGGAGGCGCAAACTTTTACAACCTAAATTCAGACCCTGATAATGACGCAAAAACATTAGTTGGGTTCAATGCGGGTGTGTTAGGACATATTCATCTAAGTAAGATGTTCGCATTTCAGCCTGAAGTTGTGTATTCATCTCAAGGTGCTAGAGTAGAATTACCCGGTGATGATGCCAAGATCAAATTAGGATATATCAACGTGCCTATGATGGTGCAATACATGTTCGATAACGGTTTCCGTATCGAAGCAGGTCCTCAGGTAGGGTTTTTAATAAGCGGTAAACAAGAAATCGGCAATGCAAAAATCGACATCAAAGATAACCTCAGCAATGTTGACTTCGGTGTAGGTGCAGGTTTGAGCTATGTTCATCCGAAATCAGGTCTTGGTATTGATGCAAGATATAATCTCGGTCTGACTAATATTGCAGAAGGCGGCGGTTCAGCTAAAAATCGCGGTGCGCAGGTAGGATTATTTTATTTATTCCACAGAGCCGGAAAATAATTTTATACCGTATTTTAAAAAGCAGCCATGTCAGTTTATGCTGATGTGACTGCTTTTTGCATTTTTGCTTATTCGGCTTTACAGTTACCTTTGCCGCCTATGAGCGTACAACATTTATCTGAACAGGAAATTATCAGGAGGGAAAAATTAGCGGAACTCAATAAAGCCGGCATTGATGCATATCCGGCGGCTTTATATCCTGTAACACATCATGCAGCTGAAATCAAAAAACTTTGGGCAGAATCTCAGGAACAATTAAGAGATACGGCCACGGATCAACCGATCGATGTTTGTATCGCGGGTCGTATCATGAGTGTTCGTGATATGGGGAAAGCAAATTTCGCGGTGTTGCAGGATGCAAGCGGAAAAATTCAATTCTATATTAAGCAGGATGATATTTGCCCTGGTGAGGATAAATCATTGTATCAGCAGGTTTGGAAAAAACTGGTTGATATAGGCGATATCGTGGGGGTAAAAGGATATGTGTTTACCACCAAGACCGGGGAAACCTCGGTGCATGTAAAAGAATTTTCTATTCTCACAAAATCATTGCGTCCGTTGCCGATCGTTAAAGAAAAAGACGGAGAAGCTTTTGATGAAGTAACGGATCCTGAATTTCGTTACCGTCAGCGCTATGCTGACCTGATCGTAAATCCGGGTGTGAAAGATATTTTTATCAAGCGTACCAAAATGATGAATGCGATACGCGAATTTTTGAATGAACGCGGTGCATTGGAAGTAGATACTCCTGTACTGCAAAGCATTCCGGGTGGCGCTGCTGCAAGACCCTTCAGTACGCACCATAATGCATTGGACGTGCCGATGTATATGCGTATCGCAAATGAGCTTTACCTTAAAAGACTTATAGTTGGCGGGTTTGAATGGGTGTATGAATTCAGCCGCAACTTTCGTAACGAAGGAATGGATCGTACACACAACCCGGAATTTACCGTACTTGAATTTTACACTGCATATAAAGATTACGAATGGATGATGGACACTACCGAGCAGTTGCTGGAAAGAACAGCGATCGCTACAAATGGCGTGGCGACTGTTACCATGGGTGAAAATGAGATCAGCTTTAAAGCGCCGTACAAAAGAATTTCAATGTACGATGCGATAAAAGAACATACGGGTCACGACATCAGCGAAATGGATGAAGAAGGAATCAGAGGAGTTTGCGCGGCATTGAGTATTCATGCAGATGCAAAATGGGGTAAAGGAAAACTGATCGATGAGATTTTCGGCGGCAAATGTGAGAAGCATTATATACAACCTACATTCATCACGGATTATCCGGTGGAAATGAGTCCGCTTACAAAAAAGCATCGAAGCAAACCCGGACTGGTAGAGCGTTTTGAGCTGATGATAAACGGGAAAGAGATTGCAAATGCCTATTCAGAGTTGAATGATCCGATCGAGCAGCGTGAGCGTTTTGAAGATCAGGTAAAGCTGATGGAGCGTGGTGATGATGAAGCCATGTTCATAGATCATGATTTTCTTCGCGCATTGGAATATGGCATGCCGCCTACAAGCGGTATCGGCTTCGGAATAGATCGGTTATGCATGCTGCTTACCGGCCAGGTAAGTATCCAGGATGTATTGTTGTTTCCGATGATGAGACCGGAAAAATTTGAAGAATAATTTTAATCATAACTAACCTTACACAAATGAAAACTATTTTAAGTCTGGCTTTTTTTGTGTGCGCTTACACTACAGCATTTTCTCAGGTGATATTTGCGCCATCCCGTGTTATGTTCATGGGAGATAATACACCTGTTATCAGATCGGATGAAGGAACATTGAGATTAAGAAGAACCCAAAACGAAAAATCCACAGGTTGGAATAAATCTAATTATAAAATATCCGTCATGTTTTATGATCAGCATATGCGGCTTTCTGTAAAGAATGATCTCGCCAATGGTGATTATGCTTTTAATTCAATCGAACCGAGAATGGTTAGATCAGGAAACAGCGTTTGGGTCATTTATGCAATGCCCGGCAATAAAAATAATATAGGTGATATTATTGCAGAACAACTCGACGGAAAAACATTGAAATCAATCGGGAAATCAACCATTGTAACTGAAGCGGAATTAGATGAATCAGTTGCTATTTACTTGAACGGACCGAAGTGCGATTTTATCTTAAAAAATTCTCCTGATTCAAAATACCACAGCCTTTTAATTGATAACGGCAGGGGAGATTTTTTTATAAGTTGTCTTGATAACAACATGAAGCCGATCTGGAAAAAAAGGCAGGATCTTCCGGGTTTTAAACATGAAGACATTACTGGGATGGCAGTGAATAATGAAGGAACTATTTTTATGAGTGCGGTAAAAAAAGAATCAACTACCGTTTCTTCTTTTTCGGTGAGCGGTTCGTTTTCCCAACAAGTAGTAGTAATGCCGGGCGATATAAAACCTGACAAGGCAAGTGTATTTACGGGAAACAATAATGACGTGTATATCGGCGGGGTCGGAATGAAGGATTCAAAAAATGTAAATAATTTCTTCCTTGGCAAACTCGCTAAAGACGGCAGTTTATCTGCATTCAAATCATTGGACCTTCCGGATACGATGATTGACAGACTACACAAAGACGGTCTTGCAAAAGAGAAATCAAACAAATCCGGGATTATGTCTTATTACCTCAATCCTGAAATTATTCAACAAAGTAACGGCCGTATAAAATTAATTCTTGAATGCAAGCAGGGCCTCGGAAAAGATGGTACACAATACATGGCTTATGGTTCGTTGATTATTGCGGATTTCGATGCGCCGCAAAAGAACTTTCTGATCATACCTAAATACACAGTCGGCAGTTATACTTTTTCTTACGACAATCAATTTTTGGTTGTTCCTTCAGCCAATAAAATCACTTTGTATTATTATGATAATGCCGATAATCTGGACAGAGAGCTCAGTGAACCTCAAAAGGTTTTGAAAGGCGCTTCTAATGCCGCACTTATAGCTGCTGATATCGATGATAATGGGAAGATCAAAAGAAAAAGCGTAGAAGAGGTCGGTAATTAATTTTACCTTATCCTAATAACCGTCCCTTTCTTTACCTGCGGTTTACCCTGCACCGTGTAAGTCGCAGTCCACACAAAGGTTTCATTGGCACCGCCTTTATTTTGATACAGACCGTTCCATTTTTTATAAGGATCGGTACTGTGAAATATCGGCTGACCGTAACGATTATAAATATTAAGCTCATAAGCTTTTACCTGCGATAAATTATTGCCTGCCGGTCCGAATGTTTCATTTTTTGTATCTCCGTTTGGCGTGAATGCTGTCGGAAAATAAATGTCCGAACAATCAACCGTAACGTGGATCATATCTGATCCGGTGCACCCGTTTACATCAGTAACATTTACCGTATAATTTCCTGTTTGTTTTACATCAAATGTCGGGTTTGTACTGTTGTCCTGCCAGAGATAAGATGCAAAATTCCCCGGACTCAATGTAAGCGTCGTTCCCGGACAAATGAAGGTATCTGGTCCGAGACTGAATTGAATATTTCCGTTATCATGAGCCACAACAATATTTCCGGTATTTAAAATGCATCCTTTGCTGTCGGTTACTTTTAGCGAATAAGTTCCTGCTGTAAGTCCCGTCAGATCTGACGTTGAAGCACCCGTGTTCCATAGATAACTATAACCCGGTGTGCCTCCATCGATGTTTGAAATGATTGAGCCATTCACTGCTGCACATTTTTGATTGCTGATCACGGGTGCTGAGATCAAAGGACGTGGATCATTCACTGTAAGCGTTGAAGATGTTACCGGGCAGGCCGTTCCTGAAGTTACCGTAACAAAATAGGCACCTGCTCCCGTTGTTATCGTTGCTGTTGATTGAACCGGATTTGTGTTCCATACATAGCTGTAAGCTGCGCTGCTTCCTGATGCTGTCGCGGTAAGTATGGCATTCTGATCCCCGCTGCAGGAGAGTTCCTGCGTGATTGAAGCATTTACATTCAACACTGTTATTGATGCTGTTGTGGTAGAAGAAGGTCCTGTTGCAAATGTTGAAACCAAGGTAACAGTGTATGTTCCGGGTGCGGAAAATATATGGGTAGGATTTGTTTGCGTGGATATGTTATTTGCACCGGATGCAGCGTCACCAAAGTTCCATGTTAAGCCTGTGCTGCATACAGCCTGTGAACTGAAATTCACGGTGAGTGAGGGTTTGCAGCTGTAATTAAATGTTGCGGTATTTGGCGGTGCTTCAAATAATTTTACATCATCTATCGCAAACCCGTCGTAAGAATTACATTGTGTTCCCGCGCCAAATAAAAAACGAAATTTCACACTCGGCTTTCCGGCGAGATTCGTAAGGTCGTGTGATGCCGTTAACCATGCCCCGCTTCCGCCCCCGTTGCCTGATGCGCATGAGCCCGACACGTTCTGGATATTTCCCGCCCATCCCTGACTGCCGCCGAGATAAGTTACGTTTGGCGTATTATACCAATTGATACCCTGGCAATTTGAATTTGAATTTGTAGAGCCGATAAGGATCCAGGTTGTGCCACCGTCAATCGTATATTGTAAAGTAGCGCCGTCGAATTTCTTTTCTGTCTCCCAAAATATTTTAAATGAGATCCGCGGATTTACCAGCGTTGTAAAATCATAACAGGGACTTACTAAAAATGAATTCTCACCGTTGTTATAAAATGCTGTCGTGAGTCCGCCTGTGATCCAACATTTCGTTCCTTCTCCCGCAGCATTGATCACCGTTTTCGTTGGTATACCTAATGCCCAATCGGAAGCAGTACCGCCTGCTGTCCAGCCTCCCGCAGAAGTTTCAAAGGTTTCATGATATGGATATACCGTAACGCATGGTTGTGCAAACGACCATTTCGACAAAATAATGAAGCACAATAAATATAAATACCTGCGATACATATAGCTATTTACGAATAAGCGGCGCAAATGTAGACATATTCGCCTTGCCTTAATGTTAAAGAATTAAGATAAATAACGGCAAAAACCCTGCGTGTATTGAATTTGAGCGTAATAAAATCTGAATTTTCAGGATATTTGAAAAGCCACAAGTAACTGACAAATGAAAAAGATCATTTTATTATTTATCGCATCCGTTTTATTGACAGCGATATTTTCTTATTCCCTTAAAATATTTCTGAAAGAAGGTTTTGTTGTGTTTACGCTCAAAACAATGTTCATCCCGTGCTTTACCTGGAGCATTCTGATGCTGTCGGCATTTTTTACTTTAAAAGGAGCACAACGGCTGCAATATTTTACCGTTGCGGGTTGGGTTTGCATGATCGGTTCAGCGGTGCTGGTACCTGCAGGTATTTATAATTTTATTGCTGCAGCGCCGGATCTGTATATCTCCGTTGCTAGTGTATTCCTTTGCGTGATCGTAATGAGTATATTGTTTTATGTATTACTTAATAAAGCAAATATTTCACTAAGGTGGTGGATTGCATTCAATGTGCTTATTTGTATAAACATGACTTTGTTTTGGCTTTCCGCAAAAAAATAAAGCAATTATTTTGCGTTCAGCTTTTCCAACATTTCATTCGCTATGTCATCGGAATAAACCCCGTAACCGTTTACCAGCAATCCTTTTAAATGATGCACATCAGATGATATCGCATACAGCACAGATTGATCGGAGGGGTCTTCATTTACATCAAAGCGAAAAGATTTATCGATCGCAAATTCATTCGGAAATAATTTTTCATGTCCTGCAAGACATTCGAGGCAATTATTTTGAAGGTTAAGATCTCTTGTGTAGCCTTGTTTTTTTAGCCCAGCTATCGCTTCAGACAGCGTTTCATAATTTTCCATCATCATTTATTTTCTTGGTTGAACCTGGGCCTGCAGCTCAGGGTGTCGTTTTACATAAGTTGCCACGAAAGGACAATAGATCACTACTTTAATATTATTTGCAGCGGCATATTCAAAAGCATGCGCCGCTAAAGCGTTTGCAATTCCTTTTCCGCCGATATTGTCCGGAACTTCGGTATGCAGCAACGCGATGTTTTTATCATCCTTATCATATTCGATAAATGCGGTCTCTCCCGAATCACGAATCTCAAAACGATTCATTCCCGCATTCTCTGTTACTTCATATTTTTCCATGCCTGAATTTACGCATAATCCTTACAAAAAAAAGGCCGCCCTTAACGAGCGGCCCATCCTTTTGCAAATTGCTTATTTTTTATTCCCGTCCACATCCAACTCCACAATTTCATATCCTGATTTTTCAAGACCCGGTAATATTTTAGCTTTATCACCCACCAATAAAATATTCATTTTATTTACGTCGATCCATTTTTTTGCTAAAGCATCAATTTCCGATTTGCTCATATTTTTCAGAATGTCATTTTGTGTCGACACAAAATTTGCCCGCAGATTGTATTGTAAAATACGTCCAACGAATGTTGATTTTTGTGCGCCGGTTTCATACGCCAATGCATCCCTTTGTCCGATAGCGCTTTTCATAAAGGCAAGTTCATCTTCTTTGATACCGCCCGCGCTGTAATTCTTCAATTCTTTGATCACTTCGGTAAGTGCGCTGTCTGTAGCATCTGCTCTGATACCTGAACTGAATACATATTTGCCTTCATATTCATTTCCGGTAAATGAAGAACGTGCGCCGTATGTCCAGCCTTTATCTTCACGCAAATTGATATTTAACCTGCTGTTGAAATCACCGCCTATCGTATAATTCAACAGACCGAGGCGATAAAACTCACCAGTTGCATCATACTTAATATTTGTCGGCATACCCACGCGGAACTCTGTTTGCGCGGCTTTCGGAACATCAACCAAATAGATCACTGTTTTATTTACAGCAACACCGGAAGGCATTGCCGGTACGACCGTATTTTTATTCGGCAACTTATTTAAGAATGCAAGATCCGCTTTTGCTTCTTTTTCTTTTACATCGCCCACAACAACCACACGGGCATTTTGCGACGTCATTGTATTATTGTAAAAATCCTGAACGTCTCTAAGCGTCAGATTTTTTACCGTGGTTTCTGTACCGTTTCCACTCATACCCAAAATAGTATTGCCGAATGTAAGTTTCTCATAAACGTTATCAGCGATAGTAGCCGGCTGCGCTTTCAATTGTTTAAAACCTTCAAGTGCCTGCTTTTGAAGTCTGCCAAAATCTTCGGGAGAGAATACCGGGTTCAACATTCTCTCTTCAAGCAATTCCATTGTCTTTCCCAGATTTTTCTTCAACGATTGTACACTGAATGTGATACCGTCAAATCCTGCTGATACGTTGATCGAACTTCCTAATTTTTGCAATTCGATCGACATTTGTTCGGCGGTATATTTTTTAGTGGCTTCATTAAGCATAGACGCAGTCATTGAAGCCAGGCCTGCTTTCTCCGGCATACTTGCTTCTGCAATTTGTCCGCCGGGGATACGAATAGAAATATTTACGATCGGTAGCTCATTGCTTTCCGCGTAGATCGCTTTTATCCCGTTTGGCCATTTCTCTGTTGTAAATGCCGGAACTTTTACAAACGGATTTGGTCCGCTGCCCGGTTGTTTGGTTCTTTCAAAATTGTCTTTTGCTTTTGTATATTTCAGTCCGTCGTAACCATAATTTGGCCTTACATAATGAGTTGTATCTACAGAATAATTATCCGGCATTACAGCACCTACAGTGGGTTGGCTTTTTACCAATACACTTACTGTTACGCTGTGTTTTCCTTTAATATACTTATTGTAAACATTCATCACGTCTTCTTTGGTAACGGCACGATAAGCTGCCAATTGGCTGCCGATCATATTCGGATTACCCGTAAATGTTTGAAAGCCTGCAAGCTGCGTAACTTTTCCCTGCACACTTTGTAATCCGTTGATGAATTGTGCCTCGATAGATCCCTTGAACTTCGTGATGTCATCATCAGTAACACCGCGTTGCTCAAATGAAACCAGCGCTTCTTTCAATAGTGTATCCATCGAGCCGAGTGTTTTACCGGGATACGGTGTCACCTGGAATGAGAATTCACCCGCAAGCTCGGTAAGCCTGCTGAACGCAGAGGCATTCAATGCTTTTTGTGTTTTTACCAGTTGCTGATAAAGCACTGAGTTTTTTCCCTGACCTAAAACCTGCGACAGACACTGCAATGCAGCCTGATCTTTATCATAATTAGGGACAGTAGGATATGTTTTTGAAAGTATCGGAAGCTTTGCATAAGCATCCGTGTATGATGCGTAACGATCGCTGTTGATCACCACCGGCGCAAGCACTGTTTTTGTTACTTCCGGTCCGCGTGGAATGCTGCCAAAATATTTTTCAATAAGTTTGAGCGTTTCTGCAGGCTTAAGATCACCGCCGATGGTAAGTGTTGCATTATTTGGTCCGTACCAGCGAAGAAAAAAGTTCTTCAGGTCATTTACGTTTACCCGGTTCAGGTCTTCGATGTATCCGATCGTGAGCCAACTGTAAGGATGACCGTAAGGATATAAATTCTTGCTGGTAAATTCACCCGTTAAGCCGTATGGACGGTTATCGTAATTCTGACCTCTTTCATTTTTTACCGTACTACGCTGGATCTCAAATTTTTGTTGCGTAACGGCATCAAGCAAAAAGCCCATTCGGTCTGACTCCAGCCACAACATTTTCTCTAATTGATTTGACGGAACGGTCTCAAAATAATTCGTGCGATCTACATTGGTACTTCCGTTAAGTGTGCCACCCGCCCCGGAAATAATTTTAAAATGTTGCTCGTCACCTACGTTGTCACTTCCCTGAAACATCATGTGCTCAAAGAAATGCGCAAAGCCGCTTTTACCGATCTCTTCTCTGGCCGATCCCACGTGATAGGTCACATCCACATGCACCAGCGGATCACTGTGATCTTCCATAAGTAAAACAGTAAGTCCGTTTGGCAATACGTATTTCTGATAAGGGATAACCAGTTCATTGCCCTTGCGGGTTACGGTCTCCACAAGTTTCGCCTGACTGAATGCTGAAAATGCAGCAAAGCAAGCCACCGATGAAAATAAAAAGATCTTCTTCATATTATATATGTTTTTTAGCGTGCCAAATAAAAGAAAAATTGACCTTCTAAATTTACCGCTTATCATTTAAAGAAGTAAGATTAAAGACATAAGATTTATCATTAAACTATTTACATTTATAAAAAAATAAAATGATGATCTCAAATCACGAAATAGACTATAAGATCTTCGGTGAAGAACTTCAATTTGTAGAAATAGAACTTGATCCTCAGGAAACTGTGATCGGCGAGCCCGGCGGTTTTATGATGATGGACAACGAAATTGAAATGTCCACATTGTTTGGCGACGGGTCTCAAAACAGCAACAGCGGCGGATTTTTAGGAAAACTGATGAATGCGGGTAAACGTTTGCTTGTAGGTGAAAATCTTTTTATGACCGCATTTACGAATGTGGGACAGGGAAAGAAAAGGGTAAGTTTTGCTGCACCTTACACGGGTAAAATCATTGCGTTGGATCTTTCTCAGCTCAACGGAAAAGTGATCGCTCAGAAAGATGCATTTCTTTGCGCTGCAAAAGGTGTGAGCATCGGGATAGAGTTTCAAAGAAGGTTGGGAACAGGGATCTTCGGCGGTGAAGGTTTTATCATGGAAAAACTGGAAGGCGACGGATTGGCGTTCGTGCACGCCGGCGGTTATGTTACGGAACGGGAATTAAAAGCAGGAGAAATTTTAAAGATTGATACGGGGTGTATCGTTGCCTATACTGCAGGTGTTGACTTTGATATTGAATTTATCCGCGGTATCAAGAACTGGATGTTTGGCGGGGAAGGTTTGTTCTTTGCAAAATTACAGGGTCCGGGTAAAGTGTGGATCCAGTCTTTACCCATCAGCAGACTTGCGGGAAGATTAATGCAATACGGCATGGGCCATAGAAAAGAAGAAGGAAGCATCCTCGGCGGATTAGGAAATCTGCTGGACGGAAGAGAGTAATTTTTTGAACACGGATGATGCGCATGACACGGATTTTTAAAGATTAATTTTAGAAGTCCGTGTCATTTTTTTTAGCACGTTACACTAATGAACTGATCAACTGATCAACCAAAATATGAGATACGCTTTCCTGATCGCAACGATCCTCTGCATCGCAACCAATTGCACTGGGCAACAAAATAAATTTCAGGGGCTTTGGGCGAATACCCGCTACCAAAGGATTACGGGCTATATAGATAAAATCGGGATATCGAAAAGTCCAAGATTTATTAAGATCGACTCCGGCGGTCGCTGTAAGATCATGAACGATGCGGAACATTTTGTGGATCTTGGTTTGCCCGTTACAAGAAAAAACGAAGGGGTTGAAGAGGAACTTACTTATAAAGGGCGATTGACTTATGTGATCACCACAAATGACAGCACGGATCAGTTTATGTCACTTGAAATAAGCAGCAGCGGTTTTTATGTGCTGCTTACAAGAGTACAGGAATAATGGTAAACACAGCGCACACAAAGAATAATACGAAAGGCATAAAATAATTCTGCCCTTCGTGTTTATGTAACGCCTTGCTTTCTTTGTGATCTCCTTATTTCCCCTGGTGTTTTTTTAAACTATTTCTTAACCAACACGATCCTGCTTCTGTCGGCCTTATAGATCTGATTTAAATAAGCAGCTACCGCATCATATTCTGCTTTCGGATAAATACCTTCATTTCGTTCGTTTCTCCTGATCAAATTAATGTTATTGTTTTTTAATTCAAAGCTGATCGAATAGCTGCCGTAGGGGCTTTTCAGTGATAGATTTCCCGGCATTGCTTCCACGCTGTAGTCTGCGGGGATATTGATCTGAATGGTATCGGCATCAATAAAAGATTCGTCAAATTCTATATCATATTTTCGCTCGTCGTCTTTAGAAAGTTGTGCAGAAGAACGATTGAAGAAATTAGGGGTGATAAAAAATCTTTTACCCGTTATCGTTGCATAAGAAGGTGCGGTAACCGAGAGCCACTCTTCCATTTCGGGAATCGCCGCTTTTTTTTCTTTGTACTCAAATTTTTCTATAGAGTAAGTAGGCAGTGCAAGCATACTGTTTAAGTAACGCTGCTTCTGTTGCAGGGTTGCGCCATACATCAGGTCATGCGCATCTTCCTGCTGAATACCGGTGAAATGCGTGTACACATTCGCTTTCAATGTTCCTTTCTCGTCAACGGTTGCAATGATCTTTCTCAATTGCAAATTATCGGTCGCTCTGTATGCGGGTGTTTGGATCACATGCCCCCCGTCGTTGTCTATCAATAATGCTTTGCGGTCGCCGGTGAAACTTCCCATGTAACCGGCGCTTGCAGTCTGGCTTGTACATTCCAGCCAGATCGAATCTTTTTTTTGCGGCACGCAAATGATCGCATGATTAAAATATGGTGAAGGAAAATCTTCCCATAATCTTTTTCTGTTTCCGCCTGCGCTAATGAGTACATAGTTTGCTTTTATTCCGGCTTCTTTAAGCAGACTCAACATGTAATTAGAAAGTGCTTTACAATCGCCGTATTTTTTTGTTGCTACATAATTTGCATCAAAAGGTTGCCAGCTTCCGATGCCAAGCTGGATGCTGATGTAACGGGTATTTTGCTGCATATAATTGTACAGGATATTTATTTTTTCCTTTTGATCCGTAACGTTATCCGTTAAGCGATGTACATCCTGTTTGATATTTTCAGGAAGTTGTTGCCTGTCAGCATTCAAACGGTTAATAAACATACCAAGATTTCCCCAGGTGGTCATATCCCCTTTATAACCTTCAATTTCAAACTGCGCCGGCGCAATGTACACTGCCGGGGTGATATCTGAAAACGAAGGCCGGTAGGGTTCTTCAACAACAGCTTTGAGATCCTTCAACTGCCAGCTGTATAGTTTTTTATCGCCTTTTGTTTCGGTCACGGGAGCATCAGCAAAGACGACCTGCTTATACCTTAAATTAAAATCAGCGGGCGTTTCCACAATGAAGCTGCTTTGCTCCGTGCTTAATTTTACGTCTTCAACAGGATGCCAGGACGGAAGAAAAAATATGCCGTCCATTTTTACTTCATCTTCATATTCCACGGTATAGGGGTACTGCGAATAATAGAAATTGTGTCTTTTCATCCTGTCGTCTGTCATCAGGCTGCTTTCATCATTTGCAGAAAAATCGCTGATGTCTTTTTTCTTTACCGTTCTTATCTCTTTTCCGGATGCGTTATACAGTTTCCCCGAGACACTTTCAAGGCTCTGCATTTTGCTGTAATTATTTTCATACTGCGCCTGCGCCGCGCCGGCTTCGTTTAGTATCGTTATAGCATAATGATGTTTTACGATCGCTTTAGAAGGAGATTTAATGATGATCCGTAATTCTTCATTGCGCTTTACGGCATTTGCATTTTCCCGCAGCGAATCGCTGATAAGTGAGGCGTTATATTGCTGCGCAAAGGAACTGTCCGAAATAAAAAGCAAGAAAAATAATATTGCTGCTCTCATGATATTACTTTTTTCTGAACACGATCTGCTCACTTTCTTTTTTTACTATTTTCTCAAAAAAGTTTCGCAGGGCGTCATAATCTTCCGATGCAAACACTGTTTTATTTATCGTAAGCCGGCAACGAAGTTGTATAGTTGTCGCATCCACCTGTGAAAGGTACTCGAATATTGCGTCCTTTTCCCCCAGGCGGATTCTTTGTGATTTCGGCAGCTCTTCAATGGCATATCCCTCAGGAATATCCATGGTAAGAATGATCATTTCGTCGGTTTTATAAGGCATTTCGACAGGATAGTTGCGGGTGGCGGCTTTGAACGGATTGGATTTGTAGCCTTCAGACAACAGGGGATTGAAGTAGATCAGACTTTCATCTATGTTCACATCAAAAGCATAATGCACCGTTATCGGATTATCGTAGTCGTTCAGAGAATCAAGTGACTCTTCACTAAATTTTGTGTCAAAATTATATTTGCTTTTTATTTGTTTAAAGAAAGCCGCTTTCCCTTCCGCTGCTATTTTTTCGCGGAGTTCTGCTGATTCAAAATTTCCCGGCGACGATTTGTAAAAACCAGAGATCTTTTTTCCGCCGTCTTCATTGTTAATTGAGATAAGTGTGAACTTTACTTCCGTAATACTATCGGGCGATAAAGAAATAAGTTTCGGTGTTGCGTTCAAAAGTCTGCCCGAACCGTTGTAACAATTCGCAGGCAGGTGATCAAAGCCGTTTTTATTCCCCGATGCATCCAACAGATATCGCTTACCGCCGATCTCCGCCGAAACGATCACGTAATTAAATTTATTGATCAGCGGATACGCTTCATACGCATGACCGTTTTCCGTAGTGCTCAGTAATACAGGAGTCGCTGCAATGTTTGCTTTTAGCAGCATTGCTGTAAGCAGCAGATTTATTTCCGCAACATTCCCTTTTTTATCGCGGTATACTTTCTTCAAATTCTCCGGCATGTAAATACCCTCACGATCCGTACACACATAATTATCCCGTACGAAACTGAAAATATTTTTTGCAGTCGCAAGCGTGTCGTTTGAAACGCCGGCCTTTTTTATATCTGCATCCAGCCAACCGTTCGGCTGGTAAAGGTCTGCGCCGAATTGTTTATCCTTCAACAATTCTTCAGCAAGTTGTTCCCATGTTCCCAGATACGGTTTGGGATCGCTGCCCGGCATATTTAGGCTCTTGAGTTGAAATTCGATCTTGGCGATGTGATTTTTTAATGTTGTTGTATAATTTTCTTTCACCATCGCCGGCAGGTTGCTCAGCGACCATTTGGGATGAAGCGTTATTGCATTGTAGGTGTAGGTTTCCGTTTTTCCGGATATCGTATTATCGCGATAAACGATATCGTAGATTTTGGATCCTTCTTCTTTTGACACCGGTGTGAGATCATAATAGCCCGTGTTCAGAAAAACAAATTCAAACAAAGTAGGGATCGTTACTTCATATTCACTTTTCAGTACGGGATACCGATCCTGAAATGTCCATCCCCTTAATGTGTATGGCGCCTGCGAAACGATCGTGTATTTGTATTCTATAATGCACCCCTCCCGCAGGTCCGGTAGAGTGAATTTCTTTATCGTATAATCCTTGTCTGCTTTATCGGTAAAGAGGGAAGCTTTATCCAACGCTGTTTTATTTACAATGCCCGCATTGATATTGTATGTAACAGCTTCAAGCTTTTCGATTTTATCATCTTTTTCTTCCCTCATAAAAAGCGGGATCTGAACAGTGGCGGCGTCAAATGCATTTTTATTAAGCAGTCGCACCCTTTTGGTGTAAGTATACCGAACACTGAACCAGGCGCCGTTGCTCACATATTCCGCAGAGCCCGCATCGTAAAGGATCACAGCCTGCGCATTACTGTCTATCTCATATTTTTCCGGCGCAAAATCTTTCGCAGTGATGTCGCCGAATTTTACTGCCGCGGTATTTTTTTTCTGAGCTGATGCCTGTAATGAAAAAAGCGCAATAAAAAGAAAAAGGAATGTTTTCGGATACAATTTCATAAATACAATTAGGTAAGTAAAAATAAGGATTTTTTTAAGGGCTTAAAACTTCAGCTAAAACAGTTGCGGTTTGTTGTACAGCCTGCCGGAACCGGATAAATCATACATTTGGAGACATTGAAAAAGCAACATGAAAAATAAATTATTAGCGATCGTATTTATTACCTTCTGCTGTAAATCCGCTTCAGCTCAATCAGGCACATCTGAGCCGATCACCTTAAGTATTAAGATCAAAAACGAATATAAAGTAAGGTGGTCTAAAGATAGATTTGAAGAGTCGCCCGGTCAAGGTCAGATCTCTGTGGATTCAGTAGATCAACTGACTTACGACGTGGAAATTTTGGTAAAGAATAATGCTGCAAAGGATGTATATTTTTGGGCGATGAACTGTTCGTGGCAGGACAACTTTTTAATGAATAATAATTATATAGGATTAAACGGAAATAATCGTTGTTATAAAAATTTTGAGGAGCTTTTTAAACTTGGTCCGGGAGATGTAAAAAAATACAATGCAGTTCTTACAAAATCGATAGAATTCCAATATCCTTGTGAATCTTGCACTTTTCCTCATGTAGAAACCACAAAGGTCGGATTGATACTGATCGATGATATATTCAATCCCAAATTGGACTTACGCTACGGGTACCGTTTGGCAATGAATGATAAAAGCAAATGGAATATTATTTGGAGTAATCCGCTTTACCTGCTATCTCCGAAAGAAGCGAATCCTGATAAACATACACTTTAGAAATCGTTAATTAAATCAAAAGCCCGAAAGAAACAAATCCTTCGGGCTTTCCTTATCTGTATACCTGTGCTTAATTTCCTTTTGATTCTATGGCCGTAACCTGATAAGTTACTTTGCCGCTGTCATCTATATTCTTCGTGTAATATTCACCGGCAGGTGAAACATAATACACAATATTGTTCAGTGTAACTGTCTTAAATGTTGACGGTAATTCTGCAAGTGGGAGCGGTGCTGAAGAAGATCCGCTTATACTCGCATCAGATATAATATCGCCGTCATCTGACTCCGCAGCCATATCGGATTTTAATAACCCGTTCACACCAACCACTTCATAATTTGTTGCGTTACGTTGATAATAAGTGCCTTGGTATTCATAATAATTTCCTCCGTTGATCACAATGGGATATGCACCCGCAGGAATTACCGGAACGAAAACACCAAGCGGCGGAACGATCGTTTCATAATATCCGTTATAAGGTTGATAGAAAATACCATCGTTATAAAAATACCTTCTGCTGCTCCAATAAAAAGGATAATAACCTACAGGAAGAATATTAATATGTAGCCCGAAACGGGGCGTGAAAGGTCTGTAATATGTAGGGTGCGGGTGATAGGCGCCGCCGTAGTAGAATCTGTTCACTACAACCGGTCTTCTGTTATACCCGCCGCGATACCCGTAATTCGAATATCCGTTACGATTGCCATAGTTCCTCGCTGTTGAAGGAGATGGCTGCGGCCGGAAATTGTTATTAGGTCTTGACGGCGCAGGTGTAAAATTAGATTGCGGCGCGGGTGTTTGACGCACCTGCGGCAGTGCCTGCGTAGCTGTGTTGTGTCTTGGAAAATTTGCCGTTGAATTTTGTCTCGGGAAACTGTTACCCGTTACCGGCCTTGTTCCGCCTGACGGGAATTGATCTGCACGCTGGGGTCTCGGAGATTGTGTTATCGTCCCCGGCGATTGCGAAGGAGAAAATTGTCTTTGCGGCCTGGATACACTGCCGGAATTGCCCGTAGAGCCATGCGACTGCATCTGACCAAAGCCACCGCCGCCTCTCCGCTGTGCGTCTGCATTGCTTACCAGCAAAACAGCGGCAGTTGCAATGGCAGAAGTTCTTAAAATATTTGTTATGCGTTTCATTTTATTGCTTTTATATTTATTAGACTGTTTTTTTGTAAAAAGTTATACGGGGTAACTGATAATATTTTGTAAATGTGGATTTTAGCCCCATACATAATATTAAAACAAAGCAGATGCCGTTTGCTGTTAATAAAATACGGATCATATATAAAATAAAACAGCCCCGTTATTCTATTAACGGGGCTGTTCATGATTCAAGGTAAAATTATCTTCTGTTTAATTTAGAGAGTAAACGAAGGATCTCCATATACAGCCATACGATCGTGACCAAAAGTCCGAAGGCACCGTACCATTCCATGTATTTAGGAGCGCCCAGTTCTGCACCTTTTTCGATCATATCAAAATCGAGTATCAGATTAAGCGCTGCAAGTGCAACCACGAAAACAGAAAATCCGATACCGATTCCACTGCCTTCAAAAAGGAAAGAGGGAACATTTACATTGAACATAGTAAGGCCCCAGCACACAAGGTAAAAAATAGCGATACCTGCAGTAGCGGTTAGCACTATGGCTTTGAATTTTTGCGTAACACGGATAATATTGAATTTATATAAAAGATACATGCCGGCAACAACCGAGAAAGTTAACCCAACTGCCTGAATCACAATGCCGCTGTAACCGCCGGAATACCCGCCTTGCCTGCTTTGTGCAGATAATTCGAAATAGGCGGAAATTGCACCTACAAAAAGTCCTTCCAGCAACGCATATAAAGGCGCTAAATATGGACTCCAGTCTTTCTTAAATGAAATAAGGATGGCGACCCCCAATCCTCCGAAAGCACCTACCAATACCAGCGTCCATGCATTTTCTCCATATCCCGCAGCTTCTGTCCAGGAATAATATGCAGCACCGATTGTAAGCAAAAACAGAAAACCGAATTTGTTCAATGTGCCTCTTACGGTCATTTTTTCTGCATCGTCAAATACATTGTCCAATACAGTACTTGTAAATTTTTTTTCTGAAAGGGCCGGATTGCCCGATTTAAATAATGCCATTTATCTGTGTTTTAGAATATTAAAATTACGAATAAATTACTTCGTTAGCACGCTGTCTTTTGTTAAACCCGGATAGCTGCTCACGGTTTGAAAATCATATTCCTCGGTCTTTTTTAATGCGCTGATAAAACGGTGCAGACTTGCAGAGTCATCGCTTTTTGCAAAGGTCCTGTCGTGCGCAAGCAACACCAAATGTCCGGGTGTTTTTGTTTTGTGATGCGCAAACAAACTGTCCACCATGCGCACCATTTCACTGTCGGTTTGCACGAGTCGCTGATCTGTATCAAAGTGCCATTCCGCATCCCAGCCGATCGCGTCAAACCCTTTGCTGTAAAGGCTGTCGCCCGCGGCAACAGAATTCTGAAGATCAGTGGAGGTAACATTTTCTGTGCGCCAGATATTTCTTCCCGGCGTGCGAATGATATGACTCGTCAGGCTCAGACTGTCGGCGCATCTTTTAAAATCATTTACGGCACTATCCGGTACCATATAAAATTTATAGAATTTGTTTTCAAACGCATGCGTGAAACTGTGGTTAGCCAATTCGATCAGACTGCATTGCTGCAATGAATCAAAAGTGGCACGTTGATCACGGCTGCCGTACACGTGCTCGCCGATGATAAATAATGTGGCGGGCGTTTCTTCATCTTTCAGGATCGCCATCACATTTCTGGTCCCTTTATCAGGTCCGTCGTCAAAAGTGAGGTAAATGGTTTTCTTTTTTTTCTTTACCGGAATTTTATGAACAGGCTGTTCAATAATCGTATCCTTTTTTGCGGTGGTGATGCGCATCCAACGGAAGTTTTTTTCAGGTCTGTAAAAATAAAGTGCAGTGAAAGAGAGGGTGAGAATTGATGCTTTAAAAAGCATTGAGCCGTTAAAATAACCGCCCGGTTCGGAGTCCATGATGTAGTTTGATTTAAGACATAAATTTATGTGGGGAAGTGAATCTGTTTAGATAGCGCATTGTTAATAATTCATTAAATCAAAAGTCATTTAGCAATTGACAATCTGCAGCGGTGCAATCCGCAACCAAATTAAAGCGCCGTAAATTCTAACCCTACCGCATTTCGATCTCCAAATTTCCAAATTACCCTATTTAGAAATCCCCCTAATTTCCAAATCTTCAAATTTCCAAATCCTTTACCTTTGCGCCATGGAAAATTTGAGAGCCCTCGTTGAACAATACAAGGCGGAAATTAATGAAGAAACCGCTTCAACGGCTGAAGAGAAGGAAGCTTTTCGCATAAAATACCTTGGTACAAAAGGTTTGCTGAAAACGATCATGGGTGAAATGAAAAATGTAGCTGCGGAAAATAAAAAAGAAGCAGGTCAGCTGCTTAATGAATTCAAAGTTTTTACAGAAGAAAAATTTGCATCTTTCGGGGATAGTTCGGGTGAATCTGCAGCGGCAGCTGCACCGGGTATTGACCTTACTTTACCGGGAACGCCTGTTGCTTTGGGAACAAGACATCCGATCAGTATTGTGCGCAACAGGATCATTTCTATTTTCAACAGACTTGGTTTTTCTGTTGCTGAAGGTCCGGAGATCGAAGATGATTTTCATAATTTCTCCGCATTGAATCTTCCGGAAAATCACCCCGCGAGAGATATGCAGGATACTTTTTACATCAATCAAAATCCTGATTGGTTATTGCGTACACACACGAGCAGTGTACAGATCCGTGAAATGCAAAAAGGCGTTCTGCCGTTGCGTATCATTTGTCCGGGAAGAGTATATCGAAATGAAACGATCAGCGCAAGAGCGCATTGCTTTTTCAATCAGGTAGAAGGATTATATATTGCGGAAAATGTTTCGTTTGCAGATCTTAAACAAACGCTTTATTTCTTCGTGCAGGAAATGTTTGGCAACGATGTGAAAGTACGTTTTCGCCCGTCTTATTTTCCGTTCACGGAACCAAGCGCGGAAATGGATATCAGTTGTCTGATCTGCGGCGGTGAAGGTTGCAGCGTTTGTAAAAAAACAGGTTGGGTAGAAATATTAGGTTGCGGTATGGTGCATCCGAAAGTATTGGAAAATTGCGGCATCGATCCGAACAAATACACGGGCTTTGCATTCGGTATGGGCATCGAAAGAATTACAATGTTGAAATACCAAATAAAGGATCTGCGCTTATTCAGTGAGAATGACCTGCGGTTCCTGCAACAATTCGAATCTGCTTAAATATTAAAAATTCTCTGTGAAAGGAGAGAGTTTTTTTATCTGATTCGCTCCCATACTTAAGTCTTTTGATAAAACGAAGCAATCTGCTTTGTAATTCTAATGCTTATCATCCCCGGCACCTGGGCCGCTTCACGGTTTTCCTATCTTCTCCTTAAATCGGAATCATATTTCTCTTTGGCATTAAAATTGAAAAATCCTGTGTACTAAAACCCGCAGGGCATATTATCCTGTATAACTATCAAATATTTTCTATGAAAAAATTAAGCGTATTGGTTGCTGCATTTGCGGTGCTGCTGATAGCTTCTTCATGCTCAGGCTCTAAGGAGGTAAGAAGCTCCCGCAAAACGATCGACGGGTCATGGCAATTACAAACCATCACAACAGAAGGGATCACGGGGAAAATAAAAGCACAGGTGTTGGACGAAGCGGATTTTAATTGCTTTGTGGGAAGTTCGTGGAAATTTAATAAAAACAATAGTTTGGGATCTTATTCCATTGCGGCAAACGGAACTGAATGCGCCGCACTCACGAGAAATATTCGCTGGTCAGTTGTGGAAGAGAACGGCGTGGCGAAGATCTTTCAATATAAAAGAGTAGACAATAAATACAAGGATATGGATGAAGGAAAAGCGGGGTTCCGGTTCACGATCGTCTCCCTTGATGATAAAACAATGCAGTTGAGAAACGATATTACTTTCGAAAATAAACCCGCTGCATTCATTTACAATTTTACAAGAAACTAAAACACGACTCATGAAAAAGATCATCAATACTTTACTCGGTTTCACTGCTGTTGCTGTCATCGCTTCAGGCTGTGATGCTACAAGACGAACGAATAATAAAACGAAAGGAACTGTAATAGGCGCAACGGGCGGTGCTGTCATCGGCGGCATCATCGGTAATAATGTAGGTAATAAAAAGAACACTGCGCTTGGTGCAATTTTGGGTGCGGCGATCGGCGGGGTTGCCGGCGGCATCATCGGAAATAAAATGGACAGACAGGCGGAGCAGATAAAGAAGGAAATTCCCGGTGCAAAAGTAGAAAGAGTGGGAGAAGGTATTAACGTAACCTTCGATGAAAACAATCCTGACGGGTCAAAAGCAGGCGTTTATTTTGAGACTGCTAAGTATAATATTTCTTCAAACTCGCAATTGGCGATTGATAAACTTGTGAAAGTTTTTACGGACTATCCGGAGACGAATATTTTAGTTGAGGGTCATACAGATGATGTTGGGGCAGACGCGTACAACATGACGCTTTCTCAGCAACGTGCGAATGCGGTGGGAACAGCATTAAAAGCAGCCGGGCTTGCATCTTCCAGACTTACTGTAAAGTGGTATGGTGAATCGCAGCCGAAAGCGGATAACAGCACTTCAGAAGGTCGTGCATTGAACAGAAGAGTGGAATTTTCCATCACTGCAAATGATAAGATGAAAGCGGATGCGAAAACGGAAGCGGACAGACAATAAAGATTTGAAAATTTGAAGACGAATGCAGTTTGCTTTAACGGTAAACTGCATTTTCTTTTGCAGTGCTTTAAGCAGGCTTACTTATTTTTGTGGTATGATCAACAAAATAGTTGTGGCGGGCGCGGGAACAATGGGCAGCGGCATTGCATTGGCAGCTGCACAAAATGGGTTTAAGACCGTTATCTTCGATACCAACGCGGCAGGAATTGACAATGCAAAAAAAGCGATCAGCAAAAACCTTGATTTTTTAGTAACCAAAGCCAAGATTACTGCAGCTAAGAAAACGGAGATTTTTGATCTTGTTTTTTTTACAACAGACATTAATGATTGCATCGGCGATATTGTTATTGAAGCGATCATTGAGGACCTCGCGATCAAGCAAACATTGTATACATCACTTGCGAATATAAATTCAGCACAAACGATTCTCGCCAGCAATACTTCATCCCTGTCTATAACGGCGATCCAACAAAATATTCCAAACCCTGAAAGAGTTGCCGGAATGCATTTTTTTAACCCGGCGCAGGTCATGAAACTCGTGGAAGTAGTGGCAGGCAAAGAGACATCCGACGAAACAGTGAAAGCGGTGTATGATCTCTGTGTCGCTTTGCAAAAGCAACCTGTAGTGTGCAAAGACGCACCCGGCTTTATCGTAAATCGTGTGGCGAGGCATTTTTACCTGGAAGCGATGAAGCTCGCATCAGAAAAAAATATTCCTTTTGAAGATATAGATACGCTGATGGAAAACGCGGGGTTTAAAATGGGGCCGTTCAAACTGATGGATCTAATTGGTATGGACATAAACCTTGCCGTGTCAAAATCTGTGTATCATGCATTCGGTGATCATCCGCGATTCAAACCTTCGGCACTGCAGGAACAAAAAGTATCGGAAGGAAATTTCGGCAGAAAATCAGGAAGAGGATTTTACAATTACGCCGAAAATATGTCCAAATGATATTGGTAACCGGCGGTGCGGGCCTTCTAGGCACAACATTGATCACACAGTTACTCGCATCCGGTGAATCCGTAAAAGCCATATACAATACAACACCGCTTCCGGCATTTAATGATGATAAACTGCATGCGGTGCATTGTGATATCCTTGACGTATACGACCTGGAAGAAGTAATGCAGGGCATAACAGAAGTATATCATTGCGCTGCGCTCGTTTCTTTTTCACCAAAGGATGCAGAGAAATTGTACAAAATAAATGTGGAAGGAACAGCGAATATGGTGAATGCCGCGTTGAATGCCGGCGTAAGTAAATTCGTACACGTGAGTTCTGTAGCGGCACTGGGAAGAATAAGGCCGGGTCAACAGATCACGGAACAAATGCAATGGAGCGAAGAAACCTCGAACAGCAAATACGGCTATAGTAAATATCTCGGCGAAACAGAAGTGTGGCGGGGAACAGCAGAGGGATTGAATGCAGTAGTCGTAAACCCGGTCGTGATACTTGGTCCGGGCGACTGGAACGACAGCTCCACAAAGATCTTCAAGTCAGTTTATGATGGATTTCCGTGGTATGCGGAAGGCACCTCCGGTTTTGTGGATGTAAGAGATGTTGCCGCGGCGATGATCGCTTTGATGAAAGCTGATATTTCCAATGAGCGTTTTATCGTTAGTGCTGCCAATTTTTCTTATCGCGAAATATTCACCATGATTGCAAAAGCATTTAATAAAAAAGAACCGCACAAAAAGATCACGCCTTTTCTTGCCGGTGTAAAATGGCGGATGGAAGCTATCAAAAGTAAATTCACCGGTTTTACGCCGCTGGTCACCCGGGAAACCGCAGCCACATCACTCGCCGAAGTTAAATTTGACAACAGCAAGTTGTTAAAAATGTTGCCGCAGTTTACATATCATAATATGCAGGATACGATAAATTTTACCTGTGCTGCGTTGCAACAAAAACTTAACAACTCATAATGTATTTTCGGTAAGTCCTCAACAATTTAAAACCTTTCAGCAGTTTCAAGCTAAGGTCGGTTGATCAAAGACGGTTAATTACAAATTATAAAGCAACATGAAAATATTTCTCATCTTACTCACTGCTGTCTTCACAGGTTCATTTGCAAATGCGCAGACGAATTTTACGATCAGCGGTAAAGTTACAAATGAAGTAACGGGAACCCCGATGCCTGCTGCATCTGTGTTTGCCCAAAATACAACTTTTGGTACGGCAACGGATGCTGAAGGGAATTTCTCACTCACGCTTCCTTTAGGCGGTTATGATCTTGCGATCACTTATACGGGCTATCGCACAGAAAGCAGGCGTATCACAATATCTGACGCATCCGAAAAGATAAATATCACACTTAAAGAAAAGGAAAAAGAATTGGAAGTTGTTGCCATTACCTCAAGTAATGAAGTGGCTGATGGTTGGGTGAAATACGGTTCATTGTTCAATAATGAGTTTATAGGATATCAGGTAGACAGCAATCTTTGTCGTATTCAAAACCCGGAAGTGCTGCATTTTTTCTTTTCAAAAAGGAAGAACAGGATCCGTGTTACAGCAACAGAACCTTTAATGATCACAAATAATATACTCGGTTATAATATCAGGTACACTTTAGATTCTTTTTCACATGAGTTCACAACCGAAGTAAGTGCTTACACCGGTTATCCGTTGTTTGAAGAATTACCCGGCAGTGATGATCAGAAGCAACAGTGGGAAGTAGCACGCCATGCCGCTTACAAAGGATCCATCCTTCAATTTATGCGCAGCATTTATAACAAGAACATGAAGACACAGCAGTTTGAAATTCAGTTCATAGTAAAAACAAACGGTAAGGATGACGCCGTTAAATTGAAAGATCCTTATGCGGCTCTGAATTATCAGAAAGACGACAGTACACAAACGGTGGAGATCCTGCCAAATCAAAATAATGTAGTTGTGTTATATTCCGGTGAAAAACCCGTAGCCTCATACCTCAAAGAAAATGCGGGAGAGCCATCTGCGTTCCAATTTTCAACGCTTAGTTTTAAGCCGAATGAAAGTATTGTGATCGAGCAGAACGGCTATTATTATGACCAATCAGATATCTCTATCAGCGGATATTGGACATGGGATAAAGTGGCGCACCAGCTTCCCTACAATTATCATTTTCTGCAGGAGTAATTATTTTTTTCCCATTACTTTTTCCCAAAGTTCAGGGATGCGTTTTGCCCAGATCAAATCTCTTTTTACAATACCGGCTTCCTGGGCGGGAGCGCCCCAGTAAGTTTTATTTCCCGGAAGATCCTGGCCTACTCCCGTGCGGCCCAAGAGCACTGCATTTTCGCCGATAGTGAGTGTTTTGTTGATGATGCAGCCACCCCAGATCGTTACGCCGTCTTCGATCGTAACAACTCCTGCTATAATTACGTTGGCGGCAAACAAACAATTTTTTCCGACAACAGTGTCATGACCGATATGGATCATGTTGTCAAACTTCGTTCCCTTCCCGATTCTTGTATCATGTGATACACCGCGATCGATCGTACAATTGGCACCTATCTCCACGTCATCTTCAAGGATCACGGTACCGCAACTCGGCATTCTTTTGTACCACTGCTCCCTGTTCTTTTTTGTATTGTAATAAAATGCATCACTCCCGATGACTGTGCCTGATTGAATGATCACATTGTCGCCGAGCGTGCAATGATCCATGATGGAAACGTTCGGATAAATAACACAGTTCTTTCCTATCGTTACATTATTGCCGATGAATGCGCCGGGAAAAATAACTGTACCTTCTCCCACGTTGCTGTTTACCATTTTTTCCGCTTTGGTAAACGGGCGATAATGCTCTACGATCTTACAATAGGCTTCAAAAGGATTATCAGTGATCAACAATGCTTTGCCTGCAGGAACTTCTACCTCTTTATTGATGATGATAAATGTTGCATCACTGTTGATGCATTTATCGTAGTATTTCGGATGATCTACAAAAACCAGATCACCGGTTTCTACTTTATGCAATTCATTTATGCCGGTTGCCGAACCGTTTTTGTTGCCCGCAAGTGTAGCACCCGTAAGCCTTGCAATGGTTTCAATATTTACAGGAGATGGAAATTTCATGAAGTGACTTTTTTTAAAGGTATGACCGTTTTGTTTAAGATAACATCAAGCAGATCCTGAGCTGCTTTTTCGGCATCATATTTCTGGAGGATATTTTTACTGTTGGCTGCAAGCATGGTTTTTTGCGATTCATCTTTATAAATGAGTTGCATTTTTTCTGCGAGCCCGGCATCAGTAGTGCTGCCGTAAATAACCGCGTTGCCAAAGAGACTTTTATTGATCTGATTGTCTGCAACGATTACAGGAATATGCTGTTGCATCGCTTCCAACACTTCCGCTTGTGACCTGTATTCCGACAGCCAGACTACTGCGAAAGCGTGCCGCAAAAGCTTACCAGCATTGGCTTGCGTCGGATCAATGATCTTAACTTCTTCGCGGTATTTGTAGTTTTTGAAATCCGGGATGAGTTCGGTTTCTGAAACGGCATCGGGAAGCAACACTAACTTCAAAGATGACTTCTGCCATTTCTTGAGCTGAGAAAATGCTTTCAAAACCGTGAGCAATTGTGTTTTAGATGCCGTTGAGAACGGGTGAAAATAATATTCATAGCCGTCTGTGAACGTGTCCCGCAACTGATCTCCGGATATGCTCTGATGTTCCGCAGATGTCCCTTCCATTCCGTGATAAACAGTATTGAGCTTCGCCGAAGAAACTTCATATTTTTCTTTGAGAGCAGTTGCGATAAAATCTTCCGTTACAAAAATACCGACAGCTTTTTCCAAAGACCTGCTGAATATTTTCCTGAAATTTGACCGCTTGTTTTCTTCAAAATCTGTGTTAGTCAGAAACAGGTATTGGGGAACCGTTGCTTTTGCGTTTAACATCCCGGCATCGCTGATAAAGGCTTCAACGCTGTATTTTTTTAACAAAGCAGGCAGCTTGTATTTGTACCAATACAACAAGAGCAAATTATTCTTCGGCTTTGGAGAGATGATTACCGTCGTGCAGTGTCGTATCTTCTCCGGCATATCTGCGCAGAATAAAATGAAACGATGATCAGCATACTTTTCCGCAATGCGTTTTACAGATGCTGAAAGCGGACTGTTTTTTTCCTGAATGTGCACGCCGATGACCATGCTGCAAAATTAAAAAACAACCGCGGGAGAATAATATTTTTTTATGTGAACGAAGATTGGCGTAATACTTTGAGTTTTACGGTCTCGATCCTCGTATCACTTACTTTTAAAATATCAAATTCATAGTTGCCGATGATGATCTGTTCCTTTTGTGTAGGAATGGATTCATGGTGCTGAATGATAAAGCCGGAAAGGGTTTCAGCGGTTTCATCTTCAGGAAATGCGAGGTGATATTTTTCTGTGATCAGGTCAAGTTCCATTCTGCCGTCCAGCAAATACTCATTATCGCTGATCTTTTTGTCGGTAAATTCTTCCGGATCATCATATTCATCGCGGATCTCACCGAATATTTCTTCCAACAGATCTTCCATTGTTACGATCCCCGCGGTGCCGCCAAATTCATCGATCACCCATGCTATGCTTTTTCTTTCCTTGCTGAATTTCGACATCAGGTCAGTGGCGCTCATACTTTCCGGAACGGTAGGGATGGGCAATAGAATATCATTAAGCGAAGCCGGTTTTTTAAAGAGGTCTAACTGGTGAATATAACCTGTGATGCTGTCGATGTTTTCACCGTACACCACAAGTTTGCTCAACCTTGTTTCAATGAACAGCTTCCTTACAGCTTCAATACTACTCTTTTGCGGAATACTTACGATCTCTTTACGCGGAACAAGGCATTCCCGCAGGCGCACTTCACCGAGCGATAGTGCATTTTCAAAAAGCTCTTTATTGATGTCTGAAGATTCTTCTTCGTTATGCGTTTTATTTTGTTGGAGGTAATGTTCCAGATCTACTTTGCTGAACACTTCTTTGCGGTCGTGGATCTTTACGTTGAAAATATATTTCAGGATCCATTCCGCAATGTTTACAAACACGGAAGATACGGACGAGAATATAGAATAGAAAAATTGTACGATGTATGCGATGAAACCATTCGATAATATGCTGTTGTTCCTCGAGCGGAACAACGCTTTAGTTACAAACTCAACAACAAGAATGATGGTAGTTGATAAGATCGTTTCAAAAAAAAGTTTGATCAGGTTTACATATTTAGCCGCACCGGCTACTAAACGAATTTCCAATTGATGCCACAAAGGGAACAGGAGCTCGCCGATCAACAGACCGTAAATAACGAGTACGATATTTAAAACGATCAATACTGTTCCGATGAATTTTGTAGGATGTTCAGCATATTTACCCCAGATCTTTCCGGCGTATTTTCCCTGCTTTTTATTCAGCTCTAATGAAAGTTTGTTGGCAGAAATAAATGCGATCTCTATCCCTGCAAAAAAGCCGATGAGTAAAAGAGAAATAAATATGGCTATGAGAGCGGTTACATCCATATTGTAAAGATAAAGGAGTGAGCGTTAATGTAAATAATGTAGAAAACTAAATAAAGTGTCGTTCAATTCGGTGCTTCATTTATGGAACAATATTTTAAGCCTTAAGCACCTGTTGCAGAAGTCACTGACAATTTATGAGTCGTACGCATCAGTAAATCGTCGCATCGACATATCCACATTCATCATCGCAAAATCTATCCGGCAATAAAATCCCCCACGATCTTTTCCGCCAAACCGCAGGCTGTTTCAAGATCCGCGTTCACAACGGTCTTATGAAAATGTTCCTTAAAAGAAAGTTCGTAAGATGCTTTATTTACACGGGCCGCAAGGGATTCTTCCGTTTCCGTACCGCGACTAAGCAATCTTTTTTTCAGTTCATCTACCGAAGGTGGTTCTATAAAAAGGCTGAGCGTGCCTTCGTTAAATTGTTGCTGTACATGAATGGCGCCTTTCACATCAATATCAAGCACAGGGATCTTTCCGGCATCCCAGATCTTTTGCAATTCTGATTTCAGCGTGCCGTAATATTTTCCATCATACACCATTTCCCATTCTACAAATTCGTTGTGCTGCACTTTAAAACGGAAAACTTCCTCGGTCATAAAATGATAATCAACGCCGTCTTTTTCAATTCCGCGTGCCTGTCTTGTAGCGGCAGAAACCGAAAATGCAAGCACCGGAAATTTCTCCATCAAATATTTTGTGATGGATGTTTTTCCTGCTCCCGACGGCGCCGTTATGATCAGAATTTTATTCACTAACGTTTTAGTTTTATTAATAACAATCTTCAAACCTTTGCAAACTGCACATCTCCACATCTTCAAATTTCCAAATCCAAATCAGCACATCTGTAAATTTTCAAATCGATAATCAGCACATCAGCATATCATTCCCCTCTCAAAATATCTGCCCCAAGCGCTTGCAGCCTTCCGTCAATATTTTCATAGCCGCGATCAATCTGTTCAATATTTTGGATCGTACTTTTTCCTTCCGCACTCAGTGCCGCTATAAGCAATGCAACCCCCGCACGAATATCCGGACTGCTCATCGTGATACCACGTAATTGTTTTTCTCTCTCAAGCCCTACAACTACCGCCCTGTGCGGATCGCAAAGGATGATCTGTGCACCCATTTCGATCAGTTTATCCGTGAAGAACAAACGGCTTTCAAACATTTTCTGGTGAATAAGAATGCTCCCGTGCGCCTGTATTGCCGTTACTAAAACAATGCTCAACAGATCCGGCGTAAAGCCCGGCCACGGATGATCGTAGATCGTCATTACACCGCCATCCAAAAACTTTTGGATCTCATATTTATCCTGCGACGGCACATGAATATCATCGCCCTTAAAGTTCATTTTTATTCCGAGCTGTTTAAATTTCTCCGGAATGATCCCGAGGTTTTCAATGCCCGCATTTTTGATAGTGATATCACTGCGGGTCATTGCGGCAAGACCGATAAAACTGCCCACTTCGATCATGTCGGGCAACATCGTATGTGTTGTTCCGCTAAGTTCCGTTACGCCTGTAACCGTAAGCATATTGCTGCTCACGCCTTCGATCTGTGCACCCATGCGAATCAGCATTTTGCAAAGCTGTTGGATATATGGTTCGCAGGCAGCGTTGTATATAACAGTTTCGCCTTTTGCAAATAATGCGGCCATTAGAATATTCGCCGTGCCGGTAACACTTGGCTCATCGAGCAACATTTTGCAACCGATCAGTTGATTTGCTTTTAATTTAAAGAAACCCGTATCGCTGTTGTAAGAAAATTCCGCACCCAATCTTTCGAAGCCGATGATATGTGTATCAAGTCTCCTTCTGCCGATCTTATCACCGCCGGGTTTTGGTAAATAGGCTTTCTTAAATCTTGCAAGTAGAGGTCCCGCAAGCATTACAGAGCCGCGAAGTCTGCCGCTCTTTTTAAAATATGCTTCACTTTGCAAATATTCCACGTCCACATCATCCGCCTGAAAACGATAGCTGTTCGCGGAAAGCTTTTCCGTTTTCACATTCATTTCCCTCAGTAGTTCTATCAGCAGATTTACATCCGTGATATCTGGGATATTATGAATTTCCATCGGCTCCGATGTAAGCAGCACCGCACTGATGATCTGCAACGCTTCGTTCTTTGCGCCCTGCGGTGTAATCTCGCCTCTTAACTGATTACCACCCCTTACTTCGAATATTGCCATGAAGAAAATTTATTTGCCAAAAATAACTGATAAGAACCCTTAAAAAAAATTAACCCTAAATAAAAACCGACAACGTTTGCTGTCGGTCTTTTGTCTTTAATCTTTTGTCTGATATCTTTTGTCTGATATCCGGAACCTAGTATCTCTTCTTAAAATTCCTGTTGTTGTTATTATTGTTATTATTTCTGTTGCCGCCGCCATTGCCACCTTCACGATTTCCGCCGCCGCCGCCGTCTCTGTTGCCGCCCTGGGTATTATTGTTGTTACGGTTGTTATTGTTGCGGTTGTTATTGTTATTGCGGCTATTGCTGTTGTCTCTGCCACCGCCGTTGCTGCTAAAGTTTTTGCCGTAACGATTTCGTGCTGCAGGGTATTCATCTCTTTCGATCCTCGCCGGTTGGTGCTTCACAAAAGGACGGTTGTTAAACTCCAACTCACCGTCGGTCATGTTATGCAGTTCCTGTTGAATGGTATCATCATGCATCAACTCTTTATGCCAGTTGCTGTATGTGAGCTTCATATAATATGCAATTGCATTTGCGAAGCCCTGCTTTTTCTCCGGGTTTTCTTCCTTCAATGCTTTATCAATCACCACTTCAATATTCTTCCCGAGGTGATTGAATTTCGGATATTTTTTAGGATAAGTAAGTCTTTCCGGTTTTGCCTTCAATGTTTCCCTGGTGGGGATCGGATAAGGACTATCCACATCAAGCGTAAAATCGCTGATAAGGAAAAGGTGATCCCATAATTTATGGCGGAAATCTTCCACGTTTTTAAGGTGCGGATTTAAAAAGCCCATCAGTTCTATCACTGCGTACGCATTCTTTTGTCGTTCTTCACGGTCCTCAAGTTGAAGCAGGTACTCAACCATTTTCTGAATATGTCTGCCATATTCTTTCATGATCAGGTGGTTCCTGGTCGTATTGTATTCCATATTCTCTACATTCATCATATAGGCAAATATAAGTTTTTTAAAAGGAGTAGGCTTGTTAACAGTTGACAGTTGACAGTAAATTTACAACTGTCAAACATACTTAAACCGGCGCCTGACAACTGTCATCCGTCAACTAATTCAGATCTTCCTCGCCAGCGCCTTCTCAGCAGCAGCTACGATATGTTCTGCGTCAAGGCCGTATTTTACTAAAAGATCTTCGGGCTTACCGCTTTCTCCGAATGTATCATTTGTGCCAATGTATTCAATCGGCACCGGACAATCTTTTGCAGCTGCCTGCGCAATGCTGTCGCCCAGGCCACCGATGATATTATGCTCTTCCGCTGTTACAGCACATTTTGTTTTTTTGATAGAAGCCAATACCGCTTCCGTATCCAATGGTTTGATCGTATGAATATTGATCAGGTCCACGCTGATGCCTTTTGCTTCCAACGTTTTTGCAGCTTCCACCGCTTTCCAAACCATGTGTCCGCAGGCGAAAATGGAAATGTCTTTTCCTTCGTTGAGGATCTGTGCTTTTCCTATTTTAAAATCTTCTTCTTTGGTAAATATCGGCCAAACCGGTCTGCCAAAACGTAAGTAGACCGGCCCTTCGTAATCAGCGATCGCTTTTGTAGCCGCTTTTGTTTGATTGTAATCACAAGGAACGATCACCGTCATTCCCGGAAGCATTTTCATCAATCCGATGTCTTCCAATATCTGGTGCGTGGCGCCGTCTTCACCTAAGGTAAGGCCGGCATGTGATGCACAGATCTTTACATTTTTTCCGCTGTATGCCACGCTCTGACGGATCTGATCGTATACACGACCCGTGCTGAAATTTGCAAACGTAGTAGTATAAGGGATCTTTCCGCCGATGGTTAAACCCGCAGCAATGCCGATCATATTTGCTTCCGCAATACCAACCTGGATAAATCTTTCAGGGAATGCTTTCATAAATCCGCCGAGCTTTAAGGAACCCGCGAGATCTGCAGTGAGCGCAACAATATTTTCGTTCTTTTGCGCAGCTTCAAGGATACCGTCACCGAATCCGCTTCTTGTATCTTTTTTACCCGTTACTTCAATTTCGCTTAACATATTTTCTTTTTAAAATTTTCTGTAAGTTAACCGCAGATCAGTTAAGACCCGCATTTGTATGATCAAATAAGTCCTTTTTTTCGTGTATTTTCTTTTCCCATTCCCATGCAGTAAGCATCATCGCCTCTTTATCATATTTTGGGTTCCAGCCGAGTTCATTTTTCGCTTTATCATTGTTCGCGTAAATAGCAACAACATCACCGGAACGTCGTTCCGCCAATTCATAATTGAGTGTTACGCCGCTCACCGCTTCAAAGGTTTGTATCATTTCCAACACCGTAAATCCATTTCCGCTGCCAAGGTTAAAGATCTCACAGGCTTTTTCACTCTTTTCCATGTGTTGCAATGCAAGCGTGTGTGCGTGTGCTATGTCGGAAACGTGGATATAATCACGCAGACAGGTACCATCTTTGGTAGGATAGTCATCGCCCCAAACTTTCATCCCATCCAGCTTTCCGATAGCGGTCTGTGTAATGGCAGGAACAAGATTTTGCGGTTTGCCTAACGGAATTTCACCGATCGCACCCGAAGGATGAGCTCCTACCGGATTAAAATAACGAAGCAATACCGCTTTCATTTTATCGCTGCCGCAAAGTGTTTGTTGCACGATCTCTTCACCCATTTGTTTGGTGCTGCCATAGGGCGATTGCGCCGGCTGAAACGGGGAACTTTCCGTTACCGGTAAAGTATCCGGATTGCCGTAAACCGTGCAGGAGGAAGAGAAAACAAAATGCGGGACTTTGAACGAAATGGCGCAGCGCATTACGTTGATGAGCGAGTTGAGATTATTCTCGAAATACATCAGCGGTTTTTCTACTGATTCGCCCACCGCTTTGTAAGCCGCAAAATGAATAACCCCCGTAATGGAAGGATTTTCGCGGAATACCGCGTAAGTATCTTCAAAACAACACAGGTCTACCTTGTAATTCTTTACATCAACCCCGGTGATCTGTTTTACGCCCTGCAGGATCGCTTCATCGCTGCGGCTGTTATTGTCTGCGGATATTACGTGATATCCGTTCTCAATCAGATCAACGATCGTATGTGAACCAATATAGCCGCAACCGCCTGTAACGAGGATCGTATTCATGCTGCAAATATACGGTTGACGGTTGACAGATGATGGTAGACAGGCAGCAGCATGTTAGTTTTTGCGATAGGGTAGGGCACGCAGAGAAAACCAAAAACCCGCTTAAAAATAAACAAAGTATGAAAAACGACACTTAATGGGGAAATTTCCTGAAGATCTGCTGAAGATGTCTTAAGGATGTTTAGAGGACCTAAGCCCCGGGCTGACAGCTGCTTGATCCGAGCCGGACCCGTGCTTAATCTTCCGAAGAACCGTATGTGTTTTTACAAGGCAGGTGCAACCGGGAAAATGCCGCTGGTTGTAGTTATTCAGATATACTATTCCAAAAGGTTTGCACAAAAATATTTTATCACTTGTTTGCTGTTGTGAGGACACCAGAAAATAACGTTACCGAAAACCACAACTGCGTAACCTGACGCACCTCAATAATAATAAAACGAACAGTGCCGGTTATCAATAGGCTTATAAAATTCGTAAGTTCGTGTAAGTACTTCAACACACATTTTGTATGTCACTTTAAACTACTTCGTTCAGGTTTACTAAGACACTAATATGCTCAAATATTTTTTTATAATTGTCACCGCTTTAAATCTGACTTGCGCACAAACAAACTCAGGTAATCAAAACGACAAATCGGCTAACACAATACCATCACTTACAAAAGACAAAAAAATGGACACCGTGTTTTTTTGGAAAATTATGGACTACGCTTTCGCCAAAGCAAAATTTGACAATAAACTTAAAGAGCAAACAATACTTGACCAACTTATTAAATTGACACCTGAACAAATCCAAGAGTTTGAAATCATCTTTCAACAAATGAATCTGAAAGCAAACACTTGGAACAATATGGCTGCCCACACAATTATCGAAGGCGGTTCTTCAGATGATACATTTTTTTATTTTAGGTGTTGGTTAATTTCATTAGGCAAATATCATTTTGACGAAACATTAAAAAATCCTGACCATCTTGCAGACGTTGATATTCCAATAAACAAAAAGTATGGCTACGGTGAAGTGATATTTGAAGAGCTAATCCCGATGGCAGACAATGCTTATCAAATTGTGACTAAGAAAGACCCGACCAAAGACACAACTTTTCCAAGAGCATCTGCGCAGCGTAAAGGACTTTTCTTTGACAGTGGTGGTGAAACAAAAGGTGTAGAATGGGGTGACAAAGACCTGTTTAAAATTGCACCGAAGCTTTGCAAGAAGTTCAAAGTGAAGTAAGCGAACGCACAGCACAGGTTTTATGCAAGTTGTGCCCCACATTGTAATATGAGCTATTTGCAAATCCCGGCTTCAGTTCAAACAGACTAATTTCTATCAGTTTTTGTAAATAATTTCTACAATCAGCAACGGTCATCAGCAGACGCAGCACTGATATGCAACCTGCATAAAGTCATGTAAGTTGTGCGTTATGCTATGACACACTCTGCTAACGTGAAACATTGACATTATTTGCCCGTCAGGATTTCCAAGGCCCTACACCTCAGTTTAGATTTTTCAGGTGAACTTTTTTATATTAAAACGCCGACCCAACTCGACTACAAAACAGCTTGGACAACGTAAGCAAAGAAGCACAAACGCACAACAGGCGTTTTTGAGCAAGTTCTGAACTTCGGTTTTTACTTATAAATTTAGCTTCATTTCCGGGCTTAAGGTTGGTCAATTACCCAACTGAACAAAGCCTCGTGCCATGTCGGCTATTTTTTAAAACTTTTTAAACTTTGGATTGCTGTGAAATACTTTCTTTGTTTCTTTTGGACATTTTTTAATTTGACTTTGCTTAAAGCACAACCGAGTAGTTCAACAAATGAATTATTAACCGCCAAACAAACAGAAACAATATTTACGAACTTATTAAAACAAGAATTAAAAATCGATTATCCGATTTTTAAAGTTTATAAATACACAGACAAATCGGGAGACTTTTTTTGTGTTTTGACAGAAAGTAATGATTCCATCGGTAATGACAAAGACACCTTTAATCAGTCTATAAAAGCTATAAACCTGAAAATTGTTAATAAACACTTTATTAAAGTTTGGGAGATCAAAGACAATATAATCAAGAATGATAAAGAGGAAAATTCAATTTGGTTTTGGACAAATTACTTTGACTTTAAAGATTTTGACAAGGATGGCTTGATTGAACCTATAATTGTTTATGGAACAAGTGCGATGAATGGATTTGATGACGGACGAATCAAAATCATCACTTTTTATAAAGGCCATAAAATTGTTATTCGACATCAAAATGGTGTTTTAGACAGCGAAAGACAAACCCAAATTGAAAAGGCCTTTTATTTACTACCACAAAAATTAAAGGATAATATAAAATCCAAAATGACTTTAATGGAAAAACAGAATAAGGCTATTTTTTTATGAGAGAATAATTTCTTTTCGATAAAGTGCGAACAAACTAATTTTTCATTGACATAGATAGCGGTATAAATTCAACTTTATAAATCAATCAGCAGCTTTACCGGCAGACTAAATACAAATTCCCAACGTGGCTAAGCCTTGCATATTAGCGGCTTTAATCCGAACATATCAATGTGTGAATTTTATCATCTGTTTTATTGTTTTGATTTACTTGTTCCAATCGCAATGATGAATTTTGCTCAAAATACTCTAAAAGATATTCTACAGCAAAATCTGATAAATGAGGAAAATTCCGACAACTTGATTATCAAACAACCTCTTTTGCATAGATCACTTTGTTTCAAATATACCGGATACTTTCAACGTGTTCAGGGTCTACACAATAGCCATCACGCGGGATGTGAAAGAAGAACAGGCAAATTGTTGATTGCAGAGTAAATTAAATTTATTAAAAGATAATTATGAAGAACTTATTTTTGATGGCATTACTTCTGACCACATTTATGTCAGGCTGCAAAAAGGATAAAATTAAAAATACTGTGTCCGGCAGATATGTTTCGTGTGTAGCGGGAATCGAAACGCCTGTTGCCAATACAGCCATCGATTTATTTCAACAAAGATGGCAGTGATAACAAATCGAAAGTTTTGGGGAATGCAACGACGGACGCAAACGGAAATTTTTCCTTTTCATATTCAACAACGAATGGTGCAGATAAATTGATTATCAGAGAATCTTCCGGAGCCGGATTCACCCGACTTATCGGGAATGTTCCGTTAAGAAAGGATGTCTCCGATATCAGAATGTTCAGGGGCAGCGGCTATTATATTTTGAAATTAGAACTCAATGTCACAAACCCGTACACGTCCGCCGACACGCTTTATATCAGTAAGTTGTCAATGGGAATAAACTATTTCAAAAAAGGAGGGCCTTTCACAAATGGCATTATCTATACAGATATGGTTCGCATCAGCCCTATTGATTACGAGGGAAATACTCAAACGATTGTTTGCGGTAGAAACAGCGGTGTAAATCCGCAATTTAATAAAACCTTCACGGTAGGAAATGACAAATTATGCGGCGATACGATGTCGGTAAACCTTGATATCAACTAGTTTGGTTGAATTTTAAAAAAGCCGCCCCCACTGTCCTGATAGTTATACGAAGCGTCTCTCATAAAGTATCATAAAAGTGAGACTTTGCCTCGACTGAATAACAGAAACTTAAAAATTCTTTTCACGTTACGGGCAGTCAACTGTCAACTGTCTTCCGTCAACCGTCAACTGTCATCCGTCAACTGTCAACCGTCAACTATCAACCGTCAACTGTCAACCGCCAACTGTCATCCGTCAACAATACTCAAATACAATTCCTCCACCTTCTTCCTCGCCCAAGGTGTTTTCCGCAAAAAAGTAAGGCTTGATTTGATCGAAGGACTGCTCTTAAAACAATTGATCGGAATGATGCTGCCCAGCTCCGCCCAACTGTAATGCTCCAGCAAATGCTCAAGGATGAATTGCAACGTTTTGCCGTGCAGCGGGTCGTTAGCCATATATTAGATGAACAGGTGCAGCAAATAATAGATTCCTGCAGCGAGCAACGCACTCACCGGAATCGTGAGGATCCACGCCCACACGAGGTTGATCGTAACGCCCCATCTTACCGCACTCAGTCTTTTTGTAGCGCCCACACCGATGATGGAGCCCGTGATCGTATGTGTAGTACTCACCGGGATCTTCAGCATTTCTGTTATAAATAAAGTAAGCGCACCGGCAGATTCTGCAGCTACGCCTTCAAACGGCGTAACTTTCGTAATTCTTGTTCCCATCGTTTTGATGATCTTCCAACCGCCGCTCATCGTACCAAGTGCAATGGCAGTATAGCATGCAAGCGGTACCCAGGTAGGCATGTCCGCGAACTTAGCGATCCTGCCGCCGCTGATCAACGCGACGGTAATGATACCCATCACCTTTTGCGCATCATTACCACCATGACCGATACTGAATGCCGCGGAAGAAACAAGCTGCATTTTTTTGAACCATCTTTCCGACTGTGCATAGTTGAGGCTGCTGAGGAACAATGTAAAAATGCTGAGGACGATCAGGATAAAACCTATCAGGATCCATTTGAAATTATGAGAGTAGAACAATACTTTTAAAAAGTAAGTATTATAATGCGTTTGCAATTTGGAAGGGTCCGTTTCTATCACGCTGTACAACAGAAAAGTTGTTGCCGCAATTACCAATAATGCTACGATCTTAGGCGCAATGCCTTTGCGGAAAGAATTTAAGAACCATACCGAAATGATGAAGGCCATAAGCATACCCAGTATCGGTGCGATCACGATAAACCCGATGATCTTAAGCATGATGGGTGTATTGATAACGCTGAAGCTTCCCGCCGCAGCTACTGCAGCACCGGTAAAGCCGCCGATCAATGTATGCGAAGAACTGGAAGGGATACCGTACCACCAGGTGATCAGGTTCCAGATGATTGCCGCGATTAAACCGGCCATGATCACCTGCAAACTAATAGCACCGTTCACTGTTTTGGCGATTGTTTCACCCACACCGTGATCCTTAAATATAAAGTATGCCGCGAAGTTGAAAATGGCCGCCCACACTACCGCCTGGAACGGCGTTAAAACTTTTGTAGAAACGATCGTGGCAATAGCATTCGCAGAATCGTGAAAACCGTTTATGAAATCGAAGATCAAAGCAAGCACAATGATCGCTATGAGCAAGGTTGGAAAATCAGGCATTAGCTGTATGATTTTTTAAAAAGAAATGAACGCTGATTAAGAATATTTTACGATGATAGATTCTATCACATTTGCGGCGTCTTCGCATTTATCTGTAACGATCTCCATTACCTGGTAGATCTCTCTTTTCTTGATCACTTCTTTTGCATCAGGTTCTGTTGCAAAAAGTCTTTCGATACTCATATCAAAGATATCATCACCCTGGTTCTCAATGCTGTTGATGGCAACTAGTGCGTCTGTGATCTTGCGCATGTTCTTCATGTTGCGCAATTCCGTTACTGCTTTGTGTACCTGCTCGCAACCTAATGCGATGAGGTCGCCGAATTTTCTGATCCCGATATCATCCGGGTTTACGCGGTAGAAGTTGATCTTTTTGCACGAAGCGTACATGTAATCCGCGATATCATCCAATGCGGATGCAAGGTGGTGAATATCTTCACGGTCAAACGGTGTGATGAAATTCTTGCCAAGCTCTGTGAAGATCTGGTGTGTATATTCATCATTCACGTGCTCAAGATCTTCAATCTGTTGGATCATTTTACCCCGGGTTTCAAAATCGGGCTCATTCACGATGTCCTTTAATAAATTACCCATTTTAACCAATACTCCCGCCACATTTTCAAACAGTTGATAGAAAACTTTGTCTTTAGGAAGGAAAATTTTCAATATAGAATTAGCACCCATAAACTTCTTGATTTTTAGTTGAGCAAAAGTATGATTATACAATTTTACGACAGTCTCTTCGCAATTGGTAATGATTTATTAATATAAGTGCATAAAAGTGGCTTTTTCAACATATTTACTTCAGTTCTGCACGTAACATTTTCTTAACCTTGCCTTCACTTTGCCGTAACATGCTTTCCTTCCCTTTGCGTTCAAATTAAAAAGCGCAATGAGATCATTATTACTCCTTATTACTTTCATCAGCATTTCCTTCTTTTCTTTCGGTCAGAAAGGTACTGTTGAAGGTAAAATTGTTGACAGCAAAACAAACAGTCCGATTGCATCAGTTTCAATAGAAGTGGTTGGTGAAGGGATCACAAAAGCGGCAAGTATTGACGGTCAGTTCTCGTTCTCTCTTGATGCGGGTAAAAAATATTCATTTAAAATAACAGCAGTCGGTTACCAAACGAAGATCGTAGATGAGATCACCGTTGAAGCGGGTAAAAGCGTAACTGTTGATATTACTATCGACGCTGTGGCAAAATCGGAAGAAGGCGTGGTGGTTCGTTCATCAGCAAGAAAAGAGACAACGGCTTCATTGATCGCTTTGCAAAAAAATACTTCAGTAGTTGCGCAGGTGATAAGTGCGGAAGCGATCCGCAGAAGCCCTGACAGAAATACGGGTGAAGTGTTGAAACGTGTTCCGGGTCTTTCTCTGCAGGAGAATAAGTATATTATAGTAAGAGGTTTGGCTGATCGTTACAACCAGGCAATGCTAAACGGCATTTTGCTGAGCAGCACGGAACCCGACAGAAAAACATTCAGCTTTGATATCTTCCCGGCCGGGATGATAGATAATATTGTCATCAACAAGGCATTTATTCCGGAATTGCCGGGCGAATGGGCGGGTGGTCTTATCCAGGTAAACACTAAAGATGTGCCTGCGAAAAACTTTTTGAACGTTCAGATAGGAACAGGTTTTAATACACAAACGATCGGAAGTGATTTCTACACGTACAAAGGAAGTAAAACAGATTGGTTAGGTTTTGATAACGGTGCACGCTCGCTTCCTGCAGGTATGCCGGGTAAGGCTGCGTTCAATGATCTTGAGCGCTCACAAAAAACAGCCTATGCAAAACAATTTTCTAATGTGTGGACGGCGGAAAAAAATAACAGCGCTATTTTGGATAAGATCTTCCAAATGAGCGGCGGGTTTAAAAAGAAATTATGGAACAATAATTCAGTTGCCGCAGTATTTGCTTTAAACTACAGAAGTAGCAACAGAAGAAATGAATACAGAAATCAGATCAATAACACGGCGCCGGGTGTATCATCGAGCCTTACCAGTGATTATTACAATAACAAGTATAGCCAGGATGTATTGGCGGGCGGTTTGGCAAACATCACTTTCCAACTTGGTGCAGATAACAAGATCTCATTCAAGAATATCATTAATGTCAATACCACCGATTACGCAACTCTTCGTACCGGTAAGGATTATGAAACCAATCTGGTAGGTGACAATATCAGGGCTACAGAGCTGGCATATAAAGCGAATACTTTTTTTAATACCCAGGTTTCCGGTGATCATAACCTGAATCCGATCAAATCGAAATTGCATTGGTTCGGTAGTTTCAATATTCTTGACCAGTATGTTCCGGATCAAAGAAGGATTCAATACAACCAGGACGATCCTACCGATCCTTCATCGCCATATTCATTGGTACCGGTATCTAATTCATCACAAAAAAGCGGAAGTATTTACTACGGTTCACTGAGTGATTATATTTATACAGCAGGCGGAGATCTTACAAAGAGCTTCAAGATCAAAGGCGTAAATCAAACTGTAAAAGGCGGATATTTCTTTCAGGTGAAGGACAGATTGTTTGATGCAAGACCATTTACTTTATATCTTCCTGAACGTAACGATGCATTAAGGCATTTACCGCAGGATCAGGTTTATAGCCCTGAGAATTTCGGCAACGGTGCAGATAACAAATTTGCAATTAACCAATTGTACAACCCAAATTACAGATACCTGGCTAATTCGATCCTAAACGCGGGCTACTTGCAGTTCGATAATACAATCGGGAAAAAGTTTCGTGTTGTTTGGGGATTAAGAGTGGAAGATTTTGACCAGATTGTTGGTACCGTTAAGAAAAGCGATCCCCGTTTTTTGAATACAAAAGTTACGGATTATTTACCTGGTGTGAACTTTACTTATAAGCTGGATACAAAAACGAATATACGCGTATCTGGTTCCCAAACAGTTATTCGTCCTGAGTTTCGCGAAGTGAGCTCATTCCAATTTTATGATTTCGATCTGAGTGCCACAATCGCAGGTACGCCTGAATTGGAAAGAACTAAAGTTACGAATCTCGATCTGCGCTACGAGTTGTACCCGAGAGCAGGCGAGTTGTTTACGGCAGGTATATTCTATAAACACTTCGATATGCCCATAGAAGCCTATGCGAACCAGGCCTCTTTCAAATTTATTAATGCTGAAAAAGCAAACAGTTACGGTGCTGAGGTAGAGTTTAGAAAAAAGCTGGATTTTTACAGTCCGCTTAAAAACTTTACGATTCAGGGGAATTTTTCTTATATCTATAATCGCGTACAATCCGCCGTAAATCAGTTAGACAGGCCTATGCAGGGTCAAAGCCCTTACCTGATCAATGCTACAGCGCAGTATGATCTTGAAAAGATCGGTATTACCACTACACTTTTATTCAACAGGATCGGAAGACGAATTTTATTAGTAGGCGGAGACAACCAATTGCCGGTATGGGAAAATCCGCGTTCTGTGATGGACTTCCAGGTTACTAAAAAAATACTTAAAGCGAAGGGCGAGTTAAGGTTGAATGCTTCTGATATTTTAAATCAAACAGCAGTATTCTATTACAAAGAAACAAGCGACAAGTACAAATCAACTGATCCTTTCTTTATCAAAAGAAAGTACGGATCTACGATCACCACAACATTCATCTATAATTTTTAAGCACTAAATAAACTTTTAAAACTATAAACAATAAACAATGAAAAGAATATTCCTTTACAGTCTCGTCTTGGCGACTACGGCATTCAGCTGCAGGAAGATTGAAGTAGACGGTTCTACCACTACCACTACTACTACTACGGCAAACGGATCAGAGAACCTCATCCTCGAAGGCAGGATCACGGAAAGCCGTACGCTTCATGCAGGTAACGTGTACAAACTTCGCGGCTTGGTATACGTAACAAACGGTGCGATCCTTACGATCGAACCGGGAACAAAGATCGTAGGTGAATTGAACAAGCAAGGTGGTTTGATCATTACCCGCAGCTGCAAGATTATCGCAGACGGTACTTTGGATAAACCTATCGTTTTCACATCAGAAGCTGCCAACCCTGTACGAGGTGATTGGTCCGGTTTAGTGATCCTTGGTAATGCGCCTACAAACTCTTCATTTAACGGTGTTCAGGGTGTTGGTGAAATTGAAGGCGGTGTTAACAACAGTGATGGCTTGGGGCTTTACGGAACAGCTACAACTCAGTTGCAAAACCCGGTAGATAACAGCGGTATCCTGCGTTATGTGCGTATCGAATATGCAGGTTACGCATTTCTTCCTGATAAAGAGATCAACGGTCTTACTTTCGGCGGTGTAGGTTCAGGTACAGTTGTAGATAACGTGGAAGTTTCTTACGCTAATGATGATTCATTTGAGTGGTTTGGCGGTACAGTTAACTGTAAGCACCTTATTTCTTACAGAACATTGGATGATGATTTTGATACGGATAACGGTTTCAGCGGTAAAGTTCAGTTTGGTATCGCATTGAGAGATTCTAACGTTGCTGATATATCTAACAGCGAAATGTTTGAAAGTGATAATAACGCATCAGGTACTGCGCTTACGCCGCAAACTGCTGCTGTATTCTCAAATATGACAACATTGGGCCCTAAAGCTACTTTGACCAATGTAGGTAACCCTACTTACTATCAATGGGCTGCGCAGATCAGAAGAAACTCTTCTATCTCTATCTTCAATTCATTGATCATGGGCTACAAAAACGGTCTTTACATTGATGCTCAGCTTGGTGTTCCAACCGATAACAATATCCCGAATTCTTTGTTTGTACAAAATACGATCATCGCGGGTTGCCCTACGCCGATCTTGTATAATTTGGGAACCAACACAAACGTTCCTACTACGGCAAATACAACTGCAACAATTACTGCATGGTACAACACACCGGCTTATGGTAACAGCATCCTTACGGATAACAGCATGGTAGGACTGGTTGCACCGTTCAATTACCTTACACCTGATTTCAACCCGGCATCTGCAACATCTGCAGCAGCAACAGGAGCATCGTTTACGCATCCTAAGGTTGCTACAGGATTTACTGTTGTAACTTACAAAGGCGCTTGCGCAGTAGGTGATACCTGGTGGAAAACATGGACCAAATACATGTAATTCTACATAATATTTTCTCAAAAAAAGCAGCTTTTTAAAAGCTGCTTTTTTTAAATTATTTTTACAGGATGAAGCTACTTAAAGCCATTTTATTTTTTGCCGCAGTAACATTCTTTGCTGCCTGCAATACAACGCCGGAAAAATTTAAACCGACAGTAACTTTAGATAATGCGTGGTTAGATTCGGTGGAAAAACAACACGGTGATACTTTTTACAGAAAGCCTTACAGGCGCCCGGACTTTGTAACGGCAACGTCTTATATCTCCCGCAAAGATTCTTCGGAACTGCAGGTTATGAGAGACTCTTTGGCTCACGTGCGGCAGGTGGTTATTGTAAAGAAAGGGGTACGTAATTATTTCGCACAGTATTTTGCAAATGGTCAGCTGATGGCGGAACTTAAATTCGGCAGTTTCGGCGAAATGACGGGGCCGGCAAAATACTATTTTGAGAATGGCAAAGTGCAGTCGGAAGGCAGCTTTATCAATGGCTTACGTACAGGCGGATGGAAAGAGTATGATGAAAAAGGAACTGTGAAAGTACTAAAATACGATAGCAACGGGCAACAGGTAAATTGATTGATAATAATTTGGTAACTGTTTGTATTTATTAAAGCAACAGACTTAACCGAATATTGCTTTTGTCTCGGAATGCGTTTTAATTTAAAGGTGAAAAGAGGGCATGTTGCCCTCTTTTTTATTTAATGTTGGCGTAACATTTCTTTCATATCTGCTTAACAATGCTGTGGTTACTTGCAGTAAAGTTTTTACCATGAAAGATCCGATCATTAAAAAAACAGTGCTTGCTGTTGCGTTCTCCGTTCTTTTTACGGCGATCATCCCGCTTCTTTTGTTCGCTATGCCTGCAGAAACCGCAGCGCATAAAAATCTCATCGCTGATAGTTTGTTTATAAACATAACGTTCATGGGTGATGCGCTTTTTTCATTTGCGCTGGTATTCTTTTTATTATTTTTTCTCAACAGAAAAGACCTGTCGCTCAGGCTCCTGCTTACGCTCGCCGTATCGCTGTTACTTGTCCAGTTCGTAAAGAATGTGTTCAGCGGTCAACCGATGCATCTTTATTTTGAAGCAGGAAATCCCGGGGATGCTCTGTATAAAAATCTGCTGTCTTCGCATACGGCTGTCGCCTTTACACTTGCAGGTTTTTTTGCGATGTATGCAAAAAACTTAGTGTTGCACACATCGCTCTTTATTTTCGCTTTCATTATCGCTTATTCAAGAATATATTTCGGTGAGTCTTTCTTCGCGGTTGCCATGGGCTTGATCCCCGCGATGGCGTCATTACTGTTTGCCAATTACATCAAGTACAGTAAGAGAGTAAAAAGCGGTTACAGAAGAAGAGGAGAAAAGAAGATCAGCCCGCAGCATTTATTTCCGGCTTAATCATTACTGTCTTGTTTGGCGGGCAATGTAAACCCGAAACTACTTCCCACATCCTGCTTGCTGCGCACGTGAATGGTTTGTCCGTGCGCCTCAATGATATGTTTACAGATGGAGAGTCCGAGCCCGCTGCCACCCGCTTTGCGACTTCTTGCATGATCGGTCCTGTAAAATCTTTCGAAGATGCGTGGCAAATGTTCTTCGGCAATACCATAGCCGTCGTCGCTTATTTCGATCAAAACATTATTGCCGTCGACATTATAAAAACTGGCTTCGATGCTGCCGTTTTGTTTACCGTACTTGATCGCATTTTCAGTAAAGTTGATGAGTACCTGGCGGATCTTTTCTTTATCAGCAAAAACGCTTAATGGAAATTCGCAACCTTTTTTAATGTAGCAACGGATATTCTTTTCCTGCGCTTTAAAAAACAATGTTTCAAACACTTCTTTCATCAGATCCTGGATCACGAAATTTTCAAAGTTCAGTTTCATTTCGCCGCTTTCCAATCGGGAGATCTCATCGAGATCATCCAGCAGACTTACTAATCTCAAAACATTACGTGATGCATTTGCCAGGAATTTTTCGTTCACTTCATTGTTGTGCAAAGCACCGTCCAGTAAAGTATCCACATAACCCTGAATAGCAAAGATCGGCGTCTTTAATTCATGACTCAGGTTCTGTAAAAATTCCTTGCGGAAGGCCTCATTCTGCTGCAGCGTTTCAATTTCTTTTTTACGTTGTGCCGCCCAGGCTTCCACGTCTTCACGCACTTCATCAATACCTTTTTGCGGGAGGATATTCTTGTAATAAAATTCTTCTCTCTTGGTGGCTTTCGTTTGGTAAATGAGCTTATAGATGAGCTTTATTTTCCGGTAGATGAACGTTTGCAGGGTAAATAATATTAAGCCGTAACTGCCTGCAAAAATGATCAGGAAAGATAAAGGTGCGATCCACCAAACCGGCTCAAAAATGAAAATGCCGACGCTGATGGGTAACGATAAAATACCCGCAGTAAGCGCCGATAATTGTTGAGGGGAAAGGTGACGTGCGGAGAGCATACGCTAAGGTATTGGATTAAGTTGATGGTGGAAAGTGGATGGTTCACACATGGCAGGCGACGGATGACAGACAATAGGCATTAGTTGGTCATTCGTAATCATTTTTCCGGCCCGGTCTCCGGACTTTCAACTGTCATCTGTCATCCCTTATCCCTTGACTGTCATCTGTCATCCGTCAACTTAAATCTCAAACTTATACCCCACACCTTTCACCGTTGTAATACAATCTACACCCAGTTTTTGACGGATCTTACGGATGTGAACATCGATGGTACGATCGCCTACGATAACTTCTGTTCCCCAGATCCTGTTGAGGATCTCGTTGCGAAGGAAAACCTTCCCGGGTTTTGAAGCAAGCAATGCAACCAGTTCAAATTCTTTGCGGGCAAGAACGATCTCTGTACCCTGATAGTATACGATGTATTTTTCGCGGTCTATTTTAAAATCACCTACTTCAATAGCGGTATGATCTTCTTTTGCCAAACGACGGAATAATGCATTCACTTTGCTCAATAAAACTTTCGGGCTCACTGGTTTTGTGATATAATCATCAGCACCGCTTTCCAGTCCTTTAATTTCAGAACTCTCGTCATTCATCGCCGTAAGGAAAATGATGAGGGTTAATGCAAATGCCGGATTTGCACGAAGAATATTACATGCTTCAATGCCCGTTTTCCCGGGCATCATCACATCTAAAATGATGAGATCAGGTTTCACCAGTTTCGCTTTTTCAACGGCTTCATCGCCGTTCTTCGCCGTGGTTATTTCGTAGCCTTCACCCTTAAGGTTAAAAGACAAAATTTCCAGGATATCCGGCTCATCATCTGCGATCAATATTTTTTTTGCTGCGCTCATATTTCAAATGTTTCGCAAAAGTAAAGTTTCCTTTGCTGCGGCTGTACGTTAACTGAACGTTATAACATTATTAAATTGTTAACCGAAATGCAACGATTGCCGTATTATATGGGTCCTTACCTGTGCTGAACCATAAAATTGCAGCATATTTGCAGGAGAATAATATCTATGAAGTACGGATCTTTAGTTTTTATCTTATTTCTTTTTTGCTTCGATGTTTCGGCACGATCTGATAGTCCCCGTGCATTGTCGGATACGGATCATATTCCGCTGGAAAGGATAAGCCGTCATGATGATATAAAAAAAGAGCAATTGCTTTGCGACAAGCTCGATGGTAAACAGGATTGGAAACTTCACGACGGTAATAATGAAGCCGTAAATAATCTCCTCACTGCCTCCCTGATCAACAAGCCGAATGAGTTTCGCCAATGGATAGAGACGAATGATGCCCAGATGCCGGTGAATAATGACAAGGTTCGTTTTCTGAAATATGTGGCGGAGATGTTATCCGGATTTCGTGCCGATGTGCGTGCAAGAAAGATCCAACTTACAGATCTTCCGGATCTGATCACAGCATTCGAAAAAATGTTGAAAGCGAAAGCGGAAGGAGCTTCGGTGATCGCTCTTTTGTCAAAGCAGTCTTATGCCATTGCAGATATCAACGCTAAAGTATTTACAAAAGGAGAACTTGATGAAGACAGTGCAAATGCGATCGTGTATCTCAAATTTACCGGTCTTCATCCGAATAAAATATTAACTACAATAAGTCCGTTTGCAAAACAATCATTTGCCGACAGCCTGATCGTCGTGGCCTGTAAAGCAGATCCTGTTCAGTTTTATTCTTATGCGCAAAATGACAGATCAATTGTGGGCAGACTTATTCATGCCAGCAAAGATCCGATGGTGATGAAAGTGGCGGAACTGAGCCGTACGGAAAATGCATTATTTTATTTTCCTTTCCTTGATGATCTTTTATCCGGCCGTCAGTCTATCGATAGTATCAAACAATTTGTAGGTGATGGCGTTACCGGTTATGACAGTATCGGTTATTATAAACTCCTCACCAAAACCGCAACGGCTTATGCAAGAAGAATGGCAGCGCCGCTGAAAGACACAGCCATTGCCTATTACGGTGACAACGGTCTTTGGAAAACATTGTATAATAAAGCAAAGGAGCATTTTATTACACCGATCAACGTGCTGCATGAAGCCCCTGTTCCGGTAAGAATGCGTGCGATACAACCGCTTTCCGCAACTGATCTTTATTATATGTTGGTGCAGGGTGAGAATGATATTTACACCAGCAGTTACAAACACAGCTTTACAAGACTGATGGAACTGATGGGGCCGAAACCGCACGGTGATTCTTTACTGCTTGCGGTAAATTTTGACCACTTCAGGAAGTTCATAAAAATGGCGGCGAATTACAATAAGTTGGATACTTTTTTAAAGACGATGCCCGCAAAACTTTCGGAGACATTGATGAAGGCTTTTGTTGCAAATCTTGATAACAATAACCTTGAGGATGCGGTGGATGTTGCGGATTCTTACAGTAGTATCGAAGATAAAAAGCTGCAGCAAAGTATGCTGGAGAATGTTATCGCCAACGAGCGTAATGCAATAGCAAATAATAATGAAAGAGGAAAAGTGATCTATGGTTTGCTTAAAACCATTTTCCTTTCTGCCGATCAAAAAAACAATATTGATCTTACCGCAGAGCTCGGTATTCCTTCTATTTATGAAGTGCCTGATAAGTATATGCGGGATGAAAAAGGCCGTATCGTAGAACAGGTTTTCTTTTACGGCGATGCGGACGGTAAAGCATTTTACCCGCCGTTCCGTAATTCTTTTTCGTCAAAGGATTGGAAAGTAACCGATAAGAAAGAGTGGATGGAAGCCGTTTCGCTGAAAGGTAATATAACAGTATTTGCAAACAAGCCTTTGGAGTCGGATGATAATTTGGATGACAGTGCACAGGTACATTTATCAAAATATATTTACGACCTGGATATGGTTCCTTCCGTGGTAGTGCATCGCGGCCATAGTTATTGGTTGCCACGTACGATGAGCCGCATGCCGGGCAATGCGAAAATTGTGATCATCGGCTCCTGCGGGGGTTATCAGAACTTGAATGAGATATTGGATATCAATCATGATGCTCATATCGTGTCTACAAAAGAGATCGGCACGGGTGATATTAACCGCCCGATACTCAGTTATATCAATGATGTATTTATGAATGAAAAAGATCTTGCATGGCGTAAAATGTGGCAGGATCTTTCAAAAAGATTTTCAACTGATACAAACAAAGCTTTAAGGGAAAGTTGGGATGATTATATTCCGCCTTACAAAAATCTCGGCGCCATATTCCTGAAAGCATATGATATTCGCATGCAAAAAGGAAGCAACGTCCAATAGTCACCATGTGCCGATCCCTGAAAATAATTACTATGCTGTTGCAGCTGAGCTGTATTGCAGCACATGCCCAATCTTCTGTAAAATTCGGAAGAGAAAAGATAAATATCCTTGATAAGCAGGAGAGAAAGCAGGGTGACTGGATCTTTGTTGATTCGTCAGGAATGCCTGTGTTAAGTTGCACTTTCACAGACGATATGGTTACGGGCCCCGAAATATTCTACCGAAACGGCGATACCGCATTTGTAAAATTTATAAGAAAGGAAAACACACAAACTTTTATCGCATATGCAGGCGGTAAAAAATATACAGGTGATTACATATTTACTTCAGACAGTACACGGCGGATAGAAACGGATGATGATCTTAGTGAATTGCCCGATGTGACCGCACAAATTAGAAAATACGGCAACATTGGTTTCCGGCCTGTTTACTATTTCGCACAAAAGAAAATGATCGACTATACCGCAAGCGGCTTCAGCTCAACAAATATTTCCTTCAATAAGCCCCTTTACGTAGAACTTACGATCAGCACTTCCGGGACCATTACTGATGTAAAATTTCCTAAGGAAAATAATATTTTATCAGCCCGTGAAGAAAGTGAATTACGCTGGATCTACATGAATATGCCGCGCTGGCAACCTGCGTTTGTTGACAGCAAACCGGTAACTGCTGTTGTTGTTATTAGAAACAATAATATTATCACAACAAACTAACCGGGAAGAGCAGGAATTAATATTTCCGTAACATAATCGTCATACAGTCATAACATCCAAGGACTTTTTTTGCACAAAATCAACTGCATGCGAAAAATTTACTTTCTCTTTCTTATTTTCTTTTCAGTAAAATTATTCGGGCAGACGTATCCTCCTCCGTTTGATCTTTCCGGCGGTAACTATACATTTACAAGTTGGGCTGCTACGTCAGCCGCGGGAACTTTTCCGGCGAATATGACCTTTACCTACAGTACGGATCCCGGTGTGGCAGGATATATAAATACTTCGGACGGTACAGGAAATTACAACTGCACCTATAATCAAACCTCAAGAACACGTATCAACGGATTGGGCGTGAATGGTTTTAGTTTTATAATTACAGGAAATCCTCAATATGATAATTGCGGCTCAAGCGGATCGGCTTCAAATTCAAGATATGTGGGTACGGCTGTTTTAGGCCTCAACAGCACAGGTATTTACGGTTTAACAGTTGCCTGGACAGGGCGAACGATAGCCACTTCTTCCAGGGTTTTTGTTCTTGCACTTCAATACCGAATCGGAACTGCGGGTTCATGGATTCCGGTAACCTCAAATGGTATGTATACATCCGGCGCTGCGGGATCAAGTGCAACACAAACATCAACACTACCTGCTGCATGTGATAATAAAGCAAATCTTTTTATACGTTGGATATATTATCAAACGGTAGACGGATCCGGTAGCCGGCCGGAATTAGCCCTTGATGATATCACGGTAGGATCAGCGCCCGCAGGAAATAATTTATCGTTTGATTACAGCGCTTCAACAACAGCGTCGCTAATACCGCCGTTCATTTCAGGAACACTGAATGATGCTTCGGATCCTGCTTCTGTAACAGGTTTTGTTACAGATGTAAAAGATAACGGTGCGGCAATTCTTTCAACGGATTATACAATCACGGTAGCAACAGACAATGCTTCCGTAGTTCCCGTTGGTAATGTAAGCATCACAAAAAATAACGGGACTGCATTAATAAAAATAGTACCGGCAGCAGCGGGTTATGCCGGACTTACTTTCACGCTTACCAAAGGATCATTTACCAAAACGCTTACAACATCTTATGCAGCTTCTCAATCAGCAGCTGCTAATACTAAATGGCCCACGGGGATCGCAGATGCATCCGCAGCTATTGCTATTGATGATAATTATATGATCATCGCAAATGATGAAACGAATCTACTGTATGTGTATGATCGTAACGGATCAGGACTTCCGGTTACAACGTTTGATTATAACCAGGGAAATGTGTTGGGGCTTACAGATGGCGGCCCGGGCGCATACAAAGAAACAGATGCGGAAGCCGGCGTACGAAGTATTGCCACTCCGGGTAGAACATATTGGCTTGGCTCAATGAGCAACAGCAGCAGTTTTAATGATAAGCCAAACCGTAACAGGATCTTCGCGATCACTACATCCGGAACAGGTGCCGCAACAACTTTTGCAAATGCGGGAAGCTATGCTAATTTAAGAGCAAACCTCATCAGCTGGGGTGATGCAAACGGTTATGCTTTCAGCACATCGGCTGCGGCAGGCGTAGATCCTAAAACGATCGACGGATTCAACATCGAAGGAATGGTTTTCGGTCCGGATAACACAACGATGTATATCGGCTTTCGTGCACCGCTCGTGCCCGCGGCGGGCAGAACAAAGGCGGTAATTGCACCGATACAAAATTTTGAAACATGGTTCAATAACGGATCACCTGCAGGAAATCCGGTGATCGGAAATCCGATAGAACTTGATCTCGGCGGCAGAGGTATCCGTGATATCATTCGCCTCAGTACCGGATCATACATTATTGTTGCAGGAAACTATGCAGGCTTACCAATAACCGGAATGATCTACAAATGGTCAGGCAATGGCACACAAGCTCCCGTGGCATTACCATCTTTCAATATTGCAGGAATTAACGAAGAAGCTGCCATGGAGGTATTTGATGCGGGCGTTCCGTCACTGTCAAAGCTGCAACTTATTGCTGACGCGGGTTCTACGGTTTTTTATAATGACGGCGTGGAAGCAAAAGATCTTGCTAATGCTACCTATAAAAAATTCAACTCTGAAGTTTTTCAATCAGCTATTGCAGGCGTATTGCCGGTGCAGTTCACTTACGTGCATGCGAAGGTGCAGAACAATGCCGGCGTGCTCAGTTGGGGAATAGAACAACCTGTTGAAGTGAATTCATTTGATATTGAATTTTCTATCAACGGCGCAACATTTAATTCGATCGGCATCAGCATTTCATCAGCTTTGCAAAATAATTACGAGTACAATTTCCCTTTTACAAAAGCTAACACAGGATATTATCGGGTAAAAGCAAACCTTTCAAACGGGAATAAAATTTACTCGGAAATTAAAGTCATCGGCGCAGCAGAAAGTGATGAGTTTGCAATCTATCCGAATCCGGTTTCCAACGGGACCTTTACGGTAAGATCAAATGAAGCCGGCGCTAAGCAGGCAGCATTGTATGATGCAGGCGGCAGATTGGTGAAGCGCATTAACTGGTCAGGTATTTACACAACTGTAAGTGTTGCCGGCCTTCAAAAAGGAAATTATACATTAAGAATAATATTGTCCGATCAGTCAATAAGATCCCTCCCCGTGATCATTATGTAGTCTTGTGTTTTGAACAATTTGGAGCCGCTTTTTATGGGCGGCTTCATTTTTTGTTTGAAGCGTTTAAACATTGTATTTTGGTATCATAATTCCGCGTTTGCTGAAATTTTAATATTCAGTTTGGCCGGGTAATATTAATTTTAAGTCTATCAAATCAGCATCATTGCCACATAAAAAAACCATCGCCAGAGATATCAGCTGGTTGTCATTCAACAGCCGCGTTTTACAGGAAGCCGCGGATGATACGGTTCCGCTGCGGGAGCGCATAAAATTTCTCGGTATATTTTCCAACAACCTGGATGAATTTTTTCGGGTGCGTGTGGCCGGTCTTAAGAAAATGATCGAGCTGGGGAGCAAAGCGAAAATGCACCTGGAAACTGATCCGCAGCATATTCTCGATGAGATCCAGGAAAGAGTGATGATCCAACAGAGAGAATTTGAACGCATCTGGAAAGAGATCATTCGCGAAATGAAGAAGGAACATATTCATTTAATAAATGAAGAAAAACTTTCTGCCACGCATCAGAAATTTGTACTTGATTATTTTAATGAAGAAGTGCGCAGTTATATCGTGCCGCTGATGATCGAAAGCTTACAGCAATTTCCTGTGCTGAATGACAAATCTATTTACCTCGCCTGTCGCCTGTCGATGCACGACAGGAGCAAGCCGCAGCGCTTCGCACTGGTATCAGTACCTGCAAGACATTTACCGAGATTCCTGATACTTCCGCCAAAAAATGATGAAAAATTTATCATACTGTTGGAAGACGTGATCCGTTTTTGTCTGCCGAATATTTTCTCTTTCTTCGGTTACGATCGGTTTTCTTCTCACATCATTAAAGTAACGAGAGACGCGGAAATTGATATTGATAATGACGTGACCGAATCTTTTATTCAAAAAATTGAGAAAGGCTTAAAGAACAGAAAGAAAGGAAAACCCGTTCGTTTTGTTTATGATAAAGATATTGATGCAGGATTGCTTACCTATCTCGTAAAGCGTCTCGGTCTTACACACAAAGAAAATCTGATCCCGGGGGGAAGAATTCACAACTATAAAGATTTTATTAATTTCCCCGAAAGTGTTTTTCCGCAAAAAGGATTACGGAAAAAACCGTTCACGCATGCGTTGCTCAAAGATGCGACAAGCGTTACATCCGTTGTAATGGAGCGTGATGTGATGCTGCATTTTCCTTATCATTCTTATAACAGTGTGATCGATCTGCTTCGCGAAGCAGCGATTGATCCTGATGTGCAGAGTATAAAGATCACTTCGTACCGGCTTGCATCAAGATCTAAGATCATCAATGCGCTTACCAATGCAGTGCGTAACGGTAAACAGGTAACGGTGATGCTGGAGCTTCGTGCGAGGTTTGATGAAGAAGCGAACCTGAAATGGAAGGAAGAACTGGAGGAAGCCGGTGTAAAGGTTTTAATCGGTGTGAATAATCTTAAAGTGCATGCTAAACTTTGTCTGATCAGGAAGCGGGTAAAGAACACGACAACGCATTATGGTTTTGTGAGCACCGGTAACCTGAACGAGAAAACAGCGATGGTATACGGTGATCACTGTTTGCTTACGTCTGACAGAAATATCATGGCGGATATCAACCGCATTTTCAGCTACCTTGAAAATCCGTCTACAAAAACAAATTTCTTAAGATCATGTACCACTTTATTGGTAAGTCCGTTGAGTATGCGTCGTCAGTTGCATTCACTCATCAACCGGGAAATAAGAAATGCGCATCATAAAAAAGCTGCGTCGATAACGCTGAAAGTAAATTCACTTAGCGATAAAGAGCTTATCGAAAAATTATATGATGCTGCAAGAGCGGGTGTGGAAGTACGATTGATCATTCGCGGTATTTGTTGCATGATCACGGAGAACAAACATTTTAAAGAGCCGGTGCATGCCATCAGTATCATTGATGAATATCTCGAACATGCGCGGGTTATGATATTTGAGAACAACGGTCATCCGAGAGTATTTATTTCTTCTGCTGATTGGATGCTGCGCAACATTGATCATCGTATTGAAGTAGCCTGCCCGATATTAGATAAAGACCTGAAGAAAGAACTGATCGATATCATCAATATTCAATTGCACGATAATATAAAAGCGCGGATATTGGATAATGATCTCAGCAATCAATATGTGAATCCGCGGAATATGAAAAAGGTTCGTTCGCAGATTGAGATCTTTAACTATTTATCGCAAAATAAATCGGTTAGCATTCAATAACCGACAGTCTTACTTTCACCCCACTTCAGAGCTGAAGTGTTTCCCGGATTTGTATTCCATAAGCACTCGCGAACCGTCATGAGCCTTTGTTTTGTATCGATGGTTATCACCTGGAAAGATAGTCGGGTTTCATCCTTTGAAGAGTAATGACCTTTCATCGGGGAATCCACTCTGAAAGTATTAAGGCTGATCTCGTTATTCAGACCGGTATATCGGTAGAATTGATTCCAGTTGGAATTGCCGTGAAAGTATGCTTTGATATTGGGGTGATCCTGTATGAAGTCGATCCAGCCTTTTTGTTCCGCAGTAGTTCTTCCGCCATCCTGTGTGGCCTTTGCTACATCTTTGTAGCGTTCTTGCAACAGGTTTTCAAACTTATCTGTTGCATTGAAAGGGAGGTCTTCGGGATTTGAGAAATGCTTGGCTTCACATTCCGGCTGATCATGGGAAAAAATAAAAACCGGTTTTTTTTTGCGGGTCTTACGAAGGTCTTTTTTCATCCATCTTCTTTCCGCGGAATCCGGCCAAAGATTGATGAACATGAAATGTATGCCGCCGATATTTTCTGAATAATTAATTTTATCTTTTTTGTAATCATAATTGTTTTTATTCAAAGGTTGATCGGGCTTCATCATCAGGTTATAAATATTAGCCATCGCAGTTGCATCTGTCTTTGGCTCCATCGCCTTGTAATGACCGATAGCATTGGATATATCATGATTGCCCGGAAGAATGATGAGTCGTGCAGGATTACCTGCATGATCAATAAGCGTTATCTTATGAAAATAATCCTCTTCAAATTGTTGCCATGATTCGGCTGCGGATTGAATAGGGATCTCCATTCGGTTTGCGATGTCTCCTCCTTCTATAACGAGATCTACAGCGCCTGCTTTATTTCCGGCATTTACACCACCGTCTGCAGGAAATGTTGCTGCCGGTAAAATATTCATCTTCGCAATCATAGCAGCATTCACATCGTGCCCCGTAACATCCTGTACTCCTCTGAATGGCCTTACAATACCGTAGTGCGCATCTGAGGTGAAAACGAACTGTAAAATGTTTTTTCCGTTACACTTTTGTGCAGACGCACTCTGCAAAGCTGAAAATAAAATGATAAGCGTCAGAATAAACTTCATAGCAATTTTTAAATAGAGAAGCGCAAAACTAAGACACGCTTCCACCTGCAATTCTGAAGAAATTCTGAAGTAACAATTTCGTAATAACCGTTACCATAACATTAATTAATTGTTACCACGCAATAAATTAACATTCGCATCATGTTGTTCACTCAATATTGCATTTTATTATTTTAAAAAGATAAAATGGTTTACCAAACTAAAACGAATCGCTTAAAGAGCAGCATTTTTTTCTTTCTCATTTTATCGGCCTTTACGGTAAATGCTCAAACTTTAAAAGGCATTGTAACGGATGCTGATACAAAAGAACCGCTGACCGGCGCAACGGTTTCTGCAAAAGGGACTACACAAAAAGCATTGGTACGGTTAGACGGTACTTTCGTATTAAAAAGTCTTAAACCGGGTTCTTACGAAATTACAGTAAGTAATGCAGGTTATGTTGCCGCAACACAAACGGTATCAGTATCTGACAACGACTCAAAGGTTGAGATCAGTCTGCGTAAGGACACGAAAAGTCTTGCAGGTATCACAGTGGTGAGTTCCGGAAAAACAGATGACAGAAGTGCAAGAGGACTTGAAAAAAGATCCGATGTTGTACAGAACATTTTATCTCAAAAAACGATTGAACTGCTTCCTGATGTAACTGTTGCCAATGCTGTGCAACGTATGAGCGGTATCACCATTCAAAGAACAAGCAGTGGTGAAGGTCGGTATGCGATCATCCGCGGTATGGATCAACGTTATAATAACACCTTAGTAAACGGTATTAAAATTCCGAGCCCGGATAACAAATACAGGTACGTGCCGCTGGATATTTTTCCGTCTGATCTTTTAGAGAGACTGGAAGTAATTAAATCGCTTACGCCCGCAATGGAAGCAGATGCAACAGGCGGTGCGATGAATCTTGTAATGAAAAATGCACCCGATAAATTTCTGCTTAACGCAAATATTGCCGGCGGATATTCTACCCTGTTTTCAGACAGAGATTTCAGCAGTTTCAGCACTTCACAAATAAACCGTAGATCTCCTGCGGAAGTCAACGGTAATAATTACGCAGCTAATGCAAACAGCGATTTTCAAAAGAACAGCCTGATGTTTTCCGGAAAGAAAAAGCCGGTGAACTCCACTTTCGGTCTTACGGTCGGAGATCGTTTCCTTAATAAGAAACTTGGTGTATTGGTGGGTGTGAGCTATCAGAATATTTACAGAGGTTCAAATAATGATTTCTTCCTGCCAAATGCTCAACCTACAACAACACCGGGTCATGACAACATTCCTGTGTTCAGCGACATCTATAAAAGAGAGTATTCAACGCAGACAAGTCGTTTCGGTATTCACAACAAAATTGACTACATCTTTAATCCGCGCAACAAGATCTCTTTATACAATCTTTACCTGAAAACCAACGAATACCAAACCAGGTATTCCGTTGATTCTGTTTTGGCTATCCAAAGAACAGGTCCTGGCTCCGGAAATGTGCAGATCACAAACAGAAGCCGCTGGCAGCAGCAAAGTATTTACAATGCAACGCTTCAGGGAGATCATACACTCAGCAATGTATTTAAGCTGAACTGGAGTGCTGTTTATTCGAATGCGAAATTCAATTCACCTGATATGGCAGAATACGCTGTGGATCATTCGGTTTATACAGATCCTTCCACAGGAGCTATTTCAACTACACAATATGTTACACAAAAAATGTCGCGAATTTGGACTCACAATACAGATCAGGATGTTGCCGGATATTTAAACATGACTTATTCTCCGACAATCCTGAAAAAGAAAGCCGACATTTCATTCGGTGGTTTATACCGTCATAAAACAAGAGACAATTACGACAACAGGTATACACTCGATCCCGTACTCACAGGTGGTGCGCCGCAAACATTTACAGATATCGAATCGGCGCAATATTTTTTCAAGCCTGACCAGGGTAAAGGAACAGTAACAGCAACCACATTCAATAATTACAACTTTAAAGAAAATATTGCTGCGGGTTATGCACAGGTAAAAGTTATCCTTGCATCAAATCTTGAAGTTCTTGGCGGTGTGCGAGTAGAAAACACACAACAAAAATATATAACGGTGATGCCTGCAAATATCGATGCGAAAGAAGGCACCATTCATTATACAGACATTTTGCCGAGCGTACATTTTAAATATGCACTCAACAGTAAACAAAATATCAGAGCATCCTATTTCAAATCCATCAGTCGTCCGGGTTTCTTTGAAATTGTGCCGCAACAGGAGTTGGATGAAAACTTTAACGTGAAAGGAAATCCTTACATCAAACACAGCCGTGCCGATAACGTTGATCTTCGCTATGAATTTTTTCCCGGTGCTGCAGATCAGTTTTTGATCGGCGCATTCTATAAAAATATCGTTAACCCAATTGAATTGTATGTAGTAAGCGCAGGCGGTCCGAGTGCGCAGCAGATCATGCCGCAAAATCCGAAAGATAATGCTACCAATTATGGTTTGGAAGTAGTTGCTACCAAATATTTCGGCTCATTCGGAATATCAGCTAATTACACATACACAAAATCTAAGATCACAACCGACAAGCTTTACTATTACTACGATAACGGTCAAAAAAACAAGCTTGTTCAACAAAGTCGGTCATTGCAGGGGCAGGCAGACAATATCGGAAACTTTTCCCTCTTATATAAGAATCAAAAAATAGGACTTGATGTTCAGCTTGCCTATGTATATACAGGGGAAAGAATTGCATTAGTATCGCCGATCTATAATTCGGATTACAGGCAGTCTCCATATTCTCAACTCGATTTTTCTTTTGAAAAAAAGATCGTGAAACACTTCTCGGTATATGCCAAGGTTAATAACCTTACAAACGCACCGGCGAAACTTTATATAGAACAAACAAACACATTCAGATCAGGAAAAGATATTTTACCTGAACAGGATAAAGCCAATAAAATATTGGTACAGAGAGATATTTACAAAGTGAGCTACCTCGCAGGTTTCCGTTATAAATTTTAATAATCAACAATCAACTTATACATCATGAAAAAGATCTTATCATATTCGCTGCTGCTTATTGCCTCTGCAGGATTTATGGCAAGCTGCAAGAAAGCTGCGGACGATAAAGCAGATATTTATAAAGCACCGATATTGATCGCGCAGCCGATCAGCGATGCAGCACCGCTGTGCGGCGCTGTTAAAGGAACAATGCTCACCGGTAAAACATACACGATCGGTTGTGATGTTACCGTAAATAAAGGCGATACATTATTCATGCAGCCCGGCGTTAGAATAAATGTTGCTACAAAATCAGCGATCATTATTAAAGGAACATTTATCAGTAACGGTACCGCTGCACAACCTAACTGGATTACTGTTGACGGCGTTGTGAAAAATGATGCTCCGGGAGCAGATCCTGCAACGGACCCTGCTTTTGCGGGTAAATGGAAAGGGCTTTATGCAGATACAACCTGCCTGCTGATGGTGCTTAAATACACCCACATTGAATTTGGCGGTGCGGCATTAGGTTCTACTACTTCTCCGCTTATTGCGAACACAACGAACACGACTGCTTTTTCTGTGCTCTTCCAAAATTATAAAGGTTCATTTGTAATGGAAGATTCATGGGTATATGGCGGTGTAGACGATCCTGTAAGAGTATCAGAAGGAAAGATCGCAATCTTCAGAAACATTGAAGAGAAAGGTGGATTGAACGGCGGCGACGGATTTAATACCAAAGGCGGAACCGTCGGCACAATGGCTTATAATCTTTTCATCGGAAATGCAACCGGTGGTCAAAAAGCATCCAACAAAGGACAAGCAAGCGGAGCACCTACCGCAAACGTAGTTATGTATAACAGCACTTTTGTGAACTGCGGTTACAGACAAATTCAGACGGGAAGAGGTGCGAATATTAATTTTGAAGAAGGTGCGAGAGGTAAATTTTATAATAACCTCGCAGTGAATTGTAAATTTGGTTATCGTGTTGTAAATACACCTGTGGCTGATACCGCGAATTTATTCTACGGATACAATTACCAATATGCTGATTCACTTTCTGTAGCTAACCAGTTTTTTCCGACAGGTTATATAACAAAACCTAACATTACGGATCTTCCTTTGCCTTCATCTTATCTACCTTCTAATTATACTTTGGGAGCTATCTATAACGGTGCGGCAGTTGTGCAAACAGGTAATCCGATGTTTATTAACTATCCGTTGCCCGTAACGGGTGGTATTAAGTTACGTGATATTTCTACTCAGGGGAATTTCAATTTCAGGTTGCAGGCTTCTTCACCATGTATCGGCAAAGGCTATACAGGTATTAACCTTGCACCGATACAAAATATTCCGGTGGATGCGATTTTCGGCGTAAGCTATTACCCTCAGCCGGGCGTGGATGCAGGCTGTTACCAATTTAACGGAAACGGAAATAACCACTAACATGCAGATTAAAATATTGTTTCTGAAACAGAAAGCATTTGCTTTCTGTTTTTTTATACCCGAAACGAACCGCCTTCAACGGGCAAATAAATTAATGTGTAACAATCTTGTTAAAGATCGCTTCGGAAAGAAAGTAATTCCGGATAATTGATATCTTGAATTACCAAAACCAAAGCGTATGAAAATTAAGATCATCGCCTGCATTGCAGGGATCCTCATTTCTTTTAGCAGCTTTTCTCAGAGAACAAATTCCCCTGTTGTTGAAAATCTTAATACCGTTTCCTTTATTGATCCGGGGATAAGTGGAGAGATCGTGATCGGAAAGAAGGCAACTGTATTCGGCAAACTTTACCTGAATTCCACTGTTTCCTATTTCAGCTCACCGGCTTCAGGTAAGGTGTTCACTTTGTATTTGGATCCTGCACTCACTTCTCAGTTCCGATACTATTATAATTATAAAGCCCGGGAAAGCAAAGGACTCAATACTTCCCGAAACAGTATGAATTACGTGGCATTGTTCACGGAGATTGTCTCTACATCGATGAATATTACAGACAGACTTCCGGAGAAAAAGAACCGGATGGTGAGCACTGCCGCTGCCGTTGTGGGCATGCAAAGAAATTACAAGAAGCGGTTAAGCTTGGATCTCAGCGCAGGGCCCGGTTTCATTCATGGCCGGGCTACATTTTACGATCAATCCGGCGCAGCATATAAAGCAAGGGATAAAGCTTTCACCATTGCGGGACAGTTTAGTATTGGATTGTGGCTTGGGAGGAGAAATAAATAAAAGACCGGAATTTGGATAAGAAATAAAATATGTCCGGAAAACAAACAAAGTAAAAGTTTTTATTGCAGGAAATATTTAATTCTCTCTGTTATTTTGTTTTCGGCCGCTCTTACAGCCACAGCACAAACTGAACTAACTGAAATCATTAACCAATTCAACGTTCCGTCGGGATGGAAATCTGAGATCGTTAGTGACCGTTCTCATTTCCCGCTAATAAATAAAAAGGGGCCGGCGATATGGAAGTTATCGCTCAATCACGCAGAAAAGCTAACATTTTGCATTTACCCGTATTTAAAAAGAGATTCAGCTTTTATTTGTCGAAAAGTGTTTGAATACGAAATGATCTCCTCCTGCTTTAATCACTCTTCCGAAAATCAGAAAGAGAACTTCACATCTTTTATAAAATGGAAATATTTTTTCATGATGCAAATGTGTCCATGCAGTACAGCTGAAAATGGTGAATGTGGAATATTACCAAAGCAGTTATCAAAATGGGGAACTCCGGTGTCGGTATTAAGATAGAATGTGCGGATTTTATTTCTGATTAATTCACTGCAAAATCAATCCTTGCCTGCCTCCCGAAATCTTCTCCCAGCATATTCGCGATCGTTTGTGCAATTTGCTTCTGGTAAATATTTCCCGAAGTATTCATTTCACCTTCCGGTTTCACGCCTTTTCCCGCAACGAGCAGCCAGGTTTGTGATGAACCTTTTACAAATGTGCCGTGCGACGTCCAATCCTCCGCAGATTTACCGCGACCATGATCTGTAGTGATGATAAATGTAGTGTTGTTCTTATAGCCTTCGGTTGTTTGGGCCCAATGCCACAGCTGACGAATAATATCATCCGCTTCATTTGCTTTTTGCAGGTACATATCGTAATTGCCTTTGTGTGCATATTCATCCGTTTCACCAAGACCGAGAAAAAAAACTTTCGGATGATGTAAGGAAAGATATTCTTTTGCCGCAATGAAAGTAAGCATATCTCTGCGTGTATGTTCTTTCTCCTGAATGAGATCTGTTTGCACCGTGTTCAACATTTTTTGTCCTTCGGTTTCTTCGGGTACATTTTTATAGCCGCTGTTGATCTCCAGCCCGCTGCGCTTTTCATTTAAAATATACGGAAATACATCCCATGAAGTGAAGAGTGCGATCTTGCCTTTGTAAGCATCTTTATTTCCGAGATATTCAAAAATATTTTTATTGCGGTTGTTCTTTTTGTCGTTACTATAAATGCTGAGGTCTGTTGTGCCGGTAAACATCTCATTATATCCCGCGTAAGAAATATCATAAAGGTTGGAAACATTCACATCGTTATCAAGATCACGGTTGCCGTATAGTTGCCCTTTTGATGCGAGCAGGTTCCACACAAAAGGCATTAATTTCTTTCTTCTTTCTTTCGCTGTTTCTCCGCCGTACATACCGCTGATCATTTCAGGATCGGAACAAAACTTTATGTTGTTGATAATCGTACTGTCTGCACCTTTAAACATTTCCTGCCAGCGAAATCCATCTATTGTTATTACAAAAATGTTTCGTGATGTGTCGGCGATACTGCTCAGGTCACGGGGTTTTTCTTCGGCTTGGTGAAATGACGAAAGCGAGAAGGTAAGCAATGCAATGAAAGCGTATTTCATTATGAGTGGTTTTGCAAAACTCCGTCGGCAATGTAAAGTATATGTTAGCGAGAAGTTATGGGATTATTAAATCGGGTAAGGAGTAGTAGTGGGAGCGTAGGAGCGGGATTGGTAATTGGGGATTTGAAATTGAGCGGAGACAATTCACTCTGAACGTACTTTCTTTTGTCGGCTGTCTGTAGTCTGTTGCTGTACATAGAATTTGAAATTGCGCAAAAAAAACTTTCAGCCCGAAAAAATAATGGTATCTGTAGCCCGTCGTCCGTCGTCATCACACAAACTCCGATAACGTAAATGTTCTTTTAGGTTTTGTAACACCGGCAATGCTGACAACAATATAAAGCGGCTTATTTAGTACAAAGTCTTCCGCGGCATTTTTGCTGTAATGAACAACAACGGCGATGTCATCTTGTGTTGCAGGATCTTTATACAGCACGGTTAATGTTGCGGTATTATTTTCTCCTTCCCAAATCACGTTTTCAGGGTTCGGCAAGGTTGCCTTGTAAATTCCGTTTATGATCAGTAATGTTTTGGAATGTTTGAGATCGCCGGCTTCAGTGGTAAATCGCACTACGCCTTCTTTATACCCGTCGAAAATGCCCGTTCCTTTTTGGTCAAATATCTGCGCTTTTAATGTTTTAAAAGTTACTTCAGGCGAAACCATCGGCGGTTGCGCCTTTTGTTGTGCGTTACAGTAAAAAGTAAACAACACGCTTATGCAAAGGCAAATCGATTTCATCCTTAAAAATAAAATAGATTTAGGAGAAAGGAAAGAAAAGGAATTGGTAATTTGGAAACGGTTGAAGTAGTCCGGAAGGGGCAATCTGTTTTCAGTCGTCAGTCGGCTGTAACAGGAATTAGTAATTTGGAGTTGGAAAACAGTCGTCAAATTTCAACGGTCCGACTGTAGGCGGCTCGCTCCGGTCTGTTATCTTTTGTCTTCCATCTTTCTTCTTTCATTCTATCTTTGCAAACATGAGCAACGCACCTGCGGCTAAAAAGAAAATAAAACTTTCTGTACTGAAAAGAGTTTTCAGTTTTACGGCACCTTATAAAAAGAAATTCTATCTCTCTGTGTTTCTGGCGATATTTCTGGCCGCACTTGCGCCGATCAGACCCTTATTGATCCAACTTACGATTAACAACGGAATCAGGAACAGCACTATCGGGCATTTCATCACCGGTCCGGGCGGATTTATCATTGAGCTCACCATTATCCAGATCTTTTTATTGTTATTTGAAACAGCCTGCAGATTCTTATTCACGTTTACCACGGCATCGCTCGGACAAAGCGTAGTAAAGGATCTTCGGGTAACGGCTTATGATAAAATATTACACCTGAATCTTTCTCAGTTTGATAAGACCCCGATCGGTACGCTCACCACAAGAACCATCAATGATATAGAATCGGTGAATGATATTTTCAGTGACGGACTCATTCCCATTATCGCAGATATGTTGTCGATCATATCCATTTTGATCTACATGTTTTTCGCCGATTGGAAACTGACACTGATCTGTTTGGTGCCTTTTCCTTTTTTAATTGTAGCAACCTATTTTTTTAAAGAGAGTGTAAATAAATCATTCATCCGCGTGCGTAATGCAGTGGCGGCACTTAATGCATTCGTGCAGGAGCATATCACGGGTATGAGTATAGTACAGGCATTTGCGGCTGAAAAAAAAGAGCAGGAAAAATTTACAGAGATCAATAAAGAACACCGTAATGCGAATATCCGTTCCATTTTTGCTTACTCTGTTTTCTTCCCGGTGGTGGAATTAGTGTCGGCACTGTCCGTCGGCTTGCTTGTGTGGTGGGCGGGAATGGAAGCCGGCGTTTCTTCGTTAAAAGCAGAAGCGGCAGGGGGTATCATCACATCTTTTATTCTTTGCCTCAATTTATTATTTCGCCCCTTGCGTTTGATCGCGGATAAATTCAACGTGTTGCAAATGGGCGTGATCGCAAGCGAAAGAGTGTTCGTGGTATTAGACAACGAAGACATAACGGAAAGAAACGGCACGATAATTCCGACCGCAATAAAAGGTAACCTCAGTTTTGAAAACGTGTGGTTCGCTTATATCAATGACAGGTATGTGCTTCGTGATATCAGCTTTAATATCAAAGCCGGTGAAACCCTCGCCATTGTGGGACATACCGGCAGCGGAAAAACTTCGATCATCAGCCTGATCAACCGGTTGTATCATATTCAAAAAGGCGCCATTAAGATCGACGGTGTAAATATTGAAGATTACGAGCTTGATCATTTGCGCAGCAGGATCGGTATCGTATTGCAGGATGTGTTCCTGTTCAGCGGCAGCGTGATGGATAATGTTACACTTCGCAATGCGGAGATCAAAAAAGAAGATGTGATCCTTGCGGCCAAACTTATCGGTCTGCACGATTTTATCGAACAACTTCCTGATGCCTATGATTACAATGTAATGGAAAGAGGAGCTACACTTTCGCTCGGTCAGCGTCAGTTGCTTTCTTTTGTGCGTGCTTTATTATATGATCCGGCAATTCTTATTTTGGATGAAGCCACTTCGTCGGTTGACAGTGAAAGTGAAGCATTGATTCAAAATGCCATTGATAAACTGATCGCCGGGCGAACTTCCATCGTGATCGCTCACCGTTTGTCTACCATCCGTAAAGCCGACAAGATCCTGGTGCTGGATAACGGCGAAGTAAAGGAAATGGGTAGTCACGCCGAACTTCTTGCCAACAAAGGGCATTATTATGAACTCCACAGGATGCAGTTTGAAAAGCAGGAGATGGAACAGTAATATTTTATCTGAACTTGGATTTCTTTGGATTACTTCGCTCTGTCAGCTTGAGCCCGTCGAAGGCGGTTGTCGATCTTTTTGTCGATCTGCGCTGTACATCTACCCGTCATGGCGGGGCACGAAGCAATCACATCGCCTGCAAGGTTGCTTTTCGATCTGCATCCCATCTTCAATATAACAACACGTAACATGCAGATTGCCGCGCCGCATAAATCCCTTTAATTAAACCTAATTATTCGGCTCGCAATGACAAAAACCTTTACAGAGCCTAGAAAAAGTACCGTAGGTAAAGAAACCCTAAAACCGGCCAATTCCTTACAATTCTATTTGCCTTTTAGCCTATTCAACCTTATCTTTGCGGCAAAATTGAGGACGTATATGGCAGCAAAGAGCATCAAATCGTTAACGGCAGCGGCTTTCAGCCTGTTTTTTACTGTAATTTCCCTTACTTCATTTGCACAGGCCGGTCCTGTAAAAGAAGGAGTTGATCCTGAACATCCTGAAAAGGTTGAAGAAAAGCTTGATCCGGGTAAATTGATCATGGATCACATTAAAGATGCGCACGAATTTCACTTTTTTACTGCCGGTCAAACACATGCAACAATTCCGTTACCTGTAATATTATATTCCCCTACAAAAGGATTGAGCACTTTTTCTTCATCACATTTTGGTCATGAAGGAGAGGAAGAATACAATGGGTATAAACTTACTGAAGGCAATATCGTTTCTACAGACGGCAGCGTTGTATACGATTTCTCACTTACAAAGAATGTGGTTCAGATGATCCTTGCACTTACTGTTTTAGTATTGCTGATGACAGGTATCGCTAAGAAATATAAGAAAGGTATTGGGGTTACATCAGCGCCAAAAGGATGGCAGAATGCAGTTGAGCCTGTTATCACGTTTGTGAGAGACGAAGTAGCAAAGCCAAACCTTGGTAAGAAATGGGTGAAATACATGCCTTATTTACTTACTGTTTTCTTCTTCATTCTTATTAATAACTTATTCGGACTGATCCCGGGTTCGGCAAACGTTACGGGTAATACTGCTTTCACAGCTGTACTTGGAATCGTTTCATTGGTCGTGATATTGTTCAGTTCAAACGGTCACTTTTGGGGTCATATTTTCTGGCCTCCCGGTGTGCCTTTCGCGGTGAAACTGATCCTTATTCCTATTGAGCTTGCTGGTGTATTGATCATTAAGCCTGCCGCGTTGATCATTCGTCTTTTCGCAAACATGGTTGCGGGGCATATCATCATCCTTAGCTTCATTTCATTGATCTTCATCTTTGGTGCAATGGCTCACGTAGCAGGATATGGCTTCTCACCGGTTTCTATCTTGTTTACAGTATTTATTTATTTTATAGAATTGTTGGTTGCATTTATCCAGGCGTTCATTTTCACAAACCTTACTGCGGTATTTATCGGTCAGGCTTTTGAAGGCGGTCATGACGATGTGGATCATCATGCGGATGCCGTGATCATATAGTTTCATCTGCTGCGTTCACAGGCGTATTTTTAAATTGATTTAATTCTTTTTTCATTTATAAAAAACAAGTATCATGAGTTTAATGAACACTTTGTTAGAAGTTCAATTGGGCTATTCTCACTTCGGTGGGGCAATCGGTGCGGGTCTTGCAGCAATCGGTGCAGGGATCGGTATCGGACAGATCGGTAAAGGTGCAGTAGAATCTATCGCACGTCAACCGGAAGCTTCAAATGACATTCGTGCAAACATGATCCTGACTGCTGCGTTCGTAGAGGGTGTTGCCCTTTTCGCAGTTATCGCGGGTCTTTTGGCTGTATTGAAAGCCTAATTGCACAAAAATTACTGCATCTGAAGCACAGGGCGGGGGATGCAGTAATTTTAATTTAAGACATCAGATTTCGGACATAAGACAAAAGACAGAACCGGAGTTTGAATGATGCCCGCATCTTCAAATTTCCAAATCTTCAAATTATCAAATTGATTCAAAATGGATTTGTTATCACCACACCTCGGCCTCATTTTATGGACACTCATTGCGTTCCTTTTAGTATTGTTTCTGCTTTCAAAATTTGCATGGAAGCCGATCATGAAAGGGTTGAACGAAAGAGAAAGCAATATTGCTGATTCTATCGCATCTGCGGAAAGAGTAAAACTCGAAATGGCACAGATCAAAGGCGAAAACGAAGCCCTGCTTGCAGCGGCACGTGAAGAAAGGGCAACAATGCTCAAAGAAGCAAAAGCGATGAGAGAAAAGATGATCGCAGACGCTAAAGTAGATGCAAAACTACAGGCTGCAAAGATCATTGAAGATGCACAGGCTTCTATCAGTCAGCAAAAAATGGCTGCCATTACTGATATCAAAAATCAGGTTGGTAAATTAGTTGTTGAAGTGAGCGAAAAAGTATTGCGCAGAGAACTTTCCGACAAAAGCGGTCAGGAAAAATTCATCAATGATCTTGCTTCACAAATGAAGCTTAACTAGAAGCAAAGTTGACGGTTGATTGTTGACAGAAGAATACAAAAGACAAAGAACTTGAAAATTTGAAGGGGCTCACATCTCCAAATCTTCAAATCTTCAAATTTGCAAATAGATTAATTATGACCAATCCACGTTTAGCCACACGTTACGCAAAAAGTTTGTTGGATCTTGCTGTAGAGCAGAACCAGCTTGATGCCGTGTATGCAGATATGAAATTGCTGAAAGGCATCGTGAAATCTAATCCGGATTTTACAGCGATGTTGCGCAGCCCGGTGATCTCTGCTGATAAAAAAGATAAGATACTTGATGCGGTTATCGGAAGCAATTTGAGTAAGCTTACGATGTTGTTCACCAAACTCCTTACGTTAAAAACGAGAGAAAGTAATCTTCCGGAAATTGTTACCGCTTTTATTGCACAGTACAACGCGATGAAGAATATTCAAACGGTTAAACTTACTACAGCAACACCGGTAAGCGACGAAGTGAAAAATAATATCGTTGCAAAAATCAAAAGCAGCACAAGCAATGCAATAGAGTTGGAAACTGCAGTAAAAGAAGAACTGATCGGCGGCTTTAAATTGGAGATCGGCGGTACATTGGTAGATGCAAGTATCCTTCGTGATCTTAATGATGTCCGCAAGCAATTCCTGGACAACGAATACATTTACGCTATACGCTAAACGATTAAAATAATATTTCAAAAAGCAAGACACTGTTCTTGCTTTTTTTATGCGTGTTCCGATCTGTTAGCCCAAGCTTGTCAGGAGCGGTGATTAATCTTCGATTCATTTCACCCGGGATTCGACAAGCTCACCCTGACATTTTATTTGATAGGAGTTTCCATATATTTTTAAGATTAAATCAAATAAAGAATCCAAACGTCAAGTTATAAATCAGTAGCTGCAGAGGTGCCTGGAATTGTGGGTCACGCCGAAGGCGTATTAAAAAGTAAAAAGAATTCGCAGCGCCGGCGCAAATACGGGGCCCTGCGGCCGGGACCGATTTAGAAAATGGCATTGATAGTAAGGCAGGGTGGCAGAAAACAAGTGCTGATAAGAAAAAGTGTTTTTTTTGCAATTTAGTTCCTCCCCGCATTTTTCCCTTGAAAAGCGGAGTGAAAACGATCCGTATTTGTAAATATTTGTTAACGGTGTAACTTATATTCTGCAGGCACGTTTGATATACAGGAACGGCTTTAAATTTGATCATAAATTAAAAAAATCAGCCATGAAAAAAATATTACTTTCTTTTATCATCATCGCTGCGGGGTTTGCGGCAGCAGCTCAGGATCTTGCGCCTGATCAAAATCCTAATTACAAGGTGAGCATGGATAAGTATACTGCCTCTCAGGTAAGTTTGCAAACTACCATGAACACAACGGTGCAGGATACTTACAAAGCATATGACTGGAGTACCGCAAAAGCAGAACGCAAAGCGGAGAACCGCAGATACCGCAGAGAATATTACAACAATGGTTATTATAATAACGGCTACTACAACGGCGGTTATAATAACAGTTATTACAACAACGGTTATTATAATCCTTATGGCAGCGGCTACAATCGTTATAACCCCTATTATTCGCCTTCATCGCGTTATCGTTCCAACAGCTATTACGGTTGGAGAAGACATCGTTAATAAGCACTCTTCTATATTTTATTAAACCCTTTATTCATTTTTAAATTAAACCAAAATGAAACAAATATTTACATGCCTTATCGCAGCATCAATGATCATCTTTGCATCGTCATGCAGCCACAACGTAACAAGAATTGATCCTACAGAAACACCTGATATCAACGGATCATGGAACAATACCGACAGCCGTTTAACAGCTGAGGAAATGATCAACCAGTCTTTAACAGGTACATGGCTTACGGACCACTTAACGGCCGGGGGCAAAAAACCGGTAGTGATTGTCGGATTGGTAACGAATAAAAGTCACGAGCACATCGAAGCAGAAACATTCATGAATGATCTTGAGCGTTCTTTCCTTTCTACGCAAAAAGTAGGCCTCGTACAAAGCGGCAAAAAGCGTGAAGAACTTCGCAGCGAAAAAGCAGATCAGCAAACAAATGCTTCTGTGAGCACGATGAAAAAATTTGGCCTCGAGAACGGTGCGGATTATATCCTGCAGGGGTCTATCAACTCTATCGTGGATGCATACAAAAGAAAGAAGACCGTTACTTATCAGATCAATCTTGAGCTCACGAATATTCAAACGAATGAAGTTGTTTGGATCGGTGATAAGAAGATCGCCAAGTACGTAAAGAATTAATCAGTTTTTTTGAACGCAGATCTTCATGATTGTCATGATCTGCACAGATCAAATCATGAGTTATCACAATCATCATGGTGATCTGCGTTCTAATTTTTAAATCTACACTGATGCAACTCACTATAAAACGGGCATGGGCAGCATGGCTGTTGATGCCCGTTCTCATTTCCTGCGCTTCTTATAATAAATCGATGAACGGTTATTATGCAGATCTTAAAGCGCACGATTATGAGTCAGCAGCAAAAACATTATCGCACAATAAACTCATACAGAAGAACAGGAACGCTTTGTTGTACAACCTGGAAATGGGCAGACTCGCACGCTTACAGAATGACTACATGAACAGCAACATGTACCTGAACCGTGCGGATAATATGATCGAATCAAACCGTAAAAGTTTGGGTGATATCGCCGTTGGAAATCTCATCAACCCAATGCATGAAACCTACCGCGGTGAAGACTTTGAGCAGTTTATGATGCATTATTATAAAGCGTTGAATTATGCAGCACTCGGGCAAACCGAAGACGCAGTTGTGGAAGCAAGACGCATCACTTTATCATCAGATGCGCAGGGTGATAAATTCCGCAACAAAGAAACCCGCTACAGCAAAGATGCATTTGCATTGAACCTGCAGGGAATGATATACGAGATGGCCGGCGATATCAACAACGCATTCATCTCTTACCGCAACGCAGCAGAAACATATAAAACCTCGGGCATGGAATACTACGGCGTTACAATGCCGCAGCAGTTACGCAACGATCTTGTACGCACCGCAGGGCAGATGGGTTTTTCCGGCGATCAGCAGCAGTTTGAAAAAATGTATAACGTTAGCTATGCAGATACAACAACCCCATCAAACGGTGAACTGGTGTTGTTTCTTGAGGAAGGTCAGGCACCGGTAAAAGAAGAGCGCAGTTATTATCTTACGGCAACAAGCAACGGCATCGGCAGTTTTAATTATGTAGATGCGTACGGGTTAAATTCGGATTTTAATTTTAATTACAACTCTTACGGCATCGGGTCAGACAAACTTTCTTCGCTGCGGGTATATACGCTGGCATTGCCTTATTATCATATTCAGTATAATGATAAAAAAGCGATCACGGTAAGCAACAGCGGAAATGAGTATCGGGCGCAGCTTGCGCAGGATCTGAATAATGTGGCGGTGAATGTTTTGAAAGAACGATTCCTTAAAGAAATGGGGAATGCACTTGCACGCCAACTCACAAAAAAAGTTGTAGAGAAAGGAACGCAGGCCGTTGCGGAAAGCATTGCAAAAAGTAACGACAAGGTCGATAAAAACGCAAGTGAAGAAGAAAAAGCAAAACAACAAAAAAAGAACGATGAAAATGCAAAACGTGCCGGTCAGGTAGTTGGTCTGTTAACCAATCTTGTAAATACGGCAACAGAAAAAGCGGATACCCGCAACTGGCAAAGTTTGCCGGCGTATGTAAGCTATGTTCGCATACCATTAACGGAAGGAGAAAACACAATAACGATCACTTCAAACGGGAATCCTAAAACAATAAAAGTAAACAGTGCTAAGGGATTGCAGATGTTGGCAGTGGCGATCGATTAGGGAAGTGAGGAGAGTGGTCATCAGTGTTTAAAAAATGGAAGCAGCATAATTTATGCTGCTTTCGTTATGCTGTCGATGATATGCGTAAGGCTGTCTGTTTTTTGCTGATAACCCGATGTATCTTTTTGCTGCCGGAAGTCTCTGTCAATTGTTTTAAAATCTTTAAATATTGCGTGGCCGGCTTTCTTACCTATAACAGCCGCTGAGTAGTAGAAAAAAAAGAGAACAGCGCCGCCCCCGACACTCAATAAAATAATTACTTTTTTGCTCATATGAGCGGTTTGGGTGTAGTTTCCTTAAGGCAAGATAGCACCGAATTTTAAATGCCGATGGTAATTCTTCTGCAGAAATTTTACGCCCGATAGCAGGGAAAAGCCCGGTGAGGCTTTGTGCTGTTGGGTTTGCGCCGGACTTGTACCGGATAGCGGGACCGAAGCCGGGAAAAGAAAGCTTGCCGGCGTACAAATGTCACTGATTATTGGTCCTTTTATTGCATCTTTGAAGCCTACATTTTCGTATGTACAAATACAAAAAGGACAATTCTTTATGGTTATTTTGATCTTCTTTCTGGCGCATTGGTTTTTATCGCTTTTTTGCCAGACTTTTTTCCTCCATCGGTACGCATCTCATAAGATGTTTTCCATGAGTCCGTTCTGGGAAAAATTCTTCTACGGCTTTACGGTATTGGTTCAGGGCTCGTCGTTTTTGAATCCTCGCGCTTATGCGATCATGCATAAAATGCACCACGCATACAGCGACACTGAGAAAGATCCGCATTCGCCGCATTTTTTTAAGGACGTATGGGAAATGACAATGCGTACAAAAGACATATATCTTGATTACGCAACAAATAAGACCGAACCCGAAAAAGCTTTTCGCGGGAAATATCCCGAGTGGAAATTATTAGACAGAATCAGCAATCTTTGGGCCGTACGTATCGGCTTTGGCGTGCTTTACTTTTTATTTTATTTGAAGTTTGCTACCGCCTGGTGGATGTTTGCTTTGCTGCCGGTTCACTTTTTCATGGGGCCTATTCATGGCGCAATCGTGAACTGGTGCGGGCATAAATACGGTTACAGCAATTATGACAATCACGACCACAGTAGGAATTCTTTACCTATTGATATCTTACTGATGGGTGAACTGATGCAGAATAATCACCACAAAAGTCCGAACAGCATCAATTTTGCTAAGAAATGGTATGAGTTTGATCCCACATATCCTGTGATATTGGTATTGAACAGACTTCGTATCATTCACCTTAAAAAATAAATTATGCTTACCAACGGATTGAAAGTAGTATTCGCCGCTTTATTTGTGGCAATGGGTTACTCTGTAGTGGCCACGCAAATGAAAACACCGCTGTTCGAGAATTGGGATTATCTCGCGGGTGTGCCGTGGATGAAAACTACATTACAGGATTTTTATACAAATGTGCTCATCCTCAGCGCATGGATATGCTACAAAGAAAGTAAGCTTTGGAAAAAAGCACTTTGGATCTTACTTTTTTGTACGCTCGGAAGTATTGCTACTGTTGGCTATGCGCTGATCGAACTGTTTAAAGTGAAGCCCGGCGAAAATCCGCTGAAGGTTTTATTCGCAAGACAAAACTAACATATGAACCAAATCGTTTGTTTGGCACTAATTGCTCTCGCCATTGTATGTGTGATCATGGTATGCGCATGGATATGGGGAACAAAGATTGAGAATTATAGTGTAGTAGATGCTTTTTGGTCATTCAACTTTGCGGTGATCGCGGTCTTTATTTTCTTTATGTCACACGGAAATGAATGGCGGAAGCAGATTGTTTGCGTATTAGCTATTCTCTGGAGTCTCAGATTGGGTCTGCATCTCAGTAAAAGAATCTTTTCACATCTTGATCAGGAAGAAGGACGCTACAAACAATTGCGGCAGGAGTGGAAGAAAAATATTCATACAAAGTTCTTTTTCTTTTTTCAGATGCAGGCTTTCAGTAATGTTTGGCTGGCGTTTCCTTTTTTTATAATCGCGACCAATGCAAATGAGAAATTGTGTTGGCTTGAATATGCCGGTGCAGCAATTTGGCTCATCAGTATTATCGGTGAAGCTGTTGCAGATAAGCAACTTGATAACTTCAAAAAAGATCCGAAAAATAAAGGGGAAGTTTGTGATAAGGGTTTGTGGAACTACAGCAGGCACCCGAATTATTTTTTTCAGCTGATGATCTGGATCGGTGTTTTTATTTTCGCCGTGTCTTCTCCGTATGGGTGGTTAGCGATTTTAAGTCCGCTTACCATTGCATTTTTGCTGTTCAAAGTAACCGGCATTCCGATGACGGAAGAGCAATCTTTGCGGAGCAAGGGAGACAAGTATAAAGCATATCAAAAGACGACGAGTGTGTTTATACCATGGTTTAAAAATAAATGATGAGTATGAGTAAACTGGTGCCTTTGCGCCTTAATGGCCAATAAAAAATAACGATTTGAAACTAACTGACAGACTACTTGAACAAAACAAACTTCCTGATTCTTTGATCCGCATCGGTATTCGCCGTTTGCTCAAACAAAGACTGGAAGACGAAACCAAAGCCAACACTGAATTACAGCAGGCACACCTTATGGAACTGATTGCTGAATTAAAAGCATCTCCCGTTGCGGTAAATACGGCTGATGCAAATACGCAGCATTATGAAGTGCCCACTCAATTTTACCAATATTGTTTAGGCAAACATTTAAAATACAGTTCCGGCTATTGGAACGAAGGTGTTACGAATATCGACACATCAGAAAAAGATATGCTCGAAATTACCTGCGCAAGAGCAGAGTTGTCAAACGGACAGGATGTATTGGAACTCGGTTGCGGCTGGGGTTCATTATCATTGTTCATGTCGGCGAAATTTCCACAGAGCAATTTTACGGTTGTATCCAATTCCCGTACACAAAAGATCTATATCGACGGGCAGGCGAAGCAACGCAATATCAATAACCTCACCGTGATCACCGCGGATATGAATGCATTTTCTATTGATAAAACTTTTGACAGAGTGGTATCGGTAGAGATGTTTGAACACATGCGCAATTACGAACTGCTGATGGCGAAAGTTGCATCGGTATTAAAACCGGACGGAAAATTATTCGTACACATTTTTACGCATAAAACTTTTACTTACAAATTTGAAGTGAAAGATGATAGCGATTGGATGAGTAAATATTTTTTTACCGGCGGGATCATGCCGGGCGATGACCTGTTATTGTATTTTAATGATGACCTGAGCATTGATAAACATTGGCATGTAAGCGGAATGCACTATGCAAAAACTTCCGAAGCCTGGCTGGTGAATATGGATGCGCATAAGGCTGAGATCATGCCGTTGTTTGAAAACACTTACGGAAAAGAGCATGCGGTAAAATGGTGGGTATACTGGCGCGTTTTTTACATGGCATGCGCTGAACTGTGGAAATACAATGACGGTGAAGAGTGGATCGTAAGTCATTATTTATTTAATAAAAAGAAAGGATGATAAAATTGATCTTCGCGGGGTTGTTGTTGATATTGTCGATGCTGGTGTTGTTTCGTGCGCCAACAAATTTCTTTTGGCTCGTTGCGGTTGCCATCACGAATTATCCGTGGATTCCGATGATCATTTCTGTATTCGCATTTTATTTAGGCGATAAGTCAACAAAACTTCACTGGCCGGTGATGATCATCAGCGGCGCGGCATTTATTATTTTTTCATTGCCGGTCTTCGCGGCGTTCCGTCAAACGGCAACCGTTCCGTCAGGAATGCAAAAAGTTTTCCCGGTTAAAGATGAAGATGCTTTTCCTTCCGTGTATAATTTCTTTAAAATGTTCGGGGGCAATTATGATGTGAAATATCAGTCTTTTGTTTACAAACAGATCGGCGATAAAAAGTTGCGCTGCGATTTTTATCCTGCAAAAAATAAAGACAACGCACCGCTTGTGATAGTGATCCATGGCGGATCATGGGAGAGCGGGGATAATAAACAATTGCCCGAACTCAATAGTTATTTAGCGGTGAAAGGATATAACGTTGCAGCCATCACTTATCGCCTCGCGCCTGCGGCCAAATCTCCCGCACCCGTTGAAGATGTATACGACGCGATAAAATATTTTTTAAGTCATACTGATCAGTTTAAAATAGATTCAAATAATATTATTTTACTGGGTCGTTCAGCGGGCGGTCAAATTGCTTTATGCGCAGCCTACGGATTACACTTGCCGAATGTAAAAGGCGTGATCAATTATTACGGTCCGGCGGATATGGTTTGGGGCGGACAAATAAAAGTGAACAGTCTGGTGTTGAATACGAATAAAATCTACGATGAATATTTCGGCGGTCAATATGAAGATGTTCCGGAACAATTCAGGCAAGCTTCCGGAGAAGCATTAGCCGATTCGCAATCACCGGCAACGTTAATGATGCACGGAACAATTGATCCCCTTGTATCCGTTCATCATGAGGAAAGATTGCAACGTAAATTGGATTCGTTGGGCGTGCCCAATTATTTTTTACGACTGCCGTTTGCAACACACGGTTGCGACTACAGCCTTAAAGGGCCGGCAGGACAGGTTTCCCGCTACGCGGTATTAAGATTTTTGCAATCGGTAACGAAAAAGTAAATGGAAAAATTAGCAATTATAGGAACAGGGATCGCGGGCATGGGTGCTGCTGATATGTTGCGCCATAAATATGATATCACAGTATTTGAGCAGAACGATTATGTAGGCGGCCATACCAATACGATCAAAATAGATGAAGACGGTAAAGATATTTTTATCGATACCGGTTTCATGGTGTTTAATTATGAGACCTATCCTTATCTGTGTAACCTGTTCAAACAAATCGGTGCGCCCGTAAAAAAATCCGACATGAGCTTTAGCGTGCAACACACGGCAAGCGGTCTGGAATATTGCGGCTCAGGCTTGGATGGTTTATTTGCGCAGCGAAAAAATATTTTCAATATCCGATACATCAGAATGCTGATGCAGATCCAACGTTTCAATAAAGACGCGGTGAAGATCCTTGACGATGAAAAATATGCGGATTACTCTATCGGAAAATTTATTAAAGAATTTGGTTACGGCGAAGATATGTTTTGGAAATATCTGGTGCCCATGAGTGGCGCAGTGTGGAGTACACCGATGGAAAAAATGGTTGATTTTCCTGCGGTGACATTGATCCGCTTTTTCAAGAATCATGGTTTCCTTGGCTTGAATACACAACATCAATGGTATACATTAAATCATGGCAGTCAATCGTATCGGGAGATATTGATCCATCCCTTTAAAGACAAAATTCAGGTAAATAATAAAGTAAATCAGGTAGAAAAGAAAGACGGCAAAGTGGTTGTGCATGCGGACAAAGGGGAACAACAATTTGATAAGGTGGTATTCGCGTGTCACGGCGATCAGGCTTTGCAATTATTAGCTTCGCCGTCAGATGATGAACAACGATTGTTGCAACATTTTAAATATCAGCAGAATAGTGCAACAGTTCATACCGACAGTTCATTAATGCCGAAGAATAAAAAAGTGTGGAGCAGTTGGAACTATCGTGTGGAAGAAGTGAACGGCAAACAAATTCCGACAACAATCTATTGGATGAACCGTCTGCAGGGCGTTTCTGACAAGAAAGATTATTTCGTAAGCATAGATGCGATCCCGGGGAGTATTGATAAGTTTAAGATCTTAAAAGAGATCATGTACGAGCATCCGCTGTTTGATGTGGCCGCTGTAAAAGCGCAACAGGAATTGCATTTGCTTAATGAAAGCGGTCCGCTGTATTTCTGCGGCGGCTATTTTAAGTATGGTTTTCACGAAGATGCTTATTCGAGCGCAGTTAAGCTGGCAGAAAAAATATTAAATGGATAGTTGTTTATATAAAGCCAGTGTGATGCACCATCGCTTCTCTCCGAAGCGACACAACTTCCATTACAACGTATTTATGTTTTATGTAAATATTGATGAATTACCGATGCTCGCCAAAAAGCTGAGGCTGTTCAGCATCGATAAGTTCAATTTTTTCAGCTTTAGGAAGAAAGAACATTTACAATTTCCCGAAGGTAACAGGGATGCTGCAAAATCATTGAGGGAAAATCTAACCGCATATCTACAGCAAAATAATATCAGCATTACGGACGAGAAGATCATGCTGATGACCAATATGAATGTGTTGGGCTATAACTTCAATCCTGTTTCTTTTTATTTTATTTTTGACAGGCAGACTAAACCAATGTATTGCATAACGGAAGTGAGCAATACGTACAGAGAAATGAAGCCGTTTTTGATCGCTAAAGAAGGGCTGAAAGAAAATGTATTTGTGTTGGATACGAAAAAATATTTTTACGTGTCGCCCTTCTTCGATCTCGACAACGATTTTAATTTTAAGATTGCTGTTCCGTGTGAGAAACTGAATATTAAAATAGATACCGTTAAGGGAGACGAGAAAGTATTTATCAGTACCCTTACCGGAAAAAAGGAACTGCTTACAAATAAAGCTTTATTTTGGTATAGTATTCGGTTCCCGCTTATCCCGCTGCGCATTATGTTTCTTATTCATTGGAACGCTTTGTTGTTGTGGCTTAAAAAGATCCCGTATCACCCAAAAGCAGCAAACCCCGACCTGCAGCAAAACGTATATAAAAGATATAATCCTAAAAAGTAAATGGCGGAAACAACGACGATAACGGCAACTGCGAAACGTAATTTTTACGAGCGTACGATCCTTGGCTTTTTTGAAAATATGGACAAAGGCACGTTAAATATTACCATGCCTGACGGCGAAGAGATCTTGTTGGGCAGCGGTGATGGGCATGTAAATGCAGTTATCACGATCCATACGGATAATTTCTTCAAACGCTGTGTATTGTACGGCGATATCGGTTTTGGTGAAGCATATACAGACGGTGAATGGGACACGCCGAATATAACAAACGTTTTAAAATGGTTTTTGCTCAACATTAATAATGCACCCTCCGTTTCCGGAAGCAGTTTGAGATCTTTGGGTTTAAATGCGCTTAAGATCTTCAATAAGCTTTCTCATCTGAAGAAAGAAAATTCGATCAGCGGTTCCAGGAAAAATATCGCTGCGCATTATGATCTGAACAATGAATTCTTCTCTTTATTCCTTGATCCTACAATGACGTATTCTTCGGCATATTTTGCAAGAGAAGGAATGACATTGCAAGAGGCGCAGGAAGCGAAATATGACAGACTTTGCCGTGAATTGAATCTGCAATCGCACGATCATGTATTGGAGATCGGCAGCGGCTGGGGCGGTAACGCGATATTTATGGCGAAGAACTATGGTTGTAATGTTACGACATTGACTATCTCTGAAGAACAATTTTCGTTAGCAAACGAACGAGTTGCACAAGCTGGATTGCAGGATAAAATAAAGGTGTTGATGCAGGATTATCGAACGATGACCGGCAGTTTTGATAAAATCGTGTCTGTTGAAATGATCGAAGCAGTAGGACATAAATACCTTCCGCAATATTTTAAAAAAATAAATGACCTGCTGAAACCTTCCGGTATCGTGGCTTTGCAGGCAATCACTTGTCCGGACAGCAGGTACAATGCCTTACGCAAAGGTGTTGACTGGATCCAAAAACATATTTTTCCCGGTTCATTGTTGCCTTCCGTTGCCGCAATAAACCATGCGGTGAATAAAACAGGTGAACTCACTTTAGTCGACCTTAAAGATTTTGGTTTGGATTATGCAAGAACATTAAACGAGTGGTGTGTACAATTCAACCGAAATGTTACCGGCATCAGGGCGTTAGGTTTTGATGAGGCCTTCATACGTAAATGGAATTATTATTTCTGTTATTGCGAAGCAGCGTTCGCGATGAGAAATATAAACGTGATGCAGATGGTTTATGCGAGACCGAATGTGACAGGGAGATAATTAAATTACTTCATCAGTTTCAGTAACTTCTTTTATCTCTTTGAATCTGCTGAAGATAATTGCAGCTAATACACAAAGTATAAATCCAAGTACGCCGTTGAGCCTGATTCCCAAATCATGACCTGTGTCTTTTCCGTAGATCAGTAACATGGCGAACAATGCAATGCCCAATGTTTGCGCAAGTTTTACAAAGAAATATCTGACAGCAAAATAGATGGCCTCTTTGTTTGAACCTGTTTCCCTGCTGTCTTTCGCAATGATCTCTGCTAAAATAGCGACCGGTAAGATGTTCAGTGACGCAACAGGAATTGCGGCAACGATCACTAAAATATAGATCTGCGCTTCCGGCGCTATGCTGCTTGTTTTTCCCAAGAAATAGATTCCTGCAAACACTATGGCAAGTATCAGCAGCGAAACTATTACTATCGGTTTTTTACCGATCCTTCCCGAAAGAAAATTCACCACAGGATAAAAAATAAAAGAGACCAGGATCATGGTGATCATCAATTTGTTCCCGATCGTTTCATCTAAATGAAGCAACACCGTTACAAAATATAATAACCCTGATGTGATGATTGTAACGCCGATAAAATAAGAAAGATCAGCAACGATAAAGAGTAAGAAATTTTTGTTTTTCAATGTTTGCTTGAGCGCCGTGCGTAAAGGAACAGTGCTTGGTACACTGATCGAATATTTTTTCTCATCAATAAAAAAAGCAGCCAAAGCCATGCAAACCGCTGCCAGTCCGGCTAGTATGATCACCGTGTATTGAACGGATTGTAGTCGGGAACTTGTGAAACCGTGTTGCTGTAATGCATCCGCAATGTTGAGTGCGTTTGAGGCAACGGCGATACCAAATACATAACCGAGCGACTGCCAGGTAGATAACCTTACTTTTTCTTTTGATCCCGGTGCAAGCTCAGGCAATAAAGCGTTGTAAGGAATAATAAATGTCGTGGATGAGATATAAAACAAGGCGAGTGTAAGTGCGAGCCATCCTGCATTTGCAATGCTGATAGATGAATGCAGCGGAAAAAATATCAGGCAACAAAAAACAAAAGAAGGAAGGATCGCCTTTTTCATAAATGGAATTCTTCTGCCGTTTTTGTGCGTACTCTTATCACTAAGTTGCGCAATGAGCGGATCCCAAAATGCATCGGCTAAACGTCCGCTTACCGTGATCAAAGAAATTAAATTGAACACACCGAAGATCACTGCCTGACTGATCAATAACGGTAAGCCGCTATCGGTAGGCGGAGCATATAAATATACCAGTATCACGCTGATCAAATTGATCATAATGCTCCAACCCATCATGCCGAAAGCATAGAAAATCTGTTTGGATGCGGGAAAAGGAGTGCGTTGCATGCAGCGAAGATAATATTAAGGCGGCTAACGACGGCAGTTACATGAGGATCACATTTATAAAAATTTACCGGCTTAACTGCCGTATAAAATTTACTTTTATCAAAACTATTTTAATGAAACATATCTTTTCAGCAGCAGCGTGGATGCTTTGCATGAATGCGGCATTTGCACAAAAAAGCAATCTTACACCGGAAATGCTTTGGAAACTCGGTCGCCTCAGCGGCATCGGGATCTCGGCAGACGGTAAACATTATCTATATGCTGTATCATATCCTGATGTGGAAGCAAACAAAAGCACAAGAGAAAGTTATATCGCAGATATTAAAACAGGTACCGCTCTTAATATTAAAAGTACAGACGGCGTGGCTGCAGATAAAAATATTTCACCCGATGGCAAATATATTTTGTCGGATAAAGAAGTAAGCCTGCTCAAAGTGAAAGGATCAGATGCATATCCGAATCTCCCGAAATCAAATGCGTATATCATCGAAGATCTTAATTACCGGCATTGGGATAAATGGGGAGAAGGAAAATACAATCATGTTTTTGTTGCGCCTGTAAATAATCCTTCAGCGGGAAAAGATATCACGCCGAACGAAAAATTTGATTCGCCGCAAAGACCTTTTGGCGGTGATGAAGATTATGTATGGAGTCCCGACAGTAAAAATGTGGTGTATGTTTCTAAAAAGAAATCCGGAAAAGAATATGCATTAAGTACCAATACAGATCTTTATCAATATAATCTAGCAACCGGTGCTACTGTTGATCTTACTGCCGGTATGGAAGGGTACGATCAGAATCCTGCGTACAATACTGTCGGCGTTCTTGCATGGTTAAGTATGAAGCGCGATGGTTGGGAAGCAGACAAACAGGATCTTATCATTATGGCCGGAACAACAAAAATAAATTTGACAGGGAGCCGCGATGATCTTCACGTAGAAGGTTTTTGCTGGAGCAAAGACAACAACAGTATTTTCTTTTGGGCGCCGGTAAAAGCCACGCAGCAATTGTTTGAAGTAAATATCAATGATAAAAAAATAAGACAGATCACTGACGGAGAATTTCAATACGGCGACATAAGCGGTGAATCAGGTAGCACCTTATTTGTAACAAGAACAGACATCAATCATGCGCCGGAAATTTATACGGTTGACAGAATATCAGGGGCTGCAACACAATTCACACATATCAACGATGAATTGTATAGTAAGATCAATATGTGTAATACCGAAAGACGTTTTGTAAAAACTACGGATAACAAGCAAATGCCGGTATGGATTGTATATCCGCCGAATTTTGATGCGACAAAAAAATATCCTGCGTTATTATTTTGCTTGGGCGGTCCGCAGGGAACAACGCCGTTTTATTCTTTCCGCTGGAATCTACAATTGATGGCATCACAGGGTTACATCGTTGTTGCACCTGACAGGAGAGGTGTCTTTGGTAACGGAACAAAATGGGTGGAAGATATCAGTAAGAAATGGGGCGGACAGGTGATGGATGATTATTTGTCTGCGATCGATAATGTTTCTGCAGAAAATTATGTTGACAAAGATAGGATGGGTTGTGTAGGTGCAAGCTACGGCGGTTATTCTGCATATATGCTGGAATCCTTGCACAACGGCCGTTTCAAGACATTCATCGCACACGATGGCTTGTTCGATCTTAAAAGCTGGACAGGTACAACTGAAGAGCTTTGGTTTGCGAGTCATGATGTAGGATTACCTTACTGGAACAGGTCTGATAAAGCAGCGCAAAAAAGTCTGGCGAAATATTCTCCTTCCAACTACATTGAAAAATGGAACACGCCGATCATGATTGTACAGGGCGGTATTGATTATCGTGTACCGGTGGAGCAGGGATTGCAGGCATTTCAGGCTGCTCAGTTAAAAGGAATAAAAAGTAAATTATTATATCTGCCCGAAGAAAACCATTGGGTGCTTAAACCGCAAAATGCAATGGTGTGGCAGCATGAATTTTTTAAGTGGCTGGATGAAACCTGCAGATAATTTTGGTACTTCATTAAGGTAAATAATATCATCGGATCAATAAACAAAAGCGCCCCTTTTCGGGGGCGCTTTTAGTATTTGTGATGCTGAGTGATTATGGCATAACCAACACAGCAGTTGAAGAAAGGATCTTTCCGTTTGCGTCGCTCACTTTTACGAAGTAAGTACCGCTTGCACTGTGCGTGATATCCACGTCCATTAAAGTGTAAGTACCCGTGATCTTCATTGTTTTGTCGAACACTCTTGCACCGCGGCCGTCATAAACAGCTACGCTGCGCATTGCATTGATTTCAGCACCTGTGGCATAGTATTTAACGCTGAACTTACCGTGGTTAGGATTAGGTGCGATGAACACATGCGAGGTATTGTTTGATGTGATCACAACAGGACCTGCGGTAGCAGAACAGCCTGAAGCAATGTTGATCACCTGCACCGTGTAAGAACCCGCCGAGTCAGGAGATACCGGAAGCACCACCTGGTTTGCAGTATTGGTTGTTAAGAATACAGATACACCGTTTCTGAAGAACTGGAACAGGTAGTTTCCTGCAGGACTTACAGAAGCGTTAAGCGTAGTGTGTGATGAAGGCGTAACGTTGTTGCTGTTTGAAGCAACAAGCGTAACACTCGGTGCGGGGTTCACGTTAACCGTAACGCTCGCACATGTTGTGTTGCCGCAAGGCCCTTCAGCCCTTACATAGAATGTAGTTGTGCTGAACAACGTAACATTTGTAAGCGTTGCACCCGTACCGAACAATGTACCGCCGCAGCTTCCAGTATACCATTTGTAAGAAGCACCCGTACCGAGTGTACCGCCCGTTACAGAAAGATTGGTAACACCGCTGTTTGCGCAGATGGTCGGGTTGCTCGCAACAGCAGCAATCGGAGCTACGGAAAGCGAGTTGATCGTGATCGTTGTTGTTGTACTGAACAACGGACAACCACCCGATGCATTAATCGTGTAAGTAACCGTGTATGTACCTGCAGTACTTGTATTCAGATTTACCGCACCTGTTGCAGCATCAATAACAAGGCCTGCAGTTGAAGTATAAGTACCGCCCGCTGTACCTGTTCTTGTAACAGCAGCAGAACCGCCGTTGATACAATAAGGTGCCGCAGGATACGAGATCGTAGCTGTAAATGCTGATGTGATCGTAATGGACGCCGTTGTTGTGAACGCCGCGCAGCCACCTGCCGCAGCTATTGTGTAAGTAACGGTGTAAGTACCCGCTGTACTTGTACCAAGCGTTACATCACCCGTAGTTGCATTAAGTGTAAGAGCTGCTGCAGATGAATACACACCGCCCGCTGTACCTGTTCTTGTAACTGTTGCAGTTCCTGCAGAAGTACAATAAGGTGAACCGGTATAAGCGATCGTTGCCGCAGGTGTAGGGTTTACAGTGATCGTAAATGTGATCGGTGTACCCGTACAGGTTGTGGCATTGTTCGTATACGAAGGTGTAACGGTAATTGAAGCTGTTACAGGAGATGTTGTTGTATTCACCGCAGTGAATGCCGCGATGTTACCTGTTCCTGTTGCTGCAAGACCGATAGACGGTGTATTGTTTGTCCAGTTGTAAACGATCGTACCGCCCGTTGTAGGTGATGTAAAGTTTACAGCTGTTGTACTTGTGTTGTTACAAACTGTTTGGTTTGCAACCGTGTTCACGGTAGCGGTAGGGTTTACAGTGATCGTAAATGATACCGCAGTACCTGCACATGTTACACCGTTTGTGTAAGAAGGTGTAACAGTGATGGTAGAAGTAAGCGGCGCAGTTGTGGTATTGCTACCAACGAACGAAGCGATATTACCCGTACCTGATCCCGCAAGACCGATAGCAGTGTTACTGTTTGTCCAGTTGTAAACGATCGTACCGCCTGTTGTAGGTGAAGTAAAGTTTACAGCTGCAGTGTTTGCGTTTCTGCACACCGTTTGGTTTGCAACCGCAGTTACGGTAGCCAACGGATTTACAGTGATCGTAAATGTTGTAGACATACCCGTACATGTACCGCCGCCGCTGGTGTAAGAAGGCGTAACGGTGATCGTAGCTGTAACAGGAGCAGTTGTTGTATTAGTTCCGGCGAATGAAGCGATGTTGCCTGTACCTGAAGCAGCCAGGCCTATTGACGGTGTATTGTTGGTCCAGTTGTACACTGTTCCTGCAACCGCACCGCTGAAGGTTACAGCAGCAGTGTTACCGTTGTTACAAACTGTTTGATTGGTAACCGCGTTCACCGTTGGTGTAGGGTTAATGACAACCGTTGCAGTTGCAGACGGACGACATGAAGGATCTACCGGAACCGGTGAAAGGACTGCGTACACATAATAAGTACCTGCAGCAGGGAAAGTTGTTGTGGTTGTTGCTGTTGAACCACCGCCTGTAAGCGCACCGTTCGAAACAGTTGCGATCGTAGTACCGCCGGTGTATGGTGTAGCGGTAGCCGCTGCAAAATATTTGAATTGAATGCCGTAAGTCGAACCCATAGAAGTAAGACCTGAAGCTGTTAAACCGACAGTTGATCCGATACAAACCGCAGTAGTTGGTGCCGGTGTTAATGAAGGAATTGTAGGACATACGTTACAACCACCGGGACCGTTTAGCGTATAAGTGTAAGTGCTGCTGCAGGTTGTTGCCGTGTTTGTAATAACAACAGTATACACGCCTGCTGTTAAACCTGTCTGATCTTCATTAGCGGTAATCACACCGTTACCCGTCCATGCATAACTGTAAGGTCCTGCACCGGCAACTGTAATATTTATTGCGCCGTTAGTTGATGTACATGTTGTAGGTTCGGTTGTAACAACTGTTGCAGTTGGGCCTGCATTAACCGTTACTGTATGTGTTGCCGTTGCCGGACCGCTACAACCTGCGGCACTTGCAGTGATGATTGATGTACCGCTCCATGCAGCCGTAAATGTTACCGCACCGGTAGTGGCATTGATGCTGTTACCTGCACCCGTGCTTCCTGCATCAAGTGAATAAGTGATACCCGTTGTATTATTAGCAGTTGCACCGTAAGTAACAACGCCCGCAGCCTGGCAACGTGATGACGTTGCACCAAGTGCAAATACAGGTGTGCTTACTGAAGGTGTAACCGTTACAGTTGCAGCGAATGCAGGACCTGCACAACCTGCAGCATTTAAAGGAGTGATCGTAAATGTTACTGTAATCGGAGACGCTGTTGTATTGGTAAGTGCGCCGGTAATACTACCTGTTCCCGAAGCAGCGATACCCGTTACAGTTACAACATTATCTCTTGTCCAGCTGTATGTTGTTACGCCGGTGGAAGTAATAGAAGTTATTGTTGCACCTGAACAAATCGTCTGCGAAGCAGGAGTGGCAGCGCCGGTTCCTGTTGTAGTAAACTCATCAGCTCCCATATCCGGGCCAAGCGGTGCAACACCGGTACTGCGGGTTTGTCCGTCTATATCTGTCGTAATGCCTGATACAACGAGTCCTGCTCCGTCGAGGCACCAGTTAGCACCCGCTGCATTTGAAAGATGAAAATCTGTAGCGGATACAAATACGGGCTGAACATTAATTGAATTCAAATTACCCCCAAGACTTGTGCGCAATTGTGCGATCGTGTTTGTAATGGAACCGTTCGTTCCTATACTGCTGAGGTTGGTACTGGTGGAATAATAATCATTGTAATTCTCAACACCAAAAACAGCTGTTCCTGACGTAGGTACCACAGAGATCGCAAGCCTGCTGTTTGCATTTCCTACAGTTTGTAGATTTGCAAAAATATTATTGCGCATATTGATTGTTCCGGATGAAGATACATTTGCCGTAATCAGCATACAGGATGCACGGTGACCGCCGGTAAGTGTAGGATTGTTATTCAGCACTACAGTATTAAAATCTACATCATAACCTCCTCCCGCGTTGATCACAATGCCGTTACCGTTATCAGCAATATCATAACCGTTGAATCCGTACCCGGCAACATCAGAGATAAAATTATTATTGATCTTCGAAGCAGCTGTGTTTAAAGAAGCTTCTGCAACTATACCCGCAGCACCATATCCGGTGGTATTTGTATTTTTAATATTTGAAATGGTATTCCTGTTGATCGTAAGTCCTGAAAGAGCGGAGTAAAAATAAATACCTGTAGTCGTTCCTGATCCGCTGCTTGTTATACCCGTGATCGTGTTGTTCGTAACGGTAACATTACAATTTGTAATTCCGGAAGAAACATTTATACCGATCGGTGCGTAGGTACTTACTCCGCTGTATGACAAACCTGAGATTGTATTACCCGTGACCAAAGTATTTTTTGTTGCAGTAGCCAGCCAGATCCCACGGTCAAATTCTCCCGATGCAGCTTCAAAATTTCCGATGTTGTTATTGCTCACCGTAAGTCCGTCAACGCCCTGTGCATAGATACCCACGAAGCGAATACTGTTGGCGCCGGTCGTGTTGAGATCATTACCGGTCAATGTAACTGCGGCGTTCGGAACTCCTGCTACAACGGCATTCAGGAAAACACCGAAGTATGATTTCTGTATCGAGTTATTTTGAATGTTGATGTTGCTGAAATATCCGGCATTTCCTACGGTTCCTGCATCGCCTGCTACCAGGCAGGCAGAGCTGTTAACACCATTGATCAGCGTGGAATTTTTTACAGTTATATTATTTATTGCCGTAGTTCCTGCGGATCCGATCACTAAAACGTTAGGAGTAGTTACAGATGTGTTGCTGATGGTAAGATTTCTTGAAGTACTGCCGTTATTAGATCCGTCGATCGTAACATTGTTACTGCCGTTCAGTTTTATGACTGCAGCATTTGCCAATGCACCGGTAACCACAGGAGTTGCGCCGGCAGCAGGTTTCACTAACACGGCAGTATAAATCGCCGCCCCGCTCCCACTCGCATTCAACATTGCAGTAGCAGTTTCTATGGTATTTGCGGTAATATTCACCGTCACCGAACCTTGATGCGTACCCGCATTGATCGCATCAAATGCGAGCTTTAGTGTTGTGTATGAAGAAGGTCCTGTAGTGCCTGCCGTTGCAGTCACACTTACCTGCGCCGAAACGGCGGCAGTAAAAAATAAGAACAGTAAAAAAAAGGAGAATTGTTTCATTGCGTTTGGTTTGATTAAAAAATGGCTGTCGAATGCCTGAATGTATGAAACTAAGAAAATATAGGTCCTTCTCAAAATTTTGATTTCCACAGTTTTGTGATGTTACCGGTTTATTGATCAGCTTAAAATTGAGTATACAAAAAGCCTCCGATATCGAAGGCTTTTTGTAAAATTTTTTTGTTGCGGCGGTCGAAAGAAAAAACTTACAGCTTTATTTCTTCGCCGCTGTCATCAAAGAACCTGAATTCTGTGAGACTGTAGTTTGAATTAGACGAAACTTTTACTTTTTGTTTGTACTTCCAGCTCCACTTCATCCGGCGGCTCGGAAAGCCTGAAGTTAAGTAAGTATAAACGATCGGATGCACGTGAACCGTAAGCCCCTTGTGCTTTTGCATGATCAGGTAACTTAAATTCTTTGCTATCTCATCTTCCAATATCAATGTAGAAGAAACCTTTCCGGTGCCTTCGCATGTAGGACAGGTTTCACTTGTATTAATTTTCATTTCCGGTTTCATACGCTGACGTGTGATCTGCATCAAACCGAATTTTGTTATTCCCAATACAGCATGTTTTGCACGATCAGGTTGCATAAAACGTTCCATTTCGTCTGCAAGCCTTTTCTTATTTTCCGGCAGCTTCATGTCAATAAAATCAACAACGATGATACCGCCGAGGTCACGCAGACGAAGCTGTCTCGATATTTCTTCTGCTGCTTCCAGGTTTGTTTCCAAAGCATTTTGCTCCTGGTTATTGCTCACACTTTTATAGCCGCTGTTCACATCAATTACATGAAGTGCTTCAGTAGGCTCAATAATCAGGTATGCGCCGCTCGGAAGATTTACCGTTTTACCAAAAGAGGCTTTCACCTGTTTAGTGATACCGTATTGATCAAAGATCGGTTGGCCGTTATTGTAATGAGAAATAATATCTGCTTTATCAGGCGCAATCCGCTGAATATAACTTTTAGTATCGGCGAAAATGGTCTTGTCATTCACTACCACCTTATTAAAATCTTCATTCAACAGATCACGGAGCATGCTCGTCGTTTTGCCCTGCTCACTCAGGATCTTGTGTGGCGGCACTGCGCCTTTCAGATTCTTTTGGATGGTTTTCCATGTTGCTTCCAAACTCAAGAGATCTTCATGAAGCTCCGCAGTCTGCATACCTTCCGCAGCGGTACGAACGATTACACCAAGGTTTTTCGGTTTTACTGCTTCGATGATCTTCTGTAATCTTTTACGTTCTTCAGAAGAATGGATCTTTCTGGAAACCGCAACGATATTTGTAAAAGGAGTAACCACTACAAATCTTCCGGGGAGGGAGATCTCACAGGTGAGGCGCGGACCTTTTTGTGCGATTGGTTCTTTTAAGATCTGAACAAGAACATTCGGCTTGCCGTTCATTACTTCAGTGATCTTCCCGGTCTTAATGATCTCGGGTTCAACTTTAAATTTCCCGAAATCCGCAATGGAATCCGAGTTATCGTTGATCGAAAGATGTGTGAATTTGAGGAGCGAGCGCACATAAGGGCTCAGATCAGTATAATGAAGAAATGCGTCTTTTTCAAAACCCACATCTACAAATGCTGCATTGAGGCCGGGGATCAGTTTTTTAACTTTTCCGAGGTAGATATCACCTACGGCAAAGCCGGCGTCGTTTTTTTCGCTATGCAGTTCCACCAGTTTTTTGTCTTCCAGTAACGCGATCTCCGTTCCCTGGGGGGTTGCATTAATAATAAGTTCCTTTGTCAAGGTTAATGATTTTGAAAGACCTGACAACGTTCAAGCATGTAAATATGTATGTCTGTAATCGTAACGTTCACCTGTGAGAACCGGCTATGCACAATGATGTACATAATATATCAGGCTGAAAATAATTACGGTAGGAAACATAAATTACACATGATACCGGCAGTTTGTCAACCGGTATCACGTGTATATAAAGCTGTTCAGCGGAATGAAGAAGGCCGCTGCCTGTCAACGGAAAAGATTACCTTTTCTTATGACGGTTCTTTCTTAAACGTTTTTTACGCTTGTGAGTAGCTATTTTATGACGTTTTCTTTTTTTACCACAAGGCATAACTTGGTCTTTTTGTGTGTTTAATAAATTATATTAGTATTCTGTATTCGTTTTATTTGATCATTTTGATGTGGTCATCAACTTCTTTGCTGTAATCCTCATTGTTAACCAGTCTCTTACTCACCGTGTACCATCTTACCGCTTCAGCTTTATTTCCCTGGGCAGCATAAGTATCTGCTAAGAAAGAAATCGCTTCCACATTGACAGGCTCTGCGGCAACTACTTTTTTCAAACGCTCTAAGGCTTTGTCGTATTGCCCGGAAACATATCCTCCCACACCCAGCAGCAATTGCGCCTTCATATTGGTTGAATCTTTCCTTACCACCGTGAGCACTTCCCTGATGCCGTTCATGGTTTGCTGCGGATCACCGCTTCGTCCCCTGCCGTAAATGTAGCAGCTTCCCAAACCGATGTGCAGATCATCATTATCCGGATCCAGCTTTATCGCCCTTTCATAAAGATCTATTGCTTCCGTTGTTTCCCACTCCAATCTAGCTTCATCACTTACGCCTCTTAGGTTCTCTGAAAATAAACGGGCTGCAAAGGTGAGGTTTTTTTCTGAATTATCCAACTTCGCTGCGGCTGAAGTATAAAAAGCATAAGGTTCAAAGGCATTTATACTGTCTTTCCAAAAGGCAGCGAGGTCTTCATTTGCCTTTATTTTTTGCGTAAGTACGTCGCCGCGACTAATATTATTCTCTAATTTGGAAACGAAAACAGCCTGAGCAGGCGTTAATTTTGCTTTTTGGATCTCAATAAATCCCTGAATATCAAATGGTTTTTCAGATATGCTGTCTTTTTTGGCGACGGGCATGGGTTTTTTATCGCCAACTGTCCTGCCAAAAATAAATAAAACCAGCAGGACCAAAACGCCTGCACCAATAAGAATAAATTGTTTTTTCAACCGGAAAATTTGAGGCGCAAAGGTACGTTAGTCTTCGGTCTCATCTTCCACTTTAGGCTCCGATTTTATGTCGGCACTCTTTATTTCTTTCATAAATTCCTTCGAAGGCTTGAAGGCAGGGATGAAATGTTCCGGAATTGCGACAGCAATATTCTTCTTGATATTCCTTCCGATCTTAGCTGCTCTTTTCTTGATGATAAAGCTGCCAAATCCGCGAACGTAGAGGTTTTCGCCGGAAGCTAAAGAAGCTTTAATTTCCTTGAACATCGTCTCCAAAGTAACCAGTACATCCACTTTAGGAATTCCGGTCTTGTCGGAGATTCGGTTAATCAGATCGGCTTTTCTCATATTTGAATATTATGAATTGTAAAATACGATATATATTAAATAAAACAAAATATACTTTTCGTTTTCAATGAATACCTATTCGGATACTTTTGCAAATCTCCATGAAGAAAACGGAAAAACAAACCTTTTTTACGCACACGCTTTTGCATTGGAACAGTTCCGATAATAAAAGAAGCATGCCTTGGAAGGGTGAACAGGATCCGTATAAGATCTGGCTCAGTGAAATCATCCTCCAGCAAACAAGGGTGGAGCAGGGGCTGGAATACTATAATAATTTCATCAAAAAGTATCCAACTGTAGAAAAGCTGGCTGCTGCTCCCGATAATGATGTGTTTAAACTTTGGGAAGGATTGGGATATTACTCCAGATGCCGGAATCTGCTTGCGAGCGCACGGAGTATTGCTTTTGAGTTAAAAGGAAAATTTCCTTCAAATTATGAAGATATTATGCAGCTCAAAGGCGTGGGACCTTACACCGCTGCTGCTATAGCCTCTTTTGCATTCGGCCATCCGCACGCGGTAACCGACGGTAATGTATATCGTGTGCTGGCAAGGTTCTTTGGCATCGCCGATCCGATCGACAGCAGCGCAGGAAAGAAGCTTTTTTCAGATCTTTCACAGCAATTATTGGATAAAACCAATCCGGCATTTTATAACCAGGCGATCATGGATTTTGGTGCGGTTATTTGCAAACCGAAATTGCCCTTGTGTGAAAGCTGCATGCTGCAACCGCACTGCACCGCTTTTAAAAAGAATTTGGTACATGAACTGCCGGTAAAAGAAAAAAAGCTTGTGAAAAAAAGCCGTTATTTCTTTTATGTGATCGCGGAGTATGACGACAAAATTTACGTTCGCCAAAGAACGGGAAAAGACATCTGGCAAAGCCTTTGGGAATTTATCCTCACAGAAACACCCGCAAAAGAATCTGCGGAAACATTCATAAGTTCACCGGGCTTCACGCTAATTGCCGGAAAGCAAAACAAAACAATAACGAGCTCAGGATCTGTTAAGCAACAGCTTACACATCAAACGATCAATGCCATTTTTGTAAAGCTGAAACTCAGCGCACCTTTGAAGGATGAAAACTACACGGCAATGTCAAAAAAAGCATTGGCAAAACTGCCTTTTCCGCGGCTCATCAATGATTTTCTACAAAATAACAGCGGAGCATTTTTATAAAATAAATGTATCTTTAAAATTGAAATTTTTTGTCGCGGACAGGCGGCAGGCGGTTTAAATTAAACATTTATGAGAGGAGTAAACAGGGTAATGTTGATAGGGAATTTGGGAAAAGATCCTGATATGCAATTCCTCGAAGGCAATATCGCAGTGGCAAAATTTTCGTTAGCTACTACAGAAACGTACAAGGACAGAAGCGGCAGACTGATTTCGCAAACCGAATGGCACACGATTGTGCTGTGGCGCGGGCTTGCAGAACTTGCTCAAAAATACCTTCATCGCGGCAGCCAGGTATATATTGAAGGACGCCTCAAAACCCGCAGCTGGGAAGATAAAGAAGGGAATAAGAAATTTGCAACAGAGATCGTGGGCGATAACCTGATAATGCTCGATAAAAGAAATGACGGCACCGGAACAGGTGACGAGCCGGATTTTATACCGGAAGATGACGCGCCGCCGGCAGATGAGAACGGAAACGAGCGTTTGCCTTTTTAAGATTTATTATCGCGGCAGGTGATGATAAAATTGTTCAATTAAAATATTTGTTTTGGATTATCATTCGGTAACGGCAGCCCTACTGCCTTTTCATTTTCTTACAATTGTACCCGCAGTTACCGGCGTACTTATTTTTTCTGCGCTTATTTTATTTTTGGTTTCTTTTCTGGTAGCGGGCGGTGAGATCGCATTTTTTTCGCTTACGCAAAAGGATATCAATGTGCTCAAAACAAGGCAGCATCCGTCCTTCAGAAGGATCGTTACGTTGCTGGAGCAGCCAAAAACATTATTGGCTTCGATGCTCATCACAAACAGTCTGGTGAATATCGGCATCATTCTCATCTCTAATATTTTACTGGATGATTGGCTTGCACCTTATGACCTTACGTTTTGGCCGAGATTTTTAATTAAGGTATTAGCCGTTACTTTTTTAATCCTTTTGTTCGCGGAAGTATTACCGAAAGTTTGGGCCACACATAATAAAGTATGGTTTGCTTCGGTATCGTCCCTTACGATCGAAATATTCAGCAGTATCTTTTATCGTATCAGTAAAAGGCTGGTTCGTTTCAGCGACAGGCTTGAAAAGAAATTATCACCAGATAAAAACAATATGCCTGATGCGGGGGACCTTGATCACGCGATCGATCTCCTGCCGGATAATGAAGCAACGATAGAAGAGAAACAAATTTTAAAAGGCATCCGAAAATTCGGCGACACACCGGTGAAGCAGATCATGCGCACAAGATTGGATGTGAGCGGCATCGAATACAATACTTTATTCAAAGACCTGTTGGCAACAGTTGAAGAATTGCATTATTCCCGACTGCCGGTGTATAAGAGCAGCCTGGACGAGATAGTGGGGATGTTGCATACAAAAGATATTCTACCTCAGATAGATGAAGCCGCGGATTACGACTGGCACTCACTTGTACGCACGCCGTACTTCGTGCATGAGAAGAAACTGATCGAAGATCTGTTGCAGGATTTCCGGTCAAAGAGAATACATTTTGCGATCGTTGTGGATGAATTCGGCGGAACATCGGGGATCGTTACATTGGAAGATATCATGGAAGAGATCATCGGCGAGATCAAAGATGAATTTGACGATGAAGAAAGCATCAACAAAAAACTGGACGACTACAATTATATTTTCGAAGGCAAATGCATGATCAACGATGCATGCAAAGCGATGAATATTTCCGGGGATATATTTGATGCGATCCGCGGAGAAAGCGATTCCGTTGCGGGATTGGTATTGGAAATTGCGGGCGAATTTCCGCAGGTAAATGAAGTACTGGAAAGCGGTAATTTTTCTTTCGTGCCGCTCGAAATAAATAAGAACAGGATCGACAGGGTGAAAATCACGATCAAACCCGCGCCTGTAGCTGAATAGATTTATTCAACAATAAACATGCATTCAATCAAACCATATTTTATTTTCATAATCATTGCCTCATTTGCAGCTTGCAACAGTCCCTACACGTCAAAGAAAACGGGCTACTTCAAAATTGATCTCCCCGAAAAAAAATATCAGTTATTTGATGAACCCGGCTTTCCTTATAGTTTCGAATACCCGGTGTATGCGAAGATCGTAAAGGACAGTACTTATTTTGATACAAATCCGGAGAACGATTACTGGCGTAATATTGATTTCACCGGTCTTGACGCAAAGATCTTCCTGAGTTATAAATCGGTAGGCGGTAAAGCAATGTATAAAATAAAAACAGCTGACGGAAAATATAAAGATACTTTTCGTGTAAATGAATACGACAAGATGGTGAATGATGCATTTAATCTCACCAATAAAAATGAAGACGTAGCAACTTCAAAAAAAGACAGCCTGTTTTCCACTTCTAACAGTATTTCCGGAATGGTCTTCAAACTCGGTGGCAACGCGGCCACACAACGACAGTTCTTTATGACGGATACCACAAAGAATTTTCTCCGGGGTGCATTATATTTTTACGCTTCTCCTAATGCTGATTCGGTAAAGCCGGTTGTTGATTTTATTTCAAAAGATATTGATCATCTGATCAGTACTTTTAAATGGAAGAATAAAACTGACATTACAAATTAATTTTAACCGCTAAGACGCAAAAACGCTTAGGATTCACTATCGCTTTGGATCTTGTTCACTTTGCGGTTTTTCTTTCTCCTCTTTTTCTCATTGTTCTCTTAGCCTGAAATTGTAGTATTTTTGCCCTCAAATGATAGCAATAGAGAATGTTTTACTGAGCGATCAGATCATTTCGGATCAGTTTGTATGCGACCTTACCAGTTGCAAGGGAGCATGTTGTGTAGACGGTGATGCCGGTGCACCGCTCGATAAAAAGGAGTTAAAGAAAATTGACGAAGTTTTTGAAGCCGTGCTTCCTTACATGCGCAAAGAGGGAATTGATGAAGTGAACAAACAGGGCCGTTATGTATACGACAAAGAATTCGGTTGGGTAACGCCTACGATCAACAGTAAGATCTGTGTGTACGGCATTTTTGATGCTAACGGTATCGTAAAATGCGGCATCGAGCAAGCCTATCTCGACGGAAAAGTAAAATGGAAAAAGCCGATCAGTTGTCATCTTTTTCCGGTGATCGTAGAAAAAAGCAGTGACGGTACAACAGAATATGCCAATTACGAGCCGCGGGAAGATCATTGCAAAGCCGCGTGCACACTGGGTAAAAAGCTGAAAGTGCCGGTGTATAAATTTTTGAAAGAACCATTGGTCAGAAAATTCGGCGAGCAGTTTTATGAGGCGCTGGAAGCAACCGCAGAACACCTTAAGGCAAATAAATAATTTCTTTTATAAGAATAAAAATAATTCTCAGGATGACAAGGAAGGTTATATTTTACACGGTCGCGTCAATTTTTATGTTGGCATCGTGTACACCAAACAGGGCTAACGTAGATAATGATCTGAAAAAATATTTTGATGCAAGAAACGTTGAAGGTTGTTTCACTATGATGGATAACAGCAGCGGAAAAGTAACGGTATATAATCTCGAAATGGATACCGTAAGAGTGTTGCCTGCATCTACTTTTAAGATTGTGAATTCGTTAATCGGGTTGGAGACCGGAAAGATCACTGATGAACAAATGGTCATCAAATGGGACGGGGTAAAACGCGACAGACCCGAGTGGAATAAGGATCTTACGATGGAAGAAGCTTTCAAAGTAAGCGCAGTTCCTTATTATCAGGAAGTAGCAAGAAGAATCGGTCATGATACCATGAAATTTTGGGTAGACAGTATCGCTTACGGCAATAAAAATATCGGCGGGCCTGTAGATTCTTTCTGGCTGAACAATACACTTAAGATCTCTCCCGATGAACAGGTTGGTTTGTTGAAGCGTTTATATTTTGATCAGTTGCCGTTTCGTAAGGGCGTACAACAAAGTGTGCGTGACGTGATGTTGCAGGAAGATAACACGGCATACAAACTCAGTTATAAAACAGGTTGGGGCTTTGATGAATCGAATAATTCGATTGGCTGGCTCGTGGGTTGGATAGAAGAGAACAAGCATGTTTATTTCTTCGCCACACTCGTAAAATCAAAAGATAAAAATATTGATATGGTGCCTGTTCGCATCGGCATTACAAAAGATATTTTAAAGCACTATGAATTTTTCCAGGGCAAAAGATAAACGTTATTCTTTTTTTAACACGGCCTGCTTTTTGAATGACTAATTTGCAGGAACAATGAATCTCCCTTTTCAATATATACAAATGTTGTGGCTGCTGTTGCTGATTCCAGCGCTTGCGGCGGTGTATTTTTATGCGTTGAATAAAAAGAAAAAGACGTTTAAAAAAATGGGTGATGCAGCACTTGTAAAAGAACTTACTTCATCTTATAACACTTCCTCATTCTCCAAAAAATTTGCATTGCTCATTATTGCGATGCTGCTGATTTTGTTGAGTATTGCAAATTTGCGCAGCGATAAAGGTTCACAGCAGGTAAACAGAAACGGTATTGATGTGATGATCGCACTGGACGTGAGTAAAAGTATGCTCGCTCAGGATATAAAGCCAAATCGTTTGGACAGATCGAAACAATTGCTCAATAAATTAATGGACAGGTTGAGCAACGACAGGATCGGACTCGTTGTATTTGCCGGAAAATCATATTTGCAAATGCCGCTAACGGGTGATCATTCCGCAGCAAAAATGTATCTCTCCGCCGCCACGCCGGAAACCGTGCCTACACAGGGAACGGTGATAGGTGATGCATTAAAAATGTGTTATGCCTCTTTCAACGCAAAAGAAAAGAAGTATAAAGCGGTTGTATTAATTAGCGACGGTGAAGATCATGATGAGAATGCCGTAAAAATCGCCGGGCAAATGGCGCAGGAAGGCGTAGTGATAAATACTGTTGGTATCGGTTCGCCGGAAGGTGCGCCTATTATGGATGAAACGACAAATGAGCTAAAAAAAGACAATGAAGGAAATACTGTCATCACAAAATTAAATGAGCAGGAATTGATGGAAGTTGCGAAAAGCGGGAACGGTTCCTATCAGTTGTTCACCAGTACCGATGCGGCTGTATCTGCTTTGTACGACGGGCTTTCTACATTGGATAAAAGAAATGTAAAGGATGATTCGCTGATCAATTATAAAAGCCTGTTTCAATATTTGCTTGCTGCAGCATTGTTGTTCCTGATCATCGAATTACTTATTTCCGAGGTGAGAAAGATCGCTCCGCGCAAATTGAAAACGGCTGCTGCAACATTGGTTTTACTTTGTTTTGTAATTAATGCGTCTGCTCAATCTGATAATGTTACCATAAAAAAAGGTAACGATGAGTATAAAAAAGGACAATACGAAACGGCTGCAAAAAGCTATGACGAAGCGGCTAAAAAGAATGCGAATGATCCCACCGCACAATACAATCTGGGGAACGCACTGTATAAATCAAAGAATGCGGGGGGAGCGGTAGATGCTTATGATAAAGCAGAAAAGGTGATGGTGAAGCCCGCGGAAAAAAGTAATGCGTTGTACAATAAAGGCGTGGTATTGCAAAAGGATAAAAAGCTGGAAAATTGCATCCAGGTGTATAAAGAATCATTGAAACAGGATCCCAGTAATGCAGATGCAAGGCACAACCTGGAAATCGCACTTAAACAACAGAAGCAGGATCAGCAAAAACAGGATCAGCAGCAGAAGAATCAGAACGATAAGAAAAATCAGGATCAGCAGAAACAGCCGCAGCAGAAGGAAAATAAAATGTCTCAGAAAGATGCCGAGCAAAAACTACAGGCATTGATGGATAAAGAAAAGGACCTTCAGGATAAAGTGCATAAAGTGGGCGCAGCTTCGCCCGACAAACCTGAGAAGGACTGGTAAACCCTGCCGGCGTATCTTTGCGGCAGTAATCAATTGATCAATTCATGGAATCTTATTGCGAATCACTTTCCCGTTACAAAAGACTTAAAACACGTGAAGTGAAAGTGGGTGAACTGCTTATCGGCGGTAATAATCCCGTGCGGATACAAACGATGACAACCACTGATACCATGGACACAATGGCTACGGTGGAACAAAGTATTCGTTGTATCGAAGCCGGTGCGGAGCTGGTTCGCATTACCGCACCTTCTAAGAAAGAAGCGGAGAATTTACAGAACATAAAAGACGAATTGCATCGCCGCGGATATTTTACACCGCTTGTTGCCGACATCCATTTTACGCCGAATGCCGCGGAGATCGCTGCACGTATAGTAGAAAAGGTACGGGTGAATCCGGGCAATTACGTTGACAAGAAAAAGTTTGAACAAATAGAATATACTGATGCGGAATATGCAGAAGAAATAGATCGCATAAGAGAAAGATTTACCCCGCTTGTCCTGATATGTAAAGAAAACGGCACTGCAATGCGCATCGGGACTAATCACGGTAGTTTGAGTGATCGGATCATGAGCCGCTACGGCGATACAGCAATAGGTATGGTGGAAAGTGCCATGGAATTTTTGCGCATCGCAAGGGGAGAAGATTATCACAATATCATTCTTAGCATGAAGAGCAGTAATCCGCTCGTAATGGTGCAGGCTTATCGTTTACTTATCGTACATATGCAGGAAGAGTTTGGCGAATGTTATCCGTTGCATCTTGGCGTTACAGAAGCGGGTGACGGTGAGGACGGAAGAATAAAATCTGCAATTGGTATCGGAAGTCTGATGGAGGACGGCATCGGTGATACGATCCGCGTGAGCTTAACAGAAGATCCGGAATTTGAGATTCCCGTTTGTAAAGATTTGGTGGAGCGCTATGAAGGGCTAACCACGAATGACGAACGACGAAAGACGAATGATGACCAAAGGTCTGCTTTGTCATACTCGCCGTTTGAATATAAAAGACGACTCACAAAAGCTGTAAATAATATCGGCGAAAAACATGTTCCGGTTGTATTGGCAGATTTTATGTTGGCTGAAACTATTATGCCTCTTGATCTTCAGGAGATCGGCTACACTTACGACGGCATGTCGGATAAATGGAATATCGCAGATGTAGCGGCGGATTATATTTATACCGGTGAAAAGAAAATTGATTTTCATTTGCCGGGCACATTAAATATTATTTGCAATTACAACAGTTGGCAATCGGTTTTGCCGAATAAAGAAAAATATTTCCCGTTGTTTTTCGGTAAAGAATTTTTAGCTGCTGAAGAGAAACATACTTCTTTGAATTTTATTTCTTTGAATGTAGATGAAGACAACAACGGGTTTATCGAATCCGTAAAAAATGATCATACAGTTGTGTTGTGTATTTATTCAGCTCAAAAAAATGCGATGCAACAACTGCGTTCTTTTGTGAACGGATTGATGTTGCAGCATGTTGATTGCCCCGTGATCATTGCGGTGGAAAGTATGCAGCAGACAATCGATGCACAACTGATAGCATTCTCCGTAACAGCCGGCGGTTTGTTGCTCGACGGGATGGGCGACGGTATTTGGCTGATCAATGATCCTTCAAAACTCACCAATGATAAAGTGAGCGGCAGAACATATTTACCGACAAAAAATAATTACCGGTTTCTAAATAACACTTCTTTCTCCATCCTGCAGGCGGTTCGCACCAGGATCTCTAAAACAGAATACATCAGTTGCCCGAGTTGCGGACGTACTTTATTCGATCTTCAGGAAACAACATCGAAGATCCGTAATGTCACCAATCATCTGAAAGGATTGAAGATCGCGGTAATGGGCTGTATCGTAAACGGTCCGGGAGAAATGGCTGATGCTGATTTTGGTTATGTGGGAAGCGGAATAGGCAAGATCACTTTATATCGCGGCAAAGAAGTAGTCAAACGAAATATTGACAGTGATGTCGCTGTAGATGAGCTGATCAATCTGCTGAAAGAAAGCGGCGTTTGGATCGAAGCTGCTGCGGTTGCTAATTAACCTTCCGCGGGATTATCCATTTTTAAATTATCAATTACTCATTTAATGAAGACAGATATTCTCGTAATCGGTTCCGGTATCGCAGGGCTTACTTATGCGTTGAAAGTGGCGCAGGAAATGCCCGACAAAAAAGTAACGATTCTTACCAAAACACAAAGCGACGAAACCAATACAAAGTACGCCCAGGGGGGCATTGCGGGCGTTACAGATTTTGATCATGATAGTTTTGCAAAGCATATTGAAGATACGCTGATCGCCGGCGACGGACTTTGTAATCGCCACGTGGTGGAGATCGTAGTGAAGGAAGGTGTGGATCGTATCAACGAATTAATTTCATGGGGTGCTCAGTTTGATAAGGATCCTGAAGGTGATTATAAGTTGGGTAAAGAAGGCGGTCACAGCGAGAACAGGATCCTGCATCATAAAGATGTTACGGGAAAAGAAATGGAAAGAACCCTTTTGGAAGCGATAAAAAAGTGCAGCAGTATCGAGCTCATCAGTCATTGCTTTGTGCTGGATATCATCACACAACATCACCTTGGTTATCTTGTTACAAAATCAACCCCTGATATCGAATGTTATGGTGTGTACGTGTTAAATCTTGCGACGAATAAAATTGAGAAGATCGTGGCTACCGTAACGCTTCTTGCAACAGGTGGTAACGGCCAGGTTTACCGCAGTACAACAAATCCCGCAATCGCAACAGGGGACGGCGTTGCAATGGTATATCGTGCCAAAGGAAGAATTGAAAATATGGAGTTCATACAGTTTCATCCTACTGCTTTGTATGAAGCGGGTGTTCGCGGTCAATCATTTTTAATAACCGAAGCCGTTCGCGGGGATGGCGGTATTTTGCGTAATGCCACCGGTGAGGCATTCATGGAACGTTATGATTCCCGCAAAGATCTTGCACCGAGAGATGTTGTTGCACGTGCGATAGATAATGAAATGAAAGTGAACGGAACGGAATTCGTTTTCCTCGATTGTCGTCAAATGGATCAGGAAAAATTTAAGGAACATTTTCCGAATATTTATGCGAAATGTTTGAGCATCGGCATTGACGTTGCTAAAGATATGATTCCGGTCTCGCCGGCGGCACATTACAGTTGCGGCGGTGTGAAGACCGATGAACAGGCACATACAAGCATCAAAAACTTATACGCTGCCGGAGAGTGTGCAAGTACGGGCCTGCACGGCGCAAATCGTTTAGCGAGTAATTCCCTTTTGGAAGCGATGGTATTTGCACATCGTGCCTTCATTGATACAGTAAAACACTTTGCGTCAGTTAAGGATAACAGCGAAAATAAAATTCCGGGCTGGAACGCCGCAGGAACGACTGCGCCGAAAGAAATGATCCTGGTTACACAAAGTTTGAAAGAGCTAAAATTACTCATGAGCGATTATGTAGGGATCGTGAGGAACAACGAACGTTTGCACAGAGCAAACAGGCGCATCGATCTGCTTCACGAAGAAACAGAATATTTATATGAGCGCACGGAAGTGTCACCCCAGTTGTGCGAACTGCGGAATATGATCACCGTCGCATATCTGATAATCAAAAGCGCCGAGCTGCGCAAAGAGAGCAGGGGCCTGCATTACAACACGGATTATCCTGAAAAGGAAACGATCCTGCAGAACACTGTGCTGTAAAATCATTCTCTCTTAACTTTGCTTCGTCAATAAAAAAGCATGTACTACGTTCTTTACGGATTCTTATATATTGTGTCACTGCTTCCTTTTTTCATTCTCTACGGCATCAGTGATTTCGCCTTCTTCATCATTTATCATGTTGCAGGTTACCGTAAAGCCATCGTTGCTTCCAATCTAAATATTGCATTCCCTGAAAAAAGTATTGAAGAAAAACAGCGGATCGCAAAGCAGTTTTATAAAAATTTCGTCGATAATTTTATTGAGACCATTATCCTGCTCAGCATGAGCGAAAGCAGTTTTGTAAAACGTGCGTCTATCGATTTTGCGGATGCAAAAAAGTTGGTTGATAAAGGATTGAATATCCAGTTTCACAGCGGTCATCAAATGAATTGGGAATATGCCAGTCTCGCTATTTCGCGGTCATTAACCATTCCCTGGCTTGCAGTGTACATGCGTATCTCCGCAAAATCTGCCGACAGGCTCTTCCTCAGGATCAGGAGAAAATTTGGCGCCGTGATGGTAGAGAAAGATAAATTTGGCAACGTGATGCCTCAGCTCATCAAAAACCAATATGCATTAGGCCTCATCGCAGATCAAAATCCGCCGCATGCAAAGAACGGCTACTGGCTTAATTTCTTCGCAAAGCCCGCGCCTTTTCTCATCGGTCCGGAAAAGGGCGCCATGAGAAACAAGACCGCTGTAGTTTTCGTAAATATTGTAAAACTGAAACGCGGTTACTATCATTTCGAATGCAAAGTGATCACAGAAGACGGCAGTCAGTTTGAGAACGGCGATCTCACACGTATGTATCGCGACTTTTTGGAAGAAGGGATCAGGCGCCAGCCGGAAACGTACTTGTGGAGCCACCGCCGCTGGAAGCATGAATGGGATCCTGCTTTTATTAAACGTTGGATTGATGATAAACCTCATCCGTAAAAAAGCCGCTGTAATTATTACAGCGGCTTTTTTACGCGGTTATGATCAGTTTAGAACGCTCGCATCTTTTTCGATCACGGCTGTTTCTTCGTCTTTTATTTTGCCCCAGCCACCCAATACATTTCTCAGGTTATGATAACCTTCTTTCTTAAGTATGGATGAAGCGATAACGCTGCGGTAACCGCCTGCGCAATGCACATAGAGATTTTGATTGTCTTCAAAGTGTGCGAACTGCGCAACGTCGGTCATATCATTCAACGGAATATTTTCCGCGTTTTTCAAATGGCCGTCAGCATATTCCGCTTCGCGGCGAACATCAACAACGATCAAATTCGGATCGTGCGGAATATCCATCATCAGTTCATCGGCTTCCACATCAATGATCAGGTCGATCTTCTCACCCGCTTTTGCCCAGGCAGCAAAACCGCCGTCTAAATAGCCCGCCATTTTATCAAAACCGACTCGGGATAAACGTACAACCGATTCTTCTTCTTTGCCCGTATCTGTAACAAGGATGATCTTTTTATCAAAGGGTAAAATGCTTCCTGCCCATTCCGCATATCTTCCCTCAAGTCCGATGAATATTGCTCCCGGAACAAAGCCTTGAGTGAATACGCTTGCATGCCTTGTATCAAGAATGATCGCATCATCGGCGGCGATCGCTTTAAACTCCGAAATGCTTAAGGCTTTATTGCCTCTTGCTTTTACTTCGTCGATAGCATCATAACCTTTTTGGTTGATCGATGCATTTACCGGGAAATATTTAGGCGCGGCATTTAACCCTGTCGTAAGTGATTTAATAAAATCTTCTTTGCTCTGCGGTTGTAATGCATGATTCGTTTTTCTTTCTTCACCTATTGTGCTGAAAGTATTCGGACCAAGATTTTTACCGCAGCTGCTGCCCGGACCGTGAGCAGGGTATACGATTACATCATCCGGTAACGGAATGATCTTTTGTGAAAGCGTATCGAACATAATGCCTGCAAGGTCTTCGCTGCTCAAATTTCCGCTGCTCAGATCAGGGCGCCCCACGTCACCCACGAATAAAGTATCGCCGGTAAATATTGCATGAGGTTTACTGGTTTCATCTTTCAATAAAAAGCAGCTGCTTTCCAATGTGTGACCGGGTGTGTGCAGCACTTCGATATTTAATTTACCTAAAGTATACACTTGTCCGTCTGCAGCATTCTCAGATGTAAAATTAGTTTTTGCACCCGGGCCGAAAATGATCGGTGCACCGGTAGCTTTACTAAGGTCAATGTGACCGCTCACGAAATCCGCATGAAAATGAGTTTCAAAAATATATTTGATCACCGCATTTCTTTCTTTCGCCATAGCGATGTATTCTTCGATATCACGCAGCGGATCGATGATAGCAACTTCACCTTCGCTTTCAATATAATAAGCGGCTTCGCTTATACAGTTGGTATATAATTGTTTAATAAACATATTGCTCATTTTCTTCTTACAAAGTTACTGAATAAAAAAGCGGATGAAAAATCATCCGCTTAAATACTGTCTTTAAATCTTAGCTCACCAGATCATCTACCATTTTGGTAATTTCATCTATACGTGTATAATTAACTGTGTAATAAATGAACTTACCGTCACGTTGTGTACTCACGATACCTGCTCTTCTTAAGATCGCAAGATGTTGTGATGCTACAGATTGCTCAAGGCGCATCCGCACATAGATCTCGGTAACGGTGATCTTTTTTTCTGTTTCAATAAGTGTGAGAATTTGTTGCCTCAATTTATGGTTCAACGCCCTCAATACGAGCGCCGCTTTTTTTAAATTGTGGTAATTAATTTTTAGGACATTTTCTGTAGATTCTAAAGCAGCTTTAGGCTGCACCTGCTGAGTAGCCACCATCATTATTTGGGTTTAATGCTTGAACAATTTGAACACTGCAAATATACGTTTTGATTTGCATCTGAGATGGAAGTGTAATGTTAAAAAGCATTGTTATCCGTTGTAAAATTCCTTCGCATATTCAGGTGCAGCAAGGACGAGATCGGCAAATTTTTTTGCTGCGAATTTTTCAAATGATTGGACGCACAATGCCGGGATCATGTCACCGATTTGTAAAATTGAAGGATCGGTTTCAGGAAGTATCGATTTGATTTTATCAGCGCCGTTTCCGAAGAATAATATTTTTTTTGCCGCAAATGCATCTTTAAAAGATTTATCGTCAATAATAAACGCATGAGGAGTAATCAGTTCCCTCATATCTGCATCATACAGAGCAGTATATACTTCATTGCGTCGTGCATCTATCATCGGGCACCATAGAGCATCAGCATCAGCGTGGTTATTAAGCAAAGCGGCATTAGCCATCATCTCCAATGTTCCAACACTGATAAGCGGTTTGTTCAATGCAAAACAAAGTCCTTTTGCCGCGGCAAAGCCAACCCGCAAACCTGTATACGAACCGGGACCTGCGGTAACGGCAATCGCATCGAGTGCGCTAATGTGTATATTTTCATTTGTTAAAATTTCCTTTATAGCAACGTGTAAAAATGAAGCGTGATCTTTTTGAACACGATTTTTCAGCATATTCCGCATCACGCCGTTTTCGGCAATGCTTACAGAAGCATTTTCAAGAGAGCTGTCTATATGAAGAATGATCGCCATTTATAAAATTGCTTTTTCCATTTCAGGAGCAGGTGTATATCGCTCATCAGTTAATGATAATTTTTTTAGCAAAGTATGTATGATTTTTAGTCCGATCAGTCTGCTCCATTCAAACGGACCATAAGGATAATTCGTACCCAGCTTCATAGCGATATCAATATCAGCTTCAGTGCTTACGGCTTCGCCTTTTGCAAAAAATGCTTCGTTAATGATCATCGCGATCACCCTTGCGCTTACAAAACCCGGCTCATCATTTACGGTAATATATTTTTTGCCGATTGATCTTAATGCCATCGCAACATCAGCATTCATTTCGCCGGCGATCTCCCAAAGTTCTTTCTCCATGAAGCCTGTCCAGCCGTTAAAACGAATCACATTTGCCCCGTGTTTCATTTCTGAAAGCGGTGTAACAACGCTGTTGATGAAGACCGGCGCTTTAATGTTACTGTAATCCTCAGCTGCGCTGTTTTCTGAAAGATTGAAATATGCATCTGCAGCCTCAACGGCTAAAAGATCTTCGATGTTTTCAGCAATGATCCACCCGGCATCAGGCGCAGCATTGCGCAATGCGGTAATTGTTCCTGTATCTCCGTGTACTGCAAATTTCATTTTAAAGCTTTCGGCAAAAATACGTCCCGAAGAGGTATATATTTGCCGTGTAAAAATAAAAGCATGAAAAAAGAGATCATCAAAACCGATAAAGCCCCTGCGCCGATAGGCCCTTACAACCAGGCTGTAAAAGCGGGAAATATGTTATTTGTCTCCGGGCAGGTAGCCATTGATCCTGCAACGGGCGAGGTACTTTCAGGTACTGTCGAAGAAGAGACGACCCTAGTAATGAATAACCTTGATGCGATCCTCAAAACAGCCGGCGCAGGTTTTGACAATGTGGTAAAGACAACCATTTTTTTAAGTGACATGGCGTTGTTTGCACAGGTGAATGAAGTGTACGGTAAATTTTTTACGGGTGATTATCCTGCAAGAGAAACCGTTGCAGTAAAAGGATTGCCTAAAAATGTAAATGTGGAGATCAGCGTAATTGCTGCAGTATAATTATGATCATCATTACCGCTAAAGTACATCCGTTTCTCATCGAAACTTTTCAACGGAAAGGTTTTGAAGTATTGTATCTGCCGGAGATCAGCTACGAAGAACTTGGAGATAAAATTAATGAAGCAGAGGGTTTGGTGATCACCACAAGATTAAAGATTGATAAGCATATTATTGATAAAGCTGCAAAGCTGCAATGGATCGGAAGATTGGGAAGCGGCATGGAACTGATAGACACAGAATACGCCGCATCAAAAAATATTGTTTGTCTGAGCAGTCCGGAAGGAAACAGGAATGCGGTGGCGGAACATGCATTGGGAATGCTGCTTACGATGATGAATAAGATCATCAAAAGTTCCGCTGAAGTAAAGTCGGGAAAATGGATCCGTGATGAAAATCGGGGAACAGAACTCGCCGGAAAAACCATCGGTATCATCGGTTACGGAAATACCGGGCAGGCGTTTGCAAATTTACTTTCGGTATTTGGTGTTACGTTGTTGGCGTATGATAAATACAAAACAGATTTTGGCGGACAACAAATTCGCGAAGCCGACCTGGCACATATTTGTCGGTATGCGGATGTGATCAGTTTTCACGTTCCGCTGAGCAGCGAAACAAAATATATGGCGGATGAGGAATTCTTTTCGATGATAAAGAATAAACCTTTTCTGATCAATACTTCAAGAGGAAATGTGATCGATACTGCGGCGCTGATCAATGCTTTAAAAGAAGATAAAATCTCCGGTGCCGCGCTGGATGTGTTGGAGAATGAAAAATTACCAACGCTTTCCGATCTGCAAAAAGAGCAGATGGACTATTTGCTCAGCAACGATAATGTGCTGATCACACCGCATATTGCAGGATACAGCCATGAAGCTTTTTACAAGATGAGTGAAGTGCTCCTCCAAAAGTTGGCAGCGCTTAAAAAAGCCTGATAAATGGTGCGGGTTTTGCCCCGATTCCCTATATTTGTATTAACTACAACGCTCCTGTTATACGGGGCGTTGTATTTTTTTTGGTAAAACGCTAAACAGTTTTTTATGGCAGAGACAAATTATGTAACACAGGAGACTTTTGACAAGATGCAGATAGAACTGCACAAGATGAAAAGTGTTGACCGTCCGGCGGCGAGTGCTGCGATAGGTGAAGCAAGAGAAAAAGGTGATCTTAAAGAGAATGCGGAGTACGATGCCGCAAAGGAAGCACAGGGCTTGCTTGAAGCAAAGATAAATCAACTGGAAGGTGCGCTTGCGAATGCACGCATCGTGGATGAATCCACTATTGATACCGGCAGAGTAAGCATCCTTACTAAAGTTACGGTTATCAACCAAGCAACAAAAAAAGAAGTTACTTATCAGATCGTTTCAGAAAGTGAAGCGGATCTTAAAGCAGGAAAAATCTCGGTAACGTCACCGATCGGAAAAGGCCTGCTCGGTAAAGTAAAAGGTGAGATCGCGGAGGTAAATGTACCTGCCGGCGTTCTTAAATTTAAGATCATGGAAATAACCGTTTAAAAAAATAACGATCTTAGCGCCCGTTCTTATGAACGGGTTTTTTATTTAAAAAACTTTATCATGTCAATATTTTCAAAAATCATTTCCGGTGAAATTCCTTCTTACAAAATAAAAGAAGATGAAAACTTTTTAGCGTTTCTTGATGTGTTTCCTTTAGTGAAAGGACATGTGTTGGTTGTGCCTAAGATTGCAGTTGATAAGATCTTCGACCTTCCGGAAAATTATCTTTCACAGATCATGTTGTTTGCAAAACCAATTGCGGCATCAATTGAAAAGTCCTTTGACTGCAGACGTTGCGGCATCAGCGTTATCGGCCTCGAAGTGCCGCACGCACACATGCATCTTGTTCCGATGAACACCGCTGACGATCTGAATTTTACAAGAGAGAAATTAAAAGTAGCGGCAACTGAAATGAAGGCGATTCAGGAAAAGATCATCTCGAATCTTTAAAAGTTGGCGGACGATAATTGACCGCTGACGGTTGTCTCTGTTACTGTTTGTAAATAAATGCGGTCTTCCGTATTTCTCCTTCCCCGACCGTATAATTCCTATTCGCGTTTTATCGCATAAATACTGTTGATAACAAAATAACGGTTTTCCTGTTGTTTCGGGAACGTTCCCGATTATATTCACTGTCGGTTTCCTCACTTATTTATTTCTAACTAAAAAAACGATGATGAAAAAATTTCTAACAGTGCTGTTTGCTTCTTCAGGAATGTTCTTTGCAATGAACGCCTGCGCTCAGGAATCTTCATGGTCTTCTTACAGTAAAGCCGGTACGATCGCTACCGACAAAGCTGTGGCAAGAACAGGGTTTCCAAAAGACTACAAGTTGTTCAGTTTAACGATCGGATCTTTGAAACAACAATTGTTTGCTACGGTTGGAAATGCATCAAAGCATTCCGCGGTTATCACGCTTCCGAATGCAGAAGGTGGCACGGAACAATTTGAAGTGTATGAAGCTTCTAATTTTGAACCCGATCTGCAGGCGCAGTTCCCGGAGATCCGGGCTTTTTCCGGTAAAGGAATTACGGATCCCTACGCAATTTTAAAATTGAGTATTTCACCGCAGGGGATCCAGACGATGGTGTTCCGCACGGATAAAGAAAATGAATTTATCGAACCCTATTCACAGGATCATACGATCTATGCAGTTTTTAAATCAGAAAGAAAATCAAGTCAAATGCCTTGGTCATGTACCACTGATGATAAAAAGCTTACTGCAGATGTGAATGCACGCGTGGCAGGAAGCAACATAACGTCGAGATCAGGCGGCGACCTTAAAACAATGCGCCTTGCGCAATCTGTAACAGCAGAGTATTCTAATTACTTTGGCGCAACAAGTGCATCACAGGTATCGCTGGTGCTTGCTGCTATCAATGCAACACTTACGCGTTGCAATGGCGTGTATGAAAAAGATCTTGCGCTCCATCTTAATTTAATTTCACAGTCAACCAATGTAATATTTTACACTGCATCTACAGACCCTTATTCAGATGCTGCAACGGGAACTTCTTCTGCCAATGCAAGCAATGCAAACGGCTGGAACTTTCAATTGCAAAACACATTAAATACAATGCTTGGCGGAAGTCTTTCTGCAAGTAACGCGTTATATGATATAGGGCATTTATTCGGTGCGAGCGGCGGTGGCGGTAATGCAGGATGTATCGGTTGTATCTGTGTAAATCCTACCGGAAATAATCAGGCGCAAAAAGGAAGCGGCTACACTTCGCCGGCAGATGGTATTCCGCAGGGTGATAATTTTGATATTGATTATGTGGTGCATGAAGTAGGGCATCAGCTCGGCGCAAATCATACTTTCTCCATGAACAATGAAGGCAGCGGTGTAAATAAAGAGATCGGTTCCGGCATCACGATCATGGGTTATGCGGGTATCACTGCTCAGGATGTTGCTAATCATTCTATCGATATTTATCATGAAGCATCTATCGCACAGATCCAGGCTAATCTGTCTTCTAAAACATGCCCTGTTACCACAAGCATCGCAGGCAATAATGCAACGCCGGTTGTAGGCGCATTAACGAATTATACAATTCCGAAAAGCACACCGTTTGCACTTACGGGTTCGGCAACTGATGCCAATGGTGATGCGCTTACGTATTGCTGGGAAGAGAATGATAATGCATCTTCATCCCAAACGGGAACATCGAGTGTGGCGAGTACAACAAAAGCAACCGGACCAAACTGGATCTCTTTCCGTCCTACTGCATCTCCCGCGAGAATATTTCCGCAATTGTCTACGATCCTTGCCGGTGGCCAGGTTACGGGACCATTGCCGGGCGGTGATGCGGGCACAAATATCGAAGCACTGAGTTCTGTAGCAAGAACGTTGAACTTCAGATTAACGGTTAGAGATAATGCAGCATTCAGTTCTACTGCGCCGGTAAAAGTGGCGCAAACAAATTTTGCGGATATGGTTGTTACAGTAAGTTCCGCATCAGGTCCGTTTGCAGTAACTGTTCCAAACACTGCGGTAAGTTATGCGGGTGGTTCTACACAAACGATCACATGGAGCGTAAACAGTACAACTGCTGCACCGGTAAACTGTGCCAATGTAAAAATTTCGTTGAGTACAGACGGCGGGCAAACTTTCCCTACAGTTTTAGCAGCAAGCACGCCTAATGACGGTACAGAAGCATTGGTGATCCCGAACACGCCAACAACAACGGCAAGAATTAAAGTAGAAGCAGTAGGCAATATCTTCTTTGATATTTGCAACACTAACTTTACGATCACTGCCGGTTCATCCTGCGGAACACCGACAGGACTTGCATCTTCCTCGATCACAACAAGCGACGCAACAGTAAGCTGGACGGCGGTTAGCGGAGCAGTAAGCTATGATGTGGATTATAAATTGACATCAACTTCTACCTGGACAAGTGCAGCAACAGCAACCACGTCAATGTCAACTGCCGTTTCCGGTTTAACAGCAGGAACTGTATATGATTGGAGAGTGCGCACAAATTGTTCATCAGGATCAAGTGCATATGCTGCTGCACAATTTACAACGACTGCTGCTGCAGGTTGCGGTGTGCCGACAGGTCTTGCATCATCATCGATCACCACATCAGGAGCAACAGTAAGCTGGACTGCAGTGAGCGGTGCAGTGAGCTACGATGTGGATTATAAGCTTACATCAACAGGTACATGGACGAATGCAATAACCGCAACAACCACCAGTTCAAGAGCAATCACCGGCTTAACTGCCGGAACTGTTTATGACTGGAGAGTGCGTACAAATTGTTCTGCAGCATCAAGCGCATATACAGCTGCGCAATTTACAACAACGGCTGCAGCGGGCTGCGGCACTGCATTTGAGCCTAACGAAACCCAGGCTACAGCAGCAGCGATCACAGCAGGCGTTACCAATTCTGCAGCGATCACAACATCAACCGATGTTGATTATTTTAAAGTAACAACAACGGGTACTGCAGGTATAGTATACAATCTTGCAGGTCCTTCCGGTGTTGATTATGACCTGTTTGTTTACAACAGCGCAGGAACTCAATTGGGTTCCGGCGAAACAGGAACAGCAACAGAAACGGTAAGTCTTTCAAGCCAGGCCGCAGGAACGTATTACATCAAAGTGATGGGTTACAGCGGTGCGAACAGTGCAACATGCTATACCATCAAAGCAACGGTAACACCGGTAACAGGATGTCAAAGCGCTTATGATGTAACAGGTAATGATGCTACAAGCGGTGCCGCAACTATTCCGTTGAATACAGATGTTACAGGTTTGATCAGTCCGAGTGCTGATATAGATAATTACAAATTTGTGATTACTACCGGCGGTACAATTAATGTTACGCTCGGTACACTTCCGGGTGATTACGATCTTAAATTGCTGAACAGTGCAGGTACGCAGGTGGGTATTTCTCAGAACGGAAGCACCACAAGCGAAAGCATTGCATACACTGCAGCTGCCGGTACATACTATGCACAGGTGTTCGGTTACAACGGCGCAAACAGCGCTACAACCTGCTATACGCTTCGTGTTGCAACAGGTACAGCGTCAAGAAAAGATGAGCCGGCGATTGCAGCAAACGGCGATGCGTTACTCCGCGTATATCCGAATCCTGCCGTAAGTTCAATTAATGTGAGCCTGCTCGGATTAGTACAAAAAGAAAACACATTGCAGATCACTGACGCGAAAGGCATGGTTATCCGTAAAATAAAAATGACAGGTAACCTTCAATTAATAGACGTGTCGGGATTAGCATCAGGTGTTTATTTTATTAAAGTAATGAACGGTGAAAAAATGCTGAGCACTAAGTTTGTAAAAGAATAGACTTAAGTTTTCCTGAAATCTAAAAAGGCTGCCTCAAATTTTGAGGCAGCCTTTTTTATAAATTTCTGTAAGTGTTTTCAGATTAGTGCGCTTAAGCGCTGTCGTCCGACAACTGTCATCTTTTTATTTACCCTTTCACCCTCCCCGGATTATTCGCAATAAAATTCTTCCAGCCGCCTTTGCCGCCTTCATCTGCAAGCAAAACATTGCTTCCCTGAAAATGATGACAAAGCGCAACCGCCAACGCATCCGAAGCGTCAAAAGATTTCGGTTCTTCGGCAAACTTTAAAATGGTTTGCAGCATTTTCATTACCTGCAATTTATCTGCGTTACCGTTTCCGGTGATTGATTGTTTTATTTTTCGCGGTGAATATTCGGTAACGGAAATGCCCGCCTGCATTGCAGCAGCGATCGCTACACCCTGTGCCCTACCCAGCTTTAGCATACTCTGTACATTCTTGCCGAAGAAAGGTGCTTCAATAGCAAAGGAATGCGGTTTGTGTTGAGAAATGATCGAAGCAACTTTGAAATGGATCTGTTCCAACCGTTCGTACTGATCCAGCTTTGCGGATAATTTCAGCGTGCCCATTTCCACGAGCGTTACCGCATTGCCCGTAACAGCGATCAATCCGTAACCCATGATGATCGTACCCGGATCTATGCCTAAAATTATTTTTGTTGTCTTTTGCAATGCTGACGCTATTTTTACTGAAATTTTTACCTGAACAAAAGTATCAAAATATTATTCAACCGGTTTCTCGGTCCGCTCATCTTTATCATTCTTTCATGGGTGTTGTACAGGCAGGTGATGAAACAACATGATCTTGCGGCACGCTGGCAACAGATCAAAGAAGGTTTTCTTGCGCCGGGCTTTTGGTTGGTCTGCCTGCTCATGATCGTAAACTGGGGCATTGAAGCACGCAAATGGCAGCTGCTCGTGCGCCCGCTGGAAAGACTTTCTTTTGGCAATGCATTTAAAAGTGTTCTCGCCGGTTGCAGCATCACCATGCTCACACCAAACAGGGTGGGAGAGTACGGCGGCAGGGTGTTATATCTTCTGGAAGGTCATCGGCTGGATGCAATACCACTTACGATCCTGGGCAGTATCAGTCAGTTGTTCATTACAATTTTAATGGGCACCGCCGGATTATTTTATTTAAAATATTTCGGCGGCGATGAAAAGATCTTCAGCTTCATGCCTTCATACACTGCTGATATTTTATTGGTGATCAGCATAAGTGCTGCAGTTTTTTTGATCCTTATTTATTTGCGGGTAAGTCTGCTGGTAAAATTTTTAAGCAGCATTCCGACACTCAAAAAATTTGTGGCACACATCGTTTTGTTAAATACCTTTTCACGTAAACAATTGTTAAGAATCCTTTATCTATCTTTTTTACGGTACATGGTCTTTATTTTGCAATATATGCTTTTGCTCAAGGTAATGCAGGTAGAGATCAGCTTCTTCACCTGCATGATGCTTCTCACGGTTTTCTATTTGGTAATGGCGATGGCGCCTACGATAGGATTCACGGAGCTCCCGCTGAGAGCCGCTGCAGGCCTCGAAATATTACAACTATACAGTAATAATTTCATCGGCATACAGGCGGCTTCGCTCGGGATCTGGATCATCAACCTTGCAGTGCCGGCGGTAACCGGCAGCTTGCTTATTTTAGGATTAAAAATTATGAAAGAACGATGAAGAATTTTACTAAATCAATTTACCTTATCGCCGCACTTTCTTTGCTCACGGCAAAGACCTTTGCACAAAGTGACGGCTTCTGCGGAATAAAGAATCATGCTTTTGGTGCGGGTGAAAAAGTGATCATGAAAGTTTTCTACAGCACAATGGGAGCTTATATCGGTGCGGGAGATGCAACATTCACTACCACACTTGAACGCTTCAACGGAAAAACAGTTTATCACTGCGTGGGTGAAGGTACAACCACGTCTTTCTTCGATAAATTTTACAAAGTGCGTGACAGGTATGAATCATATATTGATACTGCGACACTCTCTCCGTACAAATTTTTGAGGAACGTAGATGAGGGCGGACACAAGATCTACAACAACGTCACATTCAATCAGTCTGCAAATACAGCTGTAAGTACCAAAGGTGTTTTCAAGATCACCAATTGTATGCAGGACGTAGTGAGTTCTATGTATTATGCAAGAAATATTGATTGGAGTAAATACAAAGTGAACGATAAAGTTCCTTTTGATATGTACCTTGATGATGAGATCTTTCATCTCTACATACGTTACATGGGTAAAGAAAAAATAAAAACGCAGTACGGCAAATTCAATGCGATAAAAATAAAACCGTTGCTTATTAAAGGAACCATCTTTGAAGGCGGTGAAAAATTAACCGCGTGGATCAGCGATGATCCCAATCACCTCATCCTTCGTGTGGAAAGTCCGATCTCCGTAGGTAGTGTAAAAGTGGATATGATGAGTTATACAGGGCTTCGTTATCCGTTGACTTCCCTGATATCATTCAGATAAATAATGCAGGAATTCAGAACGCAGATTATCATGAAAGTCATGATTTACGCAGGATAAGATCATCATGATAACCTGTGTTCTAAAATCATTCTAAAGATCCTTCAACGAAAAACTATCTTTCATTCTTATTCCTTTCTCCGTCATCTGCAGGTTGCAGCATTCGTTTTGTTTGTCATGTTCAAAAAAAAGCACGTAATCATTTTGTTGCGCCTCAGTGATAAATGACCGCTTTTCGTTTAGTGTGGTAAGCGGAAACATATCATAAGCCATCACGTAAGGCAACGGTAAATGTGCGGCAGAAGGCAGCAGATCCGCCATGTATAAAATATCTTTTCCTTTGTATTGTACCTGCGGCAACATCATCGCTTCTGTATGTCCGAATACCTGTCGGATCACAATGTCTTCGGGAAAATCATTTTGATGAGTTTCAATAAATTTCAATTGGCCGCTTTCCTGTATCGGTAAAATATTTTCTTTTAAGAAGGATGCTTTTTCTCTTTCATTCGGCGCTGTGGCCCATTTCCAGTGGCGTTCATTGCTCCAGTAAGTTGCGTTTTTAAAATTAGGAACAAGCTTTTCGCCGTCACGAATGATGGCGCCGCCGCAATGATCAAAATGTAAATGTGTTAAGATCACATCGGTAATATCATCTTTTGAAAACCCGTGAGCGGCTAATGATTTTTCCAACGTATCATCACCGTGCATAAAATAATGTCCGAAGAATTTGTCATCCTGCTTATTACCCATACCCGTATCCACCAATGTTAAACGATTGCCGTTCTCAATCAATAAACAACGCAATGCCCAACTGCACATATTATTTTCATCCGCAGGATTTAATTTATTCCAAATGCTTTTTGGAACAACACCAAACATAGCCCCGCCGTCGAGTTTAAAATAACCGGTGTTTATGCTGTATAAATTCATAGTTCAGCTATTTTAACGGGCATTTTTTTGTATGCCGAAATGGTGATCAATAAAAGTGCAAATCCGATCAGGAAAAACACCATGATCGCAAGAACACTGTTGCGCATACTGCCGGTAATTTCTTCGAGTAAACCGAAAGTGAACATACCGATCACGATCGCGATCTTTTCTGTAACATCATAAAAACTGAAGAAAGATGTTGTGTCTTTTGTTGGCGGCATCAGTTTGCTGTAAGTACTTCGGCTCAGGGATTGAATGCCTCCCATAACCAATCCTACAGCGGCTCCCAGCAAATAAAACTGCATGGCTGTTTTCGTATAGTATGCCGCGATACAGATCAGTACCCAAAGGATCACCACGAATGCCAGCACCTGAAGGTTTCCGAATTTTGCGGCGAATTTTGCCATCACGTAAGCACCTGCTATTGCTACCAACTGAATGATAAGAATGGTGATGATCAGATTATTGATCGGAAGATTTAATTCTTTCGCACCAAACAATGCGGCGGCAAGCATTACCGTTTGCACACCCATATTATAAAAGAAAAATGCGGATAAGAATCTTTTGAGCACCGGCATTTGCATCACCTGATTAAATACTTTTTTCAGCTCAATGAATCCGTTTAAAAAAATATTTTTATCCGGTCTTTTTTGTGAGGCTTCACCTCTCGGTAATCTTGAAAAGGGAATTTGCGCCCAGCCGATCCACCACAATCCTACAAGGAGAAAAGATATCCTTGCAGCCATAGCCCCGTCTTTCATTGTGAATACAAAAACCAGGCAGATAACCTGGCACAATACGCTGCCGATATAACCCATGGTAAAACCTTTTGCACTTACCATGTCCTGGTCTTTTTCGTCGGCTATTTCCGGCAAATAAGAATTGTAGAAAACAAGACTGCTCCAAAAACCGATACATGCGATCATTACACATGCAATGCCGATCCCCATATTGCTCTTTTCCGTGAAGAAATACATACAGCAACAGGCGATGCTTCCCATTGTACCGAAGAAACGCATGAATGATTTTTTATTGCCTTTATAATCCGCAATAGAAGAAAGGATAGGGATGAGTATCGCTACAATCAGGATGGCTATTGCGATCGCATAATTGTATAATGCAGTGTTTACAAATGTTCTTCCCAGGAAAGTTACATTTTGGTTACCGTCTTTTTTTGTAACGGCTTCATAGTACGCCGGAAAAATAGTGGATGTAATTACAAGATTATAAACCGAATTGGCCCAGTCGTACATGGCCCATCCGTTCACAATTTTTTTAGAAGCTGTTGGCATAGTGAATTTTATAAGAACTGAAAGTACAGAAAAAATAATTCACCCCGCATTAACCTTTAATGTATCCTTTCCAGATGAGGAACAGCAAAACAGCGCCGGCAATGATGCGGTAAACACCCCATACCTTGAAGCCGTATTTTTTTACAAAGCCGATGAAGAATTTGATGGCGATTATCGCTACAACAAATGCAATGATATTGCCGATTGCGAGCAATTTTATCTCTTCCGAACTGAACCCGCCGGATTCTTTATAATACTTTAATAATTTATAACCTGTAGCAGCAAGCATCGTGGGTACCGCAAGGAAAAAAGAGAATTCCGCTGCTTCACTTCTCGTGAGTTTTTGTTGCATACCGCCAATGATCGATGCGGCGCTGCGACTCACGCCCGGTATCAACGCAAGGCATTGCCACACACCGATAAAAAATGCATTCACAGGAGTGAGCTGTTTTTCAGATTGAACGGTTTGATTTGTAAACAGCTTATCAATGAACAACAAAATGATACCGCCAATAAATAATGCGATGGCAACTGTTGTTGCGCTTTCCAGTAAAGCATCTATTTTTTTAGAAAGCAGGAAACCCAATATCAGCGCAGGTATCACACCAATGATCAGCTTCACATAAAACTGCCACCTTGAAAAGTCGAAGAATTTTTTCCAATATAAAACCACCACTGCAAGGATAGCTCCCAACTGAATGGCTACGGTAAATACTTTTACAAAATCGGTTTCGTCCACGCCGAGAAAACGTTCGGCAATGATCATATGCCCGGTAGAAGAAACAGGCAAAAATTCTGTAAGCCCTTCTACAATGGCGATAACAACAGATTGAAAAAAAGTCATGGTTTGATTTTTATAGCAACAATATTAAAAAAAATGCGCAGAAGAAAAAGCTTCTGCGCAATATTATCAATTATCCGTTAATCAATTATCCGTTAAGATTTTTCTCATATCCCGTCTTCTTCATGATCCCTACGATCTCCAGAATAAATCCGGCGATGATAAATATCGGTGCAATGGTGATCCTTGTTGTACTGTATACTTCTTTAGGATCGAATACATTCGGATCCTTGCTTTTACCACCGGCCATCAGTAAAAAGCCGATTATGATAACCACGGCGCCGGCGATCATCCAGGTGTAATTTTCTTTTGTAAAAAGGCTGCCCGTTTCGGCTGCAACTGCTTTGTTCTCTTTGAGCATAAAAAAATATTATGGTGCAATTTAAAACCTTTACAATTAATAAAGGTCATCCAGTTTAAGCTTAAGGTATTTTATTACTGCACGATGTGTGCTCAGCAATGTAATTGTGATCCCGATTGCAGTCATAATGCCGAACAGCATCAGTAAACCATTGGTATCATGCAACTGTTTGAGGATAGGAACCATATTTTCGATCAGTCCGACAGATAACCAAACCGCAGCGATTGCAAGTGCAGATGCAATAAGGCCGTTTATCACAGCACGTCTGTTGATCGGCTTTGCAATGAACCAGCGTGTGGCACCTACCATCTGCATCGTTTTAATGAGGAAACGATTGCTGTACATCGCAAGACGAATAGTATTGTCAATTGAAAAAACCACCAATATTGCGAGGATGATCACTGCAACCAAAAGCAATATGGCAACTGTTTTCACGAAGCCCGTCACTTTTGTTACCGTAGCTTTAGGAAAATTAAAATCCTGTATCACCCCGGGAAAAGCTCCCTGCAGATTTGCCTGTAAGTTGTTGAGACTATCCGTTTGCACATGATCCGCTTTTACAAAGAATTCGATGCTTTCCGGCAACGGCGTGCTGCTTAAAATGGATTTCCAGGTAGAGTCATTTTCCGCGTTCCATTTTTGCGTAGCCTTTTCTTTCGTCACATATTCCACCCTGTTCACATACGGCAAAGCGCTGATGTATTGAGTAAGACTGTCAATTCTTTTCTTCGGGGCAGCACTGTACAAATAAGTGCTCACTTTAATGTTCTCTTTAAAATAATCTCCGGTCTTTCTCAGGTTAAGAAAGAACCAGCCCATGATCCCGAAAAGAAAAAGCACCAGCGAAACGCCGATGATCGAATTTACGTAGCTTGGCTTGCCTCTTTTGCTCGATGACTTTCCGAATTGCGCCATATATTAATTATTCTGCTGTTAGTAATTGATTTTAAAAGGAATGCGGGCAAAAATAAAGGATTTTTTTACGTTTAGTTTAATTTTGGCCGCCGTCAGTGCCCTCACGTTCAAATATATTTTAACGCGGTGAATAACGCTGCTTATTAATTTGTTAAAATAAATACGGGCAATCACTGATGAGCACAGCAACCCTTTATCTGCACCTTTCTCATTAAAACCTAAATAAATATCTTCGCAGCCTTATGGAGTATAATTTCAGAGCCATAGAACAGAAATGGCAAAAGCAGTGGAAAGATTCGAATGCTTATAAAGTGAGCAATGATTCGGACAAGCCTTCTTTTTATGTGTTGGATATGTTTCCTTACCCCAGTGGCGCAGGGCTGCACGTAGGACATCCGTTAGGGTATATTGCGAGTGATATTTACAGCAGGTATAAGAGGCTCAAAGGCTTCAATGTACTTCATCCGATGGGGTTTGACAGTTTCGGCTTGCCGGCAGAACAGTATGCTTTGGAAACCGGGCAACACCCGGCAGTTACGACTGAAAAAAATATTGCCACATTCAAGTCGCAGCTGGATAAGATCGGCTTTTGTTATGACTGGAGCCGTGAGGTGAAAACCAGTGATGCATCTTATTACAAATGGACGCAAGACATTTTCTTAAAACTATTCAACAGTTATTTCTGCAACACACAACAAAAAGCGAGACCCATCACGGATCTCATCGAAAAATTCTCGACGAAAGGAAATAAAGATTTTACGGCGGAGCAATGGAATGCCATGAGCAAAGCAGCGCAGGAAGAGATCTTAATGAAACGCCGTTTGGCTTTCTCCGCATTCGGCGAAGTAAATTGGTGCGAGGCTTTAGGAACGGTTTTGGCGAATGATGAAGTGGTGAACGGTGTGAGTGAAAGAGGCGGACATCCCGTGGTAAAAAAGAAAATGCGTCAGTGGTATCTGCGCATCACTTCTTATGCAGATCGTTTGCTGCAGAGCCTGGAAACAGTGAATTTCAGCGATGCAATGAAAGAGATGCAACGCAATTGGATCGGGAAGAGTGAGGGAGCGGAGATGGTTTTTCCTCTCATCCCCGACCCTTCTCCACTCGTGGAGAAGGGGGACGCCGAGACCGAAACGACTCGGTTGCCTAAATACGGAGTGGCAAACTTTACTCAGTATGAATTTGCGAAAGCGAATCGTAAAAATTATACGGAAGCGGAGAATTTACTTTGGCAGGAATTGCGCAACAATAAATTGGAAGTGAAATTCAGAAGACAACATCCGATCGATTCTTATATCGCAGATTTCGCATGTCTGCAAAAAGGATTAATTGTTGAAGTAGATGGTGGTTATCATGAATCTGACGAACAAAAAGAAGCGGGTGAAAATCGTGAAAGAATATTAAATGAAATAGGGTTTAGCGTACTCAGATTTACAAATGAAGAAGTGATTGCCGATACCGCCGGAGTATTAAAAAAAATAAGAGAAGTACTTGCAACTTCAAAGATCCATACTAACAAAGAAGTCGAAGAGGGTAACCACCTTAGTCACCCCTCTACACGAAGTGGAGAGGGGCAGGTGGTGAGGGTTTACACCACACGCCCCGATACCATCTTCGGCGTTGATTTTCTCGTGCTTGCTCCGGAACACGCTTTAGTAAAAGACATCACAACTGCAGAACAAAAAGCTGCGGTAGACGAATACCTTACGTATGTAAAAAGCCGGAGTGATCGTGAACGTATGTCGGAAGTAAAACAAATTACGGGTTGCTTCACGGGTGCGTATGCGAAAAATCCGTTCAACGGAAAGCCAATACCGGTTTGGATCGCGGAGTATGTGCTTGCGGGTTACGGTACGGGTGCGATCATGGCAGTGCCTTGCGGCGATCAGCGTGATTTTTCATTCGCCAAACATTTTAATATTCCGATCACGAATATTATTGGCGCTGCATACATCGGGGAAGAAGCGAATCCGACTAAAGAAGCGACGCTGGAGAATTCCGATTTCCTCAACGGTATGTTGATGAAAGATGCGATAGCAGTTGCGGTAAATAAAATTGAAGAACTCGGCATCGGAAAACGAAAAGTGAATTACCGCATGCGTGATGCCGGCTTCAGCCGCCAGCGTTATTGGGGCGAACCCTTTCCGATCATCTGGGAAGACGGCGTTGCGATCCCGTTAAATGAAAATGAATTGCCGCTTGAATTACCGCACGTAGAAAAGTATGGTCCGGGCCCGGAAGGGGAAGGTCCGCTGGCGAATATTACGGATTGGGTGAACACGCCCGAAGGCAAAAGAGAAACCTCAACAATGCCGGGGTACGCCGGATCATCCTGGTATTTTTTACGCTACATGGATCCGAATAATACCGAAACTTTTTGCGACAGAAAAGTGAGTGATTATTGGGGACAGGTAGATGTGTACATAGGCGGAACGGAACATGCAGTAGGCCATTTATTGTACAGCCGTATGTGGACGAAAGTGCTATTTGACCTGGGTTTCATCGGCTTTGACGAGCCGTTTAAGAAATTGGTGAATCAGGGAATGATACAGGGGAGCAGCAGGTTTGTTCACAGAGTTGCCGGCAGCAATAAATTTGTTTCGTCGGGTTTGAAAGATCAGCATGAAACAAATCAAATACATGTAGACGTCAACATAGTCGACGGAGCCGAACTTGATATCGAAGCCTTTAAGAAATGGAAGAATGGTGAATTCGCAGACGCTGAATTCATTTTAGAAGACGGCAAGTATATCTGCAGTTCCGAAGTAGAAAAAATGTCAAAATCAAAATACAATACCGTTAACCCGGATGTGTTAGTTGACAAATACGGTGCAGATACTTTCCGCATGTATGAAATGTTCCTTGGGCCGGTAGAGCAGAGCAAACCCTGGGATACCAAAGGGATCGAAGGCGTACATCGCTTCCTAAAAAAATTATGGCGTTTGTTTTTTGATGAGCTCAAAGGCAAAGTGTGGAACGAAGAAAAAGCAACAGATGCGGAAATGAAAGTGCTGCACAAAACGATCAAAAAGATCGAACAGGATACAGAGAACTTCTCGTACAACACGGCAGTAAGTGCATTCATGGTTTGTGTAAATGAATTGGCCGATCTTAAATGCAATAAGAAAGAAATACTTGAAAATGTATTGATATTACTCACGCCTTATGCGCCGCATATTTCAGAAGAGCTTTGGCAGGCTTTAGGAAACAAAGGTTCGATATTGGATGCGTCTTATCCGAAGCTTGAGGAAAAATACCTGATAGAAGCAACAAAAGAATATCCTGTTTCCATAAACGGTAAGTTGCGTACATCAATTAACCTCGCAACGGAAGTAACTGCTGAAGCAGCAGAAGCTGCAACACTTGCAAATGAAACCGTGCAAAAATGGCTTGAGGGAAAAGTACCGAAGAAATTCATTTTTGTAAAAGGACGAATGATAAATGTGGTTATCTGAATGAATTGAAAACGAAAAGCAGCCGAAAGGCTGCTTTTTTGCAATGGCGACCACGGAATCCCTGTTTGTTTTATCAAATTGTTAAGTATTTGTCCACTGAATTTTGCAATATGGACATTGTTATATAGTTTCATTACTCACTTGCCAAGATCAGGTGAATTAATATACCAAACCAAACTAACATTTATGAAGAAGATCTACCTTCTTTCGATTGCGTTTTTCGCTTTCTTATTTTCTCATGCACAGGTCACCGGTACAAAAGTTATCGGTGTTGATTATCCTACGATAGCAGCTGCTGTAACAGCGCTCAATACATCAGGCGTAGGCGCAGGTGGGGCAACTATTAACGTGCCTGCAGGTTATACAGAAACTGCACCATCAGGAGGATATCTGTTAGGTACAACTTTGCTTAATGTGAGTTTATCAGCAGCTAATCCTTTAACCTTTGCGAAGAGCGGCACCGGTGCAAATCCGATTCTTACTGCATTTACCGGAGGATCATCAGTTGCCACTGATGGTATTTTCAAGATAGCGGGTTCGGATTATGTTACGATTAACGGAATAGACATTCGTGAAAATGCTGCTAATACAGGAGCTGCTCAAATGGAATGGGGGTATGCATTGGTGAATCTGAATGCCACAGGCTCTTTAGACGGTTGCCAAAATTTTACTTTAAGAAACTGTACAATTACTTTGGACAGAACAAACCCTAATGGTTCTTTTGGTATTTATTGCGCTCACAATATTGCTACTTCTGCTACGGTACTTACGGTAGCTGCGGTAGCTGATGCGCACAGTAACAATAAATTTTACAGTAATACGCTCACTAATGTAACGGAAGGGATCTGGCTTTCAGGTTATGCTGACGGAACAAGTCCTTACACATACTATGATCAAAACAACGATGTGGGCGGTGCGTCTGCAGCTACCGGAAATACTGTTACTAATTTAGGGGTAACGGCAAGTTTTAATACATTCTGTATTTATGCACCTTACCAAAATAATGTAAACATTTCTTACAATACTATTGACAACGGGGCAAACGGAACTCCGTCAAGTACAACTACTTTGTTCGGAATTTATGTTTTTGGTACTACGGCAAATGCTACCGTCTCAAACAACAACATCAAGCTTACACAAACCGGCGGTTCATCTTTGGTATATGGTATCAACAGCGGTGTTACGGGGAATGAAATTATGACCAATAATACTTTCTCCAATTTTACACTTAACACAACAGGAAATACATATTTCATTTATGCGAGTAACGCTGCAAACAATATTACGTGCACAGGAAATGTGAGCGCAGGTACAACGAATCGTGCGGGTACAAGCGGTAACATGTACGGTTATTACAATTTCGGTTCACCAACCGGGGGTACGGCAACAATAACCAATAACAATTTTTCGAATATCGTTTTAGCCGGTGCATCAGGATTTTTCGGGATATTCCAGGCCACTGCAGTTACGCAGGTTGAATTGGTAAATAACAATACCATATCAAATGTTACGGGCGGAACAACTATATCTTATGGTATTTATCATGGTTACGGTGCTGCAGGATCACAGGCAAAAGGAAACACAGTTTCTAATATTTCTTCTACAGGGCCGGTTACCGGTATGTATTTGGGATATCTTACCGCAGGTGTAAATCTGGAAGGCTCCGGTAACAACATTAATACACTCAGTACAACAGGTGCCGCAGCTGTTATAGGTATCAATACTCAATATGGTACCTTAATGAATGTTTTTAAAAATAAAATCTATAATTTACTTGCCAACAATGCCGGTGGTACCGTAAATGGTATAGCTGTTTTAGGTGGTACAAACGGAAGCACGACCAATATATACAATAATCTGATCGGTGATCTTCGTGCACCTGTAACATCAAGCACAGCGGATGCGATAAGAGGTATAAACATAACATCCGTCTCTACTACTTCACCGATAAATGTATACTATAACACGGTTTATATCGGCGCTGCTTCAACGGGAACAAACTTTTCTACCTCTGCTTTATTCTCCAGCACAAGCGGTACGGCAACAACAGCCGCTTTAACTTTCAAAAACAATATTTTTTATAATAACTCCACAGCAAACGGTTCCGGAACTATTTCAGCATATAGAAGATCAAGTGCTACATTGGGTAACTATGTATCTTCATCTAATAATCTTTTATATGCAGGACCTACAGGTACAGCAAATGTGCTGTTTTACGACGGAACCACAGGTTACCAAACTATTGCAGCTTATCAGGTTGCGGTTACTCCAAGAGACGTAGCATCTGTGACGGAACTTTCTACGCCGTTCCTTAGTACTACAGGTGGTGGTCCTACTTTCCTTCATATCAACCCGTCAGTAGGTACACTTGTTGAAAGCGGCGGTGCTAATATTGCTGCTGTAACGGATGACTATGACGGCGATACAAGAAATGCAACTACACCTGATATCGGTGCAGATGAATTTGCAGGTATAACACCTACAGCTTGTACGGGAACACCTACGGCAGGAACAATTACAGGAGTTACAAATATCTGTCAGGGGACAAATACGATCCTTACACTTAACGGTTACACTGTAGGAGCTACAGGCATATCCATTCAATGGAAGTCTTCTTCAACTATGGGCGGCCCTTATACCAATATTGCCGGTGCGAACGGGTCTACTTATAATACCGGTGTAATTACCCCCGGTATTACAGTTTATTATGTGGTTACTGTTACTTGTGCTAACGGCGGAGGTAATGCAACAACAGCGGAATTCTCTGTCACTTCAAATGCTAATCCTACAGCGGTTATTACACCCGCCGGTTCTACGACAATTTGTGCCGGTTCATCACTTGGCTTAACAGCATCAGGCGGTGTGTCTTATTCATGGTCACCTTCAGCGGGATTAAATACAACTAGCGGTGCAACAGTTACGGCTACACCAGCGGCTACTACTACTTATACTGTTGTGGTAACTAATGCAAGTAACTGTACTTCAACAGCAACAGTGACAGTAACTGTATTACCGGTCCCTGTAATTACGAGTGTTACAGCTTCTCCGAATGCTATATGCGCAGGTTCAACCAGCCAATTACAGGCGGTTTCTCCAAACTCAACATTGGCAAGCGGATATACATTTACCGGCGGAACTACTACATACACAACTATCACAGGTACAACGCTTGGTGCTACAGCAATCGGTGATGACGTTGGTATAGGAAACCTGCCGATAGGCTTTACTTTCAGATATAACAATACTGATCAAACTGTATTTGCTGCAAGAAGTAATGGTTTGATTGAACTTGGTCAAACGGCAGCAGCTCCTACAGGATTCAGTGCAAACTCATTAGCAGGTAATGCTAACTGTATTGCACCTTTATGGGATGACAATAATACCACAGGCGGATCGATTATTTATGCAACAACCGGTATTGCTCCTAACAGAGTATTGACAGTTCAATGGACTGCAATGCATGTTGGCGGATCAGGAAGTACAACTACTCCGACTATTAATGTTCAAACTAAGTTATACGAGGCGGATGGAAGAATAGAATTGATTTATGGAACTACAAGTGCTGCATTATCAACAACAACTGCTTCTATCGGTATTTCAGGAACTGTTGGTAATTATCTGAGTGTTACACCGCTTGCTCCTGCAAATACTTCAACAGTGAGCAGTTCGTCAGAAAATTCAACTATTTCAAGTGCAACAAATTTCCCTGCAGGTACTCTCTACACTTTCGTTCCTCCGGCAAGTGTAACTTATAATTGGACTCCGGCAGCCTCTTTAAGTAATGCAACGATTTCAAATCCGGTTGCATCCCCTGTTGTAACAACGATTTATACAGTAACTGTAACAGGAACTAACACATGTACTACCAGCGCTAATATAACAGTCACTGTAAATAATCCGACTGCATACGCTGTTACCGGTGGCGGTGCTTATTGCGCAGGCGGTACAGGAGTTGTAGTTGGTCTCGCAAATTCACAATCAGATGCAACTTATCAATTAGTACTTAACGGGACGACAAACGTTGGAGCTCCTGTTAACGGCACAGGTACTGCAATTTCATTCGGTGCTCAAACAGTTGCCGGAACTTATACAGTTGTTGCAACAAGATTAACATGTACTTCAAATATGACCGGCTCAGTAACCATCATTATCAACCCCGTTCCTGTTGTAACCGCAACATTTGTTCAACCTACAACCTGTACATCAACTGACGGTGCAATTGATATCACCGTTACAGGCGGTGCAGGTCCGTTCACATACGCTTGGACAGGAAACGGTGTGATTGCTGCTAATGAAGATCAAACAGGTCTTACTGCAGGTAACTACAGTGTTACAGTAACCAATACTGCAACAAGCTGTGTTACTACGGCCAACTTTACACTAAACGGTCCGGGCGGTTGCGCGGTATGTCCTACAATACCTACATTAACACCTGCACCAACCACAGCAACATGTATCGGGTCTAACGTTACATTAACTGCTTCGGGTCTTACATCTATGGGTGTTACTTACGGCATTCAATTCAAATATTTTGCTGCGCCTACGGCTACACCTTATACCGGCGGTACAACGATCGCAACTGTTGCGAACGGTGCATTAACAGGCGGCGGTACAACGGCAGCTACAACAACAACTTTCCCCGCTGCAGGTACATATTATGTGTATGCGATCCTTTCACCGCTTCCGGTGGATCCTTCATGTCGCCCGTCTGCAACTGCAACGGTTGTCATCAACCCTACACCAACGGTGAACGCAGTTACAAGTCAAACTGTTTGTAACGCTGCAAATACAAATGCAGTGGTATTCACAGGAAATATTTCAGGAACAATTTGCGGCACAGCTGCGGAAGGCGGTGCAGTTACTTTGTCGGCACCTGCCGGAACTGTTATTACGGCCATCAACTTTGCAAGCTATGGTACTCCTAACGGCAGCTGCGGTAGCTTCACAGTAGGAGCCTGTAACGCTGCAAACAGCGTAAGTGTTGTTTCTGCAGCGGCTATCGGACAAAATACAGTTACGATCCAGGCATCAAATGCAACATTCGGCGATCCATGTAACGGTACCGCAAAACGACTCTACATTCAGGCAACTTATTCTTCGGCAACACCTGAAGTTTTCAACTGGACCAACAATACACCGTCAATAGGCCTGGCTGCTTCGGGTACAGGAAACATCGCCTCGTTCGCCGGAACTAATACAACAACTGCTCCTGTTACAGCTACGATCACCGTTACGCCTTCTTACACAAGCGGCGGCGGTACATGTACAGGTACGCCTACAACATTTACGATCACTGTAAATCCGTTGGCTACTGTAACTGCGGTTGCAAACCAAACGGTGTGCAGAAACGCAAACACAACAGCTGTAAACTTTACCTCACCGACAACAGGCGGTACAATCGTTTACAACTGGACGAACAGCAATACTGCTATCGGTCTTGCAGGATCAGGTACGGGTAACATCGCATCATTCGTTGGTACCAATACCACAACTGCACCGCTTACTTCTACCATAACTGTTACGCCTTCTTACACCAACGGTGCAGTAACATGTACAGGTACTGCGGTATCATTTACGATCACTGTAAACCCTACCGCTACCGTGAACACGGTTGCAAACCAAACAGTTTGTAACAACACAAGCACAACGGCTGTAAACTTCACTTCACCGACAACAGGCGGTGCGATCGTTTACAACTGGACAAACAATACACCGTCTATCGGTCTTGCAGCAACAGGAACAGGTAATATCGCGGCATTCACTGCGGTGAATACAACAACGGCTCCTGTGGTAGCAACGATCACGGTTACACCTTCGTATACGAACAATGCCACAACCTGTACGGGTACACCGATCACATTTACGATCACTGTAAACCCTACACCTGCGGCTACGATCGCTTACACCGGTTCACCTTATTGTACTTCTGCAGGAACTGCAACAGTTACAAGAACAGGTACAGCGGGCGGTGTGTATTCATCTACAGCAGGTCTTACACTTAATGCAACTACGGGTGATGTAACGCTTGGTACAAGTACGGCAGGTACTTACACCGTTACTTACACGATCGCTGCGGCAGGCGGTTGCGCGGCATTTACAACAACGGCGTCCATTACGATCACATCAGCATTTACAGCTACGATCTCGTATCCTGCGGCACCTTATTGTATCAACGGCGGTTCTGCTGCTGTTACAAGAACAGGTACAGCGGGCGGTACTTATACTTCAACTGCAGGCCTTGTTATCAATGCTGCAACAGGTGCGGTAGATCTTAATACAAGTACTGCAGGTACATACACGGTTACTTACACGATTAATGCATCGGGTGGTTGTCCGCTGTTCAGTACAACAACAACGATCACGATCAACTCGCTTTCCGTGGCTCCGATTGCTGCTGTTGCGAGCAACCCGACCATCTGTGCAAACAGCGGTGTTACCAATCTTTCTGTAACGGGCGGTACACTCGGTACGGGTGCTTCTTACAAATGGTATACTGGAAGCTGCGGCGGTACATTGTTCGGTACGGGTGCAACGCTTACGAATGTTACGTTGTTCAGCACAACTACATTCTATGTAAGGGCTGAAGGGCCTTGCGGCAACACAACATGTGCGAGCGTTACGGTTAACGTGAACCCCGCACCGAGTGTTACGCTTGTTGCTTCAAACAGCAACAACGTTACGCCTTCATCACACACTACGCTTAACGCTTCTGTAAGTCCTGCAGGAAACTACCTGTTCCAGTTCTTCAGAAACGGTGTATCTGTATTCTTAACAACCAATACTGCAAACCAGGTGGTGCTTCCGGTATCTCCTGACTCGGCGGGTTCTTACACGGTGCAGGTGATCAACATTGCTTCCGGCTGTTCTGCTACCGCAGGTCCTGTTGTGATCACATCAAACAATACCTCGAATGTGTTCATCGCACCTAATCCTAACCACGGTAAGTTCAGCGTTAAATACTATGCCACAGGTGCTGAGATCAATGCAATGCGCAGCGTAGCTGTTTATGACGGCCGCGGTGCAAGAGTGTTCGACAAAACGATGAAGATCACGGGTACTTACACTTCAATGGACGTGGATATCACGCACAGTGCAAGCGGTACTTACTTCGTAAAAGTGAGCGACGCAAACGGAAAGATCCTTTCTTCAACTGCTGTGTTGGTTATGCCATAATCACTCAACATCACAAATACTAAAAGCGCCCCCGAAAAGGGGCGCTTTTGTTTTTATAACTACCTTTATTTTATGGTCAATACTTTAGAATTCACACTCAAAAAATACCGCCCTACTTTTCATCCCATGGTGAAGACCGCTGCGCAAAATAATAATATTCATCCTTTTAATTTTACGATAAGCAATACAGAGATCACGGAAGAACTGATCGCCGATACCGGAAAATTTTCAAGATGGATATCTTCAAAATTGCAAAGCGCTGATGCGATGTTCGGTGTAGGCGGTTATAACGAAGACCGCATTTTATACAAACGCAGCAAGCTTTTCAGCGGAGACAAAGAAAGAAGCCTGCATCTTGGCGTAGATATTTGGGGACCGGAAGGAACAGCAGTGCATGCGCCTATCGGCGGCATGGTACACAGCTTTGCATACAATAATAATTTCGGCGATTACGGCGCCACCATCATCCTTCAACACAATTTGGATACAACTGCTTTTTATACACTATACGGGCATCTTTCTTTATCAGATCTTACCGACATCCGCAAAGGAAAATTTATAACAAGAGGAGAAATTCTGGGGCATTTTGGTCCGCCCGAAGAAAACGGCGACTGGCCGCCGCATCTTCATTTTCAGGTGATCCATGATATCGGTTTTTATGAAGGAGATTATCCGGGTGTGTGTGATCCGGCGGCGGCGAGGAAATACCTGATCAATTCTCCTGATGCAAATCTGATGCTGGTATGGTCGTAGGATCACGCCTGAGGCGTGGTCAGCGGTGCTGCGCATGAAACTAGGGGAACAAAGAGAAAAGGAGATGAGCTAAGGGCAATGAACAATGGACAATGAACAATTTTGTCAAAGGAGTGTTTCAGGAAAGCGGGTTCGAATTGAAAAAAATTATCCATTATCCATTTTCAAATTATCCATTGTTAATTGTCCATTAACAAACTATAACCTTTCTTTTTAATTTGTATTCCTTACACAGCATTTAATAGCGTAATTTTGCAACGATAAATTACCAAGATGGATATAAAGCCGGGCGAACTTTTACAACAAATAAACAGTCCTGCAGATCTTAAAAAGCTGAGCAAAGAAGACATGCTCAAAGTTTCCGAAGAACTGCGACAATACATAATAGACGTAGTGAGTGTATACGGCGGACATTTTGGTGCGAGCCTTGGTGTGGTAGAACTTTCAGTAGCATTGCATTACGTATTCAATACGCCTTACGATCAGCTGGTATGGGACGTGGGTCACCAGGCTTACGGTCACAAGATTCTTACGGGAAGAAGAGATGCTTTTCCTACCAACAGAAAATACAACGGCCTCAGCGGCTTTCCTAAACGCAGCGAAAGTGATTACGATACTTTCGGCGTAGGACATTCCTCCACTTCCATTTCCGCGGCTTTAGGCATGGCTATGGCTTCGCAATATAAGGGCGAAACGGATCGTCAGCATATCGCCGTGATCGGTGACGGGGCGATGACCGCGGGCATTTCTTTTGAAGCGATGAACCACGCAGGTATCGCAAAAAGTAATGTGATCATTATCCTTAACGATAACGGGATCAGTATCGATCCTAATGTAGGCGCACTTAAAGAATATCTAACCGATATTACGACATCTCATACCTATAATAAAGTGAAAGCTGATGTGTGGAAGTTGCTTGGCAAATTACCTGTCGGCAAAACATTCACCCGCTCTGCTGCAAAGAAACTTACGGAAGGGTTAAAAGGAATGGTGAGCGGCAGCAGTAATTTATTTGAAGCATTGAAGCTTCGCTATTTTGGGCCGATCGACGGACATAACGTTACCAAACTCATAGAAACTTTACAGGATCTTAAAGATATCCCCGGACCAAAACTACTGCACATTAAAACGGTAAAAGGAAAAGGGTATCAGCTCGCGGAAAAAGATCAAACCAAATGGCATGCGCCGGGATTGTTTGATAAAGTAACAGGCGAGATCATGAAAAAGAAATTTGATCTGCCGCAGGCACCGAAGTACCAGGATGTTTTCGGACATACGATCATTGAGCTTGCAGAAAAGAATGATAAAATAATGGGTGTTACGCCGGCAATGCCGAGCGGTTGCTCTTTAAAATACATGATGGAGAAAATGCCCGATCGTGCATTTGATGTAGGCATCTGCGAGCAACATGCCGTTACATTAAGCGCTGGTATGGCAACACAGGGCCTCAGGGTTTTCTGCAATATTTATTCGTCATTCATGCAGCGGGCATATGATATGGTGATCCACGATGTGGCGATCCAAAAGCTGCCGGTAATTTTCTGCCTGGACCGTGCAGGATTGGTAGGAGAGGATGGTCCCACGCACCACGGTTGCTATGATATCGCATACATGCGTTGTGTGCCGAACATGATCGTGAGCGCACCGATGGATGAAGGCGAATTGCGTGACCTGATGTATACTGCCCAATTGGAAAAAAATCAACTGCCGTTCTCTATCCGCTATCCGCGTGGAGAAGGCACGATGCCCGAGTGGCGAACTCAAATGAAAGAAATAAAGATCGGCACCGGCAGAAAATTAAAAGACGGTGAAGAGATTGCAATATTGAGTTTTGGTCACCCCGGAAATTTTGCTGCTGAAGCGATCCGTGATGTAAAGAAAGAAGGCATCAACCCGGCGCATTATGATATGCGTTTTGCAAAACCGATTGATGAAGCAATGCTGCATCAAGTGTTTGCAAAATTCAATAAGATCATTACGATCGAAGACGGAACTGTGATCGGTGGCTTTGGTTCTGCAGTGTTGGAATTTATGAATGAGCACGGCTACAAAGCAGACGTGAAGATCATGGGGATTCCGGATCATTTGGTAGAACACGGCACGCCGAAACAATTGTACGACGAAATAGGATTGGATGCAAACGGTATTGCTGCTGCGTTGCGTGCGATGGTATTGCAAAAAGTAACTGCTTAACAGTATCATTTAACACATAAAAAAACTGCGGCCAAAAGGTCGCAGTTTTTTTATGTGAGCGTTTTTTATTCCAACTTTCCTTTTTGATACAGCATCGGGAAATAGGATTGCATCGAACCGGCAACTTCTTCAAATGCATTTTGCATATCTTCCGGTTGAGGGTGCTTGAATTTCCATTTATTGAAATAGTTGTGCATGGCTTCATCCAGTTTTTTACGGCCGATCGCCTGCTCAATGAGGTTTAGCCACACGGCAGTCTTAATATATATAGCGGTTGAATAGGGATCACTTTTTGATTTTTCCGTTGCGGCAACATCTATCTCATCATCAAAAGGAATTCCCTGCGCCATGGCCAGGTAGGTCAATTCCTGAAATCTTTCCGGCGTATTATTTTTTACTTCCGCGGGAATAGCATCACCGAATATAGAATTGCTGCGGTATTTTTCCGCTTCATAACGAAACTGAAAATACGTGTTGAGCCCTTCATCCATCCAGCCATGACGTCTTTCATTGCTGCCCAGCATTCCCATGAACCAGTTGTGACCTACTTCATGTGCGATCACACCGTCCAATGATTCTTCCTTCGCATCAGGGCTGGTGATGAGTGTGATCATCGGGTATTCCATTCCGCCGCTGAGGTTATTTTTCGGCCCTTCCACCGCTTGCACGGTAGGATATACATAATCGCCGATCCATGTGCTGTAATGATGCACGGCATCTTTTACAAAGTCGATACTCTTTTGCCAAAGGCTGTTCTTTTTGTTGTGGTAATAGGTGAACGCGTCGATCGGTTTTTGCCCGGGCAACATGATCGTATCATATTGAACGATAAAATTTTTATCGGCAAACCATGCAAAATCCGGCACCTGTAATGCAAACCAACTCAGTGTTTTTTTCGCGTCCTTATTTTCAGGTGTATATAAAGCCGGGCTGTTAGTTCGGTTCACCGTATTTTTTGCGCCGATCGTTTTGTAAGTGTTCAGTTCATAAGCGGTAAGCATGGTGCCTGTAGCGCCCACAATATAATCTGAAGGCAAAGTGAGCTTCACATTATAATCCGCGATCTCCGCATAAAATTCACCCATATCCAGGTACGGGAATTCGTGCCATCCTTCTTTGTCGAACACCGCGGGTTTAGGATACCACTGACAAGCCATGAACTCACCGTCGCTGTAACCCGATCTGGAAAAATAGGGCGGAAGCACCGTTTTAAAAGGTGTTGTGATCGTGATCGAATCGCCGGGTTTTAAGGGTTTGTTCAGCAGCAATTTTACGATGTCGATATAATCAGGATTAGGATGGGCTTCCGTTTTAGCCGCGGCGTCATTTATTTTGAAAGATAATCCGTCGATATAGCCAATACCTGCCACTGATTTTTTCTTGCCCCTTACCTCATCATTTTTTAATTGCTGAAAGAGTGCGGTATTGTTGGATTTATACGCATTTGGCCAAATATGGAACCAAATAAAATCGAGTGTCGTTTCCGAATTGTTCTTGTAAACGATCTTTTCAAATGCGGTGATCGATTTTTCCTGATCATTAAAATCGGCGGTGATATCGTATCTAACCTGTTGTTGAAAATAATCCTGTGCGTTTGCATGTGCACAAAAAAACAGGGTAATAGACAGGATCAACGCTTTCATAGTGTAAGTTTTATTTTGATAAAAATAAGGATAGATCTGCTTTGTTCGTTAACACCTGTAAAATTAATTCGTGGTGCGGGTTTTCTTTTTTCGGATAAGGAATACCGTGAGAATAAGCGAGATAACCAATGTAGCGATCTGTGTAGCTAATCCCGCAACATCAGCCTTTGCCAAAAGATCTTCCTGCACTCCGCTTTTATAATCAACAAACCAAAGCGCATTGTTCATGCTTTTGAGACCAACGATATTTTGCGCAACATTCAGTGCTACATGAATCCCCGTTGGTAATGCAATTCCACCCGACCATACAGCACCCAAACCGAATACGAATGCCCAAATGCCCGGACCAAGAATAGCTGTCTGCACATCCCAACCGAGGATGATATGATACGCTGCAAACAATATAGCAATGATAAATTGCGTAATAAGCAAGTTGAATCCTTTTTGCAATTTTAAGAATGGATAACTGCGAAATGCGATCTCTTCAAACAAAGCCAAAGGAATAAGCGTGAGATACATGATAAGAGAAGCGGCTTGAAAAGGCGCAGGGTTTGTTTTCAAATGAAGGCCGGCAGACGATAAGATCACAGAGAGGACAATTGTAAATATCAGCCCGCCGATAACTAACCCTCCTGCAAATCGCAGTAATGTTTTCTTCTCCCAAAATAAACCGATGCTTCGGAATGTTTGTTTGTCGATCTTCAAAAAAATGAAGGTAGTGACCAATGCGGCGATCATTCCGAAGAAAGCTGTGCCCGTGCTTTTGTATTGCGCAGGAACCAAGCCCGCAAAGGGAATGCTTATACCCGAAAGAACGATCATGAATACAGCCCAGAAGGAAAAAGCTGTCAGAAATGTTTTTCCTTTCGAAGTATGGTGAATCTGCGGAGATGTACTCATGTGTTGAAGATATTTATTTCCCACAGATTACACGGATAACACAGAAAGTTTATTGAAGCAAATCGTTTCCCACAGATGATCACAGATTTAAAACACACAGATTTACGCAGATTAACGGAAGCGAAGAATGCAACACAAAAACATCCAAAAAATCACTTTAAAATCTGACGAATCCCAATTCAGACAAACATTCCCGCAGATCTTCGCAATCCTGTAAACTGTCAACCGTCAACCGTCATCTTTCCTCTTACTCATACTTCAAAAAGATACCCGTATCAAATATCGTCCACACGCAGGCTTTTTGTCCGGATCGTTTCAGTGCGGTATTCGCCCATGTGTTACAGGTTTTAAATAAATTGTAGCGACCCTCGGCTTCATAAAAAGCATCTGCGTTATTGTAGTTTTGATCCGTGATCACCTGCATTATATGGCCGCTGCTGTCGTGCTGAAAGCTGTGGCTGATGTAATTGATAAGTCGGGTATATTGTTCATTGCTGATCATGATCTTCCTACACGACGTTCCTTCTGTGAGGGATTCATAAAATGTGGCGTGGATGGCAGTTGTACTTAATGCAAAAGCAGCTTTGAAGGCAACAGAAAATTTCAGATCTGACCAGTCGGGTGTTTGCAAATAAAATCCCTTATCGCCCCAGCCGAATGCAACGTAAGCTGCCGTTGTATCTTTCAAATGCGTGTTACTGAATTTGATCTCTTTGCTCCAGTCGATCTGTTCATTTTTTACGGGTACAACGATATCAGTGTGTACGCCGTTTGTTTTGATGTAGATGGCGAGTTCATCGGGTGCATCTTTTTCTTCATTCACAGTCATTCTTGAAAGCGTAAATGCGGAAAGAAAATAGATCAGCAAAAAGCCGATGATCCATAGTAATGTGTAGCCGGTGTATTTGAGAAATTTCTTCAGGGATGTTTTCAAGAGTAGTAGTTTGAAGGTTGATTCGGATTTTTGGAAAAGGTAACCGTTAAAGGTTTCCCACAGATTGCACAGATGACACAGACTTTGCTGAAGAGAGTCGTTTCCCGCAGATGATCGCAGATTGAAGACATACAGATTTAAAGCAGATAATGCAAAGATCGACAACCGCCTTCCCTTCGATAAACTCAAGGTAAACTCAAGCTCAGGCTCACAGATCGAAGCAGAGAATGAGCAACTATAGAGCATCCCGAAAATCTCATTTAAAATCTGACGAATCCCAATTCAGACAAAATGATCGCTTCAATCTCATACGTCCTCCCTCTCCGGTAGAGAGAGGGACCGAGGGTGAGGTTTAAAAACAAAAAGAGAGAACTTCCGTCCTCTCTCCCTTATAAACTTTTATACAGTGCACTTAACTAAACACTAAGCACTCAACACTAAGCACTTTTAAAACTAATTCTTCCCGCTTCCCATCTTCGCTTCAATGCTCAATGTAGCGTGCGGCACGGCACGTAACCTTGCTTTATCGATCAGCTTACCTGTAACGCGGCAAATGCCGTAGGTTTTGTTCTCGATACGCATCAATGCTTTTTCCAGGTGATCGATGAAAGTGATCTGGCGGCTCGCCATCTGGCTAAGCTGCTCACGCTCCATGCTCAAACTTCCGTCTTCCATGGTCATGTAACGGTTGTCGCCTTCGTCGCCGCCCATATCGTCTTTACGTGTGATCAAACCCTGCAAATAAGCCAGCTCTTTTTTAGCTGAACCCAATTTACGTTGGATCAATTCACGAAACTCAGCAAGGTCAGCATCACCGTACATCACGATCGGTGCTCCCGGATCTGCAGGTGCCTGGTCCAATACCGATTTTGTGAAATCAGGCTCATATTTGCGTGATGTCTTTGTATTGATCTTTGGCAATACCACCGGTTTTTGAACCGCAGGTTTCGCAGGCGCTGCTTTCACAGGCGCTTTCGCTGCCACGGGTGCTTCTTTAACGGGTGCCGCTTTCACAGCAGGTGCTGCCTTTACAGGAGCCGCCGCTTTTGCCGGTGCTGCCTTCACTGCCGGTTTAGCCGCTGCCTTTACGGGCGCTGCTTTTGCCGCAGGTTTCTTCGTATCTGTCTTTTTCGTCAATGGAGTAATTTGTTTTTGCGGAGCCGGTTTTTTTGCGGCTGCCTTATTTACGGTTTTAACCGGCGCTTTTGCAGCCGGCTTTTTTGTCCCGACTTTATTCGGGACTGCTTTCTTTGGCGCAGGTTTAACTGCAGGTTTCTTAGCCACAGGCTTGGCTACCGGTTTTTTTGCAGGGGCCGCTTTTTTAGCCGCTACTACTTTTTTAGCCGGCGCTGCTTTTTTAGCGGTTACGGTCTTTTTAGCCGGAGTTGCTTTAGGAGCCGGCTTTTTTGCAGCTGATTTAGCCACTGGTTTTTTGGTCGCCATAACTTCTACTGTGTTTTAGAAACTTTTACTGTTAGTTTGGTATCATTCACTTCAATCTCCGATCCTTCCGTAAGTGAGGGTGAAAAATCGAGAGCATCCGCCAGAATTTCCGCGCAAATATAGCTTTTAAATTCCATAATAGAATCTCTTAAGGCTTCATTTTCAGCCACTGTAACCGTTATACGGTCCATAACCTCAAATCCGCTGTCCTTTCTTACATTTTGCACACGATTTACGAATTCCCGCGCATTTCCTTCTTTTTGAAGAATATCTGTGATCGTAATGTCCAAAGCAACCGTCAAAGAGCCTTTTGATGCGATCTCATAACCCGGTATTTCGTCAGTTATTACCTCTAAATCTTCAGCGTTGATGATGATCTCTTCTTCATCTTTCGCTCTGTCAGGATTTAAGCTGTAGTTTCCTTCCATTACCTTTTCAATCGTCGCATTATCAAATTTTACGATCTCATCCGCCGCCCATTTCATTTTTGCACCCAGTTTTTTACCGAGGGTCTTGAAATTGGCTTTAGCCTTCTTGCGGATAAAATCATTGTCAGCATCCAGAATTTCTACTTCCTTGATATTGGTCTCAGTCTTAATAATATCTTCTACCAGTTTGATATTGCCTGCCATGTCGCTGTCGAGCGCCGGGATAAAGATCTTCTGAAGGGGCTGCCTTACTTTGATATTCACCTTTTTACGCAAAGAGAGTACCAAGGATGAAGCGTCCTGTGCCAACTGCATTCTTTTTTCCAAAGCCGGATAGATCACTGATTCATCCGCTTTCGGATAGTAAGCATGGTGTACCGATTCAAACTCAAAACGCTGCGTTGCATTATTCAGGTTCAGGTACAACCAATCTGCAAAGAACGGTGCAATAGGAGCGATAAGCCTGCTCAGCGTTTCAAGGCATTCGTATAAGGTTTGGTAAGCCGAGATCTTATCGTGCTCATACTCACCTTTCCAGAACCGGCGGCGACAAAGGCGCACGTACCAGTTGCTCAAATGGGTATCCACAAACTCTTCAATGGCACGGCCCGCCATGGTAGGTTCGTACGCATCAAAGTTTTCCGTAGCCGTTTTTATCAAAGAATTCAGGGAGGATAGGATCCACTGATCTATCTCCGGACGTTTGCGCAGCGGAATATATTCCTCCTTAAACGTAAAATTGTCAACGTTTGCATACAATGCAAAGAATTGATAAGTATTGTAGAGTGTTCCGAAGAACTTGCGCTGCACTTCTTTAATGCCTTCTTCGTCAAACTTCAGACTGTCCCACGGCGATGCGTTGGTGATCAGGTACCAGCGTGTGGCATCCGCACCGTAATTGTTGATCGTGCCGAAAGGATCTACCACATTACCGAGACGCTTGCTCATTTTATTCCCGCTCTTATCCAGCACAAGGCCGTTGCTCACCACCGTTTTGTACGCCACACTGTCAAACAGCAAAACAGCCAACGCATGCAACGTATAGAACCAACCTCTTGTCTGATCCACACCTTCCGCGATAAAATCTGCCGGGAAGTTTTGTTTGAACGTCTCTTTATTCTCAAACGGGAAATGCCATTGCGCATAAGGCATGGCGCCGCTGTCGAACCACACGTCGATCAGATCCGGTACACGTTTCATCATTTTGCCCGACTCGCTCACCAGCACGATGTCATCCACATAAGGTTTATGCAGATCCAAAATGCCTTCGTGGAGGTAATGCGTATTGGTATCGCCGCCGAGTACTTCAGCTGCTTTTCTTATTTCATTATTTAATTCTTCGATGCTGCCGATACATTTCAATTCCGGCTCTTCTTCAAATTTTCCCTCCGCGTCCACGCTTTTCCATACGGGTAAAGGCGTGCCCCAAAAGCGGCTGCGACTAAGGTTCCAATCCACCATATTTTCCAGCCAGTTGCCAAAGCGACCGGTGCCGGTAGACGCCGGTTTCCAGTTGATCGTTTTATTCAGCTCCACCATACGATCCTTTACCGCCGTGGTTTTGATGAACCAGGCATCCAGCGGATAATAAATGATCGGCTTATCCGTGCGCCAGCAATGCGGATATGTATGTTCGTATTTTTCTACTTTAAATGCACGGTTCTCTTTCTTCAGCTTGATGCTGATGTCTACATTCACATCCTGATAGTTCGCTTCGTTCTTGTAATCTTTTACATAACGGCCGCTGAACTCACCCACACCGTCAACAAATTTCCCCTGCTTGTCAACCAGCGTGAGGATGCCGAGATTATTTTTCTGACCAACCTTGTAATCATCCGCACCAAATGCCGGTGCAGTATGCACGATACCGGTACCGTCTTCCGTGGTAACAAAATCGCCGAGGATCACGCGGAATGGATTTGCGTTTGGCGTTATGAGTTGAATTTGTTCGAGCGTGTTTGCTTCGGAAGGCATCAGTTGTTCGTATTGAAATCCTTCCAGCTCTTTTCCTTTGAACTTGCTGATGATGGTCCATGGTAAAAGCTTTACGCCTTCTGCATAGTTATCAAAATCACCGTTCTCACCTTCAACCTTAAAATATTTAGGGATTAAATTCTTCGCCAGTATCACGTTCACCGGCAGGTGTGTATATGGATTGAATGTTTTTACTAATACATAATCGATATTCGGGCCCATTGTCAGCCCGAGATTCGAAGGCAAAGTCCACGGGGTGGTTGTCCACGCCATCAGGAAGATCTCCACCGGCTTAACGGAATCATTTGTCCCTGCTGCTAATGCGGCTTCATACAGCTTCACGTTAAACAGGTTCTTTGAACCGTTCTCTATGTCAGGGACATACAGTTTAAACATCACGGTTGCGCTGGTGTCTTTTACGTCTTTATACGTACCGGGTTGATTAAGCTCGTGCGAACTCAGGCCTGTACCCGCTGCCGGGCTGTAAGGTTGTATACTTACACTTTCGTAGAGGTATCCTTTTTTATACAATTCACTCAAACACCACCAGAGTGTTTCGATATAATTGTTCTCAAATGTTACATAAGGATTCTCCAGGTCGACCCAATAGCCCATTTTCTTCGTGATGCTGTCCCACTGATCTTTGTATTGCATCACCACTTCTCGGCATTTCTTATTGTAGTCCTCTACCGATATCTTTTTACCGATATCTTCTTTGGTGATCCCAAGCAATTTTTCCACGCCCAGCTCAATCGGCAGGCCGTGCGTATCCCAGCCGCCCTTGCGTTTTACCTGGAACCCCTGCATGGTTTTGTACCTGCAAACCAGATCCTTCAATGTTCTTGAAATAACGTGGTGAATGCCCGGCATACCATTAGCGCTCGGCGGCCCCTCATAAAACACGAACGGCGTATTGCCCTCGCGAAGATCCATGCTCTTTTTAAACGCATCCGACGCCTCCCATTTTGCGAGCATTTCCTCGCTGATGTTGGGTAGATTTAGTTGCCCGTAAGTTTGATATCCCGTACTCATTTACCTGGTTATTTTAAGTGTGCAAAGGTACGATGGAAGGGGGAGTTTTTAGTGGTGAGTTTTTAGTGTTGAATGGGAAGGGGGGTATAGCTCGCTGAGGGTTAAACACAAAGGGCACGAAGGAAGGACACGAAGTGCACAAAGATGATTTGAGGTTATCTAACTTGCCGCACAGATAGCTTGGCACAGAGCTACGCCTCATATCTGCGCTAGCGTTGTGCGTGAGTGGGTGTGGAAGATAAGGGCGCCAGCAGGCGAGAAAAAATTGGCTTGACGCAATTCAACCATAAAACTATATCAGTGTTTAATATCAACATAACCGTAAAAATCATAAGTTCGTGTAATTGCGTAAGCACAGCAACTATGAAAATTTTAGCCTTATTATTATTTCCCGTTTTTTCTTTCGGGCAATCCAAACTTGACACTGTTTCAATTTTAAACGGGAAAGTAAAAATTCTTGCACCGATAGAGTTGTCAACTATGACAGACAAGATGTGGACAATCAAATATCAACAGCGACCAAGACCAATAATGGCATTGAGTGACAAAGACGGCGAAGTAAATCTTATAGCGATCATGACACAACAGCCTGCGACTGAAAATCAAATTGCATCTTTCAAAGATTATCAATTAGAAGGATTGAAAACTAAACGACCGGATCTGGATTTATTGAGCGACGGTGTAAAGACCGTTGACGGTAAAAAAGTCGCCTACTTCAAATTTATTACACAGGCAATTGACCAGAAAGTGTTCAATTATTATTTTTTCACCATTGTCAATGGGAAGGTTTTGTTTTTTACATTCAATTGTATTGAGAAACTTCAAAAGAAATGGGAAAGCACTGCCGATAATATGGTATCATCGCTTATCGTACAATAGCTCTTATCAGCATCGGTTTGTGGTAAAGAAGTGCAATTGTAATTGTCGTTTCGTGTATATGAACAACGCCAAAGTCTTATACTTGCCGCACAGATAGCTTGGCACAGAGCTACGCCTCCTATCTGCGCTAGCGTTGTAGGTGATTCGGGTGTAAAAGATAACGGCGCCAGACTGGGAGCTAACATGCCGAGTATTTTATCAAACCAATTGAAAAAATATATATCTCGTTTCTGGAATTCTTATTCTAGCAATCCTTTTTTACAGAGATTATTTCTCGATGTTGACAGGTTTGATATTCAGTAACAAAAAAGGTTAAAGTCTATGATCCACTAAATCTAATGTCTGTTGAACAAATGATGTCAACTCGGTAACAGTCATTGTGTCTGGATGTACTCCTAAAGTACCATAATCTTGAACAGGTTCTCCATGATGAGGTTTGCAAGATACTCCATTAATCGTTCTTAAATCCGTTAGTACTACAGCAGTATTTGTATCTCTAAAGGTAGTTCCAGCCGTTTCCAAAGTTGAAATGATGTTTCCAAACGTTCTTTGGCTTGGCTGCAGAATAGCAAGTGGTCTATGATATTTAAACTTAAGATTAGCTTCTAACACTAAGCGTAGTGAGCCGAGTATAATATCCTTTTTAGAAATGTCCGCCGCAGCTAAATAGTCTTCCAAGGCTTTGATATGTTTAAAATAGTCTGGTTCGAATAATGAATCAAGAGACAAATTAACGATAGTAGCGCTTGCAGGATAAACGTTTGCTTGAATATGTAATTCTTTTTTATCCGCAGGAGCAAACCGTTTGATAAGATCGAATAAAAAAAGTTCATTGTGGCTCAGTACAATTATCTGTTCTACATGCGGTAACAAATCCTGAAACAACTGCAACGTGTATAATCTTCTATTTCGATCAAAGCTTGAGAGAGGGTCGTCAAAAACAACTATTTTATCCGCTTTTTGCGGATCCAAGTCGAGCTTTGAAAGAAAAAAGGCAAGTGCTAAAGTGCTTTTGTCTCCTTCACTTAAACAATCCTTTATATTATGGTTATCCGCATGGTCGAAAGAGATTGCTTGACCATTAATTCGAAGCCCATAGCCAATCTTACTTACAGTTGCACGACCGGCAGGTGCAACGTGACTGACATTGTCAATTGAAAATGGTGTTTTGAAAACAGTATTGAGGTAGTGATTAATTCTCGTTTTATAGTTTCCAAAAAAAGAAGTCGCAGTAGTTTGTTGTTGATGAACTAAATTAGGATAGGCCGCTTCTAGAGTTGCTAGGTTTTGTCGCTCCGTGAGTAGCTGAGTACAGATTGCAGCTATCGCTGGGACAAACCTCTGTTTGACTCTTTTGACTTCATCCAATTCTAGTTGTGCCTGCGCAATTGACTTAATGCCAGCCCTGAACGTAGTGATTGTAATATTCAATTGCTGTAGTTCAAAATTATACTTCCGTATTTGTTCATTGATATCCTGCAGCTCTTTTTCGAACTCTCTAATTTCTGTATCTGGAATTGCTTTTGTCGGGTTGTGTTGTTTTTCAGAAATACGTGCCTGAACTCCAGCAAGCCGCACTTTTAAGTTGGAAAGATCTACAGAAATTGTAAGAGAAGGAAATGCCGGCAACATTCCTTTCCAAGTAGTTTCAAGAGCTGCATTTGCTGAGATTGCTGAATTAAGGCCTTGGATAACAGCTTCAACATTAAAGCTATTGGCGATCTTACTATGATTTGCGAGCTGGTTCAGTAACCGATTGAATGCTTCATTAAACTGTTGTGTATATGCATTTATGATTTCAAGGGTAGTTATAGACTGCTTACAAAACGGGCATTCAAGCGGCTGTTCTTTTTTTTCTTTCGTATCCAGATAATCAAAACCTTTTTTCAACCATTCCTCTGGTGCGACAATTGTGTGGGCTTTTAAATCGGTGCAGTGTTCTTCAAAAACTTTATCCAACGCTTCTTCACGCAATCCTCCAATAACAGTGGCTATATCGGATAATAAATCTGCAATTGAAATTGGAGAACTAATATTGGCTAATTGGCTGAATAATGGCGTTGACTGAATTATGCTGTTTCTGTTTGCGCTAGTAAGTGATGCTTCTGCATTACTAATTTGGATATCGATATCCGCGGGTTCAACGGTGAGTTGTAAAAATCCACTAACTGAAGACTCGGCAAGGCCATTTCCGACTCGCTGATATAGTTGAGCAAGAGAGGTATTAATTATTTGTCTGGAATTTGTTTTATCAGTTTTGTTTTGTTCGATCTGTTGCTGAATTGCTACTCCTTGAGCTCCAATGACAAATTGATAAAGTTGTTTTTTGTGATCATCGGTAAAATGAAAACCAGAAAATATATTTTCACTAACAAAATGCGAATCAAAAATTTCTATGTCTGAACACAAAGATGACCAACCCGCAGTACGAAATGTATGTGTGCTCGGAGAACCTGCCTTACGCTGTGTTATCTGGGCTCTTTGGGTGCTAGTACTACCAGTACTCAGACGACGTTCTATTATGGAATTATCCCCATTTGACAGAGACCGTAGAATTGAAGTTAAAGTTGTTTTTCCACTACCATTATCTGCATAAACAGCAGTTAGTTTTCTAAATGCTACATCGCCCGCAGCACTATAGTTAATAAACTTTCCAATTGATTCTAAATATTCAACTTTGTGAAGCATAAGGTTGGGGTAAACATTATTATGACCAAGCAATTAGTTAATTTCAATACTACAATTACCTATCAATTAAAGATAAAGAAACAGGATCATAGTGCACAATATAAATTATCACTAATACTCTCACATTTTACTATTAAATTCAACACCGAAATTTGGGGATTGAAGACTTTTATTTAGTATGGCTTTGACCAATAAAGGACGAGGGGAGAGGCTTGATGAATTTCGACATTAGCGGTTGTTTCTTGCAACCATTTAGAACGAATTGCGGTTAAATAGTTTTCCTTTGTATCTGACCAAAGCGCCTCATCAACCTGTGTACAAACAACAGGTTTAACTTTTTTCTCGTTTATGAGGGATAAAATCTCATCATCGTTTTCAGGAAAGGAAATTACAGTTTTTAAACCTTTATCATCCATTTCATACTTATAAGGATATGCAACGTGAATCCTTTTTATAAATAATATTCCATCATCCTGTAGCAAACCACGAATCAACACCGTGTTGATATTGGTTGTGAATTTGTTTAGGTATGATCGTTGCTTTTCAACCCAGTGCGTAATTCCAGCTTCGGTAAATTCAAAGGGGAAATTTTCTTCAAGCCATTTTATCTGATGTTCGATATGCCCATAGGAAGAGATGCGAACAAGGCGGCCTAGGAATTCAAAAGAAAGTGTCAGAGAAATGATGAATTGCCCTCCTTTATTTGAAATCGATTTAAACAGTGATAGCATAATTTCTACTGTCTTTCGCAATTGCTTTTCGGCATCTTTACCACCGTGCATTATGGAAGGGATATTCCAATAGAGATCATCGAATTTTATATACTTAACTGTCTCTTGCATTTCAAATTCTTCTCCCGCCAATCGGAAAGCATTTTTAACTTCCATAATTGGAAGTTCGAGACAATATATTTTTGAATCGTCTGTCGACATTACGTCATACACATCAACATATCTTCCTGACTTTTTATTGTCGGGAAGAGTATGATATGAGAACATAAGTTTAATCCCTTCTGTCTTATCAATATCAAAAGGGAGTAACTCTTCATATGCTGAAAGCTGTTGCTCTTTTATTCGAAAAGAGTCTATCTTTTCTTTCAAGCCGAAATATTCATAAATCAATGGGTTGCCTTGCATGTAATGCGTGATTAATGCTTTCCACTGATCCAACGGAATTTTGCCATCTATTCTAAATAATTTTTTATACTCTGCTTTCCGACCATATTCAGTAAAAGTTTTATCCAGCCGGTCAGAGATTTCTTCAAGTGTGTAGGAACGCATAGCCCCGTCAAAATGAACGAAATCTTCTGTATCAGTTTTATAGATGGAATGCACATAGCGACAACGGTATTTCTCTTCCAAATTTGGGGAAGGATTGTCCCTGAGTTCTTCCAACTCGAATGTCATTTCCTGCTTATCCTTTTTCCAATAAAATTCAGTACCCGAAATTCCGTAAAATCTCCGATCCGAATCGTTGCATTGGTACCGTGCGATACCCGTTTTTATTTGGCTGATGTCATCCGAGTATTGCGGGCCATAATGAAAATCAAGTTCACCCCTTGCCTTAAAGGATGGGCCGAAGCCTACCATATGACGATCGAGTCTTATTTTTAAAGTACAGTCAGGAGAATCTGATAATGCTAAAAATGCATCGAGAAAGAAAAAGTGAAAATTATTGTGCCTTGATTGCGATCTTCTGAAAAATTCATGCGCAAACAGACAGAGCTTAGAGACCTTATGTTCAAAAACTCCTTGAGACAAATATTTAAAATCTTTTAAAAGCACCTCAATAGGTATCAATCCATCATCATCTGCATTTTCAAATAAATCTCGGTAAATCTTATATGCAATATTTTCATCAATGACCGCAATGCATCCCGTATCAATTTTTTGTTCTTTACCCGATAAAAATGATGAGATCGAAGATAAAAAGCCCACACCCATTACCGAAAAACGTTCACTATAGTGTTTACCCAAAAAACTTTGGACTGATCGTTGTATTGTTAGCAAATCCTCATCAGAAGTGGCTATAACTTTACGTGTAATCATTCTGGCTAAATGAGATTCTATGAAAAGTCCAAATGGTATGCTCCATCCGATTGGTCTATGAAAATCATGACCAATCAGAAATGGCATGCCTTTATCAAAGACTTCTTTCAGCGATTTTTCTAATGCAGTAACATGGACCATGAAACCGTATCTATTGACACTGTCTGAGTTTGCGCATACCAATTCTATTTTCATTTGGCTAATTAACGAATTAAACAGCTAAAATAAAAAGCCTTTAAACGCTCAAATTCTTTTACCTGATGATCATTTTAGGCTAACGCTATTAAATTCTACAAATTCATTTTATCGATTATGATCTGTGTTAATCTCACAAGTCTGATAAATAGGAAATTCCATTTTTTCTAAGAAATGAAAAGGATTTAATGGGCAGAGAAAGTCCATCTTTTTTTAAATAGGCAAGGGGAATTTCATCAGCTGTTAAAATGAAGGATTTGAGAGCGTAACTGTCAGCATCAGAAACAAAGTTTTTTAACCCAGCTTTATTAACATTTAGAAAATTATGCCGGTCTAAGTGTTTTCGAATTTTCGCATTTTTATCATTCCCATCACGGCCAAGATATTCATCCATTTCGACTTTCATTTCATGAACATTGCGCCCACCTTGTATATTTTTACACTCGATAGGGTAAATGATTTTAGTTGTATTATCAATAACAAGTAAATCTATATCCCCGTAATTCTTGTCTGCTTGAATGTGATCTTTTGAAACCCCCGCTTTCATTTGAACCTCGTACGGTATAACTTTATAATCTGAATTTTCTTCAAACCATTCTTTTACAATTGCCCTGAAAGGTTTTCCTTTATCTCCTGATGCCGCTGCGAGCCAACTTTTCATTTCATCAGACTTAGCGCCAGGAAGTTTACTTGAATGTAAGAGAAAAAATAGATTTTCAATAAACTGCATTAAATGCCTGTAACCAAAGTAATAAAACACCTCTTCACCTTTGACGAATTTTACAAGAGGTCGTCGGATGAATGATATTGGTCGATTATATCTCCAAGGAAAAATATCGATTGATGTATAACCATCAGGTGGAATTCCAATACCCTTGCGCTCTAGAAGCGTCAGCAAATTTAAAGATGTATCAACATCGGCTTCGGAAATACCGTCGATTTTAATCAGCAAATTTTTCAATGAACATTCGCTCAGTTTCATACAAGATTCACCAGCTTGGAAACCTTCATTCACAAGCGTGCCTATAACTTTTGAAAGAACAGTTAGAGTTATCTGAAATTCCGCTTTAAATGCAGCATCAAGTAATTTTGATTCTTCGGTTTCTACTGCATCATTAGTTTTGCTAGCGGAAACGTAATTTTTTTCAAAGTTTTCGATTTGTTTAAAAATTGCACTTTCTGTTTTTGCAATTGCATATGGTTTAAAAGCTTCTCGTTCCACAGTTTTGTCTGTCCCTATTCGTCCTGAAGGCAATAATCCCATCTTTGGATTATCAATACCCATTCGGATTGCTTCACTTAAGGCGCCCCATTCAGTGAGTAAATTTGTAAGGGCTAAGAGTTCGTCTATGTCATCAATATTTAGCCATTTACTCCCAGTTGGAGGATTTATAGCGACAAATTCAATTAATGTTCGTGTTGCGTGGGCTGTAGTAACTAAATTGCGTTCACCATCCATAAGATCGTCAACTTCATTTTGGAAGCTACTAAAGCAAGCGATTCTAGCAGGAATAAGTATTTCCCGAAATTCCCGAACTTGAATACATTTTTCATTAAGTCTGATTAACCACTTTATCAAATCTTGTCCATCAAACTCTTTAATTCTAATTGTAATTTGATTTGTAAGCGCTGATACAATATCATCACAAAGTTTTATTTTATCAGTCTTTTCTTTGATTTCCTCAGGAATAACATAGCCCTTAGGTAGATAACTTACAAGGTTATCTAAAATGAAAGAAATATCAGTGTCATTTATATAACGTAATGGTGGAAGATTTCGGTTATCCATCATTATGTTTGATGCCGCATCGTTAAACAAAATCATTTTCGCTCCAGATGGTTGTAATGTTTTCTCAACAACTTCATTTATTATTTCATCGTTCAATAGGGTTGTTTTACCAGAAGCAGATATGTAAGCGACAATTCCTTGTAATACTGTTTTCATTAAAAGTTTGTCAGCGGTATTATCGGAAAGCAACACAGCATTCAAAAAATCCATAGGAAGTGAAATTCGTATACAAGGTGCAATAATCTCAATATCAAGTTTGAGGCTATTTACATCTATATCTTTGATTTCAAACTCCCCACCATCCATCACTTTATCAGGGGCGACAATTTCGATTTCAAATTGAATATAACTATGCGAATTGATGTATTGTCCTAATAGCGGCTCCATTTTGTTTAACCAAAATGCGACAGCCTCGCATGCGTAGGTGGCAAAACTTTCTTTACCTGATCTTGTTTGAGGACTTGTAATCCAAATAGGCATTTTAAAATTCTCAATGACAATTCGGAAATATTTACTAAACTCCTGTTCCACATAAATCGGCGCATAATCTTTGAATCTTGACACCTTTGCATATGCAAGTGTACCTTCATGAAAAATCGGAACTGCATGTACATTTTGGTGTATTTGTATCTCCCGTCTAAATTCATCAGAACTACCATAAGCAACCAATAACATTCCTCCCAAAGGATTAGCATGGTCAGAGTGGAGTAGACTGCCATGGTTATTTCTGTAGATAACATAAGCATCCATAGTTCCTCCTACTGACATTATCCTAGCTATTTCATGTGTCCTGCGATAACATTTCGCAAACTTCCAAAGTGTAAAACCGTCAACCTTTGGAGAATAAGCAATAGTTAATAACTCTCGATATTTTAAAGCGATTGATTGGTTACCTGCTGAAGGCTTATTCCACATGAAATAGAAGTCATCTGCAGTTTCCCCTATGATATACAAACAGAACACACTGAAATTTTGTCGGCTATCAATATTGCTGAGATATTCCACTACTTCATTACTTCTTTTTTCAAAAGGGTTAATTGTTTTTGGCCTAAACATTTCTTCGTCTTGTTCAGATCCTTCTCCACCCGGTTTTATATAACAGACATAAGCCAGCTTTTGATTATCAAATTGAAAAACAGTTTCTTTAACTGGAATGTTGTTTTTTAAAGCAGGTAACTCAATATCCGTAGCCATCCATCCAGTTTTTGACAAAGCAACACAGGAAAGACGAAACTGCCTGTCATACATAATTTCCTTAAGTTCATCATGGCAGTTATGCTCTTTTGCTTTCCGATAAATATAACTTACCAATGCATTTGCTATACCTGTTGGCATATACATCAAAATGTTATCTTGGATCTTGATTAAGGGCTTAAAGTTTACTATATTCTCTTCTGGATCATCTTCCTCAAGTTCTTTTGAATCAGGATGAATAAGAAACTCATTAAGTATAGTAATGTCGTAATTACGATTATCGCAAACCTCTTTCAGGTAGTCATACTCGAAGTAAATAGCATCCGTATAAATTCTTGCTTTCTCGTGTTCAGGAAATTGGATGTTCTGCGATTTACTGATGTTAATTAAATTAGCTTTGTGGCCGGCGTTACGGGCAGCTTGATTACTCATAAGTAGAAGTAAACCTACTGCGTCTTTAACGTTATTTACGAAATCTTCATTTAGATTGTGTTTATGCAAAAAAATACATTCAGTAAGGTTATTTAAGATTTCAGTAAAGCCATCATAAATTCCTGGATATACAATATAATTTCCTTCTTGGAATATTGCAGTCTCGGTGTACGCATTAGAAAGGGGATCTTCCATCATCGCACCATCAGTATAGTTTTCGATAGAATTCTTTAATTGGCCCCATGTCGCCAATTGTTTAATGTCGTTCGGATCAAATTTTCGCAATGTTGCAAGACATAGTTGCTCAAACCGGAAATTTCTTCCATGATTTTCAACATGAAGTTGTAAGGCGCCTAATAAACCTAAAATTTGTATAGAATTGTGAGTATTGAGTAAATTATCAAAATTCATATTTACTTTATTTTTTTGCGGAGCAGTTATATCCTTATGAGTTCCCCTTAAATGACATTTTTTATATTTCTTACCACTACCACAAGGGCAAAGATCATTTCTTCCAATTTTCTCCATTCCTGTCTATTTAATTTGAAACCGATAATGTAAATTATTTTACACTGCAGGTACTGGTCTTTGGCTTTCAATTGACCATTCTATTAATGTTGCGACATCTTTACCGTTATCATTCCAGATGCGATCTTTTGACCCCCAATAGAAAATATATTTATTATTCTTTTTGTTTTCTGCCAGTTCTATTTTATTGGTTCCTTTTCCAGAATTTAGCCAAAAAATATCTCCTTTTTTTTACCGCTGTACTAGGGAAGACATAAAAATGTCGGAAAATATTCGATATCGAATTACCTGCTGCAAAGGTTTTATCTACGATTGCGTATTTACCAAGATTCGTGTCTTCTTTTGCCGAGATTCTAATCCACTCATCTTTCAATTCGTTCCCATTTTTTGTAATATCAATTTCTAATTTCATTATCTTATATTTTTAAATTTTGGTGCAAAGAGAGAGCCTTGTTTAAAAATTTTCATAATATTTTGTATCTAAACGATAATTAGTTGATTGTAAATAGGTTGATTACAAACTAAATGACTGACATTATTGCATAAAATAAATTGTTTGTGACAGTTATAATATTTAACTGCCGATTTTGCATAAATAACAAATAATCTTCAAAAAAATCAGAACTCTATTGAGTAACATCTGAAGAATGAAAAATTCAGATGGTCCTATCAACAACAATCTTAAAAAACATAGAAAACGAATTGGATATTCTCAAAAACAAGTTGCCTATCTCTTAGGCTTCAATGCTACCGATATGGTATCACGATGGGAATGTGGAGAGACTGTTCCTGGGTTAATTAATCTCATGAAGCTAAGTTTGATTTATCATGTCTTTCCAACAGATTTATATTACGATTTAATGAAGCGTCTTAAAAAAGATCTTGAAGCCCGCCTCCAATTACATGCATTTGAAGAGTTCCGCTCTGCAACCGATTCTGATTTTGAATAAAAAAATCCCCCTATTTGGCGCAGGTCTTCCTTCCGTGAGACACTGGCGCAATCTAGCGCAGGTCTGCCTTCCGTGAGACGCTGGCGCGGAAATGAGGCGAAGGCAATGTGTGTTGGGTTTCTGTGCCTCAAAATTTATTTTCGGTTGGTTGGCGGGTCAAAGACCAGGCCTCGGCGGTTCAGGATAGGCGGCTTCTTTTATTACTACTCACCAACAACGGTGTAAATAATGCGTAAGAAATGTGCATCAGCCTTTCTGTGCCTCAAATATTAAAACCGTCAGTTTATTATAACTTAGTGCTGTCTTCGAGCTGACGGATTTTTAATTCCGGTACTTTGCCAAGCCTTCCCGTTGGGTGCAATTAGACATAACATTTCATGAATTTAAGACTTGAATTAATAACCTGCCTTTTACTGCTTTGTCTATTACTGTTGAATTGCTTTGACGGTGGTACACACGGTTCTATTAAAGCGTATCAATATCCGGTTTCTAAATATTACCTGGACAGCGCTGTTCAAAAAGCCTTCAAGCTTAATCCGAAAATTCATCAGGACACAACAAAGGATTACTATAACGACTTACATACTTACGTTACGATTGAGATAGAACAACCGGGCGGCGAATATGAATATATATTTCGTTACGGAGGCGACTCTACCTATTGGGACACTTCACATCATTTATCAGACTTATTCATTTGCTACGCTTATGACCCGGACAACAAAGGAGGGAGTGAGGGCGATGGTGGTGTAACTGAACGCAACAAGACTTTGAAAAGGAAGCTGACAAAACCGTTTGAAACTGAATTTATTTCAAAGCTTGACAGTATTCTCCAAATAAAGAGTACAAACCCGGATTGAAATATTACGCGGTTTTTTTTGTTTATTTTCGGTTGGTCGGCGGGTCAAAGACTCCCGAAGTTTCGGGACAGGCAGGGCCCGGCGGTTCAGGATAGGCCGCTTCTTTTATTGCTACTCACCAACAACGGCGTAGAAACGGTCCTCATATTTTTTTCGCTGCTGTGTCTTAAGGTATTCGTTGGGTAGGTGTAGGGTACGGTTTAGTTCGACTTTAGGTAGGTGATGCTTACCGATACTCAGCTATAATTTACCTGTAACTCCCCTATAACTCCGATTAATTTATTATTTTCAACTACCAAAACTGATCGTATGCCGAGAGCAAAAGAAATACCGCCGTGCCCTGATCCGCTAAGGTATGTACTGGTGAAAAGCAAAGAAGGAAATCACTGGAGATTGAAGCGGGGCCTGGGCAAACCTGCAACGCTTAACGCGGCTTTTGCCGAGAATGCGAAGCATACAGGTGCGCCGGAAGCTAAAAGACTGATTGATATTCTCCAACCGTACTTTTCAAAAGGAATGGACCTCGGCAGAAAAGTAGCGCGGGTAAGTGCACTCATGCGGCAGGCGAGAAAGCAAACCGGCGAATACAATTTCACCGGCTTTACCGATTTTGATTTTCAACCGCGACATCCGATGGACCGGCTCTTTAAGGCGCAATACAGCATACAGATCGAAAACAGTATGGTGCGGATCGATATACCAATCAGACGGTCCACCATTGCAACGGAAGATTATATAACGGATTATTATTTTGAAGCGATCATTGTTTATGGCGATCCGTCGAAGCCAAATAATCTGCGAACGGAAAGCGAATTGTCGCCCGTATATCAGCGCATAAAGGGTCCGCGAAAAACAGAATACATTGACGCGAAGGCTGACAAAAAAGAACGCTGCATACTTTCACTTCATTTGCCTGAGCATAAAGCATGGATGTTTATTTTGAAAGCAGTCACGCTGGAGAACGGTGCGGAAGGCAACCACGGAAAGCTTTTCGGGATGAGGGTTTTGCTGACGTCGTTTGATAAAACGGGAGAGTGATTGATTGCAGACTGAAGCCGCTTAAATTCTTTTTTACCCCACTATCCTGAGCGTTAAGCGTAGCGTCTTTCAGTCCGGCGCAGGTCTTCCGGCCTCGGGGGTCTATGTTTGATAATTTAAAAAGCGGAGAGAGCACAAAGTTTATTAAAGTTGATAAGACTTATCCCTATTGTTTTGTAAGAGCAACCACACAGCATGATACAATTGCATTCTTGCTGATTGATTACGTAGGCGAACGACTTTATACCACAGGAAAATTAATTATGAAAATTACTTTGGAACATAGAAACGACAGTATTAGGAGTTTACATATTAAATCACAAAGACGATTACTTTGAAATTTCGACAATTCAACCTTGGTTAGATCTTAGAATACGAACCGAGGCGAAGTTTCTTTAGCCAACAACACAGCGTAAGTAATTATATCTTCGGTTTTCTTCCTTTAACGTCGCTGAAAAATAATTAGATTACATCAGAAAGTGCTAATAATCAACTCCGTTTTCAGCAAGCCTTTTTAATGCCCTAAACTTCAAAATCGTGAACACTTACCATTTAAGAAATGTAATCAGATTGTCCTTGTGTTTTTATGCCGTATTATCTTCAGGCAAACTCAACGCACAGGTTTCCGATCTTTCTGTAAATCCCGGGTTATCTATAAGATCTCAGGGATCAAAATGGGAAACCATAAAAACAGGAATCAATTATCCCAGCTATGCCGGTGAATGGGCACAGTATCACCTGAAAGAGGATAGTAGTATCAAACTGTACATTTCATCACGATTTATTGACAGAATGGATCTTGATGTTGATAAAACGATTGGTCTTTATGAAGAAGATCTGAGGAAAAACGGTGGAGAAAAAAAACTTGCAGCCGATAAAATAATATTAAGTGCAACGGTTGAAGAAAAAGGGAAAAAATATTTCGTTGAGAACATTTTTATTTTTAATCTGATGTTCTTTACTCAGGTTAATATATCATTTCCTGCGGAAAACAAAACCAGTAAAGCAATCGTTTCTGAATTACCCGGTCTGATCCGTCTTGATTCACCACATGAAACAGATCTGAAAGAAGGTTTGCCCGTAACTGCAGACAGGTTCGACAGCCTAGTCATTACCGAAACTGCACGCCTTACAGAGATTCTGCAAAAAATGTACTATCCCAAACTATTACAGGAACATGAAATAAGCCAACTAAAAAATAGCATACGCCGGGATCTTAATAAGAAAATGCAGGGGGGATACACTTACGAAAAATATTACGGATACCGTAACAAAATACTCAAAGCTGATTTTTCGGTGAGCGATGTAATGTCTGCTCTTTTCAAAAAAAAGGGTTTTCCCGAACTGAAATTTGTTGAGGATTTTGATAATTCTCACAATGGCAAATTGTATGATGCTCTCATAACAAAGATGGAAAATATCAGTTTGGCTACCTTAGGCTACAACGATAAAGGCATCTCAAAATTAGCAGACCGCATCAGCAAAGAGCGCCGTGCTGATAGTGTTTACTGGGCATTGTTTGCTGCCGCGAAGGATAATCATTCACCCGGAAAACTGTATGCATTCAGTTTCAAAGAAACAGCGGCAGGCTGGACAATCCGGCACTATGCATTGGGGCAAAGCTTTAACCTCGAAGACAAAACGATTGACCTCAACAATGATTTTCATCTCACTCATTATGCGGGCGATGATACCACTTCAACTGAGGATTCTGATGATATACTGCTTGTAACCAACAATCATACGCAGCAATCATTTATAGGCAATGCATTCTCAGACTCTACCATGTTCTATACTACCGGCTCGCCGGCCCCCGATAAATATGATGTGAGTTATATGCTTTTTCATTGGGGACCGCATTCGCTGAACGGATTTCCGTCTTATCGCAATAAAAAAATTACCAATGACTATCATATGCAGGAATATGCGCAGGCCATTCCCCCGGCATCCAGGATTTATTTTAATGTGCCGACGATGGGGGATGTTAACGGAAACGGACTTGCCGACTGCTATTCCTACAGTATCAGCAACGGAAAATTACTTAACATAAATGTATTTGAAGTTACAAACGGTGGCATTCAGCAGCTTTCTGCCGACGCAGACATAAAAAATAAAATCGCAGCGGATTATAATGTAGTACATGCCATACATATCTCTGAGCAAAAGGAAAATAACAGTGATTTTTATGGTGCGGATCTGTTGCAGCTATATGATGAAAAAGACAGTACAATTATTTTCAAAGACAGCCTGAATCCGTTGGTCGCTCCCTACTTGGTAAATGATCCCGGCGACTCAGCAACCAAATATTTTACTGCTTTTATGAACTGCCGCCGCATGAAAGATATCATGAACATGTATGCACCTGTTGACTTTGCTAAAATGAATTTTACCGGCGTAAAATCCTGCACCATCATGTCGGGTGATCTCAAAGTGTATGAAGCAGCATTTTATCCTGACGGGAAATACCGGTCCATGTATTATTATGAGTCGAGTTCGGTTCCTCCGGAAACTAATCTCAGTTTCGATTACAATACAAAAGATCAGTTTGTGTTGGTAAAAGATATTGCCAACGGAAAACGAACAACCGCTTACCGCATATATGCAAAGGGAGATACGATCATTCCTGTAAGGGTGTATCCTTCATTAATATTCAAACAAAAGGGACAGCTCGTAGAAAAAAATTGGGACAGGGAAAACAACTCCTGGGATACAAAGCCTGCAGAAAGTATATACGATTCCAAACCTTGCCCGCCCGGCAATACTCGATGCAATTATCGCAAAACAGGAGAAAATACTTTTCAGTATGATGATGCGAATCACATGACAGCACCAAATAATAAACAGGTATTCTACCCGTTCGCCGAAAAAATTGTTTTCAATAAAAGAGGTTTATTAGAATCTTTCAGCCGAAAAGAAGTGAATTTCTCACAACATTTTGAGATCAGGTATACTTATTATTGATGGTTTAATTTTTTTCACCCGCTTGCGCAGATATGCAGGCAAGCCAAGTGCGCAAGCCTGTCTGTGCGGCAAACCGCTTACGAATTGCAAATTTCATAAACTTATACTTTCAACTTTAAGCAAGCGGGGTTTTTAAAATAAACACCCAAGGTTATTCAATGCAACATCGTCTATGCTTTGATCAGGGATTCAATGTTAAAACATATCAGGCTTCTCAATAAGCGCTGCCTCAGCTATAGCGTCCCATCGTTTTGCCTTTGCCTCATCTACTGTCAAAGCAATTCCTTTTCTGTAGTTGCGGGCAATATCTTGCATTGCCGGCACATACCCGAGCGTGGCAGACTGAATAAGTTTACTCATGTAAAGCTGCGCCTTCTTTTCGTTATAAGTCAATACCAATGAATTGTCGTAAAGTTTTTCAGCCTCAGCCTTGGTTCGGCACACGAAACAACACACATAATTTCGTTTCGTTTCGTTTCATGTGCCACGAACCGAGGCGAAGGGTTAAATTTTTATTATGGTGTCTTGGTGTGATCCTGTTCACTGGCAAGAATACTGACTGCAGTAAGGTATTCTTTAGATTTATTATTTACTTTTTGCGCAACATCAGCGATATCATCAGAGCTTAGAATGTCGGTTTCAAAACCTAAGGCCGGGAAATTTTTGAATGTACCATTTTCATTTTTAAATACCATAACCCGGAATTTATTATTGAAAATAGATCTTGAATAAAGCATTGCCGCCACTACATCTCCTGATTCAATATTAATTTTTTTGGGAGACTGCACTTTTTATATAAATAACTTCCGAGATCAAAGTTGCCGGAGGAACACCCGGACTGATTTTTAGGTTTTGCAAAATGTCGTTAAGCGCTTCATTGGAGACACTTGCATTGTTTGAACAAAGCGTATACTCCGGCGTTTTCCAAAGCTTGCAATCAAATTGAACTTTGCCAAAGCGTAAAGTCAATGTTGTATCTGCCGGTCCTTCATGGCAATTGTTTGTAGTCGAAACTGTTTTCTTGTTGCAACTCAGTATTATCATTAGAATTAACGACAAGCTTGCGATTGTTACAGACCTTTTCATAAGGCAGATGTTTTAGAATTTTAATTCGGATTTTGCCGATACCTAAATTACAGATAGACATTTATCAGTTGATGCGTATAATCCCTCATTTTTTAAATTATAAATAGAACTTTCCGCATTTATTACTCTTCTCCCCATCTCGTACCCCCACTATCCTGGGAGTTAACCGTAGCGTCTCTCAGGATGTATAATAACAGAGAGACTTTGTCTCGACCACTCGCATTAAAGCTGTCGTCTCGTATGGGACGAAACAAAGCGAGGCAATAAAATTAGTTCTTTGGATGAACTAATATTTTAAATCAAACCTTCCTTGTGTGATATTAGTCGGCATACCAAAAAAAAGCATCATTTCTGCCTCAGTTGGTTTTCTCCCCATCTCGTACAAGCCCGTTCTCCCACCTGCAAGTGCCCTCATGCTCAATTACGAGCACCATCTGCGGCGGAGTTTATTCAAATTGCCGCACTCATAGCCTGGAAATGCACCACGCCTCAAATCTGTGCTAAAGTTGTGAAAACTAAAACAGGCATAACAGCATTGCGGCGTAATCTATCGCAGTTTTAAACTATATAAAACGGTCGCATTTATATAAAATAAATTTTTTCCCTTTTCTGATAATTGCGGAAAACCCGGTATGGTTACCACGTTCTCCGGTCGTACGTACGAAGGAGTAAGAATAAAAAATACGTGTTTGCGCGCATAGATCACGGGGATAGAAAACTCATGGTCGAGTATCTTGAAGTCTCTGTTCTGTTGCAGGATGGCTTCAGGAACACCCGGATTATTTTTATACTGAACGGTTGAAAAATTTTGTGAACCCATGTTCAACACATAAGTAAGCGTTACCAGTAAGACTGATTTTGTAAATACTTTTTTGAAGATCTTGTTTACACCTGCAGACGCAAAAAAATCGGTCCGCTCCTGGGAGAATGCCGCACTTCCTGTTGCAGTAAAATTAATGATCTTCGTATGTTCGCTGAGATTAAGCCCCGCCTGTTCTTCTAACGCCGACTGGGGTAGTTGCGTGGTGTTATAAAAAAATTTGTTTCCGTATATATTCCCTGAGAAATGTTCAAACTTCCCAAACCGATAGCCCAGTTCGGCAATGGTGCCGGCATACTGCATCGGCTGTGAACTGTTATCCAACAACACGCTAGTTCCGCTGGCGTAAATATGTATACTGTCAAATTCTATGTTTACTGTCGGAAGAATGGCGCTGCTTCTAAAGTTATCCGTTCTGCCGTAATAATGCAGGTAAGGGGCGTATACCACTCCGGCTGTAATGGTGGCTGTTGTTTTTTGGATCTTCTTTAAAGAATCAACGGCAGGTGAGGGATTGCTTTGGTTTTGTGCCTGGCTCTGACTTTGCGTTTGATTCTGCTGTTGCGCAAGAGTTAGCATTGAACACAACACGAAGGAAATGGAAAGGTATAATTTGGTTATCATGACTGCTGAGATAAAAAGGTAAAACCTGCCTGCAAGGCTGCAGACAGGTTTAAAATGATATGCTTTATTATGGATTTCTTCTTGGATTTTCAGGACTGAAAACCCCTGCACCGCCGTTAGGCATTCCGGATTGTGTACCGGTAGATGAAGGTGTAGTACCTGAATTATTATTAGAGCCATTGGTGCTTTGCGAAGCTGCATTTAACGTACCGTTACTGGTGTTGTTCAACGTACCGGATGCACCTGAGCTTCTGCCGTTACGTCCCGTTCTTGTTGACGTCCCGCTCGCGTTAGTAGCAGAATTACCTGTAGCGTTCAGGTCAGATGAACCGGCACGACGACCGGTTTTAGAACTTGTCCCGTTTAGTGTACCACCGGTTGTATTACCGAGAGTACCTGTTGAAGTTGAACTGTTACCGTTTCGTCCTGTTCTTGCAGACGAACCGCTTGCATTAGTTGCGGAATTTCCTGTTGCGTTTAATGCAGATGAATTGTTACGACGGCCGGTTTGAGAGGTAGTCCCGTTTAATGTACCACCGGTTGTGTTACCAAGCGTTCCTGTTGAAGTTGAACTGTTACCGTTTCGGCCTGTTCTTGCAGAAGAACCGCTTGCATTAGTTGCGGAATTTCCCGTTGCGTTTACTGCAGACGAACTGTTACGACGACTGGTTTGAGAAGTGGTCCCGTTTAGTGTACCACCGGTTGTGTTACCAAGCGTTCCTGCTGACGTTGAACTGTTACCGTTATTACCTTTTCTTGCAGAAGAACCGCTTGCATTAGTTGCAGAATTTCCTGTCGCATTTAACGCAGATGAACTGTTACGGCGACCGGTTTTAGAACTCGTCCCGTTTAATGTACCACCCGTTGTGTTACCAAGTGTACCTGTTGAAGTTGAACTGTTACCGTTACGTCCGGTTCTTGTTGAAGAACCGGTAGCATTAGTGGAAGAATTGGCTGCACCTGTAAGTGCAGATGAACTGTTGCGGTTGCCGCTACGCGAGGTTGTACCCGCCACGTTACCGCCGGTTGTATTTGCAATTGACCCGCCTGATGTTGAACTGTTACCGTTACGTGCTGTTCTTGTAGAAGTGGCGCCCGCATTGGTTGCGGATGTCAACGACCCTGCGCCGTTTGCTGTACCGTTACGGCGGCCGCTGTTTGTTGTTGCGCCGTTCAATGAACCGTTTGTAACATTGCCTGCATTAATACCGGATGTGCTGCTACGGCCGTTTCTGCCGGCTCTAGATGAAGTTGCGGCTGCATTAGTGCTTGAACTTAAAATGCCGTTTGCAGATGACGAACCACTTCGGTTGCCGTTACCTGCATTTCGGATCGATTCACCGCTAAGTGATACATTGCCAGCCTGTGTTGCATTCAGCGAACTTGCATTGTTTCTGCCGCGTGTTGCATTAGAAGTTGCTGCATTTACGTCTGCTGCCACGCCTGCATTGATAGCGCCGGATCCGCTGTTAGCACCGTTACGTTGTCCTGACCCCGCACCTGCTGCCTGCAGATTTGTTGTTACGCCCACACCGAGCAATGAAGAAGAATTTCTTGTAGCATTTGTTGCGTTGTTTGCGGCATGAGCAGAAGAGGCTGCGCTGTTTGCAGATTGTGCTGCTGCGCTTGCCTGACCGGCACTTTGTGAAGCGCTTGCTGCCTGTTGCGATGCGGATGAAGCTTGTTGTGAAGCCTGAGACGCCTGTTGTGAAGCTTGTCCGGCACTTTGCGAGGCGCTTGCTGCTTGTTGAGACGCAGCTGCTGCCTGTTGCGATGCCTGTCCCGCCTGCTGAGTTGCCTGGCCGGTAGCCTGAGTGGTTGAATTGATGGTAGTGGATACCGTATTCATCGTTCCGCCTACAATTCCGCCTAACTGAGCTGATGCTGTATTTACTAACAGAAGCGCTACGGCAACTCCTGTAAGTTTGAAGAATTTTTGTTTCATAAAAAAAATTTAAATATTGTTATTTGATATTTGAACAAAAATAATTTCAAGGGTTGTGCCAAAGCAATCTCTTGCCGCGTAAGGGTTCTGTGGACTTATAGCCACAGACGGGAGACACGAAAAAAAATACATATCGGTTTTAATTGTGCATAAATGAGGCACAACAAAAAGCTTTAAGCTTAAAATGAAACGGTGCCTAAAAAAGGAATTTCTTTTATAAATAAAAATTCTGTAAAAAAAAATACCCGATCCTTTCGAAAAAATAAATCATGATGTGAATAAGTTATTTAAAATGAAATTGTTGTCATTAACGCTCCATCCTTTTACAGGTGAGATGGGATTTATTTGCCGGGTTATCGGGAACTATATACATGCACGCCGGCACACATCACCCAACCCTTGCCAAGTGTTGCAATCAATTTTCAAAGTATTATTAACCCCACTATCCTGGGAGTTAAGCGTAGCGTCTCCCAGGATGTATAATAACAGAGAGACTTTGTCTCAACCACTCGCATTAAAGCTGTCGTCTCGTATGGGACGAAACAAGCGAGGCAATAGAAAATTAGTTCTTTGGATGAACTAATATTTTAAATCAAACCTTCCTTGTGTGATGTTGATCGGCGTACCAAAACCGCATGCATCATTTACCATAGTCACTTCGAATGTACCCGATACAATACGATTTATAAGATCGTACCGGGTAATTGAGATACTGCCATTTCTGTTATAGGCAACTCCGTTATAAACCTGGCAGTATTCTGTAGCCAAATCTTTTGTGTGCTTTGCTAAATACACAGAAGCTCTTGTGAAATCTTTTATCGGGTAAGTTCCGACGTTTTTTATGCTATCTGAACCGATACTCATATCAACAAGTATTTTATCAACGATGCGATATACTCTAATATCTAAATTTCCATCGTTAAATGTCGGATCAACAAAAACCCTCAAGTTTGGGCTTGGATTAATGTAACCTTTGGGAATAAAGACTTCACCGTTAAGCAGAAATCCAAAAGTATTGGCACCGCTCTGTGATGCGGCGGGTAATTGATATGAAGCAGTTGAACTTGTTTTATCTTTTTTGCAACTTTCAAAAGCAAGAAACATAACACAATAGAGAATAAAAGTTCTCATAGCAGATGAATTTAAATTTAATTACCGGCCGCTAAATTATTTGAACAATATTGTTTTGTTCTTGATATAAATCAAATAATAGTGTTTTACGACCGGAAATGATGCTGCGCTATTATAAGCAGGAAAACTATCTCATTTTGTATTATTAATATCCTAACGCTATGCTGATACCATTGTGATACCATTGTGATACCATGCTGATACCATGCAGATACCATGGAGACAGCATGCAGGCATTGTTTTGTATGTCTTGTACTGAAAAAATTTTACACCCGGGGAGCGTTAATACTGAATGAGCTTTTACGCTTATTTTTATTTGTACCGGTATTGCGGCACAGTGTCTCACATCAGTACTTATCCGGTATTACAGTGGGTGTTGTATTTCTGTAGTTTTTGACCGGATAAGTGAAGGGTTCTTTTCCCCGCAGATGCCGCAGCATATCACACACTGCAATTTTCAGATCGGCTTCTTTAAGCGTTTTATCGTTATCATGTTTGTTTGGCTGCGGCAGGTTTTTCAGGCACTGTTTCGTTTGACGACGAAATCTGCATGTTTATTCACCGGAAGACCTATCAATTCAGTATTTCCAATGTTCATAACGCCGTCTGCGTTATCCGCAATACATCCTGATCAATTTGTCCATCGTCGCAGAATTCGAAACTGAAAATTTGACTTTTTATATTGAAAAAATTTCAGTTTTTGCTGAAAAAATTTCAGCTGCTGACCCGAACATTTCCGGTGGCATTCAGTTTGTTTCCTGTCTGTCAAAATTCATTATTAACCAAATTAAAAAGGAGGCAATTATGACACTCGTAAAAAGAAACGGCAATGTACAAAGCCACTTCCCGACACTTTTTGATGATTTCCTTAACCGTGACATTTTTAATTGGGGACTGTCCAATTTTTCCGACACTAACACCACCATCCCTGCGGTTAACATCAAAGAAACCAACGACAGTTATGAAGTGGAAGTGGCCGCGCCGGGAATGACAAAAAAAGATTTTAAAGTGGTGCTGGAAGGAAACAATCTCACGATCAGCTCGGAAAAGGAAACAGCAAAAGCGCAAAATGAAGAAGTGAGGTATACAAGCCGTGAGTTTAGCTATCAGTCTTTTTCAAGAACATTTACACTTCAAAAAGATGTGGTGGACACAGAAAAGATTCAGGCTAAATATGAAGACGGCGTCCTGCATCTGCTGATTCCTAAAATGGAACATGCAAAACAAAAACAGCCGAGATTGATTGAGATCAGCTAAGGAATTATTGTAAAAGTCGCAAAAGTTGCTTTCTCACAGAGGCAACTTTTGTGTTTTAAAAACATTACCTATGACTTTTTTGTTTGTAAACGGCGTTGGTGAATTATTACAAAGCCTTATGATCATGCTACTGACAATTTTATTGATAGGGCTGTTCATGAAAAAAATACAGCAGCCCTATTTCGTGGCTTATATTTTAGCAGGTATTTTGTTGGGTCCGTATTTTTTAAAGGTTTTAAAAGAGACAGATACCATAACCACTATCGGCGAATTAGGGTTGCTTATGCAAATGTTTTTCATCGGAACTAAACTGGAATTGCAGTCCCTCGCCAAACAAATTAAAAAGCCGTTGATCGGCGTTACAGCCCAACTTTTATTCAGTCTCGTTTTTATTACATTGATCGGCTTCTGTTACAAATGGAGCAACAGAGAGGTCTTATTATTTACTTTCATCATCAGCCTGAGCAGTTCGGCAATCATACTCGACTATCTTGAAAAAAATAATGAGCTCAATACACCTTTAGGTTCAATCACATCAGGCATATTAGTGCTGCAGGATTTCTTATTGGTGCCGATGCTGTTAACAATAAATTTTTTAGGGGAAAAGAGGTTGAGCATTTACACTGTTCTTTCGTTAATTGCCTCCGTTGTTGTTATCAGTTTTTTACTGAGACAAATATTCAGGAAAAATAAGATCAACTTACCATTGCCTCAAATTTTGCAAACCGACCACGAATTGCAGGTATTTGTCGGGTTGTTGCTCTGTTTCGGTTTCGCTTGGGTCACACAAGCCATAAATTTATCGGTAGCTATCGGTGTGTTAATGGCAGGTGTCTTTATTTCGCAATCAAATTCCATGCAGTTCCTTGAAAGACATCTTATTCCTTTCAGGGTGTTCTTTTTATCACTGTTCTTTCTGTCGATAGGGTTGCAAATAAATATTGACTTTTTAACCCGACATGCGGCCACGGTAATGTTGATCGTGTTGGTGATCCTTATTGTAAACAGTGCGATAAATGCGTTTATTTTCAGGCTGCTGAAAGAAAGCCGGCGTAACAGTATTTATGCGGGTGCATTGCTGTCGCAGATCGGAGAATTCAGCCTCGTACTGTGTATGGTCGCTAAAAATCAGCAAATGGTAAATGACTTTTGGTATCAGCTTACTTTGGCAGTAGTGTCAACAACCATGCTTATGACAGCCATTTGGATTAATATTATCAGAACATTTATTTACAAACAAACGGGCCACGTAAGAAACGGCAGGAATTTAGATAGCGCTTATTAAACTAAGGGGAGTCGGCTCAATGAACTGAAGAATCAGTTGAGTTCATTCGGCTTTTTACCTTGGTTGGAGTTGTAAAATAGCGGCACCACGGCATCAATAATCACATCAATTAATTTGACTGTTTTATGGAAACACAATTTTTTATAACCATAACATTAAAGACGCACAAGGGCCTTGAAAGCTTTGCAAAATTCTTTATAGGAAACAATCGGCATCGGGCTTTGCATATATTCAGGCAGCTAAAAGGTTCCGGTGATGTGAGCGAAAAAAATATACTTTATTTTGATTTTATAGAAACCGATAAAGGATTACCGGTCAATATTGATTGTATCAATTGCACACTGGATCAATTGGCGGAAAATTGCCGCATCATTACAAAGGAGCTGTTTATATCAGAAAACTTTGCAAACTCATGAGTGTTTCTTGGGGGTAAATGTTCAACCGCCACTCTGCTGAGTCCATCACAACGCCGTTCCCCAACAGGCATTTAATTTTACAATTAGTTTCGTTTTCTAAACCTGTTTACCTGTATTCAGCAGGAGATATTAAATATCCTTTTAAAATCTGTCAATCTTCACACATATAGCTAGCCTGTTTCATGCTGTATAACCCCGCTTTCTCATCTTAGCTTTTCCTTGGTCTAGCCTTGGCTTTTTCTTAGTCTCATCCGTAGTTCACCTTGCCCTCAGCTTGGGATGAAGAAGGGGTTACCTTAGCTAAGTATGCTATAACCTATATGACAATAATATTATAGTAAGATATACCTGCGTGCAACATTAGTTTATGCTTCGTTCATCCTTCGTCTTTTACGTGTAAAGTATACCCTAAAAAGATCTTTTTTTTCAGTTTGTTTTATCCTTATCCCCTACCCTATCGCTCCGGAAAAAAAAGATCTTATTATATTAAAACTGATCGATTATCTCAGGCGTAAAAAACTACGTACAAAACACTAAAAAGTTAACACTGCTAATTCTTCCCCGAACGATCATACCTGTTTTTCGGTTTCATATAATCATCCAGGTGATAAAATAAATGGCTGAGCGAAATGCCGGTTGCCACTTCGCCTTTTAATTCAAAAACAAAATTTGATTGCAGGATGCGCCAGGGTTGACGCATACGCGGCGGCGGAAGAAACTTTTGCAACAGCAATATTTTGTCGCCGCGTTTTAATTCAAAGCGGATGATCTGTGCGGATACATAAACGCAGGTAACATCGTATTCAAACAATTTAAACGTATCACCTGCATTAAAAGTTTTCTCCCCGTATTCAAAGTTCGGTACCATCCGGCTCGTTTATTAATGCCGGAACACCGGGGTAATGAATTTGTTTTTCCGGTTCGGCGGCTTCCAGGAAATTCTTTTTCACCGTATATGCTTTCATTTTCCGGGAAGGATATTGGAAAGCAGCGATCTGCTGAATGCGTGCTTCGGAAAGATCCGTTTGCAACCATTCATCCGCAAGCTCATCCGTGAGGACCACCGGCATGCGCAGTTTTGAATTGTGCACCTGGCTCATGAGCCGATGACCCGTGGAACTTGTGGTGATCATGGCGCAGGTGTCAAATTGTTCGCCGCTCTCGGGATCAGTAAAAGGATTATAAATGCCCGCCATCGCAAATACCGGTTTGCCCGGAATAGTAATATGATAAGGGATCTTCACTGTAGCTTTTAACAGCTGACCTTTTTTGCCATAGGAGGGGAGATGACGAAATTCATAAAACCCGGAAGAGAGGATCAGACACCTTCTTTGCAATGCAGACTCGCGAAACATTTTTCCGGGCCTTAGCAATTCTTCGCTCATTGCATTGAGCGTAGTGAAGGGCTCATGAAAAATGCCGCCTTCATCACGCCAACCATAGCGGAATCGTTGCACGTCTTCCGTTGTCTTTAAAGAGGAGGGAAGGTAACCCCATTGCGCAGCAACAATTGCCGGCTCTCCGGTTTCTGCGATCGGTTTTACCATCGGCCAATCGCCGTAATCAAATCCCCTGAAGACCGGTTTATATAAAAAAGCCTGATTGAATTGCACTAATTCTTTCTGATGTTGTTTGTAGCGTTTGTACTCATCCAGACTCACTTTTACGCCGTTGATATAACACATGGTACTAACTTTTGTAGCTGTAAAATTACTAAGTAATTTAGTTAAAATGGTTATAATGTGGGTAAGTTGTCGGATTAGAATTATATGTTCTGAGTGAGGGTTTGAGGGGAACAACTCAAGGTTTTTACCACAGAGTTAGAGGAGTTGGTTTCGGAGTTTCACGGAGTTGTTAAATGCATTTTCTTTATTTCGGGAAGTATTATTTTCATTACATAAAACTTCCGCTATGAATGCTGCCATCAAATATCTTGTTTTCGCGCTTGTTTTTATTGTAACGCTCTCTTCCTGTAAAAATGATCAGTCAAACAACAATCATTTTGCCATGCTGAATGCAACGCTTCGAAATGCAAACAGTACGATTAAGCAATCAACGGAAACATATTACAGGGCTCTTGAGGGTAAACTGCAGGATCGCCTGCTCGCCGATAAAGCGGCTGTGTGGTTTCCTAAAGCAATTTTGATAAAATCTTTAAGTGACAGTATTTACGACTATATCGAAAGTTTAAGAGGCCGATTAACTTCAGATGAACATGACAGAAGCAATAAAGAAATTGTGAATACTATTTTTAATAATGTAACGAAAAATGAATTTAGCAATCGACTTGAAATGTATCAACAAAAATTACTTGCTATTGATTCAGAAATAAGCAACGAATTTCGTCGAACAATCGAACAAGTACATATTTCAGTTGATGCAGATTCGGCAGGAAAGATCAACTTTCAAAATATTCCCGTTGCAGAAGCCGCAACATTGTTGAGTATGATACAAAGCAGGATCAGAATCAATGAAAACAAGTTTACATCTTTTTGTTTTTCAAATACCACACCTGTTGTTTTGCATTGTTTGGATTTTCCTGTGCCGTTTATAAATCAAAGCAGCAATATTGTACAGCCCGGGGATAGGATCGAAATTAAAGCAGGCATTGTTAATAGTGAGGGTTCGATAAGATCAAGAATATTTATTAACGGAAAAGAAATTCCGCAAACCAATGATTATATCAGATCCCTTACCATCAAAGCATCGTCGGTAATCGGAAATCATTATGCGGAAGTAAAGTTCATATTTAATGACGAGAATGGAAAAGAACAAACGCAGACCACGCAAGTGAAATATGAAGTGAAAAATTGTAATTGAAAGAAGTAGTATTTGCCACTGTATTGAAAGAGTTGGTTACAAAGTTTTAAAGCTTTGAGCCTCCTCTGTGAAACTCCGTGAAAACACTCCCTTACCTCTGTGGTTTTATTTCTTATTGAATATTTTTCTCTTCCTTCCTGTACAACCAATAAAAAAACAAACTACCCGCCACCAGCATTACCGCCAATGACCGAAACGGTAATTCATATTCTCCGCCTTCCAACAGTGAGATCAAAAAATAATACAACGCACCGATGATGAGATTATAAACAAGCATTACCCAAAGCGGCACAGGATTTTTATTGAATTTTTCCGGCGGAGATAAAGTAAACACGGCAGCAAATATTCCTGCCACACCAAAGATCACTACAAATGCTACGTTGGAATAAGTGCCGGTGAATTCGCCTATCGTTGCAAGAATAATGTCGAGGATGCTTGCGACTACGAGCATTGCAAATACCATTAAGAATTGGAGAAGGAATTTTGTGAGGTATTTCATGGGTGCCGTTTAAGGAAAATTTTTAAAAGGGGAGAGTGGGATAAAGCGAAATTGGTTTTGCCACTTAGGCACAAAGCGAAGATGAACTTTGAGTCTCTGTGATTTAGTGGCTACTAATTTTAAGTTAGGTTAAATAAAATGCGGTAAGACGTAGTGAGCAGATTGCCGCGCCGCATTACTGCACTAAAGTTGAAGTTTATTATGCGGCTCGCAAAGACCGGGTGATTGTGGCGAAGAGCGGCAGTGCAACATATCTTCAGAGACATCGCTGAGAAAAAGACGACATCCAAATTAGACTCAATAGCAAAGCTAATCTTTGCTGCAATCTGTTTGCCGATCTAGAATTACCGAATTTGAGTTCACTATGCACTGCTGCTGAACATAGCTGTTCCGCTGCCCGCCCGGTCATCGGGCAGCGGGCTCCTTTTTGTTTCTTGGCGCTTGTCCCGATTTTTCGGGAGAGATTTTAATCCCGATCCTTCGGGAAGCAAAAAGAAAAGAGAAAATTGAAATGCAGTAACAGATAATAAACAGATTGCCGCGCCGCATTACTTCATTAATGATGAGGGTTTATTATGCGGCTCGCAAAGACCGGGAGATTGGAGCGGAGATCGTCATCTTACAAAACCCGCAACCCGTAACCTGCAACTCGCCATAACCCGCAACTTTTAAAAACAACAAAAAAATCACACACTCGCCGCCAATTCCGCCGGCTCCGCACCCACCAAAGGTTTGCCCGTAGTTTGTTTCAATACCGCATTACGTTTTAAGAAACGAAGATGTAGTCCGCCGAGGAGCAACGCAATGATCCCCTCCGCCATCACGGTATTTTGTACACCGATATGTGCAGACACAGAGCCGATCAATAAGCCGCCGATGGGTTGCATCCCGAAGAACGCCATTGCATAGAGACTGATCACACGACCCCGCATCATCGGATCAACCGTAGTTTGAATAATGGTATTGCTGATGGTGATCTGCGACATCATGCCGAAAGCGCCGATGGCAGCGAACAGCAGGGCAAGCGGATAATAGGGCGCATGCGAAAAGGCTACTAATCCGCCGCCGAAAACAAAGGTGTTTATCGCAAGGATCTTCCGGAAGTTTTTCCCGGGTTTTAATGATGCTAAAAAGATCGCACCCGCAAATGCACCGAGGCCGATGGCACTGTCTATCACACCAAATGTAGAAGCAGTGCCGTGAAAAATATCTTTTGCATACACGGGTATGAGCGTGCTGAAAGGCAATACGAACAGGCTGATAAGCGCAAGCATGATAAGAATGAAAGCAATTTCTTTTGTACGTTTTACGTACGCGAATCCTTCTTTGATCTGTTCCGTTACATTTTTGGTAAAAGGAATGCGCACATATTTCGGCATGCGCATCATGAGTAAGGAAATGATCACCGCAATGAAACTCACGGCATTTAATCCGAAGCAAACCACGTCGCCCAATTTTTCTATCGCAATACCTGCAATGGCCGGACCGATCAATCGTGATAAATTTACCATAGAAGAATTAAGCGCCAACGCATTCGGCAGGTCTTTTTTGTCATCTACCATGTCATACACCAATGACTGCCTGGCCGGCACATCAAACGCATTGATGATACCAAGCACACTGCCCAGGCCAATGATCACCCAAACATTATAGTCATTAAAGAATACCAACAGTGCGAGCGCCAATGCCTGCAGCAACGAAGCGATCTGCGTGATCAGTAATAATTTATAACGGTCATACCTGTCGGTGACAACGCCGCCGATAAATGAAAATAAAAAGGAAGGAAACATGGTGGCAAACAAGGTAAGCCCAAGCATAAATTCGGAATGCGTAAGTGAATAGATCACCCAACTCACCGCGGTCTTTTGCATCCAGGTGCCGATGAGCGACACCGATTGCCCTGTAAAAAATAAACGATAGTTCGTGCTTTTAAAAGCAGAGAAAGTGGAGGTGTTCATGCTTGTATGGAAAGGTACGAAGGTTGTGCCGGAATGCTTTTCGGGATAAGGTATTTTGGGACCGGGAGAAAGAGGGAAATAGGAAAGGAACAAATATTCAATAATCAAATTTCAATGTTTAATTTCTACAAAGAAGAGAGAGAGAGAAAAAGTAAAAATCTATTTATTTTTTAAGGTTGATATAGAAAACCGTATCGATAAAAAACATTAGATCTGAATTCATGATAACGTTTTCATCATGAATATCTTCAAGAATTAAACCTAATTCTTCGTTATAATAATCATTTCGCTTTGTATTCATGAAGCCATTGTATTCCAAAAACAATTTTACTTCTGCAAGCGATACACGTGCATCTGAAATGATAAAAGATTGTCGGAGAACTGCCTTTAGACCGTTATCTTTTTTTATGAATCCCTGCAATTCATAAAATGTAGCTTCGAATAGCAGATTGTGTATGAGAATACTGTTTAGGAAATCAAGCCATGTTGCATAATATGCCGCATCGTTGAGTTTAGTAATATATTTATTGTTCGGATTGAAAAATATTTCTGATTCCCCTCCTTCAGTAAGAAAAAACTCTGAAGCAGGAGGAGTCTCAACCCATAGATTTTCTTTATCAATAAAATCTATCAGAGCTTTGCTCTGCTTTTCTTTGATGCTGAGTTGACGGTCGAAGCCTGTTTTAACCGTTGTATTTGTGCTAAAGCCTGCGGAAAGGAAATTACGGGTTGCTGTGCAATAATCTTCTTGCCAAGTAATGCGTTTTCCGCCAATGATATCTTGCAGCTTTTCCCGGGTGTCATGCGTGTACATATTTCGATAAAGTTACAAAGTTATCGTCATACCTGGCTAATTGGTAGATGCTGCAAAGTTTCTTGTTTGCTTCAATTCCGTCAGATGTCAATCGTCAACGGCCCCTGATTCGCCTACAATAAAAGTATATTCGGCTACATCTCACAACTTTCCGCATCTTTTCTTTCCATCCTAAAATATTCAACATTAAAAATTACGATCGAAACTATTTAGAGACAACAAATGCATAAACGCGAATACTTCTTTCTATTGTCATCATTGTTTTATTATCTTTAAAAAAAATCTGTATACATGAAACGATTATCTTTTTTAACGATGACAGCAATTGTCCTCTTTTTTACCGGTTGCAATAAGTCAACTGATAATTTCACCGCACCCACTACAACTACAACGACGACTACTACAACTACCGGTCCCACAGTATATGTTGCAGGTACTGAATCAAACGGAAGTTTTCTGGTAGCAAAGGTTTGGAAAAACGGAGTAGCAACAAATCTTTCTGATGGCACGAAGAATGTTTATTTAACCGGAATGGCGGTCGTGGGTACTGATGTGTATGTTGCGGGACAGGAGAACAGCGGCGCTAACTTTGCGATCAAATATTGGAAAAACGGTGTGGAAACACTTGTTGCCACGCTTCCTTTGAGTGATGCACAAATAGGCGGAATGGCTGTTTACGGAGGGGATGTGTACATTGCCGGTTACAAACGCATCAGCTCAACTAATTACGCAGCGTTTTATTATAAGAATACTACATTGGTTACACTCGCATCTGTTCCGGGAGAATACAACTACGGCTGGGGAGTTTTTGTAAAAAACGGCGATGTATATGTTAGCGGAACTGAGATCAAAAACGTTTTAACCACAGGTGATCAACATGCTAAATATTGGAAGAACGGTACAGCTGTTATTCTCAATAATGTTCTTACGGATGTTACATCTGCATGGTCAATAGGAGTTACAACCGCCAATGATGTATATGTTGCAGGGTTGGACCAGACGACCGGTGCCAAAAAGCTGGTTTCCTGGAAAAACGGCGTTCAAACAACATTAGCGACCAATGCATTCGGCTCTGATGTAAATGGTACAAATATCAATGACAATGACGTTTATGTTGCAGGATATGAATATAATTCAGCTGCACAGACACTTTCAGTAGCTAAATATTGGAAAAACGGTACAGCGGTAGTTGTAGGAAGCGGAACCACATCATCAAATGCTACTGGTGTTGCTGTTCTTGGATCTGACACATACGTATCAGGCACAGAAAAGTCAGCCGGTGGAATTTCCGTTGCTAAATATTGGAAAAACGGTACTGCCGTAAATCTGACAGATGGTACCCGCAGTGCTGCTGCTTACGGAATATTTGTGGCACCATAATATTTTTCAGGGGTTTATAAACCGCAGATTTGCATTCACTTTACAAGTATTGCGAATCCGCGGTTTTTTTTGATGTCTCTTTTTGACTACAATAAAAGTATATTCGGCTACGTCTTCAAACTTTTCGCATCCCATCTTTGCATTCTAAAATAATCACAAATGAAAATTACGATCACAGGTTCATTGGGACATATCAGTAAACCACTTACTGAGATCCTGGTAAAGGAAGGACATACAGTTACCGTCATCAGCAGTAACCCGGAAAAGAAAAATGACATCGAGGCAATGGGTGCAATTGCCGCGATCGGGAGGGTAGATGATGCGGCATTTTTAACTTCAGCATTTACCGGTGCGGATGCAGTGTATTGCATGGAACCGCCGCCGGGTTTTTTTGATGCAAGCGTGGACGTGATGAAATATTACAACAGCATCGGCGAAAGTTATGTGGCGGCGATAAAGGCTTCGGGCGTAAAACGTGTGGTGCATTTAAGCAGCATCGGCGGGCATATGAGCAGCGGTAACGGGCTCCTGCTTTTTCATTACAATGTAGAAAAAATATTCAGTCAGTTGCCGGCTGATATTGCGGTTACCACAATGCGCCCTGTTGGTTTTTACTACAATCTGCTGGCATTTATTCCGGCGATAAAAGCAGCAGGCGTTATCGCTACGAATTATGATGCAACGTATAAAGAACCCTGGGTTGCGCCGAAAGATATTGCAACAGCGGTTGCTGAAGAGATCACAAAAGAATTCACCGGAAGAAAAGTTCGTTATATGGCGAGCGATGAATTAACGAGTGCTGAAATAGCTGCAACATTAGGCAAAGCTATCGGCAAGCCTGATCTCAAATGGGTAAAAATGAGTGATGAAGAACAGGAGAAATTGTATTTGTCATTCGGCATGACGCCGCAAATTGCAAAGGGCTTAACAGAGATGAATGCTGCGAGAGAAACGGGTGTGTTGTTTGAAGATTATTTTAAGAACAGACCGGTGTTGGGTGAGACAAAGCTGAAGGAATTCGCGAAAGATTTTGCGGCGTCATATGATAGAGGAGAATCGGGAGGGCATTGATAAAAGAAAAAGGAAAACGATAATTCAAATGGAACACGGATGGAGCGGATGGTCAGGATCTATGGACAGCAGTTTTCTTATATGATTAGAAGGTGAACACGGAGGACGCAGATGGTCAGGATCAAAAGCATTTTTACCGTAAAGAAATTTTACACAGATCTTCCCGATCCGGGATGTTTATTTTAAAATCCGACGAATCCCAATTTAGAAAAAATGATATTAAAATAAAAGAGCCGCAGATCAATCCGATCTGCGGCTTACTTTTTCATGTGTAAAACAATCCCGGATTTCCTGAGATCTCTTCCGTCAACTGTCATCTGTCAACGCTGTCCTACAAATTCAACGGGTATGCTTTTGTAAATTTATTCCTGATCGTGATCACGGCTTTATCAAATTCTGTTTGTAAAATTTGTCCGTCGATATAAGTGGCTTCCGGGCGTTGTAATATTTCCTGTCGCTTTGCCCAAAGTATATTGTTCAATCCCATCCATTTGTCGCCGTACTTATCGAGCAGTTTAGAGATCTGTAATTCTTTGTACAGATCAAGATCTTTAGGTTTGAATTTATGCAGCTGCGCTGTACCGAACTCAATGAGTTCCTGTTTAAATTGGTCTACCATCGTAAGGATTTTTACGGGCACAAGAGAAATAGGATTGGTTAGGCCTCCATTATCTCCGTAAACCGCGATTCGTTATTAATTGGCTTGTGTACTAATACTATAACGTACAATTACTAAGCTGTAGTATGTGGAATTACCGGTTTATATTTTTTTAACATTGACAGTAGATATACTTAAGTTTTAATATTGTCACGTATTTGTCCGTAGCGCGGGGAAGAGGCGATTAGCCACTAAGACACGGAGACACAAAGCATATCATTTAGCTGTATTATTTTTTGACTTGTCAAAAAATAAACTTTCCGACTTAAAAGATTTTTTAGGTTCTTTTCTTAACCCCTCCCCGTTCAAAAAAGGTCGTTGTGTCCCGGTGGCTGATTATTCCTTCGTTTGGAAAGCTTCGTTTTTTATAACTTACAGAGCGGCTACAAAAAATAACACGACAACTCATGGAAGACAAAATATACACTGCATCAAGAATGTCTAAAGGAAATTTTTTATTTCCGGCTTCCGTCATCATCGGCAACAGAGAAGTGACATTAAAGTTTCCGGGTTTCTTTTCCGGTAAGACAAGAGCAATTGTATACCAACAAATTGAAGGTGTAAATATCGATACGCCGATGATCGGTTATTCTACAATCACGTTTGTCGTAGGCGGTGAAGAATTGATCGGTCATGGTTTTACAAAAACAGAAGCGGAAGAGATGAATCAGATCTGTTCGGAAAAAATTTCTGCAGCCGCGCCGCACAGTCAGAGTGCAGCGATCGCTGACGCCGTTGCTGCTGCAACGGGCAGCGGTAAAATACCGCAGGTGCTTGTAGCGGATGAATTGAAAAAGCTGAAAGAGCTGATGGATGCGGGTGTGATCACGCAGGCGGAGTTCGATCAGCAAAAAGCAAAATTGTTGAACTGATTGATTATTAAATATTTTCATTCCCTAAAACTACCACATGAAAAAATTTTCACTGCTGATTATTTTATGCGTGTCACTTCAACTCGCCGGCAACGCACAAACTTTTATCGTTCCCGAAAATGTAGTACTCAAAGAAAAAGGCGATTACAAGAAATATGAACAGGATGTAATAGATGCAGCAAAATGGCTGGAGAATACGCCGGCAGACAGGCAACCTAAAAACAGAAAAGACGTAAGTTCATTTTTACTGCAATGGATCATGGGATGCCCGTTGTATGACATCAGCATCGGTGAAAATCTTTCGAAGATCTACGGCAAAAATGCTCAGTTGTTGTTGATATACATGGCAGGTTATTCCCGCAATATGGGCGAAACACAAAACTACACAGACACATTATCCGCAACCCGTGCAGGTTTGATAAGCATGATGAAGGTTTATGAAAAAGACATAGACATTACAAAATCAAAAGAAATGGAAAAGCTGATCAAGATGCGCGACGACGGAAAACTCGATGATTATATTAAGGACCATAAATTCTGATCACTGAAATATTTTTTATGTCGGATCAAATAACCATACAAAATCAAAACGAAGGTTCTTTTTATTCCGTTGCCGGCGGCAACTATCGCATCATTATTTCCGGCAAAGAAACCAACGGCGAATGCGCGGTGATAGAAATGAATGTTCCGCCGGGTGGTGGTCCGGGTCCGCATGCGCACAAGGATATTCATGAATCATTTTATGTAGCAGAAGGAGAAGTGGAGTTTAAAACTACAGCAGGAAAATATCTTGCAAAAAAAGGTGCATTTGTAAATATCCCGAAAGGCGGACAAGTGCATTGTTTTAAAAATGAAACGGATCAGATGGCTGTTTTGCTTTGCACTGTAATGCCTGCAGGACTCGAAGCTTTCTTTGCCGAAATAGGAGAGCCCGTTGCACCCGGAAAATTTCTTCCGCCGCCGGTGATGGATGATGGCGCCAAACAAAAATTGAAAGCGCTGGGAGAAAAGTACGGACAGGAGTTTTTTCCGCCGGATTATTTGGACAGGAAGTGAGTGCTTAGTGATGAGTGCTAAATGTTTAGTTTTTAGTGCTTAGTTATTGGCGTTATTTGTTTATCTGAATCATGAATTACAGATTAACGAATTAAAAAATATGGCGGAGATCTGCGGCTAATTAATTCTAAGCATCTCATCCCCGGTATGACTGTGCTTAAGCCTGTCATCCGAAAACTGTCATCTGTCAACTCTCTCTCCTAATCAATTTTTGTTTTAAATTACAGGATGACTGAAGACCAGACCAAGGAAACGCTTGTTTCCGACAGCCTCGCCGAAGATATCCGAATGATCGAGAGTATGTCTTTCATTCCGGGTTTACTTAATGTTGTTTGTAAGACCACGGGCATGCGCTTTGCAGCCGTAGCAAGGGTTACAGATAAAAAATGGATCACCTGTCTTACGCAGGATGAGATCAGTTTCGGCCTCAAGCCGGGAGACGAATTAAAACTCGAGACTACTATTTGTCATGAAATCAGGCAACGCGGCAATGAAGTGATCATTGATAATGTATCCGAAGACCTTATTTTTAAAGATCACCATACACCCGCGATGTATGGTTTTCAAAGTTATATTTCAGTGCCGATCGTTACCAAAGACGGAGAATTCTTTGGTACCCTTTGCGCAATAGATCCGAGCCCCAATAAACTGGATACACCGGAGATCAGGACAATGTTTAATTTATTCACCGATCTCATTTCTTTTCATATTACTGCAGGGCAGCAAGCAAGAAAGGCCGAAAAATTGATGCTCAGAGAACGTGAGATGCACAAAGTGATTGAAGCGAATGAGCAGAAATTGAACATAGTAGTTGATGCAAGTGAGCTCGGTATTTTTGATGTGAACCTGCTTTCGCGGGAGATCAGTTTTTCCGAACAATATTTAAAAGTATTCGGCAGAGCAGCAGATGAACGCCCGCATTGGGATGATTTCCGTGATCAGATCCATAAAGATGATCTTGCAGGCCGGGAAGATGCATTTAATACATCTTATGAAACCGGAAGGTTTAGTTACAGCTGTCGTATTTTTTGGTCAGACAATTCGATGCACTGGATAGAGAGCAAGGGTAAAGTTTTCTTTGATGAAAATAAAAAGCCGGTAAGCATAACAGGTACCGTGCGTGATATCACCGCTGAAAGAAATTTTGCCGCCATGCTGGAAGGTAAAGTTCGTGACCGTACAAAAGAATTGATGGAGAAGAATGATGAGCTGGAGCGCATGAATAAAGAGCTCGAATCTTTTGCCTATATCTCCGGGCATGATCTGCAGGAGCCGCTCAGAAAGATCCAAAGTTTTATCTCTTTGCTGGAAGCTGATGAGAACAGCGGCATGTCCGAAAAAGAAAAAGATTATTTTAACAGGATGAAAAACGCTGCGAGTCGCATGCAGATGCTTATTTCAGACCTGCTCGCGTATTCCCGTGCAACAACTGCAGAGCGAATATTTGAGCAAACGGATCTTGTTGCGGTAGTGGAAAAAATAAAAGAAGACATGCGGGAAGAACTGCACCAAAAAAATGCGGTAATTGAGATGAAAGGCCTTTGCACGTTACATGTTATCCCGTTCCAGATGCGTCAGCTGTTTGATAATCTGATCAGCAACTCTATAAAATTCGCTTCACAGGAACGCAGTCCTGTCATCAAAATTGAAGCATCAGAAGCGACGCCTGAAGAACTTAAAAAAGTTAAGCTCCCTGCAGAAAAAAAATTCTGCCACATACAATTCTCCGATAACGGAATTGGCTTTGAAAATGAATACAGCGAAAGGGTATTTGAATTATTCCAGCGCCTGAATGCAAAAGCTGCATACATAGGTACAGGCATCGGACTTGCGATCGTAAAAAAGATCGCGGAAATTCACAACGGTGCTGTTGTAGCGGAGGGTAAGTCCGGGGAAGGTGCGGTGTTTAATATTTATTTGCCGCAGGAGTAAGATAAATTCTTGCAATCTTTCCGGAAATGAATTTGCCATGATCAATACGATCAAACAAATTTATCTGATCCGTGCAGGTCATGGCAAATTCATTACATTCTATCAGATTTTTATAAATTTAATATAAGCCGGGTTACCTTTTTTACGACTCACAGTGATCAGGTACATTCCCGCTGCAAAGTTGCGTACATCTATCCGCACTTTGGCTTGTCCCCAAATATTGGCAGACTTAAAAACCGTTTTGCCTTCTGAATCTCTTATCTCGAGGGCGTTCCATTGATCGTAAAAACGGAGTTTGTCTATCGTTAAAAATGAAGAAGCAGGGTTAGGAAATGAAACTATTCCGTTGTTTGGCAATGAAGGATCTCCGAATGCAGGTTCTACAATAAAACTGAGTACGTTACTTATTCCTTCACCGCATGCAGCGCCGTTGGAGAATCTGCAGCGTAATTTCACACCTGATGCAGCAGGTGAATAGTTGATACCATAGATCGTTGCATTTGGAATATTTTGCCAGCTGTGAAATACGGTACTATCCTGCCATATATAATATGCGGCATTTTGTATTGATGCTGTAATGAATGAGGTAGAGCCCGCGAGTATTGTTGTATTTCCGGAGATGCTGATAACGGGAGCGGGTGTTACAACCACAGTGATTGCATTACTTGTAACAGGTGTAGGTGACGCACATGTTCCGCTTGCAGTTACCTGAACGCTGATCACGTCGCCGGATGCAAGCGTTGAAGTTGTATAAACAGATCCGTTGTTTACGACATTAATACCGTTTTTCTTCCATTGATATAGGGGTGCCGGGCCTGCGTTGGTAGCGGTTGCTGTGAAGACAGCCGTATTGCCGGCGCAGATATTCGTAACGGGAATGCTTAATGATATTGCAGGTGTGATGATCGTTCCGATTGACATGGTAATGCTGTTACTCGTGGCAGTGGGTTGTGTAACGCACGCTGCGTTTGATGTCATAATCACAGATACCACATCTGCATTAGCAAGGGAAGATGTAGTAAATGTGCTGCTGTTTGTACCTGCATTGGCACCGTTTACACGCCATTGATAAGAAGGCGCAGAACCGCCATTAACAGGCGTTGCCGTAAAGGTTAAATTATTAGCCGAACATACAGTTGTTGAAAAAGTGCTGATACTTACCGCAGGCGTTACAACAACAACACTCATCACCAGTGTATTACTTGTTGCGGTAGGTTGTGCCGCGCAATTGGCCGAAGATGTCATGATCACTTTTATCTGATCATTATTATTCAGAGAGACAGCAGTAAATGTGTTGCTGTTTGTACCGGAATTTACGCCGTTGACCAACCATTGATATGCAGGAGTAGATCCGCCATTCACCGGCGTTGCTGTAAATGTTACCGGCGTTGCAGGACATACATTTAACGAAGGAGTGCTCACAGATACCGAAGGCGTTTGCGTACTTCCCACTGACATTGTGATGCTGCTGCTTGTTGCAGATGCCGGTAAGGCACAACCCGCCGAAGATGTCATGATCACTTTTACCTGGTCATTATTATTCAATGTATTGCTTAGAAAGACAGGGCTGTTTGTTCCGGTATTTGCTCCGTTTACCTGCCATTGATACGCAGGTGTTGCCCCGCCATTTACAGGTGTTACTGTGAAGGTTACCGTTTGACCCTGGCAAATTGTTGTTGCAGATGCAACAGCAGATACTGCCGGCATGACCGAAGTGCTGACCGTCACTGTAACAATGTTACTTGTTGCAGACTGCGGTACGGAACAAGGTGCATTACCTGTCATGATTACCTTCACCTGATCGTTGTTAGCAAGCGTCGTCGTTGTAAATGTGTTACTGTTTGTTCCTGCATTTACACCGTTTACCTGCCATTGATAAATAGGATTGTTGCCGCCATTCACAGCGGCCGCAGTGAATGTAACCGCACTTCCTGCACAAATTGTTGTGCCTGTACTTGTAATTGAAACAGCGGGTATTACAGTTCCGACACTCATGGTAATTATATTACTTGTCGTATCTGCAACAGAAGTACACACTGCATTGCTTGTCATGATCACTTTTACTTCATCATTATTACTGAGTGTAGTTGTTGTAAATGTATTGCTGTTTGATCCCGCATTTACATTATTGACGAACCAATGATAAGATGGTGAGGAGCCGCCGTTAACGGGGTTTGCGGTGAAGGTAGCAGAAGCACCTGTGCAAATATTAGTTTGAGCCGTTGTGATTGAAACAATTGGTGCTACCAAAGGATTCACAGTCATCGTTATGCTGTTGCTTATTGCAGTCGGCTGCACAGCGCAGGATGCTGAGGTTGTCATTATAACCTTTACAATGTCATTGTCATTCAGTGTGGAAGAAGTGAAGATATTACTGTTTGTTCCTGCGTTTACATTGTTTACTTTCCATTGATAAGAAGGATTAGCACCGCCATCTGTAGGAGTTGCAGTAAATGTTACGGCAGTTCCTGCGCAAACATTATTAACCGACGCAGTTATACTCACTGCGGGAGAAAGCGCCGTTGTAACAGTAATGACCACATCATCAGTTGACGTGCAGGTACCATTCGTTGCAGTAAGCGTGTAAGTTGTAGTTGATGCGGGAGATGCGATTGGGTTTGCAATGTTCGGATTGCTTAGACCTGTTGCGGGAGACCATGAATAAACAGACCCGCCTGATCCGTTTAGCTGAACATTAGTATTTGCACATACCGTTACATCAACACCGGCATTAGCTGCAGAAGGAATGCTGATCGTTACTGTATTGCTGAAATTTACTGTATTCACCAGGCAGCGATATTGATACCCGTTCCATAAAGCCGGTACATTAATAAGTTGTAACGTTACTGTATTTACCCCGCTGTAATTGGGACCATTGCTGATGTTAACAAATCCGCCGCCTGTATTCACCTGCCACTGGTAGCTGGTTCCGGTGAATGCAGATGTAATGTTTCCGTTGCTGTTCGCACAAATGATAAATGTGCCGATATTATTTTTGAGAATAGAAAATAAGTTTGAGGAAGGCACCGTAAATGCGATATCAGGTCTTCCATCTCCGTCAAGATCACCTGCGGACACATAATAAGCCACTGCACCCGATGATGATATATAACCTACCGGCGGGTCCATAATAATATTACTATTAGAATTATTTCGGTTTGCATATACATTAGCTGAAGAATTTGCATATGAATGCACAGTAGCTAAATCTACTTTCCCGTCTCCGTCAAGATCTGCAGGAGATGAATAACCATACAGTCTATAGGGAACGGTATTTTGATAGGAAAATGTATTGTTTCCGTTTCCGGTTATTATAGTTGATTCTGATATTATATCCTGGTTGCCGTCATTATTAAAATCTGCAACAGTCATGAAATTTGCTTCACCTCCGTTAAAACTGAGCCGGAAAAACCCTACATTGTCAAAATCAGATTGATTCCTGAATACATTAAAAGTTGTGTTCCAATTGCCCGCAATCAAATCAGGATATCCGTCATTATTAAAATCTCCGATACTTATGCTGGCTGAATAGGGATTTCCACCTCCGGATGAATTGGGATAAACACTTCTTGGCGCAAAACTGATTACCCCTCCCGAAGTTGTGTTACGATAGGTATCTACGAGATCAACACTGGCAAAAGTTATCGCCATATCCGGTTTGCCGTCTTTATTCATATCACGAATAATAATATCTTCCGTTCCGTGACTTGTAGGAAAGGTTCCTGCTGTTGTGAAAGTGATGGTTCCGGGAGTACTTGTATTTTTAAGGATAGTGCCATTAAAAAGAAATTCATATCCTAAAGCGATGTCAATCCGACCATCTCCGTCCAGATCTCCGTATCCAAAGCTTTGAATAACGGCAGTGGCAGTATAAGCTATAGGAGAGGCGAAACTAATAACTCCGTTTAAGGTTGTGTTTCTGTAAAATAAAAGTTGCATCCCGGCATTGATTATTACGTCAGGTCTGCCATCTGTATCGAAGTCAACAATTTTTATTTTTTTTGGATTTGCAGCTGTACTAAAATCCTGCGGGGGGCCGAATGAGTTTGTGTTGAAGGCTGCTCCGCCACCGGGGAAAGTAACGTCAAAAGGCGTAGCAGTATAGGATGTAAGGCCATTTGGAATGGTTATGCTTATAGGTTCATATGTTGCTCCCGGAGGAACGGTGACAACAAGAGAAGTTAACGAAGCAATTACTACACTTGCTTTTTCTGTCCCGAAATACACAATATTATTTGCAGCTACCGTATTAAAATTATTACCTGTTATCGTTACCTGCGAGCCAACCGGTCCGCTTACCGGCGAGAAGGAAAATATAAGTGGCCTGATTGCATAGTGAAATGCTCCGGGTTGAGAATTTACGTCGGAGGTGCCCCATGAATTTGTTACCACAACAACTCCGGTTGCTCCTGCACCTACAACAGCACTGATATTTGTTGCAGAATTTATAGTAAATGATGCCGCGGGTAAGCCTCCAAAAGTTACGGCAGTAGCGTTGCTGAAATTAGTACCGGTTATGTTCACCGTCATACCTGTTGCTGCTTCAATTGGACTTATCGATGTCAGGGTAGGATTTGGATTAAACTGAAAGCCTGTAGCCGTTGCGGTTCCGCCAGGTGTTACAATCACAATATTCCCTGAACCTCCTTGATTGTCAAGTTGAATGGTAACCTGCGAGGAAGAAACATAAGTATATGAAAAAAGATAACTGACTCCTCCGACAGTAATTGATGTTATATTTTGAAAATTCGCCCCGTTAATAGTTATGATTGTGCCGGTGAAACCTCCTACAGGTGAGTATGAAGTAATAACAGGTGCAGGAATATGCGTGAAACCCGATTTGATTCCCGTCCCGTTGGCATTTGTGACACTCACATTTCCTGAAGCCCCTGCTGTTGAAGGAACAGCGGTAATTGAGGTATTTGAATTAACGATAAAGGATGCTGCCGGAACACCACCGAAAGAAACTCCTGTAGCTCCTGTAAAATTTGTACCTGTAAGAGTTATTGTAGTTCCGTTTCCTCCTGTTGTCGGAGTAAACGAATTGATAACAGGTACGGGAACATAAGTAAAACCTGCCAGTGATCCCGTGCCGTAATTTGTTGTTACGGAAACAGCACCGCTGGCGCCGTTTCCGACTGTTGCTGCAATCTCTGAGTTCGAGATCACCATAAAACTCGCCGGCGTGCCTCCGAAGCTAACCGCAGTTACATTAGTAAAATCATGTCCGGTTATAGTAACAGTCTGACCGTCGCCCGTGGTTGTCGGCGTAAAGGATGTGATCACAGGCGGCCCGCTAAAAGTAAAGCCTGATTGGATACCGGTACCGTAACCATTAGTGACCACAACGTCACCCGAATAGCCCGTACCAACTACCGCTGTTATTGTGGTAGCATTGACTACATTAAAAGAAGTGGCCGGGATACCGCCAAAACTTACAGCTGTTGTGCCTATAAAATTCTGGCCTGTTATCGTAACTGTACTTCCTGTTCCTGCAGTTACAGGAGAAAAGAAAAGAATTACAGGCTCATTTAATTTATTTCTGGCAATGCTTACATGGTCAGAAGAAAAAAGAGCTAATGTAAGATCGGATTTACCGTCTGCGTTAAGATCAGCTATCTCTGCAGTAAACGGAGTACCTGTTGCGAAACTTAAAAACTGTTGTCCGGCCAATGTGATCGTACCGACAGTACTTTGGTTTAAGTGTGCAGTTACATTTGCGCTTGCAACGATAACATCGGATTTTCCATCTCCGTTTAGATCACCGATATTCACACTTGTTGCATTGGCACCTACATTATAATCTGTTCTTGTTCCGAAAGAAATATTGCCGATACTTCCTGTATTTCGGAAAATGCCCAATTTACTGCCCGCTGTAGCCATGTCAGCCTTGCCATCGCCGTCAAGATCGCCAAGCGAAACACCCTGAAGCCCTGTAGCTGTTGTAAAGCTTACTTTAGGGGCGAAAGAAATATTGCCGGTTGTACTTGTATTCCGAAATATAGAAACTGTATTATCTTCTGCGGCTACAGCAAGGTCAGCCTTTCCGTCACCGTCAACATCTCCTGAATATACGGTACGTGGCAACAGCCCGGGCGTAAGTGTACCTGCTATAACAAAAGAAACAGAACCGATACTGCCCGTATTGCGATAAAGAAAAACACTGTTTGAAAGGTAATTTACAAAAGCAATATCCGGTTTTCCGTCAAGATCAAGATCACGAATTACGATACTGAAAGGATCGGAAGCGGTTGTGTATTCAACTTTAGGTGCGAAGGAAATGTTTCCCGGAGTACTTGTATTTCTAAATACTGATATTTTTGAATCTGCAACGCTACTTACAACAATATCCTGTTTCCCGTCGCCATCCACATCACCCGCAGCAATTGCATAGGTTGCGACACCATTATTAAAATTCACTTTAGCTGCAAATGTTATAGAAGATCCTGATGTTGTGTTTCGCAATACTGTAAAAGACGCGGGATTCCCGGAAGTACTGTAATTATTTGCAGTAGCGACATCCGGCTTGCCGTCGCCGTCAAGATCAACGATCGCGGTAACTTGTGGATGCAGGTCTGTTGAGAAGTCGGTCGGAGTATCAAATGAATATTGATTAACAGCTGCTCCCGCGCCTGCAAAACTTATATTGAAAACTTTATCAGAATAACCGGTAAGTCCGCTTGTAGTTACGGTAAGTGGTTTACTTGTTGCTCCGGCAGGAATTATTATCGTAAGCGCTCCGGCAGACGCAGCCGTAACTGTTGCCCTCACCGCTCCAAAGTACACAACATTATTCGCCGCTGTGGAACTAAAGTTACTCCCGGTTATAATTACAGGCGTTCCTATCGGACCGGTAGCCGGACTGAAAGACGAAATGATCGGTTGCGCAAAGAGAATATTTGCAGTAAGCAGCAAATAAGAAAAAAGTATAATTTTTCTCATGGGTACAAGACAATAATAGGTGAATAATGTAATTGGTTCTGCTACGAACTTATAGGGGATCGACTACAGATTGGTACACTAAATTTAGGTATAAATCTCTGAGTTGGGGACTTATTGTCCAAAAATGTTACTTTAGAAACTTACAATAGGCATGATCTTTAGGTTAACAACGGGCTTTTATGTGCTGCCTATCACTTCTCACTATACTTAAACCCTATCCCATGCAAATTCTCAATATTGATATTAGGATCCTTGGATAAGATCTTCCGGAGACGGGAGATGAATACATCGAGGCTGCGACCGAGAAAATAATCATCGGTGCCCCATAGCGCTTTCAGAATATCTTCTCTTTTTAAAACGCGGTTGAGGTTTTGCAAAAATAATTTCAGCAGATCTGCTTCACGCTGCGTGAGCACGGTCTTTTCATCGCCGCATTTAACTTCATAATTGTGCGAATCAAAGGTAAAAATGCCGGTGTTGAACAGATGCGTTTCGGTAAAATTCTTTTTACTCCTTTGCAAAAAGACGTCGATCTTCAGAACGAGCTCTTCAATGCTGAATGGTTTTACGAGATAATCATCAGCGCCAAGCTTTAAACCTTTTACACGATCTTCTTTGAGGGTTTTGGCGGAAAGAAAAATGATCGGGATCTCATTGTTGATCTTACGGATGGCAGTTGCGAGCTCAAAACCGTCTTTACCGGGCATCATGATATCGAGCACACAAATATCATAGGCCTGTAAATTGAAATCGTCCATCACATTATTGCCGTCGCAAAAATGGATCACTTCAAACTGATTCAGCTCCAGGTTATCTTTTGTGAGATAAGCCAGCGTTTCATCATCTTCCACATACAGTACCTTATATTTCTTTCTCATGTGCAGGAATTAAAATTACTACTTCGGTACCGATATTTTCTTTGCTTTTTAAACTGAGTGTCCACTTGTGTTCTTTGCAGATCCGGTTCACATAAAATAGTCCCAGTCCGAAACCCGCTGCAGCATTGCTGTTGCGGCCTGCAATGCGATAAAACTTATCAAACACTTTGTTCAGCTCTTTCTCCGGGATACCGATCCCTTTATCTGCCACGCTGAATGCAACATTGTTTTGCTCCGTCTTTATTGAAACAGCAATATCGGGAGTGCCGACAGAATATTTTACCGCATTGTCCAGCAAATTATAGATCATATTGGTGAGATGAAAACCATCTGCTTTTATCAGACAGGTTTCCGGTGCAGCGATGCTGATCTTTATTTCAGGATGTTTTAAACGGATATTTTCTATTACGGAATTTACGGTTTCCGTAAGATCAAGTACCGTCTTTTGCATACTTAAAGAATCATTCTCCGATTTTGCGAGGTTTAATATTTTCTCTACGTGATTATTTAGCTTGGTCGTTTGCTCAATGATGAGACCCGTGTATTTGTTCAGCTTTTCATCCTTCACTACCGCATCCTGTTTGGCAAGATAGCCTGATGCGATGAGCACGGAAGAGATCGGTGTTTTAAATTCATGCGTCATGTTGTTGATGAATTCTTTTTGCAACGCAGAATATTTTTTCTGTTGCAGGATCGTAAATACCGAATAACCGTAAAGGATCAGTACGATGAACATCACAAAAGAAAAGATGATCCATGTTTTAGAAGACTGATAGATATATTTACTGCGCTGCGGAAAGTGTACCGCGAAATTATATGCACCGCAATTTTTCGTCGGTGTAAAATTCATCTTCTGCAAATTGCTTTTACCCGTTGCGGAAATATAATTGCCATACTGCATTTTCTCTGCATGGCAATCATAAATAGCATATTCAAAATCGGTGATCAGGTCAAATTTATCGAGATCATTCTTTAAATAAAAATCCAGTGAAGATGCTTCAAATTTACTGTTGGCAGTTACTACATAATAATCATCTTTTATTTTTTCAACAGGGTCGCCCTGTGTTAGGGTTGCTTTATTTTCACCGTTGAGCTTGTTGGCCACTTCCAGTAAAGCAACGTGCGCTTTCTGATCAAATTTTTTCTGCTCATATTCTACAGCCTGCTTCAGCAAAAAGAACTGCAGCACCATAATCCCCGTGATCACAATGAACCCGAGCAGCAAAGCAATATTTAATTTATTTATTCTCATCAGCTGCTGCAATTTCAGCTTTAAAGGAGATAAAACAATCCCGTTTAATTTTCATTAACAAAGATTCAAAGATCGTTAACAGCTGTTGAGCAATCATTAACACCGGAAAGTTATGCGCAAATGTAGTTTTACAACGTAACAGCCCTGCAGGCTCAATCATTAACTTCAAAACAAATTAAAATGAAAAAATTACGATTAGCAGCCCTCTTTATTTGCGGCGCATTTATGATGATGTCTTTTACAAATGTTTCCGCGCCGACATCGGTAACGAACTTTTCAGTAAAATCAGTTCAGTGGAAATCAACTTCAGTTGAAGTTGGGAATATTCCGCAGGGAAAACCTTACGCAGTTGAATTTGAATTTACAAATACCGGTAAAGAAGCGGTGATCGTTACCAATGCGCAGGCGGGTTGCGGTTGCACGATCGCGGATTATCCGAAAGAGCCCATCGCACCGGGCAAAACGGCTAAGATCAAAGCGACTTATAATGCTGCTGCAATCGGTGTATTCAATAAGAATGTGACGGTATATATTCAAAATGAAGAGCCTGTTACTTTATATTTAAAAGGAACGGTTATATAGATAAGTTGGTTGGATTTATTAAGAGTAGCACGGATCATGCGGCGGGAGAAAGCTGTGTGATTCGTGTTTTATTTTTTGATTTCTTTTGTCTGAATCGTCAAATATGGCCCATGCTCTTTCTACTGTTGCAAAGGCACATTGTGCGTAAAAGATTTTACGATATAAGTTGCTTCCATAACCCAATTATTCTGTATTTGAATTTGAGGCGCCGGCGTTTAAAGACGCGTCATTCATAGGCAAAACTGCCGAGCAGGTGTGCGGGTGATTTGAGCATCGGCCAATAGCAAGCAGGAATAAGCCTGCAACGAGGGATTTTTAAGCATGCCGCAAAGTTGTCTTTTACACATGAGGTAGTGGTATCCCGATCGGGAATTTCATTTTACAGGCTGTGGAAATTTGATTTACAGAAACGTGAAGCTTAAATACTTAAACCATTGAACTTATGCACAAAAAAAGGCGTTGGCATAGTATTGGAAAGTATCTATACAAATCATTTAATTCCTTTAAAAACGCTGGTTTTAGGGTTTTATTAGGGTAAGACGGGAGCAGTAATGCTTCCGTCTTTTTTTGTGGTATATAACGCAGATTTTCATGATGGTCATGATTTTATTGCTTTAAAATAACATACAGATCATGACTATCATCAAAATCTGCGTTCCCCCCATTATGGAATTAAAATTTTTCTGCATCTAACCGCATATAAATATTTATGCGCCTTTTCCTTTTCTCTTTTTTATGTTTAGCCGCCTGCACCGCACATGAACCAAAAAAGCCTGCGGTCGCTGAACAAAAGCCCGTTTTTGGCACCCCTTTGAATTTGAATTACGATTCCTGTAAACAAGCGATCTCATTTATCAAAACTGCCGGAAGAAAAAGTTGGGCGCATTTTTCGGCAACTGAAAAAGAGCGCTTTTTTACAAATGCCGTCACCAAAACAATAATACCCGCATGGATCGGAACGTCGTGGGATTTTTATGGCACTACCGAAACACCGCAGAAAGGAAAGATCGCATGCGGGTATTTTGTGACGACGGTTCTGCGTGATGCGGGGCTTCCGCTTGCAAGAATAAAACTTGCACAATGTGCATCTGAAGAAATGATCAGAACTTTAGTGGCGAAGCAGCATATTCAATGCTTCAGCAATGTGCCGATGAATGATTTTATCAATACGATCAAAGCAGGGGGCTACGGTTTGTACATTATCGGCCTTGATAACCACACCGGCTTCATCTTCCGCGACAGTGATGATATTCGCTTTATTCATTCCACATTTTTAGGAACACGAAACGTACAGAACGAAGCCGCAGCGGGCAGCCCGATCATCGCAGCAAGTAAATATCGGGTGATTGGAAAGATAAGTGCGGATGAAGCGAGTTTGAAGAGATGGGTGGAAAAATGAAAATCAATTAACCACAGAGGTAAAAGAGTTTATTCACAGAGTCACACAAAGAAATCAGAACGCTGTGAAATACCTCTGTGTTACACTGTGGTAAAATAAAACTTAGCGCATCAGCAATTCACAAGGTTTAATCCCTGTTTGCTTTTTAAACGCCGTACTGAAATGGGAGATAGAAGAATAACCAAGCAAATGAGAAACTTCCGTAACGCTTAATCCTTTTTCGTACAATAAATATTTCGCGTGCTCCATACGTTGGCTTTGATAAAAATCAAAGATCGTAGTGCCGAAAATCTCTTTAAAACCTTTCTTTAAGTAGCATTCGTTGATCGCAACCTTACGGCTCAAAGCCTTGATGGTAATAGGTTCGCCGATATGCTCCAATAATATTTCCCGCGCTTTGATGATCTTATCCCTATCTGCTTCGTTCTCAAGAAACTTACAGCTGAATGTAAGTTCTTCTTTATCACCCAACATACAATCGGTGCTGTATAATAAAAGGATCTGCATTTGTGCATTCACAAAAATATTTGCAGAAACATCAGTGTAAGTATGATTCAACAATGCTTCGATCGCCATGCGTGTTTTGCCGCAAAGGGGAAGCATTTTGCTGAAGGAAGTGGTGTGTGTAAATGATAAAACCTGCTCCGTCAAAGTTTGCGGCAGCTTATTCGCTTTTGCAAACTGATGAAGATAAGAAGGAGAGAAGCTGAAGCTCAATACATCAATGCTGTCTTCTTTATCGGAACAATTTGAAGTGCTGTTCAGTTTGCAGTAATCGCATTCTGTTTGCTTTTGTTTGCAATAAACGTTTCCGCTTACACAAAACTTAAGATTGAGCATTTGAGCAGCATCATCATTCTGCTTGTAATGATATTCAAGGATACCGGTGTCATCAATTGACCATTGCGGCAGGCGTTTGTATCTCTTAATGGAGTATTGAACAGAGCCGGGCACACTGCGGTCAACTTCATGCAATACTTCCAGCTCATTTTGTAAAAGCGGCTGTCTTTGCGCTATCGTTAATATATCCTGTGCCTGCATTGTCATAACTGTTTGCAAAATTAAACAAGTAAACTGAGAAGGGGAAATGTTAATCGAACTTTAACATTTGGCGTTGCAACATTGAATTAAATAACCACGACATTAACGGAGTTATGTGAAAGAGTAACACAGAAAACTCCTCTACTCTGTGAAAATATCTGTGCCACTCTGCGGTTATTTTTTAATCCTTTTTCAAATACAACAGCGTAGACATATACGGTTTCGCCGGCGTATACTTATCGTTCATAATAAAGTAACCACCGTTATAAGATGCAATGCCTTCCCAGTTATAACCCCAATAAGTTTCCGGAAATTCCCAAAGGGTTTTCCAGGTAAATGAAGTGCCGTTGAAGTTAATGTCAAGCAACCTGCAATAACTACGGTAATTGCCGGAGCTGTCTTTTATCAAACGATTTGCTGAAGTTTCTTTTTCAGCAACACGATACACCGCATCATCACCGCCGCCTTTATAAAAATAATTGATAGCCGTATAATGATCCGGTGTTGTAGATGTCATATCTGTAATGCGAAATGGAATTCTGTCGGTAAAAACAGAATGAAATTCCGGGCCGCTGTTAAAGGAAGATTCAGGGAACATTTTTACATAATTTTCTCCCGGAAAATAATTGTATTCAAAGAATGGGTAAAAGTTATTGTTATTGAAAGCAACTGCTTCAAAACCGGCGTTGTAAATATGCGAGCCGCTCCTGTTCGTCGGTTTTTTCATCGTGATCATCATTTCCGGATCCATCACCACATCAGTATTGTTTAAATGACCCTTTAGGAAATAACAATTTTCGGAAGGCGTTGCAGTTTCCACGGAAAAATATACATCCTCTCCGTTCATAATGATTGCTTCGAGACCTTCATAATCGTCGCCCTTATCTTTCATTTTTTTGCGCAGCAGATCAAGATTGTAAATGCTGAATTTTTTATAACGCAGAATGAAATTGCTGTCAGCCATTTTGTGATCAAGGTCCGACAGGCTTATGGCGTACAGTTTTGCTTCAGCAAGATCCTGAAGCCGGCTCTCCGACATGAAAAATAATTTCCCGTCGTGAACGGCTAATCCCGAGAATTGATTATCGTAAAATGAGATCTCCGCGGGCAGCGAAATTTGCTTTACAGAAAAGGTTGGCTGGCTAAAAGCTGCAAGTGAAAAGAACAGCGAAAAAAGAAAAGCAAAGCATCTCATGCGCAACGAAATTTGTGTAAATATATACCGGTTGCTTTTAGCGTGTTGTTGTTTCCATCACTACTCTGAATCCGATATCAGATGCCGGTGCAGCATATTTCTTTTCTGATCTTACCGTAACCATCCATGCAGGATCGATAAAACTTCCGCCCATTGCCGTGCCTTTTTCAGCGATCATTTCAGCAACGTTCCCGCTCATGTTATACAAGCCGAATGAGGAGGGAAAAAATGATTTTACGGGGCTTGTCAACTTCAAACGTTTATGATCCGAAGCGTCAGGAACCATATCATATTTTTTCGTGACTTCATCATATTTCATTTCCACGTCTTCGCGAAAATTGCACAGGGCCATGCTTCTGTTGTTATGAATAAAGCCTGTTCCCCATGGGTATTGTTTCTTTTCATCCCCGCCGTTTGCCGCAAGTATCCACTCTTCTTTAGTGGGAAGTCTGAATGTAACGTTTGAATATTTCTTTTTGTGATCGCGGTTGTATTGGTCCGTAAGCCATTTGCAGTATTCCTCAGCGGATTCATAGCTTACGCCTACTACAGGGTATTCCGCAAAAGAAGGATGATTGAAGTATGAAGAGGTAAGCGGTGCGTAAGACGTGAGCGTATTTCGCCAAACAAGCGTGTCCGGCATACATGCATTGTATTTAGCAATATTGCCTTCTGCCTTAAGTACATCAAGGAATTCCCGATAAGATGCATTGGAAACCTCATACTTGCCTGCATAAATGCCTTCTTTGATCTTACCGAAAGACTTTTCCACGCTTTTAGCGGAAAAAGGAGATACCGCAGTGGTAAATGATACAGCGGCTCCAATGACGAAAAGACTGATTATTTTTTTCATTATTTGGCGATTAGGTGCCAAATATAATATTTTTTGAAGCGGGGGCCTCATTTCGAGCCTCGACCGGATTTTTAGCATTAATGACCTTAATGTAAAAAATGGCCGAACCTCACCGGATTGGTTCATTCCCCGCAATGGCCCTTAAGGAGCAGAGAGTAACTCCGGGCGTAGCTATTCTAACTGATTTTAACCCTGTTTTTTTGCACTTAAAATACACGCCTTAAAACTGTTGGTAAAGGGTGTAAAAGACTCTGAAAATTGTAGGAAAAACGCTTATTTTTTTGTACCTTCGCCCACGTTTATTTAATAACGTTTACATCTATTTATGAGTACAGAAAATGAAGTAATTGAAGCGCCGGTTATGCCGGGCTACGGAGCAGACAGCATACAGGTTTTAGAGGGTTTGGAGGCAGTGCGAAAGCGCCCCGCGATGTACATCGGGGATATCTCCGAAAAAGGGCTTCATCACCTCGTGTATGAGGTGGTAGATAACTCCATCGATGAGGCACTTGCGGGATGGTGTAAAAACATTACTGTAACTATTAATGAAGACAACTCAATAACGGTCGTAGATGACGGCCGTGGTATTCCTACAGGAATGCACACGAAAGAGAACAGAAGTGCACTGGAAGTTGTGATGACCGTGCTTCATGCGGGTGGTAAATTTGACAAAGGCTCTTATAAAGTTTCCGGCGGTCTGCATGGTGTGGGTGTGAGTTGTGTGAATGCTTTGAGCACGAAATTGCTAGTTACCGTTGATCGTGAAGGAAAGAAATTTGAGCAGGAATACGGGATCGGTATTCCAAAATATCCGGTACGTGAGATCGGCACGAGTGACAGAACAGGTACTACGGTTCAGTTCTGGCCCGATGCGACCATTTTTACAACAACACTTTACAATAAAGATATTTTAGAAGGTCGTCTGCGTGAATTGGCTTTCTTAAACAGAAAAATCACAATCATTCTGCATGATCTTCGTGAAAAAGATGACAACGGAAATACTTACACAAAAACTTTCTACAGCGAAGGCGGTATCGTTGAGTTTGTAGAAATGCTGGATAAGAATGCTAACCGTCATGCTTTGATTCCTGCGGTTATTTACTGCGACGGCCATGATGAAAAAAGCAATGTGGCGGTAGAAGTGGCAATGACCTACAATGCAGGTTATTCGGAACATATTTTCAGCTACGTAAATAATATTAATACGATCGAAGGCGGTACACATGTTGCCGGTTTCCGCAGAAGTATTACCCGTGTTTTCAAAAGCTATGGTGATAAGAACGGGATGTTTGAAAAAGCAAAAGTGGCGATAGAAGGTGATGATTTTCGTGAAGGGATCTCTGCGATCATTTCGGTAAAAGTACCGGAGCCGCAGTTTGAAGGTCAGACGAAAACAAAACTGGGTAACAGTGAAGTGATGGGGATCGTAGATACAACTTTAAGCCGCGTGCTGGAAGCATATCTGGAAGAAAACCCGAAAGATGCGAAAACGATCATCCAAAAAGTAATATTGGCCGCTCAGGCCCGTGCCGCAGCTAAGCGTGCAAGGGACATGGTGCAGCGTAAAAGTGTATTGGTAGGTGGTGGTTTGCCTGGTAAACTGGCAGATTGTTCTGATAAAGATCCGGGTAAATGTGAGTTGTTCCTTGTCGAAGGAGATTCGGCGGGTGGTACTGCAAAGCAGGGCCGCGACCGCAGTTTCCAGGCGATCCTTCCTTTGCGTGGTAAAATCCTGAACGTGGAAAAAGCAATGGAGCATAAGATCTACGATAATGAGGAGATCAGGAATATGTTTACTGCCCTCGGTGTAAAAATTGGAACCCTCGAAGATGCAAAAGCATTGGACGTTTCAAAATTGCGTTACCACAAGCTGATCATCATGACGGATGCCGACGTGGATGGATCGCATATTGCCACATTGATCATGACATTTATTTTCCGCTACATGAAGCAATTGGTGGAGAACGGAAATATCTACATCGCACAACCGCCTTTATACCTTGTGAAAAAAGGGAAGGATCAGGATTATGCCTGGAACGACGAAGAACGTAAAGCGCTTACAGCGAAGATCGGCGGCGGTAAAGACGACAGTGTTACAATCCAGCGTTATAAAGGTCTCGGTGAGATGAACGCAGAGCAATTGTGGGAAACAACGATGAATCCTGCCACACGTACATTGAAACAAGTCACCATCGATAGTCTCACTAACGCCGACAGCGTGTTCACAATGCTGATGGGGGATGAAGTTCCGCCACGCAGAGAATTCATTGAGAGCCATGCGAAGTACGCAAAGATTGATGTGTAGAAGGTAGATAAAAGATAAAAGATATAGCCCGATAAAGTTCGGGCTTTTTTTATGTGGACTATTTAACGGGTTTATGAAAGCAGCTGTTTTAACGCATGCTCAGCGTCTTCAAATATAAAGGAAGCGATCTTTTCATTCATCATTTTAGCAATGGCTTCATTTTACAAATTGCCCATGGAACCTTCAGGCGTATGGGCAGGAGAACTGCTGTAACATCAATGTCGCCATATCAATGCAATCATGCAGTGTTGTCTCCATTTCCTCATTATTCATTATTCAATATCCATGAAGGGATTATCCATTCTCTTCGGCCAACAATTTTATCAGCTTTATATAAAACTCAACCCCTTCCTCCACATCGCTGATCGCCACAAACTCATCCGCACTGTGGCTTTGCGCAATATTGCCCGGACCGCATTTTAATGACGGCAGCGGGATCAACCCCTGAACTGAAAAGGTAGGAGAGCCGTAAGTCATTTTGCCCGGAATAATCCCCGCTTTTACCGCAGTATGTTCAGGAGCGATTGCAGAATATAATAATCTTGTGCTGCGTGGTTTTATCTCTACCGTAATATTTTCTTTTATCACATCAATGATCTCCTGATGCGTATACATCTCCGTCACTCGAATAGCGACAACAAAATCGCACGACGCCGGAATAACCTGGTGTGATTTGTTTTCTGTGCTTACGGATGTAACTGTCATTTTCACTTCTCCCGAAAGAGCGGAGATCTTTTCGAAACGATAATGCACAAACCAATCGATCGCCTTTATCGCTTTGTAAATTGCATTATCACCATCTGTTCCTGTTGCAAGTGCGGAAACACTGCTTGCCCTACAATCGAGCACAAGCAAGCCTTTCTCTGCAACAGCAAGATCAAGTTCTGTCGGTTCACCCACAATAGCGAAAGAATCGGCATGGGCAAAAAGAGATGCGAATTCCTGCTGCGCAAATAAATGTTCAATGCCGTATGCACCGCTGATCTCTCCTTCTGCAGTTGCCGCGAAAACGATATTATATTTCAGGTCGTTCTCTTCATAAAAATATAAAAATGCAGCCATCTGGCTCACCAAAGAAGCACCCGCATCCGTGCTTCCTGATCCGAACATTTTTCCGTGCTCTGTTTTTGGTGAATAAGGATCATTCGTATATCGGGAATTGGGCGGAACAGTATCGTGATGAGCAGTTAAAAGAATGCTTGGTTTTGAAGCGTCAAATTTTTTATTCACACACCAAACATTATTCAACAACCTGCTTGTATGAATATTCCGCTCTTCCAAAAAAAGAAAAATTGCATCTGCAGTATTATGTTCTTCTCTGCTCAATGAAGGCGTGCTGATCAGTTCTTCCAATAAATGAAGCGCATCAAACGTGAGCATATCTAATTTATACTCGTTCATCTTAATTGTTATATTGCCTGAACTCATATTGCAGATCATTTATGTTAGAGAATATTCGCCGGAAACACGATTTGCACCCTGCTGTGTTACAAGACTGTCCGGTCCGTCAACATTTCATCGCTAAGTTCCACATTTCTTCTCACAGGAAGACAATGCATAACTGCAGGATATATTTTTTAATTTTTTCAGAAAAACGTTTCAAGCAACGTACAAACCGTGTTTTACCCGGAAAGTAATTTTTATATCTTGTAAATATGATTGAACTTCATCTGATAAATAAACGGCATGGACAATAACGACATACTTAAAAAACTCCGCGTGGCGCTCAGGCTTCGCAACGATGATATCATCGAGATATTGGCGCTGGTAGATTTTGAAATGACGAAGGGTGCTTTGGGAGATCTCTTTCGTGATCCGCATCATCCGGGATACGTGGAAGCAGGCGATCAGGTGTTGCGTAATTTTTTGAACGGACTGATCATTTACAAAAGAGGCAAGCCGGAAGATGGGGTGGTGAGAAAAGAAAATATATAAAGCAATTGTCTGAATTGGGATTCGTCAGATTTTAAAATAGATTTTTCGGATATTAACGAGGTTATATCCGCTCGGTCTTTGAGCCCGAGCCTGCCGAAGGCGGTTGTGGTCTTCGCTTTATAAGATCTGCGAAAATGTGTGCGCCTTCAATCTGCGATCATCTGCGGGAAACCAATTCGTGTAATTCGCCAAATTCGTGTAATTAATAAAAGATAAAATTGTCCGAAACATCCCTCATACTTCAACCCCTTTTCGAATACTTACGGCAAATCAATCCCGTAAGTGACGAACTGCAGGAAGCCCTTATTAAAAATTTCAAAACCGTTGAAGTTAAGAAAGGCAGCATGCTGTTGCATGAGGGAGCTATCTGTAAAAACCTTTGGTTTCTGGCCGATGGATTATTGAGATCCTATCATAACATCGGTGACAAAGAGATCACGTCACGCATTATGTTTAGCGGACACATTGTAATATCCGCAGGAAGTTTCTTTACTCAAACGCCCGCAACGGAATCTATTGAAACATTGGCAGATACTACCGTAGCATCCCTTTCATACAATGCTTTACAGCATATCTATGAAAAATTCCCGGCTTTTAATTATCATACACGCATCATTACAGAGCAATATTTTTACAAGCAGGAACAAAGATTGTATATGCTCCGCAAACATGATGCGTTGGCGAAATACAAATTCTTTCTCGAAAATTATTCCGAATTTCTCAAAGAGATCCCGCAAAAATATATCGCCTCTTTTCTTGGGGTAACACCGGAAACCCTGAGTCGGACGAGAAATAAACTCCGCAAATAATTCTTTTATTTATTGATTTTTGTCAATGCCAACCGGCAGCAATGCATGATACATTTGTTTTCTAAACAATAAGATTATGCATAGTATATCAGGAACAACAAGACTGCTGATCATTTTTGTTATTTTTTTGTTGGTTGGTCTACGAAGTGATGCGCAGAGATATGGTAGTTTCGGGGAAACAGATTCAATCAACTTCTTTCGTGTCTCCGCCTCGATAGGTGCGGGAAAGGGTTATCCTCAACAAATTAAATCAATCGGCTCATCCGCCGTAATTGAACTTAGCTATCAGCGAAAAAAGCAATTGTTTTCCTTTGGGGTCAGTGAAGTATCAGACGGAAAATCTTCCGATAACAAATCCGATGAAATATTTGTTTCTAATTCAGCATCAGCAGCCTTCCTTACTTATGGGCGGGTACTGGTAAACCGCCGTTTTTTTGCAAGCATAAATGCGGGTCCGGCTTTTGTTTTCACGGAAGAAAAGGGTGCACCGATCTGTACTTGTTTTGATACCTACAAAAAGCTTAAAAGAAATGCTGTAGGGCTTTCTGTATCTGTTAAGCTCCTCAAAACAAACTGCTGTTTCGCCAAGGGACTGGAGTTTTTTCTGAACAGTAATAAGAGATCATCTTTCGGCGGATTAAATTTTTGTTTTCAACTCGGCAGGTTGCAAAAAGAAGATGCACCAAAAAAAGCGAGAGCGGCGTATTATCAGGAAATATAGTGAAGCGGATTTATTGATTTATGTCAAGCCGGCGTTTAGAATATCAGGATAGCTTTATGTCCTAAAACAAAACGTATGCGAACCCTGCTGTTTTATTTCTTGATCATGTTTACTGTTGTATTTCATGCACATGCACAAGCTGATAAGAAAATAAATGAGAACTTTTACAGATTTACAGTTGGAGCAGGTATTGCTGCGGGCGGTACAATTGAGGGAAATCCGGGCATTTGCGGAACAATAGAACTTGCATATCAACGAAAAAAGCAATTGTTCGCTGCAGGGGTAAACGGACTTTCCGGGCTTCATGTACTTAGAGAAAGCAATTTCGAGAACGAGGTAAATTCCGTCAACGTTACATATGGAAGAGCTTTCGTCAACGAGAGTTTTTGGGCTGCTGTCAATTGTGGAATTAGCTTTATAGAGATGACTGAAAAAGGTGCCATCATTTCCTCTGAATACAACGGATTTATTTTCGGAAACAGAATTATTTATGAAAAAATAACGACACACATAATCGGGCTCGCTTTATCAGGCAAAGCCATGAGTCTGCAGAAATACATCGGCGGCGGGCTTGAGTTATTTGTAAATGTAAACAGCAAAGCATCTTTCGGTGGGATAAATCTTTGTCTCCAATTGGGAAAACTAAAAAATTCATCTTCAAAAAAAGGAAAAAATAATTCGCAAATATGATAACATCTGTCGATCACACCGAACAAAAAAAATCACTGCACTCAAAAGATCAAATAAGAATAATAGCTGTCGTATTTACCCTCGCTTGGATATATCTCTATAAAACAGCCATTGATCACACAGATTGGTGGATCGAGAATATTCTTGTTATACTATTCTTTGCAGGGACATTTTGCGCGAGAAAAAAGTTTAGCTTCTCAAACACCGCCATTGTGTTTATTTGTCTGTTTCTGTTGCTTCATTTATACGGTGCGGAGGGTGCGTATACCCACAATCAATTCGGTGAATTTCTTAAACACCGCTTTCAACTACAAAGAAATCCTTATGACAGGATCGTCCATTTCAGTTTTGGTTTTTTAATGATGTATCCGATCATGGAAATACTTAAAAGAAAATTCACTAACGTAGGGAACGGTATCTTCCTCATCGTAAACACGGCGATCCTTTGCCTGGCCACTATCTTTGAATTAATAGAGTGGGGCGTTGCAGCCTTTACCGACAAAGCAACCGGCGAAACTTATGTGGCTACCCAAGGCGATCCTTGGGATGCACAAAAGGATATTATCCTGGCAGTTCTCGGGTCCATTTTATTCACATATATTTTAAAATTTATCCGTCACCGGAAGTCCAAACTGAAAATGCGCAATTTTCCGTAGAAATTTAAAAACCTGATTCGCAGGAACTTGTGCCAATGATGTTAGTTAAGTTTTTTTGGAAAAACGGATTAATTCATTAGTTTTAACGTGAACAACCGTTCAACCCCATTATTTACTAACCATAAATTCAATTAAAATGGCAGAAACACTAACAGCTTATTGCATGAAGACGAAGGAAAAAAATGTTCCGATGCAGGAAGCAGTGATCACTAAAACATCCCGTGGAGGTTATATGGCACAGGGCCACGACGGTAAAGGAAATAAAATGACTACGATGCTGGCTGAAGCGAAAGCGCTTACTCTTGTAAAAGAAGGTACAGCTAAGAAAGGCTGGTAAAAGAAAAGATTTAAGATTTTAAGCTTAAAATGTTAATGGGCAGTTCCGAAAGGGCTGCCTTTTTCTTTGGTTGACAGTTGACAGAACATTTACGTGATGCAATTTATAAAATAAGTGCATTTTCGTCAGCCCGTTGCCACATCAGCACATTGATTTTTCAAACTTCCAAGAGCATCAGCACTTGCTAATGCCTAAACTCCCTTCACACTCTTAATCGCCTTCGACAAAAATCGATACATATCACTCATGGTACGGATATCATCTACTACGAGGATCCCGTTCTTACCTACTTGCTTCAACTTGGCTTTGTTGGTTCCCGTTTGAAGGAACAGGAGTAATTTATTAAACGTCTCGCTTTGAAAATATGGAGAATCAGGATTACTCACAAAGAAACACTTGAGCACTTCATTCTTAAGGAACATTTTTTCGAAGCCGAGTTCAACGGCTGTTCTGCGGCAACGAACCGTGGTAAACAGATCTTCCACAGGATCAGGCACCGGGCCGAAACGATCCGTCATCTCTGAATGAAATGCGGTTAAGTCTTCTTCAGTTTCACAATTATCAAGTCTGCTGTACAAACTCAGTCTTTCTGTAATGCTTTCCACGTAATTGTCAGGGATCAAAATTTCAAGATCGGTATCGATGGAACAATCTTTTACAAAATCATCCTGCTGACTGATCTCTTCTTTGAACAGGTCGCGAAATTCGTTTCTTTTTAATTCTTTGATGGCTTCGTCGAGGATCTTCTGATACATTTCAAAGCCGATCTCGGCGATAAAGCCGCTTTGTTCTCCGCCAAGCATATTTCCCGCGCCGCGAATATCAAGGTCGCGCATGGCGATCTGGAAGCCGCTTCCGAGGTCACTGTATTGTTCGAGTGTGCTTAATCTTTTCCTGCTGTCCGGCGGAAGCGTACTCATCGGCGGCGCCAATAAATAACAGAACGCTTTTTTATTACTTCTTCCTGCACGACCGCGAAGCTGATGCAGATCACTCAGGCCGAATTGATGCGCATTGTTTACGATGATCGTATTCACATTCGGGATATCCACGCCGCTCTCTACAATGTTTGTACACACCAACACATCGTATTTCTTATCCATGAAATCGAGGATAGTATCTTCTAACCGATCGCCGTCCATTTGTCCGTGCGCAAATGCAAAACTGATATCCGGGCACAGTCCCTGTAGAAAAGCTTTCATTTCCGGCAGCCCTTTCACCCGATTGTGAATGAAGAAAACCTGTCCGCCCCTTTCCGTTTCGTAATAGATCATATCACGGATCGCGTCTTCATTGAACACCATCACTTCGGTTTGGATCGGTTGCCTGTTTGGCGGCGGCGTGTTGATGATGCTAAGATCTCTTGCACCCATCAAACTAAACTGTAGGGTCCTCGGAATAGGCGTTGCCGTCAGCGTTAACGAATCTACCGTGGTTCTAAGTGTCTTTAATTTTTCTTTTGCTGCAACGCCGAATTTCTGTTCTTCATCAATGATCATCACACCGATATTCTTAAACTTCACATCTTTTCCGAGCAATGCGTGCGTGCCCACGATGATATCCACTTTTCCCTCTTCTACTTTTTTGAGTGTCTCTTTTTTCTGTTTCGATGTTTTGAAACGATTCAGAAAATCAACCGTCACCGGAAAATCTTTCAAACGCTCACTGAATGTTTTATAATGCTGATATGCAAGGATTGTCGTAGGAACCAATATGGCTGCCTGTTTACCGTCACACACTGATTTGAACGCGGCACGAACCGCGACTTCTGTTTTACCAAAACCAACATCACCGCAGACTAATCTGTCCATCGGCGCCGGCTTTTCCATATCGCGTTTTACATCTTCACATGCTTTTGCCTGATCAGGTGTGTCTTCATAAATAAAGCTCGCTTCCAGTTCCGTTTGCATATAATTATCCGGACTGTGCGCAAAACCTTCGAGCGATTTTCTTTGCGCATATAATTTGATCAGGTCCGTTGCAATATCTTTTACCTGCTTCTTTGTTTTGTCTTTCAACTTCGCCCACACATCGCTGCCGAGTTTGTTCATTTTCGGGATCGATCCTTCTTTACCGCTGTACTTACTGATCTTGTGCAGCGAAGAAATATTCACATACAGCAGATCACCGTCTTTGTATTGAATGCGCACGGCCTCCTGCTGTTTGCCGTTTGCTTCTATCTTTTGCAAACCACTGTACACGCCCACGCCATGATCAATATGGCTCACATAATCTCCCGGTTGTAATTCACGAAGCGTCTTTAACGTGAGCGCTTTATTCTTGCTGAATGCCTGCTTTACTTTGTATTTATGATAACGTTGAAATACCTGGTGATCCGTATAGCAAACCAGCTTCAGGTCGTTATCAATAAATCCTTCATGAATAGAAAATGCGATCGGCGTTACCTGAACTTCTGCTTTGAGATCGGTGAAGATCACGTGCATTCTTTCCAGTTGCTTTGGGTTATCCGCAAAAATAAAAATATTGTATTTGTTCGCTTCATACTCCTGCAGGTTCTTAATGAGCAGGTCAAACTGCCTGTTGAATGCGGGTTGCGGCTGAGACGAAAAGTTGAAAGTTGCTAAATTACTCTTTGATGGAAAATGACTTTTACCGCCGATCTCGATCACATGTTTTTCGGCAATCAGTTTTTCGATCACATCAGCCGCTACAAAATCATCAGGATTAAAATCTTTTAAAGAAGATTCCGGATCTACATTGCTGTTCTCATCTAACGGTTTAAAAGTAAATAAAGAGACCGCTTCATTTTCATCTTCAATTCTTTCTTTTACGAATTCCCAATCTTCCGTCCACACGATCGTATTCTCCGGTAAAAATTCCATAAAGGAAATTTTCTCACCGCTTTCAAATTGTGTCTCTACATTCGGTATAATATTTACCTGTAATAATTTTCTTTCGCTCAACTGTGTTTCCGGATCAAAAATGCGGATACTGTCCACATCATTGCCGAACAATTCAATCCGATAAGGTTTTTCATTACCGAATGAATAAATATCGATAATACCGCCGCGGATCGCAATCTGTCCGGGCTCGTATACAAAATCAGTTCTCACGAAACCCTGTTCTGCAAAGCGTTGCAGCATGCCGTTCACATCCAGAACATCCGCCTGTTTTATGCTGATGATATTTTCAGATAATGTTTTTGACAACACCACTTTTTCAAATAATGCTTCCGGATAAGTAACGATCACTTTTTTATTCTGCGAAAGCGAGATCGCCTGCGTAAGTTTCGTGAGTGCTTCCGTGCGCAACATCACATGACTGCTGTTGAGCAACTGAAAATTCTTCTTATTCTTAAATGAGGACGGAAAATAAAAAATATCTAATGCATTGGTGATATTCTCCAGTGTATTTTGAAAATACGCGGCTTCTTCAGCGTCCCTTAAAATTACAAGATGATTAAGTTGTGATGCGGCGGGGTGGGAGTGAACAGTTGCGAGAACAAATTGTGAAGCGCTTCCCGCCAAACCTTTGAGGTGTAAATGTTGCGGAGATGACATAGTGATCCTGTCCGCAATTTGAAATATGCGGGGGTCATTTTTGTAAATACTCATCAACACATCGGCGTTCACTTTGCAAAGATAATTTAATTATGACTTTTTATTTGTGAAATAAATTCAAATAAAGTATCGCATTTGCTGCACCGCTTGCGACCGGAAAAGAATATCCCGGATCCATTATGCATTTTTAATTGCCTTACCTTAGTATCACCTAAAACCAACCACTATGCTGCAACCCTGGCGCACTGCTAAAGTCATTCGGATAGAACAGCAGACTTACAACACACGTCGTTTCTTTATTCAGATACCTGAACTCGAAAGTTTTAATTTTGAACCCGGGCAGTTTGTAACACTTGATCTGCCGATCCACGAAAAGCCAAACAAGCGCTGGCGCAGTTATTCCATTGCGAGCTGGCCCGACGGCACGAATGTGTTTGAATTATGTATCGTGCAACTCGACGGCGGCGCAGGAACGCAGTATTTATTTAATGACGTAAAAGAAGGATCTGAGCTTACACTTCGCGGTCCGGTTGGTGTATTTACTTTACATGAAGGTGCACTGGATAAACATCTTTTCCTCGTATGCACCGGAACCGGTATTGCGCCGTTTCGTAGCATGGTTCATAAAATAAAAATGGATAATATTCCACATAAAAACATTCATCTTATTTTTGGTTGCAGAACAAAAGCTGATCTCCTTTATTTTGATGAATTGAAAGCGTTAAGTGATTCTACGGAAGGCTTCCATTATATTCCTACATTGAGCAGAGAAAATTGGGAGGGTGCATCCGGCTACGTGCATCCGGTGTATGAAAACATCATTAAGGCACAGGAAAATCCTGATGCAACTTTTATGCTTTGCGGCTGGAAAGCGATGATTGATGAGGCGAAGAACAGGATCATCAATTTAGGATATGACAGAAGGTCGGTACATTCAGAGTTGTACGGTTAATCGATTAGAAAATTAGCAGTCGTGATTATTTGGAAATGTGAACTTACTTATACTTTGTTGATATAAAAACGGTTGATTTGTATCAACCGTTTTTGATTGGTGAAGCTTTTTTTTCTTAAAAAAATCATTCGCTGCAAATCCGGTTTTCTGCGGTAACTTTTAAAAATTATAACCTACGCCGGCCGCTGCGGAAGGTTCAATATAACCATCTGCGAAGATGGGGGTAAAGCCAACACGCCAAGAAAATCCGCCGTCCTTAGGCATCCTGCGGTACATGAAAGATGCGGTACCGAATACTGATCCGTTCTTTGTACCGGCATCGTAATAATTGTTGAAAAGATCAACACTTTTTCCGGCAAACGTGGCACCAAGGCCTACTTCAAAGGCACTTGCAGAACTTGGTTTGCCAAAAAGATAATTTACCTGTACGGGAACGGTCAATACCGATCTGTTACGGTCGCGAAAATAGGTATAGCCGTACATGTCGGTGTAAGAAATAGATTCATAACTCGTAAGAAAGCCAAGTCCGACCCTGCCGCCAATTCCAAAAGGTGTTTTCGTAAATCGTCTGTCATAGTTCGCAGAAAATAATATTCCCGGACCGCCTACTTCTGCGTAAAATGATTGCCCCGTGCCGCCGTAATTTTTATTTGATTGTGCGAAAGAGGAGAGTGCTAAAAAAAGACATAATGAGAATAGTACACATTGCATAAGTGAATTAGTTTTGGTTATCTGTAGGATGTTAAACCAAAAACTTATGCTGCCTTATGGTTGTTAAACTTGTCTTAATGGAATTAAAAAAGCGAATCAATTGATTCACTTTTTTAATTATAAATTTGAAATCATCAAAGACCTTACATTTACAAATCTCCGGATCATTTATTTAAAGTTTAGACTTCAATCTACTTAATTTTTTCTGAAACCAAATTCTTCACCTCGCTCAATGCAATTCTTTCCTGGCGCATATCATCTCTGTAGCGGATCGTTACAGTATTGTCTTCCTTCGTTTGATGATCGATAGTTACACAGAACGGTGTTCCGATCGCATCCATACGACGATAACGTTTACCTATCGCATCTTTTTCTTCATAAAAACAATGGAAGCTTTGCTTGCATTCGTTCATGAGTTCTTTTGCAATTTCCGGCAGACCGTCTTTTTTCAACAAAGGCAATATTGCCAGTTTGGTAGGAGCGATCTTCGCAGGAATTTTCAATACTACTCTTCCGTCTTCAGTTCCGTCTTCTTTTGTCCATTTTTCATCAGCATAAGCCACACTTAAAACGGTAAGAAACAAACGATCCAGTCCTACAGATGTTTCTACCACATATGGCGTATAATTTCCGTAAGGTTTACCTTCTTCGTTGAGGTCGTTATCAAAGTATTGAATTTTCTTTTTGCTGAATGTAGCATGTTGAGTCAGATCAAAATCTGTGCGGCTGTGAATCCCTTCTAATTCTTTCCAGCCGAAAGGGAACTGAAACTCGATATCCAAAGCCATATCGGCGTAGTGCGCCAGTTTTATGTGATCATGAAAACGTAATTTATCCGCAGGAATGCCGATGCTTTCATGCCATGCTTTTCTGGTATCCCGCCAGTATTCATACCACTGTTTTTGTGATCCCGGGCGAACAAAGAACTGCATTTCCATTTGCTCAAATTCTCTCATGCGAAAAATAAATTGTCTCGCAACGATCTCGTTCCGGAATGCTTTACCCGTTTGTGCGATACCGAAAGGAATTTTCATCCTTCCGCTTTTCTGCACATTCAAAAAGTTTACAAAAATTCCCTGTGCAGTTTCCGGGCGGAGATATACAATATTATCTTCCGGATTATCAGATGCAACAGCGCCGAATTCTGTTTTGAACATCAGGTTAAACTGACGAACATCGGTCCAGTTGGTCGTTTTACTGATGCCGCATTTGATCTTATTTTCTTCGATCAATGTTTTTAAACCCGCATAATCGTCTTTTGAAAGAAGCGCATCCATTTCTGCAAGAATCTTTTCACCCGCTGCTTTATCTAATGTTTCTGCGTAACCTTCAATAAGGTGATCTACACGATATCTTTTATTGCTGTCTTTATTATCGATCATCGGATCGCTGAAATTATCAACGTGTCCGCTCGCTTTCCATACTGTAGGATGCATAAAGATCGCCGCATCGATACCCACGATATTTTCGTGCAGCTGCGTCATGCTTTTCCACCATTCATCACGCAGATTCTTTTTCAACTGCGCACCCATTTGTCCGTAATCATACACGGCGCTCAATCCGTCATAGAGTTCACTGCTCTGAAAAATATACCCGTATTCTTTACAATGCGAGATGATCTCCGCGAAATTATTTGCTTCATTTGCCATAAGGCTGCAAATATAAACATTGAAAATCGGAGGATGAAATTTGTTGCAGCTTTTACTATCGGGACTAATCATCAGCCGGTTCCCTACCGGCGCAGCAAACGGCAATCGGCGGAGTCTTACAGTAAGCATGATGAAGGAAGATAGCAGAAACGGAACGTCCCATCCTTCATTTATCCGTTATCTCCGTTAATATTGCACAAAACAAACACATTGCGAATTTTGCTTTCTATATCATTGCTGGTACTTTTTTCATGCAACAGCAAAAGAAATCATGAGACCCGAAATATCGAACGTTCTTTCTACTACTGGCGTTCTGTTTTTAAATTATCGACGTATGAAAGGCAAGCCCTTTCTGATCTTAAAGTTAAAACACTTTACATCAAATTCTTTGACGTGGATTGGGATGGCAATATCCGTTCACCCTTGCCTGTTGCGCAATTGCGGGCGCCCGACAGTAATTATCTGCGAACCTCAGGTTTGAATATTATTCCGACAATATTCATCAGCAACGAGTGCATTTTTAAAATTGATCCTTCACAAACAACAGCACTCGCAGATAAAATACTGGATCTTGCAAAAAAAATTGCGCTCAATAACGGCATAGGAAAGATGGCTGAAATGCAGATCGATTGCGACTGGACGGCAACGACAAAAGCAAAATACTTCGCCATTCTCAATGCATTAAAAAAATCTGACAACTCCATTAATTATTCTGCAACGATTCGTTTACATCAGATCAAATATTTGGCAAAGACTGGTGTTCCGCCGGTTAATCGTGGTATGCTCATGTGCTACAACATGGGGAACCTTACGGATATCAAAACTGAGAATTCTATTTTGGAAACGGCTGAACTCAAAAAGTATATCGGAGATCTTGAGAATTATCCGTTGCAACTGGATGTTGCTTTTCCGCTATTCGATTGGAAAGTTTTATTTCGAAATAATAAATTCACCGGTTTGATCAAAGATCTTCCTGATGAAAGTTTAAGTGGAAGCGCATTTAATAAAACAGGTAACCGATACACGGCATTGCGGGATACAGTCGTGAACGGGTATGAAATAAAAAAAGCAGATCTGTTGCGTATTGAAGCCGCCGATCAGCAAGTTGTCATCGATGCTGTTAATGCTGTCAGCGAAAAATTATCCGATAAAAATATCCGTGTTTCACTCTATCATCTGGATAGCTTAATTTTAAAAAAATACTCAACACATGAAATGGAGAATATGTATGATGCTATGCATTAGCGCCTTTATCATTTCCTTTCCTCAAAATATTATCGGCTGCGGCCCCGGCATTGATCCTTATGATTATTACACGTCATTCTTCAATCCGGATATTTCGTCAACGCAATCGCTGCGCCCGTTTTATTACACGGGCTACAATTTTTTGTACGATGAGGAAGAGCCTGTAAAAACAGAAACAATATTGGCCAATGAATGGGCTGCATATTGCGGCGTACCCGTTTCAGATAAAGACGCACAGGCTTTCGTAACGGAGTATGCACAAAAAGATATCAACAGCTTATATATCAATATTGAAAAAAATCAGCCGCTCAAAATTCCGGATTCAGTTAAGCGTAACAGCATGACGGCATATTTCATGAAGCAAAAAGATCTTGAAGCCTTAGGATATATTCTTTATGCAAAAAAAGCACAAGTGTATGTAATCGGTGGCAACAATGATTGGGATGCGATAAAGCGCGACAGTCTTGCAATGGCGAAACTGATCAAAGGCGGCTTGCAATTATATGCCGCAGCAAAGACCGATCTCTTTAAATTAAAATACGCCTATCAGGCAGAAAGGCTTGCGCATTATTCCGGTAATTATATTGATGCGATCAAAGTGTATGACCAGTACATCGCACCAAACAAAACAGCGTCTGTTTTACAGCAATTGGCATTGGCATTAAAGGCGGGAGCAATGTGGCATACGGGTCAGGGTAAAGAAGCGGCATATTTATTCAGTAAAAATTTCAGTGATAATCCCGCGAAAAAGATCTCTAATTACATGAGTTTTAAATGGGCGGTAGATTCTAAAGCGGATCGGTCGGAATATTTAGCCTTGTGTAAAACTGATAAAGAAAAAGCGGACATGTTATCGCTCTTTGCATTGAGCAGCATCATGGATGAGTCTGCAACGATCCAAAAAATATTTGCGCTTGATCCTTCCAATAAAAATCTGGAAACACTTGCAGGTAGAGAAATTAACAAAGTAGAAGAATTTTATTTTTCGCCTGTGTTGGATAAAGAAAGCGGCGGCAAACTGTTCTACTATAATTGGAACGATGAAGCGAAAGACAGTACTTTACAGGCCGGCCGGAAATATACCGTCTCACTTACCGATGCATTTGTAAAAATGAGCAAAGGGAAAGTTAATGATCCTGCGTTGTTCCTTACGGCTGCAGCTTATACATCTTTGATGACAAAAGATTTTGATAAAGCGAATAAATATCTCGGCGATGCAAAAAAAATGTCTTTGACGCCTAAAGTAAATGATCAATGGATGCTGACGAATCTGTTGCTTTCCATCAATGAATCAAAAGCAATGGATGCACAGGAAGAAGAAAAGATCCTGCCTTCGGTAAAATGGCTCCAACAAAAAGCAAAAGCTGATGCGGCGTCAAAAACAGGCTGGACAGGCAGTTCGCAGTGGCAGATCTTTTATCGGAATATTATGAGCGGTCCTGTGGCAAAAAAATATCATGCGCAGGGAAACATTTATAAAGAAGTTTTAGCGATCGGCGCTGCGGATAAGATCTACGGCGACGGCAATTACAATTCAGTTGAATTTTTGCACAACAAAACAGATATTAATGACGTGCTGAAACTATATGCATTGATGACGGAAAAGAAAGGAAATAATTTTGAAAATTATTTGTTGGCAAATAACGCAATCACAGTAAATTCGGTAATTGATTTTGCCGGCACATCATTCCTTCGTAATTATGACTATGCGAATGCTATCAACTGGTTGCAAAGATCTAAACCGGATAAAAATTCCGTTATCGAAAAGAATCCTTTTATCGATCTCTTATACGATCAGGAAGAACAATTATCAAAGACGGAGAAAACAGATAAGTTGTCATTTGCTAAAGAAATGTTACGTCTGCAAACAACTGCACGGACTGACAAATTAAACGCTCCCAAATTATATTATAAAACCGCTTTGGGTTTATACAACATGACCTATTATGGACATGCCTGGGAATTGGTGCAATACTATCGCAGCGGAAGTGATGGTTACTCTATTCCTAAAGATGCTACGGAATTTCAGAAGCAATATTATGGGTGTTTCGCAGCGCAGGATATGTTTAAGAAAGCCATGGATGCATCAACAGACAGGAATTTTAAAGCCCGCTGTTTGTTTATGATGGCAAAATGTGCGCAGAAGAACGTTCGCCGCCCGCAATACGATGATTTCAGCAATGATGATTATTCAAAGTATGATGATGCAGAGAAGAAATATTTTCCAATATTCATGGGTAATAAATATTTCCCTCAGCTCGCACAAGAGTACAACAACACGGCTTTTTATAAAGAAGCGATTACAAGCTGCAGCTATCTTCGGGATTTTGTAAACAAAAAATAATTTACGTGAAAGCAGTTCTTCAAAGAGTTTCATCTGCATCCGTTACCGTTGATGCTATTGTCATCGCTGAGATCAATATCGGTTTGCTCATTCTCATCGGAATTGAAGATTCGGATTCACAAGAAGACCTCGAATGGCTGAGTAATAAGATCGTTAATCTCCGAATTTTTGACGATAGCGATAAAGTTCCAAATCTTTCGGTGAAAGACATCAACGCAGAAATTTTACTCGTGAGCCAATTTACATTGTACGCAACAACGAAAAAAGGCAACCGGCCTTCTTACATTAAAGCTGCAAAACCGGATATCGCAATTCCACTCTACGAATCATTTATTCGCCGGATGCAAAACGATCTTGGTAAAGAAATAAAAACCGGGATCTTTGGTGCCGATATGAAAGTGGCGTCAGTGAACGACGGGCCACTCACAATCATTATTGATACGAAGGATAAGAGTTGATTTTCTTTATTATATAAATCTGCGCTGTTTAAACGCGGTGCAATTTAGCTCATTACACGAATGGGCGGATTTCACGAATTAATCGTACTGATGAGTGACATACAGTTTAAGAAAAAAATACTTTTAACTGATCGGAATTTGCATGCAACTTCACCGAACCATTGTAACCGGTTTTAAGGAGATTAATTATTATGATGCATTGGAGTTTGATCCCGGCGAGATGAAAATTCGATATTGTCGGGAACAATAATTCTCTGTAAAAGATGAAGGAAGAACACTGCGCACGACGTATCCGGCAGATTTTGTTTTTTCCGATAAAATCGTTCCTGAAATTAAATCCTTGCCACAAATTCACAACGCATATGTTGCGCAGGTGTTAAGTTATTTGTCTGTATCGCGTCTTAAGTTAGCTATCGCAATAAATTTTGGCAAACGACCTTTAACATTGAAACGCGTGTTGCATTAAATTCGTGTCATTCATCTGATTGGTGTAATAGAAAAAAGATAATGAAAATAAAACAAGCACAACAAGACGTAGACAACTGGATCAAAACAACCGGTGTAAAATATTTCAGCGAGCTTACTAATCTCGGAATTCTCACAGAAGAAGTAGGTGAACTTGCCCGAATCATGGTTCGAAAATACGGCGATCAAACATTCAAGGAGAGCGATAAAGGAAAAGATATCGGCGATGAAATGGCGGATGTACTTTGGGTATTGCTTTGCCTTGCAAATCAGACGGGCGTTGATCTTACAGCAGCACTCCAAAAGAATTTTGAAAAGAAAACGACACGTGACGCAGACCGCCATCTAAATAATGAAAAACTCAGGTGATCATAAATACCCTGCTGCGGGTACCTGCAAAAAGCAGCGTTTTCGCATCTTTGAAAACATAAAACAGCACATGAAATATATATTCGGGATATTGTTGATGATGATCGCTTCCGTAACTCTAAAAGCGCAGCACTACATGATTGAAGGCAGTGAAGTGAAGATCGAAAAACCGGTACTCTTTAAATCTAATACTGCCATACTGCTTCCGGAAAGTATCGATGCGTTAATGATCATCAAAAATTATCTTGATGATAAAACTTACATCACCACGCTTAGAATTGAAGCAAATGTTGCACTCACAGGTGATGATCTAAAGGATGAGGAACTTTCAGAAGAAAGAGCAAAGGCTGTTTATCAAAAACTCGTTGCACTTGGCGTGGATTGTAGAAAGCTTATCGTTACCGGATTTGGCCACACAAAACCCGTGGCAGATAACCGTACAACAGAAGGGAAGGCTGCCAATACGAATATTAAATTTGTAAATGCTGCGCTTCGCGGTAACCTGCTCGGCGGGATGCCTGCCGACGGCGGCGGGAAATTGGTAGCTGTAGATTGTAATTAACTCCCCTATAGCTTTGTTGATTTATATTTGCGGCATGACCTCAGAAACGTTTACCTACAACAAAGGAAAAGTAATTCAGGCTTTACGCTATCACTTTATCAGTCGTCCCGAAATAAAAGTAATGATGATCGTCATCAATGTCTTCGCGATCGGTTCCGCGGCGCTTTTCTATTTCAGAAAAATAAGTCCGCTGGCATTTTTGGTGAGCTCCATGCTTTGGTTTTTTCTAATGCTCATGTTTTGGTTCATCCTTCCCAATATCATCTATCGCCAATCAAAGACATTTAAAGATGCTTTTCGGGCAATATTAGGCAACGAACAATTCGCCATTGAAAATGACCGCGGCCATAAAGGTTGGAACTGGAATGAATTCAGCGTGTGGATGGAAAGCCCGTATTTCTTTCACCTGTATTTTAATCCGCGTTCTTTCTTTATCATCCCGAAGGAATCTTTCGGTGAAGAGGAACATGAGGCAAGGAAGATCTTTGCGGCGAAGATTAAGAAAAAGTAGCAGAAGATTTCAGGTAAAAAAGACAACAGATGAGACCGCCTCTGTATCATCTTGCGGTCTTTTGTCTGCGATCTTTGGATTTCTTCGGATTACATCAATTTCTTCTCCATGATATGGTGCGGTAACGTTACTTCCCTGAATTGACTGCCGGTAATATGATAGCCGAGTTTTTCGTAAAAGCCGATTACAGTGTCACGGGCGTGCATCGTGATAAGCCTGTAACCGCGGTCTCTCGCAAGTGTCTCTGCAAACTGCATGATAGAAGCACCAATTCCTTTCCCGTGAAGTTTTTGGGGAACAGCCATCTGGCGAAGCCTGACCGTATCCTGATTTATTTGCGTGAGTATGCAGCAGCCCAACATCTCATCATCATCCATACAGGCAATCAGAATGTCATCCTTTTCTTTTATTAATTCATCATGGTCAAATGTAAGTCCGAGAGGCCTGCGCAATACAAGATCCCTTAGCTGCACCATTTGCAGATACTCCTTTGTACCATGATCTATTTGCTTTAATGCCATGCGCCTGTGTTTATTGCTTAATGTGAGTTGGGTGGAAACTACAATTTAGTGAAAAATTTGATTTGTGAAATATTCAAATCAAGAATTTTATCTGAGCGTATGGCAATCTGCCCGCAGCGTTATAATCTTGCCGCGCGGGGAAAGGCCAGGCTTTTTTCCGGACTTGATCCCGAAGAAATTCGGGCGTTTAAATCAACAATTATCACGTTGAGAACTAATTTTAAATATTGATTGTTATTTTATCAAAAAGTATATTTTTGCACCGTATTAACTAAATTTTACAAACATGTCAGACATCGCTACAAGAGTCAAAAAAATTATTGTTGATAAACTGGGTGTAGATGAAGCAGAAGTAACTACTGAAGCATCTTTCACGAACGATTTAGGCGCCGATAGCCTGGATACAGTTGAGCTTATCATGGAATTTGAAAAAGAATTCAACATCTCGATACCTGACGAACAGGCTGAAACCATCACTACCGTTGGTCAGGCTGTATCTTATTTGGAAGAGAACGCAAAGTAATTCCTTAACCCGGCCTGTTTAATGCAGGTCGGGTCTTTTAACGCTCACAGGCAATTTTATGGATTTAAAAAGAGTAGTAGTTACCGGTATAGGTGCCCTTACTCCGTTGGGGAAAACTGTTGAAGAATATTGGCAGGGCCTTACCGATGGTGTAAGCGGCTGCGATCAAATTAAACAGTTTGACGCATCAAAATTTAAGACCCGGTTTGCCTGTGAAGTAAAAGATTTTGACGCAACAACCTACCTCGACAGAAAAGAAGCAAGAAAAATAGACCGTTTCACGCAATTTGCGCTCATCGCAAGCGACGAAGCAGTAAAGGATGCGGGCATCAACCGCGACAATGTGAACGTGGATCGTGTAGGCGTAATTTTCGCCAGCGGTATTGGCGGTCTCATTACCTTTCAGGAAGAAGTGGTGAACTTCGCAGGCGGTGACGGTACGCCCCGCTTCAATCCTTTCTTTATTCCTAAAATGATATTGGATATTGCAGCAGGGCAAATATCAATGCGCCATGGTTTCCGCGGTCCCAATTTTGCCGTGGTAAGCGCATGCGCTTCTTCTACAAATGCCATTATAGACGCATTTGATAATATCCGTTTAGGTAAAGCCGATGTGATCGTTACAGGCGGAAGTGAAGCCGTTGTAAGCGCCGCAGGCGTTGGCGGTTTTAATGCCATGAAAGCATTGAGCGAACGCAACGATTCTCCGCAAACTGCCAGCCGTCCTTTTGATAAAGACCGTGATGGTTTTGTAATGGGTGAAGGTGCGGGCGTTTTAATTTTAGAGAGCCTTGATCACGCACTGGCACGCGGCGCAAAAATCTATTGCGAAATTGGCGGTGGCGGTGCTACTGCCGATGCGTATCATATCACTGCTCCGCATCCGGAGGGACTCGGCGCAAAAAATGTAATGATCGAAACGTTGAAAGATTCCCGCATGCACGCTTCAGAGATCGATTACATCAATGTACACGGAACATCAACGCCGCTCGGTGATATTGCCGAAACAAAAGCTATCCTCAGCGTATTTGGTGAACATGCCTACGATCTTAATATCAGTTCTACAAAAAGTATGACGGGCCATTGCCTCGGCGCTGCCGGCGCTTTGGAAGCATTGGCTTGTATTCTCGCTGTTACAAAAGACATCATTCCTCCCACGATCAATCACTTTACGGATGATCCGGAACTTGATCCGAAACTTAATTTTACTTTCAACAAGGCGCAACACAAAACTGTGAATGCCGCTCTCAGCAATACTTTCGGCTTCGGCGGGCATAATGCCAGCGTGATCATTAAAAAGTATAAAGCATAATTCAGACAGAAGGCGGGAGACGAAAATAAAAAGTTTTTCAGCGGGTAGCGCAGCTGTCTGTTGCCTGATATCTTTAATCTGATTTCTGTGCTTTTCCACTCGCTTCAACAGCTTATCTTTAAGCATCAGACGAATCTTGAGTATCATGAAGATCCGCGTTCAATAAAAATCAGTTAAATTCGATTAAACTTTTCTTTATCAAAAAAACTTTAAAATATATCAAGGGCATTTTTGCCGAAGGACCTCTAAAAAAGGATTTCAGAAAGCAGCTCAATAATGTCCTCGGTTTTAAACCGGGTAACCTGCAACTCTACAAAACAGCGCTCAGTCACCGGTCCGTACGGGAAGGTGCTGATGAGAATAATGAAAGACTCGAATTTTTAGGCGATGCTGTATTAAGTTCAATCATCGCACATTTTCTTTTTCGCAAATACCCCTACAAAGACGAAGGCTTTCTTACAGAAATGCGCAGCAAGATGGTGAATCGCCAAAAGCTGAATGAGATCGCATTAAAAATGGGATTGAAGAAGATCACGATTTACAATAAGCTGGACAATGCATTGAAGATCTCGCAGATCTTTGGTAATACGCTGGAAGCTTTGATCGGCGCAGTTTTCCTGGATAAAGGCTATAAGGAAACACAGAAATGGGTGGAAGAACGGATCATCAGAAACCACATGTTCACCGATGATCTTGAAGCCATCGAAATAAATATCAAGAACAGGTTATACGGCTGGGCAAACAAGAACGGAAAAGTATTGGAATTCTCTACAATGAATGAATCGATCGAAAGCGGTCGTCGTTTGTTTACTATCGGCGCTACTATCGATGGTGAAGTAGTAGCAGAAGCAAAAGGCTACAATAAAAAAGACGCCAGCCAGGCCGCAGCTTTAAAAGCAGTGGAAAAACTCGGGCTGTAATAAAAACTTAAAACAAAAAGTAAAAACCAAAAAGTGAGTTACGCGGTTTTATTCATCACTCATCATTCATCACTCATCATTTTCTGAAAATGAATTTCGGTATACTCGGAAGCGGCTCCTGGGGCACAGCTCTTGCAAAAATTCTCACAGATAACGGCCAAACCATTTGGTGGTGGAACAGAAGCGCAACAGCTATTGAACAATTCAAAGCAAAAAAACATAACCCGCAATACCTTACTGCCGCGCGCTTTGATACGAACAAGCTTCATCTTACCGAAGACGTGAAAGCGGTGATTCAAAATGCGGATGTTATTCTCATCGCGATTCCCTCTGCATACACGGCGGAAGTATTGGCATCTCTCGATAAAGATATTTTTGCAGGGAAAATGATCATCTCCGCGGTAAAAGGAATTTTGCCCGGCGAGAATGTACTGCTCAATGATTATTTAGCGAAAGAATTTAACGTGCCGTTGGAAAATTATTTTGCGGTGCTTGGCCCCTGCCATGCGGAAGAAGTAGCGGCGGAAAAATTATCTTATCTCACGTTCACGGGTGTGGATGAAGCGACCACGGAAAAGATCGCATCTTATTTTAAAACGGATTATCTCAATACGGTTCTCAATAAAGATATTTACGGTGTGCAATATGCCGCGGTCCTCAAAAATATTTATGCAGTGGGCGCAGGAATAGCGCACGGCCTTGATTACGGCGATAATTTTTTAAGTGTCCTCATAGCAAACAGTGCAGATGAAATGGCAGGTTTCCTTCGCAAAGCAGGCATCATAAACGCAGAAGTGGGCTATATGGAGCACGGAAAAGACGCAGCAAAAAATGTCCACGCAAATTATGCGGCATCCGTTTATCTCGGAGATCTTTTAGTGACCTGCTATTCCTTATTCAGCCGTAACCGTACTTTCGGAAACATGATCGGCAAAGGTTATTCTGTAAAAAATGCCCAACTCGAAATGAGCATGGTGGCAGAAGGATATAACGCCGCGAAATGTATGTACATCATCAACGAAAGAGTAAAAGCGGAAATGCCGATCGCCGCAGCGGTCTATGATATTTTGTGGAATGCAACCTCTGCTGCTGAAGGGTTTGAAAACATCGAAAAAGAATTGATTTAAGAACCCCCGCAGAGGGCGGAAGTAAGCCGGGTATCGCCCGGACAATTTTTACTCAGCGTTACTTTTTTAAATGCTGCCTGTTACGTTTCATTATATGAAAATATTGACAAAAATAATTTAAAAAAAACGCCGGGCGCCGGAATAATCGAAGTTCCGCAATGACGAATTTTTTACAATGCGTTTTCTGTTTTAACTCCTGCACTCCGCGTTTCTCCCTTATAAAAAAAACTCCGACGCAATCCCATCCGCAAAAAACTTCCCTTCCTGCGTAAGTACCAAAGACGAATCTCTGTTTATCATCTTTCCGTTATTCAAAAACTCCGCGGCTTCTTTTTCTATACGTTGCTTATGATCACCGCCGAAATTCTTTTCAACAATATTTAAATCCAATCCTTCTGCAGTTCGCAGAGACGTCATCACATACTCATTCAATCGTTGTTCATTCGTCAAGATCTCTTCTTCAAACGGAATAATACCGTTTTCAATTGATTGAATGTATAAACTGTTGTTTGAAATATTCCAGCTGCGTTTCAATTTTCCGTCAAAGGAATGCGCTGCAGGTCCGAAACCGTAATAAGGCTTCCCCTGCCAATAGCTGCTGTTGTGGCGGCTTCTGCGGCCCGGCCTGGAGAAATTACTGATCTCGTATTGTTCATATCCTGCGGCATTCATCAGGTTCAGTAATAAATGAAATTGTGCGGATTGTTGGGCTGTATCTACCGGCGGACTTTTATGATCATTTATTAATTTATTCAGTTTTGTTCCGGGCTCTACCGTCAGCGCATAACAGGAAATATGCGGTACATTTCTTTGTGCGACGATGGCAAAGTTTCTTTTAAGGTCTTCATTCGTTTGTAACGGCGAACCATAAATAAGATCTACAGAATAATCTTTAAAACCTGCTTCTTCAATATCATCGAGGCATTGTAATGATTGTGCGGCACTGTGTGCACGGTTCATCCTGCGCAACTCTTCTTCATTAAAAGACTGCAACCCCACGGAAAGTCGGTTCACAGCAAGTTGCTTCCATTCCGATAATACAGGCTTATTGATATCGTCGGGGTTTGCTTCCAACGTTATTTCCACATCGCTGCTTACGGTGAATTCTTTACGCAGCGTATCCAAAATAAGTTGCAGGTCTTCCTTTCGTAAAAGGCTTGGTGTACCGCCGCCGAAATATATGGTTTCAATTTTTTCATCAGGGGAATAGTGCGCTGTGATATTGATCTCTTTTATAATTGCAGCTATCATCGCATCTTTATTTTTCATCGATACGGAAAAATGAAAATTGCAATACGTACATGCCTGCCGGCAAAAAGGAATATGAATGTAAATACCCGCCAAAGAAATTGTAGATTTACTGTTTAGAAATCACTGCTTACAAAACATGAATAACGGCCCCGCAAAAATAATTAAGCTTGCCTTTTTATGCATCTGTTGCTTTGCCGGTTTTAGTTCATTTGCGCAGAAAGGAACTGCAGCCCTCGAACCTTATACGCTTGTTGTTCACTACAAAGATAGCAGCATTAAACCACCCGCTCCGGTTATTCAAACATCTTTTCCTGACCTTCAAAAGATCGCGGATTATATTAATTCGCTGCCGCAATTACTTGCTGCGAAAGGTTATCCCGTTGCATCAGTAGATAGTGTATGGCAGCAAAAAAATGTATTTCACCTCAGTTTATTTATCGGGAAAAAATATAATTGGATCCAACTTCGCACCAATGGTATAGATAAAGTGCTGTTAGCAAGGTCAGGATACAACGCAAAGAACTATGACAATAAGCCGATGAACATTAATGAGATCGATTTGCTTAAAGAGCGATTGCTCGTGTCTTATGAAAACGACGGATTTCCTTTTGCATCGCTGTTCCTCGACAGCGTAGCGATCAACGAAGACAAAATATCCGCGGTGCTTACTGTAAACAAAGGTTTATTGTATCGAATCGACAGCATTAAAAATTACGGTAAATTAAAATTGAATCCGCGATTTCTGCAGCAATACCTTAACATAAAAAACGGAAGTATTTACAGCCGGGAAAGATTAATGGATGTGGACAGGCGCTTAGTAGAATTGCCTTACGCCCAACTGCAGCAACGCTCTACGTTGAATATGCTTGGCTCCGGTTCCATTCTTAATTTATACGTCGACAATAAAAAGAGCAGTGAAGCCAGCGCTATATTCGGTTTCCTGCCCGATGCAAATAACACCGGCAAATTTCAACTTACCGGCGACGTTAATCTCGATCTTAAAAATGTTTTCGGCGCCGGAGAAGGGCTATTGTTTAAATACCAGGCGCTGCAGCCAAAATCGCCGCGACTTAATTTAGGCTACGACAAACCTTATCTGCTGCATTCACAATTCGGATTGAGTTTTCTGTTTGAATTGTTTAAGAAAGATTCCAGTTTCCTTCGTGTAAATGCGCAGGTGGGTTTAAAGCTTGATCTTTCGGCGTATCAAACAGGAAAGGCTATCGTAGAATGGCAAACAACCAATATTCTTGAAGGTGGAGTAGATACCAATCGCGTAAAAACATTAAGACAATTGCCTGATGTGGCGGACGTAAAATCAGTGAACGCCGGTATTACTTACGAGTATAGTAAAACAAGCTATAAATACAATCCGCGAAGCGGTAACGAAGCCACGATCTCCACACTTGCAGGAATTAAAAATATTCAAAAGAATGCTGATATCGTTTCTTTGAAAACGCCCGGATATGATTACAATAGCTTGTACGATTCTGTGAAGCTGCGCAGCTATCAGCTGAGAATAAAAGCTACCGGGGCACATTATTTTCCTGTTGGGAAAGCGGGCGTTTTTAAAACAGCTTTGAACGCCGGGATCTACAGCAGTCCGTCAGTGTTTCGCAATGAGGTTTTCCAGATCGGCGGCTACAGGCTTTTGCGGGGTTTTGATGAAGAAAGTATTTATGCAACCCAATACGCAGTTGTTACCGCGGAATACCGTTTTGTGCTCAGTCTCAATTCCTATGTGTTTGGTTTTACAGATATCGGCGTTACGAAAGCAACATATCAAACTGTAAATAGCAATAACTTTTTTACCGGGGTTGGTTTGGGAATTATGCAGGAAACAAAAGCCGGATTGCTCAACTTCAGCCTTGCTGCCGGCAGGCGGGATGACGTGCCGTTCAACATCAGGCAGGCGCTAAAGATTCATTTTGGCTACATCAATTATTTTTAAACATCTAATTTGCATTTCATTAGACTTATTTTTGCGCATAATTTGTTCACGGGTGAAATCTTTTCTTGTTTTTTGTTGTCTCTTTTTCGTGATATATGCCAACGCACAGCCGGCAGATTCCGTGCTGCAGCGTAAAGATTCTTCGATGTTTTTACAGATGGTTCCTCAGGTAAATGAGTATCAGCAAATGCTGCACAGTAACATATTTGTAAATACCAAGGGGAAGCCCGAGGCGTTCAATATCAGGGTAAAAAAACACGGAAGTTCTTTCTTTTTTTACGTGATTTTAGGATTGTTGATGGTACTTGGTATTTTAAAAACTTTGTACAGTCGTTATTTTAATACTTTGTTCAGGGTATTCTTCAACACCTCTATCAGACAAAATCAACTGACGGATCAGTTGGAGCAGGCCAGTGTTCCTTCTTTTCTTTTCAATATTTTCTTCGTTTTGTCTGCCGGCCTGTACTTTTATTTGCTGCTGCATCAGTTTTCTCCTTCAAACGGATTAGACCTGCACTTACTGGAAATCTGTATTCCCGCAGTAGCCATCTGCTATTTGGGCAAATACCTCAGTCTGCGCTTTACCGGTTGGATCACGAACTATCAACAGGAAGCGTCAACATATATCTTCATTATCTTTCTGTTAAATAAAGTAATTGGCGTGCTCCTACTGCCGTTCATTGTACTTATGATGTTCAGCCCCTCTAAAATGGCGTCTGTAGCCTTTTTTATCTCACTTATTGCATTGGCACTCATTCTGTTGCTTCGTTTTTTTCGTGCTTATTCTCTCCTTCAGAATAAACTGAAAATAACCGGTTTTCATTTCTTTCTGTACTTGGCGGCATTGGAAATTCTCCCCATCGCACTTATTTACAAAGCAGTTATGTTATTTATCGCCAAAACTTCGTAAATTTGCACCCTCATAGGAAAATCGGTATGCTAAAAAACGCAGAAAAGGCTGTTGTTTCTTCGGCCAAAAAGGTTAAAAAAATATTGATTGCCCAGGCACAACCGGAAGGAGCGAAGTCGCCATACTCGGAAATTGCTAAAAAATTCGCCCTCACGGTAGACTACTTCCCGTTCATAAAGATTGAAGGTATTTCTGCTAAAGAATTTCGTCGTCAGAAAATAGATATCGCTGCATACACAGCCGTGATCTTTACCAGCAGAAATGCTATAGATCATTTTTTCCGTGTATGCGAAGAAATGAAGATCACCGTTTCACAGGATACAAAGTATTTTTGTATCACTGAAGCCGTGGCGCTTTACCTCCAAAAATTCATTCTCTACCGCAAACGTAAAGTTTTTTACGGCGCAGACGGAACCAATAAAAGTCTGTTTGATGTGATCAACAAACACAAGGAGCACGAGAAATTCCTTTACCCTTGTTCGGAAAATTTTGACAGCGAAATAACCAACTGGTTAAAGAATCATAAATGTGAATACGCCACGCCTGTTTTGTATCATATCGTTAGCAATGATATTAAAGAAGCGATCAACCGTAATTATGACATCATCTGTTTCTTCACGCCCGGTGGTGTTCGCAGCCTCATGGAAAACTTCCCGGGTTATAAACAGAACGGAACTAAATTGGGCGCTTTTGGTCTCAATACGTTCAAGGCCGCAGAAGATGCCGGACTTACTTTAGAAATTAAAGCGCCAATGCCCCAGACACCTGGCATGGTGAGCGCTTTGGATAAATACCTTCAGTCTGTTTCGGGCAAGAAAAAATAATCCGAATGCGTAAGGGAATGCAACGCTTACCGAATAGCCGAAGTGTGGTATAAAGAATTTATTTTGTATCTTTTGGGAGAGCTAAAATTACGTTTGCTCACGCGAACCTCAAAACGGCTGTTGCCCGCTGTTTGCCCACCTTCTCTTCAAAAGCTCACCTGAAATACACGGGGTTATTACATGCAATTAACGGGATGCTCACAGGAAACATACGGGATGCTGACGGGACGCAGTCGGGAAGCTTCATGGCTGCATCAGGGCACCCTTCAGGCACAAACAATGTGTGTCACACGCTGGCGGGCGTTTTTTTACATTGTCAACTACTGGTTAAGCTTAATTTCGTTTTATGGAAAACGAACTTATAAACGAAACAAGCCCTTATCTTTTACAACACGCTCACAATCCTGTTCACTGGCAACCATGGGGTAAAAAGGCCCTTAAAATAGCTGAGGAGCAGGATAAACCATTGCTGGTAAGCATTGGCTATTCTGCATGTCATTGGTGCCATGTAATGGAAAAGGAGAGCTTCGAAAATGAAGCTACGGCGGCCGTGATGAATAAATATTTTATCAATGTAAAAATAGACCGCGAAGAAAGACCCGATATTGATCATATCTATATGGATGCCGTGCAGGCCATGAGCGGAAGCGGAGGATGGCCACTTAATGTTTTTCTGACGCCGCAAGGTAAGCCCTTTTATGGGGGAACTTATTTCCCGCCGGTGAAGGCATTTAACAGGCCATCATGGACAGACGTTTTGAATAGCATTCATACGGCCTGGACAGATCGCCGGGAAGAAATGGAACAACAGGCAGAAACGCTCACCACACATTTGCAGAAATCCAACAGTTTCGGTCAGGTAACAAATGTTATTGAATTTGAAGAAGGCAAGAACGTTTTTACAAGAGAAGACTGCCTGTTGATCACAGAGAATTTATTGAAGACAGCAGACAAAGTTGAAGGCGGATTTGGCAATGCACCCAAATTCCCGCAAACATTTTCTATAAACTGCTTACTCCAGTCCGCTTATTTTCTGAAAGATGAAACGGCGTTGATACAGGCGGAGCTTTCCCTCACTAAAATGCTGAACGGCGGAATTTATGATCAGCTCGCCGGCGGCCTTTGCCGCTACAGTACAGATGCCGAATGGCTGGCACCGCATTTTGAAAAGATGCTCTATGATAATGCTCTTTTTATTACGGCGCTCAGCAACGCATATCTTTTCACCAAAAAAGATATTTATCGCAAGGGAATAGAAGATACCTGTGACTTTATTTTTTCTGAAATGAAAAATATGGAAGGCGGCTACTACGCTGCGCTTGATGCCGACAGTGAAGGTGTGGAAGGAAAGTTTTATGTGTGGAGCAAAGCGGAAACAGAAAAAATTCTTGGTGAGGATGCAGCACTGTTCAACGGGTATTACGATGTGAGCGAAAAGGGAAATTGGGAAGAAAAAAATATTCTTCGTGTGCTGCGCCCGCTGCAGGATGTGGCTGCATCATTAAATATTGCCGCTGATCAGGCTGAAGACATCATCGCATCGTCTAAACAAAAATTACTTTTTGAAAGAAATAAAAGAGTGCGTCCGGGAACGGATGATAAAATATTAGCCGGCTGGAATGCATTGTTGGTTACGGCTTTTTGCAAAGCTTACGCCGCACTTCAGAATGAAAAATATAAAACAGCGGCTATTGAATTATTTGACTTCATTGAAAATGTTTTTAAATCGGGAGATGAATATCTGCACACTTACAAAAACGGAGCGGCAAAATATCCTGCATTCGCAGATGATCTTGCTTACATGATCGATGCATGTATACATCTGCAGGAAATAACAGCAGATGAAAGATATTTATACACTGCAAAACGGCTTACAGAAAAGGTATTCGAAGATTTTGAAGATATAGAGAGTGGATATTTCTTTTTCACAGCTGCCGGTCAGGATGATGTAGTGGTAAGAAAAATTGAAATTTATGACGGAGCTACGCCATCTGCCAATTCTATAATGGCAAAAAACATACTCTACCTTGCCTTGATATTTGATAACAGGACATGGCATTTAAAAGCTGTTGCAATGATAAATTCCCTCAAAAATATCATTACACAACATCCGGGGTCTTTCGGGATATGGTCTGCTTCAGCTATGAATATAGCCGCAGGTATCAATGAAATCGCGGTAATCGGTAAGGATATGATGCCCTCACTTCAAAAAGTGCTGCTTCAATATTTACCTAACAAAATACTACAGGCAACAAACGTACCGTCTCGGTTGCCCCTGTTGAAAGAAAAGGGGGATTTCGAAAAAATATCCCTATATTTATGCCGCAATTTTAAATGTGAAAATCCCGTGGAAAGTGCGGGAGAATTGTTTCAGGCAATAGAATTACAGGTATTTTAACGATTAAGGCTACAATATTTAATAAAAAGCCCCGTTTACTAGTATTGCAGGCCAAAGTTAATTGTGAATAAAATTTAACAAAGCGGCAATTATCCCCTGTATTTTTAAAGAAAAATAATTATTACATTTGCTATTACCCTCAAAGTTAAAAAAATGAATAATCGGTTATTGTGCTCTTTGGCAGTAGTATCTATTGTCCTTTCTGCAACAAGTTGCAAGCTTATCGGTGGTAAAGGTACCCACGAGGGCGGCAATGTTCAAAGCGACCGCGGTCAGCTTTTTGGTACCTCTCCGGGTAAAGCATATAATATGGGCAGGCCACCGGGCATGGTCTATGTGCCGGCAGGAACTTTCCACATGGGACCGAGCGATGAAGACGTTAACTACGCTTACACGGCGAGAAACAAGCAGGTTTCTATCAGTGGCTTCTGGATGGATGCTACCGAAATCACCAACAACGAATACCGTCAGTTTACTAACTGGGTACGTGACTCTATCGCAGCTAAAGCCTTAGGTTATGTAAAAACCAATAAAGACGGTAATGAAGCTATCGATTGGAAAAAAGCCGGAACTATCTGGAAAGATAAGAACGTCATGGAAAAGCTTGACGTTATGATGGTCTCTGTTGATAACAGGATCTTCAATAAAAAAGAACTTGACGCTACTAAGATTGTTTACCACTCAGAGATCTTCGATTACAAAGCTTCTGCATACAACAGGGATACTTCTATCCAAAGAAAAGAATTTATCATTAAGCAGGATATCCGCGTTTTCCCGGATACACTATGCTGGATCAGAGATTTCGCTTACTCGTATAATGAGCCGATGTCTAAACAATATTACAGTCACCCGGCTTACGGAAATTATCCCGTGGTTGGTGTAAACTGGAAACAGGCTACAGCATTTGCTGAATGGCGCACTCACTATCTTGCTGCCTACAACGAAAGCAAGAAAAGAGCCGGTCAGTCTGACTTCCGTCTTCCTACAGAGGCTCAATGGGAATATGCTGCACGAGGTGGACGTTCACAAACAAACTACCCTTGGGGTGGTCCTTACCTGAGAAATAAGAAAGGTTGTTTACTTGCTAACTTTAAACCGGGTCGCGGTAATTATCCTGAAGACGGTGGTTTGTATACAGTTAGAGCAGACGCTTACTTCCCTAACGATTTCGGTCTCTACAATATGGCCGGTAACGTATCAGAATGGACATCTTCTTTATATTATGAAGGTTCTTACAACTTTCAGCACGACATGAATCCTGATATTCGCTGGAATGCTAAAGCATCAGATCCTCCGCGTATGAAACGTAAAGTTGTTCGCGGCGGAAGCTGGAAAGATGTAGGATACTTCCTGCAGAACAGCACGCGTGCTTATGAATACATGGACACCGCGAAATCATATATCGGATTCCGTTGTGTGATCGATCTTCCTCCGACCGTTAAAAAGGGAAAATAATTAGAACAATTTTTAATCGCTTTTATTAAGATTTTTGATAGCCCGTTTTCGAAAGGACGGGTTATCATTAAGCATCCTTGTATATTAATTCAAACAAAATCCCCAAATTAAATTAAAACTAAAAAAACATGTCAGTAAAAATTCCTTCAAACATTAGCAAGTGGATGGACGTTGGTGTATCAGTAGCAGCCGCAGTTGTAATTTACGGAGCTCTTCAAAAGATCCTTCACACTCCTTCTGCTGATCTTTTGTTAAAAATCGGTTTGATCACGGAAGCTGTGATTTTCCTTTCTTATGGTATTTTGTATATTATTTACCCAGCTGTAAAAGAAGACTTCGAAGGCCACGTTAAAGCAGTCGTTTCAACGGGTAATCCTGCGCTCAACAGCATGGATAAAATGCTTCAGGAAGCTGATATTACACCTGCTAATCTTAAAAAATTAGGCGAAGGTTTCAATAAATTAGGAACAACTGTTTCAGGAATTTCTGATGTAAGTGACGTTGTTAAATCAACTTCTGATTTCTCTAAAAAAACTCAGGAAGCTACCGCAGCCATCGGTTCTATGTCTTCTGCATTTACTAACAGCGCTACAACGATGGCGTCTTTTAACAATGCTTCTGAAAGTGCAAAAGGTTTCCACGAACAAGTACAGGTTCTTACAAAGAATCTTGGTTCATTGAACACTATCTATGAATTGGAATTGAAAGAAAGCAACAATCACCTTAAAGCATTGAACGGCTTCTACGGTAAAATGGCTGAAGCTAGTCAGGCTATGATGAGCAGCGTTGATGATGCAAACAGAGCTAAAGAGCAAATCGGTAACCTTGCGAATAACCTTGGTAAATTGAATGCTGTTTACGGTAACATGCTTACTGCAATGCAAGGCAGACCGGCATAAGCGCTATTAAATTTCGATCCAAACAACATTTAATAAAACTATTAATATAAATAATCATGGCTTTACCAAAAGAGCCCAGGCAGAAGATGATCAATATCATGTATCTGGTGTTAACAGCACTGCTTGCATTGAACGTATCGTCGGAAATTTTGAATGCATTTAAGGTAGTTGATAAGAGTTTAACTACTTCAAATAGCAATCTGACCAGCGCAAATAATACACTTTACAAATCACTTGAAGCAAAAGTTGCAGATCCGGTAACTGCAGAAAAAGCAACAATCTGGAATGCAAAAGCTGTTCAAGCTAAGAAATTATCAGATGACCTGATGGCTGCGATTGATAATTACAAAAGTGAACTGAAAAAAGAAGCCGGTCTTAAAATTGTTGAAGGGCAGGAACAATTCAAAGAAGATGATCTGGAAGCAGCTACCCGATTATTCGGCAGCGGTCCGGGCGGTAAAAAACTTGGTCCTGAGTTAGAACAAAAACTTAAAGCTTATAGAACAGCTATGCTTGGCATTGACCCTGAGATCAATACGGCATTTTCAAGTACTTTATCTGTAGACGGTAAACCGGCTACCGGACAAGACGGTAAAGAAAAAGAGTTTACTGAAGCCTATTTTCATATGACGCCTACTGTAGCGGCATTGACGTTGCTGAGTAAATTTCAGAACAACGTAAAGAACTCAGAAAATCAGGTTGTAACTTTTTGCCACTCTAAAGTAGGTGAGGTAAAAGTGAAATTTGATAAGACAGGTGTTTTGCTTGGACAAAGTTCTAATTACGTTATGCCTGGCCAGGAAATTCAGATAACTGCAGGTATCGGTGCTTATAGTTCTGCTGCAGCTCCTCAGATTTCAATTAACGGATCGGGAGTTCCTGTTGTGGATGGTCAGGGTGTATATAAATTGCAAGCATCAGGTGGCGGTTCCCACAAAGTTCCGGTTACCATCCGTTATAAAGATCAGGATGGTAATGACAAAACCGAAACTAAGGAAGTTGAATACACAGTTGGTACGCCTGGCGGTGCAGCTGTCATGCTCGACAAAATGAATGTATTCTATATCGGTGTGGATAATCCGGTTACTATCGGTTCTCCTACAGGCTGGGATAAAACAAGTGTATCAATGACAGGCGGAACAATAAGCGGTTCTAACGATAAAAGAATTGTTAGAGTAAGTGCTATCGGACCTGCTTCAATCACTGTTACTGCTGACGGAAAATCAAGTCAATATCCTTTCCGTGTGAAAAGAATTCCTGATCCTGTATTCAAAGTTGGTTCAGGTAAGGCACGTGTTCCTGCTGTTGAATTTAAAAACCAGGGATCTTGCCGCGCTGATCTTGAAGCTTTCGATTTCGATCTTAAATACGCAGTAGTAGGAGCTACAGTTTATTTCTCAGGGGCTAATTTCCCTAACCCTGCTACAGGTTCTATTACAAGTAACAGTTTGGCTCCGATCGCTGCGCTTATGGCAAGATGCGGCCCCGGCTCTTCTATTACTTTCGTAAGCATCAAAGTACAGGGACCTGACGGAGTAAGACAAATTGATGAAAGAAGCATTACGCTTTACTAAAGTATAAATTAGCATTCTATGAATAAGCAATTTTTTAAGTATTTCTTTTTGATGATCCTGCTGGCAGGATTTGGAAACGCTGCTCTTGCTCAAAAAGGTAAAACTAAGGCCAAAGCCAAAGCGGCTCCTGCAAAGCGTACTTCTACAAAAAGAACGACAAAAAATAAAACTACAGCGAACATTCAGGGTACATCTGCAACAGTAGATACAGTAGAAACAGCAAAAGTTGATAGCCTTCCAAGTACTGATACCTTGCCTATTAAAAAGGTACTTAAATCTTTGAGAAGAGATGAAGGTATTACGGGAGGGGATCAGATCAGAGACAGAATCCCTTTACCGTATGAAGATTTGCGTGCAGATGATGCCGTTTATCGTCATAAGATCTGGCGTGAAATAGATACAAGAGAAAAAATTAATCTTCCTTTCCGTTATTCAGCTGATGAAAATAACGGGAATCAACGGTTTATTTCTATTCTCTTACAGGCTATACAAGATAGTGCAGTGACGGTATTTAGTAATGTTGATGATAGATTTACTACTCCTATGACTGTTGGCGAAGTTGCTAAAGTTATTGCCGGAGACCCTGTACCTGTCCCGAAATACGACAGCGCCGGTAATTTTCTTGGTAATGTGATGATGCGTAACGAAATCAATCTTGACTCAATCTATAAGTTTCATATCAAAGAAGAAGTGATCTTCGATAAAGAAAGCTCACGTTTATTCTTCAGAATATTAGGGATAGCGCCTGTTAAGAGAATTATCACACCGCAAGGTTTGGATATTGGTGAAACTGAAGTATTCTGGGTCTATTATCCTGATATGCGTCCCATCTTCGCTAAATACGAAGTGTATAACGGTAAAAACTTCGGCGCAAGAATGAGCTGGGAAGAGTTGTTCGAAAGTCGTATGTTCTACGGTCGTATTATCAAAAGCACTATCGATAATCCATACGATCAGTACATTAAAAATTATAAAGGTCTGAGTGAGAATACCATCCTTCAGTTGTTCGAAGGTGAAAATATCAAAGAAAAGATATTTACGTACGAACAGGATCTGTGGAGTTACTAAGAGTTTAGAACGTAAACACAAGATTAATACAAAAGAAAAACCCTTCGAATGATCGAAGGGTTTTTCTTTGTAGATCGATGTCTTTCCGGTTTACGGTTTTGGGCTGCGGGGGTGTGCTGGTAATGCAAACGCCTCTTCCGGAAAATCTAAGGTCTAATCTTACATTGTAAACCCTTTCCTCAATAGCTCAGTTTTGGCTTTACCGATCAATTTCTCAATATCGCTGTCGGAAGCTTCTTTCACTTTTTTTACTGAGCGAAATTCTTTGAGAAGCAGATCAGCCGTTTGTTTCCCGATTCCTTTAATACCTTCCAGTTCATTCTTGAATGTTCCCTTACTTCTTTTGTTGCGGTGGAAAGTAATACCAAAACGATGCACTTCGTCTCTGATCCTTCGGATCAGTTTCAAGCTCTCGCTGTCCCATGGCAACTGCAATGATGCAGAATCCCCGGCGAAGAATAATTCCTCCTGATTTTTTGCGAGACCAACAAGTGTCAATTTACCGCGTAGGTTTAATTTGTCAATACTTTCCAAAGCTGCGCTTAGCTGCCCTTTACCGCCGTCAATAATCACGAGTTGAGGTAATGCTGCGCCTTCGTCTGACAGGCGTTTATATCTGCGGTAAACGACTTCTGTCATCGATGCAAAGTCATTGATACCTTCAACGGTTTTAATATTGAAATGGCGGTAATCTTTTTTACTTGGTTCACCGTTTTTAAAACAGACCATTGCAGCCACAGGAAAACTCCCCTGAAAATTGGAGTTGTCAAAGCATTCGATATGTTCCGGGATCTGTTGCAGGTGCAGATCTTTTTGCAGCTGCAACAGCACACGATATTTCTCGTCCTGCGTTTTATCTTCCAGCTTCAGGATTTTTCTTGCATGCAGTTCATCACGGAAATAATCTACATTCTTCGCAGAAAGGTCGAGCAGTTTTTTCTTATCACCGGCTTTAGGAACAGTGATTGTAATTCCCTCTTCATTATATTCTATCGGCAATGGAATCACGATCTCTTTTGCTTCGCTTTCGAAGATCTCACGCAATTGCGCAACTGCAAATGCCAATACTTCTTCCGCGCTCTCTTCCAGTTTTTTGTGAAGTGTGATGGTCTTCGTTTGAATGATACTGCCGTTATTTACCGCAAGATAATTTACGTAAGCCGTGTTTCCTTCTTCAAGAATGCTGAACACATCAACAGTTCCTGTGTTAGTGTTCACTACCGAAGATTTTGCTTTGTATTGCTGCAGGTGTTCGATCTTACTTTGATATACTGCTGCTTTTTCAAACTGCATATCCGCAGCCAGCATTTTTATCTGCTCCCGGTAGTTATTGATAACAGGAGAAAGATTTCCCTTCAACATGTCTTTCAGTTGTGAAATTCCTTCATTATAATCGTCTGCGGACTGCAGCGATTCGCAAGGACCCTTACAGTTTCCCAGATGATATTCCAGGCAAACTTTAAATTTTCCTTTGGAGATATTATTAGCAGTAAGGTTAAGCTTACAGGTGCGAAGCTGAATATTTTGTTTGATAAAATTAAGGAGGTCACGAACTTTTGCAACAGACGTAAAAGGTCCAAGATAGGTAGAGCCGTCCTTTATTTTTTTTCTCGTAAGAAAGACCCTTGGAAAAGGTTCATTTTTTATTACAATAAACGGATAACTTTTATCATCCTTTAAATTAATATTAAAAAGCGGCTGAAATTCTTTGATAAGTGAGTTCTCCAGAAAAAAAGCATCCTGCTCGTTATTTACGATCGTGAATTCTATTTTATAAATTCTGTTTACCAGCTCGGCAGTCTTGTAGCTGCTTTTTATTTTATTAAAATAACTGCTGACCCGTTTGCGAAGATGTTTCGCTTTTCCTACATATATAAGCTCGTTGTCGGCATTAAAATATTTGTAGATTCCCGGCTGAACGGGTATGGTGGATGATATTTCAGTAAATTCTTTATGCGTCATTCTTTGTCGTAGTTCCAGGATATTGTTTCCTGCTTTTCAATACCGCCGTTTGCGCCGGTATTCACTGTAATAATGGAACAACTTTTTCCGCTTTTCCAGGTGAGCTGCAATTGTTTATCGCCGCCGGCTTTTTTTATCAGGTAAACTCTTTTTACTTTTCCGCTTTCCGGATCTACATACACATCCCAATGTAAAAATGGGAAAGCATTCGTGCTGCTTCCTGCAGGGTCGTACGTGAATGTAAAAGCATCAAGCGTTTCATCTTTAAATTTTGTTTCAGTGAACATTCCTTTTACGTTAGCTGAATCGATCACGGGAGAAAGAAAATCCGCGAACGCGGTATTATAATCCTCCGGCTTTACAAAAGCAGAATCAAGCACCCTGCCCTCTTTTAAAGTTTTTCTTACAGGGGTGATCCCGATATTTTTTATGTTTGCGATCTCTCCTTTAATAAATGAGGTAACAGGGAAAAAATTAGCAGCGTCTGCTTCATGAGTTTCCACTTTCGCCGGCACTGAATCCTCCTTCTTGCTGTTGCAGGCGCTGAATGTAAACACTGCGCTTAAAAAAAACAAAGCTCTTCTCATGGCCTCAAAATTAACCTTATTAGAGTTTTTTTGAAAATAAAAAAGCGCAACATTAAGATTTTGTTGCGCCTCTTCACTTATTAAAAAATGTTAGAAGTCTGTTGTGATCCCGATCTTAAATCCGACGTTGTATAATTTCTCGGTATAGTTATATTCCTTTTTATAGGTTGACAATAACTGATAACGGAATTGAGGGCCCAGACTCAGTATAACCCCTGAAGAAGGCTTAAAGGTTACAAAGGTTTCGATAGCCGCATTCAGATTTAATTTGCGCAGTAAAGGCGTTTCGGAGATGTAGTTGTTACCGTCTGCGGAAAGCACATAAGCGCTGCCGGTTATCACATAGGTAGGCTGGAATGTTCCGCCTGCATACCATTTGATCTTTTTACGACCGGCGAGTTTTACATCGGCCCCAATCGGGATCGATAACTGTATAGTTGTTTTGTTCAATTTTGAAAGACCTTCTTTTACAGCATATTGCGAAGAGCGGAAAGATGAGCCGTTATCATCTACCGCAAGCGATGTTTGAGTAGGATGATCTAATCCTGTTACTCTGGAAACGTAGTTTGTATAATTTGCCTGTAAGCCGGCTTTAAGTCTTGTATTGCGGGATACTGTATAATTGATCATTGCGCCTATCTCCAGATTCAGCGCAGCTCCGTCGTTAAGTTTTTCTTTTCCCGAAGGCGTATTGTAAAGGGCGGCGTACCTGGCCTCACGATTCTTAAAAAAACCTCGGTAACCGAAAGACGGCGTTACGTAATAACTGATGCTGCCTTTACCTGCTAATTTTTTAGCCGATGGTTTATTGCGGAATGCATAGTCCTCCTTCCACGATCTGTCGTCATCAGCGGTTAACTTAGCAATGATCGTTTCGTCCTGCTTTTTCTTTTTGCTTTCTGCGGGAACTGCTGATTCTGTGTTTTTAGTTGTGAGATCCGCTGCGGTATTTTTTGTTGCATTGTTGATAGCCTTAAGATTTTCGTCAATGGCAACTTCTCCGCCTTTTACTGAAACTGCAGAACGTGCGGCAACCGACAATTGCGCATGCCTTCCTTTAGAAGATGTGACGGTATTTGCATTATCAGGCATATTGCCCGTTTGTGCTGAACCTATCTTCGTCACTGCAGCAAAATCAGTATTATTTTGATAAGTATTAGTAAAATTGTCAGCAATATCAGCAGCAGGATCTGTAGATCCGGTCAGATCCGCGTCCGTTTTACCTGCAATTGTAAGCAGATTACTGTAATTGCTTGGCGTATTATTTTTAAATTTTGTGAACGGGCTGTTGTTATTTTGCTTCGTAGATTTTTTGCCCGGTATTTCAGCTATATTTCCGGTGAAATTAGCAGCACCTGCTTTTTGTGATGCACTGCTCAGCGAATTATTATTGGAGATCCCGATGTATAATACAGCAGAAAGAATGATAAGACAAACAGCCATCGAAGGCCATTTCCTGTCGGGATGCTTGTTGTTGTAAATACTGTACCAAACCTTTCTTGAAGGCACCATGAGAAAATCATCGGCGTTCTCCTTCAGAAAACTTTCGAACCCATCTTGATAAAATTCATTTTCCATCTTCATCAAACATTAGCGGTAAACGTATTGTAAAACTGCTATTTTATTGTACCCGTTTTACCGAAATTATTTTTGTATTGTGACCTGTCGATAATACTTCTCTTCACCAGGATATCTTCCAGCATTGCTTTTGCCCTGGTATATTGGCTGCGGCTCGTGCTCTCTTCAATATCCAACATGTTGCCTATTTCTTTGTGCGAATAACCCTCGATCGCGTAAAGGTTGAGTACCGTTTTATAACCAATCGGCAGCAACCTGATACATTCCACAACCTGCTTGGCCTGAATGATGCTGGGGATCATGTCTTCTTTTGTGTGAAAATTATGTGCATGAATAAGATCTACCGAATCGGCGAATTTCTTATTTTTCTTAAGCACGTTGATGCAGGTATGAACGATGATCCTGCGGATCCACCCTTCCAGCGCACCTTCGTTTCGGTATTGATGTAATTGGGTAAATACTTTTATGAAACCTTCCTGCAGCATATCCTCAGCATCCTCCCGGCTTTTTGCAAAGCGGTAGCATACCCCAAGCATTCGCGGACTGAAGCGATCGTAGAGCGCTTCCTGTGCTGCTGCATTGTTTCTCGAACTTCCGGCAAGCATTTGCTCTTCGGTCATAATGTAGATGTTTTACCCATTAAATATAGACAAATAAAGCGGTAAAATGCTGCGTGGGGATGTAGTATTTTGTTGTTTGGTTACTTAGTTGATCGGTCAGCGGGTATTGCCACTCAACTAAATAACCAAACAACCGGGTAACTGATCAACCAATCAACTGGTGGCCCGTCATCAAAGCCGGCACGGGGATATCCATCATTTTCAGGATGGTAGGAGCGATGTCACCTAATTTTCCGGGTTTTACAGCGCCTTTAAAATCTTTATTTATGATGAAAAACGGAACGGGATTAAGTGAATGAGCCGTATTTGGCGTGCCGTCGTCGTTTATTTCATGATCTGCATTACCATGATCAGCGAGTAGAAATACGGTGTAATCTTTCTCCAAAGCCTTAGTAACTACTTTCTCCACGCACTTGTCTACTGCTTCCACTGCTTTGATCACCGCTTCCCAAACGCCTGTATGGCCAACCATATCTGCATTTGCAAAGTTAAGGCAGATAAAATCCGGTTCGTTATTTTCAATTTCTGCATTGATCGCATCGGCTACTTCGTAAGCGCTCATTTGCGGCTGCATGTCATAAGTCGCAACTTTCGGCGACGGAATCATGATTCTTTTTTCATTGTCAAAAGTATTTTCTCTTCCGCCGCTGAAGAAGAACGATACATGCGGGTATTTTTCCGTTTCGGCGATGCGAACCTGCGTTCTGCCTGCCGCTGCTATTACCTGTCCGATTGTATCATCCAGATTATCCTTATCGTACATCACTGCTACATTTTCGTACGTGTGATCATAAGATGTCATGGTGGTGTAGTGCAAATTCAATTTATGCATGTCAAACAAAGGCATGTCATGTTGGGATAAAACTTCTGTTATTTCGCGGCAACGATCTGTGCGAAAATTGAAGCAGAGCACGGCATCCCCGTCTTTTATTCTTGTATCGCCCGCTGCGTTATTGATCAGCGGCATAATAAATTCATCAGTCACATTTTTTTCATAGGAATCGTGTACCGATCTTAAAATATCATTTGTTTTTTCGCCGGTCGCATTAACCAATGCATCGTAAGCGATCTTTATTCTTTCCCAGCGTTTATCCCTGTCCATAGCGTAATACCGGCCGGTCACCGTTGCGATCTTTCCCGTTGTGGTATCCAAATGTTGTTGGAGTTCCGACAAAAAATCAATACCGATTTTCGGATCGGTATCACGTCCGTCGGTGAACGCATGAATAAACACTTCGTGAAAATTTTGCGCTGCGCAAAACGACGTGATTGCTTTAATATGATTGATGTGAGCGTGAACGCCGCCGTTACTTACAAGTCCCGCAAGATGCAAAGGAACATTGTTGTTTTTCGCGTAATTAATACTGTTTTGCAAAGCCACATTCTGCTCGAAACTTTTATCGCGGATGGCTACATTGATCCTTTGGAGATCCTGATAAACGATCCTTCCCGCACCAAGGTTCAAATGACCAACTTCACTGTTTCCCATCTGTCCGGCAGGCAAACCTACGTCTTCGCCGCAGGTGACCAATGTTGTATTCGGATACTTTGAGTATAAAGAACTTACAAAAGGCGTATCGGCGTTTTGGATCGCATCGCTGCTTTTATTTTTACCCAAACCCCAGCCGTCCATTATAATCAGGATTGTTTTTTTATTTTGCATGACACAAAGCTAATTGATTGCGAAATTTTTGCGACAAAATCCTCATCAAACATTGATGAATTTTTAAGCAATTGCCGTTAAGAAATTTATAAGCCGGCATAGTTTTCGCAAATAGCGGATATCTTTATAAAAAAGACAATAAAATGAAAAGAATTGCAGTTTTTTTATCAGCAGCGTTCATGATGTTCTCTTTTACCGTTGCACCAAGCGGTATGGACGACGTTATTTCCGCTATAAAAGCCGGCAATGCTTCCGGTGTTGCCAAATATTTTGACAATACGGTTGAAATTACGCTCCCCGCCAAAAGCAATAGCTATAGTAAAAGTCAGGGTGAAGTGGTTCTGAGAGATTTCTTTGCGAACAATACTGTTAAATCTTTTACGGTAGTTCACCAGGGGCAAAGCGGCGGCTCGCAGTTTTGTATCGGTACATTCGTTACAAACAATGGTTCATTCCGAACAACAATTAACCTAAAGCAAAAAGGCGATAAACAGACTTTGCAGGAAATAAAATTTGAGAATTGATAAGCAACAGCACTCAAGTAGGGAATCCTCCGCCTAAAGCGGGGGATTTTTTATGTGCACCCTAAAGTCAGATATCCGTAAGGCGCTTAACTTTGCTATATGAACTACGAAAAAGCTTTGCATGAACTCATAAAAAATGCGCTGGCAGAAGATATCGGCGACGGTGACCACTCCACCTTATCCACGATAGATAAAAATGCGGAGGGAAAAGCAGTATTGAAAATAAAGCAGGACGGTATCCTTGCAGGAATGCATGTGGCGGAAACTGTATTTCGTTTCGTGCAGCCCGATATTGTTTTTACCGCATTTAAAAAAGACGGCGATAAAATGAAGATCGGCGAAAAAGCATTTGAACTTTCCGCAAAAGTACACACGATCCTCACCTGCGAAAGATTGGCGTTGAACATTATGCAGCGTATGAGCGGTATTGCCAGCCTTACCGATAAATATGTAAAAAAACTGGAAGGGTATAAAACAAGGTTGCTGGATACGAGAAAGACGACACCAAATTTTCGCCTGCTTGAGAAAGAAGCGGTTAAGATCGGCGGCGGTATTAATCATCGGTTTGGCCTTTACGATATGATCATGTTAAAAGACAATCATATTGATTACAGCGGCGGGATTGAGAAGGCCGTTAACAATGCAAATGCGTATATCAATAAGAACGGTTTACAATTGAAAATTGAAGTAGAAACAAGGAGTATTGAAGACGTTCAAAAAGTGATGGAGACAGGTAATGTGGATCGCATCATGCTGGATAATTTTACGCCGGAAAAGATCATCGAAGCGCTGAAAATTATCAACGGTAAATATGAAACGGAAGCAAGCGGCGGGATCAATTACGATAACCTGGAAAGTTATGCTGCCACAGGTGTTGATTATATTTCAAGTGGCGCTGTTATTCATCAGGCGGTAAGCCTTGATCTTAGTTTAAAAGCAGTAATTATTTAAAAAAAGATGGCAAAGAAAAATAATTTATACAGCGGCGTCGTTTACTCTACAGACCCGGGTTTTAAATATGAAGAAAGCGGCAACGATGAGGAAGTAACCTTATTGCCTGCGGAACAAAAAATAAAGATTCGGCTGGAAACAAAACACCGCGGCGGAAAGGCAGTTACGCTGATCGAAAATTTTATCGGCACAACGACGGATAAAGTAGAGATCGGAAAAAAATTAAAAGCATTTTGCGGAACCGGCGGATCTGTAAAAGACAATGAAATATTGGTTCAGGGAGATAACAGGGATAAAATTTTGCAGTGGCTGTTGAAGAATGGCTATAAGCAATCAAAGAAAATCTGAAAAACCATGACGGACAAAATCACACAAGGCGTACACATCAGCGTAGAAACTTTCTATCAGCCCGAATACAGTAATCCTGTGAACAGTGAATTCATGTTTGCGTACCGCATAACGATAGAAAATTTCAATACATTTCCGGTGAAGTTGCTCAACCGTCATTGGTATATTTTTGACAGCAATGCTACCAAAAAAGAGGTGGAAGGTGAGGGTGTTGTGGGATTACAACCCGTGATAGCTCCGGGCGATTCTTATCAATATGTGAGTGGCTGCAACCTGCGCAGCGAGATCGGCAAAATGCAGGGGAACTATACTTTTGAGCACCTGCAGCAAAAGAAACAATTTAAAGTGGAGATCCCCGCTTTTGAACTGTTCGCACCTTTTAAAATGAACTGATCTTCTGTTTACGTTCAAATTTAATATTTGGTTAGGGGGTGGCGCAATTACGTTGAGGATACTTAAGAAAAACCTTGTTCCCGATCATTTTGCAACATGACCGCATTTTAACAGGAGAGATTTGCATGCAGGTAGACTTTTAAGGTTATTTTATGTATTTTTACCCGATACCAAACAACTGTATTCATCCAGGTTCCGTAGTTAATATGTAATCTATTATACAATTTTAAATTTCGGTAAACAGATCCAATTATGGCAAAAATCGTTTTCAATAATAAAGACAATGCTTTTTTTCAAAGCCTGAAAACAAGCGTGGATGCTTATTTTAGTGAAAATAAAATTTCCAAAACAGGTGATTACCGACTCTTCCTCAAATCTGTGATCTTATTGGGATCATTCTTCGCCATTTATCTTACATTGATGTTGGTTCACGTGCCTGCATTAGCTGCGGTAGCACTTTGCGCAGTTCTTGGGTTTGTGATGGCCGGTATCGGTTTTAGTGTAATGCATGATGCCAATCACGGAAGCTACAGTCCGAACACAAAATTGAACGACCTCCTTGGGCTTTCAGCAAATATATTAGGAGCGAGTTCTTATTTCTGGAAACAAAAGCACAACATCATTCATCATACCTACACTAACGTAGATGGTATTGATGATGATATCGCAAAAAGCCCGGTTATCCGCCAGTGCGAAACACAAAAATGGGTTCCTGCGCATAAAGTGCAGCATTTATATCTACCATTCATTTATTCTTTGTCCACGATCTTTTGGATCTTCATTATGGACTTTACAAAATATTTCAGCCGTAAGATCTATACGACAGAAGCGTGGAAATTGTCACCCAAGAATCACCTGATCTTTTGGGTTACAAAAATTTATTACTTAAGTGTATTTATCGCCTTGCCTATAATGGTTTGGGGCTTTTGGGGCTGGCTTGCGGGCTACTTCATCATGAATGCCGTATTGGGTATTACGTTGTCATTCGTGTTCCAACTGGCGCACGTTGTAGAGAATACAGAATTCGAGCACATTCCGCTTGACGCAACGAAACACCTGGAAACAGCATGGGCTGAGCATCAGATCAGAACAACGGCAAATTTTGCAATGGGAAACAAAGCGATCTCTTGGTTTGTAGGCGGTTTGAACTACCAGGTAGAGCATCATCTTTTCCCCAAAGTAAGTCATGTGCATTACCCGGAGATAAGCAAGATCGTAATGGCAAAATGTAAAGAATTTAATCTTCCTTACAATCAATATCCCACAATGAGCGAAGCGGTTGCATCTCACTTCAGAGTGATGAGACAGTTGGGTAAAAAACCGGCAGCATTACTAATTGCAACACCGATCGCAGCTTAACATTATTAAATGATAAAAAAATCCCGCAGTCATTTCGATTGCGGGATTTTTTGTTTCACCCTGTTATGTCAGCCTTCGTTTGTCAAAGGTGATTATGGCTAGTCGCTTGATTTAATCTGATCATTGTTGCGTAAAACAATTTTTTGTTGAAGGCGGTGAAGAGCTGTAGTAGCCTTCGACAAATTCAGGCTGCCAATCAGCTGCGAAGATTTTGTGAAAAGAATTTATTTTTTACGGCTTATATTTTATTTTTTTATAGATCATTTCAGCATCCATTTTCATGAGACTGTCGGGCAAAACGTTTTCATTCTTTGCCATATACTTTTTGATGATCTGCCAGCCGGAAAAAGAACCTATGTTACCCGGCGAACTGTCACCCAATTCCTGTGTTTTAGGTCCGTCCGTTATATAGTTTTTTGTGACACTGTTATCTGAAAGTTGCAGGTAATTATTCTCTATGAAGAAGTTCCAGATCTGTGCTTCATTAACATAAGCAAACTTCATTTGTTGTGTTGTATAGCCGATCAGTTTATTTTCCGGCACATCAGGTAAAAATTTGCTGAGCAGATAAATGCGTTTCCCTTTTTCGATCATCTGAATGATCAAACGTTTGTCTTCATTTTTTTCGGGATACATGTCATTTACGATATTTTTCAGACAATTAATTTGAATAAATTCGGGCGTAAAATTCGCCGTTACATATTCCGGATATGTGCTTTCAACAATCGATGTTTTGTAAATAGGAAAATCTTTTCCAAGATGCGCATGAAGTCCTACGATAAATGCGTCGTCATCCAAAATGTCACCATAGCCGTCTGTAGGCCCGATATAAGTGATGATCTTCTTCGGCGTTTTGTAATTGGGATAATAGAATTTTACAAATTGTAAAGCATGTTCCAATTGCTTTTGATAGGAAGAAAAATCAGCGAAGATCTTTTGTGCGGTGTCATACACATCTTTATTGTAAGCCAGGAAACCTTTCAGGTAAAATGCAGTGGTGTCCGGCGACCACTTTGGATCAATGCCCAGAATAGTTGACAAATAATTTTCCCCGAAAGCAGGATACTTTGCAATAAGCACATCTGTTTGAGATATGATATTATTGGTATCCATCGAAAAGAATTCCTTATCAAAACGCAAAACCGTAAGCTCAGCTTTCACGGCCGATACATCGGGTGTATGCTTCTTATCTCCGCAGGAAACAAAGGCAATTCCTATCATCAAACTAAATAACAGACGCATAATTTGATTAATTTAACTTTACAAAAGAAAGTAATAATTGATAAACATAAAGTTAATCCCGAATAACAGTGCGTATGAAAGTTTTTTTAGCCCAGCAGAATTATCACATAGGAAATATAGAAGCGAATACAGAAAAGATAATTTCAGCCATTCAGCAGGCAAAACAGAACGGCGGTGATATTATTTTATTCAGTGAACTTTCTGTGTGCGGTTATCCGCCGCGTGATTTTTTATATTTTAATGATTTTATTGAGAAATGTTATGCTGCCATCGATAAAATAAAGTTGTATGCTGATGGGATCGCCGTGCTTGTAGGTGCACCGCATCGTAACCCGAAAACAGAAGGAAAAGATCTTTTTAACTCCGCATATTTTTTAGCTGAGAAAGGGATAAAGCAGGTGATCTGCAAAACCTGTCTGCCTACTTACGATGTGTTTGATGAGGATCGTTATTTTGAGCCGTCAAATGAATGGAGCGTTGTTGAATACAAGGGACGAAAACTTGCAGTAACGATCTGTGAAGATATCTGGAACCTCGGCAATGATCCGTTGTATACGGTTTGCCCTATGGATATGTTGATACAACAGGGGCCCGATGTAATGTTGAATCTATCTGCTTCACCTTTCGATTATACACATGATGCCGACAGGCAGGCTGCGGTAAAGGCAAATGTGTTGAAATATAAAATTCCGATGTTCTATTGTAACGGAACGGGGAGCCAGACAGAAATCGTTTTCGACGGAAACTCGCTGGTGTTTGATAAAGACGCAAATCTTTGCGGTAAGCTCGCTTCATTTAAAGAAGACCTTCAATCATTTATTTTAAATGATGACGGAACGGTGGAAGGCAATATTATTCAGTTGTCGGAAAAAGTTCCCGGCGAAGAACTGAATCCCGAAAGCTTTTCACCCGCATTAAATATTGAATTGGTGCATGATGCATTAGTAACGGGCATCAAAGATTATTTTACAAAAATGGGTTTTAAAAAGGCCATTATCGGCAGCAGCGGCGGCATTGACAGCGCCGTAACACTCGCCCTTGCCTGTGAAGCTTTGGGTAAAGAAAACGTGGTAGCAGTGTTGATGCCTTCGCAATATTCTACCGGCCATTCGGTAGATGATGCAACAAAGCTGAGCGAAAATTTGAATAATGAATATCATACGATCCCGATAAAAAAAATTTACGATAGTTTTTTAAGCGATCTGAAACCATTGTTTAAAGACCTTCCTTTCAGCGTAGCCGAAGAAAATATTCAAAGCAGAACAAGAGGAAACTTGTTAATGGCGATCGCCAATAAGTTCAACTACATTTTATTGAACACGTCAAATAAAAGTGAACTCGCAACGGGCTACGGAACATTATACGGCGACATGGCCGGGGGCATAAGTGTGCTGGGCGATTGTTACAAACTGCAGATCTTCGAATTGGCGAAATACATCAATCGTTCGAATGAGATCATCCCGCAAAACATTATTACCAAGCCGCCAAGTGCGGAGCTGAGACCCGGGCAAAAGGACAGCGATAGTCTGCCGGAATACGACGTGCTTGATAAAATATTATATCAATACATCGAGCACCAAAAAGACCCGCAGCAGATAAAAGATGCGGGAAGTGATGCGGCTTTAGTAGACAGAATATTGGCGATGGTGAACAGGAACGAGTATAAGCGAAATCAATTTTGCCCGATCATCAGGATCTCTCCGAAGGCCTTTGGTCCCGGAAGACGAATGCCGATCGTAGGGAAATACTTAAGTTGACATACGACGGGTGACAGCTGACAGTGAAGTCGCAGTTTTTATCCTGTAAATCGTCATCTGTCAACTGTCATCTCATGTTTTAACATAGTTTTCCGAACATTCAAAATTTAGGCACAATTATTACAAGCTGTGTTCTTTACTTTGCAACACCCGAAAAAATAAACCAGTTATGTTACAGACAGCAGAAGACATTCGCCTTCTAAATGATAAGATCAATCACGCCGCAGGTTTTGTGAGCAGGATAAACGATGAGTTGAGTAAAGTGATCGTTGGTCAGCAAACAATGATAGAACGCCTGCTCATCGGACTTTTGAGCAACGGACACGTATTGTTGGAAGGTGTTCCCGGATTGGCAAAAACGTTAGCGATAAAATCTCTGTCTTCCACCATTCAGGTTCAATACAGTCGGATTCAGTTTACGCCCGATCTTTTACCGGCCGATGTGATCGGTACGATGATCTATAATCAAAGCAAGAATGAATTTTATGTGCGCAAGGGGCCAATCTTTGCGAACTTTATTTTAGCGGATGAGATCAACCGTGCTCCTGCAAAAGTGCAGAGTGCATTGCTGGAAGCAATGCAGGAACGGCAGGTGACAATTGGTGATACAAGTTATAAATTGCAGGAACCTTTTCTTGTGCTTGCAACCCAAAACCCGATTGAACAGGAAGGTACTTATCCGCTGCCCGAAGCGCAGGTGGACAGGTTCATGCTTAAAGTTGTGGTAGGTTATCCTACAAAAACCGAAGAACAAATGATCATTCGCCAAAATACACTTGGTCTTGGCTCCCCGGTGATTAATTCGGTTGCGTCTGCATCGGAAATTCTCACTGCAAAAGAGCTGGTACGCAGTGTTTACGTAGACGAAAAAGTAGAAAATTATATTCTGGATATTGTTTTTGCTACACGTTATCCGGAAAAATACAATTTGGCGAAACTTAAGCCGATGATCGGTTTCGGCGGCTCGCCGCGTGCAAGTATCAATATGACTTTGGCAGCAAAAGCTTACGCATTTTTAAACAAACGTGGCTATGTCGTCCCCGAAGATGTTAGAAATGTTTGCAAAGACATCATGCGGCATCGTATCGGACTTACGTATGAAGCAGAAGCGGAAAATGTGAACGTGGAGAATATTATTGACGAAATTTTGCGTACCGTAAACGTGCCGTAAGATTAAAGTTGACGGATGGAAGTTGACAGTGCTGTCGCTGTGTAAATTGGAACTGTCATCGCAACACAATCTTTTCATAATAACTGTTTATATCTGTCACCTGTCAACACGGGAATGAACGCAACAACTGACATACTAAAAAAAGTACGCGAGCTTGAAATAAAAAGCAAGATCATCACAACGCATTTATTTACGGGTGAGTATCATTCTGCTTTTAAAGGCAAAGGGATGAGCTTTCGCGAAGTCCGTGAATACAGCGCCGGTGATGATGTTCGTTTTATTGATTGGAATGTGAGTGCAAGATTCTCTTCTACATTCACAAAATTGTTTGAGGAAGAAAGAGAATTGACACTGATGTTACTGGTAGATACAAGTACGAGTAATTTGTTCGGTTCCGTCGGCAACAGAAAAAAAGATCTTATTACAGAAATGGCTGCCGTGCTGGCATTCAGTGCGGTGAGCAACAACGATAAAGTAGGTGTTATTTTTTTTAGCGATAAAGTAGAGAAATATATTCCGCCGAAAAAAAGCAGGGCGCATGCTTTATATATTGTACGTGAATTACTGGGGATGAATCCCGTTTCTGCGGGAACGGATATCGACGAAGCCATCAGATATTTCAATAACACAACAAGACAGAAAAGCATTGCATTTATCCTGAGCGATTTTCTCGCAACGGGTTATGATAATGATCTTAAAGTGATCGGGAAAAAACATGACGTGATCGGTGTAAAAGTATATGATAAAATGGATATGCAACTGCCGGAAGCCGGACTGCTCCAGGTGCAGGATCCGGAAACAGGCAAAGTGCAGTGGATAGATACGGATGACGCATTGGTGAGACATAATTATCAGCAGCATTTTTTTGAGCAGACCGACCTCAGTAAAAAATATTTCCGCCAGGCGGGCGCAGATCTGCTTCACGTTCGTACGGATGATGATTACGTAAAAATTTTACAGCAATTCTTCTTAAAGAGAAAGTAAAGCATGAAAATAATTTACCCGAAATATTTTTTATCACTCCTTCTTGTCTGCATGTTTTTGCTTCCGCTTAACGATGCTTCAGCACAATCCATTCAAACTTCCGTAGATAAAAAAGATATTCTTATCGGTGAACAGATCACATATAGAATGAGCGTGGGGTTGCCTTCGGCGGAGTATCTGGTTGATATTAATGTTCCTGATTCTATTCCGCATTTTGATGTGGTCTCAAAAGGAACGGGCAACGCAACCGACAAGCAAAATAATTACACCTGGGAATATAAAGTTGTTCTTACAAGTTTTGATTCAGGCTCATGGAGCTTTCCTGCGTTAAGTTACCGCATCAGGCATTTAAATACAGTGTCTCAGTTTTTATATACAGATTCTTTTAATGTAAACGTAGGGTACATGCCGATCGATAAAAGCGGAGAGGCGAGGGATATTAAGTCCATTCTGGAAGTATCTTTTTTTAACTGGTTATGGGTTTATATCGGGGCTGGTATTTTGGTGCTCCTTGTTGCCGCATTTTTTATGTATCGGTATTTTAAGAACAGGAAAAAGCCGATTCCCGGTAAAGATAGTATTACCGCTTACAGTGAGGCAATGGAAGCATTGGAAGAATTACGGAAAGCGAACGGGCAAAATACATTCACCGTTAAAGAATATCATACAAAGCTTACTGACGTGCTGAGGATCTATTACAGCAGAAGGATCGACCGTAATTTCTTCAACAAAACAACAGGGGAGATCCTCACGAAACTTAAATCGCATGAGCTGCAGGCTGAGACGCAGTCCCACGCCGCAGAAGCACTGCAAACGGGCGATGCTGTAAAGTTTGCTAAATATCATCCGTCGTATACAGAGAATGAAGCGGCGTTAAATTATCTGAAAAATACGATAGAAGAAATAGAACTTTCACTTGCTAAAAAAGACTAAGGTTTGATCCTTGATTATTTTAAAAATATTGAATTTGCGCAACCATATTTATTGGTGCTGCTCGCAGTTTTGCCCGTGCTTATTTTTTGGTATGCAAGAACCGACAATAAGCGAAGCGGTGTAATAAGATTATCAACCGTTGCCGCAAAAGGCATGGGCTCATGGAAGGTTACTTTTCGTCATTTACCTTTTATCTGCAGAATACTTTGTCTTGGTTTTTTGATCGTCGCGTTAGCGAATCCCAGAACAAGGTATGATGAGCAGCATTCGGAAGGCGAAGGAATTGATATTATGCTTTGTATTGACGTGAGCGGAAGTATGACCGCACAGGATCTTATACCCAACAGGCTTGAAGCCGCAAAAAATGTTGCGATCGGGTTTGTGAACAGAAGAATCACGGACCGTATCGGCGTAGTGATATTTGCCGGAGAAAGTTTTACGCAATGCCCGCTTACAACAGATCACGATGTAGTGATCTCCGCAATACAAAATATTCACAACGGATTGTTGGAAGACGGTACTGCGATCGGTTCGGGCCTGGGAACGGGTGTTGACAGACTTCGCACGAGCACGTCAAAATCAAAAGTGATCGTACTGCTTACAGATGGCGAGAATAACGGCGGATTGATAGATCCGAAAACTGCGAAAGAAATTGCGAAGACATACAACGTAAAAGTGTACACGATCGGTGTGGGCTCAGACAGTGTAGCGCTGCAACCGCAGCAAACGCCGATGGGTGATATTCAGATGCAGAAAGTAAAAGTTTCCATTGATGAAAAATTGCTGAAAGAAATTGCCGGAGAAACAGGCGGAGAATATTTTCGTGCAAAGAACACGGATGAACTCAACGGCATTTATTCTACTATCGACGGATTGGAAAAATCAAAAGTAGAGATCAGTAAGACTACCATATTTACAGAAAAGTTTTTACCTTTTGCCGTAGCCGCCGGTTTCTTTTTGTTGTTGGAGATACTGCTGCGTTATTTGGTTTTCCGCAAATTCCCGTAATGATTTTTTAGCCGCAGTACCTGTCCCGACATTTCGGGATTCGCAGATTACTTTTTTAAGAATTGATAATTTATTCAGGAAAGATAATCTGATTCAAAAAATTATTTTCGACAATTAAACCGGTAATCTGCGGCTAAACCCTTTGCGGCAATCATATATTTCTGCTGCGACAGTTAACTACTCAACTTTTTCTATCTTGCAGCAATGCAGGCCACCGTTTACAGATCTACAGGAAGCTGGTACATTGTGAAGAACGATGCCGGAGAATTTTTAAATGCCCGGATAAAAGGAAAGTTTAAAATTGACGGGATCACTTCTACGAATCCTATTGCGGTAGGCGATATTGTAGGGATAGATTTTGAAGCAGACAACGACAGCCTCGTGATATCTGAGATCTTCGAAAGAAAAAATTACATCAACAGAATTTCTCCGCACAACAAGCACCTGCATCATATCATCGCAGCAAATCTCGATCAGTCATTGTTATTTGCAACATTAAAGGATCCGAAAACCTCTTTCGGTTTTATCGATCGTTTTTTGCTCACATCGGAAGCTTATCATATTCCCGCGATCATCGTCTTTAACAAAGCCGATCTTTTTAAAAAGAAAGAGCTGGAAAAATTTGAACGTGCAAAAGAGATCTATGAACCCATCGGCTATAAGCTGATGCTCATGAGCATCGAAAAAAATGAAGGTCCAGGCGCCGTAAAAAGTTTGCTCAAAGAAAAGATCACGCTGCTCAGCGGACACTCCGGCGTAGGTAAATCAACATTCATCAATTATGTGTTACCGGAACGCACGCTTAAAACGCAGAGTGTAAGTGACTGGAGCGGTAAGGGCATGCACACCACTACTTTCGCGGAAATGTATGACCTCCCTTTTGGCGGACAAATAATCGACACGCCCGGCATCAGGGAAATGGGGTTGGTAGATGTGAAGCAACACGAACTTGCGCAATATTTTCCGGAGATGCGGGCAGTAATGAACGATTGTAAATTCAACAACTGCGTTCATTTTAATGAGCCCGGCTGTGCGGTAAAAGAGGCCGTGAATGAAGGAGCAATTGCTGAAGAAAGATATTTAAGTTACCTGGCGATCAAGGATTCAATTGAGGAGAAGGAATATTAGACCTGCCGGATAATTGTATAATGGACAATGGATATTTCCGCCCAAATAAAAATGCCAAAGTAAAAATAACTCCGGCATTATCAATTGTCCATTGGTTATCGGTTCATTCCCTTAAACTTATTTCCCCCCTTATACTTCGATTTGCTTGACATTTTTGTCGCCTTCGGATCTCCTGAGGCTAATTTCTCTGCACCCTGTGCAGCACCGCTCGCCGGGCAACCATATTTCTCTTTTTTACGGAAAATAAAACAGCTTGTCAGCAATGTAATTACGGTAACGCCCAGTAAAAGTTTTTTCATCACTTAAAGATAGTATTTTTTCACAACAGCTGTTATCGGGGAATCGGTGATGTGCAATCGGCAAAAAATTCTTTATAATTTGTTCACCGTAAGCGGAAAAGAAACTATGAACCGTTAGTTTCCTCTTCTGTTGCTTGGTCAGTTTTGAACCATGAACTGTACATGAGATAATTATCGGCGATCCTGTTTATTTCTCCGCTGATCAGTTCTTCACTCACCATTTTTATTTTTTTGGCGGGCACGCCGGCATAAATGCAGCCTTTTTCGATTATTGTATTTTCCAATACAACAGCACCTGCTGCGATGATACTGTTGCTGCCTACTTTCACATTATCCATCACGATCGATCCCATACCGATCAGCACATTGTCTTCCAGCGTGCAACCATGTACGATCGCGTTATGCCCGATGCTCACATTATTTCCGATGATCGTTTTTGTTTTTTGATACGTGCAGTGGATCACCGCACCATCCTGCACATTCACTTTATTTCCCATGCGAATGCTATTCACATCGCCGCGGATCACCGCGTTGAACCACACACTGCAATCATCACCCATTACCACATCGCCCACTATCGTTGCATTTGGCGCAATAAAACAATTGTTGCCGTTCTCAGGCTTCTTGCCGTTTACCGGGAGAATCGTTGCCATAATTAATATCATTTTTCTGAAGAGGAACAACAAAATTAGCTTTAGGGGCTGTCAACTTAAAAACAATTTTCAGCATTGGTCCGCTGCCCGCCTCCCGCTTTTTTTCAAAAGAGCTTCGGCTAAGCAGCGCAGCCCCTCGTCGGTATTTCTTTCATCAACAATTCTTCGTTAGTTCTCACTTCTAATTGAAGTATTTTCGCACCGGAAATTGCATCACATCTCCAAATCATCACATTTCCAAATCTTCAAATCATTATGAACAATCGTCAGTTATTTCTCAACCACGTAGGTCAAACATCAGAAGCACCGCTATGTTTAAATATCGTACGGGCAAAAGGAAGTAAAATGTGGGACGCTGCGGGAAAGGAATATGTTGACCTCATTGCCGGTATCGGCGTTTGTAATATCGGTCATTGCCATCCTTCTGTGCAAGAGGCGATCAAAGATCAGGCTGATAAGTATTTACACATCATGGTCTACGGCGAACTCATCGAAAACCCGCAGGTAGAGTATGCAAAAGCACTCACCGATCATTTACCGGAAAAATTAAACTCCGTTTTTTATACCGCAAGCGGAAGTGAAGCAACCGAAGGAGCGATGAAGCTGGCGAAAAGGTTCACCGGCCGTTCACAAATTGTGTCGTTTAAAAATTCCTATCACGGCAGCACGCAGGGCGCACTCAGCGTGATGGGCAGCGAATATTGGCAACAGGCTTTTCGTCCGTTGTTACCGGATATTTTACAATTGCGTTACAATAATTTTGAAGACATTGAACAGATCAGCGAGCGCACGGCCTGTGTGATCGCAGAAACGATCCAGGCGGAAGCCGGTGTTTTAAAGCCGACTAACGGTTGGCTCAAAGCGCTTCGTAATAAATGTACCTCAACCGGAACCTTGCTCGTTTTGGACGAGATCCAATGCGCCTTTGGCCGGAACGGAACACTTTGGGCCTTTGAACAGTTTGATGTAGTACCCGACATTTTATTGCTCGGAAAAGCGCTCGGCGGCGGAATGCCCCTCGGTGCTATCGTATCGGATAAAATAATCATGGATTCATTCACGAGTAATCCCGTGTTGGGGCATATCAATACTTTCGGTGGTCATCCCGTAAGTTGTGCGGCCGGACTCGCAGCATTCAAAGTACTTACCGATGGTGAAATTGTTGCAGGTGTTTTTGAGAAAGAAAAACAATTCCGGGATTTATTAGCTCACGCTTTGGTAAAAAATATCAAGAGCGCCGGTCTAATGATGGCCGTAGAGTTTGAAGATTTTACAATTAATAAAAAGATAATAGATGCCTGCATTGAACAGGGCGTTTTCACCGATTGGTTCCTTTTTGCCTCAAATGCGCTCCGCATTTGCCCGCCTTTGACTATTACAAATGAAGAGATTACGGCGGCCTGTAAAATAATTACTGATGTAGCCGCAGCATTTTTATAAACAATGTCATCTGAGCCTTTACTATCCTGCTTTTCACCGCGGGAGAGTTAATAATTTGTTGATGCTTCCTTTACAGTCTTTCGGCACAATTATGGTACTTTTGACGCCTAAAAAATATACATGAAAAAACTTTTATCTATTTTAATTTTATCGGTTTTCACTACGATGGGCTTTGCCCAAGTCAGAATAAGTCAGGTTTATGGCGGCGGAGGTGCAGGTTCAGGTACGTTTACTTATAACAGAGACTTTATTGAAATTTTTAATGCTGGTTCAACAACTGTTTCTCTCAGTGGGATGAGCGTTCAATATGCATCTGCAGCAGGGACATCCTGGACTGCCACAGCACTTTCAGGAACGTTGCAACCAGGTCAGTATTATCTTATTGGAGAAAGCACAGGAACTGCCGGGGGAACTTTGCCTGCGGCGGATGCGTCCGGTACTATAGCTATGTCAGCCACTGCAGGCAAAGTACTATTGGCAAATCAAGCTACCGCTGTAGCTGCAGCCACCACTCCAACGAGTTCTGTCGTATTGGACTGGGTTGCTTACGGGTCAACAGCTACACCTGCTGAAGGCGGAAGCCCTACCCCTGCGCCAAGCGCACTCAATTCAATATTCAGAGCGAGTAATGGATGTATAGATACAGATAATAATGCTAATGATTTTACCGCAACAACAGCATTAGCACGTAATACAGCATCAGCCTTAAGCCCATGCAGCGGCGGCCCTGTAGCATCACTTGTTATAGCTTCAAACATCACCGGGCTCACTACAGTTTCAGGGACTGCATCTGCTTCTCCTGCATCTTTCACTGTCTCGGGGACGAACCTCACCGGTTTTCCCGGCAATCTGACTGTAACTGCCACTTCTAATATCGAAATTTCAACTACAAGCGGCGGTACGTATACAAATAGTTTGTCCGTTCCCTACACATCGGCAACCCTTACCGCAGTCACGCTTTATGCAAGAATAAAAAGCATGGCACCGCTCGGAGCGCTTAGCGGAGAAACAATTACTGTATCAGGCGGGGGAGCTGCAACTTCTCCTTCTATCACTGTTTCAGGAAATGTGGTAGCTGCCGAGCCAACGGTTCAGGCAACTAACGTCACTATCACAAATATTACGAATACAACTTTCGATATTAACTGGACTAACGGAAACGGTTCATCACGCATTGGGGTGATCAGAGCTACAACCACTACTTCAGTACCGCCGGCTGACGGGACTGTTTATTCAGCTTCCACTTCACCCGGCGCAAACATCACGGGCTCGGGCAACTTCGTATTCTTCAGCGGCACAGGTTCCGGTCCCGTAACATTTACAGGCCTTACACCGGGCACTGCATACTCTGTACAGATATACGAGTACAACGGTGGATCAGGCACAGCGAACTACAACATCAATATCGACACAGGAAATCCGCTTGTTGCAACTACAACCGGAATTTCACCTAATATTCAGCAGGTAAACTTTACCGGCATATCGGTGCCTTTGTACATGTCAGCAAACTCAGCTACAAACAGGGTTCCTGTAATGTTTTATGCAAGAGTAACGAATCTGGCACCAAATACAGCATATCGTTATTTTACAGGCGGTGCAAATCAAACCGATTTTAATACGACAAGTATCGCCGGATTACCGGTATTGATTGATTACAATAATGGCAACGCGATCTCAATCCCGAGCTCCGGCACCATCAATGCAGCCACGGCGTCAGGCAATTTCGGAACGTTTACATCGGATGCATCCGGTTCATTTATGGGGTCTTTTGGATTGGTGCCTTCTAATAACACCAAATTCTCAGCAAGTACACTTGTTTACCCGGTTCTTTCATTAGGAGTAGATAACGGAACTTCAACAACGGTGCAACTAAGGCTGGCACTTGATCAATCTATTACCCCATTGGCCTTTGGCGCAACTATTACAGACGGAACTTTTATCAAAGGAGCATCATCTGCTGCACCAAAAAATCTTGTAGCACTTTGGAAAAGCCAGGACGGCAGTTCATTTGTTCAGGCAACTGCGAGACCGCTTTCTATAACTTTTGCAGAAAACACGGGAGCAACTACAACTTACATTTCCGGATATGATAACGCTGCAGGTTCATGGAATACCATTATTCCGAATAACAATGCGAACGGCGTTCGTTTAATTCAGCAATTAGATCTTGTGTCAGGTGCAACAGTTGGTTGTACATCTGATGCGGATGGTGTATGGCCAAGCGGTGCAAATACTGTAAATCCTACAGGTGCTACGACGCCTATCGGTATTACATCAACAGATGCGCCGCTTACGGCAGGTGCATGTTTCAGCGTACTTGCGGTTAATCTTACAAACTTTACTGCTGCCAAAAAAGGAAATGCTGTACAACTCAACTGGGCTACCGCACAGGAAGTAAACAGCAATCGTTTTGAAGTATTGCGATCTTCAGATGGCGTTAACTGGAAACTGATCACGTCGGTAACAGCAGCAGGCAACAGCAATACCACACTTAATTATGCAGCCATGGATAATGCGCCTTTGTCGGGTAAAAACCTGTACAGACTTCGCAGCATTGATAACGATGGCAAAGCAACATTGAGCGATATCAGAACGGTTATCTTCTCTGATAGATTTGAGATCCTTGTGTCACCTAATCCTGTAAAAGATGTGATCAACATCAATATCAGCAAACAAGGAAATGCACCGGTACAGATCGCTTTGATCAGCAGCACCGGAGCGGTTGTAAGAAGATATACTACCAATTCAACATTCTACAGCATCAGCGCTGCAGGTCTGAATAAAGGATTGTATATAGTAAAGATCGTTTCTGAAGATGCATCCGCGACTGAAAAGATCATTATTCAATAATTATAAAAAAAAGTTTATTAAAAGGTTGCCCATCGGCAACCTTTTTTATTTACCGGGAAAAATATTTTTCCGGTAAATAAAAATATGTTTACTTTGTTTTTCAAAGCACTTTTATATGGAAGAGAATCTTCAGTCTGCCGAAGCCATAAAAGACATCCGCCGCATGATGGACCGCAGCAGCAGGTTTATCAGCCTCAGCGGTCTCAGCGGTATCAGCGCGGGAATTTGTGCGTTGATCGGGGCGGCTTTGGCATACGGTCATATTTACGGAAGTAAAGATTTTTTTATTGATCAGAATGCAGCTTTCGCTCAACTGTTGGCAAAAGATTGGTCCGTCTGGCTGAATATCTGGATATTTTGGATCGGCCTCGGAACTTTTTCGGGAGCATTCCTTAGTGCGTTTTTCTTTACATGGGTAAAGAGCAGAAAGCAGCAAATTCCGCTTTGGGGCACAGCATCAAAAAGATTATTCATCAGCGTTACTGTTCCGATGATCGCCGGCGGTATCTTTCTTTTAAAAATGGTTTACATCGGAACACCGGAAGCAGCAAGGTTATTCGCTCCCGGTTGTCTCATCTTCTACGGACTTGCATTGATCAACGCATCAAGACATACACTGCAGGAAATAAAATATCTCGGCTATTGCCAAGTGCTTTTAGGTCTGTTCAATCTTTGTTTTGTAGGATGCGGACTGTATTTTTGGGCTGCAGGTTTTGGAGTATTGCATATCGTATACGGCGTATACATGTGGCAGAAATACGATCGTAAGAAAGAAAACGAAGACATCTGATCATGCTTAATCCCATCAATAATTTAAATAAACTTTTCGACAGCCGTGTGCGGCTGGGGATCATGAGCGCATTGCTGGTGAATGACGAGATCAATTTTAATGAGCTTAAAGAACTGCTGGAGATCACCGACGGTAATCTCGCCAGCCACTTAAAAGCACTTGAAGAAAATAAGCTTATTAAAGTGGAGAAAGGTTTTATCGGCAGAAAAACAAATACGACATACAAGCTTACCAAAACAGGTGAAAAGGAATTTAAAGCACATATTGATGCGCTTGAAAAAATGATCAAAGGCACGAAGTGATTTTTTTTGTCTCTACACTTTGAAAAACAAAGTACTTTCATTTTGGAAAATAAATTATCGGCACCAGGCATAGCAGCAAGAATATGGTTCAGAACACCGTTGATCCTTGCATTGGGATTTTTTATCGGGATGATTATTTCGCATAAAGCGGATCAGGCAGGTTTTTTATTTTTTGGATTAGCTGCAGCTTTAGTGGTAACGCTCCCTGTTTTAGCAGCTTTGTTTATCATGGTGCCGATCCTTAGAGCATTGAATATTACCTGGCGCATCAGACTATATCTGCTTATACTGCTCATGGCATTTATCTGCTTATGTTATGGCGTTGTGATCGGCGGATTCGGCTATGGATCACTACACACTTCTTTACCGGGTTTTGTGACGGCGACAGCACTGCTTTTTATTTCCGCAATACTCGCACTCTGCAGTTTCTTAAAAAGGGTCGTTTATTTTCTTTCTGATGAAGAGATCATTCCGCAAAGTTTTCATCAGGCTTTCTCACTATTATTTTTCAAAACAAATACCAACAATACAATGGAACATCAACAACAGGAATATCAGCAAATGCAGGCGCCTGAGACTACACACTCAAACAGGCTGCTCATAAAAGGTTTGATAACAGGCGGATTAATTCTCATCATGTTTATCCCTACAATATTTATTCAAAACCTTGTGCAGGAAAGAGCACAACGCCAAAAAGAAGTGGTAACAGAAGTGAGCGACAAATGGGCCGCTGCACAAACTGTATCAGGTCCTTTTCTTTCTGTTCCTTATTCAGAAACAATAACAGGAGAAAACAACACACCTATAAATGTGAAAACACAGGTCATCGTTATCCCTGATAAATTAACCATGAACGGAGAAGTGTATCCCGAAGAGCGGCCAAGGTCTATTTACAAAGTGTTGTTGTATAAAACCGGTTTGCAATTTTCGGGAACTTTTAAACCGCAATGGCCGGCAGATATTAATCCGGCGAACTTAGATCTTGCTCACGCAAAACTTTGTTTTACGCTTACAGATTTTAAAGGGATAGAAGACTCCGTAAGCGCAACTGTTAATAATCAAAAATTATTGCTCAGTCCGGGCCTTCCGCTAAATGATCTCGGTGAAACAGGTTTATCCGTTCCGGTAGATATCAGTGCGATCTCAACAGGCGAAATTCCTTTTGAACTCAACGCAAAGCTTAAAGGAAGTGAGCAGCTTCATTTTATTCCGTTGAGTGCAAACAGTAAATATTCATTAAGCTCAACTATTCCCAATCCTTCTTTTGACGGTAATACGCTGCCATCCGAAAGAACTGTAAAAGACAGCGGCTTTGTGGCGCAGTGGAATTTTAATGCTGCCAATCTGCCTTTCGGCGAAGTGATCCGTTCCGGCAAACTGCGTGTGGCACCTATGGCATTCGGTGTTACGATTGTGCAGCCTGCGGATCAGTATAACAAAACGATGCGTAGTGTAAAATATTCTATCCTCATTATCGGATTAAGCTTCGCATTATTTTTTATCATCGAGATCATGCAAAAGAAGCCGCTTCACCCGGTGCAATACATTTTGGTTGGATTAGCGCTTGTGATTTTCTATACACTATTGCTCAGCATCAGTGAATTCATTCTGTTCGATTATGCATATCTGATCGCCGCGGCAGCCACAGTATTACTTGTTACATTTTATGCAAAAGGTCATTTTGAAAATTGGCGTACGGCTTCCATATTCGGCATTTCACTTACTGTTTTATATGCTTTTGTTTTTGTGCTGATACGTTTAGAAGACACGGCGCTATTGGTTGGAAGTATCGGGCTCTTCATCATACTTGCGCTGGTGATGTATGCGAGCAGGAAGATCAGGTGGTATGGGGATAATGGATAATGGACAATGATTTACAATTGAAAAATAAAACAGATGTACAAACTAATAATAAGATTTCGCTCGAAGCTGCTGGTGACGCTTACGCATAATATGGCATTGCCGGTGCTTCGCTTTGTGAGAAAGCCGCAGGTATTTCCGCACAGCATGCGATCATTATCAGTAATGCCCGAAAGAACGCTCGGTAATGACCTCTTTAATTTTTTGCAGACGAAAAAGCTGCAACTACTGCCGCACTACGCAAAGCATGATATCAAACATATCCTGTTGCAATATGACACTACTGATGAAGGAGAAGTATGCCTGCAATGTTTCATGCTGGGCAACGGACATATTTCTTTTCCGGTAGCGGCTACAGTATTCTATGGTTTTGTAACGATGCCGGAGTATTGGAAGAAATTCCGGTTCGCATATCGCAGGGGTAAAACATCAACGAAGATCAAAGACTGGAAATGGTTTGACATCGTTCAGCAAAGAACCACATCATTACAGCAATTAATTAACCGATAAAATAATTACAATGAGATTCTTTGGGTTAGTGATAGCGGGATTTCTTTGGCAGATGGTTTAAGTCGCTTTACAGTTGCGGTGTATATTCCTTTTTAAGAAACTGAAAAAGAAAGAAGTCGCTTTGGAAAGTAGCAAACGCAGTTTCGGAGATAATGCGACCACAGCACTTTCGGCACTTTTGACTACCATAGTTATATTGGCCCTTGTTAATTTGTCTGTGTTGTTTCCGGCAGGCTGCTTTATTACGAAATTTGATTTAGACAGGATCAAAAAAATTAAACAAATGAAAAAATTAATAGCCGCTTTTCGTTTTGCATGTGCCGGTCTCCTGCAGGTGTTGAGGTACGAAAGGAATTTTCAAATAGAATGTTGTTGCGCCGTTGTTGCTGTATGCGCGGGCTATTTCTTTAGCCTATCGCAAACGCAATGGTTGTCCGTCGTCATAAATATAGGCCTGGTACTTTCCGCTGAGCTATTCAATACAGCGATAGAAAAATTGTGCAACAAAGTTTCACCCGAATATGATCCGCTCATCAAAGCGGTTAAAGACAGTGCCGCTGCGGCAGTGATGGTAAGCGCTGTTACCGCAGTCATTTGCGGCGCAATCATCTTCATTCCGCATATCATTCATTTAATAAAATCATTGTAATGAATAAGATAAACATCTCATTCGGCAGATCCCTATTCCTATGCTTTGTTTTCATCGGCGCTATGATCGGCGCGAGAATCTTGTATTCAGGCAGTTGGCGATTTGTGTTCATGTCATGGAATCTCTTTCTCGGATGGATCCCTTACCTGACTAGTCTGCTCTTTAAGCCTGCAGAGCGCTATTCAAAAAATGCGCGTATCCTGCTATTCGGTGTATGGCTATTGTTCTTTCCCAACGCATTGTATATAGTTACGGATATTATTCACCTGGAAGAAACAGAACGTATTCCGCTATGGTACGATGCAGTATTGTTGTTCATGTGTTCATTCGCGGGACTTGCCATGGCATTTGCATCTGTAGTGAATACAGAAGAGATGCTGCGCAAATGTTTGCCGGCAAAGCAACAAAAATTCATGCGCTTCTTTGTGATCACGATCTTTTTTGTGGGTTCTTTCGGCGTTTATCTCGGCCGCTTTCAAAGATGGAACAGCTGGAATATTATCAATGATCCGCTCAGTCTTGTAACGGATATTCTATCAAATTTTATTTCACCGATAGAACACTACCGCACTTGGGCGGTAACGATCCTGCTTACCGTTTTATATTCCGTGGTTTGGTTTTTTATCAATGCATTCACACTGCTAAGGCCGCAGCGGGAAAAATATTAAATCCCTGTAAAATGTAAACTAAAAAACTGCCTTCTTTCGGAGGCAGTTTTTGTATTCGTCAGATCATTTATTTAGAAGTCAAGACCCAAAGAGAAATATGTTACCGGTTTACCTTTGAAGAATCCGTTCATAGGCCAGCCGGCATCAAATTTTACAAAATAACCAAGCAAAGTTGTTCTTGCACCAAAACCGTAACCGCCCGCAAAAGGACCTACGCCACCTGCTTTTATGCGTGCAGTCACAGAACCCGCACCCAACGGAATTCCCGCTGCATCGAGGATAGGCGTATTATACGCTATTACCGGACGTTTGATGTTTTCTATACCTCCATTCCACGCTGTACCAAGATCAATGAATTGTGTGATCTGGAAATTACGAACGAACGCATTATTAATCGTTTTATCAAATAGCGTAGTAAATACCGGCAACCTGAATTCACTGTTCAATACAACAGCGTTGTTACCGTTAGCCACGTTTTGAATAAAGCCACGCATATTCACCGCAAGACTTTGGAACGCATATTCGGCGTCATCTGCCGGCGGATTGTTTGTATTAAAATATTTATCACTGCCGTTCTTTTTCGTATTGCCGCCAAACATCAGCCAGTTGTCAATACCACCCAGGTAATAGATCAGTTTTTGATTACCAAAGCTGAAGTCTCCCGCAGCACGGAATGACCAGGTAAAGTTTTTATAGATCGGATAATAGTATCTCGCATCAAATCCTACATTGTACGTATTCTTTCCGGCTGCAAAAGAACTCTTCCCGATCTGGCGATTGAAATCCGCATACACTTTTGCTCTTGCGCCTTCGTAAATATTCATCGCGGGGCTGATGGCGTTGTCATACACAAATTCTAAACGGGAAACAGAATACAGAGTTTTATTATCCTCGATAAGCAAAGTGAAAGGCGATTGTTGTTCAGCCTGTGCAACCTGTCTGTCAGAACGGATTCCTGTTGTAAACCGAAGACTTTTTGTTTCATCAAAAGGATAAGAAACATTGCCCTGGTATAAGTTGGTAAAGGTTTTTAATCCGAATGCAGCCTGACCGGTGATAGGAGGGCCGGATGGAGGGACAAGGGTAACAACTCCGTCAAAAGTTGACGTTTGCGCATTTCTGTAATAGCTCAATCCCCAATCCAATCTCCTTTTCAAATTTTGATAATTGAGATACCACTCATTGTCTTTCAAATTCGTTCCGATCTTAAATGCACCGTTGATCTTGATGTCTTCCAACAGATCTGACGTTCCTAATCGGATCAATCCGCTCAAAGGACTGGCGCCATTCAGTCGGATCGGACCGGCACCGCCCTGGTAAGGTTCATACCTGTTGATCAAAACACCGTTTGAAATAGCGGCAGCTCCATAGTCCGCAGAAAATTTGAGCGGTTTGTAAGGATATAATTTTGCTCTTGCGAGAACGCCTTCATTGTCTTTCAACACCGGAGCAGCTTCCGCAGCCTGAGAAGTTCTTGTTGTTCTTGAGCTGTCTTTTTTATCATCTTTAAATTCACTCTGAAAAAAATCATCCTGCTTCTTTGATTCATTTACCGGCGTTGGCGGAGCATTGGGATCTGCAGGTTTATTTTTTGCGTTCGCGGGCTTCACTGTTGTAAGCCTGCTTTCTCTGGCCAGTTTCTTCGCATATTCTGTAGGCACTGCCGTAATATTTCTTTTAGTCAACGTGCTTTCATCTATCTTAAGTTTGTACAGATCTTTTGAATCACTTTGCCTTGTTACTTCACTCACCTGATTATTGTCGCCGGCGATTCTGCTTTCACCCAGATTGCTCGGATAATTGCTCAAAGGAAAACTGTAAGCAGAATCCGATGATACCGCAACAACTGCCACTGAATCAACATCTGTTTTTTTGTTGGCAACAAGCGCACTGTCTACGTCGCGTTTTGTAGGATTGCGTAAGATCTCTTCGCCAATGATCACCAGCGTATCCAAACCTTCTGCTTTTGTGGTGAAGAACCCCGCATAACGGTTTTGAATTCCGTTCTCATCACTCACAAATGTGAAGTGATTGTTGTTGTATTGTGTCGGTAAATGTGCATTACCGTATTTAAGATTGGTGAGCTGCGTTACCTGATTCAATTCTGCTTTGCTGCCAAAGTTCGTGATCATGAAAATATTGTAACGGTTGTTGCTCGGCAAAATAGTATCGCTTGTTTTTACCATTGCGGTAGGGCGGTTGCTGGCAAATATGATCCCCGTTTTATTAGGGAAAGCCACAAAAGATGCATCGATATCATCATACACATCATTGGTAACCTGCGTTAATTTTTGATGATCAAAGGCGAAAGTATAAATGTCTGTATGACCATTCTTTACTGCCGACAACAATACCGTTTTGCTGTCTGTCATGTACTTCATATCCTGCACCTGATCAAGTTCCTGTGTAAGATCAAATTCATATTGTTTCAATTCGCTGATCGCATCGTACACCATTAATTTCAAATGTCCTTCCGTTTTGTAAACGATAGAGATCCTTGTTCCTTTCGGATCCCAGGCCATTATCGGATAATTCGGGTTCACTTCCGCAGTGTAAGAACGGGTGCCGTATTTAAGCAACGTTTTGTTATCAGAACCGGTATTGAGTATCACGCGGGTAACGCCCTTTTTAAATTGCGTAACAACGTAATCATTATTTTTTTTGTTTGGATTTACATTGAAACGGAAATAATTCAATCGCGGACTGATGTCGTAGCCATCTACATAATTTCCTTTCGGATAAGCTTTTCTGCGACGAATATCTTTTGAATATTTATCGTCTTCGTATTCCATGAAATCTGCCAGTAATTGTTTGAACGTGAGCTTGGTGATCTGCTGACTTGCTTTATTCAGATTTTTATATACCCTTGCGAGATAGAGGAAATAAGTTACGTTCTCTTTTTTGTATTTCTCTTCAATATAATACCAAAATGCATGGCCCGCGATACCCGGTTTTTCAAAAGCGAATTTTGAAAATTTGCTGTAATTACCGCTCAGGATCTCGCTCTTCAATTCATCATCAAGGTCTGTGCTCCAATTCTCCCCCAAATAAGCAATGTAGCCGTTGGTAAGCCACACCGGCAGATCAAGCAATGTTTGATTACCCGCAACTTCTCCCAGATCATCACCGAAAAGCACATTTTTGGTGATCACATCTGCAATGCCCTGACGCACCTGTCTTTTAAGGTCGGCGTGGTTGGCATCAAAGTAGATCACCATTTTATTGTTTACCAATGTGGTAACGTTGCCTACATTGAGCGCATCCGTTTCGAGACCGATATTGGTTGATTTATAATCCGCAAAATCATTATAGAGGATAATATTGGCTCTTCGCTGAAGACTGTATTCCGCGGCAGATTCAATCTGAGGCAATTCTTTTTCAGCAACCTGTAAAACATATTTCGCCAGTTCCTGACCACCTTCGTAAAAATATACGTTGAAGTTTTTTGTTTGATAATATTGCCATTTCAGCTTTTTGTATTGGATCCTGTTTTTGCCGAAAGTCACAGAACTCACCTGAGCGTTGCTCACTAAAGCAGGAAGAATGAAAATCAATGAAATAAAAAATATTCTGCTGAACTTTGCCATACTTATCTGTTGATATTGAGTCTTAAAATTAGTTGTTTAACCCTTAAGTTTAAAATCATTTTAAAATAGCCTAAATGCTCAAAATAAAATCATTCGAATTTAGTCCGATTCAGGAAAATACCTACCTGCTTTACAACGAGTTTAACGATTGTATGATCATTGATCCGGGTTGCTATTTTGACGCCGAAAAAGAGGAATTGGTTGCTTTCATCGACGCAAACAAATTAACCCCCGTAATGCTTATTAACACACACTGTCATTTGGACCATGTTTTCGGCAATAAGCTGCTTGCGGAGAAATATAACCTTAAGCTTCAGATCCATAAAAAAGAGAAGGCTGTGCTGGATTTTGCGCCGGCGAGCGGATTGATGTACAGCATGCCTTTCGATAATTATGCGGGTGAATTTATTTGGCTGACAGAAGGCGATATTATCCACATGGGAGATGACGAATTAAAAGTTTTATTAACGCCCGGTCATAGCCCCGGCAGCCTCAGCTTTTATTCGGAGAAAGACAAATTCGTCATCAGTGGCGATGCATTGTTCAGGAACAGTATCGGTCGCACCGATCTTCCCGGCGGCGATCATGACCAACTCATCAGAAGTATTAAAGAAAATTTACTTATACTACCGGACGAAACGAAAGTATACAGCGGCCACGGCCCGGTAACGACGGTGGGTTCGGAGGGGAGAAATAATCCGTATTTAATTTGAAGATTTGGAGATTCGAAAGTTCATTCGATTCGAAAGTATCATTTTCGAATCTCCGAATTTTCAAATTTTTTCCTGGCAAAGTTCCACAAGCACCCCGTTCGTTCCCTTCGGGTGAAGAAAACAGACAAATTTGTTATCGGCGCCGTTTTTAGGAACTTCGTTTAAAAGTACGAAACCTTCTCTCTGTAAGCGTTTCATTTCGGCTTCGATATCTGCCACTTCAAAAGCGATATGATGGATGCCTTCGCCTTTTTTGTCGATAAATTTGGAAATAACGCCGTTTTCTGAGGCACTTTCGAGCAATTCGATCTTTGTGTCACCCGTTTTGAAAAAAGCGGTGTTCACCAGCTCACTCTCTACCGTTTCTGTCTTGTAGCACTGACTATTCAGCAGTTTTTCAAACAGCGGAACGGATATTGAAAGATCTTTCACAGCGATTCCTATATGTTCCGGTTTTAGCATTGTATTTTTTATTTATTTCTTATCCCGCAACGCTAAAGTAGAACGTTTACAGTAAATTTGCATATAATTTAAAAACAATAGAAGACGATGTTGAAATTGCCGATATATCTTGATAATAACGCCACTACACCAATGGACCCGCGTGTTTTGGAAGCGATGACACCCTATTTCCTTACAGATTTTGGGAATGCCGCAAGCCGTAACCATCCTTTTGGCTGGAAAGCGGAAGAAGCGGTAGACTATGCACGTGAGCAGGTTGCAAAACTTATCGGTGCAGATCCAAAAGAGATCATCTTCACGAGCGGCGCTACGGAAGCTGATAACCTTGCTATTAAAGGCGTATATGAAATGTATGCTCAAAAAGGAAATCATGTTATAACAGCAACTACCGAACATAAAGCGGTGTTGGATACCTGCAAGCATATTGAGAAAACAGGCGGAGAAGTTACTTATCTGCAGGTTCAACCTGACGGATTGATCGATCTAAAAGCATTGGAAGCGGCAATCAAACCTACGACCATCCTCATTTCCATCATGTACGCCAATAATGAGATCGGTACGGTGATGCCGATAAAGGAAATCAGTGCTATCGCTAAAAAACACGGTGTGCTTTTATTTACCGATGCTACACAGGCTGTAGGTAAAATTCCCGTGGATGTAAATAAAGACGGTATTGACCTGATGTCATTTACGGCTCATAAAATGTACGGCCCTAAGGGTGTTGGCGCATTATATGTTCGTCGTAAAAACCCGCGTGTAAAAGTTACCGCTCAAATGGACGGCGGCGGCCACGAAAGAGGCATGCGCTCCGGTACGTTGAACGTTCCGGGTATTGTTGGATTCGGTAAAGCATGTGAGATCTGCATGACAGATATGGATTCAGATAATAAACGCATTGTAAAGCTGAGAGATAAGCTGGAAACAGCTTTGATGTTGTTGGAAGAGGCTTATGTGAATGGTAGTCGCGAACATCGTTTACCGCAGGTGACCAATATTTCTTTCAAACATGTGGAAGGTGAAGGTTTGCTGATGGGTTTTAATAAGAATATCGCATTAAGTTCAGGTTCGGCTTGTACCTCTGCTTCTTTGGAACCTTCTTATGTATTGAAAGCGCTTGGTTTGGGCGATGATCTGGCACACAGTTCGCTGCGTTTCGGCCTGAGCAGGTTCACTACAGAAGAAGAAATTGACTACACTGTAAAAGCGATAAGCGAAACCGTTATCAAATTAAGAGAAATGAGTCCGCTGTGGGAAATGTATAAAGAAGGAATTGATTTGAATAGTATTGAGTGGGCCGCTCATTAATTTGAGAATGAGCTGATTAGGAAATTTGGAGATGATTTCCCGGTCAGCAAAACATAATTCATCTCCAAATTGATAAATTTTCAAATCTTCAAATTTTTACAATGGCATATTCAGATAAAGTGATCGATCATTATCAAAATCCTAAGAACGTAGGAACACTTGATAAATCAGATAAAAGCGTTGGTACGGGCCTTGTTGGTGCTCCGGAATGCGGCGACGTTATGCGTTTGCAAATTCAGGTTGATGACGCTACAGGTATGATCACCGATGCAAAATTTAAAACATTCGGATGCGGTTCTGCGATAGCTTCTTCTTCTTTGGCTACAGAATGGCTGAAAGGGAAAAGTGTAGATGAAGCACTTAAAGTAGATAATATGGATTTCGTGGAAGAGTTAAATCTTCCGCCGGTAAAAATTCACTGTTCTGTTTTGGCTGAAGACGCTATTAAGGCTGCGATCAACGACTATCGTCAGAAAAATGGGTTGGAAGTGATCAGGTTTGAAGAGAGCGTAATACACTAGTTTGAAAATTTGAAGAAGTGATGATTTGAAGTGAGAAATCCCCAATAATTGCGGTTTTTCTAATTTCGAATCTCCCAATCAACAAATCTCCGAATCAAATTAAACATGGAAAATTCAATTTATATCAGCGATAAAGCAAAGGACAAAGTAAGGGTCCTGATGAATGAAGCCGGTGTTGCGCAAAGTGCCGACTACTTCCTTAGAGTAGGAGTTGTGGGGGGTGGTTGTAGCGGACTTAGCTATAAAATGGACTTTGACAACGAGGTAAAACCGATGGATCAGGTATTTGAAGATAAAGGGGTAAAGATCGTTACCGATCTAAAAAGTTTTTTATACCTGGTAAATACGGAGTTGGAATTCAGCGACGGCTTGAACGGAAAAGGTTTTTATTTTAATAATCCAAATGCAAGCAGAAGCTGTGGTTGCGGTGAAAGCTTTGCTGTCTAAGAAAAAAGTTTTGACTTAAAAAAGGTGTCACTTTCTCAAAAAAGGTGACACCTTTTTTATTCTCAACCACATTTAGCTGTCTTTAATGCTCTGACATCTGTAAAAAGGTGACACCTTTTACTCAATAAACATCAAAAAAAATCCCCCCGAAAAATTCGGAGGGATCAGCAGTCGGTGTTGGTAAACACTGTACTGAACTAGTTTTCGAAAGTTTACGATTGCTTATCGAAAACAATTAACTAAAACTCAAATATGTATCAAACTAAAATCCTTGCATACATATGACAACGCCGGATTCAATTCCGCTGCCTTATTTCGCAAATAAAAATGTTATAAAAAGCTTAACGTTCTGCCTTTCAGTTCGTATAGCTTAAATTGCAGCAATTTATCATGGTTATGGGCAGCATTTTCAGCAAAGAATTAAACAAATTTTTCAGCAATCTTACGGGGTACATCGCCATTATTCTCTTTATTCTGATCAGCGGGATCTTTTTGTTCATCCTGCCCGACAGTAATATTTTGGATAATAACTATGCAAGCCTCGACAGGTTTTTTGAACTGGCGCCATGGATCTTACTGTTCCTGGTGCCCGCAATTACGATGCATTCCTTTTCTGATGAGTTTAAAACGGGTACGTTTGAGATCCTTAAAACGAAACCGCTCACCTCACGGCAGATTGTGGTGGGGAAATATCTTGCCGTTTTACCCCTACTTATTTTTATCATCATTCCTACGTTCATTTATATCATCACGATAAAAACATTGAGTGAAAAAGGGTTGATCGACGGCGGTGGTATCGCGGGAAGTTATCTCGGTCTTTTCATGCTCGCTGCTGTATTCGCAGCCATCAGTCTATGTTGCAGCAGTTTTACGAATAACGCTGTCGTTGCATTTTTGATCAGTGGCTTCGTATGCCTTATTTTATATTTTGGTTTTAATGCATTGAGTCGGCTGCCTTTTTTTGCCGGCAACGCGGATTATTACATTGAACAGGCGGGGATCGATTTTCACTACCGCAGTATCAGTCGGGGCGTGTTGGATACCCGTGATGTGATCTACTTTTTAGGTATCATTTATCTTTCGCTATTGATCACCGTGAAAAACATCAACAGAAAATAATGGCAGCAAAGAATGCATATAAGAAGTTTTGGCTGCCGGCTGTTCTGATTTTGCTTATTGCAATCAATTGGCTGGCAGCTCAATGGCATACCCGCATCGATCTCACAAATGAAAAAAGGTTTACGCTCACCGCTGCAACAAAAAAGTTATTAAGAAAAATAGATGCTCCGGTAACAGTGGATATTTTTCTGAAAGGCAGTCTCAACTCAGGTTTCAGACAATTGTCTAATTCAGCAGGTGATCTGCTTCGCGAATACAAAGAGATTGCCGGAAGCAAGATCCGTTACAATTTTATCGGTCCGGATGAAATATTTCCGGGAACAAATATTTCTTACGCTGACAGTCTTGCATCACTGGGACTTTCACCGATCAATGTGACCAGCCAGGTAAAAAAAGGAGAGCAGCAACAACTCGTTTATCCGTTTGCATTAATTCATTATAAAGACAAACTGCAACCTGTTGAATTATTTAAGACAGAATCTGCCGGCCGGCCTTACGAGATCATCAATAATGAAGATGCATTGATGGAATACCGGATCTCGGGAGGCATCTCAAAAATACTTCGTGCAGAAAAGCCCCGGGTCGGTTTCCTTATCGGTAACGGAGAACCGCAGGATTACCGGAGTTATGATCTTGCGCAAAATGTATTGAGTGCCGATTATCATCTGCTGATATTGGACATTAATAAGACACCTTACATCCCGGAAGAATTTAAATCGCTCATCATGGTAAAACCCTCTGTCGGTTTTACAGACGATCAAAAATTGAAACTTGATCAGTACGTAATGAGAGGGGGAAAACTTATCATGTTCATCGACAGATTGAATGCGGAAAGTGACAGTCTTGCAATAAAAAATCAGGTTACGGCATTCGACAGAAACCTTGGCATTAATGATCTGTTGTTTGCTTACGGCGCCAGAATAAATGCTGATCTCGTAATGGATCTGCAATGTGACTATTTGCCTTTTGACGTGAACGGTAACGGACAGTTTGAATTCCTGAGATGGAATTATTTTCCGATCATGGGATCGCAAAATAATCATCCGATCAATAAAGGTTTGGGATTGGTTTCAGGAAAGTTCGTGAATTCCATCGATACAGTTGAAGCAGACGGAATCATGAAAACAGTATTGCTGAACTCTTCTTCAAATGCACGTACAATAGGATCCCCGGCTATCATCAGTCCGGCGGAAAATGTAAATGCACCGGAAGACGACAAATATAAAAAGGCGGATATCCCAACCGCTGTTCTACTCGAAGGGAAATTTTCTTCGATGTACAATAACAGGCTTTCGCAGGTGATGCGTGACAGTCTGAATTACTATCAGGTTCCTTTTACATCGCAATGTGCACAGCCTAATAAAATGATCGTTGTGGGCGACGGTGACGTTGTATTGAATTCCGTGGCTAAAGATGGTCCGACTAAAATGGGTGCTAATCCTTACACCGCCGGCACCCAAAAAGAATATGCCTTCGCTAATAAAAAATTCGTTCAGAATTGCCTGGAATATTTGTTGGATGATAATTCAATAACGGAAGCAGGTTCCAAAGAAAAGGTTGCATACTTATTGGATATACCTAAAACGGAAGATCAGCGAACTTTCTGGCAGATGATGAATATCGTTTTGCCGGTTTCGGTGATATTATTATTCGCAATGATCTTTTATTGGTGTCGTAGAAGAAAATACACTAAATCAGCATGAGTAAAGAGCAGGTAATATATGTGGTATTCGCTGCGGTAACATTGCTTGCCCTCGTGTTTGATCTTGGATTGCTCACCAAAAAAAATAAAAAGGTAACACTAAAGCAGGCGTTACTCCAAACTGTTTTTTGGGTGGTTATCTCTCTGCTGTTCTGCGGTTTTATTTTCCTGGAAAATGAAGGCGGCAACGGGAAAGCCGATGCGATCTCTTACATCTCTGCGTATTTGCTGGAGTGGTCGCTGTCGATTGACAACATCTTCGTGTTCATTATTATCTTTTCTTTTTTCGGCATACGGGAGAAAAATTATGCGCGGGTATTATTGCTCGGGATCCTGATGGCGATCGTTTTCCGCATCATCTTCATTGCAATAGGAAGCGGACTGGTAGCGAGGTTTGAATGGATCCTTTACATCTTTGGTGTGTTCCTGGTATTCACCGGGATCAAGCTTTTTGCAGGTGACGATGACACTGAATTTGATCCGGAGAGAAACTGGACGTATCGACTTATCAAAAAGCTGATGCGTACGACAGACGAAGAACCCAACGGAAATTTTACAGTCAGAAAAGACGGGAAAATATTTTTCACCAGGCTTGCAATGGTAGTTTTGATGTTGGGATTAATTGATATCGTATTTGCGGTAGATTCAATTCCCGCCGTTTTCTCAGTGATCCCTGATCCTTCTAAAAAAATGCTGATTTATTCCTCTAATATTTTTGCGGTGCTTGGTTTGCGCAGTCTTTTCTTTTTGCTTCGCGGCGCTGCAAGCAGGTTCGATTATTTGCAGGAAGGTATCGCGATCGTGCTCTTGTTTATCGGCATTAAAATGTTGCTGCCTGCATTAGCGTGGGCAGGTGTAAACGAAAAATATTTGCACCTTCCGGAATTGCTTTCATTAGCCGTTATTGTTTGCTGCATCAGCGGTTCTATTGTCTATTCGATTTACCATAAAAAAGATAAATGCCCCGATGATTACGTAGAGAGTGAGGATGAACCGGCGTGATTTCTTTTGAGGTAAAAGTATTCAGAAAAATAGCCTCACGGCGCCGCAGAAGAAAGAGGCTCGCAGAGAATGTTTCGTAGATAGTGATAATTCATGTCTCTGCCGTAAAAAGATCGTGTAATAAAGAAACAAAACTAATTGAGCTATTCCATCTCACATATCGCAACTGTAATCAAAGCAACAATGATCCCACAGGGGCATGATGTGCTCATAGAAAATCTGCTTACAGACAGCCGTAAATTATTATTTCCGGTCAATTCGTTATTCTTCGCAATGCCGGGGCAAAGCCGCAGCGGCGACAGTTTCATAAAGGCACTTTATGAAAAAGGCGTTCGCAATTTTGTGGCTGATAAAAACTTTGCCGAAAAAAGTGCATCGCAATACCCGGATGCAAATTTTCTCCTTGTTGCAGATCCATTAAAGGCATTGCAGAAGCTGGCGGCCTATCACCGTCATCAATATAAATACCCCGTTATCGGCATTACCGGCAGCAACGGAAAGACGATCGTAAAAGAGTGGCTCAATCAATTGCTTGCTGCGGATTTCAATATCGTGCGCAGTCCCAAGAGTTACAACTCGCAGGTGGGCGTACCGCTTAGTGTGTGGCGTATGAACGAAAGCAACGACCTTGGTATTTTCGAATCCGGTATTTCAAAAGCAGGGGAGATGCAGGCTTTACAGGAGATCATTGATCCGGAGATCGGCATCATAACGTTTTTCGGCGGCGCACACGCGGAAGGTTTTGAAAATACCGCACAAAAGATTAACGAGAAATTATTGCTGTTTAAAAACAGTAAGACATTGATCTGTAATTCTGATGATGAAAAATCGGATGCGCAAATTCAGGCTTTCATCGCTGCGCATAATCCGATGCTTAAAACATTTACGTGGAGTAAAACGCATCCCGAAGCAGACCTTTATATTACCCGAATAAACAAAGAACATGACTTAACGATCGTAGAGGGGATTTGCAACGGCGAAGACATTTCATTCTCTATTTTATTTACTGATGATGCATCAATAAACAATGCCATCAGCTGCGCAGCGGTTATGTTGAAAATGAATATATCAGCAACGACCATACGCGAAAGAATGCTTCACCTGCGACCCGTAGAAATGCGCCTCGAAATGAAACAGGGCATGCACAATTGTTCGGTGATAAATGATGGCTACAGTGCAGATCTTAACTCGCTCAGCATCGCACTCGATTTTTTGGAACAGCAGCAACAGCATCACGACAGAACCGTTATTTTAAGTGACGTACCCGAAACAGGGAAGGCGGCAACGGTTTTGTACAGCAGGATCGCAGATGCGTTGGCACAAAAGAATATTTATCGTTTTATCGGTATCGGTCCGCAGATCTCTGCGCATGCGGCATCTTTTGCGGGCTTAAAACAAACTGCATTTTTTGAATCGACAGAAGCATTTATCCGTGATATTTCTTCACTTAATTTTCACGATGAAACGATCCTGCTTAAAGGTGCGAGGGTTTTTCGTTTCGAAAAAATAAGCAATGCATTGGAGCAACGGTTGCACGAAACATTGCTCGAAATAAACCTGAATGCGCTGCGGCATAATTTAAAAGTGTATCGCCAGGAATTACAGCCGGGCGTAAAAGTAATGGCGATGGTAAAAGCGTTCAGCTATGGCAGCGGAAGCTTTGAGATCGCTAATTTATTGCAGCATGCCGGTGTTGATTATTTAGCCGTTGCTTACGCTGATGAAGGCGTAGATCTTCGCCGCAGCGGCATCAGTCTGCCGATCATGGTGATGAACACCGAAGCATCAGGCTTTGAAAATATCACTAAATACAATCTTCAGCCGGAAATTTATTCCTTCAATATTCTTGCTGCGTTTAAAGACTATCTGCAGGAAAAAAATATAACGCAATATCCCGTTCACATTAAAATAGACACGGGTATGCACCGGCTTGGTTTTGAAGCTGCAGAAGTGGATGCGCTTTGCAAACGCTTAAAAGATGAAAACGCATTTCAGATCGTGTCGGTATTCTCTCATCTTGCAGGCAGCGACGACGCGGCGCATGACGATTTTACTCTACAACAGCAAAAGGATTTTTCTGCAGCGGCGGACAAATTAAGGGAAGTAATCGGCTATGATTTTATCAGGCATATATCCAATTCATCGGGGATCTACCGGCACCACGACCTGCAAATGGACATGGTGCGGATAGGTATCGGTTTGTATGGTGTGGATGCATCGCCTGTGATGCAACATCGTTTGCAACATGTGACCACTTTGAAGACAACGATCTCACAAATAAAAAATATTAAGCAGGGTGAAAGCGTAGGTTACAGCCGCAAAGGCGTGATGCATCAGGATTCCGTTATCGCCACTGTGCGCATTGGTTACGCGGATGGTTACCCCAGATCATTGAGTAACGGTAAAGGGAAAATGCTTGTAAACGGCAGTTCTGCTCCCGTGATCGGTAATGTGTGTATGGATATGGTAATGCTGGATATCACGGGCATTGATGCAGATGAAGGAGATGAAGTGATCGTGTTCGGCGAAGCGCCGTCTGTCACGGATGTGGCCCGCTGGGCCGATACCATTTCTTATGAGATCCTTACCAATATTTCCCAAAGAGTGAAACGGGTTTATTTTGAGGAGTAAATGATCACCGCAGAGCCGCGGAGATAAAAGATTTTCCCGGCGTTTTTTTTCTGCATAGCCATGCACTCCCCGGTACTTTGAAATTATTTACTAATATTTACCAAATCGTTAAGCGGTTTATTTTGAGGAATAAATTGCTTCCGAAGAGCCCGGCAGATAGTAGAGTTTTCGCAGAGGTGCGTTTCTGCGTAACTTGGCGTCCGCTGCGAGTCTGCGGTTATTTTCCACGAACTGTAATCAAATTTTAAATCTCATCGCCCAAACCTAAAATCAATCTATATTTGCGACACTTTATATGAAAAAAGCACACCTCATTATTATTGTAGCACTGGTTTTGTTCGCAGATCAGGCATTGAAAATATATACGAAAACACATTATACTCTCACAGTTCCCGGCAACGAAACTCATATCGCAGGTAATTGGTTTCAGCTTTATTTCGTGGAAAACCCGGGGATGGCCTACGGCTGGAAATTCGGCGGTAACTGGGGTAAACTCGCACTCACTATTTTCCGAATGATAGCTGTGCTGTTTGGAACGTGGTATCTCGGCAGCATTATTAAAAGAGGGTATCACAAAGGCTTTATCATTTGCGCTTCGCTTATTTATGCAGGCGCATTGGGAAACCTGATCGACAGCTGCTTTTACGGAATGATCTTCGACAAAGGCATGTTATATGACCCGCTAACGCAGGACTATGAGAATTATCTCGGTCTGGCTGCTATGTCCGGTAAAGGCTACGCATCTTTCCTGCACGGGAACGTGGTGGATATGCTTTACTTTCCCGTGATAAACGGCACTTTTCCGAAGTGGTTTCCGATATGGGGCGGCGAAGCCTTTCAATTTTTCAGACCGATATTTAATATAGCAGACGCGGCTATCAGCGTTGGAATTATCACGATAATTGTATTTCAAAAGAGATTTTTCAAGCAACGGAATGTAATAAACGAGCATCATACGGTAGAAACCGGAACACTTACCGATGATGCGTCCCAAATGTCGTAACAAAAAAAACAAACATAAATCCCACACCCAATCATGAAAATTGTACGTTTTCTTATCCTTGCCATTGCAGCAGGGCTTGTATTTTCTTCCTGCCAAAAAGAATTAAGTTTTGAGGCCGGTGATGCCACCGGTACTTTAAAAGCAGACGCATCGGGTGATTGCCTTCCGGTGATCATCAACGGCACGTATCAAAAAGATACGCTCCTTAAATCAACAAATTCAGTTGATGTATCTGTTGACATCATAGCAACAGGCGCTTATTTCATCAAAACAGACACGATCAACGGCTATTCATTCAGTGCGAGCGGAAACGCTCAAACAACAGGCGCTACAACGATTCATCTTGTAGGATCGGGCAGACCGCTTGTTCCGGGCGTGGATATATTTACCGTTAAATTCGGTGTAAGCACCTGTCAGATCAATGTAGTTGTCACCGGTCCGGGAAGCGGTGGCGGCGGCGGAGGAGGTGGTGGTACTGCAGTGTATAGCCTTGGCGGTTCTCCGGGAAGCTGCACAGGAGCGATACTTACCGGAACCTATACTCAGGGTCAACCGGCAACCGGAACCGTAATGGTTAATGTGACCGTTACCACTCCCGGAACTTATACCATCACAACAGGTGCAGTAAACGGTGTAACATTTACCGGCTCCGGTACACTTACGGCAAGTACAACGTCTATCACACTTACTGCATCAGGTACTGCCGGAACAACAGCGAGTGCAGTGTATCCGCTTACAGCAGGCACAAGTAATTGCAGTTTTACAGTTACATACGGTGCGCCGATTCCTCCTGCAAGTTATACGATCAGCTGCGCAGCCGCAGTTATATCAGGCATTTATCAACAAGGCGTAAATACTTCAGCGAGCAATACAGTTGGCATCTCCGCAACATCAGCAGGAGCGGGTTCTTATTCGATCACTGCAACCGCTGCAGGCATAACCTTCAGCGGGAGCGGTACTTTTTCAGGAGCGGGCACTTTTCCTGTAACGCTTACGGCAAACGGCGCTGCGCCTAACACAACCGGTGCGATCTCTTTCACTGCAATGGCAGCAACAGGAGGAAGCAACTGCAACTTTACCGTAATGATCACAGCGGCACCTACTGATTATTTGCGTGCAACAATAGACGGTGTAGTGATCGATTTCAGCACCAATGCAGAAGGAACTTATGTGATAACGAATGACCTTCAGCTTACGGGCGATGGTCCTGCCGGTACAGATCTTTTGGTAGATGTGGATAAGGCAACATTCGGCGGTGGTCCGGTTACAGCCACGTTCTATGAAAATACGCTTGCCTCATCTCTGGCGGGCGGTTATATGATCGGCCTCAACTATAATACCGGAACAACCACGTATGCTCCGGCGAGTATCTTAGCTTCTACACCTGATCACTTTACGATCACTATTCAGTCAATTTCGGCTACAAGGGTGAAAGGAATTTTTGAGGGTACGATCAGGAATAATTTCGGCTCGGGAACCATGACCAAAGTGGTTACGGGTGGTGTTTTTGATCTTCCGATCAATTAATTTTAAAAGTTTTAACAAAAGCCGGCAATTTTTGCCGGCTTTTTTATTAGTCTCCATACAGTTGTTTTTCTTATTGTCTTATCTTTAGCACCCGCACCTATTGTTAGCTGTCAAGCATTTTTTTTCTAAAATAAAAAACAATCAGATGAAATTTTTACGCTTACTGGTCCTCTTTTTTGCTGCAGGACTTGTATTTACCTCCTGCCAAAAAGAATTGAGTTTTGAGGCAGGTGATGCTACCGGTACTTTAAAAGCTGATGCAACGGGAGATTGTCTTCCGGTGATCATCAACGGTACTTATCAAAAAGATACGTTGCTTAAATCAACAAACTCTGTTGATGTAAGCGTTGATATCATTACAACCGGTGCGTATTTCATTAAGACTGATACTTTGAACGGTTACTCATTCAGCGCAAGCGGAAACGCACAAACAACAGGCGCTACAACAATTCATCTTGTAGGTTCGGGCAGACCGCTTAACCCGGGTGTGGACGTATTCACCGTTAAGTTCGGTGAAAGTATTTGTCAAATAAATGTGGTGGTTACAGGACCGGGCGGCGGCGGTGGAACTACTGCTGTTTACAGCCTGGGCGGTTCTCCGGGTACCTGCACGGGCGCTGTTTTAGCAGGAACATATACACAGGGCACAGCGATGACTTCAGCTAATACAGCTACAATAAATGTTACAGTTACAACACTTGGTACATACAGCATCACCACACCTGTGGTAAATGGTGTTTCGTTTACAAAATCAGGAACATTCGCAAGCTTAGGTGCAACTACGGTGGTACTCGTTGCCGGTGGCACACCAACTGCTGCAAACACATCTTCATACGCAGTAAACTCGGGAACGAGCAATTGCAGCTTTGATGTTACATACGCAGCGGCAGGGCCTCCCGGCACTTACACGGTGAATTGTACCGGGGCGGTTGTAGCGGGCACTTACCAGGTGGGAACTGCCATGACGGCTTCTAATCAAATGACGGTAGGTGTTACAACATTAACTGCGGGTTCTTATAATATTACAACAGGTGCGGTTAACGGTGTTACTTTTACAGGAAGCGGAACATTGGCGGCCGGGACCAATAATGTGATACTTACGGCAACAGGCACACCGCTTGCTGCAGGGCCTTTTAATTATCCGCTTAACGGAAGCCCTGTAACAACCGCTTGTAATGTTTCGGTAACATTTACTGCAGCAGCAAGCCCTGCGGCATTTACAATTATTTGCCCTTCCACACCTACATTCACAGGTACATATCAACCCGGAGTTGCTGCAACCGGTGGAACAATGGTTGTTCCTGTAATGGTTACAACAGCAGGTGCCTATAACGTAACAACAACTGCTGTAAACGGCGTTACTTTCGCAGGTACCGGTACACTGGCCAGCGGTGCGCAAACAATCACATTAACTGCAACAGGAACAGCAACAGCAGCGGGTGGGTTCGTTTACAACGTTCCGGGAAGTACAGGTTCATGTGCGGTAACAGTATTTTACGATGGACTGATCGTAACACTCGGCGGCAACACAAAGACATTTAATTTCACAGTAGATCCAAGTACTCCTGCCGCAACTTATGATAACAGTAGCGTACCCGGATATACATTTCTGAATCTTGATACTTATAATGATGCGAGTTCATTTGAGGAATTTCAGATCTTGTTGGGAAATGCAACAGGTGTTTTTACAGCAGGAACTACATACACTGTGAATCAGGGAACTGCAGTATTGCTTGGAGCCGATTATACAATTGCTTCCGGCGCGGATGATTATTCTGTGCAAAGTAATCCCCCTACTGTACAGCCAACGCCATTTTCTGTTACAATAACTAGTATAAATGCAACAAGGGTTACGGGAACTTTTACAGGAGGTCCGCTTGTAAGCACGGGTGGTGCGGGTAATTTAACTGTATCGAACGGGTCATTTAGTTTGAAATTCTAAGTGATCATTTATACACAAATAACAAAGCCGGTAAATATTTTTACCGGCTTTGTTATTTTATGCAGAACTATTTACACTTTTAATGTTCCTTCTATGGAATCATCCATAGTTTTCCCCATCACAGCTCCCGCAATTTGTTTGGCGAATGCCACCATTCCCCCGTGCTTCGTATCCCAATAATACCCGTCTTCCGGCGTTACACTTACCACCCGGATACGCGGATCATCTTCCCCTTCGGTAAACCATGTTTTTAAGATCGGTTCCCAAAACTCTTTTATTTTTCCTTTGTCCTGCGATACCGTTGCCATACCGTACACACTCAAAAAATCGCTGTGATGACTTCCCTGGAAAAGTAACTGCGCAGTGTTGTCGCTGTTAAGCTGCTCCACGGTATTGCTGTCTGATGCCATCAGGAACCAGATCTTTCCTTCATCATCTACCTTTTGTACAGACATGGGTCTGGTTGCAAAAGGCTTCCCTGATTTAAGGTCTGTACAAAAGAAGCAACTCGTTGCTTTCTCCGCCAGTTCTTTTATTTTTTGTGCGGCTTCCGTTCCGCTGAGATTTTTACGGTTCTCTTCCTCCTGTTGTTGATTGATACTGTCCATAGTTTTCGTTTCGAACTCTTATGTATAAATCATGCCAAGAAAACAGAGTGATGAATTATGAATGATAAATCCGCAGGGATCGGTTATGAATGATAAATGAAGGGATGAATGTGAAGGATATATTGCGTGATGTGTAACTCCGGGTTTGCATTAGGGGAATTCCGAATAATATTAAAGGATAAATACTAAATAAATTAGTATTTTTATACTTTATATGCAGTCAATAAGATCACATATCATCGCCGAACTCCAAAAAGAGATCAACAGTTTACAGGGTTTCAGGCCGCGAAAAACTGCTGATCATTTTGATGCGGGATTGGGTAAAATAAAACAGGCATTTCCCAATGCATGTTTTCCGCTCGGAGCCATGCACGAATTTTTATTTGATAAGGCGGAAGATGCTGCGGCAACCTGCGGCTTCATCACCGGGCTCACCGCTTCACTGATGAAAAAAGGCGGCAATGCAATATGGATAGGCACCGGCAAAAAGATCTTTCCGCCGGCGCTGCATGCATTCGGTATCCGGCCGGAAAAGATCATCTTCCTCGATCTGCAAAAAGAAAAAGAAATATTGTGGGCTACGGAGGAAGCATTGAAGTGTAATTCGGTCGCTGCTGTTGTTACCGAAGCCAAACTAATCAGCATGATCGCATCACGCAGATTGCAACTGGCAACAGAACAAAGCGGTGTTACCGGTTTTATCATTCACAATGATCCCAAACGTGTACACACTACCGCATGTATCGCAAGGTGGCGCATTACTTCACTGGCAAGCCGCACGCCGCAGGGCATGCCGGGCATGGGTTTCCCGGGATGGAACGTAGAATTATTAAAAGTAAGAAACGGCACACCCGGCGCATGGCAACTGGAATTTTCCGGCGGCAGGTTTAAGCACCTTACCACCATCGCCGATCTGCAACCACATACTCACAAACAAACCGGCTGATGCAACGCCGATATGTTACGATATGGTTTCCTCATTTACAAACGGATTGGTTTGTGCGCCGCAACCCGGAATTGAAAGACAAAGCGTTTGTGTTGTGTGCGCCGGATCACGGCCGCATGATCGTTACCGCTGCAAATACAGGTGCCGCAGCACAGGGTGTCTACATAGGAATTACCGTTGCCGATGCAAGGGCATTGGTATCACACCTGGAAGTGTTAGATGAAGAACCCGGGGTTGCAGAAAAACTGCTGAACAATATCGCCGCATGGTGCATTCGTTTTACACCTCTTGTTGCGGTAAGTCTGCCCGGCGCATTGATCCTCGACGCATCCGGCTGTGCGCACCTTTGGGGCGGCGAAGAAAAATACATGAATGCGGTTATTCTTCGATTCAGAAAACTTGGCTATCATATTCGTGCTGCTATGGCATCCACGATCGGCCTCTCGCATGCGCTTGCACATTTTTCAAACACACACCGCATTGCAAAAACCGGTGATGAAAAAAAAGAGTTGGATCTTTTACCGCCTGCCGCATTAAGGATCTTACCCGAAGCAACCGAACGTTTACAAAAACTCGGGCTTACAACAATCAAAAATTTTGCGACAATGCCGCGGCATGCATTGCGGCGGCGGTTTGGTGCGGAGATATTGCAAAGATTAGATCAGGCACTCGGGGTTGCGGAAGAATTTATGACTGCGGTGCAACCGCCCGAACCATATCATGAATTTTTGCCGTGCATAGAACCGATCCTTACCGCAACGGGCATCAGCATTGCGTTAGAGCAGACCATTCATTCCATCTGCAAAAGGTTACAGCGCGAATCAAAAGGATTACGCATCGCTGTATTCAAATGCTATCGTGTGGACGGAAAGCTGATCCAAATACAGATCGGTACGAATAAGCCTTCGGCAAATGCAACGCATTTATTAAAATTATTCTCGGAGAAAATTGAATCGATCGAGCCGGGGGAAGGCATTGAATTATTTACCCTGGATGCATTGCGGGTGGAAGAATACGAAGCACCGCAAAACGAATTGTGGGCAAACAGACATGAAGATGATACAGCGCTTGCTGAACTTCTGGACAGGATCGGCGGAAAGCTCGGGGAAAAAAATATCGCACGTTGGTTGCCCGCTGCCCATTACTGGCCCGAACGTTCTTTTGAAAAAGCAATTGATCTGCGCAGTACTTCCGTAACAACATGGAAGATCGACAGACCCAGACCCGTGCATTTATTTGACGTGCCGCAACTCATTATTGTTACCGCCCCGGTACCCGATTATCCACCCATGAATTTTCGTTACCGCGGCAAACTTCACCGCATCGTAAAAGCAGATGGTCCGGAAAGAATTGAACAGGAATGGTGGCTGCAGGAAGGGTTACACCGCGATTATTATGCAGTGGAAGATGAAGAAGGTCACCGGTATTGGTTGTACCGCGCCGGGCATTATGATGCAGAAAAAAAAGTACAATGGTTTTTGCATGGGATGTTTGCGTGAGAGAGGTTGTGGCGTTCCGGATTATCGGGTTAAGGGTTATAGGTTACAGGGATTAAGCCCAATACAGACAAAAGAAAAATGCATTAATAAAAATGAACTATACCGAACTTCATATCACTACAAATTTTTCATTCCTCCGCGGCGCCTCACACCCGGAAGAATTTGCAGCGTATGCTGCTGCGCTGGGCTACAACGCCATCGGTATCACCGATCGAAATTCATTGGCGGGAATCGTACGTGCACATGCAGCTGCAAAAAAAGCAGGAATAAGAATTATCGTCGGCTGCCGTTTAGATCTGACTGATGGTTCCAGCCTGCTCGCTTTTCCGCAAAATATACATGCTTACGCAAAACTTTGCAACCTGCTCACACTCGGCAACCGGAGAGCAGAAAAAGGCGAATGCATATTGCACAAAGCAGATGTGTATGCACATGCTGCGGCTATGAAACTTATCGTGATACCGCCGCAGGAATTAAATGAGCAGTTTGATTTTGAACCCGCATTCGCCGCAACATTACAGGAATATAAAAAGCAATTCAACAACAATATTTATCTCGCCGCATCAAAATCATATAAGGGAGATGACGGCAAATATTTATTCCGTCTTACACAACTCAGCGAACAGTTTGATATCCCTTTGGTGGCTACAAACGACGTACATTATCACGATCAGGAAAGAAGGCAGTTGCAGGATATCGTTACCTGCGTGAGGGAAAAGAAAACGATCTATAACGCCGGTTTTTTATTGCATGCAAATGCAGAAAGGTATCTAAAGCCCGAAGCGGAAATGCTGCGGCTCTTTCGTCAGTATCCTGATGCAATTGGGCGAACGCAGGAGATCGCAAACGCCTGCACATTTTCGTTGGATGAATTAAAATACGAATACCCCGAAGAGATCACCACCGAAGGCAGAACGCCGCAGGAAGAATTGACTTTTCTTGCATGGCAGGGAGCAGAAAAAATGTATGGTGTGCCTTTACCCGAAAAAACGATCGCCGCGATACATCATGAATTGAAATTTATTAAAGAGATGAACTACGCCGCATATTTTTTAACGGTGTATGATATCGTTCGTTTTGCCAGATCACAAAAAATCCTTTGCCAGGGCAGAGGATCGGCGGCCAATTCCACAGTATGTTATTGTCTCGGGATCACGTCTATTGATCCCGTAAAATTCGATCTGCTTTTTGAACGTTTTATTTCTTCCGCAAGAAATGAGCCGCCGGATATCGATGTTGATTTTGAGCACGAGCGACGCGAAGAAGTGATCCAATATATTTTTAATAAATACGGACGGGAACGTGCAGCCATCATTGCTACCGTAACACAACTGCACCAGAAGGGTTCGATCCGTGATGTGGGCAGGGCGATGGGCTTATCTGTTGATACGCTCAATCGTTTATCAGGTGCCATTTGGGAATTCACTGACGAATGGTTTGACGGCACGAGGTTAAAGGAACAGGGAATGGATCCGCGTGATCAGCATTTGCGAAAAGTATTACAGCTTACAAAACAATTCATTGGATTTCCGCGGCAGCTTGGTCAGCATACAGGCGGCTTCGTGATCACACGGGGTAAACTCTGCGATCTTGTTCCCATTATGAATGCACGCATGGATGAACGAACCTGCATTGAGTGGAACAAAGATGATATCGATGCGCTGGGCTTCATGAAAATTGATGTGCTCGCACTCGGCATGCTCACCTGTATCCGTAAGTGTTTTGATCTTGCGAAAATTAGTTACGGTCTTGATCTCACACTCGCAAATATCAGGCAGGACGTTACGGAAGTGTACGATATGATCTGTCATGCAGACACGATAGGTGTATTTCAAATAGAGAGTCGTGCACAGCAATCGATGTTGCCGCGTTTGAAACCGCGTTGTTTTTATGATCTTGTTATTGAAGTAGCGATCGTGCGTCCCGGTCCTATTCAGGGAGATATGGTGCATCCCTATTTGCGCAGGCGCAATGGAGAAGAGCCGGTAGAGTATCCCTCGAAAGCTCTCGAAGAAATTTTAAGCAGAACGCTGGGAGTGCCGTTGTTTCAGGAACAGGCGATGAAGATCGCGATCGTTGCGGCGAATTTTACACCGGCTGAAGCAGATGAGTTGCGGAGAAGTATGGCTACGTTTAAGACACACGGACTTGTAACAAAGTTTGAAGAAAAACTCGTGAAAGGGATGTTGAAAAACGGCTACAAGTTAGAATATGCGCAGCGTGTTTTTCGCCAACTTGAAGGATTCGGCAGTTATGGTTTTCCGGAAAGTCATGCTGCAAGTTTTGCTTTGCTGGTGTACGTTTCCTGCTGGCTCAAATGTTTTTATCCTGATGTTTTTTGTTGCGGTTTACTCAACAGTATGCCAATGGGTTTTTACCAACCGGCACAAATTATTGCCGATGCAGGAAAGCATGGCGTGGATGTGAGACCCGTTGATATTAATCTCTCCGATTGGGATAATAAGCTTGAAGAAGTATCAGGAAAATATTGTGCGCTGAGGCTCGGCTTCAGGCAGGTGAAAGGTTTGCGAAGCGAAGACATACAAACATTAATTACCAACCGCACAAAAAAATATGCCACCGTAAATGAATTGCGTGATGCGAATGTTCCCGAAGCCGCATTGGAAAGATTAGCCGATGCAGATGCATTTCTGTCCGCCGGACTTTCACGACGGGAAGCGTTGTGGGAATTGTCTGCAAAAGATCGTCCGCAGGAAATGTATAAAGGACAAACAGCAGCCGCTGCAAATGAAGCCGATATTACGCTGCCGCAAATGCAATTATCAGAACACGTGGTACATGATTACGCCGCGATGTCATTCTCTCTAAAGGCGCATCCCGTAAGCTTTGTAAGAGAGAAACTCGACCAACTCCACATTACTCCTGCGGCAAAACTGCCAACGCTAAAGAACGGCGATGCGGTAAAAGTTGCGGGACTCGTGCTCGTGCGTCAACGCCCGGGAACTGCAGGCGGCATTTGTTTTATGACGATCGAAGATGAGACCGGCTGTTCTAATCTGGTGATCTTTCAAAGCCTGTTTGAAACCTTTCGCAAAGAGATCCTGCACTCGAAGCTCATTATGGCGGAGGGTAAAGTGCAGATCGAAGGCGAAGTGATCCATGTGATCGTAAAACGTTGTTATGATATTTCAAAGTTGTTACGCAAGCTCACGCCTTTCCGCAATGAAGATCCGGATGTACTTACGCTCGCAAGACCTGATGAAACATCCGCTCCCACGCACAACGATCCGCGATCACAAATGAAAAAGAAGGAGGGAGATGCTGTGTTTCCCGGAGCGAGAAATTTTAAATAAGATTATTTCGGCTATTACCCCACAGTATTAAAGTTCCCTTTTGTGAGGAACATACAAAATTTCTACCTGCATTCAACATTAGAAAATCATACGACAGTTTGACTTTTTTAAACGGTAGTGTCCCAAAAGTCACGGCGATATGGCAGCAACCATTTTTGGAACCTGTTTTGTTTAACTGATGTTATACCTTTAAATAAAATTTATGAATACGGAAAAAGCTATACTCGCCGGCGGCTGTTTTTGGGGCGTGGAAGAACTTATAAGAGCTCAATCCGGTGTGATCTCCACAGAAGTGGGTTATACCGGCGGCGATGTCCCCAATGCAACCTACAGAAACCACGGTACACATGCTGAAGGCATCCGCATTGAATTTGATCCCGGAAAAATATCGTATCGCCAACTGCTGGAATATTTCTTCATGATCCATGATCCTACCACAAAAAACAGGCAGGGAAATGATATGGGCATGTCTTATCGCTCCGCTATTTTTTATCTTGATGAAACACAGCGTGAAACGGCGTTGCAGTTGATAGGCGAAATGGATGCTTCGGGCAAATGGCCTGCAAAAGTGATAACGGAAGTCGTTCCCGCCGCTGATTTTTGGAGCGCGGAAGAAGAGCACCAAAATTATCTGCAAAAACATCCGTTTGGTTATACCTGCCATTTTGAAAGACCGGCCTGGAAGCTTTCATAACCGGCGGGTCTACATTCAAATATGGAATAGCAAGATTTGTCCCTAAATCATCATGCCAAAAATTATCTTGTGACTTTGTGATTTCCGGGCAACCGGTTTTCGCTTTCTTCTCTGTCAATACCGGTACTCTCTGCACTTATTTTTTCAGGTTTTAAATGCCGGCAAAAAATGTTAACTACTGTCGAAAAAGGGATATTTGTCATATCCCGGGGTTCACAATCCTGATGAATGCGCCCGAACGTCATCAAAGCGGACGTACCTCTGCAAATAAAAATGTTAGAGTTGTTGTGTTTCGGGAAAAGGGCCACTCTGAAAATAGGGATCGTGGACAGGTGTTTTTTGCCGGTGAATCAGTTTTCTACCGGATAACAAAGAGAGGATACAATAAAGTAAAGATAAAGGTTATATCCTTGGCACGCCCTTATTGCATAGATGTTACACTATGGTTACATAGATGTAACGCCCGTGTTATGTCCTCTGAAAGTCCGATGAAAGTCCGATGAAAGTCCGGTGAAAGTCCAATGAAAGTCGGGTGAAAGTCCTGGTAAGTCCCAAAAAATATTCCAAAATACCCGAAGTAGCGATTGAGTTATTCGGGAAGTCTTTCTAAAATTGCAGAAAAAGACAAACACTTTTTTGATCGTGTTTGTGTAAAAGAACTGGTCAACAAATTTACGAAAAAATAAAAGATGGCAACGCAAAAGGATTCAATCATCTAAAATGAAAAGTAGGTGAAACAATTTTTACAGACGGTAAACAATGGTCTCTCCGCAAGATCGGCACCGGAACTTAAAGGCAAACAAAAAGCAATAAAAAGCGTTGCTGCCGCAGAATATAACTACGGGAAATTGGACGCGCCTGCAGCCTCCGTGCGCCGCGCTGTAAAATAATTTGCAAAGGCTTTAACGGCCGGGACTCTTTATTCGGACCTTCATTCTGCAAGCAGACATGAACTAAGTGATCACCGGATATAATTGCAGGATATGAAAACACAAATAGATTATATACCGGCGGTATCAATTTATCAATCGCTGTCCGGTATATGTTGAAGACAAAAAAAAACCTCACTGAAATTAATCAATGAGGTTTCTTTTGTCGGGGCGGCAAGATTCGAACTTGCGACCTCCTGGTCCCAAACCAGGCGCGATAACCGGGCTACGCTACGCCCCGAACACTAAGCAGTTAAAAATTGCTGCGCAAAGGTAGCAGAATATTTTCATTTTAGTAACATTAAATTGGAATTATTTTAGAAAATAAAAAATAGCTTTTATCATTTTTGTTAACACACATTCGAAAAATCTAAAATAATTATTCGTGTTGCTGTTGCAGCCCTGGCAATTTTCGCCATACTATTACTTAGGAAATGGAATCCTCTGCTACAACCGGAGGTACAGGCGCAGACAGCATTGCCAATCCCGGCTGCTTTGCGACAACAATCCAGTGAGGACTATTGCCGGTGCCAAAAGCAACTGAACGGCATGATATTTTTCAACAGGTATAACAGCATCTTCAGTGATACAGATTCCGTGATATATGTCGACCTCCGCGCAAAAAATATTATTTCTGATGGGACGATTCCTAAAATGGATAACGCTTTTGCAGCATTAGATGCGGGAGTGAATAGTGTTGTGATCGGGCATGCGGATTATTTTTCGGAGCTGATTCCTTTTGAGAAGCGGACGAAGATCAGTAGATGATCTTTTGCTGTAGTATTCGCGTATATCTGTCAGCATGAGTTGTCAAAGGCGGTGGTAGTCTTTGCGTTGATATGTTTGTTTGAAGTGCGATTTGTCGAATCAATTAAATTTTTAGCATTGTTTTTAATGCGATCTATGCTTATATCTGTCAGCCTGAATTTGTATAATGCGGTGGCAGGTCTTCGCGTTTGTCTCGCCGACAATGCATGCAGATTAACACCCCGCAGTTAGTTTGCGATAGTTGAGCGTATTTTATGGGGCTCGCAAAAACGGGGAGATCCGTTACGAAGATTACATAAATAACAAAAGCCGCTTTTAAAAGCGGCTTTGTCATTAATCTGCGGAGAGAGTGGGAGTCGAACCCACGGTACAGTGTAACCCGTACGACGATTTAGCAAACCGTTCCTTTCGGCCACTCAGGCATCTCTCCGTTAATGAAGGGTTGCAAAAATACAATCCAAAACCTTATGACCCAAATGAAATTTATGCCTTTAAAAATAAAATCTGCTAGTACTGTTTTACTGCATTGAATATCGGAAAATGAATTTTCAAATAGGTCCCGGCGAATCTCTTCTTTTTTCGGCACTTTGCCGTGATTTTACAAACTCCTCTTCTATAACTTATTCCCGGGTTTAGGGAAAACCACTGTTGGCTTAAATGTTTTTGCTTCTTCGAAATCCATGGTAGCATAAGAAATAATGATAACCACATCGCCTTCGGCACCTTTTCTGGCTGCCGGTCCGTTAAGGCAAACTACACCGCTTCCGCGCTTTCCTTTGATCAGATAAGTTTCAATTCTTTCACCGTTATTCACGTTTACCACCTGAATCTTCTCGTGCTCTATCATGTTTGCTGCATCCATCAGATCCTCGTCCAGCGTAAGGCTTCCCACATAATTGAGGTTGGCTTCGGTGATAACGGCACGGTGTACTTTCGACTTTAATATCTCGATATCCATCTTTGAAAATTTTCGCAAAGTTGATATTATTTTTTTGATTTAACTTAATTGCGGAAAAGGTTTAACGAATAGTGCCTGGTATGGGTACCGCCTTGGGTAAGTATATCTTTTTTGCAGTGAAGGGGAAGATGCGAAAAATAAAGGAAAGAAGTTATGACTGATGAGATATGAAGCAAGTCTGCAGCGCGGGTAGTTAATTCAGGTAATTCGCTGAATTCTTGTAATATGAGAAACGGGAACTTATTGGCCGCATAGCCTTAAAAAACATACATCATGAAAATTCCGCAAACACACCAACCAGTAATGCCTTATTTGATCCTGCACGATGCAGATGGCTTTATTGCATTTACTAAAAAGGTGTTTGATGCCGTGCAAAACCTGCGTCATTTGCGGGAAGACAACAAAACCGTGATGCATGCCGAGTTGATGATCAGCGGTAATACGATCATGCTCGCCGAAGCCGCAGGCCAATGGAAAGTGGCTACCGCCAATCTTTTTGTATATGTTGACAATGCTGATGAAAGCTACCGGAAAGCCCTCGCAGCGGGCGCTTCGTCACTTATGGAGCCTAATGATCAAAGCTATGGCCGCGCTTGCGGTATAACAGACGCTTTCGGAAATGTATGGTGGATCACTTCTGTAAACGGTTAAAATATTTTAACCTTATTTAAACCGAAGGGAATTTTTCCCGTTAACGGCTTACCCCAAAAAGCCTAGCAAATAGACTTGCGCAGTGATGTTATCTTTTATGTGCATGCGCGGTCTCTTTGGCTTTGTGCAGTTGTCTTATATTTAAAGCGCTTTTTTATAACATCTCCGGCACAGGGTTTTCTCGTAAATAGCAAAAATATTTACCATGAGATATCTTAGTGCGGGTGTTGTTTTTTTGCTGATCACAATGTTGGTTTTTTGCGGATTTACTTCCTCATCAAAAAATCTTTTCGGGGCAAGGAATTACGCAGACAGCACTTACAAAAATTATTTAGCACTTGGTGATTCGTACACGATCGGTCAGTCTGTAGAGGCAGCTGAAAACTTTCCGAATCAATTGGTGACTGGTCTTCAGGCGAAAGGTATTAAAGTAAATGCACCGGAAATAAGGGCCGTTACCGGTTGGACAACAGGTGATCTTATCGCAAGTCTGCGCACATCGGCACCCGCTTTGCCAAGGTATGACCTCGTGACGTTGCTCATCGGCGTAAACAATCAGTTTCAGGGCAGGACTATGACGGAATATCAGATAGAATTTCGTTTTTTACTGAACGAAGCAATAACTTTTGCCGGAGACAAAAAGAGAGTGCTGGTGGTTTCCATTCCTGATTACAGTGTTACACCGTTTGTAGCAGGGCAGGAAACAACAGAAATTTCAAAAGAAGTGGCTCAGTACAATGCCTTACAAAAGAAGATTGCTGCGGAAGCAGGAGTTCAATTCATCAACATTACACCGATATCAAAACAGGGTAAAAAAGATGATAGTTTGCAGGCAGAAGACGGGCTTCATCCGTCAGGAAAACAGTATGAAAAATGGGTGAATTTGTTGATACCCAAAGCGATACAAATACTTAAATAGCAATTTTTTCGAAATACGGCAAAAGATGGCTTTTTATTTGGGTGTTGCTGCCGGTGGTCTTATCTTTGCCCTCCTTTTCTAAGGAAGAGTTAACCCTATTTATTCACAACCGAAAAAATTTCTATTTTTTATGGCTGTAAAAATGAGATTACAAAGACATGGCTCAAAGAAGAGACCATTCTATTTCATCGTAATTGCGGATGCCCGCAGCCCACGCGATGGTAAATTTATCCAGAAACTTGGTTCTTACAATCCTTTAACGGTACCTGCTACAATTCAGATCGACCGTCAGAAAGCGTTGGACTGGCTTCAGAAAGGTGCACAACCTACTGATACCGTACGTCGTATCCTTTCTTTCAAAGGTGTATTATACCTTAAGCATTTGCTTCGCGGTGTAGCTTTAGGGCTATTTGATGAAGCAGCTGCAATGGAAAAATTCACAAGCTGGAGCAGCGAGCATGATTCGCACGTAGCAAAACGCCAGGGTGCTGATAAGAAGGCACGTATGGACAAACGCAACGTTCCTGTGGTGAAGAAAGTGGAAGCGGTAGCAGCACCTGTAGCTGAAGCGCCTGTAGCAGAAGCTCCGGCGGCTGAAGAAACACCTGCATCTGAAGAAACTAAGACAGAAGAGTAATCCTGTCGTTCAAGCAAAAAAATTATGTCCCGCAATTTTTTGCGGGACTTTTTTTATTCTGCCGGTAAGAGGAAAAGGCGAAAAATAATAAATTAATTTTACGCTGTCATCTGTCAACAGTCATCTCTCAACTAAAAAAATGCAATACTTTAAAATAGGAAAATTCGCAGCGAGCCACGGACTTACGGGCGAATTGATTTTACAACACAGTCTTGGTAAGAAAACGGCATTGAAAGGGCTGGAAACTGTTTTTCTTGAGCAAACGAAAGATAATTTTTTACCGCATTTTATAGAGATCGCAACGGCAAAAAGTGATACGGAAACATACATAAAACTTGAGGGTATTGATACGAAAGAATCTGCCAGAAGATTTACGCCGAAAGACGTGTGGCTGCAGGAATCTGATTTCCACGAATTTGCCGCAAAATCAGCTCCTATCGCATTATTAGGCTACGAACTCATTGACGGTACTACAAGTCTCGGCGAGATCATCGAAGTAATAGAACAACCGCATCAGATACTTTGTACGGTGATGTATAACGGCAATGAGGCATTGATACCTGTACATGAAGGCAATCTGTTGAAGATGGATGAGAAAAAAAAGAAAGTGTATGTTGAAGTGCCGGAAGGATTGTTGGAGATCTACGGGTGAAGAAGAGTTGACGGATGACAGGTGACGGATGACAGTGTGCGAACTCAAAGTGTCAGACGCTTTTATAAATTATTTGAGTCGCTTTTTGCAATTAATATTTAAAAATAAATTATCGGTATATAAAAGAAATTACAAGTTGACTGAGACATAAACTGTCATCCGTCATCCGTCACCTGTCATCCGTCAACTGTTCTCATGCAAAGAATCATCGCACATTTTGATCTTGATTCATTTTTTGTTTCTGTAGAAATATTAAATGATCCCTCGCTTAAGGGCTTGCCCGTGATCGTAGGCGGGCGGGAGCGTGGTGTGGTGGCGGCCTGCAGCTATGAAGCAAGAAAATTCGGCATTCATTCCGCCATGCCATCTTCTAAAGCCAGACAGTTATGTCCGCACGCGATCTTCGTAAAGGGAACACGAGGAGAATACAGCCGATATTCCCGCTGGGTAACGCAGATCATTGCTGCAAAAGCACCTTTGTTTGAGAAAGCTTCTATTGATGAATTCTATCTCGATCTTACGGGAATGGAGAAATTCTTTAATCCGTTGCAATGGACGATCGACCTGCGCAATGAGATCATGGCCGAAACAAAGCTGCCGATCTCTTTCGGATTATCTGTTAATAAAATGATGGCGAAAATTGCCACTAATCAGGCGAAGCCAAACGGTCATCTGCAAATTCCTTTCGGGAAAGAAAAAGATTTTCTTGCGCCGCTTAAAGTAGGGGAAATTCCCGGTGTGGGCGGGCAAACGAAGGAGATCCTGGAATATATGGGGATCAAAACGATCAGGCAGATCTCAGAAACATCGGTTGAGTTATTAGAAGAAAGGTTAGGAAAATGGGGCGTGGATCTGAAACAAAAATCAGCAGGCCTGCATTTCAGCGAAGTGTCTTCCTATCATGAATCAAAATCCATCTCCACAGAAAATACATTTGATTCACCTGTCATTGATATCAATTTTTTAGAAAGAGAATTGGTACGCTTTACAGAGAAGATCTGTTTCGAATTACGTCAGGATGAAAAAGTATGCGGCTGTGTAGCGGTTAAGATCCGCTATCCTGATTTTGAAACAACATCACGACAGACGACCATCAATTTTACAAGCGCGGATGATGAGATCATTCCGGTGGTAAAAGAATTATTTAAGAAATTGCATAAGAAAGGCGAGTCGATCCGTTTGCTGGGTGTTCGGTTAAGTGAACTTACGGGAAACGCAGTGCAGACAAACCTCTTCAGCGATACCGAAAAGAAAACGGAATTGTATAAAACGATAGATGATGTGAAAAACAGGTTTGGAAAGGAAGTGATCAAGCGTGCTTCATCAGGCAACGACAGCGTCAAAAGAATCCGATAGGTCGGATAAGTTTTTTTTCTCCAGCACTTTTAAAGTTGCATCTCTTACGATAGCCATTGTTTTCCGCAGACCGCAATTTTCTTCATCGCAGTCACCGCACTTCTCATAAAAATTAAGACTCACGCAAGGAAGTAAAGCGATCGGTCCGCCGATGATGCGGATCACATTTGCAATGGATGTTTTTTTCGGTGGCGCCAGAAGATAATATCCGCCGCCTTTTCCTTTCTTACTCTCGAGGATATTATTTTGCTTGAGCAGGAGAAGGATACTCTCCAAAAATTTAATAGGGATACATTTTTTTTCAGCGATATCCGCAATAAGCACGGGCCCTTTACCATATTGCTCCGCGAGGTAACCAAGCGCCTTTAAACCGTATTGTGTTTTTTTCGAAAGCATTGTTTATCAAAAGTAAAGCAAATTATTTTTAGATGTAGTAGTCTATTTATTAAGTAGAGTAGTATATTCGCAATACAAAAGAAAAAATATGGGATTAAGACTAGGAGATATTGTGCCCGATTTTACGGCACAAACAACAGAAGGGGAGATCAATTTTTACGAATACCTCGGCAGCGGTTGGGGAGTTTTATTTTCTCACCCTGCGGATTATACACCGGTTTGCACAACAGAATTAGGCAAGACAGCTTTACTGCACGCTGAATTTGAAAAGAGGGATGTAAAAGTATTGGCAGTAAGCGTAGACGGTTTGGAAAAGCACAAAGGTTGGAAAGCAGATATAAACGAAACGCAAAATTGCAGTGTTGATTTTCCGATCATCGCCGATGAGGACAGAAAAGTGGCAGCGCTGTATGACATGATCCATCCGAATGCATCGGAAACATTCACTGTGCGTTCACTCTTTATTATCGGACCCGATAAAAAATTAAAATTATCGCTGACGTATCCGGCAAGCACCGGCAGAAATTTTTATGAAGTATTACGTGTGATAGATTCTTTGCAGCTTACTGCAAAACACAGTGTTGCCACGCCTGCAGACTGGAAACAAGGGGAAGATGTGATCGTTGTTCCGGCAGTAAGTACGGAAGATGCGCAACAAAAATTTCCGAAAGGATTGAGAATAGTTAAACCTTATCTGCGGTACACACCACAGCCCGATATTGATTAGGATTATTTGGTTTTAATGTTAATAATTCACGTCCTTTCTTTTTAGCAAGGGCTTTTTTTTCACATTCTTACCGCGGAGAGTCGGAGGGAAATAGTTTTCGCAGAGGTAAAATGCCTTTAAGCTTTTTTCAATTGCTTCATTAAAGCCAAAAACTCTTTTGGCCCATCTGTAGTAAGCGAAATTTCTTTCTCGTGCATATCGGTAAAAATAAGTTTGTAGGAATGCAATGCGAGTCTGCTGATCATTGGTCTTTCTTCTTCATCATGCTTACCAAGCTTGAAACTTTTCTTAACTGATGAAAGAAAAATAGGTTTGCCGTCGCCATACAAAGGATCGCACGCAAGCGGGTGACCGATATTTTTACAATGAACACGGATCTGGTGCGTACGTCCGGTAAATAATCGGAACGATACGAGCGAGAAATGTCTGTTCTCATCCAGTACTTCATATCCGGTTTGTGAAGGTTTACCGTTTCTGTTCACCGTCATCACACCCTTGCGTGTACCGTGTTCAGCGATAGGAGCATCAATGAGCCCGCTTTTTTCTGCAGGTGCACCGATCACTACGCCGAGATAAAATTTTTGTACCCTTCTTTCTTCGAAAATCCTGCAAAGGAACTTATGGGCTTCTTCCGTTTTAGCGAAAATAACCAGGCCCCCCGTATCTTTATCAAGGCGATGCACGGTGTAAATATTGCCGTATTTATCAGTCAGGTATTCTTTAAGTGATTTCTCTGTTTGCTCTCTGTCCGGAATGGTGAGCATTCCCCCGGGTTTATTCACGGCAACGAGATCATCATTTTCAAAAATGATATCAAATTTATTTTTTGCCACTATTCTTTGCTGCTTTCTTTTCTGAATGTGTTTTAAACTTTCTCGGCTTCGGAACCTTTACTTCCCTTTCGCGTTTTGGTTTTCCAGTTTCGGCAGGTTTTATATTTTCTGCTTTCGCTGCTTTCTTTTCCGAATGCGTTTTGAATTTTCTCGCAGTCGCAACCTTTACTTCTTTTTCACGCTTAGGCTTTTCCGGTTGTGTTACTTCTTCGCCGATAGCTTCGGAGATTTCTGCGTTGGTCAATTTTCTGTCCTTTACTTTTTCCGGCTTATTGGTTTTTTCAGGGAAACTGATCGAGCCATCCGCTTCTTTCTTACCGCGTTTTGATTCGTTCATGTACTTCAGGATCCTGATTTCTTTTTCGCTGAGGTAACGCCATTTACTGCGTTCTACATTTTTCTTTGTAAGTCCTGCGTACATAACCCTGTCAAGACCTTTTACATCATAACCAAGGCTTTCAAAAATGCGGCGTACAATACGATTGCGACCGCTATGGATCTCAATGCCAATCACCGATTTATCTTTTGCATCTGCGTAAGCCAGGCTGTCCACGTGAATGACGCCATCTTCCAATACAAGTCCCGTAAGGATCTTATCGAAATCTGTTTTAGTAAGATTCTTGTCGAGTTTTACTTCGTAGATCTTTTTGATACCATAGCTCGGGTGAGATAATTTTTGTGTAAGGTCGCCGTCATTTGTCAATAATAAAACGCCTGAAGTGTTTCTGTCGAGTCTTCCTATCGGATAAACTCTTTCAGTTGTTGCAGCCTGAATTAATTGCAACACCGTTTTTCTTCCTTCCGGATCTTCCGTTGTAGTGATATAATCCTTTGGCTTATTTAATAAAATATAAACGAGATTCTTGGTAATAAATAATTTCTTTCCGTTGTGGATCACATCATCGGTTGGCTGAACTTTATAGCCCGGTTCCGTTGCGATCACACCGTTCACTTTCACGTTTCCTTCAGATATCACCGCTACAGCATCTCTGCGTGAGCAAATACCGCAATGCGCCAAAAATTTATTGAGCGGCATTACCGTTTCTGTTGTTTTTTGATTGACTGCAACCGCAGGTTTCACCACGCCTTTTGCATCAGGTTTTGATGCTGTTGGATCCGCTTTTCTCTCTCTTACGGGATTGCCTTTTTTTGCCTGGCGGGCTTTGTATTCTTCTGCTTTTTTTGCTTCGAAATACTCCCTTTTTTCTTTACGTGCTTTCTTTTTGTCCTGCCGGAACTCTTCTTTTATTACGCTGTTCTTTTTGGGATTGATGAATTTACGGAATGCATCCTGACTCATGGTGTGAAGTTTTTGCTGTTTTACAACAGTAGGTGAGCTGCAAAGATAGGAAATAAAGGAGGAAGAAGGATTTGAGGAATTCGGAGCCTGTATTTTATGAAGTTGTCAACCTGGTGACACCTCCAGGTATCTCAAAATAAAAAGGGTGCATCACTGCACCCTTTCTCCTTCATAACCAAACTAAAACTACGAATTTTCCTGCTTCATATCTTTATTTCCCTTGTCGCCTTTCATACCTCTGTGGCCTTTGCCGTCTTTGCCTCTTTCTGCCATTTTCTGTTTCCTCATTGCATCCATTTTTGTTTTTTGATCCGTGGTTAAGATGCCGTCCATTTTACTTTTTTGTTCTGCTCTGAGCGCAGATTGTTTTTCACGCATTTCTTTTACCGTAAGATTGTCCTGTCCTTTAAGTGCATCGCGTTTTGCTTTCATTTCTTTGTGCTGAGCTTTCATCTGAGCCTTTTGCTCTTTGGTAAGGTTAAGGTCTTTCATCATCTTATCCTTATCGTGTTTGCCGTGATGGCGTTCCTGCGTTTGCGCAGGTGCTGCAGTTGTTCTGTCTGTTTGCGCAGAAGCTGCAAAAGTGAATATGCATGCTGCGAATGATAGTGCAAGTAATTTTTTCATTGTCATTTTTTTTAATTATTATACTTCATAGACCGCAGGTGAAAAACAAAGTTTAATCAAAGCCTTGTTAAAGCATTTAATTAATTCGGCTCGTTTTTATTCGGGTTGTCAGATGACTTCGGATCCACGTTTCCCATGTCAGGTCTTTTGCGATCATCCTGCATTTTTTTTCTTTGAGCTTCCATCTTTGCTTTTTGTTCCGGCGTAAGTATCGCATCCATTTTTTTCTTTTGCTCTTCTCTAATCGCCTGCATTTGTGTTCTCTTTTGATCCGGCGTAAGTGAAGTATTATTTCTTAATGCTTCCATTTTCGGACGCATTTCTTCACGGTCTTTTTTCACCTGCGCTTTTTGTGCATCAGAAAGATTGAGATCTTTCAGCATTTGCTCATCACGCTGTCTCATGTCGCCGTTTGGCGGACCGGGAGGGCGCATATTTTTTCTTGTTGTGTCTGCGGGTCTCATTGCCCTGTCTGTTTGTGCGGATGCTGCAAAGCTGAAACCTGCAACGATCAGCGACATCATTACGATCTTTTTCATTGATAAAATTTTTATTTTTTTTTGAATAATTACAGGACATTGTACGCACAACTATCCTGTGCAAGGAATTGTTAAGACTCCTTAGACCTGAATTTATAGGAAATGTTTAATATACAGAGAAACCGCAGCGTGCCGGAGAAAACGAGAACCGCAAAAACATAACTAAACACTAAAAACTAAGCACTAAAATTAGTCTCCTTTATTCGCCAATTGCCCGCAAGCCGCATCAATATCCTTTCCGCGACTTCTGCGCACACGAACGTTCACTTTATGCTTGATAAGGTAATCAGTAAATGCCTGCGTTTTATCTTCATCAGGTTTGATAAAGCTCACGTTTGCGATCGGATTATACTCGATCACATTTACCAAATGGGTAGGTACCTGGCGGTAAATGGCCAGCAGGTGTTCCGCATCTTCCAATGAATCGTTGATGTCATTGAAGAGAATATATTCCAGCGTGATCTCGTTGCCTGTTTTCTGATAAAAATATTGAAGTGATTCGATCAGTATTTTAATATTATTGCTTTCATTGATCGGCATGATCTCGTTGCGTTGCTTATCCGTAGGCGCGTGCAGGGAAACTGCAAGATTAAATCTAACCTGATCATCACCCAATTGTTTAATCATCTTTGAAACACCCGCAGTAGAAACAGTGATCCTTTTCGGACTCATATTCATGCTGTCGGAAGCGGTGATCTTATCTATCGACTTCAACACATTTTTGTAGTTGAGCAGTGGTTCGCCCATGCCCATGTAAACGATGTTGGATAATTTCTTTTCGTAAACTTTTTCGCACTGTTCGTTGATGAGTGCAACCTGATCGTAGATCTCATCAAAACCGAGGTTTCTGATTCTCGCCATTTTACCCGTGGCACAAAAAGCGCAGGTGAGACTGCAACCGATTTGCGAAGAAACGCAGGCGGTAAATCTTTTTTCTGTAGGAATAAGTACGCCTTCCATAAGATGGCCATCCCAAGTTTTAAATCTTGATTTTAGTGTGCCGTCGTTACTGTGTTGAGTAGTGTCAAGTGTGATAGCAGGTAAAGTGAACTCTTCGTGCAGCTTTTTGCGCAGATCAAGGGACAAATTGCTCATATCGTCAAAACTGCGGGCATTCTTTTTCCAAAGCCACTCGTAAGCCTGCATTGCACGGAATCTTTTGTCGCCAATGGTTTCAAAATACTCTTTAAGCCCGTTAAGGTCAAAATCACGGATGTTCTTCTTTTCAGCCATTTTGCAAAGATAATCATGATTTGAAGTATAGATTCAAGGATAAGGCGGATTTAACCGATAAATACGGATTTTGTAAAGAATGATGCCAGGTTCAATAAGCCCGGTAATTGTCAGATATCCTGTTTAATTTTGTGTATTCTTTGCACTGAGAAAAGCTGAATAAAGCGATATCAGCCGAAGTGAGTGACACAATCCCGAAGTTTCGGGAATGACCATGGTTGTGCCCTTGCCCGGACATTAAAAAAAATAATATGGAAAATGTTTATGTAATAGACGCGGTTCGCACGCCGATAGGCAAATATGCCGGAGCACTTGCGGGCGTGCGCCCGGATGATCTGCTGGCGCATGTGATCAAAGAACTGTTAAAAAGAAATCCTGATGCGGATGTAAATGCGATAGAAGATGTGATTGCCGGTGCGGCAAATCAGGCGGGAGAAGATAACCGTAATGTAGCACGTATGGCAGCGTTGCTTGCAGGATTGCCCGTAACAGTCGCGGGAAATACCGTGAATCGCTTGTGCGCAAGCGGACTTCAATCGATCATGGACAGTGCAAGAACAATTGCCTGCGGAGATGCGGAACTGATGATCGCCGGCGGTGTGGAGAGTATGAGCCGTGCACCATTTGTGATGAGTAAAGCAACAAGTGCATATGACCGTACGCCGCAAATGTTTGACACAACGATGGGTTGGCGATTTATAAACGCGGAGTTGGGTAAGATGTATGGGCCTTACACGATGGGCGAAACAGCGGAGAATGTCGCAAAACAATGGAACATCAGTCGGGAGGCTCAGGATGAATTTGCATTCGGTAGTCAGGCGAAATATGATGCGGCACATAAAGCAGGAAAGTTTGCAGATGAATTGGCAGCGATTCCGGTGCAACAGGGAAAGGAAACGGTAATGTTCGAAAAAGATGAACATCCGCGGGTATCTCCTTTGGAAAAAATTGCGTCACTAAAACCGGCATTTATAAAAGACGGTACCGTGACTGCGGCAAACAGCAGCGGGATAAATGACGGAGCGGCAGCAATGTTATTGGCTTCCGAAGCAGCAGTAAAAAAGTATAATTTAAAACCGATCGCGAAGATATTAAGCATGGCGGTTGCGGGTGTAGATCCTTCGGTAATGGGAATAGGTCCGGTACCGGCAACAAAAAAAGCTTTGCAAAGAGCGGGTTTGAAAACGGAAGATCTTGACCTGATAGAATTGAATGAAGCATTTGCTTCGCAGAGTATTGCTTGTATGCGTGACCTAGGGTTAGACGCAGAAAAGGTGAACGTGAACGGCGGTGCAATTGCGATCGGTCATCCGCTGGGATGCAGTGGTGTAAGAATCTCCACGACATTATTGCATGAAATGAAAAGGCGCAGGAGTAAATATGGTTTGGCGACGATGTGTGTAGGAGTGGGGCAGGGTGCAGCGGTGGTGTACGAGAATTTAATTCGGTAGGTAATTATAAATTGACAGTTGACGGATGACAGTTGACAGATTGCGATTGTCAGCCTGAGCTTGTCGAAGGCGAATTTTTAGAAATGGTTATATGGCTGATTGGTTATATCGTTTGATTGCGCAGACCTCAGCAATCTTCACGAAACTGCAATAACCTTTTAACAATACAACAATATAGCCATTGCCTTTAGGACACTTAAAGTTTATACAACAACTTCCTGATCAACCTGAAATTTGCAACAATACAAAGTGCAAATAACGCTGCCGCTAACATAAATACGTAACTGTGTAAAAACGGGGAAAGCATCTCCTGTCCCGCAAGAAAATTTTGCTGAAATAAATATTGAAAAAATTCCGTTGCAGCTAATGCAATAAGAATAATAACAGCATATATAGGTATCCATTTTTGGGTAACTGTTTTACTCAGCCATAAAGGCGAATAACCCAACGTTAATAATAGCTGCAAATTGTCTTTACTTCTGCTGATCATTAATTGTAAATAGAAAGAGAATAACAACACGGAAAGCAATACCACCAATATTGCCAATCCCCCCAAACCCGCTACAATAGCCTGCAGCGTGGTTTTAATGCGACCAAATTTTGTCCGGTCTTTATTTACGCGATAACTGTGCTCTTCTAAATATTTAAGCAACGGTGTACCGTTCGCATCTGTTGTTTTGATATAAATATGCGAAGGCGGTTGCGGCGGCGTAACGCTGAACATTTTATTGCTCCATTCTAAAAAAGTTTCCGGAACCAACACAGAATTTATCCTGTCGCTGAGCGCAACAATATGCGCGGGAAATTTTACGATCGTACCATCAGGTGCGTAACACTCGAGATAAACATTCACCGAACTCACTGTAGCCGGAGAGATCTGCGGCAACTCATAAGAAGGGGCGAATACATTGTACATTTCCAGAAAATCTGCTGAGATCATTAGCGGCACTTCCTGTTGGCCCGGATGCCAACTGAATGATGGCGGCAAGGTATCGATAAAGTCATTTTTTATTGCTTCGAAGAAAATGTCGGTGCTGAATGCAACGATATTTCCGGCACTTGCTTTTACCCGAAATTCATTTCCTTTAAGCGGCGCAAGGTCAGTGATGAAAGGTTGTTTGCGAAAATCTTCAATGTCTGCGGGGGTAAAACGGTTGTCTTTCCCCATGTTCTCATTCGTTACATTTTTTGTAACCGAAACAAAATCAAAACCATTTTTCCGCGGACTTTTATCATGCAGCAGCAGATCAATATTGATATACATCTGTACGCAGCAGAGCAACAGCATTACGCCTATCGTAAGACCTGCGTAGCTGAAGAAACGGGAAATTTTATTTCCGGTGTTTAGAAACGGCGCGATCGTTTTAAAAGAAATAAGTTTCGCTGATGCAGCCATGTTTTATAAATGTAAAGTGCGGTCGGCGTTAAAAAATTTGATGGGTTCAAGATCGGCAAGGATAAGCGCAGCGCCCCTTTCGGCAGCTTCTTCTTCTATCAGTTCCATTGCTTTTTTACCGTTTACTTCATCAAGATGACTGAAAGGCTCATCCATGATCAGGAGTTCGAATGGTTGCTGTAGTGCACGGATGATGGCGATGCGTTGCTGTTCGCCATAACTGCAAATGCCTGCCCGCTGCGAAAGTTTATTTGCGACACCTAATCTTTCCGCCATCACAGTAATGCGTGATGATGTGTGATATGGTATCAATGCTCTTTTTACTTCGATATTTTCGGCTGCCGTAAAGTCCCTAAACAGGCGAAGATCCTGAAATATCACGCTCACTTTATTCGCACGCATTGCTGCAAGCTCAACAGGAGAGAAGGTTCGCAGCTCATTATTTTCATAAATGATATCGCCGTTGTAATCATTTCTCAACCCGTACAAAAAATGAATAAGGGATGTTTTACCACTGCCGCTTGGTGCGGATATTTGGATACGTTCTCCTTTTTTAAAATTGTGTTCGGCACCCCAGATCTCCGATTGGTCAATCTTTTCTTTTTCAAGAAACTCCGGAATAATATTTTTTAACATCACAGACATTAAGCAAATATAAAAGCCGCCGGTGTAACGGCGGCTTTGTTTTTTAAATTGAATATTTTAATTACCCGGCGTAATTACTGTAGTTGTATCCATTTTCGGCATTACATCATCATTCATCCACAGCTTATCACGGTTTGCTTTTTTCTTTTCTTCGATCACACTCATCGTGCCTGCATATGCATTCAGTTGTTTAAGACTGTTTGTGTTTTTATCCATCAGATTTAGTTCCCAATGTTGTGAGATACCGCCGTCCTTAAAATTACCACCGTTAAGCACCAGATTATCAAACATTTTTGAGGATGCGTTATAAGCCGCTATATCAAGGCTGTCGTCATTTGCGGATGGTTTCATCGCAGTAAAAATGTATTGGAAATCGATATAACCACCGAATGGCCCGCCGGAAATTTTATCCATGAAAGGAAATGCAGTATTTGCGTTTCCGGACAGGTATGCATCTGTTGTTGTTTTGTTACCTGAGATGGCGAAATATTTATCATTCGCACTGAACGCAGGTCCTTTAGCAGGATCACCTGCACTCATCATCGGCATAAACTTCTTAAGCGCATCCATTACTTTTCCGAAAGCAACTTTATCACCTACCGACATGGAGAAAATAAATTGTGCAGATTCTTTAGAGGTTGTATCTGCTTTAGTTTTCACATCTGTAACAGAGATCATCATATCACCTTTTGTGGCTTTGGTAATATCATCAACTGTAAGCCCCGTTTGCGCAAGACCCATATTCGCCAAACCATCCATACCCAACAATTTTAAGATCTCTAAAATACCCTGCGGTTTAAAATTTAAGATCATTAGTCCTGCAAGATTTTTTGAAGGAATATTTTTTATCATCGATTTATCAAAACTGCTGCCGCTGTATTTATTGTAGATCGCCGTAAGATCTTTGTTACCGTAAGATTTACCGTCGAAGCTGATCTTGCCTTCATCAAAATTAACCGTGCCGGTAAATACAGATCCGTCAGTTAATTTCTTCAGGTTAGTCATCATCGCTGCTGCAGGTCCCAGATTGTCCATCATATTAAAATGCTCCGCGCTGTACCATACATGCATGTCGCCTTTAGTTTGCATCAATTCCGAAAACTTTTCATTGTTTGCAAGACTTGCATCTTCTTTAAGGTTCAAAAGTTCATCGGCAACTTTTGCCATATCTCTGTCGTATTTTACCTCATCCATTCCGCCTGTAGTGCCAAATGTAGTGTCAGTACTCATCGGTGAAATAGTGTTACGATTCATCGAAGCCAATTGCGGCAAATTAAAAGCCACGGTGAATCTTTCTTTATTAAAACCTACGCTCACTTTTTTGTCGGTCATGTAAGTGTAGCCGTCCTTTGAAGTTTCTTTCAGGTCATTTTCTTTACCCTGCTTAAGCAACTCTTTCAATTTAGCTTCATCTTTTACCACACCTTCGATGCCCATGTAACCGCCGGCAGAGTCTTTAATAACGAAGATCTCCATATCGGTTTTGATATTTACGCCGCTGTTATCGGGATTATCGAGGAGCGCTTTTGCAAAAGCCGGGATCGTCGTGTCGGTGCCGGCTTTTTTCATCATTTCATTTTGTTTGATTTCATCCCAAGGCAATTTTGAATTTAAAGATTCACCGTTGATGTGAAATACAAATCCCGCAGTTGCAGGAATATAACGGCCCTGCTTATTATCCTTTTTGGAGCAGGAAGAAAAAAGAACGACCGCAACAACCGATGCCGCCATTAAAGAAAGAAAACGCTTTTGCATAAATGTAGTTTTTGATTAATACTGTGGTTTTCGTTTGGTAACCCTTTTTTATTTATTTGTGAAGAACTTATTAAGCTCGTTAATATTCATTGTTATTTGTTCCCCTTTTTTAAGATCTTTTACATTGCAGGTGCCGCTTTCTAATTCCTTCGTTCCGATGATCACCGCAAAAGGTATATTCTTTTTATCAGCGTATTTGAATTGCTTGTCCATCTTCACATTCCCGGGATATAATTCGCAGGCGATATTATCATCACGAAGCCTCTGCATCGCCTTCAACGCAGCCGCAGCTTCCTCATCACCGAGATTAAAGAAGACAGCTTTTGTTGTAACTGCAATATTCTCAGGAAAAATATTCAGCTCTTCCATCACGTCATAGATCCTGTCGATGCCAAAGCTGACACCTACTCCCGGAATATTCGGAACACCAAACAACCCGGTAAGATCATCATATCTGCCGCCACCCCCGATACTGCCCATTTTTACTGAAGCCGGCGCTTTTGCTTCAAAGATGATCCCGGTATAATAATTCAACCCTCTTGCAAGGGTAAGATCGATCTCAATATTTACGTTTGCGGTATTACTTACCACATAACTCAATTCATCAATTCCTTTTTTCCCGGTATCACTTTCTGCAAATAATTTTTCAATCGCTGCAAGTTTATCATTGTTGCTGCCGGTGATATTCAGATATTGATTGATCGTTTGAATATTTCCTTCCGATAATCCTCGGTTGCTCAATTCTGCATTTACTTTTTCAATTCCGATCTTATCCAGTTTATCTATCGTGATCGTGATCTCCATCATCTTCGCAGCACCGCCGGCGATCTCTGCAAGCGCCGCAAGAATTTTACGGCTGTTTATCTTTAACTCATAATCTTTCAGTCCGAGTTGAACGAATGACCGGTGGTAAATGTTACAAAGTTCCACTTCGTTTATAAGAGAAGTGCTGCCTACCACATCCGCATCGCATTGTGTAAACTCGCGATAACGCCCGCGTTGCGGCCTATCGGCACGCCACACAGGCTGCATCTGGTAGCGCTTATAGGGAAATGTGATCGTACCCGAATTCATCGCCACGTATCTGGCAAAAGGAATCGTAAGGTCATATTTTAACGCACGCTCGGTAAGTGATGCGGTATTTTTCCCTTCCAGTAATTTTTGAAAACCCTCGTTTGCCTTATCCAGATTCTTCGGATCATTCAATCCGTTATTCAAAATTTTAAAGATCAGTTTATCTCCTTCTTCGCCGTATTTGCCCATCAGCGTTTCGAGGTTTTCCATGGCAGGCGTTTCCAGCGGCTCAAAACCGTGCAGCTCAAAAACAGAACGGATCGTATTGAGAATAAAATTTCTTTTGTACACAACCGCTGCTGCGAAATCTCTCGTACCCTGCGGTATACCCGGCTTTGACATTATCCTTGTTCTTTTTTATTTGTTGCTGAAATATGATCTGCTATGATGGCATCGCAGGCCTTATCAATAATATCGTATACATCTACATAACCATCCTCATCGCCGTACCATGGATCGGGGACGTCATTGTTTTTTCCGGGATGCAATGCGTTCAGGAAAAAATCAACTTTGTTTTGATCAAATTTATTTCCGGCGATTGACTTCATTTCGCGCAGCACATCATCTGCCATAACATAAATTTTATCATAGTCTTCGAAATCCTTTCCGGAAAATCTTCTCGACCGTTGACTGCTGATATCCACACCGTTTTGCTTCGCTACTTTTTGGCTGAGGTGATGCGGCGCTTCGCCGGTGTGAAAACCGTTTGTTCCCGCACTTTCTACCACCCAGTTTAAACCTTTTGTTTTAACCTTTTGCTTCAATATGCCTTCTGCCAGCGGACTGCGGCAGATATTTCCCAGGCATACCATTAAAATTTTCATGGCGCAAAGATAAGTATCGCCGGCTGCTCCTGCTACTGCATTTGAAGGGTTACCCGCAACAGCTCCACTTTTTTGAAGATCAGGGGGATATAAATATGGAATTCGCAACCCGCCGCATCTGATTAGTAACAGCGCTGTTCTTTCACAATTTTCAATCATGTTTTAAACTAAAGAAAATGAAGACTGATTCTATTTTAAAAGCCGATGTGCTCGATATCATTTTTGAGCACCGCAACAAAGATTACGGGGCATATACACTTCGCAAATTTTATAATAACAGACTATACAAGTCTTTAGGGTTGGTTTTCCTGTTTGCCGTATCAGTTTTCCTGATGAGTTTTTTTCGTAATGAAAAAAAGGCCGGACCATTGGTCTTCCTGAATGACAGCACAATGATTTCTCAGGTTTACCACGAGCCGCCTCCAATACCTGAACCTCCAAAAGTCAATCAGCCAAGGCAAACCCCGGCCGCTGTGCCTATGAATATTCCGGCATTGGCACATCCCCTGATAACTTCCGACCCGGTTGACGTAACACCGATATCGAATATTCCCGGTAACGCACCGAACGTGCCTGTCTCAAATGTTTCGGGCGAAAGTACAGGTGATCCCGACCCCGGCCCTGTTACAACCGGAATACCTGTAACTTCCGCATTACCCCCTGCACCTGCAGTTGACAAAAATACTCCTTCACTAACGGCGGAAATAATGCCCGCATTTCCCGGCGGTCCGGATGCTTTGCGCAAATTTTTGCAACGCAACCTCAGGAACCCGGAAGATATGAACGAAGGGCAATCGGTGTTTGTAAAAATCAGGTTTATTGTGGGTTATGACGGTACACTTAAAGGTTTTGAAACCACGCAGGACGGCGGTGCAGCCTTCAATGAGGAAGTGATGCGGGTGCTTAAAAAAATGCCGCAATGGATCCCGGGTAAAACAAGAGGAGAAAATGTATCAGTGTATTACGTGCTTCCCGTGCGGTTTACCGGTGCGGCAGAGTAAAAATTTATGGCTAAATTGCCCGAAATATTTTCCGATATGATACCGCGTAATGCAGGCGAAGAAGAAAGAGAAAAAAGAGACAATGTTGTTGTAAGGATGCGCAGCATCAGTAATTACATCATGGGTATACTGTTGATCGCTGTAGGTTGTTTCTTCTTTTTCCCGATGCAAAGTTCGGAGAAATTTTTAAGTCATTATGAACCGTCAATGATCAAACTATTCGCCGTTATTTGCTGGATCTACGGCATTTTCCGGCTTTACAGAGGCTACAAGAAAAACTATTTCAGGGAAAGTTGATTATGAAAAAGACGGTATTACCATTAAGTGTTTTTTTCGCATGTGTCGTATTGTTCTTTTTTAGTTCCTGCGATCAGCATGAAATAAAAGGCAAGCCGGATGCGCCGGGCATTGGTACGATAGAGATCAGTGTGGATGAGTCTTTTGAGCCGGTGATCAGTGAAGAAATAGCTGTTTACGAAGCTACTTATCCGGGCAGCAAAATCATCGCACATTATAAAAGTGAAGCTGATTGCCTGAAAGATTTCTTTAAAGATTCTGCTAACAGATTGGTGATCGTTACCAGGGGACTTACCGCGAATGAGGACAGGTACATGGCAGATTCGCTTAAATATGTACCCGGCTGGAGTGAAGTTGCTTCTGATGCGATCGCGATCATCGTTAATTCCAAAAGCACGGATACTTTATTTACGCTGCAACGTTTACAACAGCAACTTACCGGAAAAATAAAGAGAGCACAAACGATCGTTTTCGACGGTTTGAATAGAACAAGTACAGTAAGATTTATTGAAGATTCAGTTTTGAAAGGACAAAAATTTGACACCTCAATTGTAAGGGCTGTAAAGAGCAGCAGCGATGTAGCTGATTATGTTGCCTCACACGAAAATGCGATCGGCTTTACGGGTATCAACAGGATAGGAAACCCTGAGGATACAGCCCAGGTGCGGATGTTAAAAAAAGTAAAACTTGCATACATAAGATGTGAGGTTTGTGTTAATACGCCGTATGTGATGCCTTCGCAGCAAAGCATCATGAGCAGAAGATATCCGTTGGTACGGGGTTTGTATTATATGATCAAAGAAAATTACAAAGGGCTCGGCTCTGATTTTGTCTCTTTTCTAAAGTATGAAAGAGGGCAGTTAATTTTCCGGAGAGCGTATCTCGCACCAATCATGGATTTTGAAATACGGGATGTTTACCTGGATCAGGATTCAAAAAAATAAAATTTATTTCACATTTAATTTGCAGGGAATTATTAAACTTACAGTTCTTAAAAACATCAAATTTTGAAAATGATCAAAATGAAATCAATTGTACTTTTTTTAGTTTGTGTAGTTTTTGCAGGAGCAACATTTGCACAGAGCATCGATGACGGAAAGCAATTTTTATATTTCGAAAGATATAAGAGTGCTAAAGATGTTTTTCAGAAACTATCCGCTGCAAATCCTTCAGATGAAGTGGCTGCATATTATCTCGGTCAGGCGATGATAGGTTTGGAAGATGTTGCCGGCGCTAAAGCTATGTATCAGCAAAAATTGTCAGCAAATTCTTCAAGCGCTTTATTGACTGCGGGTATGGGTAATATCGCGTTGCTCGAAGGCAATTCCTCAGATGCGAGAGCCAGATTTGATGCAGCGGTTTCTTTGGCCGGCGGTAAAAGAATCGACGTGCTTAATGCCGTTGGGGCGCCAAACAGTGATCCTGAAGTTACGAACGGAGATGCGGCTTATGCGATAGAGAAATTGAAACAGGCTACAGCAATCAGAGGATTTAAAGATCCGGAAGTGTTGGTCAATTTAGGTGATGCCTACCGTAAGATCGGTGACGGCGGTAACGCTGTATTATCTTATGATGCAGCTATTGCGCTTAATCCTAATTATGCAAGAGCATATTATCGTAAAGGTCGTTTGTATCAGTCTCAGGGACGTGTGCAGGAGCCGTTGTTCATGGGTTTATATAATACGGCTATCGCAAAACAACCTAATTATGCTCCGGTTTACTACACATTATATACTTATTACTACGAAACAAATGTTCCCTTAAGTGCGCAATATCTGGAAAAAGGGTTAGCAGTTTCAGACGATGATCCTAAAGCATGTTACCTGCGTTCCAGCATCAAATACGCACAGGGTTTATTCGCAGAAGCTATCTCTGTTGCTGACGCATGTATCAATGCAGGAGGTACAGCGGTTTATCCTAACCTTTACGGTGTAAGAGCGCTTGCTTATAACAGATTGGGTGATTCTCTGAATGCGAAGAAGAGTTATGAAGAATATTTTGCGAAACAAATTCCATCAAAGATCGGTGGCGGTGATTATGCATCTTATGCGTCAATACTCCTTAAATTTCCCGGAAGTGAAGCTCAGGCCGCATCTTACGTAGAAAAAGCGGTAGCGATGGATAGCCTCGAAGCAAATAAGGTTACATATCTTAAAGCGCTTGCAACTGCATTCAGAAATCAAAAGGATTTTGCGCAGTCTGCAATATGGTTCAATAAAGTACTTGATGTAAAAAAGAATTATTCAAACCTTGATTTGTATAATGCGGGGTATGATTATTTCCGTGCGGCAAAATTTGACTCTTCTATTTTAGTTTTTAAAAAGTATGAGGCAAAATATCCGGATGATGTCTTCGGTTATTATATGGAAGCTAAAGCTACATCAGGCCTCGATACTTTAAGAACATTGGGTACAGCAGCAGCCGCCTATGAAAAAGCCATCGAGATCGGAGAAAAAGCGCCTGATCAGACAAAAGTAAAGGACCAGTTGGTGGGTTCGTATAATTTTATGACACAATACAACTTTGACATTAAAAAAGATAAAGCAGCAGCAGTTGCTTTTAATACAAAAGCATTAGCGGCAGATCCTACAGATGCAACCGCGATTGCGCTTAAAGATTTTCTGGCGAAAAATGAGCCCAACACAAGGCCGGCATCCCCTGTAAAAGCGGCTCCGCCTGCAAAAGCAACTACAGCGCCGAAGACTCCGGCAACGCCGGCAAAGCCTAAAAAAAAGTAATCATCAGTCAAAAAAATAACGTAAAAAGTTCCGGTTTCATCGCCGGAACTTTTTCATATCAGTAATTTTAGCATTGCGATTGTATATTGCCTTGTGTAGCTTATTTTTGCGTCACTCAATTGTTATACAGCATGGAGTTTTTTTTTCTCAGAGTAATGAACGGCACAATGAACTACTTGCCGGTAGTATTGCAAATGATCTTTGCAATAGGATTCGTAGCCACTATGATCTTCGGATCAAGCCTGCTCGGTCCTAAAAGAAAAACAGCCGATAAACTACAGAACTTTGAAAGCGGCATTGAGATCAAAGGCAATGCCCGTCAACCGATGGCTGTAAAATACTTCCTCATCGCCATCCTTTTTGTATTGTTTGATGTGGAAGTGATTTTTTTCTATCCTTATGCAGTTAATTTTAGAGATTTTGCGGCCGATCCGAAAATGGGTTGGCATACTTTTTTAGCAGTTATACTCTTTGTGGGAAGTTTTCTCGCAGGATTTGTTTACATCGTGAAGAAGGGCGCTTTGAAGTGGGAAGACTAGTTAACAAATTGCAATAAGGAGTTTGCAGATCGGTTGCAGAGAGGCTAAGGGAATTTAAATTTATTAACCGTGAAAATTTGCGCACCAGCACATTTTCACATTTGCAAATTAACATGTCACGTCCGGTACAATATAACAATACGATCAAATTCGCCGGTATTCCTGAAGGGCATATCGGTGAAGGTTTCATGGCGACCAACCTGGAAAAAGTGGTGACCATGGCCCGTGCAAATTCTATTTGGCCTTTACCTTTCGCAACAAGTTGCTGCGGTATCGAATTTATGGCAACAGCCGCGAGTCACTACGATCTTGCACGTTTCGGATCGGAGCGTATGAGTTTTTCTCCCCGTCAGTGTGATCTCCTGATGGTTATGGGAACAATTGCAAAAAAAATGGCGCCGATCGTTAAACAGGTTTACCTGCAAATGGCAGAACCACGCTGGGTTTTGGCAATGGGTGCGTGTGCGTGCAGCGGAGGAATTTTCGATAGTTATTCTGTGTTACAGGGAATTGATCAGATTATTCCTGTTGATGTATATGTTCCCGGTTGTCCGCCAAGGCCGGAAGCGGTTCTCGATGGGATCATCAAAATTCAGGGTTTGGTAAATGCGGAAGGATTGAGAAGAAGGAACAGTGATCAGTATAAGGAACTTTTAGGTAGTTACGGAATTCAATAAAAAAGGCAAAAGTCAAAAGTGAAAACCTAAAACCGGCAGACACTTACGGCTTGGAAATACTTTTTGGTTTTGACTTAAAACTTTTGACTTAAACAATGGGTTTGACAAATCAAACAATACAACAAAAGCTTACAGAGAAATTTGGTGAAGAGCTTACTGAGTGGGGCGAACCTTATGGTATGCTTACTTTTCATGCGCCGAAAGAACTGAATCTGAAAGTGCTTCAATATTTATTTGACGAAGAAGAATTGCAGTTCCGTTTTTTAACTGATCTGCAGGCGGTTCACTATCCGGATAATGCCGGCGCGGAACTGGCGGTTGTTTATCACCTGCACAACCTGCGTGATAATGTGCGAATCCGTTTTAAGGTTTTCGCCGATGTGAAAAAGCCCGATGTTTTCAGCGCAACAGCTGTATTTCAAAGTGCCAACTGGATGGAAAGAGAGACTTACGATTTTTACGGAGTAAACTTTGTCGGCCATCCTAACCTGATCCGTGTTTTGAATGTAGATGAAATGGATTACTTCCCGATGAGAAAAGAATTTCCGTTGGAAGAACAAACAAGAGTGGACAAGGATGATGAGATGTTCGGAAGATAGCAATAAGGCAAAAGTAGAAAGTGAAAACCCAAAACTGCAGACCGTTCAAATTGAACAACTTTTTAGTTTTGACTTTTAACTTCTTACTTAATAACGACATTAACTTTTTGATCTTTTTAAATAAATGAGCGAGCATATTATTTTACCGGAAGGTAGTTTGGAAAAACAAACGACCACGCTTAACCTCGGACCAACGCATCCGGCTACGCACGGCGTATTCCAGAATATTCTGGAAATGGATGGTGAAAGAGTGCTGAAAGCCACGTCTACTGTAGGTTATATTCACCGTGCGTTCGAAAAGATCGCTGAGCGTCGTCCGCTGTACCAAATTACCACACTTACAGATCGACTTAATTATTGCTCATCACCCATCAATAATATGGGCTGGCATATCACCTGCGAGAAATTGCTCGGTATTACTTTGCCAAAGCGTGTTGATTACCTACGTGTGATCATCATGGAGCTTTCACGTATCAGCGATCATCTTATTTGTAATTCTATCGTGGGTGTTGATACGGGTGCGTTCACAGGGTTCTTATATGTGATGCAATATCGCGAACTGATCTATGAGATCTATGAAGAAGTTTGCGGATCACGTCTTACGACGAACATGGGCCGCATCGGTGGTTTCGAAAGAAATTTTACCCCCGTTGCTTTTCAAAAGCTTGATAAATTCCTCGCAGAATATCCTAAAACATTAAAAGAATTTGATAACCTGCTTCGCCGAAACCGCATCTTTATGGATCGTACGATCGGCTGCGGACCAATAGCTGCAGAGCGTGCGCTCAATTATGGCTTCACCGGGCCGAACCTTCGGGCATCAGGTGTGGATTATGATGTGCGTGTGCACACACCTTACAGCAGCTACGAAGAATTTAAATTTGAAGTGCCGGTAGGTACAACGGGTGATTGTTATGATCGCTTCCTGGTAAGACAGGAAGAAATGTGGCAGAGTATCGAGATCATCAAACAGGCTTATCAAAAAGTAAAAGAATTTAAAGGCGCTGATGCAGAAATTTATCATGCTGATGCACCTGCTTATTATCTTCCTGAAAAGAAAGATGTGTATACAAAAATGGAAGCCCTCATTTACCATTTCAAAATAATAATGGGCGAAACAGAAATGCCGGTTGGTGAAGTATACCAATCAGTAGAAGGCGGAAACGGTGAATTGGGTTATTACTTAGTAAGTGACGGCGGAAGAACGCCATATCGTTTGCATTTCCGCAGACCATGTTTTATTTATTACCAGGCATACCCCGAACTGATTCAGGGCGGAATGTTGAGTGATGCGATCATTACGATGAGCAGTTTGAATTTGATCGCAGGGGAGTTGGATGCGTAACGTATGTAAGTCTGAGCTTGTCGAAGATGTTTCAGAAATGGATAATTTAATAATGGATAGATGATAAAATTTTCGGACGATAAATTAGCACAGGTACAACGGATCGTTGCGCGCTATCCGGAAGGAAAGCAAAAAAGTGCTTTGCTGCCCGTGCTTCATGTGGCGCAGGAAACTTTCGGGGGATGGCTCGATGTGCCGGTGATGGATTATGTGGCGGAACTGCTAAGCATTGAACCAATTGAAGTATATGAAGTGGCAAGCTTTTACAGCATGTATAATTTAAGGCCTGTAGGTAAATATGTTTTTGAAGTTTGCCAAACGGGTCCCTGCATGGTGAAAGGTTGTGATGAAATTATAGATTACATCAAACAAAAGCTGAACATTGCTGTGGGTGAAACTACAACAGATAAAATGTTTACTTTAAAAACGGTCGAATGCCTTGGTGCATGCGGTTATGCGCCGATGATGCAACTGGGTAAATTTTACAAAGAGCATTTGACGAAAGAAAAAGTGGATCAGATCATTGAGGAATGCAGAATGGATTTTTTGAGAAATAATTAATGGGAATAACCAACGCCATATTGAGGGTAAGGGAACATCGTAAATCTGAAAAATTCAGGGATATTGAATTTTTGGTGGACAGCGGTGCAGTATATAGCTTGGTGCCCGGAGAAATATTGGATGAGTTGGATATTGAACCCTATCGTGAAGTTTCATTTTCAATGGCAGATGGTACCACGATAAAACGCAGAGTGGCTTCGGCATATTTTGAGTTTGAGGGAGAAGGCGGGCCGGCACCGGTCGTATACGGAGAGAAAGGCGATACCGCGCTATTGGGGGCAACAACATTGGAGTCGATAGGATTAGTCTTAAATCCATTTACGAGAACTTTGCATCCCATGAGAATGCTCATGGCAAAACTTAAAAAAGGAAATGACTAATACGATTTACATTTTAGCAATTATCGTAATAAGCTTACTGCTTTTTCTGCTTATTTCAAAATTGTTAAAAGGTAGATTTAAAAAATATTCAAGAGAAGAAACAGAAGAAAAATTATTCGGCAATAAAAACTGAAACTTTGGAAGCAATCGTTCCTTATTTACTGTTCAACGGAAATGCAAAAGAAGCATTTGATCTTTATGCAAAAGCATTAGGCGGTACAATTGTAATGACCAGCACGTACGGCGAAGCACCTGCGGGTGAATCTCCTGTGAGCGACGAACTGAAAGACAAGATCATGCATGCAGTATTGCATGCGGGGAGTCTTACGTTAATGTGTAGCGATTGCCCTCCCGATAAAGCGATGAAAGAAGGAGACAACATCAGTTTGTCAATGAATTTTAATGACAGTGCTGAGATGGAAAAAGTATTTGCCGATCTGTCGGAAGGTGGCATAGTGAAAATGGAATTAAGGGATACTTTTTGGGGCGCAAGATTCGGAATGTTGACGGATAAGTTTGGGGTGAATTGGATGTTTAATCATGATAAACCGAAAGGATAACAATATTTAAGATTTAATATGTAAGATTTAAGATTTTAAACAGCTAACTGTTTTGAACCTTGAATCTTGAACTTTGAACCCTTGTGGTTATGAGCAGAAAATTATTATTAGACAACGTAAATGTTCCGGGCATCCGCGGCTATGAAGTGTATCGTCGTGAAGGCGGCTATGCAAGCGTGGAAAAAGCGTTGAAGATGAAGCCGGAAGAGATTGTGGAAGAAGTAAAGAAAAGCGGACTTCGCGGTCGTGGCGGTGCGGGCTTTCCTACAGGAATGAAATGGAGTTTCATTGCGAAGCCCGAAGGCGTGCCGCGTCACCTTGTTTGTAATGCGGATGAAAGTGAACCGGGAACCTTTAAGGATCGTTACTTAATGGAATTTATTCCGCATTTGCTCATTGAAGGAATGATCGTTTCGTCATTCGCCCTCGGCAGCAATGTGAGCTATATTTATATACGCGGCGAGTATGCGTGGATCACGGATATTTTAGAAGAGGCAATCGACGAAGCAAGAAAAAATAACTGGCTCGGAAAAAATATTCAGGGCAGCGGCTTTGACTGCGAAATGTATGTGCAACGTGGTGCCGGTGCTTATATCTGCGGCGAAGAAACAGCGTTACTCGAAAGCCTTGAAGGTAAAAGAGGAAACCCGAGGATCAAGCCTCCGTTCCCGGCAGTAAAAGGCGTTTGGGACAGACCAACGGTGGTAAACAATGTAGAAACTTTAGCGGCAGTAGTGCCGATCATTAATATCGGCGGCGAGGAATATGCGAAGATTGGTGTGGGAAAATCTACCGGTACCAAGCTGATCTCTGCCTGCGGTAATATCAACAAGCCGGGCATTTACGAGATCGACATGACGATTACTGTGGAAGATTTTATTTACAGTGATGAATATTGCGGCGGTATCGCAAACGGTAAGAAATTAAAAGCCTGTATCCCGGGTGGTTCGTCAGTTCCGATCCTTCCTGCTAATTTGTTGCTCACAACAGCAAAAGGCGAAAAGCGTTTGATGAATTATGAAAGCCTTAGTGATGGCGGTTTTGCAACGGGCTCGATGATGGGTTCCGGTGGTTTTGAAGTGTTGGATGAAGACCAGTGTATAGTAAAGCATACTTATACATTGGCAAGATTCTATCGCCATGAAAGCTGCGGACAATGCAGTCCGTGCAGAGAAGGAACCGGGTGGATGGAAAAAATATTGAAGAAAATAGATGGCGGAAAAGCTGAGATGAAAGACATCGATCTGCTGTGGGATATACAAAGAAAGATTGAAGGAAATACGATCTGTCCTCTCGGAGATGCAGCTGCATGGCCGATCGCCGCATCGATCCGTCATTTCCGTGATGAGTTTGAATGGCATGTAATGAATCCTGAATTGTGTCAAAGAGAAAACTATGGTTTAAGACACTATGCAGATCCGATTTATGTACCGGAAGCAGTTGCCTAAAAAGGCAAAAGTTAAAAGTGAAAACCCAAAAGGTTGAACCCTTTTATAAAAGAATGTTTATTTGATTTTGGTCTGATCTGCCGGAGTTAAATGTTAACCGCCGGAATTGAAAATTTATGGAAAAGGAAATTAAACTTCGATGTTACAGGTTTTCATTGTCTGTAATCAGGTATTTGAAAAACTGTGAAACATGATGCTTTAAGCTCAGTTGTTGTAAAGCAATTGATGCGACAGCCTCTTCAGTAGGTGCGAATGTGATTGAGGCAAAAGACAGATCCTGAAGATCGGAGTTTAAACAATATTATGAGATCAGTTTGAAATCATGTAACGAATCAAAATATTGGATGTGTATTTTGAGAGACGGGTTTGAACAAACAGGAGAATGATTTAAAAAGTATTTTAAAAGAAGCAGCTTAGATTGAAAATCTTAGCTGCAATAATAATTAAATTAAAGAAAGTAAAATCAGAATCAACAATAACAAAAGAAGGTTAGATGAGGGATGGGAGATTTGAATTGAATGACTTTTTGGTTTTGACTTTTAACTTCTTACTTATTATATGGCTGACGAAATAAAAAAAGAAGCGCCGACTTCATTTAAGGTAACGATTGACAATATCACGATTGATGTTGCTCCGGGTACGACTGTACTTAACGCAGCCCGTATGATTGGGGGTGATGTTACACCTCCTGCAATGTGCTACTACAGCAAGCTTGCGGGCAGTGGCGGTAAATGCCGTACCTGCCTGGTGGAAGTTGCTGCAGGTTCTACAGCAGATCCGCGCCCAATGCCGAAACTTGTTGCGAGTTGCCGTACCAATGTAATGGACGGCATGATCGTAAAAAATATCACAAGTGAAAAAGTGATTGATGCCAGAAACGGGGTGGTAGAATTTCTTTTGTTGAATCATCCGCTGGATTGTCCGATCTGTGATCAGGCGGGAGAGTGTTCTTTGCAGGATCTCGGATACGATCACGGTAAAGCGGGTACGCGATATCAGTTTGCAAGGAGAACTTTTGTCAGAGAGGATATCGGTCCCTATATTCAGCTGCACATGACGAGGTGCATACTTTGTTATCGTTGTACTTATGTAGCGGATCAGATCACTAATAAACGTGTTCACGGAATCGTTGATCGCGGTGATCATGCTGCGATCTCTACTTATATTTCAAAAGCGATCGAAAATGATTTCAGCGGAAACATGATCGACGTTTGCCCTGTGGGAGCACTCACAGATAAAACTTTCCGGTTTAAGAATCGTGTGTGGTTCACCAAACCGGTAGATGCGCACCGCAGTTGCGAAAATCCGAAATGCTGCGGTAAGGCAACGTTGTGGCTTCGCGGTAACGAAGTGTTCCGCATTACGGCACGCAAAGATCAGTGGGGCGAAGTGCAGAGCTACGAAGGCAAGCCGGGCTGGATATGCAACACCTGTCGCTTTGATAAAAAAGAAACAGGAGACTGGACGATCGAAGGCTTAACAAGCATTAGTCGCCATTCTGTGATCGGTGCCAATAAATATAAAGTGTTGGAAATGCCGCACGAAACGATCAACAAAGTGTTGCACGGCCGAGATCCGAAATTGTTGATGGACATTCACTCGGTGAGTGAAGTCAACAGACCTGATCTTGACCTCAGCGAAATTAACGGTCCGGCACATTCAACTGATTTTAATAACGAACCGCCGTTGAAGGAATTCGGTAATCAATAAAGAACAACGTATTTAGAATATGTTTTTAGCAATCGACCTCGCATTAATCATTGAAAAGCTCGTCCTCATTATAATAGTGGTGATGGGTTCGCTCGTTGTGGCCATGTACACTACTTATGCAGAGCGTAAAGTAGCAGGTTTGCTGCAGGATCGTCCGGGTCCGAACAGGGCAGGACCAATGGGATTGCTACAACCCCTTGCAGATGGTTTAAAACTATTTTTCAAAGAAGAGATCATTCCTAATTTTTCTTCGAAAGCATTATTCGTCATGGGGCCTGCATTGGCGATGCTGACAGCTATCATGACAAGTGCGGTAATTCCATGGGGTGACAAGGTACATTTTTTTAATCGCGATATTTCTTTACAGATCGCTGATATCAATATCGGAATTTTGTACGTCTTTGGCGTAGTGAGCATGGGCGTTTACGGCATCATGATCGGCGCCTGGGCAAGTAATAATAAATATTCTTTGATGGGCGGTATGCGTGCTGCTTCTCAGATCATCAGCTATGAGCTGGCGATGGGAATATCCCTGATCGCATTGCTGATGTTTACCGGCACATTGAGTCTGAAAGAAATGGTACTGCAACAACAGGCGGGTCATTGGAACATTCTCAAGCAGCCTTTAGGATTTTTGATCTTCATCATTTGCGCGTTTGCAGAATGTAACCGAACGCCATTCGATCTTGCAGAAGCAGAGAGTGAGTTGATCGGCGGGTATCATACGGAGTATTCATCCATGAAACTCGGATTCTATTTGTTTGCGGAGTATATCAATATGTTCATCAGCAGTGCGATAATGGCAACTTTATATTTCGGCGGTTATGATCTTCCGTTCTTTAATGAAGCGGCGCATGCGGATTGGGGCAACTGGCTTGCTTTGATCGGGATTGCGGCGTTCATGTTCAAAATCGTGATCTTCATTTTTATATTCATGTGGGTGCGGTGGACGATCCCGAGATTCCGCTACGATCAGTTGATGCATTTGGGTTGGAGAATTCTGATTCCGCTTGCATTATTTAATATGTTGGTTACAGGAGGAGCGATCTTATATTTTACCCGCCACTAATTTATTTGACCATTTGGAATGAAGAACAAAGTGAAGAATGATAATTATAAACAAACGATAACCTTATTTTTGCAACCTTATTAATATGCAGGCACTAACAAACAGAGTAAAGAGTGTAGACAGGCGGCCGATGAGCTTCATGGAGCGCATGTATCTGCCTGCTATCTTTAAAGGAATGATGATCACATTCCGGCACATATTTACAAAGAATCCGACTATCCAATATCCGGAACAAAAACGTCCGTTCAGCCCCGTATTCCGCGGATTGCACATTCTCAACAGAGACGAAGAAGGACGTGAGAATTGTACTGCATGCGGATTGTGTGCCGTTGCCTGTCCGGCTGAAGCAATCACTATGGAAGCTGCAGAAAGACTTCCCGGAGAAGAGACATTGTATCGCGAAGAAAAATATGCGGCCAAATATGAAATTAATATGCTGCGTTGTATTTTCTGCGGATTGTGCGAAGAAGCTTGTCCGAAAGATGCGATCTATTTAAGTGAAACATTTACACCGGCAGATTATCAAAGAAAACAATTCATTTATAATAAACAGGAATTGCTGATCCCGAATCCGATCACGGATAAAGAAGCGTACGAAAAAGCATTGGGTAACAGGCCAAAAAAAGAAACGGATAATTAAGATGGGCATCATTACTATATCTTTTATTTTATTGTCATTGCTGGCTGTGTTCAGTGCGGTTATGATGCTTGTAAGCAAAAGCCCCGTGAACAGCATCCTTTGGCTTATTGTCGTTTTCTTTGCCATCTCCGGGCATTATATTTTATTGAATGCGCAATTCCTTGCAGTGGTAAATATTATTGTTTACGCCGGGGCGATCATGGTGTTATTTCTTTTCGTGGTCATGCTGATGAATCTTAATGCGGAAAGCGAACCTGCGGGAAATCATCGGTTGAGATTTATCGGTTTGATCTCCGGCGGTTCATTGTTATTGGTATTGCTGTCTGCATTCATGAGAATAAAGGAAGCAAATCCTGTGATGGTTGCAGGAGGGAATGCCGGATTGATAAAGATGTTGGGTGTTGTGCTGTTCAGAGATTATGTGTTGCCCTTTGAGATCAGCAGTGTGCTGTTCTTAAGTGCGATGGTAGGAGCAGTGGTGATTGGAAAAAAGAATTAAGAAGAGAAGAGACCAAAGAAAAAGCTTGAAACCGGAACAACGAAAACTAACAATAGAGATGATAAAAAAGATTGCGGTATTGCTTGTTGTTTGTTTCGCTTTAAATAAAAGCGTTTCTGCGCAGATCAAGCTGGATGATATTCTGGGAAAAGCGCAGGAGCTATTGAAGTCGAAACAACTATTGACTGTAAAACGGGGATTTAGTCCCGTGTTTTCTTTAGGTAACCTGCAGTTGAATAAGGTAGGCATCCTCGGGGAAAAGTTAAAAGGTGTAAATGTGTTGGGAACCATTTTCGAAAGTAAAGCTGTGCAGGATATCACGAAACTTTACAAAACATATAAAACAGGATTGATCGTTTATAAAGTTTTGTCAGGAGCAGGAACGGTGATCGCAGCTTATAGTACGGTAAGAGGAGTTGCTGCAAACAGTAAGTTTGATGATAAAACAGTGAAGGCATTATTAACACCGGCACTTACATCGATCGTAACGGGAATTGTTACAAAAATACTTACGAAGAAAGCATCTTACAAAGCTGTTGAGGTATTCAACGGTGCTGTAAAGAAAAAAGTAAAAGATATTTTTTCAGTCGGAGCGGCATCGTCCAACATGGGAATCGGTGTCTACGTGAAATTATAATTATGGATATTAAAGCATACATAGCATTATCGCTCACATTATTTACCATCGGTATCGCAGGCGTACTGATCCGCAGAAATGCGATCATCGTTTTCATGTGCGTGGAGCTGATGCTGAATGCGGTAAATCTTTTAATGGTTGCATTTTCTAACATGCATGCTGCAAGCGCGGCTGCGAAAGCATCACCCACATTTGCAAGTGACGCACAAATATTTGTATTCTTTATCATGATCGTTGCCGCCGCCGAAGTAAGTGTTGGCCTTGCGATCATCGTAATGTTATACAGGAACACGCATAGCATTGATGTGAATTTTTTAAACAGGTTAAAGAATTGACTATGGACGACAGACCACAGATGTTCCGTAAATGTCGGATGTTTGTTGTCAGTCGTCGGTTGTCAGTCGTCGTTTTTTTATGAGCAACGTTTTACAAATAGTCTGGCTTATTCCTTTCCTTCCGTTGGTTGGTTTTCTGATCACCGGGCTTGGAAGAAATAAATTATCAAAAGGCGCATCGGGTTCCATCGCAAGCGCAATGATCCTCGGTGCATTCGCATTGAGCATCTTTGCATTTCTGCAGGTAAAGGGCGGAAATATTCATACCGCACATTATTTTGACCTGATCAATATCAGCACATTTAGAGTTGGTTTTGATTTTAAGATCGATCAACTATCTTCTCTTTTCTTATTAATCATTACAGGTGTTGGTTTTCTTATTCATGTATATTCTACTTCCTACATGCATGATGAAGATTCAAAAGATTTTTCTAAATATTTTTCTTACCTCAACCTGTTTGTTTTCTCCATGTTGCTGTTGGTAATGGGAGGAAATTATGTGATCATGTTCATCGGTTGGGAAGGTGTTGGGCTGTGTTCTTATTTATTGATCGGCTATTGGTTTAAGAATAACGATTACACGAATGCTGCTAAGAAAGCATTCATCATGAACCGTATCGGTGACCTTGGTTTTTTGTTAGCCGTTTTCTGGTTGATGAAAGTTGTAGGCACGGTGAGTTACGATGAAGTATTTACTTCAGCAAACCTTGAGCGTTTATCTCCGACAGATATTTCCGGAATTACTTTATTATTGTTTGTAGGTGCTACGGGTAAATCTGCACAGATTCCTTTATACACCTGGCTTCCTGATGCGATGGCTGGTCCTACGCCGGTGAGTGCGCTTATACATGCCGCTACGATGGTAACCGCAGGGATCTACATGATCGCAAGGACAAATATTTTGTTTACGATGGCGCCGATGACCCAGCATATTATTGCAGTGATCGGTCTTACTACCGCTATCCTTGCAGCAACGATCGCTATCAAACAGAATGACATTAAAAAAGTATTGGCTTATTCTACAGTAAGTCAGTTGGGCTATATGTTCCTTGGTCTCGGCGTAGGCGCTTACACCGGTGCTGTGTTCCATGTAATGACGCACGCATTTTTTAAAGCATTGTTGTTCCTTGGTGCAGGTAGTGTGATACACGCAATGGGCGGCGAACAGGATATGCGCAACATGGGTGGCCTCAAAAAATACATGAGCATTACGCACATCACATTTTTGATCGGTTGTATTGCTATTGCGGGTATGCCGCCTTTCTCCGGCTTCTTTTCCAAAGATGAAATACTCGGCGCTGCATACGCTAAGAATCCTGTTTTGTGGATCGTTGGTGTGTTGGGTGCAATGATGACTGCTTTTTATATGTTCCGCTTATATGCGATGACGTTCCTTGGAAAATTCCGTGGCACGCATGATCAGGAACATCACTTACATGAGAGTCCTGCGGCAATAACTTTTCCGCTTATCGTGTTAGCTATTTTGGCGATCGTTGGCGGTTGGATCGGCATTCCCGAAATATTCATACACGGTGGTCACAGATTGGAAGCGTTTCTTGAACCCGTATTTGCAGAAAGTAATAGGCTTGCGGTTAAACATGAAATGTCTCATCAAACAGAATATATGTTGATGGGAATTTCTGTAGCAGCTGCGCTCGCTGCATTATTATTCGGCTTAAATAAATTCAGCCGCTACACTAAAGAACAGGAGAAAGAAGCAACAGGCTTAGGAAAAGTGCCGGAAAATAAATGGTATGTTGATGAATTCTACAATACTATCATCGTAAAACCATTGCGTTCACTTTCTGCTTTCTTAAATAATGTTGTAGAGAAAAAAGGAATTGACGGTCTGGTGAACGGAACGGGCAAATTCGTGAACTACGGAAGTCGTCAGTTGCGTTGGCTGCAAAGCGGGCAAACAGGCACATACGTCCTGCTGATGGTGATTGGAATGTTGCTGTTATTTATTATACAAATGTTTATATAAAAAATTAGTCTTGGGTACGTTTACTACTTTTCCTGAATTGCTGTTATGGCTGCCGCTTTTAGCCGGTATCATTTGTTTTTTCGCGTCTAACGAAAAACAGGCAAAAACAATTGCGCTCATAGGATCACTTGCTGTGCTTGCAGTTGCATTAATATCATTAGACTACACAAATGATCAGCGTTTTCATGACTATAATAATGTGCAATATATCTGGCTGAAACATTTAGGAAGTGGATTCTTTGTTTCGCTCGAAGGATCCGCAAGAGTGCTCACCTTACTTACGGCAGTTTCTTTTCCGATCATTTTTATTGCTACTTCAAAAAATAATTATAAAAATGCCGCTGCTTTTTTCGGATTGATGATGCTTACTGAGTGCGGACTCATGGGTGTTTTCCTTGCTAAAGATGCATTGCTGTTTTATTTTTTCTGGGAGCTCGCACTCGTGCCTGTTTATTTTCTCTGCAGTAAATGGGGCGGCGAAAAAAGAATTCAGGCTACATTCAAATTCTTCGTGTACACATTCGCTGGATCGCTGTTGATGCTTACGGGGATCATATATGTTTATCTGCATACACCTGCAAGATTGTTCGAAGACGGAACACAGGCACTTCATTCCTTCTCACTGCAATCCTTTTATCACGCCTCACTTGATGCACATGCACAAAGTTGGTTGTTCTGGTTATTTTTCATTGCCTTCGCCATAAAAATGCCGGTGTTTCCTTTCCATACCTGGCAGCCTGATGCATACGATCAGTCGCCAACTTCAGTAACTATGGTACTTAGTGGTATCATGGTTAAAATGGGATTGTTTGGTGTGATCAGATGGCTGATACCAATGTTTCCGCTGGCAGTTCCGCAGTATACCTTCATAGTAATGATATTGTGTATTGCAGGGATCATCTATGCAAGTTGTATCGCAATGGTGCAGGATAATATGAAAAAATTGGTTGCATATTCTTCGATTGCACATATTAGTTTGATGTGTGCGGCATTATTCGCGATGAGCGAAATAGGCGTGCAGGGTGTTATGATACAAATGTTTAATCACGGTATCAATATCATCGGACTTTGGATAATAATTGAGATTATTGAAAAGCAAACAGGCATAAAGAAAATGTCGGAGCTGGGCGGTATCGCGCAAAAAGCGCCGGTCCTAACTATATTTTTAGTGATCATCGCTTTTGCAAATATTGCTTTGCCACTCACGAATGCATTTGTAGGTGAGTTTATGATGTTTGCGGGTGTATTCCGATACGGTATGTGGGCGGCTGTTGTTGCAGGATTGAGTGTGATCCTGTCGGCAGTGTATACATTGAATATGATCCAAAAAGTTTTCTTTGGTAGTACCAATGCAGCTACGGAAAATATAAAAGATATTTCATTTACACAACAGCTTGGATTGATCCTGATCGTATTGATGATCTTTGTGTTGGGCGTTTATCCGCAACCGATGATCAATCTTACAAAAGAAGCAGTATCAATCTTGGCAAATAGTGTTGTGAATGTGCATTAGGAGAAGAACAGAATTTAAAATTTGAAATACGGTCTTTAAAAAGATATCAAAAAGTGAAACAGCCTTTCAGTATCAAAAATCTTCGTTTTAATTAATTTATGAACGCAATATTATTATCTGCAATTTGGGGAGTGGTGATGATGTTCTCCGGTGTTTTTATTAAAGATAAAAGCATACCGAAGTACCTCGCAATTGCGGGTGTATTGATCATATTCATCGCTAATGCACTGGAGCTTGATGCTTTCAATATGGGGGCAATGCATTTTAATATTGATACCCGGGAAATGCTTACCACAAAGAGTTTCAACCTCGCTTTCATAGCTGTTGTGATGCTTTGTACCCTGCTGTTTTTTTTACTCAGCGGTTCCGATGTGGAAAAAGTGGGAGAGCATACGGGTGAATATTTTGCGCTAATTTTTTTCGTGCTTTGCGGCGTTTGTTTGGTGTGTACTTACAATACATTATTGATGTTATTCCTCGGTATTGAGATCATGTCTATTCCGTTGTACATTCTTACGGGCAGCGACAAAAAGAATTTAAAAAGCAACGAAGCATCTCTTAAATATTTTTTAATGGGTGCATTTTCTACCGGTATTTTGCTGATGGGGATCGCATTTATTTTCGGCGGCAACAGCAATGCTTCATTTTACATTGCAAACCTGCAATTGGGTGAAGGTGCAATGTCGCCCATGATAGCAACAGGGCTTGTATTTATGGTAATAGCATTATCATTCAAAGTATCTGCTGCACCGTTCCATTTCTGGACACCTGACGTGTATGACGGAGCTCCTTCCGTATTCACTTCTTTTATGAGTACTATCGTAAAAGTTGCCGGCTTTTTCGCATTCGTTCGTTTGTTCGAAAATTCATTCGGGCGGGTACAATCACAATGGCAAAACCTGATCGTATTTATTATCATACTCACATTATTGATCGGAAATGTAACGGCGATTTTTCAGCAAAGCGTAAAACGTATGCTGGCTTACTCCAGTATTGCCCAGGCGGGTTTTATGATGCTTGCTGTGTTTGCGCTTAACGATTATGCAAAAGAAGGTTTGATCTTATACGCAGCTGCATACAGTATTGCAACCATAGGCCTCTTCGCGATCCTGATCAAAATGGAAGATTATACGATCGCCGGTTTTAACGGTTTGGGTAAAACACATCCTGTGCTTGCATTGTGCGGAACTGTATTTTTATTATCACTTACCGGTGTGCCTTTGACAGCAGGTTTCCAAAGTAAATTTTTTATGCTGATGGCGGCTGCGGAACATGCAGATAAATTTTGGCTGATCATTGTCGCCGTAATTTTTGCAGCGATAAGCGCATACTATTATTTCCGTGTGATACAGGCCCTTTATTTTAAAGAACCGGGTGAAACCGCTTCTATCACATCACCGATCACCGGCTCATTTAAGGTATTGTTGATAATCGCAGCAGCGCTGATCATATTGATCGGTATTTACCCTGAATTCATTGTGGGTTGGATGTATCACTAGAAGTGAATAAAGTTTATAGTCTTTATAAATAAATCTGCGATTTTAAATCGGAGATTTATTTTGCCTGCTATTTTAATTTCCAACCGAAAAGTCCTTTGGTAAATTCCGTTTCCTGTGCATCAGCACTGATCTCTTTCGGATATTTTGAACCATTCTCCACTCTTCCGCTTACATGATAAAATACAGTGGCGTTGCTGTCTTGCTGATGAATGCTGTCAACCGTTATACTGTTGATGATTGTAAAACTGTTGCCGTTATTGTCAGGATCGTTGCCGCCGGTGTACTCTTTTTCTAAAATTACTGTTGCTTCTTTCTCTGTGAGTTTACCTGCGCAGGAAGTAAATAATATCGTTGCAGTAATTGTTATCAACGGAAGTCTCTTTTTCATAATTAAAGAAACAATTTTTAATTTGGTGCTGTTCTACCCGGCTTCGGGTATTTTAAAACCTTTCCGTTCATAAATCCTTATTTCCTTTTCCGCGCAGTGGTATTATCTTTAGGGTATAAATAAACGGATGACAACAAAGGATTCTTTAGCACTTTCCTGGAAAAATGTAAAAGGCAATAAGCTTCGTACAGCCATCACCATTATTATTATGGCGTTGGGAATCTTTGCACTTATTCTCATCATCACCGCGATCAAAGCAGCGAGCCTCGGATTGACGAACAGCTTTTCCACGATGGGTGCAAATGCGTTTGGTATCAGGTATAAAGATCGAAAGATCAGCTTCGGCGGCGGCGGAAATACCGGAACGAAAAAAACAAAAACAGGCAAAGAGAAAAAATCAAATCTCGGTATTCCTATCAGCTATGATGAAGCAAGACAATTCAAAGAACGTTTTGTTTTTCCGGGCGCAAAAGTAGGGATCGCATTGCGTGGTGCAAACGGCATCATCGCAAATACACCGACAAGAAAAACAAATCCTGATGTTAATCTCACCGGGGGTGATGAAAATTATTTAGAACTAAACGGTTATAAAATTGCTTACGGCAGAAACTTTACACCCGACGAGATCAGCGCGGGGCGCAGTGTATGTATACTCGGTAGCAGCGTTGCGCAAAAATTATTTCCGGAGAATAATGCGAGAGCGATAGACGCCGTGATCAATGTAGACCATTTGCCATATCGTGTTATCGCGGTACTTGAAGAAAAAAGCAGCAGCGCATTTTTTAACACCGGCAGGGTTGTTTTTACACCCGTAAATAATATTCGCCGGCAATATGCAACACAATCATCATCGTATGCCATAGCAGTAATGGTTCCCGATCTTAAAATGATGAATCTTGCGGTAGGTGAGGCTACGGCTGCGTTTCGTCCGGTAAGAGGAATAGCTGTAACAGACGATGACAATTTTTTCATTGACAAAAGTGACAGTATTGCAGAATCACTGATTACTAATCTTGGCTTTTTAGAAAAGGGTACTATCGGTATCGCATTCATTACATTGATAGGGGCTGCAATAGGTTTGATGAACATCATGTTAGTAGCCGTGAATGAAAGAACAAAAGAGATCGGTCTTACGAAAGCACTCGGTGCAACAAAAAAAGATATCCGATCGCAATTCTTATTTGAAAGCGTTATCATCAGTTTACTTGGCGCTTTTGCCGGCATCATTATGGGAATACTCGTAGGCAACCTTGTTGGGCTGATCTTTAAAACCGGTTTTGTGGTCCCTTGGATGTGGGTGATGATCGCAGTTGTGGTATGCAGTGCCGTAGGACTTTTAGCAGGACTTATACCTGCCGTGAAAGCCAGCAAACTCGATCCTATCGTGGCTTTGCGCTATGAGTAGCAGCCTTAATTTGAAATTGATAAAGATTTAGTAACCGCCAAATCAGTAATTTAATTCGTAATCTGCAGCCCGATATAATTATCGGTTATAATTCCAACAGGAATGCATGCAGCCAAAAGCTTATGTATCCTGTGCCGACATGATTAAAGGATTGATAAAATATTTTTAAGGCTAAGAAAAACTTTCAATTATTTTATTAACTTGTGCGTTCCGCCCTAAAAAACGGAATTCTTTTATAGAAATCAGAACACCATTTTTTTTTATAACACAACCATTTTTAAAACTTCACTTACTAAAAACTTGAATCTATGGCAGACGTTAGACCAACTGCAACAGTAAAACCGGTAACATCCGTGCAGGCAAAAAAATCAGGCAATTCAATTTCATGGCTTGCCCCGTTATTATGTATTATTATAGGCTATGTTCTCTGGAGATATGTGATGGGGGCAGAGTCAAATTTTACGCAACCGGCAAAAGGATGGTTCTGGCCAAGTCATGAAGGTCCGAAAGCTTCTGTATTTGCAAGAATGTATCAGGGTGGTATCATCGTTCCGGTGTTGATCGGATGTTTGTTGACCGTTCTTACTTTCATCATCGAAAGATTTCTTACGATTTCAAAAGCGACAGGTACTGCAAGCAATGCTGATTTTATACGCAAAGTACAATACAATCTTGCCAATAAAAATGTAGATCAGGCAATCGCGGAATGCGACAAACAAAAAGGAAGTGTTGGTAATGTTATGAAAGCGGGTCTTCACCGTTACAAAGACATGATCAACAATAATGAACTGAGCACAGATCAAAAAGTAATGGCTATCCAAAAAGAAGTGGAAGAAGCTACTTCCCTTGAATTACCAATGCTTGAAAAAAATCTTGTATTCCTTTCAACGATCGCTTCAGTTGCAACCCTTTTGGGACTTCTGGGGACGGTAATGGGGATGATCCGTTCGTTTTCTGCATTGGGTGAAGACTCAGGCGGTGGTGCTGCAGCAGGTAAACTTTCTCAGGGTATCTCTGAGGCATTGTATAACACAGCACTTGGTATCGGTACTTCTGCTACAGCGATTATCTTCTATAACATCTTTACAACTAAGATTGACGGAATAACTTACGGTATTGATGAATCAGGATTTACTTTAACACAATCTTTTGCGTCTCTGTACAAATAATTGTGTGGATTGTGCACTGATGATGCATCTAAGCGATAAGTAAACCTTTAAATTTTTAGAAATGCCAAAAGTAAAAATACCCCGGAAAAGCACAAACGTTGATATGACGGCTATGTGTGACGTGGCGTTCCTTTTGCTGTCATTTTTTATATTGGCAACAAAACAAAAGCCACCTGAAGTGCTTGCGGTTGAAACACCGAGTTCGGTGTCTAGTAAGGCAGCTCCGGATAAGTCTATCCTGATCACGCTTACTAAAGACGGGCGCACATTCCTGATGCTTGGTGACGACACTAAGAAAAAGGAAATTCTTGAGAATATTAATACAACCAAAGCACTGGGCTTAAGTGCTACTGATCTTGCAATTTGGGGCAAGCAGCAGTTCATCGGCCAGCCTTTGGGACAAATTAAGAGTACACTTGAATCAGGAAAAACCCTGAACCCGGCAACGATGCCCGGTATTCCTACAGACAGTACGAATAATGAAATGGCAGACTGGATCAAAAGTGTAACTAATGTATACGCCGGCGAAGACATCGCTAAACTTCAGGAAATGCTGTTGATAAAGGGCGATAATAATGCGCTTTATCCTTCTTTTAAAAACATCAAGGATGCGTTTAAAAAGAATGAGATCTACAAGTTCAGGATCGTTACCAACGGCGAAGCGCCACCGGCAGGATCAGAACTTGCGAAAACATTGAGCGCAGGAGGAACAGACACAAATAATAATTAACACTTAAAAATCTCAGGACATGGCAGAAATGGATACTTCCTCCGGCGGCGGCCATAAGAAAGGGCCGGGGGTCAAAAAACAAGTTAAGAAATCTACGAAAGTAGATCTTACGCCAATGGTGGATCTGGGGTTCCTGTTGATCACGTTCTTTGTATTCACCACAACGATGAGCAAAGCGACGGCGATGAAAATGAACGAGCCTAAAGACACCAAGGACGATCAGATCAAAGTAAAAGAATCGGGAGCGATGACGATATTGTTGGGGAAATCAGACCAGGTATACTATTATTTCGGACAACTGGATCCTGCAAATCTTTCAACACAGTTTAAGAGCTCAAATTTTAAAGATATCAGAGGCATCATTGCGGAAAAGAAGAACAATACGCCCGAAGGGGATCTTATGTATGTGATTAAATCTGATGATAAATCAACATTCAAGAATGCAATTGACATTCTTGATGAGATGACGATCAACGGCGTAAAAGCCGGTCACTATGCGGAAGATAAGATTTCACCGCCTGAACAGCAACTTATTCAGCTTACCGAACAATCCAACGGTATTCAATAAGTGTGGATTTTTTCTTTTTTTGAATCTAATTATTAAACAAGCTTAAAATGGAAGCAAATAAAATTTTAGATGCCGACGTTCTTGACATCATTTTTGAGGGCAAGAATAAATCGTACGGTGCCTACCAGCTAAGGAAGACCTACAATTCCCGCATGGTGAAAGCAATTGTGGCAACATTTTCTTTCCTGTTGGTTGTCTTTATTACGTATGCATTGGTTAACAAGCTTACTGATAAGACAGTTAACACAGTTGATGTTCAGGATACGCAAATGGCCGAGGTAAAAAAGGAAGAGGCTCCGCCGCCACCGCCACCGCCAACTCCGCCGCCACCGCCTCCGCCACCGGAAATTAAACAGATCCAGTTCACACCTCCGAAAATTGTAAAAGATGAAGAGGTAAAGAAAGATGAAGTTATTAAAGAACTTGAACCGGATGCAGCCATCAGCACAAAAACTGTTGAATCTGATAATACGACACAAGTTGTTCAGGCTCCTGTTGAAGATAAAGGTACCCAAGTTGTGGAAGCGCCTAAAGTGGTAGAAGAAGACAAGGTGTTTACAAAGGTGGAAATTGAAGCGTCATATCCGGGCGGTCCGGGTGCGTTCAAAAAATACCTGGAAAAAAACATGAACGGGCAGGTAGCAACCGATGCAGGTGCACCTGAAGGAACTTACACTGTTGTTGTTCGTTTCATCGTTGATAAGAGCGGAAATATCAGTGATGTTACGCCGGAAACAAGTGTTGGTTACGGCATGGAACAGGAAGCGATGAGAGTAATTAAAAAATCGCCAAACTGGACTCCTGCACAGCAAAACGGTAACTCCGTAAAAGCTTACCGCAGACAGCCATTCAGTTTTGTGGTATCACCTGAATAATTAATAAATAAAATTTACGCATAACCTCCGGATTTTCCGGAGGTTTTTTTATGTCCTTTTACGCTCCGAAAAAATAATTATGGAAACCGTAGGGGATAACATCTCATTAGAAACTATATATTATGGCAGAAAATATTGCAGCAGAAAGAAACGGAAAAACAAATGGTGCAACAAAAAAAAGCACCAAAGTAGATCTTACTCCGATGGTAGATCTTGGATTCTTACTCATTACTTTTTTTGTATTCACCACAACGATGAGTCTTCCGAAAGCAATGGGAATGGTGACACCGAATGATAAAGTTCGGGTAAATGACCCGATCTGTGAGAGTTGTGCTATCACGGTAATTCCTGCGGCAGATAACAAAATTTATTATTACGAAGGTTCGGAAAAAGATGCTGTTTATAAAAAAACAGATTATTCTTCAACCGGATTAAGGGCATTGCTTACTCGAAAGAAAAAAGATGTAGCCGCGATCGGCCGAGAGGCTATGCTGATCATCAAACCCGGCAGTGCATCTACCTTTAAAAATCTTATCAATATCATCGACGAAAGTAATATCGCTGTGTATAAAAGATATTATATGGATAATCTGAATGCCAAGGATAAACTGCATACCGACTAGGCAAATGCCCGTTGTCTCATCCTGTTGTATCTTTACAACATGATAAATAAATTATCAGGATGGGATGATACGATCGTTGCGCTTGCTACGGCACCGGGGCTTGCAGCTATCGGTGTGATCCGTTTATCAGGCAGCAGGTCATTTGAAATTGCAGATGCACTTTTTCCTTCAAAGAAAATATCGGCGCAACAAACACATACAGTTCATGTAGGCATTCTCAAGCATGAGCATGAAGCAATAGATGAAGTCGTAATCGCATTATTTCGCGGACCAAAAAGTTTTACCGGAGAAGATACCATTGAGATCAGTTGTCATGGAAGTCCGTATGTACAGGAGCAGGTAATGCAAGCCTGTGTGGCATCCGGCGCAAGACCTGCGAAAGCGGGAGAGTTTACTCAACGGGCTTTTCTTAACGGGAAGATGGATCTTACACAGGCAGAGGGGGTAGCAGATATCATCGCGGCAAATACTGCAGCGTCACAAAGAGCTGCATTGCAAAATATCCGCGGCGGTTTTTCTCATGAACTTAATGTGATGCGTGAACAACTTATCAGTTTCTCCGCACTCATAGAACTCGAACTTGATTTTGCTACAGAAGATGTAGAGTTTGCCGATATGAAAAAATTTACTGAGTTGATCAAGTCACTTTCAACTTCAGTAAACAAACTGATCCAATCTTTTAAATTGGGGAATGTGATCAGGAACGGTGTGAGTGTTGCGATCATCGGGAAACCGAATGCCGGTAAATCAACATTACTGAATACCTTATTAAAAGAAGAAAGAGCGATCGTAAGTGATATAGCCGGTACAACGCGGGATACGATCGAAGAGATCGTTAATATAAACGGGATCTTATTTCGTTTGATCGATACGGCAGGCATTCGCCAACATTCATCAGATATTATTGAAAATATCGGGATTGAAAGAAGTCTGGATAAAATGCGCTCCGCAGATATCGTGCTGTACATATTTGATGTGAATACAGAAACGTCTGAAGATCTTGCTGCGCAGACTGCTGTTTTTAAACAGGAAAATATCAAATATCTTTTGGCAGGTAACAAAGCTGATGCTTCAGAAAAACATTCATTTACCGAATCTGACATTTTATTTATTTCTGCAAAAAAAGACGAAGGAGTGGAAGAACTGAAGAACGCACTCTTCAATGCAACCGTGCATAACGACGCAGGGGCGGAAAATAATATCGTTACAAATTCGCGTCATCTTGCATCGCTGCAACAAATTGCAACTTCATTGGGCGCTATACAAAACGGTTTGCAACAAAATATTTCCGGTGATCTGCTTTCTTCAGATATCAGAACGGCGTTGTATCATCTCGGAGAGATTACCGGCGAGGTAACGAATGAGGATAAACTTGATTTTATTTTTAGTAAGTTTTGCATCGGAAAGTAATCGCGTCGGACTGAAATTTATTCCGCTTTTTTTTCGTCACGTGGCAGGATCATTTTTACAGCGTCATGTTTTATCTCAGCGGATACGGACCTTGTCTTTCCTTTGTATTCACCATCTATTTGAAAATGCACCGGCCTTGTTGCAGTGATCTCGGCTGTTGTACATTGAAAGATCTCTATATGCTGCGGATTAAAATTTCCCGGCCGAAAAAGCATTTTCAGTAACGCTAAAAAAGAAAGTTTGCGGATGATGACGATCTCAAATTTGCCGTCATCTAATTTGCCGTCCGGATTTATAACCGCGCCTGTACCGTACATTCTGGCATTCGCAAGCGCTACCATAAATGCATTGCGGATGATCTGTTCTTCATCGGTGCGAACATGCACATTCATTTTTTGCCTGTTCCACAGAGTCTTTATTATCACCAGCCCGTAACCAAGTTTGCCTCTTAATTTTCCCTGATCGAAATATTTTATAAGCTGCGCATTCAAACCGATATCACTGAGATGAAGAAAATATTCAGCTTTGTTTACCTGAACAAGATCGATGCATTTCTCTTGGCCGTTTTTGATGATCTCCAAGGCTGCTTTTGCGTCCGCAGGTATACCAAGTTCTTTCGCCATGCCATTCGCAGAACCGGCGGGGAGAACTCCAAGGGCGATTTTAGAACCTACCAGGATATTGGCCAACATCGTGATTGTTCCGTCGCCGCCCACTGCTATTGCTCTTTGCGGATCTGCGGATAAAACCCGGTCCTTTATTTGTTTCTGATCAAGCTGTTGCGGAAGATGATAAATATCGAATGAGTCTTCTTCTTCTTCAAAAAAATCACTGATGAGGTCTACCCAATATTGCGCAGGGTGCCTGCCGGACCCGTCATTAATAATAAATAAATACTTCAGTGATTTTTTCAGCATTACAGTAATTTACATGTATGACGGATAAGGCAAGTTACATACCACAACGTATTTCTTTCCTTCAAAAGATAAAAATAAAATTATTTCAACTGTTCAGGCTGAGACGCGGACCTACATTGAAATTATATAACGGCTTTGGTAATGAAAATTCCTGCGTGATCTATGGGCATGCATTATCACTTTCTCCGCTGCCGCGAAGAAATTACAGACATTTTTTTTTGATCAATTCGATCGCATTGCTGCGAATGTTTATGGTAAAGCCAATGAAGGCTGCTACTGTAAAACTGTTATGGGAAGATACGGAGTATGAAACCGTAACGGAGAGTGACGGCTTCTTTAAATTTGAATGGAAGCCGAGGAATCCATTGCCCGCAGGAAGCTATAAAGTAAAAGCGCTGTTGATGAAAAGAAGATCAACACAAAAGACCACTGCAACAGCAGAGGCCGATGTAATCGTGCCTTCGCCCACGGCTTATGCCTTTATCTCCGATATTGATGATACTTTTTTGATCTCACATTCAACTAATCTTCGCAAGCGTTTATTTGTGCTGCTTACAGAAAATGCGAGAAGCCGCAGGCCCTTTGATGGCGCCGTAAAACATTACAGAATGCTTCACGGTGCGGATGACGACATCAAAGAAGACAACGCATTCTTTTATGTATCCAGCAGTGAATGGAACCTTTATGATTATATAAATGAATTCGTACATTCCAATAAATTACCGGAAGGCGTTTTTCTCCTAAATCAGATCAAAACATTTTCAAAATTATTTGCCACCGGCCAAAGTAACCACGAAGGAAAATTTACAAGGATTGTCAAGATCATAGAATCATATCCGAAACAACAATTTGTTTTACTTGGTGATGACTCTCAAAAAGACGTTGACATTTACGCTGCCGTTACCAAACACTTTCCGAAAAATATTTCCTGCGTTTATATCCGTCGCGTAAAAACGCCTGAGAAGCCGCACGTGAGAGAAATGCAAAAAGACATTGAAGCTGCCGGAGTACAATTTTTATATTTTGCGCACAGTGATGATGCTATTGCTCATTCATTGCGATCAGGATTTGCAAAATGATCAGAGATTTGTTTGCAGTTTTGTAGTTTCTGTTTTCACCAGAAACCATCTTGCAAGGATCAGCCAGATAAGACCGAGACAAAATCCCGCGATCACATCACTTGCATAATGCAGGCGCAGATAAACACGACTAAATCCTATCAAAATAACGAATATGATCAGCGCAAGAATGATCGATATTTTGAGCGGCACGTTCTTGAGATTTTTATAAACGATAAATGCGATGATACCGTAAAATGTTACGCTTGTAAATGTATGTCCGCTTGGAAAACTGTAACCGTGTACTTTTGAGATGAGTGGCACGAGCGGACGTTGTCTTCGTAAAATAAATTTTATCGTAAACATTACAACCACACTCGTAAGAGAAATGGTGGAGATCTGAAAAGCGGTTTTCTTGTTTTCCCTGATGAGCAGGTAATACAGAATAAGTAAGATATTTGCCGGCAATAAAAAATTCTGAGAGCCGAGGAAGGTGATTACTAACATGATCTTCGTATGCACATCACTTATCCATGGGTTGATCGTATCGAAAACCCTTTGATCAAATGTGAGGTTCTTATCTTCAAAAACGATATCCGCCATGGCGAACAATCCCCACAGACAAAGCAAAAAAAGGGCTATCACAATCAAAACAGAAAGTGACAGCTTTTTAAGAAATGTAAAATGAATTTTTCTTTCCAAAATATACTGATCAGAATTTAAAGTAAACAAAAAGCCTTCCGAAGTTTTTCGAATCGTTTTCAATACGATGATACATCGGTTTTGTATGAGGCAGCAGGAGAAAACGCTCTACTTTTTTTCGCAGTTGTCCGCTGCCTTTTCCCGGGATGATCTCTACCTCTTTTATCTTTTTATCGATTGCATCTTCAAACGCCTGTTGCAAAGCTTTATCAATCGCTTTACTGTTATTGTAAATAGGGTGGAGATCAAGTTTGATGCGACTCATTGTTATTTACTAATGTAGAATTTTAAACTTTCTCACCGTTGTCTGTCTTGTCTTTCTGTCTGCATTTCTGCGTTAAAGAAAACTGCAGAGTCTTTGAGAAACAGAGGCTACGCAAAGACTGCAATCCGATTCAACTTTGACCGTTCAATTTTCAATTAACTTTATACCCGTTTGCTCCAAATTGATCTTTTTTTGCCTGTACAAATTTCCCGTTGTCATTTTAAATGTCTTTTTACTCATGCCGAAAAAGATATAGATCTCTTCAGGATCAGATTTATCATAGTAAGGGAGATAGCCGTCATTCTCTTTTAGCAAACGTAAAATCTTTTCCGATTCATCTTCCACTTTTGCGTATCCCATTTTACCCGCAACCACATCAATCTTATTATCTGTCGGATATATTTTTTTGATGAAACCTTTAAATTTATCTCCGGTTCCTATCGAGCGGTACACCTCATTCAAATGCAATACACCGGTATGAGTATCATTGATGATCATCAGGTAACCGATGTCTGTTCTGCGCAGCACCATCAGGTTTACTTCATCGCCTTCCTTTACGGTGAGATTATCATTGCTTAAGAATTGTTCCACTCTTTCTGTTGCGGCTGTTCTTCCCGTCTGTTCATCGCAATAAAGTTTTACTATGTATTCACCGCTTGGTCGCATCCCGATAATTTGCTGACTCTTCGGAACAAAAAGATCTTTCATCAAACCCCAATTCATGAATGCACCCTGTGGCGTAACCGACACAGCTCTTAGTTTTACAAACTCTCCAACAACACCAAAAGGTTTTTGTGTTGTTGCGATCAGCCTGTCTTCTCCGTCATGGTAAACGAACACATTTAATTCGTCGCCTTCTTTTGCATTTGCAGGCTCAAATCTTTTAGGCAAAAGAATTCCTTCTGCCCCGTCATCGAGATAGATCCCGAAATCAACTTTACGAAGCACTTTTAATGTATTGTATTCTCCTGCCTTTACCATTTCCGCCGTTTTGTACAAAGTTATATAAGATATGGCTCTGTTTAGTTTTGCTTCTCTAACTCAAGAAGTAAGGTTTTACGGGGGGCAAAGTCGATGCTGATTCGCCTGTATGCAGGGTACTTTTACCTTTGCTTCTCTGTGTTTACCTTAACGCCCTATTGCGTTAAACAATGGCAGCTTAGCCCGAAACTGCGTATCTTTAATGTATAACAGACATATTTATTTTGAAGTTCAGAGATTTTAATTTTGACGAAAGACTGCTTGAAGGAATAGAAGCTTCCAATTATGAAAATGCCACGCCGGTTCAGGAACAGGTAATGCCGCATATTCTTGCAGGGAAAGACGTGATCGCATCCGCACAAACAGGAACGGGAAAAACAGCGGCTTTCTTATTACCGCTTATCAACAGGATCTTACAAAACAGTCATGATGCAACAAGCATCACGGCGCTTATAATTGTGCCGACAAGGGAGCTTGCGATTCAGATTTCGCAGCACCTTGAGGGGCTTTCCTATTTTACTTCAGTGAGTTCGGTCGCCGTTTACGGCGGTGGTGACGGAAATGCTTTTGTGCAGGAGAAAAAAGCTTTGACGATGGGTGCCGATATCGTGGTATGTACGCCGGGTAAAATGATGAGCCATATTAAAATGGGCTATGTAAAACTCGATAATCTTAAATACCTCGTGCTTGATGAAGCCGACAGAATGCTTGACATGGGCTTCTTCGACGATATCATGTTCATTATAAAACATCTGCCCGCGCAAAGACAAAATCTGTTGTTCTCTGCTACGATGCCGCCTAAGATCCGCTCATTGGCAAAAACTATTTTACGCAATCCGGAAGAGATAAATATTTCTATCAGTCGCCCGCCGGATAAAATAATTCAACAGGCATTTTTGGTATATGATGCACAGAAAATTCCGCTAATCGTTCATCTTTTGAAGGAAAAAGACTTTAAAAGAGTAGTTGTTTTTTGCAGCAGTAAACTGAATGTAAAACAACTTACAAGAGACCTGAAACGTAACGGTATCAAAGCGGGCGAGATACATAGTGATCTTGAGCAGGAGCAGAGAGAAGACGTATTGATACAATACCGAAGCGGAAGATTACCGGTATTAGTTGCAACGGATATTTTAAGCAGAGGGATTGATATTGATAATATTGATCTCGTAATAAATTTTGATGTGCCGCATGACGGTGAAGATTATGTGCATCGTATCGGCCGTACGGCAAGAGCAGAAGCTGACGGAACTGCATATACCTTAGTGAATTTAAAAGAACAAAGGAAATTTTCCGCTATCGAAAAACTCATCGATAAGGATATAACAAAGTCTCTGATCCCAGAACACCTCGGTGAGCAACCGGCATACAATACACAAACTTTTCATCGGGATAATAAGCCGCGTAGGAATTTTGGGAAGCGGAATACAACGAATAAGTAAATTTCAAAATAAATAAAGTAAAAGTAAATAAGTCTTCTCAAGTGAGTTTAGACTTTATTTATTTTTTACCTGTATCCCATTGTAGTTTTCCCCGGTTTACAAGCAGATTTTTCCGCATGAGGAAGCCCGCACATACGATGAACATCCCTTACGCATTATTATCTTTGCCCCATCAACGGCACCACTTCCATATTAACCACGCCCATTGAATATCTCACCGGCATCACGGCGCAGCGGGGCGAAATGTTGCGGAAAGAATTAAGTCTGCATACATTCGATGACCTGCTTAATTTTTTTCCTTTTCGTCATATTGATAAGACCAATGTGGATACCATTGCATCGCTGAATCACAATGATGAATACGCTTATGTGGCAGGCAAATTAATGAGCCTGGATATGATCGGTGAAGGTCGGTCGAGAAGACTTGTGGCGAAAGTAAAAGACGATACCGGCGTGATAGAACTGGTGTGGTTTCAGGGCATAAGTTATGTGGAGAAAGTGATGCAGGTGGGACATCAGTATTTATTGTTCGGCAGATTGAGTTTCTTTATGAATCAGCCACAGATCGCACATCCGGAGATTGAAAATTTTTCTCCGCAAAAGATGTCGGGAAAATCAAGTTTGGAACCCGTGTATCCTTCAACAGAAAAATTAAAAGCACGCGGACTTACAGGCAATGCGATCGGAAAATTTACCGCAGAATTGCTCGCTAAAATCTCCGAAAAAGAACTGCCGGAAAATTTACCGAAAGCAATCATTGACCAATATAAATTGACGGGGCGTTTTGAAGCGTATAAACAGATTCATTTTCCCGCTTCCGAAAAAAATTATCAACTTGCTTTGCGCAGATTAAAATTTGAGGAGTTCTTTTTTGCGCAGCTGCGAATGAATCTGATGAAATTGGAAAGACATCGTTTCAGCAGGGGAAATATTTTTGATAAAGTAGGGGATCTGTTCAATGATTTTTACAAACATTATTTACCTTTTCAATTAACGAATGCACAAAAACGTGTCCTGAAAGAAATAAGAAAGGACATCGGCAGCGGGAGGCAAATGAATCGTTTATTGCAAGGCGATGTAGGAAGCGGAAAAACAATGGTAGCATTACTTTGTATGCTGATCTCGGCGGATAATGATTTTCAAAGTGTATTAATGGCACCAACCGAGATCCTTGCGCGGCAGCACTTTCACAGCATTACCGGCATGCTCGGAGATATGCCGGTCAATGTGCGCATGCTCGCGGGATCCGTAAAGGGAAAAGAACGTAAGCAAATATTGAAAGAAGCAGAAGAAGGAACAGTTCATATTTTGATCGGTACCCATGCCGTGATTGAAGACAAAGTAAAATTTAAAAATCTCGGTCTGGCAGTTGTGGATGAACAACACAAATTCGGTGTGGCGCAAAGAGCACAGCTGAGAGAAAAGAATACTATCCCGCCGCATATTTTGGTGATGACTGCAACACCGATTCCGCGAACCTTAGCACTTACTGCATACGGCGATCTCGATTACAGCGTGATGGATGAATTACCCCCGGGAAGAAAGCCGATCACCACAACGCATCAATATGAACATTCCCGTTCGAGGGTAATGGATTTTATAAAAGAAGAAATTGCGCAAGGCCGACAGGCATACATCATTTATCCCCTGATCGAAGAAAGCAGCAAAGTAGATTATGAGAATTTGATGAAGGGATATGAGGAGGTAAAATCTTTCTTTCCCGAGCCGAAATATTGGATAAGCATGGTGCATGGCCGTCAGCCCGCAGAACAAAAAGAAGCCAATATGCAACGATTTGTTCGCGGCGACACTCATATAATGGTAAGTACTACTGTGATAGAAGTTGGGGTGAATGTTCCCAACGCATCTGTGATGGTAATTGAGAGTTCGGAAAAGTTTGGATTGTCACAATTGCATCAGTTGAGAGGGAGAGTGGGCCGTGGAGCAGACAAAAGTTATTGCGTGTTGCTGACCGGCAGAAAGCTGTCGAATGACGCCAAAGAAAGGCTTAGGATCATGGTGGCAACGAATGACGGTTTTCTCATCGCGGAAAAAGATCTGGAGATACGCGGTCCCGGCGAAATAGAAGGAACGAAGCAAAGCGGCGCTCTTAATTTTAAGCTCGCAAGTCTGGTTCACGACCGGGCAATTCTTGAAGTGGCAAGAGATATTGTAGAATTAATGCTGGAAAGCGATCCCGACCTGGAAACGGCAGAGAATTTGCCTGTAAAAAGGCATTTGCTGGCGCAAAAAGGGAAGACAAAATGGAGTAAGATCGCTTAGTTTTAAAGGATAAGTTAAAGCATGTCGGTGGCGAAACTTTAAGCCAACCACAGGCACTTTCTTCACGTATATTTCAGTAAATTGTAAACAAATATCATCCTTGAGTTATCTATATAAATTTTTATTCTTAACAGTTTTTACGTCGGCTGTTTTGTTGTGTTCAACAAAAATATTTGCGCAGGTAGAATTTGTTCAGAACAAAGGTCAGTGGAATAACAAGGTAAACTATCGCGGTGATTTTTCTACCGGCTCTTTCTTTCTGGAAAACAAAGGTTTCACCGTCTTACTTCATAAAGCCGCCGACCTTCAGGCCCTCTCTGAATATAACCACGGTAATGTTGGTAAATCCCCAAAAGACGGCGCAGGCGGATCGCAGATTCTCCATTCATTTGCATACAACGTGACTTTTCTGGGAGCCAATTCAAATCCACTTCGTGTGCCCGACAAAACATTGCCCACTTACAATAATTATTTTACCGGTGATGACAGATCCAAATGGGCATCTGATTGTAAAATTTATACTGCAGTTACTTACAAAGATGTCTATCCGAATATCGATGTTCGTTATTACAGTAACGGGGAACAATTGAAATATGATTTTATCATTCGCCCCGGCGGAAATCCTAATGCTATTGCTTTGCGTTATGATGGCGGCGTTTCTCTGAACATAAAAAATAAAGACCTGATCATCGGAACTTCTGTCGGTGATGTAAAAGAGCTTGAACCTTACTCTTACGCCACGGGGGTGAGCGGGAGAAGGGATATACCCACAAAATATGTGTTGAGAGATAATGTGATAACTTTCGATGCGGGTAAATATGATCTTACATCAACACTCGTGATAGATCCGCAGATCATTTTTGTTTCTCTTACGGGAAGTTCTTCTGATAACTGGGGATATACAGCTACGCCGGGCCCTGACGGAAGTTTTTTTGCAGCGGGTATATCATTCGGAACGGGTTATCCTGTTTCGCCGGGCGCTTACCAAACAACATTCAACGGCGGCGGCGGCGAAGGTCCTTTTTCAGGTTATGACATCGCAATATTTAAATTTTCTGCCACAGGAACGACAAGGCTTTACGCCACTTATTTAGGTGGTAACGGAAATGAACAGCCGCATAGTATGATTACCGATCCTTCGGGAAATCTTATTGTTGCGGGCAGATCAAACTCCGTTAATTTTCCTGTGCTTTCGGGTATAACTTCACCACGTGGTGGTTTTGATATTGTGGTCACGAAATTTAATGCTGCAGGGACAGCTTTACTCGGATCTGTAAAATTGGGAGGTTCGTCAGATGATGGTGTGAATATTCGTCCGAAATATGTTACACCTTTTGGCGCGGACAGATTGAGAAGAAATTACGGTGATGATGCAAGGAGCGAAGTGATATTGGATAAAAACAACAATATATACCTCGCATCATGTACTCAATCTACAGATTTCCCTACACTGCTTGCCGGGCAGGCAACTTCGGGCGGGGCACAGGATGGCGTGATCATAAAATTTACACCCGATCTTTCAAGTCTTTTGTTCTCTACCTATTTCGGTAAAGCTGGGGATGATGCATGTTTCGTGACTGCGATAAGTCCAACGACTGGTCTTTTGTACGTGGGTGGCGCCACGCTGAGCGCAGATTTACCTGGGACTGCAGCAGGCGTTATCAGTGCGGCTTCAAACGGTACCAATGACGGATTTGTAACACAAATGCTGCCAACCGGCGGAGCGTTTTTGCGAACAACTTTTATAGGAACAAGCGGGATCGACCAGGTTTACGGTTTAAAATTCGATAAGCTTGGCTTTCCTTATATAATGGGAACCACAACCGGGGCATGGCCTGTTACGCCCGGTGTTTTTCAGAATCCGAATTCGAAACAATTCATCGCGAAAATGCAACCAGATCTTTCCGCATATATTTATTCGACGGTTTTCGGTAACGGGTCTTCATCACCCAATATTTCACCGATTGCATTTCTCGTGGATCGTTGCGAAAATGTATACGTTTCCGGTTGGGGGGGCGGGTTAAATGTGAATCAAAATTATGAGCAGGGAAATACCGGCGGCCTTCCTGAAGTGAATCCGCTCACCGGCATTCCGGCGCCTGACGGACAGGATTTTTATTTTTTCGTATTGAAAAAAGATGCGACAGGGCAATTATTCGGATCCCATTTCGGTCAGTTTGGTGGTCTCGGCGATCACGTAGATGGCGGTACTAGCAGGTTTGATGAGAATGGAATTATTTATCAGGCGATATGTGCGAATTGCTCCGGCCGTGTTTCCAATCCGCCGATATTTTATCCGACAACACCGGGTGTGTGGGGGCAAATAAACGGAAGTTCTGCCTGTAACGAAGCAGCTGTAAAAATAGAAATGAATTTTTCCGGTGTCGGTGCTCAGATTAAATCCTCAATTGATGGTGTGGACGGAGATACACTCGGTTGTGTGCCGCTAACGGTTCACTTTAAAGACCTTACAAAAAAAGGAGTTACGTACTATTGGAATTTTGATACCAATCTTCATCCCGGTGTGAATGATCTTACAACAACGGTTCCTGCAGCAGACTGGACATACACTGTTACAGGAACGTATTTGGTAAGACTTATTTCAGAAGATCTCAACACCTGTAACCAAAGAGATACTTCTTACATTACAATAAAAGTTGGCGATAACTCGATTACTCCGAAATTTACAAAAGTGAAATTGCCGCCTTGTACGAGTACGGATTATCAATTCACAAACACTTCTACCAATCAGCAAAATGTTGCGTACCCGCCAAAAACATTTATCTGGAATTACGGCGACGGTTCACCTGTAGATACAACAGGCTTTGATGTACATGATCACCATTTCCCTGCTACGGGATCTTATATCGTATCGATGACGGTTAATGATCCGCTGTTCTGTAATGCACCTGCGGTATTTAAAGACACGATTCGCATTGCGGATAATGTAAGAGCGAAATTTACTACGCCTGCGTTGGGTTGTGCGCCTTACACCGCAGGTTTCAACAATGTATCTGACGGTGGACTTGAATGGCTTTGGGACTTTGGTGATCCCGCATCGGGTGCTTTGAACAGTTCAACAGCTTTTGCACCAACGCATCTTTATCAAAACGTGGGTGTCTATAAAGTAAGATTGATCGCCCTTGATTCCACTACATGTAATAAACGGGATACTTCAGCATACTTTACAATAACAGTGTTGCAAAAGCCGCTTGCGCAGGCAGACTGGGCGCCAAACCCGCCGGAGCCGAACGTTCCGGTAAGGTTCTCTAATTTTTCGCAATTCTCGGATCGTTATCTCTGGCTTTTCGGTGACGGAGAAACGTCAACGGAATTTCAACCCGTGCATGAGTATAACGCAACAGGAACGTATAATGCATTTTTGATCTCATCAAATATTGCGGGTTGTACCGATACATTCCCGCTTATCGTAAATGTGATCGTAAATCCTTTGCTGGATGTACCTAATGCTTTTACACCGGGGAGATTCGGCGTGAACAGTATTGTGAATGTGCGGGGCTTTGGTATCGGCAAAATGGATTGGCGGATCTATAACAGATGGGGACAACTGATCTTCCAATCATCCAATAAAAGAAACGGCTGGGACGGAACATACAAAGGAAAGATCCAACCGATAGATGTGTACACTTATACTTTATCAGTTGAATTTACAGACGGAAAAAAATTACAAAAAACAGGGGATATAACGCTCCTCCGATGATGACATATTCATGATCAATCTTTAAGGGGATTGAGTTAAATTTAAAAAAGAAAGGAAGGTTCATTAATGAATAAAAAGAGAAAAATATATTGTCTGACTTTGCTGATGTTTGTTTGCATATCGTCTCTGCATGCACAGGATCTGCATTTCTCGCAATTTTTTAATTCGCCTCTTACTACAAATCCCGCTAATACCGGTTTCATTCCCGATGCTGATTTTCGCATCGGTGTAAATTATCGCAACCAATGGAATTCGATCTTAAATAATCCGTATAAAACAATGAGTGCATGGGCAGATGCGCAGTTGTTTCGCGATAAACTGGAGAACGGCTGGCTCGGTGTGGGCGGCGTTGTGATCAGTGATGTTGCGGGCAGCGGCGGTTTACGCTCGGATAAGTTTTATGGCTCTGTTGCATATCATCAAATGCTTGGACTGAGCAGTTTGGTAAGCGCCGGTTTTAATCTGGGTTATGCATCAAAGAGAATTGATCCTACAAATTTGAAATTTCCTGATCAGTTCAACGGTAAATTTTTTGACGGTGCAATATCCCCGGGCGTGGAATTTACAACTACGAACGTGAGTTATTTTGATATGCAGGCGGGAATGAACTACGCTTATTTTCCTACGGAGAATGTTTACATCAATGCGGGTTATTCTATTCAGCACGTAAACAAACCGAAGGAGTCGTTCTTTGGTGACGATACAGAAGCCGGAAAAATTCCCATCAGGCATATCGGATTTCTGAATGCGCTTTTAAAAGTAAATCCGCGGGTGATCATCAACCCCAACATATATTTTACCACCCAGGCGAAAGCGGTAAGTTTTATGGGCGGAATGAAGGCCAATTACAACCTTTCCGAATTCGGGGAAAAGCAACTGATCTTCGGGCTGTATTACCGCAATAAAGACGCTGCAATTCCTGTGGCGGGGTTTGAAACGAATAACCTCAGCCTGACATTCACTTATGATGCTACCGTATCTTCATTAAAAGATTACAATAATTATCGCGGTGCGTTAGAGTTTAGCGTGGTAAAAAAAGGATTTTATCCCACGCATGATTCCAGGCAAACGATGTGTCCCAGTTTTTCATCTTTTTAGATATCATACAAGCCCCGATGGATATATCGGGGCTTTTTTTGTATCCCGTTTTTTATTTTGCACCTTTGCCGAAACACTACAGGCATGAGCATTTCTGCGGAAACGAAAAATTTTACAGGACATCTTGAAGCTTTCAAAAAGATCGTAGGTGATACCTATGTATATACGGACGCAGAAACGCTTGATATTTTTGCAAAAGATGAAACGGAAAACCTGCATTTTTTACCGGACATAGTTGTGAAGCCACGCACAGCAGAAGAGATCGGTGAAGTGATGAAGATCTGCAACGTTAATAAAATTCCGGTAACACCAAGAGGTGCGGGAACAGGATTGAGCGGTGGTGCTTTGCCTCATTTCGGCGGCGTACTTATTTCTTTTGAACGGATGAATTCCATCATCGAAATAGATGAAAGGAATTTGCAGGTTACAGTGGAGCCGGGTGTGATCACCGAAGTATTGCAAAACGCAGTGAAAGAGAAAGGATTATTTTATCCGCCCGATCCCAGCAGCAGAGGAAGTTGCTTTATCGGTGGCAATATCGCTGAGAACAGCGGTGGTCCCAAAGCGGTGAAATACGGCGTGGTAAAGGATTACGTGCTTAATCTTGAAATTGTTTTACCTACAGGCGAAGTGATATGGACGGGCGCAAATGTCTTAAAAAATTCAACAGGTTATAATTTAACACAACTCATTGTAGGAAGTGAAGGAACTTTAGCGTTAGTAACAAAGATCGTGTTGAAGTTGCTGCCTTTTCCGAAACACGACCTGCTGATGTTGGTCCCTTTTACTGATCTTGAGAAAGCCGGAGCCGCAGTAAGTGCGATATTTCGTGCAGGATTTATTCCGAGTGCATTGGAATTGGTGGAAGCTGATGCATTAAAGATCGTAAGCGCATTTGTTGACAGTAATGCGATCCCCGTAGGCGATGATGTTGCAGCGCATCTTATCATTGAGGTGGATGGTAATGATCAGGATGTTTTGATGAAAGAGATTGAACAGATCGCTGAATTACTTACTGATTTTGATTGCGGTGAGATATTTTTCGCTGATGATGCGCAGCAAAAAGCGGAATTGTGGAAACTGCGCAGAAGAGCAGCGGAAGCCGTGAAGATTGCAGGTTACACTATCGAAGAAGATACGGTTGTACCGCGGGCTTCGCTTCCGGCACTGATCCGGGGGATCAAAGCATTGCGTGCGGAATATGATTTTGATGCGGTATGTTATGGCCATGCAGGAGACGGAAATCTTCACGTGCGCATTAAAAAGCAGGGAAGTATTTACAGTCTCAATAATCCTGATGTGATACCTGCGCTCAAAGCGCTCTTCACGTTGGTGAAATCATTGGGCGGTACGATCAGCGGTGAGCACGGCATCGGGCTCATTCAAAAAGAATATATGCCGGTGATGTTTGATGAAATAACCATAAATATTATGCGCGGCATCAAAAAAAGTTTTGACCCGAATAATATTTTAAATGCAGGTAAGATTTTTGATTGATGAATAAACAAAACCGGATTTCCCCGGTCAAAAGGAGCTAAACAAAAATTTATGAAGAAGCTGATCATTATAATGTGTTTTGCGATCACGACGGTGAGTGCATTTGCACAAAAAGAAGAAACAGAAAAAAAGGGGCTGTTTAAAAAAGAAAATCTGTTCGCAGGTGGTACGATTAACCTTGGTTTTGGAAGCGGAACTACTTCCTTTGGTATCGGCCCGTTCCTCGGCTACAGCATTAATAAATATGTAGATGTGGCGCTTTCATTAAATTACAACTACGTTTCGCAGAAACAATACATCTATGATTACGGTATTAATGATTACGTGAATTTGGGTAAGATCCGTCAGAATACTATCGGCCCGGGCGCTTTTGTAAGGGTATTCCCTGTAAGTTTCATTTATGCGCAGGCGCAGGTGGAGCGGAATTTCATCACGCAAAAATTTCTGCCGTCTTCAAACAGCGGTTTAGCTACACAAAAAGAAAGTATTAATGTAAACAGCTTTTTAGTGGGCGCAGGATTTGCATCCGGCAGAGAAGAGGATGAAAAATCCTACGGCTATATCTCGATACTTTTCGACGTGGCTAAAAATCCATACTCGCCTTATCTTGACGGCTACGGAAAAATAACGCCGATCTTTCGTGCGGGATACAATATCGCTTTGTTCAACGGCGAAGGTGGCGGTAACAGAAGGCATCGCAGAAGTAAATCTTATTAATCAATCAATAAAAAAAAAGAGGTGTCAGCTTTCAAAAGTCTGACACCTCTTTTTTTACAAATACTTTTCCAAGCCTGAAGGCTCACTTACCACGATCATTTGTTGCTCCGGATGATCGTATAAAAACTGTTCATCATGCATGCGCATAATATGTGCAATGAGGTGATCATAAAATCCGCCGGTGTTGAGGATGAATATTTTTTTACTGTGAATGTTCAGTTGGTTCCAGGTAAGCATTTCAAATACTTCATCGAGCGTTCCGTATCCTCCCGGTAATATTATCGCAGCATCACACATTTCGTACAGCATCTTTTTGCGGGAATGCATATCGGTAGTAATGTGCAATTCTGTAAGCACCTCATGCATATGTTCCCTTTGCTTTAGGATCTCCGGAATAATACCCGTTACTTTTCCGCCTTTTTCAAGTGAAGCATTCGCAACTGCGGCCATCAAACCTTTGTTTCCGCCGCCGTATATTATGCCGATATTCTTTTGCGCAAGTAAATAGCCCAATGCCCTTGTTTCCGCTTCAAATAATGGATTAACGCCGGTTTTACTGCCGCAAAAAACCGCTACTGATCTTATACCCATACTGTGCAAATATTTATTATACAAAGACACAAAGTTTTTAGCTATTTGCATAAAATCTTTTTGTGAAGTTTTGTTTACCTGAAAGCTAACAATCAGCAACAGGGCTATTTTTCGTTAATTATCTTATAGCAGTTACATTTGCCCGAAATCAACACCAGGAATGATGCGCAAACTGATATTTTTTATTGTTCTTCTTGCCGGCATAGCGGGTTCATCGGCTGTGTCTGCACAAAAGACGCGTCGCATTTATGCTGATACAGTATCGATTCCTTTTGGCGTAAAACAATCAGGAGTTGTTCATAAATACACGCTTGAAGTGCTGGATAGCGTTGTTGCGATCCTGAAGACAAACAATGCGATTACACTGTCGATTGAAGGTTATTCTTATATCGATGAAGGAAATGATACGGTGTGTAAATATTTATCGCTTAACAGAGCATTATTTATCCGTGATGCGATCATGGGCCGCGGACTTGATACGTCACGCATCAGTTCGATAAAAGCCATGGGACAATTCAAACCCGAAAAGAGGGGAAAATATAAAGTGAATCTCTCCATGCCCTATCGTGTGGAAGTGTTGATGATCTATCCGCCGCCGCCGAAAATGGTAGAAGTTTCCGACAGGGACTTTGACGGTGTGATTGATGAAGAAGACGAATGCCCGGATGTTTTTGGCTATGAAGAAAATAAAGGTTGTCCGCCCAAAGACCGCGTGCTGTTGTTCTTTGATAACAACCAATCATACATGACATCAGCAAGTTTTCTTAAGCTCGATAAGTTGTTGGCGTTACTCAAAGCAAATTCGACTTACACGATCAGCATCTCCGGTCATGCGTCAAAAGATGAAGGCATCAAAACCGTTACAGATAAGCTTTCGGTAGAAAGATCATCGATCGTACTCGGCTATTTATCTTCCAGAAATATAGGCGCACCGAGAATTGATGCTGTAAATAATTACGGTAAAACAAGACCGGTGAACGGACAAAGAAATCCGCAGGAGGTTGCAGACAATTCGAGTGTAGAGATCATTGTTAATAAACACGACTGACGCACTTACTTCTAATTAATAAATCTAAAAGCCTCATGTCTCCATACATTCTCTTAGCATTTGTAGCCGGCTATTTTTTGTTGCTGCTTGCGGTAGCAAAATACACCGGACGTAATTCTAATAACGAATCATTCTTTATCGGGAACAGAAATTCCAACTGGGTGCTGGTAGCCTTTGGAATGATAGGTACTTCTCTTTCAGGGGTAACATTTGTGAGTGTGCCCGGGGGGGTGGGTAAAGAATCATTTGCTTATTTTCAAATCACGATCGGATACTTCATCGGATATTTCATTATCGCGTATGTCTTACTGCCGCTGTATTACAGGCTCAAGCTCACTTCCATTTATAATTACCTCAATGGCAGATTCGGAACAGCATCTTATAAAACCGGCGCCTCATTTTTTATTCTATCCAGGGTATTAGGCGCTACAGCAAGATTGTACCTTGTTGTAAAAATTTTACAGGATGCGATCCTCGCAGATCTACATGTTCCGTTTTGGGTAACCACACTTGTGATCCTGTTGATGATATTGGTATATACTTATGAAGGCGGCGTAAAGACGATCGTGTTTACTGATACTTTGCAAACCACATTCATGATCACCGGATTGGTCGTTTGTGTGATCTACATTTTGCATACAATGAATCTTAATGTGGGAACAGCCGTAAGTGCGATGACTGATGAAGGTTATTCGAAGATTTTTTTTTCAGATCCCAACAGTAAATTATTTTTCCTGAAACAGATCCTCGCCGGAATTTTTATTACAATCACTATGACTGGAATGGATCAGGAAATGATGCAAAAGACCATCTCGGTAAAAAGGCTGCAGGATTCGCAGAAAAATATAATCACGCTTTCATTTATTTTATTGGCGGTGATATTGTTGTTCCTTTTCCTCGGTGGATTGTTGCATCTGTACGGAGCGCAGGTTGGGGCTACTACTACGGGTGATAAATTGTTCCCGGATCTGGCATTGCATTACATGCCGCCCTTCGTCTCCATCATTTTTATCATCGGCCTGATATCAGCACTTTTCCCCAGCGCAGACGGTGCTATCACTGCACTCACTTCCTCGTTCTGTATCGATATTATTGGTATGCAACGCAAGCCGGAATGGGATGAAGCAAAAAGAAAGAAAGTAAGACAGCGTGTGCATTTAGCAGTGGCGTTTCTGTTCCTCATTTTCGTAATGCTTTTTTATCATATTAATAATCCGAGCATGATCGGCGTAATTTTAAAAGTAGCTGCTTATACATACGGTCCTTTACTCGGCTTATTCACTTTCGGTATTCTTACAAAAAGAAATGTGAAGGATAAATTTGTTCCGCTGATCTGTGTGGCAGCACCGCTTATTTGTTTCTTTATTGATAAATACCAGGCGCAACTGTTTAACGGCATGCAGATAGGCTCGGAATTACTTATTGTGAATGGATTATTGGTATTCCTAGGACTGTTAATGATATCTCAAAAATCAATCACAGCAAAAGCCTGATCATGGAGCTCATCAACGAAAAAGCGGAAAAATATATTCAACAGTTCACTACACCGCATGATGCTTTGTTGCAGCAGATACTTGATGAAACTTTTTCCGGGCATCCACACGCGCATATGGTGAGCGGTGATGTGCAGGGGAAATTGTTGCAAATGATCAGTAGGATGATCACGCCACTAAACGTCTTGGAAATCGGCACTTTCACAGGGTTCAGTGCTTTATGCCTTGCAGCAGGATTACAACCGGAAGGCATGATCCACACTATTGAACTTCGCGCGGAAGATGCTGCAACATCACAAAATAATTTTGATAAAAGTCCGTTTAAAAATAAGATCAGCTTACATATCGGAGATGCAAGGGAGATCATTCCAACACTGGATGAACAATGGGATCTCATCTTCATCGATGCCGATAAAGTGAGCTATATTGAGTATTACGAATTAACTTTACCGCAGTTAAAAAAAGGTGGATTTATCCTTGCCGATAACGTCCTTTTTCACGGGCAGGTATTGGAAGAAAACATCAGCGGAAAGAATGCGGTTGCGATCAATGCATTCAATGAACATTTAGCAAAAGATCGAAGGACAGAACAGGTGATTTTATCCGTAAGAGACGGAATAACATTAATAAGAAAATTATAAAATGAAAAGAACGGGTTTGATTTCGGTGCTGATCGCTTTATGCGTTATTGCACAGGCACAAAAGATCACGGTTGATGAATACATCAAAACCTACAAGGATATCGCTATCGCGGAAATGAAGCGCTCCGGTATTCCCGCATCCGTTACGCTTGCGCAGGGAATTTTGGAAACAGAGAACGGCAACAGCGAGCTTGTTTTAAAATCAAACAATCATTTCGGTATCAAATGTAAAAGTACCTGGAAAGGTGAAACAGTTACACATACTGACGATGCACCCGATGAATGCTTTCGCAAATATCCGAAAGCGGAAGACAGCTATCGCGATCACAGCGACTACCTGAAGACTTCCGCACGCTATGCATCTTTATTTGAGCTGGCGCCGTCTGATTACAAAGGGTGGGCCTACGGATTAAAAAGAGCAGGCTATGCAACCAATCCAAAGTATCCGCAGATCCTTATCACCAACATAGAAAAGTATAACCTGCAGCAATACGACAGCATTACGGATATGCAGGTAAAGCCAATTCCTGATGATGTGGTGCAGACAACTAATCCCGAAAAAATAAAACCGGTGATCGTTGCAAAAGCACCTGTGGTTGCAGCAAAGACTTCCGCAGTGCAGGTTGCAGCACCTGAGTCTGACATTGTGGTGAAACAAAATGTAAGATTTAACGGTCTTAAAGCTGTATTTGTAAATAAAGGAACATCGTTGCTTGCTATCGCAACAAAAGCGGATATTCCATTAGCAAAATTATTAGAGTTCAATGATCTTGCGGCTGACGGTTTATTGAAAAGCACCTGTTGGATCTATCTGGAGAAAAAAGCAAAACAAGGAAACAGAGACGCATACGTTTCTTTGCAGGATGAAACCTTGTATGAAGTTTCTCAAAACAACGGTGTGCAGCTAAAAGTACTCACAGAGCTTAACGGTATGCCGGAAAACGCAGGCGTAAAAAAAGGAATGAAGATTAAATTGCGGCCTGCTTAGTTTATCACAAAGTCAAAATAAAAATTATGTCGGTTATACAGGTTAATGATAAAAAGTTTGTTCCGTATTTAACTGCTGCGCAAATTGATGAGCAGGTGAAGAGATTAGGCGCTGAGATCAATAAAGATTATGACGGCAAACGTCCTTTATTTATCGCGATCCTGAACGGCTCATTCATGTTTGCGTCTGATCTTTTTAAAGAGCTGAGCATTGAAGCAGAAATATGTTTTATAAAACTGGCTTCTTATAAAGGAACGAAGAGTACGGGACAAGTGATCACATCGATCGGATTAGATGCGGTACTGACCGGCAGACACGTTGTGATCATTGAAGATATTGTGGACACCGGAAAAACACTGCATGAGTTTTTACCGCAACTGGAAAATCAACAACCCGCGTCATTAAAGATTGCGGCTTTGCTGCACAAGCCTGATGCATTGGCATTCCCGGTGAAGATCGATTACCTTGGTTTTAATGTACCGGATAAATTTTTATTAGGTTACGGTTTGGATTACGATGGTTTTGCGAGAAACCTGAAAGAGATCTATCGTCTTACGGAAGACTGATCATATTCAATGTCAAAGTTCAGGGTTAAGAATTTCTTTCGTTAATCGGAGAGCGTTCTGATATCATATTGAAATTTGTAAGTGAAAAGACTAACTGCATATTGCCTCTTATGTTGTGTCATTACCTCGGCACATGCGCAATACTATCTTCGCGGCAGCATTCGTGACGAAAAAAATAATCCGCTTCCCGGCGCGGGTGTTTATTTATACAGCGCAAGAATAAAATATTCCGCAGGAAGCGATGGAAGCTTTGGTATCACCACAGCGTTGCTCTACGATTCCGTGATGATCAGCATGGATGGTTACGAATCAAGATCTCTCAAACTAAAGACCGATCAGTGGCAGAATATCAATTTAAAAATTTCTGCTGAAGCTGCTTTTAAGAACCGCCCGAGACTGATATCGTTCACAAAAGATGATAAGCATACAAAGCGCTACAATCCTTACGTAAGCGATGAAACTTATTTTAAACTGGTAGAAAATGATTTCGTAAAAACTGTGTCTTTTCCAAATACCGGTTTCTCCCTCAACGTAAATAAAGCTGCATACAGCAATGTGCGTCGTTTCATCAACATGCAAAGCAAAGTGCCGCCTGATGCGGTTCGTGTGGAAGAGCTGGTTAATTATTTTAATCTCGGTTATGATCCGCCCGCGGGGAAGGATGAAGTGTTCAACGTAAATACAAAAATGGCGGACTGTCCGTGGAATAACAAAAATGAATTACTCTTCATTAATGTGAGTGCGAAAAAACTCAATCTTGAAAATAAGCCGCCGGGCAATTTTGTTTTTTTGATAGATGTATCCGGCAGCATGGATATGCAAAACCGGTTACCGTTATTAAAATCTGCTTTTCAATTATTTGTAAAAAATCTTCGCCCGGTTGATAAGGTATCGATCGTTACTTATGGCGGTGCGGTTGGCGTTTGGCTGCAACCAACATCAGGAGATCAACAGGCAAAAATCAGTCGGGCGATCGAATTACTTACGGCGGCCGGTGATACGCCCGGTTCTTATGCCATAGAAGTAGCATACAAACTGGCGGTGAGCAGTTTTGTGCCAAACGGCAACAACCGGGTGATCCTCGCAACTGACGGCGATTTTAATATCGGGCAAACCTCAGAAAAAGCATTGGATGAACTTATAACCAAACAGCGCAGTACGGGCGTATACCTTACGTGCCTTGGCGTAGGAATGGGGAATTTTAAAGATTCAAAATTGCAGACACTTGCAAAAAGAGGTAACGGAAATTATGCGTATTTGGATGACCTCCATGAAGCGGAAAAAGTGATGGTGGAGGAGATCACAGAAACATTATATGCGGTAGCCGATAATGTATTCATCAATATCGATTTTGATCCTGCAAGGGTGGCATCTTATCGATTGATCGGTTTCGATAATAAGAAGGAAGCCGTGCAGGACGGTAACAGTGAACTTGATGGCGGCGAGATCGGCAGCGGAGGAACCACCATGGCGATCTTTGAAATAGAGCCCGCAAAAGATATGAAATGTGAGTTAGGTGTATTGAATTTAAAATTTCATGACGTCAAAGATTCCACCGGCAGGGTACAAAAAATATTCCGCCTAATTTCGGCCGAAAGGGCGCCAGACGATAGCGCACATTCTCAGCTTAATTTTGCAGCTGCTGTTGCGATGTACGGAATGAAACTTAAAGAATCGCCTTACATCAATAAAGCAACATGGAATGATGTGAAGGCTGCTGCCCAAGCCGCAGCAGACGGTACTGATTATTTGCAAAATGATTTTATCGAAATGATCGATAAAACAATTCAGATCTACGATCCGCACAAAAAGAAAAAAGATAAAAAGAAGAAAGATAAAAATGTGCGGTTTCAGTGATATTATCCCAATAAAAAAGCCGGTTCAATTGAACCGGCTTTTTTAAAATTCGTATTTGTTATTTTACATCAACTGTGTCATTAAGGTCGGTATCAACCAAAATTCTTCCGCAGTTTTCGCAAACCATGATCTTCTTACGAAGCTTGATCTCACTTTGCTTCTGAGGAGGAATAGCGTGGAAACAACCGCCGCAGCTGTCTCTTTCCACAGCAACCACCGCAAGTCCGTTGCGATAGTTATTGCGGATACGATCGTAGCTGTGCAATAATCTTTCGTCTACATGACCGCGTGCTTCACCGGCATCTTTATTGTAATGTTTTTCTTCTTTCTCTGTTTCGCTGATGATCTTTTCAAGCTCACCTTTCTTACCGCTCAGGTTAGATTCTTTTGTAGCAACCGCTTTCTTTGCAGACTCCAGTTGTTTTGCTTTTTCAGCGATCTCTTCGTTAGCGTCTTTGATATGTTTTTCGCAAAGCTTTTCTTCAAGCTGCTGCATTTCTATTTCTTTGTTGATCGCTTCAAACTCACGGCTGTTCTTTACATTCTCACTTTGTTTTTCATATTTTTTGATCAAACTCTGTGCTTCAACGATCGCTGCTTTACGCTGTTCAATAAATTCGGTGATGCCGTTGATCTCTTCTTCAACACGTGTTTGGCGTGCATGTAAACCTTCGATCTCATCTTCAAGATCTTTTACTTCCATCGGCAATTCGCCTTTAAGTATCTGAATTTCGTCAAGCTTGCTGTCTATTTTTTGAAGACGTACAAGTGAAGTCAGTTTTTCTTCAACTGAAAATTCTTTAACTGCTGCCATAGTGTTGTTTATTTTTATTTGTTACGACCTGTTACCTTTTTTCAGTCCCGAAACTTCGGGATTGTGTCACTCACTTCAGGGAATAGCGCTAATCCGCTTTCCCCGAAAAACAGTGAACAGGATTGGTATTCAGGCTCGTTTTAAGGAGCGCAAAGTTAGGGAATTTATCGTTTATAACTTCAAATAAAAGCTCCGTGGTAAACTGCTCGCTCTCGTAGTGACCGATATCTGCCAATAGGATCTGCCCGTCTCCGTCAAAAAAATCATGATACTTCATATCAGAAGTAATAAATATATCAGCGCCCGCCGCTTTTGCCGCACCGATAAGAAAACTTCCTGCGCCGCCGCAAATTGCCACTTTATTGACCAATTTTCCTAAAAAAGGACTGTGTTTGATAACAAGTACGTGGAATATTTTCCTGATTTGTTGCAGCAGATCATCTTCATTTATGGGATTTACCAGTTCGCCGATTAGTCCGCTGCCGATATCAAAAACAAGATTGTCCAACGGAATAATGTCGTACGCCACTTCTTCGTAACCATGTGAAGCTTTCATGGCCGCTATGATTTCCTGTTCCTTGTGCGACTGAAAAATGAATTCCATCCGAAGTTCTTTGCCGTTTTCCCGTAGACCTACCTCCCCGACTACAGGATTTGCACCCTCACCGGGTTTAAAAGTATAATTGCCTTCGGAAGTAAAACTGCACTCGCTGTAATTACCGATATGCCCCGCACCGGCGGCAAAAATCGCTTGCTTTACTCTACCCGCCATTTCCGGCGGCGCAAATGTGACCAGCTTTTTCAACTGACCGCTTTTTTGTTGCAATATTCCTGTATTGATCAGGCCGAGTTTCTCCGCGATCTTTCCGTTCACCCCGGCAATCACATTATCCAGGTTGGTATGAATTGCATAAATAGCGATATCATTTTTGATCGCTGCGATAATCACCCGCTCCACATAGTTTTTCCCGTTGATCTTTTTAAGTCCTTTGAAAATGATCGGGTGGTGCGCAATGATAAGGTTACACTTTTTTGCGATCGCTTCTTCGATGATCGCTTCCGTTACATCAAGACTGATGAGTGCACCGCTGCATTCCATATTTTTATTGCCGGTCAGAAGTCCTGCGTTGTCGTAATCTTCCTGTAATGAAGGCGGAGCAATGGTTTCAAGGAAGTTGAATATTTCTTTTATCTGCATTTGCTATCTTTGTGCTTTAAAAATACGTATTGTATAATTTAATCAGCACTAATATTTAAACTTGTGAAATTTTCAATTTTTATTCTCGCAGCCGCGGTTTTTGCGATCAGTTTTTCTTCCTGTGAAAAAGAATTAAGTACCGAAAACGGCAACTCACCTACAGGCAACTCAGGATTTACTTCAAGTTCAGACAGTAATTATCTTTCAAAGATCACTTTTATAGATCGGCAAACAGGAGTCTCGGATACCGGCGTAAGAACGTTTACCTACGATAACCTCAAAAGAGTAACCTCGATGGATACACGTTGGACAAATCATATTTCAGCTTCAGCCGATCTTACAAATGACTTTGTAAATTATTATTACACAGGAACCGATACGTTGCCATTTAAAGTGCGGTATATACGTTCAGAGGGAATGGATATTGATTCTACGTTCCGATATCTTTCATACAATAGTGCCGGGAAATTACTGCGTGATTCAGCAATGGATTACGATCATTCTTCAGGAGGCTATATCATCACAAAAATTACCGGAGGATTGAGCTATGCTTCAAATATGATCTACGGAAATACGCGGTCGTTAATTCTATACGATCTTAATAACCTTGCGGATTCCTATACAATAAAAGACACGCTTACTCTAAGCACTGCAGGAAACGTTACAGAAAGAAGGGAACTCGTTGAATCGGATAACATTTCTGTTCCGACGGATTTTTATCTTCATACCTTAACTTATAATAATAAACCATCTCCCTATGTGAGGGTAAATGTGAATAATATTTTTCCGGTTCTTCAGAGACAGTATGATCTTTCTTTTGAACAGATGGGATCAAAGAACAATCGCAGTTCTGTTAAGGAAGAATTCTTTAGTAATGGAGTTTCCTATGGTGTTTATTTTTCTGATATCAGCAACGGCTATACATACAGATCAGACGGAATGCCTGTTCAACTATTGGAGTCAGATCCTGTATCAACTGATTTCAGCAAAGCAATTTTTGAATATACATCTTTTTAATGCGTACAAATCAGCATATTTATGTCTTACTCAAAATACAAAGAAACCCTTCAAAAAATTGCAGACATTAAATACGCATCCGCAGTTTTACAATGGGATCAGGAAACGTATCTACCAAAGAACGGTAACGACGTAAGAGGCAGACAGATCGCTACTTTGAGCGAACTGGCACATGAGCAGTTTACAGCAGATTCTTTTGGGAATTTGTTGAATGAGGCACCGCAACGAGCTGATCTCAGCGAAAAAGAAAAACGAAATGTAGCATTAAGTCTGGAAGATTTCAATAAAAGTAAAAAGCTTCCTTCTGCATTCGTTCGTAAAATGAGCGAAGCGGTCAACAAAAGTTTTCACGCGTGGATACGGGCCCGCAGGCAAAATGACTTCAGTATTTTTAACGATCCGCTGCAGCAGATCATCGATCTTAAAAAGCAGGAAGCAGAAATGCTCGGTTATGAAAAGCATCCTTATGATGCACTGATGAATGATTATGATAAAGGATTAACAACAACGATCGCCGATAAATTATTCGCAGATCTTCGTCCGCAATTATCGGAATTACTGGAGCAGATCGAACGGCAACCGCAGATAGATAATTCTTTTTTGCGTCAGCCTTTCGACAAAACAAAACAGTGGGAAGTCGGCATCGAAATATTGAAACGTATGCATTTCAATTTTGATGCGGGGCGGCAAGACCTGAGTGAGCATCCTTTTACCACAAATTTCAGCAGTACAGATGTAAGGGTTACCACAAGAGTTGATGAAAATGATTTCGGAAATATGATGTGGAGCTGCATTCATGAAGGCGGACATGCATTGTATGAACAAGGACTTCCGGAAGATGAATACGGCTTGCCCCTTGGCGAGTATTGCAGCCTGAGCATTCATGAAAGTCAAAGCCGGCTTTGGGAAAACTGCATCGGCAGAGGAGCAGATTTTTGGAAATATAATTTTAAGTTGCTGAAGGATTTATTTCCGCAGCAATTCAATACGATTGGTGTTGACCAATTCTTTAAGGGAATAAACAAAGTAGAACCATCTCTTATCCGTACAGAGGCAGATGAACTGACCTATCATTTCCACGTAATGATCAGATATGAGATAGAGAAATTGCTGATCGAAGGAACCATTCAGGCAAAAGACATTCCTGCTTATTGGAACGGGCATTATAAAAAATACCTCGGTATAACGGTACCTGATGATGTGAGGGGCTGTTTGCAGGATGTTCATTGGAGTCATGGCAGCTTTGGATATTTTGCAACCTACAGTATCGGCAGTTTGTATGCCGCTCAACTCTTTTCTGCTGTAAAAAAGCAAAACGCCGGTCTTGAGCAGGAGATCGCTTCCGGAAATACCTGCTCGGTATTTAGCTGGCTTCAACAAAATATTTATCCCTTCGGACGTTTTTATAACTCTGAGGATCTTTGCCGAAATGCTACAGGTGAATATTTAAACAGCAAATATTTTATAGAGTACGCAAAGGCTAAATTCTCCCGCATATATAATTTGTAGTCATTTTATTACATACATCTTTTTATAGATACGACAGCTTTAAACCGGCTTTTAAAGCCGGAAAAGCTGTGGTTTGCACAATAATCTTCCTCTTTTTGAGTTTATAGCAGTTGTGCCGGGTTGCGGCTTTCCAAACCTTCCAGAAAAAAACAAAATCCTATGAGCGCAAAACCGCTCTTCAAACGACTGCTGGCGTGTACGCTGCTGTTTTTGGTAAGTCATTTATCGAAAGCCCAACTTGTACCGCAATTTACAGCCACCCCAGTTCAGGGTTGCGCACCACTTGTTGTTCACTTTACTGATCAGACAACAGGCGGAGCTACGCAATGGCAATGGAACCTGGGCAACAGCACAGTTTCTTTCCTGCAAAATCCTTCGGTAACTTATTTCAATCCCGGTACTTACACTGTGAAGCTAGTTGTGACCAATGCAGCAGGAACGAAAGATTCCATTATCAAAACGCAACTCATCACCGTTTTCGCTTTACCTGCCGTAAGCTTTACCGCAACTCCGCTCAGCGGATGTTTTCCGTTGCCGGTGCAGTTCACGGATAACAGTACAGCAGGAACAGGAAATATCACAAGCTGGCTCTGGGATTTTGGTGACGGTAACAACTCTACATCACAAAACCCCGCACATACTTATACAGCATCAGGCAACTATAACGTATCACTTTTGGTTACCAATTCTAACGGCTGTACAAAAACATTGACCAAAACAAACTATGTAACGATCAGCAGCGGAGTGCATGCTGCATTTACGAACAGCACGCCATCGGGTTGCTCTGCACCTCAAACCATAACTTTCCAAAATCAATCTACCGGAACCGGAACGCTTGCTTACGAATGGCATTTCGGCGACGGCGGTACTTCAACAATATTTGAACCATCGCATACATACACAACACCCGGCAGTTATTCCGTTCAGCTTATTGTGACCAACACAAACGGTTGTCATGATACGGTAACGCATAGCGGGATCATCAACATCGGAACTATTCATGCAGATTTCACGACCCCGGCAACGGCCTGTGCGGGATCACCAATAAATATTACCAATACATCGGCACCAACGCCAGTTTCCTCCGCATGGACATTCAGCGACGGTACAACATCTAATGCTGCAAACCCGATCAAAATATTTACAACGGCCGGAACCTACAATGTAAAACTTGTAGCCAACTTTGGCGGCTGTTTAGATTCAACGGATAAAGACATAACGATCCTACCAAAGCCAACATCAGCATTCACAGGAACACCGCTTACTTCATGCAGTCTTCCGCTTACAGTTAATTTTGCAAACACGAGCACGGCGGCAACTTATGAATGGTCTTTTGGCGATGGCTCAACATCAACGGATCTTAACCCTTCACATACTTATACAGCAGCAGGAACTTTTAGTGTTACGCTAATTAGTATGAACGCGAACGGTTGTTCGGATACGCTGGTAAAAGCGGCTTATGTAAAAGTTCAATTGCCGATAGCAACCATTAATAACCTGCCGCAGCAGGGATGTGCACCATTTGCGTGGACGTTCGGTTCAACAGTAAACAGCATCGAACCGGTGGCAACCTATCAATGGGATTTTGGTGATGGCACTACTTCCACTTCAGCAACGCCTTCACATATTTTTGCAGCGGGAACATACGATATTCAACTGATCATTACAACGGCAAGCGGATGTACAGATACCGTAACTGTTATTGGTGGCATAAAATCAACAGTGAAACCGGTTGCACATTTTGACGCTGATCCGCGAGACGCGTGTGCGATAATGCCTGTCAATTTTGAAGATCAAAGTACAGGAACAGTTACCACATGGCATTGGGATTTCGGTGACGGAAGTTCATCAGGCGGACAATTTCCTACGCATGCTTATGAAGATACCGGTTACTTTGATATTACATTAATTGTTGGAAACAATGGTTGTTTCGATACATTGGTAAAACCGAATTTTATTCACATTAAGCCACCGATCGCATTATTTAATGTTGACTTCAGCTGTACTGATCACTATACAAGAACGTTTACAGATCATTCAATCGGGGCTGATCAATGGCATTGGGATTTTGGTGACGGAACAACGTCAACTGTACAAAGCCCGGTGCACGTTTATGCCGCAACCGGATCTTACACTGTCACACTCACGGTGATAAATAATTCCACGGGTTGTGATTATACAAAGACGGCTTCGCTGAACATTGCGGAAGAGCATGCGGCATTTACTGCTGCGCAAACAGAGATCTGTAAAAATACCGCGGCTGATTTTACTGCGACATCACTCTCTGCAGTACCCGCAATAGTAAGCTACGACTGGGATTTCGGTGACGGCGCCACGGGTATTGCAAATCCCGTATCGCATATTTATACGCAATCAGGAACTTACACCGTTCGTTTGATCATCACTGATGTGAACGGTTGTAAAGACACGCTTACCAGAAATCAATACATCAAAGTAAACGGTCCTACCGCAGATTTTGCACCTTCAGTTCCGGGCAGCTGCTTAATGACCTCTATATCTTTTAATGACCTTTCCACGCCTGACGCTGTGCCGCATCCCATCAATTTATGGCATTGGTATTATGGTGATGGTGTGGACGAAAACCTTACCAACGGTCCGTTCTCACACTCTTACAACTCAGCAGGGATCTACTCTGTAGCGCTTGCGGTTACGGACAGCTATGGTTGCAGAGACAGCATTTATAAAAATAATTTATTGGTGATCTCAAAACCGGAAGCGCTTTTCTCCAGCCCGGATACGATCTCTTGTCCTAATAAACCTATTCAGTTTACCAATACATCAACAGGTCCGGGACTTACATACCACTGGGATTTCGGTGACGGTACTTCAAGTAACGTAATGGCTCCTCTGCATGTATATAACGCGGATGGTCACTATACGATCTCACTCACTGTTGTTGATCAGTATAATTGTACGAGTACATTGGTGAAACCGGAGTTCGTAAAAATTGACTACCCGGTTGCAAATTTTGATGTGAGCGATTCGGTAAGTACATGTCCGCCGCTCATCGTGCAGTTTACAAATACATCGCTTCACATGGATACATTCAGCTGGGATTTTGGAGACGGCAATACATCTACAGCGTCAAACCCTTCGCATTTTTATAATGTAGCGGGTATTTATTATTCAAAACTTACGATCACGAGTCCCGGCGGTTGTGTGAGCGTTAAAACACAAAGAATAGAAGTGAAGGGCCCTTCAGGAACATTTTCCTATACACCGCTGACAGGCTGTAGTCCTTTGTCAGTAACATTTACTGCAACAACGCAATCTGCATCATCATTCATTTGGGATTTCAATGACGGTACAACGATACCAACAAATGATTCCGTAATATCTTATACTTATACTATCCCGGGAGTATATGTTCCTAAAATGATCCTCAAAGATCTCGCAGGCTGCCAGGTGGCGGTACAGGGATTGGATACAATAAAAGTGAACGGCGTTACCGCAGATTTTTTACCCGATACATTAACACGTTGTAACAGCGGAATTGTATCATTTGCAAATACGTCTGTGAGCAATGATGTGATCACCGGATACATGTGGGATTTTGGTGACGGTACCTCATCAACAGATTTTGAGCCTTCACATTTCTATGCAACAACAGGAATTTATTATACAACACTCAGTGTGAATACGCAATCCGGTTGCAACAATGTAAAAACAGCATCAGTGCCGATCCGCGTTGTGAAAACACCGCAGATAGATTTTGCACAGTCCGCAAACGGTTGCGTACCGCTCACGATGAACTTTAACGGTAGCCTGCTAAACGCAGATACATCGGCCATTTCATGGCAATGGACATTTAGTGACGGAACTACCGGTACCGGACAAACGCTCCCGCCGAAAGTATTTTCTACGGCAGGGATTTTCAATGCACAATTGATCGCTGTCAACAGCAGCGGTTGCAGAGACACAGCAAATAATTCGCTCGAAGCATATGCAATACCGGTAATAAATGCAGGTGCTGATATTTCGATCTGTCAGGGTAGCGGACAAACGATCACCGCGTCAGGGGGCGCCACTTATACCTGGTCACCCGCAATAGGATTGAGTTGTACGAATTGCGCATCTCCGGTTGCAACGCCTGATTCAGTAAGAGAATATATTGTAACAGGTAATTCAATTCATAATTGCGTAAACAGAGATACAATTAAAGTTGCCGTGAATTATCCGTTCCAAATGCAAAACAGTCCGGGCGATACTTTATGTAAAGGTCAGTCTGCGGTGCTTAGTGCATCAGGTGCTGTGTCTTACGCGTGGAGTCCGTCAACAGGATTAAATACAGTAACAGGAGCTACCGTAACAGCAGCGCCGTCTGCAACAACTAACTATACAGTCGTAGGATTTGACGGTAAAAACTGTTTCACAGATACCGCACATTTTATTGTAAAAGTGTATCCGATTCCTTCCGTAACAGTAGGATTAGATAAGACGATAAATGTAGGGCAAACGATCACCCTTGCACCGACAGTCTCGCCGGATGTAACAAGCGCGGTATGGTCACCTTCATACGGAATCGTGAGTACAACATTCCCGAATGCAGTAGTGAAACCCTCACTGGATATGCAATACAAAGTAGCCGTAACGAATGCCGGCGGATGTACATCAAGCGCGACCGTAAATGTATTTGTGTTGTGTAACGGTGCAAACGTTTATATCCCTAACACATTTTCGCCAAACGGCGACGGATCAAATGATGTGTTCTATGCCCGCGGAACCGGGTTATTTACCATCAAACAAATGCGCATATTTAACCGTTGGGGTGAAGAAGTTTTTTCGGGATACAGCGTAAAAGCAAACGATGTAACGAAAGGCTGGGACGGAACTTTTAAAGGACAAAAAATGTCGCCTGACGTATATGTATACATTTTCGATATTCAGTGTGAGAACAATACCACACTTACTTACAAGGGAAATATCGCATTGATAAAATAAAATAATAAACGAACGTAATTCAATATCATTCGTATGAGATCACCTATACTGAAATATTTTTTCGCCTTTGCCACACTGTGTTGCTGTAAAGAAGCGGCTGCACAGGATATTCATTTTTCGCAATTGTTTGAAACGCCGTTGCTGCGAAACCCCGCACTTGCGGGGCTTTTCTCCGGCGATATCAGGATTCAAACGGTGTATCGTTCACAGTGGAACAGTGTTACTAATGCGTATCAAACAACATCTGCGAACATTGAATATAAAGTTCCTGTAGGTGAAACGGAAGATTTTATCACACTTGCCGGTCAGGTTTTATATGATAAAGCGGGAACCGTTGATCTTAACTCAACTCATATCCTTCCTGCATTTAATTACCATAAGTCTTTGAGTGCAGATAAAAATATGTATCTCTCGATGGCATTGATGGGCGGCTATGTGCAACGCAGTATCGATCGAAGCAAGATCACGACCAACAGTCAGTTTGACGGTACTTCATACAACTCGGGCGCAGCAACGGGCGAGACATTTGCAAAATCATCTTACCATTATTTTGACGGAAGCGCGGGTATGACACTTAATGCGCAGCTCGGTGAGAATGAGGATAATAATTTTTATATCGGTGTGGCATACCATCACCTTACCAAACCAAAAAATCTTTCATTTTACAGCGATTATAATTCCGAGCTCACACCAAAATGGGTGGCTTCAGGAGGTGTGAGAATGAATCTTAATGATTATGCGTTTGTAACCATCGAAGGAGATTATTCAAAACAAGGCGTAAACAAGGAGATAATCGGCGGTGTGTTGTATACGCAAAGACTTGATGATGCGGAAGAACCTAAATACCTTATCCACGGCGGTGCTTACATGCGTTTTCAGGATGCGATCATTCCTGTAGTAAAAGTAGAAGCAAAGCCGATCGCCATCGCAGTAAGCTATGACGTGAATATTTCGGGCCTGAAAAAAGCAAGTACCGGAAGAGGAGGTTTTGAAGTTTCATTGACCTATCAAAAATTTTCGAACAGATTCAACAGCAGCGTAAATGCGGTGAAATGCCCGAAGTTTTAATAACGATTTTTGTTTTATGGATTGTTTGGACTAAAGCCCCGTTTGGAAGCGGGGCTTTTTAATACCCCAAGAAGCCCTTAAGGTTTACAAACACTTAAAGCGTTTTAAAATCCCTTCCCGCTCTGCGATATTTTTAATTGGCATAATTATTTCCCGCAACGGTCTATGAAAAATATCTTTACCATTATTACTTCAATATTTTTATCTCTCTCACTTCAGCATCTTCAGGCACAAATAACTTATCCTTATCCTGTAAAAAATATTCTCCTTTTCCCCGAAGGCAAACCCGCACACATGTCCTACATGGATGTGAAGGCCGACGCACCTTCCGGCAAAGCCATTCTGTTACTACACGGCAAAAATTTCAACGGATACTATTGGAAAGACGTGATCGCTTTTTTGAAACAAATAGGCTATCGAGTTATAGTTCCTGATCAGATCGGGTGGGGGAAATCCGATCACCCCGATCTGCATTACAGTTTTTCTTTACTGGCTGTAAACACAAAGCAACTACTCGATTCATTAGGAATAAAAAAAATCGTTGTGCTTGGTCATTCTATGGGTGGAATGCTGGCAACAAGATTCACATTGATGTTTCCTGAAACGGTGGAAAAGCTGATCCTTGAAGATCCGATCGGCCTGGAAGATTATAAAACATTTGTACCTTTTCAACCACTGGAAAAACTTATCGCGAAAGAAAAGAAAGCAACCTATGAATCCTATAAAAAATACCAGCAAACTTACTATCCTGTCTGGCAACCTGAATATGAGCAGTATGTTGAGGCACAGGCTGCAGATCTTTCTTCTCCCGACTTTGCAAATATAGCCATAGCAAATGCGGTCACGTATCAAATGATTACAGAGCAACCGGTTTGTTATGAATTTAGCAGGATAAAAGTGCCTACCTTATTGATCATCGGTCTTGCTGACAGGACGGTCGTTGGTAAGGACCTTTTGTCGGAAGAAGAAAAAACAAAGTATGGTCAATACCGGATCCTGGGTAAAAAAACGCAACAGCAGATCAAGGGGTCCATACTTAGAGAACTACCGGGCGTGGGTCATGTTCCGCATATCCAGAAATTTAATAATTTCAAAACATTCGTTGATGATTTTTTAAAGTGACCACATTATTTTGTCGCATATCTTTACACTTCTAAATTATTTTTTATGTCAATAAGCATTGGTCAGGTTGCCCCGGATTTTTCTTTATTTGATTCTGCAAAGCAAAAAGTAACCCTCAGCGATTACAAGGGTAAGAAAAATGTATTGTTGTTATTTTATCCGTTGGCCTTTACCAGTGTTTGCACAGAAGAACTTTGTGGTGTAAGAGATGACATCGCACGCTACAGCAATGCGCACGCGGAAGTACTTGGCCTTTCCGTAGATACAATCTGGACACTGGCAAAATTCAAAGAGGAACAGGGTTATAATTTCCCTTTGCTTAGCGATTGGAACAAAGACGTCTCTACTACTTATGATACTATATATGCGTCTTTTTCGGATATGGACATGCATGGCGTAACGAAACGTTCGGCATTTATCATTGACAAAGAGGGAGTTGTACAATATGCTGAAGTGTTGGAAAGCGCTCAGGATGTTCCTGATTTTGCAGCTATCAATTCAAAATTGGAAAGCTTAAGTTAAAACATGCTGTTCTTTAAAAAAAGGAACGGCAATTGCAATAAATAACCCGCAACGCCGTTTAAAAGAATTATTATGATTTTTTAAAACGATTTGCTACTTTTACTTAGTTGAGAAACATATTATTAATATTAACATTCATTATTGGTTTAAACTTTACATCTTTCGCACAAACAAGCTCTGCCACAACTAACAGTGGAAATTCAGAGACGAAATTTATAAAGTCTTATCCCAATCCCGCCAGCACAGTGGTTACTTTTGAATTTCAAAAGGGCTACAACCGCTCGTATTCTATTCGTGTGCTTAACTCAATAGGCAAACAAGTGTATGAGAATAAGAATATTCCTCAGCTCCTCACCATCGATCTTAAGGAAGAAAAATTTTATCGCGGCATTTACATTTACCAATTGGTAGATAAAAATGGTATTGTGATTGAATCCGGTAAGATTCTCGTGGTTAATTAACTTAACTTCCCGGCTTTTCATTTCTGAGACAGATTACAATTGTAAAGAAATTTCTAATCAACAATCTTAAATCTACAATCGTCTTTCCGTCAATTTGACTGAAAACCTGCATTGGCAGAATGTTTGACTGTTGTACATTTGCAAACATTTTAAACAACGATTTACATGCAGGAAAGAAATATAAAGATCGATGACGATCAAATGGATATTAATGCTGATTCAGATATTCCGGGTATAAATCACATGAGTAATCCGGAAACAGAAACTAACGGCGCTAACGAAAAGCTGGAAGCGGAAGTGAACGAACAAAAAGACAAGTATCTCCGTCTTTTTGCAGAATTTGATAATTACAAACGCAGAACGGCAAAAGAGCGCATCGAGTTGATGCAAACCGCAGGAAAAGAATTTGCGATCTCCTTATTGGATGTTGCAGATGATATGGATAGGGCGGAAAAACAAATCGCCGGAGACAGCGATATCGACCATGTTAAAGAAGGTGTGAAACTCGTTTTCAATAAACTCCGTTCTGTGCTTCAGCAAAAAGGTATTACTCCGATGACAACTGTAGCAACCGATTTCGACGTTGAAAAACACGAAGCCGTTACCGAGATTGAAGCAGGAAAAGACAATACGGGAAAAGTTGTAGACGAACTGCAGAAAGGTTATTACATGAATGATAAACTGATCCGCTTTGCTAAAGTGGTGGTGGGTAAATAATAAAGTATTTGAAGATCGAAACAGAGGGATTTTTACTCAACTGCAAAGTAGTTAAGTCTGCAAATCTCCGAATTTCCATGTTTCCAAATTTTCACATTGATTTTTTATGAAGAGAGATTATTACGAGATCCTTGGCGTTTCCAAATCATCGTCAACGGAAGAAATTAAGAAAGCTTACCGTAAAGTGGCGATGCAATATCATCCGGACAGAAATCCCGGCGATAAAGCGTCTGAAGATAAATTTAAAGAAGCAGCTGAGGCTTATGAGATATTGAATGACGCAGATAAAAAAGCCCAATACGACCGCTTCGGTCATAATGCTTTTGCGGGCGGCGGCAGACAGGGCGGCGGTTTCGGCGGAATGAATATGGACGACATCTTCAGTCAGTTTGGCGATATTTTCGGCAGCAGCGGCGGAGATGATGCGTTCGGAAGTTTCTTCGGCGGCGGCGGAAGAGGCGGCAATCGTAACAGTCGCGGCACAAGAGGCAGCAACCTGCGTGTGAAAATGAAATTGAATTTTGAAGAGATCGCCAATGGTGTTACGAAAACGATCAAAGTAAAAAAACACGTAAAATGTACGACATGCTCGGGCAGCGGCGCAAAAGATAAGAACAGCATGCAGACCTGCACGAGCTGTGGCGGTAGCGGTCAGGTAAGGCGTGTTCAAAATACTTTTCTCGGGCAAATGCAGACTGTTACTACATGTCCTGCGTGTAACGGTGAAGGAACAACGATCACCGCAAAATGTACGGCTTGTAAAGGTGAAGGCAGAGTATACGGCGAAGAAACGGTAACGGTGGATATTCCGGCAGGTGTTCAGGAAGGAATGCAACTCAGCGTGAGCGGAAAAGGTAATGCAGGCGAACGTGGCGGCAGCGCCGGTGATCTCATCGTATTGATTGAAGAAGAAGCTCACCTGCAACTGACCAGAGACGGTTTGAATGTAGGCTATGATCTTCATATCTCTTTCCCGGATGCGGTTTTCGGCACACAGGTAGAAGTGCCGACAATCGATGGCCGTGCGAAAATAAAAGTGCCCGCAGGAACACAAAGCGGCAAGATTTTCCGCCTCAAAGGAAAAGGTTTTCCTTCGGTGAACAGTTACGAAAAAGGAGACCAGTTGATCCAGGTAAACATTTGGACACCCCAGCACGTGAGCAGTGAAGAAAAAGACATTCTCGAAAAAATGAATAGTTCGAAAAACTTCGAACCAAATCCTGAGAAAAATGAGAAGTCATTTTTTGATAAAGTGCGGGAAATGTTTTCGTAGATCAATGGATGATTAAATATTTTGATAATTGAAAATGCCCGCTTGTTGCGGGCATCTACAATTATGAGAGGAATAAATCGGAGAAACTCCGTGAAAAAACTCTTTTCCCTCCGTGGTTAACATTTTATAAAGCCATAAAAAACTCCTTTCTCTCCCTGGCTAATATATAAAAACTTCATTCCCTTTATTTTTTCCTTTTCTTTCTCTAATTTGCTTCTTCAACATGCTTCAAAAACTACGCATACAGAATTACGCGATCATTGATGAACTGACCATCAATTTTTCGGGCAAACTAAATATCATAACGGGTGAGACCGGCGCAGGAAAAAGTATCCTCATGGGTGCTTTGGATCTTGTGCTTGGCAAGCGTGCGGATACGGCCGTGCTTAAAGACAAAGAAAAAAAATGCATTGTGGAAGCACAGTTTGTACTGAAGAATAATGAAGCGGTGCATGAATTTTTTTTGTCAAATGATCTCGACAATGAAGAAGAAGTATTGATCAGAAGAGAGATAGCCGCGAACGGAAAGAGCAGAAGTTTTGTAAATGATACGCCGGTAAATCTTTCTCAACTGAAAGAACTCAGCAGTAATTTGGTTGATCTCCACCGGCAGTTTGATACGCTTGAGATCGGCACAGAAAATTTTCAAAGAGAAGTAATGGATGCGCTTGCCGATAATGCAGGATTACTTACAAACCTGAAAGAAAAATATTCGCAATACGCCGCAGCAAAAACGGAGCTGGAAAAATTGAAGGACCAACAAACTGCAGCGGATAAAGAAGCAGACTACAATAAATTTTTACTCGAAGAATTTACCGCTGTCAATTTCAAAGAAAACGAATTGGAAGAACTGGATGCCGAGATGAAATTATTGAGTAATTCAGAAACTGTGAAGCAGCAACTGAACAGCGTTTACGGCGAATTGAACGGCGGCGAACTACCTATCGCACAAACAATAAAATCGCATGTTCAAAAACTTGCAGCACTACAGGAATATCACGCGGATATCGCGGACCTGCAAAAAAGATTATTGAGTGCCCAGGTAGAGATCAAGGATATTGCGGATGAACTGGAAAGGATTGATGAAAGCATATCTTATGACGTACAACGTATCGATACTGTAAATGAACGTCTTTCTGCGGGATATAAATTGTTGAAAAAACACGGTGTAACCACAACGACGCAATTGCTCGAAATTCAGGAAGCATTGCAGGTGAAATTGGATGAAGTGTTTAATATTTCTCAGGCTATTGAGAAAACAGAAAAGCTCGCCGCAAATTATTTTGCTGACGCAAGTGGGATCGCGGAAAAGATAAGCACTAACAGAAAATCGAAATTAAAACCATTCACAGAAAAAGTAAATGCACTGCTTGCGCAGATCGGTATGCCGAATGCGATGATAAAAGTTGACCTGCAAACTGCTGCACTTTCCGCAAAGGGAACAGACGAGATCAACTTTTTATTTGATGCCAATAAAAGCAACCGCTTTGAGCCTTTGCATAAAGTAGCCAGCGGCGGTGAATTGAGCAGGCTAATGTTGTCGGTGAAATCATTGGTTGCGAAAAAGCTGCAACTACCCGTGTTGATCTTTGATGAAATAGATACGGGGATCAGCGGTGAAGCGGCAAAGCAGGTGGGTATCATCATGAAAGAATTATCCGCATCACACCAGGTAATTGCTATCACGCATCAGCCTCAAATTGCCGCAAAAGCAGATGCGCATTATTTCGTGTTCAAACAGATCGTGCAGGATACGATTCAGACATCTGTACGTTTGCTCAACAGCGATGAACGAATTATTGCGATCGCTCAGATGCTGAGCGGGGAGAAGCCAACGGCTGCAGCTTTAGCGAATGCGAAAGAAATGATGAACTGAAGTTTCGATTTGGAGACTTGAAAATGTGTTGATTTGGAAATGGCATAGCCTGTCTCTTAAATTATAATTAAGTAATTTTAATAAATAAAATGGATTGGGAATAAAGTAATTGCATTTGCATCTCCAAATTTCGAAATCAATAAATCTTCAAATCAGCAGTATGTATAACTTATTAAAAGGAAAGCGTGGTATTATTACAGGTGCACTGGATGAAAATTCAATTGCATGGAAAGTTGCGGAAAAAGCACACGAAGAAGGTGCAACATTCGTATTGACGAACGCACCGATCGCCATGCGCATGGGTGAGATCAATAAACTGGCGGAAAAGACCGGCAGTACGATCATTCCTGCAGATGCAACAAGCGTGGAAGAATTAACGAATCTGTTTATCAAAAGTCAGGAAGTGCTTGGCGGGAAAATCGATTTCGTTTTGCATTCTATCGGTATGAGTGTAAACATTCGCAAGAAAATCCCGTACACAGAAAGCAATTACGATTACTTTGAAAAAGGAATTGACGTAAGTGCGATGAGTCTGCACAAGATGCTCGCTGTTGCAAAAAAAATGGATGCGATCAACGAGTGGGGAAGTGTGGTAGCGTTGACTTACATGGCGGCGCAAAGAACTTATCCTTTCTATACAGATATGGCTGATATCAAAGCGATGCTCGAAAGTATTGCACGCAGTTTCGGTTATCATTACGGTGTAGATAAAAAAGTAAGGATCAATACGGTTTCTCAATCACCTACAAAAACTACTGCCGGTACGGGTATTAAAGGCTTCGGTGATTTCTTTGATTATGCAAATGCAATCGCTCCGCTTGGTAACGCGTCTGCGGAAGATTGTGCAAACTATTGCATCACGTTATTCAGTGATCTTACCAGAATGGTTACGATGCAAAATCTTTTCCATGACGGCGGTTATTCTACAACAGGTGTGAGCAGTTATATAATGGAAAAATTAGGAGTAGGCGGAGAATAATAAATCACGATCTTCGAATTGCGAATTTGCAGTCATTCAAATTGTAACACTGCGATAATTCATAACCAAAAAATCACAAAGGCCTTTCGTTTTCGCGAAAGGCCTTTGTGATTATATAGCGATCTCAAATTCTACATCCGCGATCTTAAAATTGTCTTAATATTCATCTTCGTTAAAGAAGAAATCTTCCTGGCTCGGATAATCCGGCCAGATGTCTTCAAGTCCTTCATAAAGATCGCCTTCGTCTTCGAGTTCCTGCAGGTTTTCAATTACTTCAATAGGAGCTCCGCTTCTTATGCTATAATCGATCAGTTCATCTTTTGTTGCCGGCCATGGTGCGTCTTCCAAATGGGAAGCAAGTTCTAGTGTCCAAAACATCTTCTAAGTCTTTTAATTTTGTGCAAATGTATAGGTTCGTATGAATTAACCAAAACTGTTTTTTACACAGTGGTATTCAGTGTTTTACAATACAATTTGAGCGCCGGATTAGCTTTCGGTGCAGATTGTCAGTCGCAGTCCGTTTGCTTTACGATTTTTGCGCAGGCAGGTTTTGCTTTATCCTGTTCCCTAAGTTTTGATTATTTTCGGCAAATGTTAGATGCAAAAGGAATTGAGAAATTTTATGGCAAGCTTCAGGTACTTAAAGGCGTTGATCTTCACATCAATAAGGGAGAGATCGTGAGTATAGTAGGTTCTTCAGGAGCGGGCAAAAGTACATTGCTGCATATCCTCGGCACGCTGGATACGCCGGGCAAAGGAGAGGTGTTTCTGCATGGCGAAAGAACAGACAAATTGCAGGGAAAGGCATTAGCTAAGTTCCGTAATCAAAATATCGGTTTCATATTCCAGTTCCATCATTTGTTGCCCGAATTTACCGCATTGGAAAATGTGTGCATTCCCGGCTGGATCGCGGGTAAAAAGAAAAAAGAAACAGAACAAAAAGCAACCGAATTATTGCGCATTCTCGGACTGAGTGACCGTATGGAAAATAAACCGCACCAACTTTCCGGCGGTGAGCAACAAAGAGTGGCTGTTGCAAGAGCGTTGATCAATGATCCTGCAATTGTAATGGCTGATGAACCGACAGGAAATCTTGATTCAGCAAACGGTCGCGAACTACACAAATTATTCATCGAGCTCCGTGATAAATTTCAACAGACATTCCTGATAGTAACGCACAATGAAGAACTGGCGAAGATGAGCGACAGGGTGGTAATGATGAAAGACGGTCGAATAATTAATGGAAATTAAACATCTGATCACCGTAATTTTTTCAACGTAGCAAATTTCTTTAATTTTCTTTGTGCGATGAAACTGCATTTCAAATTCGTTATTCGTCGTCATAACGCCATTAGTTCCCTTAACAAATATTTACACAGGTCCGATTAAGCTTCCTTCTTCATGTTGAGTCTTATGATTAAGTAATTAATTTAAAAAAATTATCAATCATGAAATAGTTAATCAATGCACTACAAAAGTTTTTTAGTCTCGATGAAGGATGTTCAGTATTGCCGAGCAACTACTAAGTACACTCCACATCATCCCAAAATATAACGTTCAGCTTTTAAAAGCTGAACGTTTTTTTTCTTCTCAACAATAATTTTTGCTTAACAGATTTTTAATGATTGTCGATTAATCTTTGTCCTCCGTAATGCGTCTTATGATTAAGTATTTAATTTTAAAACTTATCAATCATGAAAGAATTTATCAATGCAGTTCAAAAGTTTTTCAGTCTTGAAGAAGGGTGTTCAGTGTTACCAAGTAACTTTTAGACGGATACGACTTCACGGAAAAAAATAACGTTCAGCTTTTCGACAGGCTGAACGTTTTAATTTAGTGCAATCAGTTTAACTACAGCGCCAATAATTGTTTTATCCTCGCACAAACCTTATCGCCATTCGGTAACATTTCTTTTTCAAGTAGGGTGTTCATCGGAACTGCAGGAACATCCAATGCACCCATCACTTCTACAGCAGCGTCTAAAAATTTAAAGCATGCTTTTGAAACCCGTCCGGCGAATGCTTCAGCGAAAGAATTGTTTTGTTGTTCTTCTGTAAGGATCAAACATTTACCGTGCTTTTTTACAGTCGCAAAAACCAGCTCTTCATCCAAAGGATATAAAGTACGCAGATCAATGATCTCCACCTGACCTTTGAAATTTTTCGCAGCAGCCTTCGCCCAATATACACCCATGCCGTATGTGATCACACAACAGGTTTCGCCGTCGTTTAACTTCTCTTCACTTGCAGCGAGCACGATATTTCCTTTGCCGAGCGGTAAAACATAATCTCTTGCCGGCTCGGTCATTTTCGCATCTTCTGTTCCCGGAACTTTGCTCCAATACAAACCTTTATGCTCCAGCATTACCACCGGGTTCGGATCAAGAAATGCTGCTTTAAGTAAGCCTTTCATATCGGCTGTATTGCTCGGGTAAACAATCTTAATTCCTTTGATGGTGAGCAATGTACTTTCCACGCTTCCGCTGTGATAAGGTCCGCCGCCACCATAAGCGCCGATCGGTACACGGATCAATGTTTGCACAGGAAATTTTCCGCAGCTGAGGTAACAACTTTTTGATATCTCCGTTACCAACTGATTTAATCCCGGGTAAATATAATCGGCGAATTGAACTTCAACGATCGGCTTTACACCAACCGCACTCATACCCACTGTAGAGCCGATGATATATGCTTCCTGAATAGCGGTATTAAAAACACGATGATCGCCGAATTGTTCAGCAAGCGTTGCGGCTTCTCTAAAAACGCCGCCCAGTCTGCGTCCTACGTCTTGGCCGTACAATACCGCTTCCGGAAAATCTTCCATGATCTCGCGGATCGCAAACAGTGCTGCATCCACCATCAATACCTTTTCTTTATCGGCAGGGGAGCGTTCGCCGGCTTCTATATTTATTTTTTGCGGTGCAAACACATGATCTCTTACTGTTGAAGGATCAGGTTCAGGAGATGCAACTGCTTTATCAAATTCTGATTGAATAAATGTAACAGCTTCTTCTTCGATGGCTTTTAATTGCGATTCACCAACGCCTTTTTCTAGTAAAATACTGCGCAGTTTTTCATAAGGATCATCTAAAGAATGTTTGCGGAGATCGTCTTCCGTTCTGTAAAAATCTTTTCGCACACCGCTCGTATGATGTCCAAGTAACGGAACACGAGCATGAACCAGATATGGTCCGCGATTGATACGTACATCATTGATCACATCCCGCATGGCGTAAAAACTTTCTTCGAAATTGCAGCCGTCGATGCTGATGCGTTTGATGCCTTTAAATCCTTCAACAAATTCGTAAGCGTTTGATGTTCTTGCTTCAGCAGATGTTACGCTGATGCCCCAATCATTATCCTGCACTAAATATATTACCGGTAATTGATGTAAAGCAGCAAATTGAAATGCTTCGCTTACTTCACCCTCGGTAACAGAAGCATCACCAAGCGAACAAACAACAACAGGAGATTCACCCTTGCTTCCTTTTTTATATAATTCGGATTGAATCCTTTCTAAATATTTTATTCCCTGTGCAACACCTGTCGTAGGGATAGCCTGCATTCCCGTTGCGCTGCTTTGGTGAATGATCGTGGGCTTATCTGCCCCGCGATAATTAGGATGATTGTAATATTCCCGGCCACCGGTAAATATATCTTCAGCTTTTGCGAGCAACTGCAACATCATCGTGTATGGTTGAAAACCAAGACCGAGCATGAGGCTCTCATCGCGGTAATACGGACTTACATAGTCGCAGGGAAGAAGATTGTAAGCTGTGGCCAATTGAATTGCTTCGTGCCCGCGACTTGTACTGTGTACATATTTGCAAACGGTGCGGTTCGCTTCATATATTTCGGCCATTGCTTTTGCACGGCACATATGAGTATAGGCTTGTATTAAAAGATCCAAAATAATAACTGAGTTTTGAGTGTTTAGTGCTGAGTTAGCCTACGCCAACTGCGGCCGGCAAATTTACAGGATAAGCGCAACTATTTTACTGCAAGAATGATATTGTAAGTCCACAAACCTTTTTTAAGCGCCTTGTATTGCAGAAAAGCCGTATCTATATTTTTTTTTCCGTACACAGTTGCTTTGCGATGGAACAATCCGTAGAGAAAACCACCGATTACACCCGGGAACCATGCGAGGTATAATCTTCTTGCCGAAGGGAGGATGCGTGCAGTTGCATCTTCAATGTTTATTTCGGAAAACCCGGCGATATTTGTTTGCGCAGTAAATTCTTTTAATGTGGCAAAATCATCGATGGCCCAGCCGTTTGCCCATTCCTGAATAATGGCTGCATCTTTTCCGATTAGATCTTCTTTTTTGAAAAAATCCGCAAGGATCAATTTTCCGCCTTTCTTTAACACACGAAATGCTTCATAGAGGAATTTACTTTTATCATTTGCATGACACACACTTTCTATCGCCCACACGATATCAAAACTTTCATCAGCATATCCTGTTTGGGTAAAATCTTTTTGCTCGAATAATGCTAATGTTTGAAGCGATTCTTTTGCGGCGAGCGCATTTGCTGTTGCAACCTGTTTTGCGCTGAGGCTTATTCCGGTTGCTTTACAGCCGATATTTTTTGCGAGCCATAAAGAGGAGCCGCCAATACCGCATCCGGCATCAAGCACCCTGCTTTCTTTGGCGATGTTTGCTTTTTGAGAAAGTATATTATTAATGTTGAGTAGCGCTTCATGAAAATCCTTCGTGCTCTTATCCCAATACCCATAATGAAGAGACCTGCTCCTGCGCAGGTCCCAAAATTTCTCGTAGTGAGTTTGACTTAGATCATAATACTGTTCGATCTCTTTGTGTGTGAAGCCTTTCAACGCTATTGCATTTTAAAGCTTTCCAAAAACTTCGTTGTAAAATTACCGCTTCTGAAATCTTCATTTTGCATCAACTGCAAATGAAAAGGAATGGTTGTTTTCACACCTTCGATCACGTATTCGCTCAATGCACGGTGCATGGTATCGATCGCTTCAGCACGTGTTTGTGCCACTGCTATCAATTTTGCGATCATGGAATCATAATAAGGAGGAATGACATAACCTGCGTAAACATGACTGTCTACACGCACGCCATGGCCGCCCGGCTGATGCAATACGGTGATCTTTCCCGGTGAAGGTCGGAAATCATTGTACGGATCTTCTGCATTTATTCTGCATTCGATCGCATGCATCTGAGGATAATAATTACGGCCGCTTACTTTTTCGCCGGCAGCAATTTTAATTTGTTCTTTAATGAGATCGTAGTTGATCACTTCTTCCGTAACGCAGTGCTCTACCTGGATTCGGGTATTCATTTCCATGAAGTAGAAGTTGCGATGCTTATCAACCAAAAATTCAATTGTACCCACGCTCTCATAGTTGATGGCCTGCGCCGCTTTGATGGCTGCATTTCCCATTCTTTCGCGAAGCTCATCGGTCATGAACGGTGAAGGAGATTCTTCCACCAGTTTTTGGTGGCGACGCTGGATAGAACAATCACGTTCGCTCAAATGGCAAACGTTACCATACTGATCCCCTGCAATTTGAATTTCAATATGACGCGGCTCTTCCACGAATTTTTCCATGTAGATACCATCGTTCTTAAATGATGCCGCCGCTTCTGTTTTGGCATTATCAAAATTCTTTTCGATTTCGCTTTCTTCCCAAACCACGCGCATTCCTTTACCACCGCCACCTGCAGTAGCTTTCAATATTACAGGATAACCTACTTCTTGTGCTGATTGGCGGGCATGTTCCGCATCTTTTAATAATCCCTCCACACCGGGAACAACAGGAACACCTGCTTTAATCATCGTTTCTTTGGCCGTTACTTTATCGCCCATGGAGTTGATCATGTCCGGTGTAGGTCCGATGAATTTTATTCCATGGTCAGCACAGATCTTGGCGAACTTGCTGTTCTCTGCCAAAAATCCGTAGCCGGGATGGATCGCATCAGCATTGGTAATTTCTGCCGCCGCCATGATATGCGCCATGTTGAGGTAACTGTCTGCACTGGCAGGCTTACCGATACAAACGGCTTCATCTGCAAATTTTACGTGTAGACTGTCTTTATCTGCTGTAGAATAAACCGCCACAGTTTTAATACCCATTTCTTTACAGGTACGAATTACTCTTAAAGCAATTTCACCGCGGTTTGCAATTAGTATTTTTTTAAACACAAGTAATCAATTAAAGATTAAAAATTAAAAATTAAAATAAACCGCAACCAAACTTTGGGTTTTGACTTTTTAATTTTTACTTATGCCGGCTCTACGAGGAACAGCGGTTGATCGAACTCCACAGGGCTTGCATCTTCCACAAGTACTTTTACGATCTTACCTTTTACTTCACTTTCAATTTCGTTGAAGAGTTTCATTGCTTCGATGATACAAACCGTCTTACCCGGTGTTACTTCATCTCCTACATTGATAAAGATCGGTTTATCAGGGCCGGGTTGACGGTAGAATGTACCAATCATCGGACTTTTTATCGTTATGTAATTATCCTCTTTAGGTGCTGCCGCCGGAGGTACTGCTGCAGGGGCAGAAGGAGTCGCCGCTACAGGAGCCGGGGCTGCCGGAGGTGCATACGCTGCCGGAGCACCTGACGTGTATATTTTTTGAGAAGGGTCTTTTTTCTGCTTAATCGTGATCTTAGTTCCATCTTCTTCGATCGTTATTTCACCGATTGAAGTCTTGTTAATGAGCTTTACCAGCTCCTGAATTTGCTTAATGTCCATAGTAGTTCATTAAATGGTTATTACAATATTGAAACGGGCGGCTAAGATAGCAAATGATTGTTCAAACACACAAGTATTATTTTGAAAAACTGAGTGAAAACGCGAGAATTTTGGCGATAATTGAAGGAAATCGCGTAAAAATGAGTAAAAATGATTAAAAATGCAAGATTGGGAGAATAAGGAGAAAAGGAGGAAAGCAAAGGATAAAAGCACTAAAAGAAAAAAAGAGAAAAAGGTAAAGGCATCAAAAATAACCTACCCATTTAGTCTGATTCACATACCCGTGATATTAAATATCAAAAAAAATGGATAACCGCTCCCGCAATTATCCATTTACTATTATATACTTAGCAATTATGATTTCACTCTTTCTACATATTCGCCCGTTTTAGCCAGGATCCTGATCAATTCGCCTTCGTTTACAAACAAAGGAACATTTACAGTTGCACCTGTTTCTACAGTGCATGGTTTAAGGGTTTTGGTGGCGGTATCTCCTCTCATTCCCGGTTCGCTATAAGTAACGAGCAACACGATCTTGTCGGGAAGTTCCACTGCCATTGGTTGGTCAGTTTCACCATTGATAGACACCATAACCTCCTGACCGTCTTTCAAAAATTTTGGCGCATCGATCATTGTTTCAGGAACAGTGATCTGCTCAAAAGTTTCCTGATCCATGAAACTGTAACCCGTGTCATCTTTATATAAATACTGATATGCTTTCTTTTCTACACGTACCGGGTAAATAGTTTCACCTGAATTCCATGTTTGTTCGATCGTGCGGGAGTTATCTACACCTTTAAGTTTAGCCCAAACTTTTGCCGCCGCACGGGCAGTTTTATTTTGTCCGAAATCGATAACTGTATATAAGCTTCCGTCAATTTTTAAAATCAATCCGGAGCGCATATCTGCTGTAGTTGCCATTGTAAATATGTTTTAATAGGCTGCAAAAGTAGCGGAAAAAAATGTTTGAAATACACAAAACGAGCTTTAAGGGACCGTTTTCTTATTTTACATGTTTTTGTATTCCGGCTCTAACAACAAAGCAGCCAGAAGGCTGTTTTAAATAGTTATTAAGAACGCTTAGAAATGATACCCTACTTTAACGGACAAATTAAAGTTAAGCTTGGCTTTTTCTGTTTCTGCAACTCCGTCGATCCAAATAGGAGTGCTTGCCCCGAAATTAGAACTGTAAGCATAACGTTCTCCTTTAAGACTGCGAACGCCGAGTCCTATATTGTATTCCAAAGAAATATGATCGTATAAAGTTTGTGTTCCGAAGGTTACCATTATATCCGATGTTTTTTCATACTCAGAAAAAGTGGCGTTGCTATATGTCGGGTCGCCCGTTACAGGAACGCCTGTGACGATCTTTTGTGCATCCGCTTTAAATTTCGCAGTGCTGTAAGAAATTCCTATAAAGCCGCCTGAAAGGCCGTCATCATCAAAGTATACTCGTGGTTCTATAGAAGCATAATAACCGATTTTTGCTTTCCTATTGTTGTAATCAGTGAGCGAACTCATATTCTGATAAGTTGAAGAAGGGCTGCCGTCACTCCATTTTATAGATTTTACATTTGGTACATAAAAATCGGATTCTGCAAGCGCATCCTTCAGGTAATTTTTACTTGTTACACCAAGGCCTGCCTGAATACTGAAAAAATCATTTATCGCTCTTTCATAATAAACCGGAATAACACCACCAATAAAAGACAAAGGAGAAATTTTCACGATATTTTCCTCTCCGGTGCTTTTCTTTTTGGAAGTGGAAGACTTTCTGCCTTCCTTACTGAAAATAACAGTTTCCTGCGCCGAAACAAAAGGGGAGATTGCAATTAAGATCATAAGGGTACTGACCACTTTTTTCATACGAATAATTATTCTTTGATAAAATTTAAGTCCGCAAATATATATATTCGCTGATTATATATTTTTAAACACCAAAACTGTATGAGACTATTTTACCGAACCTTATGGGGCGCTATGCTGCTTGCAGGGCTTACCCAAACTGCTTCTGCTCAAAAATTTGACCTTAACTGGAGTGCCAAAACAAAATTGAAATATGATTTCGATGATGCCGTTCCGCTTGCTAACGGAAACTTTATTGTATTAAAACTTGAAGCCAAAGGAGGCGGAATGTTCAGCCGCGGAAAGATCATTCCAACGCTCATGTTGGTGGACAAGAACAGCGAAACCTTAAAGGAAAGTGTGCTGGAAGTTGATGAAAGTAATTCAACCATTAAAGGATTTGAAAAATACGGTAACAATATATTTTTCATTTACAGGACTTATGACAAAGAAAGCAAAACGACAACGCTGAATGCTTTAAAAGTAGATGAAAAAACATTGGGAGTATCAGGAAAGATCACGCTTGGTGTTTTTGAATCTGACAGCCGCAGCGATCAGGCTGACATCAAGTACAAATTATCATCAGATTCAAGCAAGCTGTTGATCTTTGCCGAAGGTCCCGACAGAAAAAAAGAAAATGAAAAGTATTATGTCGGTGTATTTAATACAGATCTCAGGAAGATATGGAGCAGGGAAGTAGAGTTGGACATCAATCAGCGATACCTCGCTCTTTATGATCAGGATATTACGAATGACGGAAAAGTATATGTAGCGCTGAAGCATTATGACAAAGAAGTAACTAAAGAAAGAGTAAGAGAAAACGGAGAAAAGATTCCTTCTTATACTTACGAGCTCTATGTATATGCTGACGAAAAATCAAAAGAAAAGCAGATAAAATTCAACCTGGACAACCGTTTCATCGAAGGAACAAAACTGATCTATGATAAAAAAGGAACCGTCACTGCTGCCGGCATGTACAAAGCAAAATATAACGGTCGTATCACGGGTGCATTTTATGCAACGCTTGATCCGAATACTTCAGAAATCAAAAATCCTAAAATGGTAGATTTTCCCGAAGATTTGATCGCATTAGTAGATAAAGACGGATTTGCCAGCGATAAAAAATCTGATCCGGGATTGTATCAGCACTTCAGGATCAACCAGATCCTGGCTAGAGCCAACGGCAGCGTAGATCTTGTAAGCGAATACTATCGCCTTGATATCGTAACCACCTATGATCCTAAAACCGGCGTAAGCCGAACCAATTATTATTATTACTACGGAGATATCGTGAATACGAATATCGACAAAGACGGAAAAGCTGTATTTACGAGGGTTCCTAAAAATCAAAAGTTCGTAAATGCAAGTTTGTTCATGGGATATTTTCCGCTCGTTTTCAAAGACAAGCTCGTACTGCTTTTCAATGACGACAAGGATAACGTTGACAGAGACCTCAGTAAAAAACCCGATGACATCGCGAAATTCAAAAATTCTGTTTTTGTTGCTGCAACAATCGATGCAAAAGGCGACCTGCACCGTGAAGCCATCTATGACAATGATGATGAGGATTACATTGTATTACCGAGAAACACCGAAAGAATCTCAGAAACCTCTTACCTGATTTCTTCAGATCTGATCAAAATGTTCAAGAAGCGAACGAGGTTCGGGGTGCTGAAAATACAATAGTTAAAAAAAATGCTCCTGTAAAAGGGGCATTTTTTTGGTGAACAACCGTTCAAAAATGAAAGTTGCTTCAGTGGTCAAGAAAACTATTTATTGAAACATGATCTGTTCATGTGTTGTGGTGCTGCCGTAAGTAACTTCCAAAACGTAATGCACATTTCTTGTCATGGGCGGCACTTTGAAACTGATCAAAGAACCGGCTTGTGCGAAGCGATTGTAATAGACTTTTGCGCCAAGCATGCTGTAGATCGTAACATCAACGGGCGTTGTAGGCGATTCGAATAATTTAATATTGATCTTATGGTCAATCACGGGATTGGGGAATACGCTGATCAGTTGTTCTTTTGCATTGCTGCGCAACATCAGTATATTGGAATAAATGATCATACCCTGATGGTCTCTTCCCGCAATGCGGTAATACATTTTTTTTGAGCTGTTTGCCTCGTTGTAAAAATAGCTTTCATTATTGTTGAGGCTCACATTCGTGTATCGTTTTACTTCCGTAAAGTTGATCCCGTTTGCTGAAAACTCAATAGCATATGAAGCAAATTTTTGATTCTCTGCAACACGGTAAACCAACTTCGCTTCACCGTTCAGATATTGGCCGGAAAGATCGATGCCGTCATTTGCCAATATCGCAGCACTTTTAAAAATAGGTAATCTTGTAAAGGCGCTGCCCAAAACGTTATTCGTATCCGCCGGAGAAAGACAAAGCCATTTCTCCATTACGCTCGCATACAACTGACGAAAATCAAATTGCATGGGCACCTGATCATTTACCGTTGCAGTTGCCGGAAGAACAGGCGATGCGCCGATCATGCCGGGAACAGGATTCGCAGTTCCTAATACAGTTGAAGCTTCCGTATTCAATCCTGCACCAAAGAACATTACCGGTGCGGCCACGCCGTGGTCCGTTCCTACACTGGCATTACTTTGTATCCGTCTGCCGAATTCGCTGTAAGTCATACCGGTCACCTTATCAGCCTTGCCCATCAGGCCAAGATCAGTTTGAAAAGCTCCGATCGCCTGTGACAGGATCTTAAAATTATTCGCCTGCGTACCGGTCGTTTTATCCAAAGTATTAACCTGGTTTTCATGCGTATCATGTGTGTTCGGATGATTCACAATATATATAGGCGTTTTCAGTCCGCCGTTGATCAGTTTTGCTACGATCTTCAATTGATCAGCGAGCGCATTTGAGGTAGGATAGGTTGCAGACTGCGTCTGTGTTGTGTTGTATGCGGTTTGAATCGCTGTTCTGTATACATTGCTCTGGTCCTTCATCAATCTTAAAAATGAAAGTTCGCGACCGTAATCATTGTTAGGCGCAGGATCGGTAATTCCGTTTACAACATTTACCAACGCAGCCGGAGTAGTAACATTATAACCCATGTTTATCGCTGGTCCCTGTAAAGAGAATGGCAAGGTAGAACCAATCTGGATCGCCAAAGGATCAGGCATATCGCTGTTAGGAAATGCTGTAGGAAATCCCGCGTATTGTGTGTCGAGTTCCCGGCCCAGCCAACCCGTATCTAATGTGGTGCTGCTCCCCGATGCAGAGAACCAAATATCCGTTGCGCGGAAATGACTGAAGTTCGGATTAGGATAAGAAACACCCTGAACGATCATCAGCTTTCCGGTGTCGTATAAATTTTTCATTTCCGGCATTGAAGGATGAAGACCTGTTGTGGTATTACCGTTGAGCGTAAGAACTGAAGACTGATCCATCAAAATATTCGCACGGGAGTTTGCAAGATTGCTCCATTTATCAAGCGGGAACACCATGTTCAACGCATCATTACCGCCGTTCATTTGTACGATCACTAATATTTTTCCGCAGCCGTAGGTCGTTTGCGCAAGCAGATCCAGCATGCTGTTGCCGGTGTGCTGAGCGCCGCTTACAGGAATGCCTTTTATCAAAAGCGGTGCTGCGAAGAGTGAACTTGTTTTTAAGAATGATCTGCGTTTCATCAGTTTGTATTTTCCCGTTATGAAAGTTTTTTTCGGTTACATCAATTGGAACTCTGCCAATTGTGTTATTGTGTATAACAGACTTTTAAGGCGGTCCGTTACCAGATTTTTATAGGACGTATTTGTCGGTGTGCCCGTATAATTATTCCAAGCCGTGGTCCAGTAAGCATCTGTCACCTGTTGATACAAAAGCGTTTGGCCTTTGATGGTATTTTTTTGGGCCGTGCTCAGATCTATCGGCAATAAATATTTGATACATTCAGCTACCAGCAGATTGGGATCCTGAATAGTTGCATTCGGAAACTGTTGCACATACGCGATAACGTCTACCTTAATTGTGGTGGTAAGTCCGTTGTATGTTTTGCTAAAGCCGTTAAAAATACTGTCGATAAAAGAGAATCGTTTTTGGATCGTGTTTGTATTGATCCAATATTCATGATAGGCGGGCGTTTGGTAAAATGCATTCCAGCCGGAAACATTGGGGATAGAGCCCATTTGTTGTTCCATCGGCAGGCAAAAAGTATCATTAAATACGCTCCACATCAGGTATTGCGCATGATAGTTCGTCTGGTCTGAAACATTGATCGGCAGATTAAAAGTCCTTGCTGTGCCGATCACATAATCAAAAGGAGATTTGATATACACGCCTTTGTTTGCCACATCAAAGAAATGCTGACTCTTGAAAAGTGCCTGCAGTACCGGTAAAATATCCCAATTGCCTGCTACAAATAATTGAGCCAGCGGTGTGATCACATTCGCTTCGATATTAGCATCAATATCATAGTAAACAAAATAGCGGTAAAGCCTGCGGCAAATATATTCCGATACTACCTGCGTTTTGCTGAAGATCATATTGATCAGGGAATCCAGTTCTGCAGCGCCTGTTGTTGCTGTGCTTGTAGTTGCGCCGATCGTTTGATTACCGAAGAAGGAAGAAAATTGCTTGATCCCCGCTTTATGTTTTGTGTTGTCAAATTGAGTAGTAACAGTAGCTGTGGTCAATCCGTTTACACGCCAACCGGTAAGAACCTGTGCGGCTGCTACAACATCGGCCTGTGTATATTGACTCAAAGGATCTTTCCCTAATGTAAAAAGTTCCATGAGCTCCCGTGCGAAATTTTCATCAGGTGCAGTTGCAGAATTAGCCTGGTTATTCAGGTAGTACATCATTGAAGGTTGCGTGGCAACATTCCTGATAAGCGATTTAAAATTTCCCGTTGCATTATCACGGAATAATTTCATATAGCTGTAGTAGATCCTCGCACAGTTTTGTGCGATATTACTGTTGGAGGATTGATAAATACTTTCAAAATCGATCGGAATAAAATGATACCAGAACCATGTCATTTTTTCGCGGATCGTAATATCCTGATTGAGTGCAAGGCCAAAATTCCAACGACGCAAACCATCCATGCGGTAGTGATTAGACGTTTGCTGCAGTGATGACTGAGCGGAACTTATGTACGGACTCGGATCATTCGTCCAATCTGCGCCGTACGCCAAACCATTGGCATCCGCCGCAAGGTTTTGATACCAGTTTACGGGCGGTGCAGGCGGAACATTATTGATGGCAAGCACCATGTCTGCCGCCGCAGCAGCAGAACCCGTTGCTACCAGAGTGTCTGCGTTAGCTTTCTTAAATCCGAAGCCCGTTCGCCTGAGTAGATGGAGTGCTTCTGCCGTTCCGAAAGTGCCCGTGTAAGGTGAGAGCCCTGAAGTGATATTACCCACACGCAGTGTTTCTTCACCGGGTCTTGAGGCGGCAGTCTCACTATAAAAAGAACGGAACTCATTGCTGTAAACCCGCGGGCCGAGGGTTTTGCGGGAATATTTTTCGAACAGCGGATCCTCCGTTACGGGAGCATTTTTTTGCAATGAAAAGCTGCGAAAGAAATCTTTTCTTGATAGTACATTATTGCCCATAGCAAGATCGTTTAACGGTAAATAGTGTTGATTTTGCGCAGCCGGAAAAGTTAAATTTGATTAAACGATGCCGAATGCAACCCCGGAGAATATAATTTCGCATAAATTTCCAAAATGAAACGATCTATTCTTGTAGTAATTATAGCTTTTTTATGTAACGGTTTATTTGCCCAGGCAACGACGGAGAAAAAGGACAGTATTCCGAAATATCAACAATTGGGTATCGTGCCGCCATTTAAAATAATGCTTGCGCCTGACAGTCTGCCTTTCACAAAAGATAGCCTTAAATCGGGAATGTCCACGATAGTAATGGTTTTCAGCCCGGATTGCGACCATTGCATCCATTCAACAAAAGACCTGTTGGATCATTACAAAGAAATGAAGAACGTGCAGATCATTATGGCAACGCCGCTTGCCTATGAGCACGTTCAGAAATTTTATAAGGAATACGCAATCGCCTTTTATCCCGCGATTAAAATGGGCGTAGATAATACATATACTTTCGGAACTTTCTATGAAGTGCGCAACTTTCCGGCGATCTTTCTTTATGATAAAAAAGGACACTTTAAGAAAGCTTTTAACGGAGCGTCTAAATGGAGTGAAATAGCAGCGGAGTTGTAATTATTTTATAAAGCGTTGGTTCCATACGATCTCATTTCCCACATACACGCGGATATCATACACACCCTTGCCGAGGTTATCTACCGGCACGTCGATGATCCTGCTGTTGGATGAAACCCTCATGCGGTTAAATACCTGCCCGGAATTAACACAGGTGATATTGAGACTGATGACTCCTTTAATGGCATTGTTGCCTTTGTATTGCAGGTGCAGCACAGTGCTTACCGGGATCGGATAAACTACCCAGCCTGTTTCTGTATTGCCCGAGATTACCATTACCGGTAAAGTTGCTTCATAGGAAGTATTGCCGCGGAAGATCTTGAGGCGATAATAATTTTTTTCTGAAGAAGGTTTTTCATCCGTGTATTTCAGCAATGTTCCGTTGTCTGCAACACTGATCTTTTTAGTATTAAGGTCGGTGAAGAAAATATTGTCACTGCTGCGTTGAACCACATAAGATGTGATGCGGTCATCGTAATGCTGCCAGCGCATTTTTATGCTGTTACTTTCTTTTTCATAAACAACGGTGAGTGTGGGATTGTTCTGCGCCTGTGCAGAACATTGCAGCACAAACAGTAAAAACAATGTGTAAATTAATTTCATTCTATGCATTGGATATAAGCGATAAAAATATAATTGTTCTTCTTAGAAAAAAGTTAATGAGCATTTTTGTGCAGATAAATAAAGTTAATTTTCCGTGAAACAAATTCATTCATATTGAAACGCTTCGCCGTTGTAGTTTTTTTATCAGGTGCTGTAATGCTTTCCTCTACAGCGCTTGCGCAATCAGGATTACAGCCGTTCCCGCAACACGTAAAATATTTTGACGGCGTGATCCTTCCCGATAATATTTCACGGAAAATATCGGACGATAGCGTCGCTTCTTTTTACGATCAATGGAAAGGGAAATATATCAGATATGATGACTGTTCACAAAGTTTATATGTGTTTCATTCAGCAAAAAATAAAAAGGCTGCATGTGTTTCTGAGGGACAAGGCTATGGGATGATCATCGTTGCGTATATGGCAGGATATGATAAAAATGCGAAAACGATCTACGATAGTTTGTTCAAATATTACAAGGTGCATCTGAGCGACTATCCTTCCGATAATAATCAAAAAAATAAATATTTAATGTCGTGGCGTCAGGCTAAAGATTGTAAAGCAGATAGGGATGCGGTATCAGACGGAGACATGGATATCATGTATTCTTTGCTTTTGGCAAATGCGCAATGGCGTAGCAGCGGAAGCATTAATTATTTTGAAGAAGCCAAAAAAATGAACAGCGCTGTTCTGGCACAGGAGATAAATACGCAAACATTCACGATACTAAAAGGCAATGCCGTTGAGCCGAAGGATACAGCCGCGAAGAATGACAAAGGAAGCCCGGACTATTTTGATATGCGCAGTTCGGATTTTATGCCTTCGCATTTTAAAATATTCAGCAATAGTTTCAAGAATAGGATCTGGGAACGGGTGAATGACAGTTGTTATGAGCTTTTCAACCTGATGCAGGAGCATTACAGCAAGACTTCAGGATTGGTTCCTGATTTTATTGTGCATGTAAAAGATCCCAAACCTGCAAAACCAAATTATGAAGAAGAAACCTTTGACGGCGATTATTTTCACAATGCCTGCAGGGTGCCGTGGCGGGTGGGTACAGATTATATTTTGACAGGTGATAAGCGATCAAAGCACTTTCTCGGGCGGATGAATGATTGGATCATTAAAGCATCTGCCGGTTCTGTAAATAACATTGCGGAAGGTTATCATTTAAACGGAAAGCCGATAAAAGGCACGGAGAATTTTCCTGTGATGAGCTACGTTTGTCCGTTTGCGGTTGCAGCGATGACAGATGCGAAAAATCAAAAGTGGCTGAATGAATTGTTCAGGTTTATCATAAAAAGCCCTATTAGCAAGCCCGCCGGAGAGAAAGCTGAAGGCAGGTATGATTCTTATAATAACACCATAAAAATGCTTACGCTGATTATTTTATCGGGTAATTATTGGTCGCCGTTGCCGGTCAATACGGGTATGTCCCTGAAGTGAGTGACACAAGGATGCTGCTCAAAATATCAAATGCCGGGACAGTGGGATAAAATCTGGATAATCTCTTCTTTTTTGAACGGATAAATTTCTTTGCAAAACCTACCTTTGCGGGGCAAAAAACAACTTCATATAAAATCATACAACAATGAAAGTAACTGTAGTAGGAGCCGGCGCTGTAGGTGCTACCTGTGCCGATAATATCGCCCGCAAACAACTTTGCGATGAGCTCGTGATCGTGGACATTAAGGAAGGTTTCGCGGAAGGTAAAGCAATGGACCTGATGCAAACTGCACAGCTGGAAGGTTTTGATACCAAGATCACCGGCAGCACGAATGATTACACAAAGACAGCGGGCAGTACAGTAGCCGTTATCACTTCGGGCATTCCGCGTAAGCCGGGTATGACCAGAGAAGAACTGATCGGTATCAACGCAGGGATCGTGAAAACAGTTACTAAAAATCTATTGCAATATTCTCCTGACTGCATTATTATCGTGATCAGCAATCCGATGGATACGATGACGTACCTCGCATACAAACAAGCGGGTATTCCTAAAGAAAGAATTATCGGAATGGGCGGTATCCTTGACAGCGCACGTTTCCGTTATTATTTATCACAGGCGATGAATTGCAGTCCGAATGATCTTCAGGCTTGTGTAGTTGGCGGTCATGGTGATACAACAATGATCCCGCTTACAAGATTGGCTACTTACGGCGGCGTTCCTGCTGCTCATTATCTGGATACAGATGCATTGAAAAAAGTAGCTACTGATACAATGGTAGGCGGTGCTACACTTACCGGCTTATTGGGTACAAGTGCGTGGTATGCGCCGGGTGCTGCGGGAGCGTGGTTGGTAGAAGCGATCATTCGTGACGAAAAGAAAATACTTCCCTGCTGCGTTTATCTTGACGGTGAATACGGACAGTCTGATATCTGCATCGGTGTTCCGGTTGTGATCGGTAAGAACGGTTGGGAAAAGATCGTTGATTACAAATTAAACGAAGAAGAACAGGCGGCTTTTGCAAAAAGTGCCGAAGCGGTGAGAAGCATGAATAGTGTGTTGGCAACATTAGATATCTAATTATCAATTTGGAGATTTGGAAATTTGGACATGAAAATGCAGATGCTTCATAATTTCAAATCAAAAAAGTATTTAAGCTGAATGAAAAAAGCGGATCAATTGATCCGCTTTTTTCATTCAATGCATCAGAGAAAGTTTGAATTATTGAAGACCGAACATTTCCAAATCTCCAAATTTTCAAATCATTTTAACTTATCGATTCAGCAACAACTTCCTTATTGATCTTCAACACCAATCCCTGCAAAACCTTACCCGGTCCGCATTCTGTAAAATTGGTAGCGCCGTCGGCGATCATGGCCTGTACACATTGTGTCCATTTTACAGGTCCGGTTAACTGAGCAATAAGATTCGCTTTTATTTCTGATGGATCCGTAACAGCTTTCGCAACCACGTTTTGATACACCGGACAATCAGGTTTGTTGAAAGCGGTACTGTTGATCTTTGCTTCCAGTTCTTCCTTTGCAGGCATCATCAGCGGTGAGTGAAATGCGCCGCCCACAGGCAGGATCAGTGCACGCTTTGCACCGGCGTCTTTCATTTGTCCGCAGGCAAATTCAATGCCTGCAAGTGATCCGCTGATCACTAGTTGACCGGGGCAATTATAATTGGCCGCAACAACAATTTCTCCTGTTTCATTGGTAACGTGCTGACAGATCCGTTCTACTTTTTCATCATCCAAACCCAGCACTGCCGCCATAATGGAAGGGTTTGCTTCACATGCTTTTTGCATCGCTTCCGCACGAACGGCAACCAGTGCCAATGCGTCTGCAAAACTCAATGTGCCGTTTGCAACAAGCGCAGAAAATTCACCGAGTGAATGACCCGCAACCATATCAGGTTTTGCGCCTGCAATATTTTTAAACGCAGCTACTGAATGGATGAACACCGCAGGCTGTGTGATATTTGTTTGCTTAAGGTCTTCATCAGTTCCGGTAAACATCGTATCACTAATGCGAAAGCCGAGGATCTCATTGGCTTCTTCAAATAATTTTTTCGCAGCGTCATTGCTGTCGTAAAGGGTTTTGCCCATTCCTGAAAACTGTGCTCCTTGACCCGGGAAAACAAATGCGTCCATAATTCTAATTTGAAAATTGATTAATGTGCTGATGTGCCGATGTGCTGATTATTGATTTGGAAATCTGAGGATTTGGGAATGTGAAGACCTCACTATCCGTTACACAGTTTCCAACTATTTAAGCGTAAATAAAAAATATTAATTAATGGAGCTTTGCGCTTATCAACTTCATAAACTCACTCCTCGTTTCATTCTTCTCAAACTGGCCATAAAAAGCAGAGGTGGTAGTTACTGAGTTTTGTTTTCCCACGCCGCGCATCATCATACAAAGATGTGAGGCTTCAATTACTACTGCCACACCGTGCGGATTTAATGCATTGTGAATACTATCGAGGATCTGATGCGTAAGCCTTTCCTGTACCTGCAACCTTCGGCTGAAAATATCCACGACTCTTGCGATCTTACTCAAACCTGTAATGTATCCGTTTGGAATGTAAGCCACGTGCGCCTTTCCGTAAAAAGGCAGCATGTGGTGCTCGCACATACTGTATAACTCAATGTCTTTTACAATGATCATTTCACTTACGTCTTCGTGAAATTTTGCGGAGTTAAGGATCGCTTCTGCATCCTGTCCGTAACCCTGCGTGATGAACTGCATTGCTTTTGCTATACGTTCCGGTGTTTTTTGCAAACCCTCACGTTCCGGGTCTTCACCGAGCAATTCAAGATTACTGCGGTAATTTTTTATTAATCCTGCTGTTACGTTCTCGTCGTACTCTTCTGTTTTTTTATAAGCCATCTCTTTGTTATTAAAGTAAAAAGTGAAAACCCAAAAATGAAGTCCGTAAAAATTCGGAGGGGTCAGCTAATTCCAAATTCCCAATTCCTGAAACTAATCAACCTTTCAACTAAACCACCGGGTACTCTACAAAATTTCGCTCCGTCTCATATAATCTAACCTGCAAATCAAGTTCGGCGTTTATTTCCGGACGAAGCAAATTATAAATAACGATTGCGATATTTTCTGCAGTAGGGTTTAGTTCTTTGAATTCGGGAACATCAAAATTTAAATTCTTATGATCAAATTTATCCAGTATTTTTTCTTTAACGATATCGCTCAGCAATTTAAGATCGATCACATAACCGGTTGCATGATCGGGAACACCGATCAGCTTTACGATCAGCTCATAATTATGCCCGTGAAAATTGGGATTATTGCATTTGCCAAACACAGCGTCGTTCTTTGCTTCATCCCAAGCAGAATTGTGCAGGCGGTGTGCGGCGTTAAAATGTTCTTTTCTAAAAACGGCAACCTTTTGCATGTAAAATTTAAGATTTAATATTTAAGATTGCTGAAGTTACTACAACTCGTGAGATCGTCCACATCAGCTCTTTAGCATATCAGCACATTCATTACCTCACTTCCAAATCTCCAAATTTCCAAATCGGATTTAACCGAAATATTCCGCATAGATCCTCGGCGTTTCGTACAATTTCAATGCATGCAGTTGTACATCTCCCGGAAGTTTGTCAACCAGTTGATCCCAAATACCTACCACAAGATTTTCTATCGAGCAGATTTTATCTTTCATAAAATCCACTTCAAGATTAAGGTTGCGGTGATCCAGCTTTTCGGTGACGTGTTCTTTTATGATCATGCTCAGCCTTTTTGCATCCATCACAAATCCTGTTCCTTCCGCAGGCAAGCCTTTTACGGTAACATACAATTCAAAATTATGTCCATGCCAGTTCTCGTTGGCACATTTACCAAATACTTCGTCATTCTTCTCTTTGCTCCATTGCGGATTAAAGAGCTTATGCGCGGCATTAAAATGTTCTATTCTTGTTATATAAACCATCAACTGTTATTTCGGTGCAAAGGTAGCGGCTAATATCAATACTATAAAGCGCTGCGCTTAACTTTGCCGGATGGAAATATTGGTCGTTTCTGCAACAGCAATGGAGATCGCTCCCTTTTCGGCGCAAAATAAGACCGCCGATGTGCTCGTTACAGGCGTGGGTGCTCCCGCATGCACGTATGCGCTCACAAAGCAGTTGCAGCGCAGGAAGTACGATATGGTTGTTCAGGCAGGGATAGCCGGAACTTTTCGAAATGCGGTGGCACCGGGAGAAACAGTGATCGTGCAACAGGATGTTTTTGCCGATCTCGGCATTCACGAGAAAGACGATTTTTTTACGCTTTTCGACAAAGGTTTTGCAGAAAGTAATGCACTTCCTTACACAAACGGATGGCTCGTAAATGATCATCCGAATAATTTTTCATTGCCTGCGGTAAAAGCGATCACCATCAATACTGTTTCGGATAAATATGCGCAGGCGGAATTATTCATGAAGAAATACGAACCTGATATCGAAAGTATGGAAGGTGCCGCATTTCATTATGTATGCATTTCTGAAGGCTTGCAATTCTTACAATTGCGCAGTATCAGCAATTTTGTGGGAGAGCGAATTAAGACAAACTGGAAGATGAAAGAATCACTGCAGGCGTTGAATGAAAATCTGCAACGAATCATTACTGAATTACAAAACAATTAACGTGAATAAACAGATCATACAAATAGGATTTTCTCCCTGCCCCAACGATACTTTTATTTTTGACGCATTGGTAAATAATAAGATCGATACGGGTAACCTGCAATTTGAACCGGTATTGGAAGACGTGCAAACCCTCAACAGGTGGGCCATTGAGGGAAAGTTACCTGTAACGAAATTAAGTTACGGCGTTTTACCGCTCGTAATGAATGAATATAATTTATTTAACAGCGGGAGTGCATTAGGCAGGGGAGTCGGTCCGCTGTTGATCACTAAAGAAGCGCTAAAAGAGGAAGACATCAACGATGCATTGATCGCTGTGCCCGGAGAAAATACCACGGCACATTTATTATTTTCTCTTGCATATCCAAATGCGAAGAACAAAGTATTTCTGCGTTATGATGAGATTGAAAATTTTGTACTTGGCGGGCAAGGCCTTGGTGTGATCATTCATGAGAATCGTTTTACTTATGCAGACAAAGGCTTGAAAAAAATAACAGATCTCGGCGATTACTGGGAAAAAGAAACCGGCAATCCGATTCCGCTGGGTGGTATTGTAGTTAAGAAAACGATGCAGCCGCAAATTCAGCAGCAGGTTGATCTTCTGATAAAAACAAGTATAGAATTTGCATTTTCCAATTACCCTGAACTCAATGATTACATCCGTGTTCATTCTCAGGAAATGAGTGAAGACGTGATGCGTAAGCACATTGATCTATATGTAAATAATTATTCGATTGAACTGGGAGAAACAGGGATCAATGCGGTGAAAAAATTATTGGAAGTGTATCACAGGCAACATCCGGAAATGGAATTGATTCCGGATGATTTTATGGTTTAATTTTTTCCTGCAATGCGGCTAAAAAAATATCAAAAAGTACAAGGGTTCAAAGAAGCAAACAAATGCGTGCGGAAAAGGAGATGCTGCGGCAAATAAAGATTAACGGATTACACGGATCTAACAGATATCCCGGAATCCTGATCGTCCGGATTTGTTATCCATTGTCCATTATTCAATCATCCATTATCAAATACCGCTCATCAAATCCGGCATCCTCTCTTCCCTATGCAAGTCCCGCTCATATCGGATTTATTAGCGCAGCATTATACGCCGTCATACCTTTATGTCTTCAAAGTAAACGGAGCCTCGCTCCCATGTAAAATGAGCTTCTTATTCAGCGCTGCAACACTCTTCAACCTAAACCAGGTAAAGCAGCCATCTTCCTAAAAACTTCAGACTAACTTCCTGAATTTTCCTGCGCAACGACGGGTAACTGATCAATACCTGTTATTATTGCAACGGATACAAAAACTGCAAGAGAACGCTGCGCACTTAACTGCACGAAAACAATTTTAATAAAACCAAAACAAATCTCCAATGGACACTCAACAATTTTTATTGCGCTACGGATGGATCGGTATCGTTCTTTTGGCAATCCTTCTGTACAAATTTATTCTGCGCGTTTTCTTCGGTATGGTGATCGTTCCGGAAAACAGGATCGGATTAGTAACTAAAAAGTTTGTGCTTTTTGGTGCAAACAGGGAACTGCCCGACGGACGTATCATCGCTACAAAAGGTGAAGCGGGCTTCCAGGGTAAAACACTTGCTCCCGGCTTGTATTGGGGCATGTGGCCATGGCAGTATGGCGTGGATATGCATGCATTTACCGTGATCCCGGAAGGTAAGATCGGCTTGATATTATCAAATGACGGTGCTGAAATTCCTACGGGTGCGATCCTTGCACGCAGGGTGGACAGTGATAACTTTCAGGACGCGGAAAAGTTCTTAGATAACGGCGGACAAAAAGGTCGTCAGACAACATATATCACTGCGGGTACTTATCGTATCAACAGTTTTGCATTCACCATCACGATTGCAGACATGATCAGCATCCATGAAAATATGGTGGGGATCGTTACCACGCTTGACGGTCAGCCGATCGAAAGCGGACAAATCGCGGGTAAATTTATCGAAGGACATAACAACTTTCAGGACTTTGATACTTTCCTGAAGAACGATGGCAACAGGGGTTTGCAGCCGTCGATCATTCTCGCAGGGAGCTACAATATCAATCCGTGGGCGATACAGATCGAAGAAGTTCCGATGACGGATGTGCCGATCGGTTATGTAGGTGTGGTAATTTCGTATATCGGTCAGGACGGTAAAGACCTTACGGGTGAAAGCTTTAAGCACGGAAATATCGTGAGCAAAGGAAGCCGCGGTGTGTGGATGGAACCTTATGGTCCGGGTAAGTATCCGTTCAATAAATACATCATGAAAGTAGAACTGGTGCCTACGACAAACCTTGTATTAAATTGGGCGAATACAAGAAGTGAAGCGCATCAACTGGATAAAAATCTTTCAACGATCACGGTTCGTTCACAGGACGGTTTCCCTTTCAACCTCGATGTGTCGCAGATCATTCACATACCTGCGAATGAAGCGCCTAAAGTGATCGCAAGATTCGGCAGTATGAACAACCTCGTGAGCCAGGTGCTTGAACCCACGATCGGTAACTATTTCCGTAACTCGGCGCAGGACAGTGATGTGATCGCTTTCTTAAGCACTCGTAAAGAAAGACAACAGGCCGCAAAAGACAATATGAGAGAAGTGTTGGATGAATACAACGTGAACGCCGTGGATACACTGATCGGTGATATCGTGCCGCCGGAATCGTTGATGAAAACATTGACCGATCGTAAAATCGCTCAGGAAGAGGAAAAGACCTACAGCACCCAAAGAATGGCGCAGGAAAAACGCCAGGGTATGGAAAAAGAAACCGCGATCGCCGACATGCAGAAAGAGATCGTAAAAGCACAACAATCGGTTGAGATCGCACAACGCACGGCGGATGCTGCGGTGAAGAAAGCCGAAGGTGATGCAAACAGCTTACGGCTGCAGGTAGATGCGGAAGCAACCGCAACAAAAATGCGTGCGAATGCGGAAGCGGAAGCAACAAAAGCAAGAGCAGGTGCGCAGGCCGAAGCGACGAAACTCAATGCCGGTGCGGATGCGGAAAGGATCAGCAAGACCGGTATTGCGGAAGCGGAAAAGATCATGGCGATCGGTAAGAGTACCGCGGAAGCTTATGAATTACAGGTGAAAGCTATGGGCGGCGACAACTTTACGAAATACAAGATCACGGAAGAGATCGGTAAAGGTGCGATCAAAGTGATGCCTGATATTCTCATCGGCGGCGGCAGCGGTACAGACGGTGGTATCAACGGCTTGCTGGGTATGAAGCTGATGGAGATGATGGAAGTGAAGAAAGGAATGGATAATTCAACAGTGGAAAATGGATAATTGTCAATTGACAATGGACAATGGGTAATTTGACACCGGATACCGAATAGCTTCAACCGTAGTCGATCGGAGGTTCTGACAGTGAAAACACCGCGATAGTTTGTTTTCCAAAATATCCCTAAGTTTCAAATTATGTTATAATTTTAACGATACTGCATCATCAATCAAAACAATAATCTGTATGTCATTAGCAAAAAAAATACTCTCTGCCTTTGTAGAGATCGACGACGATAAAGAGAGCGGCGAAAAAACCAATCCCGGCTATAACGCTGAACAAAATAAAATTGCTTCATCAGCTGCAGGATATACCGGCCAGGGGAGTGAAAAATTCAAGCAGTATTTCAATACCCTTTTCCAGGAAGCCAATATGCCCGGTCCCGATTATTATGAATTTACAAAAATGATCGAAGCAATGAAAACGGTGCCTGAAGAACAGCAACGTTACACCGCGGCTTTTGCGGGGCTTGCAGTGCAGGGATTGGATAAGGCCAAGCTTATTGATACGGCGAAACAATACCTGAATATTCTTGATACGGACGCAAAGAATTTTAATTCCACGATCGATGCAACCATCAGTGAAAAAGTGCAGGCTAAAAAAACTGCGGTTACGGAAAAAGCAAAGAAGATCGAAGAACTGTCCAGGGATATCACGGATCTGAATAACCAGATGGCATTGCTTACGGCTGAGATCAAAGAGAATGAAGAAAAGATCAAGAACAGCAGCGGCAGCTATCTTGCAGAACTGGAAACGATGAAAGCTAAGATCAATAAAGAGATCGAAAAAATAAACAAATACATTTAAAAACTAACCTTCAATGGAAACTACTTCATTACAAACAAAATCACCCGCCTGGTATTCCGAGCCCAAAAATGTAGCTACGGCTGTCATTGGCCTCTGCCTGGCGGCGGTGATTACTTATCTTTTCGCAACCTATATTTTACCATGGTTGTTGTCTCTCGTATGGAATACGGTAAACCTGATCGTAGGCGGCATTGTGCTTGCATTCCTGTTGTTCCTTGTGACTAACAAAAAATTCTGGCGTGCACTGAAATATATTTCGGAATTCATTGCGAATTATACGCTTGGTCTTGCGATAGAATTAAATCCGTTCAATATTCTCCAGGCAAAAATTGACCAGGGATATAAAGACAGGGATGTTCTTTATAAACAAGCTGCAAAATTGAAAGGCAAGCAAAGCGAACTTATGGGTAAGCTTGCTGATAAAGAAAAAGAGTTGAGACTGAATGCGCAAAAAGTAAAGATCATTCAGACAGAAACGCCGGGCAGCAGACAGGTGGATCTTTATGCGAATAATGTGATCAGAAATCAGGAATATATAGATAATGTAACACCGATAGTGGGCGACCTTAACAAACTCGTAAAATTTGCAGACATGGCATATGACGATAGTGGTATCATGCTGGAAGATGCGAAGCTTGACCTCGAAGCAAAGAAGGATCTGTATTATTCCGTAACCACGGGTCTCTCTGCTGTATCCAGCGCTATGAGAGCGTTCAAGGGTGATGACGGATTAAACCAGGATGCGGAAAGAGCGTTGGCGATCCTGAAACAAAGGATCGGGGAAAAGATCGGTAATATCAAATCAGCCATCAATGTAACGTCTAAATTTATGGACGACAGGGTGCTGGAAGATAAAGCTAAGAGCGCACAGGCTGTAGAGCTGATCGCGAAATTCAACCTCGATAATGATTTCAATTATACCGGAACATCGCTGGATGCGAATAAAGACAGCGGTAATTTAAAAGGCGTGCAAATTCACGACAGGTATAAAGGATTAATAGACTAATTAACTTAACTACAATACTAAAACTTAAATAAAATGGCAGTAACATTAAAACCTGCAGGAAAAATAGCACTCATCGTAGCGGTGGTGGCGGCAGGGATCTTTACCTTTAAATGGTACCAGGGCAGACCTAAAGACGTAAACGCTCCTTCGGTTGATATCGGAAAAGTAGCGTTACCCGATGCACCTGATGCATCTTTATCCGGCAATGCAGTTAAATTACCGTTGCCTTCATCCACACCGGCAGTGAACGGCGGTACACAAATAACATGGGAACGTATGGCGTGGAATTCACAGTTCAGCGGTTTCTATGCAAACGGCGGCGTGCGCACCACAAAGGGGTCTTTGTTTGATAAAGCGCATCTCGATATTACCAATGTAAGGCAGGATGATTGTAACAAGCAAATGGCCGACTTTGTAAAATTTGCTAACGATTATAAAGAAAATCCGAATACACCGGGCGTGCTCATCACATTCATGGGCGACGGTATGCCGGCGTTTATGGCTTCCCTTTCCAAAGAATTGGAACCGTTGGGTGCGGAATACCAACCGGTAATCATCCCGATCTCTCATGGTAAAAGCTATGGCGAAGATCAGATCATGGGGCCGCAAAGCTGGAAACAGAATCCGAAAAATGCAATCGGTAAATGCGTAGCCGGTGTATTGAGAGACGGCGATATTAATATCCTGTTGAAATGGGCCGGTGATAACGGGATCAAAGTGAACCCGGATGAAACCACTTATGACGGTTCAGCGATTAACCTGATAGCTGCCGGCGACTTTTTGGATGCTGCACAAAAATATATTGCAGGTTACTCAGAAAAACGCAAGCTGATCTCCAACGGAAAAACAACCGGTGCGGATACAACAGTAGGTGTGGACGGCGTTGCAACCTGGACACCCGGCGACGTGAACGTATCTACAAAAAAGGGCGGTCTTGTTACCATTGCAAATACAAAACAGTATGCGAGCCAAATGCCGAACCAAACGATCGCATTAAAAAAATGGGCGAATGACCACAGAACTGATGTTGAGAATATGATCATCGCGTTGGCGCAGGCGGGTGACCAGGTTCGTTCATACAACGATGCAAAAGAATTCGCGGCAAAAGTTAGTGCGGAAGTGTACAATGAAAAAGACGCGGCGTACTGGCTTAAATACTTTAACGGCAGCGAAGAAAAAGATATCCAGGGGATGACCGTTCAATTAGGCGGCAGCGCGGTATTCAACCTGCAGGATATGGCCAACACTTATGGTCTTGGTGCTGATAAAGTGGATCGATACAAAGCGGTGTACAATACTTTCGGTAACCTGATGGTGAAAATGTATCCGACGCTTATGCCTACTTTCCCGGCTTATGATAAAGCGGTAGATAAATCTTTCCTGCTTAGTGTGGTTTCCAATCACCCGGAATTGATGGAAGGTAAAGCGATCACACAGGATTATGCACCAACGATCACATCTGCGGTTTCATCCAAATCTTATTCAATAGAATTTGAAACAGGTTCGGCTACGATCAAACCATCTTCTTATAAAATGCTCGATGATATTTTTGAAAGTGCGGTAGTTGCGGAAGGGCTTAAAGTAGGTGTGTACGGCCATACGGATAATGTGGGTAACGAAGCATCAAATATGTCTTTGAGTGATCAAAGAGCCGCAGCTGTTGCAACCTACCTCAAGAAAAAAGGACTGAAAGATACCAGGGTGGAAACACAGGGTTACGGAAGCAGCAAACCGATCGCTGATAATAACACAGCAGAAGGTAAATCAAAGAACAGGAGAGTTGAAATTACGCTTGGTCAATAAGACATACCATGAAAAAGATCTTTGCTCCTTTCGGGAGAATAAATAAAACAACCGTATTCCTTGTTGCCTTATTCCAGGTCATTGCCGCACTGCTCTTCTGGCACTTCAGGTCGAACGGCCTGATCCCGAAGCCGGGAGCAGTAGGCAATGCGTTGGTAAATTTATCAGGCACAAAAATATTGTATGATGAAATACTGGTCAGCCTGGGGCTTACGCTCAAAGCGATGTTTTACTCAATCCTCATCACCTTGTTTCTTACTTATTTGTCGGTGATCCCGTTCTTTAAAACCATCGCTAAATTTATCGTGAAGTGCCGTTATCTCACGCTTACAGGTCTGATCTTTATTTTTACCCTGCTCACACACGACGGCAGCCAGCTTAAATTATCGCTGCTCATTTTTGGTATCGTGCCTTTCTTTGTGACCTCGTTCTTATCGGTAATCGTTAATATCGACAAACAGGAATTTGAGCTATGCAAAACGATCGGCTATAACCGCTGGGAAACTTTGTATGAAGTGATCATTGTAGGAAAAGCGGACCAGGTATTCGAGATCATCCGTCAGAATTTTGCGATCGCATGGCTTATGATCACATACGTGGAAAGCCTGAGCCTGAGCGAAGGCGGCATCGGTGCGTTGATGTACAAATACAATAAGTACAACGACCTGCCGAACGTGATCGCTTTGCAGGTAGTGATCTTCGCACTCGGACTGTTCTTTGATTTCCTGCTCGGATTTTTGAGGAAATGGTTGTTCCCTTACACTAAACTACAAACGGAGGAAGCCTGATATGACAAAATATACAAAAGCAGAAACACTGCTGAAGGCAGAAAATGTTACACTTACATACGGTGATAAGCAGATCCTGCATAACATCAGTTTTGAGATAAAAAATATCCTTCGCCCGGGCGTGGAACAGGGACAGGTGATTTCACTTATCGGCAGAAGCGGTATCGGCAAAACGCAATTGTTTAAATTGCTGTCGGGTCTTACCACGCCCACTTCCGGTAAGATAACGATCAACAATAATAAGCCGGTAGAAGCAGGCGATATGGGCGTGGTGTTTCAAAATTATTACCTGTTTGAATGGCGCACCATCAGGCAATCGCTGCTGCTTGCCGCTAAAAAGAATCCGCGTTTAAAAGGAAAAGAAAAGGAAGAGATCGCTAAGTATGCGGAAGACTTTAATCTTACCGATCAATTAAACAAATACCCGATGCAGCTCAGCGGGGGGCAGCGCCAGCGGGTAAGCATCATTCAACAGCTGCTAAACGGTTCCGCCTTTTTATTGCTTGATGAACCTTTTTCCGGCCTGGATATCCTGGTAAAGGAAAAAGTAGTGGCGTTGCTTCGCAAAGTGAGCCTGAGTGATGAACTGCTTACGATGATCATCGTGAGTCATGATATTGAAAATGCTATTTTAATTTCTGATACGGCATTCGTACTTGGTGCTGTGCCCGGTAAAGAAGGTGCGGTTATTAAAAAAGAGATCGACCTTATTGAACGCGGCCTGGCCTGGGATGAACAATGTAATCATTTGCCGGCGTTCAATGAAACTATCGCGGAAATAAAATCTTTAATGTAAAAAATTTTGAAACAATCATTGAATAAAAGGCCTTCGTAAATCGGAGGCTTTTTTTACCGCGTGTTGGCAGCCGTTGTTATGAAACTGATGGAGATGATGGAAGTGAAGAAAGCAGATGACGGCTCTAAAGGGAACTAAATAACATACATTAAGCGCCGGGTGCAACAGTTTCCGGCGCTTTAACAATCAACTTTTAAAAATGAAAAAATCAATTGCTTTATTTTTCGGGTGCGTTTTATTGAGTAGCATCGTTATTTCTTCCTGCAGTGAAGAAAACAATGAAGACGTTACTACTGCAGTTAATAAGAACGGTTCGGTGGAAACTTCGGTTACCGTAGATCACCTGGACAGTACCAATGATGTGATGATCTCAAGATATACTGTTTGGGTAAAAGGAAATGCTTTTAAAACTATTGAGCATCGCGACACGGTGCCGGCGCTCGGCATAGAAAATACAACGGCTGAAAACAGCGAGGGCGATACAAAACCTGTGCAGGTGAAAAAGGACTACGAGATCTTTATAACCGTAAAATAAATGATGACCCGTTCTGCAGCAAAACCAGTGAATTCATTTTTAAATTCAACGCTTTGCGTGGCTGCGGTAAAATAACAACAATGAAAAAAACGAAAACCATACAACTCATATTGATCACAGCTGCGCTTGCCGGCTGCAGTCAGAAAAAAGAACCGGAATGGGGCACGGGAAACAAAACCTATGTGCGTGGCGACAGTACCGCTCCTTACTCACGCACACATCACGGCAGTGGTATCGCGGGAGCCGCGCTTTGGTACTATGCCTTCCGTCCTTACGGCAATTATAACAACGGTTCATACACAAGAGCAGGATATTATTCCGGCGCTATTTCCGGCAGCGGAAATACAGGCAGCAACAGTTTTAAAGGCAGCGTTTCCCGCGGCGGGTTTGGCAGAAGCGGCTACAGCGTGAGCAGTTAAGCAAACAATTATCAAACTATTTATTATTTATTATCATGGAAAGAATTTCCACTTCTCCCCGAAATAACTGGCAGGCCGCAGTAGAACAACTCGGCTTTGGTTTTCATACGACAGATGTTCCTTACTGGGACGAAAGTGCTTATTATAAATTTTCACTTGCAGAAGTGGAAAGCATTGAAACCGCTACCGCAGAACTGTGGGAGCTTTGCCTGGGTGCGGTACAACACGTGATCGATAATAAGCTTTACGATAAATTTAAAATCCCGCAACAATTTTTTCCTTACATCGAACAAACCTGGAACGATGATCATCCTGCTATTTACGGCAGGTTTGATCTGTGTTTCAAAAACGGTGAAATAAAAATGCTGGAGTTCAATGCCGATACACCAACAAGCTTATATGAAGCCGGCATTGTACAATGGTTTTGGTTGCAGGATCTTGATAAAAGCAAGGATCAGTTCAACAGCATCCACGAAAAGCTGATCGCATATTGGCAATATTTAAAAGTGTATCTCAATCCCGGTCCGCTTCATTTTACATGCTTAAAAGAAACGCTCGAAGATCTTACAAATACAGAGTACATGCGAGATTGCGCCATCCAGGCAGGACTGGAAACCAAGCTTGTTTTTATTGATGATATCGGTTGGGACAAAGACAATTCGGAATTCGTTGACCTGGAAAACGAGCCGATCAAAAATATTTTTAAGCTTTATCCCTGGGAATGGCTGGCTCACGAAGCATTCGGTGAAAATATTCTGAAGGATAAAAACAAAGCATTCTGGATAGAGCCTGCATGGAAAATGATCCTTTCAAATAAAGCGATCCTGCCGATACTGTGGGAACTATACCCCGATAATAAATATTTGTTACCGGCATATTTTGATCAGCATGATATGGCTGATTTTGTAAAAAAGCCGATCCTCTCCCGTGAAGGTGCGAACATAGAGCTGGTAAAAAATTATGGTACGTTGGAAGTAACGACTGGCGAATATGGCGAAGAAGGATTTGTTTATCAAAAACTGTTTCAACTGCCGGAATTCGATGAGAATTATCCGGTGATCGGAAGTTGGGTAATCGGCCAGCAGCCCGCGGGAATGGGTATCCGCGAGGCGAAAACCTTGATCACTGATAATACAAGCAGGTTCATTCCGCACCTGATTGTATAGGTAGTCTATTTAAGATTCAACGAAATGATCGCAATCAGCAGCAAGCATATCAGTTTTCTTTAATCCTGTTCCTCCAAGCTGAATAACTCATTCACCGACATCTCAAAAAGTTCGGAGATCTTTATTGCTAAAAGGGTAGACGGAACATATCGTTCCGATTCGATGGAATTGATTGTTTGCCTGGAGACGCCGACTTTTTCCGCAAGATCCTGCTGGGTCAGGTTGCGTTTGGCCCGTTCAACTTTAATGCGGTTCTTCATCAGCGTTTAAGTTTTGCATAATTATATGCAAGAAGATAGACGAAGTTCATACTCATCATAACTTGCACACCGGACATCTCTATAGGCGAATCACAAAACATCAAATAAGTAAACGGATACAGAATAAGATATAACACCGCCCATGAAAATGCCCAGGCCAATGAACGCAATCGCAGTGCAATCGTCATTTCGTCTTCGATCCTATCTTTTGCCCAAGCAATAAAAAATAGCCCTAACAAAAATGCATTACCACATAACAACTTTGCGAGATCTTTTTGCGCAGCTGTAAGGTTAATATGTGCTGCTTTGATAATGATCGGCGGAATGAAAGTGATCACACACAATGCAATTCCGATCTTTTTAAAATAGTTTGGAAGTAAGCCTGTTTTCATAGATATTTTCGAAATCATGGTGTACAGTTTAGTTTACAATATGTCAAATATACTTTACATTCTGAATTCATGGATTATTTTCAAAAATAGATTTCGATCCTGATTTTTTTGCGGCGGTTATCAGCCAATAATGACTTGCCATCTGAATCCGGGGAGGCCCGCGCTTTGACCTTTCGACCAATCTAAAAAGTGAAATATGAGTCCCGATCGGCTTTCAAAATAAAAAAATATTTCAGGTTACTTATTCTTCGTTTTGATATTAATAATAAATCCCCGTCATGAAACTTTCCCGCCTCATCCTTTGCGCATGTATCGTAATACATTTTGCCTGTAACACCGACAAAAAAGCAAGTTCAGTTTTAAATACCGATGCACTTACCGTGCAAACTTTCGGCATCAATATAAATCGTGATACAACCCTTGTTACAAAAGGAAACTGTATTATTAAAATTCCTGCCGGCAGTATTCAAAGTGATCAGGCAGATCTTAAGCTCGAAGTGAAAGAAGCACTCAGCAATGAAGATATCGTACTCGCCGGTCTTACTACCATGAGCGGCGATACGATGCTCAGCAGCGGCGGCATGTTGAAGGTTGCGCCCGCAGCAGGATACAAAGCCGTTATTACAAAAAACATTACCGCATTGGTACCCGCTAAAGACTACAATCCCGATATGCATGTTTAGAAAGGAAAAGAAACCAACGGAAAGATTGACTGGGTTGATCCGCGACCGCTTCCGGATGACAGTCTGCAAATGATGATAAAAGCCGGCAGCGCACTCTTTAAAGCAAAATGCGCAGACTGTCATAAAGTTGAAGAAGATTTCACAGGGCCTGCACTCAAGGGAATTACTAAAAGAAGATCACTTATATGGATCTATCGTTTTGTGCATGGGCCTGCAAAGATGATAGCAATGAATGATCCTCAAAGTTTAAGATTGGCTGAGCAATGGAAACCTACAGTGATGACTGCTTTCGCTGACCTCGATCAGCTAAGTATTTATGCGATCCTTACCTACATCGAAACAAAGGGCGGCACGCAAAAAGTCGCTTTACCAAAATTCGATAAAGCCGCTGCTGCCTGCGAAGACAGTTGCAACCGTTATATGCAAGCTATGAGGAATATCAGCTATCTCGAAGATGATCTTGCCAAAACACCTGATGAGGATTTTTTCACACTCAAACAAAATTTTCCGCCCTTGCCGATAGGTTCAGTCTATCAGGGGGATACTGTCCAATCGGCTCCGGACAACCGGAAATATGTAATTCCGCCTGTTGTTAAAGCACAGGTTTACACAGTACAAATGGAAACTTTCGGTTGGGTAAATATTGACATGGTTGCATCAAAAAATAATGTTAAATATGCGGAACTGTCGGTAAAGCCGGAAGGTAGTTACCAAACAGACCTGCAGGTATTGCTCCTCATTCCCAAATACAAAGTATCGATGCATGGCGGAAAAGGGGACGACGAAAAATTGTATGCGTTTAAGGAAACAAACGGCAGAATTCAGTTGCCGATAATGAACAATGTTACATCATCGCATTCGCGGAAAATAACGGCAAGCTTGTTTTCGGGCAGGCTACATTTATGTCAGCTGCACAACAAACCATCCCGATCACTTTAACCGAAACCACCAAAGAAGGACTCACTGCGCAAATCAAAGCATTGAAGCTCGATGGTATAGAAACGAAAGTAAATAATTCCGTTATTTTTGAAAAGAAGCAACTGCTGGAAAAGCAGCATACAGAAGCTGAAGGATTAAAGCCGAAGAATTGTGATTGCGGCCTTAAATTGGATACGCTCGTGACGGCTGGAACAGCTTATGCGTATCCGTAAAAGTTTGATGGTCACGCGGAGACACTTAGACAATCAAAACACTCCTTCCCCGCAATGAATTATATTTGCCGCTATTAAGAAAATCATATGTTCAGAACTCACACCTGCGGCGAGCTCCGCCAAACAGATATCAATGAAGAAGTTACCCTCGCCGGCTGGGTGCAAACTGTAAGAAAATTCGGCAGTATCACTTTCGTGGATCTTCGTGATCGTTATGGCATTACCCAATTGTTGTTCAGCGAAAGCCTGAATGAATTGCTGGATAAAAATCCCCTTGGCCGTGAATTCGTGTTGCAGGTAAAAGGAAATGTGAACGAGCGTACCAATAAAAATCCGAACATGCCTACGGGCGATGTGGAGATATTGGTAAACAGTTTTTCTATCTTGAATAAATCAATCACACCGCCTTTTACGATCCAGGATGATACAGACGGCGGTGATGAACTACGCATGAAATATCGTTTTCTTGACCTGCGCAGAAATGCCGTGAAGAAAAACCTTGAACTGCGTTATGCCGTTGGCAGAAGCACGAGAAATTATCTGCACGAAAATAATTTCATGGATATTGAAACGCCCTTTCTTATTAAAAGTACACCCGAAGGTGCAAGAGATTTCGTGGTACCGAGTCGTATGAATGCGGGCGAATTTTATGCATTACCGCAGAGCCCGCAAACCTTTAAGCAATTGCTGATGGTGAGCGGTTATGATCGTTATTACCAGATCGTAAAATGTTTTCGTGATGAAGATCTTCGTGCCGATCGTCAGCCGGAATTTACACAGATAGATTGTGAAATGTGCTTTGTGGAACAGGAAGATATTCTGCAAATGTTTGAAGGTCTCGTACGCCGCATTTTTAAAGACGTAAAAGATATCGATTACACCGAAGTGATTGAACGCATGACGTGGATGAATGCGATGTGGACATACGGAAATGATAAGCCCGATATCCGTTTCGATATGAAATTGTGCAACCTTAAATTCCCCTCACATACTTTCCCTGAACAAAAAGATATTTCATCGCTCATAAACGGTGTTGACTTTAAAGTGTTTGACGAAGCGGAAACCGTTATCGCAGTTTCGGTTCCCGGCTGCAGCGAATACAGCCGCAAGCAAACCGATGAACTTACGGAATGGGTGAAGCGCCCGCAAATCGGGATGAAGGGTTTGGTATTTATCAAATGCAATGCAGACGGTACTTACAAGAGCAGTGTAGATAAATTTTACGATGCGGATAAATTGAAAGCGATTGCCGAAGCAGCAAATGCAAAACCGGGCGACCTTATATTGATCGTTGCAGGTGCGGAAGAAAGAACGAGAAAAGCAGCGAGCGATCTGCGGATGTATATGGGTACAACGCTCGGTATGCGCAAAGCTGATGATTATAAATTATTGTGGGTATTGGATTTTCCGTTGTTTGAATATGATGAAGAAGGTAACCGCTGGGTAGCAAGACATCATCCGTTCACATCGCCAAAGCCAAGTGATATTGGTACGATGATCAACAATGATCCGAAGATCGCTAACGCTGCCGAGTACCTGAAGCATCCTTATGCGAATATCAAAGCGAATGCTTACGATATGGTGCTCAACGGAAATGAGATCGGTGGCGGTTCAATCCGGATCTTCCAAAAAGACCTCCAGCAAAAAATGTTTGCAGCGCTGGGTATGGATGAGCAGGAGCAGCAACATAAATTCGGCTTCCTGCTTGGTGCATTTGAATATGGTGCGCCGCCGCATGGTGGTATCGCATACGGTTTCGACAGGTTGTGTTCTATTCTCGGCGGCAGTGAAAGCATCCGGGATTTTATTGCGTTCCCTAAAAACAATTCAGGCAGAGATGTGATGATAGATGCGCCTTCGGCGATTGATGATAAGCAGTTTGAAGAGTTGCAGATAAAGTTGGATCTGAAGAACGATTAAAAATATCCTTCCGCTCTGATAGAAAATATTAGTGTATGAGAACCCCAAAAAAAAATTTACTCAGTGTAGCAGCAATTGGCGGAGCTTTATACTATTTTGGAATGACTGAATTTTTGGGATCACTTTATTTCAGAGAACCTGACAGTAGTCTATCACACAATTTGCCTTTGATATTCGCATCAGTGGCGGTGTTTACAGCCGGCCTGTTTTGTTTATTTGCCAACTATGCCGTTCGCAAATATGCTCCTGATACGCGTTTCCCTACAGTTGTAAATGCTCTTTTTATTTTCGGTTATGTTGTGATGTTTATTGGGACTATAGTGATTTTCTTTCTTATGATGTATGCTGCAATGGTGTATTGTGATAGTTTCGGAGAGTTCGTCAGCCGACTTTTTTGTACACGATTGATCATAGTGCTCTTTGGGGAAATATTGGCAGCGTATCTGCTCCATTTCTTCACTGCAGAGAGGAATCGCATTTATGCAAATGCAGCTTTGAAAGGAATGAATTTAACAGTTACAGGGAAGTAAAAAACAAACAGAAACCACTGATTTTTCTCTCATAATAATCCCGTAAATTGTCCGCCGGACAGGCAGCTTTTAATACATAATAAACACGTGCTTCAAATGGCAAAGACCATAAAAAAACCAAAACATATTGCGATCGCAGGAAACATCGGTGCGGGGAAAACAACGCTCACGGAAATGCTGAGCAAGCATTACAAATGGATACCGCAGTTTGAAGACGTAGACCATAATCCCTACTTAAATGATTTTTATGAGGATATGCCGAGGTGGAGTTTTAACCTGCAGATCTATTTTCTCAACAGCAGGTTGAATCAGCTGCTGGAAATCGCACGCGGAACAGAAACGGTGATCCAGGACAGAACGATCTATGAAGATGCCAATATTTTTGCACCGAACCTGCACGATATGGGGCTGATGGGCAAACGTGATTTTGAGAATTATTATAAATTTTTCGAAACATTGAAGAGTATGGTGCAACCACCGGACCTACTTATCTATCTCAAAGCTTCGGTGCCTACTTTGGTATCGCAGATCCAAAAGCGTGGCAGGGAATACGAAGAAAATATCCGCCTTGATTATTTGAAAAAACTTAATGATTACTATAACAACTGGATCGAAGGTTACAAAGAAGGAAAACTTTTAGTGATCGATGCCGACGTAAATAAATTTGCGGAGAATGAAGATCATTTGGGGCAGATCATTTCGGGGATAGATTCGCAGTTGTTCGGCTTGTTTTGAGAGAGGCAGGATGACAGATGACGGTTGACAGAGATAAGGCTATTTAATATCCCTCCTTTTCACTTTGTCCTTTTAGCTGGTTCCTAATCCAACAGCCTGTTCTTCATTGCATAGAAAACTAATCCTACGGAATTCTTTACGCCGAAACGCTCCATCAGCCTGTCTTTAATGGCTTCCACCGTTCTCGCACTTATGAACATTTTATCCGCGATCTCGCTTGCGGTATATTCCATACAAACCAGCATTAATACTTCTTTCTCCCTTTCGCTTAGCACCGCTTCAGAAGAGAGGCTCGGGTTGAATTTTTGTTTACTGTAGTTTTTGCGGATCAAAATTCTGTTCACAAACGGACTGAGATAAAAGCCCGTACGTTTTACGTCATTGATCGCTTTGTAAACTTCTGAGGGTTCTGTATTCTTCAACAAATATCCTGCAGCGCCGCAATCCATTAGATGCCCCACAAAGCGATCGTCTTCATACATTGTGAGAATGATCACTCTTACCTTCGGGTATAATTTGGTGATGGCTTTAGTGGCGTCAATGCCATCTTTGATCGGCATCTTCAGATCACAAAGGATAATATCAGGAACATTTTCAGGTATTTTTTGGAGGAGATCCTCACCATTCTCTGCCTCAAGAATAAATCGGAGGTTTGTATACTGTCGCATGGAAAGTATCACTCCTTTGCGGAATATTTTATGATCATCAGCGATTCCGATCTTTATTTCAGGCAACATACGGTAATACTTCAGGGTGAATAAGAAAAGCTTTCCGAAAAGGCGGGCGTTTAGGCAGGCTCTTCTTTAGGAATCTCGAGCGTAATTTTGTAATAAGTATGTGTGGCATCCAGCTCGAACAATATTTTGCCACCAAGTACTTTCATACGGCTGGCAATATTCTTCAGTCCAAGTCCTGTGCCTAAATGACTCAGTTTATCAAACTCGGATTGAACAATACCTTTTCCGTCATGATGGATGCGAATATAAACATTATTACTGTTTACATTTTCTGTGAGGTGGATAAAGCCGGCGTGGCTGTGTTTGATGATATTATTTACCAATTCCTGTACCACACGAAATGCCAGCATTTCCTGCTCCGGTTTTAATCGCTCGCGGTAATCATGGAACCGTGCGGTAGCCTTGATCACACCGCTTCCGTTGATCTTTTGGAACAGATCATTGGTAGCACTTTCCAATCCAAAATTCTTGAGGGTGGGGGGCATCAGGCTGTGACTGATATTGCGGATAAGCAGAATGGCATCGTCAATGATCTGCTTTGCGCTGAAAATACTTTGGATCTGACTGGCTTTTTCCTGGTTCACCAGGTTATCATTGAGGTAAAGCCTTACGGTTGCGAGCAGCGGTCCTGCGTCATCGTGCAGGTCGGCTGCAATTCTCTGTCGTTCTTCTTCCTGAAACCGTATGCTTGCTTTAAGATAGATCTGTTGTTTTTCAAACTCCAGTCTTTTCATCTCTTGGTGGTAGCGGATCACTTTTCGCTGGTGCATAGTAACAAACACGATGATAACGAGTGCGAGCACAACCATGCCGGCTGATCCCACGACCATCATCCGGTTACTTAAATTACTATCTGCCTGCAAAAAGAACATGATCGCTTACGGAGTGTTTGGTAAAGTGAAAGATAGGTCATCATTAAGATGTACGTCTTTTGGAATCCGTAATTCGTCGTTAGGACTTTCTGTTCGTTCATTGGCAATCCAAGCCGCAGATAATAAAAGGTCCTTAATAATTGAAACAGTTGCGTACACAATTGTCATTTGAAGGATAGAATCTTTATTTTGCTCGGAGGATAGAAATAAATAATAGAAAAAATTTCCAGTAAAATAAATAAACAATCCGACGCAGAGCCAAAACGAAATTGTCGTATACAAAGGTACAACGGTCACAACCCTCATCTTTTCAAAGAAATAAAATGCAATTACCACTATAAAAACAGAAAACTCAGTTAGGGGGGTATTAGGTGCAAATTTGTGCTTATCTGAAACGATATAAGAGTAAACGCAAAAGATCGCAAATGGTAGTATGCTAAAGAGAAGGATTTTTTTGACTACATTATTTTTTAAGATCATTGAAAAATATATCGCAAATAAAATATACTCAGTCAAATAATATATCCGGAGATTCAACAATCGTAACACTTTATTTTCGTCGCCCCTAAATAAATAATTCAGTATTATTAAAGTAGATAAAAGTATTGTGTAAATAAAAAAAACCTTTAGATACCTCTGTATAATTTTCTTGTAAAAAATTATACAGAAGACTAAAGGTAAAGTCTCAAGTAGATAAGTAAGATAAGTTAAAATTTTCAGAATAATCAGTTATGTAATCAAATATACAACTGATTTTAGGAAAATTAACAATCAAGTAAAAATTCTACAAACGTGTCAAGTGCGCCTAGTCCCATAATAAAAAAGTTTTTGTGGTTAAGAATATCAATTTCTACTGCAAACATCACCCTTTACGTAGTTTTACGCAATGGCTATACGTAAAATTCCAATCTTTTTAAATCATTAGAGTTTTGATATTCAAGTACTTATGATTTTAATTGTAATTTCATCCCCTTTATAAAGCGTAAAAATACAACTTTATTATGGTATTTTTACTATCAAGTGCAGGTATCTTTACTTGGTTAATATGAGTATTAAATCAAGGTTATTAACAATTCTCAGCGAAAGTGACTATCTTTTGGCAATAGATTTTTCTTACAACTTAGATTGCAGATCGAATTCGAATTCATAAATTCACTTTTAGTTTTTTTTAACATATTGCTTATTAGTCCAAATGGCCGACACTAACAACATCAAGATCGCTATTGCAGACGATCACAAAATTTTCCGAGACGGAATTAAGATGGCCCTTTCAGGAAAGGAGAACCTTAAAATGCTTTGGGAGGCCGAAGATGGAAAAGATATGATGCATAAAATAACCATCAAAATGCCGGACGTACTACTGATGGATATCAGGATGCCGGAAATTGACGGGATAAATGCCATTCAGATTATCAGAAAAGAATATGAATCCATCAAGATCATTGTTCTTACGATGTACGATGATCAGCAAATGATCAATAAAATGATGGAAATGGGAGCAAATGCCTATCTCACTAAAACAACGGATCCCGAGGAAATTTACGAAGCCATTCTCACATGCATGAATGACGACTTTTATTTTAACGATCTTGTTAATAAAGCCGTGATGGGAAAATTAATGCAAAAGAAAAATGTGCGTCAGATTTATGCGGATAGTCTGCCGGTCACTTTCAGTGAAAAAGAAATAAAGATCCTCCAGTTGTTGTCGGAAGATAAAACAACTGAAGAGATCTCAAAGATTGTATTTCTAAGCCCGCGTACCGTAGAAACTATCCGTCAAAACATGAAATCAAAGGTGAATGCCAAAACAATCGGCGGATTGATCATGTATGCCATGAGAAATAAGCTTATCGAATAGCATTAAAATTCTACTATGCCATTCTTAACGGCATAAATGGCTAGACCGACCCTGCTTTTTACATCGAGCTTCTCAAAGAGGGTATCCCTGAAAGCATCGATCGTGCGTGCGCTCATCTTTAATTTTACTGCAACTTCTTTGTACGTTAGATCCGTTGCCGCCAACTTTAAAAAAGCGATCTCATTTTCAGTGAGCATAGAGCGTTGCATTTTAGGTTCGCCGTATGCATTGATATGAAAAAAAGCGGCAAGTTTTCCCGTGGAAGAATTGCAATAATAATAGCCGTCTTTCGCAACCGATGTTATAGCTGTTTTCAGATCATTAGGGTTGATATCTTTTTTCAAAAACCCTCTTACGCCCGTTTGCAATAATCGAATAAGTGCGAAGTCGCTGTCATACATGGTAAGGATCAGTATCTTGATCTCAGGCCGATGCTTTTTCAGCCACTCAGCAGTGGCATAACCGTCCATTTCGGGCATGTTGAGATCAAGAATAATAATATCAGGTTTTACGCCTTCATTTATTTTTTCAATCAGGTCCTTGCCGTTTGCGGCACCCCCTATAACCTGGCAGTCGTCGAACTTATTAATCAATGTTGTTAATCCGTCCCTTAGTAATACATGATCATCAACTAAGAAAATTTTATAATTGCTGTTTTTCATCTAATGGTATTTTTATTTCTATAACTGTTCCTTTGTAAGAATCTCCCTTTATTTCGAAACTTCCACCTAATAACTTAGCGCGACCCTTCATATTTTTCAAACCTTGACCTTCTGAATTGATCTCGCAATAGCCTATACCATTGTCCTTTATTAAAACATTAAGTTCTGTGGAATGATATTCTAAACAAATCGTAACCGCAGAAGCTTTCGCATGTTTAATTACATTTTGTATTGCTTCCTGAATCACCCTGAAAATAACTAATTCAATTTTATCTTCGAGGAATAAAGAATCTCCTTTTATCTCAAAATAGACTTTGAATAGGCTTGTTCTGTCAATATATTGTATTTCATGTTTTAATGCATGAATTAAACCATTAGAGATTATCATTTCTGAACTTAAAGTGCGACTTAAATCTCTCAGATCCGAAATCGCATCACCGATAATTGCAGCTGTATTATATAAATCTGACGATGGATTTTGACTATCAGATAGATACAGTTTTGCTAATGAAAGTTTTTGACCAACATTGTCGTGAATTTCTCTTGAAATATTTTGAAAGGTCTGCTCTTGGATCTCAATTTGACTTTTGAGAATGGCGTTTTCATATTCGGCTTTTAGAGTATTAATTTCATTAGCATATTTATTTTGTCGCTTTTGATATTTAAAGACGACAATAATGATGACACTGCTTAATAATAATAGAAGTACTAAACAAAAAACAATCAAAAGAACAATTATTCCAGTCGGGTTTGTATACATAGATAAGCTTTAATAAAAAATAGGTACATAATTGCATATCCAAAACCGAATAAAGTTCCTAAGATATGGCTTAGGTTAGGGTCAATTGTAATCTTGAAAAAAGATAGATTGAATACGTACAACGGTATTAAGAACCCACTTCCTAATAGGATTCCGCAACATATCCAAAATGATGGTTCTCGAGAGAGATTTAGGGTTGGAGGGGCAGTAAATAAATTATGAAAGTAAAAAAGACATAGAATAAATAAACATGCATTAGCAATTGGGATAGCAAGTTTAGTTCGATTTATTATATCGATATACACTAAAAAAGTTACCAGTAAAAAAAACGATACGCTAACGAAATAAAAAAATGTTTTTTTACGAATAATTTTTAGCATAAAAACACTCAAGAAAGCAAAGTGAAAGAGTATTGATAGTTTGTTTATTATCGAAAACGGCGCAACCGGAAACATCCCGAAAAATTTTAACCAAAATAAAACCGACACCATAAATCCTACCAAAGGGTACAAGAAGAAATACTTCATGTATCCATCAACAATGAACTTTCTTGTTTTAGTTAATGCCAGATTTAATGTTATAAAATACAATATTGCAGCAAACAATAAAAAAATGTGATAGACTTTCATTCCCATAGGATGCTAAATTAGAATAACAAGACTTTACTTAACGAAGAAAAACACCATAACTCTTTGTATTTTTTCCCATTGCTTCAATTGCCGTTGCACTCATCTTTACAATATCATTAGCCGTACCCTATAAGGCGAGATATTAATAATCAGGATAATGTATTTATCCTGATTATTTTTTTAAAACGTAATCCTGAAGTGTATTTCGGCATTTACATTTTTAAAACAGCGTATTTATACGCAATTTTACCTTGAGGCATAATTTTTCAGACCTATTAACGTTATGGTTACGTAAGATTACTTAGGAAAAAGTTTACTTTTACAATCCAAATAGATTATGAAACCCGATATATCAGACGAACCTATAAAGGTTATTATTGCCGACGACCATGTATTGTACAGGGCAGGCGTAAAGCAGGCATTGAGCCAAAAGAAAGACATCAAGATCATTGCAGAAGCTGACAATGGCATGCACCTGATCAATATGCTTAAAACGATCCCTGCAGACGTGATATTGCTTGACATTCAAATGCCCGTAATGGATGGGATAGCTGCTTTGCCGGAGATCCGCCGAGTGTGTCCGCGTGCAAAGGTGATCATGCTTACGATGATGGATGATCACAGTATGATCACTAAACTTATGGAGATAGGTGCAAACAGCTACCTTTCAAAAACCAGTGACAGCGAGATCATCTACGAAGCGATCAGAACGGTACATACAGACGATTATTATTTTAATACACTCACCAATCAGGCACTGCTTACGAATTTGAAACAACGTAACGTAGTTCTGCCTGCACAAATTCACCAGGCGGAAGCAAACCTGAATGAAAAAGAAACAACGATCCTGCGTTTGATGTGCGAAGAAAAAAGCACGAAAGAAATTGCGGATATGGTTGAGCTAAGTCCACGTACTGTAGAAGCACTTCGTGATAAACTTAAAGTAAAAACGGGCGCAAAAACAACCGCCGGACTTATTCTTTACGCGGTGAAAAATAAGATTATCGAAGAGATTTGAATTTAACAGACGAATGCAGGATAACGAATTTGAGGTTTCACAGTTGTGAAGCCTTTTTTTTTGCAGGTAAAACCTATCTTATTAAAATCTTCCCTTTGCCGAAGATTTTTTACTTTCACCCTATGTCATTTATCAGTTATAACGGAAAGACAGTTGCTGCGGATACACCGCTAATTATTGCTGCGAACCGGGGCCTGCGCTACGGCGACGGAATTTTTGAAACCATGAAGCTGCACAAGGGAAAACTCATCCTGGCGGACGACCATTTTGCACGCTTGTGGAAAGGATTGCAACTGCTCAAATTTGACATTCCCAAATTATGGTCGCCCGAAAAATTTGAAGCGGAGATCGTTTTCCTGGCGACAAAGAATAAATTACAACATGCAAGAGTACGATTGATGATGATGCGTGCGGAAGGTGGCTTGTACGATGCAAAAAATAACACACCGAATTACGTCATAGAAACAACCTCATTACCCGAAAGTTCGGGAGCGCTGAATGAGAACGGTCTGCAGCTTTGTATACACCGTGATGCCGTGAAACCGATCGATGCGTACAGTAATCTAAAGCACAATAATTGTTTACCTTATGTTACGGGTGCGATCTTTGCAAAAGAACAGCAATGCAATGATGCGCTTATCTTGAACAGCGTGGGAAATATCATTGAATCTACCATCGCAAACCTGTTTTATTTTAAAGACGGTATGTTATTTACACCTGCGCTGAGCGAAGGTTGCGTAGCAGGAGTAATGCGTAAATGGCTGGTAGAAAAATTGCGTATTGAAGGGTACGAAGTAAAAGAATCGAGGGTGAGTGAAACGGACCTTATGAGTGCCGATGAAGTTTTTTTGAGCAATTCGATTTACAATTTGAGGTGGGTGCGGGAGATAAACAATAAACAATTTACATTGAGCACTTCGCTCAGGATGTGGCAAACATTGCGTGAAAAATATGTACTCGATTTCGTTTAAATGCCCGGTGATAAAAGATATAAATAAACAGATACGGGAAGAATCACATTAAGCAAATCATCTGACGAATCCCAATTCAGACAACAGTATTAAATGAAACAAAAAATATCCATCTGCTGGTTTCGCCGTGATCTGCGACTTGCGGATAATGCAGCATTATACTATGCACTTAGAACAGAATATCCGGTGCTTCCGGTTTTTATTTTTGATAAAATTATTTTAGATGAGTTGGAAAATAAAGCAGATCGCCGTGTGGATTTTATTCGCCGTGTAATTGTTGAAATGCAGGAAGTTTTAGAAAAAGCAGGCGCCACGTTTCATGTGTTGTATAATACACCTGAAAAAGCCTTCAACGAATTAGTACAAACATACGAGATAGCTGAAGTGCACGCCAATGAAGATTATGAACCATATGCAACGGAGCGTGATCATCACATAAAGACATTGCTGAAAAAGCACGGTGCCGAATTGTTTTTACATAAAGACCAAGTAGTGCTGGATAAAACAGAAGTGTTGAAAGATGACGGTAAACCATACACGGTTTTTACGCCATACAGTAAAAAGTGGAAATCAACGCTTACAAATTTTCATCTGACGGCGTACCCGGCAAGAAAATATTTTAAACATTTTTTTCAACATGCGCCGAAACAAATTCCTTCTTTGAAGGCAATGGGATTCAGTGAAACCAAAGGAGCATTTCCGCCGACAACTTTTAATGAAGATCTCATAAGGGCTTATGGCAAACAACGAGATTTTCCGGGTATTCACGGTACATCACATTTAGGGATGCACTTGCGTTTCGGCACGATAAGTATTCGCAAGCTTGCAAAAAAAGCGCAGGGCCTGTCTGACGTTTTTTTAAGCGAACTGATCTGGCGGGAATTTTATCAATGCATCCTGGCACATTTTCCGCAGGTGGGTAAGGGCAAGGCTTTCAAGCCGGCTTACGATCATATTAAATGGCGCTACGATGAAAAGGAATTTGAGAAATGGTGTGAAGGGCAAACAGGTTATCCGATCGTGGATGCGGGCATGCGGGAATTGAATGAAACCGGTTTTATGCACAACCGTGTGCGGATGATCACGGCATCTTTTCTGTCTAAACATTTACTGCTCGATTGGCGCCGGGGCGAAGCTTATTTTGCGGAAAAATTATTGGATTATGATCTTGCTGCAAATAACGGCGGCTGGCAATGGGCCGCAGGAAGCGGTTGCGACGCGGCACCTTATTTCCGGATCTTTAATCCTTATTTACAAACACAAAGATTTGATCCCGATTTTAAATATATCCGCAAATGGGTTCCGGAATTTGAAGCGTCGGATTATCCCAAGCCGATGGTGGATCATGTATTTGCAAGAGAAAGATGTTTGAAGGTTTATAAGGAAGGGTTGAATGAAACAAGATAATATTTCCTGCAGATGAACACAGATATAAAAAATCACAGATCAGCGCTGATTTATCTGTGCTGATCTGTGATCTGAATCTGTGCTCATCTGCGGGAAATATCTAATTCCCCACCTGCACCCTCACCCCTTCACTATGACTCGTAAATTCCGGCGCATACATACACTGTATCGTGGTAATGCCGTTGCTGAAGTTTCCGTTTAATGTTACGAACATCGGGTATTCAAACACATAAGTTCCTTTAGGCAACCAACTGAAAAAGAAATTGGTGCTTGCGTCTTTTGTGGATTCGTAATAGCCTAAGCCGCCCCGGTATTTGTAAGAGCTTATGACATTCACCGGTTCCATACAAGCAGCACGCATGTCTTTCATGTGCACATATTCCATGTCACGATCTGCACGAAGTTCAATGCGCACTTTTATTTTGTCTCCCACTTTTAATTGATCGCCGTCCTTTACTAAAGTGAGCACAGGACCGGTTGCGCTGTTCTTTTCTATATACAATTTCTTCACGAGCTTAAGCGGTGTGGCCGCAGACGTTATCTTATCCAGGTCTTCAAAATACTGCCAGTACACGGCGCCGTAAGAAGTGGTTGATTTGTTGATCGGTTGATTGGTGGGTGAACTCAATGATACTTTTATGTTGCCCATGCCTTGCTGCACTTTCGATCCTTCGATTCTTTTTTTAAAGTAGCCCGTTCCCGCTTCTGTTTTTTCATCGGTACTTTTTATGACGGTATTTCCGAGTTGGATGGTTACAACTTTTTCTTCAGAGAGCCAGTCACTGCCGTTCAGTAATAAAGCATAACAAGCTTCAGCCGTTGCTTTTGTGGTGGGCCATTGCTGCGTTTGTTTTTGTTTGAGCAGCCATGTTTTCATATCGTTGATGGTTGCAACATTTTTATCGATATCTGTAAATGCTTCTATCATCATCGCCTGGCTTTCGATCGGCGCCTGGTACCAATAATAGCCGCCGATGGCGAGATCTTTCCAATACATGCCGAACTCTTCGTTGTTGATCGCATTTTGTTTAAGCGATGCAATCACAGTCTGCGATGTCTTTGTATCGCCGTTCCTGTTCAATGCGAGAGCAACCATAGCCTGCATGTATTTGCTTTTACTGAGCCAATATTTTGCAGCCTGGCCGCGGAAATAACTCGCAGCAGTGTTTGAAGCCGCTGTTACTTTTGTTTCCGGGAAAAAGCTGCGCATGTATAAATACTGGATCGCATTGTACGACAAATGATCATCGCTCATCTTTGCCTTGTATTTGATGAGGTTATCATATTCCTCTTTAATCCTTGCATCCAGGTAAGGAAGTGCTTTATCCAAGATCGGTTTTATGGCTTCATAATCCGCACCTTGCAATGCATTCAGCTTGCGCAGATGACCGATGCCCGTGATAATATATTGCGTAATGTATTGATCGTCCGCACCGCCTTTGAACCATGCAAAGCCGCCGTTTGAAGTCTGCATATCTTTAAGCTTCGCAAGAGTTCTGTTTTTTTCTCCGGCAAGACGAACCATATCGAACAACAATGCGATATTTTTCTTTTGCTGCGTTTCATCTTTAGCTTCCAATACCCAAGGCGTTTCCTGCAACAAAACGGATTTCAATTCTTCATTCTTTTGCAGATTACTCATTAATGCACTCGTGTCGGTTATCTTCCATTTTTCAAAAACCGCCTTGATGCGCGGCGATGAATTGCTGATAAATGATGCCAACGTATTTGCATAATACCTGTTGAAGCTTTGCTCGGCACATTCGTACGGATACTCTATTAAATAAGGCAGGGCCTGCACTGCATACCACGCCGGGTTGCTTGTATATTCAACGGTAAGGGCATGATTCGTGAGCGAGCCGCTGTTGCCGCTCGTAAGCAACTTATCGAACGTAAATGTTTTTGAATCCGTATTACGCATATTAAGCGGCATCGATTCTGTAACCAGCATCCTGTTGGTAAGCACGGGAATCGCCATTTCTTCGCCGTCGGAGAATGAACCGTCTTTTGAGATCGCTTTGATGCGGTAAAACATGGCCGAGTTGAAATTGAAAGGCACGGCCATGGGGAATTTTACCGCAACACTTTGCCCCGCAGGTACCGTGAAATACTGATTCGGGAAAACATTTTTGAACCAACCGTCCACCGGTTGATTTGTTGCCGCATCGATGAGTTCCAATTGTGATGTACCCGTAATTTCCTTATCCGTAAGATTTACCACTTTTGCAGAGAATTCCATATCGTCACCCTCTCTTAAAAAACGCGGTGCGTTCGGCTGCACCATCAATTCCTTTTGTGTAACAGTTGAGTTAGTAGAATATGCACTCGCCAGTTCCTTTGTATGCGCCATTACCATCAGCTTCCATTTGGTAAGTGCTTCGGGCATGGTAAAGGAAAAAGAAACATTGCCGTCTTCATCCGTTTTAAGATCGGGGAAGAAGAAAGCGGTTTCGTTGAAGTTTTTGCGGATGCTGACATTTCCTCCTGTAGCGTTATCAGTTGCTCCTCCCCCCAAGACAGGTTTCGGTATTACTAAATGGTGAGGATTATTAGAATCAGCATTTTCTGGTAATGGTACTCTGTCTCTTGAAGCCTCATCCTGGCGTATTCCCATTGCTCCTACGGAAACAGAATATAATGTTGTAGCGCTTGTGGCGGCATTTTTATTAACAACCTTATATGTAGCTCTGCCTGTCCATGCAAAACCATCAAAATTAGACCCATCTGACCAGCCGTTATCAACGAGCGCAGGATAAATCATTTCATCCTGCTCAATAGTACTGTCCGGCAGATTATTCGTTTCCGCAGAACTCACTTCCCTAAATGTTTCTGCGGTCCAGTTCAATCCGTTCTTCAATGAAGGCCAAAGTCTGCTCAGCGATGACCATGAATGATCTTTAAACTGATCGATTGATGCATCATACATGCTGATCAATGTTTCTGCAGTTACTTTTTCTGCTTTATCACCGGTAATTTTTATAGTCCATTTTTCTTCAGCGCCCGGTAATAATTTATCACGGAATGTTTCATAGGAGATCTTCAGTTCTTTATTGCTCCACGGAATGGCAAAACTTTCTGTGCCGTTATACGATCTGTTGTGTTTTACAAATGCATAATTTACTGATATGCCGCCGCGGTCATCTTCTGTTACATTCAATATATTTTCTGATTCTTTGTCTCCGGTAACAGTTACGTAATCGGTTCTTATATTATCATTTGCCTTCAATAAATTTCTTATGAGCCATATCTTATCATAACCCGTTGCCAGATTGTAATTGATGGCATCACCGGGTTGTGCGGTTTTTTTATCTGACTGCAGTGAAAAAGCTTCATTTATTTTTGATGCAGACCTATCCGTGATCTGAATGAATTTTTCTGCTCTTACATCTTCACCGTATTTATCTTTTGTGGTGACGATGATCTTATACCATCCCGCAATGAGTGTTGAGTGTTTAGTGCTTAGTGTTGAGTTGGATGAAGTAGTATCAGTTGCATCGATTACTTTTTGGCCAAGGGCCCAATTGCTCATTTCATTTTCATCTGCATAAACATCATAAGGGAAATCGCGGTAAGATTCTTCTTTCGTCATTACAAACTGATCGGGCGCATCCCAATAGCGTTTGCGAAAAATGCGGTTGGGTTCCTGCAGTTTGTACATCTCAAATTTTACTGTCACTTTTTCAAACAGGCCGTTTGCATTGGTGCTGCTTACGCCGATATTTTTAATGCTGTCTGCCGGCAATTCATCTTCACCGGTGATATTCAATTGCAATGCCTGGTAAGACACAGAAACCGTTTCTTCACCGCTTATAGTTTCGCCGTTGATATCCGTTACATCCGCGGTGATTTTATAATCGAATGTTGGTTGGTCTTTTTTGTCGATTGTTTCATCAGGAATAGCTTTGAAGGTTACCGTAAATTCACCGTTTGCATCCGTTGTTGTAACGCCTTCCGTGATCTCCATATCTTCTTCGCTGCCCATGGGCGGATAACGTTTAAATGAATAGCCGAACCAAATAGGGTAGCGTACCGCACGTACCACGCGGTAAGAAACTTTTGCACCGTCGATATTATTGCCTGCATAAGCTTTTGCATTGCCTTTGATCGTAATGCTGTCATTTACGCGATAGCTACCTTGGGGTTTTTTAATTTCTGTTGAAAATTTCGGGCGCTTGTATTCTTCTACATTAAAGTAGACACGGGAGTTATTCAGACTGTCGATCACATAAAACTGACCGTTCAGCAGCCCTTCCGGAATGATGAACTTTCCGTTGTAAGATCCATATTCATTGGTTCTGAGCGCAAGCGATTGTATTTTTTGCCCGTTGTTATCAAACAACATTACTATGGTTGACCTTCCGGAAACTACATGACTTTTTCGGCGCGTGGTGTCTGTTGATGTTGTAATGCCTTTAAAGAACACAGTTTGCCCGGGGCGATAAATAGAACGGTCCGTAAATAAAAATGTTTGCTCCGTTTCCTTTTTTGGCGCATAGCTGTTGTAACAATAAGTATTCAAATTGTCATCGGTAAATAATTCGTCTGCGCCGTATTTTATCTGCACAACATAACTTTCATAGTTTGTCTGTTTTGCAATTTTTGCGTATCCGTTCTTATCAGTTTTATAAGTACCGGCCTGCTGATATTCATATTTTCTCTTTGCGTTGTTGTACGAATTCTTCCAAAGCTGTACGCCGGCATTTTCAAGCGGTAAGCCATTATCGCGGTTGAGTGCATACAATTCATTTTTTGTATTCGTTATGTAAGCGATGTTGCTCACATAGATCACCGAGCGCCCGATGATATTTTTCTTCATGTTGAAATCCGCATTCCTGCTAACGATCATATAATAAACACCTGACGGAACACCGTCTGCTTTTATTTCAACGGAATGTTGCTGATAATCTTTTTGGTCGGGAAGCACCGTATTCCATGATCTCAGCGCCGACATTTTCAATATCGCAGCTAACCTTTTATCACTGTCAGTTTCATTTTCCGCATCATTCTTAATATCGTCGTGTGTTGTTTTTACCAGTCGGAAATAAATTTTATCCGTGTTAGCGTATTCTATTAGTGAACGGAAGGGTTGGTCAGGAATATTTACTTTCTCCGTTTCAAAATGCAATACCGGTTGTTGGATCTGCAGGACCAGATTTCTGCAATCAATACCGCCGCTGCTTTTCGGAAATTTAAGGAAGGCGGCCTGTGCAAGGTCTCTCGCTTTTACAAGGTCAAACTGAAATACTTTTGTTTTCGGATCGGCGGGTTTAAAGTTACCGCCTTTTTCCTTGTAGATCAATGCACGCAAATAAGTAGCCTGTGCACTAAGTTCATTGTTACCGTATACGCTTTCAATGTTCAGCAAAGCATCTTCATACAACTTTTCTTTATTTGGAAAAATGCCATGCTCATGTACAAATTGCAGTCGCTTCAGATCTGCATCTAATAATGCATCCGGCTGCGCGTCTTTTAAATGAAAGCGCAGCAGGTCCTGCATGATCACCAGCGCATTGTAATACAACGCGGATGAATCGGCGGTAACGAATTTTTTATTGATGAATGCAGCAGCGGGAGCAAATGCCGCTTCATCGTTGATGATGAATTTATACGTGGGTTGAGTAACATCATTCTCCGTGATCATAAAATAATCGAGCGCACGATTTGCCAACAGGTCATACAATGTCGGCCGAAGTTTTGCCGTGTTCTTTTCTTTTTCCAGGATAGCACTGAATTTTTTAAGATCGGTTTGCTTCAGTAAATTATCATTGTTCAGAGAAGCTTTATATAATGAAGCGATCTTATTATTCAGCTTCGTGAGGCTCCAGGTGGTAATATCATTTCCTTTTTCTTCTGTAAGCGCAGTACGATTGTATAACTGATAACGATGATTTTCTTTATACGCCTGAAACAATTGCGCCTGCATACTAATGAGAATATTTTTTGCGGGTACTTTTGTTTTTGAGATCAGCGTATCGATAAAGAAAATATTCTTCTCATTATTTTCTTCCTCCGTCATATTGCGGTACTTCATCTGATACATCGCCGCTTTGATCTGCTGTGGCTCATTGCCTCTTGCGACAGCATCATTAAAAATGCTCACGGTCTCCTTCAACGCATCTTTTGTAAGACCTTTCTTTTCAAAGGCTTCGATCTTTTTCCATTGTGCGGAATAATCATTGTTTTGCGCGGAGGCAAATTTATTCATGAGCATAAAGCTGAGGGTGAGGCAAAGTATTCGTGAAAGCATGGGCTAAAATTTAATGTGCTGTTATGTATACAAGTTAAGATGAACAGTTAAGTGCAAATGCATAAACTGTGTTCAATTTTTGATTTTTTTAACGACTTGCCATTTTATTATAAAAAAGCCCGCAACGGAGCGGGCTTCACAAACAACATTATTAATGATGTTTCTTAAATTTATAAGGTTTGTTGTGCTTGTACCAGCCTTTGTGGCGCCCGTTATCACGTTTTACCCTGTAGTAACCGCGCTGATAATATGCCGGGTGATAACTGCGCCTGTAATAACGCGGGTAATGTTTTTGAACCGTCACGGGACGACGTTGAATAACTGTTCTTTGTCCCGCCGGCACAACGATCACCTGTGCGGAAGGTTTTTCACCTGCAATGAAGCTGATCATCATTATTGCGACTCGTATAAGGAATGACTTTTTCATATTTAATGATTTATACTTCATGCTTACACATTATTGTGCCAATCAACAAAAATGAGCTGAGAAAATATGCTTCACTGCTTTGTACATCAGCTTTAACTTTTTGTTTGAGCACTTTTTCTCTCAGCGGCATATCCTTTGAATATACCCGCGCAAAATCAGTTTTCTCACTTTTAAAATTTTGAATGATGAAAAAATTTACTACACTTTTTACTGTGCTGATCATGATCATCGGGCTTGCTCCCGAAGTGCTGCAGGCGCAGGATATGCAACGCCAATCGTATCAGCAAACAAGACTCAGCATCGGATCTTATTATAGCAGCGGCGCGGTTCGTATCAATATTGACGGCAGATCGTATGACCAAAGCAAAAATGATGATGATCTTTTATTAAGCGGTCTGTCTGCAGGTAATCACAGCATTAAAATATGGCAAATGCCGAATAATCGTCGCGGACAAATGAACAGCCAGGCGATCCGTGTAATGTATGAAGGAACGGTATATCTGAGACCGGGTTATCAAACGGATATCTATATCAATCGCTTTAATCATGCGATGAAAGATGAGCAGCCGATCGCGTATAACGATCAGGATTATCCTCAGCAAAATCCGCAGCATCCGAACCAATATCCGAATCAGTACCCCGGGGGATACAACAGGGAGATGGCGCAACAAAATTTTGATGCGCTTAAATCTTCCATCAACGCAACGTCGTTTGAAAACAGCAAATTGAATCTTGCAAAACAAGTTGCGATCAATAATTTTTTCTCTGCCACACAGGTGAAACAATTGTTGCAACTATTCAACTTTGATAATTCCAGATTAGATCTTGCGAAAGCTTTGTACGCCCGCACAACGGATAAGGGAAATTATTTTATGTTGAATGATGCGTTTGCATTCAACAGCTCGAGAGATGAATTGATGAAGTATGTGAGGGCTAATCCGTAAGAGAGATGGCCCGCAGATCTCACGGATAAACACGGATAATAAAAAAACCAACAGGTATAAAAAAGTCCCGAAATATTTCGGGACTTTTTTATACCTGTGCAGATCCGTGTGATCTGCGGGAAAATATTATTTTTTGATTGCTTCAGCCATCGTCTTTCCGATATCCGCCGGGCTTGCAACAACGTGAATGCCGCATGCCGCCATGATCTTCATCTTAGCTGCTGCTGTATCATCTTCACCCCCAACAATCGCACCCGCGTGACCCATACGTCTGCCCGGAGGGGCTGTTTGGCCTGCGATGAAACCGACAACCGGTTTTTTATTTCCTGTTGATTTAATGTATTCCGCAGCTTCTGCTTCCATACCGCCGCCGATCTCACCGATCATTACGATCGCATCTGTTTCGTCGTCATTCATGAAGAGTTCAACTGCTTCTTTAGTAGTAGTGCCAATGATCGGATCGCCGCCGATACCGATCGCTGTAGAGATCCCAAGTCCTGCTTTCGCTACCTGGTCTGCAGCTTCGTATGTGAGTGTACCGCTTTTAGAAACGATACCAATTCTTCCTTTTTTAAATATAAAGCCCGGCATGATCCCCACTTTACATTCGTCAGCTGTAATAACGCCCGGACAGTTTGGCCCGATCAGCCTGCTGTTAGAACCCACTAAATAATTTTTCACAGTTACCATATCACTTACCGGAATACCTTCAGTGATACAAACGATCAATGCGATACCCGCTTCAGCAGCTTCCATGATCGCATCTGCAGCAAATGCAGGAGGAACGAAGATGATACTTACATCAGCGCCGGTTTCCTTTACCGCATCTGCAACTGTATTAAAAACGGGTCTTTCCAGGTGCGTTGTACCACCTTTATTAGGCGTAACACCACCTACCAGGTTTGTGCCGTATTCGATCATTTGCGTAGCGTGAAAGCTTCCTTCCGTACCGGTAAAGCCCTGTACAATTACTTTGGAATTTTTATTTACTAAAACTGACATCGTTGATAATTATAAGTGATGAGTTATGAATTTTCGGCAAAGATAAGGGTAGAATAGACCACAGACAACAGACGACAGACAACAGATGAAAGATAATTGACAAAAGGCCGGGGACTAATGACAAAGCCCGATTATTGCCAATGGGTAACTTTTTTTCTTTTTGATGCTTTTAGCCGGTCCTTGTTCTCCTTTTCTCTTTGTTCTCCTGGCCCTTCTCTTTTCCTCTGCTAAATGCTGATTCGTAACTCCTGATCCAACCGTCTACAGTAAGCTTTTTTGCTAATTCACCTATAAGCGCAAAAGGAATATTCTCCGGTTTTTTAAAGCGAACGCAACCCTTTCCCATATCTAACTTTCCAATATCGAGTTTGACATATTCCGCGGCAAACCATTCCGTAAGTTTCGGATCGGCATAAAGGCCCAGATGATGCAATACCAAACCATTCTTTTGCGATGCAAAATTGATCAAGCCAAGCGGGAGTTTCGGATCGCAATGATACCCCGGCGGATACAAACTATGCGGTACCACATAACCGGGCATGCCGTAATACATTTTCTCCTGGAAACCTTTAGGCATATTTTTCTTTAAGGTCGCACGAAGCTTTGTTATTGCGGCTTTGCGGTCTTCCGGAAGTTCGGAGATATAATCGTCAACGGTGGTTGCTGTTGATTTCATGATGGAGGTTTTGCTAAAAGTATTAAAAAGAAAAGAAGGGAAAAAGTTTCTCACAACGCAAGCTTGCGTGATCGCCGTGCCTACGCTGTGCACGCCGTGAGAAAAATAAAAGAGCACCCGTTCCCGGATGCTCTGTCTGATGTCTTTAATCTTTTGTCTCTTATCTTTTGTCTTTAATCTTTATTACTGCCCCGCGCCATGGCAATTCTTATACTTCTTTCCACTTCCGCAAGGGCAAAGATCGTTGCGTCCGATCTTAGGTTCTACACGGGTGATCGGTTCCTGCTTTACAGATCCGCCTGACGGATCGTAGTAATCATTTTGATTTGCCGCATAGTCATCACCTGCTGTTTCAATCTCCGCTTTGTTCATGTTCATCCTGCGCATATCGGTCTTTTGCTCACGACCTTCTTTGATAGCGCCGGCGTTGGTTTGCTCTACCGGAATGCCCGCATGAGAAAGGAAGCTCACGATATCTTTATTCACTTTGTCATCCATTTCTTTGAAGGCGTTAAATGCTTCAATTTTATAGATCACCAACGGATCTTTTTGCTCGTAACCCGCTGTCTGCACGCTGTGACGAAGATCATCCATTGCACGAAGGTGTTCTTTCCATGCTTCATCTATCGTTGCCAATGTAATGCTGCGTTCCATTGCATTGCACAATTCCGCGCCGTTAGTTGCAAGGTATTTATCCAGATTAGCCAATGCCTGAATGCCTTTTTTCCCATCAGTAAAAGGAACCGCTACATTCTGAATATGATTGCCCTGCTCTTTACGAATGTTGGTGATGATCGGCAATGTTTGTTCTGCCAGTCCTTCTTTTTTTCTGTTGTAATGCGCTATCGCTTCATCATATAATTTATCCGCTAAAGCTTCTGCATTTTTTCCGTCAAGTTCGTCCGCAGTGATATTTGTTTCCATACCAAAGTTCACGATCACACCAAGCTTAAAGCCTTCAAGATCATTTGAGCCTCTGAATGAATCGATCAAACCACCCGCAACGGAATAGAATGAATTATCAAGATCAAGCGCCAGTCTTTCACCATGTAATGCGTGATTACGTTTCCCGTAAACCACATTTCTCTGCTTGTTCATAACATCATCATATTCGAGCAAACGCTTTCTGGTACCGAAGTTATTTTCTTCAACTTTGCGTTGTGCCCGCTCAATACTTTTTGTGATCATGCTGTGCTGGATCACTTCACCTTCTTTATAACCCATACGATCCATGAGGCTAGCAATTCTTTCCGAACCAAACATCCGCATCAGGTCATCTTCCAATGAAACGAAAAAGTTTGACGTTCCCGGATCCCCTTGTCTGCCCGCACGACCGCGAAGCTGTCTGTCTACACGACGACTTTCATGGCGCTCTGTACCGAGGATCGCGAGACCACCCGCATCTTTAACGCCGGGGCCAAGCTTGATATCCGTACCACGACCCGCCATATTGGTAGCGATGGTAACCGCTCCTGCAAAACCTGCTTCAGCAACTACCTGCGCCTCACGGCTATGCTGCTTCGCATTCAATACATTGTGCGGAATATTTTTTTGCTTCATCATACGACTGATGAGTTCACTTACTTCAACAGATGTTGTACCTACGAGCGTTGGTCTTCCTGCAGCACGATTTTTTTCTACTTCTTCTATCACCGCTTTAAACTTCTCACGCTTGGTTTTGTACACCATGTCTTCCTCATCCTTACGGATCACTTTCACATTGGTAGGTACATTCACCACATCTAATTTATAAATGCTCCAAAGCTCCGCTGCTTCTGTTTCCGCAGTACCCGTCATGCCCGCAAGCTTATGGTACATCCTGAAATAGTTTTGCAGTGTTACCGTTGCATAAGTTTGAGTAGATGCTTCGATCTTCACATTTTCTTTCGCTTCCAAAGCCTGGTGCAAGCCATCAGAATAACGACGACCTTCCATGATACGACCGGTTTGCTCATCTACGATCTTCACTTCATCTTCGATGATCACATACTCCACGTCTTTATCAAACAAGGTGTATGCTTTCAGCAATTGCTGAATGGTGTGAATGCGTTCTGCCTTCATGCCGTATTCCGTCATCAGGTTATCCTTGCGCTGTAATTTTTCTTCGGCGTTAAGATCTGTTTTATCAATGTCGGAGATCTTTGTGGAAATATCCGGCAGGATAAAGAAATCAGCATCTTCACCCGCTCTTGTGATGAGGTTAAGACCGTTTTCCGTGAGCTCTACCTGGTTATTTTTTTCGTCGATGCTGAAATACAATTCTTCATCGACTTTAGGCATTTGTTTTTGCTGATCCGCTAAATAATAATTCTCACTTTTTTGCAATTTCACACGTATACCCGGCTCACTTAAAAATTTAATCAATGCGCCGTTCTTCGGTAAACCACGATAAGCACGCATCAATGCAAGTCCTCCGTCTTTAGGATCATCATTATTTTCAGCGATCTTTTTCTTTGCTTCAATTAAGAAAGCATTCACAGCTTTTCTTTGCGCTTCAACCAACTTTTCAATTCTCGGTTTAAGATCAAAAAATTGTTGCGTGTTGTCGCTGTGACCTACAGGTCCGCTGATGATCAACGGCGTACGTGCGTCATCGATCAATACACTATCCACTTCATCCACCATTGCGAAGTGATGCTTGCGTTGCACCATTTCATCCGGAGAATGCACCATATTATCTCTTAAGTAATCAAAGCCGAATTCGTTATTCGTACCGTAAGTTATATCTGCGTTATACGCGTTGCGACGCGCATCACTGTTAGGCTCATGCTTATCAATACAATCCACTCTCAATCCAAGCCATTCGAAGATCGGGCCGTTCCATTCACTGTCACGTTTTGCGAGGTAATCATTCACCGTTACGATGTGTACACCCTCGCCTGCAAGCGCATTAAGATATGCAGGTAATGTACTCACGAGGGTTTTACCTTCACCCGTTGCCATTTCCGCGATCTTACCGGAATGCAAAACCGTACCGCCGATCAACTGCACATCGTAGTGAACCATGTTCCAGTTTACCGTGCTTCCGGCAGCCAGCCAACTGTTTTTAAACGTTGATTTATCGCCTTCAATAATTACGCTTTGTTTTTTTGCAGCAAGTTCACGATCAAGATCTGTAGCAGTTGCAACCACATTTTCATTTTCTTTAAAACGACGGGAAGTTTCTTTTACCACTGCAAATGCTTCCGGCAGAATTTCTTTCAGGATCTCTTCGATCTTTTCATCACGCTCTTTTTTAAGGCCGTCTATTTCTTTATAGATACCGTCGCGACCGTTGATGTCTGACGACGGCAATTTTTCTGCATTGTCTTTTTTACCCTGAATGTCCGCATCAATATCAGAAAGATATTCTCTGATTCGTGCTTTGAACTCCGCGGTTTTGCCGCGAAGCTGATCGTTACTCAGCGATTGCAGTTTGTCGAAAGCAACCTTTGTTTTCTCTACTTCGGGCATCAATTTTTTTACGTCCTTCTCGCTTTTGTTGCCGCCGAATACTTTAGAAATAAGTGAAAGCATAATATATTTTATTAAAGCAATTTTTTATTTTGATACTGTTGCCCTGTCAAAGATGGTGCTGATGTTATTTATTAGCCAAATTGACAGAAAACGCCCGTTTATAACGGGTTGCAAATGTACAAATAAGTTCTTTTGCGGGAGATTAAACCCTGTTAATTTAAAGGTATGTGCGGTTCGACTGTAAATGCGTATGCGCAAGCGGGAAAAACAGGGCATTTTGTCCTGTGAAATTTAAGCCTTTTGCCCTACCTTTGCGCCCGGAAAAAGAGATACTCATTAATAAAATATATACAGCATGAGCGGTGCTTTAAAAGAGGTAAGAAACAGGATTGTGAGCGTGCAGAGTACACAACAGATCACGAAAGCGATGAAAATGGTGAGTGCGGCCAAATTGCGCCGTGCCCAGGATGCCATTACGCAAATGCGCCCATATGCCCAAAAACTGCAGGAAATGCTGAGCAATATCGTGAGCGGTGCGGAAACCGATATGTCGCTTAATCTTGCTACGGAAAGACAAGTGGAAAAAGTGATGATCATCATTGTTACCAGCGATCGCGGACTTTGCGGCGGTTATAACAGTAACCTGATCAAGCTGGCGAAAGCAGTTATCAAAGAAAAATACGCTGCGCAATACGCAAAAGGCAATGTTACGATCTTACCTATCGGGAAAAAAGGATACGAGCATTTTTCAAAAAACGGTTATAAAGTAATCGATAATTTCTGGGAAATTTTCAACGGGCTTAGCTTTGAAAAGGTTCAGGCTGCTGCTAAATATGCGATGGAAGCTTTTGCCAACGGCGAAACTGATGCGGTTGAACTGGTATACAGCGAATTTAAAAATGCAGCTACGCAGGAATATATTGCGGAACAATTTTTACCGGTACAAAAAGCACCTGAGACAACTAAAGTAAACGCTGATTTTATTTTTGAGCCCAGCAAAGAAGTGTTGATCGCGGAACTGATGCCGAAAATTTTAAACACACAATTATTCAAAGCGGTACTGGACGGAAATGCGAGCGAGCATGGTGCGAGAATGACTGCGATGGATAAAGCAAGTGACAACGCGAACGAATTATTAAAATCGCTGAAGATCAGCTACAACAGGGCAAGACAGGCGGCGATCACCACAGAGCTTTCGGAAATTGTGAGCGGGGCGGCAGCACTTCAGGGATAATTTGGAAATTTGGAGATTTGGAAATGAGCCAATTCCTCCGGATCGCTTCTTTATTTCCCTTTTGACACTTTAATATTTTGAGACCTTGAAAGTTTAACGATGTTCACATCTTCAAATTTTCAAATTTTCAAATTTTCAAATCATTAAATGGAGATCTCTCAAATCATACCACATATAGAAGCACTCATCTTCGCAAGCGATAAAGCATTATCAACTGCGGAAGTGACGGATTTGGTGAATAATGCATTGGGCTTTATTGAAGACCGTGCGGATACGGACCAGGTAAATGCTGCTATTGAAGGGATCCGCGAAAAATATGATTCAGAATTTTACGCTTTTGAATTAAAGCAAAGCGGCGGCGGCTGGCAGTTCCTTACGAAAGCCGCATATCATAAAACTGTTGCTTTAATTAACGGCGACAAATTCATCAAAAGACTTTCTTCAGCTGCGCTGGAAACATTGGCGATCATTGCTTACAAACAACCGATCACAAAAAGTGAGATCGAATCTATCCGTGGTGTGAATTGCGATTATGCCGTTCAAAAATTACTGGAAAAAGATCTGGTGATCATCACCGGCAGAAACGAAGATGCAGTTGGTAAACCGTTGATCTATTCCACTTCAAAATCTTTCATGGATTATTTCGGTATTAACAGCGCGGATGAATTACCGAAGATCAGTGAAGTGTTCATGGAAGAAATGGTGAAAGCCACACAAGTGAGTAACGACGGTACTTCAGCAGAAGATGATGAACAAACAACAACAGAACACGAAGAACACATTGTGGCAGGTGAAACGGGCGAACTGCATATTGTTGCTGATGAAGTACCTACGCATATTCACGGTGAAGAGCATGTTGAAGAAGCCGCAGAAGAACCATCAGCAGAAGAAGAAACAACAATTGACGAAGAAACAACAGATGACGAAGAAACGACTGCAGATGAAAATACAGCAGACGACATAAAGAAGAAGAAACAGGAAGAATCCGGCAGCGGGGAAGCGTCTTAATGTAATTGATATAATTTTACACGAAGCATTTCTCAAAAGGAAATGCTTTTTTTATGACTATAAACAAGTAATGATGAACCCACTCTCCAACCAACAGCTCACGGCGCTTGCCGCCGAATTCGGTACACCGCTTTATGTGTATAATTCGGAAAGTATAAAGCGCCAATACGGAAAGCTTGTGAATGCATTTAAGAATTGGGATGCGAAGATGTTTTACGCGTGTAAATCGCTCACCAATGTGAACATTCTGCGTTACATAAAGGAACTGGGTGCCTCGTTGGATTGTGTAAGTATAAATGAAGTGAAACTCGGTCTGATGGCGGGTTTTGCAAAAGAAAATATTTTGTATACTCCCAATTGTGTTGACTTTAATGAGATCCTTGAAGCGAAAGAACTCGGGGTGAATATCAACATTGATAATATTTCCATACTCGAGCAATTCGGAAATAAATTCGGCGACAGCTATCCGATCTGTATCCGTTTAAATCCGCATATTATGGCGGGCGGAAATTTCAAAATATCTACCGGGCATGTGGACAGTAAATTCGGTATTTCAATTCACCAGATGCGCCATATCGAACGCGTTGTAAAGTCCACCAAACTTCATGTGGAAGGTATTCACATGCATACCGGAAGCGAGATAAAAGACATTAATGTATTCCTTGAAGGGTTAGAGATCATGTTCTCTATCGCAGAACATTTTCCGCAATTAAAGTACATCGATCTCGGCAGCGGTTTCAAAGTACCTTATCAACCCGGCGAAAAAGAAACAGACGTGAATCTGCTCGGCGAAAAAGTAACCGAAGCTTTTATCAAATACGAAAACGAAACAGGAAAGAAACTACAGGTATGGTTTGAGCCGGGCAAATTTCTCGTAAGCAAATCCGGTTACCTGGTCGTAAAAGCAAATGTGATCAAACAAACGCCGGCCACGGTTTTCGTGGGTGTTGACAGTGGTTTCAATCACCTCATTCGCCCGATGATGTACGATGCATATCATCACATCGAAAATTCTTCCAATCCGAACGGCACATCCCGAATCTACACGGTTGTAGGCAATATTTGCGAAACGGATACATTCGCGTGGGATCGCACGCTTCCGGAAGTTCGCGAAGGTGATTACCTTACTTTTTACAACGCCGGCGCTTACGGTTTTGAGATGTCATCCAATTTTAACTCCCGCCTTAAACCTGCGGAAGTAATGACGGCGAACGGAGAAACAAAGTTGATCCGCAGACGAGAGATCTTTGAAGATCTGTTGAAGGGCCAGGTTATATAGATTTTTAGATCACGGATAAACACGGAATAGCCGGATCAAAGCATTCTTTTTTGGCGCAAAAAAGTAAAAGCGGCATGACATGGATATGTTCTATCAGTGTATTCCGTGTTCTGAATTTATCCTTATTTTCTACTGCTGATTTATCTATTCCGTATTCCCTTTTCCTACTTTAGCAAAACTTTATTTTGCAGATATCAAATTTTCTTACAACATTTATGTAAGCAATTTATCAGGCGGTTTTCGCCGGAGTTTTGCTTAACCAATCTAAAACACCCCACCATGTCATCCCCCAACGCCTTCCCCGGCCGCAATCATTTTGCGAAGGGCACTTTATGTTTGATCGTTATTATTTTATTCGGAAACTCCTGTAAAAACAACAACGGAAAATGGATCGATGTAGATCCCGGCTTTGCAAAGTATGTGGAAGCATATACTACCGGCGTGGTTTCCAAAACAAGCAGCGTACGCATTCAACTTGCAACAGATGTGGCAACCACACACACGGTAGGACAGCCGGTGAGTGATGAATTATTCGAACTTTCCCCTTCGGTAAAAGGAAAAGCAACCTGGCTTGATGCAAGAACAATTGAATTCAAGCCCGAAAAAAACATGAAACCCGATCAGCTGTATGAAGTTGATTTCAAACTTGGAAAAGTAACGGACGTTCCGTCGAAATTCAAAGTGATGAAATTCAATTTGCAAACGGTGAAGCCATCCTTCAAAGTGAACAACAGCGGGCTTCGCAGCGACGGTTCAAAAGATAAAATGTTTTTGAACGGCGAGATTAATACCGCTGACCTCGAAGACGGAAAACAAATTGAAAAAGTACTTACCGTTTCACAAAACAGCAAAACATATCCGATCGTATGGCAACACGCTGCAGGAAAAACACACGCATTTACCATTAACGGAATTACAAGAACCGGTAATGCAACGCCGCTCATGATCCAATGGAACGGTAAACCGATGAACATTGATGTTTCCGGAAATGATGAAATTACTGTTCCTGCAGCAGGTGATTTTAAAGTGCTCGAAGTAATGCCGGTAAACGATGCACAGCAATATGCATCTGTACAATTTACTGATCCGATCGCTATCGGGCAAGACCTTACAGGCCTGATCAGCATCAGCAATGAGCAGGGAGTTTCTTATACGATCAACGGTAGTGAAGTAAAACTATTTTCCGACAAACCACTCGAAGGGAACTACACTGTGAATGTAAACAGCGGAATAAAAAATATCTGGGGTGCAACACTCGCCGACGGGTTTACCTCCAACGTAGTGTTTGAAAATAAGAAACCTTCGGTGAAAATTTTAGGCAAAGGGAATATCCTGCCTAATTCGGGTATACTCGTTTTGCCTTTTGACGCGATCAATTTGAGTGCAGTGGATATCAGCATCATCAAGATCTTCGAAAATAATGTTCCGCAATTTCTACAGCAGAATAGTATGGACGGTGAAGAAGAATTGCGCCGTGTGGCAAAACCGATCGTGCAAAAAACTTTGCGACTGGATGATGATAAAACACTTGATCTTCATCAAAAGCAACGCTTCTCTCTTGATATTGATAAATTCCTGAAAACCGAGCCCGGCGCCATTTATAGGATAACAATCGGTTTCCGTCCCGCTTACTCTTTGTATTCAAAAGCAACTGCAGATACAAGCAAAACTGCAGGTAATGAAAGCGAAGAAGGCGACGGCTATGAAGATGAAAGAAGCTACAATGATAACGGCGGTAAAGATGATGACGACGCTTTTTGGGCTTCTTATGATGAGTTCTATCCGAACGGATATAACTGGGAAAGAAAAGATGATCCGGCAAGCAAATCTTACTACAACAAGGATCGTTGGGCTACGAGAAATATTCTCGCCAGCAATATCGGTCTCACTGCAAAAAGAGGAAATGATAAATCACTCACGGTTGCGGTAAGCAGTATCATTTCCACAGAACCTATGAGCGGCGTGGATCTTATCGTAATGGATTATCAAAACCGTGTGATCGGAAAAGGTAGCAGCAGCAGTGACGGTTTTGCAACAATAGATCTGAAAGAGAAACCTTATTTACTTATCGCGAAGAAAGGAACTGAACGAGGCTATCTGAAATTAGACGACGGAAGTACACTTCCGCTCAGCAGGTTTGACGTGAGTGGCGAAGAAATAAAGAACGGTATCAAAGGATTTATTTTTGGCGAACGAGGCGTTTGGCGCCCGGGCGACAGCCTATTCATCAACTGTATTTTAGAAGACAAAACCGGTAATCTTCCGGGTGATATGCCGATAGAATTTAACCTGATCAATCCGCAGGGTCAGCTGTTTAAAAAAATGATACAACCCAACGGTGCAGACGGTTTCAATATCTTTAAAGCAACAACAGATCCGTCATCGCCTACAGGTAACTGGTTGGTAAAAGTAAAAGCCGGCGGTGCTGTTTTTGAAAAGACGATCAAGATAGAAACGGTGATGCCGAACCGTTTAAAAATAAATATTGATTTTGGCAAAGATGCCGTACTTGGGGTGAACAGTATGAATACCGGAACACTGAATTCGATGTGGCTTTTTGGTACGCCGGGTAAAAATCTGAAGGCAAAAATTGATGCATCGTTGTATGCAAGAAAAACGTCTTTCACTAAATTCCCGGATTTTGATTTTGATAATCCTACATCGGATTACAGTACGCAAACGAAAACAATTTTTGATGCTGCATTAGATGACAACGGTAATGCTACGATAAAACCTGATTTTCAAATTGACGGCGCTGCGCCCGGAATGCTTACTGCGAGCCTGCTTACGAAAGTATTTGAGCCCGGCGGTGCATTCAGCATTGATAATATGACGGTGCAATACAGTCCGTACAAGTCTTATGCGGGTGTGAAATTGCCGGAAGGTGAGAAGCCGTTCAATTACTTGCTCACCGGAAAAGATCATACGGTTCAGATCGTTGATGTGGATGCAAAAGGAAATCTGATCGCAGGTGCGCAGGATATGGAAGTACAGTTTTATAAAATTCAATGGCGCTGGTGGTGGGACGAAGGCGGTGATAACCTCAGCAATTTTACACAGGATAATTATAACAAGCTCATCAAACGTGATGACGTGAAACTGAGCAACGGTAAGGGTTCATGGACATTCCGTACCGGGCAATATGAATGGGGCCGTTATCTGATACTTGTAAAAGATAAAGCCAGCGGACATATTACCGGAAGTACTTTGTATGTGGATGAACCGGGCTGGCAAAGCCGTGCGGGTGAAGATGATGCATCTGCAGCAAGCATGCTGTCGTTTACTTCCAACAAAGACAAATACAATGTAGGCGATGAAATAAGTCTGACTGTTCCTTCTGCAAAAGGCGGAAGAATGCTTGTGAGTCTGGAAAGCGGCAGTAAGGTGTTGAAAACATTCTGGCAGGAAACTGTGCAGGGTCAAACTGTTGTAAAATTCAAAGCGGATGCTGCGATGGCACCGAATATCTACGCGACGATAAGCTTGCTGCAACCCCATGCGCAAACGATCAATGATCTGCCGATCCGCATGTACGGCTCGATACCTTTATTCATTGAAGATAAAAATACCGTCCTCACGCCGCAGATAGACATGCCTGCGAGTGTGCGTCCCGAATCAAAAGTTTCGGTAAGTGTGAGTGAGAAGAACGGTAAAGCGATGACCTACTGTATCGCTGTTGTGGATGAAGGTCTGCTTGATCTTACGAGATTTAAAACGCCTGATCCGCATGCTGTATTTTATGCAAGGGAAGCGCTTGGTGTAAAAAGTTTTGATATGTATGACCTCGTGATCGGTGCATGGGGCGGTGATCTGGAAAGGATCTTAACGATCGGCGGCGATGAAGATGCCGGTCCGGGCAAACAAAAAACTGCCAACAGATTTAAACCTGTTGTAAAATATCTCGGGCCGTTCACTTTACACGGCGGACAAAAAGAAACGCAAACTTTTATGATGCCGAATTATATCGGCTCAGTGAGAACCATGGTAGTGGCGGCTCATGAAGGAAGTTACGGTTTTGCAGAGAAAGCAGTTGCGGTGAAGAAACCGTTAATGGTATTGGCGACAATGCCGCGTGTGTTGGCACCGGGTGAAACGATCAAATTACCGGTGACTGTTTTTGCGATGGAGAATAATATAAAGAATGTGAACGTAACAATGGTACCGAATAATTTCCTTGAGATCATCGGTTCGCCTGCGCAAACATTGACATTCACAAAAACAGGAGAGCAGTTGGCCTACTTTGATGTGCGGGTAAGAAATGCTGTCGGCATCGGAAAGATGAAAGTGAATGTGAGTAGCGGATCGGAAAAAGCAACGGATGAAATAGAGCTTGATGTGCGCAATCCGAATCCGGTGATCTCTAATGTGCAGACGATCACTTTATCTCCCGGACAATCCTGGAATTCAACTGTAAGCCCTATCGGCATTGCATCTGCGGGAACATCAGTTATGGAAGTTTCCAGTATACCGTCAATGAATCTGGAGAAACGCTTGTCTTATCTTATCGAATATCCGCATGGTTGTATCGAGCAAACGACATCGGCAGTGTTCCCGCAATTGGTATTGAATCAATTAACGGACCTGAGCGATTTTCAAAAAGCAAGTGTTGACAGAAATATAAAAGCAGGCATCGGCAAGCTCCTCAATTTCCAAAGAGCAGACGGTGGTTTTGCTTATTGGCCCGGCAATTATGAAAGTGACGATTGGGGCAGCTCATACGCCGGCAATTTTATTATTGAAGCGCAGAACAATGGTTATGTGGTGAGTGATTACATGATCAACCAATGGAAAAATTACCAAAGAGGAAAGGCTAATGCATGGGTGCCGACAACTAACAACTTCTACGGCGGTGATCTTGCACAATCTTATCGACTGTATACATTGGCGCTTGCAAAATCTCCTGAACTCGGTGCTATGAACAGGTTGCGTGAGTTTAAATATTTATCACCGGAAGCAAAATGGCGCCTGGCAGCTGCATATAAATTAGCAGGCCAGGATAATATTGCTGTGGATCTGATCGCAGGATTACCGACTAAATTTTCACCGCGAACAAGTTGGGGCTTTACGTTCGGCTCTGATCTTCGTGATGAAGCGATGGTGTTGGAAACGCTTACACTGCTTGGGAAAAGAAGCCAGGCGGCAGGTGTGTTAACTGATGTTGCTGCGCAACTTTCACAGGACAGTTGGTACAGTACGCAAACCACAGCATACAGTCTGATCGCTATAGCAAAATATTGCGGTAAGAATGCATCCGGTGCGAAGATCATTGCATCTGCAAATCTTGCGGGTAAATCAACAGACATTAATGCAACATCTTATCTCAGACAATTGCCTGTTGCGCTCAAAGACGGCAGCAATGCGGTTTCTATCGTGAACAAAGGCAATAATATTTTGTATGTAAAATTGATCACGCAGGGCCAACCGCTTACAGGAGATACACTTACGACCGCGAAAAATTCCGGTGCGCTCAGCATGAATGTCACCTATGTTTCTCAGGCGGGTGCATCACTTGACTTTGCGCATTTATCGCAGGGTACGGATTTCATTGCAAAAGTTGTAGTGAAGAATACCGGGGCTCAAACGTATACACAAATGGCGCTGAGCCAGGTGTTCCCGAGCGGCTGGGAAATTTTAAATCCGCGGATGACAGACGGCGAAGGTGCTTTCAAATCTTCCGGCAGCACATATCAGGATGTGCGTGACGACAGGGTGTACACTTATTTCAATATCGGCAAAGGAGAAACGCTTACTTATTATGTGCATCTGAATGCATCTTATCCCGGAAGGTATTTCCTTGCATCTGTTGATTGCAGAGCGATGTATGATAATTCGATATCCGCAGCAACTAATGGTAAATGGATTGAGGTTATAAGCGGACGATAATATTTTTTTTTACCGCAGAGCCGCAAAGGGTTCAGCGGTTTCGCAGCGTTATCTACGCGAAACCACTTTTTACCCGGCGCTCTGCGGTTATTTTTATAAACTTGAAAAAAGTACTTTCAAATATTACTTACAGACTTTCTCTTCTTACCCGCCGCGAAAAGATCTTCGCCGGCATCTTCTTTATTTTTCTGCTTCTTTTTTACATCATGCTGCCGCAAAAATTATTCAAAGCGCCTACGGGCTATGTGATCGAAGATGCAGACGGAAATTTATTGAACGCTACAATTGCGTCCGACGGACAGTGGCGTTTTCCTTACAACAAACATGTGTCGCAGCATTTCATCGATTGCATCACCACCTACGAGGACAAGCGATTTTATACGCATCCGGGTGTTGACCTGAGTTCGATCGGTCGTGCATTGCAGGCGAATATGAAACACAAAGCAACGCAGGGTGGCAGTACACTTACCATGCAAGTGATGCGTTTATCTGAACAAAATGACGATCGCAGCATTTGGAATAAAATCCAGGAATCTGTGATGGCGCTACGATTAGAATTCTCTTATTCCAAGAATGAGATCATGGCGTTGTATGCATCCAACGCGCCGTTCGGAAGCAACGTTGTAGGGTTGGATGCCGCTGCCTGGCGCTATTTCGGCAGGAGCCAGGATAAATTAAGTTGGGGCGAAACAGCTATGCTTGCTGTACTTCCCAATTCACCCGCGCTCGTTCATCCCGGGAAAAACCGTCAGATCCTTTTGGAAAAAAGAAATGCATTGTTGGATAGACTTGCAGCGGCAGGGAAAATTTCCAAAGATGAATCGTTGCTTGCAAAAGCAGAATCATTGCCCGACAAACCCGTTCCGCTTCCGCAAAATGCGCCGCATTTGTTACAACGTTTTCGCAAGGAAAATAAAAGCGGCATCACAAAGCTGCAGACAACAATCAACGGCCCGCTGCAACTAAATGTAACAGATATCATTAACCGTCATCAGCAGATCTTAAAAAGCAACGGCATCAATAATATGTGTGCGTTGGTGCTTGATGTGGAGACAGGAAAAACACTCGCCTACGTAGGAAATGTTTTTCATCCCGAAGATAAAAATCTTGAAAGCGATGTAGATGTGGTGAATGCGCCGCGAAGTCCGGGTAGTGCGTTGAAACCGATATTGTACGCTGCAATGCTGAGCGACGGCGGCGTGTTGCCCAATAGCCTGGTGCCTGATATTCCGACACAGATCGGCGGTTACACACCGCAAAACTTTGACCTTAATTATGACGGTGCTGTGCCCGCAAATAAAGCATTAAGCAGAAGTCTCAACATTCCTGCGGTAAAATTATTACAACAATACAAATATCAACGTTTTTATGAAGTGCTGCAGCAGTGCGGTATTCACACATTAAAAAATCCGGCAGACTTTTACGGTCTCAGTCTGATCCTCGGTGGTTGCGAAGTAAAGATGTGGGAGCTCGCAGGTGTGTATGCTTCATTTGCCAGAACATTAAATCATCAAAAAAAGAATAAAGGAATTATTGATCCGGATGATTTTCATTCACCGAAATATGTTGAGAACCAATCAACGGATCAACCAAAGAACCAATCAACTGTTCCTCTCGACGCTACCTCTATCTGGTTCACTTTTCAGGCTATGCAGGAAGTAATGCGACCCGGCGAAGAAGGTCTTTGGCAACAATTTACTTCATCTCAAAAGATCGCCTGGAAGACCGGTACCAGTTTTGGTTTTCGTGATGCGTGGGCGATCGGTGTCACACCAAAATATGTTATAGCAGTATGGGCAGGAAATACTTCCGGGGAAGGGCGTGCGGGACTTATCGGCGTGCAAACAGCGGCACCCGCTATGTTTGATATCTTTCGTTTGCTGCCGCAATCGGATTGGTTTGCAAAACCGACTTACAATTATGTTCGTGTGCCGGTGTGCAGGGAGACCGGCTTTCGTGCAAATACAGATTGCGAAAATGTGGATACACTCATGATGCCGCCTAATGCTTTACGCACGCCGCTTTGCCCTTATCATAAAATTATTCAGTTGGATGCGAACGGTACATATCGTGTAAATGAAGGCTGCGAATTACCTGTAAATATGCAACACCGCAGTTGGTTCATCCTGCCGCCCTCGATGGAATTTTATTACAAGTTGCGCAATGCGGACTATAAAATTTTACCGCCATATAAGCAAGGTTGTCGCGTTGCAGAAACAATGAAGCAACTGGAATTAATTTACCCGCAGAACGATGCAAAAATTTATGTGCCCAAAGAAATGAACGGCGAAAGAGGAAAGACCATCTTTACTGCGGCTCATCGAAACAGCGAAGCAAAAATTTTCTGGACACTGGATAATACGTTCGCGGGAACCACGCAACATTATCATCAACTAGCGTTAAGTCCGGGGAAAGGCGTGCATTTCATCACACTTACAGATGAGGAGGGAAATTCAATTACGAAGCGGTTTGAGATCATTGATGAGAATAAATAGGGCTGGGAGAACGAGGAGAAAAGGGGAACAAGGGTGAAAATGTTTTCAAGAGAAAGCGGGAATAATTATTTAGGACAACTTGCATTTAACCATTTCTCCTTGTTCTCTCAGCAGCGCCGCAGGAACAGCTAAAATTTTCTCCGGCTTCACATGCATGATTTCAACAACTCCTTCATAAACTCCAATCCTTTTTCTCTCGCAAAATCAATATTTCTTTCAGGAATACTATCGGGATCTTCGAAATTTTCCAAAGCTTTTGTGATACTGTCCTCCCGTAAAATATGCAGCAGCGGATAAGGTGAACGGTTTGTGTAATTCGCTGCGTCCAGGGCTGTTGAGCCGGCAAAACAATATTGCGGATGAAATGATGCCAACTGGTAAATGCCCTCATACTCTTCGCTTGCAAGAAAATTGTCTGCGGCTTCAGTAAGACCTAAATATTCGTTGAAGGAAGCAAAGTCATTCGGCAAAATGATAAAGGTTGTCTCAGTGTCTTCATGCTCATCCAAATATTTAAATTCTTTTGAGAGTGTTGTGAGACAAACTTTAAGATCACCGGAATCAACAACCACATACCGTATTGTCTTTTTGTTGAAAGGCTTTGATGCGAACGGACAAAAATTTAAACCGATCACAACGGATTTGATCCAGTCGGATGTTTGCCTGATGATGTAGGTATCGTTTAAGTGATGTTCGATATGCAATATTACTTTCTTATTACAGGAATTAAGCGAATTGACGAATTCGTTTTACTGCTTTGTATACGGCGTTTTCCCGGAAAACCATCAAACCGTCTTTGCCTTTTTCTTATTCCTTCGTTTACTTCTAAAACCTTATTTTTATTTCTTAAAACTTACAGCTATGCCTTTACACATGACAGATGATCCGAACGGTAGTGATGATTATGTAGATGATAACAGCGGCGGTGGCGGCGGAAACAGAGGCGGTGGTGGTGGTGGCGGATTTAATGCCGGCGGGCTGCTCAGTTTTCTTCCGTTGATCCTTGGATTATTTGGCAACAAAAACAGAAACAGCGGCAACGGCGGCAGTGGTGGCGGATGCGGCGGCAAAAGTTTACTGCTCCTCATAATTGCAGGTGCGGCGGCTTATTTTATTTTCTTCAAAGGCGGCTGCAATATGCTCAGCGGAGGTGGTGGTTCAACCGTAAGCCAGTTGTTTTCGCAAAGCGGTTATAATTTCGATCCTAACCAAACAAAGAAGGCGCAGGTATATGAAGGATTGGAAGATGATAACACCAAAAACCCGTTGCCTGAATCTGTATCATTGTTGAAATACGCACCCGCAAGAGGCGATCAGGGCGCACAGGGAAGTTGCGTAGCGTGGAGCAGTGCGTATGCGGCACGTACGATCCTCGAATCGGCGAGTACCAAACAAGATCCGAATTCATTGGCTTACAGTCCTTCGTTTTTATACAACAATATTGCGCTGGATGATTGCCAGGGTTCTTATATACAAAAAGCAATGGAATTTATGCAGAAGGAGGGTGCGGTGCCTTTGCGTGATTTCAGCTATGATCCCAATGATTGCAGCAGACAGGGCGATAATTCAACTCAACAGGAAGCTGCGCAAAATAAAATTCACGGGTTTACCAGACTTACAGAAACAGAAGACGTGAACGGCATTAATATCCGTGCGGTGAAAGAACATCTGGCAAAAGATGCACCGGTCGTAATCGGAATGTTGGTGGGCGGCACTTTCATGCAGGATATGATGGGGCAAAAAGTATGGCATCCTACAAGTGCAGATCAACAAATGAACGGTTTCGGCGGGCATGCGATGTGCGTGATCGGTTATGACGACAGAGTGGAAGGCGGCTCATTCCAGATCATGAATAGTTGGGGTACAAATTGGGGCGACAACGGTGTTGCTTTTGTGCGTTACGGTGATTTTAAAAACTTTGTGAGGGAGGCCTATGGTCTTGATCCTTTGCCTAAAAGAGGCGCTGCGCTTAATGTTGCGTTTGAATGTAACATCGCTTTAATGAATCCGGATACAAAGCAATATGTAAGCTTAAGAAATTCGGGCACGAATGTTTTTCAAACAGCTGCGCCCATAAAAAAAGGATCACGATTTAAAATTGAAATTAAGAATGCGGTGGAATGTTATATCTACATTTTCGCTGATTCACTTGGTAAAAGCACGGTGTTGTTTCCTTACAAACCGATCCACTCGCCATACTGCGGCATTACAGGTTACCGCTTATTCCCGCGGGCGCAGTCGATCACTGCGGATGATATCGGCAGCAAAGACATGATGGGAGTTGTGGTAAGTAAAACAGCGCTGGATTACAAAGCGCTCAACAATGCGATCAATGCAAGCAGTAAAGCAGATTTTGCAGGGAAGTTGAATGATGCAGTTGCAGCGGGTGCTATCAGTAATGTAACATTCAACAGTTCCAATGGGGGGATTTACTTTAAAACACCGTCTACCGAAGCAAAGAACATTGTAGCTTGTGTTGTGGAAATTGATAAGCAATAACCGTTTATATAATTAACAAAGCCTGATGGCCGGAACTGTTTAATTTTAATGCGATCTACAGATAAACTAAATGTATAAGATGAAAAATATATCCCTGAGTATCATTTTTATTTTTGCGGTGCACATCGCATCCGCACAATCCGCTGCTTCTGCTGTAACGGCAACAGTTGCGCCTCCAAAGCCAATGTTATATCATCCGGAAGCGGATGCGCAAAAAGACATTGACGCGGCATTGGCCAGAGCGAAAAAGGAACACAAATACGTCTTAATACAAGGTGGCGGAAATTGGTGTAAATGGTGTATTGAATTTGCACGCATGGCGAAGGCCGACCCGAAGATCGATTCTGTAATGAACTCAGCATTTATATGGTATCATTTGAATTACAGCAAAGAGAATGATAATCACGCAATGTTCTCAAAACTGGGCTGGCCGCAACGTTTCGGTTATCCTGTTTTTATCATTCTTGATGAGAACGGTAATCGCCTGAATACGCAAAACAGTGAATATTTAGAGGACGGTAAAACAAGTTACGATCAACAAAAAGTGCAAAGCTTCCTGGAAATGTGGAGTCCGCGGGTATTGAATCCGCACATGTGGGGTGACAAATAAAGTTTGAAAATTTACCGTTGAAGGTTTAAGGTTGAAATGCAGTTTTTGCATCAGCTGTGCATCCGTGCCCTTTGCAGTTTCCAATTTTACTTGTGATTTTTGACGCTTTTATCTTTAAAAGAAACCTCATTCTTCATTTTCTCCTTCATCAATTCGTAATGCAATTGAATTTTGGCGATTGCCCGGTCGTTCAGTCGTTTTGCCAATGTCAACCTCAAATACTATTTTGTCTTTATATTTACAGTTACCGAAACTAAACTGTAATGTTTGACAAATTTATCGGGATTGTGCACAATCCTATTGCTTTCCGTATGTTCCTTCTTACGAAATTGCCCAGCGCATATTTTAGCGGCGTAAGAGTAAGATATATAGATGAAGAAAAATGTGTAGTGACCGTTCCGTATATGTGGTTCACCAAAAATCCATTTAAGAGTACCTATTTCGCATGCCTGTCAATGGCAGCAGAAATGACCACCGGTGTGCTTGCCATGGGGCATTGTTACAAAAAGGATCCCGAAATAAGTATGCTCGTTACTAATATGGAGGGAAGCTTTCTTAAAAAATCAAAGGGTCGAATAACTTTTATATCGGAAGATGGACGCCGGATGGCCGCCATGATAAAAGAAGCGACGACCACCGGAAAGTCGACAACTTTGAACGCATATTCCAGCGGGAAAGACAAAGAAGGAGATACCGTGGCTGAATTTACGATCACCTGGTCATTCAAAGTAAAATCACCGAAAGCTTAGCTTCAAACCCGCCTTGTTTTTTATTGCTTAAATTGCACACTCATTATAACCCACAGGTTAGATCCTTGCGTTAAGTGACAGGATAATTATGGCAAAAGAACTCCGCAAACAACTTGCATTAGAATATCACTCCAAAGGCCGTCCGGGCAAAATAGAAGTAGTTCCAACGAAGGAAGCAAAAACGCAGCGTGATCTTTCACTGGCCTATTCGCCGGGTGTTGCAGAACCCTGTAAAGAGATCGCAAACAATCCGGATGATGTTTTTAAATATACCGCGAAGGGAAATTTGGTGGGTGTGATAACGAACGGGACTGCTGTTTTGGGGCTCGGAAATATCGGCCCCGAAGCATCAAAACCCGTTATGGAAGGGAAGGGTGTGCTCTTCAAAATATTCGCAGATATTGATGTATTTGATATTGAGATCAACGAAACGGATCCGAAAAAATTTGTTGATATCGTGGCTGCATTGGAACCTACTTTCGGCGGAATAAATCTGGAAGACATCAAAGCTCCCGAATGTTTTTACATCGAACAGGAATTAAAAAAACGTTGTAAGATCCCGGTGATGCATGATGATCAGCATGGTACCGCGATCATTTCAGCAGCAGCATTATTGAATGCACTGGAGATTCAAAGGAAAAAAATTGATCGGGTTAATTTTGTGGTGAACGGCGCAGGTGCCGCTGCCACAGCATGTATGCGGCTGTATGTATCACTTGGTGCAAAACCCGAAAATTTTATTGTGTTTGATAAAGACGGCATTCTGCATACAGGTCGAACTGATATTCCTGAAGTACAAATCCCGTTTACAAAAGATAAAAGATACAGCGACTGGGATCTGGCGAAAGCGATGAAAGACGCTGATGTATTTCTTGGTTTGAGTGTAGGAAACGTGGTGACGACAGACATGGTAAGATCGATGGCGAAAAATCCGATCGTTTTTGCCATGGCGAACCCGGAACCTGAGATCATGTACGACCTCGCAAAAAGTGTTCGTAAAGATTTGATCATGGCAACAGGAAGAACAGATACGCCGAATCAGGTGAATAACGTTTTGGGCTTCCCTTATATCTTTCGCGGGGCACTGGACGTACGTGCAACAGGAATTAATGAAGAGATGAAACTCGCTGCTGTAAAGGCTTTGGCGGAACTTGCAAAAACGCCGGTTCCCGATATTGTGAACCTCGCATACAACGATAAAAATCTTTCTTTCGGCCAGGATTATATTATTCCTAAACCGGTAGATCCGCGTTTATTGGCTACAGTTGCGCCGGCCGTTGCGAAAGCTGCCATCGAAAGCGGAGTTGCAAGAAAAACGATCACGGATTGGGATGCATACAAAATTGAAATGAATAACAGGCTGGGATTGGACAACCAATTGAGTCGTGTGATAGGAAATAAAGCCAGGCAAAATCCAAAACGTGTGGTCTTCGCGGATGCGGAAAATTCGAAAGTACTACGTACCGCACAATTAGTGTTGGAAGAAAAGATCGGCTTCCCGATATTGCTCGGAGATGAAAAAAAGATCAAAGAGATAGCTGCAGCAAATAATGTAGATCTTGAAGGTATGCCGATCATCAATCCTAAAGACGATGATACGGAAGAGATGCGTAAATCTTTCGGTGAGATATTTTTTGAAAAACGCCAGCGTAAGGGTGTGAACAGATACGAGGCAAATAAGGCGATGAAGGAACGCAATCACTTCGGTTGTATGATGGTAGAGACGGGCGTTGCGGATTGTATGATCAGCGGGCTCAGCAGAAATTATCCTGATACTATTCGTCCTGCGTTACAAATCATCGGCACAGAGCCCGGCGTTAAAAAGATCGCGGGTATGTATCTTTTGTTCACCAAACGTGGCCCTTTATTCCTTGCCGATACAACGGTTAATTTTAATCCTACCGCAGAAGAATTAGCGGAGATCACTTTATTGGTTGCCCGTGAGGTAAGACAATTTAATGTGGTACCTAAGATCGCGATGCTGTCTTATTCAAACTTCGGCAGCAGTGATTCACCCGAAGCTTGTTTGGTAAGAAGAGCACACGAAATTGTAAAAGCAAAAGAACCTTCATTGATCTGCGACGGAGAAGTGCAGGGAATCCTTGCTTTCAACAAAGAAATATTGCAGGAAAATTATCCCTTCACAGAATTGATCAACGGCGAAGTAAATACATTGATCTTCCCCAATTTGGCGGCAGGAAACATCGCCTACAATCTTTTACAGGAAGTGGGCGGTGCAGATAGTATCGGCCCCATTCTGCTCGGTTTGAAAAAACCGGTTCACGTGTTGCAGTTGGGAAGCAGTATCAGAAGTATCTTTAACATGGTGGTGATCGCGGTGGTGGATGCACAATCAAAGAATAAGAATAAAGAAGCAACACTGCCCGCAACACCCGAAGAGATCAAAAGAACCAAATGGTGGAAGAGCAGGACGAAGACTTCGGCACAATAAATGGTAAATAACAGCAGGCCTTAAAAATCAGCTTTAATGAATTTTGTTACACACTTAGGCAGGTACACGCTGATGCTGCGGGGCATGATAGCGAAACCTGAAAACGCCAAAGTTTACTGGAAAGAGTTTATGCTGCAATGCAATGATATCGGCATCGGTTCATTGGGCATTGTGGCCATTGTTTCCTTTTTTATGGGTGCGGTAAGCGCCGTGCAAACGGCCTATCAATTGGTGAGCCCGCTCATTCCAAAAAGTACGATCGCACAGATCGTACGGGATACGGTGATCCTCGAATTTTCCCCTACGCTTGTTTGTATCGTGCTTGCAGGCGTTGTGGGCAGCAGGATCGCCAGTGAACTGGGAAATATGCGTGTGAGTGAGCAGATAGATGCACTCGAAATAATGGGAATCAATACTAAAACATATCTGGTTATGCCAAAAATTGCAGCGGCGATGGTGATGATCCCGTTATTGGTGGTGATCTCTATGGTGCTTGGGATTTGGGGCGGAAGGATCGCCGGCGGTGCTTCCGGAATTTTATCCAACGATACATTTGACCGCGGACTTTCAGAAAGTTTTGTGGCTTTCAATGTTTGGTTCGCATTAATTAAAGCATACACTTTCGCTTTTATCATCAGTTCAATACCTGCTTATTACGGTTATAATGTAGAAGGCGGCGCATTGGAGATCGGCCGTGCGAGTACAAAAGCTGTAGTGGTAAGCTGTATAATGATATTACTTGCGGATTACGTGCTTGCTGCTTTGCTGCTTTAAAATAACAACATGATTGAGTTTAAAAATATAAAGAAACAGTTTGGTGATAAAGTGGTGTTGGATGGCGTGAGTCATGTAATGGAAACAGGCAAGACCAACCTGATTATCGGCACAAGCGGGAGCGGTAAAACGGTTCTGCAAAAATGCCTCGTGGGCTTAATGGAACCCGATGAAGGCGAGATCATCTACGATGGCAAAAGTTTTACGGACATGACGGAAGAGGATCGAAAATTATTGCGCCAACAGATCGGGATGTTGTTTCAAGGGTCTGCTTTATTTGACAGTATGACCGTTGAAGAGAATATAAAATTTCCGTTGAACATGTTTACCAATGACAGTCACGAGAAAAAAATGAAGCGTGTTAATGAAGTGTTGGAAAGAGTCAATCTGAAAGACGCCAATAAAAAATTCCCGTCGGAGATCAGCGGTGGTATGAAAAAAAGAGTAGGTATCGCACGAGCGGTAGTGCTTAATCCGAAATACCTTTTTTGTGATGAGCCCAATTCCGGTCTTGATCCGGTAACATCAATGGTGATCGATAAGCTCATCAAAGACCTCACGATCGAATACAATATAACTACTATCATCAACACCCATGATATGAACAGTGTGATGGAGATCGGCGATAATATTCTATACATGGTGAAGGGGAAAAAGGAATGGTCGGGCAACAGTGAGGATATCATCTTCTCTGATAACAAACAACTCAATGAATTTATTTTTGCGTCAGAGTTTTTGCAGGATGCAAAAAGCATGAGGATGCTGGAGGCGAAAGGAAAAATAGATGTTGATGCGGAAGTGAGAAAACTTGAAGAAGAAAAAGCTAAGAAAGGATAATTCTAATTAATTATAAAAGTAAAAAGAGTAAATAAAGTCACTATACATGTGATTCTTTATTTACTCTTTTTTCTTTTTAGCAGAAATGCTCAGAAAACATTGGAGTAGATTACATGTCAGGTATAAGCTGCATAAAAACTTGACATTCCACCTTTAACTTTTTCAGGGCTGAACACCGTACTTTTCTGCATACTTTCTGTACAATTGTTTTCCCTTATCGTCAAGATTTATGTCTCTCCCCCGGATAAACGCTTTTGTGATAACGCTGCTGCGCATATCCAATACGTCGCCGGTACTGATGATGATATTCGCATCTTTTCCTACTTCGATACTGCCTGTTCTATCGGCTGCGCCCATAATTTTAGCAGCGCTTAACGTGATCGCTTCAAGTGCCTGTTCTTTTGTGAGCCCGTATGCAGCCGCGGTTCCGGCGTTGAACATCAAATTTCTGCCCGTACTTTCTTCGTGTTCGTCATTTATTGCAAACAGCACACCCGCAGCCTGCAACACTGAGGGAGTTTTAAACGGCTGATCAATATCATCGTCAACAGAAGCGGGCAAAGAATGCATTTGCTCCAGGATCACAGCGATATTATTTTGCTTTAACAGCGGAGCGATGCGCCAGCTTTCGCTACCGCCCACGATCACCACATCAAAACCAAATTCTTTCACAAAATCAATTGCTGTGAGACATTCCTTTACAATGTTGCAATGGATGAAAAACTTTTGAGATCTGTCAAATAATCCTTTAACAGCTTCAAATTTTAAATTTGTATTTACGGGATTTGCCCCGGCATTGTATGCTTTTGCTTCGCGGAAAAATTGCTTTACAGATTCTATCCTGTCCTGTGCGTTCTTCAACCCGTCCGTTGCGATTTCGCCCTGTCGGTTGGGTCTGATCAGCAATCCCGGCATATTGAAATGAATGCCGTTATCGGTTTTGTATGCGGCGTCTTCCCAGTTCCATGCATCAAACTGCACAAGGCTGGAACTGCCCGTGAGCAATGATCCGCGGGGAACGATGTTTGCAAATAAGATTCCGTTGCTACGCAGCGTATTGGTGATCTTCGAATCTGTACTGTATGCAACAATGCTTTTTACATTGGGATTCAGATCGCCCAATTCGTAGTAGTCATTACTTCCTCTCACGGAATTAGCCATTTCACGCAGACCGATGTTCGTATTCGTTAAAATAAGTCCCGGATATACCTGCATACCCGTTGCATCCACCATATGTGTATCTGCAAATGTGGCAGAAATATCAGTTCCTATTTTTTCTATTTTACCGTTGCGGATCTGTATCGATGTATTTTGAAGAACAGCGCCGGTTCCCGTATGCACCGTTCCGTTCTTTATGATGGTAACGCCCGCGAATGGTTTTGCCGGAGAAATATTATCCTGTGCATTTGCAACGCCGCAAATGAACAAGGAAGTTATGATCGCAATATATTTTTTCATCACAATGATTTTAATGTTTAAAAACTTTTCCCGTTTAAATTCAAGGCTATTGAATCTCATCATCAAGTTCCAGCAAACCGTGTTCATGCTCGTAATCCTCGCAGGAGTTGATCCTTCTGAAAGAGCCACGCGCAGGCGTTGTAGCACCACCGTCTTTTTTCTCATCCAATAATTTTTGGATAAGCCTGTTTCTTTCAGCAGCGATATCTTTTCTCATCTGCTCATCTTTTTGAAGATCGTAATATACAATTCCGTCTACCATTGTTACCGCTGCTTTTGCATAAATGCTTAGGGGGTTGTCAGTCCATAAAACAAGATCAGCATCTTTTCCTTTTTTAATACTGCCCACCTTTTTATCTATATGAAGCATCACTGCAGGATTAAGCGTTACCATTTTAAATGCATCCTCTTCGCTCATGCCGCCGTACTTCACACTCTTCGCTGCTTCCTGGTTAAGGTGTCTCGCCATTTCCGGATCGTCACTGTTGATCGCTACATTCAAACCAACTTTATGCATCAGCGTGGCGTTGTAAGCGATCGCATCCTGCACTTCAAGTTTATAAGCCCACCAGTCGCTGAACGTAGATACGTTCGAACCATGCGCTTTCATTTTATCGGCAACTTTATAACCTTCTAAAATGTGCGTAAATGTATTTATCGTGAAACCGAATTTCTCCGCAATCCGCATCGTTTCCACGATCTCACTTTGCAGGTAACTGTGACAGGTAATAAATCTTTTGTGTTCCATGATCTCTACCAATGCATCCAGTTCAAGGTCGCGACGCACATTTTTTGCACCCTGTCCTTTTAATGCATTTTGGTAATCCCGTGCGCGGGTAAATGCATCCAACTGCACTTCTTCAACGCCCATTCTCGTATCGGGAAAGCGATTGTTTACCTGAGAGGTGGTACGCTTTACATTTTCGCCGAGAGCGAATTTGATAAACGGATCTGCGCCTGCGAATTTTAGTGCCGTATCATTTAATCCCCAACGATGTTTGATGAGCTGTGTTTGGCCGCCGATCGTATTCGCGCTGCCGTGAAGAATATGAGAAGTTGTTACACCGCCGCCAAGCTGACGATAAATATCAATATCATCAGGATCAAGATTATCACCGATGCGTACTTCTGATGTTACTGATTGTCCGCCTTCATTAATGGACGCGGCCGCAATGTGCGAGTGTTCATCAATGATTCCAGGCGTAAGATGCTTGCCTGTGCCGTCGATTACTCTTGCGGATGAACCGGTTAAGTTTTTACCGATCGCCGAAATTTTTCCGTTCTCTACAAGCACATCCATATTAGCAACGATGCCTTCTTTTTCATTCGTCCATACGGTTGCATTTTTGATCAGCAATGTTTCCTGCTTTGGAAGTTCTTTATAACCGTAAGCCATATTCGGATAGGTGAGTGCGCCCATTGTGATCGCTTCTTTCTTTTTAATGCTGTCAACTTTAGCATTTAGATCACTCACAAAGTCTGCTGTCCATACAACGGCATTGCCACTGCTGTCTGTTCCGCTGCCGTTCCATTGTTTACCGTTATTGATACCGCTAAGTCGATAACCTTTTTTCGCACGGCGACTGTCACCGAAATTTATCTTTACATTTTTTCCGTCGTTGGAATATTTTGTTGCTATGGTATCGGTTCCGATGATATCGGCTGATGAATTATCTTTTACTTCCAGCGATAAATTTTTATTACCCGATGGAGATGAAATCGTAAGTGTATATTTTCCTCTTGTATCAGTACCGTTGTCATCTTTTACGATGTATTTCTCGCCCTGCACCCAGTTTTGAAGGATGGATGTTTTTTCTGCGAAAACAGGTCCGGTTGTAATGATAAAATCTGCCAGTTTACCGGCATCAAGACTTCCTGTTTCGTTGGAGATATTCAACAATTGCGCAGGATTCTTTGTCAGCGCATCCAGTGCCGCTTTCTCTGAAAGTCCGTATTGAATGGCTTTACGGAGATTCGGTAGAAATTGTTTGCTATCCTTGAGATCCGCTGCAGTCAGGCAAAAATTAATGCCCGCCTTTTCAAAAGCAGCAGGATTTGAAGGTGCCATTTCCCATTGTTTAAGATCTGCGAGAGAAACAAACCGGGTGTCATTCGGATCTTCCACATCAATCGCTACAGGGAAATTCAACGGCAAAATAAAGCTCGCTTTTGTGGTTTTTATCTCCGCCATTCTCTGGTATTCATTCTGCCCGGCTTTGATGATGAACTGCACACCGAATTCATCACCGACTCTGTCGGCACGCAGGTCATTCCATTTATCATTTGCTTCAAAAATTTGCGGCAGCGATAAATTATTGTTCCAGGCCTGCAGACTTAAATTTGTTCCTTCAGTTGCGGGATGCGTATTCCTGTACCATTGTGCGTCTAAAAAAGTTTGGCGCAATAATGCTATCATTCCCATCAGACTGTTCGGATAACTTTGGCCCGATGTTCCTCTGCTGAATGAAAAATGAGAAGATGCTTTTTCTTTTATCATCGCAAGGTTTTCGCTTCTTTCTGAAAGGTCAACCACTGTTCCTGTGCCGCGGGCGATTCCATCTTTCTGATGCGTAAGTACAACGCCAAATCCGCTCTCACGGAGGGTTTTAGCCTTTGCTGCATCTGTATTGAACAGTTGCGATCCGTCTGTTTCTGATTTGATCGTTTGGTTCCAGCCAAATGCGCCTTTAGTATTTGACGTGATCTGTGAGGGCTGATTAAATGAAAATCCGCCCTGTCTCACCGGTATCGGAATACCGTAATCGCTGTAGATGTCGATGAAAGAAGGGTAGATGAATTTACCTGTACAATCGATCTGAACTACGTCATCGGGAATGTTCACATTCGTTCCCACAGAAATGATCTTGCCTTTTCTGATGACGAGTGTGGCGTTGGTTAAAGTTGTCTGCGCATCCTTTACGATCGTTGCGTGGGTAAACGCATAGCTTCCGCTGCGCACATCCGCCACGCCGTTTACCGGTGCGGTTTCCTGGCTGTAAACATAGCTGGTCGCACAGGAAAATACGAATAATGTAAATAGGTTTTTGAGAGCTGTCATAAGCAAGTTGTTTCGGTTTAATTAAAAAGACAGGTTTGTAATATAGTTAAAGAAAGCCGAATATTCTTTTGGTTGAGGAGGAGCGGAAAACACCGCTTTTCTTTAATGCCGCTTTGCCCCTAAACCTTTGTATTTTTGCCCGATGAACATTGCATCTTATATCGATCATACCGTACTTAAACCTACAACGCTTGTAAAGGACGTGGAGCAACTTTGTGCCGAAGCAATTCGGTACGGCTTTGCAGCTGTTTGTGTACCGCCTTTATTTGTAAAACAGGCGAAAGTATTTACGGCAAACAGTCACGTAAAAACGGCGACCGTAATAGGTTTCCCGTTTGGTTACAGCGCAATAGAAGCCAAGCTTGCGGAAACGATATTGGCAATGGTAGACGGTGCTGATGAATTGGATATGGTGATCAATATTTCCGCACTCAAAAACAACGATTGGCAATACCTCGCAAAAGAATTGAATGTGATCATGACGGTGATCAGAAAACAGGGTAGAGTGATCAAGGTCATCATCGAAAGCGGTATATTAACAGATGACGAGATCATTAAATGCTGCGACCTATACGGCGCCGCGGGTATTGATTTTATGAAGACATCAACCGGATACGCTGAGAAAGGTGCGTCGGTGCACGCTGTCGCATTGATGCGTAAACATTTAGGTGATGCGGTGAAAATAAAAGCCAGCGGAGGAATAAAGACTTACGCATTTGCAAAAGAGCTGATTGAAGCCGGCGCCGACAGACTCGGCTGCAGCAGTAGTGTGGCAATTGTGAATGAAGAGAATAAATAATATAATATTGCGGAACGGTTTTTGAAAACCGTGGCGAAAAATAACACATGATGAAGCATTTCTTTTTGATAGCGGTAACGATGATCTCTTTTTTTGGTGTAAGTGCGCAAAAAACTACCGGCGATACTACAGGCGGAACAGCCACGATGATCAAAGATCCGCGGGTGGATATCCTCGGAAAAAAAATGGCGGATTATAACGATGATCTTTCCATGAGACCGCATTCCGGAAAAGGGTATAGGTTAATGGTTCTTAACACCAGCGACAGAGATCTGGCGATGAAAGTGCGATCACAATTATATCAGCTTTACCCGGATCAGAAGCAGTATCTAACCTATCAGTTACCGAACATCAAAGTTAAATTCGGAAACTTTATTGATAAAGCTGATGCGGAAAAAGTGCGCAAGCAATTGGCAGATCTGAAGATCGTTACGACGAATATATATGTACTTCCCGAAACGATCGAGATCAAACCGGAGAAGAAACCAAAAGATGCGAAAGCGACGGACGATAGAAAATAGACGAACGACGAAGAATCTGCACCGGATAAAAGTAATTTACAAAGCTTAAGAAATCTTAAATATTACATCTTAAATCTTACATCTCTTTTGTTAGCCAAGATCAAATCTCTCTCCGCAAAATATAAGAACGAATTCATTAATATTCGTCGTGAGATCCATGCTAATCCGGAATTGAGCTATGAAGAATATAAAACATCGGCGTTCATTCAAAGTAAACTTACTGAATGGGGAATTCCTTTTGATGTGAAAGCAACAACGGGTGTTGTTGGATTGATCAAAGGAAAAGATGCCGATAGCAGGATCGTTGCACTTCGTGCGGATATAGACGCACTGCCGATCACAGAAGAAAATAATGTTGACTACAAATCCACTAATGTTGGTGTGATGCACGCCTGCGGTCATGATGTTCATACCACGTGCCTGCTTGGTGCAGCAAAAATATTAAACGAAACAAAAGACGAATGGACGGGCACCGTGAAGCTGATCTTTCAGCCTGGTGAAGAAAAAAATCCGGGCGGTGCAAGTTTGCTGATCAAAGAAGGTGTATTGGAAAATCCTGCGCCGCAAAAAATATTTGCGTTGCATGTTCATCCGGGATTACAGGCGGGTGAATTTAGTTTTCGCGGCGGAATGGTAATGGCTAGTGCGGATGAGATCTATATTACAGTAAAGGGAAAGGGCGGCCATGCAGCAGCACCGCAACTTACAGCAGATACTATTTTAGTTGCATCACAGATCGTTGTCAATCTCCAGCAGATCATAAGCAGAAATAACAATCCGTTTAATCCTACCGTACTTTCTATCACCTCCGTTCGGGGTGGCAATACCACAAACGTTATTCCTTCGGAAGTAAAACTCATGGGCACTTTGCGTGCGATGAATGAAGAGTGGCGCTTTAAAGCACACGGTCTGATAAAAGATCAGGTGGCAGCTATTGCAAAAGCATTAGGTGCGGAAGCGGATGTAACGATCGATGTGGGTTATCCGTTTGTAAAAAATAATGTTGCGTTAAGTGCATCTGCAAGAATACTTGCGGAAGAATATGCCGGCGCAGATAATGTTTCAGAAACAGAACTTCGCATGGGCGCTGAAGATTTTGCATATTACTCTCAAATGATCCCTGCGTGTTTCTTCCGCCTGGGTGTAGGAAATATTTCCAAAGGAATTTCTATCGGCGTACATACACCTACTTTTAATGTAGATGAAGATGCGATAGAGAAGGGGATCGGGATGATGGCGTGGCTTGGGGTAACAGGGTAAATTTCCCGCAGTTTTTTATTTCCCGCAGATTTTCAAAGATTAAAAACAGAGATTGCTGATCTTTTTCTCATTTGTATATTTCTTCAACATAGTAGTCTAGTTTTCAAAATCTACTTTATGAGTGAGAATGAAATTTCCTACATTGTTCGCGGATATTTTTAAAGTATACAATTATCTTGGGCCGGGCCGTTTGGAGTCAGCTTATGAAGCAGCCTTAATCCATGAGATTCGACAAACAGAATTAGATGTTCAATTTCAGGTAGGTCTTCCGTTGGTTTATGACACTATTACAGTGGATGCCGCATATCGATTCGATTTGTTGATAAATAATAAATTTGTGGTAGAGATTAAATCTGTAGAGAACTTATTAAACGTTCACCATAAACAGATTATGACTTATTTAAAACTCTCCGGGATGAAACTCGGCTTGCCGGTAAACTTTAATACGGGAAAGATCGCCGAAGGTATTTTCAGAAAAGTTAACGGACTATGATCTTTTGGTTCATCTGCCACTTCTGCTTTTGATCTTCGAAAATCTGCGGGAAATAATTGTTTCTCTTTCCTACCTTTAGTCAAACATTCAAACATGAAAATCGCTTTCCACGGCGCAGCCCGCACGGTAACAGGTTCAAAGCATCTCCTCACATTAGATAACGGAAAAAAATTATTACTTGATTGCGGCATGTTCCAGGGAATGGGGCCGCAGACAACCGAGCTGAATTCCGATTTTGGTTTCGATGCAGGAGAGATCGACTACATGATCCTTTCACATGCACATATTGATCATTGCGGTTTATTGCCGAAGCTGGTAAAGGATGGTTACAAAGGAAAGATCTACGCAACACCTGCAACCAAAGACCTGGCATCTGTTCTCATGGAAGACAGCGCGGGCATACAGGAAAGCGATATCAAATTTGCAAATAAAAAACGTGCGCTGCAGGGATTACCTTATTTACAGCCGCTCTACACTACAGAAGATGCATTGAAAGCCGCACAACAATTTGAGATCGTTGATTATGAGAATTGGCAGATGATCGAACCGGGATTAGAGTTTTGTTATTCCGATGCCGGCCATATCATCGGCAGTGCTGCCGTGCATTTGCGCATTACAGATAAGGGTAAACAAACACGCATAACTTTCAGCGGCGATGTAGGCAGGTATCGCGATATTATTCTTAAATCACCGGCTGCATTTTCTCAGGCAGATTATATTTTGATCGAATCCACTTACGGAAATTCGTTGCACGATCAGTTCAATCCCACAACAGATGCATTATTGGATTGGATCGAAAGAACATGTTTGCAAAAGAAAGGAAAGCTGATCCTGCCTGCATTCAGTGTGGGACGCACACAGGAAATTTTGTACGCATTAAATGAATTGAGTCTGCAAAATCGTTTGCCGAATATTGATTATATCGTAGACAGTCCGCTGAGCATGAAAGCAACAGATATCGTAAAAAGATACCCGCAATATTTTAATGACAACATTCAAAAAGTATTACTCACGGATAAAGATCCCTTTGATTTTCCGGGATTGAAATTTACCAAAACGGTTGATGATTCAAAACGCCTGAATTATTATGACGGTCCCTGTGTAATAATATCTGCAAGCGGAATGGCTGATGCGGGGCGTGTGAAGCATCATATCAGCAACAATATTGAGAACAGCAGAAACAGTATTTTACTTACGGGTTATTGCGAGCCGCACTCACTCGGCGGAAAATTAAAACAGCATCCGAAAGAAGTGTATATCTACGGACAATTACATCAGGTAAATGCGGAGATCGGCGAGATCCGCAGCATGAGCGCTCACGGTGATTACAATGACCTGCTTCATTTTTTAGATTGCCAGGATGCATCAAAAGTGAAAAAAGTTTTCCTTGTGCACGGAGAATACGATGTGCAGCAAGACTTCCGCAAAAAGCTCATCGAAAAAGGTTTTGCAAATGTTGAGATTCCTGAAAGACATGCTGAAACGGATCTCTAACGTTCTGTTATTTGCATAGTTTTCCATCCGCCGTCCGCCAAATCCCCAACGGATTTCCTTCTTTCAATTCATCTGGAAGCAATTCGTCCGGCCAATTCTGAAAAGATTGCGGTCTGGCAAAACGTTTGATACCATCTGCGCCTACGGATGTAAATCTGCTGTCGGTAGAAGCCGGAAACGGCCCGCCGTGCTGCATTGCAAGACAAACGGCAACACCCGTAGGAACACCGTTAAAGATAATACGACCGCAAAGCGAACGAATATTTTCAATCAACTCTTCCTGTTGCAATACTTCTTCATTTGTTGCGATGATCGTTGAAGTAAGTTGACCTTTCAGGAACAGCGCCGCATCGTTCATTTCGTTTTCATCTTTGCATTTTACAATAATAGAATAGGGGCCAAAAACTTCCTGTTGCAAAATATCATTTGCTGTAAATGTTTTGCAATCGGTTACGGCGATCGTTACTGCTTCTGTATGTTCCGGAACAGATTTGTCAAATAGTATATCAACATTATTCTGTGATAACGCTTTTTCTTTTGCCGCTTCATAATTCTTTTCAATCCCCGGATTCAGCATTTTAACTGCATTTGTTTTTTCCAACTGCCTTTTTAATTCAGCAATGAGAAGATCAAGATCAGGATTATCAACGGTAATTATGATCCCCGGGTTTGTGCAAAATTGTCCTGCATCCAAAGTGATGGAAGCCGCAAGCATTTCAGCAGTTTCTTTTATTGCAGACTTTAATTTTCCCGGAAAAATAAATACGGGATTCACACTGCTCATTTCCGCAAATACGGGGATCGGTGTTTCTCGTTGATTACCCCAATCAAATAATTGTTTGCCGCCTTTGAATGATCCCGTAAAGCCAACCGCTTTTGTAAGCGGATGTTTTACCAGTGCTTCACCTGCTTCAATAGATGTATCGGTGAGATGAATAAAAATATCTTCCGGCATTTGGCATTTTTTTATCGCCGTATTGATCGCTTCTGCAACAAGGATCCCTGTTTGCAAATGCCCCGGATGTGCTTTTACAATAACAGAGCAACCTGCTGCAAGCGCAGTTGCCGTATCACCACCGGCAGTTGAGTAAGCAAAGGGAAAATTGGCCGCACCAAATACGATCACCGGTCCCAACGGGACCTGCATTTTTCGAAGATCAGGTTTCGGGGGCGTTGCTGTTTTGTCAGCCCTGTCGATCCTTATGCCCATCCACTCGCCGCTTTCGCAATACGCGCCATAGCTGCTCAATTGAAACGCCGTTCGGGTGATCTCGCCGTCCAGTCTTTTCTCAGAAAGGCGAGTCTCTTCAGCCGAGATCTTTACCAATTCCTGTCGTCTTATATCCAGTTCGTTTGCTATTGCCCGGAGAAAATCAGCCCGTTGTTTCAGGGAATATTTTTTATTTGCGTTAAACGCTTTTTGGGATCTTTGAAGATAAATATCGGTCTGTGACTGCATTTTGGAAATATATTACTAAAGTTTAGGGTAAAAAAGCAAAAATTTATCCGGATATCAGAGATCGGAAGTGAAAAAATTTGGATAACAAAACACATCTCTTTATCTTTGCCGTCCTTTAACGGAAACGCCGCGTTGGTCAAGGGGTTAAGACGCCTCCCTTTCACGGAGGAATCACGGGTTCGAATCCCGTACGTGGTACAAAGCCTTTCAGTAATGAAAGGCTTTTTATTTTCTAAATTTTTTTCTCCGGTATACTAATCTCCCTCTTAGCAGATGTATAACGCTAACATAAGAAGTCGCTCAAGATTTCCTGCATTGAACTGCGCTGTTGTTTTGCAGCTGTTGACCTAAAAAGGCGAAGACTGCAAACAGCGGGACTTTTGCAACTACGAAACGAAAATCGCAGAGACGCAGGGGAAATACGGAACAAAGTAAATAGCTTTTACAGCAAGTGCCTTAAAGATCTGCCGCAGCGTAAAAGCGAGATACTCTTCAGGATGATAACGGACGGCTACTTCAACGAACAGATCGCTCATTCACCGGCTTTTTGTCAAGACTCTCAAGCTTCAATATTCCGATATCGGGAATAGCTTAGAAAAAAATCGGTTGATTATTAGTCTGAATTTACTGTTTTAAACCGCTATAAGATTCGCAAACCTTAGCGGTTCTTCACGACTCTTTTCTCATTGTTCTTTACCCCGCGCCGGAGGCAAATAAAATCATTGCTCGCCTGCCAATATTTTCAAATCCTTTACCTCAATAATATTTTTGTTATACCCTGCTTTTGCCGCATTGATCATCGCCAAACCCAATTGCTTCAACGTAGACGTTGAATTCGGGAAGATCAGTTTCATCACCGGAAACAACCATCCAATGTATTTATAAGCTGTCAGTGTGCGCTTCAGTCCGGGTGTTGGATGCATGTATCCGGGACGGAAATTATATACTTTTTTAAAAGGCAGTTTCATCAGGTCATTTTCCGTTTTTCCTTTTACCCTTGCCCACATCGATTTTCCTTTCTCCGAACTGTCGGTACTTTTCCCGGAAATATATTCAAATACAAGATCTTTATTTTGTTTGCTTACCGCATTTGCAAAATTCAACGTAAGCTCATAGGTAAGCCTTGTATATTCCGGTTCTTTCATGCCGATGGATGATACACCCAAACAAAAAAAGCAGGCATCATATCCGCTTAGTTGAGCATCTATATCAGTAAGGTTAAAAAAATCGGGAACAAGAATTTCTGTTAACTTGGTATGAACCACTTCACAAGCTGTTCTGCTCACGGAAAGAACGGCTTCAACATCAGGATGCAAAAGGGCTTCATGCAATACCCCTTCACCTACCATACCTGTTGTGCCTGTGATAATCACTCTCATTGTCGTTGACTTTTAGCGGTTTACGATAGTGTGAAGTTACCGCCTTACTGATACCTTTTTTTTAATTATATTGTGATTACTGATGATCAGAGTTCTACATGAAAATTAACCGTATACTTTTATTGATAGCGCTTTGCTATGCTTCCGCAGCACGGGGGCAAACGGTAGATTTTACATGGTCAACAACTTCCGGTACATTCTGCGCACCGCAAAAAGTTACGTTCACACAAAACTGTTCACCCGTTCCCGGTGGCTTCATCTGGACATTTGGAAACGGTCAAACGAATGTGCATGCATCAGACACGGCGCTGTATCTTAGTCCGGGTACTTACACCGTTAAGCTGATCGGTCTTTACCTGGACACCGCGATCACGAAAACAAAAACGATCACGATAAATCCTGTGCCTGCTGTATCGCTCAGTTCCGATGTGATCTCTATTTGCCGGCCCGGTAATATTACTTTCACTGCGGCATCTTCTCCCGCACTCTCCACATGCATTTGGAATTTCGCAGACGGCAGCGCCGCTCAAACCACATCTTCAAATACTGTCACGCATTACTTTAATAATTTCGGCGATTATCATGTTGCCGTAACAGGTATTACGCAGTTTGGTTGTTCGTCAACAGATTCCTTGTGGGTAAGTGTAAAGCAATTCGAAATTACCGGTGATATTAATCCTACCGAAGGTTGTATCCCGATCAATGCATTTCTATCCGTACAGACAACGATACCTGCGGGAGATGCTGTGCAGTCATATGTTTGGAATTATGGTGACGGTACTTCGCCTTTTACCAACACACAATCAAACGTAATTCACAATTACAATATCACAACCCCTGTAACACCGCATATTACCGTTACTTCTGTGAATGGCTGCATATCGCAATATGATTTTGCGACTGTAGCTTACGGAATTCCGCCGCTGAATATTCAGGCCGGAACGGTAAGCGGATTGGATACTTTTTGCGGATCAAAGATCATAGACCTCCATGCTTCAGCGCAGTTGGCAGATGCATATCTATGGGACTACGGCGAACTGATAACTGCGGTTATACCCGATGAACTCACAACTTATCATTATTCCGACACCGGTACTTATCACCTGATCGTGACGCCAATGTTTCATGGTTGTCCGGGACAGAACGCTGAATTTGATGTATACATAAAAGGCGTTATTGCAAAATTTAATATCAGTAATACCTGCACAGATAAAAATACTTTTACGTTTACAAATAATTCTTCGGGACATATCTCGCATTACGAATGGACATATTCCACCGCTCCCGGAATTATTGATTCCACGCATATAATGCCGACTGTTACCTTTCCGCCTTCAGGAACTTTTACCACACAGCTTACGCTGGTAGACAGTCTCACAGGTTGCTATGATACCGCCATGCGAAAGATCTACACCGCCCAACCGGTATTTACCGGCAATAAACCTTCTGTATGTAAAGACAGCCTGATCGAATATCACGTAACAAATACATATCCGGCAGAAAGCAACTACGGTTACGTATTTCATGTGGACGGAGATAACGTTGATAATTTTGCGGATTCCAATCTTGTAAGAACCGTTCTTAATCACGGTATCTTCAATGACTATGTTGTGATCAATCATAACAATCCGGCGCTATGTAAGGACACACTTTATTTATCTCACCCAACTAAAGTTACCGGGCCTGTGATGGATTTTAATTATTAGCCGGCGAATTTATGTTTGAAGACACCCCTCGTTATTACCAATAATACACATCCTTTTTTCCCTTCGGATAATATCGTAACATGGAGTTGGGATTATTACGACGGCGGATCAAGCAATCTCCAAAATCCGCCGCCTTATGTATATCAAACGGCCGGGCAATATTACATAACGCTTAATGTCGTTGATAATATCGGATGCGGCGGTCTGCTGCAGAAAGTGGTGAACATAGAGCCGATCCCGGAGATAACGGTTTACCCGCGGCGTGATACCATCTGTATGAGCAGAGATACTTCTATTCTCAGCGCATACACGACAGACCCTTTTGTATGGACGCCCGCCGCAAACATCAGTTGCAACAATTGTGATACAATAAAAGTATGGCCCGCTCAAACCACCTATTACGTGGCAACGGCTACAAATATTGGCGGCTGCAGTAATACAGACACATCTTTCATCAGGGTATTTGGTCCGATAAATATGAATATCCTTCCCGGTACAGACATAAGCCTTTGCCCGAAAGACAGTAAAACGATTAGTGTTCATCCGCCGGGTGTTACTACGTGGAGTCCGGCAATTTATCTTAATGACTCTACTTCGCAAACAGTTGTTGTTACGCCTGATGAGTCTGCGGTATATACGATTATTATAAAAGATTCCGCGAACTGTTATGCTGATACGACAACATTAAATGTAAACGTGTATAGCCCGCCGTTAGTAAATGCAGGTCCCGATCTTTTTCTTGCGCAGGGTACAGCTTTTACATTAAGTCCGCAATACGGCCCCGATGTTCAAGGTTATTTATGGACGCCGGCGACAAATCTTGCCTGCACAACCTGTGCATCGCCGTCCGGTACTGCGGAACAGGGAGCAACGTACACAATAGCTGTAACCGACAGTAAAGGTTGTAAGAATAAAGATGAGGTAAAGATCAATCTTATCTGCGGACAGGCTTCATTGTATATGCCTTCCGCATTCACGCCGTTTAACGGCGGCGCGAATAATTACTTTTATCCGCTCGCAAAAGGATATAAAACGATAAAGTCATTCATCATCTACAACAGGTTTGGTAATAAAGTTTTTGAACGAAAAGATTTCTCTCCCAATATTTCCACACTCGGCTGGAACGGAAACGTGAAAGGAGATCTCACACATGGTAACGAAGCATTCGTATGGTTTGTAGAAGCAAAGTGTGATCAGGGGGAAATGATCAGTGCGAAGGGATCGGTACTTTTGATTCGATAAAATTGTTTTTAAACATGAAGGTTACGGAGTAAAACACAAAGAGCACAAATTACTTGTGCTCTTTGTGAAAACCTTTGTTTTCTTTGTGTTTAAAAATTATTTTACTGCTTCAATCCCCGGCAAAACCTTTCCTTCAAAATATTCCAACAACGCACCCCCGCCGGTACTTACATAGCTCACTTTATCTGCAAGGTTAAATTTATTTACCGCAGCCACACTGTCGCCGCCGCCCACCAAGGTAAAAGCGCCGTGAGCTGTTGCATCAGCAACTGCTTCCGCAATTTTTTTAGTGCCGTTCTGAAATTTTTCCATTTCAAAAACACCCATCGGGCCGTTCCATAAAACTGTTTTTGATTTGCCGATTACTTCACTAAAAATGCCGACCGCTTTGCCGCCGATATCCAATCCCATCCAACCATCCGGGATCTGATCGCTCGCGGAATCTCTTGTGTTCGCATCAGCCGCGAATTTATCCGCAATCACAGATGTCTCCGGAAGATGAATACTTACATTTTTCTGCTTTGCTTTTTCTAAAATATCAAGCGCCGTTTGCAAACGATCATCTTCACAAAGTGAATTGCCGATCTTGCCGCCCCGTGCTTTTAAAAATGTATAAGCCATGCCGCCGCCGATGATTATGTCTGTTGCTTTCTCCAATAAATTTTCGATGATCAAAATTTTATCAGAAACTTTTGCGCCGCCGATGATCGCACAAAAAGGCTTTTCAGATTGATGTAATACTTTTTCCGCACTGTTCACTTCCGCTTCCATCAGCAGACCGAACATTTTTTTATCCGCGTCAAAGAACTGCGCGATAACCGCCGTGGATGCATGCGCACGATGCGCCGTACCGAATGCATCATTCACATACACATCTCCGAGCGCACTTAATTTTTTTGCAAAAGCCTCATCACCCTTTTCTTCCTCGTTATGAAACCGCAGATTTTCCAACAGCAACACTTCTCCGCCGCGCAGCATAGAAGCAGTCATTGCGGCCTGTTCGCCCACGCAATCATTTGCAAAGAACACATGCGTTTCTCCGCCGAGCAATTCATGCAGATGATCAACCAAATGTTTCAATGAATATTTATCAGCAGGTCCTTCTTTCGGGCGACCGAGATGACTCATTAAAATGGCGCTGCCGCCGTCTGACAATATCTTTTTGATCGTTGGTATCGTCGCACGCATCCTTGTGTCGTCGGTGATCTTAAGATCCGCGTCAAGCGGCACATTAAAATCGACCCGTACCAATGTTTTATGTCCTTTGAAATTGAAGTCGGAGAATTTGCTCATTATAGTATCTATTTAACAGCAAGATAATAAATAGCCGCGAAGGAAAAAGTAGTAAGAGGTAATTAGCCGCAAAGTCGAAAGGCATTTTCTTTGAGTCTTTGTGGCAACTATTTGTTTCAAACAAAAAAGCCGACACTAAGCCGGCTTCCTGTTATGATATCTGTGCAGATCTGTGTGATCTGCGGGACAAACTATTTATTGATCAATCCCGCAAAATAATGAACCGTTCTCACCAATTGAGATACGTAGCTCATTTCATTATCGTACCAGCTCACGGTTTTTACCAGTTGCTTATCGCCGATGGTTTGCACTTTAGTTTGCGTAGCATCGAACAATGAACCGAATTTAATTCCGATCACGTCGCTGCTAACGATCTCGTCTTCGTTATACCCAAAACTTTCGTTTGCTGCGGCCTTCATGGTTGCATTGATCTCCTCTGCAGTTACTGTTTTTTCTAAGATCGAATACAGTTCCGTTACCGAACCCGTGATCACCGGAACACGCTGCGCACCGCCGTCTAATTTACCTTTCAATTCCGGAAGTACAAGTCCGATGGCTTTTGCAGCACCGGTGCTGTTCGGAACGATATTCGCCGCCGCAGCTCTTCCTCTTCTCAGGTCATTTTTAGGATGAGGTGCATCCAAAGTATTTTGATCATTTGTATATGCGTGGATCGTGCTCATGATACCTGTTACAATACCATAATTATCATTCAATGCTTTTGCCATCGGCGCCAGGCAATTTGTTGTACAGCTTGCGCAACTGATGATCGTTTCGCTTCCGTCGAGGATAGCGTGGTTCACATTGAACACAACTGTTTTAAGATCGCCTGTTGCCGGTGCAGAGATCACTACTCTTTTTGCACCCGCTGTAATATGTGCCTGTGCTTTATCCGCATCAGCGAAGAAGCCCGTGCTTTCGATCACCACATCCACGTTGTGCGTACCCCAAGGAATTTGTGCGGGATCTTTTTGTGCGTATATTTTTATTTCGTTACCGTTAACGATGATCGCATTTTCAGTAGAGGTTACCTTCTCATCAAAGCGTCCCTGGGCACTGTCGTACTTTAACAGGTGCGCGAGTACGGCAGGACTGGTAAGGTCATTGATAGCCACAACCTCTATCCCTTCCATATTGTGGATCTGACGGAAAACCAAACGGCCGATGCGCCCGAAACCGTTGATGGCAACTTTAACTGAACTCATAATCGTATTATTTTTTAGTGAGAGATTTTTGCGGGGCAAAATTACAATTTGTTACAGGATTTACGGCATTTTTTTGTCTGAATCCGGATTCCTCAGATCTGAAGATTTTCCGGCCCGGAAACCACCCGCAACCCGTCACCCGCAACTGAATTGAAAACCATCCCACATCACGATACCTAAAAACTATACGCTCATCACTAAAACAATTAATCCCGCCGAAAAAACAACCCCGCTCACCGAAAAGAACTTTCGGAAATCATAAGAGACCCAACTATTAACTACATTTATGCCCTAAACCTAAAAACAAGTAACATGAAACGTTCAGGTATTATTCTTTTGGTGATTGCAGGTATATTGATTTTGTGGATCATTTCCGTAAGAAACGGTCTGGCTACATCCGAAACAAACATCAATGGTAAATGGGGTGAAGTGGAAACACAGTACCAACGTAAGAAAAATCTTTATGATAATGTGATCGCAACGATTAAAGGTTCTGCAAAGAATGAAGATACAACCTTGATAAGGATCACACAAATGCGTGCGGGAATTCCAAGTACGATTGATCAAGGTAATCCTGATGCACTTGCAAATGCAAACCGTCAGTTCGATCAATTAAAAAGCTCTATCAATATTGCGGTAGAAGCTTATCCTCAGATCCAGACAACGCAGGCTTTTCGCGATTTTCAACAACAAATTGAAGGAACGGAAAACAGGGTAGCGGTTGCTATCAGAGACTGGAACACGAGCATCACGGAGTATAATACCAGGTTGGTTCGCTTCCCTTCAAATATTATTGCAGGTCTTTTCGGATACAAAGCGAAAGCGAATTACAAATCAGATCCCGGTGCAAAAGATACCAAGGTTGATTTCGGAGCATAATAAATTCAATATTTATCGTGGGTATATTTCCTTTGTTAAAAAAGAAACCGCTGTTCTCTCCTGAGGATCAGGAGAAAGTAGTGACCGCCATACGCAGTTGTGAGCAAACAACAAGCGGAGAGATCCGTGTATATGTTGAAAGCCGCAACCCAATGGTGGAGCCGCTTGAAAGAGCCGCTGAAATCTTCTATAAGCTCGAAATGGATGAGACAGAACACCGAAATGCTGTTCTGCTGTATATCGCTTTAAAAGACAACGAACTTGCATTGTTTGCCGATGAAGGTATTTATAAAGCTACTTATCCCGGTTATTGGGATATCGCTGTAAAAGAAATGCTCGGTCAGTTCGGAAAACAAAATGTTATCGACGGTATGGTGCAATGCATCACAACCGTCGGTAATACACTTAAAGAGAAATTCCCTTACGATGCATCCTCAGACAAGAACGAGCTGCCGGACGATATTGTCTTCGGAAAATAAGTACCGTGCAAAAATCAACATGAAAAAACTCCTTCTCATAATACTCTCTTTTTTTGCCGGACTTACTGTCTTTGCACAAAAAGAGTTTGATATTGAAAGCTTACTGCAACCCCGAACCGGTGTGCAACATCTGGTAAACGATTATTCCGGAACACTAAGTGCGGATCAGCAGCAGGCGTTGGAAAATAAACTTGTTGCTTACGATGACAGTACATCCACACAGATTGCTGTTGTGATCGTACCTGATCTTGGTGGTAACGATGTGGCGGATTTTAATGTGAAACTGCTCCGGGCATGGGGCGTAGGCGGAAAAGAAAAAAATAACGGGGTAGTCCTGTTGATCTCAAAGGAAGACCGAAAACTAAATATTACTACCGGTTACGGGGCTGAAGGTGCACTTACTGATGTAACTGCAAAACGAATCATCGATGAAGTAATAGTGCCGGAATTTAAAGGGAATGATTATTTCCGGGGAATAGATCAGGGTACGAATGCAATTATGCTGGCACTGAAAGGTGAGTACACTGCTCCGGCAAACTACAGGTCAGGGAAAAGTAAGGGGGGAGGATCCGCTATATTTATCATTATTATTATCATTATTTTCATCATTTCTGCTATCGGCAGAGGTGGCGGCGGCGGAAACTATATGAGCCGCAGAGGCGGAAGCAGCCTTGCCAGTACATTATTCTGGTCCTCGATGCTTGGCGGCGGTGGCGGCGGTGGCAGTTGGGGCGGTGGCGGAAGCAGCGGCGGCGGTGGCGGTTTTGGCGGTTTCGGCGGCGGCAGTTCCGGCGGCGGCGGTGCAAGCGGTAGCTGGTAGAAAGACAGTTGACAGATGATAGTTGAAAGTTGACGGTGCAAGGATTCAGGATCACAGATAGTAATACATAAGGTTTAAAAAAAACGGCTTCAAAATGAAGCCGTTTTTTTATGGATTTAACTGTAAGGCAGCTAATTATCCGGATAGCGGGTCTGAAGTGATTCGGGAGTTAAGTCTTACCCTGAATGTGGGTATCATTTGTAATAAAATTTAACATTAAGCCCTTTTTTATGTGAACATATGTTAAATTCGTACCCTTGAAGATTCCGTTTACAATACCTTAATTTTTGAGCGTTGAGCGCTTTTAAACAAAATTCTTACGAACAGTTTTATTTATTACACATTTAATAATTCCCTATGGGCAATTTTACACCTACCAAAAAAAATTTCTTTTCCGGGCTTAAGCCTTTCTTAGCATCACTGTTCGCAGTATTGGTGCTTTGTTTGACCGGTTTCTCTGCTTCGGCACAGATCCCGCCAAACGATGAGCTTTGCGGTGCAATTAATCTTGTGCCAAATCCCGCATGTACTTTTCAAACCTTCACAAATGTGGATGCATTAGGCAGCGCTAATACGCCACTTCCTACCTGTGCTAATTACACGGACGGGGATGTGTGGTTCAAATTTACCGTGCCTGCAGGTGCCACATCTGTTACTATCGACTCAAAAGGAATGGGAATGACCGATGGCGGGATGTCTGTGTATTCGTTTACAGGAACAAACTGTGCTTCATACGTACTTACACAGGTTGCCTGCGATGACGGGAGCAGCACGAGCGGCGGCGGAAATATGCCGAAGATCACCGTTAACCCGGTTTCCACCGGCCAGGTATATTATATCAGATTCTGGGGCTTTGGTGGCGAGACCGGCACTTTCGGCCTTTGTGTAACCGCGAATATTCCGCCTTCAAACGATGAGTGCCTTAACGCAACGGCACTTACCGTAAATCCGGATTACCTGTGCGGTGTAACTACTGCGGGTACAACGAATAATGCGGGACAGTCAACGAATACTCCTGTACCCACCTGCGGTACGGCAAACGGATATAATGATGATGTATGGTTTTCTTTTACATCCACTACAAGTGCTCACAGGATTGTGTTAAGTAATATTTTGCCTTCCGGTACTGTTATGACCATCCAGGTATACAGCGGAACATGCGGTGCGTTGGTGCCGGTTTCCTGCATTGTGGGTAATACACTAAATCTTACGGGATTAACACCCAATCAACCTTACCTGGTGAGGGTCTTTACCAATGTGGCCACTGCGGGTACAACTGCTTCTTTCAATATTTGTGTAGGAACGGCACCTCCGCCGCCCCCAAATGATGAGTGTGTTACTGCTGTGAATGTTCCCGTAAACCCGGATCTTAACTGCGGTATCGTAGTTGCGGGCACTACAGAGAGCGCCACTCAAAGTTCGGGTGCGCCTACCCCCACTTGCGGAACAGCTGCAGGAATAAATGATGACGTTTGGTTTAAATTTACTGCAACGGGTCCTACCCATTGGATCACGCTTTCCGCTATCACACCGGCAAATACAATGAACTTCCAGGTATTCAGCGGCACATGCGGAAGCTTTACGCAGATTGCCTGTGTAACAGGAACTAATATTCAGGTGCTTACCGGTCTCACAGCAAGCCAGGTTTATTATGTAAGGGTTTTTACCAATGTGGCTACAGCAGGAACAGTTTCTGCATTTAATATATGTGTGGGAACACCGCCGTTGCCACCGGCAAATGATGAGCCTGCAGGCGCTGTTTCGCTGCCTGTAAATGCAAACATGGCTTGTACCCTTACCGGCTCAGGTACCACCGCCGGCGCCACTCAAACGATTACTGCCCCTGCACCAACCTGCGGAACGGTAAATGGCTGGAACGATGATGTATGGTTCACATTTATAGCTACATCCACCACACACTCCGTTAGTTTCCCCTCGGTAACACCGGCCGGTACAGTGATGAACGCAGTGGTTTATTCCGGAACGCCGGGTTCACTTACGCAGATAGGATGTGCAACCAATACCATTTTAGGTATAAACAACCTCATCGTCGGCAATACTTATTATGTTCGTGTTTTCACAAACGTAACAACGCCCACAGTATTTGCAAACTTTACGATTTGTATCGGAACACCGCCGCCGATCCCGCCTTGTTCAGGCAATTTACCTGCGGGTAATACCTGCGCAATAGCGCCGTCTGTGTGTAATTTTGACGGATACTGCGGAAACACTTCTGCTGCTTATACTGTGAACACATGGCCGGAACTTACATCAGCATTCTGCGGATCCATTGAAAATAATTCATTTGTTACTTTCGTTGCATCTGCAACAACAGCCTCTTTTAATGTTTGGGTTACTACCAGTGCTTCTAACCTTGGGATCCAGATGATGTTCTACAGCGGCGGTTGCGGATCAGGCCCGGTAACCAGCTATGGTTGTGCGGCGTATAACCCTATTCCCCCTACACCTGTTGGCGGGTTACCTACCGTTGTTACTGCAAACGGACTTACCATAGGAAATACCTATTACCTGATGTTTGACGGTTTTGCGGGTGATGTATGTGACTACGTTATTACACCGATCAATGGTGTGAATGTACTTACTGTTACACCTACTGCCGCTACTATTTGCGCAGGAGCCAGTGTTACACTTACGGCATCAGGCGGTAACGGTACTTACTCATGGAGTCCGGCAACAGGATTAAATACAACTACAGGCGCCACCGTAATTGCAACACCTGCAGTTAACACAACTTATACGGTTACCAGTTTGGGTTCTTCAGGCTGTCCGGTTACCAAAACAGTTACGATCACCGTAAATGCGAATGCATCTCTTACACTTACATCAGCGGCTGCTACAGCTAATCAAACGATTTGTGTAGGCACACCGTTAACTAATATTACTTATGCTGTGGGCAGCGGTGCAACAGGTGCTGCCGTTACCGGGTTACCGGCTGGCGTTACCGGCACTTATGCAGGCGGTGTATTTACCATCAGCGGATCTCCGACTGCATCCGGCACTTTCAACTACACTGTTACCACTACGGGCGGTTGCTCAGGAGCAGCTTCGCAAACGGGTACGATCACCGTTACCCTTGCAGGAACATTAACGCTTACTTCGGCGGCAGGTACAAACGTTCAATCGGTATGTATCAATTCACCGATCACTAATATTGTATACCAGGCAAGTGCAGGTGCAACAGGCGTAACGGCTACCGGCTTCCCGGCGGGTGTTACCGGCACGTTTGCGGGCGGCGTGTACACGATCAGCGGGACACCTTCAGTAGCAGGTGTATTTCCTTATTCCGTATCTACAGCCGGTTGCGGTGCAGCACAAACAGGAACGATTACCGTAACGAATGTTACGATCACGCTCACATCAGCAGCAGCCACGGCTAATCAAACGGTTTGCATAAATAATCCGATCACTAATATTGTTTACACATCAGCAAACGGCGCTACAGGTGTTACCGTAACAGGTTTACCATCAGGCGTTACGGGTACTTATTCCGGCGGAACGAACGGTACATTCACCATCAGCGGTACGCCAACATCCACCGGCGTATTCAGTTATATCGTTACTGCGTCAGGCTGCGGAACCGCAACGATCAGTGGTACGATCACGGTGAGTACAGCTTCCACAGTTACACTCACATCAGCAGCGGGAACGAACAGCCAGACTGTTTGTATCAATGCACCGATCACTAATATTACCTATTCGATCGGCGGCGGCGGTACGGGTGCTACGGTTTCCGGTTTACCCGCGGGTGTTACCGGTGCTTTTGCAACCGGCGTGTTTACCATCAGCGGAACTAGTTCAGTTTCAGGAACATTTACTTATATAGTTACGCCAACGGGCGGTTGCGGAACAGCAACTGCTACAGGTACGATCACTGTAAACCCTGCGTCTGCCTTTACCCTTACGTCAGGTTCTGCAACGCAGACGGTTTGTATAAATACAGCTATTGCCAACATCGTGTATACAGGTGCGCTCGGAATTACCGGCGCAACAGTAACGGGCCTTCCTGCGGGTGTTACCGGCGTTTATTCCGGCGGTACCAACGGTACGTTTACCATCAGTGGTACACCCACAGCAGCCGGTACATTTAACTACACAGTTACTTCATCAGGTGGTTGCGGTGCGGTGGTAAGAACAGGAACAATAACGGTAAATGCATTATCTGCACTTACCCTTACTTCTGCTTCAGGCACAAATGCCCAAACGGTATGTATCAATACAGCTATAACCAACATTACTTACGCGGTAAGTGGCGTAGCAACGGGTGCCACAGTAACCGGCCTTCCGGCAGGTGTTACCGGTACTTATTCGGCGGGTGCTGTTACGATCAGCGGCACAGCTACTGCTTCGGGAACATTTACTTATAATATTACAACAACCGGCGGTTGCGGAACAGCAACTGCTGCAGGAACGATCATCGTTTCTCCGGCAACCACGATAACGCTTACTTCTGCCGCGGCAACTGCAAACCAAACTGTTTGTATCAATACTGCGATCACGAATATTGTATACACAACAGCGAACGGTGCTACCAACGTAACAGTTACAGGCTTGCCTGCAGGCGTTACCGGTACATTTGCCGCAGGCGTATTTACCATCAGCGGCACGCCCGCAGCAGCGGGAGCATTTTCTTACACCGTGAGCACAGCAGGTGGTTGCGGAACGGCGATCGCATCGGGTACAATCACAGTGAGTTCTTTATCAACGATCACACTTACATCAGCGGCCGGTACAAATGCGCAAACGCTTTGTATCAGTACGGCACTTGCCACGATAACTTATGCAACGGCAAGCGGTGCCACCAATGCAACTGTAACAGGTTTACCTGCCGGTGTTACCGGTACTTATGCTGCGGGCGTATTCACGATCAGCGGAACGCCGACAACAGCGGGAACATTTAATTATACTGTTTCTACCTCCGGAGGGTGCGGCGTTGCAACAGCAACGGGAACGATCATCGTAAGAGCGCTTTCTTCAATTACGAGAACTTCCGCTGCGGCAACCGCTGCGCAGATAGTTTGCCAAAACGGCAACATTACAGCGATCACTTATGCTATCGGCGGAAGTGCATCGGGTGCTGCTGTTACCGGACTTCCGGCGGGAGTGAGCGGCACTTATGCGGCCGGCGTATTTACCATCAGCGGCGCTTCTACCGTTTCCGGAACATTCAACTACACAGTTACACCTGCAGGAGGTTGCGGAACGGCAACGGCAACCGGAACTATTACCGTGAACCCTGCGCTTATTGCAAATGCAGGAAATCCGGTAACGATCGTTTCAGGAACTTCCACACAATTGAACGGCTCGGCGAGTACCGCGGGTGCTGCTTATTTGTGGACGGCAAGCGGTCCGCTCGCATTGGTGGCACCAAGTACGGCTACACAGCTTAATCCTTTTGTAGCACCGGTACAAACAACCACATACATGCTTACCGTAACAGATCCGCTGGGTATTTGCCCGGCTGCGGGTCCGAGCTCGGTAGTAGTAACGGTTGTTACAAGCTGTATCAATGTTCGTAATGCATTCACGCCAAACGGTGACGGTATTAACGACAAATGGTTCGTATACGATCAAAGCTTCTGCCTCGCCAATGACGGCGTATCGGTGAATGTTTTCAACAGATACGGCAGCAAAGTATATGAATCTCAAAACTATAAAAACACCTGGGACGGTAACTACAAAGGCAAGCCTGTTCCGGATGGTACTTACTATGCGATCATCAATTTTAAACTTGCAAACGGTAACACGCAGGTGGTTAAAACGGATGTGACTGTACTGAGATAATTTGGAGATATGGTAATTAGGAAATTCACAAGCAGTTCTTTGCTGCGTTGATGATCCTAAGAAATGATAACTGCACCGGGTTGCAGGTAACCTGAGCCATTTTAAATAAAATCCGGTTTATAAAAAAGCCTTCTTTAAACGGAAGGCTTTTTTAATAGTGATAGGTCTCCGGCTGCAATGCTATACTGCAGATATGGCACCTCCCTTCCGTTTTTGCAAATACGCAGAGTGTTGAACTTTCGTACGTGCAGCCCCGTTTACGTCGTCATTGCGAGCCGCATTGCAAGGACCAAATCAGAAATTACATACGCGGCGCGGCAATCCGGTTACAATTTATCACATCAATTAAATTTTTGAGGCAAAACAACATGCACCGTTTATAGTTTCTCTTTTTTTGAATGAGAAAGGGAAGTTTCGTATTGTTGTTTGCAGCGTATGCTAACACACATAACACACATCTCTGCGCCGGTATTTACGATGGCGGCGAAGTAATGATATCGGCTTTGATAAATAGTACGCCACAATTAACGTCGTCATTGCGAGCCGCATTGCAAGCATCAAATTAGAAATTACATACGCGGCGCGGCAATCCGGTTACACTTTATCACATGAATTAAATTTTTGGGGCAAAGCAACATCAGGTGTAAAATTGTAAATAGGGTTTTGGCTGTAATCAACAGACAAAGTCCATTTGTAAATATTCAAAAATTTGCGGCTTAAAAAGTTGGTTTTATCATAGAATGCGCCGGCGTTACACAGATGTAGGCTTCAGCATCACAAGCAACCATAGGATGCCGGCGAAGTAATGGTATCTGCTTTTGATAAATATTACGTCACAATTAACGTCGTCATTGCGAGCCGCATAACGGGGACCAAATGAGAAATTACATACGCGGCGCGGCAATCCGGTTATACTTTATCACATCAATTAATTTTTGGGGCAAAGCAACATGCACCGTTACCATAGCTCCTGATGATCACCGGGCACTAATTTCTCAACAAATATCTTCGAATTAAGGAGAGGAGGATGTATTAAACACGAATACGTATGCAGGCTTTAGACATTGTGGACAGTTCAAGTTGCAGAGGAAGCGATACTTATATTGTTGTTGCATATGTCACGCACCAACGCCCGGGATAGCCGACAAGAAATCAATCAAAACTAAATTCCACCATAACGAACAAAAGGGCTTCATTTAATGAACGGATTGGCCCCTCATTTATACATCTTCTGCTCCTTCGTGTAATACGTCTTCATCATCCCTTTTTTATCAACGATGATCTTTGCACCGGTCGGACTTTTTAATTTCTTCGGACTGTGGATCATTAAAAATGCTTTCACTTCGCCGTGAACGGCACCCTGCTGTACTTTTTCAATGTTTTTAATTTCTTTTTTCAGCGTGCTTTTTATTACCCGTACGAGTTCTTTTATTTTATCATCGGGGATCGCGTTCGCAACGGCGTAGGGCGAGATCCGGGTGAGCCAGAGAATCTCGTCGGAATAACTGTTGCCGATTCCACGGATCGCATCCTGGTCTGTCAATACTTTTTTTACGGATGTTTTGCGTTGTAATGCAGCCTTCAGGTATTTGAAATTTAATTGCGGCGATATGGCGTCTACGCCGGCCTTTTCTACCGGGTCGAGTCGCATATTTGCATTCTTCATTCGGTCTGTAAGCGCCAGCCCCTGACCGCTGTCGAAATGTAATTCCACGATCGTTGAGGGCCGTTCATTTTTTTTGTCAAAGAGAAAAATATCGCCCGTAAGCATGAGGTGCAACCCGAGCAGCGTTCCGTCTGCCATTTCAAACCGCATTTCTTTTCCCGCACGGTATATCCGTGAGAGCTTTTTTCCCTTTAATCTTTTTGTGAACTTGCCTTGGCTATCGGCTAACTTTTTAACGTTTACGACTTTCACACGGGTTATTGTTTGCCCCGCAAATATCTTGTTGAGGTTTCTTGAAAAGACTTCTACGTCGGGTAGTTCGGGCATATTGATTATGTTTTGAATACCGCATCGCGGATGCGAAACGGCAGGCGATCGATATGATCAGCATTCAATAAATATGCCTGTGTAAAAAGCTGGGAAAATACCGTGACCTTTAATATGGCGAGGAACACAAACTAAGGGTTCCCGCAACGGAAAAAAAGGATGACGCTAACCAAGGCATAAGTGCCGGTAAAGAGATTGCATTTTCGTTTCGTCTGCGATCGTAAAGAGGAATACCGCCGGCACATGAAGACTCATTCCCTTTGTACTTTCCTCTTTTGTCCTGTTGCGCCACTTAGAATGCCTGTTATCTTTTTGCGGGAAACTTATGAACCAAGAGATTTCACTATGCGGTTCTTTGCTTCGCAAATCCCCCCAAAACCGTCTGCATCGAATCCAAACTCCCTTCAATAAACTGCAGCATCAGCATAAGGATCGTAGACGACAACTGAAATTGAATTACTTCCGTTTCCGAATTGCTTTTGCGGAATTGACGGATCTCGTTTGCAAGCATATTCAGGGTTCGTTCTTTTCCTTCGATCTTATATCGGAACGAAGGATCAATGGGTACGGGGAAAGAAATATCATACGCTTTCTGTGCAAGATCGAGGAGGGCGGCGAGATCTGTTGTCACAAGAATGATCTGCCGCATAGATTCGAGCTTGTAGATCAGGTGAAGTTGTGTAGGTTGATTCATTGTTATTTAAATGCGTTGATTCAGCGAATAATTTGTTGAGCCCTTTCAATATGTTTAATGATCTCATCAGTGAGCCCCGGATCATGAAGTTTATTATCATGTGCCGGTCGAACTTTATATCAGGTTCCATGATGAACGGGATCGTGCCGCGGCTTTCCGCAATCAAAATCCGATGTGCTTTCCCGTTCCGTCAGGCGTTGCTTCTTCCCGGTATAGTTCTTCCGTAAGGCAGCTTTTATTCCCGGATCCGATGCAAACGATACGGAAATATTCCGGGGACCGTGAAGAATCATTTAAAAACAAAGTTAACGATAATACTAAACTATTTAGTATTTTTATTCCATGGAAAATGGCAAGACAGATAGGGGTGGACTGCCGGGAACTACGATCGCAGAATACAAACTGGTTATATGCCCGCATGAAGATCTGAGTAAAAAGCTTCAATTTATTCAAAGCTCTTTTGCGGAAAGGTTTGCATTAACCAATCAGCTACCCGGCCGGCCACAGCTCTTAATTTGCCGCTTCAAACAAATGGAGGCGTTTGAGCCGAAGATCGTGCAGCGCCTACAACAGGCGGCAGGCGGGCATTCGCCTTTTAAAGCAGAGATCAGAGATTTTGGCTCATCTCCGTCGCATACAATTTATGCAAACGTTGTGAGCCCGGTCAGTATCAAAGCGCTGGTAACAACCATCAAAACGCAGGCACAAAGCCTCATGAAATTGGATGCCGACAACAAACCATATTTTATTTCGGAGTCACATTTTATCATTGCTTCCAAACTAAAACCATGGCAATATGAAAAAGGTTGGTTGGAGATGCAACACGAGGCATTTAGTGCAGGCTTTATAGTAAATGAAATACTGCTGATGAAAAGAAAGGAAGGCGAAACGAAATACCAATTACTCCGAAAGTTTTCACTGCTCCGCACGAAAGAACAGACATCACAGGGGCAATTATTTTAGGCGTGCATCTTACCAAGCCGCATCGTCGCAAACTATATTATTCTTTCCGGCCGATAAGTCTGATCGTTCACGTGTAGGTTGTACAACCATGATGCTATCGGTTGTAATTTGTGAACCGTTATTGTAGCTCATCCAAACAATGAACCCTGCCGCAGGTCCTCATCCCCTCCGCGCTTTTCCAATTCCGGGTAGCTTACCGGCTGCATTGGCTCAGGTTCCTGTTGAAACGCTTTGCTTACGGGATGCGACTGCATTAATTCTGACGGGTATTGGTAGTTCGCGAGTTCCTGTATGCGCTGTTCGCTGAGGGTTCCGTAGATCCATTCCGCAGCCAACGCATCGGGTAAAATAACCGGCATCCTTCTTTTTGCATTGTGAATGGCCGACATTAATTCATGCTCCGAAGCATCGGTAGTGATGATCGTTGTAGTTTTTTTAGCCGGCTGTTGCGGATCGTAAACGGCAGGCTCCCAAATCCCCGCCATAAAAAAGTATTCATTGTTCTTAAGCGAGATATAGTAAGGATATTTATCAGTCGCTTTAAGCAGTTCTCCTTTTTTATTTTTACGCGGTACATGTTGCCATTCATAAAAGCCCGTCACCAAAAACAAACAACGCCGGTGTAAAGCAGCTTCCCGAAACATCTTGCCCGGCTTCAGCAGTTCTTCACCCCTTGCGTTAAAAGTAAGCAGCGCGGGTTGAAATTGTCCGTCCGCTTTTTTATAACCGTTGCGAAAGCGCAGCATGGCAGTTTCATCTTTCACATACGGCGGAAGAAAGCCCCATTCCGCTTCTTCCAATTCATAATCATCTTCGCCTTCTTTTTTAATAAGAACCGGGGTTGCACCATAATCAAACCCGCTGATGAGATCCCGGTCAAAGAAAGGATAATCAGCTACGCTGCGCTCACTGCCGCTGAGGGAGATAAGCTTGCTGTGTTTGATTTTTACGCTTTTGTAGTAGCACATATCCGCAAGTTAAAAAATAATCACCGTGCTGTTCCGCTCAATGCGGAGAACATTGAGTTTCAAAAAGCGAAAGATATAGGTCTTTGGCTTTTTTCCAAACCGGAATTCGTCGGCTGAACAACTTTTCCTGTAACCCACATTAGCGTCTTTGTGTCTTCCTTTGTGCCTTTGTGAGTAACCTCTTCCGCATCCGTCTCGCCGTCCTTGCGAGCCGAATAACGAACTTCAACTTTTATAAAGCAATGCGGCGGGGCAATCTGCTGATGATGTGTTGTTGTTTTGGAACACGGATAGGGCAGATGACACGGATGCCTGCAGCGCTGTCTCGCAAAGGTCTCTGTTTTAATCTCGCCGTCTATGCGAGCCGCATAATGGATTTCAACTTTTATAAAGTAATGCGGCGCGGCAATCTGCTGCTGATGTGTTGTTGTTTTGGAACACGGATAGGGCAGATGACACGGATGCCTGCAGCGCCGTCTCGCGAAGGTCTCTGTTTTGATCTCGCCGTCTTTGCGAGCCGCATAATGAACTGCAACTTTCTCAAAGCAATGCGGCGCGGCAATCTGCTGATGATGTGTTATTGTTTTGGAACACGGATAGAGCAGATGACACGGACGCCTGCTGCGCTGTCTCGCGAAGGTCTCTGTTTTGATCTCGCCGTCTTTGCGGGCCGCATAATGGATTTCAACTTTTATAAAGTAATGCGGCGCGGCAATCTGCTGATGATGTGTTGTTGTTTTGGAACACGGATAGGGCAGATGACACGGATGCCTGCAGCGCTGTCTCGCGAAGGTCTCTGTTTTGATCTCGCCGTCTTTGCGGGCCGCATAATGGATTTCAACTTTTATCAAGTAATGCGGCGCGGCAATCTGCTGATGATGTGTTGTTGTTTTGGAACACGGCTGGCAGATGACACGGATGCCTGCAGCGCAGTCTGGCGAAGGTCTCTGTTTTGATCTCGCCGTCTTTGCGAGCCGCATAATGGATTTCAACTTTTATAAACCAACGCGGCGCGGCAACCTGCTGATTATGTGATACTGCATTTTGTACCCATCGCTCCTTTGTATGAATTGGGATTCGTCAGATATTAAAATACATTTTTGCGATTCGGCCTCTGCATTCCTTAGCGTCTTTGTGTCTTACTATGTGCCTTTGTGTGAAACCTTCTCCGCATCCATCTCCCCGTCCTTGCGAGCCGCAGAACAAACTTCATCTGTAATAAGCCAACGCGGCGCGGCAATCTGCTGAAATTGTATTACCGGTTTTGAACACGTATATCGCGAATGCCACGGATGCCACGGATGCCTGCGGCTGCTGCCCGCAAGAATCCTTACTTTACCGTGCCGTAAAGCCAAATCCGTACTATTGTGAAACACTGTACAGCTAATTCATTACAAATAAAATTGAGTGTAAAGTTTATTCAGTATCAACGCTCCCTGCGTATAAAGTTTTATCAGTACAAGACACTTTTCTACATTTCGAAATGCTGAAGAAATCGCTTTGGGGGACGTATAAGAAAATACCAATACCAAGGTAATATAAGCAGTATCTGAGTCGGTGATGAACCCAAGGTGCCACTCATTCGCAGGTAATTTGTGAGGTAGTCAACACCAAGGGAAAACCAAGGCAAAAGGACTGTAAAACAATTATAAGAAAACTATAGATGTACTATAGTAATTAGTGGATTTTTAACCGACAACGCGGTAACTAATTTTTTTGAATACATATAAAACCCGTCAGATCATTTCCGTTGCGCCTTTGTGTGAAACACTTCGCGTAAAATCATTTTAAGCAAGGGTTATCAGGCAGTAATCCTCTCTGCCGCCCGGCATTGTCACAGGTATTTATTTTTTTGCTTTGCATTATTTATTTTTTTGGCTGAATGGCAATAATACGATGCAGTCTTCGGGCTGATATCTCCTTTGGGAACGTTTGGGCACGTTTGGGATCAAACAGGAACGAATGGGCACAAACAGGCACGTTTGGGCACGTTTACCTTGACAAACATTTTGCGCGTGTTTTTGGTTTTTGTGCTTGCGCACGCCTACTGTTTACTGACGCTTATTGTTTGAATCGCCTACGTAACGCCTACCCAACGCCTACCTAACGCCTACTCAACAAAAAATAAAATCTTCCCTAAGGAGCATTTTATTTTGTTCCCAAACGTTCCCAAACGTGCCCGTTCGTGCCTTAACGTGCCCGTACATGCCCAAACGTTCCCAAAGGGGACAGTAAGGGTTGCCCGCAATCGTAGCATTGCATAACGATCGCAAATGGACAAGCGCACCTTTTCAGATGCCGTATGCGGTTCAATTATTAATCATTTAAAAATTTAAATCATGGCACATCAGGCAGGCCCTTTACAAAATCGGGGCACCATCGGCAACATTACATTTGCGCAAACCAAATACGGGTACCTCGCAAAAATGAAGCGCTCGGCTTCAAAATCAAATTTTAAATCCAATCCGGCGTTGGATCGTGTTAGAGACAACTGCTCCGAATTCGGAAGAGCAGGTAAAGCAGGAAAATTGCTGAGAGAAACATTTAAATTGGAGCTCAAATTTGCAAAAGACTACTCTATGCTCGCAAGGCTGGTAAAGGTCTTGGTACAAATTGCGAAAACCGATCCGCTTAATCCGCGTGGTTTGCGTTCAGCTGCAAAAGGTGATTTGGAGTTGCTGGAAAATTTCGAATTCAACGGCGCAGCTTTACTCAGTAAGTCGTTCGGCGTTAACGTCGAACCAACGATTGATCGCGTTGCAGGCACGGTAACGGTGAGCATTCCGTCCTTCAATCCGCTCCAGCGTCTCGAAGCACCGGACGGTATCTCGCACTATCGTGTTGTGTGCGCAGCAGCCGAGATTGATTTTGATGAGAATACTTCCAAAAGCGAATCTGCGGATTCGGGAACACGTGTCATCAATAATGTCGCATCAGCACCGCTTACACTCACGACCAACATCACACCCGGTACAACAAAACCTGTGTTCCTCATTTTCGGAATTCAGTTTATCGATGTGGTAAATGGTTTTGAATACCCGGCGGTAAATGGTGAATACAATGCGTTGACGATTATTAAAGTTGATGCGTAGTAGTTGATGAACCTAAATATCCTTGTCAAGGATAAACGAAGCCCCGCAATTTTGCGGGGCTTTACATTTTAAAAGAAAGAATGAAACGCTCGTCGTAATGTATTCTTGCAGAATTATATCACTGCGGAGAATAAAAAATCACTGAAGTCGTCATGCAGGTTCTAGTTAAATACAAGTTACTGTTTGATAAACATGCGAAGTTAATGAGTGAATCAGTGTGGTAATCCTTAGTGAGATTTTGTATTAAATTTTCAATCAACGCAAAATCCTAAGCGTTATCTGCAAGTTGAAAACGGTATGATTTATTAAAGCACCTTCAACTTTCCTCTCCTTTAGATCACGGCTCCGCTTTGCAAGGTGGAATACCCGTCAACATGCAAATTCACCGCTATAATTTGGCCCCCCTTTCTTACTACGGCAGAAATCAGATGGTTGATGCAGCAGGAAATTAGTCTTAGTCCTGTGTATCTAAAAAAACGGAATGAAACGTGGCTGTCAAGCCATGCTGCATAACGGTCATACATTAAGGATCATAGTACCGGGCGCCTGTATTGTTGTGCAATACGACAGTGCCTCAATCAACTATAAAATGACTGAAAATATTTTCGCAGTGCAGAGCGGCCGGAGAAATATAAAAATTTAAGACCGACTTAAACCGGAATGATTTTTACATCAGATGTGTGGTAATGAAATGATTAATCACCTTTTTTAAATTACAGTATTATGGCAGACAATAAAAATATGAACGACGGCCGCGACGCCTCAAAAGTCGATGCAAATGATCACAACGAAGTAGAGCACGTACACACACAATTCCCTCATCACACCCACGAAGATATCAAAGATGCCATCGCGAAGGCGGGACCTCTGAGAGCGGATATTTATGCGCATCTGGAGAAGAAGGGCAAGAAATAGCGGTTTGCTTACCGGCTTGATTTGGGAAAGCGAAAGATTTGGGTCTTTCGCTTTTTTATACCTTGCCCCGAGATATCAGAATCATCATTAAACATACGCCGGGTTTTGCATATTAGAAACTCCGGCTGATCAATGGATGTGATGATTACAATACAAACCATTGATATTATAAAGCTCCAACAAAATTTGCTCTTAGTACTTTGACAAATGGAAAGTAAGCACTCCGATATTCCTGCATTGCTGATATTTTTACAGCAAAACTATCAAAAGCAAATACTATATAGTACTTCACAATTAACGTCGTCTTTGCGAGCCGCATTACAGCGACCAAATCAGAACATAGATATGCGGCGCGGCAATCCGGTTACAATGTATTACTACAATTTCACTTTTTTGAATAATTTAAATCTGTTGTATTATTAATGCCTCTCTTTGCCACCTCCAAAAAGTAAAGACGAAGCGGATAAAAAGTGAACTCGAAATCAAAAATTTTTCCGGACTAATCTTCAGGATCAACTTTTACATCATCATCTGAATCTGAAGTACAAAATATGTTCTTATATTTAAAACATAATTCTCCCCCCATGCAAACGAAAAAGTTGTTGTTATTTGTTTTAAATATATTCATTCTTGGCTATGGCTGTAAGAAGGGTACAGACGCTGACCCGGCTTCGCGGATTTTGTCATTATCAAGCCTTACAACCTCACCTGTCAGCAATATTACTCCGGCAACGGCAACCTGTGGGGGCAATATTACAGACGACGGAGGATCCAATATTACAGCACGGGGACTTTGTTGGGGAACCACGAATACACCTGCGATATCGGGAAGTCATACTAGTGATGGCACGGGAACCGGTGCGTTTTCGGGTATCCTTACGGGTCTTTCGCCACTCAGTACATATTATGTGCGGGCTTATGCAACCAACAATTCGGGCACAGCTTACGGTAATGCCATCAGTTTCACTACGACTGCAGCGCCTGTAACCACCAATGTGTACGTTGGCGGCTACGAAACCAACGGCGCGCATTATGTTGCAAAATACTGGAAAAACGGCGTGGCGGTTAACCTGACCGACGGCAGCTACAATGCACAGGTATCTTCCTTATTTATTGCCGGCACAGACGTATATGCAGCCGGGCTTGAAGTCAACGCAGCCGGGAAAAATGTTGCTAAGTATTGGAAAAACGGTGTTGCAGTAAACCTAACCGACGGAACCGCATCGGCAGGTATTTCCTCAATAGTCGTCTCAGGAAACGATGTCTATGCGGCAGGCTACGCCACCAACGTGGGAGGTACCCAATCTTTTGCGCGGTATTGGAAAAACGGCACGGCAGTTACGTTGACAGACGGGACACATCAGGCAGAAATCCGATCAATCGTTGTCGTGGGAACAGATGTATATGCAGGAGGATATGAAGTGAACGGTTCAGGTTACTACGCGGCTAAATATTGGAAAAACGGCATCCCTGTAATTCTGAGCAGTGTTAATAAAACAGCCTCCGTTCTTGCAATGCTGGTTTCCGGCACAGACGTATATACTGCCGGGTATGAAAATGCTTTCTCAGGGGTCACGGTACCTATAAATGGCGTAGCCAGGTACTGGAAAAATACTGCACTTACGGTTGTAGGAAGTACTACAACTCAAAATTCTACCGGCAGCGCATTAGCTGTAGCAGGTAATGATATATATGTAACCGGATTTGAGAAACCGGGTGCATTTACATCAGCTGTATATTGGAAAAACGGGGTTGCCGTAAACTTAACAGACGGAACAAGAGCCTCCACATCAGGTGCAATAGCAGTAGTAGGAAGTGATGTTTACGTAGGCGGCTATGAACAGAATGCGTCAAATGTATCTGTAGCAAAATATTGGAAGAATGGTACAGCTGTGAACCTGAGCGACGGAACGAAGACGGCTACAGTTACTTCAATGGTTGTAATACCGTAGAGATTTGCACTTTCATACCGAATGAAAAAGGCCATACTAAAAAACGGAAGTTAACCCTGATTTAAGATTGCCAAAGATCGGGGAATTGACTATGCTATACACCTGCAATTAATAATGGAATCCCATAAATGAAGTATCAAAAAATCCTTGCAACCACCCTTATTTTTAGTGCGTTGCTATCGGAAGCTTTTGGTCAACGATCAATGACCATCGTCGGCGATGACGGTCTGAAATTGCTATACGCAACGGTTGCAAATATCACAAAAAGCAAAGTTTATTCGGCAGACCTGGATGGTATCATCCGGTTGGAAGCAGCAGCCAATGATTCCATACGTTTTAGTTATACGGGCTACCGTTTTTCAACATTACGGTTTGGCGATATAAAGGGTGCTTCGATCACGCTGTCCCGAAATGCAACTACACTCGAAGCCGTCGTGATTGCAGATTGCAGTAAAAAAGGAAGGGTGAAAATCTCAAATTTTAACCGCCGCAGATTGTTCAGCAGCGACACAATATTCTATTGGGCTTTTACAAGAGACAGCAGGCATGCCATAAAGCTCACTTCACCGGAAACGAATGCGGTGCTCAAAAGCTTTTCATTTTGGATGGAAAAGGTGCATGACACACCTGACTCAACAGCCGATGCGCCTTTTATGATCAGCTTTCTGGCTGTGGATACTTTAACCGGAACACCCGGAGAACCGTTGCGGGATAAACCTTTGATCTGGTTTCCTCGAAAAACCGGCAGACAAACGTTGAATCTTGACAGCCTGCATCTACACATTCCGGAGAGCGGAATTTTTGTGGCTTTTCAATACATTACCGACGACAAATATTTTTGGTCGCTCCCTGCAAGAGCATATTGCCATTCCTGCCCTGATGTTGTTGTATCAGGCTACGGCGGTGAGTTGAAATACGTAAAGAACAGTGAGTATCCCGCAGCCAACTACGGGATATTCAGTAATCAGTGGTCGTTGAGTAAAAGCGACAAAGCTTTGCAGTTTGAAGCGGTGTTGAGTTTTTGTAAGAAGGAGTAGGTTGGATTTTTCTTCAAATACTTTAAGCCCCGCGGAACTTAAAATAAGGCGCATTTCCAGGGCGTCGTGTTGTGCAGGGGAGGGTTAATGTAGAAAGAACTGCGCAAGACCGAGAACTTAAATCGCTTCGGGCAATTGCATAATTAATAGCGACGGCCCGTACATATATTCGTGGACGGACATGCATTGTTGCGAGGGCGCAATACAAATAATATAGGGTGATTCTTTTATTGTCGTGGGCACAACTTGTCCCGATCCTTTGGGAGAAAGCCAACACACATTACACGCTACTCAATTCGGCGTCCTCGTCGTGCAGAATAAGGGTGTCACGCTTTTTAAGTAATAGGCTTATCTGCGCCGGACTGGAGAAAGGTTTATGTGCTTAGCCGCCGGCTTTAAGATTTTCTGAGGCGTACCTCAATTATGTAATACTCCCTTTTCCTGCATCAACCATACATGAAGCATCAAATTTCCAACCACCGTTTCTTTACCGGCGGGTATCGCCTCACATGCTTTCTTATCTTAATCTTGTTTTCCTGCAGCCTGCATGCGCAAATAGTATTACATGCGCAAACAATTCTGCATGACAGCAGTTTTACAAAACCTACGCTTGGGGCGAGGTTACAGGCATTGCAAAAGCAAATGACCGATGAGCCGCCGCCTCTTGCCGGCAAATTGCCTAAGCCCGGCTATGGCTTTCCCAGTATTCCGCGGAATAGGGAACCGCTTTATGTAATGGACGGAGTTTCCTATAAGCTCGCATTGGTATCTGCACTGCCCGAAAAAAAGGTAGTCCGTATTGATGTGCTGACACCGGCGCCGTCGGCAACCCTCTTTGGTATTGAAGGCGTGAACGGTGCGGTTATTATCACCACAAATTTTACGAAGCGGGAGAGGAAGCGGTTTTTGCGGAGGAATAAATGATAATGTTTAAAACCTGTTTGCATTTAAAATACCTTAAAGCGTTGCTTCCTGCCTTGGTTGCTAATCTAAGCGTTTAAAAAATATCCCGCACCTTTATGCTCATGCTCAAAAGCGAAGAATATCAATTAAAATTTATGAAAGGAGCCGATAAAACCGGTCCCTTTTATTGGATAGATAATTCTGAAGCGCCTGAGCAATACAAAACATTAAATGCATTGTCGGCATTCAATGATTCAGGATTGGAGTTCCTGATAAAAACAATTACCGCCCTTCAAAATAGCGAGCCTTACGACACTCACTTTTGGGACATGTACGAAGACTTCGAAATCGTAGAAATGGGTTTTGTGTCACCATATATCTACCTGGAAGGTGAACGATCGATTCACATAAACGATTTCAAATTACTGCTCATCGAATGGCTTGAGTTCAAAAATTTACCAACCGAAAGCAATATAGAAATATGGCTGAGAAAAATGTTTCGCCTATTTAAAAGATAGCATCTTTTCAGCTCTTAGCGTTTGCCATTGTACCCATTGCGGGAAACCCTCCGTGCCCGCCGTCCCCTCCGTGATCGCCTTGGGAAACCTAAACCGGCCCGTTCGTACTCACACTTACAAAATTCGCCACCTCAAGCACCTGCTCACCGCTCCATCTATATGCTACCAATGAACCTCCCTTCGCAACACTGTAATCCAAGCATACCACGTTATTACTTTGAATAACCGGGAAGTTGTCCTCCAACCAATAATGCCCGAAGAACACGGGCGGTGCATCCGCGGGATAAATATTTACTTTGATTTCAGTTGGTATTTGCGAGGATAATTGCGGCGGACAATTAAATAAAAATGAGCCGTAATTACTGTCCTGCGGATCTACCCACCACCTCACACGGTTGGCATTCCGCAGGTGTCCGTCTTTATCGTGCCAGCTGTATGCTGCCGGAATATTAAACTCTTTGCCCTTCAGTGTTTCGTTGATCACATCATACGCTTTACTCCCCCGAACATGTGATGCGAATAACAATTCGTCCGATAAAAAATTACCGTTGTTGGCTTTCAGCCAATCAATATTTTCCGCATCCCAACACGCATGCACAACCCTTGCATAACCAAGATCTGCAAACAACGGCAACGTACGAAACCACTGCAGGTAAGATTGCCATTCGCTTTCATGCCCGGCAAACTGATCAAGCGTTGCCTGATGCTGCCTCGTATGTGTGGCATTGTGCGACCGAAGAAAATCTCCCTTTCCATCCGCTGTTGCATAAGCCACTGCATTGTATTCATGATTACCCATCAATGCAATGGCCGCACCGCTATCCGTCATCGCTTTCACCAACTGCAATGTTTCTCTTATCTCCGGGCCGCGGTCCACATAATCGCCTACGAAGATCACTTTTCGTTGCAGGTGTTGCCAGATGCCGTTTGTTTTTGCATAACCGAGCTTCGATAATAATTTTTCGAGAATGGTGGAGTAGCCGTGGATGTCGCCGATGAAGTCGTACATAATTTGTAAGGATTGTGATAGTTACAAGATAGTAAGGCTGATGTAGTTTTGGAAATGATGTGGAGCTAACCGAATTCGAACTGTACGAATAGTTCGGTCGATTGTTGAAATATTAAATTTATCAAAACTAATAGAGAATCCTTAAACATGTGCCGAACGTAAAATTCCGCTGATCGGTAGATTTTCACTTGCTATTTAAAACTTGCTCCTCCAATATTTCCAAATAATTACCATTGCTAAAGTATCCAACTCACAATATTGCAATAGGCCATCTCTGATTCGATCTTTTTTTGCTACATCATTTTTCGCAAAACCATACATCATATCCTGATATGCCCTCATCGCTGCTCCGCCATTCCTTACGATATAGTCATCACCGCTACTGAATGTCTCTTCCTCCTCATCATCTCCACTTGTTGTGGAAATGCCGAGGTCGTCGAAATCAATTTTTGGTAATGAGTAATATGGGTCCTGTACCTCGCCGTTGTCATTTTTATAAATATTAAGCCCATCTCTAAAGTTCGTCAGCCAGCTTATAATTCCGGGGTCTTTTGTTTCATTCAGCACAGCAGGTAAGGTTGGTTTAATAGAACTTCTACCTTTAGTGTAAGGATGATAGTAATATTTCCTGCTTATTTTTTCCATATCACAAACCCAGCCACTATCATCTTTCTCAAGGTCACGCCACCTTACCAGCCAATCAATCATATTCCCCGTAATAATTCCTTCGCCTCCAAAGCTATTACCGGCATATTGTTCATATTGCAATAAAATATCCTTAAGCACAGTTTTCTCATAAGACGACCAGATAAGAATTGTTCCCGCATTTTTCAGGCAATCATAAAGGGATTGAACAAATTTGAAATTAGGAAAACTGTCCGCAGTGTTTATCCATTCATAATGTACGGGCTCAGCATTTTCATGCTCAATAATATGGCAGGACCATTGGTAGGCGACGATCTCATAAGGCCGCATATGTTTATGATAAGGCAAAGCCATCCTTGAACATTCAAAATCAATGAAGCAAAGCGGGTATTCTAGAGGGGCGATGGCTTCTTTTAATTCAGTTGCAAGGGTTTCGGGCTGATTGATTTTTTGGTACCAGGGTCTTCCGCTGTATTTGTATTCCCCGTCTTTTTTTACAAACAACTCGTCCGGCACATCAGAGATAGTGATCTTTTTTTGCCTGATGAGTTGAACAAGGGCTTCTTTATTATCCGCACTCTTGAATATATTGCCGAATTGGTAGAGATTAAAAAAGTGATTTGGCTCGTAGCCCATTTTTTCCCAACATTCATCGTACCCGTTTTGAGGAGACGTGTTGTCGATAAGGCGATAATCACAACTTTTACATTTATGATCAAGAACCTTTTTGGCAAGTGCCTCGCTAAAATTGTTGTTCATGTAATTCAACATTTCCTTAGTTCGGTTTAACACAATATCAAGGTTGCTGTTGACAAAATCTGTGACATCTACCTTAGTCATGATCTGGTCCGCAAGTAACAGCCCCTGATCTCCGGTGAACATAACATCATAGCTTTTAAAACCTGAAGCTGTTACGGCAATTTTGGTAATATCGAACATGCCGTTTAATCCTTCTATATTTGTGTTCGCTGCTTTATCGGGGAGAAACAGATAAGGCATAATTTTCTGATCAGGGTATAATTCCTTAACTACCGAATACTGAAAGCACACATCTTCCAGGTACGGCTTAAAATCAGCGGAGACATTTTCTTTATTTGAACCATTTGGTTTTCTTCCAAAAATGTAGGTGTCGCTGTTCCACGATTTTGCTTTTACTTCTAAAAGGCTAATCAGTGCGCCTTTCTTCTCAATAATATCCGCACGAATATTTCTTCCGTCAGCTGTTTTAAATGCAGCTTCAAAAAGAATAACGTTTTCATTTTTCATCCATTCTTCTGTGTTCTCATATTTATCTTTACTGTATGTAGTATCTACATTAATATCGACACCTCCGGGATAGAGTAGTGTAGCCAATTTACCTACCATGTAACCTCCTTCAGCAAGCATCTCCATAAATTCATCTGTATCACTCGCTTTGGGATAATTATTTTTTTTGTACTTAAGTTTCGTATAACAATCAGAAGCAAGTTTAAACTCTGATTTAGATAGGGTATGATTCATATTATTCGGGTTGAAAAATGAAGCGGAAGATTAAGGATAACCTGCTTATGTACACCACGATTTCATTCTCTTCGCACAGGCATCTGCCGGAAGTCGTTTGTTTATTTTCATTAGTAACTGAATAGATTCACATGCTTTCTCTTTTGGCAGCTTATCATTCTCAACCAGTTGATCTAATACCCAAAGAATACCAAAGCATTGTATTCCTATTTTTTCTGCCGCAGTTCGTAGATGGCTGTCACCGCTCAACAATATTCCCTTCTGCTCTTGGGCCAGATAGATAGCGGAACAATCCTGAGGTGAAACACGTGAATATGTTGCACTCATGTCTTGTATAATTACCATTGCTTCCACCGACGTCGCAACAATAGAAAATTTCCCCGAATTAATGTGAGGACCAATTATGTCTATTTGCTCAGCATAAAGCTCATCAAGAATGATATCAGTTGTCATAAACTGCAGATCTAATGCAAGACAATGATCAAACAATCCCAATCTGATAAGATCAATCATGATATTCGCATCCTGTATCGCAATGGTTACCGGCATCAGGCATTTTGAAATTTAACGGCATCCAGCTGATCACGAAATTCAGCCAGTTTTAAACCTGCAAAGTTTGCAGCTTTACTCATACTCACCACGTCCTCCGCAGCAAGCCTGTACACTAAATGCTCAAACCGGTAACTTTTTTCTCTGCCTGCAAAATTTCCTAATCCTTCTTCTTTTTTATTTACCGACATTACTTTCCAAAACCTGGAAGCGGCGTTACGATCAATGATGCCTTTCAATTGCGCACGCATCATAATAGCCTGTACGGATATGCCGAATTGCTCCTTGATGCTTACTAATTCTCCGGGAGCAATATTATTTCTTTTATCACCTATCAGTTTTTCAAGGCTGCTATCGGGTAAAAGCATAGCGCCGGCAAAAGCATGGCAAATTCTTTCTTTGTCAGCACCCGCCGCAATGGACAAAACAAGATGCCCGAGTTCATGCAGTGCAGTAAAACGCTTTCTCTCTACCGAATAATTTTGGTTAATTACAACTACAGGAATGTCACCAACATAGGTACTGAGGCCGTCGAACGCCTCGGGGGCATCCATTTCAATAACCCTTACCCCATTGGCTTCCAGCATTTCTATAACATTAGGGATCGGATCATACCCGAGTTTCCAGTCCTTTAAAATCTTCAACGCCGGTTTCTCTGTATCAACGGGTTCATTCACAATTAATCCTTTTGCAGGATTCTCAAATTTGTGTTTAATATTCAGCAAACGTTCTACTTCAAGATAACGTTCTAAAAAGTCCCTCACTTTTTCTTTAATACTATCAGCCTGCTTCACTGAGAGTGTTGCTTTCTTACGAAATTCCACAGACGACAGTTCGATCTCTGAAGGTCTCAGGAAAAAATCGGGCTTTACATCCAACGCCTTTGCCAACCCAATCAAAACCTCTCCGGTCGGGTTCATGCTCCCTTGCTCATATTTATTAAGAGCCTGCTTGGTTATCGATACTGTGCTGTTATCGGCCAATTCCTGCAAGGACCACCCTTTCATTTTGCGGGCAGATTTAAGGCGTTCAGCAAATACATTCATATATATCGGTTTAGTTATTATTTAACAGTGGTTGACAAAAATACTTTTTATATTTGTTTTGTCAACCAAAAATTATACATTTGTGTTGAACGGTAAAAATAAATGTGAACGATTTTTATTGTATAAAGATACAGTTCCTTGGGCTGAAAGCAGGTGCCTCAATATCAAATTACCTGCTCACTCAATGCAATTAATTATGGCAAAGAATGGAAAAGTCGGCGATGGTCACAGAAATGGTGCGGTAGATAACCGTGCGCAGTTTCAGCATCCAAATGGTCATTGGATCAAAAGGGACGCAAACAACGGTCGCATCATGGATGTAAAGCACGACAGCAAGCCTTTCAAAGGCGTGAGAAAGGAAAAGTAGCCTTCTCCAAAAACCTGAGCCTTCTGGGTAAGAGTGTAGGTATTTTTTAACTAAAATTGATTTCATGAATAAGATGTACAAATTCAATGAAAAAGCAACGCTTTGTTCCAATGGAAAATGTGTAACGGTTTATGGTGATACGGCAAAAATGATAAATACTATTATGGTTTTAGCTGTGCTGGTTGCTGTGATAAGTTATGTGTCAAAAGCATTGCGGTAAACAAAAGGACGGCGTATCAACGCCGTCCTTTTATTTTTAAAATAAAAAATTACAGATGAAAAAGTTATCCCTTAAAAGCCTGGTCGACTTCCGGCGAAAATCTGACAAAGCAAAAAAAGCTTTCGTTGAATATATAAAGTCAAATAAGGTAGAAGTTTCTGCAGACGGAGGTGGTGATTACTGGATTAGTGGCGTGAGCGCTGTGTGCAGGTCATATAAAGAAGCTGATTTGGAGATAGTTGATGAGAAGATAAAGGAGTTGAATGAAAAGATAGAGATCTCAAAGCATCAGATAGCGAAAAATATGCACCAGCAAAATATCGCCATTATGGTCAATTATAAGAAGATGGACCTGAAGAAACTAAAGCCTGCCTCGAAGCAAACCTATCTTAAAAAATCTATCGGCAACCCTGTACTTACTATTAAGGGGTTGGAAATTCAAGTAAAGCCGAATCTCATTTTCACGTTCGGAAAACAAGGCGAAGAAAGCGTAGGTGTAATTTGGTTTGTTTCCAGAAAGGATGGGTATAAACCTGATGATCTCGGTATGTGCTGCGAATTGCTGTACAGGTTCTTAAAAATTAATTATTCAAAAGAATATAAGATCTCATCGCAACATTGCGTCGTGGTTGATTTGTTAGCTGATAAGATTGTTAATTATACAGAGATTGAAAATGGCGAGATTCCGCGGGTACTCACATGCACAATGGAGGAGATTAATAAACTGATGTGATTGTCATTAAAGTGATTCCAAACACCATACTCTTTTAAAACTCAAGCTTTGAAATCGTGGGATATAATGCTCTCGCCGTGATTAAAGATAGCCGGACCGTGGGTAAAGAGATATCCGACTCAGGAATTATAAGTTACTTTGGCCAATTCGTAACCTTTCAAAAATATCAGTTGCATGTGATTTCAGTTGTGGACTTAACTGATTTATAAATAAAGTGTGTTTTAAAAACTCAAGTTGATTTTTGTAATTTAATGCTGTGATCTCAGCCAGCAACTTAAATTTCTGAGCTGGGTTTTGTAAGATGTAATTCATCCTATTTGCCAATGCAATAAATTTAATCAACCTTGAATCAATGCCCCGAATAATTTGGGTTCCCGTTAACTGATTCCCATTGAGATTCACAGGTAAATAAGGATTCTGATGAAGGTAAACGTAACCGCCATTCATATCAGTATTTTCAATGGTGCTTCCCATGAAATTCGCAGTTATTTCGAAAGCATTTGGCCACTCGAAAACATTTAGCGCATTTGTGGTTTTGCCAAGCCTTGCTATTTCTAAGCCGTCTAAGTTATTAATCAGAAGCACTACTTCATCCTCAACAATAATATCTCCAAACTTTTTCTGTGTAATGTGATGTGTTTTGATAGTATAGCCCGCAAATTCTATATCCACATGATGGATAATAAACCTGTCATCCGGAATATTTTGAATTTTTAAAATAGATTTGCCATATTTATGACCCTGCTTTGGTTTAGTTTTTACTTCTATAATTGTACCCACGGTTGTAACATCCCAATTCGAAGAGTCACCTTTCCATTGATTCCGATCTATGGAGTTTAAGACACCTTCTGAATTAGATTTTAAGCTTAACAGAAAAGGACCGCCCGCTAAATCGCTTTTTTCAATCGATAGAATAGATTCACCATCGATCGAAATGATTGATTTTGGGTTTATAAAAAGTGTAGAAGCAATTTGGACTTTCGGATTACTATTGCCAAAATCAAGTGGGCCGAACGAAAAACCTTCCCGCTTGCAAAAAGGATCTTTAACTGCTTTCGAGATTGCTATTTGACCTAAAGTGCCTCGAGTTTTTGCCCCATGATGATTTTCACATAGCAACGTAATTCCTAATGATTGATGCTGTTTCGCATCCTTAAATTCAGGATTAAAATGTTCGTATTCATAAAACGCAGATCCGCAAAGTACACACCCAAATCCTGAATTTTGTCTTACCTCTCGTTTTACGCCTTCCGGAATATGTCTTGTCAGGCCATGCTGATTTGTTTCTTCTGCCATTTTATCAGTAATGTGATTAATTTTCTAATCTAGGCCTGGCCATATTACAATACCTATGAGTCAATCGTGCATTTTCCGGAATAGTTTTCCCGCCCGTCCAATACTGCTTTATATGATCTACTGCGGCGTCATCGATAGAGTTAATTTTATTACTACAGATTGCGCAGGTTGAATCCGTTTTGAATAGTTCTTCCTTCAGTGCAAACGTAAAGCATCTTATTTCGCGGGTGCCTATTCCAAGTATCTGATCCAATATGATTCTCCATTTATCAAATCGCGTAGTTACGGCTTTTACGGAACTGGTGGATAGTTCAATAGAATCAATAAAATCCTGATCGCTTGTCATTAAATAGATAAGCGCTTCCCGAATTCGGTCTAAATTTTGAAAAACAATATTCTTGTCTCTGTTTGCAAAAGAAGACATTAGGATATCAAATAAGGATACATTGAATTTTTGTGTTTCCCATCTGCCATTTTTATTTTTATCATCACCTTTATAAAAGCGTTTGAAGGCATTTTTATCCAGTAACGAGCGAATTATATGCGTAGTATTTTTAAAAGCTTCTCTTAAGTCTGTGGCATCACCATCATTAATATGCTGGTACCTCAGCATTGTATGATTTAAGAATATTTTAATAGGTGCCTTGTATTTCAAATAGGTGTTGAAATAAAAAGAAGCGAATCTTAGAACGAGTTCATTATCCTTCATCCTCTTGTCCGGCTCTGTTAACCCCAATAGATATTTAAAATCACGATTTTCAGAAAGTTCTTTTAACAATTCATTAAACGTACCACGATACACGCAATTTCTCAACTCCTGATCATTTAGGGATACAGCTCCTGTATTCAATCTTTCAAATATTTCAAATTGTAAATCCTGATCTGATTCTTTTTTAAACATTATAGTTCGCAGCTTATAATATTTTATCTTGTCTTGAATTGCTTCCGGCAAATCTTTAAAGCGTTGCCCATTGTATTCAGTAAATACTTTTAATTTAGCAAGTTTAAAATCAGTTCCGTCAGGGAACTTTCCATCTATAAAAGAAAAAAAGGAAGTAAGTCTTTGTTGCCCGTCGATTACGTTTTCTTTGCCTGCTTCATCTTCTGAGAGATAAATAACAGGCAAGGGAATATCCAATAAGGCGGACTCAATTAGTCTGCTACTTTTTCCGCTATCCCAGACAAACAGTCTTTGATAAGACGGCTGAACATTTAATCTGCCTCTTTTAAATTTACCATGAAGTGAGTCAATTTCCGGATCGCTTTGATCTGTATAAATTTTTCCTTTGGGGACTATTTTTTCTTCTCCATCCTCTGCACTCAGATCCACATCCATTACTATTTCATCGTTTGTAAGAGAAGCAACTGGTAGCGCAAGTTCTACAGGTTCATTCATGTTTAAGTTATTTTTATTATTCTTTATTTGAAGAAAAATCCTCAGTTTAGTAATTATTTCTCAGAATTTGTATTTACTATGAGTTTATCAAATTGGGTCCACGTCATTACATATGGCTTTTTTTGCATTTTTAGGATACCACTCGATTGAACCCTTGGATATCATTATTGTACCGCACTTTTCGCCGTCTTTATAAATATCGAAAAAAGCATCTTTCTTTCCAAGCAGGGCATTCGGAAGTGTCGCATAGACATCGTGTTTTGGCATAAAGTAGTTTTAATGATTATAAAACATGCAAGCTATTGCTAAATTAGCGCAATCACAATGTGGTTATTACGCATTTCAAAATAGTAAATTAGGCCTTAAAATATTGATTTTAAAGCTCTTCTCCCATGGTTTTCAAATCATCCAATAACACCCAACTAAATTACCCGCAAATAACATTGCGGTTCCTTCATAAATGCAGGTTGAATTGTTTACAGACCATTTCAACCGATAGATATCTCCCGTCTTAACAATGTGAATTTCGCAGGATGCAAAGGGAGTTTTATGCTCCACCCAAGCAGTATTGTATTTACCCTCAAAAGAAAATAACGCTACAGGACCCGGAAGCGACTTTGCAGATTCTGTATATGGGGTTAGTTGATTATGTTCAATATATTTCGCCACAAGACATCCATCGCCCTCATCTCTAAAGACAAACGCCCCCATCACATTCAGAGATGAAGATGTTTTTTTTATTTGCTTGCTAGCGGGCTGAATATTTTGATTATCATCAATCGAAAACTTGTTGGACAAACTAGTAAGAAAATTCTGAGCCTGATAAGTATTGAATACCCTATGTGACAGATACTTTCCATTGGCAAATTCGTTAGCAACTGAAACTATATATTTGGGGGGATAAAATCTATTCTTATAAAGTAGATGGTATCGTTTTGATTTTGCTAATGAAAACCTGATACCATTCGTATTGTAATCTTCAATTGCCTGTATTATATGATGAGATGTTATGTTGTTCGGTATCATAATTTAATTTCTTAAAGCTTCTCTTAAAACCTGCTGTAATAATTTTTCATTGTAAGCTGCACTTTGATTAATGCTTTCCTCTAAAGCATCACAGTTCTGCATTAGTTTATCCAATTTGTAAACTATCCGCTTTTGTTCTTTTAGGGAGGGCAAAGCAATTCTCATATTGTGTGCTTGAGTTACAGAAATGTTTGTTTGACCTGCGATACCTTTTGTATCAATATAATTAATTTCAGACATTTCATTTAAATACCATGAGATGTAATAATTCATTTCTTTCAAATATGGTCTGATTAAAACAGCTGCCTGATTAAAATTGCACTCCGGTAAATCAGCAGGGATGATAGCGATTTTCCCTAATGGCGGACCAACAATATTCATTAAAATATCTCCTGGATAAGCTCGGCATCTTTTTAATTGGCCACTATGTACTTCTTCTTTTATGAATTGTGGTTTATAGAGAAAATCAATTTCCTGATTCCTTAAATTATACATTTTTAAATAAGGTATTCCTTCACTTACAAAAGCAGCTTGTGAGGGAGTGCTTCCGCTTGTTATAAACGCAATTTCGCCAAGCCTACACCAAATCCAACTCACAGGTATTTGAAATGGTTCATCACTTTCTTTAACAGGACTGATTTCTTTTGGTCCTTTTATTTTTCTTTCTTCAATCTGTTTTCTCTTCTCTACTTTTATTCTTTTCAACAACTCGCTTGCAGGCTCATCATTGTTATTTTGCTCAACCAATTTCCCTTGCACTGCATCTTGTAATAACTGTTGGCGGAGTTTTTTTATTAGGGAAATTTGCCTATTTAATTCAACATCAATGCTTGACTTGGTTTTTTCTGAATTTACAAATCGCCTTTTGATTTCAATCTGTGTGTGAATATCTAAATAGGGTAATTGATATTTTCCGAAACTAGTTAATCCTATGGCTTCTTTTGATGTGCCCGCTTTTGTATTTCTTACAATTTCCTCCTTTAATTCGTTGAAAAGAATATGATAGAATTTCAAATCGATGGGGAAATTCTTTTGATCTTTTGGGGTAATTATAAAGCATAAGTCACTTGATATAAACTTACCATTTACATAATGAGTTCTGCCCAATGAACCTGAAGCAGCAGCGGCAAAAATCAATGCTTCACTATCATGGGTATAGGCATTATGTGTTTTCCACTCCGATGAAGCAGTAATAAAATCGAAATTTCCCGGTTCACATTTTGAACTTTGGAGAATTCCTTTTTCGAAATTAAATATCTCATCTATTCTTTTTAGGATCATTTAATTTCCTTGTTTAATTTATCTAATAACACATTGCTTTCTTTAAAACTATTTTGAAGCATTTTCACTAATTCGATACTTGAATATTCTTCTGTGTCTTCTTTTTTTATCGGATTTTTTATATCCAAATCATATCCTCTCTCGACAATTGTTTTAATATTCACTTTCCAAGCAACATCACTTTCCTTTCTTTTATTCCACCATTTTTTTATCGGATCAAATTCTTCAACTTTTATCGGGCGGGTTTTATTGTAAGCTTTATAACCTTCCGGCATTTTATGTTCATAGTACCAAATGTCTTTTGTTGGTTTCCCTTTATCAAAAAACAGGAGATTAGTTGCAACAGTTGCATAAGGCTGAAAAACGGAATTGGGTAAACGAACAATTGTATGCAGGTTACATTCTTCCAGAAGCCGTTGTCTTATCCTTTGCTTTACACCGTCACCGGTGAGTGAACCATCCGGCAAAACAATTCCTGCTCTGCCATCCTGCTTAAGTAAATGGATCATGAGTATTAAAAATAGGTCAGCACTTTCTTTCGTGCGGTAAGTAGCAGGAAAATTACTTTCGTTGCCGTTTGCTACAATACCGCCAAATGGTGGATTTGCAAGTATTACATTTACCCTGTTCTTTTCCGTAAATGCACTCAGCGGTTGCTCTAACGCATCCCCGAATTTTATTTTCGGAACTTCAATGTCATGAAGAATAAGGTTGGTGGTTGCTAACAAAAAGGGTAAGGGTTTATATTCCCACCCCGATACATTTTCTTCGATACTTTTTCTGTCCTTCACATTCTTAGCCTGTAGCTTCAAATGCTCAATCGCACATGTCAAGTAACCACCGGTTCCGCATGCGGGATCCAAAATCTTTTCACCTAGTTGAGGATTGATGATATCTGTTATAAATTGCGTGATGGCTCTGGGTGTATAAAACTCCCCGCTCTTGCCGGCGCTTTGTAATTCTTTCAAGATCGTTTCGTACAATTCACCAAAAGCATGTCGGTCTTTGGCAATATTAAAATCAATCTCATTAAGCTTGTTCAACACTTTCCGTATGTTGATGCCGCTTTTCATGTAATTGTTATTGCCTTCGAATACCTCTCTTACAATCACAGCACGTTGATTGCCTGTGCTGAGATCAAGATTGCGTAACACCGGAAATAATTGGCGATCGACAAATTCCAATAACTCATCGCCCGTCATTCCTTCATCATCACCGGCCCAATTGCCTTTTTCTTTCACCCAGTGGAACTTATCGGGAATAGGGGATTTGTATTTTTTATCCATCAGTTCTAATTCCTTATCCTTATCAGAAAAGATCTTTAAAAAAAGCATCCAGCCTAATTGCTCTATTCTTTGGGCATCGCCATTCAGCCCGGTATCCTGCCACATAATGTTTTGGATACTTTTTATTATTCCGCCTATATTGCTCATATAATTTTTTAATGACCTGTTCGCCCTAGTAAGGGTTTATAAAATGCATGTAACGATGTTTCTAAAATTTCAAGAATATCTTTTTGCTCCTGAAGTTCTGCTATTCCTATAGATTCAAAATCAACAGTTGTATACAACAACTCAATTTTAATATTTGTAAGGCCTTTTTCGTTTAGCCAATGACTTAGTTGTAATGAATAAGTTTTTTTCGAGACCAGGCCTAAGTGCTGCCTAAGCCTAGTTTTAAAACTCCCCGTTGATTTGCCGATGTATAAGATAGTATTTCCCTCAATAGCATTTTCTATATTTACTTTAGGGAGCTTTAATCCTTTTCTACTATCTTTTATGCTTTGAATTTTCTTGCAAAGTTTTTGCGCATTAGATTTTTCTCCAAAATCTTTTATTTTAAAAACATAAAACACATGGGTAAGATCCAAAGCCTCTAAATTGATTGAGTTGACATTTGTGAAATCAAAATCAATCTTTTTGAATTCAGAAACCTTTTCAGCCGCTTTGAACATATTGTCGAGCTGGCTTAAAACTCTTTTCTTATGTTCTTCTACAAGTTTTAAAAGGTCTATTTTCATCAGGCTATAGATCTGTATAATTCTTTTTCCAAATCTTTTACAGCCTCTATATATTTATCACGGCTGCCAAACTCACTTATGATTTCGGTAGGTGACCCCATTTCATTTAAGGGTTGTACTCTTAATACTTCCATGCTTTCAATATTTGTAATCCCCTCATCAGCATATTTATCAAGCAATGCTTCTAATACTTTTTTTGCCTGTTCACCGTACTTTGTAAAGTAATTTCGCTTCTTAACATTATTCGCTCTTTCTTTCCTTGTAAGCGGTGGCTGGTCGTAAGCTACATGGCAAATCAAATCAAAAAGGTCCACTTCCTTATCAACGGCTTCATACAAAGCTTCCACCATTACACCCTGATCCTGCAGTTCTGAGATAATTGCCTCTTTGCGATCTGTTTCATTCCATTTTTTAAGAAAAGCTTCAAGAGAGGCAAAATTATTCGTAATAATTTTTCTCGTATGATCTTTAAGACTGACCGTAATTGGTTTACCATCCTTGTCAAAATGCATTTCACGACTGATCAATACTGAAACATCAACACCATTAACGTAAACTTTCTTTCTCGGTTGATAAAACACACCTTCATCATTTGCAAGATTTCTTACTGTTGGAGGCACGATTTTTATTTCTTCACCGGTTATTTCGTCAGTGATAGTAGAGTCATTATTTTCTTCTTCGTCAATTATTTCGCCTAAGTCAGTTGATTCCTCCGTGGTTTTTACCCTTATCGGATCGCCATCGAACTTTTTGTCTGCAAAAAGGTCTGTAGCATTCCTGAAGTCTAAGATGGTAAAAAATAACTTACCAAACTCTTCATTTATCCTCGTTCCTCTTCCGATGATCTGCTTAAACTTCGTCATCGAATTAATGTTCGCATCCAGCACGATCACTTTACAGGTTTGTGCATCTACACCCGTTGTCATTAACTCTGAAGTTGTTGCAATTACCGGGTATCGCTCTTCCGGATTAATAAAGTTGTCAAGTTCTTTTTTTCCTTCGTCATTATCACCTGTGATCTGCATAATGTATTTGTAATTATCAGCAACCAGGTCAGCGTTTTGACGGGCAAGGGCAGTACGCATTCTTTCAGCGTGATCAATATCGGCGCAAAAAACAATTGTTTTCGCATAACGATCATAACCCTTTAAAAATTCTGTTAGTTTTTTTGCAACAGTTTCTGTTCGTTCATCAATGACCAAATTGCGATCAAAATCCTTTCGATTATATATCCTGTCTTCAACTTCATTGCCATCTTTATCTGTTTTGCCTTTATCGGGCCGCCAACCCTCGGCATCTATACTTAAAGCAACACGGATTACTCTGTACGGAGCAAGGAAACCATCATCAATACCCTGTTTCAAAGAATAGGTGTATACGGGCTCTCCGAAATATTCAGCATTACTCGTTACCTTATCTTCTTTAGGTGTAGCGGTAAGACCTATATGTGTTGCCTTAGAAAAATAGGAGAGGATCTCTCGCCAATTGCTGTCTTCCTTTGCACTGCCGCGGTGACATTCGTCTATTATGATCAGGTCAAAAAAATCAGGTGAGAATTGTTTATAAACATTAGCTGCATCATCCGCACCTGAAAGTCCCTGGTACAAAGCGAGGTAAATCTCATAACTCTTATCAATCTGCCTGCGCTTTACCACAGTCATTTTATCCTTGAAATGTTTGAAGTCGCCGCGTTTGGTTTGATCTATCAAAGCGTTACGATCAGCAAGAAATAAAATGCGTTTCTTGGCCCCGCTTTTCCAGAGCCGATGAATGATTTGAAAAGCTGTATAAGTTTTTCCGGTCCCTGTGGCCATAACCAAAATGATTCTTTGTTGACCTTTAGCAATAGCCTCAACAGTTCTGTTTACAGCAATTTGCTGGTAATACCTTGGCTTTCTCCCGGAGCCGTCAAAGTAGTAATCCTGTGAAATGATCTTTTCTTCCTCCGGCGTTTCAATGCCTTTATATTTCTTGTATTTATTCCAAAGCACAGAAGGGGAAGGAAAATTATCAAGGCTGCATTCGGTTTCGATGTTTTCACCATCGGCTGTTTTATCATGAAACAGAAATCCATCGCCATTGCTGCTGAAAATGCAGGGGATATCAAGTATATTGGCGTAATCGAGAGCTTGTTGAATTCCCGCTCTTAGAGAATGGTTATTATCCTTCGCCTCTATTATAGCGATAGGAATATTTGGCTTAAAATATAAAATGTAATCTGCTCGTTTCTGTGCACCACGTGCCGTGAGTTTACCACGCACATAAATTTTCCCATCTGTAAATGAAACTTCTTCGAGCATTTGCCCGATCTTATCCCAGCCGGCTTTTTCAATAGCAGGCGTGATAAACTTTGTACAGATATCACGTTCGGAAAGACTTTTTTTGTCCATAAGCGGTGTTGGGCACTCAATAGTTTCCAAATCTACAGAGTATAATTTTGAAAACCAATGCGGATATTACCTATTTCCTGCTTTTCCTTTTGGATATACGCAAAGTGCTCTTAAAATAAAAAAACTCACGCTTGCATAACCGGGAGCTCACCAAGATCAAAATTATTTTACTCTGTAGCGCCACCTGTACTGTCCGTTTCTGTTCGTTCTTCTTCGCCCGCAGGTTTGGGGTCGGTAAATATTTTATTCCATTTCATGTATAGCAGCGTTGATTTATAGGCTTTGATGAATATCGGTTTTTCCCGAGGTCGTCTCACACTATTCCCAAAAACGCGAAACTTTTCTATAATGTGCTTTTACCTGAAGTTGTATTTATTATTATTTCCTACCCTTCTTTCCACGCCGGCAAATCAACAACCTCTAAATTGATAACCGTTGTTTTGCATTCCCCTTTAAGCGGGCATGAACTGATCGTTACAGTTACGATGCCTTTCTGAGTTACCCTGATGATCCGGCCGTTGCCCCATCCGCTTGATATGGCGTTGGTGACTGAGATGGTCGTGCGATCCCATCCGGCACCAAGGTGCCTCACTTTAATAAAATTGTCAACACCAATATAGATCTTTTGCATGCTGCCGGTATCACGCAAGTCGAGTGTATGGCAACCGCGGCCGCCACGCTCAAAATAATATAAACAGGTAGTGTCTTTCTCCTTACCGCTTTCTTTGCATTGATACCAAATCTTATTGGTGCTAATGTAGAGATAAGGATTTGTTACATCTTCTTTTAACGTTACTATTACTGCGCCATTCTTTGCCCCGACACCGTATGTGGCAATTGCTTCGGTAGGATTAAGTGTCGTGATCGTTTTGATCTCTTCCGGGTTATAATAAGTAATGCATTCCACCCGCTGCCCGTTTACATAAAACAGCGGCGCCGTTCCTTTTTTGAAATAGGGCGGATAGGCAAAGATCATCCTGTTGCTGATCGCTTTGTTTTTCCGTATGATCTTGTAATTGACGCTATCCTTTTCCGTTGTTTGATCGCAGAAGCCCTGCGCCTTTGCAAAGAAACAAGTGATGAGCATAAATAACGCGAGGAGAAAAGTTTTCATAGTTCGCTGACTGAATTTAATTAAATGTAAGGAAACATAAGTTTCCGGAGATAGAACTTTATTGATTGACGCAGGACAGATAGAGGATAAAGGTACAAAGGGCACAAAAAGGAAATAAAGGGAAATAGATCGTTTGAATCTTCGCTGCGATGTAGCATTCCTGAACCCGAATTCACTATGCACAACTGCTGAACATAGCTGTTCCGCTGCCAGGGGTGTAATCCGGCAGTGGGGTCTTTTTTGCTCTTTTTGGACAAGCAAAAAGAAAGAGAGAATGAAAGACAACCGAATTTAATTACAGTGTCACATCCATAACAGATTGCCGCGCCGCATTGCTTTTTAAATGTTGCAGTTCGTTATGCGGCTCGCAAAGACGGAAAGATTTGAACGAAGATTTGCGGATATCAAAACATGTTATCTCCGCTGCAATCTTTTTGCCGATGTAGAATTCCTAAACCTGAGTTCACCATGCACTGAAGTTGATTGATGCTGTTCCGCTGCCCGCCCGGTAATCGGGCAGCGGGCTCCTTTTTGTTTCTTTTTGGAGAAGCAAAAAGAAAAAGAGAAATAGAATCAGGTAACAAAAGAAATATTTATTCCCTTTTATTTAAAGTTTCAATAGCACATCATCAGCAGATTGCCGCGCCGCATTAATTTATAATTGACGAAGAATATCATGCGGCTCGCAACAACCGGGAGATCGGCGCGGAAATGGAGACGCTTAGCAATACGAAAAGGAAAAATAATTAAAAGTACCGTGTGGAGCACACACTCCTCTCTATTTTAAAATCCGTAGAAACGCTTCGCTTACGCTACGGACAGTCCACCATTTCATGCAATACTAATTACTCCTCCTCATCATCATCCTCTTTAGTATGCTGCTTATACGACCTATACGCCTCACCAAACAGCCCTGAGCATACGGGTACAATACCTTCAGCAAAGGCTTCGATCATCTCCTGCGATTTGTCGCAAAATGCCTGGTGAACATCCAACTCGTCTCCGTCGTTCTTTGCGCCGATAGTGATGTTGTACAGCGCATCTGTGAATGCATCCGCATCAATGATATCTACGCGAAAGGAGAAGGGTTCCGTTCCCCAAGGATCGGGTACGCTGTAAGAAAACAGTTCCGCCGCTGCAGCCAATACCTCACCGGCATAAGCGGCGATCTGAAACTCGAGCCCCAGCCAGCCCGCATCTTCAATGGTAGGACCGGAGTACTCACGCGGAATGATGATTTCGAAGCGGTCTGTTTCCTGCAGGGTAATGTATTCGGTAAAGCTGTCTTTATCGTAATGGACGAAATCGCTTATAAGGATCTGAACGCGGGAGGAATTGTTATTGGTCATTGAGGGCACAAAGTTAGGAGAGAGCGGGTTTGCTGCAAAGCGCACAAAGTTGGAAGGTTTCCCGCGGCATAACGGCGCTGACAACGGGCACAACGCTGCAGTCTTTAGTACCGTAGTTATCGCTGTAGGAAACGAATCGAAGTCACGCAACCGCTGCGTTTTATTCTATGGAAACTGCGGAGCGGCGCGGTAGAAAATAAAAGATCCCGTGCTGCCCAGACCGGCGTAAGCGTTCGGTATCGATCTCTGATCTTGCAGATACTTTCCCCGATCACTGTTGCCGGTGCTCTTCCGGTCTGTGGCCGGGTGAAATGTGTTTTAAGTTGTTGCGGGAACACGCCATTTATTGATTTATATCAACGTCCCTCCCCGGTGATCAGCATAATTTTGAAAGGTCAAACCGCCGGATTAACAATCCTTCATTGTAAGAATGAAGAAGCGCTGACTGCCTTCCTGCGAAATACGAATCTTTCACATTATATTTTACATCATGAAAACTCTTTTGCCTGCACTTGTTTTTTTGTACAGCATCTTCTTCACCGGCTGCAAAAAAGAAAATAACCCGGAAGAAAAGGCAGAAGGCTATGTATATGAAGAGAGCTCCGGAAAACCTGTGAGTGATGTCCCGATTGTGTTGGCTGAGTGCCGGCACAACGGCACAAGATGCATATATACCTACATCAAAACAACCTACACAGATGCTGCAGGGCACTATATGATTTCCGGTGCTGCGGCCAATGGATCGCTGTCAATAACAGTAGGCCCCAACGATAAAACATTCGGCACCGGGGAGTTCACGATCGTGAACAGATCATTAAAACAGGATTTTTTTGTAACGATCGCACATTATGCCTCCGCAAGGTTTATTGTGCAAACGCAAGGCAGAAATTTTGCGCTGCCCGCCGTAAAATCCGGTTACTACAGTGCGGCACAAGCTGTTTTTCGTAACCCGCTTGCTGTTACAGATACAACACTAAGCCTGAAGTATGCGGCAAATGCCCAGGTGACCCTCGCTCTGCTCCTGCGCAATGAAACTGCCGGGTCTGCGCCATACAGCGATACATTGAGTTATACTAAAAATATCGGTTTTCCGGCGGGAGATACAAGTGTGGTGTGGAGTGTTCCTTAGGCTAAGGATTTAGCGCCGCATTGGAACATTTTTAAAATTTAGGAAACAGCAACAAAACTTAAAAAATGACAGACCAGAGTAAAAAAAGCTGTTTTACTCTGCGTCTGCCATAACAGGAGAAAGTTCATCATTGTAATACTTTAGAACTTTCGGGTTAATTGCTGTCAACCTCCTACCGAAAACTTCTAAGCCATTATTAATTTTTACCCGTTGCGGTTCCCGCAGTATTTTTTGTGAAAAGAGAGACACCCAACGCAAAACCTACCCACGGCTTCGCCTGATGTTTCCAGTTTCTGCCGATTTCGCCGGGTATGACATCTATGCCTGTAAAAATCCCAACCTGAAAACTTTCATATTGATACAGGAAGCCGGCGCTAAACATTAAAGCAGAGGATACTTTAGCTTCAGGAACAGCAAAATGGTTCTTCAGGCTGATACTGTCAGTCCTTACTCTTGTAATCGATACGCCACCTAAGTAATTAATCCATGACTCATGCGAGCCTTCAATCTGGTGCTTTAAACCGGCTGTAAATCCAAGATTCAGGTTTTCTTCAAAATCGAAAAAATGATCTTTTTTATTTCCAAAACGGGCTTTGATAGGCAACGTCATAACACCCCAGGAGAACTCATTATTTTTACCATAGTAAATTCTTGTAGCGGTTGTGAAAGTATTAAGTTCGATTATAAAATTCTTTTGATCTGCCCAGGCATCTATGTTATCTTCCGGAGCTGCGTAATTTTTGGCGAAACCCACAGGAAGCGCTTTTACTTCAGGCCCAAAATTCCAAAATGTGATCTTCAAATCATTACCGGTCACAATTTCATTAACAGTGAATTTAGTTCCTTTGACTACTGTGTGTGGATGGGTAATATCTTTTAAACCGGCCGCAGTAATTTCATAAACTGTTAGGTTAACTGTTGCCTCATAAGATTTTCCGATAAAACTTGTTGATTGACCATTTGCCGATGTTACACAAATGAAAGTAACAATCAGTGCTACAATTATTTTCATATAAATTAGTTTTAGAGAAGGTTAAATAAAATCCACCCATTTATTAGTAATCTCATCTTTTCTTTCTTTCTGCAGAATAGTCCATCTGTCTACCACCTTATTTACGCCGCCGCCACCGTCGTTTGACGCTTTATCGGATGCAGACCTCGGATCAATATATATTTCAAGTGTACTTGTTTTGGTGCCATCGGTAAATGTGAGCTGTGCGTGAATTCTGATCTGAAAGTCGTAACCATTGTAAAACTGATGTGAACGAAGCCCCCAATCTGTAGCGCACTGGCGAAACTGAATACCATGCCCGGACCAATCCGTACAGGTTTCGGAGAATGCAGCCGGTTGGGTTATTTGTTTGGTGGTGAAAGAAGATGCACTAAATAATACTACCGCAGTAAGTAAAAGAGATGATGCAAAAATGATGAGCTTTTTCATGATGTAAATATTTTGGTGTTTGTATAAACCAAAAGTATAAAGTGCCGAAAGAGGCTTTCCGGCCAAATATGTGGGGTGGTTGTTTTGATAAATGAGAGATCAGATTGGTTGAGTAAAAGAAATACTAAGGTATCGCCCGTTGGTGTTATCTATTATGATTATCCTGCTTCAGTTTAGTATCACACATATTTATACAGATAAAGCGTGAAACAGGACGGGAACAGGGCAACTACATTTATGTTACAAGGTCGATCTGTCTATTCATAAGCAAAATGCGACCATTTGCTCAATGACCGAGACAAAACAATTTTCGACTAATATATTTGAACTATTAATTATATTAGATCATCTAAAACTTCTGCTATGAAAAGAAATTCCCTGTTTCTGTTTATTGTTCTAACCGCTGTAATTACCGGCTGCAATGATGAAAAAAAGACTTCATCTCAGGAAATACCTGACACCGTTAGCACCAAAAAACAAAATGTTTCTTCCGCTGCCCCGCAAATATCTCTGGCAACTATGCCTGAGGGAGAACGTGCTTTGCATTATGGTTTAATAAAAGGCAACGATGAAAATGTTTATACTTATACCGAAGCTGAGAAAGCCAGAGGACTTGAAAATTTTATTGCAACTTTCAAATACGTAGATGAGAATCATGATTTATCTAAAACAGAAGATAAAATTCTTTTAAGTTCGATAGTTCAATTTTATTCTGATATTCTCAATACCCATAGATATTCATCCGCCACAGGTTACGCTGCAATTAAAATGATCTACGGGATGGATGCGAACAAAATTATTTTGATCTATAACCCTGTTATTTTACAAGACCCTGATGGTGATGATGAATGTGACATAGACCCTACTGATAAATTCTATATTGCCGGAGCAGACGGCTCTCTGGGTAATGCGATCACAAAAGACGAAGTCAATGTTTTACAAACAAAATTAATCGGCCCGGAAAGTTCAATATATATTAAACATTATGGACGTCATACACGTAGAGAGCATAGATTTATTGATGATGAGAATAATCAGAGTAGAGGTGATACTAAGGCATCAATTCTTCCTATTCAACAGATTATGACGATGTACCGGGACAATTTAAGCGGGCAGAATGCTGCTGCTGATCATCTGCTGAACTTTACACTTATTGCTAACGACTATTTCGCAAAATCTATAAGCAGAATAAAAAATTATAAAATGCATGTTGTTGTTGACTATAATTTTCCGCATCAACAACAAGAAGGGGAACGTTTTGAAGGCTTGGGTGTTGACTTTGCGCAAATGTGCCCGCCAAGATGCAATACAGTAAATGTAAATCATTATAATATCAGCAGTGCGAGATCATTTACAAAGCAACAGATGGATAGTTCGTCAGCTAATTCAAAAGATAGTCTGGAAAAATGGGTAAAAAAGTAAGTTTTAATATGCTTCTCCAATTCATTAAAGAATCCTCCTTCATGCTCCTCGCACTTGTTGCCGGACTCACCGTTTTTAAGAAAGGGGTAAGCCCGGCATATAGGGTTTTGTGGTTGCAATTATTTATTTCATGTGTGGTGGAATATGCCGGAGCCTGCATGAGACTATCGGGCGAAGTAAACACAGTTATCTATGATGTGTTTATTCTTGCAGATGCCTGTTTACTGTTAACTGTTTCGGGTATGCTTTGGCCGGAGAAAAAGATCACACTTGCCGGTAAGATCGGGGCCGGGATAATGTTGTTGATATGGTTAGCGGAATGTTATCAAAAGCGGTTCACCGACTTTTATAATATCTCCTATACCACCGAAACCATTTTATTATTCATTTTCTTTTTGCATTTATTATATCGTGCAGGTTTACAAAGCAAAGCAAGGATCGTCAGCCTTCCTGAGTTTTGGCTCACATTCAGTGTGCTGGTCTCTTACGGGATGCTGCTGTTTTATTTTTCAATGCTGAAATATGCTACGCAAAACATGAGTCAAAAAGACAATGCTCTTTTATCAGATCTCCCGTTAATAGCAAGCAATGTCGGATACTTTTGGTTGCTGATCTGCTTTATCATTTTATTCCTTCAATCACGTAAACTAAAAACCAACGCCTGATGTTTGCAGGAATTACAGCAGTTACATTATTGATCGTTTTGCTCATCATTGCTGTAATCGTAATGATGGCTGAAACAAGACGGCGCAGACTTATCACGGAACTTGAAAATGCGAATTATAAAACAAGGCTCAACGATATTTCTCTCTCTGCACTCCGCAGCCAGATGAATCCGCATTTTATTTTCAACTGCCTCAACTCTATAAAATATTTTACCGAGCAAAATGACAGCGAAGCGGCTTCCGCATACTTAAGCAAATTTGCAAAGATCATTCGCAGTACCCTGGATAATGCAAGGAGAGAGAAAATTACGCTTACTGAAGAGATTGATTCGCTGCGGTTATACCTGGAGCTGGAAGCGATGCGTTTTAAAACAAAACTGGATTTCCTGATCAATACAGACAGAAATGTAGATGCGGATTTTATCGAGCTTCCGCCGATGATTGTGCAGCCTTTTGCGGAGAATGCAGTGTGGCACGGACTCATGCCGAAAGAGAACGGTGGCAAATTGGAGATTCACATCAGGCAGGAGGATGATGCGGCCGTTTTTATCCGAATACACGACAACGGCATCGGTCGTGTAAAAGCAGCTGAACTTAAAAGACAAACAAACCCGTCGCACCAATCTGCAGGGATAAAGATCACGGAAGATCGTATTGCCATGATGAACGAAAAACATCCCGGAACTGCAAGTGTTGTCATCACTGATCTTTATGATGCAACCGGAAAGGCAGCAGGCACAGAAGTCACAATAAAACTACCGCTCAGATGAAAATGATCAATGCTGTAATTGTAGATGATGAACCCGATTCTGTGGCTTTACTTCGGCTGCAGTTGCAAAAGAATTGCCCCAGTGTGACTGTTGTACAGTCTTTTCAATCTTCAGTTGCAGCCTTGGAAGAACTGGACATGCTCAAGCCTGATCTTGTTTTTCTGGACATTGAAATGCCGGAAATAAATGGCTTTGAGTTATTGGAAAAATTATCGCCGTTATCGTTCAGGGTTATTTTTATCACCGCTTACAATCAATATGCGATAAGAGCATTTCGTTTTAATGCGCTTGATTATCTGGTAAAACCTGTAGACAATCAGGACCTCACAGAAGCCGTGGAAAAAGCAGTCCGCAACAATAATCCGCTTACTTCACAATTAGCCGCAGCGAAGCAACAATCGTCCGGTGCGGAAATTAAAAAGATCGCCGTATCCACACAAGCAGGTGTGACATTTATAAATCTTGAAGACATTGTGTATGCCGAAGCGAGCGGTAATTATTCCAGGCTGATTATGAATGAAGGAGCTGATTTTATCATTTCGAAAACACTTAAGGATATTCAGGAGATGCTGGAGGAAAAACATTTTTTTCGTATCCACAGGCAATATATCATCAACCTCAATAAAGTGAAGCACTTCAATCGAAATGATAATTTGCTTACTATGGAAAACAAGGCTGAGCTGCCTGTGGCCAGGGTGCAAAAAGAAAAGTTGTCGGAAAAATTCAGGTGGTTATAGCATGTTGAACTGTACGATTCGGCTCGCAAAGACAGAACGATATACTTCTCAGATTTTAATCGTCGTTTTAAATATACCGAAGCCACTTCTTTTCCTTATGTTTCTCTTTATATCCGCCATACCATTTACACAACGGATACATCAACAACACAACCCCGATCCAAATTAGATATACCGCCGAAAGATCAACACCACTGCCGCTTTTCGGCCTTCCGAAATTGGAACCGACCAACATATCTTTTTTACTGTAACCTTGCAGAAATACGATAGGAGTATTTAATCCTGCATTCCTGTTCAGACGTTCTTTCCCAATCCGTCGGCGGTGGTTGATACTTCAGCACGGTTGAAATATGCGACAAATGCACAATTGACTTTGCGTGTCAATAACATCGCCGTTTATATCCGACAAAAAAAGTTGCCTCGCATCAAAAATAAATTACCCGCCAATCGTCCCTGTAATTACATTTGCATTCAAAAATAATCTACCCGTGAAACATTTACTTTTCTCTTCCTTTGCGATACTTGTACTTTTTGCTTCCTGCAGTAAAACGACGGATGATGCGGTGGTCACACCGACAGTGGCGGCTGCTGATACAATAAGTTCCGGTTGGTCTAAGCAACAATTATTGGCCGGTGAATCTTTTACAGACATCGTTTTTTTGAACAACAGTACCGGGTATGTTTTAGGTGGCGGTTCTATGTTTAAGACCGTCGACGGCGGAATTTCCTGGAACAGGCTACCGGGCTTCACCGGAACAAACGGTGCCAATCTCGCAGTAACTGCTGATAACAAGATTTTTGCCATGAGTGGCAGCGGCCCGGTTATTAACCGTTCAGCAGACGGCGGTACTACGTTCAGCAACATTAGCCTGTCTGCATTTGGTATCGCGAACGATGCTTTTTTCCTTGATAATAATTCCGGGTACAGCCTGGCTGCAGGAGCTTTGATCAAAACCATTGACGGTGGTTTAACTTGGAATGCTGTAACGCCGGCAACAGGCCTGATCCTGCCGGGCGGTTCTGTTTACAATACGGGTTGGTTTTTTGCAAATAGCTCAGCAATAGTAGCGTCAGGCACTAACTTGTTTAAAAGCAATGGTAGTCTTAACAGCTGGACGTCCGTGACATTGCAGGGAGTGCCGGCAAACGGACTGATCAGCATATTTGCCCTGTCGCCTTCAGTCATTTTTGTCGGTGTCACGGGCGGAAAGATCTATCAGTCTACAGACGGTGGCAGTACGTTTACGTTGAAGGCAACGATTTCCCCTGGAAATTCAGGCGGTTATCTTGATCTTCATTTTATTGACTCATCCAACGGTTATGCATGTTATGGTAACCGGATCTATAAAACAACGGACGGCGGAAATACCTGGCAGGTTGCGGTGGCATTAGCAACGTCGACTTTTTCAGAAATTCATTTTACAGATGCAACGCATGGCTGGGGATGCGGAAATAACGGCGTGGTGCTGAAGTTAAATTAAGCAGAGCGCAGGCTGCCCGCAAGTATTACTTCGTTCTGAAGATCGCATCCATGTTGGCAAAGAAAAACTGACCATTATATTGCTTTGTGCGCCTTGTGTGTTCTTTGTTGCCCTGGTGTTTAAATTTCCCGCTAAAAATAACAAAGAACAAAGCGATGCGATTGCTTTCCAGACTTTTCGGAAATGCAGCAACACTTTTTCACCGGATTGCCGCGCCGCATTACTTTATGAAAGTTGAAATTCACTACGCGGCTCGCAAAGACGGCGAGATCAAAACAGAGACTTTCGCGAGACGACGCCGCAGGCATCCGTGCTCATCCGCGTTACCCGTGTTCCAACCAATAACACATCATCACCGGATTGCCGCGCCGCATTGCTTTATGAAAGTTGAAATTCATCATGCGGCTCGCAAAGACGGCAAGATGGTAACGGAGATTTTTTAAGAAAAAAAAACAACATAATCTCCGCTGCAATCTTTTTGCCGATGTAGCATTCCTGAATTTGAGTTCACTATGTACTGCTGCTGAAAATGGCTGATCCGCTGCCCGCCCGGTCATCGGGCAGCGGTGTCTTTTTTGTTTCTTTTTGGACACGCAAAAAGAAAGAGAAAAACCAAACTGTGAAGGGTTCCCGCAAAGGGACGAAGGGACAAAGGAAACAAAGGAATGAATGCTATGATTTGTTGATTTTTTTTACCGATTAGGAAGGGTTCTCACAAAGGGGCGAAGGGACAAAGGAAACAAAGGAAAGCCGTGCACTTTGTATGTTCGTTGTTGGCTTTTTATTTAAGTAGTTTTTCAATGCTTATCCCCTGCAGGCATCCGTGTCATCCGCGTTATCCGTGTTCCAAACCAACAACACGTCATCATCAGATTGCCGCGCCGCATTACTTTATTAAAGTTGAAGTTAATTATGCGGCTCGCAAAGACGGGGACATCGAAACATAGACTTTCGCAAGACGGCGCTGCAGGCATCCGTGTCATCCGCGTTATCCGTGTTCCAAAACAACAACATCATAATCAGATTGCCGCGCCGCATTACTTTAGTAAAGTTGAAATTCATTATGTGGCTCGCAAAGACGAGGAGATCGAAACAAAGACTTTCGCGAGACGGCGCTGCAGGCATCCGTGTCATCCGCGTTATCCGTGTTCCAAACCAATAACACATCATCAGCAGGTTGCCGCGCCGCATTACTTTATTAAAGTTGAAGTTCCTCATGCGGCTCGCAAAGACGGGGAGATCGAAACATAGACCTTCGCGAGACAGGGCTGCAGGCATCCGTGTCATCCGCGTTATACGTGTTCCAAACCAATAACACATCATCAGCAGGTTGCCGCGCCGCATTACTTTAGTAAAGTTGAAGTTCATCATGCGGCTCGCAAAGATGACAAGACCGGCAGGGTCGTTCTCATCGTCTTCATTTCTTTCCATCTCCCGATACGTAGTAACCCCCAATTTTCCCTGCAACCTTTACATTATAATTATAAAGTATACATTTATCATGTATTAATCTTCTAAACCTAAACCAACTCACATGAAAAATATTACAACTGCAATGTTGTGCCTGTTGTTTGGCATAAGCGCAAATGCACAATGGGTAACCAAACACAACATGAACCCCGCGGAGTACCAGGCTTTTTTTACCGACTGTTCCAGCAAAGGCATGCGTCTTATAAATGTGAGCGGTTACACGAAGAACGGCGCGGAAAAATATGCGGCGTACTTTGATAAACGCGGCGGACCGGCGTGGAAAGCGAAGCACGGTATGACGCAGCTGCAATACCAACAGGCGGTAACGGCAAATGGTGCGCAGGGTTATGAGGTGAGCTATATCTCCGGCTACCAAGTGGGACCGATTGTGAAGTATGCAGCAATTTGGGAGAAGAAAAGTACACCGTATATTGCCCGCCACGGGCAAACGCAGGCGCAGTTCAGCGCGGAATTTACAGCTAATACCAACGCAGGTTACCGACTCATTTTTGCTACCGGTTATGCAGTGAACAACTTGCAATATTTTGCATCCGTTTATGAAAAATCTGCCGGGCCGGGTTATTATGCTTTTGCGAATATGAGCGCCGCGGATTATCAGCAGAAATTTAATATGTACAAATCACAGGGTTATTCGGTAAAATATGTAACCGGTTGCAACGTGGGCGGACAGGATCGTTTTACAGCGATATGGGAAAAAACGCCTTTGCCCAACGGTTATGCAAAGCACGCGATCAACGGCAATAATTATCAGAATATTTCCGACAACTTTTATTACGAAGGCTATAAGCCGGTGTTCATCAGCGCATATTCGTCTGCAGGGATGGAACGGTTTAACGGCGTTTGGCAGAACAATAATATGAGCAGTGCAGACATGGGGAAGATAGACGCGGCGGTAAATAATTACATGACTACCCAGGGCGTGAAAGCCTTGTCAATTGCGGTGTGTAAAGACGAAAGGCTGGTGTATGCAAAAGGATATGGTGATGCGAATCCTGCTACAGGACAGGATATGAGTCCGGCGTATTCCCTGCGGATCATGAGCATCAGTAAGCCGGTTACATCGGCGGGCATCATGATGCTCGTGAAAGCGGGCAAACTGAGTCTTGATAAAAAATTGTTTGGCAGCGGGGGCGTGTTTGGTTCAAAGTATGCCTACCCGGCAGGCAATAAGGATAACCTGGAAAAGATCACCGTGCGGATGTTGCTGCATCACACATCGGGCATGCGGACCTGCAACGGTGAAAGTGAATTTCATAATGCCGCGAGCACGCATGCGGATTGTATGAATGTGCTCTTGAATTCAACAAGTCTTTTTATGGCAAAGCCGAATGATACGTTTAATTATTCCAACACGAATTTTTTCTTTTTAGCGCGGGTGATCGAAGAAGTGAGCGGTGAGGGGTATGAAACCTATATCCGTAATAATGTGCTCACGCCGTCGGGCATCGGCAACAGTATGTATGTGGGTGCGGCTGATGCGAAACCGGGTGCAATGGAGCCTGGTTCTTATTCGCCTGATCCGACCATTAACCTGCAAAACTTTGATGGCTTTGGTGGTTGGGTGGCGAGGCCGATCGACCTGTTGAAATTTATGGTGCGCTATGACGGCCTTGTGCAAAAGCCCGATTTGATCTCTGCGGCTTTGCATGATACGCTTACAACGGCTACACCTGTCAGTAAGGGCTATGCGCTGGGTTGGATAGCGAATGCGAATACACAAACACATAACGGCTGCTATGACGGTACGCGATCATTTTTATATTATGATGTGCCGTCGGGCTTGAGCTTCGCGGTGATCGTAAATAATAATCCTGCGAACGATGCCTGCGGCTGGACGATGCAGGGCGCAATGCTGGCGGCGTTGAAGAGTGTGGGGACATGGCCGGGATATGATTTGTTTTAGGATTTTTTATTAAGACCAAAAAAGTTTCCCGCAACAAGACGAACGGTCGATGCGCACAGAGGAGAGCAGTGTGACCCTTGTGTCTCCTTTGTGCCCTTTGTGTCTCCTTTGTGTCCTTTGTGTGAAATGTTTTTTTTAAGCAATCTCTGTGGCCTTCGTGTGAAACGGTATTTTAAAACAACAGTAGGTTAAAAGAAATCATTGCCTCCTTCGTTTTATCTCTGTGAGCTTTGCGTCTCATTTGTGCTCTTTGTGTGAAATCTTTTTATTTTAAACAGCAGTCTTCCCTCAAAAGAAAGAAGTAAAAGAGCATAAGGAAATCATTGTGTGCTTTCTCTTTGTGCCCTTTGTGTCTCCTTTGTGCCTTTTGTGTGAAATGGTCTTTTTTTAACCATCTCAGGCCCTTGTGTGAAATGGTTTTTAGTAAATATGTACAACAACCGAACCGCCGCCTGACTGCATATTTATTAAAGCGGGAACTACAAATACAAAGAGAAAAAAAAATTACATTGCAATATGCACTTCAGCAACATTGCCGTGGCTACCGACGGCCGGCTCATAAAAGATGACAAACGCTTAAGCGATCAGCCTTTTCATATTGTGCTGCTCGACGACCACCAGATCTTTACAGACGGCCTGCGAACCGGTATGCTTGACATTTATTTTCCTACTGCCCGCCTGAGCGCTTTTAGTAACGGCGATATGGCCGATAAATTTATCAGGCAGGAAATAAGGCAGTCACGGAAGATCGACCTGCTCATTACCGATATTATCCACCCGGGTATTCCCGGCGATATATTGGCAGAGTTGATCAGGCTCTATGAAAGATCGTACCGTTCTGCATTTCGCATCCCGATCATGGTGTTGAGTATGGTAGACCGGCAATTTCTTTCAAAAGGGGGCAGCGATCTGAAATGCATCGACCATATCCTTCCCAAATCCGCCGCAACCGAAGAGATCGCCGGTGTTTTATTTGATGTACTATACGGCGCCGGCAATAACGATAGCGCCGATTAGCTGAAAGAATTTGTCGGCTGTCCCTGCGGCTTCAGTCATTAAGGAAACCCACCCTCCACTTCGCTTCGCACTTACTTTTCAGGTTCACATATAACGATACCTGTCCTCCGGGGTACGCTGCGGTAGTCTGCCGGAAATGTTCCGCACCGTTGCCTGTTTGAGTATTCGAAATGCCGGGCCGTTAACCGGTTTCTTTATCTTTATCCCATGAGAAAATGGCTGATCGCGTTTACGTTACTGAGTGCACAACAACTCTTTGCCCAACAGGTACTTGTTCCTTACCGGAAAGGCGAGTTGTACGGCCTCAGTGATACAAAAGGAAAAATGATCATTGCACCGGTGTATGAAGAGATCACCTGGTTGCAGAACAGTTGGCTGCGCACTACCAAGATTGCGGAGCTTAAAGATACTTTGGAGATCAGGCCGGGTTATTTCTTTCGGCGCAATACCACGAGGCGACAGAGCGGGTTGATTCATGACGGTAAGATCATTTTGTCGGATGAGCCGTTTGACGATTACGAGTTGGTAGCAAAAAAATGTATCGTCGCAAAAGCAGACAGCAGGCCCGAAGATCTCACCAAAGCACAGTTTAAAAAATACGGCGATAAAAGAAAATTCTACAGCATCTTCAACCTGCAGGGAAAGAACCTCTTCCCCGAAAATTTTAAACGCATTCAAAAAATAGATACCGCAGGTATCAGCAGCAAAGTGAAGGGACAAAGTCGTTACATTCTGTTCATGGTATTAAATTTTAAAGACGAGAAAAGTTTATTCGTATTTGACGGAGACAGGCAGGAGATCAGTAACTGGCTGATAAAGGACGCATACAAACTGGAAATGGATCCTGCGGCGAGTAACCAAATGCAGAAAAAGATCGTGTTTCGCAGCACCGATAAGCATTATGATCAGGTTGCGCAACAGATAGATTATGCGAGCGGCAGTTTCGTGATCAGCAAATTACCCGTAACCAATATTAACGGCGGTGCGTACGGCAATAGAGGATATGGCAACCAAGGGTATAACGGTGAAGAAACGATGGCGCAGCAGCGTGAGATAACAACAAAAGATTTGGGAGACAGCTATGACGCGGTTCCCGTGCCGGATGCCATACCTGCACCGGTGAGAGAACCTGTTTTTCAACGCTATTATATTTTTGCAAAAGACTCCCTGTTTTACATGACGGGATCCAAAGCCCGTGAGGCGATCCAAACACCGGCAGGTACGAAAATAATATTGCGCGAGCCGCGGGGAATGACGCAATACGATGCGGTAATGGCAAAGTCGGCCGGCCGGTTTTACATCATCAACAACGGTTTGATGGGCACCACTGCATATGATTCATTGATCTACTTCGGCGAATATTTTATCGCGTTTCAGCAAATCAACGGTCGGCAAAAAGCAGGGGTGATCCGCGCTGATGCAACACCCTTCGTGCCGATGCACTATGATTCGCTATATGCAGGCATCCCGTACTTCGATTTTGAAAATACGGATCCCGGCGGCAGATCCGTGTACAGGCCTAAACTTCGGGAAGCGGATTCGAAATATGCTTACGAAAAGAAAAATCCTTACAGCCGCACGTTTACCGACAGGCTCACCGTATTCCTAAACGGAAAAGCAGGCGTGGTAACGGTTAAAGGCGACACGATCATCCCGCTCGAATACCAAATGATTGCGCAAAATAACCTGGGTCATAGCCGCCCGCGGGAAGATGATTTTATTATCCTTAAAAAAGATGATCGCTATGGTCTCACAAAATTGGAATACAACAGGGAAACAAAGAAAAATGAAATGAGTAAGCTTACGATTTCGCCGCGTTTTCATTTTATCCCCGGCTTTTTTTATGCTAATTATTATGGCGTAAAAGGGTTTAAGTTGGTAGGCTTATATGATGAAGGCTTTGAGTTTAAAGGTTTTGCTGACGAGAGCGGGAAAGCATTTTTTGAAGATTGATTATTTGCGGCAGAGAAAAAACCAAACTGTGATGGGTTCCCGCAAAGGGACGAAGGGACAAAGGAAACAAAGGAAATCCGTGCACTTTGTGTGTTCGTTGCGGGATTTTTATTTAAGTAGTTTTTAATGCATCACCGCTGCCCGCCCGGTCATCGGGCAGCGGTGATTTTTTGTTTCTTTTGAGATTTTAATCCCGATGGTTCGGGACGCAAAAAGAAAGAGAAAAAACCAAACTGCGAAGGGTTCCCGCAAAGGGACGAAGGGACAAAGGAAACAAAGGAAATCCGTGCACTTTGTATGTTCGTTGTTGGCTTTTTATTTAAGTAGTTTTTAATGCTTATCCGCTGCCCGCCCGGTCATCGGGAGCGGTGTCTTTTCTGTTTCTTTTTGCAGGCATCCGTGTCATCCGCGATATCAGTGTTCCAAACCAATAACGCATCATCATCAGATTGCTGCGCATTCTCCATACCCTAAAACCTTCAAAGCAAATACTCCAGTATCGCTTCCGGATCATTAAGGATGCGCACTTTGGATGGAATCTTGGCGTTTATTTTCAGGTGTGTGCCGGCGCAGACGAGTATGTTGCAGCTTTTACCTGCAGTTGATTTTTTTATTGCGGCAATACGTTCATCTGCGGAACTGCCGGTAGTAAGGAAGGTAAGTAAGTGTGTCGGACGCAATTGGATCACCGCATCTTTCAGGGTACTGTAGGGCAGGTCTGCCCCTAAATACACCGTTTTTTTGCCGGCTTTTCTCAACAGGTAATCTGCCAGCAATAAGCCAATCTCGTGTTGCTCATCAGGCGGTAGAAATAAAATAAATGTTTCAGAATGTATCGGCGATGGTTTAAGCCTGTCGATGGCGGCGTGTAATTTCCTGCGGATGATATTCGCCGCGAAATGTTCCTGCGCCGGCGTTGTGCCCTTCGTCGTCCATAGCACACCCGTCCTTACCAAAAAGGGATACACAATTTTCGTAAGCACTTCAAAAATACCGTTCGCTTTTATTGCTGCGGTAAGCAGTTTGTCGAATGATGCTTCATCGAAAGCGAGCATGAACCCGATAAGCTTATTAATAGCTGCTGCATGTTGGCTGCCGGGATCGGCACCGGCTTCTTCCTGTTCAATTACGAGCCTGTTCAGATCGGCGCGGGTAAGCGACATTAAATTGGAGATGCGGTGTCCCGCGGGCAACAACAAAGACACATTCAGCAACATCTGCAATTGCTCATCATCATAGTAACGGATATTGGTTTCCGTACGATGCGGAATGAGCGTGTTGTATCGCTTCTCCCAGGCACGCAACGAAAATGCGTTGATGCCGGTGTACTGTTCTACTTCGTTTATGGAATAGCGATCCAAGTTTTTTTTATTAAAGTTAAGGTATTCAAAGAAAGCCGGTATATATCTTGTCTAAGAAATGCTGTTTTTACTTAGACAAACCTTGTTTATATTTGACGCTAATTACAACAGCTTGAACAACTCAAAAATTGCTATCATCGGCGGCGGAATTTCCGGACTTGCAGCTTCATGCTTTCTTGCAAAAGACGGCTATGATGTAACGGTATACGAGAAAAACGAAACCACCGGCGGCAGGGCAAGGGTGTTCTCCGAGAAAGGTTTTGTCTTTGATATGGGCCCCAGCTGGTATTGGATGCCTGATGTGTACGAGGATTTTTTTAAACAGTTCGGTAAAACAACAGGTGATTATTACAATACCGTCAAGCTGGATCCGGGCTTCCAGGTGATCTTCGCAAATGATGATGTGATGGAAATTCCGGCTGACACGCAGGAACTTAAAAAGATCTTTGAAGCGAGAGAGCCAGGCAGCGCTGCCCGTTTGGAGAAGTTTCTCCGCGAAGCAGCGTTCAAATATAACCTGGCCATGAAAGACCTTGTGCGTACACCCGCGCTCAGTTGGTCAGAGTTTGTCAGGCCCGGCGTTATCAAAGCATTGTTGCGCAGCAATATATTTAGCTCCGTACGCAGTTATGTACGCAAACATTTCAAAGATCCGGGGATCATTTCACTGCTGGAATTTCCCGTGTTATTTTTGGGGGCCATGCCGGATAATATTCCTGCGCTGTATACACTTATGAATCATGCGGCGCTCACACAGGGTACTTTTTATCCGCAGGGCGGCATGCATAAAATAATGGAAGGGATCTCGTCACTGGCATCCTCGCTCGGGGTGAAAATCCAAACGCAGGCTGATGTTTCCGCCATCCATACCTTTGGCGGCGAAGTGAAAGGTGTACACGTAAACGGCAGGCACGCGGATGCCACAGCGGTGATCTCCTCGGCGGATTATCATCATACCGAACAGGCGCTTTTACAACAACACGAGCGCAACTATAATGCAGCCTATTGGGAACGTAAGACCATGGCGCCATCCTGCATTATTTTTTATCTGGGGATAGATAAAAAACTTCCGCGACTGCGTCACCACAACTTATTTTTTGACACTGATTTCGAACAGCATTCCCGCGATATTTACGAATCACCGAAGTGGCCGGCCGATCCGCTGTTTTATGTGTGCTGTCCCTCTAAAACCGACGACAGCGTGGCACCCGCAGGATCTGAGAATTTATTTGTGCTCATACCGGTAGCGCCGGGTTTAAAAGAGGAGCCAAATACACGGCAGCAGTATTTTGATAAGATCATCGGTAAGTTGGAAAGTTTTTGCGGAACAACTTTTCGCGGGAACATCGTCGTTAATAAAAGTTACGGCATACCCGATTTCATAAAAGACTACCATTCTTTTAAAGGCAATGCTTACGGGTTGGCAAACACGCTTCGGCAAACCGCGGTGCTGAAGCCGAAAATGAAAAATAAAAAAATTAAGAACCTGTATTATACGGGTCAGCTCACGGTGCCGGGTCCCGGCTTACCCCCTGCATTAATATCAGGTGAGATAGCAGCAAAAGAATTGATCAGACAGCTAAAGAAAGACAGATGAAATCATTATACGATAAAGTATCGCTGGCTGCCGGTAAATGTATTACGCAAACATACAGCACCAGCTTTTCGCTCGGCATCCGTTGCCTGCACCGCCGTTTCAGAGATCCGGTATACAGCATTTACGGCTTCGTGCGATTGGCGGATGAGATCGTGGACAGCTTTCATGATTACGATAAACGCATGCTGCTGGCGCAATTAAGTGCGGATACGAAATCGGCGATTGCCGACGGCATCAGCATTAACCCGGTGCTTAACGGTTTCCGGGAAGTGGTAGATACCTATCATTTAGATGGATACCTGATCGATACTTTTTTGCAGAGTATGGCGATGGATCTCGACTGCAGCAATTATTCGGAAAAGCGTTATGAGACCTATATTTTAGGTTCTGCACAGGTGGTAGGGCTCATGTGTCTGCGGGTATTTACAGAAAATGATAATGTATTGTTCGAACAATTGAAACCTGCCGCAATGAGCCTTGGCGCGGCATTCCAAAAAGTGAATTTTCTGCGCGACATGAAAGCGGATCATCTGGACCTGGGCAGGGTTTATTTCCCGGGTGTAAATTTCTCGGATTTTTCGGCAGCACAGAAACGGGTGATCGAAGCCGATATTGAAGCCGATTTTTGTGCGGCGCTTGATGGCATAAGAAAACTGCCCGCCTCTTCGCGTTTTGGTGTATACACGGCTTATTTGTATTACCGCAAATTGTTTACAAAGATCAGGAACACTCCGCCGTCGATCATCCTTACCGATCGTGTGCGCATCCCCGACTATCAGAAACTAAACCTGCTGGCTTACAGCTTTATTAAAAACCGCCTCAGTATTATTTAACATGGAGCAACAGCAAATATTGGTACAACTCGTAAATGAACACAACATCGGCACCGGTGTGATGGAGAAGATGACTGCTCACGCGGAAGGAAGGTTGCATCGTGCGGTATCTGTTTTCATTTTTAATTCATCCGGCCGGTTATTGTTGCAAAAACGGGCAGCGCAAAAATACCATTCCGCGGGCCTATGGAGCAATAGCTGCTGCACGCATCCGTTGCCGGGTGAATCCTCAGCAGTTGCGGCAACGCGGCGTCTTCAGGAGGAAATGGGATTTACATGCAGGCTTCACCATCAGTTCGACCTGATCTATAAGGCCGACGTGGGGAACGGTCTTACCGAATATGAATTCGATGAAATATTTTGCGGCTGTACAGACGACATGCCCCGTGCAAACCCGCATGAAGTTGCGGAATGGTATTATGCTTCACCAGACGATATTAACAATGAGCTCAAAGCAAATCCCGGTAATTTTACAGCATGGTTTCCCATCCTGTTTAACGAACTAAAAAAACATTTATGATGGTCTTCCTGTATACGGCTATTATTCTCATTACCTTTTGCTTTATGGAAGGGCTTACCTGGCTCACACATAAATATGTGATGCACGGCGGGCTGTGGATCTGGCATGCCGATCACCACGATCCGCAACACAAAGGTATGTTGGAGAAGAACGATTATTTTTTCGTCGTATTCGCTGTTTTATCGATGATCATTTTCACACTGGGCACATTCATTCCGGCTGTAAGGGTATTGTTATTCATCGCAACAGGTATCACGCTTTACGGTGCTGCATATTTTTTAGTGCATGATGTATTTATTCACCAACGCATTAGGTTGTTTCGCAACAGCAATAATATTTATTTCCGGGCCCTCCGCAAAGCGCATAAAGTACACCACAAACATTTGGGTAAAGAAGAAGGGGAATGCTTCGGCATGCTCTGGGTACCGCTAAAATATTTCCGGGAAGCTGCAAAGTCTGCCAAACAATAATGAACGCGCATTATACATACCTCGCAGTTGATGTTGCCTGCGTAAGTGTGCCGTTCCTTTTTTCTTTTCATCCCCGTTTACAATTTTACCGGGAGTGGAAATATTTTATCTTACCCTGCCTGCTCACCGCGTTATTTTTTTTATTGTGGGATGGCGTTTTTACGGCGCTTGGCGTATGGTCTTTCAATCCCGACTATGTAATAGGAGTATTTCTTTTCGGTATGCCGTTGGAAGAATTTCTGTTCTTTATTTGTATTCCGTTTGCCGCGGTATTCAGTTATCATGCATTTAAATTGTTGTTGCCCCTGCCGCCTTCAAAACGTGTTGTTCCTGCTGTTTATCTGATCGTTGCTGTTTTGTTAGTTGCAGCAGGACTGTTCAATTTTTTTCGCCTGTACACTGTTTCAACATTTTTATTGCTCGCAGGGTTCCTGTTTTTTTGTTTGAAACAGCGGATCTCTTTTTTACCCCGATTCACTGTTTGCTTTTTATTTATCCTCATACCTTTTTTTCTGAGTAACGGCGTGCTTACGGGAAGTTTTTTCGGGCGGGTAGTGGTGCAGTATAACGATGAGGAGAACCTTGGTATTCGTTTGGGTACAATACCCGTTGAAGATATTTTTTACGGTATGTTATTGTTGATGATGAATATTTACGGGTTTGAATATCTGCGCAAAAAAAGTATAGATACCATTCAAAAGACAAACACATTAATATGAAAACATACCTCATCATCGGCGGATCTTCCGGTATCGGTGAAGCACTCGTAAAACGGCTGCAACAAAATAACAACGTGCTGGCAACATACAGAACAAAGCCGCCGGTAACTGACAGTGCAAACCTCATCTTTCATGAGCTCGATGTAACGAAAACGGATGCAGACTTTAGTTTTATTCCCGAAAAACTGGACGGGCTGGTATACTGTCCCGGTACCATCGTGTTGAAACCCTTTCAGCGTTTTACCGCTGCCGACTTTTTGAACGATTACAATATCCAGGTTGCCGGTGCGGTGAAAGTTATGCAGGCTGCGCTGCCCGCCTTAAAAGCCTCAGGTGCGGGTTCGATCCTTTTGTTTTCAACTGTTGCCGCTTCTAAAGGTTTTCCGTTTCATGCTGTTGTTTCAGCTTCGAAAGGTGCTATAGAAGGATTGACCAGGTCATTGGCTGCAGAATTAAGCCCGGGTATTAGGGTGAATTGCATAGCCCCTTCCATTACTGACACGCCGCTTGCGCAACAACTCCTTTCAACAGATGAAAAACGGGCTGCCAATGCCGGCCGCCATGCCCTTAAAAGGATTGGCACGGCAAATGATATTGCTGCCATGGCGCATTTTTTATTATCAGATGATGCTTCCTGGATAACGGGGCAGGTGATTCATGTAGACGGCGGATTGTCTGCAACCTGATCGCCGGGTATAAAACCTGACTCTTGCACCGAAGTGTTTTGTATTTATTTTTTATTGTTAAGGATGCGATCTACTGTTAGGAAAAAGCAAAAGCGTCCAACGCGGTATTTTCGTTTATCTACCCGAAGTTTCCTAACGCATACAACCGCAATTAAAAAATCAACGAGGAACAGATCAGCTAACAATATTTATACGCTTCCCGATCATACAGAAGATGATCAGCGAATAAAAACTGAAGCCGCCGCACTTAGCAAAGACCGGCAATAAAAGCTGAAACGCTTCGAGACTCGACTGACATGCCTCCAATGCCTGCACCCGGTCCGTTCGTCTTTGCGGGCGGCATGATAAACTTCAACTCTAATATATAAATACGGCGCGGCAATCTGCGAATGATGCGTTATTGCTTGGAACGCTGATAGCAGTCATCCGTGTCATCTGTGTTCCAACTCCTTAATCCAACACCAGGAAATTGCCGATGTGCGCCAATGCTGAATGTGCTACCGGATTATTCATATTAGGAAAGATCTGCTACGCAAAGTCCCTTAGAAGACGTCGCTGAAAAAAAAGATCTGTTAACTCCTTCAATAAGGCAATGGCATAAATCGGCGAAGCGTAAAGGCTCATTTTCCAACGCGAAGCGGTCTACACTAAACACTAAACACTAAACACTAAACACTAAACCTTAAACACTCCTAGTAAACCTTATACCCTGAAAATGTACTGTTAGCTGCATTGTTTCCGCCGTCTGCAGAAAATGTCCCTGTCGGTGCAACGAAGTTGAGTTGAACCGAGATCTGATCACCCGCTGCGAGTTTTACGGTAAATGAAAACAAAACCGATGAACCGTAATTGGATGCGATGCTCAGCTTTGTCAGGTTTTGTGCAACAACATTAAGGTTGTTTTTAAACGCACGCGGAAAACACGGAATATCCTGGTAGGAGCCGCTCGCAACACTGATAGAAGGAAAATAATCAAAGTGATATACGCCTGCAGAAGGTGCGGTAAATACGCCGGTAGCGGCGTTAAAATTATTGCCGTCATCAAAATATTCCGTGTAAGGAAAAAGGCTGGTTGGTGTGCCAAACACACCGCTCACGGGTTTGTCCGCAGAAAGCACGGCAGAAAATCCGATCTGCGGAACCGTTCCCGCAATCCCTTGCGGCCCCTGTGCACCCGCTACTCCCTGAGGCCCTGCAGGTCCTGTTGCTCCTGAGGGTCCGATCGGTCCGGTTGGTCCTGTCGGGCCGGCAACACCTGTAGGCCCTTGCGGACCTGTTGCCCCCTGCGGACCTGGTGTTCCGTTCACCGCATATAATGCGTACGGCACACTCAGCAATTCATTACTGCCGAGAGAAACGAAATTATTTCCTCCCAACGGATCCACTTCCACACTGATAAACTTTTTTCCGGTGCTCCAGTTGATCGTTGCGAAATTACCCGTCGTGCTTGTTGCACCGGTGCCGCCGATCGCCAATGTGAACAGGCCGAGTTGATTGGTCGTTACTGATCTTGTTTCACCATATACACTTGCAGATGTTGCGCTGCCGTCGAGCACGTTAATGCGGACCGTCACATTTTTATTTGCGATCGCTTTACCGGATGCATCTCTTGCCACTGCCTGGTAATTAAATTTATTCGGAACCTGCGCCTGTACTGCAAATGCGGTAAACAAAAGGAGCATGCTGAAAATTGATTTCATAATATATGATTTGAAGTAATGAAAGTTTAATTTGTTTTTACGATCGTGTAAATGCCTTTTCTTTTTTCGGCATTGCCGTTGTCGAGTATCACCCGGAGGAAATAAGTACCTGCAGCGTATTTCGCCAGACTGTAATTTTTTGTAATGAAGCTGTTGTAAGAAAATGCATCATTGATCAGTCTTTGTCCCTGCGCATCAAATAAGGTGAGCGTTACATTACCTTTTTGCAAAACTGAAATGCTTACACCCAGGTTATCACGTGTGGGAACAGGAAACACCTGAAGTTCACCCGGTTCAAATGTGCCGGTGTTATTTCCCGCAGCGATACCCGCTTCGGGTTGGAGGATACCCTGTGTGATCAATAAGCCGTTGGCACTTTTCGAATCAACTAAAACCATTTCGCCGATCGTATAGCTGATCTCAACGCCGCCGGCTACTCCCTCGCCGCTTGCTGCGCTTGTTGCGTGCAGATCATTTGATTGTGCCCCGGCCGTTCCGGCAAATAAAATAACAACGGCAGTGAGAAGTTGTTTCACGATGTTTTTTTTGTTGATGGCATAAAACTAACGGCAACGGACTCCGCTAAAAAGCTGAAATAGACGAACGACGGATTTAATCGATGAAAGTGATGTTTGCGGATATTCTTGATTGGAGAGAAAAATGCATTTCTACAAAAATGTTTCGCGTGCCGATGAATAATGTATAGCAAAGGCCTTTCAAACGGAAGGCTTTTTTGGTGAAAACCGGCTTCTTATGCATTAATTAAAATTATACATTGTACATAACCAACACATTACATTCAAACCGGTATAATATTTCGTATACAGCGCCCGGATAAGCAGATGTTAAACCCTGCACAACTAAATCCCCTTGGTGTTTCTACATTGAGGGCTTTTTTTTATAACGGATAATTTAATAGTGGACAATGGATAATTGGGGAGTTTGTGAAGTTTTGATCTTTATTTATTGTTTTGGGGTTTTACAAGAAGTGGCAATTCGTGAAGGGCGAACGTTGGCGCTCCTCTTTTGGCGTTGGGAGTGAGGTGCAGGAGTAAAGCGAGCAATGGATAATTTTATAATGGATAATTGATAATGGATAATTTGGGTTTGTGAAGTTTTGATCTTTATCATATCAATGCCGCCGCGTAATTTTGCTGCTCCAACCGAAGCAAAGAGGTCTTGTTCAAAAAAAAATCCCCAAAATGAGGAATTTTTACTGTAAAAACTTTGCTGTTTCAATTTCTCCCCTTACTTTTGCACTCCATTTAAAAAACGGAATTCTAAAGTTCTTTATATATGTCACAACGAATCAGAATCAAATTACAGTCTTACGACCACAATTTAGTTGACAAATCAGCTGAGAAGATTGTAAAGACGGTACGCAGTACAGGAGCAGTAGTAACGGGTCCAATTCCATTACCTACTCAAAAGAAAATTTTTACTGTATTGCGTTCCCCTCACGTAAACAAGAAAGCACGTGAGCAGTTCCAATTGTGTACGCACAAACGTTTGTTAGATATTTACACCAGCAGCAGCCGCACAGTGGATGCTTTGAGCAAATTGGATTTGCCAAGTGGTGTTGATGTTGAAATAAAGGCTTAATGAACCCCCCGATCAGGATCGGGGAGGCAAAAAGCAAGTTCTTAAAAAGAAAAAATAAAACATCCGTCTGCAGCTTTCATACTGAAAGTAGCGCAGCGCCGGATATAAAAAGGATACAATGAAAAGTATTATCGGAAAGAAAATTGGCATGACCAGTATCTTTGGCGCCGACGGCAAGCAAACTGCCGTGACGATCATCGAAGCGGGCCCATGCGTGGTTACCCTAAAGAAAACCGTTGAAACCGACGGTTACAACGCTCTTCAGATCGCCTTTGGTGACAAGAAAGAGAAACACTCCCTCAAATCGGAAGTTGCACACTTTGCAAAAGCTAATACAGCGCCGAAAAAAACAGTAAAAGAAATACGCGATAGCGGGTCAGATAAAAATGTAGGTGATACTATTACCGTAGACATCTTTAGCGAAGGCGATAAGATCGAAGTGGTAGGTACTACAAAAGGTAAAGGCTTCCAGGGTGTTGTTAAACGTCACGGCTTTAGCGGTGTGGGTGAACAATCACATGGTCAGCATGACCGTCAGAGAGCGCCGGGTTCAATCGGTAACTCATCAGATGCGAGCCGTGTATTCAAAGGTATGCGCATGGCGGGCCGCATGGGTGGCGACAGAGTGAAAATGAAAGGCCTTAAAGTGGTTAAAGTTTTCGCGGAAAAAAATTACATTTTAGTTAGCGGTTCGGTTCCGGGCCATAACGGTTCAATCGTTTTAATACAGAAATAATTATGCAAGTAGATATCTTAAACGCTACAGGCGGTAAAACAGGCAGAACAGCAGAATTACCGGACGAAATTTTCGGGATCGAGCCAAACGACCACGTTATTTACCTTGCGGTAAAACAATACTTAGGTGCGCAGCGCCAGGGTACGCACAAGGTAAAAACAAGATCTGAAGTGAAAGGTTCTTCAAAGAAACTTCACAAACAAAAAGGTACGGGTGGTGCACGTAAAGGTAATTTACGTTCTCCTATCTATAAAGGTGGTGGTAGCATCTTTGGCCCAAAGCCGCACAAATATGATATCAAGCTTAACCGTAAGGTGAAAGATCTTGCTAAAATGAGTGCATTGGCTTATAAAGCTAAAGAGAACAATATCGTTGTTTTGGAAGACCTTAACATGGATACGCCTAAAACAAAAACATTCACGGGTGTATTGAAAAGCCTGAACATGGGTCGCAAGAAAGCGTTGTTCGTAGTGCCGGAATACAATGATAATCTTTACCTGAGCCTGCGAAATGTAACAGGTGTTGAAGGAACAGTTATCAGCGATATGAATACCTACGACATCCTCAATGCGAACGTGCTGGTGCTTTCTGAAAGCGCAGCAAAATTGTTCACTGAAGACGCGGTGTCTGAATAAAAAATTAATCGATTTGGAGATTTGAGGATTTGAAGATGTGCAGATGCATTCATTTCCAAATTACCGGATCATCAAATTATCAAATTAGAAGTTATGAAATTGTCTGATGTTTTAATAAAGCCCGTTCTTTCTGAAAAAGCTAACAAGCAATCGGAAAAAATGAACCGTTACACTTTTATAGTGGACAGAAAGGCAAACAAGCTTGAAATCAAGAATGCTGTAGAACAATTTTACGGTGTACAGGTTAACGAAGTGAATACTAACGTTGTACCGAGCAAGCTTAAAGCAAAATATACGAAAGCAGGATTTATCGTAGGCCGTAAGCCTGCTAAGAAGAAAGCGATCGTAACTGTAGCGGAAGGTGAAACAATCGATATCTACAGCGCAGGATAATTGAGTTATCAGTTCAGGGTTTGTTGTTTATCAGCCCGAAACGAAAAACTCCAAACAAAAAACATGAATGGTTATCAGCGCCGCAAAGTCTGAAAAATAATAACACATGCCATTAAGAAAATACAAACCAACGACAGCAGGTACCAGATGGAGAATCGGTAACGCATACGCGGAGATCACTACATCTACTCCTGAGAAGTCATTGCTTGAAGCACAAAAGAATACAGCAGGACGTAACTCACAAGGTCGCAGATCTATGCGCTACATGGGTGGTGGTAATAAAACAATGTACCGTCTTGTAGATTTTAAAAGAAATAAAAAAGACATTCCGGCTGTTGTAAAAACAATCGAATATGATCCTAACCGTACCGCATTCATCGCATTGCTTGCATATGCTGATGGTGAAAAACGCTACATCCTTGCTCCGGCAGGTTTGCAGGTAGGTACTACGATCATGAGTGGTGATGCGGTTGCCCCTGAATTGGGTAATGCATTGATGTTTAAAAATATGCCTTTAGGTACTAATGTTCACAATATCGAAATGCAACCCGGCCAGGGTGGTATTCTCGTGAGAAGCGCAGGTACATCGGCACAATTAAGCAACAAGGAAGAAAAATACGCGATCGTTAAAATGCCGAGCGGTGAGTTGAGAAGAATTCTGATCAACTGTTACGCAACTGTAGGTGTTGTTTCTAACAGCGATCACAGTTTGGAAAGCGCAGGTAAAGCAGGTCGTAACCGTTGGAAAGGTATTCGCCCGCGCACAAGAGCAGTAGCGATGAACCCGGTAGATCACCCGATGGGTGGTGGTGAAGGTCGTGCATCAGGTGGTCACCCACGTAGCCGTAAAGGTAAATATGCAAAAGGCCAGATTACACGTACACGCGGTAAAGGATCAGATAAAATGATCATTCAACGTAAAAACGGAAAGAAACTAAGTAAATAATTTTTCATTGTTAAAATGCTCTTCGTCACAACGCAGAGAAATAAACAGAAACAGATAATATGAGTCGTTCATTAAAAAAAGGTCCCTACATCGAAGCAAAGCTTGAAGCTAAGATCCTTGCGATGGCAGCGGGAACAAGCAAGAAAGGTGTCATTAAAACATGGAGCCGCAGAAGCACAATCTCTCCGGATTTCGTAGGACAAACTTTCGCAGTTCATAACGGAAATAAATTCATTCCTGTTTATGTTACCGAATTCATGGTAGGTCATAAACTTGGTGAATTTGCACCGACAAGAAATTTCAGAGGACACTCAAGTAAAAAATCGTAATAAAAGAGTTGACAGTTTACAGATGACAGTTTACGGAACGCCGGAACTAAGCACTAAAAACTAAAAACTTACAACCAGATATCATGGAAGCAGTTGCAAAACTAAATAACGAACCTACCTCACCGAGAAAAATGCGCTTATTGGCGGATCTCGTTCGCGGTATGAAAGTAGAGAAGGCTTTAGCTGTATTAGAGCACAATCCTAAACACTCTGCAGTTCCTTTAAGAAAACTTATCCTTTCTGCTATCAGCAACTGGAAAGCAAAGAATGAAGGTGCTGACGAATCAACACTTATCGTGAAAACGATCATGGTTGACGCGGCCAGAGTTATCAAGCGTATGCGTCCTGCTCCGCAGGGTCGTGGTTACAGAGTGCGTAAGCGCAGCAACCACGTAACGGTCTTTGTTGATGCGGCTAATACAACAGCGGCACCTGCAAAGGCGGCTAAGGCAGCAGCAGCGGAAACAGCAGCAGCACCGGCACCTAAGAAAGCAGCTCCTAAAAAAGCAGCACCAAAGAAAAAAGCAACTTCAGAAAACGAATAAAAATAAATTCCCTAAGGGAACTAAATAAATACTATGGGTCAGAAAACAAATCCGATAGGCGCAAGGTTAGGTATCACAAGAGGGTGGGACAGTAACTGGTATGCACACAAAAAGGATTACGCTAAAAAGCTGATTGAGGACGATAAGATCAGGAATTACCTGAACGCCCGTATCAACAAAGGTGGTATTGCTAAGATCGTTATTGAGCGTACGCTTAATAAACTGATCGTTACTATCCACACTTCAAAACCGGGTATTATCATCGGTAAAGGTGGCGGTGAAGTAGACAGAATTAAAGAAGAATTGAAAAAATTGTGCGGTAAAGAAGACGTGCAGATCAACATATTAGAGATACGTCGTCCGGAATTGGATGCAGCTATCGTAGCGGATACTATCGCTCGCCAGCTGGAAAACCGTATCAATTACAAACGTGCTATTAAGATGTCTATCGCTTCTGCTTTGCGCATGGGTGCAGAAGGTATCAAAGTAAAAGTAGGTGGTCGTTTAGGCGGTGCTGAAATTGCACGTAGCGAAGAGATCAAACAAGGTCGTACTCCTTTGCATACACTTCGTATGGATATTGATTACGCAAACATTTTCGCCCTTACGGTTTACGGTAAGATCGGTATCAAAGTATGGATCTGTAAAGGTGAAGTACTTGGTAAAAGAGATCTGAATCCTAACGTACTTGCCGGTGGCGGTAAAGAAGGCGCTGATGCAAGACCGGGTGGTTTTGACAGAAGAGACGATCGCAGAGGCGGTGATGACCGCAGAGGTGGCGGAAGAGGCGGAGATGATCGCAGAGGCGGCGGTGGCGGCGGAAGAAGATAAGCCGATTTGGAAATGTGCAGTTTGTAATTAAGGAAACAATAAAAGTAAATGACAGGGTGCGGATTTAGAGAAATCTTAAATCTTAGATCTCAAATCAAAAATAGAATACGATGTTATCACCAAAAAGGGTCTTACACAGAAAAACACAGAAAGGTCGCATGAAAGGCGATACTAAACGTGGAGCTACTTTGGCTTTCGGAACGTTCGGTTTGAAAGCATTGGATAGTGTTTGGCTTACCAACAGACAAATCGAATCAGCACGTCAGGCAATGACGAGAGCGATGAAGAGAGAAGGTAATGTATGGATCAGAATTTTTCCTGACAAACCTATTACCGCTAAACCTGCAGAGGTGAGGATGGGTAAAGGTAAAGGTAACCCTGAAGGTTGGGCTGCAATTGTACAACCGGGTCGTATTTTGTTTGAAGCTGATGGTGTATCAGAAGAAACAGCAAAGCACGCATTCGCCCTGGCAGCACAAAAATTACCGATCCTTACAAAGTTTATTGTAAGCCGTGATTACACAGCAACAGCATAAAACTAAATTAGGAAACTGAAACTGTCCCGGGGACGGTTTACATTTTCAAATTTTCAAATCAATAAAGATGTCTAAAAGAAACGAATTCGCACAAAGCCTTACAGGGTTATCTGAGGCTGATCTCACGGCTAAGATCAAGGAAGATGAGGTTCGTATGAAGAAATTAACTTTCGCTCATGCAATCGCTCCTTTGGAAAATCCGCAAAGCATTCGTGCTTTGAGAAGGGATATCGCACGTTTGAAAACGCAATTAAGAAAAACACAGATCGGGGCTTAATCTCCGTCAAAAAGTATAACAATGGAAGAAACATTAGTAAGAAATCTGAGAAAAACAAGAACAGGCGTTGTTTCCAGCAATAAAATGGATAAAACGATCACTGTAAAAGTTGAAAGGAAAATCAAACATCCTTTGTACGGGAAGTTCCTTAAAAAAACAACTTCGTTTCACGCTCATGATGAAAAGAACGAGTGCAGCATCGGTGATACCGTGAAGATCATGGAAACACGTCCGATGAGCAAAACAAAAAGATGGAGACTTGTTGAGGTTGTTGAAAAAGTGAAATAAGATCACAGTACTGAGTACGTCGTACTGAGTATAAAGATTAGAAGAATAATAATCTTCGGACAGCATAACGGATTTAAATAAAGAACGTCTGATTACTATATAATAAGTACTCAGTACTAAAAATAAGCAAAATGATTCAGCAAGAAAGCAGACTAAATGTAGCGGACAACAGCGGTGCCAAAGAGGTACTATGTATCCGTGTATTGGGAAACAGCGGTCAGGATTATGCAAGGATCGGTGATAAGATCGTTGTTACCGTTAAAGATGCAATGCCTGCAGGTGGTATCAAAAAAGGTACAGTGAGCAAGGCGGTGATCGTAAGAACGGTAAACAAGCTTCGCCGTAAAGACGGATCTTATATCCGTTTCGATGACAACGCAGTTGTATTGTTGAATAATTCCGACGAACCGAGAGGTACCCGTATTTTCGGCCCCGTGGCTCGTGAGTTGAGAGATAAAGGTTACATGAAGATCATCTCCCTCGCACCGGAAGTTCTTTAAGCATTTAGAGTTAGGAGTTTGGTGTTGTTTGCAATCATTGCGGGTTAACTCCAAACATAAGCGCCAAACATCAGACATTAATCAGAAAGAAAACGCCGCAAGGCACATAATAAAATGAGTACAAGATTTAAACCAAAGTTCAGCATTAAAAAAGGCGACTCTGTAGTAGTGATTACAGGTGATGATAAGGATGTGAAGAAGCCCCGCAAAGTGCTTGAAGTAATACTGGAAAAAGGCCGTGTATTGGTTGAAGGTGTAAACATCGTAACAAAACATACAAAGCCAACCGCTCAGGATCCGAAAGGTGGTATCCAGAAAATGGAAGCGCCTATCGCAATCAGCAATGTAATGTTGTGGGATTCAAAAGCAGGTGCCGCAAGTAAAGTAAAACGCACACGCGATAACGGTAAACTTATTCGTGTAACTAAAAAATCAGGGGAGGTAATCAAATAATGAGCACAACAGCAACAACTCAGCGTTTAGCAGATAAGTATAAAAAAGACGTTATACCTGCTTTGATGAAGAAATTCAGCTACAAGACTGTAATGCAGGCTCCAAAGCTTACGAAGATCTGTCTTAACCGCGGCGTGAACGGTGCGGTTACTGATAAAAAACTTATCGACGTAGCTATTGATGAGCTTAGCAACATCACCGGCCAAAAAGCGGTAGCAACGATGTCTAAAAAAGATATCTCAAACTTCAAGCTTCGTAAGAACATGCCGATCGGTGCACGTGTTACGCTTCGCGGAGAAAAAATGTATGAGTTCCTCGACAGACTTGTATCGGTTTCTTTGCCACGTGTACGTGATTTCAAAGGTATCAACGATAAAGCATTTGACGGTCGCGGAAACTATACGCTTGGTGTAACCGAGCAGATCATTTTCCCGGAGATCGATATCGATAAAGTAAATAAAATTACCGGTCTTGATATCACTTTCGTTACAACCGCACAAACCAATGAAGAAGCATTTGAATTGCTTAAAGAATTGGGTATGCCTTTCAAAAATGTAAAAAAACAAGATAACGGGTAATCCGGGATCGTAAACAAAAATAAACATGGCAAAAAAATCAATCGAAGCCAGGCAGAGAAAAAGAGAAAAAACGGTAGCAAAATTTGCAGAAAAAAGAGCTGCATTGAAAGCTGCGGGTGACTATGCCGCTTTAGATGCGTTACCAAAAAATGCTTCACCTGTGCGTTTGAGAAACCGCTGTCAGCTTACGGGCCGTCCGCGTGGTTACATGCGTCACTTTGGTGTGAATCGTATCATGTTCCGTGATATGGCATTGGCGGGGAAAATACCGGGTGTTACAAAAGCAAGCTGGTAAGCATGAGTTGACGGTTGACAGAAGTCAATTAACAACTTAAGCACTAAAGCGAGAATGGATATCGCATTGTATATAAAAATTATTAAAAAACTTAACAAAGAGAACAATGGTTACTGATCCGATAGCAGATTATTTAACAAGAATTCGTAACGCACAGATGGCTAATCACCGTATCGTAGAGATACCTGCAAGCAATCTTAAGAAGCGTATCACTGAAATATTGTACGAAAAAGGATACATCCTTAAATATAAATTCGAAGACGACAGCAAGCAAGGGGTAATTAAGATCGCATTGAAATATGATGCAAATTCTAAACAACCTGCAATCAAAAGCCTCGAAAGAGTAAGCCGCCCGGGTCTTCGTACTTACGCAAAGCCTGATGAATTTAAGAGAGTGAAAAATGGTTTAGGCGTTGCGATCGTTTCTACATCTAAAGGTGTAATGACGGATAAAGAAGCAAAAGCACAAAATGTAGGCGGAGAAGTTCTTTGCAACATTTACTAAAATAAACATTCCGTGGTATTGAAAGTTTATCGCGGTCTCAGAAGCGAATTGATAATTAAGCTGAACTATACAGGCTGAACACTGTTCGGATTCAAATTCAACTTTCAGATTAAATCATTTTCAAATTAAGAAATTATGAGTCGTATAGGAAAAAAGCCGGTTGTGATTCCTGCAGGCGTAACGGTCACAGTTGATAAAAACAACGTGGTTACTGTAAAAGGACCAAAAGGTGAATTAAAAGAAACATTGGATCGTGATATTACCGTAGACATTCAGGCTGATGCTGTTGAATTGAAACGCCCTACCGATCAGATCCGCCATCGTGCAATGCACGGTCTTTACCGTTCTTTGATCGGTAACATGGTTGCAGGTGTTACTGAAGGTTTCAAAAAAGAACTTGAACTGGTGGGTGTTGGTTATAAAGCATCTAACACAGGAAACTTACTTGATCTTTCTTTGGGTTATTCTCACAACATCGTGTTGGAGATTCCAAAAGAACTTAAAGTAGCAACCGCGCAGGAAAAAGGTAAGAATCCGATCATCACTTTGGAAAGCGTAGATAAGCAATTGCTTGGTGCGGTAAGTGCAAAGATCAGAAGTCTGCGTAAGCCTGAACCGTACAAAGGTAAGGGTGTGAAATTCGTAGGTGAAGTGCTGAGAAGAAAAGCAGGTAAATCAGCAGGTAAATAAGCAATCATTTAATTAGCTCTGCGGCAGCATCGCGGATCATAAAATAAAATACAATGAACAATAAATCACAGGCAAGACAAAAGATACGCTATCGTATCCGTAAAAAGGTGAACGGCACAGCGTCAACTCCACGTCTTACCGTTTTCAGAAGCAACACGGATATCTATGCGCAACTAATCGATGACACTACCGGTACAACTATCGCAGGTGCATCTTCAAAACAAAAAGATATCACTGCACAGAAAGCACCGAAAACTGAAAAAAGTAAAATGGTTGGTGAGGCTATCGCAAGAAAAGCTGTAGAGCTTGGAATTGAGAAAGTAGTATTTGACCGTAGCGGTTACATCTATCACGGCCGAGTAAAGGCAGTAGCTGAGGGTGCAAGAGAAGGCGGATTGAAATTCTAATTCTCATAACTGAAATTATAAAAATAGTAAATCGAAATAATGTCAAACGTAATTACAAATAAAATGAAAGCCGGCGACCTGGAGCTCAAAGAAAAGGTTGTATCTATAAACCGTGTGGTAAAAACTACCAAAGGCGGCCGTGCATTCAGCTTTTCAGCTTTGGTTGTAGTAGGTAACGGTGCAGGTGTTGTAGGTTGCGGACTTGGTAAAGCAAAAGAAGTACAGGAAGCGATCACTAAAGGAATTGAAGATGCAAAAAAGAACCTTATTAAAGTTCCCGTAATGCATGGCACTATTCCTCACGAACAGCTTAGCAAAGAAGGCGCAGCTAAAGTGTTGATCAAACCGGCCGCTCATGGTACGGGTGTGATCGCAGGAGGCAGCATGCGTGCTGTTCTTGAGAGCGCAGGTATTACCGACGTTCTTGCAAAGAACCTTGGATCTGCAAATCCGCAGAACGTGGTTAAAGCAACGGTAAAAGCATTGGCAACTTTGCGTGAACCGATCCAGGTTTCAAGAACACGTAATATTTCTTTGAAGAAAGTTTTTAACGGATAATAATAAGTACGTAGTATCACATACTGAGTACTGAGATAAAATATCAGCAATGAAAAAAATAAAAGTAACACAGGTAAAAAGCATCATCGACAGACCTGAGCGTCAGAAAAGAACTATGCAGGCGCTTGGTTTGAACAAAATGCACAGCACTGTAGAAAAAGAAGCGACTCCCCAGATTCTTGGTATGATCACGAAGGTGAATCATCTGGTGAAAGTGGAAGAAGCATAACTAAATAATTTGAAGATTTGAAAATTTGGAAATGTGCCGATGAGGTACATTTTTGAATGTTCAAAGGTTCCCGTCTTCAAATTTCCAAATCAACACATTTTCAAATTAACAAGCGAGGGGTGATACCCCGTAAGTCTAAAATCAATACAATGAATTTACATTCCCTCAAGCCTGCGAAAGGCTCTACGCACAAAGAAAAAAGAATTGGCCGTGGTGAAGCGAGCGGTAAAGGTGGTACATCTACTAAAGGTAACAAAGGTGGTCAGAGCCGTGCAGGTTACAAAAGCAAGCCGGGTTTTGAAGGTGGTCAGATGCCGATCCAACGCCGTGTTCCTAAACGTGGTTTCAAAAATATTAATCGTGTAGAATTTAAAGTGATCAACGTAGGTAAAGTAGATCATTACGCAGAAAAGTACGGTATAACGGAATTCAGTCTTCAAAATCTTTACATGAACGGTTTGATCAGTCAGACAGATAATGTAAAAGTTTTGGGTAATGGTGAGATCAAAGGTAAATTCTCTTTCAAAGTAAACGCTGTGAGCGCAAAAGCAAAAGCTGCTATTGAAGCTGCAGGAGGTACTGTAGAAATAGTGAAATAATTTCACGATATTTGCCCCCCGCCAACGGCGGGGTTACTCTTTTTTAGCGCAACACAAAAACCGAAATTAATTCAGTGAAGAAGTTTATAACGACACTTAAAAATATTTGGAGCATTGATGAACTGAAGAATAAGATAATATTCACTTTGGTGTTATTATTTATTTACAGACTCGGCTCTTTTATTGTTTTACCCGGTATCGATCCGACAAAACTTGCAGCTCTTGGTAATAATTCCAAAGGCGGTATGCTCGGATTACTTGATGCTTTTGTAGGCGGAGCTTTCTCAAAAGCCTCGATCTTTGCATTAGGTATCATGCCATACATCTCCGCTTCGATCTTTATGCAGTTGATGACCATCCTGGTTCCTCAAATGGCTAAAGTGAACAAAGAAGGTGAAAGCGGAAGAAAAAAGATCAACCAATGGACAAGATACCTGACTGTTGTAGTTACTGCTTTCCAGGCTGCTGCATATATCGGTTATCTTAAGAGTGCGGGAAACAGAGAAGCACTCATTACTTCATACGAGAGTTTCTTCCTGCCGTCAACGGTAATTGTTCTTACCGTGGGTACATTATTCGTAATGTGGCTTGGTGAAAAGATCACTGATAAAGGATTGGGTAACGGTACTTCTATCATCATTATGGTAGGTATCCTTGCTCGTTTTCCGAATGCGATCATGGAAGAATTTGCATCACGTTCTACAAGAGGTGCAGGTGGCTTACTGATTATGCTTATCGAGTTTGTTTTTATGATCGCCATCATTATGGGATTGATCATGCTTGTTCAGGGAACCAGAAAAGTTCCGGTGAACTATGCCAAACAAATGGTAGGTAACAAACAATTCGGCGGTGCACGTAACTTCCTTCCTTTGAAAGTGAATGCTGCGGGTGTTATGCCGATCATCTTTGCTCAGGCGATCTTATTCTTCGTAGGATTTGTTGTTGGCTTGGGTAACAGTTCCTCAAAAGCTTTTTTAAGTGATCACACGAATGTATGGTACATGGTGATTTACTCTGTAGCTGTTATCGCATTTACTTTTCTTTACACAGCGCTTATCTTCAACCCGAAGCAAATGGCTGATGAACTGAAAAGAAATAACGGATTTATACCGGGAGTTAAACCGGGTCAACCTACTGCAGATTATATCGGTACTATAATGGATCGCATTACTTTACCGGGCGCAGTATTGCTTGCGTTGGTTGGTATCCTTCCGGGTCTGTTCCAACTTACTTTCGGTATGCAACAAGGCTTCTCTACTTTCTTCGGCGGTACTTCATTGCTGATCATGGTAGGTGTGGTATTGGATACTTTGCAGCAGATTGAAACGCAATTATTAATGCGTCAATACGACGGATTAATGAGCAGCGGAAGAATGCAGGGACGTCAGTCAGTTCCTTCAGGAATGTAATAACAGAAATGTTCAAGATCTTTATAAAACCCTGACGTAAATTCGTCGGGGTTTATTTTTAAACAGTAAGAAATGGTACCGATAAATTATAAGTCGAAAGAAGAAGTAGAGATCATGCGGCACAGTTGCCTGCTGGTAGGAAAGGCGCATGCTGAAGCAGCTAAAGAATTAAAAGCGGGAATGACCACGATGCAGGTAAATAATATCGTGGAAACTTTTATTCTTGATAACGGCGGTATCCCATCATTCAAAAACTATAACGGATTTCCGTATGCTACCTGTATATCAATGAATAATGCCGTAGTTCATGGTTTTCCCGCCGATAATGCGCTTAAAGACGGCGACATTATTTCTTTGGATATCGGTGTATACAAAAACGGGTTTCATGGCGACAGCGCATATACTTACGCGATCGGAGAGATCTCTGATGAGGTAAAACAATTGTTGCGTGTAACAAAAGAATCTTTGTATGCAGGTATTGAAAAGGCAAGGCAAGGCAACAGGGTCGGAGACATCGGATTTGCCATTCAAGAACATACGGAAAAGAAACACGGATATGGCGTGGTGAGAGATCTTGTGGGGCATGGATTGGGCAGAAGTCTGCATGAAGAACCGAACGTACCCAACTACGGAAAAAGAGGAACAAAGGAAAAGTTAAGAGAAGGAATGGTGCTTGCAATTGAGCCGATGATCAATATGGGCGTTAAGGAAGTTATCCATCTTAACGACGGGTGGACGGTGCTCACAAAAGACGGTAAACCCTCTGCTCACTTTGAGCATGATATTCATATCACAAAATCAACTCCTGATATTCTTACGTCTTTTGAAGAAATTGAAGCGGCGGAGAAAGCGAATACTAATCTTAGTTGGAGTTATTAAATAGCTGATGGTTAACAGATGACGGTTGCCAGGAAGAAATTGTATTACTGTCAACCGTCATCTGTCAACTGTAATCTGATTACAAATTTCAATGCAACAGAAACTTACGATTATCGGTGGCGGTGCGGCGGGTTTTTTTTGTGCCGTTAATGCTGCAAGAATGTATCCGCATTTGCAGGTGACTATACTGGAGAAGACAGGGAAATTGCTGAGCAAAGTAAAAGTAAGCGGCGGCGGCAGATGTAATGTGACACACGGCTGTTACAGCATTTCGGAGATAATCAAAAAATATCCGCGTGGCAGTTCTTTTCTGAAAAAAGCTTTTCATCATTTTTTTACAACTGATACGGTAAGCTGGTTCAATGAACGCGGCGTAGAATTAAAAACAGAAGTTGACGGCAGGATGTTTCCTGTGTCAAATGATTCACAAACGATTATCAATTGCCTGCTGGATGATGCTTCGCGGTATAAGGTAAATGTGGAAATGAGTTGCGATGTAAAAACTATTGAACAAAACAAAGGCGGCTGGATATTAACGACCGCTAACGGAAAGAATATTGATACAAATCTTCTGTGTATCGCTGCAGGCGGTGGTGCGAAATCGGAGCAATTTAACTGGCTCAAAAAGCTCGGTCATACTATTGAAGAACCTGTCCCGTCTTTGTTCACTTTTAATATGCCCGGTAACAGCATTACAAAATTGATGGGCGTAGCTGTTGAAAACGCATCGGTGAAAATTATCGGTGAAAAGATGCAGCAAAGCGGACCGTTATTAATAACACATTGGGGCATGAGCGGACCGGCAGTTTTGAAAACATCAGCTTATGCCGCGAGAATACTTGCAGAGCGGAACTACAGTTTTACCGCACTCATCAACTGGTTGCCGGAACATAATGACATCACGCTGAAAGAAAGATTTCAGCAATTACGTTTTGATATCGCTTCGCAAAAAATAGCGAACAGAAACCCTTTTGCATTGCCCGCAAGATTATGGGAATACCTGCTCGAAGAGAGTGGAGTAAAGCCTGATCTTCGCTGGGCAGATCTCCCGGCAAAGGAACAGAACAAGCTTATCAAAAATCTTTGCGCACAGGAATTTGCAGTGACAGGCAAAACAACATTTAAAGAAGAATTTGTAACTGCAGGCGGGATCAGGACAGAGGAGATAGATGTGAATACGATGCAGAGCAAACTGCAGCCGGGATTATTCTTTGCGGGGGAGATCATTAATGTGGATGGTGTAACCGGCGGTTTTAATTTTCAAAATGCCTGGACGACGGGATGGATCGCTGCAAAGGCGGTAGGATTGCTTTAGAAATATATTACACAAATTCGAATGCTTCGTGATCGATTCGGGTAATAGAAACATTTTAACGGTCTTCAACAGCTTAATAAATATTTCGTTCTTAACTTTCGCCCGCGAATGAAAATTATAGACCGCTACATACTCTCAAAATACCTCAGCAGCTTCTTCTTTTGTCTGCTGTTATTTGCGGCGATCACGGTGGTGATCGACATCAGTGAGAAAGCGGATGATTTTACAAAATCCGGGCTTACAACCTATCAGATATTTAAGGATTATTATTTAGGATTCATTCCGAGGATCGTGGCGATGCTCTTTCCTTTATTCGTGTTTATTTCGGTGATCTTTTTTACATCAAAAATGGCGGGAAGATCTGAAGTGATCGCAATCTTAAGCAGCGGGGTAAACTACAGGAGGTTCCTGATGCCGTTTCTTGCAGGTGGATTATGTTTAGCTGCTTTGCTGTGGATGGGCTATCGGTATGTAGTGCCGCCGGCGAATAAGAAGTGGGCAGATTTCTCAAAGAAATATATCGATGTAAACAGCGGAGAACTTTCGCGGCTAAATACTTCCTACAAAACGAATATCTATTTTAAACTTGATCAGAATAATTACCTCGGGATAAAAACATACGATACCATTTCAAAAACAGGAACGGGTTTCTTTATCCAAAAATTTAAGGATAATAAACTGATGTATAATATCCGGGCAAGTAATTTTCTGTGGGATACTGCCTCAGGTAAATGGAAGCTGATGAATGTATCCGAAAGGATACTGAATGACAGCAATGAAACGGTTATCAGTTCTCCGCAAAAAATCGTGAATTATAATTTCCGGCCGATCGATCTGCGTAAAGATGACTACCTCAAAGATCAGATGACCACTCCCGAGTTGAATGATTTTATCGAAAGAGAAAAGTCTCATGTCTCTGACAATATCAGCACATTACTTGTAGAACGTTATAACCGGGATGCAACTCCGGCCTCGGTGATCATTCTCACCGTTATCGGCGCCGTAATGGCGTCACGCAAAATAAGGGGCGGAAGCGGAGCGCATATCGCACTTGGAGTGCTGCTGAGCGTCACCTACATACTCTTCAGCCGCTTCTCTGTGGTATTTGCTACAAAGGGCAATTTTACGCCCTGGCTGGCCTCCTGGCTGCCCAATATCATCTTTGGTATACTTGCCGCTGTATTGTACAGGAGAGCAGCAAAATAAACCTGTCTGATTTGCGGACCTTCCTTTCAAAAGCTATATCAATGTTTAACCATTGGTAACATTTTTCCGTTATTTTTTTGATTTAATCTTTAATTCATTTGTTTAGCAAAAAGGCTATTCGTAATTTTAAGGCATTCGCGGAATCAGGTGGAATAAAGAGATGAGGTTGCAGTGTGCGACGCCTGTGAAGTTGAGTAAAAATCTACAGCCGGGGCATTAATAATTTCTCACTATAATTATCACACAATGGGTATCATTAAAGACAGGTTCAAGGAAAAATCTGACAAGGTAGGCGCCGAAATGAAAGAGATGCTGAAAGAGCACGGCGATAAAAAAATAGGAGAGGTTACACTTTCGCAGGTGTACCAGGGCATGCGTGGTATGACCGGACTTGTAACAGAAACATCTTTGCTTGATGCGCAGGACGGTATTCGCTTTCGCGGATATTCTATTCCCGAGCTTCAGGAAAAATTACCAAAAGCGCCGGGCGGTTCTGAACCGTTACCCGAAGGTTTATTTTATCTAATGCTGGTGGGCGAATTACCTACTGAAGATGACGTTCATCATCTTACAAGTGTATGGCAGCGCAGAAGTCACGTGCCTAATCACGTGTTTGCAACGATCGAAGCAATGCCGGTGAATTCTCATCCGATGTCGCAGTTTGTTGTGGCGATCATGGCGCTTCAAACTGAAAGTCAGTTTGCAAAGAACTATGCAAAGGGCATGAATAAAAAAGATTATTGGGAAGCAACGTTTGATGATTCAATGGATCTTATCGCACGTCTTCCGAGAATCGCTGCATATATCTACAGAAGAAAATATAAAAACGGAGATCATATTCAACCGAATGGTTTGCTTGATTGGGCGGGCAATTTTGCGCACATGATGGGCTACGAAGATGAGGGGTTTAAAGAATTGATGCGTTTATACATGACGATCCACGCAGATCATGAAGGTGGAAACGTTTCTGCACACACAACACATCTGGTAGGTTCCGCATTGAGCGATCCTTACTTAAGTTTTGCAGCAGGTATGAATGGTCTTGCAGGTCCGTTACACGGATTGGCAAATCAGGAAGTGATCAAATGGATCTTTGAATTGCGTGAGCAGATCGGATCTGATGCACCTACGAAAGAGCAGATCACCGAATATGTAAAGAAAACATTAAGCGAAGGAAAAGTCGTACCGGGTTACGGTCATGCGGTATTGAGAAAAACTGATCCGCGTTTCAGTGCACAAATGGAATTCGGTAAAAAGCATATGGCTGATGATCCGCTGGTGCAGACAGTTTGGAATATCTACGAAGCCGTTCCGCCGATCTTAAGTACGATAGGAAAAATTAAAAATCCGTGGCCGAACGTAGATGCACACAGTGGTGCCTTGCTTGTTCACTACGGTATGAATGAATATGAATTCTACACCGTTTTATTTGGTGTTTCCCGTGCATTAGGCGTGCTTGCGAGCCTTTGCTGGGACAGGGCGTTCGGCTTCCCGCTGGAAAGACCAAAATCGATAACAAATGATCTTGTAAAGAAATGGCTGGAAGGAAAAGATCAGGTGTGGGGAGATTAACTAATGCATAATTTATAATTTTATTTGGAAGGGTCATCGTTTCGGTGACCTTTTTAATTTTGGGCACTTGTAATAATGGAGAATTGTGTAATGGAGAATTATTTAATGGATAATTTTTCCGGTTTGAAGAATCATACGGGTAAGTTGCTGTCGTATTTCGGGAGAAATATTTCAGAACTGTTTGCGAAGGATTATATTTGTCGTCCCGGGGAATTAGCTCAGTTGGTAGAGCGCTTGCATGGCATGCAAGAGGTCAGCGGTTCGAACCCGCTATTCTCCACAAGATCCCGTAACAACGGGATCTTTTATTTACAGGAGCTTCTGCATTACTCCTTCCTTTTAAGTATTTTCGTAAAGCATTTTTTGCAAAGAAATGCATACAAAAAATATGTTGTCAGCCCTGCCGTATCATGTAAAAGTCCGGGATCATTTTAAGCAGCAACCCAAAACATGGGATCATTTTGCGAAAGCCGGGAATAAAGAAGAACAATTGCAGCAATTCAAAACAGAACTGCTGAAAAATACATACAAATTTGATCCCGCTGCGGATGCTGCCATTTACGAAAAAGTAGCACTTGCAAAAGAAAAACTTTCACTGGAAAATCTACCGGTCACGGTTTACCAGGCGCAGTACACAGATGAATTAAATGCATCTGTGGTGTACCTGCACAATGAAGCGCATATCGTTTTCAGCGGACCGGCGATCAAGCTATTGGATGATGACGAACTGCTTGCTGTGATCGCACATGAACTCACACACGTGAAACTCTTTAGTATGCTTGACGGTGATCTTGAAATTGCCGACAGGATCATCAACGGTATCGCGAATAATTACCGCAGCGAAGCTTCGTACTATGAAACGGCAAGATTGTTCCGATTATATACGGAGATCTTCTGTGATCGCGGCGCTTACAGCGTTATGGAGAACACCGCACCCGTGATCACCGGGTTGGTAAAGGCATCTACCGGACTTGAAAAAGTAAACGCAGAAAGTTATGTGAAGCAGGCGGAAGAAATTTTTAGTGCTGTTGCAGATACAAAAGCTACATCTGTTTCTCACCCGGAAAATTTCATAAGAGCAAAAGCAATACAGCTTTGGCATGATGATAAATCTACAGCGGATGCAGAGATCATAAAAATGATCGGGGGAAAAACCGACATCGACCAACTCGATATCTTTCGTCAACGGGAACTTGCAAAACTCACCCGTACTTTTTTACAATTACTACTCAAGCCTAAATGGTTTCAGAGCACGATGGTTATGGCGCAGGCAAAACAATATTTTTCGGATCTCATCATTGATGAAAAATTGCTGATGGATGAACAGCTTCCGGAGCTGATCGGCGGCAGTCATGCAAGTGTAAAAGAATATCTCTCTTATGTATTACTTGATTTTGCATTGGTAGATGTTACACTGGAAGAGATTCCCGCGGGAAGAGCATTTCAGTTTGCAGAAGATTTAATGCTTAAAGATGCCTACGATACGGTTGTAAAAAAGGAAATGAAATTCAGCGACAAAAAGTTGCAGCAATACCGGCAGAAATCTTTGGCTGCTTACTATGAGGTAAAAGAAAATGAGGGTGAGCAGATCTATTCATAAATGATCATTATCAATTATTAATTTCCGCCGCAGGCGATACAATGCAGGATCTACAAAAAAGCTTTGCTGAATATTTAGAGACCGCTTTTGACAGGGGCAATTTTGCGACAGACGATGTAATCGCGTTTGTGATGCCGTTGTTTGAAGAAGTGTTGAGCTTTCACGATGTGCAGCTTACAGCGCCGTTTGAAAAGGAGAGCGCTCTTTTTATCACAGCGGATAAAATTGACATAGATGAGAACTACGCGGCGCCGCCTAAATCAGCATTGACCGCTGTTCAGCAGCTTCTTAACACATTCAGGTCCGAACATTTTGAAGTGGCCGGACGATCGAAATATGAAACGGATCTGGATACAGGAGAAACGGTGTCCGAATCCCTGCATGTTCATTTTAATACCAATGAGCCGCTAAAAGATGCGGCGTATATAAAAGGGTACAATTGTTTTGAAACTTTACTTGGGCACCATGATGCACAGACGGATATTTTCTGTCTTGGCCTTGTGTTGGGCAGTATTGCTCTCGGTCTTGATCTGTATGAAGAAGAGGACGTGAAAATATTTGCGGAGCATCGCAGCAATCCTGTTCAGTTCAATCAGCGGATCCATCCTACCGTGAGTACACTCATCACAGAAATGACGATGCTGGACAGAAGGAAGCGTACGCAGGATCTGTATGATGTGATTCGGCGGTTAAAAAACTATCGCGATTATGATCCGGAAAAAGAAACCGACCTGAGTAATATTCCGGGGTGGATAAATAAAGAATTAAAAGAGCGCAGTCAGTTTATTCTAAATAAACTTCGCAACAGGTTATTTGATACGAGCCGCCGCAACAGATTATTGTATTACAAACCGAATATGCGATTTGTAAATCTTACTGTGAGCAGTGTGCCGATGGTATTGCATTATCAGAGCATCCGCCCTGATCTTTTATTTACCTGGAACACGGAAATAGAAAGTAAGGTAAAAGGTATGAAGGAATTAGTGCTGAACAAATACCTGCGCTTTGAAGATCATTTGTATTTGCCCGCAGCATTGGATAAGATCAGGGTAGAAAGTCAAAGGGATATTCAGGAGTATGGGTTTAGTCAGCTGAAATTAGTGATCGCTTTTTTAAACTGGCATAACCTTAAAGAATCTGCCGCAGAACGGATACAGAGCCCGCTCCTGCTGATTCCTGTGGAATTGAAGAAATCAAAAAAAATAAAAGAAGATCATTACAGTATAAAAGTGTCGGACAATGCCGCGGAAGTAAATCCGGTGTTATCCAATCAGCTTCGAGAACTTTACGGTATTAAACTGCCGGATTTTGTAGACTTAGACGACATGAGTCTCAAGCAATTTTATGAGTTGCTGAAAGCGCAGATCGATCATGCGAATCAGGGGATTCAATTGCAATACATTGATAAGCCGAGAATCAAACTCGTGCATAGTGTTGCCAAACAAACAGTAGGAAATTACCGCAAACGTATCAGAAGATCGGGGGGAAATCTGGAAAGCTATCGCAATATCTCTTACAGTTATCAGTCGGAATATTATAAACCATTAGGGCTTGAAATATTCCGGCAAAGAATAGAACCGCATGCGAGTTTCTTACAATATTTAATTGATGACGATATTAGTTTAGGCGTAAAGCAACTTACCGGCGATGTTGTAAAAGAACGGGAAATGTATAACCTTGCGGAAAGCGAAAGCAATCCGTATAGTTGGGATTTTGATGTGTGCAATATCGTGCTCGGTAATTTTAATTATAAGAAGATGAGCCTGGTGAGGGACTACAACCAGGTGATCGATAATAAAATTCAGCATACTGTTTTTGAAGAATTATTCAGCACCAAACCAAAACAAATTAAAGAGCACAAATTTGATCCTGATAAAACCAATGATTGGTATCATGTGATCAGTGCCGATCCTACCCAAACAAAAGCAATACTGCAGGGGCGAACCGGCGAAAGCTATATCATTCAAGGTCCGCCGGGAACCGGTAAGAGCCAGACCATTACTAACCTTATCGCCGATTTTGCGGCGCGGGGAAAAAATATTTTATTCATTTGCGAGAAGCGTGCTGCGCTTGATGTGGTGTATCACCGGCTTAAGCAAAATGGTTTGCACGAATTGTGCTGCTACATTCACGATAGTCAGGGTGATAAACGGGAGTTTATTAAAGACCTGAAATCTACTTACGAAGATTTTTTACAAAACAAACCTGATCTGCACACGATAAGACTGGAGCGTAAGGTTGTTTTAGAAACGATGGATGAACAGGTGAAGCTGCTGCGTTTGTTTCATAACGGAAATTTAAATGAAGCGCCCGGAGCTTCAATGCCGCTGAATGATCTGATCAACAAAGTCATAGAACTTAAAAAGAATTTGATCAGTTTTGAGCCGAAGCAGCAGGAACTTTTACCGGATTATAAAGACTGGACTATGTTTGGCGATGCCGTAAGATCGTTAAGCGAGGCGCTGGAGCAATGCGGCGCCGACCCTGCATTTGCAGAGCATCCTTTCAGTAAACTAAATGATGATATTTTTAAAGCGGAGAATCCGCAGCATTTGCTGGAGAGTTTGATCTCACATGCGAAAGCGTTATTAGGAGAAATCAGAACGGTGCTCGAACAAAATAATGTATCGCCTGATTTTGCGGGCAGATTGGAACAGGTAAAAGAATTGATACAGGATGCGGTGCTGCTTGATCCGCTTGCGGAAAATGATAATCTTGAGCTCGTTAATAAAAATAACAAAGCAGCAAAGCAACTGGATAAAGAGATCAAAGGGTATCAGCAAAAAAAGAAATTGTATCAGCAGGCGGCAGGAAAAAATACAAATTGGAAAAACAGATTCAGCGAAACTGATACGGGGAATGCGCTGCCTGTCGCGGAAAAATATGAAGGTTCATTTTTTAGTTTCTTAAACGGAAGTTGGCGTAAATTAAAAAAGCAGCTCAATGAAAGCTATGATTTTAGCCGTCATCAGGTAAAGCCGGGATACAAAAATATTCTGCAACAATTGCAGGATGAATACGCCGCGAATAATATTGTTACAGCCACAAGGCTGCAGCTTGAAGACGATTATAAGGTAGATAGTATTGAAACTGTGTATCTCGGTATCGAAGTGTTGCGCAACAAACAAGGGGATAAAGAAATTGATTACCTGCTTGCGCATCCCGATGCGAACGGACTGGTAAAAAAATTATATAAATTGAATAATACGCTGCATCAGCTTGAGTTGCAGCTAAAGCAAGGGTTAAAATATTATGAAGCCAAACCCCTTCCTCAACTGCAGGATGAAATAGAAAGTATCCAACTTAACGCCGATAATCTGCGGGAACTAATGCCTGCCTTACGAACATATGCCGCATTGCCGGAGAAATTAAAAAATGCGTTGAGTAATATTCCGCTTACGCCTGTTCAGGCCGAGGCGGCAATGGCACAAAAAACACTGGAACAATTTTACCTGTCCAATAAAACTTTTGCCGCTACGGATGTATATGCGATAGAAAATGCAGTAGATAAAATCCGCGACTGCTACGAGTCGTTGCTGAAACTGAATGCGAAACTCATAAGAGCTGAGATCAGACAGAAATTTCTTGATCATGTTGAGTTGAGTAATACTGCGTTGAGCCAATTAAATACCGAACAAAAGCAATTTAAGAAAGCCTACACCGAAGGCAGAAAGATCCTGGAAAATGAATTCGGGAAAAGTATGCGGTATAAAAGTATCCGGGAATTAAGTGCAAAGGAAAGCGGCCGGGTATTGAAAGATATCAAACCCGTTTGGTTGATGAGTCCGCTGAGTGTGAGTGACAGCCTGCCTTTGGATACAAATCTTTTTGATGTGGTGATCTTTGATGAAGCGAGTCAGATCACTTTGGAAGAAGGAATCCCGTCATTATATCGCAGTCCGCAAACTATCATTGTGGGAGATGATAAGCAAATGCCGCCCACGAATTTCTTCTCTGCTAAAGCTGAAGATCCCGATGATCTTGAGATCTTTGAAGATGAAGAACGTTCAGAATTATTGAGTGCCGATGCCGACAGTTTGCTGGTGCAGGGTGTAAGAAAACTGGACAGTACGATGCTGAGTTGGCATTATAGAAGCAGGTATGAAACTTTGATCAGTTACAGCAATCACGCATTTTACAAAGCGGGATTATTGACCATTCCTGATAAAACGATCCATCAAAAAGAAAGGCACGGAATGGCTGTTACAAAACCGGAAGATGCGGTGCAGTTTGCAGATGCATTGTTTGACAGGAGTATCAGTTTTCATTTTCATCCGGACAGTGTGTATGAAAAAAGAAATAATATCGATGAAGCGAATTACATCGCTCATCTTATCCGTGAATTATTAAAAAGAAAAATAAAGGACAGTATCGGGATCGTCGCATTCAGTCAGGAACAACAACACCGGATAGAAGATGCGCTCACTGCATTGGCGAATACGGATAAAGAATTTGAATTGTTGCTGGAAGAAGCTTACACGAGAACAGAGCATGATCAGTTCGTTGGATTGATCATTAAGAATCTTGAAAATATCCAGGGCGATGAAAGAGACATCATCATTATGAGTGTATGCTATGGTTTTGATGCCCGAAAAAAGATGCTGATGAATTTTGGCCCTATAAATAAGAAAGGCGGAGAGAAGCGACTTAATGTGATCTTCAGTCGTGCCAAAAAGCATATGGCGATAGTGAGCAGCATCAGGCACAGTGATATTACCAATGAATACAATGAAGGGGCCAATTATTTCCGCCGGTTTTTGCAATACGCAGAAAGCGTAAGCACCGGGAATATGAAACTTGCGGGAACGGTTCTTGACGGCTTGGTTACGGACAAAACCGTGCAGGGAGGACATCTTCGAAGCAATATTGTTGTAAGTCAAATTCGTGAAAGATTGCAGCAGCAAGGCTTTGAATGCGATACACAAATAGGGCAGAGTGATTTTAAATGTTCGTTAGCGGTTACAGCAAAACCCGGCGATGATCATTATATACTTAGCATCATGGTGGACGATTCAAAACACTACAGTAATAATAATTTGCTGGAGCAATATTACCAGCGGCCGGATATTCTGAAAGCATTCGGTTGGCGCACGATGCAGGTATTTGCAAAAGACTGGCTGCAGGATCCGGATAAGATGATCAAATTGATCATTCAAAAAATAAATGAGAAACCTGCTGCCGGGAAAGCTACGGATGAAATTCCGGTCAAAATAATTGAAGAGAAGCCGGCAGCCCTGCCGGGAAAACCGATGACGGACGTAAATGCCGAATCAAAATTATTCATTGAAACGGCGGCGGTATCTGCCTACGATCAACTTTTGTTTGAGCGATTTGTTTTTAAAGATGAAACAAGCGATAAATTTTGGGAAACTGCGATTGATGATGTGAAACTGATCGTTCGCTACGGCAGAACGGGAACAAAAGGGCAGGTACAGGTAAAAACTTATAACGACAGGGAAAAAGCGGAAAAAGAAAAAGAAAAGTTGATCAAAGAAAAAAGAGCGAAGGGATATATTTGTAAGCAACAGGGTTGAGTTTTTATTATGAGTTTAACTTTAATCCGGGGAAGAAATACCGGTTATTTTTGCTGTCCTATAAATTGACTCCTTAGCTCAGCTGGTTAGAGCTACTGACTCTTAGTCAGTAGGTCCGGCGTTCGAGCCCCCGAGGGGTCACAGTAATCAAAAGCCATTGAAATTTGAATGTTTTTTTGATTAATAGAAAAATGTAGTTATTAAAACATTGTCGCACTTTTTGTGTTTTCCAATTGCAGTAAAATTGATTTATTCTCTAACCTGCCGCCAAGGCCGACAAGTTTTCCGGTTGTGCCCATCGCCGGGTGACAAGGTGCGATGACCGCGATCGGATTTTTTTTTACGGCACTTCCAACTGCACTGCGATGAACAACTGATGAAAGAAGCGGCACCCGGAATGACAGTGTCCTTTATTTGCTTGGTCATTTAATTGCGGTAAATGATCGCATGCAGGAATTGCCCGGGGCAGGCGATTGCTTTTTTGCGGATCCGGACAGACATTTATTGTAAGTGCGGATAAAAAAGGACACATTCCTGATGCAGCAAGGTTTGCTGCAGATCGGAAATATTCGATAGCGGCGAGTCATGGGCGAATTCCGACACATAGTAGAAATATTTTTAAACAGCATCAATAACGTTTTGTAAAAACAATTGCCGGTCATCAAACAAAATCTCAATTCAATTTCTTTTGAGGTAAATTCACAGAACATTTTTCAGGCATGGCAAAATCAGAGATAAAATTCCTTGAGGGTCCGCAGAATCGCTGGCGTGATTTCAAATTCGCATTTAGTGTATTCACAGAATTTATAAAGGGCTTTCGCACACTGCATTTCGTAGGCCCCTGCGTGACCATTTTCGGCTCCGCAAGATTCAAAGAAGACCACCCGTATTATAAGCAAACAGAAGGCATCGCGGGAGAGATCGCCAAGCTCGGCTTTACGATCATGACGGGCGGAGGTCCGGGGATAATGGAAGCTGCCAATCGCGGTGCCAGAGAAGTAGGCGGCAGGAGTGTAGGTTGCAATATTGTTTTGCCACATGAGCAAAATCACAATCCTTATCTGGATAAATGGGTGAACATTAAATACTTTTTCGTGCGCAAAAATCTGCTCATGAAATATTCATACGCATTCGTGGTCATGCCCGGTGGCTTTGGTACGCTGGATGAATATTTTGAAGCGCTTACGCTGATCCAAACGAAAATGATAGGGCAATTTCCGATCATTATTTTCGACAGGGATTTTCACAAAGATGTGATGGATCACATCGATATGATGGTTACTAAAGGAACCATTGCTAAAGAAGACCTGAAACTTTGTTTGTTTACAGATTCAATTGAGGAGGCAGTGCAACATCTGCAGGAATATAGCATCAATAAATTTGAATTAAAACCTTCCGGTAAAACAACGCCGCACTGGTGGATGCTCGAAAGCAGGATCAAGAATTGGATCTACAAACCGCAGTAATAATCATAGCCTTGCTCAAACCAATAATCTTTTGGTCTTTCGCTGCTGAACGATAATGTGCCGATCCGTTTTAAATGCTTCACACCGTACTTAACGGGAATGATAAGTCTCAAAGGAAAGCCCTGATTGAGTGGTAATGGTTTACCGTTTAGTTCATAGCAAAGCAATGTTTGAGGATGCATCATACTTGCCATATCAATACCTACATAATATTCATCATCGGGCGTTACCAGCCCTGCATAACTTAATCTGGATTGTTCATTAAGGCCGTATCTGTTTATGAAATCGCTGAAACGCACGCCGCCCCAATACGTCACCTGACTCCAGCCTTCGATACATTTAAAATCAAATACTACTTCTGTTTTTGGCAATGCCTGTAATTCTGCGAGACTTACCAATAAAGTATCTCCCGGCTTTCTTACTACGTGCAGTTTCCAGCCCGAGGTATCAGATACATTTTTTAAGCCTACGGCCCCGTTCACCCTCGCATTTTTTGCCGCATCGTCTTTGCTGAAAGCTTTTGCAAGATGCCTGTTGCTGAATAAATGCGTAAAGAACCATTCGTTCATGTTTAGCCCTTTGCGCAGCGGCACCAATGCCATATCATCTTTTGGCTGGCGCAACAAACTTTTCCAGGCTACAAAAGAGCCGCCTAAAAACAATAACAGGATCACTAATGTGATGATGGTTTTATTGCGGATGTATTTTTCCGGGACTTCCGTTTCTTTATAATGATCCATTGCTGTCGGCTTTAGTAGTTGTAAAATTTGGTTCGTTACCATTATTTTCTTCAGGACGAAGTGCAGTTACTGTTACTGTTGTATTTTCTTTAATCGAAACAGTTTCATGTACCGGCGGAGCCGTTGTATCCGTCATCGCTGTAGCAACCATGATCGGGTCGGAACTTTTAACTACGTCAAAGCCCGCAACCATTCCGCGGAAATTATTCCAGCCGGCAAGAATCACCTGCACGATGTGTACAATAAAGAAAAGCACGAATGACATGGTAATGATAAAGTGTTCAGCCCTTGCCCACTCGTATCCGCCGAGCATCCAACACAGCCAGTATAATTGCGCCGGCTTATAAATTGCAAGGCCCGTAAGAATCATTCCGAAGCCCATGACGATCACACCCGTGTAAGCGAGTCGTTGTGCGGCATTATATTTTATTTGCGGCGGCAAACCTTTTTTTATGTGGAGATCATGAAGCACTACCAGCCATGCTTCCTTAAACGATTTTTTATTCGGAACGATGAGTTTCCACTCCTTTGAAAACAGCAGGTAGAAAAAATAAACGGCCCCGTTGATTGCGAAGAACCACATGAAAATAAAATGAATGCTCATACCTTCTGCGAGACGGAAAGGGATATTCAGCGCTTTATTAAATGAATCGGGAAAAAATTTAAGAACGGTTCTATCTCCAAAACCGACTTTATAAATGTCATTTGCCCAATAGATTAGGATACCGCTCCAAATCATTATGGTGAGGATCGGAAAATTGATCCAATGCAGCCACCTGATGGCAAGCGGATGTTTTTTAATGATCTTTTTCATTGCGTTAGTTTGGTAGTTATGGTATGTTCCTCAAAAAGAAAAACTTAAACTGAAGTTAATCAGTTTAAGTCAGTCACAATTTCCTGAGGGAAGAAATTATTAGTTCTTTACAAATTTCATTGCCGCCGAATTCATACAATAGCGCAAACCGGTAGGTTTTGGACCGTCGTTAAATACATGTCCCAAATGCGAACCGCAGCGACTGCATTTTACTTCCGTTCTGGACATTCCGATAGAATTATCTGTTATTTCCTGGACATGATTTTTATCTAAAGGTTGATAAAAACTCGGCCATCCTGTGCCGCTTTCAAATTTCGTTGTTGAACTGAAAAGTGATTGATTACATGCCACACAATAGTATGTTCCGGCCACGTGGTTATCCCATGTAGCTCCGGTGTATGGCTGTTCTGTACCTTCCTGACGAGTTACCTGATATTGAATAGGGGTAAGTTGCTTCTTCCATTCCGCATCTGTTTTTACAACTTCATATTTTGCTTGCGTTGCTGTTTTTGTCTTCTGTGCGTTACAGCCAAATGCCACGGAAACAAGGCATACAGCAATTAAAAAATTTTTCATTGTTTTAAGTTTAAGTAAATTTACGACAACTGAAGAGCAATAGTTTTGCCAATCATTTCTTTAACAGGTTTTTTAAATCTCCGTGATACAATTATGAGCATTTTGAGACAAATAGGACAGTATCTTTTTATTATCAGGAAAGATCCGAATGAAAAGAGCAGTTGGGCGTTGAGTAAGATGCATGCCATCAACAGGATCTCGATCATGTTGTTTGTGGTGGCGCTGATCATTATTGTGATAAAAATGATCAACAGGTAAAGTGCGCCACAGATCTTCACTTGAGAAGCTTATGTGACTTTTGAATTGATTATATTGATCTGTGGTGATCTGTGGGAGAAAATTATTTTACAAGATCATACACGATCTCCGCCGCATTCTCCGAAGCATTTCCGCCGGCGCGGAGCAGTTCTTTTAATGCTGCATAATCTTTCTGAATGCGTGCCTGCTCTTCTTTATTATTCAGGAGTTCGCCTAATTCTCTCACAAGATTTTTTACATTCATTTCATCCTGAATGAGTTCTTTTACCACTTCACGATCCATGATCAGATTTACAAGACCGATGAATTTTATTTTGATCAGGCGTTTCGCAATTTCGTAAGAAACTTTTGAGCCTTTATAACAGATCACTTCGGGCACGCCGAACAATGCGGTCTCTAATGTAGCAGTACCGCTGGTTACTAAAGCTGCTTCTGCCTTTGCCAATAATGCGTATGTTTTATCTGCCACTACTTTCACATTTGCAAAAGGCTTTTGCATGGGCTCATAAAACTCATCCGGTAAACCCGGCGCTTTTGCAAGGGTAAAAGTATATTCGGGAAAATGCGGTGCCACCTGCAGCATTACGGGCAATTTTACAGAAATTTCCTGACGGCGACTTCCGGGTAGCAACGCAATGATTTTTTCTTTTTTTATTTCCGGATGATCAGCCTGAAACTGAGCGATCACTTCAGCAAGCGGATGGCCAACATAATGCGCTTCCACATTGAAACGTTTATAAAAATCTTTTTCGAAAGGAAGGATCACGAGCATCTTATCAGTGTCTCTTTTTAGTGCATGAACCCGATTTTCTTTCCATGCCCAGATCTGCGGAGAAATGTACCAAACGATCTTTATGTTTTGCGCATGCGCCCATTTTGCAATTCGCATATTAAAGCCGGGATAATCGATCAGTACCAATATATCGGGGCTAAAATCAGTGATGTCCTTTTTGCAAAATGAAATATTTTTTAAAATAGCAGGAAGATTTTTTACCACTTCTGCAAAACCCATAAAAGCAAGATCACGATAATGCTTTACGAGGGCTGCTCCCGCAGCAGCCATTTTGTCGCCGCCCCAGCAGCGGATAACAGCGCCCGCATCTTTTTTTCGCAACGCTTTGATGAGGTTGCTGCCGTGCAGATCTCCGCTCGCTTCCCCGGCTATGATGTAATATTTCATTGATGCACGTTCGTTTTTTACTACCGCAAAGTAATTATTATATAACACACTTTCATTTTGAAAAAACTACCTTCGTTATATAATTTGCATTTGTTATGCGACCTCTTTTGAAAATATATACCGTCCTCTTTATTCTTGTAACCGCTTCCCTTTTTGCCTGCAAATCAAAGCATACAACAAAAGGAAAAGACGTGGTTACAGATCCTTCCGAAATGGATGCCCGTGTTGCAGAAAATATTGATAATTTATTGTCTGCTGCAGAGAGTAAAAATTACAGGTTGCCCGACAGCAGTACACTAAAGTATTATCCTGTTCTTAAATATTATTATGCAGGTGATGATGCCGGATTAATATGGAGCAGCAAAGAAAAATTTTCCGGCGCCGCAAACGTTCTGATGAGTTATTTACAAAATGCAAACCTGCAGGGTTTGTTTGCCGATGATTATAATTTTCAAAGGATCATTCGTATAAAAACTTTACTCGATCACGACTCTGTAAAAAAAAATGACGCCGTGCTTTGGGCAAATGCAGAACTGTTGATGACCGATGCACTCACCGGATTGTTATGTGACCTGAAACAGGGAAGGCTGCAGCCGGACAGTCTTTCATGGAAGTACGACACGGCGAGATACCGCAATTATTTTTCGGCAAATATTGAAAAGATCAGGAACGGGGAATCGCTTGATTCAGTGTTGGAACACGTGCAGCCTCAACATGCAGCGTACAAACTATTGAAGAGCGGGATCAAAAAATTTACTGACAGTATGGATTCCCGGGAGTATACTTACCTCACATATCCTTACAAAGATTCGATTGCGTTCATGAAACAATTCAGGAAGCGAATGGGTGAAGCAGGAATAAATATTGATGCGAATGCAGACTCTGCAACGCTCAGTAATATTGTGAAAAGGTATCAGCAAAAAGCCGGCATTACAGCAGACGGAAAGATCGGTAACGGAATGGTGAAAAGCCTGAATCTCACTGATAGGCAACGTTTCAACGTGATCGCACTTACGCTTGATAAATACAAATCGTTGCCGGAAAAAATGCCTGCAAAATATATTTGGGTAAATCTGCCCGCATATTATTTAAAAGTGTGGGATTTAGATACGCTGGTTTTCGAATCAAAAGTGATCTGCGGAAAACCTGCAACCCCTACACCATATATAACCAGCGCAATTACGGATATAATTATTTATCCTACATGGACGGTCCCTTCAAGCATTATCTCAAAGGATATGTTGCCGGGCTTAAAAAGAAATCCGAATTACCTCGCACGCAAAGGGCTTTATTTGTTGAACAATAATGGTGAGCGGATCAACGCAGCGTCGATAAACTGGGCTAAATATTCAAAAGGAATTCCGTACAGAATTCAGCAGGGAAGTGGTGATGACAATGCACTTGGTGTGATCAAATTTAATTTCAGCAATCCTTTTTCTGTTTACCTGCATGATACTAATCAGCGCTATTTATTTAAAAATGGCGTGCGTTGTTTAAGTCATGGTTGTGTACGTGTGCAGGAATGGGAAAAGCTTGCGGCATACATAGTGAGAAATGACAGTTTGCTCGCAAAAAAGACAGATACGCTGAGAACTACACCGGATTCTATACCGAAATGGATTGCTAATAAAGAAAAACATAAGATCGACGTGAAAAATAAATTGCCGTTATATATTCGATACTTCGGATGCGAGTATGTAAAAGGCAGTATAAAATTTTATGACGATATTTATGGCGACGACAGAGCGCTTACGCAAAAATATTTTGCGGGAAAATGATTGTTCACCAAAACTACTGCATGAAGCCACGTAACTTTTTATCAAAAGTGATTGTTGTTTTCATTCTTTCTTTATGTATCGTTACAGATACAATGTCTCAAAACAGTCCGAAAAAAGAGAAGTCTAAAAACTCTTCTAAGGGTGGAGGGTGCACACTTTACGGCCGCGCAAGTTTCTACTCCAATAAGTTTAACGGCAGAAAAACTGCAACAGGGGAAATTTACAGCCAGGAAAAATTCACTGCGGCATGTAATTCGCTACCTCTCGGAACATGGATCCAGGTAACAAATCTTAAAAACGGAAAGATTGTGGTTGTTAAGACAAATGACCGGCTTCATCCAAAAACGCCGAGACTGATCGATCTTACACGTGCAGGGGCAAAAAAACTGGGGTTTGTCTCAGCAGGATTAACACGTGTAAAGGTGGTTGTTTTGGATCAATCCAAATACAAATAATGATAATCACAAGGAATGCTCTAACAGTGGAGATAACTTTAATTTATTTCTAAAATTGGCGGTAAGCAGTTATTTTTGCCCCGTTTACGAAAAACTGACAATTATGAAAAAAAGTATGCTCTTGATCGGTGCACTTGTGCTGTCTGCGATGAGCTTTGCACAATCAGGTGAAATTAAGCGACCTACTCTTGGTGTTCATTTTATTTTTGAGGATTATAATTCTGCAGCAGCAGTAAGAACTACGAGTCTTACATCAGCGATCTCAGGACATAATTTTTTCAAGTTTCGGAGAATGGATCCGGGAATGGCCTTAAGTTATTCACAGGGCGTTACCGGGAAGATCGATTTTGATGTGACTGTTTCAGGAGCCTATCTTCGTCATCCGCTGTCAGAATCAGTACATAACGCTGATAATGATCAACACCTTTTATTGGAAGCGGCTGCAACAGCACACTTCAAACTGCTGACAGATAATTACATTATCAATCCTTTCTTTATTGCGGGTGTGGGCGCTTCCAAATATAAAGGATATTACGCCGCATTTGCGCCGGTAGGTGCGGGGATCCAATTCAAAATAAGCAACGGTGTATCTCTTTTAGTGCAATCTCAATATAGAATTCCTACAACTGAGAACAGTGCTTATCATTTTTATCACAGTGCGGGTTTTACAGCAGCGCTTACAAAAAAGAAAGCGATGCCTGTTATGCTCCCTCCTTCACCGCCTGTTGTTCTTGACAGAGACGGAGATGGTGTATTGGATGCTGATGACAGATGTCCTGATGTTGCCGGTCTTATCGCGCTGAAAGGTTGCCCTGATAAAGATGGTGACGGTATAGCTGATATCGATGACAAATGTCCTGATGTTCCGGGTATCGCAAAATATCAGGGCTGCCCTATTCCAGATACTGACGGTGATGGTATCAATGACGAAGTGGATAAATGTCCTACAGTTAAAGGTGTTGCAAGGTATCAGGGTTGCCCTGTTCCGGATACTGACGGTGATGGTCTTAACGACGAAGAAGATAAATGTCCTACACGGCCGGGTCCTGTAAGTAATCAAGGTTGTCCGGTGATTGCGAAAGAAGTGATCGACAAGATCAACTTCGCCGCTAAAAATGTTTTCTTTGCGACAGGCAGCTACAAATTATTGCCAAAATCATTCAAATCATTGGACGCTGTAGTTGCACTGTTGAAAGCTGACGAAACGTTAATGATCGATATCGACGGGCACACAGATGCTCAGGGTTCTGACGAAAGCAATCAAACGCTTTCTGATAATCGTGCAGGTGCCGTTAAGAATTACCTCACAGGCAAGGGCATTGACGCTTCACGTTTAAAATCTACCGGTTACGGAGAAACAAAACCTGTTGCTGATAACAAAACTGCTGCAGGTCGCGCTAAGAACAGAAGAACAGAAATGACTGTTAGAAATTTTTAAAAGATCATGTTTTATAAAGGAGAAGCCCCGTTCATCTGAGCGGGGCTTCTCCTTTATAGTTACGGGTTAAGGTTGAAGGCGGAAGGTGGAAATGCAAACACTTCAACTTTTTGCGCGTTAGCGTCTTCACGCTTTAATTTGTCTGATTTATCATTCAGGGTTGAAGGTTTGAATGCATTCACTTCGAACCCTTGCGTGCCGGCGGGTTTGCGGATTATTCCTACAGATAATGATTCAGCAGATCATCTGCCCGGGTCGTGTGATTTTCTCTTTAGGAAGAAATTCTTTAAACACCGATTGAATATCAAGGATCGGCGTACCGTCAATCGCATCCAAACCCTTTACGGCGAGCATTCAATTGTTATGGAGTAAAAGTTCACCAATAAAAAGTCCGGAGAAAACGATCGTATCAACCGCTACTTTATCAAACTAAAAAATGATCTCGGGATGAGAGAACTGATCAATGCTTCATCGCGAATATTTTCTGTACGCTCGTTGAAATGATCCTGTCCCAATTTTCGGCCGTTGGCTCTTTGCGGCAGCCGGTCACAAATACAACAGGTGCCGGCGAAAAAATCATTGGCTATTTATATTCATATTCGATGGAACCCATCAAACGTTTCTCATCTGACAAACAACGGGCTTTTATTCTCATGCCGTTATCGTAATTATATTTCCAGATAAAATAATTAGCGGTTCCTTCCTGCACGGCAGTCATTTGAGCAATCAGGCCTGCGGATGTGTAATCGAATATATAATCAGGTTTAAGTCTTTGCCCGTCGTTAGTAGCAGGAACAATATCAGTAAGTCTGTTTTTCGCATCATAATAGTAATAGTACTTTGCGCCATTCTTCGTGTTTTTTTCAATAGAAAGATTGCCCTGTTCATCGCTCGCAAACAGGATCATCGTAGTGTCTTTTTTATTTTTAACGAGCTCCATTTTTAGCGGCTGATCATTATCGGCGTAAGTGTAAATATGTTCTTCCGTGATCCTGTTGCTAAAATCATCATCTATCGAATGCACTGCAGATAAAATATTAATGATGCGCCCTTTGCTGTCGTAGGTATACCGAATATCGGTAACAGAAATATTAGAACTGTCATTGCTGTGCGTGATCTTCCCTGATGCATCAAATTCTGTTATCAGCATGGATGCCGCGGCAATATCCGCACGCGTAAACATTTCCGATCTTGAATAATCTCTGCTGATTTTTTTCTCGCAAAAAAAGCCCTCACTCTCACTGCCGTCGTCATTAAAGCTTTTGAGATCCACACTGCGGATCTTATTATCACGAAGCGTTTTCATTTCAGCTGCAAGCTGACCGTTACTGATAATATCTTTGTAGTAATACTGTGCATTGGCTGCGCCGCAAAAAAACAAAACAGAAACCAACAGGAAATTTTTCTTAGACATCAAGATTTATTTAGCTTTCAGTAAAATTACAATGCTTCCCGCTGCTAATGCATAACATCAGAAAATAAGTCGTTATTTTTAACAAAATTCTGCTGTGAGCCATTTAAAAGAAAGGAAAGAAAAAATTTGTTTAAACTGCCAATCACCTGTGGAAGCAAGGTATTGCGGCGTTTGCGGTCAGGAAAATCTGGAGCCTCAGGAAGGTGTAATGCATCTCGTTTCGCATTTCTTTAACGATATCACTCACTTTGACGGAAAGTTTTTTAACTCACTGAAATATTTAATAACAAGGCCCGGTTTTCTTTCCAAGGAATATGTTGCAGGGAGGAGAGTAAAGTATTTGAATCCTGTAAGAATGTACATTTTTACTTCATTTATTTTCTTTTTTATTTTTTTTACGCTGATACTAAACACTGAAGATTCTTCTTCCCGGAGTGTTTCTAACGTGGAAAGGATTATAAGAGACTCGGTGGCGAGTGCTAAAAAGGAACATAAAATCGTTGATACTGCAAACTATCATAAAATGACTTTTGGTTCGGACGGAGTTGATGTGGGTGATGAATTCTCCGCTGATACAATAAATTACCGCGACCTTAATGAGTATGATTCACTGATTTCATCCGGGAAACTTAAACATGGATTCTTCAAGAAGTTGATTCAAAGGAAGCAGATCCGATACAGGGAAAAATACGGGAAAGACCAAGTTCTTTTAGGGGAAACGCTTTGGGAGAATATTAAACATACAATTCCGCAGATGTTCTTTTTTTCGTTACCATTTTTGGCACTCTTACTGAAGCTTTTGTATATAAGAAGAAAGCAATTCTATTACGTGGCGCATGCGATTTTTATAATACATCTTTTCATTTTTGTTTACATCGCAACATTGATAATTTACGGTGTGTCGGCGTTATCTAAACTTCCTTTCATGGGATGGCTGAATTATTTGACTGTGGCACTTGTTATTACGGTATTTTGGTATGGTTACAGGGCGATGCGTAATTTCTATCAGCAAGGCAGATTAAAGACAGTATTTAAATATTTTCTTTTTCTGCTTGGTTTATGGGTTATCCTTTTTATCTCTACAGTGATTACGATGATATATTCTTTTTATAAATTATAGTTAATGCATAATAAAAATATCGACGCATTCTCCCGACTTATCACCATCATGGATGAACTCCGTGAAAAATGTCCCTGGGATAAAAAGCAAACCATTCATACGCTTCGTTATCTCACGATAGAAGAAACGTATGAATTGGCCGATGCCATTGATGAAGACGATTGGAAAGGAATCAAAGAAGAGCTGGGCGATCTCTTACTGCACATAATCTTTTATTCGCGCATCGGAAAGGAAGAAGATAAATTTTCATTGGATGAAATGATCAACGGCATTTGCGAAAAGCTTATCCACCGTCATCCGCATATATATGGCGAAGGTGCAATGGCTGAGGGTTTGGCAGAAGTAACCAACGAAGAAGACGTAAAAGCAAACTGGGAAAAATTGAAGTTAAAAGAAGGAAAGAAATCAATTCTCGGCGGTGTACCCAAATCTTTACCTTCAATGGTAAAAGCGATCCGCCTGCAGGAAAAATCAAAGACCGTTGGATTTGAATGGGAAAACACCGAACAGGTATTGGCAAAGGTGGACGAAGAAATGAACGAGCTTAAAGAGGCTATCACTACCGGTGAACACGACAAAATAGAGGATGAAATGGGAGATGTTTTCTTCTCGCTGGTAAACTTTGCAAGGTTTTTGCGGGTAGATGCCGACAGTGCACTGGAGCGGACGAATAAAAAGTTCATCAGAAGATTTACAGCCGTAGAATCTGCTGCAGCGGCCAAAAACAAAGCGATGCACGATATGTCGCTGGAGGAAATGGATGATTTATGGAACGAAGTAAAGCGCCGCGAAAAACAACCTAAATGATCAGCATTTGCAGTTAAGCATTTTAAAGAACCGTTTTCTTAAAGATAACAGCTATCTGTTATTGCTTTCATTGCTGCTGCTCAGCATTTCGATATTTACAAAAAAAAAGTCGAGGGAAGGCTCTGCAACAACTGCTTACGCAAAGAAGTTGCAGGATCATATTCAGGATGGCGAACGTAGGTTGAATACCATCATTGTCGATACGGCTCTTACGGGAAAGCTGGTTTCCGGCAAACAAACGGAAGAGGAAACACACGCGCTAAGCACGTCCGCACCTTACATTTTCATTTATAAGAATACGGAAGGATTTAATCAACTCACTTTTTGGAGTACCCAAACGATTATTCCTGATGAATATATTTTTTCATCAGCAGCAACAACAGGTTTCAGAAAGCTGATGAACGGTTACTATTTTTTTAAAAAGATAAAGACCGGAAACAATACGATCGTTGGTCTCCTGCCGGTGAAATGGAATTATTTTTTAGCAACAGATTACCTGAAGAATGATTTTGCGGTAGCGGCCTCGGAAGGACAACAGTTTGAGATCAGTTTTGCAAAAGCAAACGCTGCGGTAAGATCCGGTGACGGTACTTTTTTATTTTCTGTGACGCCCGCCGGGGGCGCTGAAAACAGATCAGAAAATATGCTTACCGTATGGCTGCGTCTTTTGTCACTTATACCGCTATTCCTTTTTATTCATTTCGCGGCATCGCATATTCAATTAAAAAGAGGCGTTGTTCCGGCCACAGTTTTTCTTGCAGGAACATTGTTGTTGCTCAGGTTAATCAGCTACGTTTTTCCGGTGCCGGTCTCTCTGCGTCAGTTTGAATTGTTTGACCCTTCTGTATACGGATCAGATATTGTGTTGCGCTCACTTGGTGATCTGCTCATCAACGCAGTGCTCTTTTTCTGGATAATTAATTTTATTAAGAACCATTTAAAGAAAAACCAACCGCAGCTACGCGAAGTTTCAGATCTTAAAAAATGGTTGTTGCTCACCGCGGGCGTGATCATAATTGTATTCGTAACCTACACCGGCAGCGGCATTATCCGAAGTATGGTAGCAGATTCGCAGATTTCATTTGATGTGATCAATTTCTTTTCGCTTAATCTTTACAGTGTGATCGGCTTTGTGGTGCTGTGTTGCATTGCGATCGGCTATTACTATTTCTGCAGGATCATTTTATTTTTTCTCCGGCAATTATTTCCGGGTTTCATGCTGCCCATGTTCTTATCTGTAGCTATTGCCGGGCTGATCTTACTTAGTTTTCGGATAGGTGATCTTTCCAACGGATTTGAATTGTATGAGCTCATCTGGCTGCTGCTTTTTTTATTATTGATCAAAAATGATCTCTCGGGATTTTTTGCATCCGGGCTCATCATTTCAAGAATGGTGTTTTGGTTGTTCTTTTTTTCTGCATCTATCGCCGTCGTAATTATCACGGAAAACAGCATCAAGGAAGTGCGCAACCGGCTACACTATGCGGAACTTATCGCCGCTAAAACAGATCCCATCAGTGAGGTATTACTCAATACAATGCTCACGGAATTTCGTCCGGAATTATTAGCGGAAAGATTCGATGAATTTACCGGAGAAACAACTGCCGGCCCTTTTCGCGACAGCCTCGTAAATAATAATTTCACCGGTTACACAGATAAGTATGATACTAAAGTGTTGGTGTACGATAGTGCGGAGAATGCTTTGTACAATGAAGACCCGATATCTTTCAATTCGATCAACAGCATTTACAATACACAGGCATCACGTACTTCGGTTGCGGGATTGTACTATTACAATTCCGGTTACGATAAGTTCAGCTACATCTCTAAAAAGCCTGTCAGAAACTACGACAATCATTTGTTGGGGTATTTATTTATTCTGATCAGTCCGAAAGATTTTAATAATGAAACCCTTTTTCCTGATCTCTTCAGCAGGGGAACGGAAAATGCCATTGAGAATTCATCGGTATATGCATTCGCTATTTATGATAAAGGAAAACTGCTAAGTAGTCATAATGACTACGCCTTCTCTACACGCTATCCGGAAATATTTTTTGCGGGCAAACAATTCCTTTCCGTAAAAAAGCAAAAATATAATGAACTGTGGTATAACGCCGGCTCCGATAAATTTGTGGTGATCGTTAAGGAAAATAAAGTGTTGATCGAGCTCATCACATTATTTTCTTACCTGTTTTGCGCATTCCTTCTGCTAAGTGCAATATCATGGCTGATCTCGTCTGTGATCAGGTCCCGCTTCAGTTTCAGCCGACTTAGGAACAGTATGCAGTTAACCATTCGCCAGCAGGTGCATGGCACGGTGATCCTTTTCAGTGTTCTTTCTTTCATCATCATCGGCATGGCGACGATCCTTTTCTTCATCAGCAGATATGAAAATAATAACAGGGAAACACTTAGCCGTACGATAAGAGTGATGCAAAAAGAATTGTCTGCATCAGTAACAAAAGACATGATCCAAAGCACGATCTTACAAAATGCGCAATCTTCCGCGCCGACAGCTTTAGAAAAAACAGTGACCGATCTTTCACTCATTCACGGACTGGATGTAAACGTATACAGCAGTACCGGCGATCTCAAAGCATCTTCACTTGCGTTGCCTTACATCAAAGGCGTGGTGAGTACGAAAGCAGATCCGCTTGCATTTTTTCATTTGGGAAGAGGAAGGGAGATCCAGTATTTTCAAAAGGAACATATCGGCAATTTGAATTTTGTGAGCGATTATATTCCCGTAACCGACAGCAGCGGGCAGGAGATCGCATACCTCAATATTCCTTACTTCACTTCGCAAACAAGATTAAAAGAAGAGATCTCTAATTTTCTCGTGACGATCATTAACCTGAACGCCTTTATTTTTCTGATCGCCGGAATGGTGGCACTGATCATTACCAATCGCATTACCAGGTCGTTTTCTTTCATCAGCGATAAAATGAAGCTGATAAACCTCGGCAGTCACAATGAGGCCATAGAATGGCGCCGTAATGACGAAATAGGCGCATTGGTGAAGGAATACAACAGGATGCTGGCAAAATTGGAAGCAAGTGCTGCTGCGCTTGCAAGAACAGAAAGAGAAAGTGCATGGCAGGAAATGGCGAAACAGGTTGCGCATGAAATAAAAAATCCGCTTACACCAATGAAGCTGAGCATGCAGTTTCTGCAAAAGTCAATTCAAAATGATGCGCCGAATATCAAAGAGCTGAGCGCAAAAGTTTCTGCAACGCTTGTTGAGCAGATCGATCATCTGGCAAATATCGCCGGTGAGTTTAGTCGTTTTGCAAATATTGAAAAATCAAATCCGGAATTATTCAATTTGAATGAAGCATTGCTTTCATTGAAGCAATTACACATCGCAGATACGAATAATCAATTCACATGGAAACTTTTAGCAGAAGAAGTAATCATCCTCGCAGATAAAACACATATCAACAGGATACTTACAAATCTAATACTCAACGGACTTCAGGCAGTGCCCGCCGGGATAAAGCCACTAATAACGGTTACAGAAAAGCGCAACGAAGAAACAGTTGAAATAAAGATTACCGATAACGGCTCGGGCATAAGCGAAGAAGTGAAGCAAAAGATCTTCACCCCAAACTTCACTACAAAGTCATCGGGAACCGGGCTTGGTCTTGCGATGTGCAAGCGTATGGTGGAACAGGCGGGCGGAACGATCAGTTATGAAACATCAGAAGCGGGCACTTCGTTTTTTGTAACGTTGCCGCTGGCGGAAAATAAGTGAGCGGTAATCAGGAATTTATAATTGGGGCGAGCACTATAAACAATTTCGGAGTTTATCCCAATTCCAAAATACCAATGACTAATTCCTGACTTAAATTCTTTTCATCTTTTTCCTTCCTTCAATAAACGTTTCAAATTCCTTTAAAGAAAAACTACTCAGGTTTTTTTCCTTCGGCAGCAAAGCTTTTTGTGCGGAGAATACACCGTATTTAATATCATCTATCCCTTTAATGCTGTGTGCATCGGGGTTTACAGAGATCAGTACATTTTTTTGCAGCGCATATTTTATGTAGCGCCAATCCATATCCAATCTGTTTGGATTTGCATTAAGTTCGATCACTACACTATTTGCCGCGCATGCATCTATGAGCTTGTTAAAATCCAGGGGATAACCGGGCCGACTTAATAATAATCTTCCGGTCATGTGACCCAGTATCGTCGTATACGGATTTTCAATTGCTGTGAGTAGTCTCGCCATTGCTTTTTGTTCCGTCATCTTCAGGTTGCTGTGTACGGATCCGATCACCAAATCAAAAGTGGAAAGGATCTTATCGGAATAATCCAGGCTACCGTCGCCGAGGATATCACTTTCAATGCTTTTAAAAATTTTAAAAGGCGCAAGTTTTGCGTTGAGTTCGTCTATGTATTGATGCTGTGCTTTCAATTTTTCTTCCGTAAGTCCCTGCGCATAAACCGCAGTTTTACTGTGATCGCTGATTGCCATATATTCCATACCGCGTTCCATCGCAGCACGGGCAAGTTGCTCGATGGTATTATCACCATCACTCCAGTCGCTGTGGCAGTGGATCAATCCTCTTACATCAGTATGTTGCAAATGCGTACGGTAATCGACGGCTGAAGTAAGCGTATCCGCATCTTCCCTGATAAATGCGGGAATGAAATTCAGTTTGCGCAGGCTGAAATAGTGGTTTTCATCTGTCGCAGTTTCTGACGATGAGTGATTGCTGAGTAACGCAGCCATAAATTCTGCCGAAGAAGACGTTTCTATAAGCTTTTCAATGACATTTTTCGTAACTGCAAATACCTGAACGTTGATACCTGCAGCTGTTTCGTAAATCAGTTCATCTGCTTTCTTTTCTTTGAGTTCAAATCCTTCCGCTGATGCCAATTGTTTTTCAACTGCATCGATATTTTCTTCGATCACAAATGCGAGTGTTGCAATGATCTCCATTTGTCTTGCAAATGCGCCGGTGACGAATACGCTTTTACCCGGAAAGAATTTTTCAAATAACAGTTTGAATTGTTCTGCTGCAACAATCGTTTGCGAATACAAATAACTTCCGCGGTTACTTAAATAAAATTCGATGTTGTCGATGATTGACAATTGTGTTTTTTCACCGAAGCCTTTATACAATTTCAAACGGTTTTCTTTGCATGCGTATAACAATTCGCCGATACTTTCAAGTTCCATTTCTTTCCATATTGTATTGATCTTTTTTGGTCCGAGTCCTTTAATATTTAACATTTGAGTTACCCCTGGCGGTGTCGAAAAAAGCAATTCTTCGAGTTGTTCGAGTTTTCCGGTGGTGAGTAATTCAATAATTTTTTTCGCCGATGATGCACCGATGCCTTTAAGAGACGAGAGGGTAGCGGGATCAGTTTCTCCTAACTGCACCGGCAATTTTTCTATTGTGAATGCCGCTGATGAATATGATTTTGATTTAAAAGAATCGCCGCCGTTGATATCAATAAGTTTTGCGAGTAATGTGAAGGAGTCCGCAATTTCATAATTGGTCATGCTGAAAATATTTTTTCTTACCGGCTGAAGTTACAAATATTTCAGAAAGCTGAAAACGTCGAGGATTGCAGAGTTTACTCTTATGTGAAACTCAGTACAGGTAAGACTTTGAGCATAAAAAAAAGGCTCCGGTAAAACCGAAACCTTTTTTTTAGAATTTATTAAGCTGACCTTATTTTTTAGGAGCTGCTTTTTTTGCTGCTGCCTTTTTAGGAGCTGCTTTTTTTGCTGCTGCTTTTTTAGGAGCTGCTTTTTTAGGAGCTGCTGCTTTCTTTGCAGGAGCTGCTTTTTTTGCTGCTGCTTTTTTAGGAGCTGCTGCTTTTTTTGCCGCTGCTTTTTTAGGAGCTGCTTTCTTAGCTGCTGCTTTCTTTGGTGCCGCTTTTTTAGCTGCTTTTTTTGCCATTGCCATTTTGTTGAATTTAAATTGGTTAGTAAATAATACTTAAAAATAAATACTATTTTGATATAACCAAAAAAAATTACAAAAAACTTTAAGCTGTTGCTTCTACTGCGTTCACAGAAATAAAGGTTTTGTCACCTTTTGTTTTTCTGAATTCAACAACTCCGTCAGTCATTGCGAAGATCGTAAAGTCTCTTCCCACGCCTACATTTTTACCCGGATGGTAAGTTGTTCCACGTTGACGAACGATGATGTTTCCGGCAATTGCTGCCTGACCACCGTAGATTTTTACACCCAATCTTTTGCTTTGTGAATCACGTCCGTTTTTTACGGAACCTTCACCTTTCTTATGTGCCATGTCAATTTAAAATTTAAGATTTTCGATTTAGGATTTAAGCACGGTTTTACAACCTTGAACTTTCAACCCTGAACCTTCAACTTTTTAATTAAGCGATTGCAGTTACTTTAATGTGTGTGTACTGCGTACGGTGACCGTGCTTTTTACGGAAACCTTTTCTTCTTTTCATTTTAAAGGCGATCATTTTTTCGCCTTTTACCAAGTCGTTTAAGATCTCAGCTTTTACAACAGCTTTTACGCCTGACCCGCTCGTAAGGGAAGATCCCTCAGAAGTGATCAATACATCAGAAAATTCTACTGAATCTCCCGCTTTACCCTCAATGTGAGGAACATACAGGCTGTCACCTGCTTTCACTTTAAATTGCTGACCTGCGATTTTTACTATTGCTAACATATCAAACCCGAATTTAGGACGGCAAAGGTAGGGGTTTTATCCATTAAAAGAAGCCGTATTTGAAACTTTATTATTGTTTTTGCCAATATCGTAGGTTTGCCGGCCGGCTCGCACTGAAATTCAGCCATTTGCCCGTATAAATTTGCAAAACCGGGGAAAAGTAAAGGCTGCAAAACGACAAAAATTCTTAAAAAAAGATGTCAGACGGTGTGTCTGACATCCTAATACTTTTACCGAGAATTATTTAGACAGATTTACAAATGGTCCAAAAGTTCTTTAACTGAAGGCCTTTGCCGATAATCAGGATTAAAGAATACATATTTCACTTTCCCGTTCATACCTATAATATATGTAGCGGGCACCGGAAGATTTGCGCCGTTGCTTCCGTTCGCTTTTTCAAAGTCGATGCCGTAGGATTTATACTTTGTTACAGTATTGTCATCCACCGCAAAATTTACCTTGTAAGCTTTCATGATCTCCAGATTATTGTCTTCCACGATCGGATAAGCCGCTTTTGTTTTTTCCACGGTCATTTTAATGTTTTCCGGAGTTTCCGGTGTTACTGCAATGACCGTCGCGCCTTTAGCCGTGATCAGCGAAAGCGAATCATTGATCTTGCTCAGTTGTTTGTTACAAAAGGGACACCATTGACCGCGATAAAAAACGACCACTACATCACCTTTTTTTAACAGCCTTTGCCAGTCTGTTTTTTTACCCGATTGATCCGCCGCATTTATTTCCGGTGCAATGTCGCCGATCTTTAACCCTGCAGGATAAACAGATTGCGCTTTTGCAAACAGTGCAATGCATATCATTGATGCGAATGATAATAATTTTTTCATTACTTATATTTAAGTGAACGGCAAATGTAGCGGTGAATGCGGGAAGCAAAATATACGCTTTTGTGAGAATTGAGATGCGCTTATCATTCAATTTACAGCACGCTGAGAAATAATAGTATCATCGTTGTAATTAAAACTATCAACGAATAGAGGTGAAAAGACCTGAAACTACATTTTACCCGTATCAAACAAACCAAACAAATCACCGGCAAACATATAAGTGCTGCGAGCATCGGAAGAAACATACATTCGAAAACAGCACCCGCGAAAGCTGAGCGGTATACATTAAACAACCGAGTCGAGGTCCAAAAAAATAAAAATAATGATGCTGCAAATAAAACAATACGACTTTTTTTACTTGTATCAAGGGCGTTGAAGAAAATCATTCAGCTGAATATATTTAGGTAAAGAAATTATTGATTATTCATGTGCGACATAAATATTTATCGTGATCGCGGTTGCATCCATAACTGCGAAACGCCGCACCTCTCAGGGCTCATGCGTAAGCGATATTATTTTATCAGTAAGCACATTTTCTTTGTCATACAATCATCAACTTCCGAAACTTCAGACAAAGATCGTTACATGATCATTTGAGTTGAACATGTTTTCTGATTGTACAATTTTTGATCAGAATTGTCGGATTTGAAGGGGATGCAAAAGTTAGCCCGCGATACGTATCAGGCACGATACAAAAATTTAACAAGTTTGCGCAAAAGGCTTTGCGGTCTTCCAAATTATTGGAAGACATTCCCGGAAGGGTTCTTCATCGTCATTTATCATGGTGCTACGATATACAATTTGACGCATTTGCATTGCCGCCGCGTGGGCTAATGTTTAACAAAATGTATTTTTCTTTATTATTATTTTCATCACACTAAACTGCTGCTATGAAGAAACCGGTTATGAGGAAAGAAAATTGTTGAGTACAATGTTTCTTCGTTGCACTGACCAAAAAGTATTTTTGCAGCAAGCATTTTCTTTACCAAACAAACAGCATCTTTTATGCAAAAATTTATGTTGATCCTTTCCGTTTGCTTTTTCAATCAGGCAACATTCGCTCAAACCGTAAGCATTTCCTCCACTTCACCGTTGGTATTATACCAATGGATGGAGAATCCGGTGACGATCGTTTTAGAAAATACAGCCTGCAGTAACATCGTGGTAAAAACATCGGGTGGAAAGATCAGCGGCACAGGATGTAATTATATATTTACAACGACCGACACAGGCGTGCACGCCGCAGAGATCGTAATAGGCGTAAAACAAGGACCAAAAGTGAAATGGGTAAAAGTAGTTTCATGCCGTGTAAAACCTTTTCCTACGCCGCCTGTGCGCTTAGCATGGAGAACAACGGGACCGGTTCCGAAAGTGCTGTTGCTTAGCATGCCGGGGTTAGAGATCCCCGATTATTCTTTCGGACTGGAAGCAACAGAAGCTTCTCCGCGGATCCAAAAAATAATTCAGTTCTCTGTACAACTGCTGCGAAACGGAAACGTAATCTATACCCGAAACGGTGTTCAGGGAAATATACTACCCGAAGATCTGACCAACTTCATTAAAAATGAAGTGCGGGAAAATGATGAGATCGTTGTTAACGATGTAACGATGCTGCTGTATGAAAAGGAATATCGCAAATATGAAGGAGAGATCAGACTGCGCATTAATTAGCAGTTGATTTTTTTAATTTCATTAAACAACTCTTTTAATACAATACCTATTGTTTAATAACCAGGATGTATTTCCCGAGCAATGTTTTGGTTACTTCAGCGCTGTGCCTGTCAGTGGTGGTGAGGTATTTGGCATTGTAAGGTTCGGTCGCTATTACCCATTTATAGAATGCGGTGAATTTTTCCTGAAACGCTGCTTTTGCTTTATCTTCTTTATCAAAAGGATCTGCGTTTATCTGAGTGATCTTTCCGTTGCGGAAATAATAAGTGTATTTGTATTTTAATTTGTCAGGGTAAAAGAAATCATTAAAACTATCGGTATCGTACTCAATGCTGTTGATCATGTTATTCGATTCCTTTACGGAGCTTAGAGAACAGCTTCATAAACTAACCACCGGCGTGATTTTACCATGCGGGTCACCTTGGCAGAATAGTTAGGTCGTCGTGAACGGGCGCAATGCTCATGCTTATTGAACATGGATCAACATGATGGTATTGGGTAGCAGCATCGGGGTAACATCAGTATAACATCGTTGTAACATCAATGGTACAAGCATTGTACATCCCGTGAAAGTCGAATGAAAGTCCCGTTAAAGTCCCATGAATGTCGGATAAAGTCCCAAAATATCCCAGAAAGTCCCGGAATGTCAGGTACGGATAGTGTTTTACTTGAATAATTAATGATCGAATCGCCTGGAACTGTGTAGTAAAAACCGATCATTATTTTTAAAATGCGTGTTGATCAAATTTACAAAAAATGCATGAAAAACTGATCGAAACAGCACAATAATTTTTTAAGAAAGCAACACAAAATAGTGTTCAAAACTCCCGTTCCGATTCTTTAAATTGTATCTCCTATATTCGCTCAACTATGTCCTTCTTCAGAAAATTTATCGGGATCGTTTTCAGTATTTACGCCTTTTCGGTTTTCGTGATCATTATGCTGGTGCTTTTGCCGTTTGTGGTGATCGCTTCATTCTTCGGGAAAGTCACCGGTGGTAATATCATCTATAATATTTGCCGGCTTTGGGCTGATGTTGCGCTGATGTGCTGGGGCATCTTTCACAAAAATATCTTTGAGGCACCAAAGGCAAAAGATCATGCGGTGGTATATGTTTTTAACCATATTTCTTACATGGATATTCCGGTGATCTTAAAGGCATTTCGCCGGCAGCCTATCCGGATCCTTGGAAAAGCGGAAATGAAAAAAGTGCCGATATTCGGCTATATCTATGGGAAAGCAGTCGTGTCTGTAGACAGAGAAAGTGAGGAGGGAAGAAGAAGAAGCGTCTCGGAAATGAAGAAAGTGATCGCAAAGAATATCTCGATCGTGATTGCCCCGGAAGGCACGTTCAATATGAGTCACAAGCCGCTGGCGCCTTTTTATAACGGCGCATTTAAGATCGCCACGGAGATGAATGTTCCCGTGCAACCTGTGTTGTTTTTAGATACTTACGACCGCCTCAATTATCAGAGTATTTTTTCTATGACCCCGGGCAGATCAAGAGCGGTATTTTTGCAGGAGATCCCCGCGGGCAATGATATGGAAGCACTCAAACAAAAAGTGTACGACGCAATGGAAGTTGGACTGATCCGTTATAAAGCCGATTGGATAACAGTATGAAGCAGGAAGGAAACACATTAGATTTTAAAGAAGAAAAATCGGGGCATTGGGCAGAGATCATTCTCCCGCTGGCGCTGCCGAATGTATACACGTACGCCGTGCCTGCGGAATTACTCGCAAAAGCGCAACCGGGCTGCAGGGCAGAAGTGGTATTCGGAAAAAATAAAAAATACGCAGGCGTAATAAAAAGACTCATCACAACGGAACCGCCTTATAAAACAAAATCGCTCATCAATATTCTGGATGATGCGCCGCTTTTATATCCCGAGCAACTAAAGCTTTGGCAATGGATCAGCGATTATTATATGTGTACAGAAGGTGAAGTAATGGCTGCGGCCTTGCCGGCAAATTTTAAACTGAGCAGCGAAACAATCATCATGTTCAATGAAGAATTCGGTGAGCAATTTGCCCATCTGGATGATGAAGAATTTATCGTGGCGGAAGCATTGCTCATAAAAAGGCAATTGCAACTCGCGGAAGTCCAGCAGTTGCTTGATGTAAACCACGTGTACCCGGTGATTAAAAAACTCATCGAAAAAAATGTATGCTTTATTCAGGAAGAACTGAATGACAAGTATAAAGTAAAGCAGGAAAATTTTGTGTTGCTTAATCCTAAAATGGATAATGATGATTCACTCAGCGATCTTCTTAACGAATGGAAAGGCGCGCCGAAACAGATGGAATTGTTATTGGCGTTTTTGCACCTTCACAAAACGCAAGGCGATGTATCTCAAACAGCGCTGCTAAAAAAATCCAACGCCACAGCAGCACAATTAAAAGGACTTGCAGAGAAAGATATTTTAATTGTTGAAAAACGCAATGTAGATCGTGTGCGTTTAATGCCGAAGACGATCAACATCGATTTTGACCTTAGTGAAGCACAGCAAAGGGCATTGGACGAAGTAAGAAAAGTTTTTGCGGAAAAAAATGTTTGTCTGTTACACGGCGTAACAAGCAGCGGTAAAACGCAATTGTATATTAAGCTTATTGAGGAACAGTTCAACGCAGGCAAACAGGTTTTATATTTATTGCCGGAGATCGCACTTACGGCACAGATCATTCGAAGATTGCAAAGAAATTTTGGCGGAAATATCGCGATCTATCATTCTAAATTTAACGACAGAGAGAGACTGGAACTTTGGAATAAAATAAGAACAGGCGAAATAAAAATCGTACTTGGTGCAAGAAGTTCATTATACCTGCCTTTCAAAGAATTGGGATTAGTGATAGTGGATGAAGAACATGATTCATCCTACAAACAGCAGGATCCTAATCCGCGATACAATGCAAGAGATGCCGCCGTTTTTTACGGCTCGTTGTTTCATGCAAAGATCCTGTTAGGCAGCGCCACGCCATCCCTTGAAAGTTACTACAATGCACAGCAACATAAATACGGACTTGTAAAATTAGGCGAACGTTTCGGCGGAATAAAATTACCTGAGATTGAGATCATCAACACCACACAGGTTGTGCAAAAAGGAAAAGTGATGATCAGTCCGCAGTTAAAAGAAGCGATCCAAAAGACGGTGGAAGCGGATATGCAGGTCATTCTTTTTCAAAACCGCCGCGGATATAATCCCTACCTTATATGCGGCACATGCGGGCATATTCCGCAGTGTGAGCATTGTGATGTATCGCTTACTTTGCACAAATACAGCAACAAATTACATTGCCATTATTGCGGGAGCACTTATGCGAAACTGGTTGCCTGCCCGGAGTGCGGAACGGTAACATGGTTGGAGAAAAATTTCGGAACGGAAAAAATTGAAGAGCAGTTGGAGAATGATTTTGCTTCATATAAAATTGCCAGAATGGATGTGGACAGTGTTCGCGGCAAAACTGCGCATGATAATCTCATTCAGCTTTTTGAGCAACATCGTTTGGATATTTTAGTGGGAACACAAATGGTTGTTAAAGGATTGGATTTTGAAAAAGTAAACCTGGTGGGCGTACTGGATGCAGACGGTTTATTAAGCTTCGCAGATTTTCGGGTGAATGAAAGAGCATTTCAATTGATGGAGCAGGTGAGCGGGAGAGCAGGCAGGAAGCATGCGCAGGGTAAAGTAATGATCCAGGCGATGAATGTAAAACATCCCGTCCTCGCTTTAGTTCAGCAACATGATTATGAAAGTTTTTATCAGTTTGAAATTGAGAAGCGGAAAGAGTTCTTTTATCCGCCGTTCAGCAGAATGGTGATGATCACGTTAAAACACAAAGACAAGGAAACAGTGGAAGCAGCGGCATATAAGCTGGCGGAATTACTCGCACAGGATCTTAAAGAATTCATCACGGGGCCTGCAGCACCTGTTGTGGGCCGTTTACGTAATCTTTACTTAATGGAGTTGATGATCAAATTACCGAAGGAAGCAGGCATGAGTGGTACGTATAGAAAAGTGATTCGAAATTATATTAATCTGTTGCAGTCGGAGAAGCAGTTTAAAGGAGTAAATATTGTTCTTGATGTGGACCCAATGTGATTTAGGATGGAAATGCCCTTGCATTTGGTTTGGACTTTATTGGTTTATAAAGCAATCATTTTTTGTATAGTAATTTTCAATATGGAGTTTAAAGAAGACTTTTCATTAAAAAGTTCGAATACGTTTGGAATAGACGTGTATGCAAAATATTTTGCTGAGTTTAAGAATTTCGAAGAACTCCGGGAGAGTTTCGAATTTAGTCAACCTTCAACCTTCAGCCTTCAACCGTCTACTTTAATCCTCGGCGGCGGCAGTAATATTCTTTTTACGGATAATTATAACGGTCTTGTCTTAAAAAATAAGATCTCCGGAATTGAAGTAGTAAAAGAGGATGATGCACACGTTTATGTAAAAGCGGGCGCCGGTGTTGGTTGGCACGAATTCGTTTTGTTCTGTATCGAAAATAATTTAGCGGGAGCAGAAAATCTCTCACTGATTCCCGGAAGTGTAGGGGCATCGCCAATGCAGAATATCGGTGCTTACGGTGTAGAGATCAAAGATATTTTTCACGAACTTGAAGCATATCATATCGAAGATAAAACTTCAGTTGTCTTTTCAAAAGATGATTGTGAGTTTGGCTACAGAGAAAGTGTTTTTAAAAATAAATACAAAGGGAAATTCGTCATTACGTTTGTTACTTATCGCTTACACAAAGTTCCGGTATTTAATACATCATACGGTGCGATAGATGCTGAGCTGAAGAAGAACGGTATTCAGAAGTTGAGTATTAAAGCGATCTCTGATGCGGTCATCAGCATTCGTCAAAGCAAATTGCCCGATCCTAAGATAATAGGTAACGCCGGCAGCTTTTTCAAAAATCCGACGATAGAAAATACACAGTTCGAAGAATTAAAAAAATCGTTTTCTGCCATTGTAGGATATGCTGTCAATGAAAATAAAACAAAACTTGCTGCAGGCTGGCTCATCGAACAATGCGGCTGGAAGGGTTTTCGTAACGGCGATGCGGGCTGTCATGAAAAGCAGGCATTGGTGTTAGTAAATTATGGGGATGCAAAAGGGGAAGAGATCCTGCACCTCAGCGAAAAGATAATCGATACGGTGAAACTTAGATTTGATGTAGAACTGCAGCGGGAGGTAAATATTGTTTAAAGTAGTGCCAATTTACACATGTGATGATTTGGAAATTTTGGAGATTTGAAGCCTGTTAAACGCTAGCATACATAAAAGGGGCTGCAGAATCTGCAGCCCCTTTTTTTGATAAACTGTAAATAATCTGAGACTTTACATCTCCAAATCATCACACTTCCAAATCTTAAAATTGTCAGTTAAAATCTTCTTCATTAAAGTCATCTTCTTCAAAATGTTCGCTGCTGCCCATGTTCAACATACTACCCATCAGGTCTTTAAATTCGATCTTGCCGTCGATCACTTTTTTGCTGATGAGTGAATGTGCGGAAAGTCCGTGCAGTACAAGTTCCATTAACAGAGCGTTTTCTTTTTCTGAAAGATTGTTGTAATGTTTTTTTACTAATGCATGCAGACCGCTGACTTTGTAAAGCATTTGAATTTTATCCGCGTCTTTGGTTTCTAAGAAAAGATCAAGCGCATTACCCGAATCAAACCAACTGATGATGGGCTTATAAGGATTCTCCGTAGCTGCTGCGGCCTGCTTTGGTTTTCTTTTCTTTAACGTATCAGGATCAGGGAAATATTGTTTGAATTGCGTGCGGATAGCTTTCTCCAGCAAATTAAACGAAACCTGATATGGCCCTTCCTGTTCGCCTTCATATACCAATTCTATTTTACCGGTAATAGATGGGATGATACCGGTAAGATCACTCAGCCACACCTGCGTTTTATCTTCGTCGTTTATGATAGCCCTTCTTTCCGCTGCACTCACCGCATTCTCAAACGCAGCAATGGTAAGCCTCGCACTCACACCGCTTTTTTTATCAACGAACTCGCTGTCTCTGGCTTCAAATGCCACCTGCTCAATTAATCTTTTTACAAGATCACTTACTTCAACTTTATTTTTCTGCGCATCATTTATCGCTGCTTCCTGTTCTGTAATCTGCAAAGCTGTTTCGATCGACTTCGGATAATGCGTAAGGATCTGGCTTTCGATACGATCTTTTAAGGGAGTAACAATGCTGCCACGGTTGGTATAATCTTCGGGGTTCGCAGTGAACACAAATAAAATATCAAGCGGTAATCTTAATTTAAATCCTCGGATCTGCAGATCACCTTCTTCTAAGATATTAAACAACGATACCTGGATCCTCGCCTGAAGATCGGGCAATTCATTGATCACAAAAATGCAACGGTTGCTTCGCGGAATAATACCGTAATGCAATACACCTTCATCTGCAAAACTCAGTTTTAAATTTGCGGCTTTTATCGGATCGATGTCGCCGATAAGATCTGCAACGCTCACATCAGGCGTGGCTAATTTTTCGCCGTAACGTTTGCTCTTGTGCAACCATTCGATTGGCGTAGCGTCGCCTTTTGCCTCAATAAGATCTACCGCATACCTTGATACCGGCGCAAACGGATCATCATTGATCTCACTGCCGCTCACGATAGGAATGTATTCATCCAGCAGTTCGGTCATTTGCCTGGCCATACGTGTCTTCGCCTGGCCGCGAAGGCCGAGGAACAGCATGTTATGGCGACTGAGCAATGCTCGTTCCGTATCAGGAATCACAGTATCCTCATAGCCTAAAATACCAGGAAAAGGATCTTCTTTTGATTTGATCTTCGTGATGAGATTTTCTCTGATCTCATCTTTAATTGATCTTGGTTTGTAACCACTCTTCTTTAATTCGCCTAACGTCTTAATTTCTTTATTCATATTTTTTTGCCACTAAGGGCACACACACACCTAGTGTTATTTTTTAATTTACAAATTGCCTGATTCCTTTTTTGATCAACTGTACATTGAAGTTGATCAAGTAACCAAGCCTTATTTCTGCCAGCTTTAAATGACCTATTAATTGCGCCTGCCACAATCTGTTTATTTCTTCTTTTGCTTTCAATTCACATATAACTTCATCAACAACGGGGACATCCAACTTCAGACCCTCATCAAAATCTTATCATCATACCTGATTGGTAAATGAATCTGTCGTTGAAAAGCAATACCCGTCTTTTTAAGTTCATAACAACAACAAGCTTCATATATTTTCTCAGCTCGGCCCGGACCAAAACGGAGATGAACCCTGAATGCTGCTTCAATAATTACTTTGCCTAAATTTTCTTCCTGTTGCGATTAATGGTAGTGCATACTGTTTGTTTTGGGATAAATAAAATTTGTGCCTTAGTGGCAAATTTTATTACTCCCGACTCCTACACAAAATAAAGAGACCATTCTTTCCGGTTGTTTTCAACAGTATTTTTCTGATTTACCGTTAAAACTAATACACCGTCTTCCGCTTACCACTTTCAAAATCCTTAAAGATGAAAGATCCTAACTTATCCAAGGCTGCAAAGAAAGCCTTACCATGATTCATCTCTGTAAATTCCTGTACAAACTTTTGCAAATAAGGATCGCTGGCGATCATGAAAGTAGTGATCGGGATCTTTAGCTTTTTGCATTGCGCCGCAAGACTCATGCACCGATTCATAATCTTTCTGTCGATACCAAAACTGTTTTTATAATATTGCTTACCCACTTTCAGGCAGGTAGGTTTACCATCCGTGATCATGAAGATCTGCTTATTAGGATTTCTTCTGCGGCGAAGAATATCCATGGCAAGTTCCAATCCTGCCACGGTATTGGTATGATAAGGTCCAACCTGCAAATAAGGGAGATCTTTTACTTCTATCGGCCATGCATCATTACCGAACACCACAATATCCAATGTGTCTTTCGGGTATTTTGTTTTGATCAGTTCAGCAAGCGCCATCGCTACTTTTTTTGCAGGCGTAATTCGGTCTTCACCGTACAATATCATAGAATGAGAAATGTCGATCATCAGCACGGTTGATGTTTGCGATTTAAAATCCGTTTCCCTGATCTCAAGGTCATCCTCGTGCATTCGAAAAGTATCAATACCGTGATTGATCTGCGCATTACGGATAGATGCTGTAAAATCGATTTGCTCCGCACTGTCACCGAATTGAAAAGGCCTTGTTTCAGGGTTGATCTCATCACCTGCACCCGGCTTGAAAGTTTGATGATTACCCTGCTTTGATTTTTTTAGTTTGCCGAAAATTTCTTCGAGACTGCTTTTTCTGATAGCCTGTTCTGTTTTACCTGTGATTTTTATCTCGCCGGTCTGTTTGTTCTCGTCAATATATCCTTTGTTTTTTAGGTCTTCAAGAAAATCGCCGATGCCGTATTGGTCATCCGTGAATTTATATTCTTTGTCCAACTCATTGAGCCACTGCATGGCTTCATTAAAATCACCTGAAGTGTAAGTGAGCAGTTGCGTGAACATATTCATCAGCTTATCAAAGCCACTTTGCTCATTTTGAGAAGGATCGTACCTGGAAAAATTAAAACCGAGCATGTGTAAGAGTTTTTATCGTGGAAATAAACAGGCAACATTCGCACCAATCAGTTGATCGGTCAATTTGGCAACTCAATGTTGGAACATACATTGCAATTTACGAAACCTGATACGCTTTCGGTTGTTAAATAAAAACCTCCCGGTTTTGCGGGAGGTTTTTAAAATATCAGTTTTTATTTATTCGGTATTGCCGTGTCCCTTTTCACCGGCAGGGGCGGCGTATTCGTTATCGATTGACCATTTTCTGCAGATTGGCCTGCCTTTGCCGCTTGCTGTCTCTTAAAGTCTTCTGCCAGCCCGGCAAGTCCGCGGAGCAGTTGCTCATTACTTTGAGCAAGTTCCAGCATTACCGGCATGTTCCTCTTACTGTCGGGAAGCGCCTCGTAATAGACTACCTGCTGCTCCATGTCTTTTTTAACGGAAGCCGTTATCTTATTGATGAGTTCCTGATCATCGGCTCTGTAAGCCGCTACAAGAAGTTGCAGAGAGATCTGGTTTTGCTGCTGCTCGCGGCTCACCATACCGTACGGCATATTTGCTTCGGTCATCATCTTATCGCATTTGTTTAACAGCTTCTTCGCATCTTCTTTACGTCCGCCTTCCGCCAGATTGCCGGCTGCCAATGCATAAGCATAGCGGATAGAGTTAAGGTGTCTGCGGTTCTCTTCATCAAAATAAACACCCGGTTTGTCAGCACCTCCTGATGAAAATTTATTCATCATTTTATCTACTACCCAGTCTTCATTTACGTTGCTGTTTGCTGCCGGTGGCGCTACGGGAACAAGTCTGTATGTAAGACCATCCTGACGCAGGAAGTTTCTGAATCCGAGTTCACCGTAATTAGCCGTGAAATAGATCGGCCGCTTCCACTTATTTGCCGCAATGATATTAAGGATCGCCGCATCATTTTTATAGATATTGATTTTCGGGATTGTAAAATTAACGCTGCTCAATATTGAGTCGTTATCATTTACAGTTTTGTTAGCCTTCACAAAATCTTTATCCACCGGGATCGTTACATTTTTTGTGGGGAAAATATTAAGGTTGTCGCCATTCTCTCTCGCACGAACTTTACCGGGCTCATCACTTCCGGCGTAATCTTTCATCATCGTGTAAAGGTCCATTGGTTTGGCGGGGTCTACGCCTTCAACCGGAGCATTATACAGCACGTCCCTGTTGCTTCCTGCAATTTGTTCCGGTGTCCAGATCACATCGATAGGATCACTCTGATTAACTTTATAACGCAATTGGTTTATGTACCAATCCGTACCTAATAAACTCGAATTTATAACGCGGATATCAGGACGGATACCTTCCACTTCCTGTGCATACCAAAGCGGGTAAGTATCGTTGTCGCCGAATGTGATCAGGATTGCATTTGGTGCGCAACTTTCCAAATAATCGGTAGCAAGATCACGTGCCAGTGTTTTACGGCTTCTGTCGTGGTCATCCCATTCCTGAGAAGCCATGAGTATCGGTACTGCAAGCGTACAAATCAGCCCGGCAACGATCCCGGCATTACGTGGATTTTTGAGCGGCGCGGTCAAGAGGTCTTTTACGTACAGAACACCTAAGCCGATCCATATCGCAAATGCATAGAATGAACCTACAAATGCATAATCTCTTTCACGCGGCTGGTTACCCGCCATGTTGAGGTAAAGCGCTATAGCGATACCGGTGAAGAAGAAGAGTAAACCGGTAACCAATGCATCCCGGTTGTCTTTTTTATACTGATATACCAAGCCTAAGATGCCCAGAATAAGCGGCAACATAAAGAGTTTATTATTGGCTTTATTATTTTTCAAACTGTCAGGTAATGTGTTCTGATCACCCAGGCGAAGATTATCAAAGAAGCCGATACCTGATTTCCAGTTACCGTCACGCACATTACTCATATTTACACCCTGCACGTCATTTTGCTTACCGGCAAAGTTCCACATGAAATAACGAAAGTACATCCAGTTCATCTGGTAAGTCATAAAAAAGCCTATGTTATCACCCATGCTTGGTTTTGCAACATCACCGCCGTCGGTAAGGTAATTACCGTCTGCATCTTTTTTAAATGTTCCGTCCTGATTTTGCGCAAGGCCCATCCAGCCCGCATAGTAATCCGCACGTCCCTGATCATTTGTCTGATCCCACATTCTCGGGAAAATATGCAGAGCACCCGGCTGATACACATAATGATCAAGTTTTTGTCCTGATAATTCGTATTTCATTTTGCCTTTTACGTAAGTTTTTACAAGTACATTGTCTGTAGCCTGATCAGTGAAATCCTGTCCGAATAAGATCGGCCAGTCACCATATTGTTCGCGGGATAGGTAGCTCATCAGGTTTACCGGATTGTCCACTTCATTCATATCCAAAGCCACGTTGGCATTGCTTCTTACGAGTGTGGTAAAATAAGATCCGAAACAACCGATGGCGATAAAAAGAAAACACCAAAGGCTTAGCTTTAATAATTTAAGATTAGAGAATTTAACAAGATATACGGCTGCAACTACAGCACCAACCACAACCAATCTCAGGAATATTGCACCTGCAGCACTTTCTCCCGAATAAAACGCACCCGGGAAAATTAGAAACGCTACCAGCAGACCAAGCCAAATTGCCAGTTTGCCTTTGTTCAATCCTGTTTCTTTAAAGAACACACCGATGAGCAACAAAGCAACTACGGCGATAAAATAAAAAGCAAAACCTGAGAAGAACGGCAGACTAAAATTATTCACGAAAAGAATATCAAGATTACCCGCAGCTTTGATCGTCCATTGGATCAGTGCTTTTTGCATGAAACCGGTAATGATACAACCTGTAAGAAACGCAAAGAATGTTCTCCATGGTGTAACACGATATCTCTTAAAAAAGTAAATCATAACGATCGCCGGGATGGTAAGCAAATTCAACAGATGCACACCGATAGAAAGTCCCATCAAAAAAAAGATCAAAATGATCCAGCGATCTGCTTTTGTGAAGTGACCGTTGATGCCGGCAGCCTGTTCTTCAGTTACATTGTTTTCCCATTTCAGCATCAGCCAAAACAGCAAACCCGTAAAGAAAGAAGACAATGCGTACACTTCACCTTCAACAGCACTGTACCAAAAAGAATCTGAAAAGCAGTAAGCCAAAGCACCTACCACACCCGCAGCCATGATGCCGATCATCGCACCGCCATCAAGTGCTGCGTCGTTTCTTGTTACAATCTTTTTTGCGAAGTGAGTTATCGTCCAAAATAAAAATAAAATAGTAAAACCACTCGCCAAAGCGCTCATGGTATTGATACCGGTAGCAGCGTGGTGCAGATCGAAAGGAGCCATAAACAAACGTCCGATCAACACAAAAAGCGGTGCGCCCGGAGAGTGAGGAATCTGTAGTTTATACGCCGATGAAGCAAACTCGCCGCAGTCCCAAAGACTGCCTGTTGCTTCCATGGTCATAAGATACACTGCGCAGGCGACGATACATACGATCCAGCCTGTGATGTTGTTGATGCGTTTATAGCTCATAAAAAAGTTAGGTTATAAGGTGGCAAATATAAGGAGAGTAAGACTTTAGTGTGCAGATTATCATTGCCGTTAACCATTAATTATGGATTTTTATACCGGGTTAGCCCTTCCGATAAGTTTCGTGAATGTTTATGATAATCATTAGGATCAGCGTTCACCCTTATATCTTTGCGGCACTAAATGAAAAAAGCGTTCATACAATTACATATCGCCGTTTTTTTGGCGGGCTTCACAGCGGTGCTGGGGCGGTTGATATTACTAAATGAAGGATTGTTGGTTTGGTACCGGCTGTTAATAACCGTAGCGGTATTGGCGGGGATCATTTATTTCAAAAAAGAATTCACCCGCATTGCACCGAAAGATCTGTTGAAAATGGCCGGAGTAGGAGGTATCATTGCTTTTCATTGGGTAACATTTTACGGCAGCGTTAAATACGGAAATATTTCTGTGGCGCTGGTCTGTCTTTCCTCGGCAGGATTTTTCTCCGCTTTATTAGAGCCGCTCATTTTGAGACGCCGCATCATTGTGCCCGAAGTATTGCTGGGTATGATGGCCATTGCGGGTATATACATCATATTTGATTTTCATCCGCAGTTCAAGCTGGGAATCATTTACGGTATATTGGCCGCCTTCGGCAGCGCATTGTTTCCCATTTTTAATAAACAATTGCTCAATAAATTTTCTCCGCGAACACTTACGTTTTATGAGCTTACCGGCGGGCTTGTTATTTTAAGTTTAATCCTGCCTCTTTACCTGCACCATACTGAGACCGGATATTATATTCCTACGATGCAGGATGCAGCATGGCTGGTGGTTCTGGCTGTTTTGTGTACGGTGCTTTGCTTTGATCTTCAACTGAAAGCACTGCAAAAAATATCCGCATTTACCTGTAACCTCATGTATAACCTCGAGCCGCTTTACGGGATCATTCTCGCCTTTATTTTCTTTGGCGAAGGCAAAATGTTTCACGGGGAATTTTATGCAGGGGTAGGGTTGATCGTGCTGGCGATCGTTTTTCAAATGTATCGGGTAAGCAGGCAAAGCCGTTTTAAAGTATAAAAAGTAAATAAGGTATAAAAAGCAGGGATCGTCAAAAAATCGTGCAAGGTTTCTATATGAAATTACGTACATACTTTTCTGCTTAAATACGTATTACAGGTAGTGTATTGTCCACCTCAATTCCGCAAAAGCCTTAAACATCGCACTAACCCCGCAGTATTTATCCTGAGACAGTAAGACCGCTTTTTCCATTTTCACTTTGTCGTGCTCGTCCATCCTGATGACGTAGGTCATTTTTACTTTCTTATAGATCCGGGGATGCTCTTCGGAGAGTTCGGCTTCCACTTTTATGCTAAAATCGGTGAAGGGTGTCTTCATTTTATTCAAAATAGACACAATATCGATGCCCGTGCAGCCGGCGAGCGAGGCCAACAAAAGCTTTTTCGGGCTCGCGCCACTGTCTTTTCCGCCGTCGGCCGTGCCGGCATCCATGATAATATCGTGGCCGCTCATAGTGGCGGTGAACTGCATTCCTCCGTTAAAAACAGATTCTGAATGATGTGTGTCCATGTTTTTTATTTAAATTTGGATGTTTTTTACCACAAATCTTCGTGTTGGCTGAAAAATAATATAAAATCTCCTCCAATTATAAATAAATTTCATTACTTTTGCCGTCCAAAATTTAAGGACAATGGCACGAGTATGTGAACTTACAGGGAAGAGACCAATTACCGGAAACAAGGTGTCTCACTCTAATATTAAGACCAAACGCAGGTTTTTACCAAATTTGCAAACTAAGCGTTATTTCATCGCTGAAGAAGACAAATGGGTAACATTAAAGCTTTCTTCTGAAGCTATCCGTACGATCAACAAGAACGGTTTGTATTCAGTAGTTAAAGAATTGCGTGCAAAAGGATCTAAGATCTAAGTAAAATTTTAAGTAACAGATCATTTGATCGTTTGGGGCAATTTCCAAATTTTCAAATTTTCAAATTTTCAAATCAATACAATGGCAAAGAAAGGCAACAGGGTGCAGGTTATCATGGAATGTACAGAGCATAAAGCAAGCGGGCAACCGGGTACAAGCCGTTATATCACCACTAAAAATAAAAAGAACACTCCTGAACGTATGGAGTTGAAGAAATTCAACGCAATACTTAAGAAAGTAACTGTTCATAAAGAAATTAAATAAGACGACGGATGACAGACGATCGGCCACTGTGGTACAGGTTTTCATCTCCCAATCTCCAAATTATTACATTTTCAAATTAACCTCTCATGGCAAAAGCAGCTTCAAAGAACTCGAAAATCAAGGATTTAAAAGCAGCAGCAGACGCAAAGAACTGGACGAAAGTTATTCGTGCGGTACGTAGCGAAAAAACAGGCGCTTATACTTTCAAAGAGTCAATCGTACACAAAGAAAAAGTTCAGGAACACTTAGCAAAATAAGTTGCCCTGATGTATAATATTAAAAAAAGCTGTTCCGTAAAATCCGGGATGGCTTTTTTAGTTTGGTATGTTTGATCTTAAGGATACTACTAATCACTTTTTTATGAGATCGATAATATTTGCAATACTTGTTATAGGATCAATTTGCGCCTCCGCGCAAAAAGTGATCATCTCCGGCAAAGAAGGTAACAGGCAGCTGGTTTGGAAAGACTTCACCGGAAAGCCCGATGACAACAGTTCATTTTTTGCGCTTACTTATTGGACCCTCAACTGGAAAACAAATGATATCAGGCCGCAGGGCGATGTGCTTGTTGTAGGTTCTTTTGAGGCAGTACTTGAACTTGATCCCAAGCACAGTTGGGTAAAACCGGGTAAAGAATCTGATCCGTTACTGGAGCATGAACAGGGGCATTTCGACATCGGAATTTTGTGTATGCGGGAACTCATCGCAAAGGAAAAATTGCTCGTGTTGAAGAAAAGTAATTTCAGCGAAAAGCTGCAGGGACTTTTTGATGAAGTGATGAAAAAATATCACGATATGGAAGAGCGATACGATAAAGAAACTGACCACAACAAAAACGCGGAACAGCAGCAAAAATGGAATGACCTGATCAAAACACAGTTGGCTGCTGTAAACTAATCATTATAAAAGATAATCATGGGCCTTTTTGATAAACTATTCGGCAAGAAACAGCAACAGGAATCGCTCGACGCGGGTCTGCAAAAAACACGCGAAGGATTTTTAGGAAAGATCACTAAAGCGATCGCCGGAAAAAGTACGGTGGATGAAGAAGTGTTGGATAATCTGGAAGATGCATTGGTGAGTGCGGATGTGGGGATAGATACAACGGTAAAGATCATTGACAATATTGAAAAGCGTGTAGCAAAGGATAAATATCTAAACACGGCGGAACTTAACGGGATTTTGAAGCAGGAGATAGAAGCCTTGCTGGTAGCCGCTTCCGGTGATACGTCTTATGAGAATTATGAATTGCCCGCAGGACATAAACCACATATTGTTTTAGTTGTAGGGGTGAACGGCGTTGGTAAAACAACAACGATAGGTAAGTTGGCGCATAATTTTTCGAAAGCAGGTAAATCTGTTCTGCTTGGCGCTGCGGATACATTTCGCGCTGCGGCTGTTGAGCAGTTGACTATCTGGAGTGAGCGTACCGGCGTGCCGATCGTTAAGCGTGAGCAGGGAAGTGATCCGGCATCTGTTGCATTTGATACAGTTACCAGCGGTATTGCAAGAAATTCCGACGTTATCCTGATCGATACGGCAGGTCGTTTGCACAACAAAGCGCACCTGATGGATGAGTTGAGCAAGATCAAAAAAGTAATTCAAAAAGTAATACCTGATGCGCCGCATGAAGTGATGCTTGTACTCGACGGCAGCACCGGACAAAACGCATTGGAACAGGCAAAACATTTTACGGCAGCCACAGAAGTAACCGCACTCACGATCACCAAACTTGACGGTACAGCAAAAGGCGGTGTTGTATTAGCAATAGCTGATCAGTTTAAAATCCCGGTAAAATTCATTGGGGTAGGAGAGAAAGCGGAAGACTTGTTGGTGTTTGATAAGAAGCAATTTGTAAAAGGACTTTTTCCGGAGGAATAAAGTAAATGACGTTTTGCGAACAAAAAATGTCGCTTCGGATCTCAAATCGTTAAATCTTAAATCTTAGTTTGAAATGTCGAATTTTACGAACCGAAAGTGGTGATTCACTCTGCTTCATTCGTAACTAAAAGAAAGGGCCAATAAGAATAAAGGCCCCTGTTTACCAAAACTAACTTATGAAAAATCTAACTTCAAAAACTGGTATAAATTTACGCACTAAAAAAGCCATGCGTTGTTAATGCACGGCCAAATAAGTATTAAAGCATCGTTAAAGAAATCAGCTTAAGTATTTCACCAACAAAATAATTATACCATATACTACGGTTGTAATGAAGATCCCTTTCGCCGTTTCATCCCTTCTCGCATTGATATACATCGTAAAGAAAAAAGCATTCATCATCAGCGATACCGTAAGTCCTGCTGTGATCAATCCGTGACCCGGCTGAAGTCGCATGAAATCAAACACTTCCTTAAAAGTAAGCATCCCGAATTTATAATACTTCAACAGGATGAGACCGATAAGCGGTCCGATAAATCCTAAAATGAGGCCGAAAACTAAATTGTCTTTTCTAAACATTACTTAAAGATATTGGTTTTTTCCAAAGCCGCTTTCAGCTTATAATTTGTAAGGTCAAATTGTACGGGAACAACACTCACGTATCCGTTCTCTAAAGCCCACACATCCGTGTCTTTTGATTTGTCGAAATTTTTGAACTCGCCCGTGAGCCAGTAATATTTTTTCTTATGCGGATCGGTGCGCTCGGTAAATTTTTCTTCGTACTTCGCGTAAGCCTGTTTACACACTTTTATTCCTTTGATGCTTTCCATCGTGCCGCCGGGAATATTTACGTTGAGCAACAAATGCTTATCTAAATTCTTTTTCTTCATCACGCCGCTTACGATCTTTTGTACGATCTGCTTTGCCGCGGAAAGATCAGCGTCATAACTATAATCCATCATTGAAAAACCAATGCTCGGAATACCTTCGATGCTCGCTTCCATTGCCGCAGACATGGTACCGCTGTAGATTACATTGATAGAATGATTAGCGCCGTGATTGATGCCGCTGAGGCAGATATCGGGCTTGCGGTGCAGGATCTTATCTACGGCAAGCTTTACGCAATCTACGGGTGTTCCGCTCGTCGTCCAGTTCTCAACATCATCAAAGATGTCTGTTTTTCTGAGGCGCAGCGGAAAGCCGATCGTTATCGCATGGCCCATTCCGCTTTGCGGTTTATCAGGTGCAACTACAACCACACGTCCGAGATCTTTCACCGCTTCTACCAGGGCACGAATGCCTGGTGAAGTAATATCATCATCATTAGTGATAAGTATGATCGGTTTTTCTTCTTTCTTCTTCTGTACTTTCTTAGCCATTATTAGTTCGGTTTTTTCTTGCAGCTATAAAGCTGCCGATGAATGCGACCAATGCAACAGCATTACTGATGATGCAGATCAAAAAGATATATTTTTTTGCGTTCCAGTCTTCCACTTTTGCAAAACGCCAGATACACATTACCATCAGTAACAAAGTAAGTACCACAACAACATGTGCGATCACTTTATTGGCAGTGACAACACCCTTGTGCATCAGCAAAAAGATCACGCCAAAGATAGCAGGGATCAACGCTGTAGGCGATTGATGACCATGCTCCGCAGGAATCATGAAATAGCCGTAAAGTCCGGCGCCGATAAGAATAACCGCATTCAATAAGTTAGCTGTAGATGCTTTCATTTGTTTTTTATTTTTTCGGGGCAAAGATAGGGAGAGAAGGTATAAAAGTTGACAGATGAGAGCAGACCCAAAACGATAAATCCTGTCAACTCTCATCTGTCAACTTTTGCTTCAAATCTGTTTACCTTCATACCCTAAAAATCTCCGACATGAAAGAACAAAACTACTCCAATCACACAAGGCTGGTACCGATGTTTCACTTTTTTGCATTGCCGCTTTCGGGTATAATGGCAGTGTATTCCGTGCTGATGTTATATAAGCATTACACTTTGCATTGGGGACTAACAATGCCTGCTTTGTTAGTGCTGTCTTCTTTTCTGTTTACACTTATCGGATTAATGGCCCGCTCATTTGCACTAAAAGCGCAAGACAGAGCCATTCGTGCGGAAGAGAACCTCCGCTATTTTGCGATCACGGGAAAATTACTTGACAGTAAATTGAGGATCCCGCAGATCGTTGCGTTACGGTTCGCATCAAATAATGAGTTTGTAGATCTTGCTCATCTTGCAGTAGAAAAAGATATGTCGAGTAAAGAGATTAAAATGGCGATAAAGAACTGGAGAGCAGATTATCACAGAGTTTAGAAGAATGAAGAATCAGCGAAGGTTACATGTGAGGTTGGCTTATAAAGAAATCTGAGTTCTTTAATCCTAAAAGTATTTTCGCACTTTTTCAGCAAGCGCTTCAGGCATATGCACACGCTTCATCGTCTTTGCTTCCATAAAATAAAGCGTGATATCGCCGGTATTGAGCAGCTCCTCTGCGTCATTATATATCTCGTGGTGAAAAACTATCTTATGCGCTGCGGGTAATTCCTGCAGCGTTGTTTTTACAGTGATCAGGTCATCATATTTTGCGGGACGCAAAAATTTGCTGTGAAGATCCACCACCGGCATAATAATTCCCATTGCTTCAATGTCTTTGTAAGTATATCCCAATTGCCGGATAGCTTCGGTTCGCCCGATCTCATAAAACTGTGCGTAATGGCCGTGATATACAACTCCCATTTGATCGGTGAGGGCATAGTGAATGCGGATCTGAGTTTCGGAAACAAACAAGAATTTAATATTAATATTTACGATTTGGTATTTCTTAGAACCCGACGGTTTCTAAAACAAGGAAGATTTGAAAATAGCGAAGCAACGCATTTTCAAATCTTCAAATTTCCAAATTTTGAAATTGTTATTTCGAGATCATACTGTCTACGCTCACTTTACCCGCACCGGTAAATAACAAAACCGTAAAACAAAGCAGGAACATAGCAGCCGCCTGGCCCTGGCCAAATGCATCACCGTCGTGCGCTTTAAATAATGCAACAGCCATACAAATGATAACAGGAATACAAGCCATTCTGGTAAATAAGCCAAGGATAACTAAAAGGCTGCAAAAGAATTCTGCAAAGATCACCAGCGCAGTCGATGCTTTTGCACCTAGTCCCATAAAGCTCATCATGTGTGCGGAAGTTTCTTCAAAGTGAACCATTTTATCATAACCGTGCTTTAAAAGGAAGCCGCCGGCGACAACCCTGAGCAACAACATCGCAAAATTGAAAGCACCTGCAGAATAATGTGTCGAAAGAAATCTTTTCATTTTTTAAGTTTTAGTTTTTTGTAAACGGGAAAATTTATAGAAGTAATATTCTTTTATCAACCCTTTAACAGCATTGTAAAAATAGTTTTCATTTGTTTACATAAGAACAACACATCCGTTTTTATTTTTTAACGGTATAATTTTTGCGATCAGTGCGAATAATTTTGTTATTGATTTTACTTAATACATGGTGATGAATAAAAAGATCCTTTTTTTCTTATTAGCGATAGTGCCTTCCTGTATTGTATTTGCACAACCTACTCATGTTATTACCGATGATGAAAAGGACTACAAAACCGCAAGGGAATTCATCGCGAAAGAACAATATGCTTTTGCATATCCTTTGTTGAAAGAGCTGAAGCTGCATTATCCTGCAAACAGAAAGGCAGATCACTCTTACATTAATGATGACCTTGATTATTACACTGCGCTCTGCGAATTGAAGTTGTTGCAGGATATCGGGAGGGAAGATGGCGTTGAATTTATCCGAAGTGTCAGTAATGAACCGCGTCGTCAATTGATGGCTTTTCATCTCGCTCATTATTATTTCCTCAAAAACGATTTTGAGAACTCGATCAAATATTTTGACATGGCCGGTTATGACAACCTGAGCAATGAACAGATCGCGGATGCAAAATTTGAAAAAGCATATTCCTTATTTAACCTGAAAAGATTTGCCGATGCGAAGCCGCTCTTCAATGAGATCCATCAGTTGCCTTCCAATAAATATTATATCCCCGCTAATTATTATTATGGATTTATCAGTTACTACGACCGCCAATACAATGAAGCATTGATGGCGTTCAAATTGGTAGAGACTTTTAATGAATATAAAGGCGTGGTGCCATATTATATCGCGGAGATCTATTATTTCCAGGGAAAGAAAGATGAAGCCCTGCGTTATGGTGAAAGTGTGCTTACCCGCAACACACAATTGTATTACGATAAGCAAATGCGATTGCTGATCGGACAAATTTATTTTGAGAAGAAAGATTATGAAAAAGCACTGCCTTTACTGGAAGCTTATGTGAACAGTTCAGATAAGGTTTCGAAAGAGGTATTGTATGAGCTGAGCTTCTGTTATTATACAGCCGGCAATACACAAAAAGCCATTGATGGATTTAAACAATTAAGCAATGAGCGTGATTCGATGGGACAGAACAGTATGTACCTCTTGGGTGATCTTTACCTGAAAACAGATCAGAAAGAAAACGCCCGTAATGCCTTTCAATACAGTGCTTTCAACAGCAGTAATGCCTTGCAACAGAAAGTTTCGCGTTTCAATTATGCAAAGCTTTCTTATGAATTAGGTTACCAGGATGTGGCGCTGAAGGAAATGAAAAATTACCTCAAAGTATATCCGAATTCTGAATATGATACAGAAGCCAAAGAGATCTTAGTCGCGCTTTTAGCAGTTACTAATAATTTTCAGGAAGCGCTCGCAATTTATCAATCGCTCGACAAACCGACTATTGCAATGCAGAAAGTGTATCCGACGATATTGTATGGCAGAGCAATCGAATACGTAAACGATCAGAATCCTACAAAAGCCGATGAATTATTTGCAAAGATCATCAGCGATCCTAATGCCGGAGCAAAAGCAGCTTATGCAAATTTCTGGCGGGGGGAGATTGCTTATCGCCAACAACGTTATGATGATGCTGTTCGTTTTTTAACCGTGTTTGTGCAAAGCAATGTGCCGGCACAGGGCGAAGCGAAGCCGCAGGCCGCGAAATATAATTTGGGTTACAGTAAATTTCAACAGGAATCTTATGCAACAGCTGCCGGTTATTTTGAACAAGTGGTGAAAAATGTTTCTCCGTCTTCATCGCCGCTGGAACAGGATGCCTATTTGCGCACCGCTGATGCTTACTATATGCAAAAGGATTTTGCGAAAGCTATAACGATGTATGATAATGCTGTTGCAGCTGCATCACCGCAGGCCGATTATGCCATTTACCAAAAAGCAATGATCGCGGGGATAAAGAGCAGCGATGAAAAAGTTCGTTTACTCAATACCATTTCAACGAAGTATCCAAATTCATCATTGCGTCAGGATATCAATATGGAAACGGCGCTCACATTTATTGCGGATAAGAAATTTGCCGAAGCAGTTCCATACCTCAATGCTATCATCGCATCTAATGAAGGTGGTCTTAAACCAAGAGCATATTTAAAACTTGGTTTGGCTAACTATAATAACAATAATAACCCGGAAGCGCTTAAAGCATACACAACGCTCATCAAAACATATCCGCAATCTCCCGAAGCAAATGACGCAACGGATATCGTGAAGAATATTTATGTGGAGGAAGGCAGGCCGGATGATTATGTAGCATTCATGAAACAGAACGGCAGACCGGTTTCTGTGAGTGAAGCGGATTCATTGAGCTACAGCGCCGGTTTCAATAAATACAATACGGGAGATTGCGCCGGTGCGATCACTTCATTCGGAAACTATTTGTCTAAATATCCGCAGGGTTCGTTTGTCGTGGATGCAAATTATCTGCGCAGCGAATGTTATTTAAAGAACAAAGATTTTAATAACGCACTCACCGGGTATGCCTTAGTAAACAGCAGTGGTAACAGTAAATATTTTGAGAAGGCAACATTACAGGCTGCACAGATCGCTTACCTCGAATTGAAAGATTATGCAACAGCGAAAAAATATTTTGAATCATTACGGGCCAATGCAGTGAATCAGGATAATCAGTTGGAAGCATTGCGTGGCTTGGTGCGTAGCTATTATCAACTGAAAGATTATTCACAGGCGAATGTCGCGTCTAAAGAGTTGCTCACTAAAAAGGGGATCAGTACGGATGATAAATCGGTAGCCTCGCTCGTGCTGGGTAAATCGCTGCAAATTGCAAATGATTGTGCAGCTGCGATCACATCGTTCAAAGCAGTAGCTGCCATCAACCGTTCTGCGTGGGGCGCTGAAGCGAGGTATGAAACAGCGCATTGTTATTTTACACAAAATAATTTATCAGCAGCAGAAAAAGCGGCATTGGCAACAATTAAAGAAACAGGATCTTATGATGAATGGGTAACAAGATCTTATATCATACTCGGTGATATTTTTATGGCGAAGAAAGATTATTTCAATGCGAAAGCTACATACGAGAGTATTGCAAAAAATGCAGCAATGCCCGAATTGAAAAATGAAGCACAGCAGAAATTTGACAAAGCTGTAGCCGAAGAAAAATCACAATCTAAAATCAGCAACTAAGCATGAATAAGGTCATTTTTTTCGCCGCATTATTATTCAGTATTGAGTCTTACGGTCAGGCGATCGATATCAATTCTTCGTACAAACCGGTTTTACGAAATGCAGTGAAGATCAATTTTGCAGGATCTCAATTGCCTGCGGATACTTCACATCCTGCATTGTCGTACAAAATTCCTTCGCAGAATTTATTCTATGCTTATGCGCCGATATCACTCAAGCCACTTGCACTCGAGCAGGACAGCAATCTTTATCTCGGCAACAGAAAGTTTCTCAAAGTGGGCTTCGGTAATTTCTCTACGCCTTATGTAAACGGCGGTATAAGTCTGGGTGACGGAAAAACAGCATTGGTAAATATCACCGCTGATTACATCCAATCAAAAGGAAATATCAAGAACCAGGATTATTCTCAGTTGAATGCTAAAGCAGCGGGAAGTTATTTTACGCCCGGAAAGGAATTATACGGTTCACTCGGCTTAAATGCAAGCACTTATTATTTGTATGGTTATGATCATAAGTTGGCAAGCTTTAACAAAGATTCTATTCGTCAGCAATTCCTGAATGTATCGCTGCGCGGCGGTTTCAAGAATACTGCCCCAAATAGCGTCGGGATCAACTACGATCCGAATTTTGAACTCAATGTATTTACTTCGAAAGATAAAGTGAACGAAACGGATGCGATCATCACATTGCCTGCAGAGAAAGTGATCAATGAGAATTTTTCTGCAAAAGTAGAACTGAAGGCAGACATCACACAATATGATACAAGGAATGTTGTTCCGAATAATATCAAGATCGACAACAACATTTTTCAAGTGACACCGTCGGTAAATTATCACGATGATGTGGTAAAACTTCATGCCGGCGGAACTGCCGTATGGGACAATAAGGCATACAAATTACTACCGGATATTTACGCGGAAGTAAAAGTAAAAGACAAACCCTTTGCGGTACAGGCAGGATGGATAGGGCGTATGGTAAAAAACAGTTATAAAAATCTTACCGCTATCAACCCTTACCTCGCACCGGTATATTCTCAGACCAACACAAAAGAGACAGAATATTACGGCGGTATAAAAGCCAGTGTCGCAAAGCATTTCAACTTCAGTGCTAAAGCGGGACTCGTGCGCTACAATGATCTTCCTTTATTCATTAATGATACCACGAATGAAAAATCATTTTTGGTGAGCAATGAAAAATCTGTGAATGATTTCCGGATACATGCAGATATCAGTTTTATTAGTCAGGATAAATTCACACTTACTGCCGGTGCAACTTTCAATGGCTACACATCGCTCAAAAGCAATGCCCGTGCCTGGCACACGATCCCTACAGAAATTCGCGGTTCCCTGCGCTGGTACGCATTCAAAACCGTGCTGATCAAATCCGACATCTATTTGTATGACGGCAGCAATTACCTCGCAAAAGGAAATATTGCCAAGCCCCTTAGCGGCGGTACCGATCTGAGCGCGGGTGTTGAAATAAAGATCACGAAACATTTTTCTGTTTGGGGTGATGCAAACAATATTCTAAACAGTAAATATGAGCGCTGGCATAACTATGAGGTATACGGCGCCAATTTCCTCGGCGGAATTTTGTTGAATTTCTGATAAGGAAAGTTTATTATTGCAGCATGCAAAATCTTATTGCCGGTTATCTTTTTCAATACAGGAAAGTTGCGTTACCAAGTGTGGGAACGTTGGAAGTAAAATATTCGGAAGCTGTTTCTGTTGCAGGTGAGCAAATGATAAAGGCTCCTGTTCCGTCTGTTGTTTTTACAGAGCAATCTTCTGATGCCGGTGCGTTGATCGGATTTATTGCCGCAAACAAGCATGTGAGTAATGAAGAAGCGGCCAATCTGCTCAACAGATTTTGCGAAGAGATCCGCATGTTGAATGACGCAGACCGCATAATCATCGATGGTGCGGGTACATTCAGCAAAGATGCAGACGGAAATATTGTTTTTGTTACAGAAGAATTGGCCGCTCATTTTTTACCCGACACCAATGCCGTTCGTGTGATCCATCCGGATAAGGCACATTCCATTTTAGTAGGTGATAAAGAGACCGACAGTAATGTGATGGCTGAATATTATGCAGAAGAAACACCGCAGCAAAAACGCCGCTGGTGGATAGCTGCAGCAATATTATTCGTGATTGCCGTTGGCACTGTCCTTGTTTATTTAAATGATGCAAATAAGAATGATCAATTCGGGATCTCCCGTAAATATGAAGTGAAGGAAAGACCTGCGACGTATCAGAAAATTCAATAAAAACTTACGAGTGTTTAGTGCGTGGTTTTTAGTGCTTAGTTGGGGATGCGTTCACATTTATCTGTAAGACTGAGCTTGTCGAAGGCGGTTGCAGGAATTCGTTTTCAACCCACCGGGTATTCAATAAGCTTACCCAACAATTTTACCAACAATATTCCGGATAAAGTTTCCGCAAAATAGAATAGCAATCATCATTAATCCCTCGATCCGCGAATCCCGATTCAGACAAATTACCTTGAACAAATAATATCAGTTATTTTTGCCCTTAATTTTTCTGCATGATCAGCTACACCCATTGCCCCGTTTGTAACAGCGAAGATATTCATGGTATTTTTTCCGCAAAGGACCATACAGTGTCACAAAAACTTTTTGTGATCATGGAATGCAGATCGTGTACACTTTTGTTCACGCAGGATGTGCCGGGTCAACATAATATCGGCAAATATTATCTCTCAGAAAATTACATTTCCCACAGCGATACGCAGAAAGGTATCATCAACAAACTGTATCATATCGTTCGTAAGCGAACCCTCAACGATAAGAAAAAGCTTATCCAAAGCGAAACGGGAAAGCAGCAGGGAAAGATCCTGGATATCGGTTGCGGTACGGGAGCTTTTTTACATAACATGCAAGAAGCGCAATGGGATATTACCGGTTTGGAACCAGATGAGAACGCAAGAAAAAAAGCAACTGAACTATACAGCATCACGCCGCTTTCTTCAGAAGAAATCTATACGATCCCCGGCGGCTACGATGCCATCACGATGTGGCATGTGCTGGAGCACGTGCATGAACTACAGAAATACATTAGCCGGCTTGCGGAACTGCTAGCACCCGGCGGAAAAATATTTATCGCCGTTCCCAATTACGGAAGCTACGACGCAAAGTTCTACGGCCCTTCCTGGGCGGCTTATGACGTGCCGCGCCATCTCTATCATTTCTCTCCTCAGAGTATGAACACATTGGTTCAACAACAAGGACTAAGCGTAAAGAAAATAAAGCCCATGTGGTTTGACAGTTTTTACGTGAGCATGCTCAGCGAAAAATACAATACGGGAAAAAGCAATATCATCCGTGCGTTCTTTATCGGGCTGATTTCTAATTTTAAAACAATTATGAAGAAGGAGAAGTGCAGTTCGTTAATCTATGTTATTTCGAAGTAGGTTGATTTTCTCAAAATATGATTCAGGCGCAAATCTGAAAGTTGCACAGCGATCTTTAAAGAACTTATACTTTCTACATCTACATCAGCGATAGAAAATATAATAATTGTTGAGCGAGACATTTAATATAGCAAAGTAAATAACAGCTTCGACCATCTTACTGTTTGGCTTCATTATTTCAGCGATCGTGATCGTTAAATTTATTCCTTCATCGAAACGTTTGACATTTATACTCCCCGGAATGATCGGCGGTGTTTTCGTTTATTTACTTTGGTTCATTTCGGAAAATATATCATTCCGTAAAAATCGGCGGAAACGGTTATGCATAAATGTGTAACAACAGCAGACCCGTTGCAAGCACTGCTAAGAAAATACTCAGGTGAAGTCTTGCAGGTATGTACGCTACTCTTTCATAGAATGCTGCAAAGAGTAGTGTTGCAACGGCGAGATAAAATAAAAAATAAAAGCCTGAGTCTCGCATGAAACCGGTCTCCATCGTATACAGCACGCCATCTTTTACGATCTGCATACTTCTGTGTGAATTGCTGTACTCCGATCTGATTACGGTCACTTTTCCGCCTTTTGCAGCAGCAAAATAAAAATCACCCGATAAACGATAGGTCGTTCTTTCTGTGGTCATCCGATAGCTTGCACCCCCACTCCGGTATGTTGGAGCATAGCGTGTTACAGACTCAATGCTTTCAATGCTGTATTTTGACGGCCCATATCGTATGTCAAGACAAATGAGCAGGCAGATCAATAATATACCGGAAAGAATTTTGTAATGAAGTTTTTTGTTATGCATTTTGAAATAAACAGGAATTGCAAATTATTCCACCACAAATTTTCTAACCATAACTTTCCCTGCATCCATAACTTTTAAGAAATAAACGCCGCTGCCGATCAAACTCACGTTGATAAGATTGATCGCCGTATTACTGCGAAGTTGTTTTAAAATCTGTCCTGCAATATTACTCACCTGATATACAATCATTCGGTTATCATTTTTGTATTCCACATGCAATACATCTTTTACCGGATTAGGATATAAAACAACGTAAGCATCGTCTGCAAAACGAACAGTACGGATATCTGAGTATGCAGATTTTCCGTCGATGTCATTTTGTTGCAAACGATAATAATTTATTCCTGTAAAAGGATGAAGATCGAAAGTGTTGTAATTTTTTTGAACTGATGAATTGCCTGCTGCTGCTACTGTTGCAACGGTGGACCATTTCGCTCCGTCAGCAGAATGTTGTACAATAAACTCTTTGCTGTTTATTTCCTGATCGGTTGACCAATTAAGTTTTACCCGATCATTAACAGCCTGAGCAGTAAAGCTGCTGAGTTTTACCGGCAACACACCATCAGTTCTGGTGTACCATATCGGGGAAGTAATGATCCGGCTTGTGCCGTTTATAATATCGAGGTAATAATAACCTGTTGAATTATTTGCGAGATTATTATCTGTAAATGAAAAGCTGCTGCCGGTTGCTGTGGCAATTTTTGCGGCGAGTATTCCGCTTCCCGGTGCGCCATACATGAGATTGATCACGGCGCCTGTTAATGATGTAGTGGCATCAGTAAGATTTACATTGATCACCGGCGCAAAACGATCAGTAAAGATCGTACCCATCGGTTTTGTGTTCAATGAAAAATCAACTTTGGTATCACAGTCTTCCGTTGCATAGAAATGCATCTGATACATCCCTTTTGTGAACTCAGTTTTGGTAAGCGCCGGAGCGATCACCGCAGTTCTTGTTCTTGCCGTGCGCCCAAAAGTTGTGTTGTGGTTGTCATGATCTACAGTAGGGCCTGCGTGATACCCCTTTGCCAGCAGTGTTTGAAAATAATTAAGGAAACTCATACTTACGGGAGACGGTTCTGTGTAGTTCGTAGTTGTTGAAAATGCGGGACCGCTTTCAACGGCAGTGCCCGCAACAGCTGCATCTGCAACCGGATCGTACGCAACATTTGCGATGTTATTAAAATCAGAAATGTTAGGATGCGCAAGTGTTGCAAATGTATTTTGAAGACTGCGATCGTTGATAGTTTTAAACAAACCATTTGCTCCGGTATAATCACTTTTTGCAACGAAAACATCGTAATTACTTGTTGCTCCCCATGCACCGCTGCCTGTTTCCCAACCAAACAGCTGATCCATACCGTCACCGTAAACGATCACGTGGCCACCGTTGCTTATCACGCCCCATTCCATGCCATACATCGCAAGAAAGCCGGGATGTGATGAAGTGAATGCATTCGCCTGTGTTGATCCCATGTGGTAGTTCGCTACTTTGTTGCCGGGATTATTATTCGCCGTGTAATGATTGTGCTCTGCGATTCCTAAGAAATCCATACACTCGGACCCCATTGCATATAAATAGTCATCAGTTGGCGTAAGCGTAGCATTATCTTTATTGCCGTCGGAATAATCAGAATGGGCATGCAGGTTTCCGAAATAAACATTTGAAGCGGGAAGAGATGTCGTTGTTGTATTTCCTTTGAGTGGATTTACTGTTAAATATCTTGTGCCGCCGCTGCAGTTTTGATTGGCCGCGAAAACAAAATAATAATAAGTGGTTGCACTTGTTAATCCTGACGAAATAAAACCGGAGTTACCTGCACCGGAATAAATAACAGTTCCGCCACCCAATGCATTTCCTTTTACATAATTGGTATTATCAACCGGCGTTGCGGAGAGCGTTGGTGACGTGCTTTGCACAACAACATATTGATCGGCAGTTGCGGCATTTACAAAGCTTGCGAAGACTAAATTATTTGCAGGCGTAAGATTCAATGCTGTTGGTTGTGCCGTTGGCGTTGTGCATGGTTGTAACGGCGGTGTTGATGCTGAACTGTGTAATGCTGCAGTTGTGTTGTAAGCCGGTCCGTTCAAACAGTTTTGTGAATTGTAGCTGAACACAAAAAAGTGATAGGTTGTATTCGGATTCAATCCCGTTGAATTAAAATTTAAGTTCGTTCCGCTCGTAACTACGGTACCGTTGCCCAATATTTCTCCGCTGATATAATCATGACCTGTAACCGGCGTGGCGCTTAGTGTTGAGGAAAGTGAACGTACAACAACATATCCGTTTGCTGATGAAGCGGTAAATGAGCCCTGAATGATATTCGGTGATACCGGTGTAAGCAATAATGCTGTCGGTTGATCTGCAGGCGGCACACAATCGGGTAATCCAGGTGCGGTGGTCACATCATTGATCAGCGGTGATGTGCTGAGGTATAATGGTCCGCCGGTACAAAAATCTTTTACAGAAAAAATGAAAAAGTAGTAATGTGATAAGGACGAAAGATTTGTTGCAGAAAATGTTGTTGATGAACTTCTGCTTACGACTACACCGTCGCCTAATCCGTCGCCCGCGATATATGTTGTTCCGTCCACAGGTCCGGATGTAAGCGTGCTGTTGTTACTGGCTACAACCAGGTATTCGTCTGCTGCGGCTGATGCGGCTGTAAAGCTGCCGTCAACAGATGATGAAGTGATGTTTGAGAAAGTTAAAGCTGTTGGTTGCGCCGTAGGAGCTATGCAGGTTACGCCTGTAGCCGTAACTTTTAAATTATCGATATTGATCTTCGGTCTTGCGCCTGTTGCACCGCCGGTTCCGTTATGATAATAAAATCTTAAACGTGCAGTTGAAACACCGTTGAAAGCAGCGGGTAGTGCAATATTAGTAACACTGCCGGTTGGTGTTGCGGTGTTATTGGTAAAGTTCAGTACTTCAGCTGTTGCGGGCATTTCAGTAAATGTTGTCCCGTTAATGCTGTAATAAATTCTTAAAGATGCATTTCTTCCGCCTGCTGCATTATTAATTACCATCCAATCATAGCTCAACGTGCCGGCAGTAACGCCGGTAAAATCCATCAAAAAATCAATGGCGACTGATGATGTATTATCTGTTGTTCCGGTAGAAAGTAAAGCGATACCGCCGAATCCTTTTTGCACACCGCCTGAACCCAAAGTTGTAAACGCAGCACTTGAGAGTGTTGTTCTTGTGGCAGACGGAATTGTTCCTGTTGCATTGATCGGAACTACTCCGAATCTGTTTGCACCGATACCCGATGTAAATCCGTCGGTCCAGTTGGCAAGATCCGCAAAGTCTTCTGTGTAGCTAAGTCCGGGCTGTGTAGCCATCGGTACGGGCGTTTGGGCACGTACAAATTGTGCGAACAATAAGGCAATAATAATAACACCTGATCTCATCATGATAAACATTCTTTTTGATCGGGTACGGACGGATAAAGGTACGCTGAAAGTGGCGCGGCAGTTGGAGTAGCGGGTGTTTTCTTTTGGTTAAATATGAACAATCTAAATTGGGATTTGTCTTATTAAGAATGAGATTTAAGGGAATAAACTTCTAATCCCCGAAATCACATTATAAATCCCATAAATTCCATAAATCCAAATTCAGACAAAGGAATCAATTTAAAAGATCTTAATCATTTACCTGCAACTCATAGATCTTCGCCCATCTCTTACCGGTTACAAAAAATCTTTTTGTCGTGCTGTCGTAAGCAATGCCGTTCATAACTTCGCTGCGTGGCGTTGCATCGGCAGCAAGCGGAAGCTTGTTATCAAAATTCATTTTACCGACAATTGCACCGGTCTCCGGATTTATTTTCACAATGTCTTTTGTGGTATAGATATTTCCCCACACAAAGCCATTTACGTATGCGAGTTCATTCACAGAATCTACCGGACCGTTATCATCATGAATGTGAACGGTTCTTTTTACTTTGAATGTCGCGGGATCTACAAAATAAAGATCAGTGCCCCCTGTTGTGATGATCAGTTCAGTACCGTTATTCGTCATGCCCCAACCTTCATAAGGCCAGTTGAATGTTGACGTGAATTTGCTAATGTCATTCACATCGTACACATAAACAACATTAGTGGTATAAGTAAGTTGGTAAATTTTTCCGTTAAGGATCGTGATGCCTTCGCCGAAAATTTTATCGGTGCCCATCTTATTTCTTTTGTCGATCTTACCGGTCTTCAGATCACCGAATTGCAAGGCGGAATTTACATAGTCACCCGCGCTTTCATACAATTTTCCTTTAAACAACTCAAAACCTTCCGTGTAGCTCGCCGTATCATGAGGATATGAAGCCACGATATTATAGCTGATGTTTTTTACAGACGGCGACGGGGGCGGTGTTGGCGGCGCTATTACATCCCGCCCTCCCGATTTATCATCGTTGCAGGAAAAGAATAAAACACCTGTAAGAATAATTGCGAAAACTTTTTTCATATTGTTTGGTTATGCGGGGCAAAAATAGGCAAGGAGCGCCGGATCCGGCGAAAATGTTAGTTAAATAAAGTGACCGGAGAAACAAACGAAAAGTGGGCAGGAAAGGCGCGAAGACACTATTTTTTTTCTTCCCGGCTTCCTCCCGGCGTTGAAGGAAGAAATTCGGTTTTGCATCTCCGCCTCTTGCGGTAACCATGTATTTGCGGATAATGCTATGTGGTCGTTTTCCTGTAAATAACATTTCGCTTCCTCAAATAATCCATCACAAAATTGAAACAACTTTCATGTTTACCCACCAGTTCCGGCGGAAAAACTCCTTTCTCTGCGAAGAATTTATTATTGATAATATGCACCATTGCATTGCAGGTATAGCCCGTAGTGCGGCTCATAGACGGCGTTTGAGAAGGAACGTCAAACTCATCATAAAGAAAATATTCCACCGTTTTTGGTTTGCCATTGTCCGTTCCTTTCAAAATTATTTTCATTACCGTAAATTCGATATCACCGGGTTCAGATTTCCATTGTTCAAATAATAATTGCGTGGTCAACTCCAGCGGACTCACCATATTGCCTTTGATATTTCTTTTACTTTCATCAAAGAAACCGGCTTTCATGAGTGATTGGATCAGAGCGATATGTCCGGGATAACGAAGTGTTTTTTCTTTCATATCCCGGATATGACTCATCGTAAATAAAATGCTGCGAAGCCCGTCGGTATTGAAAGATTCCAGTGTTCCGGCATGATCAAAATCGATCAGTTCCGCATCACTTAATGCAGGTTTTGTAACGATATGCCCGTTCTCCACATAACGTGCGGGTCTTGTGTATTCTTCGATCACATCAACAGGAGAGAAGGGCGCTTTATATTCAAAAGGGGCTACTCTTTTTTTCGGAAGTCCGCCCACCATGCATTCAAAACTGTTGATCTTCATTCGTTCGTTCTCATAACCCAACACAAGATTACTCATACCGGGTGCAACTCCGCAATCCATGATCACTGTTGCATTTTTTTCTTTTGCCAATGCATCCAGCTGCAGCGCATCTTCCGAAAAAAATGAAATATCCGCTACATTTTTTCCGATGTTGATCAATTCTTCCAACGTTTTATAACCCATAAAACCGGGAACGGCATTTACAACAATATCAAACGCCGATAGCCATTCTGAAAAGTTTTCTCTTTGAGAAAGATCAACAGCAATGCATCTTACATTCGTCGATTTTTTAAGTATGTCAAGGTTATTTTGATCACGGTCAAATGACGTTACTTCAAAATCTTTTGAAAGATCCGTTGCGATCGTTCTGCCTACCATTCCCGCGCCGAGTACAGCTATTTTCATTGTTGAGTTTTTAAGCAGGGTAAAGATAATAAAGCGTTTTCATGTCAACCTTAGCCGTCGAAGCCGGATCCAATCTTCGCTAAAATGATTCAATTATGCAAAGCGGCAAAAACAAAACCATCACATTATTTTAACCCGGCTTTAGCATGTTTAGTTATTACTTTGTCGTCTTACAGAAGTCTAATTAAATCAACACATTACTATGAAGAAAATTTTGCTCTTTTTAATGATCGCTTTTGCAGGATACAATTCGCAGGCGCAGGGGATTTTAGGTAAATTAAATAAGGCACTGGGTAAAGACAGCAGTAAAATAAGCGGTATCACAAAGGGATCTTCTTCCGTTTCATCAGGCACGGGATTGAGCAATTCGGATATTGTGAGCGGTTTGCGTGATGCATTGCGTGTTGCTACAGATACTACCACGAAATCATTGGGTAAAGCCGGCGGGTTCTTTAAAGATCAGGCGATCAAAATTCTGATGCCGCCGGAAGCCGTTAAAGTCGAGAAAACATTGCGTTCTATCGGCGCAGGTTCATTGGTAGATAAAGCGATCCTCTCCATGAATACCGCAGCAGAAAGTGCAGCAGGTGATGTGGGCGAGATCTTCCTGACGGCCATTAAACAAATGACTTTGACCGACGGATTAAATATTCTTCGCGGCGGTGATCATGCTGCCACGGATTATTTAAAGAAAACAACGACGGCAATATTAGTGGAAAGAATGAAACCCGTAATTCAAAGTTCACTCAGCAAAGTAAAAGCGGATAAATATTGGACAGACGTATTTTCTAAATACAATATGATCTCAAGCCAGAAAGTAGATACAGACCTTACTTCATACGTTACCGGTAAAGCACTCGATGGCATGTTCTACAATATAAGTTTGCAGGAAGCTAAGATCCGTAAAGATCCGGCGGCGCAGGTTACGGATATTTTGAAGAAGGTTTTCGGAGGAAAATAATTTGAAGATTTGAAGATGGGTGTGCTGATATGGTAAGGTTTTGATGTGAAGTCTCTAATACTTTGAAGTCTATTATTTATTTGAATTCATAAGAAAGCCCCGATAAATTTATCGGGGCTTTCTTTATCACTTAATGAATTATCAGACAGGAATTATGATGTAACGATATGAAAAAATTATCCATTGTCCATTATAAAATTATCCATTGATTACATATCTGTTGCTTCTCCATACGCCACAGCAACTGCTTCTTTCAAAGCTTCACTCATAGTAGGGTGAGGATGAACTGCGTTCAATAATTCGTGCGCAGTTGTTTCCAGTTTTCTTGCTACAACAGCTTCAGCGATCATTTCCGTTACATTCATACCGATCATATGACAACCAAGGAATTCACCGTATTTCGCATCGAAAACTACTTTTACAAAACCTTCCGTAGCGCCTGCTGCTGTTGCTTTTCCGCTCGCTACGAAAGGGAATTTACCCACCTTTACTTCAAAGCCTGCATCTTTAGCGGCCTTCTCTGTATAACCTACAGAAGCGATCTCCGGTGAGCAATAAGTACAACCGGGAATATTATTAAAATCAAGCGGTGTTATTTTATGTCCGCTGATATGCTCTGCAGCGTTGATACCTTCACGCCCTGCTTTATGTGCAAGTGCCTGACCATGTGTACAGTCACCGATCGCATATACCCCCGGAACATTTGTTTGCTGATAAGCATCAACAACGATTTTTCCTTTATCCGTTTTTACACCAATCTCGTCCAGACCGAGATTCTCAATATTAGCAACAATACCTACAGCCGATAAAAGGATGTCGGCTTCAAGCGTTACTTCACCGTTAGGCGTTTTTACAGTTGCTTTTACGCCGCTGCCGCTTGTATCTACCTTCAGCACTTCGCTGTTGGTCATAACCTCGATGCCTTGCTTCTTAAATTGTTTTTCCAATTCTTTGCTCACATCCTCATCTTCTACCGGTACAATCTTTGGCATATATTCTACAAGGGTAACCTTAGTCCCCATTGAATTATAAAAATATGCGAACTCACTTCCGATCGCGCCACTGCCGCAAACGATCATGCTTTTTGGTTGCGTTGGCAATACCATTGCAGCCCGATAACCAACGATTTTTTTGCCGTCGATCGGCATCGCAGGCAACTCACGCGAACGTGCACCAACAGCAAGAACGATATTTTTCGCTTCAACGGTTTGCTTAGAACCGTCTTCAGCTGTCACTTCCATTTTATTGGCGCCGGTCATTTTTGCCGTGCCCATGATCACATCGATCTTATATTTCTTCATCAAAAAAGCAATACCCTTGCTCATCTTATCAGCAACGCCGCGACTGCGTTTGATCACCGCATCAAAATCTGCAACCGGGTTGTCGATCTTCACACCATATGCTTCCGAGTGCTTTGCATATTCATATACCTGTGCACTTTTCAGCAACGCTTTGGTAGGGATACATCCCCAGTTTAAACAGATCCCGCCGAGCAATTCACGCTCAACGATCGCTACTTTTTTACCTAACTGACTTGCACGGATCGCCGCAGGATAACCGCCCGGGCCGCTGCCTAAAACAATTACATCATATGCCATAAAATATGTTTGATTCTGTTTAAAATGATGCCGCAAAAGTAATTAAGAAAGTTCAAAGTTCATGGTCCAAAGTTTAAGGGTGAAAGTGCTTAATTTCTTTGGATTTGCTGTTATAGAACTCAAAAAGCTACCAGAAGACAGCTTTTTTTAATTATTTCAGATTGAGGGTGGTCAGCTTTTCAAAGCCGCAATTGTCTCCGCAGGATCATTCGATTTAAACACCGTATTACCCGCCACCAAAACATCCGCGCCGGCTTCAATAATACTTTTATAATTATCAAGCGTAACACCGCCGTCGATCTCGATCTTAGTTTTCAAACCACGTTCATCGATCATACGACGAAGCTGTTTGATCTTTTCGATCGTATGCGGAATAAATGCCTGTCCCCCAAAACCCGGGTTCACGCTCATCATACAAACGAGGTCAATATCTCCGATGATATCCTGCAATGCATCAACCGGTGTATGCGGATTGATCGCAACACCTGCATGCATCCCCAAATGTTTGATCTGCTGAATATTTCTGTGCAAATGCGGACAGGCTTCCAGGTGAACCGTTAGTCCGTGTGCACCGGCGTCTTTGAAGGCTTCCGCATAACGATCAGGGTTTTCGATCATCAGGTGCACATCGCAATATTTTTTTGCCGCGCTTGAAATGAACTTCGTCACCATCGGTCCGAAACTGATATTCGGTACAAACGCACCGTCCATGATATCAATATGAAACCAATCAGCAGCACTGTTATTGATCATATCGCAATCATTCTGCAATTGCAAAAAATCTGCGGAAAGAACGGAAGGGGCAATTAAATGATTGTTCAATTTGGAAATTTGAAGATTTGAAAATGTAGTGTTTATAATACTTTGAAGTCTGTTATTTATTTAAAGCTGCGCAAAATTATTTAAAAGTTTCGGTCCTGCATATCCAAATTTCAAAATCTCAAATTTCCAAATTATTATTACTGCAAACTATTTAAGGCCTCCACCGCTTCTTCATAATTCGGATCATACAACACGGCTTTCCGGTACTCTTCTATCGCATGTTGCTTATCATTCAGCTTTTCATAGCATTGACCGAGATGAAAATATCCTTCGGCAAAGTTATTCTCCAATGCCACAGCCTTATGCAAAACAGTGATCGCTTCATTGTATTTACCAAGATCATACAATACCAATGATTTTTGCATGTATGCGTCCATGAAATGAAAATCAATACTCAATGATTTATCAAACAAAGCAATCGCTTTGTCGGGTTGATTGCTGTTTTTATAATACAGCCCTTTAATAAAATAAGCTTCTTTTTCCGCCTTCGCTTTATTGCCAACAAGCAATGCATCACCGATCTCCAGTGCCTTAGGATTTTTTAATTGTGCATATAATGCGCCCAACGAAATAACATATTCCGGTGTAGGGAAAATATCCACCGCTTTTTCCAAAGCCGCCAAACCTGTTGCTGTATCTGCTTTCAATAAATACACCACAGAACGCATATCCCAAAGCAGCGGATTAAGACTGTCTCTTTTTATAGCAGCATCTACAGTAGTTTCAGCAACATCGTATTTCCCGGCACTCAGATAATAGCCTAATAAATTTTGCAGAATAGGAGTAGAATCCGGGTATTGCTGCAACGCACTTTTCATGATCGCTTCCTGAGCAGCAGGATCAGTTTGGGCTGATGCAGAATCCTTTACAGCATTGTCTTCCGAAGTTTTATCGCCCGAATTGCAGGAAAAAATAAATACCGTTACAAAAAGAAAAAAAATATATTTCATGTTGAATTTTACGGAACAAAAATAAAGGATAAATAAGGATAGTTGACAATTCTTTGACAATAGCCGTATGCATCAGGGGTACCTTTGCAAAAATTTTCTCACATGAAGTATTTACTTGGTATTGCCGGCGTTTTTGCAGCCATTTTTATGTTGTCTTTTAAAGGCAGTAAAGTTGCCGAAACCAAACAACCGTTCAGCGATACGATTCATTTTCCGGGCGAAACACATTTTGCAAATGTGCGTCAGCTTACATTCGGCGGCGATAATGCAGAAGCATATTTAAGTCCTGATGGTAAATACCTCACTTTCCAAAGAACTGATCCGAAAAACGGCATCATGTGCGACCAGATCTGGATGGGAAAAATTCCGCAGACAAAAGATGAAAAGTTTGAACCGAAGTTGATCAGTACAGGAACAGGACGTACGACCTGCTCTTACTTCTACCCGGATGGTAAACATATTTTGTATGCATCCACGCATCTTGGCGGCGCTGATTGTCCGCCCGTACCGGACAGAAAAAAATACGGCAACAAATATATCTGGCCGATCTATGAAAGCATGGATATTTTTAAAGCGGACCTCGACGGTAAAATTGTAAAACAATTGACAAATACTCCGGGCTACGATGCCGAAGCGACCATATCACCAAAAGGAGATAAGATGGTCTTTACTTCTATGCGTGACGGCGATCTTGATCTGTATACGATGGACCTTAACGGTAAGCATGTAAAAAGAATTACGAATACATTGGGTTATGATGGTGGTGCATGGTTCAGTCCGGATGGTTCAAAGATCATTTGGCGTGCAAGCAGACCAACAACTCCGGAAGAAATAAAAGAATACAAAGACCTGTTGAAAGACAATCTGGTTGCGCCGACGCATATGGAAGTTTTTATTGCAAATGCTGACGGCAGCGATGCACACCAGGTAACATTTTTAGAGCAGGCTAATTGGGCGCCGAACTTTACACCGGACGGTAAACATTTTATTTTCTGCAGCAACCATGAATACAAATACGGCTTCCCTTTTAATATGTACCTCTGCGATCTTGACGGAAAAAATATACAGAAGATCTCAAGAGATAAAGGCTTCGATGCCTTCCCGATGTTCAGCAAAGACGGAAAGAAATTTATCTTCAGCAGCAATCGTAATAACGGCGGCGGTCATGATACGAATATCTTTATCGCAGATTGGGTGAACTGATAGGCTGTTGTTTATTCTCCGGAACATAATATGCACATGGCGAGCTGCATTGTAACTTTATTACGTAAGTCCATTTATATGAGAAAATATCTGCTGACAGCTGTTGTCGCTACAATCCTGCTTGTTCAATGTTCAAAGAAAGATGACACGCCGTCAGGCAGTTCGCCGGGCTCACTTAATAATCGTGCTTTGGGAGCGTCGGCAAATGAAATGCTGAGTGCAACAAAATTTACTTCTATCGTTGTGCAGCTGCAATATATGCCCGGCTATGCTCCCGATGCAAATGCAACGAATAATCTCAAAGCTTTTTTAGAAGGGCTGTTGAACAAACCCGGCGGCATAACGATCAATCCTTCACCGATCGCAGGTTCCGGTAAATCTATTTTATCTATTTCAGATATCAGCGACCTGGAAAAAGCAAACCGTACACAATTCACTTCCGGCAATGTACTCTGTGTTTATATAATCTATGTAGATGCACCTTATTCAACCGCAAATGTATTGGGCGTTGCCTACAGGAATACTTCACTCGCTGTTTTCGGTCCCACGGTTACTTCAAATTCAGGTGGCATCAATCAGGCATCAAGAACAAAACTGGAAACAAATATTTTAGAACACGAATTCGGTCACTTGCTCGGTCTCACAAATCTCGGCTCTGCAATGGTAACGCCTCATGAAGACGCTGCGCATGCCAATCACTGCAACAACAGCGCTTGCCTCATGTATTATGCTACGCAAACAACTGTAATGGGTGGTGTATTGATCAATGGTAATGTCCCGTTATTGGATGCAAATTGTAAAGCGGATCTTACGGCGAACGGAGGGAAGTAGTGTTTAGTGCTTAGTGAAATGCCACTCATTTAACACTAATCACTGATTTCTATCACTTCACAATCCTTCATTTCTCCGCCATCTACAACGAATCTTATCAGCGTGCGCACTTTGTGCCAGCCTTGTTTTCCTGCAGCGCCGGGGTTCATGTGCAGGCAATTCAATTTGTCATCGTACATGATCTTTAGAATATGTGAATGGCCGCTGATGAAAAGCCGCACGTTATTTTTAACGATCTCGTCTTTTACACCGGGCGCATATCTTCCCGGATAGCCGCCGATATGTTTAATAAATACTTTCACTTTTTCACAGGTAAAAAATAATTTCTCCGGGTAAATTTGCCTGATGTCCGGCCCGTCTATATTGCCGTAAACCCCGCGAAAGACGACCGGCTTTTTCCATGGTCCCGCAATGAGCCTGTCGGCGATTTCTTTTGTTCCGAAATCGCCGCCGTGCCAGATCTCGTCGCAGTCTTTAAAGTGCTCAAACACGTTTTCATCCAGGTAATTATGCGTGTCCGATATCAATCCTATTCTTGTCAAAACCTTTTGATTTTAATGCTGTAAATTTGGTCAGAAGTTCGGGCTAAAAGTATAAAAAAGAAAACAAGAACAATCAAGGCTAAGAGAACAAGGAAAAAAGGAGAAAAACAAGTTTTCATTTACAATCGCTGCGGACAATTATCAATTATTCATTATAAAATTATCCATTACTCACAATGGCTCACTATCACAAGCTCGGCACCATCCCTCACAAGCGTCACACACAGTTTCGCAAACCCGATGGTAACCTTTATTCCGAACAATTATTTTCTACCGAAGGATTTTCCAACGATTATTCTTTACTCTATCATACTTACGCACCTACGCTTATTGTAAAGTGCGATGATCCGATCGATGTTTCGCCAAAGATAGCGGAAGAGCATATGCTGAAGCACCGCAGCCTGGAAGGATTTAAAATAAAACCTGCTGCAGATTTTTTAGACAGCAGAAAAGCAGTGCTGGTAAATAACGATTGTCATATCGTTCTTGCAGCACCGCAAAAAAGTATGACGGATTATTTCTACAAAAATGCTGACAGCGATGAAGTGATCTTTGTGCATGAAGGAACAGGTGTATTAACGACCTGTTACGGTGAATTAAAATTCGGTTACGGCGATTACCTCGTTATTCCGCGTGGTTGTATTTATCAGATCAGTTTTGATACGGAAGAGAATCGTTTGTTCATTGTAGAATCACATTCACCGATCCGCTATCCGAAAAGATATTTAAGCAAATACGGACAGTTGATGGAACACTCGCCTTACTGCGAAAGAGATATCCGCAAGCCGGAAAACCTGAAGACCTTCGATGAGAAGGGCGACTTCATCATTAAGACAAAAAAGAAAGGAATGTTGTATCCGATCCATTATGGTACACATCCTTTTGATGTGATCGGTTGGGATGGTTGTTGTTATCCTTATGCATTCAGCATTCATGATTTTGAACCGATCACCGGCCGTGTGCATCAACCTCCTCCCGTGCACCAGACATTTGAAACAGATGCATTCGTGATCTGCTCATTCGTACCGCGTTTGTTTGATTACCATCCGCTCTCTATTCCGGCGCCTTATAATCACAGTAATATCGACAGCGATGAATTATTGTATTATGTAGACGGTGATTTCATGAGCCGCAAGCATGTTACAAGAGGAATGATCACGCTTCATCCGGCAGGCATTCCGCACGGTCCTCATCCGGGTCTTGCAGAAAAAAGTATCGGTGCAAAAGAAACAAGAGAACTTGCCGTAATGGTAGATACTTTTCGTCCGCTGAAACTTACCGTTGATGCGATCGCTATTGAGAATGAAGGATACGTTATGAGTTGGGCGGAGTAAGTATTTCATTTTAAGTTATGAATGATGCGTTACAAGGCGTCTGTCCTGTAATAATCCTTTGAGTGCTTTTCAGGATAGGTAGAGGAAGTACATTTTATAAAATATTTTGTCCTTCATTTAAATTATGACATATAATTAGCTAATTTTTGTAAATTGGTTTTATAAAAAAACTATCATGATAAAATTCAGCGATTTAAAGAAGGGAGATTATTTAGTTGCAGATAATGACGGCGATAAAAAAAGAGGAGAGGTTGAAGACCTCAACAACAATGAAAAGCAGGTTTGTGTAAATACCGGCGCGCAGGGTTTTTGGTACGAAACGGATCAGCTTTCTCCGCTTACTTTAAATGAAGACGAGATGTCAAATTTTAAATTTCAAAAGCAGGTGAATGAAGACGGCACGGTGAAATACCTGAAAGGTGCATTCCGCATGCTTATCCCGAAGTCGGGCGATTTTTCAAGGATGGAATTATGGTATCGTGATGAGCAACGTCATATCATCGAAGCTATTCCGGTGCATGTCTTGCAAAATCATTTTTATGAAATGACGAAGGTTTACCTGAATGACGAACCTTTTGATTAATAACTAATTTTTGTATTGAACGCATAAAAAAACCTCCCGCTCTTACACGGGAGGTTTTCTATTTACATTGAAAAGTGACTACTCACCTTTCTTTTCTTCTGTTGAATTTGCTTCGTCATTCGAAAGTTTAGCTCTCAGATCAGCAAGTGCGCCAAGATCACCAAGTGTTGTTTTTTCTACTTTGCTCTGAATTGTTTTCACAGCTTTCTTTGTAGACTCAACTTCCGCTTGTTTTTCTTTACGTTCTACCTGTCTTTCTTCTTCTTTCTCCTGTTCCCACAATCTTGTATGGCTCAGAACGATGCGTTTGTCGCTGCGTTCGAATTCGATAACCATAAAGTTTGCGATCTCATCCTGAGCGATGGCTTTTTCATCTTCTTTCATCAGGTGACGTGCAGGTGCGAAACCTTCAAGGCCGTAAGGAAGCTGAATTACAGCGCCTTTATCGTCTTTCTTAATAACAGTTCCTTCATGAATAGTACCCACTGCAAATGTATCTTCCAGGCTGTTCCACGGATCTTCTTCAATTTGCTTATGGCCAAGCTGAAGTTTGCGTCCTTCCTTATCAATGCTAAGGATGATCACTTCAATTTCATTGCCTGTTTTTGTGTATTCATTCGGATTGTTGAAACGTTTCAACCAGCTAAGATCACTGATGTGGATCATACCGCCGATACCGGTTGACAATTCAACAAACACACCGTAAGGAGTAATGTTCTTCACCGTTCCCATATGCTTGCTTCCTTCAGGAAAACGTGTTTCAATTGTGCTCCACGGATCTTCTGTCAATTGCTTGATAGAAAGACTCATTTTGCGTGTATCCTTATCAAGCGTTACAACACGTGCTTCGTACTCGTCGCCAAGTTTGAAGAATTCTTTCGCATTGATCGGTGTATTAGCCCATGTAATTTCACTTACGTGAACAAGACCCTCAACGCCGGGCATAATTTCAAGGAAAGCACCGTAATCTTCGATGTTCACTACTTTACCTTTTACTGTTTCACCTTCCTTAAGGTTCTCAGCAAGTGTATCCCAAGGATGAGGAGTCAATTGTTTAAGACCAAGGCTGATACGTTTTTTATCATCATCAAAGTCAAGAACGACAACGTTCAGTTTTTGATCCATCTTCAACACTTCTGTAGGATGGTTTATGCGGCCCCATGAAATATCAGTGATATACAGCAATCCGTCCAATCCGCCAAGGTCAAGGAACGCCCCAAAGTCAGTGATATTTTTGATGGTACCTTCAAGAACCTGTCCTTTCTCCAATTTACCGATGATCTCAGCACGTTGCGCTTCGATATCGCTTTCGATAAGGGCTTTGTGAGATACAACGGCATTCTTAATGGCTTCATTGATCTTAACCACTTTAAATTCCATTGTTTTACCAACGAACTGATCGTAATCAGTAACGGGTTTAACGTCAATTTGAGATCCCGGAAGGAAAGTTTCCATACCGAATACATCAACAATAAGACCGCCTTTAGTTTTGCTGGTAACAAGACCTGTAACGATCTCGCCTGTTTTATTAACTTCCACGATTCTTTCCCAGGCACGTGTAATGCGGGCAGATTTGCGGCTTAAGTTAAGATTACCTTCCCTGTCTTCTTTTTCTACTACCATTACTTCAACAACATCACCTACTTTAATGCCGCCGGGAATGTCTCTGAATTCGTTCAAAGAAATAAGACCGTCGCTTTTAAAGCCGATGTTCACAACAGCATCAGTTTTAGTTAATGATTCGATCGTAGCCTGAATCATTTCACCGTCATTGATCTGTCTGAAAGTGTTGTCATAAACAGCATCATACTTTTCTTTTTCTTCTTTCGAATAAGCTGATACGTTTCTTTTGTCTCTGCTCCAATCGAAATCGTCATGCGGAGTTTCAGGTTCCGGAACGTATGCAGGTTTAGTTGCAGTCGCTACAGGCGCCTCATTTGCAGCTACAGTTCCGTCCGTAGCCTCAGGTGTGTTTGTTGTCGCAGTTTCCCCGGTTGCATCTGCAGCCATAGGCTCCTGATCTTCTGCGTTTAGTTGTTTGTTAATATTGAATGACATAAAATAACCCGTGGTTTTTTAACGGGGCTGCAAAGGTATACTATTTTTTCCTCTTCTGAGCGTGAAACGCGCTGTTTAGGGGTTGCTTTAGTTGATCATCCGATAAACAAAAAGCCTCCGACATCATCGGAGGCTTTTATTTTATTGAGCGATAAGATCTTAGAAGATCATAACACTTCCTGTTTGAAGACGATCGCCGTTATTGTTAACGAGATCAACTCTGTAAATTCCTTTACCGTGAGCTTCCATAACAACTCTCATTGCTGTATAAGCGCTGTTAAGCGGGAAACGACGTGTATATACTCTTGAACCTTTAGCGTCGTATACATTCACTGTAGCATATTCTGTGATGGTAGCTGTAGCTGCCGGATTGTAATATCTAACTACGAACGAACCGTTGTTCGGACTAGGATAGATGAACAGAATATCGCTTGGAGTAGTTGTAAGCGTAATGCTGAAAGGCGTGCTGGTAGCAGTTGCACAACCGTTAGCGTCTGTAACACTCACAGAATACGTACCTGCAAGGTTCGCAACATAAGTAGCAGCGGTAGCACCCGCGATAGCTACGTTATTACGGAACCATTGGTACTGAATTGGCGCTGTAGCTGAAGAAACAACCGCAGCTAAAGTAACCGCACCTGCCGGTGTAGGAGATACTGAAGTACCCGGAGCAGAAGCAATAGTTACAACCGGAACGGGGTTCACAGTAAGTGTTGTTACATTAGAAGTGATCGTAGATCCTGCGCACGACGGCGAAGTAACAACTAATTGATATTTATTACCTGTAAGTGCTGCAGTAGGATTAGTGATAACCAGACTTGTAGTAGTTACACCACTGTAAGGAGCTGTATTTGTAAGGTTGGTAAATGCCGGAACAGCTAAAGTGCTCACCTGCCATTGATAAGTAAGACCGCCGCCTGTAATTCCTGTAGCCGTGATAGTACCTGTGCTATTAGCGCAGATAGCAGTAGCAGCAGGAATAGTAGCAGGACCTGAAAGCGGAAGGTTAGCGATAACAGTTACTGTAGCCGGAGTAGAAACACATGTACCGTTTGTACGAACAAGTGTATACGTTGCAGAATATTGACCTGCAGCAGTAGGGAATGCATAAACAGAAGTTACGGCAGTACCTGTGTAAGCGATTAAATGAGCCGCATCAGTAAACAAACCTGAACCTGCACCGTTCGGAGTAAATACTCCTGTACCGCCGCCTGTAACAGTGATCAACTGAGCCGTGCTGCCACCTGCGCAAAGTGCGGTAGGTGCCTGTGTGAAAGTAGCTGCAATAGCATTAACAACAAGGGTAGAAACAGTTGTAAAACTTGTACCTGTACAACCATTGCTGTATACCAAACGATAGTTATAACCGTTCATCGCAGTTGTAACACCTGTTATTGTAAGTGTATTAGTCGTTACATTACTGTAGGGAGGAGTGTTCGTAAGGTTAACCCAAACACCGTTAGCCGCAGTTTGAACCTGCCACTGATAAGAAGGAACAGAACCGCTGATTGATGCAGTAATCGTAGCATTACCGCCACATGTAGCAGTAGTAGTTGCAGGAGGTGCAGTTGTAACTGTAGATACAACACATGGTCCTACTGTTACCAGATAATCTTCAGTTTCACCCCATGTATAAGTACCGCAAGGAAGAATACTTGCAGCAGTACCGTTTTCAACATTAATGATTCTCATTCTTGTGGTACCTTGGACTGCAGTAGCCGGTACTGAAATATTGAAGCTTTCTGTATGCGGGCCTGTGCCTGATCCGAAATAAACATTTTCTCCTGCATCGTTGAAGTTTCCGTTTTGATTCCAATCGATAAATACGGAAGTACCGTTACCGTAATTTCCTCCGCATGTGCCGATCTGAACAGTCATTGGCATAGTTGTGCTTAAGAACAATGCCGCAGGTGTAGGAGCCGCTGTGCCTGAAGTATAGTTTGAGTACTCATTTACAATAGATCCCGGACCGGGAGCAAGTGTAGAACAGGTAGATGAGTTATTCAGATTAGAAACTGTAACATTCAGAATTTCTTCATCCGCAGTACTTGTTGCATTTGATGCGCAATAACAACTTGTAAAAGGAGTAAGCGCCACCATTACCGGTGTTGATGTGCCTGAAGCTGTACCGCCGCAGGTTACTACAGCCTGGAAGTAAGTAGGAGCTGATATTGTAGCTGTGTAAAGTGCTGAAGTAGCACCGGCAATATTAGTGTAAGATCCTGCCGCACCTGTTGGTGAAGACTGCCACTGATAAGTGATGCCTGATCCTGTAGTGAAGTTTTGCAAAGAAAGGTTTACCGTAGCACCTGAGCACGCAGTAGTTGCAGAGCTGATAGTGTTACCCGGCGCCGGTGTACCCGAACATGGAGGAGCCAAACTAATATTTACATTGTAATCTTCAGTTTCTCCCCAAGTGTAAGTACCGCAACCTGTTGCAGGAACAACAGTTGTTTCTACAGTTATAACTCTGAGAACGGCATTACCGGTAAGTGCGCTGAAAGGAACTGTAACGGTTCCACTTTCCAAATGCGGACCTTGAACGAACGTAGAAGAAGCGTAAACACGCTCATTTGCCGCAAAAGTACCGTCATGGTTATAATCGATAAATGCTGCGGTTACATTGTTGTAGTTACCGCCGCAGGTACCTACCTGTACCTGGATAGCAACTGTTTGCCCCTGTTGAACAGTCGGAGCTGCCGGTGCACCTGCACCTGTTGTGAAATCAGAATAACGGTTTAAAATTGATGTTGGACCTGTACCTGTTGTAGAACAGGTAGTAGTGTTGTTAAGTGTTCCAAACTGAACCCTTAAGATGTCCTCATCTGCTGTACTTGTAGCATTTGATGCGCATTGCGCATTGGATGATTGAGCCATTGTAAACAAAAGCGACGCTGCGACGAGCATGCTTTTGCATAAAAACCCAACTTTTGTCAAAGTAAATTTTTTGTGCATAGTAAATTTGAGTGTTAAAAAATTTGAAGATTTATGTATAACTGCGAAAGTAAGATTTTTTACCGAGCGATTTTTTTTTGTGGAAAATAAAAGCCTCCGACATCATCGGAGGCTTTTATAACTATGAGCGATAAGATCTTAGAAGATCATAACACTGCCCGTTTGAAGACGATCGCCGTTATTGTTAACGAGATCAACTCTGTAAATTCCTTTACCGTGAGCTTCCATAACAACTCTCATTGCTGTATAAGCGCTGTTAAGCGGGAAACGACGTGTATATACTCTTGAACCTTTACCGTCATATACATTTACCGTAGCAAATTCAGTGATGGTAGACGTAGCTGTAGGGTTGTAATATCTAACCACGAACGAACCGTTGTTCGGACTAGGATAGATGAACAGAATATCGCTTGGAGTAGTTGTAAGCGTAAGGCTGAAAGGCGTGCTGGTAGCAGTTGCACAACCGTTAGCGTCTGTAACACTCACAGAATACGTACCTGCAAGGTTTGCAACATAAGTAGCAGCCGTAGCACCCGCGATAGCTACGTTATTACGGAACCATTGGTACTGAATTGGCGCTGTGGCAGAAGATACTGTTGCAGCTAAAGTAACCGCACCTGCCGGTGTAGGAGATACTGAAGTACCCGGAGCAGAAGTGATGGTCACAACGGGAACAGGGTTCACAGTAAGTGTCGTTACATTAGAAGTGATCGTAGATCCTGCGCATGAAGGCGAAGTAACAACCAATTGATATTTATTACCTGTAAGCGGCGCAGTAGGGTTAGTGATAACCAGACTTGTAGTAGTTACACCACTGTAAGGAGCTGCATTTGTAAGGTTCGTAAATGCCGGAACAGCTAAAGTGCTCACCTGCCATTGATAAGTAAGACCGCCGCCTGTAATGCCTGTAGCCGTGATAGTTCCTGTGCTATTAGCGCAGATAGCGGTAGCAGCAGGAATAGTAGCAGGACCTGAAAGCGGAAGGTTAGCGATAACAGTTACTGTGGCCGGAGCAGAAACACATGTACCGTTTGTACGAACAAGTGTATAAGTTGCAGAATATTGACCTGCAGCAGTAGGGAATGCATAAACAGAAGTTACGGCAGTACCTGTGTAAGCGATTAAATGAGCCGCATCAGTGAACAAACCTGAACCTGCACCGTTCGGAGTAAAAACTCCTGTACCGCCGCCTGTAACAGTGATCAACTGAGCAGTGCTGCCACCTGCGCAAAGTGCGGTAGGTGCCTGTGTGAATGAAGCAGCAATAGCATTAACAACAAGGGTAGAAGCAGTTGAAAAGCTTGTACCTGTACAACCGTTGCTGTATACCAAACGATAGTTATAACCGTTCATCGCAGTTGTAACACCTGTTATTGTGAGAGTTTGCGTATAAGAAACTATTACTCCGCCAACAATATTCGGTGTGGAGACATTGTTGTATGGAGGTGTATTTGTAATATTCGTCCAAACACCCGTTGGAGAAGTTTGAACTTCCCACTGAGCGGAAGGGAAAGAGCCGTTGATTGTTGCAGCAATGGTAACAGTACCACCACATGTAGCGGTAGTAGTCGCCGGAGGTGCTGCGGTAACAGTTGATGCAACACATGGTCCTACGTTTACCAGATAATCTTCAGTTTCACCCCATGTGTAAGTACCGCACGGAAGAATACTTGTAGTTGAACCACCTTCAACGTTGATGATCCTCATTCTTGTATTTCCAAGTGCGGCAGTAGCCGGCACGGTAATATTGAAGCTTTCTGTATGCGGGCCTGTAGCCGAACCGAAATAAACTTTTTCTCCTGCATCATTGAAGTTTCCGTTTTGATTCCAATCGATAAATACGGAAGTACCGTTACCATAATTTCCTCCGCATGTGCCGATCTGAACAGTCATTGGCATTGTAGCACCTAAAAATAACGCAGCAGCAGCAGGAGCACCTGTACCTGATGTGTAATTAGAATATTCATTTAAAATTGAACCTGCACCCGGAGCAAGTGTAGAACAGGTAGATGTGTTATTCAGGTTGGAAACTGTTACATTTAAGATCTCTTCATCCGCCGTAGATGTCGCGTTGGATGTGCAATAGCAGCCGCTTGCCGGTGTTAAAGCAACCATAACCGGGGTGGTTGCAGCAGTTTGGCTGCTGTTAGTACAGGTTACAACAAACTGATAATAAGTGGCCGCTGCAATACCTGATGCAACAGTGTAAGATGAATTTGTAGCACCCGCCACGTTAGTGTAAGAACCTGCCGCACCTGTAGGAGAAGATTGCAACTGGTAAGTTACACCACCACCTGCCGGAATGTTTTGAACCGATACTGAGAAAGGCGTACCGGCGCAGGTAGTTGTAGCAGTGCTAAGCGTATTACCCGGAGCAGGTGTTCCTGAACAAGGCGTATTAGCTGTAACATTAATTGTGTAATCTTCTACTTCGCCGTAGGTAGGGCTTCCGCAAGGTGTTGTATTTCCGTCGTTATAATCTAAACGGATACGCACTTTTTTTGCACCGGCTGCAGTGCCGGGCGGTATTATAAAGGAACCCACTGCAGGGGATACACCCGGAGCGGAAACATAAACAAGTTCACCCGCATCGTTAAAGACATTATTGTTGTTGTAATCAACCCAAACAAAAATCTTGTCCAGCGAGTATGCAAAAGCATAGGATACAGAAATATTAACTGTAGATCCTGCCAATGCAGTTGTAGACTGCGCTGTATAATTAGAATACAGGCCTGGTGCTGAAGTGGACGTATTATTAATCGTACCCATGGTAACGTTAGTAATAATTTCGTCCGTTGTCAGCGCACCTGCGGCGCATTGTGCTTTTACAGCACTTCCCGTTATACACAGGAAAAGAACAGGCAATACAGTCATTCGTAACGACTTCATTACCCGTAAAAGAGTAGATTTAATTAGCATAATGTTTGATTAAATAAATGTTATAAAATTTATATCGTCCTAAAGTTACATTAAGAATTCTTCTTTTCCCTGTAGTATAATTAACAATTTTTTGTAACCTAAATACCCGTTATGAAAAAGCCCCCGTTGTTACGGGGGCTTTTTATGAAGAGCAAGTGAATTCTTAGAAAATCATCACACTGCCTGTTTGAAGGCGTTCGCCATTGTCATTTACGAGATCAACTCTGTAAATGCCACGGCCGTGAGCTTCCATAACAACTCTCATTGCTGTGTAAGCGCTGTTAAGCGGGAAACGACGTGTGTATACCCTTGAACCTTTACCGTCGTATACATTCACAGTTGCATATTCTGTGATAGTAGCAGAAGCTGTACGATTGTAATATCTTACCAGGAACGAACCGTTGTTAGGACTTGGATAGATAAACAAGTTAGCATTAGGAGCGCTTGTGATCGTAATGTTCAGCGGACTGCTTGTAGCTGTTGAACATCCGTTAGCATCAGTAACTGTTACAGAGTAAGACCCCGCAGTATTCGTAGTAAATGAAACTGCATTTGCACCTGCAATAGCTACGTTATTACGGAACCATTGATACTGAATAGGCCCTGTAGCTGAAGATACAGCTGCTGTGAGGGTTACCGAATTTGCCGGTGTAGGCGAAACGGTTGTGCCCGGAGAAGAACTGATCACAACAACAGGAACCGTGTTTACTGCAAGTGTACCTGCAGAAGATGTGATAGAAGTAGTTGCTGCGCAACCTGCTCCTGTAATGATCACGCGGTATTGATTGCCGCTTTGTGCGAGTGCAGCGCCTGTTACAGTATAAGTAGCTGAAGTAGCACCCGGAATGTTTGTGAATGCCGGAACTGCTGCAGTGCTCACCTGCCACTGATAAGTGTAGATAGGACCGCCGGTAATACCTGTTACAGAGAACGTAGCATTAGAACCCACGCATGAGTTTACATTAGCAACAACCGCAGGACCCGTTACCGGTGCGTTCACATTTACAGTGATGTTTTGCGGAGCTGCAGTACATGAAGGTGTAGATACAACTGCAGAATATACATTCGGACCTACAGTGGTAGGAAGTGCATATACTTGAGCAACCTGACCGCCTGTGTAAGGAGTAGTTGCCGCAGCATTTGTATAAAGACCTGTAGTAGGAGTAAATGAAGCAGTTACAGAAGAAGCAACATAAGTAATGCTGATGCTCCATGATGTAACCGTACCTACGTCGCCTGCAAAACCGTCAGCACCGTAAAGTGTCCAAATACCGTTTGCATTTGCAACGCCGGTAAGTGTTGACCAATTGGTAACGTTTGCAACGCCACCTGTAGGACCTCCTGTTATCAGTAAAGCGTCTGCTTTAAAAGTGTTAGTACGTGGGGCAGGCGCACCGCTCATAGCAAGCGTGCCGTCCGAAGCCACTACAGTATTTACAAAGTTTGCAGTTCCGTTCGATCCTGTTCCGCCGTCAAGGAAACCTACAAGGTTTAAGATACCTGTTGTAGCGGTTGCAAGCGGCGATTTAAGGTTAACAACAACATCACCTACATATGTATGGGTAAGGTTGAAGGTTACAGCTATACGCTGAATAACTGCTCCCACAGGAATACCTGATACGGCAATACCTGAACTGGCACCTGTTGCACTTGCATCAGGAATTGCGAATGGCGTGTTATTCGTAAATGTAGCCGTACTTGTAGAACTCGGGAAAGAAATAAGTGCCGGAACACCACCTGTAGTACATACATTATAACTTGTAGGAGTTACAGTATATACGAATGGTCCTACCGTTAAGGTTGCAGGTTGTGTAAAATCAGGCCCTGCACATGCACCTGTTACAACCGCACGATATTGATAACCGCTTAAAGCCGGTGTTACGCCGGTAACGGTAAGTGTGGCAGTGTTAACCCCCGAGTACGGAGCTGCATTTGGAACAGGTAACCAAACCGCAGTAGCATTTGGTCTGTATTGCCATTGATAAGCAGGTTGAGAACCTGTAGCTGTTGCTGTGAAAGTAGCGTTACCGCCGCAAGCAACAGTTGCACTTGCCGGAGAACCTGTAATTAATACCGGTGTACAAGGTGCGATAGTTACATTATAATCTTCAGTTTCACCCCACAGATAAGTAAGACATGGCGTGATACCTGATCCTGCAGTTCCTTCCACATCAATAACTCTCATTCTTGTAGTACCGTTTACTGCACCTACAGGAACAACGATATTAAATGTTTCCGTGTGCGGACCTGTGGTTGTACCACCGCCGTATACTTTTTCACCTGCGTCAAGGAAACTTCCGTTTTGGTTGAAATCGATGAATACTGCAATGCCGTTACCGTAGTTACCGCCGCATGTACCCGCACTTACGCTCATCGGGTAAGTTGCACCTGCTATAAGCGTTGGTGCCGCTACTGCTGTAGTACCGTTGGTATAATTTGAATATTGATTGATCACCGAACCTGTACCTGTAACTACTGATGTACAGTTAGAAGTATTGTTCAACGTGCCTAACGTTACGTTAAACAGGTCCTCATCTGCAGTTGTTGTTGCATTGGATGCGCAATAACAACCTGAAGCAGGTGTAAGGCTTACCAATACAGGATTTGAAGTGCCCGACGTAGATGTAGTAGCACATGTAACTACTACCTGATAGTAAAGGCTCGCATTTACAGTTGCTGTGTAGTTAGGTGTTGTTGCACCGGCAATGTTCGTAAAAGGTCCGCCTGCATTTGGAGAAGACTGCCACTGATACGTTACGCCCATTCCTACCGTAGGATTTTGCGTACTCAGATTAACAGTAGTGCCGCCACAAGCTGTAGTTGCCGAAGCAACCGTGTTACCGGGTGCCGGAGTACCCGTACAAGGTGTAGTCGCAACGTTTGAGAAAGTGACAAATCCGATGAAACCACGCGGCGTGTTTGTTGGTGAAGCAGGCGCAGCAGCTCCGCCATAGCCGATGTTATCACCGGTAACTATTGAGCAACCACCACCTGAGGTAGTTGAAATACCGGCGCCTGCTACAAGCGAGCTATAGGCTAAACTTGCCGTTTCTATTGCAAATCCGTAAGTGGTATTCGCAGGAACCTGAAAAGTTAAACCTGTTAGGAACGGAGTAACCGTTGCCCCCGGAGGAGTGAACGTACCTGTTGCTACGGTGTTCCATCCGTTTGCCGGATTGATCGCCGGCGGAAGACCGTTTATCGGAGTAGCTTTGTAATATAAAGTGGCAGTTTGAGCACCGGCTCCGCTTGAAATACTACCAATGCTTGTGATCATAACCGGATTAGGGTTGTTATTAACGAAATTAAATGTTACCAAAGAAAACCCGTTGTTATTGACATAGGTAGTAGTAATTGTTGTTTGAGCAAATGAGGTACTGCCCAAACAAATCATGAGTACGAAACTCATCATGAGCTTTGCAATCATCCTTGTTGATTTAAGTGTAATGTTTTTTTGCATAATTTGTTTTTTACGTCAATTAATAAAATCAATTGTGTTGAGCCGCCGTTTTTTTCAGTTTGTTCGCAGCATCAGCAGCAGCCTGACGATCAGGAGTCATCGGAACAACAGTAGCCTGTTGAAGTTTTTGCTGATCATTTTTTTTCTGTGCTTTGTCTGCAGTAGTCAGACTGCTCAGATTTGCATTGTTGTTTTTAACTTTCCCTGCCCCCGTTTGACAGAAAGCAACGCCTAAAAAACAACTCAGCATTGCGGTGGTGAAAATTTTCTTTTTCATTTTGATAATTTAAGTGAAAAAATAAAAGGATTAACAGTTAAATGTAGTTATAAAACTACGTTAATAAGAAAGATTTTTTTCACACTTTTTATTATTTTGTCGCTTGTTTCATGAAAAGTCTCACGACATCCATAAAAAATTCGGGCCTCATAAAGGGGATTGTTTACTTTATCGTAGGAATAATTACCTATCCGGGCTTAAATATTTTTAATAAAATGAGGATATCAGGGATGGAAAACCTGCGGGGCCTACCCAAGGGTAATGTACTTTTTGTAAGTAATCACCAAACCTATTTTGCTGATGTGATCGCCTTCATCCACATCTTTTGTGCTAATAAATTCCGACGTGAAAACAAGCTGGGTATCCCGTTCTACCTGCTCTTGCCGTTTACCCGGATAAAATATGTGGCAGCCGAAGAAACTATGAAAAGCAGCCTTCTTACGAAGTTTTTCACACTTGCCGGAGCACTCACCGTAAAACGTACCTGGAACGAAGGCGGCAAAGAAGTACGAAGAGGACTGGATGCATCAGATACCAGAAAGATCTTTGATGCATTGCGAAAAAATTGGGTCATCACATTTCCGCAGGGAACTACAAAAGCTTTCGCTCCCGGAAGAAAAGGAACGGCTTTCATCGTCCGCCAAACGACACCTATTGTAATACCGGTTGTGATCAACGGATTTTCCCGTGCATTCAATAAAAAGGGATTAGTAATGAAGCGAAAAGGCACGCCGCTTACCGTTCGTTTTAAAGCCCCGCTTAATATTGATCTCAATGATACCAATGAACAGATCCTGGAGCAGATCATGGATGCGATAGAGCAGAGTAAAAAGTATATGCCCGTTCAGCAACCAACAACCGACCACGGATCACACACAGTCACTGCCTAAACAACGTCGTGCAATCCTTTGTCGTCGGCGATCTGTCGTGGTCTGTCACTTTTCTTATTTCACAAACAACGCCTTCAGCTCCTCCGCATCTTCCGCCTTCATTTTTCCTCCTAAAACCAATCTCACCTGTCTTCTTCTTAATGCACCTTCAAACAATGTTTTTTCTTCTGCTGTTTCAGGTAATAAGGTATTTATCGGTCTCGGTTTGCCGTTCGGATCAAGGGCTACAAAAGTATAATAGGCTTCATTGCTTTTATACCGATATTGTTGTATTGCATCTTCTCCCCATACATTCATGTGCACCTCCATACTGCTCTTAAAAGCCCTTGTTACTTTCGCCTCAATATGCACAACGTTGCCGATCTTGATCGGTGTTTCAAAAGAAATGTTGTCTACAGATGCCGTTACCACAGGTGCCGCACAATGTTTCATCGCGGCAAGAGCCGCTGCGATATCCATCCAATACATCAGTCTGCCGCCCATTAGGTTGCCAAAATTATTTGTGTCGTTGGGTAATACCAGTTCCGTCATTACCACCAGGGATTCTTTCGCCGTCTTTTCCATTGTTCAAAATTTTTGCAAAGCTAAATATTAATATGCTGCGGGTAATTATTAGTTATTATTTAGCAACTAATAATTAATTTGCTCCTCTCAATTCAATTTATGATCTCATTTGATAATACAGAATACGCATTTGAATACAAGAACGATAAAGAGCTCAGGAAAGCAAAATTTTTGTTTTCGTCCATGGGAAAACCGTGGCTCGTTAATCTTGGTTTAAACGTAACTCCCGCCGCAATAAAACTGCATATTCCTTTTACAAAAAAGATCATTCGCAATACGATCTTCAGTCAGTTTGTAGGTGGTGAAACTTTACCGGAAACTGCGGCCGTTGCACAAAAGCTCGGGCAGTATAATGTGGAAGTGATACTCGATTACGGCGTTGAAGGCGGCGATGACGGTGAAGCAGGATTTGATCATGCTACGGAAGAATTTATTCGTGTGATCAACTACGCAGCCACGCAAAAAAATATTCCTTTTATGAGTATCAAGATCACCGGCTTTGCACGTTTTGCATTGCTCGAAATGATCGATAATGCTATGAATCGTGCGCAGGGAACTCTCATCAAAAAGTATGAAGCTGTTCTTGATGCACTCACCGGTAATGAGCAGGATGAATGGAAGAACGTAGTGGCACGTTTGACACGGATTTGTGAAGCTGCATCATCGCAAAATGTAGGTGTATTGGTAGATGCGGAAGAAACCTGGATCCAGGATCCGGTGGATGCGATCACCATGATGATGCAGGATAAATTCAATAAAACAAAAGCGGTCGTATACAACACGATCCAATTGTATCGCCATGATCGTTACGCATTTTTACGTCACAGTTATGAAGCTGCGGAAGAAAGAAATTTTATCCTCGGTGCAAAGCTTGTTCGCGGTGCTTACATGGAAAAAGAAAGAAGACGTGCCGAAGAAAAAAGATACGATTCGCCGGTTCAGAAAGATAAACAGAGTACCGACAGGGATTATGATACGGCACTTTCTTTTTGTATAGAAAATATTGAACGCATTGCATTGATCGTTGCGTCGCATAATGAACAAAGTAATTTACTCGCCACCCAATTGCTCGATAGCAGATCTGTTGCGCATGATCATCCGCATGTGCATTTTTCGCAGCTCTATGGTATGAGTGATAATATCACTTTTAACCTGGCAAAAAACGGATTTAGCGTAAGTAAATATTTACCCTTTGGTCCGATAGAAGATGTGATCCCGTATTTAATGAGACGTGCACAGGAGAACAGTTCTGTATCCGGACAAACAGGAAGAGAATTGGGTTTGATTGAAAAAGAATTGAAAAGAAGGAAAGGATAAAGGTTGAAGGTTGATTATTGGAAAAGCTTCAAACGGAGAAGTAAGATCTCAGTGATGCCGGATGTTTGACAGAAAACATATCACAGAAGCTGAAGCTGCTCACGAAGAACTCAGGAATAATTGCATGAGTCTCAGCAATCAAATTACTTCATTCATTAAATATCTTAAAATACACACAGAAAAGGGTTTCGTTTGGACCAACAATGTTCGGCCGGAAAAAACTTTTAACCTTCAACTTTTAACTTTCAACAGCACTACTGCAACTGCATAATTTTATTTTCCACCAACACAAATACAGCATCCCCCGCCACCGGTTTCATCGGATAGGTACCGGTGAACTTTCCGAACGCAGGCAACACTGCATGGTCTTTTGCAAAATAAAAACAAGGCAGATTTACGGATAATTTCCCCACCCCGCGCATGTGTATTCCGGGATGGATATGCCCGCTGAAACAGTATTGCTCCGGGCCGTTCTCGCATTCATTAATATCGTGGGTGAATGTAAAATTGCGGATCGATAAATGTTTTTTATGAACGGTCATGGCCGCTGCTTCGTACCATTCATTTTTTAAAATATCGTGATTGCCTTTTATGAGATGGATCTCCGCATTCATATCTGTTCGCCAGCGCAAAAAAAGTTCATGCTCCTTGTTCATGCCGCTGTGAAAAAGATCACCGACAATGATCAGTTGTTTGGGGTTAAAATATTTTACTTCCGCCAGAAGCCGTTGCATATCTTCTTTAAAAACAGTCTGCGGAATGGCTATACCGCTCTTGCGAAAATGCCCGCTTTTACCAAGGTGCAGATCGGATAAGATCATTGCTTTCTCATCTTCCCAAAAGACCGTTCTGTTGGCAGAAAGCAAAAAAGTATCATCAAAAATCCTGTAGGGAACAAATGCGTGCATCGGGCTGCAAATGTACCGGCTAAAATGCTTTTTCCGAATTCCTTTTTGTAATGTTTTGTTAGTTTATTACTTTGGTGTCTAAAACCAACTAACATGTCAGAAATTTCTTCTTTTAGCGACAGTCTTAACGACAATGATTACCAAAGTAAAAAAATGCCGACGGGCATTAATGTATTAACGATACTCACCATTGTAGGCTGTGTGATATTCTTTTGCTTTTCTGTTTGGGGCTTCATCAGCGCAAAGGCCTCCTTTGATAAGAAGGATCAGGTAATTGAACAAATGCAGAGCGGAAAGTTGCCCGGTTGGGCAAAGTCTATGATGCCTGACATGGCGCATTTTGATGAAATGGTAACCAAATCATACGAAAACAGGATTCCGATTTTAATTATGAGTCTGATATCATTGGGACTGTGTTTTGTAGGAGCGCTTCAAATGCGAAAATTGAAAAAGCAAGGTTATTTGCTATATGTTATCGGTGAGCTCTTGCCTATCCTCACGTCGATAGTTTTTATCGGAGTTTTTTCCCTGAAAGGATTTTCCGCTTATTTCGGCTATTTCATAGCATTGCTTTTTATCCTGCTATATACCGGTCAAAAAAAGTATTTGGTTAAATAACGTTTTCCTGAAGCTAAATCGGATACCCAAAACTTTCTGTTGTTACATTATTTCACAAAAGAAAAGCCCCTTATTTCGTAAGGGGCTTTTCTTTAAATATGATTATTTATGCGGAAAAACTTTCTTTTATTTTTCCGTTAAGATCCGTTTCTATCATCAATGCAGCAATACGGATCATGTTCTCAAAGGCAGTACTGCCGCTTATTCCGTGGCCGATGATCACGGGCTTCGCAACCCCGAGAACGGGTACGCCGCCGTAAGTTTCAAAATTGAAACGATCAAAATGTTCGTCGGCAATATTCCTGCGTTTTGCAATATCATGAATGCTTTCCGCAAGTTTTAAAACAACATTACCTGTAAAGCCTTCACACACCATCACATCACATTTGCCGGAAAGAATATCACGGCCTTCGATGTTTCCGATAAAATTGATCTGTTTATTTTCTTTGAGCAAAGGGTAGGTGGCCTGCGCCAATAAATTTCCTTTTCCTTCTTCTTCACCAAGGTTGATAAGGCCGGTTTTTGGTTCGGCTATTTTGAGGATGTGCTTTGAGAACAAAGAACCCAATACAGCAAACTGGTTTAAGTTCTCCGGTTTGCAATCCGCGTTAAGACCAACGTCAACAAGCAACCCTAATGAGCCGTCTTCACGCGGCATATAAGCACCGATAGCGGGTCGAAGTATACCTTCAATTGCTTTGATGCTGAATAATGCGCCTACCATCATAGCGCCGGTATTGCCCGCGCTGATGAATGCGTCTGTTTTGCCCGTGGCCAATAAATGAAAACCGACTGCAATGGAACTCTGCTGTTTTTCTTTGAGCGCTTTGGTAGGATGCTCGTGCATTTCGATCACCTGTGGTGCATGCACGATATTAAATTGTACATCAGGCAGGGGATGAGCCTTCATCTCTGCTTTTATCTTTTCTTCATCGCCAATCAACACTAAGTGAACATCATTCGGATTTTTTGCCAGGAATGCAGCTACACCTTTCACCGCTTCAAGCGGAGCATAGTCGCCACCCATCATGTCGAGCCCGATCGTGATCATTTACAGAAGATTTAAAATGAAAAATTCCAAAACCGGACCTGAAGTTACGCAAGCCCGGTTCCGGAATAAAAGATTTTTTAAGCAAACAAATTATATCGCTCTCAGCGGTGCTTTTTCTGCAACAACTTTTCCTTTGTAGTACAATTTACCTTCGCTTACATGCGCACGATGGCGTACATGTGTTTCGCCTGTTGCGCTATCTATGCTCAACGTAGGTTCTGTAGCTTTATAATGCGTTCTTCTTTTTGCACTGCGTTGCTGACTATGGCGCCTTTTTGGATTTGGCATGACTTGTTTATTTTATTATTTGTATTATGTAAAATATGTATTCAGTTTAAAAATACCGGCTGTGGCCTGTCTTCTGTCAACTGTCAACTTTTCAATTCTCTTTAAACTTATCCAATCCCTTCCAGATCGAATTCGCATTGTGCTCTTCCGCACCCGCTTTCATTTCATTCAGTTTCCTCAATACTTCTTTATTGCAAAGAGATTCACCTTTTTCATCTTCTCCGCATACATGCTGCATCGGGATACTCAGCATTACAAATTCATACAACCAATCGCTCACATCAATATGGCTCTCGGTTCGCGAAATATAAAAAACATCCGCATCTTCTTCCTGTTCATTCATGGTTTCCGGCTCGTCTGAAAGCTTCACCACCATATTAAACTCGTCCCAAAGATCAACCTGTAAAGGATTACCGCAACGATCGCACGCCACGCCGGCTTTTCCGCCGATCATGAATTTCAACAGCATGAAGCCGGTATTCTTTTCAAGCTGCAACTTTACGTTTGCAGTGATGTTTTCAGCATCTTCAGCACCCTTTTCTTTAAAGAACTCATCGCCCAACTCATAGTTGAACTCATGAACACCCTGCTTTAACCCCACAAAAGCTATTTCGAACTTCCTCTTGCTACCCATTGCGCTCATTTTAAAGGATTGCAAATGTACGACATATTTTTAGATTTTATGTGTAAACCTGCATTATACTTGGGAAAATGCTGCATTTTTGATACCGAAACTCATTCTCAGGCAGATGCAGCGCAAAAAACAGTTTATTTTACCCCTAATTATGTTAGTCAGTTGCCTCCTCGTTCACTTTTGGTGCAATGAACCGCAAAGGGTGGAGGCGCTCTATTCAATCGGAATATTTCCCGTAATTGCCGCATTTTTAAGGCTGATCTTCGGTTGGCTTCCCTTCAGCGTAGGTGATATCGGCTATGCCGCGGCAGTTATTTTCCTGCTTGCAAAGTTCGTACAACTCATACGTTTTATTTTTAGAAAGAATAAAGTGAACAGCGGGGAAAAAGTAAAGCAAGTTTCACGGTCGTTTTTTATAAGCGCCTGCATCATTTACCTCGTCTTTAATATTTTTTGGGGAATAAATTACAACCGTGAAGGGATCAGTGCGCAATTGCAGCTTGATATGAAAAAGTACAGTGTGGAAGAATTGAAAAATATGAACGGCCTGCTTGTGCAAAAAGTAAATGAATCAAAGCTCGCGTTGTTGCGGAGCAATAAACCTTATCCCGATAATGCGCAACTTTTTTCGATGACCGCAGCGGCTTATAAAAATGTTTCCGCCTGTTATTCTTTTCTCCGCTACGATCATGTTTCTTTAAAATCATCCATGTGGGGTTGGGTAGGCAACTATACCGGCTTCCTCGGCTACTACAACCCTTTTACCGGCGAAGCGCAGGTGAATACGACGGTGCCAAAATTTACGCAGCCTTTTACTGCGTGTCATGAAACAGCTCATCAGTTGGGCTATGCAAAAGAAATGGAAGCAAACTTCGTAGGCTATCTCGCCGCCGCCGCATCATCGGATACATTGTTTCATTACTCCGTATACACCGACCTTTTTTTATATGCCAACCGCAGTTTATATTTTGCTGATACTGCCGCCTCATCGCTCTACCGCAACCTGTTATTACCACCGGTGATCGAAGATTTTAAGGAGCGCCGAAAATTCAACAGGGACCATACAAGTATTATTGAGCCCGCCATCCGTTCGCTCTACGGCAAATTTTTAGAAAGCAATCAGCAGCCTTCAGGGATCATGAGCTATGATGAAGTAACGGGGTTTATCATTGCATATTACAGGAAGTTTGGGAAGATTTGAAGAGTTGACGGTTGACAGATGACAGGTGAGACCTTTATAATTCTTTGATCTTATTTTCGGTCTTATACGTCCTCCCTCTCCACGCGTGGAGAGAGCCTGTCCCGAAGATTCGGGAGACCGAGGGTGAGGTTTTCTTTTCAATCTCCTCGTCTGCATTGCGGGTTGATGTTGCGCTGTAATATTTAAAGATCTTCCCGCCGAAGTAGTAGCTTTAAATTGTCAGTCTACGCTGCGAAGTTTTATCCTAATGATCTTTGGCATCATTTAAGATTACCATCTATCTAAAATCAGCAACATGAAACCCGCTATCAAACTCATCATTGCCATAGCCATTCCTTTAGCAGCAGGCGCTATCGGCGGATACTTCACTTCCTCATCCGTAGATGGTTGGTTTACTACACTCAATAAACCTTCTTTCAATCCGCCAAGTTGGGTTTTCTTTCCGGTGTGGACCACTTTATACATTTTAATGGGAATTGCTTTCTTTATTGTTTGGAACAGTCATGCGAAACTTGAAAAACGATACACGGGTTACACGTACTATTGGCTGCAACTCCTCTTCAACTTCCTCTGGAGCTTTTTATTCTTTTACCTGCATCGCCCGGATCTTGCATTTGCAGATATCATTTTATTGTTCCTCATGATCGTTGGCACCATCGGATCATTCCGAAAAGTTTCGAAAACAGCAGCGTGGTTACTTGTGCCGTATTTATTGTGGGTGTTATTTGCGACGGCGTTGAATTTTTCGATTTGGCGCTTAAATTAAAAGCAGCCTTAATTAAATAAACTGCGATGATCGCTCGGAAGCAAGATAGAATCAGTCGCTGTTCAGCTGCGACTCATCCGGGAGTAAGCATAGCGTAACAGGCTTGTCACATCAATGTTGCATGGGAGTTGCAGTGAAGTCAGATCTCGAGAAAGTCGGGTGAATGTCCTGCGAAAGTCCCATGAAAGTCCCGTGAAGGTCCCTAAGAGTCCCAAAACATCCCGGAAAGTCCCAAAAAGTCGGGCATTGCAGTTTTAAGTTGTTTTAGTACAGCTGTTTAGTCTTCATTACATACAAACATTACCGGAGATGAAAATGGTATGTAAAAACTGCTTTGCAAATTTACAAAAAAATCCAGAGATGAAGTGCATTCCAACAATGAATTAGTTGTGTCGTCCAATTTCGATATATTTTCAAAAGATCTTATTTTGTCGCGCTTATACCGTTTGAAACCTCTTGACGTGCGGCGACGAAACTGCCGGCATTCAGTAGGGAAGCGTATTTTCATTTCATTAAAATACTTTAGTTTTAAAATATGCGGGTTAGTGTATCAATGTTAGCCCGTGGTGAAAAAACCAATAGCAGCTATTGCGGGTGGGTATGAGCTCATGTGCTAGAGGAGAAAGACTAACCCAAGCGAAAGTTTCAATAGCAATGATGTGATTTTAAAAGGATAGAATATTTTAAAAATGTCACACTAAAAGATCAAATTCAAATTACACATTCATCATGTGATTTACGGACCTTTATAAAATTTGGGGTTTCTTGAATCAGAACGATAAATACTCATGCAAAAAATATTCGCTCTGCTGTCCAATAGGCTGCAATCAAGGCGATCAATATCGATAACGGAATTACAATCCTTTTTCGGTACCATTGTTTATTTCCAAATGGCCATCCCAACAATAAAAAAGCAGAAACTATAACTGTGATCTGTCCGAGTTCTACACCAAAGTTGAACAATAAGATCGAACTCAGGTAAGCATTTTTCGGCAACCCTAATTCCATGAGCGCACTTGCGAAACCCATTCCGTGAATGAGCCCAAACAGGAAAACCACACCGATCCTGCCGGCTTTTAAACGCGGCGAAAAAATATTTTCAAGGGCTACAAAAAGAATAGATAAAGCGATCACCGGCTCCACAATATTTACAGGCGGTTTAATCACCTTATACATGGAGAGTCCGAGCGTGATGGTGTGAGCAACTGTGAATGCGGTAGCCTGCCACAATATCGGTTTCAGTTTCGGATTCAGTAAAAACAGACTGAGCACGAAAAGAATATGATCCGTACCAAGCGGAAGAATATGTGTAAAGCCCAGTTGCAGATAGATCAGGCCGACTTCCGTTTTGCTCATCTGCGAAAGATCACCTCCCGGATGTGCCCACAGCGATTGACTGATCAACACAAAAAGCATTATGCTGCCAATTACACGACCGCAGTTTTTCAGTTGATCTTTCTGCAGGTTTACGTAGCTAAGTGTATTCATACTAATGTTGTATAAGGGAAGAACCGACGGCGTTCTTCCCGATTGATTTAAAAGAAAACCGCCAGCTTAATTTTTGCAAAGAAGGGCGTGCCCGGTGTAAAGTTAAGTTCTGTAACGGCAGCGGGTTCGTTCAGTAATCGGCTCTCTGTTGCAAACTGCGCTTCGTTCCATTTTACGTTAAAGATATTCTCCATCGCGATACCGATCTCATATTTCGGTTGTGTATAATTCAAAGAAGCATCCGTTAAAAAATATCCTTTCGCAATGATCGTATTGTCTTCATTGGCCGGGCGACTTTTGATATAACGATATGTAAGTCCGCCGTTAAAACCTTTTTGCTTTTTGTAAAATAATCCGCCGGTACTCGTTGCTGTGGGTGCCAACGGGATATAGTCTTCGCCCTTAGCTTCGCCGAGAGCACGGGGCTTGGTAAAATTGATATTCGCATTTGCAAAAAGATGATCCGCGAATTGGTAACGTGCAATGATATCAATACCCTGTCTTCTTGTTTTGCCGCTCGGCTCCACATTACCATCATCACCTACATACACAAATTCCTGTTGCAGGTAGAGTGTCCATGCCGCTACATTGATGAGTAAATTTTTAACGGGTTTTATGATGATGCCAACATCGGAGCCGTAAGCTGCCGGAAGAATTTCATTTCCGTTGTTTGCGGTCACAACTCTGGTATCGTTGCTGTGAAATCCTTTGCCGGATTTTACGTAGAACTGCACTGCCTTTGAAGCGTTGAACTGAATATTTAGTTTCGGGCTGATGATCGACTTGTACTGCGATGCAGGTTGCACAGCAGTAAGTTTGTCCGTATAATCAAAATTGAAATAATCAAAGCGTACACCGCCGTTGATCACGAATTTGCCGACGGATGCCTGCTGATTTACATACGCGAATGCGTTGGCTTCTTTAATGTCCCCGAGTTTGAAGTATTCAATGAACTGACGCTTTACCACGTGCGCTAATTTGCTGTTGTTGGTTGCATCATACCGCAGGCCTGCGGCATAGGTTCCGTTTAGCGTGACCTTTCCTAAAAAATATTTTTGCTTTAAGGAAGAAAGAAGCCCCGTTACATTTCTTTGTTCAGCCTGGTTGATCTCATCACCATTAACCGGATCATTAAGGAAGAAAGTAAAATCAGAATACAGGCTAAAAAGATAACGGCTGTAATAAGCTTGATTGGTCCAGCTTGAACCGTTTGCGAATCGATGCGCCACAAAAAGGTTGGCATTATACCTTTCCGTGTTGCCGCCTTCGGAAGGATCGATACTTCCGAACCTTCCGATCCCGCCGCTTTCCACGGCACGTTCCGGTACCTGTCCGCTTGCGTCCCAATTACTTTTAAATGCCGAAGCAGAGAAGCTCAAATCTGTTGAAGCAGCTATCGTGGCATTGTATTTTCCGAATACATTGAAGCGGCTAAAATGCTGTTTATTTTCCGACGGTCCGTTCGTGTAATAATATTCGCCTGCGATGTAGGCACTTTGTTTTTCTTTATTCTTTTTCAGCAGATCGATCAATCCGAAGAGGCGGTAAGTATTAAAGCGACCTGCTTCTATTTTGATCTCGCTCTTAGGAATATTCTTAAATGTAGAGAAGGCCACGTAGCCCGCAGTATTCAGGTTTCCGTGTTCGGTGTAGTAGGGGCCGGCGCCAAAGTCAATGGCATTAATGGTTTCAGGGATGATGAAATGTGCATCCGCATAACCCTGTCCGTGTGCATGACTTACCATATTTACCGGCATACCATCTACGCTTACCTGCACATCCGTTCCGTGATCACAATCGAAGCCGCGCAGGAAGATCTGTTCTGCTTTTCCGCCGCCTGCATGTTGTGCGATGAATAATCCCGGTACGATGCGCAATAACTCCTGCGTGTTTTTTACCGGATTAAGTAAGAGATCCACTTTTGCCAATGAACTGAATTTTGCAATACCTGTTGCCTGCAATCTTACATCATCCAGTTTGATCACATCCGGCGCCAACTCGATAGTGGTATTACCCGTTTTTTCTGAAGTAAAAGATGTTGTTCTGTAACCGATATGTGAAACAGCAAGACTTTCGCTTTTGTTGGTGGCTTTTAACACGAAATTTCCGTAATCGTCAGTTACGGCTTTCTGCGATCCCTGTCCTGTAATGCTTACTGTTGCCGCTTCCAGCGGTTGTTTGCTTCCGGCATCCAATACTTTCCCTTTTATGAGTGTTTGCGCATGCGCGCATATAGAGCAACTCAATAACAGTATACAAAGTATACTGCAAAGCCTTACATTTTTCATGGCTGATGTTTAGTATAAATAAAATAATTACAGGGCAGCTTTCCCTAAAGAGAAAGCTGCCTGCATAAAAAAAATATTATACTAAACGCCGGGGAGGTGGAAAATGATCACGGGATATACCGGAAGGGACCCGGGGCACTGTGATAAAATATATCGGTCTTATAAAATTAAATTCCTGTATGGAAGCAATGATCATAGCACTCACGAGGTGCTCATCATTAGCGTTGTTGCTTTTCTGCGGTGCAGAATGCTTATCCGTACTCTCTTCTTTTGAATTATTGAGCAGGTCGCGGTGAATATGGTATTTACCGTTCTCATAATGTACTGTAGCCATGTGATGCGCATAGAAGAACACATGATTTATGCCGTCTGATACGTAAGGCATCACGGGTTTAATCAAAGCAGTGATATAGCTTAATAAAAGGATATAGAGCAACAACCTGTTCATCATCATTCCTGCATTATTTTCCATTGATCTGCGCTGCTCTCTGCATAAGATCGGGATTTTTACTGTTTGTATTCATTGCAGTTCTTAAAAATTCTTTTGCCGCCGCAGGATCTTTTTGATTGTATGCGATCCACGCTAGTTCATTATTCACGTCGATATTTTTCGGGCGAACAGCAAATTCCTGCATCGCGTATTTTTTTGCGCTGTCCCAAAGATTATTTTTTTCAAAAGATTTTGCGAGTTCAAGCGAAATAGAATGTTGCCCGGAATTTGCATCTGCGATCATTTGTTTCTGTACCGATGCATACATTTCAGCGGCTTTTTTGGTATCGCCCATTGCTGCATAAACATCTGCTTTTTGCTCGTCAAATGAATATTGCTGCATTATTGCATTTGCAGAATCAAGTAAGGTCAATGCTCTCTTGTAATCTTTTTGTTTTGCAGCTACTTTTGCAAGTCCCGCCATACTTGGTGCATAGCTCGGTCTTCTTAATAAATTTTCCGTGTAGGTGGCTTCCGCAGCACCCAAATTGCCGTTGTTGAAATAGAGATCACCGAGAATATTTCGGCTCCAGGATTGCGGCTCACTGCCGGGAAGACCCGCAGTAACAGCGAGTTTCATCGCTTGCACGGCACCTGCTGTATCGCCATAGATCTCACGAAGATAAGATGCGCGGGAATATGATTCGAGTGATGGTTTTAACGCCTGCATCGTATCTGATGCACTTACCGCATCAGTATAGTTTCCCAATTCAACGTTCGCATCTACCAATATTCCGTATACATACGCGTTGCTCGGATTTATTATCCTGGCGGCTTCTGCCAGTGCTTTCGCATCGGCGAAGCGGTGTTCACTCATCCGCAGTGATGCTTTAAAAACAGTTGCTTCAAAATTCTTCGGTTCGATACTTAGTACGCCATCCAATATTTTTTCAATAGCTGCGTAGTAATAGTGATGTTCTCCGGTAATGCGTTGCTCCGCTATAAAGATTGTAGCAGCCTGCAGTCGCAGTTTTACATTTTCGGGTGATGCCTCAATCTTTGTTTTAAGTTCTGTTACTTTCTCTTTTGTTTTTGTCCACTCGGCAGCGTCTGCGAGTTCTCCTTTTCTTTCTAACAGATCAGGAATTGACATCGGATCCTGGCCAAGGTTGTAAGCTTTAAGTTTTTCTTCGTTCTTTGCATTATTGCAGCTTACCAAACCGGATATGCTGAGCATGCAGATCGCTAAAGCGACAGTGTGTAAAAGGGTTAATTTATTTTTCATGTTGATGGTATAAAAAACGGCAGACGAAGCAATTACTCCGTCTGCCGTTCGGGTTCTTTTTTTAATTAATTTTTAATAGCTTGAAGATAGCTGTTTGCTGAGGTCCCTGCACAAATATCTTCGCAAAGTAAACACCTGAAGGTAAAGCGGTACCATTGTACGAAACATAATAGTCTCCCGCAGCCCTTGCCCCTTGTTCCATCTCGGAAATAACTCTTCCCTGCACATCAGACAAAACGATTCGCACCGAAAGTGCATCTCTGTTGATCTTATAATGGAACGTCGTAGACGTTTGGAAAGCGTTCGGATACGCGTTGAAACCGATAGGATTCGCTGCGAGATCGAGGTTAAGGAAGTTAATGCTCTTCGGACCTGTATAAGCAGCACCGTTATAACCTCTCCATGGTGTTTGAAGGAAAGGGAACGCTGTGCGGATCGTTGTGTCATTTTTGCCTACCCCTTCCTGGAAAGACAGGGTGGTGAGTAGTTTCGGTGTTACAGGATTTCCGCCGATCACATAGTCATCGTACCAAAGTCCTACTGCAGCCAGTACCACGCCGCCGACGGCTTGTAATTCAATTGTTGTTACGTCATCTTCCAGTCTCCTTCCGTTAGGAAAACCATCCATGTTCGGAATGTTCTGGATCGCCGTTGAAGCGTTATACAACGGATCAGTCAATCCGGAAACTGCCGCCTGGATCAAACCAAGTTTGCTGAATGCAGGACTTGTTCTTGATGTAACCGGCACTGCCATGTTCAATCTCAAATAATCGCCTACTGTAGGAAGAAAATTATTGATAAATGGCTTACCGGCACTTAAAGGATTGCCTGTTGTTTTACCTGTGGCCAGTTGATACGGCGGTAAATTAGGAACACCTGTTAAGAATATCGGCAGGATATCAACTGCCCGCGGACTTGTAGCATCGGGCAACAAAAGATTGCCGTAATTAGCTTGGGATAAAGCCGTACCGTTCAATAAAGGAGAATTTTTCAAAGGAAACAATCCAGGTTTTCCATTGCGGAAATCGAAAACGCCGGCAATGGTTTGCGAAGCAGACTGTACCCTGAGTTTCGAAAGACCCGGAACAGCTCCCCCAAATTGAGAGTCATCCATATACAACGCAAGTTCAGGATTTTTAAAGAAAGGAATGAACTGACTTTCCGCTGAAGGTGAAGCAGCATTCCATTTATCTTTTGAACCTATGGCGATTACCGCTTCATTCGTTAATGGCATACCCAATCTTGAAACCTGCACCCATGCGCCTGTTGCAGTTGGTTTATCGCCTGCCGCACTCAATGTTGTGATAGCAGGGCGACTTGCATTTGCGTATACGCCGATAACGAATTCCGGATCAAGTATACTTGTTGCCTGCGCTGTTGGTTTATTTTGTTTTTGCAAAGTAGTGATCGGAACTTCAATCGCTATTGAATGCACATTCATTTTTGCAAGGCCGTCTCTCGCACCCGCGGTGCGAAAACCACCTACATCAAATGCACCGCCAAGATCTACAAAAAACGCATCATCTCTCGGACCACAGAATACTTTCTCACCGGATGTTGCTGTTGCAATTGCAGCCGTTGCAAGTGATTCGTAATCCGCAGCGCCTAAGCCCAGCGTGGCATTCTCAATAGAACGCGGGCCGATATTGGGCGGGGGAACGATACCGTTTGCCACGATCGTTGTGAATGTTGTACCACCGTTGATGCTGCGTTCGCAGGTATAGGTTGTTTTTGCATTTTGCTTGCCCAAAAGGATAGAGAAGAAAGTTGTAGGATCTTCATTTACCTGTTTGAATGTAAAACGGTAGATAATGTCATCACCTGTTGTGTTGATGTTGTTATCCACATGGATCTCGTAACGGATGTTTTCTCCGAACGTATAGTAGTTAGGGCCTCCCGCAGGATGCTCAAACGGAATATAGTTGGCGATCAAAATGATCTTACTGCTGTCCTGCGGACTGCGGAAAGCATACACGTCAGTATTATCTGCAAGGGGATCATTGCTGATCAACGGCGCTTCACGATGACTCGATGCGTTTGCCTGCGATGCCGATACGGTAATGCTTACAAGCAGCACCGTAAATATTTTTAGAAATTGTTTCATAATTGTTTCTTATTGTGTTGAGCTAATCTTAGAATCTTGGTTGAATAGTGTAGTCAAAACCTCTCCATGGCGTTTGCACGTAAGGGAATGCAGGTTTAAATGTGGTATCGTTCTTTGTTGGTCCTGCGGTGAAGCTGAGTACATTCTTCAGGTTTTGAGTAACCGCACCGCCGCTTCCGTCCAGTTTGTAATCATCGTAGTTAAGACCGATCGCTGCAAGGACTACACCGCCTACCGCCTGTAATTCGATTGTTGTTACATCATCTTCCAATCGTCTGCCGTTCGGGAAACCATCCATATTCGGAATGAACTGTAGCGATTTGTTTGTATTGTAGGCAGGATCTGTAAGGCCAAGCACAGCTGCACTTACAAGACCAAGTGAACTGAACTTAGGGTCATTACGCGGTGTAACAGGTACGGCCATATTAAGGCGCAACATATCACCCAGCGTCGGCAGGAAATTATTAATGAAAGGTTTTCCTGCAGAGAGCGGTCCGCCTGTTTTACCTGTCTGCAACTGATAAGGGGCAAGATTAGGAACACCGGTGTAAAATATCGGAAGAAGATCCACTGCACGCGGGCTTTTGTTATCCGGTAAAAGTATTGCACCGAAATTTGCATCAGACAATGCTGTACCGTTTACTGCAGCTGTACCGCGTAAAGAATATAACCCTGCTTTACCGTTTCTGAAATCATAAGTACCCAAAGACTTCGTTTGAATTCTTAGTGCATTCAAAGAAGGAACCGCACCGCCGAATTTGCTGTCGTCCATGTATAGCGCCAGTTCCGGGTTGGTGAAATTAGCCGCATATTGAAGATCATTAGAAGGTAATGTTGCGTTCCATTTATCCTTCATTCCTACCGGTTCGATAGCTTCATTATTTAATGGCATACCTAAACGTGAAACCTGTACCCAGTTACCCGAAAACGATTCCGTACCGTTGCCGTTAAGTGTTTTGATCTGCTGTCTGCTTGCACTTGCCCATACGCCGATCACGAAATCGCCGTCCAGTATATTGGCAGCTTGCGAAACACTTTTGCCGTCCTTTTGCAACAGATTGATCGGAATTTTTAATGCGATCGAATGTACATTGTAGCGGGCGAGGCCGTCTTTAGGAGCATTGGCCGTATTGCCTTCCGGGCGGAAAGCCCCTACATCAAACGCACCCGCAAGATCCACGAAGAACGGATCATCCACCGGGCCGCAGAAAACCTTTTCACCGCTGCTGGCATTCATTATCGCAGCGGTCATCAACGCATCATAATTTGGTTGACCCAATCCTACAACAGGATTTTGAATTGAGCGCGGGCCAATATTATTAGGCGGTACGATACCCGCATTTACGATCGTTGTAAATGCCCCGCCATTCACGCTTTTCTCACAGATGTAAGTCGTTTTCAGGTTTTGCATCCCCAAACGAATATTGAAAAACGTGGACGGATCCTGATTGCTTTGAGAGAATGTGAAACGATATAGAATATCGTCTGTTGTTGTGGTAGTCTTGTTTTTAATGTGGATCTCATAACGGATGCCAACACCAAAATTGTCGTAGTTAGGGCCACCTTCAGGTAACTGAAAGGGGATATAATTACAGATGATCGTCACGGTGTTTGGATCATCAGGACTGCGAAACGCATAAACGTCTGTGTTATCAGCCAAAGGATCATTGGAGATCAGGGGTGCTTCACGATGGCTCGATGCCATGGAACGTGCGCTGATGGCTAACATCAGGAGCAGAAAGGCCATCGTCTTAATGCGGTGTATACTTTTTGTCATTATTGTTTGTTTATTGATATAATGGAAATAAATGAAAATTAATCTTCGCCGGCATGGTAGAAAGAAAGTTGTTAAATGCAAGGTATTCGGCTTATCTACGTGAACAAACCGCTAACAGTTTGTTTTTCCGGTAATAAAACCATGTATTAATGATTATTCGGGCGAAACTCGTGCCAAACATGTTTACACAAAAGAAAGAAGGGAAGTGCAAAAGCGATATTCGGGGTATTAACACAACGTACTTGGGCGGGTTATATCTTCACTGCCGCGAACGCTCTCCGCCGGGTGAAATTGAAAAAGCAGATTAATGAGATGAGATCACAAATTCAACAACACCAAACGATCCGCAAACTTTCATACGTCGATCATTCGGGGATGTTCACAGGTCAAAAAATCGTGGAAAGAAAACAAAGAAATCACACACTCCCCTATAAGCTTCAGGTTTAAGTTTTCAACCTTTAACTTCAAAAAACATTCTTCCACATCATACTCTCCACCGGCACATCAGGCTGGCCGCTGTATTTCGCATTCTTCTTTTGATTGTATTTTACTTCGATCTCGCCGTCTACCGGGAAGTAGATGAGCTGTCCGATCGGCATGCCTTTGTACACACGCACGGGTTGCTTTACAGAGATCTCTAATGTCCAGTTACCGCAAAAACCTACATCACCTTTACCTGCCGTCGCATGAATATCGATACCCAGTCTGCCGGTAGATGATTTTCCTTCCAGAAAAGGAACGTGTGCGTGTGTTTCTGTGTATTCTTCTGTGACGCCAAGGTAAAACATATGGGGGAGAAGCAGGATCCCTTCATCAGGGATCTCAAAATGTTTGATGGTATTGTGTTTCTTCGCGTCAAGTTCCGCATGCTCATAAGTCGCAAGATTCTTACCCAGATGCACATCATAACTGTTACTGCCGAGGCAATCTCTGTGGTATGGCAATACTTTAATGGTTCCTTTTTCTATCTCTTCTAAAATTCTTGTATCACTTAAGATCATGATTTGTTTTTTTTCCGCGACGGCACAAAGGCATTATTTTGATTTTTTCGAATTGCTTTCTGTCTTGCTGTGATTGCGGCTATATACTTTATAAACTTTATCTGCTTATTTTCCCTAATTTCCCGCCATGCCTTTAAGTTATCAGCGAAATATTAACGAAGCCACAAAAATAGGCGTTTGGCATATTACAGAAGCCGAAGATTTTTTTTCGGGGAAAGTAAGTGTACAACGCAGCATAACCCATCCCCATAAGCGTTTGCAGCATTTAGCAGGCAGGTATTTGTTGCAGGAACTTTTTCCGGAATTTCCGATGGAACTGATTCAGATCGCTGATACCCGAAAACCATTTTTAGCCGATGAAGCATTTCATTTTTCCATATCTCATTGCGGAGATTATGCAGCAGTCATTGTAAGTAAAACAAACAGGGTAGGAGTTGATATTGAAATTCCCGATCCTAAGGTCGATCGCATCAGGCATAAATTCTTATCCGAAAAAGAACAGCAGTTGCTCAACTCATTTAACGCCGGTGAACATTTGTTGCTCACAATGGCCTGGAGCATCAAAGAAGCAATATTCAAATGGTACGGCGACGGTGCTGTTGATTTTATCGGTCACATGCACATTAATGCACTGCAAAGAAATGAAGACGAAGTCGCAGCTGAATGCAGCTTTACAAAAAATGCCGTGCAACAAATTAATGTGCACAGCATTGTTATCGCGAATAATAATTTATCGTGGATCGTTACCTGATCAATTTTGCGTTTCTTCTTCATCCAGCAACTGCATATTGATCAGATCCTGTCCGGCAATACCTTCTACCGAACCGGAAATATGCAATGAATTCTGAATGATCATTTCTATGTGTTTTTCTTTTTTCTTCCAGTTCTTTTCAAAATCTTCTTTTTCTTTTTGCATCATGGAACGAAGACTGCGAAAGCCTTCCCGCATTGCATTCATGTTGCCGATAAATTCGTGGCTGGTCAGATAATTGTACATCGCCACCATTTTTTCGCCTTTGTTTTCCTGACTCTTTCTGCTCTCACTTATTTTTAAGATCGCATTTCTCAGAACAACTGCCAAACTTTTTACTTCCACGAATGTGCAGATATACACACCGTTCTTTTCACCAAATTGTTGCAGATCTTTGGGCATTGTTTTCGTAACAATCACCGCAATATCAGCACCCGTTGCGAGCATATCCTTTTTTAATTTATCTACCCAGTCTGCAGTAAACGCTTCCGTTCTTTTACTTTCGTAAATGATCTTTCCGCATTCCTGCCCGAGGTGATTGCGCACCGTTTGTATGCAATCCGCACCTCGAATTCCCTTGCCTACTTCAGTGATCATATCAAAAGGAAAAGTGATTTTCAACATTTCTTCCAGGATTAGTTCCTGTACCTCTCCCTGCAATTGCATAGAACCCTGTTCTGCTTTACGCACCGCTTCCTGCGCCAGTTTTTTTTGATCTTCCAGCTGCTTTTGCAACTCCCTCATCTGCAACTGATGCTCATTTTCTTTGAGCGCATTCCTGTCATGCTCCTGCTTGCGGATCTGTTCGCCGAGGCTTTGTCTTTCTTCCTGTAATTTCTTTTGCAGCGTGATCTCCAGCTCTTCTTCTTTTGTTTGCAGCTTTTGCACTTTCTGCATGAATTCGAGTTCTTTCTTTCTAGCCTCTTTTAATTTCTCCGCGTTATCATCCTTTTCCTGCTGCAATACACGCAAACGGTTATCGTAATCAGCGGCGATGGTTTTGGTGAGGTTCTGCTGCAATTCTGTTTGGATCTTTATTTTATCCTGTTCCAATTCTGCCTGCATTTTTACTTTTTCCTGCTGCAACTTTTGAACGAACAACTCGTTTTCTTTTTTTCTTTTTTCTTCGAACAATTGCTGATCGGCTTCCAGTTTTTTCTGATCTGCTTCCACTTTATTCATGGACTGCTGCAATTTCTTATTGTATTCTTCTTTGAATTTTTTTTCTATATCTGCCGTCAATACATTATCCACGTCGAAGCTGAATCCGCAGGAAGGGCAGTTAATATTATTTGGCATTGAGTATTTTTTTTACAAGGTAATAAAGAAACGGATTTGTTGTGAAGCGAGAGTTTGCGCAAAAATTTTTGCCGAACGATCAGCGAAAATATAAATACCTTAAACAGCAATCTTCTGCGGGAATGTTTGGGGCATAAAAAAAGGCTGCGTAAACAACCTCTTTAATCTGTGCGGCGAATCAGATTCGAACTGACACGCCCGTTGTGTGAGCGCTACCACCTCAAGGTAGTGCGTCTACCAATTTCGCCATCGCCGCAAGTTACTGTGCCCCGGAACGGAGTTGAACCGTTACTGACATTGCTGCCAACGGGATTTTAAGTCCCGCGTGTCTACCAATTTCACCACCGGGGCGACACAGCTTCAGTTTTCGGAAGTACGCCTTCCCTTCGGCAAGCTCAGCGTAAACTAAGCTCAGGCTGACACTCATTAAACTAAAAGCATAAAAAAACTCCCGTTTCGGGCGGGAGTTTTAGAGCGGAAGACCGGGCTCGAACCGGCCACCCCGACCTTGGCAAGGTCGTGCTCTACCAAATGAGCTACTTCCGCAAATTGTATAAGAACTTCCGATATTTTTTGGGCGATTCTTTATCGCTTTTGCTTTTCGGACTGCAAAAATAAGGTTTGAAAATTAACTACAAAATTTTTATTTGTATTTCGGGTTATAAAGTGTGTTATCCGGTACATGTGTTTCCGGATGACCCTTGTAACGGTGTGTGTAAAGTGCAACACATGCAGATAAAATAACCACAACCATTACAAAAACCTGACAATACCATATAAAACGGGAAGAAGAAACCCAGTTGTGAGCAAAATCTTTGTCTTTATTATCGATGATTTCCTGTTGCATTTCCATTTATTTTCGTTGCAAAAATAAGGGCTTATTGTTAAAAAAAATTATTTGCTCTTAACAATTTTGGAAAAGGTTCTTTTTCCGTTCTTATAATATTGCCATAGCATGCTGCCGGCGTAAATGCCGGCAGGTTTGTGAAAGCCCGTGCGTTGCGGAAAAACCGATCGCTTTTTTTCAAACAGCATCCATTTTACAAAATGTACATGCGCCTTTGCCACCGCAAGAAAATAACCGCTGTCTCCGCTGACTAATCCTTTCCATGCAGCTATCCCGTCTAACGCCATGCGAAGAGGAATAATATAGATTCTTCTCAACGGCACACTGTTTTTAAAAACCATGATAAGGTTGTTGCGAAAATTCAAGTACGTTTTTTTGCTGTTCCCTTTCGGTAACGTTCCGCCGCCCACATGATACACAACAGATGCCGGCTGCACAAAAATTTTATAACCGCTCACCTGCATGCGCTGACAAAGATCGATCTCTTCCTGGTGGGCAAAAAAGTACTGATCAAAACCCTGCATCTCATTGAAAACCGCGGCTCTTACAAACATGGCGGCACCGCTTGCCCATGCGCATTCGGCCACTTCATCATACTGACCTTTATCTTCTTCGATGATCTCAAGTACACGTCCGCGAGCAAAAGGATATCCCATCGCATCGAGCCAGCCGCCGCATGCACCTGCATATTCAAAGTATTTTTTATTTTTCTGATCAAGAAGCTTTGGCTGACACGCACCGATCGTTTTGTCTGCTTCCATAAGGCTAATAACCGGTTCTATCCATCCGGGAACAACTTCCACATCACTGTTAAGCAATACGAAGTAATCCGCTGTAACATGCTTTAGCGCCATGTTGTAGCCGTTTGCAAAACCGCCGTTCTCCGGATTGATGATGAGTTCAACCGTCGGAAAATGTTCACGCACAAAAGCAACTGAATCGTCTGATGAATCATTGTCCGCAACAATAACTCTGGTGTTACCGTAGGTAGAATGCAAAACGGACGGAAGAAATTTCTCCAGAAACCCTTTACCGTTCCAGTTTAATATCACCACCGCAACTGAAGGAAAATTATTATCCGCGAAATCAATATTATTATTCATGACAGGTTACAAACATAGCCTGAAAAATTTATACACTTCAACGCCGGGTATTTATTATTTTTAAACATGTTTCAACGTTTTTTTAACCTGAGAAATATTCTCGCACTTATAGCGATACTCTTTGTAACGGCGAGTATATTTTACAGTAATTATCTCTCAAAGAAAATTGCAAATGAAGAGAAGGTAAAAGTGCAGCAGTATATTGATGCGACACAGGATCTTCAGGACATCAATAACCCTGATTCAAAACTGGCGCTTAAGATCATGCAGTATACCGGAAAAGATATTCCGCTTATACTTACTAACGAAAATGACAGCATCCTTGATTCCAATTTTGATACAGCAGAAATAGCCGGCAACAGTTCTTTCCTCAAAAACAAGCTTCAGGAATTGAAGAAAATCAATCCGCCCATCGTGTGGCAAAACCCGCTAAATGCAGCTCAAAAAAATTATACCTATTATGGCGAATCGGAGCTACTCATTCAGATCCGCTATTTTCCGATCCTGCAATTGGTAGTGGCAGTGCTGTTTGTTATTATCATTTTGATTGCGGTGAATACAAAAAACAAAAGCACGCAAAACCAGGTATGGGCGGGTATGGCAAAGGAAACGGCTCATCAGTTAGGTACGCCGATATCTTCACTGGAAGGCTGGATGGAAATGCTTCGCGAAACAGACGGCATGCAAAAGATCGCCGGCGAAATGAGTAAAGATGTGGAACGTTTAAAGCTCGTGAGTGATCGTTTCGGAAAGATCGGCAGTACACCAAAGCTGGAAGAAACGGAACTCGTAGCGCAGGTGCAAACGATGATGAATTATATCAAGCGTCGTGCACCCGACAAAGTTGCTTTTTCTATTCACGCAAATGAACCGGAGATCATCGCTGTGATCAATCCGCCATTGTTCGATTGGGTGATCGAAAACCTGTTGAAGAATGCATTAGACGCTATGAACGGTCAGGGTGCTGTTAGTATCAATATAAAAAATGAAATCGCACAGATCATTGTTGATGTAACGGATACCGGAAAAGGTATTTCAAAAAATAATATCGCTAAAGTATTTAAGCCGGGGTTTACTACAAAGCAGCGCGGCTGGGGGTTGGGGCTTTCATTGAGCAAAAGGATCATTGATCTTTATCACAAGGGAGAATTGTTTGTGAAGCAGAGTGAGCCCGGGAAGGGGACCACTTTTAGAATCGTATTGAAGAAGTAAAGGCGTATTTTTTATTATCGAATTTTTAGAATTACATGAATTTAAAAGCACACAGCCGGAGGCCGCTAAAATCTCTGCGTAAACTTTTTTAACTCTTGTTCTCTGCGGTGAAAATAAAAACGCTCCGATAAACGGAGCGTTTTCTATACGTGTAATTCGAAAAATTCGTGTGATAATTTAGATATTCCCCATCACATACATCGAACCTTTTGGTTCTTCATGACCACCTTCGGTTTCTAATGTGATCGCAAATGCCTGGGCTTTGCTGAAAGATTTCATGGATTGGATAGAATATGTTTTGCCGTCTTTAGAGCTGATCATACCGCCGCTTACCGGCTTACCATCCACAATCGCCCAAAGCTGATACTGCATGCCTTTCGGCGCCATAGGAAGATTACCCGGATCTACATAAACCTCACCGGTATTCTTCATCCAAAAGATCTTCGCATCAGCATCAGGGGCAGCAGGAAGACCATGCAATGACACAGGCACACTGTATTTGCTGCGTACGATACCCATGTCTTTATCCATATCGGAAACATGTGTGTTCATCTGCGCAAGCTTTGCTTCGCCCTGTTGGTATTTGCCGTCTGCTTCTTTGTATTTATTATAATAAAAAATATTCAATACCGCGCTTCCTATGAAGAGTATAACCGCTGCAGCAGCTGCCATGCGCCATCCGCTGTTCATCGAAACAACCTTTGCAGGCTGCTTTCGCTCAACTTCCGTATTAAAATTTAAAGTTGATAAAATCCGTTGCTTTATATGCTCTGCCGGTGCTACGGCATTAGCCATTGCATAAGATTCCATCGCCTGCTCTGTTTCTGTGAGAGCAGCAGCAACTTCAGGATATTGAGAACACCATCGTTCTACCTGAGCTGCTTCTTCGGGGGATGCGGCGCCTACGGCGTACATTTCCAAAAGACCTGATGATATAATTTCGTTTATTTCCACTGCTTGATTATTGTATTAATTTTCTTAATTCTATGATCGCCGTCCGCATTCTTGTTTTTACCGTTCCCAGAGGTATGCCCATTTCTTTGGATATCTCATCCTGGGTATAGCCATTGAAATAGGCGAGGTCGATGATCACTTTTTGATCCGGCTTCAGGTTCTGGAGTTGTTTGCGAAGACCAATCGTGTCGAACTTGTCTGCACTGTAACTCCTGTCCTGATATGTAGATACGGAGTTTTCATCCTGTGAGATTTTTTGCTGTTTTTTGTACCCTTTGCTTCTTAGCGTATCAATCGTGAGATTACGGGTAATATTGATCATCCATGTGAAGAGACGGCCTTTTGTGTTGTCGTATTGCCCGAAATTGTTCCAGATTTTAACAAAAGCATCCTGTAAAATATCCTCGGCAAGTTGAACATCTTCCACCATCCGCACAATGATCCCGTTAAGCGCAGCAGCATAGTTATCATACAGGTACGAGAAGGCGTTTTGGTCTCTGTTCTTCAACAGTCCGACGAGCTCCTCCTCGCTGTATTTAAAATTTGGTTGCAAGCAGTTGTATATTAGGTTTTAAAAGAAACAAATGTAATGTAATGGATTGAGAAATTGTGTAGGACTGACGATAGAAGTGAGATAGTTGGCAGTTGACAGATGACAGTTGACGGAAGGATAAAAAACTATTATCCGCCAACTTAATCGACTTCGGGAAGCTCAGGCTTACAATCCGCAACTTGTTAACACGATAACCCGTTAACCCGTCAACCTTCATCTGTCAACCGTCAACTCTTTTTACTTCAAAAACGGGACTAAAAAGATACCACTTTCCCGTAGCCACTTCCCGGCATTTTATGCGTTTTCTGATCCTTTCGCCGCGTTCGAAAATACGTTTATCGGAAGTCGCAAATTTTTCGCCGGCAGCAAGGTCTTCCACAAAGAAAACGCCTTCCTTTTTCGGATCGTACAATTTGAGTACCCGCAACAGTTTTTCATCAGCACAACTGCTTGCAGCAGGATTGTGGAGTGATTTGATCAATGTCTTTTCAATGTCGTCCGGGAAGAAACCTTTACCGGTAAACTCCTGTAAAATATTGCTGAAAGAAGTCTTCCATTCTTTGCCGTGCGGTTGCGCATTACGACCGTGTTTTTCAAACGTGATCAGGTGAGCGATCTCGTGCAGTAAAGTGATAAGGAAAGAATATTTGTTGAGATCGCTGTTCACACTGATGCGATGACCCTTGCCCGCATGCGCATGCCTGTAATCTCCGAGTACACTACTTCTGCGGCGCGTTACCGTAAGTTGGATCCTGTATTGATAAATGTATTTAAGTACAGGTCCAAAAGTTCCTGCGGGCAAGTACGGCTCCAGTGCCGCAAACTGTACTTCGTTCTTAGACATTACTTTTTCCTGAGCTGTTTGGATATAGCGCCCACTTCGGCGCCGAGATAAAACAGGTATAATACCAGCGAGATAAAAACCGCTTTCTTATTATAATTTTCAACAGATGTGACATAGATCAAGACAGCAATCACAGTGCTGAACATTTTGATCATCATTCCACCTATCACACTTCTGATAAATACGTTCGGGTTAGGATTGATGATCGCTTTTTGCTGCATAAAAAAAACGAAGATGCTTACCAGTAAAAAAAGCAGGTTTGCGCCGAGCAAAACATTTTTATCGATGTTAAATCTTGTGAGCAGTCCCGACGCTGCAAAAATGATAATATTTACCCCGATAAAAATAATGATCACCGGCAGTAACATTTTTCCGAAAAGCTTCATGTATTATTTTTTAGGGGAAGTGTCTTTAACGGCTTTGTAAATGAGCGCAACGATCACTACTAAAGGAAGTATCCAAACCGCCAAAGGCATCTTAAAACCGATCCATTTATCCAGCTTTATTCCGCCAAAGACCGCTATGGCCAGTGCAACGATAAGTTGTGTGGCAAATCCCAGGTATTTATATAAAAGCGTATTATCTCTTTTTGGTTGATCAATCATCGTTGTTATCCGTTTTTGGCAGCACCAATTTATTCGTATCCAAAGCTGTTATTTTCCCCTGCAGTACTTTTTGTATGTTTTTAAAATAGGCATCGCGGTATTTAAGCGATTGCTCCATTGAATCCGTTCTGATCTTCAGATCTCGATATTCTTTTATCTGTTGGGCATTTCCTGAACTTGACCCGGGCAAATAGTATTTAAGCGGGGTAAAAATGATCAAGGCGGCCGTTATCCCAACCATCAGGATGAAAACAGTGCTCATCACGATATATACGCTCATTCGGGTAAGCTTGAATTTTACAACTTCTTCAAACGTATCCTCATTCATGATAACGAGACGGTAATGGCTGCGTAACCTTTTAAGCGTATTATTTACATCCGGCAATGACATCTTAAAAACTTTGGGGTAAAACAGTAAGGCCTGCCGCTAAATTAGCCATTAAAGCGGAAACGTTTATTTTTAACAGAAATAAAAGCGGCAAACTTTATGAAATCGTATCCTGAACCTTATTTTTGGAGGATATTGAGTAAATAAATCCGAACTTTAACCGTATCAAATTAACTAATTTTCATTCATGTTAAGACCGAAGTTCATCACAGGGCTGATTGTTGCATTTTTAGTGTTTCAGAGCACCGGAGTGTATGCGCAAATAAATTTCGACCTGATCAATAAAGACAAGAAAAAAGAGCAGTACGAAGAGAAAGTACTGGCATCTGAAAAAACGGAAGATAAAAAATTCGGTTTCCTTCGTAAGACGATTCAAAATAACGTATCACATTATAACTTTTATTTTAATGCGAATAACAAACTGAACGCGGTGATCGAGAGAGCACGTTTGTCAAACAAAGATGACTATTCCAAATTGCTCAGTTTTTATCCTTACTCACTTGATAATACTGCTTCGCAACAAACAGAACTCGACTCCGTGATCTATAAAAGTACAGCCGGCGTTTTATTGCATGATCTTCGTACGAATTGGGTGGATAATTTTTACCTGCTCATCGGTAAATCTTATTTCCTGCAAAAGAAATTTGATTCCGCAGCGCTTACTTTTCAATTCATCAATTACAATCTTCAGCCCCGAAAAAAAGGCGATGACGATTACAACAGAACGATAGGTACAAATAATTATGAAGAGGGCAGTGCCGATAACGGGTCTGTTTCTATTGCAAATAAGGAGAAGAGAAATGTCGTTCAAAAAGCATTTACGCTGCCCCCGAGCCGCAACGACGCGTTGATCTGGCAGATCCGCACCTTTACTGAACAGACTGAGTATGGCGATGCCGCCGGTGTGATCAGTATCCTACAGAACGACCGCAATTTGCCTAAGCGTTTGCAAAATGATCTTGAAGAAGTGACCGCTTATTGGTTTTATTCACAAAATAATTTTGACAGCGCTGCTACGCATTTGGAAAAAGCATTGAGCAATGCAGACAGCAAAGAAGATAAAAGCCGCCGGGAATATTTGCTCGGGCAGATGTATGAAATGACAGGGAAGTTTGACCTGGCTTCAACGTATTACGGCAAAGCGGCGAAGCATACCAGTGATCCTGTAATGGACATTTACGCAAAGCTTAACGACGCGAAGATGATGCGTAACAGTGGCAACTTTAAAGAGTTGGACAACAGCATTTCCAATTTGCTGCGCATGGCGAAGAAAGACAGGTATGAAGCGTATCGCGATATTATTTACTATTCTGCGGCGCAGCTTACCTTGCAACGTCCTGATACCACGATCGGGATAGGGTATTATGGCAAAAGCATTAACTACAATACAGGAACATCCGGTTACCGTGATAAATCTTTTTTACAACTGGGTAATATCGCTTACAATCAAAGAAGATATATTGAAGCGCATAATTTTTACGACAGCATAACCATCTCTAAAAAAGATACAGGCGCGGATTCAGCCATGCTTTCAAACCGTAAAGAAGTTTTGGGAAGATTAGTACCGTTATTGATCTCGATCGACAGGGAAGACAGTCTGCAAAAGCTTGCCGCAATGTCGCCGGCCGAAAGAGAAGTGTTCATAAAAAAGATGATTAAAAAGCATCAGAAAGAACTGGGGCTTAAAGAAACTGATGAGTTTTCGGGTAATTCAACGATCACTTCTTTTGACAGGCAAACAGCGCCCGATATTTTTAAAGGATCGTCATCTACCACGGGTGAATGGTATTTCTACAGCGTTAAGTTAAGAACAACGGGCTTCTCAGAATTTAAAGGCAAATGGGGCAAGCGTGAGAATGTAGATAACTGGAGAAGAAGGACTGCAACGGAAGCGTTGATCAATAAAAATACAGGTGCAAACAGTGATCCTGATATCGCAGTTACTGCTGATTCCAAACGAGGCACGATTCTTCCGAAAAAAAATGCAACGGATCAATATACTTTTGATGGCCTGATGTCCGGAATTCCGACGAGCCAATCTGCGCTGGACAGCAGCAATGCAGACATCGCAAAAAATATCTTTGACGCCGGGCAGATCTTCCAAAATGAACTGGAAGATTATCGTGCAGCGATCAGCATGTATGAAAATTATATTAAACGCTTTCCGCAGGATGCAAAACTTGCAGACGTATATTTTAATTTATCGTTCTGCTGGTCAAAGTTGGGGGATATGGCAAAATCTGAGTATTATAAAAATCTGGTGAAAACAGGGTTTGCAGGCAGCAATGCTTCCAGGCTTTTGGCGAACCCGAATGCATTTAAAAAAGATGGAAAGAGTCCGGAGATCACTGCATTGTACGCCGATATCTACAACATGTTCATCGAAGGGAATTTTGTACAGGCTGTAAATGCAAAAACAAAAGCAGACAGCAGCTATGGTGCCAATTACTGGTCACCGCAACTGTTGTATATCGAGTCAGTGTATTACATCAAACAACACCGCGACAGTGAAGCAATTGTTGTGCTCAATAATATTCAAAGATTGTATCCTGCATCTCCGCTTAAAGAGAAAGCAGCTACCATGGTTAGCGTATTGAGCCGCAGAGCAGAGATTGAAAAGTACCTCACTGATCTTCAGGTTACCCGTGCGGAAGAAGACCAGGTTATCATTCCTACAGATAAACCCGCGCTTGCTGTAACTCCGGAAAAAAAGCCGGTAGAAATAAAAACGATCACCGCTGTAGTGCCTAAAAAACTGTTGGGCGACACGATTAAAACACCTGAAATATTGGTGAATAAATCATTTACGCTTCATCCGGAACAGGCACAGTATGTAGTGATGATCCTTGATAAGGTGGACGGCGTATATGTGAACGAAGCTAAAAATGCATTCACCCGTTTTAACGGAGAAAGCATGGCTACTATAAATGTGAAGATTGTAAAAGACGTACTGGATAAAGACAGAGCTTTATTGTTGTTCTCTCAGTTTGATAATGCCTCCGATGCGTTGAAATATTTTGACCGAATCAAAAAAGCCGCGCCGAATGAGATCTCATGGCTGCAGGCTTCCAAATATTCTTTTATCATTATCTCTGATGCAAATCTTCAGTTGTTGAAAACGAATCTGGATCTTCCGGCATACAAACAACTGATCAATGCAAATTTCAGCAACAGGTTTTAATTGTTGCATAACCCTTAATACTCTGACGAACAAATGAGACGTTCTGTAAAAATTCTCTGGCGTGTTTTCCTTTTTGGATTTTGCGCCATCATAATAATGTTACTGATGGCCAATTTTGGCGTATTTGGTAAAATGCCTTCTCTTGAAGAACTGGAACATCCGGAAGCGGATCTTGCCAGCGAAGTGATCAGCGCCGACGGTGTGCTGATGGGTAAATATTACAAAGAGAACAGGAGCGAAGTACGTTACGATCAAATATCTCAGAATGCTATCCATGCATTGATAGCTACGGAAGATGAACGTTTTTATGATCACTCGGGGATTGATGCGCAGGCGCTGGCACGTGTTGTATTCACGCTGGGAACACAGGGCGGGGGAAGTACGATCACACAACAACTTGCAAAAATGATCCTGGGTCAGGGACACGGAAATGTCGTGAAGCGTGGAATTGATAAAATGAAAGAATGGATCATTGCGGTAAAACTCGAACGCAATTTTACCAAAGAAGAGATACTTACGTTATACCTCAACAGAGCACCTTGGGGAAATGTGTATGGTATCAGAAATGCGAGCCGTACGTATTTTCAAAAAGAACCTAAAGAGCTTAAAATAGAAGAAGCGGCCGTTTTGATCGGTATGCTTAAGGGCCCGAGTATTTATGAGCCCATCCGTCATCAGAAACTTTCGCTTGACAGAAGAAATACCGTAATCAATCAAATGGTAGTAGCTAAAGAACATTACCTCACGGAAGCTGAATCAGAAACATTAAAGGCAAAACCACTCATTACGAATTATAAACAGATAGACGAGAACATCGGTATCGCTCCCTATTACCGGAGAGCGTTGATAGATGTGATGAAAGAATGGTGTAAGACCAATAGAAATCCGAAGACCGGTGAGCCTTATGATCTTTTTACCGACGGTTTAAAGATCTATACTACGATCGATTCCCGCATGCAGAACTACGCGGAAGAAGCCATGCAGGCGCATATGCCAACGGTGCAAACCAGGTTGAATGCACTGCTTAAGCAAAAGCAGGACAGGTTGTGGAAAGGACATGATAATATCGTAGAGGCTGCGATGAAATATACCGAGCGCTGGAAAAGTATGAAAGAAGATGGCGTGGATGAAGAAACCATCAAGAAATCTTTTACCGTTTCTGTTCCGATGAAAATATTTTCCTGGAAGGGTAATGCTAAACATGAGATAGATACGGTAATGACACCGATCGATTCTATCAAATATCACAAGCAGTTAATGCAAACATCCTTTGTAGCAATGGATCCGAGAACGGGAGAGATCAAAGCATGGGTGGGGGGTATTGATTTTCGTTGGTTCAAATACGATCACGTAACAGCCAGCAGACAGGTGGGATCTACTTTTAAACCATTACTGTACACGCTTGCTGTAACTGATGCGGGGTATTCGCCGGAAACTTATATCCCCGGAGGTCCTCTTACACTTAACGGTAAGACGATCAGCACCGGTGGAGGTACCTGCGCGTATTGTCTTGCAAACTCGATAAATGGTTGTGCATGGCATTTGATGGCCGCGATAGGTGTGAGACGAACGATCGAATTTGCGCAGCAGTGCGGCGTAAAAGTGAAAATTCCGCCGTATCCTTCTATAGCTTTAGGCGCCGCAGAAATACCGATGTTGCAGATGTTGCAGGCGTATACTATGTTCCCGAATAAAGGCTACAATACCGAACCGGTTTTCCTTACACGAATAGAAGATAAGAACGGTAACCTGATCCATGAATTTCCGGTAGCGCAAAGCAAACCGGTGGTAGGAGAAGGGGACAATTACACGATGGTGAAAATGATGCAGGGTGTAATAAAATCCGGGACTGCCCGTCGCCTGAACAGCTATAATATTCCTACTGAAAAAGCAGGGAAAACAGGTACCACAAATGATTATACGGACGGTTGGTTCATCGGCTACACACCTACATTACTTGCAGGTACATGGGTAGGTTGCGAAGATCCGTTTATTCCTATCTATACGAGCGGTGGGGGTGCGGAAGTAGCTGCGCCGGCGTGGGGCAACTTCATGCAAAAGGTTTATGCGGACAAACGCTTTACGGAATACACTTCACAGAAAGAATTTACTGTTCCTGCAAATCTTAAAAACGCAACGATCTTCGCAGATGCAAATTTTGAAAATTTATTGAACAGCGGCGACAGCCTTACTGAAGACAACGGTAACGGCGCCGGAAATGATTTTTTACAGGAGGAAACTCCTGAAGAAATCACTCCGATCACCGATACTAACAAAAAAGCGCCGAAGAAAGATGACAAAAAGGGATTTGTTCCCACACCGATGATAGAAGAAAAAAAAGCGGTCAAACCCGCCAAACCTAAAACATCAGGCAATGATTATTAAATTATTAAGCAGCTTTTTCTAAAGCTGCTTTTTTTGTCTTTTATTTTTATTTCATGAAAATGAAAACCAAAATATTTGTGTTGCCGTAAGTGATTCAAACAACTAATTTAAAAAACGCAAAAAATTATTTTTATGAAACGTATTAAAAGTTTGATCCTTGTGGCTACGGTTGCAGCTTTCACAACAACAACCGCATCTGCTCAAATGGGTAAGATGGATGAAAAAACAGTAATGGTGGGTGGTGCAGCAATGTATCCTTCTAAGAATATTGTTGAAAATGCAGTTAACAGTAAAGACCACACTACATTAGTTGCAGCGGTAAAGGCAGCAGGTCTTGTAGAAACTTTATCAAGTGCAGGTCCTTTCACAGTGTTTGCTCCAACTAACGAAGCATTCGATAAATTACCTGCAGGAACAGTGGCAACATTGGTAAAACCTGAAAACAAAAAAACACTTACAAGCATTCTTACGTATCACGTAGTTGCCGGGAAAATGAGTGCTGCGGATATCATGGCTGCTATCAAAGCAGGTGGTGGTACTGCAACAATGAAAACAGTTAACGGTGAAAACCTTACTGCTTCAATGAAAGGCAAGAACATCATCATCACTGATGCAAAAGGCGGACAATCGAAGATCAAGATCAAAGACGTAAATCAAAGCAATGGTGTGATACACGTAGTTGATACTGTGTTGATGCCTTAATAACAAGACTTACCTCCTGAAATAACGTAAAAAAAGAGCTTCCTCAAAAAGGAAGCTCTTTACGTATTTACAGGTTCGGTTTAGTTTATTTTTTCAGCGATACTTTCCTTTATTATTTTTCTAATATCGGTTTTGTTGTTTTGCAACAACCAGATCTTCGATGTTCTTTCCAACGCATCGTCATTGCTTACACTGTCTTTGAGCGTAAGTGTTTCAAACATCTGTACGCCTTTGTATGCTGTATTCGGCGGCTCATCAAAGCTTACACGGATAATATTTTTTACCGGTGTAACGGTATCAAACCAAAATATATAATCAGCATTATAAGAATTCGCTTTTAATCCCGCATAATAATTTATTGCACCGGCTTCACCGTAATTATCACAAACGATGATGGTGCGGTCTTTATCAGGAAGTGAATTATACAACGCTTTTGTTTTCGCTGCCATCTCTTTCCATCCCAGCATGTCCGCAAAATCCTGCGGCAATTCGTGATCCTTTCCGTCGTCCCAATGCAGCATGCCGAACATTTGGTATTTCGCTTTATGTGTTTTTATATTTTCCGGTGAAAAAAAAGGTAATGATAAACGCATGGGAATAAACAAGACAAGTACCAAAATAAAAGAAACAGGTAGAATAAATGTTCTCTTCGGCAGTTCTGAAAGTTTACCGAGATAAACACTTCCTGTCGCGATCAACACAGCATACAGTCCGAACGCATAATAATTTTTCGCGAGAAAAAAGATATAGAGCATAATGCAAATAAGGTAAGATACTCCCAAAAAGCGTACTTTGCGGAATGGTTTGTACACAACGAATGCAATGAGCGCGGGAATGATGATAAGCAAAGACCCCGAAAACGCCAGTAGTTGTCCTGTAAGAAAAGCAAATGCGCTGTTGTGGGTCAGCTGTGTGTTTTTCAATTCTTCCATATGCCTAACCACCGGAAAATGATGTCGAATCTGCCAGAAAAGGTTCGGCATTATCATCGCCAGGCAAATCGCTGCCGCGATCCAAAAGTGTTTATTGGTAAATATTTTTCTTTGAGGAGTGAGCAGCAGGCCGCCGAAAATGCCGGCACATAAAAATACCGTGTTGTATTTGTTTAAAAATGCAAGTGCAATACTCACGGCAAGCCAATACAGCCATTTATGATCTTCTGTGTAAACGAATTTGATCAGGAAAAAATAGATAACGGTCCAACTAAAGATCTCAAATGAATTCGGTTGGTATAATGTATTCATCCGCAGGTAAACGGAAAGCAACAGAGCAACAGCAGTAAGCATTTTTGCAAAGAAACCGCCGCCGATAGCTTTTGCAATATTCCATCCCGCAGCGATCGTGCCCGCGCCCCAGAGGGCGGGAAATAATTTTACAAAGAAATCTTTATTGCCACTATGTATGATGATCCAGGATGTCCATGATGTAAAAGGCGGAACGGATAAATATCCCCATGCTAAATGAAAACCCTGATCTACGTGTAAATATTCATCCCGCTGCAATTCATATACAGGATTGATGAGGAAAAAATGCGCAACAACTTTGATCAATAAAATTGAACAAAGAATGATCGTATTTCTTTTATCGGATGATGCCGGTATTATTGTTCTCATACTTTCTTTCCGAAAATTTTAAGACTGAAAAATTTACCATCCATCATTGCGATGTCTTTCAAGTTCGCCCATTCTTCAAACCCCGCATCTGTAAATAGTTTCACACTGGGTTTATTGTGAGCGAAAATGTAGCCGAGCAAAGTATGCATTTTTAATCCCGGCGCTTTGTTGATGCAATACTGTAATACTTTTTTTCCATATCCTTTGCCACGCATATTTTCATGCAGATAAACACTTATTTCAGCAGTGCCTGAATATGCGGGTCTGCCGTAAAAACTTTGGAAGCTTGCCCAGCCGATGCAAATCTTCGCATCGTCTTCGATCATCCACAAAGGACGGGTGGTATCGTTGTGCTCAAAGAACCATTCTTGTTTATCGTGAACGGAAACCGGCGATGTATCTGCCGTTACCATACGGCCGGCGACAGTGCTGTTGTAAATTTCAACTATCAGTGGAAGATCCTGAATAGTTGCATCTCTGAAATGCATGGGTTGATTTTTTTGAAAGATAATTTTTAAAGTTAATCCAAACAATAAAAGTCGGTGAGTAGTGGTAGCGCTTTGGTGAAAGCCGAACCAAGCGCTGAAGTGGCAGTGTGCGACGCCACCGAAGTTGAGGTAAATTCCGAAGCCGGGACAACAGAAATAGCAGCGCACAAAAAAATCCCGCTTTTTCAAACGGGATCTATTCTCTTATCTTTTGTAAAAAGTATGTTTTCTCTTCTTATGCTACTGCTTTACCAACAAGATCTGCAGCTTCGCTCAGCAGGATCGCACTCTGAACTTTCAGTCCGCTTTCGTCGATGAGTTTTTTTGCTACATCAGCGTTAGTACCCTGCAGGCGAACAATGATCGGGATATTGATCGTACCGATGCTTTGGTAAGCATCAATAACACCCTGCGCCACACGGTCGCAACGCACGATACCACCGAAGATATTTATAAGGATCGCTTTTACTTTAGGATCTTTCATTATGATACGGAAACCTGCTTCTACCGTTTGTGCATTTGCAGTACCGCCCACATCAAGGAAGTTTGCGGGCTCACCGCCGCTCAGTTTGATCATATCCATCGTTGCCATTGCCAGTCCGGCACCGTTTACCATACAGCCCACGTTACCGTCCAGTTTAACGAAGTTGAGGTTGAATTTTCCTGCTTCTACTTCCGTAGGATCTTCTTCGCTCAAATCACGAAGCGCAGCTACATCAGGATGACGCATCAAAGCATTATCGTCAATATTCATTTTACAATCGACCGCGATGATCTTCTCATCACTTGTTTTGAACAAAGGATTAATTTCCAACATTCCGCAATCCAGCGCAACGTAAGCCTTATATAAATTGGTCACGAATTTTACGCAACTTTTCAGCGCTTCGCCCGAAAGGCCAAGGTTGAAAGCGATTTTACGTGCCTGGAAACCCTGCAACATTCCGCCGGGATGGATCCACTCTTTAAATATTTTTTCCGGTGTATCATGCGCTACGTCTTCGATGTTCATTCCACCTTCGGTACTGTACATGATCACGTTCTGACCTTTTGCACGATCCATCAATACAGACAGATAAAATTCTTTTACAGGGTTCGGGCCATCATAATATACGTCCTGCGCCACCAATACTTTATTTACCACTTTACCCGCTTCACCTGTTTGAATCGTCACCAAAGTGCCGCCCAACAAATTACCCGCGATCTTTGAAACGTCTTCCGCACTTTTCGCTACAACCACACCACGCTGGTCCTTTCCGATGATCGAGCCCTTACCGCGGCCACCCGCATGAATCTGCGCTTTTACCACGGCGAATTTGCTGCCGTATTGCGTATTTATAAAACGGTAAGCTTCTTCCGCTTCAGCCACAGTGCTGCATGCGACGCCTTCCTGCACGGGAACATTGTATTTTTTCAGCAATTCTTTTGCCTGGTATTCGTGAAGATTCATATCTTAAAAATTTGCTGCGAAGATATATAAAAACTTAAGAGGTAGGAACTAAGATAATAATGATTTCCGGTGGAACTATGATTTTTATCGCTGTCAGATGATAGTTTTCATTTATTCATTTTAATCATTGCCGGAACTTTTATTGTGCCGATAAGCCTATGTTAAAAACCAATCTTTAAGCCTCAATAAGCAACCTAAACCGCTTATTTTTGCTGTGAAACCAATCAACTAATAAACTAATCAACCATTTTGATGTCAGAAACGCTACAAAAGGTCAACGACTCCGTTGCATTTATTAAAAATATTTACAAAGAAACGCCTGTAACAGGCATCGTTCTCGGCAGCGGTCTCGGCAGTTTTACGAGCGAGATCAATATTGAAAAAGAAATTCCTTACAGCGCGATCCCTAATTTTCCGATAAGTACGGTTGAAGGCCACAGCGGGAAATTGGTTTTTGGCGAACTCTCCGGAAAGAAGGTAGTAGCGATGGCCGGCCGTTTTCATTATTATGAAGGTTACAGTACGCAGGAAGTTGTTTTTCCGATCCGTGTGATGAAATACCTCGGTATTTCTACATTACTGATCAGCAATGCTGCAGGCGGCATGCAACCGGGTTTCAAAGTGGGCGATCTGATGATCATTAATGATCATATCAGCATGCTTACCATCAATCCTTTGTTGGGAAAAAATGAAGAAGCTTTCGGTACACGTTTTCCGGACATGAGCGAACCCTACACAAAATCGCTTATTGATAAAGCAAAAGCGATAGCGGCAAAGGCAAATTACGAAGTAAAGGAAGGCGTTTATGTTGGCGTAACCGGCCCTACATTTGAAACAAGAGCAGAATATAAAATGCTCCGTATCATTGGCGGCGATGCAGTAGGGATGAGCACGGTGCAGGAAGTGATTGCTGCTGTTCACATGGGGCTTCCCGTTTTTGCGATGAGCGTGATCACCGATATCGGCATCCGCGAAGAAGAAAATACGATCACCCACGAAGAAGTTTTGCAGGCTGCTAAAGATGCGGAACCTAAGCTCACACATATTTTTAAAGAACTGGTCGCGCAGCTGTAATGAAAAAACTAATTCTCTTTGTTGTCTTAATAGTTGTTACGGCGGCTGCTTTTTGCCAGTTGCCGTCCAGAGGATTAGATGCCCTAAAGAACCGTTCGTCAAACAGCAGCAGTACGAGAAGCAAGTATGCGGATTCGATAAAGAAGAAGAATAATACCAATAAATTAGATACGCTTGGTTTTGAGCACCGCGATGATCTTGCGGATTCTATCACGATAAGCTGGCGTTTCATGGATTCGTTGAAACGTCATCCGCTCGATTCGGCGATCAATGATTTTGACACATATTACCCTGTTCCTTCTTATTACCAGTATTTGGGAAACAACGGTGCAGCCGCAACCAGACTGGTATTTCAGCCTTACACAAAGCCCGGTTTCGATCCCGGGTTTCATGCTTTTGATGTATACAAATTCACCTTAGAGAATACCAGGTTTTATCGAACAACGGGACCTTTCTCCATGTTGGGTTATCAACTGGCGAGCGGCAAAGAGCAGATGATTCAGGCGTTGCACACACAAAGTCCCAAACCCAATATGAATTTCGGCGTAGAGTACCGACAGATAAGCGCACCCGGTTTTTTTGTTACACAGAATACCAATCAAAATAATATACGTTTGTTCGGAACATATACCGGTAAGCGAAAAAGATATAATGGTTCATTTGTCGTTATATCAAACACGATCAAAGCATCTGAGAACGGAGGGCTTGTATCGGATGCTGCTTTGCTCGATCCGAATAAAAAGGAACGTTTTACTGTCCCCGTAAATTTAGGCGGAGCCTTGGCATATCAACCAAATCCCTTTCAGGCATCAGTGCAGACCGGGAATGTTTACAAAGAATCTGTTGTATTTCTGCGGCAGAGTTATGATATCGGAAAGCGGGATTCTGTTGCGGTAAATGATTCAACAACGGAATATTTATTTTATCCCAAGTTGCGGGCGCAGCACGCCATCACCGCTTCTACGAATTCGTATAATTTTACGGATGGGGCAGGAGATTCTACATTGTATCATGATTGGTACGGCGTAACATTTACGCAGCCTACGGACAGTTTTAAGCGTTCCGAAAAATGGCGGGTACTTACCAATGATTTTTCTTTGCTTCAATTTCCTGATACTAAAAACCCCGCGCAATTCTTTTTGGCGGGTGCTTCATTGCAAACGATTAAAGGCCATACGGACAAAGGCAACGTTAATTTTTACAATGTGATGCTGCACGCGGAATATCGCAACAGAACGAGAAATAAATTATGGGATGTGTTGCTTAAAGGCGAATTGTATGCAACCGGTTTCAACAGCGGCGATTACAATGCCGTAGCAAATCTGAACCGTTATATCAACAAAAAATTCGGCGATGTAAATTTATTTTTCAATAACGTGAGCAGAACGCCGTCTTTTATTTTTGATGCGGGTTCATCTTTCAATCTTGGAAATGTAAGCAATTACAAAAAAGAGAATATTACATCGTTTGGCGCTACAGCTACAAATCCTTATTTCAAATTAGGCTTTAATAATTACCTCATCACGAACTATACTTACTTCTACAATTATTATCAAAGTGATCAGTACAGTAAGCCTGTTAATTTACTGCAGATCTCCGCGTCAAAAAAGTTCAACCTTACCAAAAGCATTCACTATTATGCTGATGTAACCGTGCAACAAACAGATAAAGCCGCGCCGATAAAAGTGCCTTTCATTTTCACGAGAAGCAGGATAGCTTATGAAGGAAGTCCATATAAGAATCTGAAATTAAGCGCAGGTTTTGAAGTGCGTTACTACACGGCTTATCACGCTGATAATTATTCACCGGTAATAGGGAAATTCATTCCGCAGGATACGGTGACTATAAAAAACAGACCTGATGTTTCAGCTTTCATTCATTTCAGGATAAAAGGCTTCGCGATGTTCTTCCGTGCAGAAAACCTGAATACCGTAAGTTTTGCAAACGGATTCGGTTTTGTGAATAATAACTTTGCGGCGCCGCATTATCCGACGCAGGGCTTTTTACTGAGATTGGGGATCAGGTGGTGGTTTGTGAAATAAAATAATGTGTTGTTGTGGTGATAGGTTGATTTGAAATTCGTTAACATTTGATATCTGTGATTCTGTTTATATTTGCTTTGTGAAAAAATTTCTTCTTTCCATAATAACGTTTATCTACCTGATGATGTCATCGGGGGTAGCTATGGAAGTGCACTATTGCATGGGGAAGAAAGCAGGCGTTGACTTCTATAAAGCTGTGGATGCGAAATGTATGAAATGCGGCATGAAGGAAAAAAAAGGGTGCTGCCATGATGAGCATAAATTCTTTAAGCTTAGTAACGATCACAAAAATGTAACCCAAAGTATTTTTATTGATGCTTTGTATGTTCCGGTGAAATTGCCGGTTTACAATTTTACTGCATTTTTACCCTCTTCATTCATTATCACAACGCCGGCAAACGCGCCGCCCGGTATACCGCAACGCGACCTTAATATTAGGAACTGCGTTTTCAGAATATGATCTGTTGGAAATGTTGAATGCATGACGGCTTGCCGTATGCCTGTTATTTATTAAACAACACATCATATCATCATGAAAAAATTATTTTCAGCAATAGCTATATTTATTACGATCTCCGCTTCTGCGCAGGTTACCAAAGTTTCATTACAGGCAAGCGGGCTTACATGCAGTATGTGCAGCAACTCCATCAGCAAAGCCCTTAAAACACTTCCTTACGTACAGAATGTAACGGCAGACATTAAAAATTCCGCTTTCGACATTGACATCAAGCCCGGCAGTAAGGTAAGTTTTGATGAGATCAAAAAGAAAGTAGAAGGAGCGGGCTTTTCCGTAGCCTCCATGAAAGCAGATGTGCATTTTAAAGATCAGCAGATCATGAATGATGATCACATCACTACCGCTGGACTTACACTTCATTTCATCAATGTGAAGGACCAAAAACTTAACGGCGATAAAACGATCCGGATTCTTGATAAAGGATATGTATCAGCAAAAGCTTTTAAGCAGAATGAAGTCTACACTAAGATGGATTGCTACAAAACCGGCTTTGCAGGCAGTTGCTGCACCAAAGGCGGTATGGCAGCGGGTTCCAGAATCTATCATGTAACTATATAAGCCGCATGAAATATTTGTTAGCATGCGCAATTTGCCTGTTCACTGCAAATGCTTATTCACAGGAACTTTTTACTTACACAGAACCGGCAAGCAATATGCCGGTAAAAAGTTTTGCAGTGCGCATAAACAATTACCTGATGCAGCAAAATGCATCAGGTAATAATATGTATTCGGTGGCGCCGGAACTCATGGTTGGTATTTCAAAAAAACTGATGGTCCACGGGGAATTCTTTTTTGGCAATGATGCAAGACAATTTCAATATGACGGGGCTTCCGTTTATGTAAAGTATCGCTTTTATACTGAAGATGAAGTACACAAGCATTTTCGGATGGCGCTTACGGGCAAGCTCGCGTCATCCAATAATGTCGTCACGCAACCTGCAATAGATTTTACAGGAAAGAACAGCGGTGCAGAGCTGGGTTTTGTAGCAACAAAACTGATTAATAAAATTGCGATCTCCGCCGGCGGTTCTTATGTGAATGCATTTGATAATGCGGCAAACAATAAATTTGCATACGTTTCGCAAAGCAGGAATGCGTTTAATTATAATCTCTCATTTGGCAAACTGTTTTTGCCGGTAGAGTATAAAAATTACAAGCAAACGAATCTTAACGGAATGTTTGAGCTGTTAGGACAAACAAATGCAGGTTCGGGAAATACTTTTTTAGATATGGCCCCTTCTTTGCAATTTATTTTTCTGAGCAAGATCAGGATGGACGTGGGTTACCGCTTTCCCGTGGTACGATCGCTGGAGCGCAGATCAGACAGAGGTTTTCTGTTACGGGTGGAATACAATTTCTTTAATGCATTTAAATAAAGCTGATGCAAAATATTCTTGAACTGGCAGCGGGCATATTTGTGAAATTATTGAAAGCGACATTTATCCGGAAGAAGAAGTGCTGTGAGTAGGACCGGTACCGGTACAGGCTCGCAGATTACTTTTCAACTAATTTATTTTTTTTTTGACTTAGGAATTTGTTAGAGATTTATATTGAAATTGAGAAATATTCTCCTTTAAAAACCCGTAATCTGCGAAATCTTCGGCTAATTATTTATTGCTGTTCTTCTGCAGGTGTATCCGCTAAAAGCTTATCTAAATTACCTTCATCAAAATAAGTATTACAAAGATCATGCGCCTGCGCCATAATGTCTTTCAGGCCTTCATCTTTCATGTTGTTCAGTTCAAATGCGCGGTGCAGCGATACTTCGGAATCAGAGAATTGCGTTCCTTCCACTGCCTCTTTTACAGCTAATACACGAAGCCCTTTATCTTTTAACTTGCCCAGTGAAGCTATCATATAACTCAATGCAAGGAAATAATTCTTCTCCATCAGTAAAACGTATTCGTTGTTTCCCTGTGCCGGTAATTTATTAAAAGGGGAATTGACAACATCGGCGGTCAGGTATTTTTTTACCGCATCGTCTTCAATATTATGATCCGTAAGTTGAATAGCCCCCTGCAATGCCTGCGGGTAAATGCTTAACCAGCGCAGCTTCCGGCGCATGCTGTGAACCTGCGATTCAAGGTCTGTAAATGCTGAGGCCGTCTTTTGATGAAATTCCTTTATATTGTTGATCGTGCAGATATAGAATGTCTTGATCGCATCTGTTTCTTTTTCCGGACTGAGCCAGTCTGCTTTTTTTAATTTTTTCCTGATCCTTTTAGTGCGGGAAGGATCATGGTTGATCCATTTTCTTTTGAGCAGAACTGCATTCATCTTTACGAGATTTTCATCACGCTTTTGTTCGGTGAAGATTCTTACCGTAGAAGGCATTTCAACATCGGCAGCAAAATCTTTTGCAAATGCGTCATAATAATCTACCTGGCCGAGAAGGTCTTCCAAGGTTTTAAAATCGATCAGCAGTTTATTGAATCTTTTTTTATCATGCATGCCGGCATACAGGCGGCACAAGCCTTCCAGCATAAACAACTTCGTGCGTGCATCATTTTGGTAGAGAAATAATGCAGGGTTTTCTGAACGGGATGCTTTTATCAAAAGATCATCCAATTGTATGAGATAAAATTCGAATCTTCCGGGTCCTTTTGTCATCACTATAGGTAGTTTTTATAAAGCGCCGCAAAGTTACTGTAAGGTATTTCGCGGCATCACATTTCTAAATTATCAAATCTTCAAGTCTTGAAAAACATCAGGCTAAAAAAATCACTGCATATAGGCGGAGACGTCGAAAGTTCGCAGAGATTCGCTGCCGCAGAACATTTTATTCTTTTTCAAAAAATGCGATCGAGCCGCCCACCCAAGTCTTGTTTTTGTTATAGCGGGTACCGATCATTTTCCCCTTGCTCAGTCTTGCCAGGTTATGCACTGCAACCGGACGAGCCCATTCATTTTTCCAAAAATAAAATAATCGGATCTCGGATTTCGCAGGCCCGTCAGGTGTTTCAATGATATCCGCGTATTGCACTTTACGCTGCAGGATCCAATTCTCGGGATCTTTGATATCATCAATATCTTTTTGGGTAACATCTATCACAACACCTTGTCCGGCGAAGGAGAACAACGGTTTCAATACATATTCATCCAAATTTACAGGTTGCGTTACTTCGTTTAAAAAGAAGGTTTCCGGAACAAAAGGATTGTCAATGAAAGGCAAAGTGAATTTACTGATGCGGTAAAACCAGTTCGGATGCGGCACCCAATCAACATCATATTCTTTAGTAAGGTCTATAACACCTGTAAGCCCTTCCTGCTGTTGAAGGTCGTCAAAAATGAGGCGGTTATAAATTCTTGTGATGTATTGCTTTTCGCCGCTCGCTTTTTCATAATATAATTTTTTGCCTTCGGCTTTTAGTTTGGTCAGACAAAGCGGTTTGATGCCCAATAATTTTTGCGTTGCATAAAAATCGATCCGGGTCTTTTGTTGCTCCGGAAAGATCTCCAGCAGAATTACTTCATCGGGATTATGATCACCAACTATGATATCTTTCAGCAGTTGTATGTAAGTCTCTTTATTATAACCGTTGAGATAGGAAGTATGCGATTCCGGAAGTCTGGCATATTTTGCAGTTAGCTCACTGTGGTAAGCCTGAAATCCATAAAGGGTTGGGAAGCCCTGCATTTCAATTAATTGCGGCTCAAAACCACCTTTTCCGTCTTCGCAAATACCAAAATCAAACACGATGAATTCTGCATGTTTTTCATCGCCGGGTACCCGTACGTCCGCCGGAATACTGCGCTCTGTAAGTGCCTTAAAATTCGGCGCTGTAATCACATCAATAATATCTTCACAGGCATCGAGCATTTTTTTGGTGAAATCCTTCGGAATGAAAACGGGCGTTTCCGCATTCCTGAAATCAAGGTTGCCGGGGGAAACCGCATCTATCTCTTTCATGTACGCTTGGTACTTTTCTTCCGTAAAGTTTTTATTGAACTTTTCTCTCAGCTCTTTTTGCATTAGGTTAATTTGAAGATTTGAAAATTTTAAGATGCGGGACTTCAAGACGGTTGAAGCTTTTCGATCTCAAATCGTTTCAATCAAATTTAACCAATGCAGTCCGGATTTCGGAGAGAACAAAAAATTATTTAGGACTGCACGTCTCTTAATCAGATAATTTCCAAATTTTCAAATTGCAGAATAGCGTTTTCTAGAAAATTAGGAAGTATATGAGCATAGGTATGCTGGATCTTATCCGGGTCTTCCAATTGGTCGATCATGCTTTGCCATTTCAGTTCGCCGTGATTATCTACGACAATCTTTTTACGCTCCGGTGTTTTGAGGTGGCGGCTCATACCTACTGCATCAGCTTCAGGGTGAAACTGAGTCCCGACCATGTATTTGTTGAATCTTGCGGCCATGATCGCTCTTTCAAGATCTATATGCGGCCGTTCTTTTTCGATGGCCAGAATTTTGCCGCCCATTTCCGTAAGCCGGTTATGATTTGGTTTGATCACCTGGTAATCGCGGCTGTCAACTGCATAAAAAGGATCATTCAATCCTGCGAATATCGGGTCATTTTTCGCGTCTTCTAAATAATGGATCGGAAATACTCCGAATGCCGTGCTTTTTCTTTTCGTTACTTCTGCCACTTCAAAACAGCGGCAAGCCAACTGAAAAGAATGACAGATAAAAAAGACCGGTTTTTTGATACTGTTGGAGGGATCAGCGTTGTATTTTTCTATCGTGCGAACCCATTTGAAAAAAGTATTTTCCCATTTAGTTCCTTTGCTGTCGATGGGAGAACCGGGGCCGCCGGTGCTGATGTAAATATCATAAGAAAGATCAGGAACAGCAGATTCGCGGCGCACGTCAAATTCATCACGAAGAAGATCTCGATTATTGACTTCCGCAAATTGATTAAGAATTTCACGGATGCATCGCATTCCCTGATTTTCTACGCCTTCGTACATATCGAGGATGGCAACTTTCAACGGTTCATTTTCGTGATAAATCATGATGCAAATGTAGCCATTTCACCATAAACGGGTTGTAGCAGACACTACGGAATTATTAATAAGATGTTAACCGTGATACACCCGCGAAGCGATGATTTTTCCGGCTTCAATATCAAGCACTTCAGCCACTTTCATATCTTCTTCACCCGGCACCTGACGAATGTATTCCATAAATACTCTTTTATCATCTGCAGTCAACGTAATAACCTCGTAATGTAATTCAGGTAAGCGTGTAAATGCATCTTCCCACCAATCACGCAAAGCCGCTTTACCAACGACCAAACCGTTTGTCTCCGGCCTGCGCATCTTTAATTTCGGACTGAAATGTTTTGCATGATCATCATAAAGCACCAACAGGTTTTCAAGATCATGCGCATTGAAAGCCGCAAACCACTCATGCGCTATGCGTTTTGCGATTGCCGGTTTCAGATTGTCGATTTCTTCGGCATTATTCTCCATTACTAAACGAAACTTTATATTATTTGGAACTTAAAACTAAACACTAAAAACTAAGCACTCAACACTATTTTTAAACTTTTACCTCCTTCCATTTCCCCTTTTTAAAAAAGTAATAAGAAACAACAGCGATCATAGTCTCCGCAACAGGGAACGCAATGAAAGCACCTGTAGCATTCAGATTAAAACCTTTGGCTAATAAATAGGCGAAAGGAATCTGAAAGACCCAAAAGCAAAAGAAATTAATAAGCGTTGGTGTTCGTGTATCGCCGGCACCGTTAAGCGCCTGTGTCATGACCATGCCAACGCCGTAAAAAATGTATCCGCAACCGATGATCTGCAGTGCTTTTACACCGTAAGCTGCAACAGTTTCATTCTCGGTAAAAATATGAACGATAGGAGAGGAAAAGAAAACGAAAAGTACCGTCACAAATGCCATAAAGATGACGTTAAATTTTGTAGTGATCTTCACAGCTTGCACAGCACGATCAATTTCTTTTGCACCGAGATTTTGTCCTACCAAAGTTGCCGCGGCATTGCTTAATCCCCATGCGGGTAAAATAAAGAAAACCACATTTCTTATTGCGATCTGGTAACCTGCAGAAGCATCAGTACCGCCCGTAAGCGCCACCAACCTTGTAAGCACAATCCAACTTCCGCTTGCGATGATAAATTGAAAAGTTGCCGGCCATGCAATTTTGATCACGGATCTGATTAGCGGAAAATCAATTTCAAAATGTTTTTTGGTGAATTTCAGGACACCTTTTTCCGCAAAAAATAAATGGTAACATTGATAAAGCACACCGGCACTTCTGCCGGTGACTGTTGCAATTGCGGCGCCTTTTATTCCGAAGAAATGAATGAGGATCGGGCAAAGGATAATGTTGGTTAAACTGGCGATCCACAAACTTTTCATCGCCATTGCTGCATTGCCTGCACCGCGAAAAATGCCGTTGATAAGGAAGATCAGAATAATAGAAAGGCTGCCGCCAAACATGATTCTGGTAAATATTGCACCATCTCTTACCACTTCCGGTGTGGCGCCCATCAAGGTTAGGATCTCTTCTGCATAAATCATTCCGATGATGCCCAAGATCACAGAAATGAACATGCCGATAAGAATGGCTTGTGCGCCGGCATGTGAAGCCGCATCATTTTTCTTTTCGCCGATACGCCTTGCTACAACGGCCCCTGCGCCAACACTTAGGCCAATGGCCACAGAATAGACAAGTGAAACCACAGACTCCGTAAGTCCGACAGTTTGTATCGCATTCTCACCGAGTCTGCCCACGAAAAACATATCTACCAACGCGAAAACGCTTTCCAGACTAAGTTCTAAGATCATCGGCACCGCCAGCAGAAAAACCGCTTTGGGAATACTGCCTTTTGTATAATCATGATATTCTCCGCGAAGCGATTGCTTTATTGCGGAGAATATTTTTGAAGACCTGCTTATTTGTGCTTCCATGAGAAGTTATATTGTTCGGTTGTTCTTTATAAATATTGCCAAAACAATATAACCGCGGTGGCTTATTGCTTTTCCTGAATGGTTTTCAAATTGGTTAACCCGGTCGTAAGATCATCACCCATCATTTTATCCATGCTCATAAATAAGCGCATGATATTCGTCGGATAATTCATCTTGCCGTTGATACCCCAGGTTACTTTTGTTTGATTATTGCCCGCATCCTGTGTGGTAATGTAGGACTGCATTACAGACTTGAACGGTTTTTCGAAGCGAACTTCATACGTTACTTTTTCACCTTCCGTTATCGTCTTTATTTCCTGCTCGCCTTTTCCCACTTCTTTGTTGCCTTCCCAGGCAGACATAAAACCCGGTGTTGCATCCGTGCCTTTGTATGTTTTTTTCATATTCGGATCCATTCTCGCCCATTTGCTGAACTCATCCTGATTCTTCAGGTATTTGAGATAAGCAAATACATCCGCCTTAGGTTTATTGATAACGATGCTTTTTTCAGCCCCGATATCTTTTTTTACAAAGAGCGCAACCACCAATACTAATAACACGAGCGCAACGATAAAAATTAGTATTCCTTTTAAGATTTTCATTGTTAGTTGGTTTTATATTTTGATCAAGATATATTTTTTTTAACCAGTGATGCGATAGTTTATAAAACAAGCTGAGTACTAATTATATAGCTTTTTAAAAATGTTCTCCAACTGATGAATATGGCGCTGCGTATGATACGTGATGAACCATCCCCACTCACGCCCCGTCAATGTTCCGATTGCAGGCAATTCGAAAGCCGGCAATGTTCGGGTGAGGTCATTGCGTGTAAGTGCCGCAATATTTTCTTCCCGCTTTTCTCTGATCTCTTTTACCAATATCTCTTTATCGTGTGGTTCTGCAGAAGGGATGATAAAGTCTGGCGATTTCATTTTGTTGCTGAAGTCCAGAAATATTTTTTCGATCATTTCTCTTTTTTCTTCCACCGGCCTCATTGTCTCAACCGTTTTTCCTGTCATAAGTCCCGGAAAAATATTTTGTGATTTTATTACATGCTCCGCCAGTTGGCCTGCCGTCCAGCTTCCTTCAAAAGGAATCTTATTGATATCAGCAGAGTCAAATCTTTCGATGATTGATTGCAGCTTTTTTGAACACTCTTCAAAAGCTGTCACTACTTCTTTTGCCATTATTATTTTTTTCAAAATTACCTTCGTTTCAGTTCGGAATAAGGCGGGAAATACGACAATATCAGGGGTTGTTTCCGACATAGCAATACCTTACTTTTATCTCATGAAAAATATCTCCATCCTCGTTCCGCTGGGTCATACAAGCATTCCGAACATCGACGGCACCCATCAGATCTTTTGGGAAACCAATAACCTGCTGCAGGCAATGGGCAGAGAACCCTTATTCAATTTGCAACTCGTCGGATTGTCTCATGATATTGCACAGCGAAACGGACAATATACCATCAATCCTGATGTATTGATTACAGATGTGAAGCAGACCGACCTCATTATCATTCCGGCCATGCACGGTGATCTGGAAGCCGCTATGAAATTGAATGCTGCATTCGTTCTATGGCTCAGGACTCAATATGCGAAAGGAGCGGAGATCGCAAGCTTTTGTATTGGTGCATTTTTACTGGCAGAGACCGGCTTACTCAATGGTCGTCAGTGCTCCACACACTGGCGCTATGCAAATGAGTTTCGTGCAAAATATCCTGATGCCATTCTTGCTGATGATCGCATCATGACAGAAGACAACGGCATCTACACCAGCGGCGGTGCTTATTCTTATACCAATCTCGTGATCTATCTCGTGGAAAAATTTGCAGGCAGAGATATCGCGATCATGATCGCGAAAGCGTTTATGGTGGATATCGATAAAACGAGTCAGTCGCCTTTTATTATATTCCAGGGACAAAAAACGCATGAAGATGAGCCGGTAAAAAAAGCGCAGGAGTATATTGAAAAGAATTTCAGTGAAAAGATCGGGGTAGATGCATTGTGCAATATGCTCGCATTGAGCCGCAGAAATTTTGAACGTCGGTTTAAAAAAGCAACCTGCAATACGGTTTCGGAATATATTCAAAGAGTAAAAATAGAAGTTGCGAAAAAGAACTTTGAAACCAACCGCAAAAATATTTCCGAAGTAATGTACGATGTGGGATACTCGGATAATAAGGCATTCAGAAATGTCTTTAAAAATATCACGGGGTTGTCACCGATTGAGTATCGGAAAAAATACAACAGGGAAGGGGTAACCGCATAGATTTTATTTTTTATCTGCAGATTCGCAGATTTCAAAAAACACAATTTGCGAAAAACAAATAGTAAAATAATTTAAAAGAAATTTCAAATTTTCAAAGATCAATTTGTGGAAATACGCCTAATCTGCGGCAAATATGTTTTTATTTTTTTAGCTGCAGATTCGCAGATTACCCTTTTATAAAGGCGTGCCTGTAATTGTTTTTTTTCTCTTCTCATAAAAATTCGATCAGATTGCTGATAAAGGCCAATTTTTTAGGCCGGTAATCTGCGTAAATACGTGTAATCGGCGGCTAAAACTGCCTTATTTTTACTTCCCTAAAGATTTATTAATTCTGCTATATTCCCCCTTCTGCGGCGTACCTTTGCGGCTTCAAAATCATGAAGACAAAAACGCTTAAAAAAGACAAGGTAAATATCATTACGCTGGGTTGCAGCAAGAATATGGTAGACAGCGAAGTGCTGAGTGGTCAATTGCTGGCTAATGATATCAACACGGTTCACGAAAATGAGAAACGAGATCATAATATCGTGATCATAAATACTTGTGGTTTTATCGATAAGGCAAAAGAGGAAAGTATCAATACGATCCTGGATAATGTTGCCCTCAAGAAAAAGGGTAAACTGGATAAAGTATATGTCACGGGTTGCCTCAGCGAACGTTATAAAAATAATCTGGAAGCAGAGATTCCTGAAGTGGATGCGTATTTCGGCACGATGGAATTGCCGATGATCCTCAAAAAATTTGAAGCGGATTATAAAGGAGAATTGATTGGTGAGCGTTTGCTTGCAACACCTTCTCATTATGCCTACGTAAAAATAAGCGAAGGCTGTAACAGAACCTGTTCATTTTGCGCTATTCCATTGATGCGCGGTCAGCACGTGAGTCGGACCATCGAAAGTATCGTCGAAGAAGTGAAATCATTGGTAAAACGCGGCATCAAAGAAGTGATGCTGATCGCACAGGAACTTACTTATTACGGATTGGATATTTACAGGAAAAGAGAACTTCCGAAATTGTTGCATGAGCTTGCAGTAATTCCGGGATTGGATTGGTTAAGATTGCATTACGCATATCCATCAAAGTTTCCCATGGAAATTTTGGATGCGATGAATGCCCACGATAATATTTGCAAATACCTGGATATGCCGCTGCAGCATGCGTCTAACAATATGTTGAAGGCGATGAAGCGAAATATTACGAGAGAAGAAATGGAAACGCTGATCGAAAACATCCGTGCAAAAGTGCCGGGTATTTGCCTGCGTACCACTTTGATTGCAGGCTTCCCAGGGGAAACAAGAGAAGATGTGGAAGAATTAAAAACCTTCCTCGAAAAAATGCGCTTTGACCGGGTAGGGATCTTTACTTACAGTCATGAAGAAGATACGTCTGCACACGGTTTGGAAGACAATATTTCTGCTGAAGAAAAAGAAGAACGTGCGCAGGAGATCATGGAATTACAACAGGAAATTTCTTTGGAAAAGAACGCGGAAAAAGTAGGGCAGACTTTCAAAGTACTTGTAGACAAACGAGAAAGCGGACGTTTTATCGGCCGTACAGAATTTGATAGTGTGGAAGTAGACAATGAAGTGATCATTAATACGACAAAGAAACTGCAGGCAGGAGATTTTGTGAATGTGAAGATCACGAAAGCGTATGATTATGATCTTGAGGGAGAACTGATTTGAAGATTTGGAAATTTGGAGATTTGAAAATGTGCGGTCCTTTATATCAGAGACACTTAAGCATTTTGTGGTGTTTGTGTTTTCTTTGTTTCTTTGTGTTAGATTTTTAAAACCAACAAATGAGCTTTAGCGCTGATAAGATCGCATACGATCAAACGGGATCATTCTCTAAGATAGTGTTGGATTACCTTGCCGATGCACCGGCTTTAAAAAGCTTTTACAATTATCGCCCGGATCTTGACGGGATAAAAAAAGCAGTACAGACGAGGAAAGATTTTCCGGTAAACAGACAACTTCTCTCAGATGCTTTACAACAACAATACGCAGCAGTAGGAACATCCGCGAAGCTGAAAGCTAATATAGAAGCGCTGCTCAGCGAAGATACGTTCACGATCTGCACGGCGCATCAGCCGAATATTTTCACCGGACATTTATATTTCATTTACAAAATACTGCATGCAATCAGGTTGAGTGATGAGCTAAACGAAAAAATTGCGGGGAAGAGCTTCGTCCCGGTTTACTATATGGGCAGCGAAGATGCCGATCTGCAGGAATTGGGTGAAGTACATATCAACGGCAAGCATTATCAATGGGAGACAAAGCAAACCGGTGCGGTTGGAAGAATGAAAATTGATAAAGCGTTCATTAAAATTATCGATGAAGTTGAAGGTCAGCTTTCGGTTGAACAAAACGGTGTTGCAATAATGCAGGCCGTTCGCAATGCTTATCAAGAAGGAATAACAATTGAAGCGGCCACCTTTCACTTTGTGCATGAACTTTTTAACGAATATGGACTGATCATTTTGTTGCCCGACAGCAGAGCATTTAAAAATGAATTTTCAAATATTATTACTAGAGAACTTGATGAGCAATTTTCTCATCAGGCTGTATCTGAAACTGTGTCTGCTTTTCCTGCGGAATATAAAGTGCAGGCGGCGGGCAGAGATATTAATTTATTTTATCTCGATGAAGGATTTCGGGAAAGAATTGAAAAAGATAAGAACAGTTTTGTTGTTGCGAATACGGAATTGAAATTCAGTGAGGTTGAGTTGAAAGAAGAATTAAAAAATGTTGCGGAAAGATTCAGTCCGAATGTTATCCTTCGTCCGGTATTTCAGGAAATGATCCTGCCGGACGTTGTGTTTATAGGCGGCGGCGGAGAATTGGCTTACTGGTTGGAATTGAAAAAGGTGTTTGAGGCGGCCAATGCATTTTTTCCGGTGCTCATGCTGCGTAATTCATTTGCGATCGTCAATAAAAAAACCTCAGATAATCTTGCTAAATTATCATTTAGCAACGCAGATCTTTTCCGTTCGCAAACAGCATTGCTGAATGACCTTGTAAAAAGACAATCAACGGTTCAGCTTGATCTTACAAAGGAAAAGGCAACTATACAGGAGACTTATGAGAAGATAGGAAACGTTTCATCTGCAATTGACAGTACGCTTTCCGGGCACGTGAAAGCTTTGCACACACAGGTTTTACAACGTTTGCACATCCTCGAAAAGAAAATGCTGAAAGCGGAAAAGAAGAAATTTGAAGCGCAGCAACGGCAAATCGATAAAATAAAAAATGCAGTTTATCCCGGCGGAATACTACAGGAACGTGTGGATAATATCCTGCCTTATATCAGTAAGCACGGAAATGAATTTATTGACATCCTCTATAAAAATTCACAGCCTGTTACAGCGCATTTTACTATTATCACCGAAGCATAATTTCTAATGGCGAGAATACTGGCAATTGATTACGGCGGAAAAAGAACAGGTATTGCTGTTACAGATCCTTTACAGATCATTGCTACAGGTCTTACCACCATTGCATCCCCCGATCTTATTTCTTTTCTGAAAAAATATTTTTCCGAAGAACAGGTTGAGCTGGTGATCATCGGTCTGCCTAAAAATTGGGATGAGAGTGATACGCACGGAACACCACTTGCGCAAGCAGCTATAAAGAAGATCCAAAAAGAGTTTCCCCAAATGCCGCTTAAAACGGTGGATGAAAGATATACTTCCAAAATGGCAAAAGACGCCATGATCCAAATGGGCATGAAGAAGGCGCAGCGCCGCGATAAGAAGATCGTGGATGAGATCGCCGCCACCATTATGCTGCAGGAATATATGGGTATTCGGTAAGCGGTTGGCGAAAATTCGGAACTTGGCGTTCGGAATTTCCCGGTTGCTTCATGCTTTTTTATTCTCCGGGCAAGGTTAAATTTTGAAACATTATGCGTGAACGGTCGTCATCAAATTCCTTATTACAAATTCCCAATCCCATTTTTTGGCTATTTTTGCGGCACAAATAATTATAAATTTTTAATTCTTAAATCTTACAACACTGATGATCTTGCCAATTGTAGCGTACGGTTCACCAATACTCAGAAAAGTTGCAGAAGAAATTGATGCGGATCATCCCGGATTGGAGCAATTGCTGGCGGATATGTGGGAAACGATGTATAACAGCAATGGTGTTGGGCTTGCAGCTCCGCAGATCAATAAGAGCGTTCGCATTTTTGTGATGGACAGCGAGCAGATATTTGAGAATGATGAAGACGGCGATACAGATGGTTATACAGATGCACCCGGTTTTAAGGTTACATTCATCAATGCGCACATTGAATCGCTCGACGGTGAACCATGGCCTTACAACGAAGGGTGTTTAAGCATTCCGAAAATTCGCGAAGATATTATGCGCAGCGAATCGGTAACGCTTACTTACTGCGACGAAAAATTTGAGGAGCAAACCCGTACATTTACCGGCATTACAGCCAGGATCATTCTGCACGAATACGATCACCTCGAAGGGAAACTTTTCATCGATTACCTTAAGCCCCTTAAACGCACGCTTCTCAAACGTAAACTGGATGATATCAGTAAAGGAAAGATACGTGTAGATTACAGGATGGTATTTCCTAAATAGGGATATTAAACACGGGTGAAATGCACTTGTTTTAGTTTTTCTCTTTACCCATACATTTGAGCCTGAGCCGGTCGAAGAATATTGTCGATCTCCGATATATTCTTAACTGTCGCAGTTTCAACAAGCGCAGGCTCACAGATATAAGCGAAGGGCCGGTTTAGCCGGCTTACTAAATGATTGTTCCACCTTTAATTTTCCCGATTCATACATTGCGGTATATTTTTTGAATTGGAATTCCAAACCCACGGCCATATGCACCCCGATAATCAAATCATCAATTTGTTCCTCCTGGCGCTTCCGATAGCCTGCATTGCCTGGACGGTGACGCATGAGGAAGTTTTTCGGGAGCCCCGCGACTTTTGTGCTAAGCAATCAAGGGCGTGCAAAACATTACTGCAGCGAAAGTTCTTTTACCTTTTCACCTGCGAATATTGCTTCAGTCATTATGTAACATTGATCTTTTTATTCATTACAAAATACCATTTGCTTTTTGATGATTGGCGTGGTTACCTCATCGGCGGTTTTTCGCTCGTGTGGATCGCGAATATCTATATGAGTATTTTCGGGCTCGTAAGAGTAGGTATGAAGAAGGAAAAAATGGAAGCGGATATTAAAGAAGAAGAGCTGAAAGAAGTAAAAGAAAATATTGAGCATAAAGCTTAATTGCGTGGGCGCGGCAACAAAGATTCCAAGCCGTTCATTTTAATTTCCAATAAACATTGTAAAAGATTACCCAGCTTAGACTTCGGGAAACCCTTGCGGGCAAACCATTCCAGGTAACTTACGGGTAAATTTCGAAGCACCGTTCCTTTGTATTTTCCGAACGGCATTTTCATCGTTACAATTTCCATTAACATATTGCCGTCAGGTATTGGTACGTCTTCCATTCGTTTTTTCGTCGTTGTTATTTGTATTCGGATTTATCTTCCGCTTGAAGGCACTACCGGCAGACTCTCATTTCCTGTTTCGTTCACAGATTGCACTGCAAAGAAATAATTATCTTTTGAATAAGGAATGGTGATCTCTGTTGCATTTGTAAATATTTTTTTCTGCCACACTGAGCTTGTTGTTTCACGCATCAATAAATAATATCCTTTTACATTTCCGGTCTTTGGTTTTTTCCAATAGAGATAAGAACTGTTACCAAGCTTCGTTACATCGATTTTTACCTCTTCCGGCATAGAAGGCGCTTTCGCAAGATTTGCCAGCGTTGATAAATTCATTCCTGTATTCTTTCTCAAATATTCAAAATCTATGAACTCGATCAGATCGCCGTATTGAATACCGTTCTCTTTCCTTACATCCTGATGCTGGCGGGTAAAATTTTCATTCATTTCCGTAATACGAACAGCAGTGTAACCATTCTCTACAAACGGCGTATGATCGCCGCCGCGAAGAAAGCGATCATTGCGATAGATCATTTTTATTTCGAGATTGTCAATGTACCTTTCTCCTGTTTCTTTCACGTAACGTGCAAGCTGCCTGCTTTTGCCGTCATTCTCCAAACCAAGCCGGCGGATCGTCTTTGCATTCTTTTCTGTTTCATACGCCGGAATTCCTTCACTGAAAACCCTTACCTGTGTATTGTTGATGAGATTTGTTTCGTTGCTGTTATTACTGCCCATGATATCGTTATTCAGAACCGCTTCGATATTCAAATTATTCTTTCGCGATTTTGCAGCCATATAAGTTGATCCTAATAAGCCTTGCTCTTCTCCGCTCACCGCCATAAAAATTATCGTTGCCGGAAAACTTTTTTTGCTCATGATCCTTGCACATTCCAATACCGCCGCACTGCCGCTGCCGTCGTCGTTTGCGCCCGGTGCATCATTCGTGCGGTCCATAACATTCGTGCGCATATTGTCCAGGTGACCGCTGATGATAAAAATTCTGTCATCTTCAGGATCTGTTCCTTTTAAAGTTGCTACGACATTTCCGAGCAGGAGCGTGGTATCCACTCTTTTTGTATCAGCCTGTAATGTAGTGGTATCAATGATCGCTGTAAGTCTGCCGTTCGATTGAACAGCAAATTCATTGAACTTTCCGAGTACATAATTTCTTGCCGCACCGATCCCTCTTTTTTTATCCGCCTGTGTGCTCAGGGTATTTCTTGTACCCAAATTCACCATTGCCTGAATATAGGACCGCAATGAATCCGGCGAAATTTCCTTCACCATATTCTCAATCTCCGGATCTCTTGCAACAATTGTCTGCGCATTTGCATAAGCAACAAAACCCATCAGCGATAAAGCACAAAATATTTTAAGCATAACTTTTATTTGAAAGCAACGATAGACAATTGACTAACAATCTGTAGAAACTGCATTTCCATTTCCAAATCTTCCAATCTCCAAATCAACTTTCAGTACACCGCCACATCAGCAGATTATACTTCGTTTTTAAACTCGCTATATTTCCGCCACTTCCCGATCAATCCCGTCATATCATCCGGCAACTCGCTCGTGAACAACATTTTTTCTCCGGTGATCGGATGAACGAAACCGAGTTCTTTTGCATGTAGCGCCTGGCGCGGACAAACAGCAAAACAATTATCTACAAACTGCTTGTATTTTGTATACACTGTTCCTTTTACGATCCTGTCGCCGCCGTAAAAATCATCGTTAAACAAAGGATGCCCTATGTATTGCATATGCACGCGGATCTGGTGCGTACGTCCCGTTTCCAGTCTGCATTCCACAACAGTTACATAATTAAAATTCTCCAATACTTTATAATGCGTGATCGCTTCTTTACCATGCTCACCTTCCGGGTATACGGTAAATAATTTGCGCATTTTTTGATGTCTTCCCACATGTCCGGTTATGGTGCCGCTTTCCACATCAAAATTGCCCCACACTACCGCAACGTATCTGCGGTGAACAGTGTGATCAAAAAATTGTTTCGCCAATGCACTCATTGCTTTTTGTGTTTTTGCAATAACGATCAGTCCGCTGGTATTTTTATCGATACGATGCACGAGTCCGTAACGCGGTAACTCTAATGCATCAAGTTCCGGGCAGTTGTATTTCAAATGCCATGCAACAGCATTGATCAATGTGTTATCGGGATTGCCGCTTCCCGGATGACAAACCATGCCAACGGGCTTGTTGATGATCATGAGGTCATTGTCTTCGTAATGAATATTCAGCGGGATATTTTGCGGAACGATCTCTGAAGATTCCGGGGATCTGTCGTCGTAAATAATAATCTTATCCCCCGCACGTGTTTTATAATTATTTTTTACGGGCTTTTCATTTACCAATACCATTTCATTTTCAATGGCTTGCTGGATCTTATTTCTGGTGGCGCCTTCAATGCGAGCCATCAAAAATTTATCAATGCGAAGCGGTTCCTGTCCTTTATCAATTACGATCGACAGTTTCTCATAGAGCTCTTCCGAATCCGTTTGCTCTTCAATACTATTCTCTATATCCATGAATCTTTTTTTATATAACAACCCGTTCACTTCATGTGATTCGGCTTTTATCTACTTTTGCAAAGTAAAACCATTTGGAACATTATGCAGCAGGCGATATTTAGGGATTTAGGAATAACGGATTATAAATCTGCCTGGGATTATCAGGAAAAATTGCTGCAGGATAATGTCGCGATAAAATCTGCTGTACGAACCGATCCTGCACAATCGGATAAATTACAAACCCAACACTATTTCCTGCTTTGCGAGCATACGCCCGTGTACACGCTCGGGAAAAGCGGTGATATGGCGAATGTGTTGATGAGCGATGATGAACTGGTTAAGAACAATATTGAGTTCTTTCGTACTAACAGGGGCGGAGACATTACGTTTCACGGGCTGCAACAAATTGTAGGTTATCCTATTCTTGATCTCGAAAGAATTTACACGGATATCGGAAAATATTTGCGCAATCTGGAGCAGGTGATCATTGAAACGATTGCGGAATATGGCATCAAAGGCAACAGAAGTGCCGGAGAAACAGGCGTATGGATTGAGCCCGGGGTAAAAGGAAAAGAGAGAAAGATCTGCGCTATCGGCGTGCGTTGCAGCCGGTGGATCACGATGCATGGCTTTGCGCTTAATGTAAATACTGATCTTGATTATTTCAATAATATCATTCCCTGCGGTATTGTAAATAAGCAGGTGACGTCTATTGAAAAAGAATTAAAGGGTAAAGTTGATTATGAAGAAGTGAAGCAAAAGATCAAAAAGCATTTCGCTAAAATATTTGAAGTAACATTTGCGGAAGAGAAGGAACTTCAAGCGTCGTCGACAAGTTCAGTCTGACAATCAGTAATGCTAACCTTTCAGCCGCAAGCCGACGAATCCGCAACAATAATTACGGCCCCCATTCACCTCCGGCCAAACCTGACTCACCGCTAAAACTTTTTCGGATCCCTGGTCTCTTTTGTGATCTGAAATTTGTTCTCTTCAACGAGTTCACCGTTGTCATATATTTCAAACCTGAACCAGCCGGTGTGCACGAAGTTCACTTTCTCAATAATGAGGTATTCCTCTTTTAGTTTCTTCAGTTCGAACAGGAATTTTTCATTCTCGTCGTAAAACTTAACGGTATATTTTTTTGTTGCGGCTTCCGGCAAATGTATCACGATGTTATTATCCCTTGCGGTAAAGATGCGCATGCTCGGATATGTGATCTCCGGCTTTATAGGGATGATCGCTGTAGCGGCTGTGTCTTTTGGTCGAATAACAACAGGGAATTTCGCGTCTTTTGGTATCGCCGAAGTATCTTTCGGATTGATCACTCTTGGAATTATGCCGGTATCAGGCGCATCTTCAACAGGATCGGCCATCCACGGATATTTTTGTGCCGGCGGCGGTCCCTGTGAGAAATCTTTGACCGGTCTCGCAGACGGCGTGATGATATAAGAGCCGCCTTCAAACGCAATAAACACGCGGTAATACATCTTGTTGTACGGCGCACTCACATCCACATAACCGTTCTCTTTACTTTGCGGACTCAACACTTCGCCGATCGTAGAAAAATTCTTCAAACTGTCATAGGATCGTTGAATATTAAGGTTTACGATCGGCTTGGTATAACCATTAACCCAGCTGACAATGATCCTGTTGTTGATATTTTTAACGGTGATGGCAGGAAGCGGCAATTGTTGTGCATACAAAGTTGCAGTACAAACGAAGAGGCAGAAAAGAAATAAGCACTTTTTTATCATGGTAGTTACCGGCTGCAAATATAAATTCAATATTAACGCATTAAAAGAATGATCGCCTGTTTCCTGTTAAAACTCCTTAAAAAATTAAAGTGCCCGGCGATAAAGATTCATTACCCTGAAGTCCGCCCGTGTGAAGGCATACAATGTGACTTCCTTTTTTAAAATATCCGTTTTTTATTTTATCTGTGATCGCAAACATCATCTTCGCTGTGTAAACAAAATCGAGCGGAACCTGGTGAGCCGCATAAAATTCATTCATAAAGCCAATCAGTTCACTGTTATATTTTGCGTATCCGCTAAAATGATATTCGCCGAAAACAACCGGCATAGTACTCTTATTTCCGGTGAGATATTCGATGCGATCGGGTATATCCGTCATGTTCTTTATCACGGGCACTGCAATGATTTCCTCAGTTTCTTTATTCAGCAGCAATCCCGCAAGTGTTGTGGCAGTACCCGTTGCAGTGCAGATATGTGTAGGTTTTTCAGCTTTTATCAGATCGTATATCAACGCCGCACCTTTTGCACCCTCCGGTGCATAACCGCCCTCAGGAACCAATGTAAATTCACCGAATTCGTCCTTAAGAACGGGCGAATGTGCTTCAATATTACTGTAGATCTCCCGACTGATAAAATATAGTTTCATTCCCAAGGCATCGCATTGCAATAACGTGTGCGAAATATATTCCGGACGTTCGCCGCGAATAACGCCGATGCATTTGATCCCTTTTTCTTTGCACCTGAAGGCCGCTGCCACGAGATGATTGGAATAAGCACCCCCAAAAGTGAGCATTGTTTTATGACTTGTTTGCAAACAGGCTTCTACAAAATAATGTAGCTTGAATAATTTATTCCCGGACACTTCGGGATGGATCTTATCGAGCCTTGCGATCGTAAGCCTGATGTCAGTTTCCGTATAACGGCGGGTCAGGAGCCGGTCAAAAGATATTTCGCTAGGAAATGACAGCATTTGTAAGTTTATATTAAAATGAACAGCGCATAATTTTCGGGCGCATTCCGCTAATTTTGTCGCTGCAAAATAAAATGTTCCCGTCGTAAAGGAAAATAAAACACATGAAACCAACACTTGTAATATTAGCAGCAGGAATGGCAAGCCGCTATGGAAGTATGAAGCAAACAGAAGGCTTCGGTCCGCACGGCGAAACCATCATGGATTATTCTATATATAATGCTATCCGTTCCGGTTTCGGAAAAGTGGTGTTCATCATCAGAAAAGATTTTGCTGAAAATTTCCGGAATGCTTTTGAACCAAAGCTGGCAGGAAAGATCATAATAGATTATGTATACCAGGAAATTGATTCATTCGTAGATAAAACCTTTCTTCCGGCAGATCGTACAAAACCATGGGGAACAGGGCACGCTTTGCTATGCGCAAAAGATAAAGTGCATGAGCCTTTCGCCGTGATCAATGCGGATGATTTTTATGGTAAAGATGCGTTTGATAAAGCTGCTGATTTTTTGATCAATAAATGTTCGGAAAAAGAATATGCATTGGTGGGCTATCATTTGTCAAAAACATTGAGCGAACACGGAACGGTAAGTCGCGGCATTTGCGAAGCCGATACAGGCGGTCATCTTATAACAGTCACGGAAAGAACAAAGATCTACCGCAAAGATGATGATATTGTATTCGAAGAAAATGAGGAACAAAAAGTATTAGCGGAAGACACGATCGTGTCCATGAATTTTTGGTGCTTTCATCCATCGGTGTTCGATATCACCGAAAAATTATTCAGTGATTTTCCGGAAAAGAACATTGACAATCTTAAATCGGAATTTTACATTCCCTATGTCGCACAATCTTTTCTGGAGAAGGAAGGCGGAGCTATCGCGGTGATCAGTACTACTTCACAATGGTTTGGCGTAACGTATAAAGAAGATGCGGAAGGCGTGAAAGAAAGTCTGCATGCATTGATCCGCGCCGGTGAATATCCGGAAGCGTTGTGGAGTTAGTATGTAAGTAAAAACTTTATAATGTAAAAAGAGTAAATAAAGGTCGTGCTGTACGATTCTTTATTTACTCTTTTCACTTTTATTCTAAGCCGTTCGTAATTAATTTCCTTTGATCATAAAAACATAATCTTCCACTTTTTTGATCTGACTTGATCTGTCCAATCCTCTTAACGCCGGAGCTGAAGTTATTTTTATGTTCTCGTTATCTTTCATTTTTCTCACTTCATCAAGCGCACGATAGATGTTTGCAGACTTGATGGCAAATACAACCCCGCTTGCATTTTCTTCAGTGCTGGTAAGGATACCAACAAGGTCACCGTTCTTTGTGATCACCGGCGATCCGCTGTTTCCTTTATTTGCAGCGATACTCAACTGGCAATAAACCGTATCCATCTGATCCCCGTTCTTAGCGCTCACATAGCCTTCGCCGTAAACGATCTCTTGTTTAGGATAACCCAACATGTAAATAGATTCACCAAGATCAGCACCGCCTTTTCTTACATTGTAAGGAAGAGAAGGAAGACGTTTAAAAGAAGTATCCGTGATCTTAATGATCGCGATATCATTTGCAGCGTTTACATACACCACATTAGCATAGTATTGATCCCCCTTGTTATTTTCTACTACCAACTGATGCGATGCTTCTTTTACAACGTGCGCATTGGTTACGATATAGTTGTTATTCACATCCAGCATAAAACCGGTTGCACGAATTCGTGAATCGATATGAACCGGTGTATTTGTTTTTTCTGCAAGTTGATTGATAGCCGTTTGCTGCGTCGCTGTTGTTTTTTCAAGTTTATCAAGCTTAAGTACCAGCGGCGTGATATTCGTTTTCTCTCCTTTATTAAACGAAGAAATAACCGTCGCGATCGACAAAGAAACTAATCCTGCGATAGAAGCTGCTACAGCAACTGTTCTTCTGTATTTGCTCCAAAGCATCACGATCTTACCGCCGGTTTTTGGCGTGCTGCGTGAAATGAATTTTTCACCGATCAGTTTATTTTCAACCTCACCTAAAATATTCCTGAAATTTTTATCGCCGCTGTAAGCATCAAATTGGTTCAAAAAAAACAATTGTTCTACCACCGCCTGATCAAGCTCCGGATTATTTTTGCGCAAGTCCTCAAAATAGACCTTCTCTTCAGCGGACATTTCTCCTTTGGCAAATCGCTCAGCCGCGTCTATGAGTAAAGTATCTTCCATTATTCTGTGTTTTTATATTGGGCGAAGAATAATTTCTTCAGCCTTACCAAACATTTATATTTCTGTGTTTTCGCATTGTCGGCATTTGTATAGCCAAATTCCTGTGCGATAACATTCATATGCTTTTTTTGGAGGTAAAAAGCCTGTAAAAGACTTTTGCAGGGTTCGCCTACTTTATTCATGGCTGCCTCCATTATTACAAAATCCTGCTGCTTTTTCAGATGAACCTCCAGATCTTCCTCCACAACCGCGGTTTCTTCGATATCATCATGCCCGCTTATAAACCGTTGCTGCAATTGCAGCTTTTTGAGCCATAAACGCCTCGCTACCGAGTAAATGAACGTTTTGAGGAGGCATTGGAGATCGAAATTGCCTGTTCTCACTTTTTCGAACAAAACGATCACCGTTTCCTGAAAAAGATCCGCCGCATCGTCCTTACTGCCCGCGTTTGCCACTACCATCGACTGCACCATTGTATAATGTTGCCTGTACAACTGTTCAATTGCCTGTTTATCTTCGGCGGCAATGCCCTCCAATAAAATTCTGTCCTGTTCTATATTATTCAACTGAATCGGTTGTTTATTAATACAAATTAACGGTATTGGTAACCCATTTACGACGTTAAAAAAAATCTTTTAGGAAAGCGGGTTACCTTTTTTAGGTTTGGGTATTAACTATCAAATTATAATTTTAAACTTAACAAACAAACAAAATGAAAAAATTCCTTGCAATCGTAGCTATCGCAGCAACTTTCACAGCATGTAACGACGAGAAAAAGTCAGAAGAAACTACAGTAAAAGACACTCAAGCTGTTGTAACTACTGCTCCTGCTGATACTCAAGCTGTTGTAACTACTACAACAACTAAGACTGACACAATGGACATGAAAAAAGTTGCTGATACTTCTAAAATGAAAATGGAAGTTAAAAAACCATAATTCTTGGTTTTATAAATTTTTGATTCTTTTGACAAGCAATCAGGCCATCCGGGTTTTCCCGGGTGGCTTTCTTTTTTCTGCAATTCGAAGGATTTATTGCCGGTCGCAGAGTAAATTGCAGTTCAGTTGACGGTTGACAGATAACAGATGACAGGAAATCAAGTATGCCTGCTGTCAACTGTCAACTGTCATCTGTCAACTCTCTCAGATGAACGAACAGCTTTTAAATATTTGGAATAAACGTCCTCTCATTATCAGTGGTCCCTGTAGCGCGGAAACGGAGGAGCAGGTGATCAGAACCGCCGGCGAACTGGCCGAAAGAGGAATTATTGATGTCCTTCGGGCCGGTATCTGGAAACCCCGTACCAAACCCGGATTGTTTGAGGGGGTAGGTGAGCCCGGCTTAAAATGGCTGGTAAATGCAAAAAAAGAAACGGGACTTCCGCTTGCAGTAGAAGTGGCTACTGCAAAACATGTGGAGGAAGCCCTCAAGCACGGCATCGATATACTTTGGATAGGAGCAAGAACAACTGTGAATCCTTTTAGCGTGCAGGAAATTGCGGATGCGCTCAAAGGAATAGATGTTCCGGTGCTGGTAAAAAATCCGATCAATCCTGATCTTGAATTGTGGAGCGGTGCGATTGAACGTCTGCAAAAAGTTGGTCTTTCCCATATCGGTATGATCCATCGCGGATTTTCTTCATACGGGAATACGGAATATCGTAATGCACCGATGTGGCATTTGCCGATAGAAATGAAAAGACGTTATCCCGAAATGTTGCTGCTCTGCGATCCGTCACATATTTGCGGCAACAGAACTTTGTTGCAAAAGGTGGCGCAGAAAAGTATTGATCTTGATTTTGGCGGACTAATGATCGAATCACATATTGATCCGGACAATGCGTGGAGCGATGCGAAACAGCAAATCACACCGCAGCAATTAATGGATATGTTGAATGCGTTGATCTGGCGTGTGAAGCATGAGAGCAATGATGCAACAGAGTTGGCATTACTTCGTGAAAGGATCGATCAGGTAGACGATGAATTGCTGAGTCTGCTGGGGAGAAGAATGCTGATCGCGGATAAGATCGGTGAGTATAAAAAAGACAATAACCTTACTATTTTGCAGGCAGATCGCTGGAACGAGATCCTCGAAAGAGCGATGGACAAAGGCGAATCACTGATCCTGAGCAAAGAGTTTCTTATAAAATATTTTGACGCCGTGCACATGGAAAGTATCAGTCATCAGAATAAAATAATGAACGACGCGGGCAAAAAGCTGAAAGATATATGACTACAACTTCCGACAGCCTGGTGCAAATGCTCATGAACACTGCTTTTGACCGGATCACGCAGCTACATGATGCAGCAAAGATCCTGATCCTAACAGATGATCATATTTTTCCGCTGCATGAAAAAAGATTTACGCCGTTTCCTGTTATCAAAATAAAAATCGGCGAAGCAAATAAAACACAGTCAACGGTTGACAGTATCGTGGAACAAATGCTTGAGCTGAATATCGATAAATCATGGATTATTGTCGGTGTTGGCGGTGGCGTTGTTACCGATATCGCCGGTTACGTGGCGAGCATTTATAAAAGAGGCATTAAACTAGGACTTGTGCCAACAACCATTCTCAGTATGACGGATGCTGCTATCGGTGGGAAAAACGGCGTGAACGTGGGCCTTTATAAAAATATGGTAGGCACTACTTATCGTGCGCAGTTTCTGTTGTATGATCTCAAATTTTTAGAAACACTTCCTAAAGAAGAATTCATCAACGGCTTTGCGGAAATCGTAAAGCATGCCTGCATAAAAGATGCGGTGATGTTTGAAGATCTTCAACTACACAGTATTGAATATTATCTTGAAAATAAAGCTGCTCTTGCAACATTGATCGAAAAAAATATTGCGATCAAGAATGCAGTGGTGGTAAATGATGAATTTGAAACGGGAGAAAGATTCCTGCTCAACTTTGGTCATACATTCGGTCATGCGATCGAGAATTTATATGAATTGCCACATGGTCATGCTATCAGTATCGGAATGGTGATGGCGGCGAAAATGTCGGAATTACTTAGCGGACTTTCTTCAGCTGCAACTGCTAAGATCATCGCATTGCTGCAACAATATCATTTACCTGTAGCACTTGAAATAAATAAAGAAAAAGTTTTAGCAGCACTTACAAAAGATAAAAAGCGCGCAGGTGACCAGATCAATTTTGTATTGTTGAATGAGATCGGTAAAGCTGAAGTAAAAAAACTTTTCTTTGAACAGATCGCCGCACTGCTTGCGAAAATGTAAACATGATAATAAAAGTTTCGCCATCGCAGATCAGCGGATCATTACAGGCTCCTGCTTCCAAAAGCAGCATGCAAAGGGCCTGCGCTGCGGCGTTACTCCATAAAGGAACTACAAGGATACTAAACCCCGGAAAAAGTAATGATGATCTTGCAGCGATAAACATTATCCGTGAACTCGGTACCGTTGTTGAATCTCAGCATAATAAGCTGATCATTTCTTCTCATGGATTTTCAAAAAATAATATTTTAAAAACAACGACAGTACACTGCTGCGAAAGCGGTTTGTCTGCAAGAATGTTCACGCCGATCATTGCTTTATCAGCATCTCCTGTAAGGATAACAGCAGAAGGAAGTCTGCTGAAAAGACCAATGAATTTTTTTCCATCGCTCCTTCCTGAACTGAACGTGCGCATCAGTTCTTCCGGCGGTTTATTGCCTTTGGAGATCCAAGGGCCGCTTCAGCCAAAAGATATTTCTATCGACGGCTCCATCAGTTCGCAATATTTAACGGGCTTATTATTTGCATTCTCAGCCGCTGCGGAAACTGCGGTCACCATCAATGTAAATAACCTTAAAAGCAAACCATACATAGACCTTACACTTGATGTAATGAAACGTTTTGGTTACGATGTGGAACGTAACGGCTATGAATCTTTTACGCTCAAACCAAGGCCGGCCGGAGCAGAAAAAGATATTGAATATTCCGTTGAAGGAGACTGGAGCAACGCGGCATTTCTCTGTGTAGCTGCAACGGTTGCAGGAGCAGCAACAATTTCAGGAATCGATATGCTCTCAACGCAGGCTGATAAAGCGATCATAGACGTATTGAAAAATAGCGGCGCAGCGGTTGAAGTCAATAGCGGATCGATCAGCATTAAAAAAGCTGATCTGAGTGCTTTCAATTTTGATGCGACGGATTGCCCCGATCTTTTTCCGCCGCTTGCTGCGCTTGCAGCAAACTGCAACGGAACATCTGTTATCAAAGGAACATCCAGACTCGCATCAAAGGAAAGTGACCGTGCACAAACTTTGAAAACTGTTTTTGAAACTATCGGAATCGATATTACCCTGGCAGCTGATGAAATGCATATCACAGGCGGCACGATACAAGGGGGCACGGTGTCATCTCACCATGATCACCGCATCGCAATGGCAGCGGCAGTTGCAGCGCTTACGGCAACGGAATCGATCAGCATCAAAGACGCGGAAGCCGTAAATAAATCTTACCCTGATTTTTTTGAGGACCTTAAAAAGCTCGGCGGTTCAACAGAAATAATTGAACCGTACATTTGAACCATGAACAGTTTCGGAACTTTATTCAGGGTGACCATCTTCGGCGAATCGCACGGCCCTGCTGTGGGAATCAATATTGACGGTTGTCCCGCAGGAATTGCTTTAACCGCTGATGATTTTACCACTGATATCGAAAGACGAAAAGGTGGTTCACAGCCGGGTACTACGCCGAGGAAGGAAGATGATCTTCCTGTTTTTTTATCCGGTGTATTCAATGATAAAACTACCGGCGCACCACTCACGATCATTTTTCAAAATAATAATACACGTAGTTCTGATTATGAAAAGCAACGGGATGTTCCCAGACCCGGACATGCAGATCTGACCGCTTCGCAAAAATTCGGCGGGTATGAAGATTACAGAGGCGGCGGGCATTTCAGCGGCAGACTTACCGTTTGCCTGGTAGCAGCCGGCGTTGTTGCAAAAAAGATCTTAGCGCTTGCTGATAAAGCTATTTCCTGCAATGCAACGCTCATCGAAGCGGGCGGAGAAAAAAATATTGAAGTTGCCGTTCAGAAAGCAATGGAAGCCGGCGACAGCATCGGCGGTATTGTTGAGTGCATCGTTCAACATTTACCCGCAGGTTTAGGTGAACCTTTTTTTAATTCTGCAGAATCATTGATCGCTCATGCTGTGTTCGCAATCCCGGCGATCAAAGGAATTGAATTCGGTTCCGGCTTTGCGGCTGCAAAAATGTTCGGCTCACAACATAATGATGCAATTGTTGATGCATCAGGGAAAACTAAAACAAACAATGCAGGAGGTATCTCGGGCGGTATTACAAACAGCAATGACCTTGTTTTACGCATTGCTGTAAAACCTACTTCATCTACGCCGAAAGAGCAGCAAACTTTCAATAAAGCATCAGGAGAAACGGAAGCATTCTCCGTAAAAGGCAGACATGACCTTTGCATTGCACTTCGTGTGCCGGTGGTACTCGAAGCAGTGACGGCAATGGTTTTGGCAGATCTTTTACTGTTGGAAGGAAAAGTGAAAAGAGTTTTTGGCTAGGAGAACAAGGAGAAAAGGAGAACAAAGAAAGCCTGCGGCGCTGCTAAAAGTATCAATAAGAAAACAAGTGTAAAAGTGTGTTAATGAATAACACTTGGTTTCAATCTCTGCGTAAACTTTTTTAACTCCGCACTCTGCGGTAGAAAGATTACCTCACCAATATCACCGAACCCTTCATCTCCACCGGCTTATTATTTCTATCCACTCCTTTCAGTATCCATACATAAGTTCCCTGCGGCGATGCTGCACCGTTGAATGTGCCGTCCCAACCTTTGAGAAATTGATTCGTTTCAAAAACTAATTGACCGTAACGATTGAATACCCTGAAATACACCGTGGTAGCGATTCCTGAAGGTATCACGCGAAATACATCATTGAGTCCGTCACCATTTGGCGAGAAAGCAGTCGGTACGTAATATTTCGGTCCTTCATATACTTTGATGAATACAGAATCATAACCGATACAACCCGCTGCATCTTTTACCTGAAGGAAAATATTCGCGTCATTATTCAAAACCGTCGTTGGATTTTGACTCAACGGATTATTGAAAGTTGCGGTAGGAGATGACCACAAATAATTTATCCCGCCGCTGCCATGCAACTGGTGCGGAAGATCTTTAGACGCGATCGTGTCATTACCTGCAAATGCATTCACTTTTGGCTGCATGATGAGTTTCACGGAGTCATACGCCCTAAATGCACAACCATAATCTGCAACGGTTGTTGTTGCGGTAAATCTGTACCATGTTGATCCCGCAGGATGCGCCCATGTTTGAACGGCATTCGGGGTTGTAAGACTGCCCGCAGGTGTCCATGAATAAGTAATATTATTTCCGGTAACATTTGTAACCGTTGCAACCAATAATGCAGAATCCCCGAAACAAACCACAACATTAGTCCCTGCATCCACTACAGGTTTTCCTTTCACATTCACCGTTACAGATTGCTGTATGGTACATCCCGCAAGGGTTGCGCTCAATGTGTACTGCGTAGTAACAGCAGGATACATTCCTGTATTCAATGATGTAGGGTTTGTGATCGTACTGTTGTTTCCGCCGACTGCGGTCCATTGATAACTGTTTGCCGCAGGGGTTACAGTCGGAGTAAATCTTGCGGTATCCCCCTCACAAATATTTGCATCCGGTCCGATATTGATGGTAAGCGGATTGCTCACGTTTACAATGATCGGTACTCTCACGCTTTCGCATGAGGTGGATGAAATATGCTGACTTACCCAATACGTTACTGAGCTTCCCGCAACAGCTGTTGACGGCACAGGAGCCGTGCTGCTGCCCGTTCCGCCGAATTGTGTTGTGTAATACAGCAGGTTGGTTCCTGTTGTTACGTCCTGGCTCAAAGCGTGAGCTGTTGCGCCCGGACAATAAACTACCGGTGAAATAACAACCGGAGCAGGAGAGAGTGCGTTCACTGTGATCGCTCCGCTCAGGGTTGCAATGCCGCAATCGCCGATGGTTGTGATCGTATAATTAAATGGCGAACCTGTAGTTGTTGTCGGTGCACCGCTGATCAATACCATTCCGTTCAAACCACCTGAGTAAACAGCTGTAACCCCTGCAGGAAGCCCCGTAACAATTGCATTCGTTACACCGTTTGCAGTTGAGTAATTGATGTTGCTGATCGCTGCGCCGGCACAAACTGTTTGTGTATTTAAGCCTGACGTGAGCGATAGTGTTACGAGCGGTCTTACGATGATCGTTCCGAAGAGTGATGCTGTGCCGCAATTTCCCCCGGTTGTTGTAACGGTAAAATTAAACGGCGTATTTGAGGATGCCGTTGGCGCACCGCTGATCGTGAAAGTTCCGTTGGAATAAACGCCGGCAACGCCTGCAGGAAGTCCTGTAACGGTCGCTCCTGTCGCACTTCCACTTACATTGTAAACTACAGGGGTAATAGCAATGTTTACACAACTGGTCTGTGGACCGCCTGAAACTAACACTAAAGTAGTAATCGGATTCACTGTAATTGTTCCAGCCAATGTTGCTGCCGAACAGCCGCCTGTTGTAGCGATCGTATAATTATGCATACCGGAAGTAGGAGTGCTCCCGGATATTGTTACTGTGCCGTTTGCTCCGCCCGAGTAAGTCGCATTAACACCCGAAGGCAGTCCTGTTGATGTGATGCCTGTCACCCCGTTTGCTGTTGAATACGTGATGTTGACAAGTCCACCGTTTGCACAAATACTTTGATTGGTTGTGGCCGCCGCTGATGTAAGCGATATCGTCACATCAGGGTTCACGGTGATCGTACCTGTTAAAGAAGCAACATTGCAACCACCGGTTGTGCTTACGGTATAATTAAATGTTCCTGTTACGGTTGGTGTTCCGCCGATCGTTAATACACCGGCTGAATAAGTTCCTGAAACTCCTGCAGGAAGACCTGTAACAGTAGCGCCTGTTGCACCGTCTATAGTTGCATAAGCAATATCAGTCATCGCCGTATTAATACAAACTGTTTCATTCGCGGATGCGCTTGTAAGGCTGAGACCGGAAGTTGCATTTACCGTAATCGTTCCGGCTAATGTTACCGATCCGCAACCACCGGTTGTGGTTACGGTGTAGGCAAACGGAGAACCCGTTGCTGTTGTCGGTGTTCCGCTGATCGTAAAAATATTTCCGCTGAATGTACCGCTCATACCGGAAGGTAATCCGCTCACTGAAACTGCTGTTACGCCGTTTGCTGTTGTGTATGCAATATTTGTGATCGGTGCGTTTAAGCAAACTGATTGCGCATTTGTTCCGGCCGCTGAAGTGAGGGTCATTGTTGCATCAGGATTCACTGTGATGATACCCGCTGCTGTAGCCGTTCCGCAACCACCTGTTGTTGTTATACTAAAATTGAACGGTGACCCTGTTGAAACATTCGGCATGCCGCTGATGGTAAACGTTCCGTTTGTGCCGCCGGAGTAAACACCGGAAACACCCGCCGGCAAACCGGCAACCGAAACATTTGTTACACCGTTTGCAGTTTGGTAAACGATATTATTTATTGAAGTGTTGACACATATACTTTGCGTATTTGTTCCTGCTGTATTCAATGTGATCGTTGCAGCCGGATCTACAGTGATCGATCCGTTTGCTGTTGCGGTACCGCATGCGCCTGTTGTAGTGATCGCATAAATGAACGGCGATCCGATGATCGTATTCGGTGAACCGCTGATGGTAAATGTGCCGTTTATGCCGCCGGAATAAGCGCCTGAAACGCCTGCCGGCAGGCCGCTTGCAGATACGCCTGTTACACCGTTTGCCGTCTGATAAACGATATTATTTATCGCATTATTGATACAAATATTTTGCGCATCAGTTCCTGCTGTGTTCAATGTAAGTGTTACAAGCGGCGTAACAGTTATCGTTCCGTTGAGAGTAGGGGCGTCGCAGCCACCTGTTGCAGTGACGGTAAAAGTAAACGGTGATCCCGTTGAAATATTCGGCTGGCCGCTGATAGTAAATGTGCCGTTTATGCCGCCGGAATAAACACCGGAAACACCTGCAGGTAAACCTGCTACAGAAACATTTGTTACACCGTTTGCTGTTTGGTAAACAATATTATTTATTGCAGCATTACTACAAACAGTTTGTGTATTTGTTCCTGCTGTATTTAGCGTGATCGTTGCGTTAGGATTGACAGTGATGCTGCCCGTTGCCGTTGCTGTTCCGCAACCACCCGTTGTTGTGATGTTATAACTGAACGGTGAACCTGTTGTATTTGCAGGTGCGCCTGAAATCGTTATGGTGCCGTTTGTACCGCCGGAATAAGTTCCGGAAATACCGGCAGGCAAACCGCTAAAAGCAGCTCCCGTAACGCCGTTTGCCGTGAGGTAAGAAATGCTGTTGATCGGATTATTTACACAAACGTTTTGCACATCGGACCCTGAAGGTGAATTTAAAGTAATTGTAGCAACAGGATTAACTGTGATCATTCCGCTCAATGTTACTGTTCCGCATCCACCTGTTGTTATGATGTTGTAATTAAATGGTGAGCCGACAGTTGTTGTCGGTGCTCCGCTGATGACGATCGTTCCATCTGTACCGCCGGAATAAACGCCTGTAACTCCCGCAGGAAGTCCTGTGATCGTAGCACCTGTTACGCCATTCGCAGTTGAATAATTTATGTTGCTGATTGCTGCATTTGCACAAACAGTTTGCGTATTAGATCCTGAAGTGAGTGTGAGTATGACCTCAGGATTTACTGTGATCGATCCTGACAAAGAAGGTGTTCCGCAACTGCCACCTGTTGTCGTAACAGAATAATTAAAAGGTGAACCGGTACTTGTTGTAGGTGTGCCTGAGATCGTTACAACCCCGCCGGAATAAGTTCCTGTTACACCTGTCGGTAAACCTGTAACCGTTGCTCCTGTTGCGCTTCCGCCAATGTTATATGTGATCGTTGATATAGCTGTATTTGCACAAACAGTTTGTGTATTTGATCCTGATGCTAATGCAATTGTTGCAACAGGATTTACTGTTATTGTTCCGACAAGTGTTGCTGTTGAGCAACCGCCTGTTGTTGTAATATTGTAATTAGACGGCGAACCTATAGTTGTTGTCGGAGTTCCGCTGATTAATATCGTTCCGTTTGTGCCACCCGAATAGATTCCGGTAACTCCCGCCGGGAGCCCTGTGATCGTAACACCTGTTACGCCGTTCGCAGTTGAATAATTTATGTTGCTGATTGCTGCATTTGCACAAACAGTTTGTGTGTTTGATCCTGAAGTGAGCGTTAATGTAACCGCAGGATTTACTGTTATCGATCCTGTAAGTGACGGCGTTCCGCAGCTTCCTCCTGTTGTCGTAACAGAATAATTAAAAGGTGATCCAACACTTGTTGTCGGTATGCCATTGATCGTTACAACTCCTGCAGAGTAAGTTCCTGTTACGCCTGCGGGTAAACCTGAAACCGTTGCTCCTGTTGCGATTCCGCCGATATTGTATGTGATGGTTGCGATGGCAGTATTTGCACAAACAGTTTGTGTATTTGATCCTGATGCTAATGTAATTGTTACAACAGGATTAACTGTTATCGTTCCGCCAAGCGTTGCAGTTGAACAACCCCCTGTTGTCGTGATCGAATAAGTAAAAGGTGAACCGACGCTTGTTGTTGGCGAACCTGAGATTAATATTGTTCCGTTTGTGCCGCCGGAATAAGTTCCCGTTACACCTGCAGGAAGTCCTGTTATCGTTGCACCTGTTACGCCGTTTGCTGTTGAATAATTTATGTTGCCGATTGCAGCATTCGCACAAACACTTTGCGTATTAGATCCTGAAACGAGTGTGAGTGTAACTGCAGGATTTACTGTGATCGTTCCTGAAAGCGACGGCGCTCCGCAAGTACCACCTGTTGTTGTAACAGTGTAATTAAAAGGTGAACCGATACTTGATGTTGGCGTTCCGCTGATTGTAACAACACCACCTGAGTAAGCTCCTGTTACTCCCGTAGGCAAACCTGAAACAGTTGCTCCTGTTGCACTTCCGCCTACATTGTAAGTGATCGTTCCAATCGCTGTGTTCGCACAAACAGTTTGTGTATTTGCTCCTGATGCTAATGAAATTGTTGCAAGAGGATTAACCGCAATCGTTCCGCCGAGTGTTGCAGTTGAACAACCACCTGTCGTTGTGATGTTGTAATTAAATGGTGAACCAACAGTTGTTGTCGGTGCTCCGCTGAAGAGGATCGTTCCGTTTGTTCCGCCGGAATAAGTTCCCGTTACTCCCGCAGGCAAACCTGTTATTGTAACACTTGTTACGCCGTTCGAAGTCGAATAATTTATATTGGCTATCGATGCATTCGCACAAATAGTCTGCGTGTTCGAACCGGAAGTAAGCGTTAATGTAACTGCAGGATTTACTGTGATCGTCCCTGAAAGAGTCGGCGTTCCGCAGGATCCTCCTGTTGTTGTAACAATATAATTAAAAGGTGATCCAACACTTATTGTTGGTGTTCCTGAGATCGTTACAACGCCGCCGGAAAAAGATCCTATAACACCTGGCGGTAAACCTGAAACCGTTCCTCCCGTTGCGCTTCCGCCAACGTTGTATGTGATCGTTCCAATCGCTGTGTTCGCACAAACAGTTTGTGTATTTGCTCCTGATGCTAATGAAATTGTTGCAAGAGGGTCTACAGTTATTGTTCCGCCGAGGGTTGCAGTTCCGCACCCTCCGGTGGTAGTAACAACATAACCATACGGCGAACCAGTTATTGTTGTAGCTGTGCCGTTGATCGTAACAATTCCTGCAGCATATGTTCCGGAAATGCCTGCCGGTAGTCCTGTGACAGTGGCTCCTGTTGCACTTCCGCCGATGTTGTAAGTGATTGTTGAGATCGCCGTATTGATACAAACGGCCTGCGTATTTGACCCTGATGTCAAGGCAATTGTTGCCGCAGTACTTACAGTGATCGTTCCCCCAAGCGTTGCTGTTCCGCATCCGCCTGTTGTTGTGATATTGTAATTAAACGGCGAACCAATTGTAGTTGTCGGTGCTCCGCTGATAAGTATTGTACCGTTTGTGCCGCCGGAATAAACGCCTGTAACTCCCGCCGGTAGCCCTGTGATCACTACACCCGTTACGCCGTTAACTGTTGAATAATTTATATTGCTGATGGCTGAATTTGAACAAGCTGTTTGTATGTTCGAACCTGAAGTAAGCAAGAGTGTTACATCCGGGTTTACAGTGATCGTACCGGACAGGGACGGGGTTCCGCAAGTTCCTCCTGTTGTTGTAACAATATAATTAAACGGCGAGCCAACGCTTGTCGTTGCTGTTCCGGAGATCGTTACAACCCCGCCGGAATAAGTTCCTGTTACGCCTGCAGGAAGTCCTGAAACTGTTGCGCCCGTTGCACTTCCGCCGATATAGTATGTGATCGTTGAGATAACCGAGTTGATGCAAACAGTCTGCGTATTAGATCCTGATGCTAATGTTATTGTTGCATTTGGATTTACAGTGATCGTTCCTGAAAGCGCCGGCGTTCCGCAAGTACCACCTGTTGTTGAAACAGTGTAATTAAAAGGTGAGCCAATATTTGTTGTTGGTGTTCCACTTATTGTAACAACCCCACCTGAGTAAGATCCTGTAACCCCTGCCGGTAAACCTGAAACCGTTGCTCCTGTTGCACTTCCGCCAATGTTATATGTGATCGTTGATATAGCTGTATTTGCACAAACAGTTTGTGTATTTGATCCTGATGCTAATGCAATTGTTGCAACAGGATTTACTGTTATTGTTCCGACAAGTGTTGCTGTTGAGCAACCGCCTGTTGTTGTAATATTGTAGTTAGACGGCGAACCTATAGTTGTTGTCGGAGTTCCGCTGATTAATATTGTTCCGTTTGTGCCACCCGAATAGATTCCGGTAACTCCCGCCGGGAGCCCTGTGATCGTAACACCTGTTACGCCGTTCGCAGTTGAATAATTTATGTTGCTGATTGCTGCATTTGCACAAACAGTTTGCGTATTAGATCCTGAAGTGAGCGTTAATGTAACCGCAGGATTTACTGTTATCGATCCTGACAAAGAAGGTGTTCCGCAAGTACCACCTGTTGTTGTAACAATGTAATTAAATGGTGAGCCAACACTTGTTGTTGGTGTTCCTGAAATGGTTACAACACCACCGGAAAAAGATTCTGTAACACCTGGCGGTAAACCTGAAACCGTTGCTCCCGTTGCGCTTCCGCCAACGTTGTATGTGATCGTTGAGATAGCTGTATTTGCACAAACGCTTTGTGTATTTGAACCGGATGCTAATGAAATTGTGGCAACAGGGTTTACAGTTATCGTTCCGCCAAGTGTTGCAGTTCCGCAACCGCCTGTTGTTGTGATGTTGTAACTAAACGGTGAGCCAATATTTGTTGTCGGAGCTCCGCTGATGAGGATAGTTCCGTTTGTGCCGCCGGAATAAGCGCCTGTGACTCCCGCAGGTAAGCCTGTGATCGTTGCACCTGTTACGCCGTTTGCTGTTGAATAATTTATGTTGCTGATTGCAGCATTCGCACACACAGTTTGTGTATTTGATCCTGAAACGAGTGTGAGTGTAACCGCAGGATCTACCGTGATCGTTCCTGAAAGCGCCGGCGTTCCGCAGATTCCTCCTGTTGTTGTAACAATATAATTAAATGGTGATCCAACACTTATTGTTGGTGTTCCGGAGATCGTTACAACGCCACCGGAAAAAGATCCTGTAACACCTGGCGGTAAACCTGAAACCGTTGCTCCCGTTGCGCTTCCGCCAACGTTGTATGTGATCGTTGAGATAGCTGTATTTGCACAAACGCTTTGTGTATTTGAACCGGATGCTAATGAAATTGTGGCAACAGGGTTTACAGTTATCGTTCCGCCAAGTGTTGCAGTTCCGCAACCGCCTGTTGTTGTGATGTTGTAACTAAACGGTGAGCCAATATTTGTTGTCGGAGCTCCGCTGATGAGGATAGTTCCGTTTGTGCCGCCGGAATAAGTTCCCGTTACACCTGCAGGAAGTCCGGTTATCGTAGCACCTGTTATGCCGTTTGCAGTTGAATAATTTATGTTGCTGATTGCTGTATTTGCACAAACAGTTTGCGTACCAGATCCTGAAGTGAGCGTTAATGTAACCGCAGGATTTACTGTGATCGTTCCTGAAAGCGACGGCGCTCCGCAAGTACCACCTGTTGTTGTAACAGTGTAATTAAAAGGTGAACTGATACTTGATGTTGGCGTTCCGCTGATTGTAACAACACCACCTGAGTAAGCTCCTGTTACTCCCGTAGGCAAACCTGAAACAGTTGCTCCTGTTGCGCTTCCGCCGATGTTGTAAGTGATATTTGTGATCGCAGTATTGATACAAATCGTTTGCGTATTCGATCCTGATGCTAATGAAATTGTTGAAACAGCATTTACGGTTATCGTTCCGCCAAGCGTTGCAGTTGAACAACCACCTGTTGTTGTGATCGAATATGTAAATGGTGAACCAAAAGTTGTGGTCGGGGCTCCGCTAATTAATATTGTTCCGTTGGTTCCGCCTGAATAAGTTCCGGTTACACCTGCCGGAAGCCCGGTGATCGTTGCACCTGTTACGCCGTTTGCAGTTAAATAATTGATATTACTAATTGGAGCATTCGCACAAACAGTTTGCGTATTTGATCCTGAAGTAAGTGTGAGTGTCACATCAGGATTTACAGTGATCGTTCCTGACAAAGAAGGCGTTCCGCAAGTGCCGCCTGTTGTTGTAACAGTGTAATTAAAAGGTGAGCCAACATTTGTTGTTGGTGTTCCACTTATTGTAACATCGCCAGCTGAATAAGTTCCTGTTACACCTGGCGGTAAACCTGAAACCGTTGCTCCCGTTGCGCTTCCGCCAATGTTGTATGTGATGGTTGCGATAGCAGTATTTGCACAAACAGTTTGTGTATTTGAACCCGACGCTAGTGCAATTGTTGCAACAGGATTAACCGCAATTGTTCCGCCGAGTGTTGCAGTTGAACAACCACCTGTTGTTGTGATCGAATAAGTAAAAGGTGAACCGACGCTTGTTGTCGGCGAGCCTGAGATTAATATTGTTCCGTTTGTGCCACCCGAATAGATTCCTGTCACTCCCGCAGGTAAGCCTGTGATCGTTACGCCTGTTACGCCGTTTGCTGTTGAATAATTTATGTTTGCTATCGATGCATTCGCACAAATAGTTTGTGTATTCGACCCTGAAACAAGCGTTAATGTAACCGCAGGATTTACGGTGATCGTTCCTGTAAGTGACGGCGTTCCGCAGCTTCCTCCTGTTGTCGAAACAGTATAATTAAAAGGTGATCCAACACTTGTTGTCGGTATGCCACTGATCGTTACAACTCCTGCAGAGTAAGTTCCTGTTACGCCTGCGGGTAAACCTGAAACTGTTGCTCCTGTTGCACTTCCGCCGACATTATATGTGATGGTTGAGATAGCTGCACTTGCGCAAACAGTTTGTGTATTTGAGCCTGATGCTAATGAAATTGTTGCAAGAGGATCTACTGTTATTGTTCCGACAAGTGTTGCTATTGAACAACCACCTGTTGTTATGATATTGTAATTAAATGGTGAACCAACAGTTGTTGTCGGTGCTCCGCTGATGAGGATCGTTCCATTTGTACCACCGGAATATGCGCCTGTAACTCCCGCCGGAAGCCCTGTGATCGTAGCACCTGTTACGCCGTTCGCAGTTGAATAATTTATGTTGCTGATTGCTGCATTTGCACAAACAGTTTGCGTATTAGATCCTGAAGTGAGCGTTAGTGTAACTGTAGGATTTACGGTGATCGTTCCTGACAAAGAAGGCGTTCCGCAACTGCCGCCTGTTGTTGTAACTGAATAATTAAATGGTGAGCCAACACTTGTTGTCGGCGTTCCCGAGATGGTTACAACGCCGCCGGAATAAGATCCTGTTACGCCTGTCGGTAAACCTGAAACCGTTGCTCCCGTTGCGCTTCCGGCGATATTGTATGTGGTTGTTGTGATCGCTGTATTGACACAAAGCGTTTGTGTATTTGAACCCGTTGTTAAAGCAATCGTTGCAACAGGATTCACTGTTATCGTTCCGCCAAGTGTTGCAGTTGAACAACCACCTGTTGTTGTGATCGAATATGTAAATGGTGAACCAACAGTTGTTGTCGGGGCTCCGCTAATTAATATTGTTCCGTTGGTTCCGCCTGAATAAGTTCCGGTTACACCTGCCGGAAGCCCGGTGATCGTTGCACCTGTTACGCCGTTTGCAGTTAAATAATTGATATTACTAATTGGAGCATTCGCACAAACAGTTTGCGTATTTGATCCTGAAGTAAGTGTGAGTGTGACATCAGGATTTACAGTGATCGTTCCGGAAAGAGAAAGATTAGTGCAACCGCCGGTTGTGCTAACTGTATAATTGAATGGTGAACCTACATTGGTTGTTGGTGCGCCGCTGATCGTGATGGAACCTGCAGAATAACTTCCTGTTACACCGGCAGGCAAACCTGTGAAAGTGACTCCGGTAGCGCTTCCGCCGGCTGTGTAAGTAATGTTGCTGATCGTTGCATTTGTGCAAACTGTTTGCGCTGTTGTAGCAACTGTTGAAGTTCGTACAAGTGTTGCTAACGGACGCACGATAATTGTACCGCTTGCTGTTGCTGTTCCGCAACCGCCTGTTGTTGTTACGGTATAGTTGAATGGTGAACCGGTAGTTGTTGTCGGTGTTCCGCTAATCGTAACCGTACCGTTCGTACCGCCGGAATATGTTCCGGTAAAGCCCGCAGGAAGACCTGTGACCGTTGCACCGGTTACACCATTAACCGTAGAATAAGTTATAGGAGTGATCGCTGTGCTGATACAACTTGTTTGCGCATTTGTACCCGCTGCTGATGTAAGCGTCAATGTAGAAGCTGCTGTTACATTGATAGTAACTGTCGCACTTACCGGTCCGCAACCGCCTGTTGTCGTAACGGTAACTAAAAATGAACCCGAAACTGTTGGCGTACCGCTTACATTAAAATTACCGGCGGTGTAAGTTCCTGTAACCCCCGCAGGCATTCCTGTTGCTGTTGCACCTGTTGCGGCACCTGTAATGGTAAAAGCAATTCCTGCAAGCGGCGTGTTGATGCAGATCGTTCTTGTTGCTGCGCCTATCCTCGTAATTACAGGTGCAGTACCAACTGTGATCTTTCCGGTAGCGGTAGGAAAACCGCAACTGCCGAATGCCGTGATGGTATAATTAAATGGTGAACCTGTTGTAGTTGACGGTGATCCCGAAAGCGTCACCGTGCCGTTGACGCCGCCGGAATATGTTCCTGTTACGCCCGGCGGAAGCCCTGCGAAAGTAACACCGGTTACACCGCTCGCAGTTGAGTAAGTAATGTTGGTGATCGGCGTTCCTGTACAGACAGTCTGCACATTTGTACCTGCTGCTGATGACAACGTGATGCTCGTGCTTGCTGTAATATTTACCGTAATCGGCGTTCTTACTGATTCACAGCCTGCAGGATTTTGCGTGGCATAAAAGGTATAAGTACCGGGCGTGATCGTTGACGGTGTAAGGGAACTTACTCCTGTTCCGCCGCTTGCTACATTATAGAACAGTAAATTTGTACCGGTTGCTGCAAGCGGCGTTGCTGTTGCATTCTGGCAATAATTCACCGGTGATGTTACTGTTGGTGCCGCAGGCGGAGCAACGACTGTTACAGTCACGGTTTTTGTGGCAGGGCATGATCCGACAGGCACTGAAGTAACCGTATATGTTGTAGTGCCCGCAGGATTGGCAATAACGGTTGCACCTGTTGTTGCGGATAATCCTGTCGCAGGACTCCAGGTATAAGGAACACCGCCGCCGCTTGCTGTTAGTGCAGTACCCGCACCGCCTGAGCAGATCACCGGCGCGGCGGGGTTTACACTTAATACATTGATGCCGGAGATCGCTTTGATCGTGTAATCACACACGTCGCCGGCATAGCCATCGATCATCAGGTAATACGTGTTTCCGACCGTGAGACCGGAAGCTGTAATGGTTTGTGCGTTGGAAGACGGCTCCATCGGATTGATACAACCATACGTCGTAACTGCTCCTGAGCCGCAGCCGCCGCCGTAGATCATCATCTGAATACCAAAACCCTGCGTGCTGTTATACACCCACACGTTCATCGAAACGGAAGTAGCTCCCGCAACAAATTTTACAAATGAGTTATTGTCAATGATCCCGCTGTAACAATTGATATCAAACGCATTTGTTAGTTCCGGCCAGGTGTCAATAGTATATGATGCTGATGTATTTCCGCAGTATCCGTTGAAGTTGCAGATAGGAGTGGCTTCTGCGCAGGTATTGCCCGCTGCAAGGTTTCCCGCACACGCGGGCAACACACTGGATGCAGGAGTCGTGGAAAATGTAATGCTAAATCCATTCAGGACACCTGCATTGGTTGGAGAATCATCCCTTATGCAAAGCGACCAAACACCGTTCGCATTTTGCCCGTTGTTGATAGTGCCCATCGTTCCTTCAGGTGTGTAAGATCCTGCAAAAGGCGAAGCACCCTGCGTAATATTGACGGTAGCTGTTTCGTTAAACGTGGTGTTTTGATAATTCTGACCACTGCCGCCGTTATCCGTAGAGAGCTCCAGCATGGTACCGTCCGGGGCTTTCAGGTAAATGTCAAGATCGGCGTCATAAAAATGAGTGATGTTTATGGTGACCGATGCCAGGCCGTTAGTAGTTGTATTGATCACACCCACACCGCTCACGGTAAGGGGATAACAGGTCAATGTATTATTATCCGGAATGGCACCGCCGGTTCCGTTAAATGTTTGTGCTTTTGAAAAACTGAAAATGAAGCAGCCACAAAGGGTGATTATAATTTTGAAGAGGGATCCCATGTTACGGTTGCTGCTTTGCTTTTATTTTTTTTGTGAGATAACGCTCGCGTTCAATATCATTTTCTCCGCCGTAAAATTCTATGCTGTAAGGTGCGCCGAGCCATTGCTGAAAATCAGTTTTGCTGATTGGAGCGGATGTTTTAAGCAGGAAATTTCTAACGGGAAAATCATTTGCCATAAAATACAAAACACCCGGTTTGCCGGCGATCATCTTTTCAATGGTCCGCACATCGTCTTTGGAATTCACCCCGGAAATGTATACGAAATAGGTTTGCACGTTCTTACCTGAAGGAATCACCTGGGCGCTCAGCCTGTTGCAACAGATCAGCAACAGGAGCAGTAAATATTTCCAATTTCTCATAACATCGGTCGGCTTATCTTTTAGGAACAGGCTATTGGCTTTGGTATAAAAAGTAACTAAAATAAAATGTATTCGTCTTCCGTTCAAATTGATCTTTTCAAAGTGAATGTTTAAGCGGCGCGAAAATACTCCATTTCTCCGGCAGCCGGCAAAATTGCGCCGGCCGCGGCGGAAATCCTGTAGTATTTTTTCTATAACGTGTTTATATGCGTAATATTTTCAGGCCAACGTTAATTCATAAAAAAATCCGGCCCTGGGACCGGATTTTACATAATCATTATTTTTTATCTTATCAGCATGATCGTTCCTTTTTGTTCGATCGTCTTGTTGTACTTATCAACTCCTTTGATGATCCAGACATAAGCGCCCGGTTCCGCAGGTTTGCCTTTGAAAGTACCGTCCCAACCTTTCAGCCATTGACTTGTTTCAAACATCAGCTGACCGTAGCGGTTGAAGACCCTGAAGAACGTTGTGCTTGATATTCCCGGAGGGATCGGTCTGAACACATCATTCAATCCGTCACCGTTAGGCGTAAATGCATTCGGAATGTAATAAGCAGGTCCCTCAAACACCTGGATGAATAGTGTATCTCTTCCTGAACAACCGATCGCATCTTTAACCAACACATAAATATTAGCGTCATCGTTCAGTGTAACCGTAGGATTTTGAACCGCAGGGTTGCTGAATACCGCTGTAGGAGATGACCACAGGTAGGTTGTACCGCCTGAACCATGCAACTGATGCGGTAGGTTTTTAGCAGCGATCGTATCGTTACCTGCAAATGCATGAATAACAGGTTGAACTACCACTTTCACCGAATCAAAGAATGTAAAGTCACATCCGTAATCCGCTGCCGTAGCTGTACCTGTTATTTTGTACCAGGTAGAGTGGGTAGGGTGAACAAATGTGGAGATCGCATTCGGCGTTGTTACACTGTCCGTAGGCGTCCATGCATAGGTGAATGAAGTACCCGGTGTGATTGCGTTGGATACGTGTGATACAGATCCCGTGATCAAAGTAGAATCGTTCAGACAGATCGGAACGTTTATACCCGCGTCAATGATCGGTTTCCATCTCACATTAACCGTAACTGTTTTCTGTGCAGAACATCCGCCTAATGTAGCTCTCAGAATATATGATGTTGTATCCACAGGGAATACGCCGGTATTAAGAGAATTTGGACTGATGATCGTGCTGCCGTTTCCGCCAACTGCAGTCCATTGGTAAGTATCTGCAGGCGGGGTTACAGTAGGAATAAACCTTGCCGTATCACCCTGGCAGATTGTTACGTCCGGAAGGTTACTAATAACCAAAGGATTACTTACCGTAACCGTGATCAATGACCTCGGACTTTCACATGAGGCCACTGTAGAAGACTGGCTCACGTAGTATTGAGTAACGCTTCCTGATACTGCCGTTGAAGGAGTAGGAGCCGTTGTGCTTCCGATACCGCCGGTAGCCGTCGGATACCAAAGCAGGTTTGTGCCTGTTGCGGTAAGCGGCGTTGCTGCGTCACCCGGGCAATAGTTCACTGCCGGAGTAACGGTTGGTGCCGCAGGAATTGCGATCACCGTTATTGTTCCGCTTTGTGAAGGCGTAGCGCAACCACCTGTGGTAGTGATCGTGTAATTGTAAACACCCGCTGTCGTTGCGGTTCCGCTTATCAGTACAGCTCCGTTTGTTCCGGTTGTAGCCGACCAAACCGCTGTTACGCCTGCAGGAAGACCTGTTGCTGTAATACCCGTTGCACCGTTTGCGGTAGAATAAGTAATGTTATTGATCGCAGTGTTTTCACAAAGCGCCTGGTTTGTTGTAGACGCAGCTGATGTGAGTGTGATCGTTACAGCAGGGCTTACTGTAATTGTTCCGGATAATGACGCGGAAGCGCAAAGACCTGTTGCCGTTACGGTGTAGTTAAATGGTCCCGCAACCGTTGGCGTACCGTCGATCGTTATCGTACCTGCTGCAAATGTTCCGTTTACACCTGCCGGAAGACCGGTAAATGTTGCACCCGTTGCATTTACTGCATTATAAGTAATAGTGGTCATGGCCTGATTGATACAAACCGTTTGGTTTGCCGGAGCAGCGCCCAATGTGATGGTAACATCCGGGTTAACCGTTATCGTTCCTGTTAACGTAGCTGTTCCGCAACCTCCTGCTGTTGTAACTGTATAAGTGTAAGGCGATCCTGTAGGATCGGAAGGTGAACCGCTTATTGTAAGTACAGTGCCTGACAAACTGCTTGTTACACCCGTGGGAAGACCGGTAACTGTAACACCTGTTGCACCCGTTGCACCGGTGTAAACGATGTTGGTTATCGCTGTATTCACACAAACTGTTTGCGCAGCAGTGGCAGCGCCGGAAGTAAGCGTAACAGTAGCCGCCGGATTAACCGTAATGGTACCTGTAACAGTTACCGGGCTGCAACCACCAAGAGTAAGCAAAGAGTAATTGAAAGTTCCCGATGCTGTGGCCGTGCCGCTGATCGTGTAAGTTCCCGCACCACCTGTACCTGCTGTGAAGACACCCGTAACACCTGCAGGTAAGTTCGTTGGCGTAACACCTGTAACACCGTTCGTTGTACCGTAAGTAATGTTCGTCATCGGCGTTGCTGCATTGATACACACTGTCTGTGCATCCGTGCCCGCAGCCGACGTAAGCGCCATGGTCACATTCGGATTAACCGTTATCGTTCCTGTTGCTGTTGGCGGTAAACAACCACCTGTAGTAGTAATGGTATAATTGTAAGGAGTTGCCTGGGCAATTGAAGGGTTACCGCTGATCGTAACAGTGCCCGTGCCACCTGTTCCTGCTGCAAAAACACCGGTCACACCTGCAGGAAGACCTGCAACTGTAGCACCCGTAATGCCGTTAGCCGTATTGTAAACAATATTTACAAAAGTACCGCTGCTCACACAAACCGATTGAGCATCCGTACCCACAGGTGAAGAAAGTATAATCGTAGAAGCAGGGTTAACAGCGATCGTTCCGTTTAATGTTACCGAGCCGCAACCACCCGTGGTTTGTACGCTGTAGTTAAATGTACCCGCCGCAGTAGCAATGCCATCGATCACGACAGAACCCGTGCCGTTTGCACCTGCCGTAAAAGTACCCGTAACACCCGCAGGCAATTGGGTAAAGTTCGCACCCGTTGCGCCGTTTTGTGTTGAATAAGTGATCTGGGCTATCGCTGTATTGATACAGATGGTTTGGTTTGTTGTAGCAGCAGCCGAAGTAAGCGACATTGTCACATTCGGATTAACCAGGATCGTTCCTGATGCTGTTGCCGCAGCACAACCGCCTGCCGTTGTAAGGTTATAAGCGTATGGCGTTGCCTGTGTTACTGAAGGGGAACCGGAGATCGTATAAGTACCGGTACCACCCGCACCCGCTGCAAATACACCACTTACACCTGCAGGGAAGCCTGTTGCATTCACACCGGTAACACCGTTGGTAGTATTGTAAACAATCGTTGTAATTCCTGTGCCGATACAAACCGTTTGTGCAGTATTACCTGTTGTTGCTATCGTTCCGTCGGGGCTCACGGTGATCGTTCCTGTTAATGTTGCCGTTCCGCAACCACCTGTTGACGTGACTGTGTAAGTCGTTGTGCCTGCAGCTGAAGGATTACCCGCGATAGTAAGGACACCTGCTGCAAAGTTTGCAGTTACGCCTGCCGGTAAACCCGTTGCCGCAGCACCTGTAGCGCCCGTAGCAGGTGTATACCTGATCGGCGCAATCGCTGTGTTGATACATACTGTTTGCGCATCAGAACCTGCTGCTGATGTAAGTGATATTGTTGCCGCAGGACTTACTGTGATTGTCCCCGTTAATGATGCAGGAAGACAAAGCCCTGTTGCGTTGACTGTGTAATTGTACGGGCCTGCAGCAGACGTTGGTATCCCGTCTATTGTAATTGTACCGCCCGCATTGAACGTTCCTGTAACACCTGTCGGAAGACCGGTAACAGTACCGCCCGTTGCGTTAGTCGTGTTATAAGTAATAGTGGTCATCGCCTGGTTGATACAAACCGTTTGGTTCGCAGCCGCAGCGCCAAGTGTTAAGACAACATTTGGATTAACCAGGATCGTTCCGCTTGCTGTTACTGAAGAACATCCACCGGACGTTGTAAGTGTATAGCTGTACGCTGTAGCCTGTGATACAGTAGGTGAACCGCTGATAGTGTATACACCTGTTCCTGCATTGTAAGAGCCGGTAACACCCGCAGGCAAACCGGTGATCGCTACAGAAGTAACACCGTTTGTTGTGGTATACGCAATATTAGTGATCGCGGCATTGATACAAACTGTTTGTGCATCTGTCCCCGCAGGCGAAGAAAGCGCAATTGTTACATTCGGATTAACAGTAACAGTTCCGCTTAAGGAAGCCGTAGAACAGCCGCCGGTTGTCGTAACCGTGTATGCATAAGGTGTAGCCTGTGAAACAGTAGGTATCCCGCTGATCGTAAATGTTCCGGTGCCGCCTGTGCCTGCTGTCCAAACACCGTTCACGCCGGTTGGCAAACCGGTTACCGTTGCGCCTGTTGCATTATTGCCGGTGGTATAAACGATACTGTTTGCCAAAGCCGTATTGATACAAGTCGTTTGAGCATTCGTGGTACCTCCTGATGTGAAGGTTAATGTAACATTAGGGGTAACAGTGATGCTTCCTGAAGCAGATGCAAAGCCTGTACCGCCCGTAGTGCTTACTGTGTAGTTATATGTACCTGTAACAGAAGGATTACCACTGATGGTATAAGTTCCGTTTGAACCTCCGGAATAAACTCCCGTAAGACCTGCAGGTAATGCCGGTGTTATAGTAGCGCCGGTTGCACCACCACTCGTCTGATAAACGATGTTTACAAAAGTACCGCCGCTCACACAAACTGTTTGTGCATTAGTACCCGGAGCTGATGTAAGGGTAAGACCTGCAAGATCATTCACATTGATCGTGCCTGTAAGGGTTTGCACCGTGCACCCGCCGGTTGTGGTAACGGTATAATTATAGCTGCCCGGTGTACTGCCAACGTTTCCGCTGATCGTGATTGTACCGCCGGAGTAGGTTCCGGTTGCAGTTCCCGGTAAACCGGTAACAACTGCACCTGTAACACCGCCACCCGCAGTGTAAGTGATCGTCGTTATTGACGTATTAATATTTACTGTTTGATTAGCTGTAGCCGCAGGTGAGGTTAATACCAGCGTTGTTGCAGGGCTCACCGTGATGATACCGGTAAGTGATACCGATGCACAAGGGCCCGTGGTTGCTACCGTATAAGTATAAGGCGAAGCCGCATTTACAGAAGGTGCTCCGCTGATAGTTACAACGCCCGCATTGTAAACACCGCTCATACCTGTAGGAAGTCCGGTAACAGTTGCACCCGTTGCACTTCCGCCAACGTTGTATGTGATGTTTGGCGAAACAGCAACCCCGATACAAACCGTTTGATTTGCCGGAGTAGCTCCCAACGTTAGTGTGGACGGGGCGTTAACGGTAACCGTTCCTGTAAGAGAAGGGTTAGTGCCGCAACCGCCCGTAGTTATAACAGTGTAAGGATATGCACCTGCGGCTCCTGTAGGTGTACCGCTGATGGTATAAGTAGTACCCGTCAATGTTCCGCTCATACCTGTCGGTAAGCCGGTAACTGCTGCGCCTGTTGCACTGCCGCCGATCGTGTAAGTAATCGGTGTCGTCAATGCAGTATTTGCACAAAGCGTCGGGTTATTTGTACCCGCTGCTGAAGTAAGAGTGATGGTAGGAACCGGAGTAACCGTGATCGTACCGGTAGCCGTTGCATTTCCGCAACCGCCTGTTGGCGTAACCAGGTAAGTAAATGTTCCGTTTTGGGTAGGTGTACCACTGATGGTAATACCCCCGTTGGTACCGCCGCCATACGTACCGCTCATACCCGTAGGTAAACCGGTTACGGTAGCGCCGGTAACATCATTCGCTGTTGTATAAGTGATGGTTGTTCCAATTGGCGCACCGTTACAAACAGTTTGTGTATTAGTGCCCGCACCGGAAGACAAGGTAACGGTCATGTTATTATTTACGGTGATCGTACCGGTAAGCGTTACCGGTGCGCAACCGCCCGTTGTAACAACACCGTACGGGAATGAACCCGCTACGGAAGCTGTTCCGCTGATGGTAAAAGTTCCCGGACCTGCGCTGAATACGCCGGTAACACCGGCCGGAAGCGTTGTTGCAGGCGTAAGGGTTGCACCCGTTGCACCGCCGCTTATTGTATAAACGATAGGCGTGAGCAGCGTGTTGATACAAATAGTTTGCGTTGATGTAGCAGCCGGAGATGTTAGTACCATTGCAGCAGCATTACCAACGGTGATTGTACCTGTAGCGGTTGCAGCACCGCAACCCCCCGTTGTGGTAACGGTATAAGTTGTGGAACCGGCAGCCGTTGGTGTACCTGTAATTGTAACAATACCGTTCGTACCGCCGGAATAAGTGAAAGTAACGCCGGCAGGTAATGGTGCAACAGTTGCACCGGTTGCGCCCGCGCCGGTCTGATAGGTAATGGTTGTGATCGGAGTGTTCACACAAACGTTCTGCCCGTCAGTACCCGCCGCTGATGATAACGTAACGGTTGAATTCGCCGTAACATTTACAACAATCGGTGTTCTTGTAGATTCACAACCGCCGGGGTTTTGCGAAGCATAATAGGTTGTTGTACCTACCGTTGTCGTTGAAGGTGTAGGAGCAACTGCAGTACCCACACCACCCGTAGCGGTAATATAATATAAAACATTAGTTCCTGTTGCACTGATCGGAACCGCTGCTGCGTTTTGACAATAGTTTACCGGGCTGGTAACCGTTGGAGCTGTACCGGCGCCTGTTGGGGTGTTGATTGTTGCACTTTGAGAATCAGTACAACCGGCTGCATCTGTAACAGTTACTGTGTAAGTTCCTGGATTTAATCCACCAAAGGTTCCACTGGTCTGACCTGGTCCACCGGGAGGGTTGATTGTATAAGTATAGGGGCCACTTGGGTTAACAGGTGCCGGAGCAGTAATGGTACCGGTTGGCGTAGTACAATCAGGTTGTGTAGTAGACAAAGGGCCAAGTGTCATTGTCAGCGGGCAACCGGGAGCTATATTAAATTGTTGTCTGGTAGAACAATTAGGACCGCCTATTGCGCAGCATGACGCCCATACTGTAGTACCAGCCTTACAGGTGGAAGTTGTATATACGAAAGGGGAACCCGTTCCTATTTGAGTTCCACCCACAGATGCATTCCACCATGTGACTGTATTTCCGTTTCCGCAGCCACCTGTAAGGACGGTAGAATACTGAGGTGAAGGAGTACAAACTTTTGTAGTTGGTGTGGAAACCGGCAGCGGATTATAAAGGGGAGAGCACTGCTGTGTTGCCAGTGTAAAATCCAAAGTGTTATTAGTCGCAGGATCCGGGGTCGACCAACAACCGGTACCTCCATCAGATGTGGCCCTCAGGCGAAAAACAATTTGTCCGCTGATGATCAATTTGTTGCAAACCCTCATTCTGAAAGAAATGGTAATTGGTGTAGCATTACAATCATAAACTCCTACCCCCCAATTATCCGCCGGATTCCCGTTGTTTGCAGCAACTGTTCCGCAGCATGAATTAATCGTAGTTCCGTCATAATAGAAACCTGGTCCGCCGGAAATTTGACCGGAACATGGAGCCCCCGTACAGTTATTATAAGTACCCCACCCCGGCGGTAACGTAATACCTGAAATAACGTATCCAGAATTTGAAGGAAAGAAGAGTCCGTGAACCCACTCTGCACCAGGCGTTTGATTCCATCGAATATTAGTCATCGTGATAAGTAGTGAACTTGTGTCACACGGATCAGTACATGTAAGTACTCCTGATGGTGAAACAAAACTACCGGGACTTGGGTCTAAGGTTGCCGTCACTGTGGGATTAGCGAGATTGCAGTTATTCAGACGCCCGCCCGTAGCCACTGAAATGACGTTTACAGGTTGCGCAAATGCCAATACATGGATCAAAATAGTCGCCGTAAGAGAAAGGAGTATTTTTTTAAACATCAGTGATTATTTGAAATGAGCTGTAATTAGTAAGGTTGATTATCAGTAAAGCTTTTGAATTCTTTTTACTTCCGCGTCAAAAAACGAAAGCGGAACTATCTGTTCCCATGGCATCATCCTTAAATGGTTGATAACCTCTATTTTTTCACGGGGTGTGAAGAAATCATTGTACAGAGGTTTTAATTGGGTAGAAATTTTAAGGGCTAAAGCTTCTGTGACATTATTTTTACGTGCATAATTTTTTATTAGAGAAATAACAGAATCCGGCACCAAGATCTTTTCACTTCTCATCTCATAATAATACATTAAAGCAGCCTGATAATTGGGAGTAGTTTCTGCATTGCCTAGCGGCTTTTGAGGTAAATTTTTTGTTAATTCACTGGCCGGGCTTAATTGCGCAAATGACGCAGCACTAAAAAATAAACATACTGCGAGGGAGAGTACAATTTTTTTCTTCATTATTACAAGTTAATTGTTGTTAAAAACGCTTAAATAAAGGGGCTTTAAAGGTACTTAAAATAGCCGGATATAGGAGTTTTACAAGGGTTATGTAGATAACATCTTAATAATTATATACATAGTCGGACAATAACGATAAATAGACCCGATATGTTAAAGGAATGTTGCCTTGATTAAATGAAATTGTTAACACGGGTTGTAGAATATTGTTGATAATTTGAAATTAGCGAACAGTAATCTTCCATGCCATTATATATCACGCAGAATTAAATATTTCATTTTTCGAAAGCTCGGAGGACCTAAATACCCTGCAGAACTCGCCGGGAAAAATACCGGAGTGTAGAGCCTTCATATTGAAGCGGATCAGTTGAAACCCGGTTTTCCGGCTATTTTTGCCGGTGGATGACAAATTAATTGCTTCAGGCAAATGGTACTTAGCCGTTGCTCAATGCACCTTTTTTAACTGATCACTACCCAATCCCCACTACTTTCAACCCGTATTGTTTCTCATGATTCGCTTCAAACCTTCCTTCCATACAGGCGAATTTAAGAACCGTCATATACGGCATTCCCTCAGGCAAGATCAAACTTAAAGTACACATCGACTCCCCTGTGGTCTTCAGCGAAAACACATCGGAGCGGTCACTTTCAGATCGCATGCTGTCTGGTATCCCGGCATCCCCCGAGATCAGGATAAATTCAAAATAATATCCCGTAACAGCCCTGTTATTGCGCCGCACTGTATTACTGTTTACCGGCAGGTCAATATACACTACGCCTTTCTCCGCTCTGATCTGATATTCACCGCCATAAATATTTTTCAAAGGATGCTTAAAATTGATCTCATGCTCAAGGCATTCTTCATAAGTGATAGTGCCCGCCCGCTTCTTAGCCCTGCGCAGGCATCCGGATAAATAGACCAGTTTCCGACCGCCGATATTTTCGGTAAAAGGCGATAACACCCGCATTATCTCCTTGGCTTCCGTTGCACAGGTATCGTCGGCATTAGCCTTAAATGAGGCGTTTATTCCGGAACCGCTGCGTTTCCTGCGGATTACCCATCCGTCCTTTGTCCAATACACGCTGTATTTTTCCGGATCCGGATTAACGGGCTTATTTTTATGATGCACGCCTTCATGCTTCTTCTTAGGCTTCCTTGGTAAAAACATAAAGATTTTTTATAAAGATATAACTTTCAGGGGAGATATAGGGAACATACAGGGAACATTCAGGGAGCATTCAGGGGAAAGTTTTCTGTTCCTTTTCTATCTGCGTTCTATCCGCGTTCTATACTTTCCGTATCCAAACCCTATCACGACTGTATGCTGATTGCATGACAATTATATCCTTAAGTGATACAAACAGCATTTCTAAATAATTTTGAATCCCATAATTGAAGTAGCAATGCTGATCACCGTGTCATTTTTTTGAATCACAGATCAGGTTAAGTTTCACCGCCTTTTTCTTATCAGAGTAAATTTGAGAGGATCCGGCGATAAAGATCTGCCGATATAGCCTGTTGTCAGATCAAAAAACCTCCACCTCATCCGAAAATAACCAGGCCGGATTATCCGCCCCCGGTTGTCCTGAAGGAATGGTGCCGTAATTTTTTGCAACGATCTTTATAAATCTGCCGCTGAGTTTCTTTTCTGAAATATATTGTACGGAAGCATTTGTTTTTGAATCGGGCAAACAGGGATATGGCCCGGAGAAATGTATACCATCAGTACTTTCAAAAAGATTCACCGAAGCAGGTAAGTAGATCCAGCTTGCATTTTGTTGAAATACATGCAGGCTTACTTTATTGATCGCAGTTTCTTCACCGAGATCGATCACGGCTTCAAGATCCTTTCCGTTAAAGCCGAGAAACTGCGATGATTTGGACATGCCCTTTGTATTTTGAATGCCGTTCACCAAAGTAAAAGCACCGCTGCCTGCATAAGAAGGAGAGGGCTCATTTGTTAGCGCGATTTTTTTACCCGTTGCTTTGTTCAGCAAAAAGGATTGTGACACGATATTGCTGATGATATTTTTTTTATCATCGGTGATCGCAGCTTCATAAACACCGCTTTCCTTTATCGGCACCGGCGAATTGTAAATGATATCGCCTGCGCCTTTTTTTCGGTAGATGATATTTCCCTTTTTATTTTTTGTTTGCAATTGCCATGCGATCCCGTTTTCTGTTCCGGCAATTACCGATGGTTTCAGATCATTGTAAGCATTACTGTAATTAATGTGATGCGTTTTATAATAATTAAACATCGACGGTAATCTTTCCTCAAAACTTTTCCAATCTCTCTTTTCTTTTGGCGTCCATAATACTTCTGCAAGTGCTGCCATTCTTGGAAAAACAGAATATTCCAGTTTGCGCTGATTGGTAATATATTCCGTCCACACATTGCCCTGTGCACCAAGAATGTGTTTTGCATCCGCTGCTGAAAGGTTTGCCGGTATTGGTTCGTAGCTATATACTTTTTCAAGCGGAACGTAACCGCCAAAAGTCACGCTGTCTTCATTTGCACTTTGCGAATGATCAAAATAACAGTAATCGCCGGGCGTCATAATTACATCGTTGCCGTTCTTCGCTGCTTTTATGCCGCCTTCTTCACCGCGCCAACTCATGATCGTTGCGCCCGGAATATCGGCGTCGTCGATGATCTCATCCCAGCCGATGATTTTCTTTCCCCTTGATGCTAAATATTTTTGGATGCGTTTTACAAAGTATCCCTGCAATTCATTTTCATTTTTAAGGTGTTCTGCTTTCATTCTCGCTATACAAACAGGACATTCCTTCCATCTTTCATGCGGACATTCATCCCCGCCGATATGAATATATGTTGACGGGAAAAGTTGTGTCACTTCATTTAATACATGCTGCATAAAAACATACGTGCTGTCATTGCCCGCACAAAAAACATCGTCGCTCACGCCCCATGTTTCCATTGTTTTATAAGGCCCTTTCGTGCAGCCGAGATAAGGATACGCCGCGAGTGCCGCCAGTGCATGACCGGGCAATTCGATCTCCGGAATGATGTTGATGTTTTTTGATGCTGCATATTTTACGACGTCTCTTATCTGCGACTGTGTATAGAAGCCGCAATATTTTGTGCTGTCGTATTTGTTTGTGCCGTAAGGTCCAACGAGTGTTTGTGCACGACAGCCGCCAATGCCTGTCAGCAGCGGATATTTTTTTATTTCAATGCGCCATCCCTGATCATCCGTAAGGTGCCAGTGAAAAGTATTAAACTTATACATGGCGAGATAATCAATGTATTTTTTTACCTGTGAAACGGTAAAGAAATGACGCGCAACATCGAGGTGCATACCGCGGTAGGAGAAGCGGGGTTGGTCTTCGATGATACAATGGGGGAGTAATAATTCTCCTTTTTTATTTTTGGTGATGAGTTGTCTGATCGTTTGAAAAGCATAAGATGACGCGAGATTGCTGCCGATAACGAGGATACTGCTGTCTTTGATCTCTATCCGGTAGGCGTTTTTATTTTTGTTGATGGTTGTCTTATCCAAAAAGAATTCCGTGGGTAATCCGTAAGAATGTACTTCGCCTTCGATGATTTTTTTTATGTCGCAGTTTTTTCGGAGGTATGTTTTAAAATCTTCAATGCCGTCATCAGCTTTTGAACCGTCAAAGTTTCCGTAAATGAAACCCACCGGCCCCTTGAGTAAAACATATCCTTTTTGGATAGTGACCTTTGCGGGTGCGGGGATTACATTTATCTGAGCACTGCAACAGTGAAGTATCAGCATAAAGAAAAAGGAAAATATCAGGGATTTCATTATATGGTTTTAAGAACGGGTGGGTTACTGTACCGGGATAAAGTTACAACACGGATGAAGAAATGTAAGGAAATAGGGTGGATGATCAGTAGAAGGTTTCCCGCAACAGGACAAAGGGATAACGGGCACAAACGGTAGCTTTGCGCTCTTCGTGTATGCTTTGTTGTGTTTGAGCTTATGCAACTTTTGTTGGCACAAGAAGGGTTCCCGCAAAGGTACAAAGGGACAAAGGGGACAAAGAAGGATTTGCGTGCTTCGTATGTTCTTCGTTCTCGTCGTGTATTATTTGTTGTGTTTGTGTTTATGCAACTTTTATTGGCAAAAGAAGGGTTCCCACAAAGGTACAAAGGTACAAAGGGACAAAGAGGACAAAGAGCGCCTTGCCTGCTTCGTGGGGTTCTTCGTTCTCTTCGTGTTTAAGCTGAAAGAACTCCTTCGAAAGTCTTTATAAAGCTCACATCAGCACATCAGCACATCACCAAATCTTCAAATCTTCAAATCATCCTTTTAGTACCGGTAATATGATCTTACTGGAATTCTTTTTATCGTGATATATTCTTATAGTGGCTTTTTGAAAATCACTTTCAACTGCATCGGGAATACGCATGAACTTTTGCGGGTTGCGATCGGTGAGGGGGAACCAAGTGCTTTGTATTTGTACCATAATGCGATGGCCTTTTTTAAAAGTATGCATTACGTCATTCAGGTTGATCTTTACTTCCGTTACTTTATTTTCTGTAAATGGTTTCGGATCGGAATAGCTGTCGCGAAATTTTCCGCGCATCACTTCCGCACGCACAAGTCTTTGCAAGCCGCCCATCTCTGTTCCCTGCGGAACGAATGCAGGCTTCGGCTCATTGGCGGGCAATACATCAATTACTTTCACAATAAAATCCGCATCGGTTGTGGAGATCGAAACCATAAGATCTGCAAGTATCGGTCCTGCAAGGGTTATATCTTCTGTGAGCGAATCCGTTTCAAAAACCAACACGTCATTTCTTGCCGCAGCAAAGCTTTGGTCCTCGGCCATGTATTGATTATTCCTGTTTGCAAAAACGCCTTTGGTATAAGGAACAGGGTTGGCGGGATCGCTGACATATTCATCGTAATTATTTATCGCCGTCGGCTTTTTATCAGAAAGCTTTTTATCGCCGCGCAAATAAAATGTTGTCGGCTTTACATTCGCAGGCGGCCATGTGTTGAATGTGCGCCATTGGTTCGCACCCGTCTCATACACCGTTGCTTCCGCATCATTGTAAGTGCCTTTGTCTTTTAAATAGTAATTAAAGAAAACGGTCTCGAGAGAATCCTGAAAATATTTACTCGTATTGCTGCCAAAATCATAAGTGGCAAACTTATTCCAGTTGCCCCCCGCCCAGGCACCATGTGTCCACGGCCCCATCACCAAATGATTTTTATTTCCGGGAGATTGTTTTTCTATTGATTGATAAGTATGCAGTGCGCCGAAAAGATCTTCCGCGTCAAACCAGCCACCGACAACCATTACAGCGGGTTTGATATTTTTAAGATATGGGCGGATGTTTCTTGCACGCCAGTAATCATCGTACGTATCGTGTTGCAAATATTCGTTCCAGATATAACTCCTGTTGTTGAAATATTTATCCGATTGTGTGTTCTTCACCGGGCCAAGTTTCAGGAAAAAATCATACATGTCTTTTGCGCCTGATTTAAACATCTGCGAACCGTAATCCTGCACCGGTCCTGTTCTTTCTTTGCCGAAATAATTCATAAAATCGAAATTGTCCAACAGAAAAAATGCGCCGTTATGATTCGCATCATCACCGATAAATTCATCCGTTACCGGCGCCTGCGGACTCACGGCTCTTATCGCCGGATGCGCATTTGGTAAAGATGCCGTTGCATAAAAGCCGGGGTAAGAAATACCATACAATCCGGCACGACCGTTATTATTACTGATGTTTTTTACCAGCCAATCTACAGCATCATAAGTATCACTGTTCTCATCAATATCGCTTTTGCTTTTTTTATTTTCGATATAAGGGGTCACCTCAAGGTTCACCCCTTCACTCATGTAACGGCCACGCACATCCTGGTACACGAAAATATATTTCTCTTTCATCAGGTTGGGGTTTGGCCCGATGCGGTTTGCATACTTGTCAGGTCCGTAAGGGCCGGAAGAATAAGGGGTACGTTCTATCAAAAACGGATATTGCTGCGATTCATCTTTGGGAACATAGATGATCGTTTTTAATTTGATCCCATCCCGCATGGTGATCATGGTGTCGATCTTGTTGAAATTTTCTTTTACGTAGTTTTTGTTGTCCTGCGCACGGGTCATAGTGGTTGCCAGTAGCAGGATGAGCGCGGGGAAAATATTTTTCATGAAGTGTGCTTTAGTGAGTGAGGGTAAATTTAGTTAAATGTGTTGTCATTTTTTGATTGTTTCATCCGGCCCCAATGGAATTATCACACTTAGTTTCATATCGAAGTACAACCTAACATCCTTCATTGCGAGGCACGAAGCAATCCGGATAGTATCAGCAAAATACCCGGATTGCCGCGCCGCGCAAGTTTTTAATTGATCGATGGCCATCATGCAGCCCGCAATGACGGGGCAGCTCGTTAGCTCCTGATGAATTAAAACCTAAGATCTGTCATTGCGAGGCACGAAGCAATCCGGGTGACATAAGAAAAATACCCGGATTGCCGCGCCGCGCAAGTTTTTAATTGAGCGATGGCCATCATGTAGCTCGCAATGACGGTATATTGTACGCTCCTGATGAATTAAAACCTAAGATCTGTCATTGCGAGGCACGAAGCAATCCGGGTAACACAAGAAAAATACCCGGATTGCCGCGCCGCGTAAGTTTTTAATTGATCGATGGCCATAATGCATCTCGCAATGACGGGCAGCTCGTAAGTTCCTGATGAAGTAAAACCTCACATCTGTCATTGCGAGGCACGAAGCAATCCGGGTAGTATCACCAAAACACCCGGATTGCCGCGCCGCGCAAGTTTTTAATTGATCGATGGCCATCATGTAGCTCGCAATGACGGGTATAGTGTACGCTCAGGATGAATTAAAAAGCAACATCTGTCATTGCGAGGCACGAAGCAATCCGGGTGTCACAAGAAAAATACCCGGATTGCCGCGCAGCGGAAGTTCTTAATTGATCGATGGCCATCATGCAGCTCGCAATGACGGGTATAGTGTACGCTCAGGATGAATTAAAAAGTAACATCTGTCGTTGCGAGGCACGAAGCAATCCGGGTATCACAAGAAAAATACCCGGATTGCCGCGCCGCGCAAGTTTTTAATTGATCGATGGCCATCATGTAGCTCGCAATGACGGGCAGCTCGTTAGTTCCTAATGAAGTAAAAAGCAACATCTGTCATTGCGAGCCGCGCCGCGCAATTTTTTAATTGATCGATGGCCATCATGCAGCTCGCAATGACGGGTATAGTGTACGCTCAGGAGGAATTAAAAAGCAACATCTGTCATTGCGAGGCACGAAGCAATCCGGGTATCACAAGAAAAATACCCGGATTGCCGCGCCGCGGAAGTTTTTTAATTAATTGATCGCTGCCATGCGGCTCGCAATGACGGGCAGATCGGAACAGTATCTATGCAGAAAGAATAAACTAATTTCAACGAATGAATAACAACGCAGAGCAACAACGCTTAGATGAAAATGCAGCCAAAGAAATCCCCCTTGCAAAATGGGGTTCTTATCTAAGCGAAAGACAATGGGGCACCGTGCGTGAAGATTACAGTGAAAGCGGTGACGCCTGGAATTATTTTCCGCACGATCATGCAAGAAGCAGAGCATACTTATGGGGAGAGGATGGCATAGCCGGTATTTGCGACCGCATGCAGGATACCTGCTTTTCCGTTGCAATGTGGAACGGAAAAGATAAGATCTTAAAAGAAAGATTATTTGGTCTGGCGAATAATGAAGGCAATCACGGAGAGGATGTAAAAGAACTGTATTACCATCTGGATAATCTGCCGACGCATTACTATATGCAATACCTCTACAAATATCCGCAACAGCAATATCCTTACGAAGAACTCATCGCAAAGAACCAATCACGCAGTAAGCAGGAAGCTGAATATGAAGTATTAGACACGGGTATATTCAACGACAATAAATATTTTGATGTATTCATCACTTATGCAAAAAATAACGATGAAGATATTTCGATAAAGATCGAAGTAAAGAACAGGGCTGCAGAAGAAGCACAGATCGTTTTGTTGCCAACACTTTGGTTTTACAACCGCTGGCAATACGGCGGGTTGAAGTCAAAACCTTCTCTGGAGCTGATCTCCGGCAATTGTGTAAAATCCACGCACGAAAGAACGGGCGAATATTATTTGTATTTTGATAAAGCGAATGATATTTTATTTACCGAAAATGAAACTAATACGGAAAGACTTTTTGCCGCGCCAAATGCAACGCCGTTTGTAAAGGATGCGTTTCATGATGCGATCATTTCCGGAAAGAACAGAGAAATCTTACGGGATAAAAAGCAGGGAACAAAATGTTCTCCTGTGTATGAATTGGATATTGCTGCAGGACAAACAGCAACAGTATTGTTAAGACTTTCCAACAAAGAACAATCATCTCCTTTTGAAAACGACAGCATTTTTGTACAACGAAAAAGCGAAGCGGATCAGTTTTACAATTCGGTCATTAAACAAAAAGATGAACAACAAATTTTAATTCAACGCCGTGCATTTGCCGGATTGCTTTGGAACAAACAATTCTATCACCTGGATGTGGAACGTTGGCTCGGGGATGATACTAAAGGGAGAGCACACGGAAGAAACAAAAGATGGAAAACACTTAAGAATCAGGACGTGATCTCAATGCCGGATAAGTGGGAATATCCCTGGTATGCCGCATGGGATCTCGCTTTTCATGCGATCTCGATGTCACTCATTGATTCGGTATTTGCGAAAAATCAATTGCTGTTACTTATGCGGGAATGGTATATGAATCCGGAAGGACAACTGCCCGCCTACGAATGGGATTTTAGCGATGTGAATCCGCCGGTGCACGCATTCGCCGCACTGGAGATCTATAACGACGAAAAGAAAAGAACAGGAAAAGCTGATCTTGTTTTTCTGAAAAAGATCTTTCAAAAACTCATCATCAATTTTACCTGGTGGGTGAATCGTAAAGATGCGAACGGGAACAATATTTTTGAAGGCGGGTTTCTTGGTCTGGATAATATCAGCATTTTTAACCGCAATGTGCCGATGGGCGATGGGGTTGTGTTGGAACAGACAGACGGCACCGCATGGATGGGAATGTATGCACTGAATATGAAAGACATCGCACTCGAGATCGCCATGACGGATGTTTCATTTGAAGATGCTGCCACAAAGTTCTATGAACATTTTGTGATCATTGCCGCGGCGTTAAATGAACTTGGCTTGTGGAATGAAGAAGACAAATTTTTCTACGATGTATTGTCTGTTTCAGGGCAGGAAAGTTTTTCGCTGAAGATCCGCTCTGCGGTGGGACTTACGCCTTTATTTGCGGTGTCTGTTATCACACATGATAAAAGAGATAAACTTAATGATTTTCGCAAGAGGGTAGATTGGTATCGCTCTTACCGCAAAGGGCAAAACAAATACTTTCCGGAACAGGAAAAACATGACGGTGCGGATCTCCTGTTATCGTTGTTGCACAAAGAAAAACTCACAGCATTACTTTCGGCATTTTTAAATGAAGACGAATTCCTCTCGCCCGGCGGTGTGCGATCCTTATCAAAATATTACCGGGCGCATCCTTATCATGTTTCGCTTAACGGAACAGATTATGGCATTGAATATGATCCTGCGGATTCCACATCAGGTCTGTACGGCGGCAACTCCAACTGGCGCGGGCCGGTGTGGATGCCGTTAAATTATTTATTCATTCAGGCGTTAAAAAAATACGGGTCTTTTTACGGTGAAACGGTGAAGGTAGAATACCCGACAGGATCAGGAAATTCCTTTAATCTTACTGACGTTGCTGATATGCTCACACAACGCATTCTTTCTACATTTCTTAAAAATGAAAAAGGCGAGCGTCCTGTATTTGGTGAATACAATTCATTTTACCGGAACGAAGGAAATGACCTTGTGTTGTTCCATGAATATTTTCACGGAGATACATTGAAAGGGCTGGGGGCGTCACATCAAACGGGTTGGACGGCGTTAATAAATAATTTGGGAATTTGAAGATTTGAAGATGATAATGTGCTGATATGCCAATGTGCAATGTCAAGCCTGAGCTTATCGAAGGCGGTTCCAAGTCTGTTGCATACGCTTCACGATTTTGATTCATTGTCGATTTACCTTAGCTAAACTCAGTGTAAACTTAAATTCAAACTGACTGATATAAGGGAATAGCAATTCCCGCCTTCGACAAGCTCAGGCTGACAGATCGAAGCGAGGATTTATTTTAGCCTTCCCTTCGCTACACTCAGGATACCTTCAGCTCAGACTGCCCTTATCAGCACATCAGCACATCAGTACGTCGAGACATCGGCATATCAGCACATCATTTCTTCAGTATCGGTAAAATAAACTTCGTCGCATTCATCGCATCATGATAAATGCGAATTGTTTCTTTCTGATAATCACTTTCATTTGCCGTGTAAATATCCATGAACTTTTGCGGGTTTCTGTCCGCTAATGGAAACCAACTGCTTTGGATCTGGATCATAATGCGATGACCTTTTTTAAAAGTGTGCGCCACGTCGGGTAACGCATATTTTACCGTTGTGATTTTATTCGGAATAAATGCTTCGGGCTTTTCAAAACTATTGCGGTATTTTCCGCGGAAGATTTCGCCGCGAACAAGCATTTCGTAACCGCCCATCGGGTACACAACTCCATTGCCGCCGCTCATACTGCTGTAAGCAAAATCGTCCGGGAAAACATCGATCAGCTTCACAACAAAATCCACATCGGTAGAAGAGAGCGCAGCCTGTATGTCTGCTATTACTGGACCTGCCAGCGAAATGTCATCTGCGAGGATCTCTGTCTTAAATGTAAGCACATCCGGCCGGCGTTCTGCAAAGCGCTGATCATCGTCCATGTATTCTCTCGTGCGCCTGTTGTGCACGTCTTCGGTGTAAGGAACAGGATGTTTCGGATCGCTCACGTATTCGCTGAATGATGCCGGACGCTTAGCCCGATCTTCGGGTTTGAATGCAGCACCCGGTGAAGTAAATGTGAGTGACCCGTCGTATTTCAGGTACATTGACTTGTTCTCTACATTTGCCGGCGGCCATGTCGGTAATTTATGCCATTCATTTTCCCCGGTAAAAAATATCGTTGCTTCGGAAATATCTTCAGCAGTTCCTTTTCCTTTTAGATAATAATTAAAGAAAGGCACTTCAACATTTTTTTGATACCACTCTGATGTATTTGAGCCCCAGCGTACGTTTCCGAGGTAACTCATTTCTTTGGAAGCCCAACCGCCGTGGTACCAGGGGCCCATAACCAAACGTGAATTTGTTTGCGGACTTTGTTTTTCCGTTGCCTTGTAACAGTTCCAGGCGCCAAAGCAGTCTTCAGCATCATACAATCCGCCCACCCAAAGCATTGCAGGCTTTACGTTGTATAACCCTACGCGTGCATTTCTTGCCTGCCACCATGCGTCATAATTCGGATGCCTGTACATTTCATGCCAGAAGGCGATGCTGTCGCCGATGACTTCGTCAAGTTTTTTTGGTGTACCCTGTTCTAAATAAAATTTGTAATTGTCTTTTATAGGCGTAGTGAAACCGAGTCCGTAATTCTGTGTGGGTTTCGGATGTGGTTTGCCGAATGTCGGGTAAAAAGAAAATCCGTCCATCGCAAAGAAAGCACCGTTGTGGTGAAAATCATCACCCATGAACCAATCGGTAACAGGCGCCTGCGGACTTACCGCTTTCAACGCCGGATGATTGCTGAGTGCGGCTTCGGTAGAGTAGAAACCCGGATAAGAAATGCCGTACACACCCGCATTGCCGTTATTATTCGGAATGTTTTTTACCATCCAATCAATCGCATCATAAGTATCGCTCGCTTCATCAATCTGCATTCCTGTTTTGTTTTTATTGAAAGGTCGAACATCTTCAAACACACCTTCGCTCATAAAACGTCCGCGTACATCCTGGAAAACCATGATATATCCTTCTTTGAGATATGCGATGCGATAGCTGTCGCCCAAGCCCGTAAATTTATCTTCGCCGTAAGGAGCGCAGGAGTAAGGCGTGCGGCTGATGAGGAAAGGATGTTTTTCTGTGCTATCTTTCGGAATGTAAAACGCGGTAAATAATTTTACACCGTCACGCATGGGTATGTACACTTCTTTTTTCGTGTAATTCGCTTTAAACCACGCATCATTTGATTGTTGTGCGGCTGCGGATAAAGTAATGATAACGAAGCTGAGAAAAGATAATATTTTGTGCATGGGAGAATGTTTGAACTATAAATTTAATAAAACAAAACGGGTTTGCTATGAATGAAAATGAAGGATTGGTAAAGCGATTCTATACCGCTTTTCAGCGCCTTGATGCAAAGACAATGAACGACTGCTACAGTAATGATATCGCATTTTACGATCCGATGTTTGAATTGCTGCGCGGGGATGAAGCGAAAGCGATGTGGGAAATGCTTTGCGGCAGCGCAAAAGATTTTGTGCTGAACTTTGACCATATCAAAGATCTTGGCGATGATTATTACAACTGTAACTGGACCGCCACCTATACTTTTTCAAAGACCGGAAGAAAAGTAACCAATCAATGCAAGGCCTATATGCTCATCAAAGACGGAAAGATCATTGAACACAGTGATGGCTGGAGCCTGCAAAAATGGAGCTCGCAGGCGATCGGCATTATGGGAACTTTATTTGGGTGGGCCGGGTTTTTCAGGAAGAAATTGAAGAATAATGCGAGGAAGAATCTTTGGAATTATATCGCTAAAAAGAATGGACAATTTACAACGGACAATGGATAATTTTTTACAATAGCTAATACTTACCTGATAGTGGTGAACTTTCGAATCGAAAGAATTATCCATTATCCATTATCAATTATCCATTAACACATTGTCCATTTTTTATTTCAATTTCCTTGCAATCTTTCCGATTGTTAGTCCCTGTACAAGAATTGAAAATGCCACGATGATGTACGTGAGCGAAACCCAAAGGTCTTTTTCAAATTCCGGTTTTAAACTCAACGCAAGCGCAATAGAGATGCCGCCGCGTAACCCGCCCCAGGTAAGGATGATAAGTGTTCGCTTTGTAATTTTTTCTTTCAGGTTGATGAGCAGTGCCGGGAATATCAGGGAGATATACCTTATGGCAAGCACAATAAAAACCGATGCTAAACCGATCACAAAATACCATGGCAGAAATTGAATGACGAGCAATTCCAGGCCGATCAATACAAATAAGATGGCATTGAGTGTTTCATCAATAAGGTCCCAAAATTTACTGATATATTGAAACGTTGTGTTATCCAATCCTTTTTCGTTGCCGTGATTACCGATGATGATACCGGCGGCAACCATTGCCAGCGGACCGGAAATATGTATGGCGCTTGCCAATGCATAGCCACCCATTACTAATGCGATCGTGATAAGAACTTCCACTTTATAATTATCGATCGAACGCATTATTGCCAAACCGAATTTGCCAAGTATGATCCCCAGCAGTAAACCGCCGAAAGCTTCTTTGCAAAATAATACAGCCACATCCGATACATGCAATTGTCCCGGTTGTTCAGCCACATGAAGAATGGTGAGGAAGACCACCACCGCAACGCCGTCATTAAACAGCGATTCGCCCGCGATCTTTGTTTCTAATGATTTTGAGATCTTCGCTTCTTTTAAAATACCCAGCACAGCGATCGGATCTGTAGGAGAAATGAGCGATCCGAAAAGCAGGCAATAAATATATTGTACATCTATTCCGAAAACAGGCAAGAGATAATAAAATACTGTTCCGATAAGAAAGGTAGAGATCACCACGCTGAAAGTGGAGAATAATATCACAGATAAACGTTGCTGTTTTAGGTCGTCGATATTAATATGGAGAGAGCCCGCGAACAGCATAAAACTAAGCATCGATCCAAGTAATAATTCAGAGAAGTCAAATGCAGACATGAAGCCGCGAAACGCTTCCAATGCCGGCGGATACGCAATGCCGACAATGATCAATAGTATTGATGTAACGAGAGCGATCATCATCAAACCTATAACAGCAGGCAGTTTGAAGAAGCGTTCGTTTAAATAGGCAAAGCAGGCGGCTAATACCAGCAGGATGGAAAAGTCTGTATATAAACTCATTTTTTTCTTTTTTTGATCGGAGCCGATACGGGTTTTTTAAAAAGAGAATCGCGGAATAATGAATCGCGAATCGCAACACTGTCAAATTTATTCCTCATTGATCTTAACTCCAATTCCATTGATTCCAGTGCGGCAGAAACCTGACTGATCTCGCCGTCATTGTTTTTATTTTCAAGGATGGAGAAGCCCTGTCTTACCTCAAGTTCCGACTTTTCAAGATCGTAATGCTTAAGTTTCGATCGCAATGAATCGATCTCTCCCTCAGTGATTAGCCTGCCGCCGTAAGTAAGGGTTATCGTTTTGTTTTTCCTGTCTACTTCTTTCTTCAACAGATAATCTCCGGTAAGCGCTGCTTCCTTATCTATAAAGCGATTTACACGATCGCTGAAATTATTCTGCTGAACAATATCATACCCGAAATACAGACTTGGTAAGATGGTTATGATCACGATAAAACCAACGATCAGGTTTGCGCGGCTTTTTCTTTTATCATCTGAATGCAACTTCTGCGGAAAACGAAAAAGCCTTACGCCGATCAGTGTAGATAACGCAATAAAGACCGTATTTATAATGAAGAGATACAGTGCCCCGAAGAAAAAATTTAATTGTCCGGTCGCGATACCGTAACCGGCTGTACAAAGCGGCGGCATAAGCGCTGTAGCGATCGCAACGCCGGTGATCACATTACCTTTTTGCCGGCTGGTGATAGCGATGATTCCCGCCATACCGCCGAAAAATGCGATCAATACATCATAAATATTCGGCGATGTGCGGGCGAGAATTTCTGAGTGTGCTTTATCGATCGGCGAGAGTAAAAAATAAATTGTAGAAGTGATCAGACTTACAACCACTGCGAAGAAAAAATTGAGTGCTGATTTTTTCAGTAATTGGATATCGTGGATACCCATTCCCACACCGAGACCGATGATAGGACCCATAAGCGGTGAGATCAGCATGGCGCCGATGATGACTGCAGTTGAATTTACATTCAACCCGAGTGACGCAACAAAAATGGCGAAGGTGAGTACCCAAAGATTTGTGCCCCGAAATACAATGCCCGCTTCAATATTCTTTATTACTTCTTTGAGGTCTTCTTTTTCATGCTGCAGCCTGAAATAGTCAATGATGCGCTTCATGCTTCCCGGTTTCGTAAATAATAAAGTTGTAGTGCTGAGTTTTTTGTGTTTAGCGAAGACCTGGTACAGCAGATCGCCGGGCACTAAAACCCGGTTACTATTCCACTTTCGTGATCTTAATGATATTCGTTGGCAAATGATGTTCCACGGGCGTACTTCCCGTGTTAATGACAATATCATCTTTTTTTACGAAGCCGCGTTGTTTCAAAATATCGATCTGATCGAAAATAATATCGTCAAGGCTTTCTTCTTCCGCATAATAAAATGCACGAACGCCCCAACTCAAACTCAACTGACTGATGAGCGTTTTTTCTTTACTGAAAATATATAGCGGAGATTTCGGGCGGTAGCTGCTGAGCATAAAAGCCGTATAGCCGCTTTGTGTCATTCCGATCAAACCGCTTGCCTGACTGTCTTTCGCGAGTTTACATGCACTGTAACAAATCGCGTCGCTCACAAAAGAAGGAGAGTGCGGCTGCGGTGCAAGGATATCATCACGATCGTAATCGTATACCGTTTTCTCTACTTCAAGAATGATCTTGCTCATCGTTTCCACAACAAGCGTGGGGTAGAGTCCTGTAGCAGTTTCACCGCTGAGCATTACCGCATCCGCACCTTCAAGCACCGCATTTGCCACATCACTTACTTCGCTGCGGTTTGGTTTTGTACGGTCCAGCATACTCTCCATCATCTGCGTGGCTACGATCACCGGTTTTGCACGATGCATACATTTACGGATAATGTCTTTCTGAATTACCGGAACCTGTTCTATCGGAACTTCAACACCGAGGTCGCCGCGGGCTACCATTACGCCATCGCTTTCAATGATAATGTCGCGGAGATTTTTCAATGCTTCCGGCATTTCAATTTTAGCGATCACTTTTATTTTACTCTCGTTCGCCTTAATGATCTTTTTAAGTGCGGTGATATCATCCGCTTTTCTAACGAATGAAAGTGCCACCCAGTCAAGCTTTTGGGCAATAATAAATTCAAGATCAATAAAATCTTTTTCCGTCATCGAAGGCATTGTGAGCAAACTGTCGGGCAAATTCACGCCTTTTTTCGGTGTGAGAATTCCGCCGAGCGTTACCCTCATTTTTACTTCTTTATCATTTAGGATCGACAATACTTTGAGTTCCATTTTGCCATCATCCAAAAAGATGCGCTCATCCGGTTTTACATCGGTAGTGAGATTCGGATACGACACGTAGATCTTTTCGTTCGTACCCACCATTTTCTCTGTTGTAAAAATAAATTCATCTCCTTCCTTCAAAATAAGTTTCCCGTTTTCGAGCTCACCCACACGAAGTTTTGGTCCCTGAAGATCACCCAGAATGGAAATATTATAAGGCTCTTCTTTTACGATCTTTCTTATTTTTTCGATCACGCCCAATTTGTCTTCATGCGTACCGTGAGAAAAATTCAGGCGGAAAACATTTACCCCGGCTTTTACAAGCGATAAAAGGTTGTCGTACGTATCACAGGCAGGGCCCACAGTTGCAACGATCTTGGTTCTTTTTTGAGAATGCGCAATACCCGCTTCTTTGTCCATCTGGGTATGCAGGTATTTTGATAAATTCTTTGTCATGTTTGAGTTCTTTTTTAATCCGGTGGTTTTCGAAGTAGTTGATTGGTTGATCAGTTTCTTTGTTGTTGGTTTGGTTCGTTAATGTAAAACGTGTTTGATTACATCACAGACCTGAAAGTATAAAGACTATGCAAGCAATCAACTGATCAACAAGATTACGTAGCAAGTATCTTAACGATCTTCATCCATTCTTCGCCTATACGCTGTTTCTTTTTTACCGCTTCATTAAGCGGAATATAATGCATTTTATTATTTACAATTCCGACGAATACATTGAAACGCCCTGCTGCAAGGCTTTCCACGGCATGATAACCCATGCGGCTTGCGATCACCCGATCAAAACAACTTGGCGCTCCGCCGCGTTGAATATGACCAAGGATACATACACGCAGTTCCTGGTCAGGCATTTCTTTTTTGATATGTTTTGCCATTTCATCGGCACCGCCAAAGTCTTCACCTTCGGCAACAACGATCATGTTAACCAGCTTCTTTCTTTTATTTTTTTCATGAAGTGAAGCCACAAGATCAGCAGCACTCGTCTTTTTTTCCGGAATAAGGATATGTTCCGCACCGGTTGCAATGCCGCTGTGGAGAGCAATGTAGCCCGCATCTCTTCCCATCACTTCGATAATGAACAAGCGATCATGTGAATCTGCAGTGTCTCTTATTTTATCGATGGCTTCTACAGCTGTATTCACCGCAGTATCAAAACCGATGGTAAAATCTGTTCCTGCGATGTCTTTATCTATCGTTCCGGGCAGACCTATACACGGGATATCATATTCATTGCTGAAGGTTTGCGCACCGCGAAAACTTCCGTCGCCGCCGATGATCACCAATCCTTCTATCCCGTGAATCTTTAAATGATCGTATGCTTTTTTACGTCCTTCCGTCGTAAGAAATTCATTACACCTTGATGTTTTCAAAATGGTACCGCCGCGTTGAATAATGTTTGCAACACTTCTGCTTTCCAGCTTTTGAATGTCACCTTCCACCATGCCCGTATAGCCACGCATGATACCATACACATCCATGCCCATATAAATTCCCGTTCTCACCACCGCACGCACCGCGGCATTCATGCCCGGGCTGTCGCCGCCGCTGGTGAGTACTCCGATTTTTTTTATTTTGTTGGTCATTAGTTTTTAGTTGACAGATGACAGATGACAGATGACAGTTGACAGATGACAGATGACAGTTGACAGTTGACGGACGATAGCTGAAATCTCTTTCTCCTTAGAATCAAGTGAATCGAAGATCGGCAACAGCCTTCGACAAACTCAGGCTGACATATGAAAGCCACAATCTCATATAAGATTCGCATTTATAGGAGAACTGCATTTCCATCAGCACATCGCCACACCGTCACATCAGCACATTCCCATCTCCAAATCTTCAAATCTTCAAATTTTCAAATCGAAACACTACATCCTTTCAGGTACCTCGATGCCAAGCATTTGCATCCCGCTTTTCAAAATATTCGCCGTCATGATCGCCAGTTGCAAACGAAGTTGTTTCTTTTCTTCGCTCTCTGCATTTGCCACAGATAATTCACTGTAAAATGAATTGAATGTTTTCGCAAGATTAAAAATATACATCGCCACTTTTGACGGATCCATATCCTTTGCTGCTTCCGAAATTACCGAAGGATATTGCTCCGCAGCCACCAGGATCTCTTTTTCACTTTTTAATAATGTATCAGAAACAGGTTTCGCTTCGTCGAACCGTTCTTTTCTTAAAATACTTTTTATCCTTGCGTAGGTGTACTGCACAAAGGGTCCGGTGAAACCGTGGAAGTCAATAGACTCCTGCGGATTGAAGACCATTCTCTTTTTCGGATCTACTCTCAGTAAATAAAATTTCAATGCGCCAAGGCCGATCGTTTTGTATAAATGCACCAATTCTTCCGGCGTAAAATCTTTTACTTTTCCGAGTTCTTCCGTGTGATGTTTTGCCGTACTGATCATTTCCTCTACAAGGTCATCCGCATCAACCACGGTACCCTCGCGGCTTTTCATCTTACCTGTGGTAAGTTCAACCATACCGTAAGAAAGATGATGAATGGCATCGGCAGAATTTACGCCGAGTTTTTGGGCGATGAGTTTCAACACTTTCATGTGGTAATTCTGTTCATCACCGATCACATAAATGCTCTCGTCAATTTTATACTCATCATATTTTTGTTGCGCCAGTCCGATATCCTGTGTGATGTAAACACTTGTGCCGTCCTTACGCATCACGAGCTTTTCATCCAATCCGTCAGCCGTAAGATCAATCCAGATACTACTGTCATCTTTGCGGAAGAAAACATTTTTCTCCAGACCTTTTTCTACAATTCCCTTACCTAATAAATAAGTATTGCTTTCGTAGTATGTCTTGTCGAAATCGCTTCCGATATTTTTATATGTCGTCGCAAAACCATCATAAACCCAACCGTTCATTCTGCGCCAAAGGTCCATCACCGCAGGTTCGCCCGCTTCCCAGTCCTGCAACATTTGTTGGGTTGCCTTCATGATCGGCGCTTCCTTTTCTGCTTCTTTTTCATTCATACCCTTAGCAACAAGTTCTGCTATCTGGCGTTTATGTTCATCATTGAACTTCACATAGTATTCACCCACAAAATGATCTCCCTTTGTATCATTCGTTTGCGGTTCTGCGCCGTCGGCAAATAATTGCCATGCGATCATACTCTTACAAATATGAACGCCGCGATCATTTACGATGCAGCTTTTCACCACTTCATAACCGGCGTGCTTCAAAATTTCAGCAACCGACCAACCGAGAAAATTATTTCTTAAGTGACCAAGGTGAAGCGGCTTGTTCGTATTCGGTGAAGAATATTCCACCATCACTTTTTTGCCGTTCATTTCCTGCGAGCCGTAGCAGCGGTCATTATATTGTTTCTTCAGCAGATCCAACCAATAGCTGTCGGCCACGGAAAGGTTCAAAAATCCTTTGATGATATTAAAACCCGTGAACAATTGCGGATTATTGGCAACAAGGTCATTGCCTAATTCCTGCCCGAGTGCATCGGGAGATTTGCCTGTTTTCTTTAGCAATGAAAAGAGAACGACGGTATAATCGCCTTCAAATTCCGGTTTGGTAAGGTTTACCTGGAAATCTTTATCTGTAAACGGTTGGTTATAAAGGCCGCTTAAACTTTTTACCGCGGCTGCCTGAAGATCACTAACAATGCTCATACGGACAAAAATAACGAAACAGAATTAAAAGGGCCTATGGGGCTGTCGGGTTATGAAGTTTGCTTAGTTTGCGACAACCGGGCAAACTACAAGGGGGGAGGCATATAAAGTCGTTTATGCCCGTGAGTAGTTTATATACTTAGTGCTTATAAACTTTAGGATGATTTAACCTTTATTTATCCGCTAAATTTGCGTAATTTTGCGCCCATTTTAAGACTATGATCAGTGTAAATAACGTGACCCTGGCTTACGGCAAAAGGGTTCTTTTCGACGAAGTAAATATCAATTTTACAAAGGGAAATTGCTACGGTGTTATCGGTGCCAACGGTGCGGGTAAATCTACATTCCTGAAAATAATCAGCGGTGAGATCGAACCTAATAAGGGAACGGTAAGCATCACGCCGGGCGAACGTATGGCGGTTCTTGCGCAGAACCAGTTTGCGTTTGACGACGAAACGGTGATGAACACTGTGCTTATGGGCCACAAAAAAATGTGGAAAGTGCAGCATGAGCGTGATGCGATTTACGCAAAGCCTGATTTTGATGAAGCAGATGGTATCAAAGCCGGTGAACTGGAAGAACAATTCGGCGAAATGGGTGGTTACACTGCGGAAAGCGATGCGGCAACTTTGTTGAGCGAATTGGGTGTAAAAGACGAATATCATCAAATGCTGATGAAAGACCTTGCGGCGAATATGAAGGTGCGTGTGTGTCTTGCGCAGGCGTTGTTCGGAAATCCTGACATCCTGTTACTGGATGAGCCTACGAATAACCTCGACGTGGAAACGATCGCATGGCTGGAGAATTTCTTAGCGGATTACGAGAACATCGTTTTGGTAGTGAGCCATGATCGTCACTTTTTGGATGCCGTATGCACGAACGTTGCCGATGTGGATAAGAACAAGATCAAAGTATACACGGGTAACTACAGTTTCTGGTATGAGAGTTCGCAGTTGGCGGCAAGACAGGCGACTGATAAAAATAAAAAAGCGGAAGACAAGAAAAAAGATCTCCTTGAATTTATCGCACGTTTCTCTGCGAATGCGAGTAAGAGCAAGCAGGCAACGAGCCGTAAAAAAGCATTGGATAAATTGGTGTTCGAAGACATTACTGCGAGCAGCAGAAAATATCCGGGCATTATTTTCAAGCAGGAGCGTGAGGCGGGAAATGATATTTTGAAAGTAGAAAATCTTTCAAAGAAAATTGACGGAAAAACATTGTTCAGCAAGCTGAACTTCGACGTACATAAAACCGATAAGATCGCATTCCTTAGCCGCGATCCCCTGGCCCTTACCACTTTCCTTGAAGTGATCAACGGCAATACGCCTGCGGATACCGGAACTTACGAATGGGGAACAACCATTACTACCGCTTATCTTCCGAATGATAATACAGCATATTTCGAAGGCAATCAACTCAACCTGATGGATTGGTTGCGTCAGTATGTACCGCCACAAACAAAAGATGTGGATGAAGATTTCATCCGCGGTTTTTTGGGTAAAATGCTATTTACCGGTGATGAGATCATGAAGAAAACGAACGTATTGAGCGGTGGTGAAAAAGTACGTTGCATGGTCAGCAAAATGATGTTGCAAAATCCTAACGTGTTGATGCTGGATGAACCGACGAATCACCTTGATCTTGAAAGTATCATTGCATTCAACAACAGCATGGTTGATTTTCCGGGTGTGGTGTTATTTACAACGCATGATCACCAGTTTATGCAAACTGTGGCCAACAGAATTATCGAGATCACGCCCAAGGGGATGATCGATAAGCTGATGAGTTATGACGAATACCTGGAAGATGCGAAGGTGAAGGAGGTGAGGGAAGAACTATATTCTTAATGGACAATAAGGCAATGTACAATGGACAATGGGCAATTTTTTATCTCCGTTGCCTCGTTGGTTATTTTAAAGTTGCCGACTAAGGAAGTTGATTTGTATTAATGGAATTATCCATTATCCATTTTTCAATTGTCCATTCAAACTTAAAGTATCCGCATAAAATTGAGACCGCTTACAAATTTTATAGACTTTTTCCATCCGCCTTTCCGGCGGCTCATGCCGCTGCAAACCTTCAGGTATGCAGCCTGTGGCGGAGCGAATACCCTTTTTGGATTAGCGGTTTACTTTATTTGCCTTAATTACATTTTTGATAGAGAGAATTTTGACGCGGGCTTTATCGTTTTCAAGCCGCAAAATGCATCACTGTTTGTGTCTTCCTTTATGAACCTGATTGTGGGCTTTTTGCTCAATAAATATGTTGTATTTACGGCTTCTTCGCTCAGAGGCAGGGTACAGCTGTTCAGGTATTTTCTTTCTTTTGCCACCAATCTGGTGATCAATTATTTTCTCCTCAATCTGTTTACGCAGCATCTTCATATTGATAAATTTTTGTCACAGGTGATCTCGGTAACGATTGTGATCGTAGTAAGCTATTTTACACAAAAGCATTTTAGTTTTAAAGAAGTGAGGAAATGATTTCGAAAATGAGTTGATTCGGAACGGTGGGGATCTATGGTTTAGTTCGAAAGAAACTGTTTTCCGGCGTGGAAACGATTTTTTGAAATAATTCTGATTGAATTCATGTTCAGATCTTCGAATCAGCTTTTCTTTTTTATATATGCCGGCAACTGCCTGTACATCGCCACGCTTTTTACCATCATAAGTATTCCGGAGACAACCAATCCCCAAAATATGATCATGGTTGCGGAGTTATTAACCAACGCAAGATCATAAGACATATAGTTGAGCCACAATGCACCGCCCGTGATGCAAACGGACATGATGAGCATCTTATAAAAATCCTTTTTATCGCGGATATCATTGAGCACATTGTCGATGATTATTGCAGCATACATTTCAGAAAGGCCTTCCTTCATCAACATGGCTTTTACAGATCCTTCATCAATATCCTGATCAATGAGTTTTTTAGCCATGCGATGCAGGGCAGTAACTTCATCCGGCATGTGGTTTAAAAGGTCAGTCATGCCCGAATTTACCGCAAGCAGTTGTATCTTTGAAAGCAATGAAAATATTTTTTCTTTACATAGATCCCGGCAGTGGCAGCTATATCATCCAACTGATCATCGCCGCGGTTTTAGGCTCCGTTTTTTTCTTTAAAAATATTTGGTTCAAAATAAAGCAATTCTTTTCCGGTAAAAAGGAAAAACAGGAAGAGCATCCGGATAACGAATTATAAAAAATATGCAGCGTTTAGCTTCCTCGTATCGTGATCCTGCCGGTTATATTTTTAATCACAACAATAAAGTTTACCGCTTTATTGATCCTGTTTATTTTGAGCACTACAATTTGCTTAATGACAGCGGACTATACAAATCTCTTACAGAATCGGGGAGATTGGTACCGCATCAGCTCATCGTTGATCCGGTATTATCAGCTGCATTTGATAACAAAGGACAGATCATTTTACCGGAACAATTACCTTTTATCAGTTACCCCTACGAATGGAGTTTTGATATGTGGCGGGATGCCGCATTGGTCACTTTAAAAATTGCCGCCGCTGCGTTGGAAAAAGGCATGATATTGAAAGATGCAACACCATTCAATATCCAGTTTTACAATGGCAGACCGGTTTTTATTGATACCCTTTCTTTTGAAAAATATATCGAAGGCAGCACATGGGTTGCATACCGGCAATTTTGTGAATGCTTTTTGGGGCCGCTGCTGCTTATGCATTATTGTCACAGGGATACAGGTAAATTATTTATGGCTTATCCTGATGGTATTCCGTTGGATATGATCAAAGAGTTGCTTCCCGCAAAGTCGAAATGGAACCTGCACGTTTATTTGCATATTTGGGTGCAGGCGAAAATAGCCGGCAAACAAGATGTGAAAGAAAACAGAGCAGTTCACTTTCCCAAAAAGAAGCAGGAATTATTATTGAAAGGATTGATCGGATTTATTGAAAAATTAAAGCCCCGCAGATCGGCTTCGGAATGGGGAAATTATTATGATGAAACGATCTCCGGCGGAAAATACCTGGATGAGAAAAAGAAGATCATCGATGCATTTACATCGGGCTCAACTTACAACAGATTAATAGATCTTGGTGCGAACGGCGGCTTATTCAGTCTTATGCTAAAGGACCGTGCACAGCATATCATTGCCGCTGATGCGGATTCTGTTTGCGTAAATGAATTATACAGAACGATCAGAAAGGAAAAAATAAAGAACATCATTCCGCTTGTTGCGGTGCTCAATAATCCTTCTCCCGCACTAGGCTGGCGAAATAAAGAAAGGACCGATTTTACGGAACGACTGAAAGGAGACATGGTGCTGGCGCTCGCATTGATCCACCATTTGGTGATATCCGCAAATCTTTCTCTGAAAGATATCGCGGAATGGTTAGCTGATATGACAGATAATCTTATCATAGAATTTGTGCCGCACGCCGACGCGAAAGTTCAACTGTTGCTAAAAAACAGGAGTGATAAATTTCCCGGATACACGGAGCATAATTTCAGAAATGCATTTGCAGCATATTTCACGATCATTAAAGCAGAGCAGCCGGAAGGTACCGCACGCATCATCTTTTTAATGAAAAAGATCAAATGAAAATGATGAAACGTATACCGTTCTATTTGCCGCTTTTGGCAGTGTTTTTTTGTTTGCACGGTGTAGCTGAAAATTTTGGTTATATATCTTCCGGTGAAGCAGTTATCACCGGATTGAAGATAGCAACGGGCTTGCTCATTTTTGCCGCGATCATTTACCTTTTCAGCAGAAATATTTTATACAGTTGTCTTATTTGTTTTTTTATAGAAGTATGGTACCTTTTTTTCGGTGCGATCCAACATTTGGTACGCAATAGTTTTTTGCATGCTTACAGTGTCCTGATCCCTGTGCTGTTGACCTTTACGCTTGCCGTGATTCTCCTGTTCCGAAAAAAGCCCGTGCTGCGTGAAAAATGGACCACTTATCTGAATGTGTTGCTCCTGCTATATTGTGCATACGACAGCGTAAATCTTTTTCTGAAAAACGGAAAGTACAAACCTGAAAACAGCGCATTGATAATTGATACAACAGCCGTTACAGCAAGGCCTGACGTTTATCTCCTGCTCTTTGATGAATACCCGGGCTATAAAAGTTTGGCGGAAAAATTCGGTTTCAAAAACGATATCCTGTATAACAGTTTACAGGGCATGGGTTATAAAGAAATGCCTGTTTTCGCAAACTACAGCGTTACGCCTTATAGTATGTCGTCGATCCTGAATATGAAGTATATAAAAGCTGCTGCGGATTCGGGAAATGCGATGCAGACGGATCTGCAGAAAAGATCGGGTGAGATCAGGCATGCGACGGTATTTGAGGGATTTCAGCAGATGGGTTATCGGATCAATAATTTTTCCATCTTCGACGTAGCGGATCAGCGCAGCTCGGGTGGCAGTTCTTTTATTTTAGGACATGACCGCTTACTTACGGATAAGATCTTTCACAACAGGTTCATTAAAGATTTCGGATGGATGTTTGCCACCGGCAGATTCTCCAATCCTTTTACCCGAAAACTGTATTTTGGGGATCTTGAAGAGTACAATGAAACGGTATCGAACAAACTGCATACTTCGCTCAGCCAAAAAAAGAGCCGACCGGTGTTCACGTACGCACATTTCCTGATGCCGCATCAGCCTTATGCATTCGACAGTACAGGTAAAAAAAATGAAACCATAGGTCTTGAAGATGCCGCCACCCTGAGCAACAAGCCATTGTTCCTTTCTTACCTCAAATATTGTAACAGGAAGATCATTGCATACGCCAACGAAATTGTAAAGAAAGATCCCGGAGCGTTGGTGATCATTCTCAGTGATCACGGTTTCAGGTATTACAAAGAATCTGATGATGCGAAACTCAGTAAATACAACAATTTTTGTTTTATCAGATATGCCGCCAAAACGCCTGTTCCTTACACTACGGGCTTTAGTAATGTGAACCTGATGAAGTATATCTTTAATGAAGATTTCGGGCAAAAATTACCTTATGCGGCAGACAGCATTGCAATAATCACCACTGAAGAAAAAGAGTAGTCCGTTCAGCCTTTTTATTCCCACAATTTGTCAATTTTCAGCCTTTTTGGAAGCGATTACAGCCGTTTCTGCCATTTTTGCACTCTGTTTTCCATTGGCACAATGATTGACAATTAAGTGAAAACAAATAAATCAAATTTAATTATGGCAAAAATAATAGGCATTGATCTCGGTACTACCAACAGTTGTGTATCAGTAATGGAAGGCAACGAGCCGGTAGTTATTGCCAACGATGAGGGACGTAGAACCACGCCTTCTGTCGTTGCTTTTTTGAAAAACGGTGAGCGTAAGGTAGGTGATCCTGCAAAACGTCAGGCCATCACCAATCCGCAAAATACCATCAGTTCTGTAAAGCGTTTTATGGGCCGCAGGTTTGACGAGGTTACGGAAGAAAGTTCACACTGGAGCTACAAAGTGGTAAAAGGTGACAATAATACGGTTCGTATTGACATAGATGGCAGAATGTACACTCCGCAGGAGATCTCGGCAATGGTGCTTCAAAAGATGAAGAAAACGGCTGAAGATTATCTTGGTCATGAAGTGAACGAAGCAGTTATCACTGTTCCGGCTTACTTTAATGATGCACAGCGTCAGGCTACAAAAGAAGCCGGCGAGATCGCAGGTTTGAACGTTCGCAGGATCGTAAATGAGCCTACTGCAGCAGCATTGGCTTACGGTCTTGATAAGAAAGGTAAAGACCAAAAGATCGCTGTATTTGACCTCGGCGGCGGTACTTTCGATATCTCTGTATTGGAACTTGGCGACGGCGTTTTTGAAGTAAAATCTACCAACGGTGATACGCATTTAGGCGGTGATGATTTTGATAAGGTGATCATGGACTGGTTGGCAGACGAATTCAAAAATGATGAAGCGATCGATCTTCGTAAAGATCCGATGGCGTTACAACGTTTGAAAGAAGCAGCAGAAAAAGCGAAAGTGGAGTTGTCTTCCGGTACAGAAACGGAGATAAATCTTCCTTACGTAACTGCTGTGGATGGTGTTCCTAAACACTTGGTAAAGAAACTAACCCGTGCGAAATTTGAGGCGCTGGCAGATAAATTATTTGATCGCTGTTTGAAACCATGCGAAGCGGCATTGAAAGATGCGGGCATGAATGTTTCTCAAATTGATGAAGTGATACTCGTGGGTGGTAGTTCACGTATCCCTAAAGTTCAGGAGATCGTGGAAAAATTCTTTGGCAAAAAACCAAACCGCGGCGTAAATCCGGATGAGGTTGTTGCGATAGGTGCTGCTATCCAGGGTGCGGTATTGACAGGTGAAGTGAAAGATGTATTGTTGCTCGACGTTACTCCGCTTACACTGGGTATCGAAACAGCAGGTGGGATTATGACGCCGTTGATCGAATCGAACACCACGATCCCTTCTAAAAAATCACAAACATTCTCTACCTATACCGATAACCAACCGGGCGTACAGATCAATGTATTGCAGGGTGAAAGATCGATGGCGAAAGACAATAAGAACCTTGGTATTTTCAACCTTGATGGTATTCCGCCAGCACCGAGAGGTGTTCCGCAGATCGAAGTGACCTTTGATATCGATGCTAACGGGATCCTCCATGTTACTGCAAAAGACAAAGGCACCGGAAAAGAACAAAAAGTTACGATACAGGGTGGTAGCGGCTTAAGCAAAGAAGAAGTAGAAAAAATGAAGAATGATGCTAAAGCGCACGAAGCAGAAGATAAAGCGGCTAAAGAAAAGATCGAGAAAGTGAACCAGGCGGACAGTCTTATTTTCCAAACGGAAAAACAGTTGAAAGAGTACGGCGAAAAGATCCCTGCGGAGAAGAAAGCACCGATCGAAGCTGCACTTGAGAAATTGAAAGAAGCGCATAAAGCACAGGATATCGCTCAGATTGATTCAGCTTCCGCAGAAATGAATGCAGCTTGGGCTACAGCGAGCGAAGACATGTACAAAGACACCCAAGGCGGTGCTCAGGCAGAAGGACAAGCACAGGATGAGCAACCGCAAAGTGGTGCTGATGCAGGAGAGAATGTAACAGACGCTGAGTTTGAAGAAGTGAAATAATGAAGTCATTGGAATATGAAAAAAGCCCCCGAATTTTCGGGGGCTTTTTATATCATGTAGCTTTGAAATAGTACTCATTAAAAACCAACTCCTGACACACGTCTTACACCTCTGTTAAGGATGATGCTCTGTCTGGGAACTTCCAGCGGGTCTACTTTTGCACCGAACAGCCCTGCTCTGTACAATCGTTTCTCACGACTTAATGCGGTGTATTGCTCCGCCGACATGAAAGCAGTTTCCGGAATAGTCACTTCCTGCGATTCATCACTCATACCGATTGCGATATACCTGGTATTGCTTTCGCTAAATTCTACCAGCAGTACGGTTCCGGGTAAGCCGGTATAATTAAACGGTCCGAATGACGGCGGAAGCTCATAAGCGTACCATGCGTAAACATACCCGCTGCCGTTCACAGCAATTGCCATGCGGCATGATTGTCCGCAGATCGTATCAATGTCGCGGGTAAAATACCATTTAAGACTGTTGAGGCTGTCACGAACCATTAAGGCCTTTTCAGTAAGCGGCGCCACGGGAATGTAAACCTCCCGCATATTGACATCAGTGTAGGCGATCACAGCACCGCCAAAAGAGCTTACATGAAACCGGTTCTTTTCATTTACCGGCAGGGCTTTAAATACTGATAAGTTTCCCGTGATATTCAGTTCATACCTGTCGGGTGATGATACCCAATCATAAATTAAGTCTCCCTGTTTGTCAACTTTACCTGTAGGATAAAGATTTTGAGCGATGTATTTTATGCTGAGGCCTTCCTGCGCCGGAGAGCGTAAGCCGGTGAGAAGGATAAGGAAAAGCAGCGCAATTTTCATCTGCTAAATATAAAAAAACTCCGCTTAAAAAGCGGAGTTCAGCTATGAGAAGTTAATAACAGTTAATTACATAAGATCCATCGCCTGAGCGAAGAAAGTCACATTGAAGGGTAATATCAGGGAGCAATAACCGCCACCTACTGCGTACACGCCAAAAAAAGCGGCGATCGAAATAAAGAATAGTACCCAGTAAATTGCTCTTGATTTTTTTGCTGCTGCCATTTTTTTTTATTTGTGCAAATATAAAAGAGAAAATCCAAACCGTCTTTTTTAAGGGTAAAATTTTATTTTTGAGCGCAGGTGAAATATCTAAATTGTATAAAAACATTAGTGTGCAGGTAAAATTTAATATAAGTTACGGATCCGCTGATCCGTTGGTATTTACAAAAGCGGCGTGTTTTTCGAAGGTCCTTCACGAAGGTGAATCAGTCGATTATCATAAGGAGAATTCAAAAGGCTACACGCATATTTTCAGTATAAAATTGCCGCTCCTTCAGGCAGATAAGCAGGTTTGTCTCACCGGAAGCGCTGCGCAAATGAATTCCTTTGATCGGGCAAAGCCGGTATTTTTTAAAAGAAAAAAGAACGGAAAAGCCACGGTGAAACTGGATCTCTCAGAAGCGCAGTTCCCCGTTGAATACAAACTCGCCGTTTTTGATACGGATACCCAAACCATTATTGAATACGAGCCCGGCGCAAACCGATTGCTCGAAGCGAATTATGCTGCCGGAAAAATATCCCTTGCCGTTTCCGGTGATCTTTTTAAAAACTATCTATGGAAAGGCGCAGGTGTAAATCTCCCGTTGTTTAGTGTACGCTCGCAACATGACTGGGGCAGCGGCGACTTCGGATCGTTAAAGAAACTCGCGGATCATGCGGCTCTTTGCGGTTTAAAGCTGATCCAGTTGCTGCCGTTAAATGATACAACCGCCACGCATAGCCACAAAGATTCTTATCCGTATGCTGCAATCTCCGCTTTTGCGCTACATCCTATGTTACTTGATGCGGAGAAGATGGCAGCGGAATATCCTGAGCTGATCACATCAACAGAAAAAGAAACGATAAAAAAGTTGCATGCGCTTTCTTATGTAGATCAGAACAGCGTCGTTAAACTGAAACTTGGCGTAGTAAGCAAAATATTTGAAGAAGAAAAAAATAGCTTTCAGGAAGATAAAAGGTGGCTGCGGTTTTTTAAAAAGAATCATCACTGGCTTACACCGTATGCAGTCTTTTGCGGATTGCGTGATCAGTTTGGAACTGCAGATGTGTACGCATGGAACGAAAATGCGTTGTATGATGCAGACCGTGTGCAACAACTGGCGTCGCCGGAAAGTGATCTCTATGAAACCGTTTTATGTTGGATGTTTGTTCAATACCAACTTCATCTTCAGTTAAAGAGTGCGGTACGTTATGCACATAATAAAGGAATTATTTTAAAAGCAGATCTGCCGATAGGTGTTGGCAGGTACAGCGTGGATACCTGGATGCATCCTGAGTTGTTCAACATGCAGATGCAGGCCGGTGCGCCGCCGGATGCGTTTTCCGACTGGGGACAAAACTGGAAATTTCCGACTTATAATATGGCGGAAATGAAGAAAGATAACTATGCCTGGTTTCGGAAAAGAATGAAACAGATCGCACGTTATTTTGATGCGGTCCGGATAGATCATGTATTGGGTTTCTTTAGGATCTGGAGTATTCCGTTAGAATTTACAGACGGAAGAATGGGAAGGTTTGTACCCGCAATTACATTTTCAAAAAATGATTTAATTAACGCAGGGATTGCGTTTAATGAAGATCGATATTGTCTGCCTTTCAGCGCTGATGATGAAACTGATGTTATTCTGCTGAAAGCGGTTGATGGTTTTCATTTCCGGATAAATATGCAGCGAACGGCATCATATAAAAATTTACCGGAGACGGAGAGAAAAATATCGGACGACATGTATCAACAATATTTTTATGTGATACAGGATGCACTTTGGAAAAAAGAAGGCAGTAAAAAATTAGGGATGTTGAAAAATGCAACCAACATGATGAACTGCGCTGAAGACCTGGGAATGGTGCCGGATTTTGTAACGGAAGTATTACATCAAACGGGAATGTTGTCGCTGCGGGTTCAGCAAATGCCGAATGCCGCCGATCAAAAATTTTCTGATACGACTGCTGCAGATTATGGTTCTGTTGTAATGCCGGCCACTCATGATATGCAACCGGTAAGGCTTTGGTGGGAAGAGAACAGAGCAGATGCGCAATTATTTTTTAATGACGTGCTTAAAGAGCATGGTGCTGCGCCATATTTCTGTGAGCCTTGGATCTGTAAAATGATCATTGCTATGCATTTGCAATCGCCGGCCATGTGGAGTATATTTTTGCTGCAGGATCTGTTGGCCATGGATGAAAATTTGAGAAGACGAATCCCTTCGGAAGAAAGAATAAATGATCCTGCAAATGCGGATCAGGTTTGGAATTACCGGCTGCATATTGATATTGAACAATTGATGAATGAAATTGGATTTAATGAAATGCTGAAAGCGATGGTTAAAGAAAGCGGGAGGTAAAAACTAATTGCAATCTGCTTTGTTTTAAATTGTGCAACTCATTCTTCCTGTTATTGCGGCATCGAAAGCAATCTGCTGTTCACCGGATTGCTTTCGTTCCTCGCAATAACAGCACGTTTATTCAATCTTTATGATAAAACTTTCTTACAAAAAAGCAGACCTTCCTTTCAAATATCCCTTCACGATCTCGAAGGCAACAAAGACGCATCAGTCTGCGCTGATCGTGCGGTTGGATTATTTTGGTCACACGGGTTACGGCGAGGCGCCGGCCATCACTTACTATGATATTACGGTTGAAAAAATGATCTCGGATCTTGAAGCGAAAAAAACGTTTGTCGAGAAATTTTCTTTGTCTGATCCCGAACGCTATTGGCATTATTTGCACCATCTGTTTCCAAAAAATCCGTTTTTAGTGTGTGCATTGGATATGGCTGCCTGGGATCTTTTCGGTAAAATGAAAAAGAAACAGCTACATGAATATTGGGGATTGAATATCGTCAATGCTCCGCTCACGGATTATACGATCGGAATAGATGAGCCGGCCATCATGATCAAAAAAATGAATGAGCAACCCTGGCCGATTTATAAAATAAAGGTAGGCTTTGAAGGCGATGTGAAAATGGTGCAAGAGTTGAGGAAGCATACTGATGCGGAGTTTCGGGCAGATGCAAACGGCGGCTGGACTTTGGATCAGGCATTGCAAAAGATACCGTTATTAAAAGAAGCAGGCGTAACATTTGTGGAGCAACCTTTACACAAAGATGATCAGGACGGCATGAAAACATTGTTTACTGAAAGTGAATTGCCGTTATTTGCCGATGAAAGTTGTGTGTCGGAAGATGACGTGATCCGTTGTTCCCATCACTTCCACGGCATAAATATCAAGCTTACAAAGTGCAGCGGCATTACACCCGCAAAAAGAATGATCGATAAAGCAAGGGAGTTAAATTTACAGGTGATGATCGGTTGTATGAATGAAAGTTCAATTGGAACTGCAGCCATTGCGCAACTCGCACCGCTCGTTGATCATGTGGATATGGACGGTCCGTTGCTGCTCGCCGAAGATCTTGCAACAGGCGTGAGCTTTGACAACGGAAAGATAATTTATGGTGAAGGATTTGGGTTGGGAGTGAAGGTGAAGGAGGGATTGTTGTAGATTAATCGGCTGAACGCGGATTTGTAAAATTGAACGGATTTACCGGACTGAGGCAACGGTTGCAATTATAAATTACAGTACAATGAGTTTGGTAAATCCAAAAAAAAATACAAGGTCAGAAATGGACAATATAAAAATCAAAAAATAAATAAGCCATGCAAAAATATTTATTCCTCGACCGCGATGGTACAATCATTGAATCTCCGCCGCCTCACGGACAGATCGATACGTTTGAAAAGCTGCACTTTTACCCGCATGTGATTAAGTGGCTGGGAAAGATCTCAACGGAACTGCCTTACAAATTAGTAATGGTAACTAATCAAAATGGCTTGGGAACGGCTATGTTTCCGGAAGAGGATTTTTTGCCGCCGCATAATTTAATGATGGAGACATTTAAAAACGAGGATGTCATTTTTTCGGAAGTTATCATTGACGGTTCATTGCCCGCGGAAAACTCTCCGCTCCGCAAGCCACGCACCGGCAGAATGGAAAAGTATTTAAATGATCCTGAAGTTGATATGAAAAATTCATTCGTGATCGGTGATCGATTGACAGATATGCAGTTTGCCGCAAATCTGGGCTGCAAAGGGATCTTCATCAATCCCGGGAACAGAAGAGGGGAAGCGGAGATCACAGATTCTGCGGAATTTTTGAAAGAAAATGTTGTGGCAATTGGTACGCTGGATTGGAAGGATGTGTATGAATTTCTGAAGAAGCAGTAATTGAACTTAGCACGAAGCTCACAAAGAGTAAATACAAAAGGACGCAAAGTAAAGAGGAATTGTTCCGACTTTATTTTGCGTCCATTGCGTTTCTTTAGCGCCTTTGCGTGAAACCCTTACCAGATATGAACCCGCAAACTATCCGGCCTGTACATTTTGTCACCCGGCTTGATACCGAAGGCTTCATAAAATTCCGGAACATTTACCAACGGGCCGTTCACTCTTTCTTTTGCCGGTGAATGCACATCCGTCATCACCTGGCTGGCCAGTCTTTCTTTTTTCTCCATATACATCCAGCTCAATGCATATCCCAAAAAGTAACGTTGCAGCGGTGTGAAGCCGCCGATCTTTTCGTTCTTTTTGTAGGTGTCCGTTTTTTTGAACGCATCAAGACCGAGCAAAATGCCGCCAAGATCTGCGATATTTTCGCCCTGTGTTGCATCACCGTTAATGTGAAGTGTATCCACAGGCATAAACTCACTGAATTGATTTATGATCATCTTTGCTCTTGCAGAAAACTCCTGCGCATCTTTTTGATTCCACCATTCAGTAAGGTTTCCTTTTGCGTCATATTGCCGGCCCTGGTCGTCAAAGCCGTGTGTGATCTCGTGGCCTACAGTAGATGCAGCGGCATATCCATACACTAAAGCATCATCCAGCTCTTCGTCTCTGTAACCCGGCACAGACAACATTCCCGCAGGAATTACAATTTCGTTATTGCTCGGATTGTAATACGCATTATAGGTCTGCGGCGTCATATCCCATTCTGTACGATCAACCGGTTTTCCTAATTTATCCACTGAATAGTTGTACCAAAATTCATTTGCTCTTTGCACATTCAACACCCATGGACCATTATCGATCTTTAATTTGCTGAAGTCTTTCCATTTATCAGGGTAGCCTACTTTTTTTGTGATCGCTTTTAATTTTTCGTATGCCACTTTCTTCGTGCTGTCGCTCATCCAGGTAAGCTTATCAATTCTTTCTTTGTAAGCCGTACGAATATTTTCGATGATATCATTGTATCTTTTCTTCGCTGTCCCGCTGAAATAATCTTTTACAAAAATTTGCCCGAGCGCTTCACCCATTGCGTCTTCTTCGGCATCCAACACGCGTTTCCACCTGTCTTTTGGTTTACCCGCACCATTCACGCTGCTGCGAAATTCAAGCCTGTCATTAAACGCACGCAGGTCAAGATAAGCCGCGGAAGCACTGATGAGCCTGAGTTTCAGGTAATTTTGCCACACAGAAGCGGGTGTAGTTTTTACTTCATTGCTTAGTGCTGTATAGAATTCCGGCTGACCGATGATCAGTGAATCCACTTTATCATACCCCATCAATTTTGTGTACATATTCCAGTTTACTGCAGGTGCAATTTTGCTGAGACCCGTACTACTCATCTTGTTATAATTTTTATAAGGATCACGAAGATCAGCGAGTTTTCTGCTGGCTTTTGCAAGTTTCGTTTCCAATGCAAACACATCGGCAGCATCTTTCTGTGCATTCGCACTATCTATGCGGGTAAAAGTTTTCAGCAAATACATTTTGTAAGCTTCTCTTACTTTTACCGTTCTTTCATCGGCATTAAAATAGTAATCACGATTCGGAAGACCAAGGCCGCCCTGGTCCATTTTTACCGCCATCACCTCACTGTTCTTATCATCCTGGGCCACATAAGATCCGAACATACAGCCCACGCCTTTGCGTTGCAATGCCGCAGCAACTGTAACGATATCATCTGCGGACCTTATGGAAGCGATCTTTTGCATGTCTGCATCAAGGGGAGTAAGACCGGCTTTCTCAATTCCTGCAGAATCCATTCCGCTGATCCAGTAATCGCCGATCTTTTGTTTGATGCTTCCCGCAGCCGCTTTTTCATTCGCGGCATCTTCATTTATCTTTTTCATTTTGGCATAGGTATCTTCCTGCACCATATTGCCGATGCCCCAGCCGCCCTCAGATTCAGGGATCGTGGTTCTTTTCATCCAGCCGCCGTTGGCATACATAAAAAAATCATCTCCGGGTTTTACGGTGCTGTCAATATCGGCAGCGAGAATATCCGGCTTTACGGGTGATTTTTTTTCATTGCAGGCCAACAGAGCGGCGCACAGCAATGCAGGCGTAAAAAGTCGTTTTATCATTGGTAATTTTTTTGAGGTATAAATCTAAGCGAAAGCGTTGTTCAGGCCGTATAATTATTATGAATGGCGGCACGGCGTGTCGGATTGTTACATCATCCGGGCTCATTTCTTTACTTTCGCAGCATGACTCCTGAAAGAACAGAAAGACTCAATAATGTTTTGGCAAAACGCCAGCCCGGTCTCACCATCGTTTTGGAAAACGTAAGCGATCCGCATAATATTTCCGCGGTCATGAGAACCTGCGATGCTGTTGGAGTTCAGGATATTTATATTTTAAATACGAATATCGGGTTACATGAAAAATGGGGTGCAAAAAGTTCTTCTTCCGCCGCAAAATGGCTTACCGTACATCAGTTTACCGACGCTGCAGAATGTTTCGCAGCACTGAGAAATAACTACGCAAAAATTTACACTACACACCTAAGTACGGATGCTGTTGGCTTGCACGAACTTGATCTTACTACATCAGTTGCGCTGGTTTTCGGAAATGAACACAGCGGAGTAAGTGACGGGATCATCGGAATGGCAGACGGCAACTTTCTTATTCCGCAGGTAGGTATTATAAAATCATTGAATATTTCTGTAGCATGTGCGGTAACCTTGTATGAAGCCTACCGGCAAAAAGAGATCGCCGGCCACTACAGCGAGCCGCAATTGAAGGACGAAGAGCTGAACAGTTTGAGAGAGAACTGGGGATTCATTGAAGAATAAATTTGTGTTATCGGGATATTCTTCTCATTATCAGTAAAAAAATACCCGGGTTTAAATATAGTATCCATATTCTTTGTGTATTTACCGCCCCGTTCATTGGCATATCTTTTGAATTTTTATGACCTCATCGCAAAGCTGCATTATGATCGTTTTCAACAAAATCGCTTTTATCCTTTTTTCCGGCTTTACCATCCTTCTTTGTAGCTGCGGTGCGAAAAAAGATACCGGACAATTTAAAAATACTTCAGCATACGATTTTGCCAATCCGAAAATTTTAAGTCTGCCGAAAGAACTTGACGAGATATCGGGCATCACCTATTATCCGAAAGACACTAGCGTTTTCGCCATCATCGACGAAGACGGTCTGTTGTATAAAATTCCCCTGAAAGATCCGGACAATATAAAAGAATGGCAGTTTGATAAGCGTCGTGATTACGAAGACGTGGTGTTGAAGGACAGCATTTTCTATGTGTTGGTAAGTAACGGCGATCTTGAAAAATTAAAATTCTCAGGCAATAATATTGAGGTTGAAAAAATACAATATCCTGATGCGTCCAAAAAAGTAAATGAGTTTGAGAGTTTGTATTATGATTCGGCTACAAACAAGATCGTGATGCTTTGTAAAGAATGTGAAGATGATAAAAAGAAACAGACCAGCTCTTACTTTCTGAATGACAGCACGAACCAATTTGAATTTTATAAATCAATCGAGAGCCAACCATTATTCACAAAAATGGGTGTTGAAAAAGAACACATCAAGCCGTCCGCAGCCGCGGTAAATCCTGTTACGAACGAATTGTACATTTTGTGTTCGGTAAATAAAATACTGATCATCGAAGATTCGGCGGGCAACCTGAAAGATATTATCAAGCTTAACCCTGTTATTTACAAACAGCCTGAAGGAATGGCGTTCACGCCCAACGGAGATCTGATCATTTCCAACGAATTTCACGATGAAGGCTACGGCACATTGTTGCTGTTGAAAAATAAAATAAAACCCTGATGCTCAAAAAAATTCTGTTGTTCTGTATGCTCTGCGGCGGTACAACTTCTTTGTTTGCCCAAACGGGCAAAGAGACCATTTTACAAAAACGCGAAGAAGGCAAGAAAATAGTTCCGGTGGATGAAGATAGTATCCAGGCAACGATCGTGCTGATCGGAGATGCGGGGCAACTTACAAACGGGCGCCAGCCTGAAGTAGACGGTATCCGAAAGGAAGTGAAGATGAATAAAAAGACGACGGTCATTTATCTTGGCGATAATTTATATAAAACCGGTTTGCCCGATGATTTGGTACCAAGCTATGATATCGCAAAAGCACCCCTTGATTCGCAGATTACGATCGCCGGGAATGCACCGGTGAATGTATTTTTCATCCCGGGAAATCATGATTGGGCGAATGGTGGTGTGAACGGCTATGCATCAATTTTGCGTGTGCAGAATTATATTGATGTTTTGGGTAATAAATACGTGAAACAGTTGCCGCGTGACGGTTGTCCCGGGCCTGTGGAGGTGAAAGTAAATGACGACATTACGTTGTTACTGATAGATTCTCAATGGTGGCTGCAAACCAATGAAAAGCCCGGCGTTGAGTCAGACTGTCCCTATAAAACAAAAACGGAAGTGATCACGCAGGTTGCGGATATCCTTGAACGCAATGATAAAAAATTAGTGATCCTTGCCACCCATCACCCGATGCGGAGTTACGGGCAACACGGGGGTTACTTCACGATCAAACAACACCTATTTCCATTTACAGATATTAACAAGAAATTCCTTTTCCCGCTTCCCGTCATAGGATCCGCGTATCCTTTGACAAGAGCGGTGTTTGGTACAGCACAGGATCTGAAACATCCTTTATATCAGGAGATGATCAATGCATTGGAAAATGTGGTGAAAGGGCATCCGAATGTGATCTTTGTTTCCGGACATGAACATACTTTGCAAATGATCCAGGACAGCAGCCGTAATTATATCGTAAGCGGCAGCGGCAGTAAAACATCGCGTGTTTCTTACAGCCGTAATTCTTTGTATGCTTCATCTAATAACGGCTTTGCAACATTGCGTGTTTCAAAAAATAAAACGGTTCGTGCAACTTTTTATAACGTATTCGGCGATTCTGTTACGCAGGCTTTCACGAGAAATATCCTTGATTTTTCAAAAGTGGAAAAGTTGAAACCGATGGGCGATACGTTGCGTGAGCCGGAGTTTGTGTATAAGGATACCGTTGTGATCTCCGCCAGCGATAAATACAAACATTTTTCGGGGTTTAAAAAATTCTTTCTCGGAGAAAATTATCGCCCTGAATGGAATACACCGGTAAGTTTCAAAGTTTTTAATATTAATAAAGAACAGGGCGGTTTAAAAATAAAGAGTTTGGGTGGCGGTAAACAAACAAAGTCGCTCACGCTGACGGATAAGAACGGTAAAGAATGGGTATTGCGTACGATCGATAAAGATCCCGAAAAGGCGATCCCGGAAAATTTCAGGGGAACGATAGGGCAGGCGCTGGTTGCAGATCTTATTTCTGCAAGCAGCCCGTATTCGCCGCTTGCAGTGCCCGCATTGGCAAAGGCTGCGGGTGTTCCGGCGGCTTCACCGAAATTCTTTTTTGTACCTGATGATCCGTCGTTCGGGCAATACAGACCTTTGTTTGCAAACACTGTTTGTATGCTGGAAGATAAAGCGCCCACACCTGATGAAACGGATACGAAGAGTACCTCAAAAATGATCAGTAAATTATTGGAGGATAACGATCATCATGTAGATCAGCGTGCGGTGCTTACCGCAAGATTGTTGGATATGTATATCGGTGATTTTGATCGTCATGCGGATCAATGGCGCTGGGGTACTACTGATACAGGAAAAGGAAAACTCTATTACCCGGTTCCTAAAGACAGGGATCAGGCTTTCTTTAATTCCAACGGCTTGCTGCTGAAATATCTGGCATCTAATCAAATGCCTTTTCTGCAGGGATTTAAGAAAAAGATCCACAATATTAAAGGGTTGAATTTTGTTGCCCGTGATTTTGACCGCACATTTATGAACGGGCTGGATCGTAAACAATGGAAATCTTATACAGATACTTTTATTTCGAAAATGACACCGGATGTGATCAGAAAGGCAGCATCCGCTTATCCGCCAGAGATCGGAAAGCAGGACTCTGCTTTTACAGTTGAAAAACTTACAGCAAGAAGAAAGAAATTTCAGAAAGAATCAATGGAGTATTATAATTTCCTTGCGGAACAAGTAACGGTGACGGGTTCCAACGAAGATGAATATTTTCATTTTACAGATAACAGCGGCAAACTGGAATTATCGGTGTATAGTAAAACAAAAAAAAGTGACACTGCCGGACTGAATTACCGAAGGGTCTTTTCTGCGAAAGAAACGAAAGAGTTGGTCGTGTATGGTTTGAACGGAAATGATAAGTTTGAGATTGACTCAAACGTTGCATCTAAAATAAAATTGCGGATCGTAGGCGGTAAAGGAAATGACACATTCAATCTTCGCGGTAATTTGCGCAACACGATCTATGACCTGAGCACAGAAAAGAATGTGGTCGTTAATTCACGCAAAACTGATAACGATTTTTCATCAAACCCTACGATACTCGATTACAAGCCGACAGGTTTTCAATACAATAAATTTATTTTTCCGCAGCTTAATTTCGGGTTTAACGCCGAAGATAAACTGTTACTGGGCATCGGTTTCGCATCTACAACGTATGGTTTCCGTAAAGCACCATACGCCACTTATCAAAAGCTTACCACACTTGCTGCGGTAACAAAGGGAGCTTTCCAGGCGAAGTACGAGGGCATATTTAATGAAGTGATCTCGAAGAATGATCTTGTAGTTAATGCAACGATCGTTGCACCTTCGCTGAACAATTTCTTTGGCTACGGTAATCAATCGGTTTACGATAAAAAACTTACACTTCATTACTATCGTACACGATATAAATATGCAACCGCTGATCTGCTGATCAGAAAAAGATACAATGATATTTTTCAATTATCTGTCGGCCCCACTTACTATCGATACTGGAGCGACAAGGCAGATAATATTGACAGGATATTAAGTAACCCTGCAGTGATCGGAAAAGATTCTGCTGATGTGTATACGACTAAACAATATTTTGGCGCAAAGTTAAAATTTGACATAAATTATATCAACAATGAGATCTTTCCGACAAGGGGTATAACGTGGTTCACCACCTTAAATTATTTGAGCGGATTAGGCAAAGCAAGCCATAATTTTTCTGATATCCAATCAGACATGACAATCTACGCATCTATTTCCGATCTCAGTAAAGTATCCGGTATTCTTCGTTTCGGCGGGGGCAGGATCTTTACAAAAGATTACGAATATTTTCAGGCGAAAACATTAGGTTTCAACAGCTATTTGCGCGGTTACAGAAGAGATCGTTTTGCAGGACAAGGGATGGCGTATGCGAGCGGTGAAGTCCGTTTCCGTTTGTTCCGGTCAAGGTCTTATGTGTTGCCGGGAGATGTGGGAATGCTTGCATTCACTGATGTAGGACGTGTTTGGTACGCAGGGGAAGAGTCTGATAAATGGCACAGTTCTTACGGGGGCGGATTATATTTTGTACCTTTTAATCTGGTTGCGCTCACCGGCTCAATCGGATTCTCACCGGAAGATCATTTGGTGAGCTTTTCGATCGGAACTAAATTCAATCTAAGCTTTTAACCCACAACAATGTCTGAGTACAATACGATATACAAAAAAGCGGAAGCCCATGTAACGGATCTCTTCCACCAATATCATCCGAATAATTTGGTGTTGCATAATCTTCGCCATACAATGGAAGTGGTGCGGCGTGCGAATGAGATAGCAGGGCATTACCGTCTCGAAGAAGACGATATGCTTGCAGTCTACGTTGCTGCCTGGTTTCATGATACCGGTTATTTATTTACCGGTGCAACCAATCATGAAGACAAGGGTGTGGATCTGATGAAGACCTTTATTTCGGAGTTTAATTTACCCGACGAACTGATTGCGAAAATACAAGGTTGCATCATGGCGACGAAGTTTCCGCGTGATCCGAAAAATCTCCCGGAAGAAATTATTTGCGATGCAGATACCTACAACTTCGGCAGCAGGAAGGAATTTAAAATCACTAATAAGCTTGCATTTGAGGAGTGCAACAATCACGGAATTTCAATTAGCCTAAAGGAATTTGATGAAGGCACGCTCAAACTGCTTACAGAACATACGTTCTACACAAGCTATTGCCGTGACCTGTTGAATGATGAAAAAAAAGAAATTATGAAAAAAATAAAAAAGCGTTTGAAGGACGAGGAACGATACGAGAAAGAAGAAAAAGAAGCAGAGATAACCGAGAAAGACGGTACTACTAAAGGGATGCAGACGATGCTTCGTCTTACTTCATCCAATCATATCAAATTGAGTGATATGGCAGACAGCAAAGCGAATATCCTTATTTCGGTAAACGCTATTATCATCTCCGTAATACTCGGTGTGCTTTTAAGAAAGTTGGGAACTGATCCTTATTTAAAAATTCCGACATTTTTGTTTTTGGCTTCATCAGTCATTACGATCGTAATTGCAATCCTTGCTACAAGGCCAAAGTTGAACACCGGTCGTTTTGAAGATCAGGATGTGATCAACAAAAAAACAAATTTATTGTTCTTTGGTAATTTTCATAAAATGCCCGCAGCGGAATATGAAGGTGCGATGCGCAGCATGATGAAAGACTCTGATTATTTGTACAGCTCCATGATCCAGGATATTTTCCATTTGGGTCAGGTGCTCGGTAAAAAATACAGACTGCTGAGAATTGCTTACAATATTTTTATGTTCGGGATCATCATTTCCGTGGTTGCATTTAGTCTCTCGGCCTTATTCGTACCGGAGGCGCAGCAAACAACCGTTATAACCAACACCGGCGGTTCACCGTTTTAATTTATGGAGTTTTACAACAGGGATATAAGCTGGCTCGGCTTCAATTACCGCGTATTGCAGGAGGCAAAGGATACTGAAGTGCCGTTGTATGAGCGACTCAAATTTCTTGCGATATTTTCTTCCAATCTGGATGAGTTCTTTCGCGTAAGATATCCCGAAGTAGTTGCTTTTTCTAAGCTAAGTAAGAAGACGATACGAAAAGGCGCCTTTCTTACAGAGGAGGATCTTTCTGAAAAGGTACAGTCACAGATCAGTGCGCAGCTCAATGAGTTTGGCGATACTTTTATCAACAGTATCATTCCCGCATTAAAGGAGCATAATATTTATTTTTATTACAATCATGCTTTACTGCCGCAACATTTGCCTCAGGCAAAGCAAATTTTCCTGTCCACTATATTATCCTTCGTGCAACCGGTATTTCTTGATGCGCAAAGTGCGTATGATTTTATGCCGGAGAATAATCATCTGTATTTTATCGTGACGATCTCGGATAACATCAAGGACACGGTGAATCATGTATCGGTAAATATTCCTTCAAATAAATTACCGCGCTTCTTTGAACTTACGCCCGTGGACGGCGTGAAATACGTTGTTTTTATCGACGATATCATGAGAGAAAATATGCAGATCCTGTTTCCCGGTAAAAAGATCGAGAGTATTTACAGTATTAAGTTTAACCGCGATTCTGAAGTAAAGTTGAGCGATGACTACAGTTTCGGTTTATTGGAAAAGATCGAAAAACAACTTACCAAACGAGATGTAGGTGCGGCTTCCAGGTTTCTGTACGAAAAAGGAATGCCTGCGAATATGCAACTGTTTCTTGCAAATGCCTTTAAGGCAGATATGGCGGATATGTTTGAAGGCGGTCGTTATCATAACCTCAGCGATTTGATGGGCTTCCCCGTTTTTGACAAGACATTGTTTTATCAGAAAGTGCAGCCGATCGTTTTTCCGCCGATCACCGGCGGCGATATTTTTTCGGAAATCGCATCGCGTGACCTGTTGTTGCATTTGCCTTACCAATCTTATATTCCTGTGCTCAGCTTTTTTAACCAGGCAGCAGTTGATGCAGACGTAACGGAGATCTATATCACATTGTATCGTGTGGCGGCAGAATCTCATATCGTAAACGCACTCATCAGCGCAGCAAAGAACGGTAAGAAAGTAACGGCGTTCATTGAGTTGAAAGCACGGTTTGATGAAGCGAATAATATCAAATGGAGCCGTGTGATGAAGCAGGCCGGCGTAAAACTTATTTACAGTGATCCGGATATTAAAGTGCATTCGAAGATCGCATTGGTGAAGAAAGAATCTGCGGGTAAACAATCGTGCTATGGTGTGATCAGTACGGGAAACTTTAATGAAAGTACTGCGTCGTTTTATACCGATCATGTATTGATGACTGTAAATCCGGACGTTTGCAATGAGTTGGAAAGTCTGTTCACTTTTTTGCAAAAGAAAAAATTACTCACGGCAAAAAAGACGCTTCAGTTCAACGAATTATTTGTGGCGCAGTTCAACCTGCTCAGCGGCTTTGAGAAACTGATCAATGATGAGATAAGGAAAGCGAAGAATGGCGAACCGGCTTTGATCCGTATCAAAGTAAATAATCTGGAAGAAGAAGAATTTATCAAACTGCTTTATAAAGCAAGTGCAGCGGGCGTTACTGTTCAACTGATCGTGCGCAGCATTTGTTGCCTTGTTCCGGAAAAAGAAAAGGTCAGTGAAAATATTACTATTAAAAGGATCGTGGATAAATACCTTGAACACAGCCGTATCTTCATCTTCGGTGCCGGCGAAGATGCGCTTGTAGCCATGGGTTCTTCCGATCTCATGACCAGAAATCTTCGGAGACGGATAGAAGTTTGTATAAATGTAAAAGATGAAAATTGCCGGCAGCAGTTGCTGCAATATTTTAAATTGCAGTGGCAGGACAATACGAAAGCGGTGAGACTGATGAGCAATATGGAACAGTTGCGCCTGCATCCTGCAACAGAAGCACACAATGCACAAAGCGATATTTACAAGTACCTAAAAGAGATCTCATGATGAAAGCCGAACATAGATTCTCTGTACTGACAGGTCTGAAAAGATTCCGCATCAGGCGTGTACTCTATATCGCAATATTTTGGACGCTGATCGATCTCATCTCTACAGTGCTCAATTTTAACACACATGAGAGTCACACAAAATCTATTTTGTTCAGGGCAGTATTGGTTTTTTTTATGAGTCTTGTGATGGGTTATTTGTTCGTATTTACACTTAAGAATATATTCCGTGAAAGCTCAATAGGCATCAACTTCCTGGCGAAATCGGTGATATTGTTGTTTGCCGCACTAGCTATGAATTTTATCATTCATTTTACGGATGATATTTTCATAAACGGTCTGGGCGTTTCCGGCAGTCTGCATAATTTTTACGCCAATACCATGGATTCCACTTGGATGCTCAGACGCACATTGTACTGGATGGTTTTGTTCATGATCACACAGTTGTATGTGGAGATCAATGATAAATATGCGCCCGGCGTTTTTATAGATATCCTGGCGGGTAAATATATCAAGCCGAAGATCGAGAACAGGATCATCATGTTCATTGATCTTACAGATTCCACGCCGATCGCCGAAAAACTCGGGCATCAGCAATACTTTTTATTCATTCGGGAATTCATCTATTATGTTTCGCTTGCGCTTATTGAGCATGGCGGTATCATTTATCAATATGTGGGCGATGAGATCGTGGTGTCATGGAAATACAGCAAAGGAAATATCAGGGAATGTCTTTCATCTATCCTGATGGCCAGAAGAAATATTCAGCGTAACAGCGAACGCTTTCGCAGGATATATGGCGTCGTTCCGGAATTTCATATCGGCATTCACACGGGTGATGTAACGGTAGGCGAGATCGGGGTGATCAAAAAAGATCTTGCGATGAGCGGCGATACTATGAATACCACCGCACGTATTCGCAGCGCCGGTGTTGAATTTAACGAGAAATACCTGGTATCAAAGGAATTTGCAGAGAAAAGTAATCTTAAGGACTGGCAGCTGATTAACCTGGGGGTGATCGATCTGAAAGGAAAATCGGAAGCGATGGAATTGTATGCACTGCGTATTTGACGGTCTTTCTCCGGAGAGAAACCTATTATCTCGTGTTTGTGCGGCGTTCTCTGCGTAAACGCTGTTCCAACTATCTGCGGTAATTTTTTGCAGCCACTTAAAAACGTAAACCTTCAGATTTTTCGTCAATCTTCAGTAACTTTTCCCTTCAAAATTTCAAAATTGCTTATGAGAAATCTCCTCACAACATTCATGCTGTTCATCTGTGCATTTGCATCAGCGCAAAAGAAACCATTAACGCATAGTGTTTACGACGGTTGGAAATCCGTGGGTGAGCGTAGTATCAGCAATGACGGACGTTATGCCGTGTATGCGATCAATCCGCAGGAAGGTGACGGTACATTGATCATACAGGATCTGGGCACCGATAAAAAGATAGAGGCGGAACGAGGTTATGCTGCTGTGATCTCGCAGGATAATAAATATGTGATCTTCAAAATAAGGCCGCATTTTAATGATACCCGCCAGGCGAAGATCAAAAAGAAAAAGCCCGATGAAATGCCGAAAGATTCTCTCGGGATCATCATGTTGGGCACGGACAGTATCAGCAGAATTCCTCTCGTGAAAAGTTTCCGTACACCCGAAAAAGCAGGCGGCTGGATGGCTTATCTGGCGGACAAACCTTTGCCGGATAGCTCGAAGAAAAAAGCATTGCCCGATTCTTTAAAAATGAAAGTTGATATGCTGATGAAAGCTGCGGATTCGGTGATCAGAAGATCGCTCGATTCTGTAAAAGCAAATGTGAAGAAAGAAGAAGTGATCGGCGCTGCACAAAAAGCGGTAAAAGAGATCTATAAAAAAGCAGATGATCTTATTACAGATTACGTTTACGCGGATGCAGACGGCGATGATGCCGGCGGTGGTGCAGACAAAGAAGGAACGGATCTGATCTTAAGAAATATGCACTCAGGCGAAAAAAAAATATTCAAACCGGTAAGCGAATATGCTTTTGATAAGAAGGGTACACGCTTGCTGATAGAGATGACAAAGAATGCAAAAGATACCAACAGCAAAGCGACTGTGCTGTTGTATTATCTTGTGAAGGATAAAGTTGACACAGTAATGAAAGGATTTAATGATGCTAAAAATTACGCGTTCGATGAAGACGGTATTCAATTGTCGTTTGTAGCAGAGAGAGACAGTTCATCAAAATCATTACAAAAATTCTATCGACTTTGGTATTACAGGCCCGGCAATGACAGTGCAAGAATCCTTGCAGACAGAAATAGTACAGGCATCATAAAAGGTTTTACGGTTAGCGATAATGCAGATCTTAAATTCAGCAAAGACGGACAAAAATTGTTCTTTGGTACAGCGCCGATCGTTCCGGCGAAAGATACCAATCTTGTTGATTTTGAATTAGCGCGGGTGGATGTGTGGACATACAATGATGATTATCTGCAACCGCAGCAATTGAAACAATTATCGCAGGAACTTAAGCGCAGCTACACTGCCGTTGTTTTTCCTGCTGAAGATAAAGTTGTGCAGCTTGGTACAGATTCATCAGAAAGTATTTCGCTGATCAATGAAGGTAATGCGGATTTTGTGTTGGCGCAAAGTACGAAGGGAAGCCGCATTGCATCACAGTGGGAGGGAAGATTGCTTACTACCGCATACCTGATAGATGCAAGAACCGGTGCGGCAAAACTCGTCAGCAAAAAAGGGCTGGATAATTTTATCGCATCACCCGGCGGGAAATATATTTATTGGTACGAGCCTGCGAAAGAAAATTATTTCACATATAATACTTCAACAGGAGCGATCAAAAATGTTTCGGATAAAATTAAGGTGCCGTTATTTGATACGGAAAATGACGTACCTGATTATCCTTCTTCGGCAGGAACGACGGGCTGGACGGCGGATGATAAATATTTCCTGATCAATGATGAATTTGATATCTGGCGCACAGACCCGAATGGTATTGCGGCGCCGTCAAATATCACTAACGGCTTTGGCCGTTCCCATAAAATTAATTTCGATTATGTAAGAACAGATCCTGAAAAACGTTTTATTAATGATGATGAAACGGTGCTTCTGCAAAGCTTTAATAAAACCGATAAATCCGCCGGGCTGTACACGTTAAAAGTAAACGAACCGGGTTCTTTAACAATGCATACTGCTGGCAATTACAGTTTTTCAAGCCCGATGAAAGCAAAAGATGCGGAAGCGTATATTTTTTCGAGAGGAAATATCAGCGGCTCGGAACTTTTTGCTTCTGCGGATCTCAAAAGCATCAAACAACTCACCACTGTTGCAGATCAACAGGCAGGATACAATTGGCTCACGGCTGAATTATTTCATTGGAAAATGTTTGACGGCAAAATGAGTGAAGGCCTCATCTTCAAGCCCGAGAATTTTGACCCGAATAAAAAATATCCTGTCATCTTTTATTTCTACGAAAGAAACTCGAACACATTGTACAATTACCGTGCGCCGGCCCCAAGTGCGTCCACGATCAACATCCCTTATTTTGTAAGTAATGGTTATATCGTTGTTGATCCTAACATTTATTACAAAACAGGAGAGCCCGGACAAAGCGCTTACAATAGTGTGGTGAGTGCGGCAAAATACATGTCGAAGATGCCTTGGGTAGACAGTACACGCATGGCGATACAAGGTCAAAGCTGGGGCGGTTACCAGGTAGCCTACCTCGTAACAAGGACAAATATTTTTCGTGCAGCAGAAGCCGGTGCGCCGGTGAGTAACATGACGAGTGCTTACGGCGGGATTCGTTGGGGGCCGGGTGTGAACAGGCAGTTTCAATACGAGAAGCAGCAAAGCCGGATCGGTACTACGTTGTGGCAACGCCCGGATCTTTATATCAAAAATTCTCCGCTGTTTGCTGCAGATAAAATAACAACACCGTTGCTCATCATGCACAACGATGCGGATGGCGCCGTGCCGTGGTACCAGGGAATAGAATTATTTACGGCAATGAAAAGATTAGGAAAAAAAGTGTGGATGCTGGAGTACAACGGCGAAGATCATAACCTGGTGGAGAGAAAGAATCGTAAGGATCTTTCCGTGCGGTTGTCGCAATTTTTTGATTATTGGCTAAAAGATGCGAAGCCTGCGGATTGGATCAAATATGGTGTTCCTGCCACACAAAAAGGAATTAACTGGGGCTTGAATGTGCAGGAATAATCAAGGAGCATCGTAGACACAAAGGCAACAAATAAAACACAAAGACCACATACAAATATATTTCGTGACCTGTGTTTTAAAAATTTGCTCACTTTGTGTTTAAAGAATTGATTTAATTTTTCTGCTGCTTCATCTGACAAGATAATTATGAAACTACATCACTTTAAAGCAACAGTAACGTGGACGGGGAATATCGGTAACGGCACAACGGGTTACCGCGATTATGAAAGAAGTCATACTGTTGCAATTGACGGAAAGAAAACGATAGAAGGTTCTTCCGATCCGGCTTTTTCCGGCGATGGTACAAAACACAATCCCGAAGATTTTTTATTGTCTGCACTGTCATCCTGCCACATGCTTTGGTATCTGCATTTATGTGCTGATGCAGGGATCATCGTAACGGCTTATGAAGATCATGCCGAAGGAACATTAACCGAAGACCCTGCGGGCGGGCGTTTTACAGCAGTAACGTTACATCCTGTTGTTACGATCACTGATGCATCAAAAACGGATGAGGCGAATGCTTTGCATGCACGGGCAAATAAGAAATGTTTTATTGCGAACTCCTGTAATTTTCCGGTGAGGCATGATGCGGTTTGTAAAACTGCGTAGTTTTTTAACACAAAGTGCACTACGGATACACAAAGGCGACAAAAGGACGGGCATAACAAAGGGCACAACTAATTGTGCCCTTTGTTTTTATCCTTGTGTTCTCAGCGGTGAAGTTTTTAAAACTATCCGCCGAACAATCCTTTTATTTTATCCATCATACCGCCGCCTTCCTGACTTCCGGACGTAGCGCCGCCGCCGCTGAATGCTGCAGTAAGATCGCTCAGGTCCACTTTACCGTCGTGGTTCTTGTCTAGCCCGCTGCCGCCGAATTTTGAGATCATGCCGCCGATATCCATGCCGCCTGTTTTACCGCCGCTGAGGCTGCTGAAAATACTGCTGATATCAAAGCTGCTGTCGTTCGGATCATTTGTTTTATGTACTAATTTATTAATGATCATTGGTACAAGAGAACCCGCAATACCGCTCGCTTTATCACTGCTGAAACCGAACTTGCTCATCAGGTTGCTCACCAGGTCAGAAGAAACGTTTTGTGTTACGGGATGATCGGTAAGATCTTTTCCGCTGTTGTCCCCGTGAAAAAGATTCATTACGCTTGATGCGCCGTTGCCCGAAAGCATTCCTTTCAAAGAATCCATGATAGAAGAAGTTGCAGTTGATGTGACCGCTTCATTCTGTTCATTCGGAACGTCAGGATTATTTACGATTGCCTCGTTGGAATTTTGTTTTACAAGATCCATTAATTGTTCAAACATGCTGTTGGTTTTTTAGTGGACCTAAAAGTAAGTTTATCCGCCCGAAAATGCCGTAGTTGTTTTCGTAGCTTTTGGTTACCGGCAGGGGTATTTCAAAGTCTGTAAGAATCAACAAGAAAAAAAGTGAAATAAGAATCTTTTTTGCGGATGCCTGCGGCGCGGCAAGGAGAACAAGGAGGAAAGGAGAACGGGGGATCAAATAAGAGCTATAGATATCAACAGGGAAAAAAGTGAAATAAGAATCTTTTTTGCGGATGCCTGCGGCGCGGCAAGGAGAACAAGGAGGAAAGGAGAACAAGGAAGATCAAATCAGGACTACTACGATTACGGCCGCAGCCCGTTTTCCGGAGAGCGCCGCAGGAATTCCTGTAATTTGCTTAATACGGACAATAAATAATCTTTTCTACCCCTTGGTAAAAACTAATAAACTGTCGTCTATCAGATAAAAATAAAGTTTCCCGTCCTTAAAATAATAATTGACCAACCTGTCACTGATCTTGGTGCTGATGATAGCAGAAATATCTTTTTTATTGCAGGCCATCCTTGTTGCAAATATGCCTGAAAATTTGATCCTGTTGCCCTGCACTTCAATATTCCCACCGATCGTATTGCAACCGTCATTTCCCGTAAGCTTTTGTTTGGCGAGATCAAATTGAAAAACCGGCACTTTATTATAATCAGCAGGATTGATCACAGCACTTCCGATCTTTTCCAGGATCCATTTATTATTCAGATTATTATCCGCTAAATATTTTCCGCAACCGGTGTAGCTTCTTTTGTTGTAGCTGAAAGTAACTTGCCTGGTAAACGCCATTTTTACGGTGGATACGGTGCATTCTTTTTCAATAACCGTGATCGTTACATCCGCCCCGCCTTCCAATTTTACGGTGTAAATGCTTCGTTCTGTATTGATATCTTTTTTCAACTTGTTGTAACCAAATTTTACAGATAAGCCATCGTCGGCAGCAAATCTTACCGTATCGTCGATATTCATTTCAAGGTGCCAGTTTACCGGATCATTTCCTGTTGCAAAAAAATCAATGCCGGTCTGTTGCATTTTATTCACATCGGCGATCATAGTATTTTGTATGGAGGATCCTGCGGGTTCCTGCGTCACAGTTGCTTTTTGCGTATGGCTGCAGGAGCACATCATATACATTGAAAAGAAAAATATTGCTGTATATTTCATAATTTATTTATTGCATGATAAGCACAAAATGTAAGCCGAAATATGTAAGATCGTCATTTAATCACGACTTAAAATCGATTGAATTCCATCTGATACAAGGTAATCAGCTAATATCAAACCGAGTACAAGTGCAAAGATGAAGGCAATTATCGTAGACAAAAATACAACCCGGTTATTACGGGATTGACCGGTGACAGATCGTAGGATCAGCCGGCAAAAAATGTAAATCGGGATTGGTAAAATATAGAGTGACGAGAAATAGAAATTAATGGCAGCACCATACATCACTCCTGAGAAAATGCTTCCAAGCGCAATACCTGTAATGCTTTTTATTACTGAAGATCTGTCAACTTTTTTATCGGTCCGCATTTGCCGGTAGGTATTAAACTTCTTTTCTACGATCGCATCGAGTTCTTCTTTTGTGAAGATATCTGATTGAATAAATTGTCTTATGAAATCTGCATTAGTGGCTTCATCACACAAAGGGAAAATGGCTTCACCAATCCTTTGTTTTTCTTTATTCCTGAGGTCTATTGTTTCAATTTTCTTCCGGAAAATATCCATTCCGCCTCTTCGTTCGATTTCTTCTTTCATATCATTGTTTATTGAACCAGAATAACTCATCATTGAGTCATAGGCTTCAATAAGATCTGCATCCGAAGAATTTTTGTAGATATTCATTAAGATTACTGCGTGTTTGAAATAATTAATCGTATTGCACCGGTAAATGTCGGCTCATTCCGCCAATGCCCGTATTTCCTGTCCCACACACCGGAGAAGAGGTCGGCTTTTAATCTTTCTACAGATTCTTCTTCCAGTCCTTGCGGCAAAAATCCCCATGCGGATTGCGCCATGCGGACTTCCTTTTCTAAAAATGCTTCGGGTCTGCCGTAAAAGGCTTCCTGAAAACCATCCACACAATTCAGGCACCGGAACGGAAACAATTTCACAATTGCCGCCTAATCCATGGTTGATCTTTTCAACGGAAGGGTAGCGGGCTCTTTCCACTTCTATCAGTTCCGGAAAATATGTTGCGTTCCAAAAAATATCCGGTGCTGCAGGATCAAATGTCATGATCACAACAGGTCCTGCTGTAACCCTGCGCATTTCTTTTAATCCTTTCTCAATGTCGGGCCAGTGATGCACCGTAACCATCGCCATTGTTGCGTCAAACGCATCGTCATCAAAAGGTAAATGATCCGCTGTTGTAATGATCGCAGGAACTTTGCCTGCGGCTTTTCTTTGGGAACGCATCACTGCAGAAGGTTCAACTGCAGTCACATATTTATCAGCAGGCTCATAAGAACCTGCACCGGCGCCCACGTTCAGGACCGTTTGCGCATTTCCCAAAGACTTGTGTACAAAGGCGGCAATCGCGGGATCCGTTTGGCGATAGCCGGTATATTTTTCTCCGCCTGCCTCATAATTAAATGCGGGATTATTAATCCGTATCATTTCTTTTTCTTTAATTTTTTCAATGCGTCTTTTTCAATATTTTCTGCCGCACGAAATTTTACGATCTGCGTGATCAGGTTTACCGGCATCGATTTATCCAAGGGGAACTGCACGGATCCTTTCGCATTTTTATACACTGCAATTTCTTTTTGAAAATTAGCGATACCTGATGCCATCGGGTAAAAGCCGATATGATTTTTGTAACCGGCAATGTATTCATCGATCGTTTTTATTTCAATCTTTTTCATTTCCATAAGAATGATTTTTATTGAATAATTCTAAAGGTAGTTTTTGTTCCGCACTGAAAAATTAAAACAAACGATTCATAAATAATTCCGATAGTTTTGCCGGCACAAAAAATATCATCTTGAAACAGGAAGACATACTACGCCAACGCAGCGGTAATGCCTGCGAACTTTGTAAAGCAAGTACAGATCTCAAAATGTATGAAGTGCCGCCGGTATCATCCAATAATGCAGATAATATCATATTCATCTGTGAAAAATGCGCTGCGCAATTGGATAAAAAAGAAGAGTTAGACAGTAATCATTGGCAATGTTTGAAAGAAGCAATGTGGAGCGAAGTTCCTGCCGTGCAGGTGGTGGCGTGGCGTATGCTCAACAGGTTACGCAATGAAAGTTGGGCAGCAGAGGCATTGGATATGATGTACCTTGATGATGATAATATGGCTTGGGCAAAGGCAACAGGTGATCATGAAAATGACGGTTCGGTAGATCTTCACAAAGACAGCAACGGCAATATTTTGAAAGACGGCGATACCGTAATACTCACAAAGTCGCTTGATGTAAAAGGCTCTACACTTAATGCAAAGCTTGGAACGGTTGTAAAAAATATTCGTTTGGTAAATGATAACACGGAACAGATCGAAGGAAAGATTGAAGGGCAAACAATCGTGATCCTGACGAAATATTTGAGGAAGCAAGGTTAAAGTTCTTTCCCGAAACAAACACTGTTCTCTACATTTTTATACTGACCGTAACTCGGAATAACTTTATAGCCATGCTTTGTATATAATGCGATCGCTTCAGGTTGTTTCTTTCCTGTTTCTAAAATACATTTTTTATAACCCAATTCATTCGTCCATTCTTCAAGCTTTGCTAATATTTCTCCGGCGATTCCCTTTCCTCTTTTTTCCGGGAAAACATACATACGCTTCACTTCCATTGTATCGGGTTCGTATTCCCGGATAGCGCCGCAGCCGACGACCTTGCCGTCTTCATAAGCCACCAGCGTATGTTTGATGAGATTTGTTTTGTTGAACTTCGCATAAAAAGCGTGCTCATCGCCGTCTCTTTCCGCGAGGTCCTTGTCTAAATGTTTTACCGGTTCAATAAAATCCGGGTCTTCTGAATTTGTTCTGCGTATCTCTATCATAATATTTTGTTAGCTATTCAACTTAATTTCTCTTTTACTTTTTTACCGGAATTCTTTTCGTGTCTTATTCAATAGCCGACATCCTGCCGAATTTACTGATCCTGTTCGTCCACGCAGGGTGCGGAAATAATCTCCCGTAATAAAAAACAAATACCGGTGTGATCGCTAAAGCACGCAAATGGTCAGGCCTGTTTTAACTTTGCCGGAGAATCGGATTCTTTGCCGGGTACCGACATGCGTTTTGCTAAACTGTTTTTATCGGGATCCAAATTTCTTCTTCCGAACCGGGATCTTCATTTTTATATTTGTCGTCCAATATTTCAAAGTGTGGCCGGTTATCCAATGCATAACCTGAAGCAGGAAACCATTCATGAAAAATATGACGGAATGATCGTGGTCCTTCACTTGCCGGACCTTTGTGCAGAAAAACTGCACATCGACCTCCGGGCAAAGTAAAAGAACTCATATCAGCGGGGATCTCATTAAAGTCTGCAACTTCCACGGCAGCAAGCTTTTCAAAGTTATCGGCGGGGTTAAAATTCGTAAAGTGATCAGCAGGATAGATCTGCAATGAATACAGATCTGTGCCGATCGCGTTTTTAATTTCGTTGCGGCGCGGCATGAAACTTTTCCAAAGTTCACGGGTTCTGTCTTTAAGGAATGATGTGCTGATTCGCATACCGATCAGTTTCTTCTCCGGGATAGTATCTATTCTTACATGCATCATGCTTCGATTATAATCTTGTACTTATTCAAAAGTCCGGTAACGGCCGGGAGTGCGAATCGTGCTTTTTTTATGGAATTCTTTTCAGGATCCAGAGTGTAATTAAATGAACTGCGGAGATCTGCTTTTTCTAAAACGGTTCTTTCAAATACGGTTCCGGAAAGATCGCAATTCTCAAACACCGCTTCTGTAAGATCTGTTTCTGTAAGATCCGTTTCGATGAGTTTGGAGTTTTTAAAGACCGTCTTTTTCATTTTCAAGCGGTAAAAAGAACTGTGGTCCAAAAAGCAATTGTCAAAATTTACTTCAAAGCCGAAAGCATTGCAGGTATCAAAGTGCAGACCGAGCATTTTGCAATCTCTAAATTGTACTGCACGAAAAGCAGCGTTGGATAATTTTGCCAGGCTCAGGTTGCAATTCAAAAACTCGCATTCGGAAAATTTGATGTTGCAAAGATTAGCCCCCGAAAAATGGCAACCGTTGAATATGCAATTCTCATAAGTTCCTTTTGCCAGCATTTCTTTCGTAAAATCTATCGCATCAAACTGTTTGTCTGCCGTTAATTCCTGTTCCATTGCCCTTGTATATTTCTTCGCATGAAGATAGCAAATCAGGCGAGGCTGTTGGAATAAACGTGCAAAGTTTCTCCTTCCTGTAAAATTTCTTTTTGAAAATGAAAGCCCGTTTTGGCGAGAAGTCTGATAGAATGCATGTTGTGCGGGAGGGTAGTGGCAAGCACGGTCGGATGTTCAGCCTTAACAGCAGACATAACGGCGCTTGCCGCTTCGAAAGCATAACCGTGCCCGGTGTATTTTGGCAGGAATGCGAAACCGATATCATGATGATCCAGGTAAGTGCGTTTGATAAAGGATACGATGCCAAGTGCTGAATTATCCGCTATACATTTTACAACCATGTAAGTCACATTTGTCATCGCCATTATCCGCTCAATATATGCTGTGGCGTCTTCAGGTGAATGTACATTTCTGTCGCCGATGAATTCGAGCCAACCTTTGGTATTTACGAGTTCTTGTATAAAATCTCTGTCTGCCGGAGTAAGCAGATCAACAGAAAGCCGTTCTGTGAGTACAGGCGTTTGCATGGTAGTCGTGAGAAAATGTTTTGGTATATTAACGGTATGCCTAACTAACGCCATTTTATGCTTTTTTTACCCATACATAAGCTCTTTGGCTTGGGTACTCAATATCAACATATGGTTGTCGTTCAATAACATCGATGATCTCCAGACCGGCGTCTCTGATCAACACTTTTATATTTTCCGACTCGAAAAAGTTGAAATCAATATTCACCTGTTCATCCAAAAATTCAGCAAGGTGAATGGTATTATTGCCGACATGAAATGAAAACAGCAATTCGCCTGAAGGTTTCAGTATTCGCCTGATCTCGTTAAATGCGATGAGAATCTGCTCCTCATCAAAATGAACGATTGAATAAAAAGCGATTGCAGCGCCAAAGCTATCATCTGCGTATTGCAACTTAAGCATATCTGCCAATTCAAAGCTGATCTCAGGATTCAATTGCTTTGCAACGTTTATCATCTCCGCCGAAAGATCTGTACCTGTAATAGCTGTAGCACCTCTATCGTAAAGGAACTTTGTCGTTTGGCCGGGGCCGCAACCAAGATCGATCATTTTACCCCTGTCTTTATTTTCTTCAGCAAATGCAGTCAGGAGAAGTTTGTCAAAATGTTTACCCGCAAGTTCATTCATGAATTTATCCGCGTACTGTTTTGCAGTGCGATTGTAACAATCAATGATGTTTTGTTGATTTTGCATCTTTCGATAATTTCATCAGCACCTCGCCATCTTTTTCTTCTTACCCAATGAGCCCCTGTTTTTCACTTTAATGATGTATTCAATCGCATCAGGAACTTTGCAGGAAGTGTCGCCCATATCAACCATTACAACGCCGACTTTTTTTGCTGTGGCGATGGCATCATCAGTGAGCGGAAGAATATAAGAACCTACAGCGATGATGAAGCCGTTCATTTTTGAACGAACCCTGTTTGGCGCTGTATGAATTTCTTTTTCCACACGCTTCAATAATTTTTTGAAAGCTGCAAGATCAAGCTCTGTATCAGGTTTGATCGAAACGAGGCTGCTCAGTGCGGACCAGCCCGCAGCAGCGATACTGTCTTTTTTTGAATCGATCCAATCCATTGCCAGCTCGTAGCCAAACTTACTTTCCGCAGTGATCCACGGAACGGTATACTCGTTGATATTATTGGACTCCGCATTTTTTACCCAACCGTTCAGATCCGCCTTCGTCATTTTTGTTTCATCGGCGATGAGTCCGGCGAGATACATCGCATCCGCATTGCCTGTAGCAAAAAGATCTTTTGACAGTTGATAGTCTTTCTTAATTTGCTTTTGGATCAGTTTCAGGTGTTCCACTTTTACGCCGAAGAAGGGTTCTTTTACACCATGCTTCAGCAATATCTTTTTGATGCTTTCACTTCCTTTGGCTTTTAATTCGGCCATGATGGTTTCTACAGTCATGATCTGTTTTTTATGTTGTTAATGTTAAAAACCCGCCGTCAATGATCAGCAATTTAACGCCGGTCTTTGAAGAAGACCGATGTGAGCTCAATTCATCAGATACTACATAGCTCATGCCTTTTGTGAGCTCAAAAGCTTCGCCTGTTTTCAGTTCGCTGATAAACGAACCTTCAAGGCAATGAACGATATGCCCTTTTTCGCACCAATGATCCGCGAGATAACCGGCACTGTATTCAACCATGCGAATGCGAAGATCTCCGAGTTGAATTGTTTGCCAAAAAGCAGTTCCCGTCTCGCCTTCGTGTTCGGTCTTTTGAATGTTGTGCCAATCGATATTTTGATAGGGTATATTACGCATTATCCATTGTTTAGTTATCCATTTTTCAGATCCACCCCAATTCCTTCACCGTCATTTCACTCTCCACGGTTCCGGTGTGTAGCGTCGCTTTCGGTTCAAATAATAAATTGAAGACGATCTCACCGTTGGTATGAGGGCGGTGCTCCACGCCTTTGGGAACGATCAGGATCTCACCTTCTTTTACTTCAACAGTTCGCCCGTCTCTGAAATCCATCAAGAGCGTGCCTTTGAACACCATGAACAATTCGTCTTCCTGCTCATGACTGTGCCAAACGAATTCATCTTTAAGCTTACAAAGCTTTACATACTGACCGTTCAATTCGCCGATAATATGCGGTGTCCATTGTTTTTCAAACAAGGAAAACTTTTCCATGATGTTGATGGGGGAGATGGGTTGCATGACTTTTTAATTTTAAATATCCCGCGCCGGAATCTTCTTTTTCAATTTCCAAATGATTCCTGAAATTACGGCAGAAATTGAATATGAAATGATGATCATTTTTGTTGCCGATCCCGAAATAAGCGTTTGTGTAATAATAATACCGGAAACGGATAAAATAATCAATATCAACTTCGATAAAAGTACGTTCGCTTCCTTTTGATACAGAAAGAAAAATGTAACTGTGTAAACGATCATTGCAGGGATAGAAAAAAGAAAACTAAATACATAAACAAATGGATACGTTTCCCACGAAGAGAACATCCACTGCCGCTGTTCTGAGAAAAAATCAATAAGATCGCAAATAAAGGGGGAAAGGAATAGTGTTGTCAACCAATGTCTGAGCGGAAAGGATGTTCTCATAAAAGTCAATTATCAACTTTGTATTGCTATTTCTTTCTTTAATATCTCCGAGATCTCATCCGCTTTATTTACGATCATAAAATGCCCGCCGTCTTTGATCAGATATTGCGGCGTAAAATCAATGATCGGTAAAACTTGATCTTTCGTGCCGTGAATTCTTATGATAGCAGGATCTGAAGTTAACCTTTTCCAATTTACGATCTCATTCACAGCCCATTTGGAAAATGCTGTGTTTGTTGAAGTGATAATATCACGTAACAATTTTTTATCCCTTTCTTCTGTTATGCCAAACATCCGGTAAATAAACGGATTCGGTTTATTGCCCATTCGGGATGGGATCAGCTTGTTAAGTCGCAGTGCGCCTGCCCATTTGTAAAGCACAGGAAGTTGATCTCTGTTTGGAGCACTTGATATCAATATTGTTTTTACAGGATGCACGTAGTCTAACACTTCTGTGGCGAGGATGCCGCCGAATGACATGCCAACTAAAATAAAAGGCGATGAAGTGTCGATGATCGTTGAAATTCTTCCGGCGTAATGATTCAGTGTTTCATTTTTCTCCGGCGTGAGCCAATCTATGAAGATCAGTTCATGCTCAGCAGGAAGCTTCAGGAATTTGAATACCCTGCTGTCTGCACCGAGCCCGCTGAGGAAATAGATCTTCATGATTTTTTATTCTTCTTAGAAGATTTTGCAATTTTATTATACTCCAACGCAATTTCCATCCACCAATACTTTAAAAGCGAATTTTAATGTTTAGTAATTACATCGAAGTTGATATTAATAATTTGAATCTTTCGTTCGATAGATCCGATAAAGATGAATCGTTGAATCCTTGATATCAAAATAACCACAATCAAAATAATCCATCATTTTACCATCTATAGATTTCGCACCGGATGAGCTAAAGGAGAGTAAAGTATGTCGTTTATATTTCAAAGGATATATCCGTGGAATATCAAATGATGTATTGAATAAGGATTGAATATTTATTATTTTGTTTGGCCCATGCTTACCAAGATATATAAGTGAATCAGTAAGTATTATTGAGTATAGTTCTTCATTTTTAAAAAAAGAATATAGCGGAATTGAATAGCGGCCGGGATAGCCATATCCTGTGGGTGATCGCTTTTTAATGCTGTCTGCAAGCAGCTCATACTCTTTTCCCTGTGAGACCGCGAGATGTGTAAACTGTATGTTCAGCTTTTCGGCCTGCTGATAAGTTATATCGGTGAAATCTGCAGGATTGCGGATCATAATGGTACCTGAAGTTGTGTTGCCGTCGCAAATGATATAGTATGACCCACTATGAAAAATAACCTGCCGCGGATGGTAAGAAAATAAGACGTGAATTCTTTTGGAATTCTTTTCACAGAAATAAGTGAAAAATCCATGATCTCCGATCCTGTTTGCACAAATCGTATATGCAGAATCTTCAAGCATTATTTCACCGGGTAACTGCGAAGTTTGCCATCCGTCAGCCTGCTTTAATTTGATGTACTTAAAATCATCTGATACAAAATATCTTTCGGGTAAGCCAATTCTTCGGTCGTCGCTTTTCTCAAAGATCAGAGAATCATTATTACAATAAACGACAGATACGGGAAATTGATTGATCTTTTTTTCAATATTATACTGCCGATTAAAAATACTGTCAAACACTTCGACCTTGTTATTATTATCAGTCACAAAGTAATATCCTTCTTTATAACAAGTATTCATAAGTTCTGCATCGGCATTTAAATCATGGATAGTGGTTTTATAAGGGTTTTTGTTGTTGTGCTGTTCAACTGTTGTGCATGAAACAAAAAACACAATAAGCAATACAGAGTTGCAAATGCAGCAGATGAAAAAAGTAAGTGATTTTATTTGCAAATGCATAAAGTCCATTTTATTCATTATTATTTTCCTTCAGCGATTCGCTTCAACTCTGCTAATACCGGATTCTCTTCGCCCTGCGGCGCTTCCTGCACGGCGTTCGCACGATTATCTTCCTGAATGATCTGCAATTTTGTTTGACCCCCTTCTTCAGTAACCCTATAAGTCATCGTAAAATAATTTTCCGGCTTGTCTTCAAGACCGGGCCTTGGCGCAAATAAACTATAGATGAGCGATTCATTTTCTTTGTATTCGATCACCGTTCCCCATTGTTCAAAAATATTTTCTTCCCATGCCGTGCGGAACCTGATATCGTTGCCGGGGTTCCAATCTGTGATCAGATCGCTGCCGAATTGCCAAAGTTTTACAGATGCAGGTGCAGTGATCGTCTGCCATACTTTTTCTTTGGTTGCATTGATGTATAGGGTGGAGATATTTGTTACCATGTTTTTAAATATTTTAGCCGAAATATTTTTCAGGATATGTCTGTTGGCTATTTGATCGTAGCAATGTTGTACCGTTTAAAAAAGCGTCCGTTACCCGGAATGAAATAGAATCCATCCTTTTTATAAGCGGTAAATCTTTCTTCTGATTGTTCCTCTGAAATTCTTATCAGCTTTTCTTTTTCATAAAAATAAATCCCCTGCGCTGTTGGTCGTTTGAAATCGCCTGTATCAGCAGGAGCGGCGTCAACATCAAAATTTATTGTGCCTTCCCCATCCTTCATCCGGGTTTTTCCGAATAAAGCGTGAAACCAAATTCCGTTCTTTTGATTCGGGCCATTTTCCGTATCCGATTTCAAAACCATACCGTAATATATGATCGTTGAATCATTTTCAAAATTTGCATCACGATCAAGAAGGAAGCATTTTCCGTTCGATCTTTTTATCAGCGTAACAAAAGCTTTATAGAAGTATTTAACGGTGTCTTCGCATTCTGTAGCGAGAAACTCCGGTGTTTGATAAAGTGTATCCTTAGGTTTATACCGATTGTAAGTTTTGCGGTCGATTGCTTTGTATATTTCTTTTTCAGCATTGGGAAATGCGAATGAAAGAAGCAGCCCGCAAATGATTATCAGGGGTAAAATAATTTTCATGAATTATAATTATGGGTAAATGTATATCATGTATTTTAAACCCTCAACACCCCTCTGAATCCTCTCGCCGCATAATAAGATTCCGCGCCGTTGTGGTATAAAAAAACGGTATCGTACCGGCGATCGCAAAACAGCGCACCGCCAAGCTTCCTGATAGCTTCAGGTGTTTGGATCCAACTTGAAGTTTTAAGATCGAAATTGCCGAGTTGTTGTAATGCCCTGTATTCCGCTTCTGATAAAAGTTCGATGCCCATTGCCGCCGCCGCATCGATCACATTATTTGCCGGCTTATGTTCTTTTCTTGACTCCCACGCTTTGCGATCAAAGCAAAAGCTCCTGCACTCTTTCGGAGACTCCGGCGAACAATCATAAAAAATAAATCACTCGTTTTTTTATCAAAGCCAACAACGTCAGGTTCACCGCCGGTGTTCTCCATTTCGTTGAGCGACCAAAGTTTTCCGGGATTGGCTTCGAGTTTTTGTTGTATTGCTTCCCATTCAATTCCTTTGAGACGGGTTGGATTTTTTTCAAAACGTCCTCGCAGGATATTAAGGAGTTCTTTTGATCGTGCTGCGGATAATTGCTTTTTGGTGCTCATTACTGTTATTTTATGATCAATTGTGAGATGATACCTCACAGAGTCTGCAGATGTAATCCCTAATCCAAATCATTCAATCCCTTCCCCTTCATAATACCAGGCGTTGCTTTTTCTATTCTTGCAACCCTTGTTGCAGCTTGTTTTGCAGAAGAGAAATGCAACAGGTATCCGCGCTGACGACCGGGCGTTAATGCTTCAAATGCTTTTTTGAGTGCAGCGTTCTTTTTTAAAGCCGATTGGAATTCTTCCGGCATGTCAAATTCTGCGGTCTTCTTCATTTCTACTTTCAAGCCGGCTTTCTCTATCGCAATGGCTTCCTGAATATATTTTTTGATAACGGCTTTCATCTTCGTGATCTCTTTCACATTCGTGAACCTGATCTGTCTGGTTGCCTGTACATTTCTTGTTTGCTGCACCAGCAGTCCCTGCGTGTCATTCAATAGCGCACCTTTAAAAAATAAGAGCGCACAGTATTCTTTAAAGTCATGGATCAATAGGATATTGGCATTATCTGACGTGTAGCACGGCGTGCCCCATTTCAATTCTTCCGTGAGTCCGCAGCCGAGAACGATCATTCTCAACTGCTCCACTTCATCGTGCCATTTTTCTTTATTAAAATAGAAATCAACTTTAGGATTCATCGTTTTTTAATGATGGTGAAAGGATATTCCGAAGTTAAAGCATTTCTGAAATCGGATGAAGTTCAGATTTCATGAGTATGAGCGGAAGAGGAGGAGTTTGCCGCAGATTCGCAGATTACTTCCTTTATAACGGAGTAGTCTGCGGCAGTATATGTAATCTGCGGCTAAAAAAAATAATAAATTGTCTAATTTCTATTCAATCCTGAAATTTATATTTTCTTTATTCTTTTCATAATACGACAGCAGCGCAGCTTGCAGCGTCTCATCTTTTTCCATTGCATTAAAACAATCATGCTTCACAGCGGATAGATATTCCTTAAAGCCGGTAAAATGCTTTTTATTTTCCGCGCTGTACTCACTGATATAGCCATCGAAAATGCGGTACAGCTTCGGATCTTTATCTGTAGTCTTAAAGATCGCTTCAATACAAAAGGCTTCCAATGCAGTGAGATCCCGGGTAGTTTTAATTTCGGAGATGCCGTTGATGCCGGCGCAAACATGATAACCGGCAATCGTTGTATCCGCCTTGTTTATCTCATCACACATAAAAAACCGGGAAGCGGTTCTCATCATTTCCGCATTTGTAAAACTTACGGTTTTATCTTTTGTGTTTCGGTTTCCGCAAGTGAGTAAAACAAATCGGTTATAAAAACTGTCGCTCTGCAAAGCTTTGTTGTAAGAATCTCTCGTTAATACACTATCCGGTTTTTCCTGTGCTTCAATAATGCAGGTAAATTCTTTTGTGATCAGGTAATCAAATCGTATAGCGTGTGCTTTAATAAAAGCTGATACGGCATCACCTGCGGCCTTATTTATTCCTGTATGATACGACTCCTGCAGTTTACCGTTTCTTTCTTTCGACGTTATTTCCAGTGTGAAATAATTGCCGAGTTTTGTTTTCTCAATCTGGTCAACGTAGAGTTTTTGCTTGCAGGAAATGCAGGCAAAAAGCAACAGTAGAAGCGGTAATTGTTTAAGCATTTGTCATTTACTAAAAATTATTTCACAATCCGGTAATGCCTTCCTGATCCGTTTTATTTCCTGTACATCAAGATCATTTCCGGTGAGACCAAGATATTTCAAATTGCTCAATCGCCCGATATCAGCGGGTAACTTTGAAAGCCGGCAACCAAACAGCAGGAGTTGATTTAAATTTTTGAGTGACGTAAGATTGCTGATGTCGGAAATATTACTATCTGTGAGATCAAGAACACGGAGCTTTTGCAATGCAGCGATCCCGTCGGGCAGGCGGGTGAATGCACCCAATGTCAGCCGAAGGGTATCGAGGTTTCTGAGATTACTTATTGCTGCAGGAACGGTCGTGATCATCCAACAGTTTTTAATGACGTTGCCGTTTTTATCATATTGTTTGATATCACAATCACTGCCTGTGACAGACAGTGTTGTGAGACCTGTCATCAAAAACACACTGTCAGGAATAAGATCGCTTTTTAATTCCTGTGTTGTGATGGTGTAATGTGTAGCAGAATGGTTCGTCAATTGTGCATGAAGATCGGGGAAGGAGATGCAAAAAAAAGATATGACCTGGAGCATCATTTTCATAAAGGAAATTTTTGATTCTGTTTTGCGCCTGACGCCTCAATGTTCACTATTGTTCCAACAGAAGTTCTTTTAATTGCAACGCAAGTTTTATGTCACAACGGTAATTGTCTTTTTTTGACAGCAGCCAAATGCAATAGAAATGCGGTTTACCGGTTCTGTCCAAATAGATTTTTTTGACAGACATTGCGATTCCGGGAACAAGATCAACTTTCAATTTTGCTGTTTCTTTCTTTGGTTGTACATGATTTTCGATCGCATTTTCATAATTCTTATTCTGCCCCCAAATAGAAGGAACAATAGCTGTTTTTTTTGAAATGATGGAACGATAGCCGTTGGCACCTGCGGCTTCACCCAAAATGAATTTTTGCCCGACAAAGATCTTCAGACCTGTATTGGAAAACAACGTGTCATTTTTCAATTCAAATACCATGTCGGCGCTGATAAGATTGTAATTTCTTTGCGCATGAGCACTGCAGCAACAAAATACAAGGAAAACGAATATCACTGTTTGAAGGGAAAATTTGTTCATATAAATCTATTGGACCGGATTCGGTCGTGTACAGATATGCTGTACTAAGTTAGGGAAAGAAATTTTTAATCGTTCTATCTGATATGTGAAGATTATTTGATGATCAGAGGCGCCCCATGGAAAATATTTCATGCGAACCGATGCTTTTTGCATTACATAATACATTTTTCCCCTGCAGCCAGTTTGAGCAATTTATCTGCTTCCCGAAGTATAATAACCGGTGAGGTTATATTGTAAAAAACAGGTGATCTGTAAGTGCATTCTCTGTTACAGAAATAATATTTTACACTGCCGTAAGGTCTACGCTTATCTATATAACTATAGTGCGCAGCCATTATCAATTCACCATGTACAAAATAGTATGCCCAACCATGTTTGTCTGATAAAGGATTTCGTGACGGATTATACAACCCGCAAACAATTTGTGTCAGTTGCTTCTCTTCCTTGTCTTTAAAAAAACGAAGCGTATCCTTTTTTGCCGTGATGCATTTTTTGTAAAGTACGACAGAATCTACAGGAGTGATTGTGGCACCGATGCTGTCAACCGTTTCCAAAAAAGGGATCTGTGCCCGGGCGTATTTTACGAGAAAGGATCCGATGCATATGCAAAACAGTATTTTCATTTGTATAATTGTATCGTTGTTATTACTTCGCTGCTTGCAGTTTATCGCATGTTCTTCAGTGCCGATAACGGTGAAGCACAAGATCGCAGCAAGGTTATTTTCTTTTATTCTTAATCCAAAACCTGATCTTTCCTTTTCCCGGGCATCTTTCGGAAGTACTGCTCCATGTGCCGTTCAGTTCCGTCTTTTTTTTGTGCGTAATAATTTTCAGGTTCATTCTTTGGAAGCAATCCGCCTGAAGAATTGATCTGTCCGCGGTATTTAATAATGTTTTTTCTTCAAGGATCACAGAGTCGGCCGAAGGGAAAAAATAAGCTACCGAACAAATTTCAGTAATCTCTTTTCCGTCAATGGTCAGATCAGGTACGCTATAACTTGTTATTTCATAGCTACTGTCTGCTTTCAGTTCTATTTTTAATGAGATCGGAATTTGAGTTTCTCCTTGTGTGAATTTCCCTTTCCATTCTCCGGGAATCAGTTGTGCATAGGTATGTGATGAAATGAAAAGCAGAACAATGCATGCGAATGAGATGATGTTTATTTTTTTCATGCGGGCAGAGTTTGTTTTTCAAGATAGTCATTTCTTATATCCTTCAAAAAAACGATAACAGCGTTTGAGCTTACCTGCCGCTATTGTTTCATTAGTCTGTTTATTTCCGGCCCTGCGCCAATCGGATTGAATCCGTTTTCTATGCATGCCCGGTTCAGGAATTCAGCTGAAAGGCCTGAAGCATAATAATCATTGGTTTTAGTGTTTGAATAATCTTCCATCAACTTTTTGAACTTGTCGCTTCGCATCGTTGCTATAATAAGCGCTACATCTTCCTTAGTAGTTACTTTTTTCAACAGCGCAAGTTCTTTCAGATAATCTTTGCTGAAGAAAGTAAAGAAAAATTTATCCTTGAGCAATGAGGCACCGGTGTTAACTGTATCCAACTGCTCCTTTGTTAAGCGAAAGTTCAGGATCAGGTAACCCAATTGTTTGTTATCTGCATTCTTTAATGCCAACACGGAATATCTCGTAAGGGGATAAGGGTCACTTGTTATCCGAATTGTATCAAGTTGTTCTAATTTGAATATCGTGAATGCTCCGCTTGTGTTTGACGAAAGGATCTTATAATGTTTTTCCGGCCGGGGTTGGCAAGGCTTGTCGATGTAACATTTCAGTTCATATAAAGTATCATTACTTTGATTCAAAGTTGTTACTTCACCATCTGTTACAGGAAAACTAAAATTCTGCTGAAGTGCGGCTTGCTTTTGCGAACAACTCGAAAAGGGAATAAGTAAAAAAATAAATATTGTCTTTATCATAATAGTTATATCCATTTTAATATAGAATGCCCTTTTCTTCAAATTGTTTTCTTGCGGTTTTAAACAAACTGTCTTTTATATAAGCCTCCTGATTCCTGATAATTTTACGGTATGCAGGTTTTAAAATTTCTGTATATAATAAAAATTGCCTGTGCTTTGTGTTGTGTTTCACGCTTTGTAATATTTCGGGACTGATTGTATCGGGCAAATGCAAACATTCATAATCATACACCTGTGTTGAATCATTTTCCCACCTGTCAAAAAAAACAACTTTATCCGTGTCACCAAAACCATTGTATGCTACGTTGTAACCATTGCCGAAAAGTGTATCCATTACAATAAGCGTATCCACATGTATTGCACCGCGGGAAGTATATTTGAGAACACGGCTGATATTTGCCGGCTTTTGGTTTGCCTTACAACTGTACAACAGGATCGATAAAAGCGGGAAGAGTAATTTCAGTTTCATAAAAAGGCAAATTTGTTCACTACGGTTCGTTCCGCTAATTTAATTCATTTCCTATCGTGGACTGCACCCTGCATAGTTTAGCGATTGTTTAGTTAGCATTCGCCTTTTTATATAACTTCATTTTTTCAATAGCACTTTCCAACGTATGTTCATTCTGTTTAAGGGTCTCAAAAACGAAAAACTTTCCATTTCTAAATCTGTCAATATTTTCAGGTATAGAAAGTAAGTTGAATTCATTACAATTATCGCATTGAGCAATTTGCCATAATGCAGGAACATTTTTTCTTTCTTTTAAAATGTCAATAGCCAACGAAGTCCGGCAGTTTGTGCAATCAATTGAGACTATTCGTAAAATCTCAACGGGTTTGAATTTTGTAATATCATTAGTGTCAAAACCATAAAGCCAAATATTCAAGCTCTTACTTATATCGATATTGATTAGCCCGGCAATTTGAGCAAAGTAATCAACAATCAGTTCTTTTTCTTCAGTATCTAAATCGTACTTATCGAAATTAAATAAGGAATTTTCTAAGATGATTGCTTTATTTGAATCTGTACAAGACGTAGGTAATTTCAATAGTTCTTGAATTACTAAGTCTAATTCTGTTTGCAATGAATTGCATAAAGTCTTTGAAGATGGATTTAAGCCTCTGGCAATCCATATATTGTCTGTAAACTTTTGCTGTGAAAGTAAGTTTTGTAAATCAGTTGGCATCTTTTGGGCGAAATGTGAGTTGTTGAATTACCGCTATCGTCTCAGTTCGTGGCACACGAAACTGAATTAAATCTGTTGTTTCGTGTGCCACGAACCAAGGCCGGGAGATAACCGCGCCAGATAGGGAGTTTCTATGCCGGGACCAACGGCCGTCACGAATTTAGGGAACAATACGACCCGGATTCGTCGTTATCCACCAGTCCTTATTCTTTAAGCGGCTTTATTGATATATAATCAAGATTGAGGTGTATTAATTGCTTTACCAATTTAATTATCTCTTTTTCATCTAACTCTTCCGCCTCCATAAGCGCCAAGAATTTTTCTGAAGCGTATTGATCCAAATGTTTTGAGTCGGGGGGGAGGGTCCAACAACCGTGACCGTCGAAAGAAATATTGATTAATGCAATCAAGTTTTCGGCTGTCATATTGAAATCCATAAATACTGATCCGCCGTCATAGCCCAGGCAAAAATCAGTCTTTCTGAAAGGAGTTACTTTGTAAATGTCAAAAATTCGTTGTTCATAAAATTGTTGCGAATTATTCATCGTACGGTAGTTTTTGTCTGAGGATCTTACAAAATTTAAGATACTGATAATTCGAGTTTAAACCGGATTTTTCGCACACATGAAGACCAGCGTTGGCAAATTATTAAGTCCTGTCGCAGACCGGAAGATCAAAAGTCACAAGTGATCCAGGCAAGTTTGCAATATTCTGAAGTGTATTATGCGAACACTTTCGGCTGCAAAGGGTTAGATCGCCTCAATTGAAAAGGAAGATGATGTGGTGGAACCGATCAGGAAGAAAAGAACGGGATAGCGTAGTTATGAATTGGTACCTGTGTCCCACAGATCACACAGATTGCACTGATCCTTCTCATCCGCTTTGCGTTTGCAAATTGATAATTGTCTATTGTCCATTGCTAATTGTCCATTGCTCATTGCCAATTTTCCGTAGCCCCTCTGTTTGTGATTATAGGCATATCTTTGTTTAAAAGCAGCATAAATAATTGCGAAACTATCCTGCATTAAAAAATTAATCATTCATTCATTTTAAATTTAATTGTATGCCGAACAAGAAAGCTGAACCAAAAAAGAATAAACCAACACAAAAGAAAAGTTCAGCACAAAAGAAAGCCGATCCAAAGAAAAAAGCACGCAGATCTTAAAAAAGCGAAGAAAGCCTGGTTGATAGCCGGGCTTTCTTATGAAAAAAATGTCGGGAGCAAACAGTATTCACTTAATTATTAATGCCAAGGCTGATGATCCGTGAAATAAGGATTGAAATCATAAAAGGGATCATTTTGAATACCTGAAAAATCTGACAGCTTTTGTGGTCAGGTCAAGCTTAATTATTCCGCCCCTGATACCGATGAATATATTATGATCGTTAAATGCCGCAATTGAATTCGGATACAGCGAACGCCAAAAAGCATTGTTTACAATGAGCTTCTTTTTGAGATCTTCAACAATATAAAAGCTTTGATGAGCCGCTATTAAAAAATTATTTTGATAAATGGTGAATGCTTCAGGCGCATCATTAAAGTCAATAAGTTTACTCCAGGTGAACCCGTTGTTTTGTATCTCGAGACGGAACAGCGCACCTCCTCTGTAACCCATGTGCGCAAGACCTTCAATAAAATATATCCGGTCTTTAAATTTGAAGATGAATTTGATATTTCCTTTTTTTATCAAAATATCTTCCTGTAATTTTTCATCGGGAACAAACTTCAGGAGCCCGCCGAATTCACCCTTGTTTATACCGACGAGTGTTCCACCGGAAATATCTAACATTGTATTCGTTGTTCCGGTGTCTTCGCTCACTTTTAAATTCCATTCTATATTTTCTACTTTAAATTCATTTTCAGATTGATTCAGTGCCTGCCATTCTAAACCTAATGTCCTTGGTTTTGGCGTTTCGATAAAATTCGCGGGAATAATGATCTTTTTTTGACCGCAGGCTGTAAGTACTGCAAACACAAACACTAAGGCACTAATACTTCTGATCATGCGGAAACGATATGCGGGTTGCATTATTTACAATATTATATTTTCGTATAGGTCCTACTTATCATAAAAACGCCTCCATTCATAAGGCGCCGGGTTAGTCAATTCATAGATAATTCTTTCGCTGTCGCTTAGTGCCGAATAATATTTGGAAAAGCTCATCACATAATCTTCACCCTTTCCCATTCTCCAAAACATATCACGGGAGTCAACATTTTCAAATTGCCGCCAGGGCGGCTGCAACGCATTGTCAGGATGTTTGAAATGACCGAAATCTTTTAAAAAATCTCTTGTTTCCATAAAAACAAAGCCGAGCAGGTTTTGTCCGGGCCAGGCGTAAATGTTGTCTATATATTCGCTTTCCTGCGATAAACCGATTCCCCAAACCGGGTCGACCGGGCTGGCTTCCACTAAAATGCTGTTTTCCGTTTTCAACAAATATTCAGCAAAGTCGGGATGCTGATTGAACTTATGAATATTCCCCATTTTTACGATCTCAAACTTTTTCTCGTTCCAGATCCCGTCGTCATAACCTAAGACCTGTCGCCCGAATTCCTTTGCTTCACCGGGGTTTTCACAGTTAATTATTTTTTGAAAATTATTTGTGTCTCCGAAAAGCAAAGCCTTATTTGCCATCATCCAATGTTCAGATGTCTTGAACACTATAGTGTTAACTGTAAACGGGCTTTCAAACCATTGGCTAAAACAAAATTTTCCGACGGTTTCACCGGGCTTCTTGCTGTGTCCCCAAAAATAAATGAAGTTTAATGTGTTGCCACTTTCAAATTGTTCCGTCAACCATTTTATGGTGTAGTGAGGTTTCATTTAGTTGTCTTCGGGATTTCAAAATTATTTCGGCGAATATCAGCGACTGATTGACTACTTACGTGACAAATCAGCTAAGGTCTAAACTAAGAATACCCTCATTGTATCGTTCCTGATATAACTTCCCGGGACTGTTATCATGTTTATTCATCAGATCGGGATTTGCATTATATTTTAAAAGTATCTTCACGATGCTGATATCTTCTCCCATTGAGCTGAATACTGCGGTCCACAAAGGAGAGTTACCGTGCTCATCCTGAAGATTCGGATCAGCGCCTTTTTTTAAAAGCATTGCTGCCAACTCAACAGAGCGCATACTTGCTGCAAAATGCAATGCAGTATAACCCTTCCTATCAAGATGATTTATATCAGCACCTTTATCAATAAGCCATTTTATAAATACCGGTTTGTTTTCTATTACTGCATTTATTATTGCGGTTCTGCCATCGCCATCGCCGGCATCAATACCAAAATCTGCAAGTGTTGCTTTTGCAATTTCCAAATTATTTTGGCGGATATCAGCTCGTAAATTATCAACCCGCGGGTCGCACTTTTTGGGTCTGCCGTGATTTTTCATATCAATACATATATTAAGATAAAGAGTAAAATTGAATATGGTGACTCGTAACACACGAAATAAGGCTTAGAGAGTTTAAGACAAGAAATTAAGACTGTGAAAATCATTCTTCTAATTTTTTAGTCCTCGTAATTCTGGATAACTGCATTTTTTCGGTAAGCCCATTTAAAAACCATATAATTTCCTCAGCGATTACAGGAGGGAACATTGATTGCAAATATTTTCTCTTTTGATCATAATAAATAATCAATGTAACCAAAGGATTATCACAGCATTTTGCTTCTTTGAATTCTAAAGTATTCAGGTAGCAGGTTTGCAGCAGATGTGTTAGCCGCGTGTAAAACGAATCTGATAATATTCCCGAAAATGTTCCTGTATGGCTACTGTCGACTTCTCCGAATTTCTCTCCGTCTTTGTAAACCAAAGCTTCGAGATAAACTTTTTTAGTGGAGTCTATTTCTAAATCAATAAGGGGGCATAGACCGAAACAATGACCTGTATGAAATATTAGTTTTTCAAACTTTATAGGCTGGGTCGTATACTGCTGTTTTATCAGGAATATCGTATCCTTATCCGGAAACCAAAATTTTGCACTTGTTGTGACAGGTTTAATAGTCAAAAAACTATCGTTAACTAAAATCGCTTTATAAACGTAGAGATCAGGGACACGACCATCCATATTGTAAACGGCCGCCTGAAAAATTAAACTGTCATCGCTGATAGAAAGCGTATAAGGAAAGTCAACATCTTTACTGTTTGAAATTTTATTTTTAGAAGAAACTGTATCTGATATAATAAATATTTCATGATCAGGTGTGATCCACTTTCCTTTAAATTTTTCGATTTGTGCGAAGCCCGACAGGTATAAAAAATTGCAGCAAAACAAAAGTAGAAATTTCATTGCAGAATTTTGGGTTGACGAATTTTTCAAATGTAAATATATCCTCTTTCAAGATACGTTAGATATTGAGAAAGCTTAACTTGTATTCTACTCAACGAAAGATTACTTATTTTTACTTCTTAACGAATAACCCCATGCGTCTCCTCCTCATATCATCAATCATATTCTTTTTCCTCGCCTGTAATTCTACCAAACAACTCAGCAGCAACAGCAATTCCCGCGGTACATTAAAAAATATTTCCCTTAACGGTAAAATGTTTACTGCCATGTTTCAACAACGTGCGGCGGAGTATCGTGCGCTTTGCCTGCAGGGATATAATGCGGCGAGGATGCGCATAGACAGTTATGCTGCGCAAACAGGAAAGCCTAAAGCGATGATCACGGATATTGATGAAACGATTTTGGATAACAGTGCGTACGCCGTGCACCAGGCTTTGAGGGATACGGAATACATTGCAAATGATTGGTACGAATGGACAGCGAAAGCAGCAGCGGATACAATGCCCGGCGCTGCATCATTGCTTGCATACGCCGCATCAAAAAACATTGAGGTCTTTTACATCACCAATCGTTACGATAAAGAAAGAACGGGAACATTGGCGAACCTGCAAAAATTCAATCTGCCGAATGCTGATGAAAAACACTTGATCACGAGGCAGGATAAAACGCCTTCGAGTAAGGAATTGCGTCGCCAACAGGTGATGCAGCATTACGAAGTGGTGTTATTGATGGGGGATAACCTTGCAGATCTGAGCTCGATGTTTGACGGAAAGAAAGAAGAAGAACGTAAAGCGAATGTTGATGCACTATCAGGAGAATTCGGAAAGCAATTTATCGTCTTTCCTAATGCAAATTATGGTGATTGGGAGAGTGCGCTGTACAAAGGCAATTATTCATTATCGCAGGCGCAGAAAGATTCGGTGATTAAGTCGGTGATGCATGGGTATTAATTTAGTGCTTAGTGCTTAGTGTTAAGTGCTTAGTTGCCGGGGAGGGGCTGCGGGTTGATTGAAGCGAAAGGGTTTTCGCGGATTGTCGCAAATTAAACAGCACCTCAGTTTGACGATGTTATCCAAAAAAATCTATATAATCCAAAGAATCCGAGTTCAGACAAAATATGAAATACAATCGATCTTCGCCGGTCCGAATAATCTTTTTAAAATCTTACGAATCCCAATTCAGACAAAAACTCTTCTAAAAATTCCTGTAATAAATTTTAATATTCTAAAACACGTTTCTCCCAACCACTCTTCTCCAAAAACGCTTTATAATCCTGTATGTGCAGCATATCATAGATCGCCTGTTTTTTATCCGTCATGTTATCATAATAGGCTTTGCAAATCTGATAGCCCACCCAATAGCCCTGGTCAGGTAAATTATCCGGCGATGACGTTGCACCGTTTGCGATCCAGTTGTTGTAGCGGTCAAAATACATGTCTGCAGTAAACCTTCGCCAAATATCTTTTTCTTTTCCTTTTGCCCACGCAAATAATTTCGGATTGCCCGTTTGCCCGCTGATGAGCTCGCCGATAAAATCTGCCATGCCTTCCCGGATGGAGTAGGAGAGTACGGTCGTATCGTTCTTCATGCGGTTTTGCTCGAAATGAATCAACTCATGTGCGACAACGTTTGGTAAAATAACGATATCATTCATCCGCATTTTTTGCGCAAAGCTGAATTCGTCCGTGGGTGTTGTTTCATCACTGCTCATTTGATTCAGGCCAAGCAACAAGCCTTTATCGCTCACCGTGCCGCCGCTTGTAAATGCACCGATGATAAAATACACATCAGGAAATACTGCGGAATCATACAGCGCTTTCATTTTTACAAATGATGCGGCAAACTGATCTTTGTATGCATCCGATTTAAAGGTGTTCGCACGAATGCTTTTATAATATTTCGGCGATGAACGGATATGCTTTACAAATTGATCAACGCTCTTCAATTTCAAGCTCACGTAATCATTCATTCCCGGGCTCGCCTTATCAAAATAATAGTTTTGGAAGATGGATTTGAAATTCGCCGTATCCTTCATCGCTTTATCATATGCTTTCCAAAAATGATGAACATCTGTCGTGATGAATTTTGCTTTGGAAGGATCGTGGTTGTTGCCTTTACCTTCAGGGATGCTGTTGATGATCTTTGTCCAGCGCGGGCTGTTGTGCAGACTTTCAAGATCCGTGTCTTTTAAAATGGAAGCCTTACGACTGTAACCCTTTCTTATTGCTGCATTCAAAATGATCAGCGCAGCATCACTCTTTCCTTCAAGCGCCAGGCAGCAGGCTGCATTGTATAATGATGCGGCTTTGGCATTATTGAACTCCATCATGTCCGCCAATGCTATATATGCCGCTGCAGCGCGGGAATAGTTTTTTGCGCTGTAAAGGCTGTCTGCTTTTTCGTTGGCTTTTTCTGCAACAGTTTTTTGTTGAGCGAAAGCAAAAGTGCAGGAGAAAATGAGAACGAAGGAGAAGATGTTTTTCATGGAATAAATTTATGATTTTCACAGATTAAAACCTCACCCTCGTTCCCTCTCCGGCAACCGGAGAGGGATGACGCGAAGATCGGAGCAAAGAATGAGCAAAAAATTCGCTTCAATCTTCAAGGGCGGGGATGAGTAAAACAAAAAAGCCGCAATCTCTTGCGGCTTTTTCTATTCTTTATTTGCTTGCTGTCATCCGTCAACTGTCATCAATTCTTACAACGCACGATTGATATCAAAATTCTCCAACTCCTTACTCACTGCATTTAAGAACGTAGATCCCAATGCCCCGTCAATAATTCTGTGGTCATAGCTTAATGAGATGTACATCATATGACGGATCGCAATGCTGTCGCCCTGCGGTGTTTCAATTACCATCGGACGTTTTTTGATAGCACCCACAGCCATAATTGCAACCTGCGGCTGATTGATGATCGGCGTTCCCATGATGCTGCCGAATGTACCAACGTTGGTTAATGTAAACGTTCCGCCTGTTGTATCATCGGGCTTCAATTTGCCGGTACGCGCCGCATTCGCCAACCCATTTACCTGTTTAGTGATACCGATCAAATTCAACTGATCCGCATTTTTAATGACCGGGACGATCAGGTTACCTGTAGGAAGGGCTGTTGCCATACCAATGCCGATATCTTTTTTCACGACGATCTTATCGCCCACAACAGAACTGCTCAACCATGGATATTTCTTGATACATTTTACGATCGCTTCAATAAATAACGGTGTGAACGTAATTTTTTCTCCTTCTCTTTTTTCAAAATCTTTCTTCACTTTTTCACGCCACAACACAAGGTTTGTCACGTCACATTCAGCGAAGCTGGTCACGTGCGGCGAAGTATGCTTACTGTCAACCATATGCTTCGCGATCAGCTTGCGCATACGATCCATCTCAATCACTTCCACATTATTACCGTAGCTCGCTGCAGGAAGATTGTTTGAATTGTCCTGAACAGCAGGTGTATTGGTATTCATCACAACCGCCTGTTGCGATTGTTGCGGTGCAGCTTGTGCGGCCGGTGCAGCAGTACCGCCTTTGCCTTTATTGGCAACGTAATTAAGGATATCTTTTTTGCTTACGCGGCCATCCTGACCGGTACCCGGAATATTTTCGAGTTCAGTCATGCTGATGCCTTCGCTCTGAGCGATATTCAATACCAGCGGCGAGTAAAATCTTGCGCCGTTTGAAGGAACGGTAGCGCCGGAATTTCCTGAAGGAACGAACGGAATTTCTTCCACTACTTTTGCTTCTTCATATTCCTGTTTTGGTGCAGCTGCGGCAGGAGCGGGAGCAGCACTTTCAGCAGCACCGGTACGGATCCTCGCGATCACCGTCCCGATCGGTACGACATCATTTTCTTTAAACAAAATTTCTTCAATCACCCCCTCAGCAGTACTGGGTACTTCACTGTCCACTTTATCTGTTGCAATGTCCAATACCGTTTCGTCCTGTGCTACTTTATCGCCCGCTTTTTTGTGCCATTTCAGTATTGTGGCTTCCATGATACTCTCGCCAAGCTTCGGCATGATAAGATCAACTACGCTCATATGAATTAAGTTAAATTAGTGAGGGGGCAAAGGTAGGGGATAATAGGATAATGGATAATTGAACAATGGATAATGGATAATTACGATGAGAGTTTCCCACAGATTGCACGGATGGCCAAAGAGGGTTTCCCGCAGATATAAGGAGATATAAATACAAAGATGTGCGCTGATCCAAAAAATCCCTGAAAATCCAAATAATCCAAGTTCAGACAAGCGCCGCAGGCACCCCTTGTTCCCCTTTTCTCCTTGTTCTCTTAGGCAGCGCCGCAGGCAATCGCTTTGAAAACTCATAACTCATCATTCATAACTCATAACCTCTTTTCTGAGCATCAGCAACGCATTCAACGCCGTAAACCGAATATTTCTCTCCCGATCAAAGCGAAATTGAAACTTCTGCGCGGTCAATTTTTCCTTCGATCCCACACAGATCCAAACCGTTCCCACCGGTTTATCCGGCATGCCGCCGTTCGGTCCCATGATCCCCGAAACCGCGATCGCATAATCAGAGCCGATCCTGTTCAAAATTCCCGTCGCCATTTGGCGCACCACTTCTTCACTTACCGCACCGTTTAATTCTAAAATATTTTTATCTACACCGAGGAGGTCTTCTTTTGCGCCGTAAGAATAACTCACCACGCTGCCGTCATAAAATGCTGATGCGCCGGGCATAGCAGTGATGAGGTGAGCAATGTAACCGCCGGTGCAACTTTCCGCCGTGCACATGGTTTTGTTTTTTTGCAGGAGTAATTTGCCGAGCGCTTTTTCCAAAGGCTCATCTTCACTCGTTACCAGGTATTCCTGCACGATGTCTTGCAACTTTGCAAATTGCTCATCAACGATCTTATTATTTGCATCTGCATCATCGCCGGTAATCGTCAAACGTAATCTTACCATACCGTAGCTTGGTAAGTAAGCAAGCTTAATATTTTCCGGCAATGCATCTTCAAATTCTTTAAGCATATCTGCCAAAAAACTTTCACCAACGCCTGCGGCGAGGAGTGTACGGTGTGCAATATGCGCAGCAGTAAACTTCGACAGCAGCATGGGGATCACATCGTCAGTAATCATGGCCATCATTTCATGCGGCACGCCCGGCATACTCACGAAGATCTTTTCTCTGCCGTTCACTGTTTGCGAAAAAATCATTCCCGGTGCCGTTCCTTTTTTATTTTGAATAACGGTGCACACATCGGGCACTTCACCTTGCTTTAAATTTCGTTCGGTGATGTAGCTCGCAGGTCTTTTAAAAACATTAATGAAAAGGTGCTTTACATTCGCCAGCGCTGCTTCATTCACGATCATCCTGCCGCCGAAATATTCGCACAACAACGGCTTTGTAATATCATCTGCTGTTGGTCCAAGTCCGCCGGTGATGAGAATAATATCCGAGTACGCTTTTTCTTCGTCCAATGCTCTTTTGATCTGTTCTTTTTCATCGCCTACTGCCACACGTCTTATAACGAAAAAGCCTGCCTTATTCATTTGCTGTGCGATGAATGCGCTGTTGGTATCTACTACCTGTCCGATGAGGAGCTCATCACCGATGGTGATTATGGATGCGTTAATCATGGTACAAAGCTACGCATTGTGCTGATTTGAAAATGTGCTGATATGCTGATGTGCTGATATGCTGATGTGCTGATATGCTGATGCGGCAATCAGAAGATTTGGAGCTTTGAAAATTTGGAGATGCGAAATGCAGTTTTTTTCGGATCGCAAATTTTTGAATTGATCGGCGCTGTAAAACTTCTGCGCAAATCTGTGCGATTCGCGGGAGAAATAAAAAAAGCACGAAGAAATAAATCTTCATGCTTTTCCTGTGTTTGTGCTTAATTTTTTATGACGGTATCAAAACCCTGTCTACTACTTGTATCACACCATTGCTTTGATAAACATTAGCAACTGTGATCTGTGCTGTACCACCGTTCTCATCTTTAATAAGAATTACGTCTCCCTGGCGTGTCAACATTAATTTATGACCGGAAACTGCGGTAAGGGTTGCTGTACCGTTACCGTCTTTGATCATTTTTGCAAGATCACCGGTACTGTATTTACCGGAAACCACATGCGATGTAAGAATTTTTGTAAGGGTCATTTTATTGTATGGTTTTACCAACAAATCAACTGTTCCTGAAGGCAGTAGATCGAATGCCGCATTAGTAGGAGCGAATACTGTGAAAGGGCCGGGACCTGACAAAGTTTCAACTAATCCTGCAGCTTTTACAGCGGCAACTAATGTTGTGTGATCTGCAGAATTAACCGCATTTTCAACAATGTTTTTTGTTGGATACATTTCAGCACCGCCAACCATAACTGTCTTACCGGTGTCGCCTGATGACATCATACTGCCTGAGCAATTTGTAAGCATCACTGTTGCAGCTAAAAGTGCTGCGATTGAAAATAATTTCATAATTAAGAATTTTGATATTTTTTGTAATGGGGTTTATTATTCCCGGACTATTAACCAAAAAAGATGCCCCTTTATTTTAACGGGGCATCTTTTCAAGAGTTGAACGTTGACGGTTGACAGTAAACAGGTTCAATTCGTGAGTAGTTCAGGCTGTCAACTGTCATCCGTCAACTATTTTCTTTTTAATTCCAGATCCTGAAAATCAAAGCTAAAATCCGTAAGCGGCGAGATTGATGCCATTGTAATGCCGCTTGCATTGCCGTCTCTGTCCATTCCAAAGATCACGTATGCATCTGCGTCCAGACTTCTGTCTGTCCACTTTACAATAAATGTATTGCCTTTGTATGCTGTTACAGGGCCCTTCAGGCGCGGAGATTTTACAGATGCAAACCACAGCCCGCCGTTCTTTTGCGAGATGATCACATCGCCAAACCACTTATCGTTGTAAGTGCCGGTATATAGACTGTCTATGATCTTTACGTTGTTTTTTTGTTGAGCTTTTATATCCGCTGCGATCTGATCAATGATCTTTTTTGCGCTTGCCAAACCTGACTTGTACCGTGCGGTGTATGTGTTGAGCCAGTTACGATCAGGATAACCTAAATAGCTATCTTTGATCGTATTCGTGATCGTACTGAACGCTACCCCCTGTTGTTGATTTGTGAGGACAATAATGCCCAATTTCAATTCCGGGATCAATGTTATCTGTGTAACGGTGCCCGCAAGTCCGCCGGTATGCGATACCTGCTTATATCCTTTTACATCCGCGAGAAACCAACCGAGTCCGTACGAAGAGAAATGTGTATTGTAAGGCCCTCCCTGGGCAACCGGCATGATCGTTTGCTGACTCCACATTTCATCATGCACCGCTTTGCTGAATAAGGTTTTGCCGTCACCATATTTACCGTCGTTCATTTGCAGGATCGCCCATTTTTCAAGGTCTGTGAGATTGCTCATGATACCGCCGGCGGCATTTACATTCGGATTCCAGTCGTGCGGGATCCTAATCACTTTACCATCTGCGGGCGCATGCGCATCAATGATATCAGGATTATTTTTCACACGATCATAAGAAGCTTTGCTGGCAGTAAAACCGATCGGCGTCATGATGCGTTGCTCAATAAATTCTTCCCAACTCAATCCGCTCACTCTCGCGATCACTTCGCCGGCCACCATGTATAGATTATTATCGTAATCAAATTTTGTCCGGAATTCCGACACCGGTTTCAGGTACCTTATATTATGAATCATTTCAGCTTTGGTAAAAGTATTTCCGTCAGGAAAGAACATCAGATCGCCGCTGCCCAGCCCAAGTCCGCTGCGGTGTACCAGGAGATCGCGAATCGTAAATGCATTCGTAACATACGGATCATACATTTTAAATTCCGGAATGTAGTCGGTCACTTTATCATCCCATTTAATTTTGCCTTCATCTATCAATATCCCCAATGCGGCGGTTGTAAAAGCTTTACTGTTGGATGCGATACCGAACAATGTATTTTCATCTACCGGTAAATTATTTGCAAGCGATCTCACGCCGTATCCTTTGGAGTGCACTACTTTTCCGTATTTCACTACGGCTACTGCAATGCCCGGCACGTCAAAGGTTTTCATGGTAGCAGTCACTAAAGAATCAATCGTTGCTGATGCAAGCTGTGCTTTTGTTTGTGTGAAAGAAAAACTGATCAGTGTATAAACCAATAATCGCTTCATAAAAATTATTTGCGATGAAATTATAATAAATACTGTGATCCGGGGAAATGAAATATTTAAGCGGTATTTTTTACAACACGAATTGATACGAATTACACGGATTCAATACGCCGGTTCGTTGTCTAATCACTCGTTCCATTTGCTTAATTCGTGATCAAAGAAGAAAACTAAAAAATATTTTGGTAAACTAAAATAATTAGTATATTTGTGCTAATCAAATTAGTTCATTATGTCACAGGCAGGATTAAATCTAAAATACCTCCGCAAACTGCGCGGGTGGACACAGGAAGAATTCGCAAACAAACTCGGCATCAAACGCTCTCTGGTAGGCGCTTATGAAGAAGAGCGTGCAGATCCCCGTTTGGATGTGCTCGAAGAAGTGGCCGATATTTTCAAGCTGAGTCTTGACGAATTATTTTTGAAAGACCTCAGTACGGAAAGTGGCAGCTATTTAATGAAACGGCGCAAACAAAAGATGATGTCCGAAGAAAGGAACGTCATTCATTTTGTGCCGGTAAAAGCTGCAGCAGGGTATTTATCCAGCTATGCCGACAGTGAGTTCATTGATGAGCTGAACACCTTTACGCTTCCGATGCTCAGCGGCGGTAACTATCGTGCGTTTGAGATTATCGGTGATAGTATGCTTCCTACACCAAGCGGCAGCATTATCGTGGGTGAAAAAACGGAAAGTGTAGAAGATATTAAAAACAATACCGCATATATAGTAGTAAGTCGCAGCGAAGGAATCGTGTATAAAAGAGTAGTAAAGAATGCGAAGACAAAAGGTAAACTTATGCTCGTGAGCGATAATCCTTCTTATCAACCTTACCAGGTAAATGCGGAAGACATCGCAGAGCTTTGGGCGGCACAGGTTGTGATCGGTAAAGTAGCATCACAACAACGTTGGGACGTGAATTCACTGGCAAATTTGGTGAATAATCTCTCCGACCAGGTGAGCACTCTAAAGAAAAAGATGAATTAAATTTGCAGTAACAAGATCAGATAGAAGATTTAGGAATTATCAAAGAGACAATGAAATAACGTCTTGTAAGAAATATTAAATCTTAAATCTTACATCTTAAATAATTTTAGAAACATCAATTAAAAACAGATACATCAATTAAAAAGCAAAAGTTATGATCAAGTTACAAATCGTAGGAAACCTCGGCGCAGATTGCATCCAGAAAGAAGTGAACGGCAAGAATGTGATCAATTTTAATGTGGCACACACAGAGAAATTCAAAGATGCTCAGGGCAACACAAAAGAAAAGACCACATGGGTAAATTGTGCGTATTGGACAGACAGAACCGCAGTAGCTCAATACCTCACAAAAGGTAAAATGGTATATGCGGAAGGTACGCCCGAAGCAGATGGTTATACCAATAAGGACGGACAGGTGGCTGCAACGCTTCGCATGCGTGTACAAAATCTGCAGCTGCTTGGCGGTAACGAAGCCGGAGGCCAGCCGCAATCACAGGCATGGTCTAATTCAAACGCGGGAAATGTGAGCAATGCAGGTTCTTCTTATCAGCAACCATCAGTAAGAACGCCACAGCCTGCAGCAGATATGCCGTTGGATGATGATCTTCCTTTTTAAGAATATCAGAAATTAGTTATAAAAGCTTCCCGTAAGGGAAGCTTTTTTGTTTTTCTCCGGCCGATCACACAGATTTACACAGAGCATCAATTTGAATTTGTCTGTGTAAATCTGTGTGATCTGCGGGAAACCAAAAATGTGCAGGAAAAACTTTTATCTTTATTCCCTCACAAAAAAATCTCATGAAGAAAAATCTCGCGTCTTTTATCTTTTGTCTTTCATCTTTTGTCTTTTCTCTGTCTTCAACTGCTCAAATCAACTACGCAAAGCTGGTAAATCCTTTTGTGGGTACAGGCGGTCACGGACACACTTATCCCGGTGCGACATCACCGCACGGAATGGTGCAGCTTAGTCCTGACACAAGACTCGAAGGTTGGGATGGTTGCGGCGGATATCACTATTCTGATAATTTTATTTATGGCTTTACGCATACACACCTGAGCGGCACCGGTATTCCTGATTATTGTGATATTCTGTTGATGCCGGTGAGCGGCGCACCGTCGCCTGATAACAAAGTATACGGTTCAACCTTCTCTCACAAAAATGAAAAAGCATGGGCGGGTTATTACAGTGTGTTGCTGGATAAAGGAAATATCAAAACGGAATTCACTACAACAGAAAGAGTCGGTTTTCACCATTACACTTTTGCCAATGCAAATGATAACAGCATCATTCTTGATCTGAAGCATCGCGATGAAGTGCTGGAATCGTCATTGAAATTGGAAGATAGTGTTACCGTCAGCGGTTTGCGCAGAAGCAAGTCATGGGCGGAAAATCAATACATCTATTTTGTGGCGAAATTTTCAAAGCCCGTCAAAAACTTCGGTATTTGGAACAATGAGAAACGGGAGCATAAAAATTTCGGCGAATCATTATCATCAAAGAACATCAAAGCATTTTTTCAATTTGATCTTTCAGCCGATAAAAATATCTACGTAAAAGTTGCATTGTCACCGGTAAGTGTTGATGGTGCAAAGAAAAATCTTGAAGCAGAATTACCCGGTTGGAATTTTGAACAGACAAGACTCGCATCTGAAAAACAATGGAACACGGAACTGGCGAAAATTGAAGTGAAAGGCGATGCAGAAAAACAAAAGATCTTTTACACAGCGCTCTATCACACTGTTGTTGTGCCTTGCGTAAATATGGACGTGGACGGCAACTATCGCGGCCGCGATAACAATATTCACCATGCTGATGGGTTTACCTACTATTCAGTTTTCTCTTTATGGGATACTTATCGTGCCGCGCATCCGTTGTATACGATCATCGACAGAAAACGAACACTCGATTACATCAAAACATTTTTAGCACAATACAAAGAAGGCGGAAAGTTGCCGGTGTGGGAACTCGCATCCAATGAAACGGAATGCATGATCGGGTATCATTGTATTCCGGTGATCGTAGATGCATACATGAAAGGCATTACAGACTTTGATACAAAGCTTGCGCTGGAAGCGATGTTGCATAGTGCAAACATGGATGATTTCGGGTTGAAAGCGTACAGATCAAAAGGATTGATCGAATCTGATGATGAGCAGGAAAGTACGAGCCGCACGATTGAATATTCTTTTGATGATTGGTGTATTGCGCAATACGCGAAAGCGCTTGGTGATCAAAAAGTTTATGAAGAATTCAGCAAGCGCGGACAATATTTTAAAAATGTACTTGATCCTAAAACAGGATTCATTCGCCCGCGGAAGAACGGCGATTGGCTTTCACCGTTTGATCCGAAACAGGTTGATAATAATTATACAGAGGCAAACGGTTGGCAATACTCATTTCCGCAACAGGTATACGATTATCTTTCGGTGTCCGGCGGACCCGCTGCTTTGGAGAAAAAATTGGATAATCTTTTTACGACTTCATCAAAGACAACCGGGAGAGAACAAAGTGATATCACGGGTTTGATCGGTCAGTATGCACAAGGAAATGAACCCAGTCATCACATCGCCTATCTCTACGACTTCACAAATGCGCCATGGAAAACACAGGAGAAGGTGCATAAAATCATGACGGAATTTTATAAAAATGATCCTGATGGGTTGATCGGTAATGAAGATTGCGGGCAAATGAGTGCGTGGTATGTGTTAAGCGCAATCGGAATATACCAGGTTACGCCGGGTACAAAAGATTATCAAACAGGTACACCAGAATTTGACCGGATGGCTATACATCTTGAAAACGGAAAAACATTTACTGTTATCGCAACAAACTTAAACGCTTCAAATTTTTATCAGGCAAATGCGGGGAACGGAACGTGGAAGGCAACAACCATCGGATATGATGATATTATTGCAGGCGGTGAAATTAAATTTGATATGACATCAACAAAAGCCACGAATAACGGTGGTTTTAAGATTGCGGAAACCCGATATCCTGTGACTACTGCATTTACTGTTAACCCGGTAATAGAAGGCGGCAAGATGAGTTTCCAAAATTCGCGCAAGGTTCCGATAACAACGGTTCAAAAAGGAATTAAAATATTTTACACAACAGACGGCAGCGAACCCGATAATAGAAGCATGCCTTATAATAGACCGCTGATCGTAGACAAGTCACAAACGATAAAAGCAATCGCTTACGATTCAAAAGGGAACAAAAGCTTTATCACAACTGCCATATACAAAAAAATGGAGTATAACTGGAATGTTACGCTCAATTCAAAATATGAGCAGATGTATGACGCAGGAGGTGCGATAGGTCTGATAGACGGCATCCGCGGCGATATCAACTGGCGTAAAGGAAACTGGCAGGGTTATCAAAAAACAGATCCGGATATCACGATCGATCTGAAAAAAGAAACAACTGTTTCTTCCGTTACTGCAGGCTTTCTGCAGGATACCCGCGCATGGATCGTGATGCCGAAACAAATGATCGTGCAGGTATCGGATGACGGAAAAATTTTTAAAACCGTTTCCGATCAAAGTAATTTTTTACCGATCGAAGATCTTCAGCAACAATTAAAATCTGTTACAGCAACATTTACTCCTGTAAAAGCAAAGTACGTTCGCATCAAAGCGATCCAATACGGTAAGCTTCCGGAATGGCACGAAGGCGCAGGTGGCAACACACATATTTTTATGGATGAGATAGAAATCAAATAGATCTTGAAAAAGTTATTTCTTTTTATTGCGGCGAATTTACTTTTGCAATTTGTTTCTGCTCAGGTGCTTTTGAAAGGAACGGTTACCGACGCTGAAACGGGAAAAGGTATCGGTGCTGCGAGCGTATTTTTAAGTAACAGCAGCACCGGCGTTTCTACGAATGACGATGGAAATTTTTCGCTGAACATTCATTCAGCGCAACGCTTTGAAGTTGTGGTGTCCTGCATCGGTTATGAAACCATTTCAAAAACGATTCTTCCGGATAGTTTTTCGAAGGCATTCGATATTCAACTCAAACGCAGATCTGCTCAACTTGAGCAGGTAATTGTACAGTCCTATGAGAAAGACGGTTGGGCACAATGGGGCAAGTTGTTTACAGATAATCTGATCGGGACAGGCGCTTCAGCCGGAGAATGTACCATTAAAAACAAAGAAGTCATCAGGTTTGTATATGATAAGCAGAACCGTTTACTCACTGCTTTCGCGTTTGAACCGCTGCAGATCGAAAACAGGTATCTCGGGTACCTGCTCACTTACGATCTGCAAAGTTTTTCCTGCGATATGCAGAGAAAAACGGTTGTATATACCGGCTATCCGTTATTTAAAAACCTCGACGCCGGAGAAAATAAAATAAAAAAATGGGACAAACGCCGGGTATATGCTTATGAAGGCAGCATCATGCATTTTATGCGGTCAGTCTACAGAAATACATTAGCTCAGGAAGGATTCAGCATGCAATTTTTAAGCAGAGTTGTAAATAAAGAAAAGCAAACAGTAAAAATGTTGCTGGCTGAACATAGTCGGGAACCCGATTATGTTTCGCATCTTTCAAATGAAACCGCACAATATTATCATGAGATCATGGGGCAGTCAGACAGCCTGGATAACGTAAGTAGTGCTGCAGTATTTGCCGACAGCATTGCTTACAAAGTAGATAATACCACGGCAGGGTTGGGTTTTGACGGGCATCTGTCCGTAAAATATTTTAAGGAAAAGGAAGTACGTGATGAAAGATCTTTCAACGGAACTACTGTAAAAAGGATACCGGCTTCTGTAATCAGTTTAATAACTGCGGATGATCTTGTGATCTATGCAGATGGTTCGTATTATGAACCCGATTCTATGCTTGCAGAAGGTTATTGGGGTTGGAGCGAGAAGCTTTCTAATTTATTACCTGCAGATTATAAACCTCAGCAAACGCCATAGATCCTCCATCAAAGCTATGGCACTGACATCATGAGTACGCCTGATTACTATTTTACAGCACATTGAAATAAACAAAAAGCCCCGAATTACTTCGGGGCTTTTACTAATTATTCCACCATCCTTTTATTCAGAAGGGCGATTGTTATTTAATTTACTGTTGCGTCTGCTGTAACCGAAGTAGATCACAAATCCGATCGCTAACCAACCGAGTAATCTTACCCAATTTAACCAGCCAAGACCAAAGATCATCGCTGCGCAAACAAGAATACCAAGGATAGGAACTACAGGAACGCCCGGTGTTTTAAATTCACGCTTAAGATTCGGCTCTGTTTTGCGAAGAATAATCACCGCAGCACATACCAGCATGAATGCGAACAATGTACCGATACTTGTCATATCGCCTACGATGTCGCCCGGTACAAATCCTGCAAAAATACCTACCAAAACAAGGATGATAAGATTTGCTTTATAAGGTGTTTTAAATTTAGGATGTACATCGCTGAAAACTTTCGGCAACAAACCATCGCGGCTCATAGAATAGAACACGCGGCTCTGACCAAGCAACATTACCAGAATCACAGAAGAGAAACCTGCAAGAATAGCAACGGTAACCAATTTGCCAAGCCATTTGTAACCCGGCATGTATTCATTGATAGCCGCAACAACAGAAGCTTCGCCACCTTTTGTGCGGAAGAAATTTACATCAGCCATTCCGGTTAGTACGTGTGCAAATAAGATATAGAGCACTGTACAAACTGCAAGAGATCCAAGGATTCCGATTGGCATTGCTTTTTTAGGATTTTTTGTTTCCTGTGCTGCGGTACTCACGGCATCAAAACCAATGAAGGCAAAGAACACCGTACCCGCTGCACCAAGAATTCCCATTAGTCCGCCAAAATGGTGTGACACGTTCGAAGGATCAACATAAGTGGTCGCTTCCGGAATATAAGGAATGTGATTAGCAGGATTAATAAAACCCCAACCTAAAATGATGATCAGAATTACAATCGACACTTTTGTAATAACGATGATACCGTTTACAAATGCGGACTCCTGCGTTCCTCTGATGAGCAAGAGGCTCAAAGCAGCCACGATACCAAAAGCAGGTACGTTCATAATACCATGATGCGCAACGCCGGCGCTATCAACTACGTGTTGGAAAGGAGAGTGGCACCATTCGTATGCGATCGCTTTCCAATGAAGCACATTTACGAGGAGGTTATTGAGGTATTCGCTCCATGCGATACCGACGGTAGCGGCACCTACCGCGTACTCTAACACAAGATCCCATCCGATGATCCATGCGATCAGTTCGCCCATGGTAGCATAAGTGTAGGTATAGGCACTTCCTGAGATGGGAATAGAGGAAGAAAGTTCAGCATAGCAAAGGCCTGCAAGCGCACAGCCGATAGCTGCTATGATAAAACCAATTGTTACAGATGGTCCTGCACTTTGAGCTGCAGCCGCTGCAGTTCTTACGAAAAGCCCCGCGCCGATGATAGCGCCGATACCGAGGGCCACCAAAGCCCCGGCGCTCAGTGTTTTCTTCAACCCTTTTTCCGTGTCCGCTGCTTCAGCAAGCAAAGCACTCATCGGCTTTTTTACAAATAAACTCATACAGTTAGGTAGTTTTTGTTGAAAATGATTTCGGGAAATTAAGTAAATAAAACAGAACAAAGGCTACCGGTCATACATTTTTCAAACCTGTTATGCACAACAAGCTTTAAATACTATATTGCAAAATATAATTTTCAGCTTATGCAGGAACAGGGCGCAAAGCGCAACAGGCTCACTTTGTACATCGGCATCATGCTGGTTTTAGGTATCGCCACCGGCTTTATTTTGCATAAGTTCTATGTGGGAAAAGAGAATGAGCAGCTTGCAAATGCTGAAACGCAGCATGCTGATCTTCATACCAAAATGAAGCCTTTTGAAACGGCTTCAGATACGATATTATATAAACAACTTGCTGCGCAAAAAAAGCAAATAGAATCGGCAAAGAAAAGCGCCGAACAAAAAACACTTGATGATGTTTCAGGCGAAGCCGCCGGCGCTGAAGCAATAATCCTTGGCGATTCTGCTAAAAGGATCGGCGGAAGAATGGCAGCTTTGGTTGATACCGATAATGTTCAATATAAGTCGCTTGCAAAACAATACGATCTCGTAAGCACGCAAAAAGCGGAGGTAACAAAAGCCAGGGATAAAAAACTCGATTGGTTCACCATCCTCGCTGATATTTTTCTCCGCCTTATCAAAATGATCGTAGCTCCGCTGGTATTTACAACGCTGGTTGTAGGTGTTGCAAAGCTTGGCGATATCAAAGCGGTGGGAAGAATAGGAGGGAAGACCTTGCTTTGGTTCGTGAGTGCATCGATGGTGAGTTTGTTGCTCGGTATGATCCTCGTAAATCTTTTTCAACCCGGTCATACCATGCATTTGGTTTTGCCTGATGTTGCCGCTGCTTCAGGCGTTGATAAAGCATCATTGAACATCAAGGAATTTTTCTATCATGTTTTTCCGCCGAGCTTCGTGGATGCAATGGCAAAGAATGAGATCCTTCAGATCGTGGTGTTCTCCATTTTCTTTGGTGTGGCTGCCGCTGCTTCAGGTAAAATTGCAGATCCTGTTGTGAAAGCGTTGGATACTGTTGCACACATTATTTTAAAAGTAACCGGCTACGTAATGCAGTTCGCACCGTTCGCGGTGTTTGGTGCGATGGCGGCGATCATTGCAAAACAAGGACTCGGGATCTTAAAAACGTACTCCATTTTTGTGGGTGAGTTTTATTTTGGTCTCGGGTTATTATGGATAGTGCTCATTCTTGCCGGCGGATTATTTATCGGTAAAAGGGTATTAACACTTATTAAAAGAATCAAAGAACCGGCGCTTATCGCTTTCAGTACAGCGAGCAGTGAAGCGGCATTTCCAAAGACGATGCTGGAGCTGGAAAGATTCGGTTGCAAAAATAAGATCGTGAGCTTTGTCTTACCCTTAGGCTATTCTTTCAACCTGGATGGTAGTATGATGTACATGACATTTGCTTCACTCTTTATCGCACAGTGCTACGGCATACATTTGGATATCGCTTCGCAGATCAGCATGTTGCTCGTGCTGATGCTTACAAGTAAAGGTATTGCCGGTGTGCCGCGTGCATCGCTGGTCGTTATCGCGGGTACGCTTGCAACTTTCAATATTCCGGAAGCAGGTATCGCACTGCTGATAGGTATAGACCCTTTGCTCGACATGGGGCGCAGCGCCACGAATGTGATCGGTAACAGTATCGCAACGGCAGTAGTGAGTAAAATGGAAGGTGAATTATCGGAAGGAGAATAATTATTTACAAATCAACAGGCAATGTCAGAGTTTATAATGTTGGATTTTCACTGGACGCAATTACTGCAACCTCAGTGGTATATTGAGAACGGTGGTTTGTGGTTCATCGTATTCGTGGTGTTTGCAGAAACGGGATTGTTCGCGGGCTTTTTTTTACCTGGCGATTCATTGCTTTTTGTAACAGGTATTTATAGCAATGATCTGGTGCAAAACGCTTTGGGGATTCACGGTACCGGTGCGTTGATAAATCTGATTATTCTCGGCGTCATCATTGCCCTAGCCGGCATTCTCGGAAATTATGTCGGCTATTGGTTCGGCAGAAAAAGCGGCCCCTTTCTTTTTGAACGAAAAGATACTTTCTTCTTCAGAAAAAAATACCTTTTTCAGGCGAGAGATTTTTATGACAAGCATGGCGGCGGTGCTGTAGTGATCGCAAGATTTTTACCGATCATCAGAACATTCGCACCTATCGTTGCGGGCATCGTGGGAATGGAGAAAAAGAAATTCACTTACTATAATGTGATCGGTAGCTTTGCGTGGGTGCTGGCGATGTTATTTGCCGGACATTATCTGCAAAGACTGTTTGTGCACTATTTTGATTTCGATCTGCGCAAGCATCTTGAAGTGATCGTGATCGGTATTGTATTGGTAACGACCGCACCTATTCTGATAAAACTGTTTTTCGGTAAAAAGAAACCCTCACAAAATTCTGACGACCAACCTTCGATTTAATGGAACAAAAAAAACCTGCTCACTCAATTTTCAACATTGTTGTTGTGGTAGCTGCATTGGGCTATTTTGTAGACATCTATGACCTTCTCCTGTTTAGTATCATTCGTGTGCCCAGCCTTGCAAGCCTCGGGCTTACACAGGATCAGATAACCAACCGCGGTGAATTTATCATCGCTGCGCAAATGGCAGGCCTGCTTATCGGCGGTATTCTTTGGGGCGTGATCGGTGATAAGAAAGGTAGATTATCAGTTCTTTTCGGATCCATTATTTTATATTCTCTCGCAAATGTTGCAAACGGTTTTGTACAAACAACGGATCAATATGCATTAATGCGTTTTATTGCGGGCATAGGTCTTGCCGGAGAGTTGGGTGCGGGTATCACACTCGTGAGCGAAGTTACGCCTAAAGAAAAAAGAGGAATTGTTACTTCTTTAGTTGCAGGTATCGGTCTCACCGGAGCGGTGCTGGCTTTTATTATGAAAGCAAATTTTGAATGGCGTACCTGTTATTTTATCGGCGGCGGTTTAGGCCTGATGTTATTGTTGCTGAGGATCTCGGTATTTGAATCGGGCATGTTCAATGAAATAAAAAAGACAAATGTTCAGCGCGGAAATTTCCTGATGCTCTTTGCAAAGCGTGAACGTTTCTTTCGTTACATGCAAAGTATTTTTATCGGATTGCCTACCTGGTTTGTGATCGGAATACTGATCACTTTCTCAAAAGAGTTTGGTGAAAAATTCGGAATTACGGAAAAGATCGATTCCGGTAAAGCGATCATGTATGCCTATATCGCGATAGCGATCGCAGATGCATTGATCGGTCTCGTAAGTCAATATTTTAAAAGCCGAAAGAAAGCCATGGCATTATTCTACGCCATCACGGTCATCTTTATTATTTTATTTTTTACGGTTCAATGGAACGGCACCGCAACGGGGATGTACCTGATCTGCGCCGGATTAGGCTTTGGTACAGGCTTCTGGGCGATATTCGTAACGATGGGAGCGGAGCAGTTCGGTACGAATATTCGTGCTACGGCAACGACAACTATACCCAATATGGTGCGTGGTATGCTGGCGATATTCATGATCCCTTTGTTCAAATTTCTAAGAGGCTATACGGATTACATTACTGCGGGGTGGATCACGGGGATCGTTGTCATGATCATCGCGATCACGTCTTTGTATTTCATTAAAGAATCGTTTCACAACGATCTTAATTTTGTGGAAGAATAAGCATTGCTTATCACGTAAATATTTTATAAGTTATGAAGATCCTTATCATTCGTTTTTCATCCATCGGCGATATTGTACTTGCGAGTCCGGTATTGCGTTGTGTGAAACAACAACTGCCTGATTCGGAAGTTCACTTTCTCACAAAACTTTCCTACAAGATCGTAACTGCGGAAAATCCGTATGTGGACAAATTCTTTTATTACGATGACAATTTGGAGGAATTGCTGGTAAGATTGAAAGCAGAAAAATATGATCATGTAATTGATCTGCACAATAATATTCGCAGCAATCAAATAAAGCGTTCCCTTAAAACGGATACGCATACGATCGATAAACTTACAAAGCAAAAGATTCTTCTCACGCAATTAAATATAGACGTGATGCCAAACAGGCATATCACGCAACGCAGTCTGGATACGGTTCTTCCTCTGGGCGTAAAAGATGACGGCGGCGGACTCGATTTTTTTATTGCCAAAAAAGATGAGGTCTCCGATACAGATATCCCTATGGGACATCTCGCAGGATATATTGCGATAGTGATCGGTGCCACTTATTTTACGAAGAAATTTCCGGTGCATAAACTCATCGAACTTTGCTCCAGGATCGATCATCCGATTATTTTGCTGGGCGGTAAAGAAGATATACAAAGCGGTGATCTTATTGCTTCGCAGGACGAAATGAAAATCTATAATGCCTGCGGTAAATTCAATATCGGAGAATCCGCCGATCTCATAAAAAAAGCAAAGCTTGTGGTAAGTAATGATACCGGTATGCAATACATCGCCTGCGCATTAAAAAGACCGGTCATTGCTTTATGGGGAGGCACTTCTCCTGATCTTGATGTGGAGCCCTATTATGGCGCAAACTTTATGAGTCATCAGCAAAGACCTGTCTACGAAAATGTCGTCCTCCATCTTCGTTGCCAGCCCTGCAGCCGTTACGGATTAAAAAAATGTCCGCTCGAACATTTTAATTGCATGGAAAAAATTGACGTGGATCAGCTTGTAACAAAAGTAAAAGCGAGGCTGTGAAACCTATTGTATTTGCAAAAACTTACAGCGTTTAAGATTTCAGTAACCACCTGCCACTGAGATTTCATTTATAAAACCTTGTAAGTTTAAAGCTATAACCTGATATCCGCCATTTTTTTACCCTGTTAACATTACCCTAATTATCCTCCTTTTAATGCCGTCAACGCGAAGTTTTTTGTTATTTTGGCCAACTAGTGTTCTTGATAAATATAAAATTTTGATGAAAAATTTCTGCATTGTGTGCTTTTCGCTGTTCGCAACAGTTTCAGCGAACGCGCAGTACACAGCGAATGTTTATTGGACCGAAGAATCCGGTGAGAATAGCAAAAGCATTATTTATTATGATGCCACACGCCCGCTTTTGTGGGCAGATTTTAAAGGGCAACCCGGCTCTGCGGGGCCTGTTGCTGCAGTAACAACTTCAGGTTTCGGGTATAAAGCGAATATGACTTCTTCACACGGAAAAGGTCAGTTGAATGTGGGCGTATATTGTTACTTCAGTAAGGGGCAATCGTGGGTGAAGCCCGGAAAAAATACGGTATACATTCTTAATCATGAACAACATCACTTTGACGTAAGTTTTATCGCCGCCACGATGTTTATGGACAGATTAAAAAATACTACACTCACATTAGCGAATTATAATGCTGTGCTCACAAAATTGTATAAAGAATGCTGCGACGCCATGAATAAAATGCAGGATGATTACGACGGACAAACTAAGAACGGTCAGCTCGTTGACGTACAGGAAAAATGGAACAACTTTATTCTGGGAAAGTTGCCTTACGTAACCGCTACAAGGTAACCACCAATACAGGAATTTTTAGTTCATGTCTTACCGCATTTACCGTTTCACCGTATAAAATATCTTTCACGCCTGTATGGCCATGTGCGCCTATTACGAGCAGATCCGCATTCTTTTCTTTTACGATCCGCACGATTTCTTTTATCCTGTTCTTAAAACCCAACTCTGCACTCGCATCAAGCCCGATTTCTTTTAATTGTACTGCATATGATTCAAGCTGCATCGCATCTTTTTTCGTTTCATGATCATCGCTTTCCTTGCCGTGCAAATTCGCACTCGCACTTTCAACTACATGTATCAACAAATATTTTGACGATTTATTTCCCTGTCCCGCAGCAAATGAAATGATCTTGTGATCATCACCGCTGAAGTCTAAGGCAACAGCAATATTATTGTACAACGGTAATGATAAGGCCGGTAAAATATTTTCCGCTTTGTGCATTTCGATAGACTTGACTGCAGTTTTCTTTTTGAAAAACGGGAAGAAAGAAATGTACATCAATATTGCTGCGAAAGAAACTGCGCCAAGAGAAATTAATACCTTCGGTAACATCGCATCTTCAGAAAAGTAAGGCAATGCTTCATCAAATAATAATTTGATATTAAGGAAAACCAGTATCAGTGCGATCAGCCATGCAGCGATCTTTGTAAGATTGTTGATGGCAAATTTCCCCATTGTGTTTTTATCGCTTACAAACCAGATCAGCGGAATGATAGCGAAGCCGAGTTGCATGCTGAGGATCACCTGACTGAAAACAAGCAATTTATCAACTTCCCCTTCACCATAGATAAGGATCACAATAAGTGCGGGAATGATCGCGATCATTCTTGTGATAAACCGGCGCAGCAAAGGATTTATACGCAGACTTAGATATCCTTCCATAATGATCTGTCCGGCGAGTGTTCCTGTAACGGTACTACTTTGTCCGGCAGCAATCAATGCAACTGCAAATAATATCGGTGCAAGATTGCCGAGGAAAGACGGCAATAATTTATGCGCTTCTTTGATTTCAGAGACATGTCCGTTGCCCGATGTAAAGAACACGGCCCCCGCAACGATAAGAATGGCGGCATTTACAAAGAATGCAAGATTGAGTGCAATCGTTGTATCAATGCGATTAAAGCGGATAGCCTGTTTTATTCCTTCATCCGTCTTACTTATTTTTCTTGATTGTACGAGTGCGGAATGCAAATACAGATTGTGCGGCATTACCGTAGCACCAATTATCCCGATCGCAAAATACAGCGCCTGACTATCGGGAAGTGAAGGAGAGAAACCTTTCACGACATCACCGAGATCAGGTTTTGCCAAAACCAATTGTATGAGAAATGCGATCGCAATAATTCCTACCAGCGCAATGATGAATGCTTCCATTTTACGCATGCCTAATTTTTGGAGATACAATAAAAGAAAAGTGTCCAATACCGTGATAGAAACACCCCAGATGAGCGGCAGGCCGGTAAGCAATTGAATTCCTATCGCCATTCCCAAAACCTCCGCGAGATCACAAGCAGCAATGGCGATCTCTGCCAGCAGGTATAAAACAAAATTTATTCCTTTCGGATAAGTCTCTCTGTTTGCCTGCGCAAGATCCCGTCCGCGAACAATTCCTAATCTCGCCGAAAGCCCCTGCAGCAACAATGCCATTAGATTGCTCATCAGCAGCACCCAAATGAGTGCATATCCATATCTGCTCCCTCCGGCAAGATCTGTTGCCCAGTTTCCGGGATCCATGTAACCTACACTAACTAAATAGGCCGGCCCAAGGAATGCCAGGATCTTGATCTTCTTTTTCGATGAAGTAGTATCAATGCTGTTGTGCACCTCACTTAAGGAACGGTGCGACTGATCTTGTGTCATGGAAATATTTATGTAACTAATTTAAAACTTAGACAAATCTAACAAATATTTTCAATTAAAAATGGTATTTGCGTGTGAACAAATTATTTACCGGAACTTATTTCCCCGTTAGTTTTTTATCTTGCAGCACATCAAATTTGTAAGAATGGATTTTTCTCAGTTTCAAATTCCTTATCAGGCAGACAGTGCATACGCAAAAAAAGTGGCTTATTTCTCAATGGAATTCGCTGTACATCAGCCTTTGAAAATATACAGCGGCGGATTGGGATATCTAAGCGGCTCGCATTTGCGCAGTGCTTATGAATTGCGTCAAAATCTTGCGGGCGTGGGTATTTTGTGGAAGTATGGCTATTATGATCAGGCGAGAAACCCTGATCAGACCTTGCAGGTGCAGTGGAATGAAAAGATCTATAACTTTTTAGAAGATACAGGCATCAGGTTTCAGATTGATATTCATGAGCACCCGGTATGGGTAAAAGCTTATTATTTAAACCCGGAAACATTTAAAAGTGCGCCGCTGTTTTTGTTGAGCACGGATCTTCCGGAAAATGATTTCGTTTCACAAACGATCACGCATCGTTTGTATGATGCAAACGTTGCAACGAAGGTCGCGCAGTTCATCCTTCTCGGTGTGGGCGGTGCAAAGCTGATGGATATGATCAATTTTATTCCGGATGTGTATCATTTAAATGAAGCACATGGTGTGAGTGCGGCGTTTTATCTCTATCAAAAATTCGGGAAAAATAAGGAAGAGGTAAGAAAACGTTTAGTATTTACTACGCATACTCCGGAAGAAGCGGGTAATGAAAAACACGATATGGATCTCTGTATGAAGATGAGTTATTTCTGCGGTTTGTCGATGGAAGAAGTACGGGACCTTACCGGTATCGAAGATAACAAATTCAATCACTCACTTGCGGCCCTGCGTTTTGCAAGACTTGCAAACGGTGTGAGCAAATTACACGGTGAAGTGAGCAGACATATGTGGGCGAAGTATGAAGGTATTTGCGAGATAAGATCGATCACGAATGCGCAGAACTGGCAATATTGGGCGGATAAACAATTGTACAATTTTGCGGATTCGAATAATGAAGACGGCTTTATTGATCGCAAACGTCACCTTAAGAAACGAGCGTTTGAGATCGTTGCAGATTCTTCAGGCAAACAATTCAAACCGGATGTACTCACGATCGTGTGGGCGAGAAGATTCGCCGGTTATAAACGAGCGGATCTGATCACAAAAGATAAAGCACGTTTTAAAGCATTGGTGACGAATACAAAATATCCGGTGCAGATCATTTGGGCGGGGAAACCTTATCCTGTTGATTATCCGGCGATTAATGAGTTTAATCACCTGGTGAATATCAGTAAGGAATATGATAATGTAGCGGTGTGTACCGGCTATGAACTCGCATTGAGCAAACGGCTGAAACAGGCGTCAGACGTGTGGTTGAATACGCCTAGAGTACCGAGAGAAGCAAGCGGAACCAGTGGTATGACAGCAGCGATGAGCGGTTCGGTAAACTTCAGTACCAATGATGGCTGGATCTGTGAATTCATCAATCACGGTAACAACGGTTTCCTGATACCACCCGCAGATTACGAAAAAATGAGCACGCCGGAACAGGATGCTTACGATCTGGAAAAAATGTATGAAGTGCTGGAAAATCAGATCCTGCCTTTGTATTATGAGAATAGGGATGTATGGCGCCAGATCGTTAAGAACGGTATGAGGGATGTGCGTTGGCAGTTTGACAGCAACAGGATGGCGAAAGAATATTATGATGTGATGTATAATTAATTTTATCTTCAACTCCCATCGAATCCTTTTCGCATTAAAACGAAAAGGATTTTTTTTGTCAGATAGTTCTTTAACAGCCAGCCATTTTTGAAAATGTTTCGATCACGATTAAACGGATTCGATCTCCGCATTTTTAATAGTGTAACCCGACAAATTCGTGCAATAGAAAACGAAAAAAACAACCATGGATAAATTTGAAAAATCAATTGAAGTACGCTGGTCAGATCTTGATCCCAATTTTCACATGCTTCACTCAAAATATTATGACCTCGGCGCATATTGTCGTATGGCATTCTTAACAGAGCACGGGTTATCGCCGAAGGTGATGATGAAATATCATATAGGTCCGATCCTTTTCAGAGAAGAATGCATTTTTAAAAGAGAGATCGCATTCGGAGATCCGGTGACAGTGAATTTCAAAGTGGAAAAACTGTCATCCGATTTCGGTCGATGGACGATGATCCACGAGATTTGGAAAAATGATAATACGCTTTCCGCACTCATCACTGCGGAAGGTGCATGGATGGATACGTTAGCAAGAAAACTTGCTATTCCACCGCAGGAAGTGATCACGCTTTTTGAAACAGCACCAAAGTCGGAGACGTTTTCATTTTTTGAAAGAACATCAAAATGATAATTGTCGGAAGATTTCAGGGTGAATTTGTCGAACGGGGATAAAATTAAAAGAAGACTTACAATCGCATTCGACAAGCTCAGGCTTACATACAGTAACTAACTCGAAAAATAAAAATGATGTAAATTAAATGCTTACACGCACCGTCAATCTATATAAAAATGCATACAGCGGCCTTACTCCCAGGATATGGCTGTTGAGCATTGTTATGTTCATAAACAGGTGCGGCACGATGGTGCTTGCATTTATGACACTGTATTGTAATCACCTTGGATATAGCGTAGAAGAGGGGGGACTTGTTGTTGCGATCTATGGAGTGGGTTCGGTATTCGGCGCATTGATAGGAGGGAAGATCAGTGATAAATTCGGATTTTATTACACACAATTCGGGGCGCTTTTATGCGGAGGCATTATGTTTATTATGCTCGGGCAAATGACAACGTATTTGTCAATTTGTATTTGCACATTCATCCTGAGCATGATGAATGAAAGTTTTCGGCCGGCAAATGCATCTGCGATCGCTCACTATAGTTCGGCGCAAAACAGAACGCAATCGTTTTCGCTTGCGAGACTGGCGGTAAATTTGGGCTGGGGCGTAGGTAGTGCCATCGGCGGATTGCTGGCGTCTGTAAACTATCATTTATTGTTTTGGGTAGACGGATCTACCAACCTCGTTTCAGCCTTAACTCTGTTGCTTATTATGCCCAAAGTAACGAGGGAGCAACAACATAAGCCCTCAAATACACATCTTGCGGATGAAAAAGAACGTTCGCCATACCGCGATAAAAGGTTTTTATCTTTTCTCGGATTCAAATTGTTTTTTGCATCCTGCTTCTTTCAGATCTTTACCACAGTACCGTTATTTTTTAAAGAGGGATTGCATCTTTCGGAATTTAATATCGGGGTGATCATGGCATCAAACGGAATCATCATTGCGCTTTTTGAAATGGTTATCGTATTTAAACTGGAAGGAAAACGACCCTACCTCACGCTGATGAGTTATGGTGCATTTTTGATGGCGTTATCTTTTTTAGTTTTGAACATACCTTTTGCAAACAGCTTATTTATCGCTGTAACGGCGACATTTGTGATAACAGTTGCGGAAATGATCTCGATGCCTTTTATGAACAGCTTCTACATTGCCCGCAGCACTGAACGTACAAGGGGACAATATGCGGGAATGTATACCATGGCATGGAGTGCATCGCAGGTGATCGGAAGTCTTGCAGGGGCATTATTCGCCAGTAAATTCGGTTTTCTTTATCTGTGGTTCGTTGTGTCAGGATTGTGTATGGTAGCGGCGTTTGGATATTATTGGATGCAGAGAATGAAAAAGAGTGAAGCTTTGTAGGTATTTTTAATATCAACCCTAATTTTCCAACAAACAACCTGGTAAACGGATCGGTCCTCCGTTTTTTATTCTCTTCTGTCCGGCATTCTGCATGCAAATGCCCAAAAATATTTCTCCGACAGCGTGAAATCAGGCTGAAATTGAAACGATCAACGAACCACAAAATATCGCACCGGTAATTTCTTTTCATTCCCGTGGTTCAAAAATAAAAAAAGCCCCGCTGTGCGGGGCTCTCAAAAAATATGTTGTTCATCAATTGTTCACCTGTGAATTGTTGATCGTCATCGTGAGCTGAACAGATTCTCCGCCTGCATCCATCGAACCGTCAACATTCCCCGTAGTTGTTATTTTCTTTACAATACCGGCGGAAGGATCAGTTGTAAAAATTGATTCCAAAGTGCCGTTCAGTGTGATCATAACCTGCGTTCCGTCAGCATCTTTTGACGACATACCTTTTGTGTTGGTCGTGACCTTTACCACAGCTTCGTTTTGGTTTAGAGACTGCAGTTCATAATGTCTCACATTTTTCATTCCGTTTATATTGGACGAATCAGCCCATTTATCACCAACCTTTTTTCCTGCCGGGATCACAAAAAATACCACTGCTGCTTCTTCCGCCGTTGATTTATTGCCCATGAATGCGCCGAACGGATTTTCATCTTCAGTTTCGGATTTTTCCGGACTTGCATCGGTTACCACGCCGGTTGTTTTATTTATAAGAATTCCTTCCGGAACATTAAGCGACTGCATTATTGCCATTGCCATTTGAGAAGTATCTCCTTTGTTCTCAGAATCAAAGCTTTCACTGATACCTGCACCTTCCTGCGAGGTTTTTAATTTTGTGGTAGCTGTTTCTGCTTTATAGTTGTCACCTTCCGCACTTTTGATAGTAATAACGGCAGTGCGATTGTTTTCAATCGTCATCTGACCTCCTTCGCCCATATCCATTTCAACCTTTGAAGTGCGAACGGTTGTAATCTTTTTACCGGCGGTTAATTTTACAGCCTGTGCATTTGCACCCAGAGAACTGATACAAAAAGAAAGTATAATAATTTTTTTCATACGGTACTTTTTATTTTCAAAATTAATGGTTTGCGATTTTTTTTGAGAATATTATGCAAAAAAAATCCCTCCGTTGTTACGGAGGGACTAATGTTTTAATCAGAATGTATTATCCTACAACTGTTACGTTAACAGCATTCATTCCTTTTTTACCGTTTTGCAATTCAAACTCAACTTTGTCGCCTTCTTTGATGTCGTTTACCAAACCGCTCACATGTACGAAAGTTTCTTTGTCTGACTCGTCGTGCTTAATAAAACCGAAACCTTTTTCTGAATTGAAAAACTTAACGGTGCCTTGATTTTTAGTGTCCATTTTTTGTATTTGTATTGTATTAATAAAGCGCAAATATAGGGTATTAATGTTTAAAGGGTAATAAAAGCTTAACAGCAGCGGTTTCAATTGAGTATAAAGCGTATATCGAGTATATATGACAGTTCAATATTAAAAACTTACAATTTTTCGAGGGTGTTAATTAAGAAAGTACCTATTTACCCCGATGAAGCGCGTGCAATCCGAAACACTTAATTCATTGATCAATCAACTGAGTGAGGTTAAACAAAAAGGGTATATAAGTAAATAAAGTAATCTCGATATCGAAACTGCTGTACCTACCTATAAACCTTTCATATCTGTTCCTTAAACCTTAAGAATTTTCCTCCACATAAGAACTCACCGGTTCACAGGTACAAATTAAGTTCCTGTCACCAAACGTATTGTTCACTCTGCTAATGCTCGGCCAGAATTTATTAGCATTTACATATTCCAACGGATAAGCCGCCTGTTGCCTGCTGTAAGCATGACTCCATTCATCTGCGGTGATCACATGTTGAGTGTGAGGTGCATTCTTTAACACATTGTCTGTTTTATCTGCACTGCCGTTCTCAATTGCTGCAATTTCTTTTCTGATGTTGAGCATCGCATCGCAAAAACGATCAAGCTCAGCTTTGTCCTCACTTTCTGTTGGTTCAATCATGATCGTACCCGCAACAGGGAAACTCAAAGTAGGAGCGTGGAAGTTATAATCCATCAAACGCTTTGCAACGTCTTCCGCTTCGATACCTGCCGTTTGTTTGAACGGACGAAGATCAACGATAAATTCATGCGCACAGGTTCCGTTCTTTCCGGTATATAAAATTTTGTAATCGTTCTTTAATCTTGCCTTCATGTAATTAGCATTCAGGATCGCATATTCTGTGCTCGATTTCAGACCATCCGGTCCGAGCAATTTGATATACGCATAACTGATCAGCAAAATGCTCGCACTGCCGTAACGTGCCGCACTCACCGCATGTGTTGCATGCTCGGAGATGTTTGACGCATTTTCAACAATATGACCCGGTAAGAATTTTTTCAGTTTTTCATTCACACAGATTGGTCCCATGCCAGGCCCGCCACCGCCATGTGGAATGGCGAATGTTTTGTGCAAATTCAAATGACAAACATCAGCTCCTATAAAACCCGGGCTTGTTAAACCAACCTGCGCATTCATATTCGCCCCGTCCATATAAACCAATCCGCCGTTATCATGAATGATCCCGCAGATCTCTTTAATGCTTTCTTCAAATACACCGTGCGTGCTCGGATAAGTTACCATCAATCCGGCAAGATTAGCGGAATGCTTTTCTGCCTGTGCTTTTAGATCAGCAACATCAATATTTCCTGCGTCATCACATTTTGTAACTACTACTTTCATTCCCGCCATCACCGCACTCGCAGGGTTTGTACCGTGCGCAGAGATCGGAATAAGGATGATATTTCTGTTTGGCGCACTCATGAATTCATGATATGCCTTTATCGCCAGCAATCCTGCATACTCGCCCTGTGCACCACTGTTTGGTTGCAAAGAAGTTGCTGCAAAACCGGTGATATTGCTCAGCCATTGCTCCAGTTCCTTAATGATCACTTTATAACCTTTCCATTGATAAGACGGTGCGAAAGGATGGATCTGACTGAATTCCGGCCAGCTAACCGGGATCAATTGTGTAGCTGCATTCAATTTCATCGTGCAACTTCCGAGTGAGATCATCGACGTATTCAGACTTAGATCTTTATTCTCCAAACTCTTGATATAACGCAACATTTCACTTTCACTTCTGTGGCTGTTGAAAACGGGATGCGTTAAGTAATCTGATGTTCTTGTTAATGAAGTAGGAATATTTGTAAGCAATGCATCATGACTAAACGTTGCTTCCGCGCTGTTCATATCTTTTGCTCTTGCAAAAACGTGAAGGATATTCAACACGTCACGCTGTGTAGTTGTTTCATCCAGACTGATCGTAACTGTTTCATTACTGTAATGAAAATTCACTTCACTTGCTTCCGCTTCTTTTTTTATCGCTTCAGTAAAGTTTGATTTGATGTGAAGGGTATCAAAGAAATATTTATTCTCATTGCTGTAGCCCATTGCTTCCAGCTCATCATTCAATGTTTTTGCCAAAAGACTTGTGCGCTTCGCTATATCTTTCAATCCTTCCGCGCCATGGTACACGGCATACATCGCAGCCATATTTGCCAGCAAAGCCTGAGCCGTACAAATGTTGCTCGTCGCTTTTTCTCTGCGGATATGTTGCTCACGTGTTTGCAAAGCCATACGTAAACACCGGTTGCCCTGCGCATCAATGCTTACGCCGATGATACGACCGGGGATAGTTCTTTTGAATTCGTCTTTTGTAGAGAAAAACGCTGCATGCGGTCCGCCGAAGCCCATCGGAACGCCAAAGCGTTGAGAGTTTCCGATCGCTACATCAGCACCAAGTTCGCCCGGCGAGGTAAGTAATGTAAGTGCCAAAAGATCCGTAGCCATTACAACTGCTGCATTCGAAGCATGCGCGGCATCAATGAATTTCTTATAATCTTCCACCGCACCGTTTGCATTCGGATACTGAACGATCGCACCGAAATAATTTTCATCCAGCACTGCAGTATTATGGTTACCGAAAACCAATTCAATGTTTACCGGCTCTGCACGGGTAATTAAAATATCTTTTGTCTGCGCAAAAATATTTTCATCTACAAAGAATTTCGGTGCGGTGATATGATCCGTATTCTTGTTTTTATGATTAAACAACATCGCCATTGCTTCCGCCGCTGCAGTGCCTTCATCCAGCAAACTTGCATTGGCAACAGGCAATCCGGTAAGATCTGCTACTACGGTTTGAAAATTCAACAAACTTTCCAACCGTCCCTGTGCGATCTCTGCCTGATACGGGGTGTATTGCGTGTACCACCCGGGGTTTTCAAAAACCGTTCTCAGGATCACGGAAGGAACGATCGTGTTGTAATACCCCTGACCGATATAGGTTTTAAAGACTTTATTAAGCGACGCTGTTTTTTTTAATTCTGTGAGATATTCAAATTCACTTACCGGGCCGCCGGTTTTCAAAGGAAAATTCGCGCGGATTGTCCCCGGAACGGTTTTGCCGATTAGCTCATCCAGAGATGAAACACCGATCACCGAAAGCATTGCTGTCGTTTCCTGCTCATTGGGTCCGATATGTCTTTGTGTAAATTCGCGTTGTTGCTTTTCGAAAAGATTCATGGAGAAGTATGTTTAATTTTTTTGTCCGAACTAAGAAACAGCCTTGGTCATCATCGTTGTGTCACTCACTGCACCGGCATCGCTTTTTCAGCTTTTCCGGCAGCGAAGATCGACCCGAAAATAACCGCTATTTTCCGGCGCAAAATTACAGTATATCTGCAACAATTACCAGCCTGTATTTTGTTAACTTTGCGCTGTGGAAAACTGTTGTAAAATCCTGCATTTAGAATATAATGAGCAACGAAAAACTTCTTAAAAACTGGTCTAAAAAGTCGGGTGACCGCCAAAAGCTTTATAAGATCCTTTTACACAGGGCAAATAAAAATGATACGTTGCGCATTCTGCCCGCTCTGCATGAAAAAGCTTTTGAAAACATAAATTGCCTCGATTGTGCGGCTTGCTGCAAAAACTATTCTCCCCGTTTTAAAGCTACGGATGTAAAACGAGTTGCAAAAAGATTGGGCATGAAGGAAGGTGTTTTCATCGAAACTTATCTTAACCTGGATGAGGACAATGATTATGTGGTGAGAACAAAACCTTGTCCTTTCCTCGGTGATGATAATTACTGCAGCATTTACGAAGATCGTCCTTCGGATTGTGCACGCTTTCCATATACTGATGAAGATGTGATCCTCAAACGTCAACAACTCACTTTAAAGAATTCTACTTTTTGTCCGGCTGTTTATTTTGTGTTGGAAAAATTGATAGAGAAGAGAGATAATCAGGCTTAGAAAAAATAATTCTAAACACAAAGACAACGAAGAAATTCACAAAGACCATAGTGAACTTTGTTTGCTTAGTGTTTCCTTCGTGCTCTTTGTGTTTAAAGAAAAACTATTTTTTCTTCGGCTCAGACAAAGTTTTCCATCCTTCACTCTTGAACATCTTTGCTGCAAAAAGGATCTGGCCCACGTGATAAGGATAATGTACCAACTGCCTGTTGATGGCTTCAATTACAAACATCGGTTCTCCTCTGATGTAAATGGTTTCCTGCATTTGAGCAGGAGAGAGGTTATTCAACGCGCCAAATAAACACTGCCATCCGCGTTCCCATTCTGTCATCATCGCTTCTTTGGTTGTGATCACTACTTCAAATTCCGCATCACGTTGCCGCCATTCTTTTTCTCCGTCTGTTGTAAGGAAATCTGTCCAGCGACTCAGCATATTGCCGGCCATATGTTGCACGATCATTGCGATGCTGTTGCTTTCTTCATTCACCCGAATGAATAATTTTCCATCAGGGATTTGCGCAAAACCTTTTTCTGCGAGTGCTTTGTATTGTTCGAATTGTTTCTTTGAAAATGCGAGGTAGATTTCTTCTGTAGTCATGTCTTATATTTTAACCGCAAAGACGCTAAGGCACAAAAGGGAAATGGTGCTTAGTGTCTTTGCGTCTCCGCGGTAATAGAAAAAATTATTCTTTCAATTTATCATATTCCTTGGAGTCCTCCTGAAGCTCATCCCATGCGGCTTCAAGCGGGCGATTAATGCCGTCGCCGACCCATTCCGGTGAAACCGGGATTGTTAACGTGTTTTTTATAAAATCTGCTTTCGTCAGGCCGTTGGTGATTGCTTTACCTGTAACATCAAGCACATTATGCAGGTAATCGCGAAAAGCCAGGATATCATTTTTGTTGATCACGATATCATAATTTGTTCCAGCATGACCACACACATAAGTAGTATTGTCGTTGTATTTCGCCATCGCCTTATTTAATGTCCTGATCCATTCCGTAATGTTTGCACCTGCAGTGCGATCCACAAAAGGGTGCCTGCGATTGAAAACGAGATCGCCCGTGTGTACGATATTTCCTTTCTTAAAGTGCACAAAACTGTCGCCATTTGTATGTCCTCTACCGAAGTAATTCATGCTGATCGTTTCACCGCTGTATTTTTCTGTCCATTCGGTACCGTAAGTCTGATCAGGATATAGTTGTTTGTCTTCGTTCTTATTTTTTACCGCCACCGCTTGCTGATTGATCTTGGAATTAGTATGCGCCAATACATGTGTGACCAATCCCTTGAAAGTGATATTGCCCGCAGTATGATCACCGTGGTGATGCGTATTGATCAGCAATGAGAAAGGCTTTTCTGTTTTCTTCTTTATTTCGTCAATGCAATGTTGCGCACTGTCCGGAAACTGTGCATCCACTACAACCACGCCATCTTTACCCAGCATGAACAGGATCGTTCCGCCTTTTTCTGTGAACACACCAATATCATCTGTAAGCATTTTGATCCTATAAGCGGGATCTCTTAAGAAAGCTGCAAGTGTTTTTTTATTAAGCAGCGCCAACGCTCCTAATGTTAAACCCGTGTTTTTAATGAATGATCTTCTCTGCATGAGTATGAGTTTAAAGTTGAATGTTCAAAGTTCAAAGTTGAAATGCAGTCTGCGATGATTTTTACGAATTCATTGCAGATTGCTCGTTAGTATTCAATTTTCCTCAGCTTGGGAAACCCAAACCATGTTCCCGCCACCACCGCCACAGACATTACGCCGCCGAATATCACCGCAGGTAATGTGCCAAAAAACTTTGATGTGATGCCGCTTTCAAACTGCCCGAGCTCATTGGAAGAATTGATAAAGATCATATTGATCGAAGAAACCCTGCCGCGCAATTCATCGGGCGTATACAATTGTGCTACAACGCCGCGGATCACTACGCTTATACCATCGCATAACCCTGCAGCAGCAAGCGAAAGGAAACTGAGCCAATATAATTTGGACATGCCGAAAATAATAATAAAGATCCCGAACCCTGCAACAGCAAGCAACATTTTTAAGCCCTGCTTTTGCTTCATCGGGAACGCGATTAAAATAAGAATGCTTACCAAACTGCCGATATCCATTGCCGCATTCAGGAATCCGTAACCGATCGGGCCGGTGTGTAATATGTGTTCTGCAACCTCCGGAATAAATGCAACCGCACCGCCGAATAATACGGCAAAAAGATCAAGCGAGATCACACCAAGCATGATCTTCGTTTTCCGGACAAAACGAAATCCGCCTTTGATTGATTCGATCGTCGATTCTTTTATTTCTTTAAATACCGGAGGTTTTGGTTTTATGCCGGTTGAAAGAACGAGCGCGGCCAACATCAAACCGAGGCTTACGAAATAAGCATTCGAAATCCCCGCAAGCGCAATAAGTAAGCCGCCCGTGGCATGACCGGTAATAGACGACACCAACCAGGTAGAAGAATTAAGGGACACCGCTTTCGGCAAAAGACTTCGCGGCACGATCGCGGAGATCATGCTGCTTGCGGAAGGAGAGATAAATGAACGGATAATACCTGTTGCAAATACGACCAGCAATATCCCGGTTATCTTTGCGTGAACAGAAAGATGTAAAGCCGGCAAACTGATGAGTGCGAGCGACAATGCGCAAAGCACATAAAAAACAAAACCAACTACAATGATCTTTTTCTTGTCGTGCGTATCTATATAATGGCCGGCGTATAAAGCTGAAATTACAGCGGGTAAAAATTCTGTAAGCCCCGCAATACCCACCATAAATGTATTTGCAAGGTGGAACATCTGGTAGATAACGATTGTAGAGATCATCCGCAAACCAAGCGTGAAGAATAATCTTGCACTTATAAAATTCCAAAATTCCCGCGGCAGTCCGGGTTTATCGATTTCGATGTTTTGAAGCTGATCTTTATTTTCCGCGGTAGAATGTGTGATGCTCATCGTTCGATTTTTTCCATGTTTTTACGGAAGCGTTATATAATGCTGGCCGTTATCATAGTCCTTTTCCAATGCATCGGTGATCACTTTGAGGTGCTCCGGATTCTCCAAAAAATCGGCGTTGGTAGCGTCTACGAAAAGTGTTTTTATATTATGCTGCTTGATATATTGGGTGTAGGTTTCCTGCAGATTAAATAAGTAATCATTCGGAATTGATTGTTCGTATTTTCTGTTCCTTTTTTTAATATTTTCCTGCAATTTTTGAACAGGTGTGTGCAGGTAAATCAATATTTCAGGTTGTACGATCTGCGGATTAATAATATCAAATAATTTTTGGTATAAGCGAAACTCTTCGTCGGGTAAATTCACTTTTGCAAACAATAAACATTTTGTAAAAAGATAATCGGAGACCGTCACCTGCTGAAACATATCTTTTGTTTGCAAAAGATCTTTCAACTGCTTGTACCTTTCAGCCATAAAAAATAATTCCAAAGGGAAAGCATATTGCAGCGGACTCTCATAAAATTTCGGCAGAAAAGGATTTTCTGCAAACTCTTCCAGGATCAATCTCGCATTGTAATGTTTGCTCAGCAAATTAGAAAGTGTTGTCTTGCCGGCACCGATATTCCCTTCGATCGTGATAAAATTATACTTCATGCGTGTTGCAAAATAATAGGAAACCGGGCAAGGGTTATCAAATCTTTTGCACATTTAATTGATCGCCGCACTCAGCAAGCAATTGCGCTGCTGTTTTATGTAAAACCGGGTGTACAAGTGAGGGTGATATTTCGTTTAAAGGAGTCAGCACAAATCGCCTGTTTGGAATTTCCCGGTGAGGGACAATAAGATCTTTTGAATGAATGACCTCATCGTTAAAGAATAATATGTCAATATCAATGATCCTCGGTGCATTTTTTACAGTGCGTTTCCTGCCCATGATGCGCTCAATATCTAAAATGATCTCCAGTGCCTTCTTCGCATGATGTTTTGTTTTTACAACAATGACACTGTTCAAAAAATCGGGTTGGTCTTCATTACCCCATGCTGCGGTTTTATAAAAAGAAGATCGGCTTTCGATCTTTCCTGTTAATGCTTCAATGTATTTTTCCGCAAGCAGCAAAGTCGCTTTGCTGTCGCCGATATTACTGCCCAGGAGAAGATAAACCGTATTCATATTAAATTACAAAAAGGCGTTTATCAGTTTCAAAATCCCTGACTTCCGATATCTTTATTTTCTTAAAATCTGCGTGCTGCGGATTAATCAGATAGTTGTGCTCTTCACCGATGACAGCCGAGGGCACTTTAAGAAATAGGGTTTTCGCGGAGTCAATAAACTGATCACCCATAAATTGCGTGTATGCCTCATCGGCTATCCAATTTTGTTTAAGCTTGATTAATTTCAATTCTTTGATCTCCGCTGTATCAGGAATCTCTATATGTAGCAGACTCAGCGGGATGGAAAAATCTTTAAACCGATTGTGCACAAGCATTTCCAGAGCACCAAGCGAAATAAATTCTGTAGTGTATAACATTTCCTTTCCTTTGGAATTCCATCTGCCGCCGAATAGCTTGGCACCTGTTCCCGAAAGATCATCTTTATATAAGGTGTTACAGATTCTGAAAACCGTCATGCGAATATTCCGTGTTGTATCCTTCCCAATTGAGTAAATACGTTTTGGATGCCTTCAAAACTTGAAAGCGACTGTATAGAAAGATTTCCCTCCAACATATACGGATTTCGTTTCAGCCAGTTGTAAAAGTTTTCTGTTTTGCCAAATGTGAGCTTTCCCTGAGCAATTACTTTTTCAATTAATACGACCCTTTCCGCATTGATAGGAGCGAAAGCGTGATTGTCTTTTGCATATCGCTGAAGCGTACGCTCACTAATGTGCAGCATATCGGCCCATTCTGCCTGTGTGAACGGAACTTTATCTGCAACTTTTTTAAAATCATTGTAGGTGAGATCTTTTAAAGAAGCTGCCGATCTTTGTGTGGCATAAAAAGCTTGTGGTTCTTCAACCTTTGAAATTTCGCCTTCTTTTTTTGCTGATGGTTTTTTGATCTTTTTCATGACTGCGACATTTGTCATACAAATATACGACACTTGTCGGGTATTTCAATTCCTGTTCCCTCTTTTTTCTTTAGCTTTACGGCTCCAAAATGTTAAATATGAAGTACAGCCAATTTAGGGCGATGCTGGCGATCACGAAAGCCAGTTTGACATCGATCTTAAGAAGCCCGTCGGCAGTGATATTCGGCTTTCTCTTTCCGTTCATTTTCATCATGATATTTGGCTTTATCGGCAACAGCGGCAGCAGGCAATCTTTTAAAATTGTAATGGATAAAAAAGCGGATACGGCTAATATATTCTTTGCCGCGCTGGAAAGTGTGCCGGGCGTCAGGATTCTCACTTTTGATTCTGATGAAAAGCTCAACGACGAACAACAAAAAGGGAATATCGCCGGCATTGTAAATATCACAAAGAACATCGGCGCAGTCAGACCTTACACGATCGGTTTAAAAAGTACAAATGCAAGCGGCGATAAATGGCCGGGGTTAAAGAGTTTGATGCAAACCGTTATCAATAATGTAAGCGACAGCGTATACAAAAATAACAGACCAAAGTTCGCCGATTTCAACTTTGATGAAAAAACAGATATTACTCAGATAAGAGAATATAAAAGGATCGATTTTATTCTTCCGGGCCAACTTGGATTTTCATTGTTGAGCGCGGGCGTATTCGGTGTTGCATTCATGTTCTATAACCTTCGAAGCTTAATGGTGTTAAAACGTTTTTTCGCAACGCCGATCAGTCGCACCTATATCATATTAGGAGAAGGATTGAGCCGCGTTATCTTTCAAATGCTCACTGCGGTTGTTATCATATTGGTGGGGTATTTTTTACTGGGCTTTACGTTAGTCCACGGTGCAGAAACATTGTTTGAAATGCTGATCTTAAGTTTTATTGGCCTGCTGATATTTATGGGCTTTGGGTTTATCGTAAGTGGTCTTGCTAAAAATGACAGTACGATTCCTGCGTTTGCGAATATTATTACGCTGCCGCAATTTCTGTTGGGCGGAACATTCTTTCCGCCGGATGCGTTTCCCGCCTGGCTTCAGCCGATCTCAAAAGCCCTTCCGCTTACACATTTAAATACTTTAATGAGAAGCGTGGCTTTTGAAGGCGAACATTTTTGGAATGTAAATTTTATGATGAAGATCGGCAGTTTAAATCTGTCAATTCCGGAAATACTGGTCTTATTTTTATGGGCAATAATTGTTTATTTCGTTGCCATCAAAGTGTTTAAATGGGAGTAATATGAGACAACTAAAAGGAATCGTACTTGTGCTGGCAGGCTTATTTATAATGGTAACACTGATCTCTATGATAATGCCCGGCAGGGTGGTAGTAACCCGTGCAGAACCGATGCTGGGCGATTCACTTAAAATATATAGCGAAGTAAGCGACCTCAAAAACTGGAAGCACTGGCAGCCTGTTTTCAAAGAAGATTCTGCAGGTATCACGTTCAGCGCGGTGAGTAACGAAGTAAATTCAACTGCCGCATGGACAAGCAACGGCAAAAAAAATACATTGGTCATCACCGAAAAAAAATATCCTTATGTGAAGGTTGCCTTGCAAAGGGAAAACGAAAATGAAGTGATGAATATTTTTTCCCTTATGCCCGTGCAGGAGCAGGGAAATATGCAGGTGCAATGGGAAACGATCACAAAATTAAAATGGTATCCGTGGGAAAAGTTCGGTGGGATTTTTATTGAAAAAATGACGGGCCCCGGTTATGAATTTGGCCTGAAAAGTCTGAAAGAATATGTTGAATCACATCAATGAGGTAAACTGATCTTACCCATCGATACAGCGGGTAGATGATCGGAGATGCCGCTAAAGGTCGCCGGATCTCCCGCTACACATTCATTAGCCAATAATGCAAATAACACCGCTTCTTTAGCATCAGCCGGAATGTTTTTTTCTGCGGTATCATGTATGGTTGCGCTACCCAATCCTTTTATCAAATGCTGCATCAGCAAAGGATTGTGGATGCCGCCACCGCTGATGTAGAGCCTGAACGACGCCTGCTGTGTTGTTTCATTTAATACCGTGCAAATAATATCCGCGGTAAATTTATTCAGCGTGGCCATCACGTCTTCCACGCTGATATTTTCAGCATCACTTGCCTTTATTGCTTTTTCTAAAAATGCATCGCTGAATAATTCCTGTCCGGTAGTTTTTGGGAATGCTCCGTTAAAAAACGAATCTGCTTTTAATGCATTGAGCAGCGATTCATTGATTTTTCCTTTTAAAGCGAGCCCGGCATTTTTATCAAAATGTTTTTCCGGAAAATGTCTCTTCGTCCAACCATCCATTAATGTATTTCCCGGACCGATATCCGAAGATACAGGTTTGCCGTTCTGCGGCAGATATGTAAAGTTTGCAATGCCGCCGATATTCAGCAGCAATACATTTTCATTTCTTTCGCCAAATAATAGAAAGTCGCCGTATGCAGCCAGGGGAGCGCCTTCGCCGGCTCCTGCAATATTTTTTTGCCGGAAATCACTGATCGTGATAATGCCTGTTTTTACCGCGATATGATCGCCGTCACCAAGTTGCAAAGTTGCATGCCCGATTGCTGAACGCCTGTGCAAATGAAGCGGTGCATGATAGATCGTTTGGCCGTGACTTGCGATCAAATCTACGTCACCTGCATCAATTTCATATTTCTTCAACAGCGTGTTTACAGCCGCCGCATGATGTGTTGCTATATTCTTATTGAGCAAAGTAAGATCACGAAGTGAAATAGTTTCTTTAAAACAGGTCTTCTTAAGGACTGCCTTAAAATTCGTATCGAATTGGATCGTTTCAAAATGCTCAACGGTTATTTTTGTTTCAAAGCCTGCTCCCGAAATCAAACAAACCGCAATGTCTAGCCCGTCCAATGACGTGCCGCTCATCAGGCCGATGATGCGACGTTCCTTTTTTGCGCCGATGGAAGCGAGCTTGAGGATGTTTTTATTCATGGCATTTGAATGAATTGAAGATTGCGTTTTATCCCTGAAAATTTACTGCGTTTAAGCGGAGAATCTTGAAAAATAATTTTAAACTTTTCTTCCGTCAACTCATTCCAATCATCTTCGCTAAAATTCAATATCTCCGGAATTGCATTGAAACCTTTGTCTGATGAAGGTTTAGAAAAACGGTTCCAAGGACAAACATCCTGACACACATCACAGCCAAACAACCAGTTATCAAATTGTCCTTTCATTTTTTCAGGAATCAAGGCATCTTTTAATTCGATTGTAAAATAAGAAATGCATTTGCTACCGTCAACAACTTTATCCGGAAGGATCGCTTCAGTAGGACAATTATCAATGCATCTTGTGCAGGTGCCGCAATAATCCTTCACGCCTGCGTCATCAGCAATCAATTCAAGATCAGTAATGAGCGATGCGATGAAGAAAAATGAGCCTTCCTTTTTATTGATGAGGTTGCCGCTTTTTCCGATCCAGCCAAGGCCGCTTTTTTGCGCCCAGCTTCGTTCCAATACCGGCGCACTGTCTACAAAGCCTCGACCGTGCACATCGCCCACCTTTTCTTTGAGGATATAAACAAAATGATTGAGTTTGGCCCGAATGATATCGTGATAATCTTTTCCGTAAGCGTACTTCGCAACTTTTGGCGCAGCTTGATTCTGTTCTGCTTCGGGAAAATAACTGATGAGTAAGGTGATCACGGATTTTGCGCCGGGTACCAGTTTTTGCGGATCTGTGCGAAGGTCAAAATGATTTTGCATGTAGTGCATATTTCCGTGCATGCCTTTATTAAGCCATGTCTCAAGGCGTTTCGCATCTTCATTTAGAAACTGTGCTTTGGAAATTCCGCAAAAATCAAATCCCAACGTTGCTGCCGTTTCTTTTACAATTTTCGTATGGAGGGGAGTGTTCAATGATCCTATCGTTGAACAAATCTAAAATTTAATATCGTAACCTACGGTCATTATCGCTTCCACATAGCCAAAACTGTGGCGCACTCGATTTCCCTTGAGCGCATTTGTGTTTGCGAGCACATTAAGGTATTTTACAAAGCCGCCTTTACCCGTGCCTTCCAAAAAGAATTTCTTTGCGAAGTAATATCTTGCGCCTGCTTCTGCGCTGATGTTGTAGCCTGCAATATGGAAATCATTATTGAGCCTGTCGCCGTGATAAGTAAAATCTGTTCGCGGAATATTGATACCCGCGCCCACTTTCCAGATCAGATTAATGACTTTTCTCGAATTTGATTTGTTCATCAATATCGTATGCTGTCTTACAAAATTCACGTGCAATAAATTTCCGCCATCAGTATGTTCCAAATGCAAAAAGCGATTTGGATCCAGCACACTGTCTGCATCTACGATCGATTTGTTGATCGTTCCTGTAACTCGGACTGTCTGTCCGTCCTCCACCACATATTTGATATGATCAAAATTCAATTCGATAGAAGTCGTGTGTGATTTGTTCAGGTAAAATCCTAAACGATAGTTGTATTGCGGAAGCGAAACTTCCAGCGGATCAGTAAAAATATCGCTGAAGCCGGGCTTATGTCTTGCCTTCGCATGATGCAGCGTGAAATCGTCGCCGTTCGATAATTTCACCCTGATATTGCTCCGGGTATAAGCATCAAGGTTGTAGCCCCATTGCAGATACATCCCTTTGAATAGAGGCCCTTTTTGTGCAAAGGAAAAAAGAGAAACTAAAATAAGTGCCGCGGCTAAGAAAAAATGCTTCATGTTTGAACAATTGCGGGCAAAATTAACGCAAATAGCCCGTGTTACTGCTTTTTGTTAGTAACAGCCTCGTCAAGTATTTTCTTCAGCCCGGTATACCTTCCGTTGGATCCATTATTCTTTTACATAAAACGTGAACAATACAGCGGTGCAACCGTTCCTGTTGTCTACCCGGAGAAAACTTCCAAACAGGCCGGCCCTTGTTCCAAAATCCTAACGAATATCCGCTGCTTCACTGTCGGGGTCCATTCGCCAAAACCATAGCCCCCATTTGCCTGCTTCCGCAGGAGAATCAATAACTTTTTTTCCTGCTGCGTAATTCTGTTGCATCAATGCAACGCTTGCTTTTTTAAGTACAATTTCCCCTTTCTAGATACTATTATTGAGAATTAATTAACGAAAGCGCAAATAGTCAGCAGAGGTTCGGTTGCCGCTTTCCGACGGAATGCGAATGGGAGCGATACCTAAAGGGGTGCTTTTCATTTCGCATGGCCCGGTAACTCTTTCGGCAAATAAACTTCGAAAATCTTTCCCGCTTATTTTTCAATCACCGCAGCTGCCATTTGTAATCCTAAGCTGCTGTAATGAAACGATTCTCCGGGCTTTGATTCCTGTTCCGGTCCGGTGGTCGATGGCATCGCTTCATCCATATTATTGGCTTTTTCAAAACCGGCGCGGCTTTCTTTAAGCGTTCCCGATTTGATATCCGTCATGTGACTCAGGTAATCTGCGAGCATGATGTTTCCTTTGCCCGCATTAAGCAGGATCGGTAAAAATTTTCCGACAGTATCAGTCAGCTTTAATTTCCCATCATCCGCAAAAGTCATTAGCAAGCCGGCGCTCAACCATTTGCTGCAGCTGGCGTTCGGGAACTTGCGATCTTCTAAAAAATCAGCCAATGCTTCGTCTTCGTCGTTTCCTGTTTTCTTTCAAGAGTTTGCCAACGAATTTCTTTTTGGCACTAAAGTTTGGTAATCGGGCGGTAATGACCTCTACGTCTTTTGAAGGTCAGAAGCGTAGAGCGACCTCTCATATCGCCTGTATTTTGCTATGGGTATTTATCGGCGACAGAAAAATTATATTGCGCTTTAGCACCCTGATAAAATAGCATAAAACTCAATATCAGACTGCAATACAGGCAGACTTAGCAAAGCCTTTGTGACATAATTTCTACTTTTTAGTTTGGATGATCTTTTGTACAACAAGGTTAATACTACAAAATCTAAATTCAGCCGCAGGCATTCGAAGCTGCAGCAAATTAAAATAAATATGAGTCAAAATAATATAACCATTAAAGCATCCGAGGCACTTCAAAAGGCGCAACAATACGCTTATGATCAAAAAAATCCAACCATCGAAACAGAGCATATTTTAAAAGCCTTGATCGAGATGGAAGATTCGCCTGTTGATTACCTGTTGCGTAAAAATAACGTGACCGTTAATCTGGTTAATACCAAACTGCATGAGTTGATTAAAAAATTACCGGTCGTTTCCGGTGATCCCGCTCAATCATTGGGCAGAGATGCCAACAATATGATGTTGAAGGCTAACGGTGTGCTCAAAACTTTTAGTGATGAGTTCATTACACCCGAACATTTGTTACTTGCGATCTTGCAGGGAAGTGATGCAGCGGCAAAGCTGTTGAAGGATGCGGGACTTACAGAAAAAGGTCTTGTCGCTTCCATTAAAGAATTGCGCAAAGGTGAAACGGTGAATTCGCAAACTCAGGAAACGCAATTCAATGCGTTAAATAAATATGCGAAGAACCTGAATGAAATGGCTCGTGCCGGCAAGCTTGATCCTGTTATCGGTCGTGATGAAGAGATCCGCAGAACCTTACATATCCTCAGCAGAAGAACAAAAAATAATCCGATCTTGGTTGGTGAGCCGGGTGTAGGTAAAACCGCGATAGCAGAAGGTTTGGCGATGCGTATCGTTAACGGCGATGTGCCGGAAAATTTGCGCAGCAAAACTATTTATGCATTGGATATGGGTCAACTGATCGCCGGTGCAAAATATAAAGGAGAGTTTGAAGAAAGACTGAAATCAGTGGTAAAAGAAGTAACTTCTGCCGAAGGAGACATTGTTTTGTTCATTGACGAGATCCATACATTGGTTGGAGCCGGTGGCGGCGATGGTGCAATGGATGCGGCAAATATTTTGAAGCCGGCATTGGCAAGAGGCGAACTGAGAGCAGTAGGTGCAACGACGCTATCTGAGTATCAAAAATTCTTTGAAAAAGATAAAGCACTGGAAAGACGTTTTCAAAAAGTGGTCATTGATGAACCAACTGTTGAAGATGCAGTTTCTATTTTGCGCGGCTTGAAAGACCGTTACGAAACATATCATCATGTTCGTATCAAGGATGAAGCGATCATCGCTGCGGTTGAATTATCAAACCGTTATATGACGGACCGTTTTCTGCCGGATAAGGCTATTGATCTTATTGATGAAAGTGCTGCTAAGCTTCGCATTGAAATGAATTCGATGCCCGAAGAGTTGGATAAACTGGAAAGACAAATTCGTCAGTTGGAAATTGAAAGAGAAGCGATCAAAAGAGAAAAAGATGAAGAGAAATTGAAAGCACTCAACACGGAAATTGCAAATCTTTCTGTGGAAAGAGATACGTATAAATCGAAATGGGTTGAAGAAAAGGACCTGGTTGATAAAATTCAAAACGGTAAAGCAGCGATAGAAGATCTGAAGTTGCAGGCTGAACAGGCGGAGCGTAACGGCGATTACGGAAAAGTGGCTGAGATTCGTTATGGTAAAATGAAAGAGCAGGAAGAACTGATCGCCGAATTGACCGGCTCGCTTGGAACATTATCGGAAAAGAGATTGTTGAAAGAAGAAGTAGATGCGGAAGATATAGCTGAAAGTGTTGCGAAAGCAACAGGTATTCCGGTGATGAAAATGCTGCAGGGAGAAAGAGAAAAATTACTCAATCTTGAAGAAGAATTGCATAAAAGAGTTGTAGGTCAACATGAAGCGATCGAAGCCGTAAGTGACGCCATACGCCGCAGCCGTGCGGGCTTGCAGGATGCACGCAAACCTATCGGATCATTTATTTTCCTTGGAACAACGGGTGTCGGCAAAACAGAATTGGCAAAAGCATTGGCTGAATATCTGTTTGATGACGACAGCATGATGACGAGGATTGATATGAGTGAGTATCAGGAGAAACATTCTGTTAGCAGGTTAGTAGGAGCGCCTCCGGGCTATGTGGGTTATGATGAAGGCGGACAATTAACGGAAGCCGTAAGAAGAAAACCCTATTCTGTTGTATTGCTCGATGAGATCGAAAAAGCGCACCCTGATGTATACAACGTGTTGTTGCAGGTGTTGGATGATGGTCGCCTTACAGATAATAAAGGCCGAGTGGTAAATTTCAAGAACACCATTATCATTATGACGAGCAATATGGGCAGTCAGGTGATCCAGGAAAACTTTGAGAATGTGAATGAAAACAATATCGATGAGGTGGTAGAGAAAACAAAAGGTGAAGTGATGACTTTGTTGCGTCAAACCATTCGTCCCGAGTTTTTAAACAGAATCGACGAAGTGATCATGTTCCAGCCGCTGATGAAGAAAGAGATCAGGGGAATCATTAACATTCAACTGGACGGATTGAGAAATCTGGTGGCGAAGAACGGCATCGAACTTCAGTTTAGCGATTATGCGTTGGATTATCTGGCAGATAACGGTTATGATCCGCAGTTTGGTGCAAGACCATTGAAAAGACTTGTTCAAAAAGAGATCGTTAATCAATTAAGTAAGAAGATCCTTGCAGGCGATATCGACAGGTCAACGCCTGTGATGGTAGACGTTTTTGACGGTACTGTAGTATTCAGAAATGAGAAGCAGAAGGAGAACGTGCATTAATGGGGGATAAGTGGAATAGCATTGATTTTCATACAGTTATATTGGGTTTCTACAAATAGCGACGTTTTGGCCAGGTTAATACCGAAAAAAAGAGTACCTTTACGCGGCTATATTAAAAAAAATCAAGGTTTATCTGACCTAACCCCTTATAAACCAATCAAATCGCTGCGCTATCTTAAGCATGCGGCATTAAAATTAAAGGAGACAAAGATGGCATTTAAAAAAGAAGTGGTCGAAATCATCGAACCAAGAGATGTATTTGTAGGAAATGTAAAGGCTGAAGTTACTCTGGAAGAATTTGGTGAATATGAAAGTGAGGTTTGCGCAAAAGCAAATGAGATTGTAAAGAAAATATTGGAAGAATATGATGGTCTTGTGCGTTTTAACTTCCGACATTTTCCGTTGACAAACATTCACCAACGCAGTCTGAAAGCAGGTGAGGCGGCTGTTGCAACAGCTCAGGATGGTAAATTCTGGGAAATGCACAACATTTTATTTGCAAACAGAAAGAACCTTGGTACAACAAGTCTGAAATTATACAGCAAAGAAGCCGGCGTAAACAACAAGCGCTTTTTGGATGATCTTGTAAATGCAACTTACGGCTGGCAGGTACAGGGTGATCTTCGCGAAGGACTTGACCGTGGCGTAAAAGAAGTTCCTACTTTTTTCGTTAATGGTGAAAGAGTTGGTAAAGCAACTTATGAAGAGATCAAAAAGACGATCGACGAAACGTTGAAAAATCTGAAAAAGAAAGGCGCAACAAAGCCTGCGGCTAAAGCGCCACCTGTAAAAAAGGAAGCAGCGGTAGTCACTCCTGCGGCTAAACCCGTAGCAAAAACACTGGCAGCAAAAACACCTGTTGCGAAAGCACCTGCTAAACCTGTTGCTAAAACACCTGCAAAACCTGCAGCTAAAAAAGAAACTGCAAAAGCAAAACCTGCGAAAACAGCAACAAAGCAAAGAGCATAATTCAGCTTCGTTTATAATTATTTAAGCCACCTTCGGGTGGTTTTTTTATTGCCGTTAATTAAATTTGGTCATGGTACGCTTTAAAGCAATGCTGGAAAAGTTCGGAGCAAAAGGTGAGAAGACCGGCTGGACTTACGTGAGTATTCCGGCGAAGACAGCTGCGAAGATCAAGGCTGATTGTAAAAAGTCATTTCGTGTGAAAGGAAAGATAGATGAACATTCTTTAAAAGGCGTTGCGACAGTACCAATGGGGGAAGGTGAATTTATTATTGCGGTCAATGCCGTAATGCGTAAGGCCATTAAAAAGTTCCATGGTGCGGAAGTGATCATGCAATTGGAAGAGGATAAAGCGCAGATCAAGATATTAGAAGAACTTACAGAATGTTTTAAGGATGATCCCGACGCAGCAAAGTATTTTAATTCACTTCCGCAATCTCACCGCAATTGGTATTCTAATTGGGTGAAAGGCGCAAAAACCGAGATCACAACATCAAAAAGAATTACCGTGGTGATCAAAGCCTGTTCGCAAAAAATGATTTTTTCTGAAATGATGAAAGCTTACAGGGACGAACGAAGATTGCGCGGGTAAGGAGTGAAATCAGGATTCAGGGATAGGGAATCCGGTGACTGTCTCAAATAATTCCAAGATTTATCCAATTCCGCATTTTTATTCATTTACCTCGATCATATACTCCATCAAAATTTTCCCGTCCCCCAAGATCCTGAAAGGCGCTGTTTCTTCCTTCTTAAATTTATAATCGAAAACAAGCACGCCGCCATTGTCATTATAATCGATCTTTTCGGGCGGTAATTGCTTCCTGGCATCGCCGCGAACGACAGTGATCTCTTTGATCGGCGTTGTAACCCTTATTTTAAAAACTATTGGATTTTTCAAATTTGCTTTTATGTAGCCGGTCATTGGCTCAGGTTTGCTGAGTCCGCTCGCAAAAGAATAATCGCCGAAGGAAGGCAACGCGTAATATTCTTTGATGCTTTTCGGTCCGCCGCCCAACTGCCACGCCACGTTATCCGGGTAGCTTGCGAGATTAAATAATTTCTTGTCGGCGAAGAAGTATTCGGAGGTGAATTGTTTGGTAAAAACCGTGAATTTTTTATCAAGTACGCCACTTGCACGACATGCATCCACAAAGAACCATGTTTCAGGACTCTGACCAAGCTGAACCACGTTCCAAGAAGAATTAGGTTCGTCGATCGATTCGTTGATCTCTTCCGCGGTTCTTTTCACAAAGCCGTCTACGCTTATACATCGTATCTTAACATCGCTGCACATTTCCTGAAAAAGAAGTGAAAAACCCAATGGCGTTGCTTTTCTAAGCTCGATCACTTTTTCCGGCAACGTGTTTTTCCTGTCGTTTTGTTTTGTTGCTTTCGGATCTATCGCAATATTATTTGCGATCCAATAATAGATCGCTCTCGCTTGTTCCTCTTTGGATGAAAATGCTTCCGTGATCGTATCCGCAATAGTAGCGATGTTTAAAGCCGGCAACGGACCGAGCTTTTCAACCGTTGCATCCACTGATGCATAATTTGAAGTGTTTTGTGCGAATGAACAGCTGAAAGCTGCGGTGAACGAGAGAAACGAAAGCAATTTTTTCATGAGATAAAAATAAGCCGGGTTATTTTAAGACCCGGATATACATTGTTAATATTTAAGCAAGTTGCAGCTATACATATAAAAATGAATTCTGCGAATTCACCCCATTATTGAACAGGGAACTGAAAAAATTAGCCGATATTATCAGGGCACCCGTTTAACCTTACCACGGTATTTTAAAAGCGGCGAAGGATCTTCATCAACTGTTTATGAGCATTTGGCGCCATCCACAGCAATGACCACACAGAAGAGGAAATGGATCTCCGACAAGCTATCACTATAAAAAAGATCCCTTCCGTGAAGAAGGGACCTTACCATCGTGGAATATGATTTTAACGAAGGAATAATAGTTCTCTGTACTTAGGCAGCAACCAGAAACTGTCGTCTACCATCAGTTCCAGTTTATCGCCGTGATACCTGATATCATCAAAATGTTTACCTTTTACATCTTCACAATAAGCAATTGCTTTTTCGCGACTGTCGCTGATATCATTCGCTTTCTTACGTGCTTCTATCATCGCAGTAGTTTTCGAACTGAGAATACTGATATGTTCGCTGATCTCATTTACGATACTTAACTGCGTAGCGTATGCTTCTTTTGCAAGCCCCGCAGCTTTTAGTCCGTTGATATTTTCCAACAATACATTTTGATATTTCAAAGATGCAGGCAGTATGAATGTGCTTGCAATATCACCCATCACACGTGCTTCGATCTGCACTTTTTTTACATATTCTTCCAGCATGATCTCATGCCTTGCTTCCAGCTCAAGATGCGTATAAATACCGTTTGATTCGAAAAGTGCTTTTGATTTTTCCGTTACAAAAGCATCAAGTGCAACCGGTGTAGTTTTTACATTTTCCAATTTTCGTTTCGCTGCTTCTTTTTCCCAATCATCGCTGTAACCATCGCCTTCAAACAACACTTTTTTGCTTTCAACGATATATTTCTGAATAATGTGCAGGATCGCCACTTCTTTCTTTTCACCTTTTTCGATCAATGCGTCTACTTCAGATTTGAAAGTCTTCAATGTTTCCGCCATTACCGTGTTCAATGTGGTCATTGGTACAGCGCAGTTTGCAGAAGAACCTACCGCACGGAATTCAAATTTATTTCCGGTAAATGCGAAAGGCGAAGTACGGTTACGATCGGTATTGTCAAGCATCAGTTCCGGAATGCTTTTATGAATATCTAGTTTTAAGATCGCTTCATCCTGTTCGTCAAAGTTGCCGCCAACTCTTTTTTCAATTTGATCCAATACATCAGTAAGGTACTTACCGATGAAGATAGAGATGATCGCCGGCGGCGCTTCATTTGCACCCAAACGATGATCGTTACCTGCACTGGCAATGGACCCGCGGATCAATCCTGCGTAATCGTGTACCGCTTTAATCGTATTCACGAAGAAAGTAAGGAACATCAAATTTGTCTTCGGCGTTTTGCCAGGTGCCAACAGATTTACACCTGTGTCCGTGCTCATGCTCCAGTTATTGTGTTTACCGCTACCGTTTATTCCGGCAAATGGTTTTTCATGAAGCAAAACCATCAGGTTATGACGTCTTGCTACACGAAGCATCACATCCATTAACAAAGTATTATGATCAACTGCAAGGTTTGTTTCTTCAAAAATGGGTGCGCACTCAAACTGAGAAGGTGCTACTTCGTTGTGACGTGTGCGTAAAGGAATACCAAGACGATAAGATTCTTTTTCAAAATCACGCATGAACGCATAAACACGCTCAGGGATCGCACCAAAATAGTGGTCATCCAGTTGTTGACCTTTAGCAGGAGCGTGACCGAAAACGGTACGACCGGTTAAAAGAAGGTCCGGGCGGGCATTTGCAAGACCCGCATCAATTACAAAATATTCCTGTTCCCAACCAAGGGTTGCAGTTACTTTAGAAACGTTCTTATCAAAATACTGACACACATCAACCGCCGCTTTATCCAATGCTACCAATGCTTTAAGCAAAGGTGTTTTTGTGTCAAGAGATTCGCCTGTATAAGAAACAAAGATGGTAGGAATGCACAATGTTTTTCCTTCGCCGATCTCCATGATGAATGCCGGTGAAGAAGGATCCCAAGCCGTGTAACCGCGTGCTTCAAAAGTTGCACGAAGTCCGCCGCTGGGAAAAGATGATGCGTCAGGTTCCTGTTGGATCAATGCGCCACCCTCGAATTCTTCGATAGGAGTGCCATCGCCCTTAAGCGTAAAAAAGGAATCATGCTTTTCAGCAGAAAGACCCGTAAGGGGCTGAAACCAATGCGTGAAGTGAGTTACACCTTTGCTTTCTGCCCATGCACGCAAACCGTTTGCAATTTGATTACCCATTGCACGGTCAATCTTTTTGCCGCCGCGTGTAGAGGAAAGCAGGCTTTTATAAGCGTCATCGCTAAGGTATTGTCTTGCCGCCGCCAGTGTAAATACATTCTCATTAAAAATGCCCGTGATTCTGGGAGGGGCACTCACGTTCACCGGGGTTGGTTGGTTGGCGAGATTCTTAATCGCGTTTAATCTTAAAGTTGACATTTATCATAATTTAAACCGCAAAAAAAGACTATTTATACTTATAAAACAAAAAATTAAGTCTAAATAAGCGTCATTTAATCTTTCCGTGCAGAAATAATAAACATATTTTTAAATTTAATGTAATTTGACCAGTTGTTTATTTTGATGGGAAAATCCTTTGCCAGTCAATGGAAGCCAACACAGGAGTAAGGAGAAAGGGGAAATAGATGCTTCGGTAGCGTATCAATGAGCCCGCATTTGGCGTGATATAGCCGATAAATAAAAAGAGAAGAATGGCGAAAATCAATCCAAACAAAACAAACGAATTGATACCGATATTCTTTTTGATCGGGCAAATGAACAGCAAAATCAGCAGGACCACGTACAGGCATATCTCTGCTGAAAAAGCATTCAAAAATGATGAAGCAAATTCACCCGGGTAAGGAGAAAGAAAAGAATGTCTTATGGCTGCCGGTGCGGCTGCGGCGAAACTTTGCAGGGAAGTAGCAAGCGTATCGTTTTTGTATTGTGATCTTGCTGTTCCTAACGCAAAAAAAGATTGCTGTTTTGCAATTACGATAGTGAGCGGGTCGTGTTTCGGAGTTATATACTTTATCATGGCAACGGCCGTAAACATGATAAGAAGCATGCATGCAAATGTTCTTATAACATCGATCGAATATTTTTTGCTTACAAAGTATGTGGTTGCGCAGGGTAGCAAGATAACTGCAACAAAGTTTCTGATGAATAAGACGATCAGAAACGAAAGAAGTAAAAAGCTGATTCGTTTTGTCGTAAAATGTTGCTCAAGCGAAAAATAAAGGCAGTAACAAAATATACCCAACGATGCAAAAACGATCAGGTCTTTGTGAATCCCGGAACTGAAATACAGCATAGAGGGCAGGAGAAAGCACCCAACTATTACAGGAAGGTTTTTATCCGGATAAATACGGGCAAATACCCTGTATAAAGCGATATGGCCAAAGAAACAAAGTGAATTAAAAAAGAGGCTGTTGATGTAATAATTTCCGCGACTGAAAATATCCATCAATCCCAGCGCTTTAAGAATGATACTTACCCGAAGATCGTTCCAATAAGAATACTGCGAACCGAAAAATTCCCCCGGTGCCGCGTATTTCGTTGTAAAAAGATCAGTAAAAAAGAGTTTAGGCTGATGAACAAGATTATAATATTCCGTCATGCCCAAGTTATTGTACACGTCGTAATCTGTAACGCCGTGCAAAAAGTATTGATTTATACCGGCGAGCAAAAAGCCCGCCCCAAACTTGATCAAAAGCAGTATCAGTATCGTTTTAGCGGAAAGTTCCGATTCCCTAATAAATTTTATGCGGGGTAAAAAAATGCAGCACGCAATGAGGTATAAGATGAAAAATACGACGGCCACAATGAATTTTTAGATGTGGGAAGATAGTTAAAATATTGATTTTTATTAAACAGTAACTAAGCCGCTGTCTCTGTAAATTTGCATTTTCAAATACCAGCCTATTTATTTTATTATGGAAATAACCGCACACACCGCCGCGCAATTAAGAATTACAGGAGAAGAATTTGAACTGATAAAAACCAAGTTGGGACGCACGCCGAATTTTACAGAACTCTGCGCTTTCAGCGGGATGTGGAGTGAACATTGCAGCTACAAAAATTCTATCAGGCTTCTAAAAACATTGCCGCGTGACGGACAAAAGATGCTGGTAAAAGCGGGTGAAGAAAATGCGGGATTGATGGATATAGGCGACGGATATGGTGTGGTGTTTAAAATTGAATCTCATAATCACCCCAGTGCGATCGAACCTTTTCAGGGAGCAGCAACGGGTGTGGGCGGCATCAACCGCGATATTTTTACCATGGGTGCGAGGCCGATCGCATCTTTAAATTCATTGCGTTTCGGAAATATTAAAGATCCAAAAACGCAACATTTGCTTGCGGGAGTTGTGCACGGGATCGGCCATTACGGAAACTGCTTCGGCGTGCCGACCGTGGGCGGAGAAATTTATTTTGAAGATTGTTATCATACCAACCCGCTTGTAAATGCAATGAGCGTGGGCATCCTGAAGAACGGTGAAACGATTTCCGCAACTGCCGAAGGAAACGGTAATCCCGTTTTCTTTGTAGGAAGCGCAACGGGTAAAGACGGTATAGGCGGAGCGTCATTTGCAAGTGCTGAAATTACGGAAGACAGTGCCGCAGATCTTCCTGCTGTGCAGGTGGGAGATCCTTTTCAGGAAAAGAAATTGTTGGAAGCTTGCCTGGAAGTAATTCAGACAGGTGTTGTTGTAGGTATGCAGGATATGGGTGCCGCGGGCATCATCTGCTCTACTGCAGAAATGAGTGCGAAAGGAAAAGCGGGGATGCGCATCGACCTGGAAAAAGTTCCTACACGTCAGCAGAACATGAAAGCTTGGGAATTGTTGCTCAGCGAAAGTCAGGAAAGAATGCTGCTCGTGGTACAAAAAGGAAAAGAAAAAGCGGTACTGGATATTTTTGAGAAATGGGATCTGCCGTGCAGTGAGATCGGTGAAGTAACTGATGACGGACAATTACATTTCTTCATGAATGGTGTGGAAGAAGCGGTCCTTCCTGCGGATGAACTTGTACTCGGCGGCGGCGCACCGCAATACACACGTGAGGTAAAAGAACCCGCATATATTCAAAAAATTAAAGCATTTGATGCGGGTAAAATTGCCGAGCCGTCAGATCTTAAATCAATAGCGGAACAAATTATTTGTTTGCCGAACATTGCCAGCAAACGCTGGATCTACGAGCAATACGATAGCATGGTGGGAGCGGGTAACACAAGCACTAACGGTGTATCTGATGCCGCAGTCGTTGTCGCAAAACCTACTAATAAAGCCTTGGCGCTTACAACAGATTGTAACAGTCGTTATGTATTCGCCGATCCGTACAAAGGTTCAATGATCGCGGTTGCGGAAGCGGCGAGAAATATCGTTTGCAGCGGTGGTGAACCTTTAGGCGTAACTAATTGTCTCAACTTTGGTAATCCTTATGATCCCGAAGTATATTGGCAGTTTTCTAATGCGATCAAGGGGATGGGTGAAGCCTGCGTGAAATTTGATACGCCGGTAACCGGTGGTAATGTGAGCTTTTACAACCAATCTCCTGATGGTCCGGTGTATCCTACCCCAACGATCGGGATGGTTGGTCTGCTCGATTCTGTCGCGGATAAAATGACAATGAATTTTAAAGCGGAAGGCGACAGTATTTTCCTGTTGGGCGAAAGCAGAAATGATATCAACTCATCGGAGTATTTACACAAGATCGTGGGCGAAGAATTTTCTCCCTGTCCGCATTTTGATATTGATGAAGAATTCAAATTACAAAAAGCAGTTGCATCGCTGATCAAACAAAAACTCGTTGCTTCGGCGCATGACGTAAGCGAAGGCGGACTTTTTGTAACACTGATGGAAAGTGCGTTTACAAAAGATCTCGGCTTTGAAGCGGCACAACATGATGCGTCGGTCCGCAAAGATGCATATTGGTTTGGCGAAGCACAAAGCAGGATAGTTGTTTCAGTAGGTGCTTCGCAAAAAGAAGCATTGGTTGCGGCGTTGCAATCAACAGGTGTCGCATTCAACGAGATCGGAAAAGTAACGGCAAAAAATATAGGCATTGATGATGATTCGTGGGGCAGTATCAATGAATGGAAAACGAAATATGATAACGCGATCGGCATTTTGATGAGCTGCCCGTAAAAAATACCATCCGTAAATAAACCCTCTTTATGAAACTTTTTTTCATGATGATATGTTCCCTATGCATGTATCAGGCATGGTCGCAGAAGACATCATCTCCCACCGATACAAAAGAGAAGAGTATCAAATTTCCAAAATTTCCGATAGCGGATATTCCTAAAAAAACATATCCGCTGAGCACAATAAAAATTGTTCAATTTGTAACAGACAGTCTTCATCTTGGTTATATACAAAAGGGGATGGATAACCATACCGTTTTTATTACACCATCGGGAACGCTCACAGAATGTTTGCAGGAAAACGTGAACAAAATGTACGACCACGATTATAAGAAGGAAGGCACGGAAATGTTGTGGGTGGTGAAAGAACTCCGGATCGGCGAACGTTCGGGTTTCCGAGAATATGCTTACCTGCGTTTCAACGGAGATTCCTACATTTTGTCGGTATCAGACGGAAAATATCACCCTGCATTTAGTATTGACACCGTGTTTTTTTCAGAAAGCATGGGAGATGTAACACCTTTTCACGGCGGCAGGATCGAAGAGACTTTTAAAATAATGCTGACGGAATCTTTAAAAAACGCAACAGGAAAAATGAATGATGCAAACGGCGTGTCAATGGAAACGATTGCCGCTGCTGCGAAAACTTTACCTGATCTTCCTATTCTGTCTGCGGAAACATACAATGACGGCGGGTATGCAACTTTCGAAGAGTTTGCACAAAACAAGCCTTCTGTCCTTAATCCGGAAGCGATCGTGGATGATCATAAAAAGACAACATTCTTTAAGGTTTCAGCCGATGGTAAAAAGGATACCGTACAGCTTTGGGGCATTGCAAAAGGCGGAGAATTGTATAAATATTTTGAAGGTCACCCGGTGCCCATAGAGCGTAACGGGAAAAGTTTTGTGATCTCCGGTTATGTAGAAAAACATGACCGACGCAACAAGGGTATTTTTATCGGCGGATTAATAGCGGGTGTTCCCGGTATCCTGGCAGCAGGCGGTGCAAATTATAAGATCTCATATCCTGTAACCAGCGTTGCGCATATTACAAACCGCAAAAAGCAACCGGAAGCCTGTATTATAGATCTGAAGACCGGCGAGTTTGCATTTTGATATTAGCTTTAAACACACCGTTAAAAATCATAAAACCTGACACATGAAAACGCTTTTGCTATTTTTATTTGTTGCACTGTCGTTCAGTTCATCAGCCCAAACTACAAAAGATTCAGTTGAAATATTACTTGTAAATAATTGGGTGGCTGATTCTATCGGAGTGGGCGATGAAATAAAATATCCGCCGGAGAATGCGTTCAAATCAGGGTTTGAATTTCATGCTGATAAAAGTGCGAAGTCGTTTGAAACAGCAGAAACTATTCTTGATGCAACATGGAGTTATGATCCTGAGTCAAAATTTATTAATTTGTATTTTATTGATGGGGGCGATCTGCTCAAATTAAAAATAGATCACATCAGTAAAAAGCTGCTTATCGTAACAGTTACAGATGATGATGACGCATCGGGCGCTTCAAATTTTCGCATATTCCTCACATCCGTTACCTCTTTGCGTTAAAATTCAAATTTCATGTCTCCCCAAGGTAAATTTGCATTAGCTTTGCATGACCTCCGGGATAAAATTTCTCCCTTTTTTGCAGGTCCTGCAGTTCTACAGTAAACATAATAAAAGCTCAGTAAAGATATTCACCCGAAGAGTGCGACGCCAATGAAGCCGATCAAGGAATTGTTGCCCGGCTCACAGGTTATTTTTATTGGAAAAATAAATCATCATGGCCAAATTCATTTTCGTAACCGGTGGTGTTACATCTTCATTGGGTAAAGGGATCATTGCCGCATCGCTTGCAAAATTGCTGCAGAGCCGCGGATTGAAAGTAACTATCCAAAAATTCGATCCTTACATTAATGTTGATCCGGGAACACTTAATCCTTATGAGCACGGAGAGTGTTTTGTGACTGATGACGGTGCGGAAACCGATCTTGATCTTGGTCACTATGAGCGTTTCTTAAACATTCCTACGTCGCAGGCAAATAATGTAACTACCGGTCGTATTTACCAAACCGTAATTACAAAAGAAAGAGAAGGGGAATACCTTGGTAAAACCGTACAGGTGGTACCCCATATTACAGATGAAATTAAGCGCCGCATGATGTTGCTTGGAGAAGGCGGCGAGTTTGATATTGTGATCACAGAGCTTGGCGGAACTGTAGGCGATATTGAAAGTTTACCTTTTGTGGAAGCTGTGCGTCAGATCCAATGGGAACTGCCTGAAGAAGATTGTATGGTCGTGCATTTAACACTGATCCCTTATTTGAAAGCGGCAAAAGAATTAAAAACAAAACCAACACAACATAGTGTGCGTTTGCTGAGCCAGGAAGGCGTTCAACCCGATGTTATCGTGTGCAGAACAGAACATTCTCTGTCTGATGAGATCAGAAGAAAGATCGGCTTGTTTTGTAATGTAAAACCGAATGCGGTTATCGAAGCGCTTGATGCATCTACGATCTACGAAGTCCCGTTGAAAATGCTGGAAGAAGGACTGGATGTGATCGTGCTGAAACAACTACAGATAAATGGTTACGCAGCGCCGGAACTTACAAAGTGGCGGGGTTTTCTTGATAAATTAAATTACCCGAAAAGTCGCGTGAAGATCGGACTGATCGGAAAATATATTGAATTACAGGATGCTTACAAATCGATACTGGAATCATTTATTCATGCAGGTGCGATGAATCAATGCAAAGTGCAGATTGTAAATATTCACAGTGAGCACCTTACGGATGATAACGTGGCAGAAAAACTGAAAGACCTTGATGGTTTGTTGGTAGCGCCGGGCTTTGGCTCACGCGGTGTGGAAGGAAAGATCTCTGCGATCAAATATGCGAGAGAAAACAAAATGCCTTTCTTCGGAATTTGTCTTGGTATGCAAATGGCTGTGATCGAATACGCAAGAAATGTATTGGGTTGGAAAGATGCGCATTCAACGGAAATGGAAACAGGCACACCATACCCGGTAATTGCATTAATGGAAGAGCAAAAGAAAGTGAAGAAAAAAGGTGGTACGATGAGGTTAGGTGCTTATCCTTGTTCTATCATGCCGGGATCATTGGCGTATAAGATTTACGGCGCTGCCGAGATCACGGAAAGACACCGTCACCGTTGGGAATTCAACAATAATTATATCAACGATTTTACAAATGCCGGATTGGTACCCAGCGGAAAAAATCCTGCAACAGGACTTGTAGAAATCGTAGAACTGCATAATCATCCGCATTTTATCGGCGTGCAATATCATCCGGAGTTGAAGAGTACGGTTGAAAATCCACATCCTTTATTCGTGAGCTTTGTAAAAGTTGCAAGAGAATATGCGGACGCGAAAGCAGCTGTGGGTGCGGCAAAAGCAGAGAAAGAAACTGCTTAAGCGGGGTCATGAATTACACTAATTAAACGAAATGGCATATACGCTTGGCGAATTACAACGAATTTAAATTCGTGTAATTCGCCAAATTCGTATAGTATCTAAAGAATACAGGATGGAAAAACTAAGCATGGATGCCCTCAACAGAATGACGCCCGAAGAATTTCGCCGTTCGGAGAAAACGCCGGTGATCGCCGTGCTGGAAAATGTTCGTAGCGCTTATAACGTTGGCAGTGTATTTCGTACCGCAGATGCATTTTTGCTTGAAGCTGTTTACCTCATCGGTTACACCGCGGTTCCGCCGCACAAGGAAATTAAGAAGACCGCATTGGGTGCGGAAGACACGGTCGATTTCAAATGTTTCAAAACATCAGCGGAAGCTATTTCAGATCTGAAAGAATCGGGTTATACTGTATATGCGGCAGAGCAGGTTGTGAACAGCAAAATGTTGCACCAAGCCATGATCGATCCGGAAGAAAAAATCGCAATCGTATTCGGCAACGAAGTAGAGGGAGTAGAAGCATCTACGATCGCTTTATGTGACGGCTGTATCGAGATCCCGCAATTCGGTACCAAACATTCATTGAATATTGCAACGGCGGCAGGGGTAGTGTTGTGGGAGATCGTGCGGACACGCATTAATAAGTAATGGATAATTTATCAATGGACAATGGATAATTTTTTCAATTCGTAAGTTCTGTTTAGTTTCTTTGTGCAACTTTGTGTCTTGGTGCCTTCGTGGCTAAAATCTTCCTCATGGCTACAGCAAAAAATTACCTTTCTCTTATAAAGTTTTCACATACCATCTTCGCAATGCCTTTTGCATTGATTGGATTTTTCTTAGGTATGCAAACAATTATTTTTGCACCGGCGGTAAATGACGGCCATCCGCATTTTTCCATGCCTGCGTTTATTGACCTTACGCCATATTTTATTTTATTTCTTCTTGTACTTGGATGCATGATCACCGCACGTTCCGCCGCCATGGCTTTTAACCGATACCTCGACAGACAATTTGATGCAAAGAATCCGCGGACGGCGATCAGAGAAATTCCATCAGGGATCATTTCAGAAAAGAACGCGTTATATTTTACCATCGTTATGTGCGCTTTTTTCATTACCTGCACATTCTTCATCAACCGCATTTGCTTTTATTTGTCACCGGTTGCTTTGTTTGTAGTTCTGTTTTACAGTTATACAAAACGCTTCACATTCCTTTGCCATATTGTACTGGGTATAGGTTTAAGTCTGGCGCCGATAGGAGCTTATTTAGCGGTTACCGGTCATTTCGCATTATTGCCGATCTTATTTTCTATCGCAGTCATTTGTTGGGTAAGCGGCTTTGATATTATCTATGCATTGCAGGATGAGGCATTCGACAAAGAAAATAATCTCTACTCCATTCCTTCATTCGTAGGAAAAGCAAAAGCGCTGCACGTATCAGAATTGCTTCATGTTGTTTCAGCGGCTGCCATTATTTATGCAGGTTATTACGGTGAATTTGGAATATTATATTGGGTAGGCGCACTGGTATTCTGCGGAATGTTGATCTACCAGCATTCTGTTGTAAAACCCGATGATCTCAAAAGAGTGAACCTTGCTTTTATGACTGCGAACGGAATAGCTTCTGTGGTGTTTGCAGTTTTTGTGATCGGGGATCTGTTTCTTAAATGGTAAGGTATAGCTAGTGGGGGATAGCTGGCGGGCGGGTTGCGAATCTTTGAGCGCTATTAGTTATAAAAGAAATGCATTCCATCGGCACATCAGGATATCAGCATATCAGCACATCACATTTCCAAATCTCCAAATCGTCAAATTGCCTTCAACTCTTCCGCACTTTTTAAAACTTCATTCTCCATTTTCTTTTTGTAATCATCAAATTGCTTAGCCAAAACATCATCATTTGTCGCTAATATTTGCACAGCGAGTAAGCCGGCATTTTTTGCACCATTCAATGCAACCGTGGCAACCGGAACGCCGCCGGGCATTTGCAAAATAGATAATACAGAATCCCAACCATCAATAGAATTGGAAGATTTTACGGGAACACCGATCACGGGTAATGAAGTGTAAGCCGCTACCATACCGGGTAAATGTGCTGCACCGCCTGCGCCGGCAATGATCACTTTAATGCCTTTGCCTCTCGCTTCTGTTGCATAGCTACGCATACGATCGGGTGTGCGGTGTGCCGAAACTACCGTGAGATCAAACGCTACTCCGAAATATTTAAGTACCTCTGCAGCGGACTGCATTACAGTAAGATCACTTTGGCTACCCATAATAACGGCGACGATTGGCTTCATTCTTGATTATTTATGCCTCAAAGCTAATACAAAGAACACATAATCACCGTATGTAAACGAAGCATGCCGTCGTCTAAAAAAAGCCGGCCATCTATTTGGGTACATCATTTTATAAACCTTTTATATTTGTGGCATATGTTTCATAAAATTTTACCTGATGAGGTGTAGAACAAGTTTGATTAAATATTTTGCCGTAGCCGTATTACTGGTATTTTGTTTAACGGCATGCAAGAAAAAAATTTCCGATAAAGGCAAAGCAAAAGAAACGCCGCCGGTACTTGTTGACGTTATGCTTGCCGAACCCCAACCTATCGCAGATACGGTGGAAGCAAACGGAACAGTGGTGCCGAATGAATTTCTGGAACTTCATCCAGAAGTAAGCGGCCGTCTTACTTATTTAAATATTTCTGAAGGAAAACCGGTTGCGCAGGGAACGGTGCTTGCAAAGATCAACGATGCTGATCTGCGTGCAACACTTGCCAAATCAAGGGTACAACTTGATCTTGCGATAAAAACAGAACAACGTTTCAAGAAATTAGCCGATGTAGGCGGTATCAATCTCAGTGACTATGATGCTGCGCTTAATACTGTGAACGGTTATAAAGCCGACATACAGTATACATTGGCACAGATCGATAAAACTGTTATCCGTGCGCCTTTTAGCGGTATTGCGGGTTTGCGCCAGGTGAGTCCGGGTGCGTATGTAACGCCTGCAACTGCATTGGTAACGATCCAACAGGTATCAAAAATAAAAGTTGATTTTACCCTTCCGGAGATGTACAGCAATATTATTAAAGTAGGACAAACCGTGTTGGTTGAATATGATGCGGGCGGACAAAAAAAGGGTAATGCGTTGGTGGTTGCCATGGAGCCCGGCGCAAATACCTCAACAAGAAATCTTCAGGTGCGTGCATTGCTTGCAGAAACGGGCGTAAACCCCGGCGCATTTGTAAAGGTATATATTGATGCCGGTAAAGGAAGATCATCCGTACTTGTTCCAACAAATGCGATCATCCCTAATGATAAAAGCAATCAGGTGGTTGTGGTGAAGAAAGGTATTGCCAATTTTGTGGATGTACAGACCGGCGTTCGCCAGGCAAATAATGTAGAGATAATAAGCGGTTTGAATCCCGGCGATTCCGTGGTTGTAACGGGTGTATTGTTTGCAAGACCGAAGAGTAAAGTGAAAGTACGTAGCGTGAAGAAGCTTACTGACCTTGCATCAACGGAAAATGCGGTGAAATCTAATCAAAAAAAACCTGATTCCGTAGCACATTAATGATAGCGGCCTTATAAGCCCGTTTATATAAAAGAATTTTCGGCTGACCTTACATAAGTTCAGTTGATCATGCAACAGCAATTATGAATATTTCTGAACTCTCATTAAAGCGGCCGGTATTGGCAACTGTATTGAACCTGATGATTATCCTGTTCGGTATTGTTGGTTTTACGTTCCTCGCCATTCGTGATTATCCCGCGATCGATCCTGCTGTTGTGAATGTGAGTACTTCTTATACAGGTGCTAATCCTGACATCATTGAGGCGCAGATAACAGAGCCGCTGGAGAAACAGGTGAACGGTATTCCCGGTATTAAAACGATCACTTCTTCGAGTTCCTTGGGTAGCAGCAATATTTCTGTAGAGTTTGAGTTGGGTGTTGATCTTGAAGTTGCCGCAAGTGATGTGCGTGATAAGGTAGGTCAGGCATCACGTTCTTTGCCGCAGGATATTGATGCACCGCCGGTTGTTACAAAAGCAGATGCGAACAGTGATCCGATCATGATCATCGCTGTGCAAAGCCAGACAAAAAGTTTGCTCGAATTAAGTGACTACGCGGAGAACGTGCTACAGCAACAGTTTCAGACGATCAATCAGGTGAGTTCGGTAAATATCTTCGGACAAAAAAGATATGCAATGCGTATCTGGCTCGATCCGGATAAGATGACCGCATTTAATACTACGTTCACCGACATCAGAAATGCGCTCAATACAGAAAATATAGATCTGCCGCCCGGCAAGATCTATGGCAACAACACAGAGGTAACGATAAAAACTTTAGGCAGATTAACGACTCCAAAGGAATTTGAGGACCTGTTGATCAATGAAGACAGCAGCGGTATCGTGCGTTTAAAAGATGTAGCAAGGATAGAAGTAGGCCCGGAAACGCTTGAGCAGAGCTGGAAATACAATGGTGTAAACGCCGTTGGTATTGTTGTGATCGCTCAACCGGGGGCGAATAATATTCAAATCGCTGATGACCTGCTGAAAAAGCTGGAAGTGATCAAAAAAGACAACAAGTCTGATATCGAAATGAATGTGTTGATAGACAACACAACGAATATCCGCAAATCGGTAAGTGAAGTAAAAGAAACACTTTTCATTTCTTTCGGGTTTGTAGTATTGGTGATCTTTTTATTCTTCCGCGATATTCTGATCGCCCTTCGTCCGCTTATCGATATCCCGATCTCATTGGTGGCTACTTTCTTCATCATGTATATTTCCGGGTTTTCGGTAAATGTGCTTACGTTGTTGGGCATCGTACTCGCCACGGGACTTGTGGTGGATGACGGTATCGTGGTAACGGAAAATATTTTCCGAAAACTCGAAGAGGGCCTGCCCATAAAGAAAGCCGCATTGGAAGGAAGTAAAGAGATCTTCTTTGCCGTGGTATCTACATCGATAACATTGGCGATCGTTTTCCTGCCGGTAATATTTTTGGATGGATTTACCGGAAGACTTTTCAGAGAGTTCGGCGTAACGATCGCTTCGGCGGTATTGATATCAGCGTTTGTTTCGCTTACCATTACGCCGGTACTTAACGTGGTAATGACAAGAAAAAATCATTCGCACAGTAAGTTCTACGTAAAGACAGAACCTTTCTTTCAGGGCATGGAAAACGGCTACAAACGCTTGGTTGAAGGATTCTTAAAAGTGCGCTGGATGGCTTGGGTCATCATTGTCGCATGTATCGGTCTGATCGTCCTCATCTTTACAAATCTCCAAAGTGAGATCGCTCCTTTGGAAGACAGAAGCAGTATCCGTTTTACGATGACGGCACAGGAAGGAACGAGTTTCAGTAAGATGGATCAACTGGCGGATGCCGTCACCAATTATTTATATGACTCTATTCCTGAAAGAGATTTTGTATTCACCCGTACACCCGCAGGTGCCATCAACAGCTCGCAACCAAGGCTGGCATTGGTTCCGCCGGGCGACAGGGCACGCTCGCAGGATAAAATAGCAAATGACCTTAACCGAAAACTCCAAAGATTTAATGAAGCTAAGATCTTTGCAAATCAGGAACAAACAATCGCTGTAGGTGCCGGAAGCAGAGGTAGTTCGCCGGTGCAATTTGTATTGCAAAATCAGGATCTGGAAAAAATGGAAGAAGTCATTCCTAAATTTTTAGATGCGGCAAAATTGGATAAAACATTTTCCAATGTAGACGTGAACCTGAAATTCAATAAACCGGAAGTAGATCTTACGATCGACAGAATGAAAGTAAAAGATCTCGGGCTTTCTTCGCAGGATGTGGTGAGTGCCATTCAGTCCGGCTTTAGCGGCGGAAGGCTTGCATATTATATTCAGGACGGCCACCAGTATTCCGTCATTGCGCAGGTGGAAAGAAGTGATCGCGACAGACCAACAGATATATCAAAGATCACCGTAAGAAATAACAAAGGCGAAAGCATTCCTTTAAGTGCTGTTATTCATTTAGAGGAAAGTAGCAGCCCGCCTACATTGTATCACTTTAACCGTTACAAATCAGCAACGATTCAGGCATCACTTGCAGAAGGAAAAACGATCGGTGACGGAATCAAAGCCATGGAGGCGATCTCAAAAAATCTCCTGGATGAATCTTATCAAACAGCATTTTCAGGTCCTTCAAGAGACTATGCTGAAAGTTCCTCCAATACGATGTTTGCTTTGATCCTCGCATTGATCCTTATTTACCTTGTACTGGCTGCACAGTTTGAAAGTTTTGTGGATCCGTTCATTATTATGTGCACGGTTCCGATGGCTTTTGCCGGCGGATTATTAAGCCTTTGGATCTTCGGACAAACATGGAACATGTTCTCCCAGATCGGTACGATCATGTTGATCGGATTGGTAACAAAGAACGGGATCCTGATCGTTGAATTTGCCAATAAGAAAAGAGAAAGCGGACTAAATAAAATGGAAGCGGTAGCAGAAGCTGCGCAACAACGTTTGCGTCCCATCCTGATGACCAGTCTGGCAACGGCTTTTGGCGCTTTGCCTATCGCCTTGAGCCTCGGGGCTTCATCTACGAGCCGTGTGCCGCTGGGGATCGTTGTCGTAGGCGGAATCATCTTTTCATTGATCCTTACTTTGTTTGTGATTCCTGCGGTATATTCCTTTATGTCGGGAAAACATAAACACGAAGCAAAGAAAATAGAGATCACGGATTAATAAGAGTTCTTAATTTATTGTCGGTTTACAAGCCAAACTTTTTCAGTTCATCAGCGCTGATATTATGCTTGCTGCGGTAGTTGGAAAAAAGGTATTCGATCCGCGACTGTTGCGTTTGCAGCTCTCTGCCTTTTGAAATAAAAACTTTGATCATCGTTGTTTCCTGCGGCGTCATTTTATCAGTTCCCCGCAGCAGCACGTTGGTAATATTAGGAATGGCAGTTTCCTGTGTGCTTTTGATATCGCTGAGAAAGTTCACGACATTTTGCCTGAGCGCAATATCATTGTCAGTTTCATCCATTGCAGCAATGGCACGGATGGCTCTTGAAAGATCATTGATGTTTTGTGATGATGATGATTTTAAACTATTGGCCGCTACGTTGTCTATTCGGTGGGTTTGATTTTGTTGCGTGGTCATGATCAACGTTGAGGTTTGCCCCCAGAGACCCTGCACTTTAAGCGGAATGTCTTTGTAGTTTCTTTGCAGATTCGCGTAAAAGGAAACTTCATCAGCATGCGTGATCGTTTGCGCAGCACCGGCAGTTGAAATAAAGACAGACAATAAAAAAACAACTATTTTCATTGGGGAAATTATTGAGTTGAATATGAAGTTACTTTTTATAGATAAGAAAATATTTTTCAGCAGTGTAATTCTTTGCTGCCTGGCTTTTTGCGGACAGGCGCAGGATACGCTTCAAATCAATCAGGATACTTTAAGCCTTAATAAAGCGATCGATCTTGCATTGAAGAACAGTTTGGATATTCAGTTGGTAAAAAATGACGTAGAAGCAAATACGATCTTAAATGATTACAATGTAGCCGGCGGCGGGCCCGAAGTATCGGGCACAGTTACCGAACAGGAGCAGGTAACCAGTGTGAATCAAAAACTGAGCAACGGTACAAGCATTTCGAGAAATAATGCGGCAGGAAATCAACTTGGCGTGGGCGTTACCGGCAGTATTCTATTGTACAACGGCGGGAGAGTGATCGCTACGAAAAAACGCCTGGCAGAACTCGAAAAGCAAAGCGGGCACAGACTTACAAGCCAGATCCAAAATATCATTGCAGCTGTAATGACGGCTTATTATGATGTAGTGCGCCAGCAGGATTATATCAAAACGATAAATCGTTCTATTGAAGCGTCCAATCAGCAATTAAGCATTGTAAAAGTTCGTCAGAGTGTAGGACTTGCAAATAATGCAGACCTGTTTCAGGCGCAGATAGATCTCAACGCGTTGCAGCAATCCAAGCAACAACAGTTGCTGGTCGTTTCCCAATCAAAAACAGAACTATTGCGATTGATCACGTTGAAAGCAGATTCATCTATCTCAATAAAGGATACGATCATTGTGGCAAAAGATCTTGTATTGAAATCTGTTCTTGATGATGTTCCCAAGAACGCAGATGTTGTTGCCGCTGATGACCAGATCAGAATCAACGAATTAATCGTTAAAGAAACGAACGCGCTGCGTTATCCGTCCGTAAGAGGCATTGCAGGTTACAATTTTACCAGGAATAATGCGGGAGCAGGGCAGGTGTTGCTCAATCAGAATTACGGACCTGTTGTGGGTCTTTCCGTGGGCATCCCGATCTTTAACGGCGGAGTGTATCGCAAACAGGCGAAGGTTGCGCAGATCGATGTGCGCAACGCAGGATTGCAAAAAGATATTCTTATTCGTGATTTTAATGCAAACACCGTCAAACAATTTGAAGCATATTTGTCCGCGATCAAGCAATTGGAAACAGAAAAAGAAAATTATATCCTTTCGCAAAAACTCCTCGATCTTACTTTACTTCGTTTCGATTACCGGCAGGCAACAATCGTGGAAGTAAGGAATGCTCAACAAAGTTTTGAAGAATCAGGTTATCGTTTGGTAAACCTTAGTTATGCGGCAAAAGCTGCGGAGATTGAGTTGAAGAGGATCGCGAATCAATTGACCAATTAGCAATGAACAATTGGCAATATGCAAAGGTCTCTAAGGTTGACATTGCATGTTTTCTCTTGCAAATTGCCAATTATTCATTGTCTATTGCCCGCTGCCTGTTCCGACAGCCTTCGATCTTAAAAGATGTTTTATCTGATTCGCTTTATGCAATAACTCCTGCGGCTCGTTGCTTAGGATAGTTACGTGACCCATCTTGCGACCCGGTTTTGTTTGCTTTTTTCCGTAGATATGTACGAATACATTATCCATCGCCAGTACCTCTTGTAATCCTTCATAATACGCTTCCCCGGTATAGCCTTCTTCGCCCACGAGGTTTACGATAGCTGAGGGTAAAATATGATCGGTGTTTCCTAACGGATAGCCGAGCATCACACGCCAAAGCATATCAAACTGGCTGCTGTAGCAGGCTTCGATGCTGTGGTGACCGCTGTTGTGCACACGGGGCGCAGTTTCATTCACCCAAATATTATCATCCGTATCTGCAAAGAGTTCTACTGCAAAAATGCCCGGACTATTCAATGCTTTTACCGTTTTAATCGCGATAGCTTCCGCTTTCCAAAGCAGTTTTTCCGGTATAGTTGCCGGGCTGATCTGATAGTTCAACAAATTAAGGCGTTGATCTACTACCATATCAACCGGCTCATAAATGGCAGTTTCATTTTTTTCATTCACTGCGATGATCACAGATAACTCTTTTTTGATCGTCACCATTTTTTCCAAAACGGCGGGCGCATCAAAACCGCTTTCGATATCTTCTTTTGTTTTTATTACTGCCACACCGCGGCCGTCATACCCCCCTTTCGCGATCTTATGAACAGCGGGCAAAAAATCGGCAAGTGTATTAAGGGCCGCCCGCGTTTCTGTCACCACAAAAGCAGGAGAAGGAATTTCATTTGTTTCGTAAAATTGCTTTTGCAGGATCTTGCTCTTAATGATCTTCAGCGCAGCAGGATTAGGAAAGACCTTTACACCTTCCACTTCCAGTTTTTCCAATGCTTCTTCATTTACACTTTCAATTTCGATGGTAAGCACGTCAAGTCCTTTCCCAAAATTATACACGTCGTCAAAGTTGGTGATATCGCCTTTTGTAAAATGATGGCAAAGATGCGCTGCGGGGCACTCCGCATCGTTTTCCATGATGAAGGTTTCCACGGGATAATTTGCCGCTGCCTGTAATAACATTCTTCCTAATTGTCCGCCGCCGAGTATACCTGCTTTTATCATTACGCGAATTTAGGCGATTAGTTTATTGCCTGGCTAGCCGGTTATGACAATTCCTTTAGAGTTTCGACTTTCACTTATGACTTTCTTTTAATTTCATTAAATTTGTAGCAATGGCCCCCGATTATCCCCATAAAATATTTTCCGATAAGCGCTGCAGCTATAATTTGCTGATGGAAGTGCTTGCTATGGATGAAATATTTAAGTAAGAAGTTAAAAGCGAGAAGTTAAAAATGTGAACCATATTAAGATTGTGATATTGTTTTTCACTTTTACATGTATACAGTTCAATAAAGATTTAATGATCAAGAGTGCGACGCCACTGAAGTTGAATAATGCTTTGTGGCCGGGCTCATAAAAAAAATGATATGTCAGCAACAACATTAGCAGCAGAAAATAGATCAACAGTAACGGATTTTCTTCCGTTGAAAGGAACCGATTACGTAGAATTTTATGTGGGCAATGCAAAACAGGCCGCAAATTTTTATAAGACCGCATTCGGGTTTCAATCGCTTGCATATGCAGGCCCGGAAACAGGAACGATGGATCGTGTGAGCTATGTGATCCGTCAGAACAAATTGACTTTCGTACTTACCACGGCATTGCGTGAAGACAGCGAAATTTCACGTCACGTGAGCAAACACGGTGACGGTGTCAAATTTTTAGCACTCATGGTAGATGATGCAACAGATGCATGGGAACAAACTACAAGTCGCGGCGGTAAGAGTTACATGGAGCCTAAAAAAATGAACGACGATAACGGCGAATTTGTAATGAGCGGTATTCATACTTACGGTGAAACGGTGCATTTGTTCATCGAAAGAAAAAATTACAACGGCGTATTTATGCCCGGTTTCAGAAAATGGGAAACGTTATATAACCCTGCACCGACGGGACTTCTATACGTGGATCATTGCGTAGGAAACGTTGGCTGGAATCAAATGAATCCGTGGGTAAAATTTTATGAAGATGTAATGGGGTTTAAAAATATTTTGAGCTTTGATGATAATGATATCTCCACGGAATATTCTGCATTGATGAGTAAAGTGATGAGCAACGGAAACGGTTATGTGAAATTCCCGATCAACGAGCCGGCTGAAGGAAAGAAAAAAAGTCAGGTGGAAGAATACCTTGATTTTTACAACGGCGAGGGTGTGCAGCATGTGGCTATTGCGACGGCAAATATTGTAGAAACCGTTACTGATCTTCAAAACCGCGGCGTAGAATTCTTAAAGATACCGGCGAGTTATTATGTAGATGTACTGGATCGTGTGGGTAAAATAGACGAGGATCTTGCGCCGCTCAGCGATCTTGGGATCCTGATCGATAAAGATGATGAAGGATATTTGTTGCAGATCTTCAGCAAGCCGCTGCAGGACAGGCCAACATTGTTCTTTGAGATCATTCAGCGTAAAGGAGCAAAAAGCTTCGGTAAAGGCAACTTTAAAGCCTTATTTGAAGCATTGGAGAGAGAGCAGGAAGCGAGAGGAAACCTTTAAACTGTGAATAATTTCAGAAAGGAAAATGGATAATTACGATGCGAAGCCGAAAGCTTCGCATCGTTTTTTTCGGAGGTTTAACAGGGCATTTTCAATAAATTTTCTATTTTAGCGTTACTGAATAACTGAATAAACCATGTTTTGCTGATGAACCAAACTTTGAAGCAGTTTTGCTGCTTTTTATCCTTTATCATATGCTTTACCGCTGTGTCTTCGGCGCAGTCAATGAGTCCGAAGGTTTTTCTGAAATCTCCCGACGGCAACAGTCGCATGGAGGATACACTTAAAAAGCAGTTTGAAAAGTTACACCTTACCTGGCCGCCGCAGGCAATGTATATTCGTTCATTTAAATACGATCGTCAGCTTGAAGTATGGGTAAAGCCCGACCTTAAAGAGCCTTACAAATTATTCAAAACATATAAAGTGTGCCAGCAAAGCGGCAGTACCGGTCCTAAAAGAGTAGAAGGCGATTACCAGGTGCCGGAGGGTTTTTATTACATCAATGAACTTAATCCTAACAGCAATTACCATCTAGCGCTTGGCCTGAATTATCCGAATGCTTCAGACAAGATCCTCAGTGATCCTTCCAGACCGGGAAGTGCTATTTATATTCATGGCGATTGCGTTTCCACCGGCTGTATTCCGCTTACCGACGGCCCCATAGAAGAAGTTTATTTTCTGGCAAACAGCGTGCGTGCACAAGGGCAGGAATTTATTCCGGTTCATGTTTTTCCTGTGCGTTACAATGTAAAAAAATCAATGGATTTTCTTGCTGCGATCATCAAAGAAGATAATTACCTGCAACAGTTCAACGCCAACATAAAAGAGGTATTTGACTACTTCGAATTAAAGAAAGAGATCCCGATCATAATGGTAAATAAGAAAGGGGAGTATGTACTTAATTAATTATCAATTCCGCGATGAGCTGATGTGCTGATGAGTTGATGTGCTGATGAGTTGATTTGCGGATGTGAGAGAATGGTAATTTGAAGTTTAATAATGAATATAAAAGCGGCTGCAATTTTTGCGGCCGTTTTTGGTTAAGGGCCTGTTTCATAACATAGGCGTGGGAAAGTGCAGGTTAAGCCCGGCGCATGTCGGCGTTCACATACTGTGCCTGACAATATAACTCCTGATAATCTATTGAAAAAGTATAAAAACACATTGCAGGATCAGGTCCTGTTCAATTAACGTATGCAGGCGCTGCGGGAATGATATGATCAGGTAAAAGTATCAATGTATAATTGTAGGATAAACAATGGGTGAACAAAGGCTAAACATTGGATGTACAGGGGCGGAACGCAGGCATTACAGTGGTGTTAGCACTCAGTAAAGTTCAATGAAAGACGCATCTAAGTCGCATGTAAGTCACATAAAGTCACAGAAAGTCCCGAAAAGTCCCGAAAATACCCGGAAAAGGCAATATGCTTTTGTATTTAAATAAACGAACTTGCAACAGCAGGAAAATAATATTCAGGAACTGTTTTGAAAAAAAGAACTGCTGCAAATTTACAAAATATTATACAAATGGGTACGCAAAAAGGAATGATCAGGGTGACAGGAAAAGTGGGCGATAATATCTACTCTGATGGTAAGTATGGCGCAAAAGTTCGTTCGGCAAAAGAGCTGTCGGCGAAGCAAAAAAAACAAAAGGCGGATCTGCCGCAGAATAAAAGAATGGCTGTGTTGAGTCCGCTTGCAAGTGCCGTCCGTAATGCAACAGCGTATTATGCGGGTTCATTGAAACCGGGATCTTTTTACAGCAGTCTGCACAGCGCCTTCCGTGAAGAACCCACGGATCATCGGATTTTGTTATTGAAAAAGATCCAATTCAAAGAAGTGATTACGCGGTATCAGTTTATCGTGGCATGCCCCGTGCCTGTTGTGGAAGTGAAGGCTACGAAAACAAAATATATCGTAGATGTTGACATTAATCATCCTGCTTACGGAAAAAAAGATGAACCCAGTTTTTACCTTCAGTTCATTTTGATAGTATGGAATGCTGCCGACAATATTTGCCGGCATATGGAAGAATCTACAGAGTGGATGGATGTGGAAGACACAGCGCCAAAATATGTAACACTTGAATATAAGCGTACGGCAAAAGACACCGAATACCTGTTGGCCTGTCGTGTTGTTACCGGGATGAATGACGGCAGCGACGAACGGTATACGTCAACAGGCATGAGGTTTTTGGACGCGGGAACATTCACAAAAGAAGGGCAGGCGATCCTTGCCGCACAGCAAGCAGCGGCGGAAGCAGCAATGAAAGCAACGAAGCCGAAGAAGCAGGTGGCGGTGAAGAAGCGGGTGGGGGTGAGGTTGAAGAGGTGAATGAGATTAGGCTACCTGCATACCAATCCGGTAAGAGCAGGTATTCCGCCTAGGTTGGTCTTCCCTTCTCCCGCTCAAGCCCGCACCCCGACCTGCAAACGCCCCCCTGGTGTTTTTGTCACCAACGGGCAAAATTTATAAACACACCTGCCGTTTTAAAACTAAAGTATTTTCATCACATGGGATGCACAGTTCTTTACCGCATCTGTAGTAAAAAAAAACAAGCACCTCGTAAAGAATGATGCTTATACGGATATTAAATAAAGGAAAGGAGAATAAATTTTAGTGCATTTGTGATCGTGAATAATCACACCCATTTTGTTTGGCAACAACTCGCGCCTTACACAAAAGAAAAAGTACAACTTGGATTCATGAAATTCACTGCGCAGCAAATCAAATTTGATCTGCAAAAAAAGATCCCGAATTGTTGAGCGCAATTAAAGTTGATAAAAAAGACAGGCTATATTAAATTTGGAAAAGAGATCCTGTTTCAGTTGAACTGTTTACCCCTAAACTCTTTTATCAGAAAATTGATTATATACATCTCAATCCTGTTAAAGCAAAGCTTTGTAAATATCCTGAAGATTATAAATATTCTTCAGCTGCATTTTATTAGAACGGGTTTGATGAACTTGAGTTGTTTACAAACTTTGATAAACCAAAACGAATTATTTTTACCTGATTCCCGTTAGCTCTTGATGTTTGGCCGTTGGTGGAAAAACACCAAAGGGCGGCGGCGCTAATTTTGAGTGTGTTTATTCTTTATTTTTTGAGAACTCCAACAGAGGCAGAAGAGCGGCTGCGATTTTTTTTGGCCGCTTTTGATTTTGGATCAGTTTCATCATTACCGTCTTACGCGGGAAGTGCCGTTTACGTGCGGGATATAAGCGACATTCACGTTGTGCCGTTGAAGCATTGACTCCTGATAGTTTTCGGAAAGCAACAAATCACGCATTTCGGGATCAGGTAATCGTTAGTAAGCGTGCGCACATTCTGCCGGTAATAATTAAGTCAAGTAAGGCGATAACCAATCAAGGCCATTCGGTGGGGAAGGATATTTTCATTTGATGGAAATAATTTAGCTTTAAAGTGAACTTGTTAGTGTTTAAACGGCCCGTGGTGGAACACCAACCGCGGGCGTGCCGGAACACTTTCGCTTTAGGGCGGACGTTGCACTCCAATAAATTTATTTCTTAATCATAAAAACTCAAAATGAAATTTTTCCGACTGTTGCTTTTTACGCAGCTGCTTACCGGAACAACCACTGCTCAAACAAAATCGCAAAAAGTAAATTTTCCTTTTTTTAGCATAAGAATAAGCAACTTTTATTCAGAGTGTTATCATTATGCACGCTTTGCAGAAGAAAATGAAAAGCCCCCGGTTTTTTACGATACCCTTTTTATTTGCGAAACCCCGTGTGATGAAAACGGTTGGTATGTCAACGGGCAGATAATTGGATTTTCATCAAAGACAAGGGGAAACAATTACGAATTGTCTTATGCCGTTGAATACACTGTTCGTCAGGAAGCAAATGAGCCGGTACGTTCAGCCTTAGATGAGAAAAAATATCTCTCAGCCTATAAAGTGATGAAACCTTTAAAAGGTGATAATTTCAGATTGCCTCAAAGGAACCGTTACTTAGCGAAAGCCGATCTTTTATCAGCTAAGACAAGATTTGGCATACGGGATACGCTGGTTGAAATTTCCGGTGAAACAGGAATAAGAACTTTCACCCTTACAAAAAACGGCAAACTGTTTTCATTTGATTCCGACAACTTTATCCTAAAAATTAAGAGGTTTGTAAGCGGAAAATTAAAAGAGACTAAGTATTTAGTGATCGGTCTTTCGGAAGGTTGTGAGTAGCCTTTTTCCCCGCAACAATCGTCGTAAACCACATCCCGTTAAGAATCATTTTGTTTTTTACATTCTTTCTGCTCTTAATTGCTACTTAATACATGAGTTTGGTTCTCCCCATCATCTGAAAATCGCCTGCAAAGTCTGCGGTGTCCGCTGCTCCAATATTATTTGTTTTCCTGCAGTAAGTAGATTTATCTTTTCGTCAGTATAATGCCTGATGGTAAGCAATGACAATCCCTTTTCCATTTCCACATCAAACATTTGTGAAGCCTGTTCTGCGATCTGGGCAGTCTTTTCATCATGGGCGTCAAAGCAGCAAATGAGAGAGATGGCGGTGTTTTGAGAAAGATTCGGCTGTAATTTTATTTCACGAAAAATATTGTGCAAAGCTTCTACAGGCTTGCCTTCAATAAAAGAAAAATCGCGGGAATGAAAATGTAAGAGGGTTTGTTTGTCTTTTAAAACAATCACCGGCGGTAAAGATTTTATTGTTGAGTTGTTGATCGCCGTTCCCGGCAATGTAGTATCTAAAAAGCTTTTCACGAGCAACGGAATATTCTTGTTCTGTAAAGGCTTGATCGTTTTCGGATGAATCACCTGCGCACCGTAGTATGCCATTTCGATGACTTCTGTGTAACTGAGCACAGGGATGTTTACGGCGTCGGAGAATTCTTTAGGATCAGCATTCATAACTGCTTCCACGTCTTTCCAGATCGTGAGATCAGCGGCGTTTAAAATATTTGCGAAGATCGCAGCGGAATAATCACTTCCTTCTCTGCCGAGTGTGGTACTTTCATTTTCATCCGTAGAACCGATAAAGCCCTGCGTGAGCACTATATCGTATTCGGCATAAAGCGGTTGAATGTCTTCGATTATTTTATTTGCGGTAAATGTAAAATCGATATTCGCATCACGAAAGTTATCATCGGTGCGGAAGATATCACGCACATCCATCCATTGTACTTTCAAATTTTGCTCATTCAAATAATGCGCAACGATCGCTGTACTGAATAATTCGCCGCAACAAACCACCTGATCGTAGTAGTAATCGTATCCGCGAACGGGTTTATCGTGCAGCATCCATTCAATCTCCGTAAAAAAATCTTTGAGCTGATCTTCAGCGGCAGTCTTGCTTGTCGTGAGCAATGTACTTACCACGGCAAGGTGACTTGATCTTACTTCTTCAAGCAAACGAAGTGCTTCATCCTTTTCCCCGGAAAAATAAGCTTCGGCAATCTTTTCCAGTGCATTGGTCGTTTTGCCCATGGCAGAAATTACAACCAGCAACTTTTGCGATGCATGGTCAGCAATGATCTTTGCTGTGTTGTTTATTCTTTCAACACTGTTAATGGATGCACCGCCAAATTTGAAGACCCTCATAGAGATGTAATATTTTAAGATGTAATATTTAAGATTCACCTCAGCGGCTTCTCAAAACGCAAAAATAAGCTCAGTGCGGCTAATATCAACGGGTCTGATGTCTTTTGTGTAATATCTCATATCTTGTTTCTATTCTTTAAATTTGCGGCATGGCTACAAACAGAAACATTCTCACACTCGATGAATTTACGATCCAGGAAATGCGTGCGTTTCCTAAGGCAACGGGCGAACTCGCAGGACTGCTGCGGGATATAGGGCTTGCTGCAAAACGTGTAAACGTAGAAGTAAACAAAGCCGGACTTGTTGATATTCTCGGCGATATGGGTACGGTAAATGTGCAGGGCGAAGAAGTAAAAAAGCTTGATATTTTTGCAAATGACCAGTTCGTGGGCGTGCTGAAACATGGGATCAGTTGCGCCGGCATCGGTTCCGAAGAGATGGACGATATAGAAGTTTTTGATGATGAAACTAGCAACCGTTCAAAATATGTTTGTCTGTTCGATCCGCTGGACGGCAGCAGTAATATTGATGTGAATGTTTCTATCGGAACGATATTCAGCATTTACCGCAGGGTGAGTGAATTGGGCAAGCCCGCAACCAAAGAAGACTTTTTACAACCGGGTAACCGGCAGGTTGCTGCGGGATATATAGTTTACGGTTCATCAACAATGTTGGTGTATGCAACAAAACGCGGTGTGAACGGCTTTACGCTTGACCGGTCGATCGGTGAATATTTAATGAGTCATCCTAATATAAAATGTCCGCCGGCAGGTAAGATCTATTCCGTTAATCACGGTAATTTCTTTCAATACATGCAACCGATCAAAGAATACATTACGGCCTGTCAGAAAAAAGATAAAGCCACGGGAGGTCCGTATACACAGCGTTATATCGGAAGTATGGTGTCGGATGTGCATCGCAATCTTATAAAAGGCGGCATTTTTATGTATCCGGGGACTACGGATAAACCAAAGGGTAAATTGCGCCTATTGTATGAATGTAATCCGTTTGCCTACATCGTGGAAAAAGCCGGTGGTAAAGCAACAAACGGCGAAATGAACATTCTGGATATTCAACCCACGGAACTGCACCAACGTACGCCTTTCTTCATCGGCAGCATAACGATGATGGAAGAAATGGAAGGTTACCTGGAAGGGAAAACGACATTGCCGTTAACCAATAAATAATAGAAATGTCCGCGGAGAAAATAATTAAGGTGGAGAACCTTGTAAAAAATTACGGCGATTTTCAGGCCGTAAAATCGATTTCATTCGATGTGAATGAAGGCGAGATCTTCGGGCTGCTCGGGCCTAACGGTGCCGGCAAAAGCACTACCTTGGAAATCATAGAAACATTAAGGGAGAAGACCTCCGGTAAAATTTTTGTAGACGGAATCGACCTTGATCAATCGCCGGGTGAAATAAAAAAGATCATCGGTGTGCAGTTGCAAACCGCCGGTTTTTACCCGGGGTTAAACCTCATAGAACTGATAAATTTATTCAGCGGTCTGTACAACAGGAAGGTGGATGTGATGGAATTACTGAAGAAAGTAAACCTGACAGATAAGGCGAAGAGTAAAAGTAAACAGTTGAGCGGCGGACAAAAACAACGTTTCTCGATTGCTACAACCCTCATTAATGATCCCAAGATTATATTTTTGGATGAGCCCACTACAGGCCTTGATCCGCAGGCGAGAAGAAATCTTTGGGATCTGATCAAAGAGATCAGGGATAACGGAACAACGGTGATCATCACTACACACTATATGGACGAAGCTGAGCAGCTTTGCGACCGCATTGCGATCATGGATGAAGGAAAGATCATTAAACTGGATTCTCCTGATGCTATGATCGATGAGCTTGTAGCGACAGGCTTTGAACGTCCTAAACAGGTAAAAGCAGCCAATCTGGAAGATGTTTTTATACATTTAACAGGAGGAGAGATGCGTCCTGATTAAAGTTTCCTTTATTTGCAATAAATTTTAAATTAAAAGTATAAGATGAAGAAAGTAATGTTATGCGCCGTAGCCGCGTTAGCAATATGCGGTACGCAGGCCCAGGTTACGAAAAAAAAGCCTGTGGCAAAAGTGCCGGTGGTGAAAACGCCGGTGATTAAGGGGACTATTCCTGTAATGAAAAACGGAATGGATAGTCTCAGTTACGCATTAGGAATGAGTTTTGCGCAAAACCTGAAGAACGGCGGAATTGAATCTGTAAATACAAAAATGTTCGGACAGGCGATGGATGACATTTTCAACAAATCAACAACAGCATTCACAGAAGAAAAAGCAAGTATGACAATTCAGGAAAAACTGGCGGAATACAATAAAAAAAGAACTGATCTTCAGAAAGCAGAAGGAAAAAACTACCTGGACATTAACGGAAGACGTAGCGGTGTAATTACACTGGCAGACGGTATGCAATATGAGATTATCAAAGCGGGCGAAGCAAACGGTATCAAAGCAAAAGCGACAGATACGGTTGTCGTAAATTATATCGGTACGCTCACTGATGGGGTTGAATTTGATAATTCCGTGAAGAGAGGTCAGGCTGCAACATTTGCGCTCAACCAGGTGATCAGAGGCTGGACGGAAATTTTGCAACTGATGCCAAAAGGATCGCATTGGAAAGTGTATATTCCGGGGGAACTTGCTTACGGAGAGAATCCACCGCAAGGTTCGGGTATTAAGCCATGGTCTGTATTGGTATTTGAAATCATGCTGGAAGACGTAAAGCCGGCCAACTTAGCACAACATTAATGGAAGATTTAAAATATCCCCTTGGCAAATATATCCCGCAGCCATTCTCTCAGCAGCAACTGAAAGAGTGGCTGCTTGATATTGAGGTATTACCAAAAGCTTTGGAATATGCCATCACGAATCTTGATGCTAATCAATTGGAGGAACCTTATCGCCCCGGCGGCTGGAACAGCAGGCAGGTAGTGCATCACGTGGCAGATAGTCACATGAATGCATATACCCGCTTCAAGCTTGGACTTACGGAAAATAAGCCAAACATCAAACCATATGATGAAGCGAAATGGGCGGAATTGCCGGACGTCAAAAGCATTCCGATCAACGTCTCACTTACGCTACTATACGCATTACACGCACGTATGCTTGAGCAATTGAAACATATCACTGAAGAAGAATGGCAACGCGTTGTATTTCATCCGGAACAACAAAAGGAAATGACGCTTTGGTACCTGCTCGGCAATTATGCATGGCACGGAAAGCATCATACGGCGCATATCAATAAGTTGAGGGACAGAAAAGGATGGAGTTGAGAGAAAGATGAAAGTTGACGGTTGACGGTTGACAGTAATACATTGCTAATGGTCGCTCTGAACTGTCGACTGTAAGCCGTCAACTGTCAACTGTCAACTAAAAGCTACATACTAAAAACACTCAAGTGAACGTAAAAATTTTAAGATCTGCATACATCGAACAACACAAATATTTTTCTGCGAGAAAAGATGCGTATCAAACCGAAACAGGGAAGATCGTGGATCCTTATTATGTGGTGGAAGTTCCGGAAAGTGCAGTTGCAGTAGCTGTTACAGCGGAAAACGAGATCGTGCTGATCGAACAATATCGCTATCCCGCGAATATTACCGGAACCGAGTTACCGGGTGGTTTTATTGATGCGGATGAAGCACCCGAGAAAGCCGTACTTCGCGAATTAATGGAAGAGACCGGTTACAGCTTCACAGCAGTTCATTCTTTAGGAAAAACATATTCCAATCCCGGTGTGATCAACAATCCGACGAATTTATTTTTAGCTACGGGCGGGAAAAAAACAGGGGAACAATCATTAGATCCCAATGAAGAAATAAAGATCATCCTCAGATCAATTGATGAAGTAAAAGAAATGATGAAGGCGGGAAAGTTTCCGCAGAGTCTGCACGAGGTTTGCTTGCGCAGGGCATTTGATTATTCCGAAAATTTAGAGATCATTTAATTCCGCGATGATAAAAAAGCTGCCGCAGATCATGATCAGGTCATCCTTTCCGGCATTGGCTTTTGCTGCATCAAGCGCATCATTCACATCGTCGTATCCATCACCTTTAAGGTTATAAACAGCCGCTTTTTCTTTCAATTCTTCAAATGCCAATGCCCGCGGAATATGCGCATTGGTAAAATAATAAGTTGCATTATCGGGGAAAAGATCCAGCACAGTATCAATACTTTTGTCTTTTACAAAACCTAATACGAAATGTAATTTGGCGGCCGGATAATACGTATTTAGCTGCAGCAGGATCTGCTTGATGCCGTCTTCATTATGCCCCACATCTGCAATAATATGCGGGTGGTTTTGCAATACTTCCCAGCGACCTCGCAATCCGGTGATGGCTTTTACATCTTCAACGCCTTTGTGCAACGCAGTTTCAGGGATCTCAATGCCGATATTACGGAGTACATTTATCGCGGCTAAAACGGTTACCGCATTTTTACTTTGGTAAATGCCGTTGAGTCCGAGCCGAAGTTTTTCTGTAACTCCCGTTTCCATTGACCTGATATTGCACAGCAATAAATTGCCGAGTGGTTCAATATATTCAGCCTGATAATGTTGATCTGCAAAAATGACCGGGGCATGTTTATCCACAGCAGTTTTTGTAAAAATATTTTTTGTTGCAGCCGCAGTTTCACCGATAACGGCGGGGATATTTTCTTTGATGATCCCTGCTTTTTGCGCAGCAATTTCTTCCAACGTATCACCCAATAAATACTGATGATCGTAACTGATATTAGTGATGACCGAAAGGATAGGGGTGATCACGTTCGTACTGTCTAAAAGTCCGCCCAGCCCCGTTTCTATCACGGCTATATCCACTTCCTGCCGCGCAAAATAATCAAATGCCATAGCAACCGTAAGCTCAAAAAAAGAAGGTTCAACGGCTGCGGAGATCTCTTTGGTCCGCTCCGCGAAATCGATCACAAACTGTTCATCGATCATCTTTCCGTTCACACGGACACGTTCACCAAAATCCTTGATATGCGGAGACGTGTACAGACCGGTTTTATAACCTGCTTCCTGTAAAATTGCAGCGAGCATATGGGATGTGCTGCCTTTGCCGTTTGTGCCGGCTATATGGATCGTTTTGTATTTTTTGTAGGGATTATTCAGACTTTCGCAAAGAGCGATCGTATTGTGCAGATCTGCCTTGTATGCGGCACTTCCTATGCGACTAAACATCGGAAGCTGACTATACAGGTGCTCAAGCGTTTCTTTGTAAGTCATCATAGCTCAAAAGTAATTGTGAAAATACTTTCTGCAAAATAGAAGATAAAAGAGTCAACCGCAAAGCCGCCGACTATGCTTTCAGCTATACATCCTATATGAGTTGAAATTATTGGACGTTAAAATTGAACTGCACCGTTACCACAGATTCATCTGCAGCTTTATCAAACTGCATGTTGCGGAGGTAGTTGGCGATCGCTGATGCATAAGCGTTTCCTGTGGCCGTACTGCCTTTGCCAAAACCACTGAAAGTGCCCACACCCGCAGGATTCACTTTAATGATCGCATTGATCGTTGCTTTCGGAAGATCACCTGTAAATGAATAATATCGCACAACCTTTCTGTTTCCGCTGATCACTTTCGGACCGCCATGCGCGCCTCCCGGTGTGTTGCCGTAAGAATCTTTGTCACCTTCCGGTACACCGTTATCTCCTTTACCACCCTTCGTATTTCCCTGCATGGTGTAGCCGTTATCCTGCGTCGCACCATTTCCGTTTCCTTTACCCGGACCATTGTAAACGATCTTAGGCTTTTGCGGCTTTGGAACAACGGGAGTTGCCACGGGAGCAGGTGTAACAGGAGTTTTTACATTTGGTATTTTCTTTTCGGCTTTCACCACAGGAGCAGCTGTTTCTTCTGCATTATCCTCGGGCTTCACCGCCTGATCTTCTTCAGGAGCCCGCACGGAAGCGGCTTTTTGTGGAGGCACATTTTCTCTTTCCGGTGAACGATCACCTTTAATCAGCGGTTGTTCTTCACCATAACCATCATTATTATTTCCGAGATTTATTTCAAACAATTCCGGCACCGGCGGATTTGCAGGCGGAACGATCTTCCAACTGATCAAAATAAACAACAGCAATAACCCCCCGCAGATCATCACGGTGTAAATAAGCGCTTTCCTGTTTTTTTCAGATTCAAATGTGGACGTCATAATAATAAAGTTATTTTATCTCTATTAATCAGATGATAAAATGGTTGAATTTTCACAGAAGAGATGCGATTTTTAACAAATTCCTTTCCGCAGATATTCGCAGATCAAATACAGCATACCAATTCGCAGATTTTTTGCGTTTGATCTGCGTGGTCTGTATCTGCATTGATCTGCAGAAACATTATCTCTTTCCGAATAATAAACTACCTATCCGCACCATATTACTTCCGCATGCTACGGCCAACGTGTAATCATCGCTCATGCCCATGCTTAGAAAGTTGAAAGTTGAAGATTGAAGATTGAAGGTTTTGAACTTTGGCTTCAGATCTTCGAAATAATGATGAAGCTTTTTAAATTCTGATTTTACTTTTTCTTTGTCTTCTGTAAATGTGGCCATGCCCATTAACCCCAAAATATTTACATTGTCTAATTGCTCCGCAGATAAATTATTGAGTTCCGATTTATCAAAACCGAATTTGGTTTCCTCTTCTGCAATGTGAACCTGCAACAGGCAACTTATTTTTCGCTGATGTTTTTCGGCCTGCTTGTTTATTTCTTTCAATAGTTTTTCACTGTCCACACTTTGTATCAGGTGGACAAACGATGCGATGTATTTTACTTTATTGCTTTGCAGGTGACCGATAAAATGCCAGCGAATATCTTCAGGAAGTTGCGGCTGTTTGTCCATCAGTTCCTGCACGTAATTCTCGCCAAAATCACGTTGACCAAGATCATAAAGCTGTCTGATATCGTCAACGGATTTAAACTTTGAAACAGCCACGAGTGTTACGCCCTGTGGTTGCAGTTCCTTTTCGATCTCCTTATATTTTTCTTCATTTACCATAAATCAGGAAGTGATTTTTTGCCAAGAATAATTTTGAATCAGGCGGAAGAACAGATAACAACCCAGAACTGAAAAAGGGATCAATACAGGTACGATCCATACCATCATTGTTGCCAGATAGTGCAGTCCTACGATGGCCGCTACGAGTGCGAATTGCAATAACATTCTCGCGAGTTTTCCGCTCTGCTGTTTAACACCGGGCTGCATAGAGAAAGGCAGGTAACTTGTACCGATATGCGCCAACAAAAGGAACACCAGAATATTATTAAAGAAGCCAAGAACAAAATCATCGATGATACTTACGCCCCACACATAAAAAGAAAAGCCGAAAAGTACAAGAAATACCGGAATGAAAAATTTCACGAGTATCGACTTTAAAGCGCCGGAAATAAGGCTGCCGGGCTTCCGCAGCGGGCTTGCGGAATAAATCCACGACGCGGCGAAATTTTCATTGTATGCAACAAGTGCCACTGCGGATGAGATCGTGAACAGCGGGAGATAGGTAAACCAAAGAAACATTTTAGTTGCAGGCAACTTCGACCAAAGATCTCCGATATCTTTCCCGCTTTTAAAAACAAAGATGAAAGCGAATACAAAAAGATATGCAAGACTTGGATAGAACTGCATTTTAAAACCTTTATCCCTGCCTGTCATTTTCCATGTAAGGTCAAATCCTGCCTGCTCTGTTTTGTTTGAACTGAGCACAACTGAAATCTTTTCAATACCGGATGTTTTTTGTTGAGACCCGGTCTTCACTGCTTTTGAAGAACTTTCCGTACTGTTGCCCAAGGCGGCTAATTTTTTGGAGAACGATGGTGCCAAAAATTTGATCATGACCCAGAAAGTGATCAGCGGAATAAGCACCGAAAAAGCCAGCATGATCAAGTGAACTTTATCAAAATTTACAGTTTGCAATGCCTGTAATGCCACCGCCATCCAAACCGGCGGTGCGATATAAGCATACCAATGCAGGGGCAATGTGATCTTTAAATTTTCAATGTTCACGAGCCGCGGAATGATCTGATAACCCACGGCGAAGAAAATTGTCATCCCGATCTGAAAATAACTGATGATATCTTTTATTTTTTCTTCACTTGATACCCGAAGAATCAATCCGTACAACAGGTAAGTAAGAAAAACTGCGAATGCGATCGTGAGCGTGATCGTGAAGATCGTTGCTATACCTACAACAGGACCGAAAGTAACGAATGTAAATATCAACGGAAACAAAGAAAGCACAATGCCAAATTGCAACAGGTAAACAAGAATATGCACCAGTCTTGATACAAACAATGTCTTTGCTGTAACGGGTCTCGGGAGGATGATCTGGTTATCTGTTGTATCCAACATTACTGTACTAAAATCGGTAATGAGCGTCATCGCCATCATAAATAATATGTACGAATGAAGTAATACCATAGCGAGCAAAATCTCATCCGTGGACATGATCATAAATCCGATAAACAGACCGAAAAATCCGTACACGATTTGGGTGATCAGCATCTGATTTTTCGGTTCTTTATTCTCTTTCCTTCCCTTCATCGTCACCCGCACCCGCCTGCGATCCGTTATCAGTTTTGTTTGCGTGATGATCTTCAACCGTTCAAAATCAACGTCTTTTTTCAGAAACGTCTTTACGAAAAAAAGCACGAAGCTCAACATCAGTTTGTCCATGCTTAACTTTTTAAAACATTAATAAATTCATTCGCGGTGCTGCGTGATTGTTCGCCGCCGCCGGTAAGCGCTGTGAAAATATTTTCCAGCGAACCTTCATGCGCCTGAGCTTTTAATGCTTCAAAGCTGCCGTCAGCCTTCACTTCACCTTTATCAATGAGAATAATTCTGTCGCTGATCTTTTCCACTACATCCATAATGTGAGAAGAGTAGAAGATGGTTTTGCCGGCTTGTTTTAACTGAGATAAGATCTCTTTTACAAGGATAACAGCATTGGCATCCAGACCGCTTAAAGGCTCATCTAAAAAAATGATCTCCGGATTATGAATGAGTCCGCTGATGAGCAACACTTTTTGTTTCATCCCTTTACTAAACCCTGTCATGCGATTCCCCGCCTTGTCATGAAGGTCAAAAAGGCGCAGCAATTCATTCGTTTTAGTTTGGATCGATTGATCATCCAGGCCATATAATTTGCCGATAAAACGCAGGTATTCCAAAGGTGTGAGTACATCATACAACGCTGCCTGTTCGGGAATATATCCTATCTTTTGTTTTATTTCCAGCGCATCTTTTCTTACATCCATTCCAAGCACACTTGCGGTACCGTCAAACTCATTGATAATGCCGCTTAGTATTTTAATAGTGGTACTTTTTCCTGCGCCGTTAGGGCCGATGTAACCAACGATCTGTCCGGCATCTATTGCAAGATCAATTCCTTTTAATACAAGATTATCGCCGTAAGATTTTTTAAGAGAACGCATTGCTATGATGCTCATGTGATAATATTTTTCTTAAAAATCGGTTATAAAAAAAGTGCAAATGAATGCACTAAAAAAGATGACTGATGACAGATGACAAATGACGGTCAATACTGTCATCTGTCATCTGTAATCTATTTTAAGATGGTTCGTCCTATAACGATTCTCTGCACTTCACTCGTTCCTTCATAGATCTGAGTGATCTTCGCATCTCTCATCATTCTTTCCACATGGTATTCTTTTACGAAACCGTATCCGCCGTGAATTTGCACCGCTTCCGTTGCGGTCCACATCGCGGTTTCGCTGCTGAATACTTTTGCCATAGAACCGCTCAACGTATAATCAATATGTTGGTCTTTTTCCCAAGCAGCTTTCAGACAAAGTAGCCTCGATGCTTCAATTCTTGTTGCCATATCAGCAAGCTTAAACTGAATGATCTGATGGTTCATGATCTCCGTACCGAATGCCTTTCTTGTTTTGCTGTATTCTTTCGCTAATTCATAAGCACCGCTTGCAATGCCTAATGCCTGAGAAGCAATTCCGATCCGGCCTCCCGCCAATGTCTTCATCGCGAATTTGAAACCGAAGCCGTCTTCACCGATCCTGTTCTCTTTCGGAACTTTTACATCATTAAACAGGATCGTATGCGTGTCACTTCCTCTTATGCCGAGTTTATTCTCTTTTGCACCTACAACAACACCCGCCCATTTTTTCTCTACGATGAATGCATTGATGCCGCGGCTTCCTTTGCTCACGTCCGTTTGTGCGATCACTAAATAAACGCTTGCGCTGTTACCGTTAGTAATCCAGTTCTTTGTGCCGTTAAGCAAATAATGATCGCCCATATCTTCCGCAGTTGTTCTTTGCGAAGTGGCGTCACTGCCTGCTTCCGGCTCACTCAGTAAAAATGCGCCGATGTATAATTCACCATCTTTCTTGCCTTGCGCAAGCGGTGTAAGGTATTTTTGTTTTTGTTCTTCGTTACCGTATTCCTGCAAACCGTAGCAAACAAGACTATTGTTTACGCTCACGCAAACGCTCACACTTGCATCTACTTTACTGATCTCTTCCATTGCCAATACATAGCTGATCGTATCCAATCCGCTTCCGCCGTATTCCGGCTTAACCATCATTCCCATAAAACCAAGATCTGCGAGCTTTTCTATTTGTTCTTTTGGAAAACGTTGGTGCTCGTCGCGGTCGATAACGCCCGGCAGACATTCATTTACAGCAAAATCTCTTGCGGCCTGCTGTATCATTAATTGCTCTTCTGAAAATTGAAAATCCATATTTGTGTTTTAGTACTGCAAAAATAAGGTTTTGCTCGGGAACAGTCAAGGTTCAGCAACCACTGTTGATAACGGAAACAACTCAGCCCAAACTTTTGCCAAGATGCAATAAATAGCGGAATCGTAAAAAGTTCCTTCAAAAAAGAAGTTTTCTCTGAAGCAGGCTTCCCGCACAAAACCATGTTTCTCCAATATTCGTTGAGATGCCAGGTTAGCGGGATCAATATTCGCTTCCACGGAATGAAATTTCAATGTGTAAAAGCCGTAGTCCATTATTGGTTTAAATGCTTCACTCGCGTAGCCTTTTCCAAAATGTTCCGGTAAAAACATATAGCCTATTTCGCCGCGATGATGTTGTTTGTCTATTCGCCAAAATCCAAACTGACCGATCATCTTACCGGTTGCTTTCAGTTCAACCGCCCACGAAACACCCTCATTCTCTGCAATATTCTTGTTGATCATATCAAATAAAGGTGTGACATCGTCTATCGATTTTGCGAGGGGTTTTCCTACGTATTTCATCGCAGTCTGATCGGAGCGGATCTGAAACATCGTATTTATGTCTTCTTCCCTTAATCTCCTGATCAACAATCTTTCCGTCTCCATAACGGGAAAGGATGTAAAATTTAATTCAAGCATGGTTGCAAGTTAATATTAGAAGTTAATAACATTGATTGACGGGCAACGCATGCGGACCCTATTAGCGCTGAATTAAAAAAAAGGGTGGTCCCTCTGATGCCGGTCTTTGTCGTCTGCGAATCTCTTAACAAATCTATTCACGATTTCCATGTCTTATCTTTGCAAAAATTACATTCTTTTGATAGCCGCACAACAAAACCTCAGCATACAAAAAAAAATAGCGGCGCTTTCCATCGTCCTTTTTACGGTGAAGATCACCGCATGGATAATCACCGATTCTGTGGCTATCCTCACTGATGCTTTGGAAAGTATTGTAAATGTCGTTGCCGGACTATTGGGTGTTTACAGCCTGCATGTATCTGCCAGACCAAAAGATACGGATCATCCGTACGGGCATGGAAAGGTAGAGTTTATTTCTTCGGCAGTGGAAGGCACGTTGATTTGTGTAGCCGGTATCCTTATCGTATTTCACGCCATTAACAATCTCCGGGAACCCCACGACATTCGTAAGCTTGATCTCGGTATCGTGCTTGTTGCCGGTACTGCAATAATAAATTATGCTGCGGGCTATTTCTGCGAAAAGATCGGCCGAAAAAACAACTCTCTTCCGCTGATAGCCGGTGGTAAACACCTGAAGACCGATACCTACACGACGGGAGGAATCATTCTCGGTCTTGCGTTGTTGTATTTTTTGAAGCTACCCTGGATAGATAGTGCAGTTGCCGCGCTATTTGCATTGATCATTACTGTTACGGGTTACAAGATTATCAGAACCTCTGTGGCCGGAATTATGGATGAAGCCGACCAAACCTTGCTCAACGAAATGGTAGAAACGCTGAACGATAACAGAAGGCAGAATTGGATGGATGTTCACAACCTGCGCATTATAAAATACGGAGCCATGCTGCACCTGGATGCACATTTGACTGTGCCTTGGTACCTCAACGTTCATGAAGCTCACGTAGAAATTGATGAGCTGAGCGGACTTTTAAGAAAAAAATATGGCGATTCCCTGGAAATATTTGTGCATTCTGACGGGTGTCTTGATTTTAGTTGCCCTATTTGTATAAAAAGCGATTGCCCCGTACCCAAACATCCTTTCGAAAAAAAGATTGAATGGACGCTTGAAAACATTTCCACCAATGAAAAACACAATAAAAATACCCGTTGATAAATTTGACGGTGAATATTGGAGTAACAGATACATTAACGATGATGCCGCCTGGGATATGGGCAAGGTCTCCCCGCCGCTAAAAATATATTTTGATCAGCTTACCGATAAAAATATTTCGATACTCATTCCCGGTTGCGGCAATGCTTACGAAGCAGCCTACTTATTGCAACAAGGATTTACAAATATCACACTTATCGATATTTCAGAAGTGTTGGCAAATCATATTCGGGAAAAATTTGCGGCAGCTGCAGACAGCATCCGGGTGATATTTGGTGATTTCTTTGATTTGACCGGACAGTTTGATCTGATCGTAGAGCAGACTTTCTTTTGTGCGCTGGATCCGCAGCTGCGTGATAAATATGTTTCAAAAATGTATGACCTGCTGAAGCCCGGCGGAAAACTCTCCGGGGTGATGTTCAACAGGGAATTTGAAGGTGGTCCGCCTTTCAGCGGCAGCGAAGCGGAATACCGTGAACGTTTCTCCGAAAAGTTCAATATTAAAACAATGGGTGAATGTTATAATTCTGTTGCACCCAGGGCGGGGGCAGAAGTGTTTGTAATCTTTGAAAAGTATGTACAAGGGTAAATGTAAATTCTAATTCGCATTCCATAAGATGTAAGTTCAGCGCTGCATCAACTCAATTATTTTCGTAAGTCTGTACAAGTTGCAGTAAACTCTTTTATTTCACAAAGATCTTCGCAATTCCAAATGCCGCTGCTGCTGCAAGTGCTCCGATCAGTGTTGTTCGTACAGCACCCCACCATGGATTTACACCCGTCATTTTACTTTTAAAGAAACCGAAAACAAACAGGCAAAAAAGCGTTGCTATCACGGAGTATTTAAGCGCAGTAGAAGAGTCTGAAATAAAGAAATACGGACTCAACGGAATGATCCCGCCGATGATGTAAGAGACGCCGATATTGAGTGCGCTTTTTGTTGCACGCTTCGGATCAGGTTTATCCAAACCAAGTTCATACTTCATCATAAAATCCACCCAGCGATCTTTATCTTTTGAGATCTCTTCTGTGGCTTGTTCCTGTATAGACTCACTGAGGCCTATGTTTGCGAAGAATTCTTTTGTTTCTTCTATTTCGCGATAGCGTAAATTTTCCACTTCAAAATGTTCACGCTTCACTTCATTGGCATAATGATCCTGTTCCGTTTTGCCGGAAAGATAGCCGCCAAGGCCCATTGCAATACTGCCCGCAGCTATCTCCGCAATGCCCGCTATCACAATAATGCCTGTACTTTGTACAGCGCCGCTAAGGCCCGCTGCAAGCGCAAAAGGAACAGTGAGACCGTCACTCATACCAATAACAACATCCCGTAAAAAATCGGAACTGCGCATGTGGTCTTCTTTGTGATCGTGGTGCTGAAGATGTGTATCCATTATTATTCTGAAGAGATATTATTTTCCTTTAAAATTCTTGCGAAAGTAGCTTCTTTTCCTTGCTCTTTGAGTTGATTGTAAATGTACTTCATATTTGAAGCGGCATCTGCACGATAAGGAGATCCGATCTTGATATATAAATTATAGGCTTTACACATATAATCAAGCCCGTTTTCAAGATCATTTTTCGGATCAATATAGATTAGGCCTGCGCCGTAATATCCTTCCGGGTTTTCCGGATACAGCTTAATTATATTCATGTAACATTCAAGCGCTTTATCGCTGTTTTTCTGAAGACCATAAACAACTGCAAGGTTTTGCAGGGCGGTAATATTCTTCGGGTCTATCGCAATTGATTTTTTGTAAGCCGCTGCAGCCTCGGGATATCTCTCTTGCTTGCGCAGCATAAGGCCAAGATTATCCCAGGCAAATACGAATTGATCATCCTCAGCAACTGCTTTTTGGAAATACGTTTCAGCATCCGCATAGGCATCATTTTGCATAGCGATTTGCCCCTTTTTGTAATATTTTAAAGCCTCTTTATTAGACGATATGGAATTTTCAGATTCTTTGTTATCCGCTGCGATGATATAGTTCATCGCCCCGCAGTTATCTCTCAGCCAATTTTCTATCTGAAAATAATACTTATCTTTTTCTCCTTTTTCTCCTAAATAAATCGTGTTTTCTTTTTTATCGCCTTTTAAAGCTTCCATCATCTGCAGTGACATGGAATAGGAAGAAGCTTCGTTACTGATGCATTTAGAAATACCTGCTGATATTTCTTCTGCCGATTTGTTTTTTATTTTGATCTTGGTTATGCACTTGCAAGCCGCGTCTCCTGCATTTTTCAAAAAACTACTGTCAAATTTCATTCCCTTCAAAACTTCTTTTGCAGCGTCGCCGGTAAGCGTATCTACTTTGTTTTTTTGAGCAAAAGCGCACAGACTTCCGATCAGGAACGGCAGAACAACTAATTTTTTCATGGTACGATTAATTTTACTGCTCTAAAATAACCAGACTTTTCCGGATAATTTCTACAGCTTCATGAATTTGCGCTTCTGTGATTACGAGCGGCGGCGCAAACCTGATCTTATCGCCGTGTGTTGGTTTTGCCAACAACCCATTCTCTTTCATTTCCATACAAAGATCCCAGGCCGCATCTTTATTGCTGTGTTCAATTACGATCGCATTTAATAAACCTCTTCCCCTGATTATTTTGATGACTGATGAGTTCAGTTTTTTCAATTCATCACGAAAAAGCTGACCCGTTTTTTCTGCATTCTCCGCCATGTTCTCGTCTTTCAACACATCCAGCGCAGCCATCGCAACCTTGCAGGCAAGGGGATTTCCGCCGTATGTACTGCCGTGCTCCCCGGGTTTTATCGTCATCATAATCACGTCATCACATAACACCGCACTCACCGGGATCGTTCCGCCGCTCAGTGCTTTTCCGAGGATGATCATATCCGGACGAACATTTTCCGCATCGCAAGCCAATACAGTTCCCGTTCTGCACAATCCCGTTTGAATTTCATCTGCGATCATCAACACATTATATTCCGTGCATAATTTTCTTACAGCGGCATAATAACCATCATCAGGAACCATCACGCCGGCTTCGCCCTGGATCGGTTCAAACAAAAATGCAGCTGCATTTTTATCCTGTAATGCTTTTTCCAAAGCAGGAATATCATTGTATGCGATCTGTTCAAACCCGGGAAGAAAAGGACCGAAATTTTTTGTTGCTGTCGGATCTGAACTGTAAGAGATCACACCCAATGTGCGGCCGTGAAAGTTCTCTTTGCATACAATGATCTTTGCGCAATCTGAAGGAATACCTTTTACCTCATAGGCCCATTTTCGGCTAAGTTTCATTGCCGTTTCCACAGCTTCTACTCCCGTGTTTATCGGTAATACTTTATCATAGCCAAAATATTCCGTGATGTATTTTTCATATTCGCCCAACAGGTTATTGTAAAATGCTCTCGACGTAAGCGTGAGTGTCTGCGCCTGTTCCGTAAGTGCACTCACGATCTTTGGATGGCAATGACCCTGATTTACAGCAGAATATCCGCTTAAGAAATCAAAATATTGTTTGCCGTCCACATCCCAAACATGAACGCCCTTTCCTTTACTGAGCACCACCGGCAGCGGATGATAATTGTGTGCGCCGTATTTCTCTTCCAGGTCAATAAAATGTTGTGTTCCCGCTGATGCATGAATAACAGTATTCATGAGAATAAGTTTAAATAATAATGATGGACGATTGTGAGATAAAGACGAAGAGGTAAACCCGCTGAAAGCAGGTTGAGAATAATTTATCCTCGATGGTTGAGCAGATCAAGATTGCTGCTGAGAAAATGAGTTATGGTAGCCATTGCGTTGATGCGCCAAAGGTAGACTTTTAAACCGTTTGGCAAAACCAATGCGCAGGAAATTTAATATTCACGACTTGTTCCGGTGAAAATATGCCGTAAACACTGCTGCCGCTGCCGCTCATAGCGCTATAAATAGCACCCGCTTCATACAATTGCTCTTTTATATCGGCTAATTGCGGATGCAGTTTAAAAACAGCATCTTCAAAATCATTTTTTATCAGCCCTTTCCAATTAATGATGTTCGCTTGAATATGCTGTCGTAATTCGCCTATGGAAGAAAAGTTATTTGCATCCAGACCTGCAAATGCTGCGGCTGTACTCACGTGAATGCCGGGATGTACGATCATAATTTTATAAGCAGAAAGGTCAACAGCAATCTCATTTAAGATCTCACCTCTTCCTGTTGCGAAACATGGTTTGTTGATAATAAAAAAGGGACAATCACTTCCCGTTGAGAGCGCATAATCTTTTAATTTTTCATCAGAGATACCCAGATCAAATTTTCTGTTGAGCAATATCAATACTGCTGAAGCATCTGCAGAACCGCCGCCCAGCCCGGCTCCTGAAGGAATATGTTTTTGCAGGTGAATTTTTACAGAAGGAATTTGCGGGAAATCTTTTTTTAACAGATAAAATGCTTTTACGCAAAGATTATCTGATTCGTTTCCTGCAATTGTATTTCCGGAAGATGTAAAGCTGATTTCGGAGGAATTATTTTGCTGTTCAATTACTTCAACGGCGTCTTTTATGTTTACGGGGTAGAAAACGGTTTCAAGATCATGATAACCGTCGGCGCGCTTGCCGGTGATATTAAGCCCGAGGTTTATTTTGGCATTTGGAAAACTAACCATTAATTAAATTTGAAATGGAAAATTTCATAGTGGGTAACGGGCAATTCTTTCGGCTTGAGGGAACGCTCAACAGTTACCGGATATTCAGCTTGAATAAATTAAGAATTATCCTTCGGTTTAATTTTTCCCCCTGCTTTTTATCTCATCCCTGATCGAAATTGCCCTTATATAATCTTCATTTTCCAGCACTTCTGCAAGCAAAGTATTCAGATCTTCAAGACTCATATTTCTAAGACTGCTGTCGCCTGCGGTTGTTGTACTGCCGGCAATTCCCTCGGCAGCTGATTCCTGTATAGGTTTCAACTCTTCGTCCATTAAAACACCGGCCTGATCAAGGATATTATCATAAGTGTAAATAGGGCAACCGAATCTAACTGCTAATGCAAGTGCATCGGAAGTACGGGAATCAATCTCCACAGTATCATTTTCCGAGCTGCAAACCAATTTTGAATAGAAGATTCCCTCCTGAAGATCATTGATCACGATCTCGTGCAGATCAACATTGAAAGCCATCATGAAATTCTTCATGAGGTCGTGGGTGAGGGGCCTGCTCGGACTCATTCGTTCAAGGGCCACGGCGATTGCCTGTGCTTCAAACCCACCGATAACAATGGGTAATCTTCTGAGTCCGTTTATTTCTCCCAACACCACCGCATAAGACTGCGTTTGCGTGATGCTGTGTGATAAAGCGACGATCTCTAATTCTATTTTCTTCATGAAATTTTGTAAGGAGCAAATATAATAAATGAAGCCTTTTTTGTAAGGAAAAAGTATAAAAAGTAAATAATGTGGGAAAGTATGTAGAGGGCAAAGTGTATAAAGTGAAAAAGTATATAAAGAACGTCAAAATTGAACGCCCTTTATATACTTTAAATACTTTTTATGCCAAATTAAGCCTTCAGCTTTTTCACCGCCTCAATGATCTTTGGCATTACTTCAAACGCATCACCTACGATACCGTAGTCTGCTGCTTTAAAGAAAGGTGCTTCAGGATCTTTATTGATAACCACGATCGTCTTGCTGCGGTTTACACCGGCAAGATGCTGTATTGCTCCGGAAATTCCCACAGCGATATATAAATTTGGTGCAATCGCAAGTCCGGTCTGACCAACGTGCTCATGATGCGGGCGCCAGTGAATGTCTGCTACCGGGCGGCTGCATGCTGTAGCTGCGCCAAGCAATTGTGCAAGTTCTGTGATCATTCCCCAATTTTCAGGACCTTTCAAACCACGACCGCCGCTTACTACTATTTCAGCTTCGCTCAACGGCACTTCACCTTTCACAATGTCGGTGCTTACTACCTGCACTTTTGCAGCGTCCGGTGTAGCGCTCATCGGCAGTATTTCAGCCGTTCCTTCACCCGCTTTTATGCTGAATGAATTTGGATTTAAAGCAATGATCTTTTTTGCAGTAGTAACAGCAATATTTGCAAATGCTTTACCGCTGAATACTGTTTTCTTTACAATGAATCCGTTAGAGGTATCAGGCAATGCAACAGCGCCGGAAACCAATCCTGCTTTAAGTTTTACGCTTAAACGCGGAGCGATCGCTTTACCGGTTGTGTTATTGGAGAATACGATCACGTCTGCATTTTCAGCAGCCTGTGCAATGATCTTTGTGTATACCTGCGCATCAAAATTGTTCAGGGAAGCATCGGCTACGGTATGAACTTTTGTGATACCGTATTTGCCTAAAGACGCTGCATCTTCAGATGTTCCAAGAAGAATAGCTTCTGCGGTGGTTCCCGTTTGCTGAGCAACTGCTGTTGCATAATTTGCAGCCTCAAATGATGATTTCTTTATTTGTCCGTTCGATTGGTCGATGAATACAAGTACCATGGTGATAAACTAAAAAATGATAAATAGGATTAGATAACTTTTGCTTCCTCATGAAGGAGTCTTACCAACTCTTCAGGATTTTCAGGCGAAACTAATTTTACACCGGCCTTAGCTGGCGGTAGATCAAAAGATGCAATGCTGGTGTATGATTCCGCAGCAACTGCTTCAACTACTTTCAAAGGTTTAGTTCTCGCTCCCATAATTCCCTTCATATTCGGAATGCGTTGTTCCGCCATTCCTTTTTGGCAGCTTACTACCGCCGGCAACGTAACTTTATCTGTTTCTTCACCGCCGTCAATTTCTCTTACGATAGTAGCTTCGCTACCGGCGAGATCAAATTTTACCGCGTGAGAAATGTAAGGAAGATCGAGCAATTCGGCAACCATTCCGCCTATAGAAGAACCATTATAATCAATGGTTTCTTTACCGGTAAATACCAAATCATAGCCACCGTCTTTTGCAACTGCGGCTATTTGCGAAGCGATATAAAAGCTGTCGCTGTTATCAGTATTTACGCGAATTGCTTCGTCACCGCCAAGCGCAAGGGCTTTACGGATGATCGGGTCACTGTCTGCACCGCCCACATTTACCAAATGCAATACGGTTGACGCATCTGCTTCTTTAAGCTCAATCGCACGTACCAAAGCATACCACTCATCGTATGGATTGATGATCCACTGCACACCGTCACCGGCGAATTTCGTATTGTTATCTGTGAAGGCTATTTTTGCCGTCGTATCAGGCGTTTTACTTACGCAAACCAGTATTTTCATATTGTTTGTTTAATAAAAGTTGTTTATGCAACTAAAGTGCAAATATATGGGATGCAAATGTAAAACTATAAAGGCCTTCAAAAAAATATTGCATGGAAAGGATCGATAAATTAAAGGAGTTTTTAACAGCTACGCCAAATGATAGTTTCCTGCAACACGCGTTGGCGTTGGAGTATATAAAGCAGGGCGATGATAACGATGCCAGGCTCCTGTTTGAGCAGATTTTGCAACGTGATCCGACCTATGTGGGTTCGTATTATCATCTTGCCAAGTTGCTTGAAAGGGCGATGGATTATGAATTTGCGATCATAACCTACAAAAAAGGGATGGAAGAGGCTAAAAAAGCTAATGATAATCATAGCTATAATGAGTTGATGATGGCGTTGGAGGATATAACAGATGAGTGATTTTTTAGCGCAGCGTAACATATCGTTGTAGCAAGGAGTAAAAGAAATTCTCTGTGAAACGCTATGAATAAACTCATTCTTTAACGCTGTGGTTCACTCTTTATGTAATCCTTCAAAAACCTGCATCTGTACATAAAACAGTCTGCAGATGAAAAAAGGTTCCATCCTGATCAGTATTCCCCAACCGTGTACCCAACGTTTTGAAGACATGGAACCTGATGCCAAGGGGAGATTCTGCGGCAGCTGCCAAAAAACGGTGATTGATTTTACAGCGATGACCGATTCGCAATTATTATCTTTCTTTAAAAACAACACAGGTGATGTCTGCGGCAAAGTTGCTGATGATCAATTGGAAAGAGCGATTGCTCCTGTATACGTCAAAAAGAATACATTCAACAGCATCAGTGCTGCAGCTGCGATGATAATAGCCTTGTTGGCAATAAAACCCTCGCTTGCTACTGCTCAAAGGAAAGCGCCGATTGTGTTGCACCGATCGTTCATAAAAACTGAGAAGCTTAAATATTTTCCTGATAATCCCGTTTTGAAAGGAATCGTTTTGGATGACAACAGCAGATCGGTACCATTTGCGATGCTGATGCTTAAACAAAAAGGTCTTACACAAATTATTTACACAGATTCGAACGGAAGATTTTCTTTTGTTGCCGCTGATAAATTACAACCGGGAGCTACTTTAACAGCAACCTGTTACACAAAAAGTGCAACGATCAACCTTGGACCGGCCCGGATAAATGATCAGTCAGACATCATCATTAATATAGCAAATGCTCCTGCGCAAAATAAGGTATTGACTCAGCCGCTATCGTGCCGTGTAGGTGGTGTTATGCTCACTTCATTGACCGTGCAAAATAGTTACGCGGGCAATCCTGCATATGGAATGCCATCTGTATGGGATTGGATCAGAGATCTTTTACCCTGATCTTCAAACTTTTTATTGCTGTGGATTAATTTCTTTAACAAAATCTTCCGACAAAAAATCATGCATACGTAATCAGTAAAACTAATTTAATAGCATGAACCGTAAAACCCTGCTCATTCCTTTTCTGATGGTTTCCTTTTCGTGTAAGGATGCCCCGACTTTAAACGATAATAAATCTGTAGAAACATCGCCGGTAAAGCAACCCGTCAGCGAAGAAAACCCTTATCCGAATATTGCTGCGATTCCTGTTCCTGCAGGCTTTACAAGAGTAACCAATACTGAAAGATCATTCGGTGCATGGCTGCGAAATGTTTCTCTCAAAAAAGATAAAACAGTATTTCTTTACGACGGTTCACTAAAAAGAAACCAGCGGGTTCAATTTGCCGTGCTGGATATTTCTTTAGGCAAAGAAAACCTGCAACAATGCGCCGATGCCGTGATGCGCCTTCGTGCGGAATATCTCTTTGCAGAAAAGAGATCGAATGAGATCTCGTTTACTGATAATGAAGGCCACGTTTATAAATTCTCAGAACCCTTTACCCGTGATCACTTTACGAAATTTATGGATAAGGTTTTTGCGATGTGCGGCAGTGCATCATTAGCCAAACAATTAAAACACATAACACTTCCGGAAATTATGCCCGGCGATGTTTTTATCAGAGGCGGCTTCCCCGGTCATGCAGTTATTGTAATGGACGTTGCCGAAAACAGCATCGGCAAGAAGATCTATCTTATCGCTCAAAGTTATATGCCGGCACAGGATATTCATTTGTTGATCAATAATTATGATGAAAGATCACCCTGGTATGAAGTAAATGAAAAGGAAATGATCTATACGCCGGAGTATACATTCAGGCAAAACGAATTGATGCGCTGGTAAATTTTGTATATTTAACCTGATGAAAACGAAACCCCTTCACCTCACGATTCCCGAGCCCTGCAGGCAGTCATTTGAAGAAATGCCCGATGCCGGCAAGGGAAAATATTGCGGTAAATGCGAATATGTTATTTATGATTTTTCGCAATTTACCGATGCGGAATTGTTTCGTTTCTTTGAAGCCAACCCTTCGGGTGCCTGCGGTCGTTTTCATAATTCCCAACTCAACAGAGATATTGAACTGATCACCGTCAAAGGATCATTTTTCGAACCGTTTGCGAAACTTGCAGCATCGATCATTGCAATACTTACATTCCGGAGTTCACCTGCATATGCACAGGGCACAAGCAACTACGCCGTAGTAAAAAGTCCGTCAGCAAAAACTTCAGTTTCGCCTTCAGCATCGGATCCTGTAACGATCAAAGGCATTGTGACAGATTTTCATAATAATCCGCTCCAAAATGCTGTGGTAAAATTTGCTGATCTTAATGTAACAACGACTGACGCAAACGGTACTTATAGTTTTCAACTGTCAGATATTGATAAAGCGTATAATATTTATTTCACCCGACCTAATTATGTAGCCACCGTGCGTACTTTTCATCCTGCTATGGGAAATACGGAATTCAATGTGAGCATGGGAGAGAGAGATTCAAACGCACTCGTATATTCAATGGGAATAGCTCCGCCTCCTTTCAAATTCGATGAGCCGGATTTACCTTACTTTAAATTTAAGGCAGGAATTGCAAGGCTCTCGTTAGATCACAAGGCAATGCTGCACATAGTAGCGAATAAATTAAAAGCAAATCCTTATGCCAACGTCTTGATTGTTTCATTTATGAGTGAACATCAGCGCGTGAAAATTGCTGAAAGAAGGGCAGAGCTCCTTAAAGAATTTCTGATCAACCAGGAAGGTATATCTGAAGGTAGAATGAGTATAGAGATTCAGGAGACTCCCACTTCACCGAATCTTGTTCAGTTTCAGAATAATTAATTCATTGATCCCAATCAGATCCGACAGTTTTCCCTTACCTTTGCAGCCGGCAAGTCTTATACGGCCAGCTCCCGTTGAACTCCCCCAGGACCGGAAGGTAGCAAGGGTAGATGGTTGAGCGGTGCGATGTAAGTAACTTGCCTTTTTTTGTGCCCTTTAGTTACCCACAGATTACACAGATTTAACTCAAAAAGTCTTTTCTCATCTCCTTTCTGTTAGATTTTAGCCCTGCGTTATTCTATCTTTGCGTCTCTTAATTCATCATCATTATTAAAATATATTCTCATGAAGTTTTTCATTGATACAGCTAATTTGGATCAGATTAAAGAAGCTAATGACCTTGGCATTCTTGACGGTGTAACAACCAATCCGTCTTTGATGGCTAAAGAAGGGATAAAAGGAAACGAAGCTGTTTTAAAACACTATGTAGACATTTGTAACATTGTTGATGGCGATATCAGTGCGGAAGTGATATCAACCGATTTTGACGGTATCATCGCAGAAGGGAAAAAGCTCGCTGCGCTTCATAAAAATATTGTGGTAAAAGTACCGATGATCAAAGACGGTATCAAAGCGATCAAATGGTTCTCTGATAACGGGATCCGTACAAACTGTACATTGATCTTCTCTGCAGGTCAGGCATTGCTTGCTGCAAAAGCAGGCGCATCATACGTTTCACCATTCCTCGGAAGAATTGACGACAGCGGTTGGGATGGTATGGAACTGATCTACCAGATCCGCAGATTGTTTGATATCCAAGGCTATAAAACAGAGATCCTTGCAGCATCAATCCGTAACGCACTCCATATCATCAAGTGCGCGGAAGCAGGAGCAGACGTTTGTACATGTCCGCTGGATTCAATCCTCGGTTTGTTGAAACACCCGCTTACTGATATCGGTCTTGCTAAGTTTTTAGAAGACGCGAAGAAATTTGCATAATGGTTAAGGGGCTAGAAGCTCAATAAGAAAAGAAGACAAAAAAGCCGGCAATTTAATTTTGCCGGCTTTTTTTAGTAAGGCCTTTTTCGCTTTTTTTCTTGTTGATACTTTTAGCTCAATCCTTGTCAGACTTCTTTCCTTTAACTACCTTTCTTTCTTTTTCCCTTCATATCATTCAACACCTCGCTCTCACTCCGCAGCGGCGGATCGATCGACTTTTTGATATACATCACAAACTCTTTGTATTTACTGTCATCACCCTTTAAAGCCACGCGGATATTTACTTTCTCCTCATTAAAATCAGCAGGAATGAAAAGTGAATTTCCGAAAAATTTAGCCTGCCCGCAACTGAAAGCGATGTTAGTGCTGTCCAGGGGCTGATATCTCCCTGAACTCATCAAGCCATCTACATTAATATAATTGTAAGTGCCTTTCTTCAGACTGTCGGTATATAAATTCACATGAATACTTTCCACTTTCTGCGCTTTTGCAGCAAACGAAGAGAGCAGTAAAACAGCCGCTAAAATTCTTTTCACGTATTTGAATATTTCGCCAAAGATGCGATGAATAAAGGATTTATATGGTTAAAAGGCTCATAATATTTGCAAAAAATAAACTGAAGTTTTCCGATAAAACATCAGGTTTAACTTGTCACATCTTTATCATTTATCTGCTGTTTCAAAAAAAATATGATTGTTTATTGAATCATTCTCCCAATCTTTGTTCTTCAATGATCAATTTAATCAATAACAAAGCATGGTGGTGGTACAGTCAGCAAACGATTGTGTCATAACCTTTGTATATACATTATTGAAGGCCCCGGCACACGCCGGGGCTTTTTAATTTTCAGCAATGAGCAACATAAACATAACAACAACCTGTAAAAGAATTTCCGCGGACCTCTATACGCCCGTGGGCATTTACCTGCGCATGCGTGACAGGTTTCGGGATACGATCTTATTGGAAAGTACCGACTCTCACGCCGGCGAGAACAGTCGTTCTGTGATTGCTGTTAATGCGATCGGCGGCGTGGAGGTAACGGAACTTAACCGCGGAGAATATAAATATCCGGGTCAACAGGCAGAGCCGTTCAACATTAAAAACAAAACTAAACTTCCTGATTTTCTTGATGATTACATGGGCAGCTTTGACGCGGAAAAGCCTGATGAAAAGGTAGCGACGATCGCACAGGGATTGTTCGGTTATATGAGCTACGACGCCGTGCAGTTCTTTGAAAATATTACTTTAGAAAGTAAGCCTGCAGCAACGCAATCCTTACCCGTAATGCGTTACCGGCTTTATCAATACGTGATCATCGTTGATCATTTTAAAGATGAGATCCTGCTTTGCGAGAACAGGATAGCCGGCGTTGAAAGTAGATTATTTGACGTGGAGAGCATTCTTAAAAGCAAAGATGCGCCCGTATTTCCTTTCAGCAGCAGCGGCAGCGATCGAGCGCTTCGGCCATGTAGCGCTCGCGACCGTCTTCCATGAGAACGGCCAGTTCATCGAGCTCGCCGTTGATGAACGTCCACGCCGCGGTATCGCCGGCGGCCGTGCCGTCAGAGCGCCACGACAGATCCTTGGCCGCGAGCCAGCCGCTCGCGACGAGCTTGGCCTCGGGCAATTGCCACAGGGCTGACGCCCCGGCGAACTCGCGGGCCGCCAGCACCGAAGGCGACGCCATGTCGAGGTCTTGCAGCCACTCGCCGAGCTGGGGATCGAACGGCAGAGCCCAGTAGCGAAGGCCGGGGTCCCAGTCGATCGTCTCCCAGCGAAGGCCGGGAGCGGTAATCGGGTTGCGCCGGTACTCGGTCGGGAACGGCAGGCCCGTGCCATCGGGTGAAAAGTCGAGGGTCCAGTTCTTGAAGCCGAGGTCAGCCGGGGTCGCGTAAGCGCTGCGTGCAACCCAGCCGTAGCCGCTCAGAAAACCGTTGCCCGTCGGCATGCCGCCGCCAGTGCCCCCGCCGAACGGAGGAAAGACGGGGAATCCGTGGTAGCCACCCTGCCCCTGCCCCTGCCCCTGCCCCTGCCCCTGCCCTTGCCCTTGCCCTTGCCCTTGCCCTTGCCCTTGTCCCTGTCCCTGTCCCTGTCCCTGTCCTGTCCCTGTCCCTGTCCCTGTCCCTGTCCCTGTCCCTGCCCCTGCCCTTGTCCCTGCCCCTGCCCAAACGACGCCTGCGTACCCATGAGAGACCTCCCGATGTAGTTGGATTGCCGCGGAACTGCGACTAGTTTTCGATTCCAGCCAGGCGCAACCCGTCCAGCACACGCTCCAGGTGCGGTGCCTGCAACGGATACCACGCACCGAATCCCGAAACGGTGAACCCGGGTTCGTCTTCGACGAACTCGGCCGCCAGCTGCCGGGCTTCTTCCAGATTGCCGTTGAGCGCGAGCGCGGCGATGTGCATCCGCATCGAAGCGCGATAACGCGGATTGAGGCGCTGCGCCTTGTTGAGCCAGCTGACTGCGTCATCGAATCGTTGCGCCACGATCGATGCGATGCCGTTGGTCGTGCAGAACCAGAAGCTCAACTGGTCGAACGGGCTGAGACGCAGTGCGTTCTGAACGCGCTTGAGCGCCTCTTCTCCCTGACCCGTGTAGGCCAAGGTCAGCCCGCTCAGCGCCCAGGCACTGGCACAGCTCGGATTGGTCTGCAGCGCGGTGGCGAAAAGCTCGAGGGCGACGCCGAAGCGGCGCTTCAGAAATGACTGGATGTGCCCGTACACCGACAACGACCAGGCGTCGCGTGGGTCGAGCTCGACGGCGCGACGCGCCAGTTCCTCCGCGAGCGCCTGATCCTCGCCGACGTTGGTGCTATGGCCTTCGCCGATGCGCAGGTTGTGCCACCAGGCCAGATGCGCGTGAGCCTGGCCATAGAAGGGATCGATCTCGATCGCCCGACGGAACATGTCGCCCGCGAGCTCGAGATCGCGCCGATTCAGGTTGTATTGCACCGACAGCCCGCGCAGCACGCAGTCGTAAGCGTCGAAGCTGTCGGTCGGCCGGCCACGAATCCTCGAGATTTCAGCTTCGCGAACACGCGGGTCGATTGCGGCAGAAATGCTCGACGCGATCTGGTCCTGGAAGGTGAACAGGTCTTCGTCGACGCCGTCGTAGCGCTCTGACCAGATCTCCCGGTTGGCGGCCGCATCCAGCAAGACCGCATGGATGCGCAGTCTCTGCTTGTGCCGGCGAACCGAGCCTTCCAGAAGGTAGCGAACCCCCAGGGCGCTGGCGATATCGGATGCGGTCGCGTCGTGATTGCGGTACTTGAGCGTGGAGTTCCGCGCGATGACGAAGAGCGAACGATTGAGCGAGAGCGAGCCGATGATCTCTTCGGTCATTCCGTCGCCGAAGTACGGCGCCGCTTCATGACCTTCGCTGCGAAACGGAAGCACCGCCACGGTCGCCCGGTTTTCCCAGGCGATCTGGACCGAGGTCTTGACGGGCCGGTTGCCAACCTCCGAAAGCACGCGGAACGTCCGGATCGGCCGGCCGACATTCTTGAAGCGTTGCTCACCGATATCCTGCAACGCGAGCGGGAGCTTGTTCCACACGAAATCGCGAACCGGCTGAGTGACAACGATCTCGTCGGGCGAAGCAGACTGGTGAACCCGCGAAGCGATGTTGACGCCGTCACCGAGGAGCGTGTCGTCCTCGACGATGACATCCTCGATGCTGATGCCAATGCGCATCCTGATCTGGAAGTTCGCGTTCGGGTCCGCACGCCTGTTTTCCAGCTGACGCTGAAGATCGACCGCCCAGAGCACCGCGTCGACCGCGCTCGAGAATTCCACCAGCACGGCGTCGCCGGCCACTTGAACGAGTCGGCCGTTGAACTCGTGCAGATGCGCCTGCACCATGTCGCGCTGAATGAGCTTCCAGGCGCTGCTGGTTCCCAAGGCGTCGGCTTCTATCAGCGCAGTCCACCCTGCAATGTCCGCAAAGGCGATCGCTGCCAATCGTCGAACGACCCGGACCGCGGCTTGCATGAAAACGGGCTCCTCGTGACAAAGGGCGACGCTATCGAACCGCTGGTCATGCCGTCTTCATCACTTTGATGGACTGCCTGACTCTGGCAAGGCTTCAAATGGCCGATGCCCGAGAACGATAGCAGTCAAGTCGGCGGCGGCCAAAGTTCGTGACCTGCATTGCCGGGCGTCGCTGCTGTGCCACCGATACCCGAACGCGCCGATGCGACGAGGAACGCCGCCAGCGCCGGCCTGATCCGCGCATCGCTGCTGTTGTCTCCGGCCATCATGGATTGCGGCCCGAGTGGCTGGCTTGCCGTCCGTGCTTCGCCCGCCGGCCCGAGGAAACCCATGACCGACCTTTCCAACCCCTTCACCTGGAGCGCCGCCCCGCGCGCGCCCGACCGTTCGCCCGGCGCGGCTCCCAGCGCTGCCGCGGAGAAGGCCGCCGGCGACGTGTTCCTGTGGCCGACGCCGCCGTACGCGAGCTACCCCGCGCCGAGCGAGCAGACCGAGACGCTGCCCTGCCGCATCTTCGCGGGCAGCGACAAGAAGACCTTGCTCGCGCGGCTCACCTTCTTCGTGCCCGAGACCGGCGTGGCGCATGTGCAGATTCCGCCTGCACGCACCACCGTCTCGCTGCACTTCGCCCACTTCAAGTCGCTCACGCTGCTGACGCCACTCAAGCGCATGCCGCTCGCGCTGGCCGAGCCGCACGCGGCCTTGCTCGGGCCGGCGCAAAGCTCGAGCTATCGGGTGCGTCTCGAAGGGGGCGGCGAGCTCGTGGGCACGACCGTCGGCCACGTCGAGAACGCCGTCGGCCTGTTCCTGTTTCCGCCTTGCGGCGAAGACGGAAGCGTGCTGCGCGCGTTCGTGCCGCGCGCCGCCTACGCCGGCTTCGAGATCGGGCAAAAGCTCGGCGAGGTGCTGGTCGACCAGCAGCGCGCCACGCCGGCGCAGATCGACGCGGCCATCGGCGTCCAGCAAGGCCTGCGCAAGAAGAAGCTCGGCGACATCCTGGTCACGCAGCGCATCGTCTCCGTCGAGCAACTGGTGGAAGCGATCGCGCGCCAGCACCGCATGCCGCTGGTGCGCATCGGCGAAGCTTTGCTCTCGCTTGGCATGGTCAGCGAAGAGCAGCTGAACGACGCGCTGGCGCAGCAGCAGGTCGACCGCAACGTGCCGCTCGGCGAGGTGCTGGTGCGCATGGGCGTCGTCTCGCAAGACGACCTGCAGACGGCGCTGGCGCGCAAGATGGGCTACCCGCTGGTCGACCTCGACGCGTTCCCGATCGAGCCCGAAGCGCTGCGAAAGCTCGTCTATGGCGTGGCGGCGCGGCTGCGCGTGCTGCCGCTGCTGGTGCGCGACGGTCGCCTGATGGTGGCGATCGACGACCCTTCGCGTCGCGCGGCGCTCGACGAGATCGAGTTCAGCGCCGACATGAAGGTGGTGCCCGTGCTCGCCCGCGCCAGCTCGATCGAGATGACGGTCCACGGCGCCTACGAGAAGATCGGCTCCGCGCGCGGTGGCGCCAGGCCCGGCGACATCGGCGCGCCGATTCCGTACCAAACCTCCGTGCTGCCGGCTTCGACCGACCAGCTCGTGGATGCGCTGGAGAAGGAAGGCCTCGAGCGCAGTGCCGGCGTGCCCGAGGAAGACCGGCCGATCGAGCAGAGCGACAACTCGCTCGTGCGCCTGCTCAACAACATGGTGATCGAGGCGCACAAGGAAGGCGTGTCCGACATCCACATCGAGAGCTATCCCGGCAAGGAAAAGATCCGGGTGCGCTTTCGCAAGGACGGTGTCTTGCGCACCTACCTCGAGCTGCCGCCGAGCTACCGCAGCGCGTTGATCGCACGCGTCAAGATCATGTGCGACCTCGACATCTCGGAGCGGCGCAAGCCGCAGGACGGCAAGATCAACTTCGCCAAGTTCTCGCCGCAGCACAAGATCGAGCTGCGCGTGGCGACGATCCCCACGCACGGCGGCCTCGAAGACGTCGTGCTGCGCCTGCTCGCTTCGGCCAAGCCGATCCCGATCGACATGCTCGGCCTCTCGCAGGCCAACACGAAGGCACTGCTGCAGGCGATCGAACGGCCCTACGGCATGGTGCTCTGCGTCGGCCCCACGGGCTCGGGCAAGACGACCACGCTGCATTCGGCGCTCAGCCACATCAACGTGCCCGAACGCAAGATCTGGACGGCCGAAGACCCGGTCGAGATCAGCCAGCCGGGCCTGCGCCAGGTGCAGGTGAACCCGAAGATCGGCTGGGACTTCGCCAAGGCGCTGCGCGCCTTCATGCGTGCCGATCCCGACGTGATCATGGTCGGCGAGATCCGCGATGCCGAGACAGCGCACATGGCCGTCGAGGCTTCGCTCACAGGCCACCTCGTGCTCTCCACGCTGCACACCAACAGCGCGCCCGAGACCGTGACGCGCCTGCTCGACATGGGCATGGACCCGTTCAACTTCGGCGACTCGCTGCTCGCCGTGCTGGCGCAGCGGCTGGTGCGCAAATGCTGCCCGGCGTGCCGCACGCCGCGCGCGGCCACGGGCGAAGAAACCGAAGAGCTGATCGGCGACTACATGAACGCCTTCACGCACGGCGAAGAGCCGCCGGTCTCGCGCGACGAAGTGCTGGCCGGCTGGGCCTCACGCCATGCCGGAGCCGACGGCCGGCTGGTGCTGCACAAGAGCGGCGGCTGCGAGAAGTGCGACTACACCGGCTTCAAGGGCCGTGCCGGCGTGCACGAGCTGATGACCGTCTCACGCGAAGTGCGCCGCCTGATCCAGAACGGCGCCCGCGCCGAAGCGCTCCAAGCCGCGGCGATGAAGGAAGGCATGCGGACCTTGCGGCAAGACGGCATCGACAAGGTGCTGGCGGGCCTGACCACCATCGAAGAGGTTCGTGCCACGAGCAACGCCTGAAGCGCTGCCGCAGTGGGCCTTACCGCTGCGTCTTGTCTTTCTCGTTCTGCGCCTGGATGCGTTCCTTCGCCGCGAGCCAGTCGGCCTCGCTCCACTGGCGCAGCTCGTAGAAGTTGCCGCCGTTGGCGAGCGCGTTGGCGCCGTCCATCATGATGCTCTGGCCGGTGAGCCAGTCGCACTGGCCGGGCGCCATCAGGAAGCTGGCGAGGTTCTGCAGCTCGCTCATCCGGCCTTCGCGGCCCATCGGGTTGTGCGCCTTGCTGCGAGCGCCCGGCTCTTCGCCGGGGTTGAGTCGCTTGCTCATGCCCTCGGTGGGAATCTCGCCCGGGCCCACGGCGTTGAGCCGCACGCCGAAGCGTGCCCACTCGACCGCGAGCGACTTCGTCATCACCTCGATGCCGGCCTTGCTCATCGCCGAAGGCACGACGTAGGGCGAGCCGTTGTCGACCCAGGTGACGATGATGCTCATCACGCTTCGAAACGGCGAACCCGCCTTCCATGCGCCCGAGCGCGCCTCGCCGATCCAGCGCTTGCCGATGGAGTGCGTGACGTAGAAGGACCCGTGGAAAACGATGCCCGCGACGGCATCGAAGGCGCGCGGCGAGAGCGCTTCGGTCGGCGAGACGAAGTTGCCGGCGGCGTTGTTGACGAGACCGGTGAGCCCGCCCGACTGCCACAGCGACTCCACCATCTCCTCGACCGCCTGCGCCATGCGGATGTCGACGCCGAAGGTGTCGACGCGGCGGCCGGGAAACTGCGCGCGCCAGGCTTCGGCCGTCTCGTCGCACACCGACTTGCGGCGCCCGCAGATCGCCACATCGGCGCCGAGCGCCAGGAAGCGCTCGGCCATCGCGCGGCCGAGGCCGGTGCCGCCACCGGTCACGAGGATGCGCTGGCCTTTCATGAGATCGGGCGTGAACATGAGCGAGTCCTTTTCGGAGTGGCGATCGTGAACGCGATGCGCTTCAGCGCAGGATGAAGAAAGCGGCGACCACCACGACCATCACGGCGAGCACCCAGCCGAGCGTGCCCGCGGGCTCGGGCGCACGCGCCGGTACCACCGCGGCCGCGGCCGGCACAGCGCCTGCGGGCATCTTGGCCTGCAGCTGCGCCTCGAAGGCCTTGAAGAAGTCTTCGGTGATCTTGGCAGCCGCCGCGTCGATGAGGCGCGAGCCGATCTGCGCCATCTTGCCGCCGACGGTTGCGCGCGCGTGGTACGCCAGCTTCGTGGCGGCCGCACCCTCGGGCGTGAGCGCCACGCCGGCCGAGCCCTTGCCGAAGCCGGCCACGCCGCCCTGCCCGTCGAAGTTGATGGTGTAGGCCGTGGGCGCCTGCACGTTGGTCATCTTCAGGTTGCCCTTGAAGCGCGCGCTGACGGGGCCGATCTTCATCGCGACCACCGCCACCAGCGCGTCTTCGGCCACGCGCTCGAGCGATTCGCAGCCGGCGATGCAGGCCTTCAGCGTCTCGGTGTCGTTCAGCGCGGCCCAGGTGGCCTCCACGCTGGCAGGGATGAGGCGTTCGCCGGTCAGTTCCATGATGAGGTCGCTTGGGTTCGCTGGTGATGTCGTTGGCTCTGGCGTGGCCGCGGCGCGGCTTTCAGCGCGCGCGCCAGGTCGGCCAGGCTCGCCAGATTGTGGACGGGCAGGAAGCGGTCGACGTGCGGCAGGATCGCCTGCACGCCGGCCGCACGCGGCTCGAACTTGTCGAACCGCAGCAAGGGGTTGAGCCAGACGATCTGGTGCGCGAACAAACGCAGCTGCTTGGCGGCACGCGAGAGATCGCCGTCTTCGTCGCGGTCGAGGCCGTCGGTCACGAGCAGCAGCGCGGCGTTGGCACCGAGCAGGCGCCGCGCCCAGACGTGGTTGAACTCGTCGAGGCACGAGGCGATGCGCGTGCCGCCTTTCCAGTCGTGCACCGCGGCATCGGCCCTCGCGAGCGCTTCGTCGGGATCGCGGTTGCGCAGCGCGCGCGTGATGTCGGTCAGGCGCGTGCCGAAGGTCAGCGTGTGCACGTTGAGGTGCCTGCGCGTCAGGCCGTGCACGTAGTGCAGCACCAGCCGCGCATAGCGGTCCATCGAGCCCGAGATGTCGAGCAGCACGACGATGCGCGGCAGCTCGCTGCGTGGCCGGGCGAAGCGCGGCACCAGCGTGTGCGGTTGGCGCGCCATCGAGAGCATCGTCGCGCGCAGGTCGATGCGGCCGCCGGCGCTCGGCGCATGGCGCCGACGCACCACCGGCGCGAACGGCAGCGGCACCTCTTCGGCCAGCCGCATGGCGAGCGCGAACTCGTCGGCCGTCATCGATTCGAAGTCGGCCTGCTGCAGGCGCTCGCGGTCGGAGTAGGTGAACGCGGTCTCGAACTCGATCTCGTCTTCGCGACCCTCTCGTGGCGGGCGCGGCGCTTCTGCGCGCGGCGGTGCGGCGAGCGCGTCGGCAAGGCGGTTCTGGCGCTTGTCGCGCTCCTTGTCGCCACGGCCGCTGATCTTGGGCAGCAGCATCGCCATCATCTGCTCGAGCAGCTTGGGGTCGCGCCAGAAGGCGGCGAAGGCGGCGTCGAAGAGCGGTTGCTGCTCGTGCCGGTCGAGCATCACGGCGCTGAGTGCGGCGTGCACGTCGTCGCGCCGCGCCAGGCCCACCGATTCGATCGCCTGCAACGCGGCGAGCACGCGGTCGGGGCCGACGGCGAGGCCGGCGCTGCGCAGCACGCGCGCGAAGTGGACGACGTTGCGCGCGAACATCGGCAGCGGCATCGGCGTCACCCGCGGGCCGCGCTCAGGCGGGCTGCGCGAGCCCGCCCGACTGCAGCTCGGCGAGCAGCTTGGTGATGTCGCCCGACTGCATCTTGGCGATGTCGTCGCGGTGCTTGAGCAGCACGCCGAGCGTGTCGCGCACGTTCTCGGGCGAGAGGTCGATGGTGTTCAGCGCCATCAGCGCGTTGGTCCAGTCGATGGTCTCGGCGATGCCGGGCGCCTTGAACAGATCGAGCGTGCGCATGCGCTGCACGAAGTGCACCACCTGCGCCGCCAGCCGCTCGGGCGCGCCGGGCGCGCGCTCGCGCACGATCGCCATCTCGCGCGCGGCGTCGGGGTAGTCGACCCAGTGATAGAGGCAGCGCCGCTTGAGCGCGTCGTGGATCTCGCGCGTGCGGTTGCTGGTGATCACGACGATCGGCAGCGCATCGGGCTTCGCCTTCACCGTGCCGAGCTCGGGGATGGTGAGCTGGTTCTCGGCCAGCACCTCGAGCAGGAAGGCGTCGAAGGGCTCGTCGGCGCGGTCGAGCTCGTCGATCAGCAGCACCGGCGAACGGTCCTGCGTGAGCGCCTGCAGCAAAGGGCGCTCGATCAGCATCGAGCGGCCGTAGAGGCTTTGCACGAGGCGCTCCTTGGCGCCCGCATCGTTCACCCCGTGCGCCGCTTCGGCGAGGCGGATCTCCATCATCTGCCGCGCGACGTTCCACTCGTAGGCCGTCTGCGCCACGTCGAGGCCTTCGTAGCACTGCACGCGCAGCAGCACGGTGGCCAAGGCCTGCGCGAGCGCCTTGGCGAGCTCGGTCTTGCCGACGCCGGGCTCGCCCTCGACGAACAAGGGTCGCTTCAGCGTGAGCGCGAGGAAGACGGAAGTGGCGAGGCGCCGATCGGCGACGTAGCGCTCGGCTGCGAGCAGCGCGACGACGTCATCGACGGAGGTGGGTGAAGGGGCGGAAACCGTCACGGTTTGAATATCCTCGGGGTTGTCAGCTCCGCATCGTGCAGACTGATGCGGTGCCATCGATCTTCCCTCAAGCAAGCCTCGACATGAAGCGTGACAGCGACCATTTTTCACCGGGCCTAAAAGCCCGCGGCCACCGTTGGAAGCCCCAGTCGGCGGCGGCACTCTTCACGCTTGCACTCTTCGCTGCCACAGTGGTGGAGGCGCAACCGAAAGGCGCATCGACACCGACTGCTGCAGAGCGTGCAGAGGACCAGATGCGCGCCGGCTTGCGAGCTTTAACGTATGCGGCAAGAACGAACGGCACGAGGATCGACACGGAGCGTGCCGAAGCACTGTGCCAGGCCGCTGCTGCCAAGACCGAGGGCGACAGTGCCAGCAAGGTCGACGCCTGCCTGAGCGCGGCGGCCGGCTCCGTGTCGCCGGACTGGCAGTACGAGCGAATCGCCCCGCGCGGCATGCCGGCCGGTGTGGCCGGGATCGGCGTCGTCGTCAAGACGGCTCTCGTCGGCCTGACGATCACCGACGTCGTCCCCGGATCGCCCGCGCAAGGCGCTGGCCTCGGCCGCGGCAGCACCATCGTCGCGGTCGACGACAGTCGCATGGACGGCGCGAGTTCCGACGACGGCGTGCTCCTGATGCGCGGCGCTTCCGGAACTCCGGTGCAGATCACCGTCATCTGTGCCGGCTGTGCCGAGGAACAGCGGATGACGCTGGTCAGACGCGAGATTCGGCAGGAGCCGTTCTACGCCACGTCGCTGCGCGACGGCTGGTATGTGCAGATCCGCGACTACGGTGGCACCCTGAGTGATCCGCGCGGCATTGCGCCGAGACTGCGTCCGCGTCTTCTCGAGTTCGCCAAAGTTGCAGGGCCGGGCACAACGGTAATCGATCTGCGCGGCAACTCGGGAGGTTTGGCCGCTGCCATCGTAGACACGGCTGCCCTCTTTTTGCCCGCGGGAATGCCGGTGATGTACACCGCCTCGGCCATCGAGACGGAACAGACGCCGGAATCGGAAGACAGCAGCCGAGCGGACAAACCGGTCCGGCGCGGGCCGCTGGTCGTGCTTGTCGACCAACGCACGGGCAACGGTTCGGAATGGCTCGCCGAGACGCTGCAAAGGTATGGCGGCGCGTTGGTGGTCGGCGAGCCCACGGCTGGCGGCGTAAAAGTTCGCCGAGGGCTCGAGCCGTTCAAGGGAGCACGCTTTCTGTTCCCCGTCGGCGAACTTTTCGGCAGTGGCGGCAGTGCCTTGCAGGGCACGGGCGTGCAGCCCGACGTTCTTCTCGACGAGTCCCGCCTGTCCGACACCACGCTCGGCAAGCCGCCCGCATGGCTACAGGGCTGGCTCGACAGCGAGATGGCGGCTGCCGTTCGCGCCCGGGCCGATCGGCCACTGGCGCGCCCCCTTGCCTGGCGCGGTCCGGCAGCGAACGACGCCGCGGCGCGCGCTCTGTGCGTCGGCAGCACGGTGGCGCCGATCGGCGCCGACTTCCCTGCCCGCTCCCGTCGCCAAAGCGCGCTGAAGATCGAGACAACGACGTTTTCTGGCCGTATAGACAGCAAGCAGAGCGACGAACCGGCCTTCGACGAAGCCGCTGCCACTGTCGAGGCCAACAGGACTCGCGTGCGCGGCCTCATCGAGATGGCGGTTGGCGAAGAGCGCAAGGCGAGTGCGGCCCGCGCGTCGGGATCCAAGCAGGAATCGCGCTGGACGCGAGAACTCATCGACTGGCGCAAGCGCTTGCCGTTGATCGTGAACTTGCCGATCGGGAACACCGGCGCGCGTCTCTACCGCTACGAAAACGGCTACAGCGAGGCCGTCTGGCGAGCTGCGGAAACGAACCACTCCATCCGGCTCGATCTCGGTGCCGACGTTTCCAATGACAGGGTCGTGGCGGCCTATGCAGACGTCGTCGCGCTCCTGCAGCCCCGACCCGACGACGCGGCGCCGCCGGCCACGGCAGGCGTCTGCATCGCGAATGCGTTTCTTGGCGTCGCCAGTGCGATTCACGAGATCGAGTGGCAGGGTGAATGGCAACTGCCCGGCCAGACCGGCGCGAAGGTCGACTGGCGGGGGCACTTTTCGATAGAAGGTGGCCGTGCTGCCGTCGACGGGCGGCAGGAAGCCGAGATGTGGATGCTCGAACCGGTGCGCAACTGCGCGAGCATGCAAGCCCCCACCGTGAAGAACGAGCCGATCGGTGGCCTGATGGGTGTGACGCGCACGTCTACCCTTGCCGACGACGGCGGCTGCCGCGTCCTGCGCAGCATCTCGCGCCTGCCGCATGCCGATGCGCCCGGCTTCGATTACGCCGCCGGGGTGGTGCTGTCGGGCATGGCACCCGACCAAGTGAGCACGGCCGAGGCCGCATGGCGACTCGCGCTGCGGCAACTGGCCGTGCTGGACACGCCCGCCGCGCCGCCGGGGAATCGCCCCAGCTGGGTGGCCGCGCCTGCCGGGGAGCCGATCCTCAGCGCGCCTGCGCCACGGCCACCGCCCGCGACGCGATCACGCTGATCATCGCGGCGCGGTAGTCGGCCGAGCCGTGCAGGTCGGCATTGATGCCGGTCGACGGCATCTTCACGCCCTTGGCCGCTTCGGGCGTGAAGCTCTTGCCCAGCGCGGTCTCGATCTCGGTGGCACGGAACACGTGGCCCTTGGCACCGGTCACGGCGACCCTCACGCCCCCCGCGGCCTGCGCCACGAACACGCCGACAAGCGCGAAGCGCGAGGCCTGCTGCTTGAACTTGATGTAGGCCGCCTTCTGCGTGGCCGGAAAGCTCACCGCGGTGATGAGTTCGCCTGGCTTCAGCGCGGTTTCGTAGAGGCCGGTGAAGAAGTCGTCGCCCTTGATCGTGCGCTGGTCGGTGTGGATGGTCGCGCCGAGGGCGAGCACAGCGCTCGGATAGCAAGCGGCCGGGTCGGCGTTGGCGATCGAGCCGCCGATGGTGCCCATGTTACGCACCATCGGGTCGCCGATGCCTTCGGCGAGCTCGGCCAGCGCCGGCAGCAGGCGCTTCACGTCCGCGTTCGAGGCGACCGCGGCGTGCGTGGTCATGGCACCGATGACGACGTTGTTGCCGTCGACCTGGATGCCCTTGAGATCGCCGACCGCGCCGAGGTCGACGAGGCGTTCCGACTGCGACAGCCTGAGGCGCATCGCCTGGATCAGGCTCTGGCCACCGGCCAGATAGCGCGTGTCGGCGCCGGCTGCTGCGGCCTTGGCTGCG